>NZ_JAHUXA010000022.1 GCF_019218745.1 Enterobacter sp. ENT03
GCTGAATACGGGGAATATCACGATGAAGGGCTGTATTGCCAAGAGCACGGTCAACACGTTTAATTTTATTTTTGACGTGCGCCCTGCCCGGAAGGGCGCGGCCAAGGCTGGTCAGGGTGAGGCTGGCACCGTGTGTCAGAGCGACAGCCATGGAAACAAGGACATTAACGCGGAAGCTGTGAATGTCCGGTAAAGACGTGGAGAAAAATTTCTGGCAGACTGTTTGTAAAGGCACGATGAGGTCTCTTCTGTATTGTTAGCGCAACCAGTAGATCACACTTCATCGTGCTTTTCATTTTTCTGGGGAACCCTCAGCCCAAAGGGAGAGGGGGAAAACCGGCGGACTCTCTCCTCTCCATGGGCGAGGGGGAAAACCGGCGGACTCTCTCCTCTCCATGGGCGAGGGGGGAAATCAGCGGACTCTTCCCTCTCCCTGGGGAGAGGGCCAGGGTGAGGGGGTAAACCTCACACTTCCTCCACACCTACCCGCAGTGCTGCCAGCGCCGCACCGGCGGCTTTCAGCACCTGCTCACACTGCTCAATGTGCAGCGTCAGCGGCGGTTCAATACGGATGGTTTTCGAATTGTTCAGCGTTCCGGCCACCAGCACATGCTGGCGGAACATTTCGCTGGCAAAGTTATAGCCCGTCTCGTTATCGACAAACTCAATCGCCATCAGCATGCCTTTACCGCGCACATCCTGCACCAGATCCGGGTATTCACGCGCCAGCAGACGGAAGCCGTCCAGCAGCATGTCACCTTTCTGCTCTGCCTGTGCTGGTAAGTTCTCTTCCAGCAGCACGTTAATGGTCGCCAGCGCCGCGGCACAGGCCAGCGGGTTACCGCCGAAGGTGGTGGTGTGCAGGAACGGGTTATCAAACAGCACCGAGAAAACTTCTTCGGTGGCGATGGTGGCACCAATCGGCATCACGCCGCCGCCCAGCGCTTTGGCGAGGCAGAGAATGTCCGGGTGGACGTTTTCATGCTCGCAGGCAAACATTTTGCCGGTACGTCCCATGCCGGTCTGCACTTCGTCGAAGATCAGCAGCGCGCCGAACTCATCACACAGCTTACGCACCGCCGGCAGATAGCCGACCGGCGGCAGGATCACGCCCCCTTCGCCCTGGATCGGCTCAAGGATCACCGCCGCGACGTCATCGCCGGTTTTATGGCATTCCGACAGCAGCGTGCGCATGGCCTCGATGTCACCGAATGGCACGTGGCGGAAGCCCGGCAGCAGTGGCATAAAGGGTTTGCGGAAGGTTGATTTCGCCGTGGCCGACAGTGCGCCCAGCGATTTGCCGTGGAACGCGCCGCTGGTGGCGACAAAGGTAAATTTGCCGCGCGCAGACTGATACGCTTTCGCCAGTTTCAGCGCTGCCTCCACCGATTCGGTGCCGCTGTTACAGAAGAAGCTGTATTTCAGTTTTCCCGGCGCCAGCGCGGCGAGGGTTTTGGCGAGCATCGCCCGCAGTGGATCCAATAATTCCTGACTATGAAGGGGTTGTTTGGCGAGCTGATGCTGTACGGCGGAAACAACGACTGGATTACGGTGCCCCACGTTAAAAATACCAAAGCCACCCAGGCAATCTAAAAACTCCTGTCCCTGGGTGTCGACAAGCGTATTCAGACTTCCCGCTTGCCACTCTACGGCTCCGTAATCCCCGCCTGCGGTGACAGATTTTCGATACTCTAAAAACCCCGGATTAACGTGCTCTTTAAAATATTCAATCACCTCGCGATTCAGATCTTTCATTTCGTCATGAGAAAGCGTGGCCTTCTCGATAATGTTCAGGGCATGTGCGCTGCAGGCAAGAGCCGACGCGCTGGAAGGTAATCTGTTCAAAATAAGCTCCTGGGCGTGGCGTATCACGCGATACACAAAATAATTATTGCAGGGAATACGCCACTTCGGCAGGCGCGCTGAAAATCGGGATAAACACCAGGTGGAAGCGTGGTTGCGCAAAATTTAATCGTCCGGCAGCGCCATTAAGCTCTTTTCATTCGGCATTAAACGGGGAGGTTGGCTGCACTTTCGCCGATGTTGCGCCGTTTTAGTGCGCATATTGCCTCTTTATAGGGCAGCGGAAAAAAGGGGGTATAAGTAGTTTCTGATTGAAAATATTAGAAAATCAAGGACCTGGATGGCCTGAAAATTTCAGGGTTTTATTGCGATTTGCGATCTAAATCAAATTTAACATCTAAAGATAAACTCATTAGCGCCGAAATAACAATTGCCAGAAAAATTAACAGTCAGATAACTCACTGCAAAGGACGCTACATGCCTGCTCAACCCTGGGTCACCCAGCACGAGTACTCACTCGATGATGACACTACCTTAATGTCTACCACCGATCTTAATAGTTACATCACTCATGCGAATGACACTTTTGTGCAGGTCAGCGGCTACGAGTTAGATGAACTGATCGGTCAGCCGCACAACCTTGTTCGTCACCCGGATATGCCGAAAGCCGCGTTTGCGGATATGTGGGCCACCCTGAAACGCGGCGAGCCGTGGAGCGGCATCGTGAAAAACCGCCGCAAAAATGGCGATCACTACTGGGTGCGCGCGAATGCCGTGCCGATGGTGCGCAACGGCAACGTCACCGGCTATATGTCGATCCGCACCCGCGCTACCGCCGAGGAGATCGCCGCCGTCACGCCGTTGTATCAGGCGCTCAACGAAGGCCGCAGCAATAAGCGTGTTGATACCGGCCTGGTGGTACGCAAAGGCTGGCTGGGGCGTTTGCCCGCGATGCCGCTGCGCTGGCGGGTACGCAGCGTAATGACCGGACTGTGGCTGGTTCTGGCGGCGGCGATGGCGTCGCTGCATACCGGCTGGGCGGTGCAGGGGGTCGGTGCGCTGATCATGCTCATCGGCTGCGGTATTTTTGAGGCGCAGATTGTGCGTCCGGTGGAAAACGTTGCGCGACAGGCGCTGAAGGTGGCGACCGGCGAGCGCAATAACGTGCAGCATCTTAACCGCAGCGATGAGCTGGGGCTGATCCTGCGATCTGTCGGTCAGCTCGGGCTGATGTGCCGCTGGCTGATTAACGACGTGGCGCACCAGGCGACCGAAGTACGCGACGGCAGCGAAACCCTGGCGAAAGGCAATGACGATCTTAACGAGCGCACACGCCAGACCGTGGTGAACGTGCAGCAGACCGTCACCACCATGAGCCAGATGGCCGCCTCGGTGCAGAATAATTCCGCCACCGCCGCCGCGGCGGATAAACTCTCCATTGAGGCCAGCAACGCCGCCAGTCACGGCGGGCGGGCGATGGACACGGTGGTGAAAACCATGGATGAGATCGCCGACAGCACGCAGCGCATCGGCTCTATTACCTCGCTGATTAATGACATCGCTTTCCAGACCAATATCCTGGCGCTGAACGCCGCCGTGGAAGCGGCCCGTGCGGGTGAGCAGGGGAAAGGCTTTGCGGTGGTCGCCGGTGAAGTCCGTCATCTTGCCAGCCGCAGCGCCAGCGCCGCCAACGACATTCGCAAACTGATTGATGCCAGCGCCAGCAAGGTGCAGTCCGGTTCGCAACAGGTGCACGCCGCGGGCGCGACCATGGATAATATCGTCGAGCAGGTGCAGAACGTCACGCAGCTGATCGCGCAGATCAGTCACTCGACGTCTGAGCAGGCGGCGGGGCTGTCAGATCTGACGCGCGCTGTGGCCGAGCTGGATACCATCACGCAGAAAAATGCCGGACTGGTGGAAGTCAGCGCCCAGGTATCGGCGATGGTGAAACAGCGCGCCAGCCGTCTGGAAGAGGCGGTCACCGTTCTGCATTAAGTCTTTTCCCTCACCGCTTTTCTCTCCCTGGAAAAGCGGTTTTTCTCCTCTTGCACTCTCCCTCGCTTGTTATCTTTATGTAAATTTATATTTCATTGTTGTTAATTAAATAGTAAAAGCCGAATGCTTTTTGATCGAAATATATAGCGGTTACGGATTTTCATTACGCTATTTTTCGCCTGACAGCAATGCACCCAAGAATATTCTTTTCGTGCGGTGATAAATAAAAAAACGATCAAAGTCATAAAGTTAGCAAAAACGTTACCGATAACGTGTGCTGTGCATGTCCATTTAATAACCAGGGAAAAAATATGTTCTTACATGATGTTAAGATCAGCACAAAATTATTTCTGGCTTTCGGAATTTTTATTGTGTTGATGGTGGTGAGTTCCAGTCTGTCGCTGTTCAGTCTGAATCGGGCCAACAATGGGATGCAGGACATCGTTAATCGTGATTATCCCACGACGGTGAAGGCCAATCAGTTGATTGAGAACTTTCAGGAGTTTGTCAGCACGCAGCAGCTGATGGTGCTGGACACCGACGGGAAGTGGAGTGCCGAATCGCAGAAGCGTCTGACTGCACTCAGCGGCAACATTACCGTGCTGCTCGACGATCTCAGCAGCGCGCTGCGCGATCGCGACTCGCAACGCATCCTCGGTGAGCTGCGGCAGGTGCGCCAGCAGTATCTGGATTCGCGTTTCCGTATTCTTGAAGCGGTAAAGAATAAAGATACCCAGGCGGCGGTTGAAGAGATGATGAATAACACGCTGCCGGTGCAGCGTGCTTACAAAGAGAAAGTGCAGCAGTTGATTGCCGTGCAGGACAACAATATGCGCAGCGCCGGGAAGCTGGTGGAGCATGATTTTAAATCTAACCGCACCATGCTGATCCTGCTGGCGTTGATCAGCATTGGCCTCGGCAGCCTGATGGGCTGGTTGATTGTACGCGCCATTACCCGTCCACTGGTGCAGGCGGTGCAGTTTGCTGAAGCCATTGCTGGCGGCGATCTCACTCAGCACATTGACGTGAAGCACCGGGACGAAACCGGCGTGCTGCTGAGCGCGCTGGTGGCGATGAAAACGCGCCTGTTCGAGATTGTGCAGGAAGTGCAGAACGGCTCGGAGAACATCTCCAGCGCCGCTGCGCAGATTGTCGCGGGCAACCAGGATCTGGCCGCCCGTACCGAAGAGCAGGCCAGCTCAGTGGAGCAGACTGCCGCCTCGATGGAGCAGATCACTGCCACGGTGAAAAACACCAGTGAACACACGACCGAAGCGACGCAGCTCTCTGCCGAAGCGGCAACAGTGGTGAAAAATAACGGTCAGATGATGAAACAGGTGACCGAGAAAATGCGCGTCATCAACGACACCTCTGACCGCATGTCCGACATCATCAACCTGATCGACTCCATCGCTTTCCAGACCAATATTCTGGCGCTTAACGCGGCAGTGGAAGCGGCGCGTGCCGGTGAGCACGGGCGTGGCTTTGCGGTGGTGGCAGGGGAAGTGCGCCAGCTGGCGGGTAAAACGGCCTCTTCTGCCAGCGAGATCCGCCATCTGATCGAAAGCTCTACCGCACAGGCGCGCGATGGCATGGCGTTGGTGGAAAAAGCGGGCGGTCTGATCAACGGTATGGTCAGCAACGTGGAAGAGATGGACACTATTCTGCGCCAGATCGGCCACGCCAGCCGTGAACAGACGGAAGGCATTTCGCAGATCAACAGCGCCATAGGCCTGATTGACTCCACCACCCAGCAGAACGCCAGCCTGGTGGAAGAGTCCGTGGCGGCCGCCGCGTCGCTGAGCGACCAGGCGTCGCACCTGAAAGGCCTGGTCAGCGTGTTCCGCGTACGCCGCGAGGCAATGGCTTAATCCAGCTGTGAAATCTCCAGCGCCGCGCGATCGATCACCGCGATGATCTGCTCCAGCTGCGCGGCGCTGACGTTTTCCTGATTCACTTTCTGATCCAGCACGGCTTTAAAGTTATCCAGCGCGCGTTTCATCTGCGGATCTTTACGCAGCAGATACCCGACGCTGCGGGCTTTAATGCGTGCCTGGATCAGGCCGAGCTGTTCGGCGTTGTCTGCCAGCCACTGCTTACCGGCGGCGGTAATGGCAATTTTTTTGCGCCCGCCATCTTCCTCATCGATCACGATAAACGCCTGCTCCTGCAAAAAATCCAGCGTCGGATAGATCACCCCCGGACTCGGCGTGTAGTGCCCGAGCGTCAGCTGTTCAATCGCCTTGATCAACTCGTAACCGTGGCTGGCGCTGCGGGTCAAAATGTCCAGGATGACCAGACGCAGATCGCCGTGCCCGAAAAAGCGCGGACGGCGGCTGCCGTGCCCGTGGTGATCATGATCCTGCGGATCGTGAGCGTGTCGCATCGCGTAAACCTCGTTATTTAGATATATCTAATTTTGCTTGCCTTCATGGCAATTAGCAATCATTATCATTTAAAACTAAATCAGATATATCGATTTTAACGTGACGAAGGCTAAAAAAATGACCACATCACATCAACGTTACCCCGAGCGCGTACGCAATGAGTTGCGCTTTCGCGAACTTACTGTGTTACGTGTTGAACGTATTGGCGCAGGATTCCAGCGTATTGTGCTGGGCGGCGAGGCGCTGGCGGGCTTCAGTTCGCAAGGGTTTGACGATCACACCAAAGTCTTCTTCCCGCAGCTGGGACAAAAAGTGGTGCCGCCCACGGTTACCGATGACGGCATCGTCTGGCCCGACGGCCCGCGCCCTGCGGCCCGTGACTATACGCCGCTGTATGACCCCGAGCGTCACGAACTGGCGCTGGATTTCTTTATTCATGATGGCGGCGTGGCCAGCAGCTGGGCGCTACAGGCCCGGGAAGGCGACACTCTGACCATTGGCGGGCCGCGCGGTTCGCTGGTGCTGCCCGAGGATTACGCCTGGCAGCTTTACGTCTGCGATGAGTCCGGGATGCCCGCGCTGCGCCGTCGTCTGGAAGCTATCAGCAAAAATCCGCTGCGCCCGGCGGTGACGGCCATCGTGACCATCGGCGATGAGGCGTATAAGGATTATCTGGCGCATCTGGACGGGTTCAACATCGAGTGGATTATCGGACATAACGAGGATGCGCTGGCGCAACGTCTGGCGCAGGTGCGCGTCCCGGCGCAGGATTATTACCTGTGGATCACCGGGGAAGGGAAGGTGGTGAAAAACGTCAGCCAGCCGTTTGAAGGCGGCGAGGTTGATCCGCAGCTGATGCGAGCTGCGGCATACTGGCATGCGAAATAATCAGGCGACCGCGTCGAGCTGCGCGTCGCTCACCTGACGTTCCAGCGCGGCGCGAACCTCGCTAAGGGCTTTCTCCTGCTGGGTAAAATACGCGTCCATATTGCTCAGTGATGACACCAGCAGCCAGGACTCCTCTTTTTCCAGCTCCGCAAGCTCGGCGACCAGGGTGTCGATTTGTTCCCGTACCTGCGCCATCTTTTTGCGGATACGTTCCAGATCGTTTAGCCGATCGCTGGCCATCATCGGCTCAAAGCCCTGATGCAGACGCGCCACCAGCGAACGGATAGCTTTGACGTCGCCGCGATGCTTCGCCTGATTGAGCTGCACCATCATGGCGTTGGCTTCATCTTTCAGTTCATCCGCCACCAGATCCGGATGACAGAGTTTGCTGGCCTGACGCCACAGCCGTTTGAGTTCGGTTTGATCTTCTTCTGACAGCTGACGGCCTTTCCTGAAACGGATCTCCGCATCGTGCTGCTGCTCGCGGTATTTTTCGTACTCGTCACTCGCCTCGTCGCGTGCCTGACGTGCCGGCTCTTCTTCCCGCGTTAAGCCCGTTTCCAGCTCCTGCGCTTCCGCCAGCAGATTGGCGATCAGATCGCTTTGCTGTTGCAGCTGTTTACGCGCGTCGGCTGCCTGTACCGAATCCGCCGGCAGATCGCGCCAGCGGGTGGTGAGCATCGCCAGCACATCCAGCGCCTGCGCCATATATTGCTGGCAGCGGCGATAATCCTCTTCCCGGCGCTGCCGCTCCGCCAGTTTGCGACGCAGATTCAGCTCCGCGAGGTTTTTACGCAGCTGGAGGATTTGGGTCATCAGCGGCCCGAGGCGGTTCAGGTAAAGGTCGTTAAATTCATCTAACTGCTGAACGCGGGCATTACGGCGGTCAATCAGATCGCGCAGACGCTCTTCCAGCGCTTTTAATTCCAGCTTGCTGGCCGCCACCTGCGGATCGCGCCACTGGGTAAGGGCGCGCTGGCTTTGCAACCAGGCGGTGATCGCCGTCATTGCTGCGGTGTAATTCTTTTCCTCAAGCGCCGCGACAATCGCCAGCAGCTCATCATTGAACGCTTCATTTTTTAGCCGCGTAAGCTGGCTGACAATGATGTCGTCATCTTCCAGTTCGATGGCATTTTTGATGATTTCAAGTCGTTTGATGGGTGTGCTCATGATGCCTTTCGCTTTAGCGCTTAAGTATTTGAGTTAAGGTTAGTTGTCAGCAGAGCTACCGGAAATCATACACACGTCTGATGAATGGTGCGAGGGGGATTAGGCGGGTTTGCGGTGGGTTTCGGGCATAACGTGGGATATTTCACGCAGAAAGCAAAAACCCACCGAAGTGGGTTTGCTGACAACCATTACTGCTTAGGAATAATGAGTACCTGACCCGGATAAATTTTGTCCGGATGGCTCAGCATCGGTTTGTTAGCCTCGAAGATTTGATTGTACTTGTTGGGATCGCCGTACACCTGTTTAGCGATGGCGCTCAGGGTGTCGCCGGATTTCACGGTGTAGTAGGTGGCTTCTGCTGCGGAATCGGTGACTGACACGTTGTTCTCAACGGTGCTGATACCCGCCACGTTACCGACGGCCACCTGGATTTTTTCTTTCTGCTCCTGCGTCAGGCCATCGCCCGTGACCACGGCTTTGCCGTTTTCCACTTTGACGCTGACTTTATCTGCCCCGGGAACACCTGTTTTTTTGAGATGCTCCTCAAGTTTGGCTCCCTGATCGCTGTCGTGCCCTTTCAGTGAATCCCATAACTTTTCGCCTGCATCTTTCACAAAATCAAATAAGCCCATGGTTTTTCTCCTGTTCACAAGACCTTTTAATTCTGGCAAAGGAGGGAGAAAGTGCCAGTTTTAGTTAAGGAAAGTAGAGTGGCCGCATGCGTCAATGACTCACGTTCATTGCCTCTCTTCTGCTACTGGGGTTTTCTCGCGATGCTTTGACTAATTTTTAATGGTGCAGGTGCGTGTGCAGACTTCCAGTCAGCGTAGCGCGAAACGTTGGGTAAGAATGCTACAGGCCTTTTTTCTTTGCTTTCCGGTGGCGGCGTTTGATTTCTTCTTTCGCTGCGGTTACCAAAAATCCGGCTGTACTTTCGCCTTCTTGCTTAAGCTGCTCGATCTCCTGCATGACTTCATGCGGGATCCTGACGGTTGTCATTTGTGACTTAGCATTCGTTGATCCGGTTGCCATGGTTGCCTGTTTTTTTGATTGGGTGTATTTCAGTATACGCAACACAAAGAAATATAAAAAGTGTTGTGGTGTATTTCACTTTGGGTGTAGTCTTGTTCTGTAAGGTGACATACACCTACAATGACAACGCCCCGGAGTGCGGGAACACTACCGGGGCGTCTGACCACAGAACGTTATACGAGGTAACGCTATGGCTTACGCTAATAGTACCACATTCGCACGCCCTGAAAATCGTGTGTTTATCTTCCTTACTCTGTCCCACTGCTCGTTTGTTTATAGCGGAGGTATATGATGAATAATCTTCTGAATATGCCAATTCCCGCCACCGCCGATCTGTTTCAAGTTGCAGATTTATGCTCTGAATTTGTCATCAAGCTGGTGGAGTCGGATGACCCTGCTGAAAGCCTGGCACTATGCGGACGTCTGTCACATGCCCTTACTGCGCTACGGCAGCTCTGTGACGAAGATTTACCGCCGCATTTACTGGAGTCTCTCACCGTGGACGAGCCGCCCGCTCCGTGTGTCCCGGATTGCTGGGTTGATTCGAATGTGCTGGTTGAGTATGCACAGGGACTGACGCAGGCGCTGTTAAGCCGTGTTTTGGCTGGCTCCGTTACGGTACCGTTAACCGGATTACTTCACGATCTGGTGATCCTGCTGACCGAATATCTCAGACAACCGCATATCCGACGGGAGTCTGACCATGCTGTCAGCAGTGATACTGGGAGGTGTACATGGAAAGCTTGATTTCCGATGAAGCTACCGCGCGCGCTGCACGGGATAGCCTTCTCCTTGGGCTGGAGGCGACAGGCAACTTGATGTGCTGGGTTGATCCACAGCAGCCCCCGCAGATTGCCGCCGAAAACATGCGCAGGCTGGGCCAGATGATTGAAACGCTGTGTGTGTTGATTTCCGGTCTGGACGTGGTGATAGAAAACCAGCGAAGCACGAAGGCTTCGGTAGCGTGAAGTAAATACGAAAAGAACGTCGCCTGACTTGAATAAGAAGCCCGTGCTATGCGGGCTTTTTTACGTCCCTTATCAGACGCTGCATAACGCGCGCTGTGCTCACCACCTTATACATTACCCCGTCGCTGTATCGTCACTATCTCGTATCGCTAATACATCACTGCATAAGCAAAACAAAGACGTCACTAACGAAATCAGCGTAAGGTTTCAGCGCGTTAAGGGCGGTGCTCAATACGGAGTTTAATGTCCGGCGAGAGGGGGACGGCGGCGCCATTATCCTCATATGCACGAAAATGAAGAATGCAGAGAAGCCACGCCCGGCAGCGTTTGATCTTAGAGAAGCAGAGTTATTCACAGACCGCGACGGTGAAATGATGGCATCGCTAGTGCTGCGTGACACCTCTGCCTATCGAGCTGTAGCCAAGGCAGCAGTGAGTCGAGATCTGGCTCGAATCGTGTTTGATGATGCCCGTCAGATGTGTTTGCTGTCAAAGCCGCTGAAAAAGCGCGGCAATATTCAGGCGCACAAAGTCATTTACCCTAAAAGCAACAGCCTGTTAAAGCCGCTGGCGGCGAAAGCGGCCACTATTGAGGGGACTAACCCCAGTCCGGTAATTGTCGATGAGTACCACTTTCACCCGGATAACGGTGTTTTCTGCGCTTGAGTTGGGTATGGGCGCCCGTCCTGAGGCGATTTTGTTCGCTATTACCACCGCAGGGAGTAACGTTGTGTCTGCCTGTAAGCAGCATTATGACTACTGCTATCAGATTCTAACCGGTGAAGAGAGCAACGATTCGCTGTTTGTCCTGATCTACGAACTGGACGACGAAAGTGAGGTTGAGCAGCCGGAAATGTGGAGCAAGGCTAACCCTAACCTGCATATGCCCGTTGACACGGTGAAACTGGAGTCCACCATCCAGAAAGCGCGGGGCATACCGTCGCAGTGGGTGGCCAAACGTTTCAATATCTGGTGTCAGGATTCCACGCCGTGGATGGGCGCCGGTGCATGGGCTCGACCACACCGAAGACCATCTGACCGGAATTGAGTGCTACGCCGGATTTGACCTGTCCTCTACCAGTGACATTATCAGCGTGAGTTACGCTTTCCCGTTCGACAGGGAG
The DNA here is from genome assembly GCF_019218745.1 of Enterobacter sp. ENT03. Taxonomy (GTDB): domain Bacteria; phylum Pseudomonadota; class Gammaproteobacteria; order Enterobacterales; family Enterobacteriaceae; genus Enterobacter_D. The sequence goes on from NZ_JAHUXA010000022.1 coordinate 11,370, forward strand.
ATCCGTCTGCTGACCCGCCATTATCTGCCGGAAGCGCAGCTGCTTAACGTCGCCAACAAAAACCGCGCCATCTACCGCCAGTGGGTGAAAGCGAGATGGATACGCACCACGCCCGGCAACTGTATCGACTATGACCGCATCCATGACGATATTCTGCGCGACGCTGAAACTTTCAATATCAGGCTGGTGGGCTTCGATACGTGGAACGCCACACACCTGCGCACCCAGCTGCAGGGGGCGGGCCTCGATGTGGAGCTATTCCCGCAAACTATCTCAAATTCAGTCAGGTGGCGAAATCCTTTGTGGTTTATGTTAATCGCAGGGTGGTGCGCCACCGGGGCGATCCGGTTATAGCCAGGGCTATTGGTAACGTGGTGATGGAGTCTGACGCCAACATCAAGCCTAACAAAAAGAAATCCTCCAACAAGATAGATCCGGCGGTAGCTGCGTTGATTGCGTTCGGCACATTCCAGGCTGAGCATGAGGATTTTGCTTTCGATATGAGCGACACCCACAAACAACGCCTAGCGACGTTCAACGGGATTTAATGAATCAACTTAAAACAGTGGAGTAGCGATACCGTTATTTTTCTAACGCAAGGATGAACCCATTGGAAGATTTAAAGCAAAAAATGCTTTGCATAGCGGAACGATTTAACCAAGCGTTAACACTTAAAAGTAAAAGGGAGATATCTAAGATTGTTGAAAATTTGCACGTTGAAATGGCTCTAATTTATATGAGTATTACCCCTGAAAATGGTTACGGTAAGGAACTGTGTGATATTTCTATGGAGTTAATGTTAGATATTAGATGAGGGCGTCCAGCTTCTGTTGATAAAAAGTTGAGAAACTTGTGAAATTAAAGCTCAACATTATTTATAAACAATAAGAGCATGGCTCTTACTATAAATGTAAGAGCCGAGTATTTAAAAAACAGTCTTTGTGATTTTTTCAACACCAACTATTAATTCTTGTACATCATCTTTTGTTGGTTCCCTTTCCTTGCTGTGATCACAAAGGTTTCGTAAATCTGTAAGATGTTGAATAAACCGCCATGACGGAGTGTCTATAATATCACTATCTTTAAGAAGTTGATTGTATTCAGCAATTGAAGGATGGGTTTTTCGGCTTTTTAATGAGTGTAATGAACAAATATGTGCCAAATGTTTTTCAAGAATTACGCCAGCAACAGCCCCGCCAGCTCTGATAAATCCTTTTTTATTTAACTCCTTAGCAGTTTCAAGTTCAGTATCGAAAATATCAGCTTGTAGAATATCTTTAATGTCGAAAAGAACGCTTTTGAAGCGCTCTTTAGCTGAAGAAACTATTTTTGATTGTGTTTCCATTTTTGGAATTGCATCAGAACGACTTCTTTTTATTTCGCCATATCCGTTCTTAGTCTGCAATCCAAGTAAATAATCATATATTGAGTAATTTACATATGTTATTTCTTTTCTTTTGGGATCCGTTTTATATAAATTCTCAAACTCAGGCAAGCGCTCTGGAATTATCTGGGAGACAACTCTATACGCTTTTGTATACCATTTTTGATATTCTTCACTTACGCTGACAAAAACCCATCCTGCATCCTCGATATTTTTTATCATCGAAGCATCGATTTGCTCACATTCTTTACACATTGAATAATAGATCTGTATGCCCATTTTGGTGAGTTCGTTTAATTCCGTTTTAAGTTTTTCAAACTGAGTTGCCATATCAATCCTTAGCTCAAATGTGTAGGAGATGCTTAATAAGAGGAGGTGGCCTAACTTTCGTTAGGCCGGGCTTGTTACGCCATCACTTACGTAGCATGAAAACCAGAGCGATGCTTACAGGAATAACAAGATAGGCGTGAAGCCCGACACTTGCCAGAGCCAAGATAAGACCACTCATAGCACAGATACGTTTTGACAGCAGGTCTGAGCCCTTTTCGACAGTATCCATAAAAATACTCCTGAAGGTTGCCTATGAGGGGGCACTCAAACCCGTAGCACTTTCTTAAATTGCAGTTGAACGGCTGCTACGACCCAACTGTGGAACACTGAGGAATACTCGGATATACCTGTCTGCGGTATCCTATAGGTATCCTAGAAAAGCAAGAGGACTCGATTTTTGATGTAAGCCCTTGATATTTGGTGGCCCCTGCTGGACTTGAACCAGCGACCAAGCGATTATGAGTCGCCTGCTCTAACCACTGAGCTAAGGGGCCGTGGCGGGGGATTATAATGTAACTTCCCGCTTCAATCCAGCCATAAGCGTGTACCTGCCGTTTTTATAAACAACCTATAATCAATCCTTTATACTTCATAGATGATCCCATAACTGGAGCTTTAGATGATCAACGATATTCTCGCGCCTGGCCTGCGGGTGGTGTTCTGCGGGATTAATCCCGGTAAATCGTCGGCGCATACGGGGTTTCATTTTGCGCATCCGGGGAACCGCTTCTGGAAAGTGATCCACCAGGCGGGCTTTACCGATGAGCTGCTGAAGCCAGAGGAGGAGATGCGTCTGCTGGATACCCGATGCGGTATCACCATGCTGGTGGAGCGGCCTACGGTGCAGGCCAGCGAGGTTGACCTACACGAGCTGCGTACCGGTGGCCGTGAGCTGATCAAGAAGATAGAGGACTATCAGCCTCATGCGCTGGCGGTGCTGGGCAAAAAAGCCTATGAGCAGGCGTTCAGCCAGCGTGGTGTGCACTGGGGTAAGCAAAAGATCGCTATTGGCGCAACGCAGGTCTGGGTGTTGCCGAATCCGAGCGGCCTGAACCGGGCGACGCTGGATAAACTGGTAGAAGCGTACCGGGAATTAGATGAAGCGCTGATTGTGCGCGGTTTATAACGTCCATAAAAAAACCCTCCGAAGAGGGCTTTTTACGGGTGGCTTACGGGCCGATTAATCGTCCAGGAAGCTACGCAGCACTTCAGAACGGCTCGGATGGCGCAGTTTACGCAGCGCCTTCGCTTCGATCTGACGGATACGCTCGCGGGTTACGTCGAACTGTTTACCCACTTCTTCCAGCGTGTGGTCGGTGTTCATATCGATACCGAAACGCATACGCAGAACTTTCGCTTCACGGGCGGTCAGGCCAGCCAGTACGTCATGGGTGGCGGCACGCAGGCTCTCGGTGGTGGCAGAATCCAGCGGCAGCTCGAGGGTGGTATCCTCGATGAAATCACCCAGATGTGAATCTTCATCGTCGCCGATTGGCGTTTCCATGGAGATGGGCTCTTTGGCGATTTTCAGCACTTTACGGATTTTGTCTTCCGGCATCAGCATGCGCTCGGCCAGCTCTTCCGGCGTCGGTTCACGACCCATTTCTTGCAGCATCTGGCGGGAGATACGGTTGAGCTTGTTGATAGTCTCAATCATATGCACCGGAATACGGATGGTGCGCGCCTGATCCGCGATGGAGCGGGTGATCGCCTGACGGATCCACCAGGTTGCGTAGGTGGAGAACTTATAACCACGACGGTATTCAAACTTATCAACCGCTTTCATCAGGCCGATGTTGCCTTCCTGAATCAGATCGAGGAACTGCAGACCGCGGTTGGTGTATTTCTTGGCGATAGAAATAACCAGACGTAAGTTCGCTTCCACCATCTCTTTCTTCGCACGACGCGCTTTCGCTTCGCCGATGGACATACGACGGTTAATGTCTTTTACCTGCTCAATGGTCAGGCCGGTCTCTTCTTCAATCTGCTGCAGCTTTTGCAGGCCACGATGCACGTCGTCTGCCACGTCGTGCAGTTTTTCAGACCATGGTTTGTTCATCGCGATAGCCGCGTTGAACCAGGTTTCGCTGGTTTCATTGCCGGTGAAAAGGGTGATAAAGTTTTTCTTCGGCATTTTGCACTGTTCAACGCACAGCTTCATGATCAGGCGTTCCTGGGTACGCACGCGATCCATCATGACGCGCATGCTGTTAACCAGGTAGTCGAACTGTTTTGGCACCAGGCGGAACTGCTTGAACACTTCCGACAGCTTCAGGATCTCTTCCTGAGCGCTGGCGTGGCTGCGGCCTTTCGCTTTGATGGTGTCACGGGCAACCATGTACTGCGTGCGCAGTTCGGCAAACTTCTCGCGAGCCAGTTCAGGGTCGATGCTGTTGTCGTCGTCGCTGTCGTCGTCTTCTTCGTCGTCTTCTTCTTCGTCGGTCGCCAGCTCTTCGGTGGACAGTTCAGAACCGACATGCGTCGCGGTCGGCGCCAGATCTTCTTCTGCGTTAGGATCAACAAAGCCGGTGATCAGGTCAGACAGGCGCGCTTGCTCCGCTTCCACACGATCGTACTGCTCCAGCAGATAGGTGATCGCTTCCGGATATTCGGCAACGGAGCACTGAACCTGGTTGATCCCGTCTTCGATACGTTTGGCGATGTCGATTTCGCCTTCGCGGGTCAACAGCTCAACGGTACCCATTTCACGCATGTACATGCGCACGGGGTCGGTGGTACGTCCGATTTCAGACTCAACGCTGGACAGCACCTGTGCGGCAGCCTCTTCCGCATCTTCATCGGTGTTGTTTGAGTTTTCAGCAAGCAGCAGATCATCGGCGTCCGGTGCTTCTTCCATCACCTGGATGCCCATGTCGTTGATCATTTGGATGATGTCTTCGATCTGATCGGAGTCGACGATATCTTCCGGCAGATGGTCATTGACCTCGGCATAGGTCAGATAGCCTTGCTCCTTACCACGTTGGACAAGAAGTTTCAGCTGTGACTGCGGGTTTTGCTCCATAAGACGGTATCCACACTTAATTCATGAGGGTTGGTGTTGGTCGGCGAAACAAAGCCGCCAACATAAGCTAATGAGGGCTTACTTATATTTTTGCCGCTGCCCTTCAGTGCGGCTGCCGGGATCTTCCCGAACGATATTCGGCACTTAAGCCGTTAAATTCATTTGCGGGCGCGCGCTTCTGTAATGACGCGCACCTCTTCGCGCTCCGCTGGCGTCAACCCGTGGGTGCGCGAGCGAGCGATCAATTCTGAGAGCCGAAGCTCAAGTACCGAGTCGAACATGTGGTTCAGCGAGTCGGTGAACGTTTTTTCTGCAATGTCCCTATCAGCTATATCGTCCCACATGGACAGCTTTTCAAGGGTGGCGGCTTCATTTGTGCCACGATATTGCTCTAACAGCTGACCGGTGGTCAGGCCCGGCTGTGACAAACAAGTGTTGACCAGTTCAGCAAATAAGCCAAGTCCGGGCAGCTTTTCCTGATTCAGACCCTCCAGTGGCGGCACAAGCGGTGCCAGCTCCGGGTTCTGAACCAGTAATCCTATCAGTATACGCATGGTTGTGCGTTTTAGCTGAGGCACGGGCCGGACGGTGCCATTTTCGGACTGTTTGGGCATTAAACGTTCAAGCTGGTTATCGTCAAGAATGCCCAGTTTGTTACCTAATTCTTGCCGTAAATAGATACGAAGTGTTTCACCCGGTACCTGAGTAATCAGCGGCAGCGCCAGTGTGCTGAGCTGCGCACGTCCGTCCGGGGTGCTCAAATCGACCTGCGGCATCAGACTGTTAAACAAAAACGTGGAGAGCGGCTGAGCCTGCTCCATCCGCGCTTCGAACGCGTCTTTGCCTTCTTTACGCACCAGCGTATCGGGATCTTCGCCATCCGGCAGAAACATAAAGCGTAACTGTCGGCCGTCGGTCATAAACGGCAGGGCGGTCTCCAGCGCGCGCCACGCGGCGTCTCTGCCTGCCCGATCGCCGTCGTAACAGCAAATCACGCTGTTGGTGACGCGAAACAGCAGCTGAATATGTTCAGCGGTGGTGGACGTACCCAGCGAGGCGACCGCATAGTTAATGCCGTACTGCGCAAGGGCGACCACATCCATGTAACCTTCGACCACCAGCAGGCGGGGCGGTTCCGCATTGTCCTGCTGGGCTTCATACAGGCCGTACAACTGGCGACCTTTATGGAAAATATCGGTTTCCGGGGAGTTCAGATATTTTGGCGTGTCATCACCAAGTACCCGTCCACCAAAACCGATAACCCGTCCGCGCTTATCGCGGATAGGGAACATCACGCGGTCGCGAAAACGGTCGTAGCTGCGTCCTTTATCGTTGGTGACCAGCATGCCAGCATCGGTCAGCGACTGACGATTATCCTGGTTGCCGCCAAAACGCTTTAATACGTTGTCCCAGCCGGGAGGGGCAAAACCAATGGCAAATCGCGTGATGACATCGTTGCTTAATCCGCGCGTAGCCAGATACTGGCGGGCACGCTCTGCGACCGGCTGCGACAGGGATTGTTGATAAAACGTGTTCAGGCCTTCCATTAATTGATAGAGACTTTGCCGCTGATGGCGTTCTATCTGGGTCAGCCCGCTGCCTGCTTCAAAAGGCACTTCGAGATTGTGCATGGCCGCCAGCTCTTCTACGCTTTCTACGAACTCGAGCTTGTCGTAGTTCATTAAAAAGTCGATAGCGTTACCGTGCGCACCACAGCCAAAGCAGTGATAAAACTGTTTCTCACCGTTTACGGTGAAAGAGGGGGTTTTTTCGTTATGGAACGGACAACACGCGTGATAATTCTTGCCCTGCTTTTTTAGCTTTACCCGTGCATCGATCAGATCGATGATGTCGGTGCGTGCCAGCAGGTCATTGATAAATACTCGTGGGATTCGTCCAGCCATGTGCCCCATTACCCTCAGCGCATCGCGTTCAGGTATGTCAGATCATAAACGAAAATAAGCCGCGCATTCCTTTCGGAAGCACGGCCTTACAACTACAACTCAGTCTGTAAATTAAGAGCTTAAGCCCTCAATCCATTAGTACAGACGAGTACGGCGTGCGTTTTCGCGAGCCAGTTTCTTCGCGTGACGTTTCACTGCAGAAGCTTTAGCGCGTTTACGTTCGGTAGTCGGTTTTTCATAGAACTCACGACGACGAACTTCCGCCAGAACACCTGCTTTCTCACAGGAACGCTTGAAGCGACGCAGAGCTACGTCGAACGGCTCGTTTTCACGTACTTTAATTACCGGCATGTGCCTCTCACCTTTGATTAAATCGGTTTGCCGCTGGCATCAACGCCAGCTTATTTCAAAATGGTGCGGAATTTTACTGCAAATGCTGCTGCTTTGTAAAGCACCGCTACCCTTCTTTGCAAGGGACTTTTGTAAGGGGGACGAGTATACACGAACTGGCAAGCCGGGGTGAGCAAAGTTTTACAAGCATGGGCATTCGCCCTACACTGCGCGGTATTGAAAAGAGGTAGAAACCACCATGCGTGTACTGGGTATCGAAACATCCTGTGATGAAACCGGCATCGCCATTTATGACGATGAAAAAGGGCTTTTAGCCAACCAATTGTATAGTCAGGTGAAATTACACGCTGACTATGGCGGCGTGGTGCCGGAGCTGGCCTCCCGCGACCATGTGCGCAAAACCGTACCGCTGATCCAGGCGGCGCTCAAGGAAGCCAATCTGAGCGCGCAAGAGATAGATGCGGTGGCCTATACCGCAGGCCCGGGCCTGGTGGGGGCGTTACTGGTAGGAGCGACCGTTGGTCGTTCGCTGGCGTTTGCCTGGGATGTGCCGGCCGTCGCCGTGCATCATATGGAAGGCCACCTGTTAGCGCCGATGTTAGAAGACAATCCGCCGGAATTTCCGTTTGTGGCGCTGCTGGTATCCGGCGGTCATACCCAGCTCATCAGCGTGACGGGGATCGGGCATTATGAACTGCTCGGCGAGTCCATCGATGATGCGGCCGGTGAAGCCTTCGATAAAACCGCGAAGCTGCTGGGGCTGGATTATCCCGGCGGGCCAATGCTATCCAAAATGGCGGCGGCAGGAACGGCAGGGCGTTTTACTTTCCCGCGTCCAATGACCGATCGTCCGGGGCTGGATTTTAGCTTCTCGGGCCTGAAAACTTTCGCGGCAAATACCATCCGCAGTAACGGCAACGACGATCAAACCCGTGCAGACATCGCCCGTGCTTTTGAAGACGCGGTGGTGGATACGCTGATGATCAAATGCAAACGCGCGCTGGATCAGACCGGCTTTACGCGTCTTGTTATGGCGGGTGGCGTAAGCGCGAACCGCACGCTGCGCGCGAAGCTGGCCGAGATGATGCAAAAGCGCCGTGGCGAGGTGTTCTATGCACGCCCGGAATTTTGCACCGATAATGGCGCGATGATCGCCTATGCGGGTATGGTCAGGCTGAAAGTGGGCACGACGGCGGATCTGAGCGTGACGGTTCGTCCTCGCTGGCCACTGGCAGAACTGCCTGCGGCATAAATACAAAGGCCGGATAACGCTTATCCGGCCTTAAACTATTCTTCGGTGTTATCCCTTTCGCGTTTTTTTCTGAGCTTCGCCCAAATCTTGGTTTCCTGCCTGCGCCACAATCGCTGAATATTATCGTGATGCCGTAACAGGATCAGGCAAGAGAGCATCGCCACCGGGAAGGTGAACTGCGGTTTAAACCACCAGACGTAAAACGGCGCAATAAGCGCGCTGACAATCGCTCCCAGCGATGAGTACCCGCTAAGCAGCACCGTCAGCAGCCAGGTGCCCGCCATCACACCCGTTAAATCCCAGCCAATGGGAGCAATTGCCCCGAATGCGGTGGCAACGCCTTTACCGCCCTGGAAATGAAAGAACACCGGCCAGATATGACCAAGACAGGCGGCGATAGCGATAAGCCCCAGCCAGAACGGCGTAATGCCCAATGCATACGCGCCCCAGACAGGCAGCATGCCTTTGAGGACATCGAATATCAGTACTGTTACGGCTGCACCCTTGCCGCCAATTCGCAGGACATTGGTCGCTCCGGGATTCCCGGATCCACTTTCGCGGGGGTCAGGCAGACCCGCGATGCGGCAGACCAGAATGGCGCTGGAGATTGAGCCGCAAAGGTACGCGAGGAGGATCATTCCAGGCGCGATTGCACTCATAACGCTGTTCCGTTTTGAAAATGTCGTTTTATTCTCTGCATCTGTGGATAATACGCATAATTTATTGAAAGTGGTATCCAGGTAAGCCAAAAACCAGGCGGGGCGTGATGGACATTGTATTTATAGAGCAACTTTCGGTAATCACCACCATTGGTGTTTACGACTGGGAACAAACGATCGAGCAGAAGTTAATGTTCGATATCGAAATGGCGTGGGACAACCAGGCTGCCGCCAAAAGCGATGATGTGAATGACTGTCTGAGCTATGCCGATATTGCCGACACGGTGATCGGGCACGTAGAAGGCCAGCGTTTTGCGCTGGTGGAACGGGTGGCGGAAGAGGTGGCGGAATTACTGCTGAGTCGTTTTGCCTCGCCGTGGGTACGCATTAAAGTCAGCAAACCGGGGGCGGTTGCCCGTGCGGTAAATGTCGGCGTTATCATTGAACGTGGGCTTAATCCGAAACAAAACAATTAACTTCATAATTACTAAACCAAATGCCAGTATACCGGTCTGATTTGCGGGCCTGCCGCAGCGTTGTCGGTGAGTCGACCATTTTGTTTACTTTTTAGGGGTTTATTTGATGAGCGATATGCACTCCCTGCTGATTGCAGCGATTTTGGGTGTTGTCGAAGGACTGACTGAATTTCTGCCGGTCTCCAGCACCGGTCACATGATCATCGTCGGGCATCTGCTTGGATTTGAGGGCGACACCGCAAAAACGTTTGAGGTGGTGATCCAGCTCGGCTCGATTCTCGCTGTGGTGGTGATGTTCTGGCGGCGTCTGTTTGGTCTGATTGGGATCCACTTTGGGCATCCGCCGCACGAAGGTGAGGGCAAAGGGCGCTTAACGTTGATTCATATCCTGCTCGGTATGATCCCGGCAGTGGTATTAGGACTGATTTTCCACGATACGATCAAATCGTTGTTCAATCCCATTAACGTCATGTATGCGCTGGTTGTCGGCGGTGTGCTGCTGATTGCTGCTGAATGCCTGAAGCCGAAAGTCCCGCGTGCGGTGGGTCTGGACGATATGACCTACCGGCAGGCTTTTATGATCGGCTGCTTCCAGTGTCTGGCGCTGTGGCCGGGGTTTTCCCGTTCCGGGGCGACGATCTCAGGCGGTATGCTGATGGGGGTGAGCCGCTACGCCGCCTCTGAGTTTTCCTTCCTGCTGGCGGTACCGATGATGATGGGCGCCACCGTGCTGGATCTCTATAAGAGTTATCACTTCCTGACGATGGCGGATTTCCCGATGTTTGCCGTCGGCTTTATCACGGCATTTATTGTCGCGCTGGTGGCGATAAAAACATTCCTGCAAATTATTAAACGTATCTCGTTTATTCCGTTCGCGATTTATCGTTTTATTGTTGCAGGTGCAGTGTACGTCGTATTTTTCTAAGCTGGCTGCCCTCACGCTTTTGGCTGAGGGCACCGCTGTTCTTTCCAGTGTTCCACCGCCATAATTCGCCGGCGGGTCAACTCTTCACGAATGGCCGGACCGCTAAATCCCGCATCAATCACTTCTTTATTCGTCACCTGTTGCGCCGCGTGCCAGGCCTCGCGCAGCAGGCGGCCCTGATAATAATCCGTGGCTTCAAACGTCGTTCTGCCCCGCACATCAGCTTCGCTGGTCAGCGCAACCTGTTCCACGCGCTGCGGCTTGCGCCAGGCGTCGATAGCATCAAACAGCTTAACGATAGTCTGTGGCTTAAGGATGGGCAGGGTGTGGATCAGATCGTGATATTCGGCCACCAGCTTTGCCAGATCGCGCAGCTCGTTAGGGACTTTCAAGCGCGCGCAGAGATTCTCCACCAGCTTCACGCCCGCCGGACCGTGGCCGTGATGGCGCGGCCAAAGATGTTTCGGGGTTAATCCTTTGCCCAGATCGTGGCAAAGGGTGGCAAAACGCACATCAAGATCCGGGCTGAGCATCGCCGCCATAGATAAGGTCATCAGTACGTGGATGCCGGTGTCGATTTCCGGATGCCACTTCGCCGGGGCGGGTACGCCAAAGAGAATATCGAGCTCCGGGAACAGCACCTTCAGCGCACCGCACTCGCGCAGCACCATAAAATAGACCTGCGGATTTCGGCTGGCGAGGGCGTTTTCCGTTTCCTTCCACACGCGCTCCGGCGTCAGGTGCTCCAGTTCGCCTGCGGCGGTCATGTCGCGCATTAGCGCCAGGGTTTCATCGGCGATACGGAAACTCAGGTGCGCATAGCGGGCCGCAAAACGGGCCACGCGCAGCACGCGCAGGGGATCTTCATTAAATGCGGGGGAAACGTGGCGCAGCAGGCGCATTTTCAGATCGGCAAGGCCGTTGTAAGGATCGATAATCGTGCCGTCATCATCCTGCGCCATCGCGTTAATCGTCAGATCGCGGCGCAGCAGATCCTGCTCCAGCGTCACGTCCGGCGCGGCATAGCAGCTAAAGCCGGTATAGCCAAAGCCGGATTTTCGCTCGGTGCGTGCCAGCGCATATTCTTCGTGAGATTTTGGATGCAGAAATACCGGAAAATCACGGCCTACCTGCTGGTAGCCCGCGTCCAGCATCTCCTGCGGGGTGGCACCAACCACCACCCAGTCTTTATCTTTAACCGGTAGCTTTAACAACGCATCCCGAACTGCACCACCGACCAGATAACTCTTCACACCGCTTCCCCATCGTTACATTCCCGTTAATGATACGTAACTCCGGGGAAGATGGCGAATCGGCGTCAGCTCATCCAGCGGTCTTTGCGTTTACGGCTTGGGATCATGTGCGGCAATATCAGTCCAAGCAGTAAACCCGCGCCGAGCACGCCGCCGCCATACATAAACCACTGCATGATAATCGAGCGCTGTTTGTCATCGATTTGCAGGTTGGCGGCATCCACTTTCTTTTGCGCCACAATCAGCTCGTTTTTAAGCTTCTGGTTTTCCTGCTTCAGACCGTTGATCACGCCATCGCTCTGCGCCACTTTCTGCTGCATTTCAGCCGTGCGCTGATTCCAGGTGTTATCGATATTGGTCAGTTTATCGGTCAGAGTTTTGACCTGGTTTTCCAGATCCGGTACGCGGGTGCGCAGACTCGGTGTACTGTTCAGTTCTTTTTGCGGGATCCACGCGGTGCGGCCGCTGCTGTCACGCACCTGCGCATAATTGGTGTTGTTGTCAGTTTGTAGCAGGACAACTTCTTCGCCGGCGTTCAGTGTACCCAGCAGGCGGTAATTATCGCCCGGGCCGCTACGTACCCAGGTGTTCAGTTCATCAGAAACGTAACGCTTTTCTTCGGCGTGAGCCACAGTAGTAACGCTAAGTGCGATTAAGGTCAGTCCAATCAGGCGTAATTTTGGCATCAGGCAGTCGTTATTGTCATAAAAAGTGGAACGATAGTAGTGGCATCAGTCTGACGAGGCAAAGTATTCAGCATCAATAAGAATCATCCAGGTCGAACTCGCCACTTCTGCGAATTTTCAGGCAGCCAACTGTCTCACAGAATGGCAATTTGGCGCAAAATACTATCTACTGACAAACATCAGGGGCGTAAGTTCGCCGAAAATTTTCACTGTTGTGACTTAACCATAAGTACAAGACCATGGCTCAAGAAATCGAATTAAAATTTATCGTCAATCCCCAAAATGTCGACGCGCTGCGCAATCACCTGCACACGCTGACCACGGAACACGTCGCACCCGAAAAACTGCTCAATGTTTACTATGAAACGCCGGATAACTGGCTGCGTGGACATGACATGGGCCTGCGCATTCGCGGCGTTGGCGAACGCTACGAAATGACGATGAAAATCGCCGGTCGTGTCGTGGGCGGTCTGCATCAGCGGCCGGAATATAACATCGATCTTGAACGCCCGGAGCTTGATCTGGCGCGCTTCCCGGCGGAAGTCTGGCCGGAAGGCGGCTTGCCTGAGGATTTAGCCGCTCGCGTCAGCCCGCTGTTCAGCACTGATTTTGAGCGGGAAAAGTGGCTGGTGAATGTGGGCAGTAGCCGCATTGAGATCGCGCTCGATCGGGGCGAGGTGAAAGCCGGTGAGTTTCAGGAGCCGATCTGCGAGCTGGAGCTTGAACTGCTGAGCGGCGAGCGTGACGATGTGCTGAAGCTGGCGCACCAGCTGGTCACCCAGTCCGGCCTGCGTCAGGGCAGCCTGAGCAAAGCGGCGCGCGGGTATCATCTCGCGGCAGGCAACGCCCCACGCAAGATCAAACCAACCGGTATTCTGCCGGTGGTACCGAAAGCTACCATCGAACAGGGGCTTGAAGCCTCCCTCGAGCTGGCGCTGTCACAGTGGCAGTATCATGAAGAGCTGTGGGTGCGCGGCGAGGCGGCAGCCAAGGAGGAAGTGATGAAGGCCATTGCGCTGGTGCGCCATGCGCTGACGCTGTTCGGCGGTATTGTGCCACGTAAAGCGAGCGCTCACTTACGTGATCTGCTGACCCGTACGGAAGCCACCATTACCTCTGCCGTTTCTGCTGAAACCGCGGTGTACAGCACCGAAACGGCGATGGCGAAACTGGCCCTCACCGAATGGCTGCTGACACGCGGCTGGCGTCCGTTCCTCGATGTGAAAGGCGAAGCGAAAATCGGCGAGTCGTTTAAACGTTTTGCCGATACGCACCTTTCCCGCCACGCCGCTGAACTGAGAACCACCTTCGCGCATCCGCTGGGCGATCGTTATCGCGACCAGTTGCCACGCCTGTCTCGTGACATCGACAGCGTGCTGCTGATGTCCGGTTTTTATAACCAGGCGCAGGCTAAGGCGTGGATTGAAAACTGGCAGGGTCTGCTGCACGCCATCAAAACCGGCCAGCATATTGAAATTGAACATTTCCGTAACGAAGCCAACATGCAGGAACCGTACTGGCTGCACAGCGGAAAACGCTAATTAAGGCAAAGGATCACCTCACGATGATGCCACTCTCCTCCTCCTTACAACAGCACTGGCAGACGGTGATTGAACGCCTGCCTGAACTTACGCTAAGCCCGCAGGCGCAGTCGGTGCTTACGTTCAGTGATTTTGTGTGCGACAGCCTCATTGCACACCCCGACTGGCTGACCGCCCTTGAACGGGAACCGGTCAGGGCGGATGAGTGGCAGAATTATGCCGGTTTGTTGCAGGCGACGCTGGCCGGGGAGCAGGATGAAGCAGGCCTGATGCGCGAGCTGCGTCTGTTTCGCCGCCGCATCATGGTGCGCATCGCCTGGGCGCAGGCGCTGTCGCAGATTTCCGATGAGGAGACGTTAACGCAACTGAGCGTGCTGGCGGAAACGCTGATCGTCGCCGCGCGCGACTGGTTGTATGACGCCTGTTGCCGGGAATGGGGCACGCCGTGCAGTCAGGAAGGCCAACCCCAGCCGATGCTGATCCTTGGCATGGGTAAACTCGGCGGCGGTGAGCTGAACTTCTCTTCAGACATTGATCTGATTTTTGCCTGGCCAGAAAATGGCGTGACCCGCGGTGGACGACGTGAGCTGGATAACGCGCAGTTCTTCACCCGGCTGGGGCAGCGGTTGATCAAAGTGCTCGACCAGCCGACGCAGGACGGCTTTGTTTATCGTGTGGATATGCGTCTGCGACCCTTTGGCGACAGCGGGCCGCTGGTGCTGAGCTTTGCCGCGCTGGAAGATTATTACCAGGAGCAGGGGCGCGACTGGGAGCGTTACGCCATGGTGAAAGCCCGGATCATGGGCGATAACAACGGAACCTATACCAACGAGCTGCGCGCCATGCTGCGGCCGTTTGTCTTCCGCCGTTATATCGACTTCAGCGTGATCCAGTCGCTGCGTAACATGAAGGGCATGATCGCGCGCGAAGTCCGCCGCCGTGGCCTGAAGGACAACATCAAACTGGGCGCGGGCGGTATTCGCGAAATCGAATTTATCGTGCAGGTATTCCAGCTGATCCGCGGCGGGCGCGAGCCGTCGTTGCAATCCCGTGCGCTGCTGCCGACGCTGACGGCTATCGATCAACTGAACCTGCTGCCGCACGGCGATGCTGACGCTCTGCGCGCCGCCTATCTTTATCTGCGCCGTCTGGAAAACCTGCTGCAAAGCATCAACGATGAACAGACCCAGACCCTGCCGGGTGACGATCTTAACCGTGCGCGGCTGGCATGGGGGATGAATGCACCGGACTGGGATGCGCTGATGCAAACCCTGGCAACGCACATGGCGGCAGTGCGCCGCGTGTTTAACGAACTGATTGGCGACGATGAATCGGCGTCTCCTGATGAACAGCTGTCTGAGCAGTGGCGCGAGTTGTGGCAGGATGCGTTGCAGGAAGAAGACACCACGCCGGGGCTGGCGCATCTCGCCGATGAGGATCGTCGGCGCGTGGTGGCGCTGATCGCCGATTTTCGTAAAGAACTCGATAAACGCACCATTGGCCCGCGCGGGCGTCAGGTACTCGATCACCTGATGCCGCACCTGCTGAGCGAAGTCTGCTCCCGGGATGATGCGCCGGTGCCGTTATCACGCCTCACGCCGTTGCTGACCGGTATCGTGACACGCACCACCTATCTGGAGCTGCTGAGCGAGTTTCCCGGTGCGCTCAAACATCTGATTTCCCTGTGCGCCGCCTCACCGATGGTGGCGAGCAAGCTGGCGCGTTATCCGTTGCTGCTGGATGAGCTGCTTGATACCAGTACGCTGTATCAGCCGACGGCGACCGATGCCTATCGCGACGAGCTGCGCCAGTATTTGCTGCGCGTGCCGGAAGAGGATGAAGAGCAACAGCTGGAGGCGTTACGCCAGTTTAAGCAGGCGCAAATGCTGCGCGTTGCTGCCGGTGACATCGCTGGCACGCTGCCGGTGATGAAAGTGAGCGATCACTTAACCTGGCTGGCGGAAGCGATCATTGATGCCGTCGTGCAGCAGGCGTGGACGCAAATGGTGGCGCGTTACGGGCAACCCACCCATCTTCACGATCGTGAAGGGCGCGGTTTTGCGGTGGTAGGTTATGGCAAACTCGGCGGCTGGGAGCTGGGCTACAGTTCCGATCTCGATCTGGTGTTTTTGCATGACTGCCCGGCAGAAGTGATGACCGACGGCGAGCGGGAAATCGATGGACGTCAGTTCTATCTGCGCCTCGCTCAGCGCATTATGCACCTGTTCAGCACCCGCACTTCGTCGGGCATTCTGTATGAAGTGGACGCGCGTCTGCGCCCGTCCGGCGCGGCGGGCATGCTGGTGACCACCGCAGACGCGTTTGCGGATTATCAGCAGCATGAAGCCTGGACGTGGGAGCATCAGGCGCTGGTGCGTGCGCGCGTGGTGTATGGCGATCCCTTGCTCAAAACCGCGTTCGACACCATTCGCCGCGATGTACTGATGAAGCCACGGGCAGGGGAAACCCTGCAAAAAGAGGTGCGCGAGATGCGCGAGAAAATGCGGGCGCATTTAGGTAACAAGCACAAGGATCGATTTGATCTGAAAGCCGATGAGGGCGGCATTACCGATATTGAGTTTATCACCCAGTATCTGGTGCTGCGCCACGCGTGCGACAAGCCAAAGCTGACGCGCTGGTCCGATAACGTGCGCATCCTTGAACTGCTGGCGCAAAACGACATCATGGATGACAACGAAGCGCAGGCGCTGACGCAGGCCTATACCACGCTGCGCGATGAGCTGCATCATCTGGCGTTGCAGGAACAACCCGGTCATGTGCCGCTGTCGTGCTTTACGGAGGCCCGCCAGCAGGTGAGCGCCAGCTGGCAGAAGTGGCTGGTGGAACCGTGCGCTTAACTGCCAGTGTGGTATTATCGCGCGCAAAATTTTGAAATTGCCTGGAGTCTGGAATGAAAGTAACGCTGCCAGAGTTTGAACGTGCAGGTGTCATGGTAGTCGGTGACGTCATGTTGGATCGCTACTGGTACGGCCCAACCAGCCGTATTTCGCCGGAAGCGCCGGTGCCGGTCGTGAAAGTGGATACCATCGAAGAACGTCCAGGCGGCGCGGCGAACGTGGCGATGAACATCGCTTCACTGGGCGCAAACTCGCGTCTGGTAGGCCTGACCGGTATCGACGATGCCGCGCGTGCGCTCAGCAAAACGCTGGCCGGCGTTAACGTCAAATGCGATTTCGTTTCCGTTCCCACGCATCCGACCATCACCAAGCTGCGCGTGCTGTCGCGCAACCAACAGCTGATCCGCCTCGACTTTGAAGAAGGCTTTGAAGGTGTTGATCCTGAACCGCTGCATGAGCGTATCAGCCAGGCGCTGAACAACATTGGCGCGCTGGTGCTATCTGATTACGCCAAAGGCGCGCTGGCGACGGTACAGCAGATGATCACCCTGGCGCGTGATGCGGGCGTGCCGGTGCTTATCGATCCGAAAGGCACTGATTTTGAGCGCTATCGCGGTGCTACGCTGTTGACGCCGAACCTCTCCGAATTTGAAGCGGTGGCGGGCAAGTGCAAAAGCGAAGAAGAGATCGTGGAGCGCGGCATGAAAATCATCGCCGACTTTGATTTTTCGGCGTTGCTGGTAACACGCTCCGAGCAGGGCATGACGTTGCTGCAACCGGGTAAAGCGCCGCTGCATATGCCGACCCAGGCGCAGGAAGTGTATGACGTTACCGGTGCCGGTGATACGGTGATCGGCGTGCTGGCGGCGACGCTGGCGGCAGGCAACACGCTGGAAGAGGCCTGCTATTTTGCCAACGCGGCGGCCGGTGTGGTGGTCGGTAAACTCGGTACCTCAACGGTATCGCCTATCGAGCTGGAAAATGCGGTACGCGGACGTTCAGAAACCGGCTTCGGCGTGATGACTGAAGAGGCTCTGAAAGAGGCCGTGGCGGCCGCGCGTAAACGTGGCGAGAAAGTGGTGATGACCAACGGCGTGTTCGACATTCTGCACGCGGGTCATGTCTCTTATCTGGCCAATGCCCGTAAGCTGGGGGATCGCCTGATTGTGGCGGTTAACAGCGATGCGTCCACGAAACGCCTGAAAGGGGAAACGCGTCCGGTGAACCCGCTCGAACAGCGCATGATCGTGCTCGGCGCGCTGGAAGCCGTGGACTGGGTGGTGCCGTTTGAAGAGGATACGCCGCAGCGCCTGATCGCAGGCATTCTGCCGGATCTGCTGGTGAAAGGCGGGGATTACAAGCCTGAACAAATCGCCGGTAGTGAAGAAGTGTGGGCGAATGGTGGCGAAGTGATGGTGCTTAATTTTGAAGATGGGTGTTCAACCACCAACATCATCAAGAAGATCCAGAAAGACAGCCAGTAAGCAGGGGTGCCCGGCAGCGCGATGCTGTCCGGGCAAAAACTTTTATTTCTGTACGTCCGTATCGATATCTACCGCATCAACCGGCGGAATGGCCGGCGCCGGCTTCACTTCTTCTGCGCTGTGACGCGTTTCCAGATCGCTGATGCGTTGCTCCAGCAGCGCCAGCTTCTCGCGGGTGCGCAGCAGCACCTGCGTCTGCACATCGAATTCTTCACGGCTGACCAGATCGAGACGCGTCAGTTGCGATTGCAGCGTCTGACGAATTTTTTTCTCGACGTCTTCGCCAAATTCGCGAATGCCCTTCGGCATGGATTCGTGAACCTGACGGGCAATCTGTTCAATTTTCTTCGGGTCAATCATAGTCGTTCCCTGTTCGTGTGGGTAATAGCATACATTGTAGCGTGTTAAGCGCAGGGTTAAACCAGATTTGTTTACCACGCGGGCATTGCCGCCAATAATCAATGGCGTTATAGTTATTGCGCTTATTCTCAGGGCGGGGCGAAATTCCCCACCGGCGGTAAATCGGCAGGTGAAAACCTTATGCTGAAAGCCCGCGAGCGCTTCAGGTGCAAATCTGAAGGTCAGCAGATCCGGTGTAATTCCGGGGCCGACGGTTAGAGTCCGGATGGGAGAGAGTAACGATCCAGACGGGCGTGGCCCGTTCACGTTATTTTTTTGCCGCTATGCGGTACTCCTAAGACTGCCCTGATTCTGGTAACCATAATGTTAATGAGGTTTTTTTACCATGAATCAGACGCTGCTTTCTTCTTTTGGCACTCCTTTTGAACGCATTGAACGTGCGTTAGCCGCACTGCGCGAAGGCCGTGGTGTAATGGTGCTTGACGACGAAGACCGTGAAAACGAAGGCGATATGATTTTCGCCGCCGAAACCATGACTGTTGAACAAATGGCACTGACGATCCGTCACGGCAGCGGTATCGTCTGCCTGTGCCTGACCGACGAACGCCGTAAACAGCTCGACCTGCCGATGATGGTGGAAAACAACACCAGCGCATTCGGCACCGGTTTTACCGTGACCATCGAAGCCGCGCATGGCGTGACGACCGGCGTATCGGCCGCTGACCGTATCACCACTGTTCGCGCTGCGATTGCTGATGGCGCGAAGCCGTCCGATCTGCATCGTCCGGGTCACGTGTTCCCGCTGCGCGCACAGCCGGGCGGCGTACTGACCCGTGGCGGCCACACCGAAGCGACCATCGATCTGGTCACGCTGGCCGGTTTCAAACCTGCTGGCGTACTGTGTGAACTGACCAATGATGATGGCACCATGGCGCGCGCGCCGGAGTGCATTGCTTTTGCGGAGCAACATAATATGGCGGTGGTCACCATTGAAGATCTGGTGGCCTATCGTCGTGAGCATGAGCGCAAAGCCAGCTAAGCTGTCATGGTATGCCGTACGCTCGTGCGGCATACATCATCTTCCCCGTTTCACTCCCAGAATGATTTAGCCAATACCCAGAAACTGTAACAGTACCAGGCTCAGTCCCATCACCGACATACCGCACAACACGCCGTAGCTGGGGTTGTTGTTAGGATCGATCTCTTTTGCCAGCGGCATCAGTTCGTCCACCGACAGGGCAACCATAATCCCCGCCACAGCCGCCATGATCGCCGCCATCAGCAGTGGTGATAGCAGACTGCCAAGGATCAGCCACGCCAGCACACCGCCCAGTATTTCCGCCAGACCCGAGATACCCGCCCAAAAAATCGCGGTGCGTTTAGAGCCGGTGGCGGCATAGACCGGCCCGGCAACCGCCAGACCTTCAGGAATATTGTGCAGCGCCACGGCGAGGGCAATGCCAAAGCCGAGTTCAAGGTTGTTACTCGCCGTCACATAGGTGGCAATGCCTTCCGGAAAGTTGTGCAGACTGATGCCAAGCGTCAGGAGGATCGCGGTGCGCCGGAGGTTACGCGGCAACGGCTGGCTTTCACTGGCGGGCAGCAAATCCTGCGGGTGGGCATGAGGCAGCAGGCGATCGAGCGCAAAGTAGCCGAGCAGGCCGACGATAAACATGCCGTAGCCGAGAACCGGTGGCATATCCGGCGTGGCTAACGCCGCAGGCAGCATCTCCATCAAAGAAATTAACAGCATGATGCCCGCCGCAAAACCGAGCGAAAATGCCAGCACGCGATTGGAGGGTTTTTGGCCTATCACGCCGAGAATAGCGCCGATAAAGGTGGCCGCCCCAGCCAGTAAGGTCAGGATCAAGGGAACTGACATTAACAACTCCTTGTGATAATCATTCTCATTTATGTTAATGAGGATTAATGGCGAACGCGAGCGGGTCATTCATCCTTTACGCATTTCTTACATTCAAAATTCCTGATGATCTTCATCACGGTTATCTGCGTTTATCCGCGTCAGAAAAAGCGTAAGGTAACCACATATTATTTAGCCGCTTTGTAAGGATATGACCATGTCAGTACCGCGTATGCCAGCACTATTTTTAGGCCACGGCAGCCCGATGAATGTTCTTGAAGATAACATTTACACCCGCGCCTGGCAGCAGCTTGGCGAGACGTTGCCGCGTCCGAAAGCCATTGTAGTGATCTCCGCCCACTGGTTTACCCGCGGCACCGGGGTCACTGCTATGGCGGAGCCAAAAACTATTCATGATTTCGGTGGTTTTCCGCAGGCGCTGTATGACACGCATTATCCGGCGCCTGGTTCACCTGAACTGGCGCAGCAGCTGGTCGATCTCCTGGCGCCGGTACCGGTGACACTGGATCAGGAAGCCTGGGGTTTTGACCACGGCTCCTGGGGCGTACTGATCAAGATGTACCCGAATGCGGATATTCCCATGGTGCAGCTCAGCCTCGACAGCACTAAGTCTGCGGCCTGGCATTACGAGTTGGGGCGCAAGCTTGCCACGCTGCGCGACCAGGGCATCATGCTTATCGCCAGCGGCAACGTGGTGCACAACCTGCGCACGGCGCGCTGGCACGGTGATAGCACGCCTTACCTGTGGGCCGTCTCATTTAACGATTATGTGAAGGATAACCTGACCTGGAAGGGGCCGACGGAGCAACATCCGCTGGTGAATTACCTCGATCACGAAGGCGGTTCGCTGTCGAATCCGACGCCGGATCACTTCCTGCCACTGCTCTACGTGCTGGGTGCGTGGGACGGACAGGAGCCGGTAACCATTCCGGTGGAAGGTCTGGAGATGGGGTCGTTGAGTATGCTGTCGGTTCAGATTGGGTAAACAAAAAACCCGGTAAACAGAACGTTACCGGGTTTTATTTTATTCCACGAAGATATGTGGATAGAAGCGCGACAGATCCTGGGTGATCAGCGCCCGATCTTCACGAATGCCGATCCCGGCGGGTTGATCGTTGATAAGCCAGCTGCCGATAAGCACGTAGCTGTCGCCGAATTTCGGCAGCGGGCAGAACTCCTGCACAATCATGCCTTCTTCGCCGTACGGGCCTTCGGCCTGCTCAATGGTTTTGCCGTTTTCAATGATCGACACGTTAGCGCCTTCGCGCGAGAAAATCGGCTTCACCACGTACTTTTCAGGCGTGGGGTGATCGTCTTCGGCAAACCAGGCAGGCAGCAGGTTCGGATGATCCGGGAACATCTCCCACAGCATCGGTAATAGCGCCTTATTGGAAATAATGCTTTTCCACGCCGGCTCCAGCCAGCGCACGCCCGCGTCTTCCAGCTTGGTGGAGAACATCTCGCGCAGCATATATTCCCACGGATAGAGCTTGAACAGATTGCTGATCACCTGATCCTGCAAATCGCTGAACTGGCCCTTTTCGCCGAGACCAATATCTTCGATAAACAGGAATTCAGTGGCGATGCCGGCTTCGGCGGCGCAATCCTGTAAATATTGCACGGTACCGCGATCTTCAACGGTATCGCGGCAGCAGGCCATGTGCAGCAGGTTAAAACCGAACTGTTCACGCAGCTCGCCAAAGCGATCGATGAGCTTTTCCTGCAGGCTGTTGAACTGGTCACTACCAGCGGGCAGATTGCCGGCATTAAGCTGATCTTCAAGCCACAGCCACTGGAAAAACGCGGCTTCATACAGCGAGGTCGGCGTATCGGCGTTGTTCTCCAGCAGCTTCGGTTCACCCACACCATCCCACGCCAGGTCGAGGCGGGAATAGAGCGACGGCTGTTGCGTCTGCCAGGACTGACGCACAAAGCCCCAGGTATGTTTAGGAATGCGGAATTTGGTCATCAGCGCATCGCTGGCGATCACCTTTTCCACCACCTTCAGGCACATCTGATGCAGCTCTGCCGTTACGTCTTCCAGTTTTTCAACCTGCGCCAGGGTGAGCTTGTAGTAGGCGTCTTCACACCAGTACGGCTCGCCATACATGGTGTGAAAATTAAAGCCGTATTCCGTGGCTTTTTCGCGCCAGTCCGGGCGCTCAACAATACTGATTCTTTCCATGCGTATCAGCCGCCCATTGAGCGTGAAGAGGTGCCAGCAGCGCTACGTTGCATGGTGGATTGTTTCGCGACCGATTCCCCGAAGCCGCCACGGGTCACCGTGGAGGTGGTGGCTGGTTTAGGTGCCAGCGCGGTTTTCGGGACGGTGGCAGTACGGCCTGGCTGTGCGGCGCCATAGCCTTTGCCTGAGGCATCGGTGTACTGGCCATAAGCCGGGCTGGCCGGGTTACGGGAGGTGAACAGCGGTTGCTGAGCAAAGCCTGCGCCGCCGCCCATCATACGGCCCATCATATAACCCGCCATCAGCGGCATCCAGAAGCTACCGCTTTGTTGTGTTTGCGCCTGGTTTTCCGGTGCTAAACCGGCCTGAGCAGGGGCCTGCTGGCACTGGCCTTCGCCAAATTCAGCCACACAGTCTTCGCGCGTGGCGTATTTCGGCGCAGTACGTTCAGCTTCTTTCTTGGCGTTATTAAAGGCCGTGGTACATTCCGCGCTTTTGCCAGGATTGGCGCTGGTGCAGTCGTCCGCGTTTTGATACATGGATACCGTTTCGTCGCTTTGTTCGCAGCCTGCCAGCATAAACACAGCAGTGACAGCAAAGGCGACCGGCGTCAGGTGGCGTGCGCTCCAGCTTTTGCGGAACGTCGCATGATTAATCGTTTTTGTCCGTTTCATAGATGTCTTCCAGAGCCCAGAGTTACAGCAAGGTGAATAGTGCTCAGGATAGAGGATGAGTGGTCGAAAATGAAGCGCGAACAGGTCAGAAGGGGAGTGGAGGGGTGATCTTTACGTTGTCTTACGTTGAAATGGGGGCTGACGCCCCCATTGCAGAGATTAACGGCTAAATGGATTCGCGCCGTTACGGGAATTGCTGGTGGCGGCAGGGGCTTCAGCTGTCGTCGCAGATTGCGTATCAGCGGCGATGTTCTGCACACGGGCATCCTGCTGCGGGTTTTCCGGAGCCACGGCTTCAGGCGTGGTGGAGGTCGGTTTACCCAGCGTGCTGTTCAGCGCCAGCAGATCCTGCTCGTTCAGCGTACCGAGCGCAGATTTGATGTTCAGCTGGTTAATCAGGTAGTTATAACGCGCGCTGGAAAGCTGCTGCTTGGCGTTATAGAGCGCCGTGGTGGCATCCAGCACATCCACGATGGTACGTGTACCTACCGAGTAACCCGCTTCACTCGCATCCAGAGAACTTTGCGCAGAAACCACGGCCTGCTCATAGGCCTTGATGCTGCTGATGGACGCGTTGATATTGTTAAACGAAGAACGGACGTTCTGTACTACGCTGCGGTGTGCGGTTTCGAGCTGCTCGCTGGCACCGACAAAGTTGTACTGCGCCTGTTTCACCTGCGAGTTCACCATTCCGCCCTGATACAGCGGCAGGGAGAAGCTTAAGCCCACTTTGTTCTGGCCGGCATTGCTGTCGTCAAACTGCGCGTTATTGGTTTTCGAACCGCTGTAAGAGGTGTCAGACACACCGGTAGAAGCGGTCAAATCCAGCGTCGGCAAATGGCCGTCCTGCGCCTGGCGGATTTGCTCCCGCGCCAGGTCCTGATTCAGACGTGCCTGCAACAGCGCCAGGTTGCGGCTTTCCGCTTCTTTCAGCAGCGCGTTTACCGGCTGCGGCTTGTTGGTTTTGAAGCTATCAACGTTCAGCGATGCCAGTTCCGGGTAGTAGTTACCGGTGACCTGACGCAGCTGCTCAACGGCGTTATCCAGATTATTACGCGCGGTAACTTCGTTCGCCAGCACGGTGTCGTACTGTGAACGGGCGTTCTGCACGTCGGTAATGGCAACCAGGCCGACGTTAAAGCGCTGCGTGGTTTGATCGAGCTGGCGATAGATCGCCTGTTTCTGCGCTTCGGTATAAGAGAGCGAGTCAATCGCACTCAACACGTTGAAGTAGGCGGTGGCGGTATTCAGGATCAGCGTCTGCTGGTCAGTCTGGAAGGTCACATCCTGGATACCCGCGGCTTTTTCTTGCAGGGTCAGTGCACGCCACTTTGACATATCAAACAGGGTTTGTGTAAGTTGCAAAGAGGC
The DNA here is from genome assembly GCF_019218745.1 of Enterobacter sp. ENT03. Lineage (GTDB taxonomy): Bacteria > Pseudomonadota > Gammaproteobacteria > Enterobacterales > Enterobacteriaceae > Enterobacter_D. Next base: position 35,967 of record NZ_JAHUXA010000022.1, read on the forward strand.
GCTGGTGGCATTGGAATTCACACCGTTGGTGTCGCGGAAGCCATTGCTGTAGGTGTAATCCGCACCCAAACCCAGCTGTGGCAGTAACGGGCTGCGTGCTTCGTTAATTTTCTCGAATGCAGCATCACGGTCTGCCGCAGACCTGCGCAGTTCCGGGTTGCTTAAACGCGCCTGCTTATAAACCTGCAACAGGTTTTCTGCCTGGCTCATGGCGCTGAAACCTGCAAGGCTCAGGCCGATTAGGATGGGGAGCAATTTCTTCATTTGCATTCCTTGTTGTGAAGCATGATATAGCGCTGATCAAAGAGTAAAAATAATTGCCGATTCTAGCAGAGACTACCATGGCAAAAGGTTGGCGTTACGTGCCATCCGGCGTTAATTTGCACCAATCTATCACAAGGTACAGTAAACGGCAGGCATACTGCCTTGAAATCCACAATTTCATCATTATTCAGGGCGGGATGAATCATGAATAAAGACAAACCAGTTGCCACGACTTTCACCAAAAATGATGTAGAAATTATTGCACGGGAAAAACTGTACAGTGGTTTTTTTTCGCTCGATTTATACCGTTTTCGTCATCGCCTTTTCAACGGCGAAATGAGCAACGAAGTGCGCCGTGAAATTTTTGAACGCGGTCACGCTGCGGTATTGCTACCCTATGACCCAGTGCGCGATGAAATCGTGCTGATCGAACAAATCCGTATCGCCGCGTATGACACTAGCGAAACGCCCTGGCTGCTGGAGCTGGTGGCCGGTATGATCGAAGAAGGTGAAACCGTCGAGGACGTGGCGCGGCGAGAAGCGGTAGAAGAAGCGGGCCTTGAGGTTGGCCGCACGAAGAAATTTATGAGCTACCTGGCAAGTCCAGGGGGCACCAGCGAGCGGTTATCGCTGCTGGTTGGTGAAGTGGATGCCACGCAGGCCAAAGGCATACATGGTCTGGTGGACGAAAACGAAGATATTCGTGTTCATGTGGTGAGCCGGGAACAGGCTTATCAGTGGGTTGAAGAGGGGAAAATCGACAACGCAGCATCTGTCATCGCCTTGCAATGGCTGCAGCTGCATTATGAAGCATTGAGAAAAGAGTGGATAAAATGAAGCGTTACACACCTGACTTTCCTGAGATGATGCGCCTGTGCGAAACCAACTTCGCGCAGTTGCGACGCCTGTTGCCACGTACTGACGCACCCGGCGAAACAGTGAGCTATCAGGTGGCAAATGCGCAATACCGGTTAACGATCACCGAGTCCACCCGCTACACTACGCTGGTGGAAATCGAACAAACGGTTCCGGCGATTAGCTACTGGAGCCTGCCGTCACTGACGGTACGTCTTTATCATGATGCGATGGTCGCTGAAGTGTGTTCAAGCCAGCAGATTTTTCGCTTCAAAGCACGTTATGATTATCCAAACAAAAAGTTGCATCAACGCGACGAAAAGCATCAAATTAATCAGTTTTTAGCCGACTGGCTGCGGTACTGTTTAGCACATGGAGCAATGGCGATTCCGGTTTGTTAGCGTCGTGAAACCTAAGGACACCATTTGGAAAGCCTGTTAAATCTGGGGCTGGCTGGTGAGGCCAACATCAGGATCTTACAAATAACCGATACTCACCTGTTTGCTGAGAAGCATGAAACGCTATTGGGCGTGAATACCTGGGAGAGCTATCGTGCGGTGTTGGACGCTATTCATGCCCAACAGCGCGAATGCGATCTTATCGTCGCCACTGGCGATCTGTCGCAGGATCACACCGCTGCGGCCTATCAGCACTTTGCTGATGGCATCGCAAGCTTTGATGCGCCCTGCGTATGGTTGCCGGGAAATCACGATTTTCAGCCCGCCATGTACAGCACTCTTCAGGATGCGGGTATTTCCCCGTCTAAGCGTGTTTTTGCCGGCGATCGCTGGCAAATCTTGCTGCTCGACAGCCAGGTGTTTGGCGTGCCGCACGGCGAGCTGAGCGAATTTCAGCTCGACTGGCTGGAGCGCAAGCTGGCGGACGCGCCTGACCGTCATACGCTGCTGTTGCTGCACCATCATCCGCTACCGGCGGGATGTGGCTGGCTGGATCAGCACAGCCTGCGTAACGCGCAGGAGCTGGACAACGTGCTGGTGCGCTACCCTCAGGTTAAGTATCTGTTATGCGGTCATATCCATCAGGAACAAAATCTGGACTGGAACGGTCGCCGTCTGCTCGCCACACCGTCAACCTGCGTACAGTTTAAGCCGCACTGTTCCAACTTCACGCTGGATACCGCCGCGCCCGGTTGGCGCTGGCTGGAGCTGCGTGCTGACGGGACGCTGCACACGGAAGTCTGCCGCCTGCAAAGTACGCAGTTCCGTCCTGATACCGGTTCAGAAGGCTACTGATGTCTACGCTCCTTTATTTGCATGGCTTTAACAGCTCACCGCGTTCGGCGAAAGCCACCCAGTTTCAGCAGTGGCTGGCCCGGCATCATCCGCAGATCAACATGGTGATCCCGCAACTGCCCCCCTACCCTGGCGACGCCGCAGAACTTCTGGAAACGCTGGTGCTCAGACACGGCGGTGAACCGCTTGGTATTGTCGGCTCGTCGTTAGGCGGCTATTACGCCACCTGGCTGTCGCAATGCTTTATGCTGCCTGCCGTGGTAGTGAACCCGGCGGTGCGGCCCTTTGAATTACTGCGGGATTTTTTAGGGCAGAACGAGAACCCCTACACCGGTCAGCAATATGTGCTAGAGTCTCGCCATATTTACGATCTTAAAGTCATGCAGATTGACCCGCTGGAAGCGCCGGATTTACTCTGGCTGTTGCAGCAAACGGGCGATGAAGTGCTGGATTACCGCCAGGCCGTCGCGTATTACGCGTCATGCCGCCAGACAGTTATCGATGGCGGAAACCATGCCTTTGTGGGCTTTGACGATCATTTCACACAGATTATCGATTTCCTCGGACTGCATTAAGTCTGTCGGGAAACGATGCGATCACAATCTACGAACAAACCATGACGCAATCCTATAACGCTGATGCCATTGAGGTACTGACCGGGCTTGAGCCGGTTCGCCGCCGTCCGGGGATGTATACCGACACCACCCGCCCTAACCATCTGGGCCAGGAAGTTATTGATAACAGCGTGGATGAAGCGCTGGCAGGTCACGCGAAGCGCGTGGATGTCATTCTGCATGCCGATCAGTCGCTGGAAGTTATCGATGATGGCCGCGGCATGCCGGTGGATATTCACCCGGAAGAGGGCGTTCCGGCAGTGGAACTGATCCTCTGCCGTCTGCACGCGGGCGGTAAATTCTCCAACAAAAACTATCAGTTCTCCGGCGGCCTGCACGGCGTAGGGATCTCCGTCGTCAACGCCCTTTCCCGGCGCGTGGAAGTGAACGTGCGCCGCGACGGCAAAATTTACAACATCGCTTTTGAAAACGGCGAGAAGGTCAAAGAACTGGACGTGACCGGCACCTGCGCGAAGCGCAACACCGGCACCAGCGTCCACTTCTGGCCGGATGAAAGCTTCTTCGACAGCCCGCGTTTCTCGGTATCACGTTTGACGCACGTGCTGAAAGCCAAGGCGGTGCTCTGCCCTGGCGTGGAAATCACGTTCAAAGATGAAGTGAATGGCAGCGAGCAGCGCTGGTGCTATGCCGACGGACTTACCGACTACCTGGGCGAAGCGGTAAATGGCCTGCCCACACTGCCGGAAACGCCTTTTGTCGGTAGCTTTGCCGGTGATGTGGAAGCGGTGGACTGGGCGCTGCTGTGGCTGCCGGAAGGCGGCGAGCTGCTGACTGAAAGCTACGTCAACCTGATCCCCACCATGCAGGGCGGCACACACGTTAACGGCCTGCGTCAGGGTCTGCTGGATGCGATGCGTGAATTCTGCGAATACCGCAATATTCTGCCGCGCGGCGTGAAGCTGTCGGCGGAAGACATCTGGGATCGCTGCGCTTACGTGCTGTCGGTCAAAATGCAGGATCCGCAGTTCGCCGGGCAGACCAAAGAGCGCCTCTCTTCACGTCAGTGCGCGGCCTTCGTGTCCGGCGTGGTGAAAGATGCCTTTACTCTGTGGCTGAACCAGAACGTCCAGTCGGCAGAAATGCTGGCGGAAATGGCGATTTCCAGCGCCCAGCGCCGTATGCGCGCCGCCAAGAAAGTGGTACGTAAAAAGCTCACCAGCGGCCCGGCACTGCCTGGCAAACTGGCGGACTGTACCGCGCAGGATCTGAACCGTACCGAACTGTTCCTCGTGGAAGGGGACTCGGCGGGCGGCTCAGCCAAACAGGCGCGCGATCGTGAATTCCAGGCGATCATGCCGCTGAAAGGTAAGATCCTTAACACCTGGGAAGTCTCGTCGGATGAAGTGCTGGCCTCTCAGGAAGTGCACGACATTTCGGTGGCGATCGGTATCGATCCGGACAGCGAAGATTTAACCCAGCTGCGCTACGGCAAGATCTGCATCCTCGCGGATGCGGATTCTGACGGCCTGCACATCGCCACGCTGCTGTGCGCGCTGTTTGTGAAGCACTTCCGCACCCTGGTCAAGCACGGGCACGTCTATGTGGCGCTGCCGCCGCTGTACCGTATCGATCTCGGTAAAGAGGTGTACTACGCGCTGACCGAAGAGGAAAAAGCGGGTGTGCTGGAACAGCTCAAGCGCAAAAAGGGCAAACCGAACGTCCAGCGCTTTAAAGGCCTTGGCGAGATGAACCCGATGCAGCTGCGCGAAACCACGCTCGATCCCAATACGCGCCGCCTGGTACAGCTGACCATCAGCGACGAAGACGATCAGCGTACTAACGCGATGATGGATATGCTTCTGGCGAAAAAACGCTCCGAAGATCGCCGCAACTGGTTGCAGGAAAAAGGCGACCTCGCCGAACTCGACGGCTAACCCTGTCCCTGAAGCCGCTTTCACGCAGAACGTGGAAGCGGCTTTTCTGTTTTATGCGTCTTCCGGTACTGCAATGGCGTTTCGCCAATTCCTTTCTTAAACGCGCTGATAAAATAGGTCACATCGGAAAAACCGACCACCGCCGCCACCTCGCTGACGCTCAGCGGGCTATGCAGTAGCGCCTCACAGGCTTTGCGCAGGCGAATAGTATTCAGGTACTGGTGCAGATGCTCCCCGGTTTCCAGATGAAAACGGCGCGACAGATAGCTGCGCGATTTCCCCAGCTCCTGCGCCAGCGTGTCGAGACTGAATTTTTGCTTATAGTTCTCCTCCAGCCAGAACATCACCTGCGTCGCCAGGCTCTGACGATGATCCGACGGCGCCGCGTTATCGTCCGGCAGCATACTGAACAGGGACAGCAACAGGCAGGCGACCTGCTCCGCATTCAGCGGCGCGCTGGCGGCGAGACGAGCGTACAGGCTGAACAGATTATCGAGATGGGCGTGCTGGGCGGAAGCGTCCACCACCAGCGCCGGGCCGCCGCGCGTCGACAGCTTGTGCAGACGCTGCTGATTTTGCGGGAAATCGCGCAAAATTTTCAGCACCGCATGGTGATCGACATGAATAATGGTGCGGCGATAACAGTCCTGCGCCTGCTCATCGACCATCACCTTGTGCAGCGTAAAGGGCGGGAAAATAAACAGCCGCCCTGGCCGCATGGTGTACTGCCGGTTATCGACAATGGCGATGCCGTAGCCTTCCTCGACATACAGCACTTCAAGACATTGATGCCAGTGATGGTAACGCACCGTGTTCGCGAACAAACGGCTGAATGACACGATGGCATCGTTAAGCGTGATTAACTCCAGCCGGTCCGACGGCAACATTTCTGTCATGGTGCAATATTTCTCAACTTTTTCCGCGCTAAATCCATTTATAAACCCTTTTTTTAAATTTTCTTAACAGCCAGTTCAAAAGAGTTTTGCAGGTGTGACAGAGCTAACATTTCTGGCTGTCACCCATTCACTATGCTTGTGCCACTTGATTGTGAGAGGCAGATCCATGCTGACGGCGACTACTGAAACCTCAAATACATTGTCTTCCCGCACCGAGGTGGTTGATGCTTTAATGACCATGCTCGGCGCGCTGGACCGGCAGTTTCCCGCCGGTTGCTCAGGCTTTTCATTAGGCGACACCTGCGCCCATTACGGCGCAGATATAGCCATGATGGAAGGATTATCACGGGCACTGTGGGGCGTATTTCCGCTGATGGCGGGCGGCGAGTCTGTGCCGTACAGTGATAAATACCTCACCGCCATCAAACAGGGCACCGATCCGCAGAGCGCCGGATACTGGGGCGATACCGGGCCTTACGACCAGCGACTGGTGGAGATGGCGGCCTACGGGCTGGGGCTGGCATTGTTGCAGGATCACTTGCTGGAAAGTTTCTCTGCCCGCGAGCGCGACAATCTGCACCGCTGGCTGAACCAGATCACCGACGCGCAAATGCCGGACAGCAACTGGAACTACTTTGCCATTATGGTGCAACTGGGGTTCAAACGCGCCGGACTGCCCTGGGATCGCGCCGCCATTGAGCAGCGCTTTACGCTGATGGAAGCCTATTATCTCGGCGACGGCTGGTATTCCGACGGCCCCGGTCGTCCGAAAGATTATTACATCTCGATGGCGTTCCACTTTTACGGCCTGATTTACGCCACGCTCAACGGCGAAGACGATCCCGCCCGCGCGCAGATCCTGCGCGATCGTGCCGCGCAATTCGCGCAGGATTTTATTTATATGTCGGCGGCCGGGGGCGAATCGGTGCCTTTTGGCCGCAGCCTGACCTACCGTTTCGCGATGGTGGCATTCTGGAGCGGCGTGGCTTTTGCCGGGCTGGACGTGTTCACACCGGGCGTGGTGAAGGGCATTATCCTGCGTCATTTACGCTGGTGGCTGAAACAGCCGATTTTTGACCGCGACGGCATTCTCACCCTGGGTTTCGCCTATCCCAACCTGGCCTTTTGCGAGGACTATAACTCGCCGGGATCGCCATACTGGGCGCTGAAAGTCTTCCTCATCCTGGCGCTGCCTGCGGAGCATCCGTTCTGGCAGGCGGAGGAGCTGCCGTTACCTGCGCTTAGCGATAAGCGAGCTATTCCCCACGCGCAGCAGATCCTTGTGCACAGCGAGCATTCACAGCATGTGTACCTGCTCACCTCCGGGCAACTGGAGCTGAACAACTATGTGAATACCGAAGCCAAATACACCAAGTTTGCCTACTCCAGCCGTTTTGGTTTCACCATCGAACGCGGACGCTACGGCATTAAGCACGCCGCCTGTGATTCCATGCTGTTGCTGTCGGAAGGGGATAACTACTGGCGTGGCCGCCGTGAGTGTGACGAGGTGGTGGTGCATGACGATCATATTTTTTCCCGCTGGTCGCCATGGCATGACGTGCACATCGCCAGCTGGCTTATTCCCTGCGGCGACTGGCACGTACGCCTCCATCACATCAACACCGCCCGCCATTTAAACAGCACCGAAGGCGGATTTGCGGTGATGAAAGCGGAGCCGCAGCTGCGGCCTGACGGCTGCCTGGTGCAGGCCCGCAACGGCGACAGCGCGATCCTCTCTTTACCCCTCGGTATAACCCGTGAGGCGGACTGCGTTATTACGCCGCCGAACAGCAGCGTGATGTTCGCGGAATGCGCCGCCATTCCGGTGCTGACCGGCGAGCTGGCACCGGGTGAGCACTGGCTGTGTTGCGCAGTACGCGCAGGCGCGCATCAGGAGGGATTTACTGACGCCGTCCCGCAAGTACAGCGTGAAAATAATACCTTTGTCGTGCGCCATCCGGCGTCGCAACACTGCATCACCCTGGCGTTATAAATACCGGGCATCAGCCCGGAATAACAATCAACCTCTGTATTTGCATGCTTTCGTCGAGGATAGTATGGCTAAAACATTAACCACCAACCGGTCTGAATATTACAAGATCAGTAGCTTTATCTTTCTTTATTTCTTTACCTGGTCAGCCAGTATTGGCTTGCTGGCGATCTGGCTCGGACAAAAAGCAAATTTAAGCGGCACGGTTATTGGGACCGTCTTTGCCATTAACGGCATATTTTCGGTGATCTTAAAACCGATTTATGGCTACATCCTCGATAAAATTGGTATGAGTAAATACCTGCTCTATTTTGTCGTGGCAATGTCGGCGTTAATGGCACCGTTCTTTATTTATGTCTATCAGCCACTGTTAATGTCTAATACTATGCTGGGTATTATTGTCGGGGCGATCTATTTAAGCTTTGCCTGGTACGCGGGCGTGGCGGCCTGCGAATCCTATACCGATCGCTACAGCCGCCTGAACGGCATGGAATTCGGCCAGATCCGCATGTGGGGATCGCTCGGCTGGGCGGTGGCGTCATCGTTCTCTGGCCTGCTGTTTAACCTCTCGCCCGCCTATAACTTTTTGCTCGGTAGCGTCGCGTCCATCGTGATGCTGGTCGTGCTGTTCAGTCTGAAAGTGGATACCCGCACCGCGCACGCCAGCGAAGTCCTGACCAAAGAAAAAATCGCCCCGGCAGACGTTTATGCGCTGCTGAAAAGCGGTAAATTCTGGGCCTTCTGCCTGTATGTCGCAGGCGTAGCATGGATGATGTTTATCGCCGAACAGCAGTTCTCGCGCTATTTCGTCACCTTCTTTGATGATGTGCACCAGGGCAACGCCATCTTTGGCTATCTCGGAACGGTACAGTCCGGCATGGAATTCATCATGTACATGGTGATCCCGCTGTTCGTGAATTATATCGGCGCGAAGAAAGGATTATTAATTGTCGGGTTACTGGTAGGTGCGCGGCTGATTATTTCCGGCGTCTGCGACTCCCATCTGCTTATTTCCGTGCTCAAGCCGCTGTATGGTCTTGAAATTTGTCTGCTGCTGGTGTCGGTATTTAAATATATCGCCGAACATTTCGATAAACGTGTTAACGCCACCATGTATTTACTGGGGTATCAGGCGATGCTGTATGTCGGTAATGTCGTGGTTTCTTCACCAGCCGGCCTGATGTATGACCGTATCGGCTTCGAGCAGACCTATATCATCATGGGATCGATTGCCCTGTTCTTTACGCTTGTTTCTGCTTTTACGCTCTCCGCCTGTCAGAGCAAAATGCGCCCCAGTGCGCCGCTGGACGTGGCCGGAAATAACGCATCACGCTAATCCCTGAAGCGGGATGACGTTATCCCGCCGTAGTCAGTCAAAAGGAACCGAAATATGTTAAATAATATCGTTGAAGAACCGTTACGTGAATTCCCGGATGCCACGCTGGATCGCCATGCGTTTAGCGATGAGATGGCCTCGGCACGTAACCATGTTCTGACGCTGATCCGCCGTCATTTAACCGAGTTCGGTGATAAATTTCCCGCAGAAGCAGCGGTGAACGGGCGCTATCCGCTGACGGAAAACGTTGAGTGGACCACCAGCTTCTGGACGGGGCAGCTGTGGCTGGCATGGGAGATGAGCGGCGATAATACTTTCCGCGAGATGGCGGAAAAGCACGTTCGTTCGTTTGGCGCACGTATTGCCGGCCGCCACGACACCAACACCCATGATCTCGGCTTTCTCTACACGCTCTCCTGCGTGGCGGCATGGCGTCTGACCGGTAATCGTGATGCGCGTGGCTTCTCGTTGCTGGCGGCCGAAGCGCTGCTGGAGCGTTTTCACACGCGGGCGAAAATCATTCAGGCGTGGGGCGATTTAAGCGATCCGACGCAGGCCGGACGCATGATCATCGATTGCACCATGAACCTGCCGCTGCTCTACTGGGCGACGGAGCAGACCGGCGATCCACGCTTCGCTGACGCCGCAAAAGCACACGTTCAGCAGTCGGCGACCTATTTAATCCGCCCCGATGCCTCTACCTATCACACCTACTATATGGACGTGGAAACCGGCGCGCCGCGCTACGGTAACACCCAGCAGGGCTATGCCGACGACTCATGCTGGTCGCGGGGGCAGGCGTGGGGGATTTACGGTTTTCTGCTCAGCTATATCTATACCGGCGACCGCGAGATGGTCGCGCTCTCTAAACGGCTGGCGAACTATTTCCTTAACCGTCTGCCGGAAGACTATGTCTGTCACTGGGATCTGGCGCTGCTCGGCACTGATGCACTACGGGATTCGTCGTCGGCGGCGATTGCCGTATGCGGATTACTGGAACTGGTGAAGCACCTGCCGGTGACCGATCCGGATCGCGCGCGCTATCAGCAGTGGGCGGAAGGGATCATGTCATCGCTGACGAAGCACTATCTGGCGGGCAGCGACGAGGCGTGTAACGGTCTGCTAAAACACTCGGTTTACCATCTGGCCAGTAATAAAGGCGTGGATGAGTGCAGCAGCTGGGGAGATTATTTCTACGTGGAAGCGTTAATGCGCGTGACGCAAAGCTGGAAGTTGTACTGGTAATTTCCCCTCACCCTAACCCTCTCCCAATGGGAGAGGGATCAGACCCTTTTCACCCTCTTCCCGGGAAGAGGGCCAGGGGGAGGGGATAATTACACGCCCTGCTCAAGAATACGAATATGGGTTTCCAGCACGTCGCCTTTCACCGCCTCGCTCCACGCTTTCATGTGCGCGGTTTGCAGATGCGCCTCAAGATGCGCGACGGTTTCCCACTGTTCCACCATCATAATGGAATCCGGGTTGGTGCTCTGGAAGCTCACGCCAGCCGCGTGATCCACCATCGGCGCATAGCCGTGGCAGCCTTCTTCTTTCAGTACGGTCGGGATAATCTTCGCGAATTCGTCGAGCACCGCCTGGCGATGATGTTGGCCCGGACGGGTACGAATTTCAGCAATCACTGTTAACATGGTTTAACTCCTTCTAAATTCCATCCCACAGTTAAGCAAAAATTTCCGCAAGATGCTTGCGATATTCTGCGATATAACGCGGCACGTCCGGCATTTTGATCACATCGTTGGTGATAAAGGTCGGCAGCGGCTCAAGGCCAAGGAACTGATTCGCTTTATGGAACGGCAGATAAACGCCGTCGACGCCAACGCCATGGAAGAACTGCTCTTTATCCGTGAAAGCTTCCAGCGGCGCGTTCCAGGTCAGCGACAGCATATAGGTTTTGCCCTGCAGCAGACCGCCGGAACCGTATTTTTTCGCGCCGTCAGAGCGGGTGCGACCATCGCTGGCGTACAGCGAACCGTGGCCTTCGGTGAACACATCATCGATGTATTTTTTCACCGTCCAGGGGGCACCCATCCACCAGCCCGGCATCTGCCAGATGATGGTGTCAGCCCACAGGAAATTCTGCACTTCGGCCTGGATGTCGTAATCGCTGTCGGCACGCACGACGCGAACATCATGTCCGGCGTCACGCAGAAAACCCTGCGCGACCTCGGTCAGGGTGTCATTCAGCTGGCCTTTAGAGTGGGCGAAGGCTTTCGCGCCGTTAACAATCAGAATGTTGCTCATTATTTATCCTCGAATTATTGCGTTTGACGGCAATTTTACCCGTAACGACGGGGCGGTAAAATGAGCAAAATGTGCAAAGTCTTTTGCGCGTGGCGCAATAATCTTACCAGCTGACCTCGGCGGCGAAACCGGTGGGCGTCACCTGGCGGAATTGCACCGTCATCTGATGCAGCGCCGCGATGCGCCGCACGATGGACAATCCCAGTCCACTACCGGTTTTTTCCTGGCCCGGTGGACGGTAAAAACGCTCACCAATACGCGCCAGTGCTTCCGCGCTCACGCCGGGGCCGTTATCCCGTACGCTAAAACCACGCGCGTGCAGCACCACATCCACCTGCGAACCCGACGGACAATAACGGATGGCGTTTTCCAGCAGATTGCGCACCAGCAGTTGCAGCAACAGCTGATGCCCACAAAAAGTGACGTTTTTCGCTTGTGTCTCGAGCCGCAAATCGATGCCCGCCCGCTGCGCGCCAGACCACGCTTCCATGATGGCGCTTTGCAGCAGATCCGCCATCGGGATCGGCGCAGGCTCCTCCAGCCCATTCAGCGAGTCCAGACGTGAGAGCGTCAGCAGTTGTTCAACCAGCCGGGACGCGCGGTCGATCCCCTCACGCAGATTTATCAGCGCGTGATTCAGCGCCGCCGGATCGTCCTGGGAAAGCTGCGCCACCTCAGTTTGCACTTTCAGGGCTGCCAGTGGACTGCGTAATTCGTGAGCGGCATCAGAGGTGAAGCGGCGTTCGCGGGACATAAACGCATGAATACGTGTAAACAACTGGTTCAGCTCATCCACCATCGGGCGGACTTCCTGCGGCGTGCCTTCCACCAGCAGCGGCGTCGTGGCGTCAGGTTTGCGCTGATGCAACAAACGGGCAATGTGTCGCAGCGGCGACAGCTCCCGGCTCACCAGCCAGATCAGAAACAGCATCATCACCGGCAAGGCTAGCAGCCAGGGCGTCAGTTGTGACATGACGATCTCCAGGGCCAGCTCGTCGCGATACTCTTCTTCCTGACCAACCGCGATCCGACGTTCACCGTCTTTGGTAGTTAGCCACACCACGCGCCACTCGTCGCCATCTAAATGGGTATCTTCAAACCCATCCTGTCGATAGTCATAAAGGAGTTCAGTGCCGTTATCGCCGTCGTCCAGAAGCCGCTTGCCATCATGAGAGAAAATCGCAAATGCCAGCGCATCGTCATCCAGTTTGCCGTGATGATGGCGCACCAGCTTTTTACTTTCCGGCAGCGTTTGCGGTGTACGCATCTCGCCGGGATCAAGCACGCTCAGGCGCTTCGCCAGCAGCATTTGCTGGGTATCAAACAGCTTATCCAGCGAATGCCGGGTTTCATACCAGGCGGCCACGCTCGCGCTGCCCCAGGCGATGATTGCCAGTAAAATAAACCCACTGATAAGCCTTGAGCGCAGGCTTTGCGTCAGTAATGCGATCATGCGTCTCCCAGCGAATAGCCAATGCCGTGAACGGTACGGATGAAACGGCTGCCCAGCTTGCGTCGTAGGTGGTGAATATGGACATTCAGCGCGTTGCGGGAGACGTCATCGTCCCAGTTATAGAGTTTTTCTTCGATCAATGAATGCGGAAGTACGCGGCCAGGATTGCGCATAAACAGCGTCAGCAGCGCAAACTCTTTTGGCGGTAGCACCAGCGGTTCCCCGGCCAGCGTGGCGGTGAGGTTGACCGGATCGAGCGTCACCTCGCCGTGGGATAAGGTGGCCTGTACGCTGCCATGATGACGGCGGGTTAAGGCTTCCAGACGGGCAGCCACTTCGATCAACGCGAAAGGTTTACAGAGATAGTCGTCAGCCCCCAACCGCAGTCCTTCCACCCGTTGCTCCAGCGCGTCACGGGCGGTGAGGATCAGTACCGGATGTTGATGCCCGGCGCAGCGCCAGGCTTTCAAAATCTCGAGTCCATCCATGCCCGGCAGGCTGAGATCGAGCACCACAGCGTCGTAAGGTGCCTGGGTCAGTGCCTGCATGCCCTGGTTGCCATCCGTAAACCAGTCGGGCGTCATCCCCAGTTTGCTCAGGCCCGCTTTCAGGCCGTCACCGATCAGCCTGTCATCCTCAATCAGCAGTATGCGCATCTCTCATCCTCCATGGCATTAGTGAGCAATAAGATAAAATAAGCCCGTGAGCGCTGCACTCAATAAGTTAGATAACATACCGGCGAGGATCACCTTACCACCCATTTTGGCGATAAAGCTTTTTTTGTCGGGCACGATATTACCCAGCACGCCAATTAATGCTGCCGGGGCTGACAGATTAGCAAATCCGGCCAGCGCCATCGTGGCGATAATCTGTGAATATTCAGACAGCGCAGGTTTTAAAGGGATAAAGCTGGTGTAAGCCACAAATTCGTTAAGCACCAGTTTCTGTCCCAGCAAATTACCTATCTGGAGCATTTCACCGGCAGGCACACCCAACAGCCAGGCGATGGGGGCGAAAATATAACTAAAGATGAATTGCAGCGTTATATCCTGCTGGCCAAATAAGCCAAACAGCCAGCCCAGTAATCCATTTACCATGGCAATTAGCGCTATCAGTGCCAGCAGCATAGCACCGACGTTCACGGCCAACATTAAACCCGTGCTGGCACCGTTGGTGGCGGCTTCAACAATATTGATAGGCCGTTCCTCACTGCCCATTAAATTGCCAGAGACATCGGCCACCTTATCCGGCTCGGTTTCCGGGAACAGCATCTTCGCCATCAGCAGCCCACCGGGGGCAGACATAAAAGATGCCGCCACCAGATATTTGATGTCGATCCCCATACTCGCATAGCCCACCAGCACGGAACCGGCGATCGAGGCCACGCCGCCAGACATCAATGCGAATAACTCTGAACGTGTCATTTTCGGCGCGTAGGGCCGCATCAGGACGAAGACATCCGTATTACCAGCGAAGATATTAGCCGTCGCCGCGATGGATTCAGCCGGGCTGGTCTTCAGCAATTTGTGGATCGCATTACCAATAATGCGAATGACCCATTGCATGATCCCAAGGTAATAGAGCACTGAAAAAAGTGCCGACATAAAAATAATGATCGGCAATACATGGAAGGCAAACACAAAACCCATTTTGAAACGGCCTAAATCACCGAACAGAAAATTAATCCCTTCTGATGAGTAATTCAGCATGCCTGACAGGCTGTTGGAAATGGAGAGCAGCATCCGCTCCCCGGCCGGAACATAAAGCACCAGTGCTGCGATCCCTGCCTGGAGGCAAAATGCCCCTAGCGTCGCGCGCAGGCTAATAGCGTTGCGGTTTTCTGAGAATATCCTCGCAATGGCAAGCAGAGCGATAATCCCGAGACAGACAATGATGATTTGCATCATTTACTCCTTGTCGGCATCAATGATCTTGCGGAAAAGATCTTTAAACAGGTGATCCCGCTCAATGAACTTAACCACCTCGATCACATGGCGGCGATTATCAAAACTCCAGTTCAGATTGTCGTTAATCAGCAGTGCCGGGACAAACTGGCAGGTGAACCACTCGGGGTTAAGTAATAAGCCTACGGTCGTGATGTCCCAGATAACCTTGCGAGAAGCAAAGCCGATCCACGGGCAGCGCGGGGCCAGTTCGGCAAAGTAATTACCCAGGCGGCTGGTATTCGCGAAATAGTGCTGCATTTCGGGTACCGACGTTGCCATGCAATTCGCCACACCAAAGCAGGGGATGAGGGTTAATGCCGCGCCGCTGTCAAATAGTGTCCGGCTGGCGGCAATATCCTGCATCAGATTAAATTCCTGATTATCTTTCCAGTCAAAGCTGTTGCCTCCCAGCCAGATAATATGAATTTTCTCAATAATATCCGGAGCCAATTGCAATGCGCAGGCCACGTTAGTCGGTGCGCCAATGGCTAAGACATAGAGTGTTTCAGCGCTGTTTCTTGCTCGTTCAATGAGATCGTTTACCGCCGGAGAACGCTCTGGCGTATCGCTATTCGTTAAATAACGGGTAGCCCCATGAAAAACAGCAGGGAGATTATCGCGTGGAGAAAGCTTTTCAAAGACGCGTAAAATTTCATCATAGCTAAGCTGCATCCCGATAGCCGGGTCGTCAACGTAAGTATGTGAAGCACCTTCGCCAAAAAAATGATTGGTGAACGGGGCGGCATAAATAGCTTGCAAATCTATACGTTCCGGGTGGAGAAGGGCCCAGGCGATAGCAATTTGATCATCAATTTCGTTATAAGTATCGCTGTCAATCACCACTGATAATTTTCCATCAGCAGGGATATGCATCAACGCCATGCGCTGAGCAAGGTTCAGCTTAACCTGAGTTGTTGTTTTCATTTTTACTCCTGGCTTTAAAAGTCGTAGGCAAGTCTGTAAATCAAAATATCGCCATAACCATCAGCGCCGAGTTTGTTATAGAAATAGCGATACATAACGGTAGTGGAAATATGATCGGTGATTTTCCATGTCAGGTTAAGGCCGCCATTTAAACCTTCTTCACCGCCGCTATTATTAGCGGCATAATCCTCGTTGCGCTCAAGTTCAATTTCATTCCAGTTTGATAACAGGAAGTTTTGGCTGAGAAAGGTAAAAGCATAACCCGCATTCCAGCCGATACTGAAGCCATTATAACCGTTGATGTCATAGGCTGGACCAAAGTTGCTATGCGCATTAATATACTGGCGTGCGATCCAGGGTTTAAACCACCAACCATCACCTTTCAATGCGGTATAACCGATACCAATGAATTGATTGGTTTCTTTGAAATTGGGGCTTTGTGAATTATAGACTTTGCCAAAAAGACTGGCCCCGGTATCCCAAAGATAATAATGGGTTTCACCATTCATGGTTTGACCGTGTTCTTTTTCATTGCGCAGAATATTTTCATAATCGTAAAATCCGTACATTTCTCCCCAGTCGAATCCTGCGCCACCTTCGATACCAACCAGAGCCTGTTCATACTCCAGGTCTTTAACGCCGGAATCCCAACTTTGGTAATCAAAATGAATATTGCCCCAGCCATATTTTTGTTCGGCAAATGCATCTCCAGTTATCGTAGATAAAAAAAGGGTAGAGGTCAGGCACAGTAATTTTTTCATACTCTATTTCCATATATATTTGTAGGGTAAGAGAGGGGTTATTGTTCGGATAATATTTTGCTTAATGTCGCGTCATGCTCCGGCATATTAGAAGCGCCCTCACGCTCAACGGCCAGGGCCGCAAACGCGCTGGCATAAATAATGGCTGATTCGAGGCTTTCTCCTTCCGCCAGACGCGCCGCCAGTGCACCGTTAAAGGCATCTCCCGCCCCAGAGGTATCGACGTTTACCGCCGGGAAGGCGCTAAATTGACGATGTTTATTGCCGTCATATAACCAGCATCCCTCTTTGCCGAGGGTGATCAGAACAAAGCGCGCGCCCAGCTCATGAATGTCTTCGGCGGCCTGTTGAATGTCGTCACGGGTAAGCAGTGTATGACCAACAATTGCGCCTGCTTCGGTCAGATTGGGCGTAATGATGGTCGTCCATGGGATCAGTTCATTGACCTCTGCGCGCCACGGAGCAGGGTTCAGAATGGTGGTTAAACCGCAGGTGTGGGCAAACTTAATCGCCAGCGCGGTGGCATCGGGATTGTTTTCCATCTGAGTAAGGAAAACATGACTGTTACTGATGTCGTCATAGCAGGAGATAATTTCATCTACGGTGAATGTCTGGTTCGCGCCGGGATTGATAATGATCGCATTATCTCCCGCCGATTCGGACACCATCACCACCGCGCTGCCCGTCGGGCACGCCTTTTTCTCAAAACAGGTTAATTGTTCCAGCATCAGGCCGCGCAAAAAAAGCTGTGCTTTTTGTGCAAATTCATCATCACCGAGTTTCACCGTGAAATGTGTTTTGCCGCCCGCCATCGTACAGGCGATAGCCTGATTACTGCCTTTACCGCCAGGCAAACAACAGCTGTTTATTGCCCGAATGCTTTCACCGGATAATGGGAAATCGTCAACCCGATAAACAAGATCGGTATTAAATGAACCGATAATAAACACACTGCCGCTTTTTTCAGTATTACGTCTTCGTTCAAGGTGGCTTAATTGATTATTAATATTCATGTTTTGATAAAGGTAATTTTGACTGTCGTCATAAAGGTTATGCTCAGGATTAGCCACCAGCGTCGCACCGCCATAACAGGGTTTTATTCGCCCGGTAATGGCCAGTTCTTGTATATCTCGCCGAATGGTTCGGGTGGCAACTTTTAATGATTTCGCTAATAAAACTACGCTTACTCGCCCTGACTTCTGAATTTCAGACAGAATGTAACGATGGCGCTGGTTTTTATAGTGGTAAATCATATTTTCTGCCGTGTTATGGGTGCGGTAATAATATTTACTCTGCGTAGGTGAATAGTGCTGTGCCCATCTTCACATATTATCAGGCGAAACGGACATGATGTCCGTTTGCTGCAATTCTTGTGTTTGTTATTTGTCAGGTGAATGTGTTTCTGTCGTTTCAGTTTTTTTAATTCCTGTTCATGCAGGTTTAGTGAGCGCTAAGAATTAACATTATTGGGATTTACAGTTTGTTCGGATAAAGGGACATCATGTCCGCTATGGAACAACGAAGAGTAATGGAAGAGGAGTAATGAAATTATAGCCATAATTTTTTTATGAGAATAATCCATAGGCAAAAAATTGCATCTGTTAAGAATTTAATAAGATCTGTGGTGTTTACTGACAGTGAAGGTTATCCCTGCACAAGGAAAATACGTGATGAAAAAGAACGCAGCATTGTTAACTGTCCTGATGTTTGCTTCTGCCCCCGCACTGGCGATGCACTCCGGCATGACTGAACATGAATCGGGTGAAGCCCGCCACACGGGTAAAGGACACACCGCAAACAGCCACGATGGACACGCTCATCCGGGCGAGCACACCACGACGATTAAAGCACAGACTAAAACCCGCTAGTTTTCAGCCAGGCCTGTCTGTGCAGGCCTGTTATAGTTACTTATTGTTAGCCACCCTCAAGGGAGAATCATCATGAAAAATATCGCTATGCTTTTTACCGTACTGACCCTGGCTGCTACACCGGCACTGGCCGCCACCCAGGGCGGTTTTCAGGCGTCTGACAGCGCAGCACCGGCACAAAACGGCGGCTTTGCTGGCCCGTCGGGCACTAAAACCACGGCTGAAAAAGCGAAGTCTTTATCCGATGATGCCTGGGTCACGCTGACGGGCAAAATTGAACAGCGTACCGGCGGCGACAACTATTTGTTCCGCGATGAGTCCGGCACCATTGATGTTGAAATTGATGATAAACGCTGGAATGGCCAGACCGTGACCCCGCAGGATACCGTTGAAATTCAGGGTAAAGTCGATAAAGACTGGAATTCGGCTGAAATTGAAGTGAAGAAAATCACCAAAATGAATAAGTAACAGGCATCGGGCCGGGAAACCGGCCTCCTTTTTTATCCCCCTCATCGCCTTCCGATCTCCCCCGACAAAAACCGCCCGGTGCGCTAAAGTTATCGCGCAGCACAATGACTCATTGCCTTATATAAGGTAGTATCTGCGGCATTATCGCCGCCGTACAGGCGGGCGCACACGTTTGAGGAACATCGATTAATGAGCGATATGGCAGAGCGCCTTGCGCTGCATGAATTCACGGAAAACGCCTACTTAAACTATTCCATGTACGTCATCATGGATCGGGCGCTGCCGTTTATTGGTGATGGCCTGAAACCCGTTCAGCGCCGCATCGTGTATGCGATGTCAGAGCTCGGCCTTAACAACAGCGCCAAATTCAAAAAATCGGCCCGTACCGTAGGTGACGTGCTGGGTAAATATCACCCGCACGGCGACAGCGCCTGCTACGAAGCCATGGTATTGATGGCGCAGCCGTTCTCTTACCGCTATCCGCTGGTGGACGGCCAGGGCAACTGGGGCGCGCCGGACGATCCGAAGTCCTTCGCCGCCATGCGTTATACCGAATCCCGTCTCTCTAAATATGCCGAGCTGCTGCTGGGCGAACTGGGGCAGGGCACGGTGGAGTGGCAGCCGAACTTTGACGGCACCATGCAGGAGCCGAAAATGCTGCCTGCCCGTCTGCCAAATATTCTGCTGAACGGCACCACCGGCATCGCGGTCGGTATGGCGACGGACATTCCGCCGCATAACCTGCGCGAAGTGGCGAAAGCGGCGATCACGCTGATCGAACAGCCGAAAACCACGCTCGATGAGCTGCTGGATATTGTGCAGGGCCCGGATTACCCGACCGAAGCGGAAATCATCACGTCGCGGGCGGAAATCCGCAAAATCTACCAGAACGGGCGCGGCTCGGTGCGTATGCGCGCGGTGTGGAAAAAAGAAGACGGTGCCGTGGTGATCACCGCGCTGCCGCATCAGGTTTCCGGCGCGCGCGTGCTGGAGCAAATCGCCGCTCAGATGCGCAATAAAAAGCTGCCGATGGTCGATGATCTGCGCGATGAATCCGATCACGAAAACCCGACGCGTCTGGTGGTTGTGCCGCGTTCGAACCGGGTGGATATGGATCAGGTCATGAACCACCTGTTCGCCACCACCGATCTGGAAAAAAGCTATCGCATTAACCTGAACATGATCGGGCTGGACGGTCGCCCGTCGGTGAAAAACCTGCTGGAGATCCTCTCCGAGTGGCTGGTCTTCCGCCGCGATACCGTGCGTCGCCGCCTGAGTCACCGTCTGGAAAAAGTGCTCAAACGCCTGCATATCCTCGAAGGTTTGCTGGTGGCGTTCCTCAACATTGATGAAGTGATTGAGATCATCCGCACCGAGGATGAGCCGAAGCCGGCGTTGATGTCGAAGTTTGGCATCAGCGAAACCCAGGCCGAAGCGATCCTTGAACTGAAATTACGTCACCTCGCGAAGCTTGAAGAAGTGAAAATTCGCGGCGAGCAGGCTGAGCTTGAGAAAGAGCGCGACCAGCTGCAGGGCATTCTCGCCTCCGAGCGCAAAATGAGTAACCTGCTGAAGAAAGAGTTGCAGGCCGATGCTGACGCCTTTGGCGACGAGCGTCGTTCGCCGCTGCACGAGCGTGAAGAAGCGAAGGCGATGAGCGAACACGACATGCAGCCGTCTGAGCCGGTGACGATCGTGCTGTCCCAGTCGGGCTGGGTGCGCAGCGCCAAAGGGCATGACATCGACGCCCAGGGGCTGAGCTACAAAGCGGGCGACGGCTGGAAAGCCTCCGTTAAAGGCAAGAGCAACCAGCCGGTGGTGTTTATCGATACCACCGGGCGCAGCTACGCTCTCGATCCGATCACGCTGCCTTCCGCGCGCGGGCAGGGCGAGCCGTTGACCGGCAAACTGACGCTGCCGCCGGGCGCGTCCGTGGAGCATATGGTGATGGCGGGAGAAGAGCAGAAGCTGCTGATGGCATCGGATGCGGGCTACGGCTTCGTCTGTACCTTCAACGATCTGATCGCCCGTAACCGCGCCGGTAAAGCGCTGATCACTCTGCCGGAAAACGCCCGCGTGATGCCGCCGCTGGAAATCGTCGACGACAGCGATATGCTGCTGGCGATCACCACCGCCGGACGCATGCTGATGTTCCCGGTCAGCGATCTGCCGCAGTTGTCTAAAGGCAAAGGGAATAAGATCATCAGCATTCCGTCGGCAGAGGCCGCGAAAGGTGAAGACAGCCTCGCGCACCTGTATCTGCTGCCGCCGCAAACGACGCTGACCATCCACGTGGGCAAACGCAAAATCAAACTGCGTCCGGAAGAGTTGCAGAAGGTGCACGGTGAGCGCGGACGTCGCGGCACGTTGATGCGCGGCCTGCAACGCATCGACCGCGTGGAGATTGACTCACCGCATCGCGCAAGCCCAGGCGACAGCGAAGAGTAATCAGGGTATTACCGTCCCCCTTTTCTGACGGGGGACGTCAGTTAACATTTCCCGAATGGCTGGATGTCCGGGCATAAGAGGTAACAATGCTGTTTATTATTCGATCTATTATTATTGTGGTTTACAGCATTCTGCTGTCTATTTTTGGTTGTATTTACTGTCTGTTCAGTCCACGAAATCCGAAGCATGTGGCGACCTTTGGTCACCTGTTTGGTCGCCTCGCCCCGGTGCTGGGCCTGAAGGTGGAAACCCGCGTGCCGTCGAACGCCGCTGAGTTCGGCAATGCCATTTACATCTGTAATCACCAAAATAATTACGATATGGTCACCGCCTCCAGCATCGTGCAGCCGCCGACCGTGACCGTCGGCAAAAAAAGCCTCATCTGGATCCCCTTCTTCGGCCTGTTGTACTGGTTGACCGGCAACCTGTTGATCGACCGCAATAACCGCGCAAAAGCTCACGGTACTATCGCCCAGGTGGTGAAACATATTCAGAAGCGTAATATCTCAATCTGGATGTTCCCGGAAGGCACCCGCAGCCGTGGCCGTGGTCTGCTGCCGTTTAAAACCGGGGCATTTCATGCCGCCATTGCCGCTGGCGTGCCGGTGATCCCGGTGTGTGTGTCCACCACCTCGAATAAAGTCAGCCTCAACCGCTGGAATAATGGTCATGTGATCGTCGAAATGATGCAGCCGGTGGATACCTCGAAGTTTGGTAAAGACCAGGTGCGTGAACTGGCAGTACACTGCCGGGCTTTAATGGAAAATAAAATCGCCGAGCTTGACCAGGAAGTTGCCGCGCGTAATGCCGCTGGAAAGCGTTAATTTTCTTTCGTATTAAAAGTCAGTTTTACATGGAGCAGATATGTCACTCAGTCGGCGTCAGTTTATTCAGGCATCCGGGGTTGCGCTTTGTGCCGGAGCGGTGCCGCTGAGGGCCAACGCCGCCGGGCAGCAACTGCCGTTGCCCATTCCCCCATTGCTGGAGTCCCGCCGCGGACAGCCGCTGTTTCTGACGCTTCAGCGCACGCACTGGTCCTTTACCCAGGGTACCCGCGCGCAGGTGTGGGGGATCAACGGCCGCTATCTGGGGCCGACGATCCGCGTGTGGAACGGCGACGACGTAAAGCTGATCTACAGCAACCGCATGACGGAAAACGTCGCCATGACGGTAAGCGGCCTGCAGGTGCCTGGCCCGCTGATGGGCGGTCCGGCGCGTATGATGTCCCCCAACGCCGACTGGGCGCCGGTACTGCCGGTGCGCCAGAACGCCGCCACCCTCTGGTATCACGCCAACACGCCTAACCGCACTGCCGAGCAGGTGTATAACGGGCTGGCGGGGCTGTGGCTGGTGGAAGACGACGTCAGCAAATCCCTGCCGATCCCGAATCATTACGGCGTTGACGATATTCCGGTCATTATTCAGGACAAGCGTCTGGATAACTTTGGTACGCCGGAATACAGCGAGCCGGGCAGCGGGGGATTTGTCGGTGATACGCTGCTGGCGAACGGCGTGCAGGGGCCGTATGTGGAGGTGTCCCGCGGCTGGGTGCGTCTGCGCCTGCTCAATGCCTCAAATGCCCGCCGCTATCTGTTGCAGATGAGTGATGGCCGCGCGCTGCATGTCATTTCCGGCGATCAGGGTTTCCTGCCTGCGCCGGTGTCGGTGAAACAGCTGTCGCTGGCACCGGGCGAGCGCCGGGAAATTCTCGTCGACATGACCAACGGCGATGAAGTGTCGATTACCTGCGGGGAAGCGGCGAGCATTGTCGATCGTATTCGTGGCTTCTTCGAGCCGTCGAGTATTCTGATTTCCACGCTGGTGCTGACGCTGCGCCCGACTGGTCTGTTGCCGCTGGTCACCGACAGTCTGCCGATGCGCCTGCTGCCGAGCGAACTGCTGACCGGCACGCCGGTGCGCAGCCGTGACATTAGCCTTGGCGACGATCCGGGCATCAACGGCCAGCTGTGGGATATTCAGCGTCTGGATATTACCGCTCAGCAGGGCACCTGGGAGCGCTGGACGGTGCGCGCCGACACCCCGCAGGCGTTTCATATCGAAGGCGTCAGTTTCCAGATCCGCAACGTCAACGGCGCTATTCCGTTCCCGGAAGATCGCGGCATGAAAGATACCGTGTGGGTGGATGGGCAGGTGGAGCTGCTGGTGTACTTCGGGCAGCCATCGTGGCCGCATTTCCCGTTCCAGTATTACAGCCAGACGCTGGAGATGGCGGATCGCGGCTCTATCGGGCAACTGCTGGTTAATCCTGCCCCCTGATTTTTCCCCCTCACCCTAACCCTCTCCCCTGGGAGAGGGCATGGTCCTGGAAGAAGGCACGGATTGGTGCCCCCCTTTCCCTTAGGGTGTACAGTCCGGGGACATGGTAGACAGGTGTTCGGGGACATGGTGAACACTTTTTAACATCCTTTACCCATGGTGATCGACTTTTTCTTCAGGTCGATCACCCCCACTTTCGTGCTGTACCACC
>NZ_JAHUXA010000023.1 GCF_019218745.1 Enterobacter sp. ENT03
GACCTCCGCGGTGCTGCTGGCGTATGCGGGGCTGAAAGAGCGGTTCGGACAGGCGAGACAGTTCGCGGCGTTCGCGGGACTGACGCCGCGGCAGCACGACTCGGGGAGCAGTGTGCACAGGGCGAGCCGGATGAGTAAGGCGGGTCATGTGTCGCTGCGCAGGGCGCTGTATATGCCGGCGATGGTGGCGCTGTACAAAACGGCGTGGGGAAAAACGTTCAGGGAGCGTCTGGAGAAGAACGGCAAGGGAGCGAAGCTGATAATCGGGGCGATGATGCGTAAGCTTGCCCAGGTGGCGTATGGCGTCCTGAAATCAGGACGCCCGTTCGATGCCACGCTGCATGAGGAAAATGCTTGCATGGCATAACAGTATCTACATCCGGGCATGTGTCGGGTGGCGGCTGCGCCTTACCCGGCCTACACTCGGGTATGTGCCGGGTGGCGGCTATGCGCGTCATTCCCGGCCTACGTAACATGCCGTTGTAGGCCCGGCAAGCACAGCGCCGCCGGGCACACCGTTACTTCAATAAATGCTGCGCATGGAAGCGCAGATGATCTTCAATAAAGGACGCAATAAAGTAGTAGCTGTGATCATGACCTGGCTGCACGCGCAGGGTCAGCGGCCAGCCGGTCTGGCGTGCCGCTTCCGCGAGGCGTGCAGGCTGGAGCTGATCGGCCAGAAACTGATCGCTGTCACCTTGATCGATAAGCGTCGGGATTGCCTCATCCGGCTTGCTGTTTAACATCAGCGCACAACTGTCCCATGCCAGCCAGTCGGCAACATTATCGCCCAGATAAGCGCTAAAGGCTTTCTGCCCCCACGGCACCTGGCATGGATTCACGATTGGGGCAAACGCCGACACGCTGGTATAGCGGCCCGGATTTTTCAGCGCCATGATCAGCGCGCCGTGACCGCCCATCGAATGTCCGCTGATGGCGCAACGATCGCTGACGTTAAATTGCGCGCGGATCAACGCCGGCAGCTCATCGCGCAGATAATCATACATCCGGTAATGCGCCGCCCACGGCTGCTGGGTGGCGTTCAGGTAAAAGCCTGCGCCTTTGCCCAGATCATAGCTTTCGCTGTCGGCGACATCATCGCCGCGCGGACTGGTATCCGGCATCACCAGCACAATGCCCAGCTCTGCCGCCACGCGCTGCGCCCCGGCTTTGGTGGTAAAGTTCTCGTCATTACAGGTCAGGCCGGAGAGCCAGTAGAGCACTGGCGGCGGCGTTTCCCGGCGTTCTGGCGGTAAAAACACGCTGAACGTCATCGTACAGTTCAGTACGGCGGAGTCATGACGCCAGCGCTGCTGCCAGCCGTCAAAACAACGGTGTTCTTCAAGCATTTCCATGCGAAATTCCTCTACTCGTCATACGCAAAAAGAAGGGGTTATCATACAGACATTCACTTTGCCGTGAGTAACTTTCACTTCCGCATATCTGCAACATACTGCATCATAAACACAACTTTACATTAACTTATGGGATGCAGATGGCGCTCAGAATTGCGCTCAGTGGATTTGTGGCGTTGATTGTGGCGATGGGGATTGGTCGTTTCGCTTTTACCCCGCAGGTACCGCTGATGATCCGCGACGCTCAGCTCACCCTGACCAGCGCCGGGCTGGTGGCCGCCATGAACTACCTCGGTTATCTGCTGGGGGCGTGGGATGCCATGCGCGCGCACCGGCACGTGGAAAGCCGTCTGTACGCCGGTGTTTTTGGTGCCGTGGCGCTGACGTTTCTTTCGGCGTTGGCGGATAACGCCATTGCCCACGGCCTGCTGCGGCTGGTGATCGGCATGATGAGCGGCTGGGCGATGGTGCTGACCGCTGCGTGGATCACCGACCAGCTGGCCCACGCGGGTAAGCCTGGCCTGAACGCCGCCGTGTTTGCCGGGCCGGGGGCGGGCATCGCCCTGAGCGGCCTGCTGGCGATCGGCATTCAGTCTGAAGCGTTATCCGCGGCGGCGGGCTGGCAGGTCTATGGCGTACTGGCGCTGGTATTGATCGCACTTATCGCTCGCTGGCTACCGCGACCGGGACAGCTTCACCGCAGCGGCGAAAAGCCGCAGCCGTTGCAGCTCACCCGTGACATTAAACGGCTGGTCTGGAGCTACAGCCTCGCGGGCTTTGGCTACATCCTTCCGGCCACCTTCTTATCGCAGATGGCGGCCCAGCGCTTCCCTGGCAGCGTTTTCGCCCAGTTTGTCTGGCCGGTATTTGGCGCGGCGGCGGTGCTTGGCATTGCGCTGAGCATCGCCTTACGCCACGTTGGACGCAGCCATCAGCGGCTGGCCGTCGTGCTCTGGCTACAGGGGGCAGGGGTGATTGCCGCCTGGCTGCTGCCGGGGATGGCCGGGCTGGTGAGCGGGGCGCTGCTGGTGGGCGGCGGTTTTCTTTGTGCGGTGCAGCTGTCGCTGGTGTGTGGACGTGAGCTGGCCCCGACGCACGCGCGCTATATGGCCGGACTGTTGACCACCGGTTACGCGATCGGGCAATTAGTGGGGCCGATGACCTCCGCGCTCTCTACCTGGCTGACCCGGCAACTGGAGCCGGCGCTGGGTCTGGCGGGGATGGCGCTGTTTATCGGCGGCGGGCTGGTGTGGAAACGTCAGCAAGAAAGGTCGTAACGATTTCAATAATTATCGCGGTGAATACACTGGATTATGTGCGTGACCTCACGCACAATGACTGCGCACTTTGTCTGCTAAGCGGCAAAGGATAGCGACACCTGCAGGAGAATAAAGAGATGCCATCACTGAGTAAAGAAGCCGCACTGGTGCATGAAGCCCTGGTCGCCCGCGGCCTGGAAACCCCGTTGCGCGCACCGGCCGACATCGACAACGAAACCCGTAAGCGTCTGATTGCCGGGCATATGACCGAGATCATGCAACTGTTAAATCTCGATCTAAGCGACGATAGCCTGATGGAAACCCCGCAGCGTATCGCCAAAATGTACGTGGATGAGATCTTCTCCGGCCTTGATTACGCCAATTTCCCGAAGATCACCGTTATCGAAAACAAAATGAAAGTCGACGAGATGGTGACGGTACGTGACATCACGCTGACCAGTACCTGTGAACACCATTTTGTGATCATCGACGGCAAAGCGACCGTGGCCTATATCCCGAAAGATGCGGTGATCGGCCTGTCGAAAATTAACCGCATTGTGCAGTTTTTCGCCCAGCGCCCGCAGGTGCAGGAGCGCTTAACGCAGCAGATCCTCACCGCCCTGCAAACGCTGCTTGGCACTAACAATGTGGCCGTTTCTATTGATGCGGTGCATTACTGCGTCAAAGCGCGCGGCATTCGTGATGCCACCAGCGCCACCACCACCACCTCGCTGGGCGGATTATTCAAATCCAGCCAGAACACCCGCCAGGAGTTCCTGCGCGCGGTACGTCATCACAACTAATTGAGGCAGGCAACATTCATGGAACGTCATGTCACGCTGGATTTTATTCGTGGCGTTGCCATTCTGGGGATTTTGCTGCTGAATATTAACGCCTTCGGTTTACCGAAGGCGGCTTACCTTAATCCGGCGTGGTACGGCGACATCACCTTGCGGGATGCCTGGAGCTGGGCGCTGCTCGATGTCTTCGCACAGGCTAAATTCCTTTCGTTATTTGCCATTCTGTTTGGCGCCGGGCTGCAATTATTGCAGGGGCGGGGCAAACGCTGGATCCAGTGCCGCTTAACGCTGTTAGTGCTGTTGGGTTTTATGCACGGTCTGCTGTTGTGGGACGGCGATATTTTGCTGGCCTATGGTCTCGTCGGGCTGGTGTGCTGGCGCATGATCCGCGATGCGTCATCACTGAAAACGCTGTTTAACACCGGCGTCGCGCTGTATCTCATCGGAATAGCGGTGTTGTTGCTGCTGGGGGGTATCGCCGGGAATGAGCCGAACCGCTCGTGGATCCCGGATGCCGCTAATCTGCAATATGAAAACTGGTGGAAAACCACCGGCGGGCTTGAAGCCATCAGTAACCGGGCAGACATGTTGTCCGACACGCTGCTCGCCATCGGTGCGCAATATGGCTGGCAGCTGGCAGGATTGATGCTGGTGGGCGCGGCGCTGATGCGCAGCGGCTGGTTGAAAGGGCAGTTCAGCCTTAGCCACTACCGCCGTAGCGGGTTGCTGCTGATCGCCGTCGGCCTGCTGATCAATATTCCGTCCGTGATCGCCCAGTGGCAGCTTGGCTGGGATTATCGCTGGTGTGCTTTTTTACTGCAGGCCCCCCGCGAACTGAGCGCGCCGCTGCAAACCCTGGGCTATGCTGCGCTGGCTTACGGCTACTGGCCGACGTTAAGCCGCCTGAAGCTGGTTAATGCGGTGGTGTGTGTCGGACGCATGGCGCTCAGCAACTATCTGCTGCAAACCCTTATCTGCACCACGCTGTTCTATCACTTCAATCTGTTTATGAAATTCGACCGCCTGCAACTGCTGGCTTTTGTGCCCGTTATCTGGGTGGTGAATCTGTTGTTCTCGGTGTGGTGGTTGCGCCGTTTCCGCCAGGGCCCGGTTGAATGGCTGTGGCGACAGCTTACCGCGCGTGCGTCAGGCGTTTCATTGTCCCATACATCCAGATAACGATCTGGATCACAATCATTAACAAAACGGATGTAACCGTTTCCATCTGTGTGATGTTCTTCACGCTGGATCCCGCCGCCGACTGACAGAATACCCCTCTTGCTAAACACAGGGGGTGTCTGTGAGCTGTTGCAACCTGAGAAAAGAAAATGTCTATGATCACCATTCGTGACGTGGCTCGCCTCGCGGCCGTTTCCGTCGCGACGGTATCCCGTGTGCTCAATAACAGCGCGCTGGTCAGCCCGGAAACGCGGGAAACCGTGATGAAGGCTGTGGCGCAGCTGGGTTATCGTCCGAATGCCAACGCCCAGGCGCTGGCGACGCAGGTCAGCGATACCATTGGCGTGGTGGTGATGGATGTCTCCGATGCCTTCTTCGGCGCGCTGGTTAAAGCGGTGGATATGGTCGCCCAGCAGCATCAGAAATATGTGCTGATCGGTAACAGTTATCACGAAGCGGAAAAAGAGCGCCATGCCATTGAGGTACTGATACGTCAGCGCTGTAACGCCCTGATTGTGCACTCAAAAGCCCTCAGCGATGAGGAGCTGGCGGGCTTTATGGAGCAGATCCCCGGCATGGTATTGATCAACCGCGTCGTGCCCGGTTATGCCCATCGTTGCGTGGCGCTGGACAACGTCAGCGGCGCGATGATGGCGACGCGCATGATGCTGAGTCACGGCCATCAGCGCATCGGCTATCTGGCGTCCAGTCATCACATTGAAGATAACGATCTGCGCCGCGAAGGCTGGCAACGGGCGCTGGCAGAGCAGGGGATTGTCGCCCCGGAAAGCTGGACCGGCACTGGTGAGCCAGATATGCAGGGCGGGGAGGCGGCGATGGTTGAATTGCTGGGCCGCAACCTGCAACTGACCGCGGTATTTGCCTATAACGACAGCATGGCCGCCGGCGCGCTGACGGCGCTGAAAGACAACGGCATTGCGGTGCCACAGCATTTATCACTCATCGGCTTCGATGATATTCCCATTGCCCGCTACACCGATCCCCAGCTCACCACGGTGCGTTATCCCATCGCTTCCATGGCGAAACTGGCGACGGAACTGGCGTTGCAGGGGGCGGCAGGAATGCTGGATCCTGCTGATTCTCATTGCTTTATGCCGACGCTGGTGCGGCGGCATTCAGTGGCGGCGAGGCAAACTGTGTCGTCGATCACTAACTTATAACGATCTTGTATGTAACCGTTTTCAATCTGTGAGTAAATTCACAGTATCTTAACATCGCCATGACTATGATGTCAGCGTTCCAGGGGCTGAAACAGAATGTAACGGTAAGGAAGCTGATTCGTCGTACCGTTGCCCCACAAACGGCGAACAGATCGAACACTGGAGCGTTACCGAACACGGAAGACAATAATTTTAAGTGACCTTCGGCGACAGTAACGTTTCACCAACCTGCTGCCCTGCCGATCATTATTCACAAGAACTACCCTGCATAAACCCGGAGATACCATGAATAAGAAGGTTTTGACTCTGTCTGCTGTTATGGCAAGCATGCTTTTTGGCGCGGCTGCAAATGCTGCGGATACCCGTATTGGTGTGACCATTTATAAATACGACGACAACTTTATGTCTGTTGTGCGTAAAGCCATTGAGAAAGATGCTAAAGAAGCGCAGGGCGTTGAACTGCTGATGAACGACTCGCAGAACGACCAGTCCAAACAGAACGACCAGATCGACGTTCTGCTGGCGAAAGGCGTGAAAGCCCTGGCCATTAACCTCGTTGACCCGGCAGCGGCGGGCACGGTTATCGAAAAAGCACGTGGTCAAAACGTTCCTATCGTTTTCTACAACAAAGAACCTTCACGTAAAGCGCTGGACAGCTACGACAAAGCGTATTACGTCGGTACTGACTCTAAAGAGTCCGGTATTATCCAGGGCGATCTGATTGCCAAACATTGGGCAGCAAACCAGGGCTGGGATCTGAACAAAGACGGCCAGATCCAGTTCGTCCTGTTGAAAGGCGAGCCGGGCCACCCGGATGCTGAAGCACGTACTACCTACGTTATCAAAGAGCTGAACGACAAGGGCATCAAAACCCAGCAGCTGCAAATGGATACCGCCATGTGGGATACCGCAATGGCGAAAGACAAAATGGACGCCTGGCTCTCTGGCCCGAACGCTAACAAAATCGAAGTGGTTATCGCCAACAACGATGCGATGGCAATGGGTGCGGTAGAAGCACTGAAAGCTCACAACAAATCCGCTGTTCCGGTATTTGGTGTGGATGCCCTGCCAGAAGCGCTGGCACTGGTTAAATCTGGCGCACTGGCCGGTACCGTGCTGAACGATGCCAACAACCAGGCGAAAGCGACCTTCGATCTGGCGAAAAACCTCGCCGACGGTAAAGAAGCCACTGCCGGCACTGACTGGAAACTCGACAACAAAGTTGTTCGTATTCCTTACGTCGGTGTTGATAAAGAAAACCTGTCTCAGTTCAGCAACAAATAAGAACGTTCCACTGGGCGCATTCATTTGCGCCCTTTTATAACGCGATGTGCCAGGCCAACAAGGTATAAATATGGTCAGCAATAATACTCAGTCGTCAGGCGAATTCTTGTTGGAAATGAGCGGTATCAACAAGTCGTTTCCTGGCGTTAAGGCGCTCGATAATGTGAATTTAAAAGTTCGTCCACATTCCATCCATGCATTAATGGGTGAGAACGGGGCGGGCAAATCCACATTATTAAAATGCCTTTTTGGGATCTATCAAAAAGATTCCGGCAGCATACTTTTTCAGGGGAAAGAGATCGATTTCCATTCCACCAAGGAAGCACTGGAAAATGGTATCTCAATGGTTCACCAGGAATTAAACCTGGTATTACAACGTTCTGTAATGGACAACATGTGGCTGGGGCGTTATCCCACCAAAGGCGTGTTTGTCGATCAGGACAAAATGTATAAAGACACCAAAGATATTTTCGACGAACTGGATATTGATATTGACCCGAAAGCGCGCGTCGGTACGTTATCTGTTTCGCAAATGCAGATGATTGAAATCGCGAAAGCGTTCTCCTACGACGCTAAAATCGTCATCATGGATGAACCCACTTCATCGCTGACGGAAAAAGAAGTTAATCATCTGTTCAAAATTATCCGTAAGCTGAAAGATCGTGGCTGCGGCATTGTCTATATCTCGCACAAAATGGAAGAAATATTCCAGCTGTGTGATGAAATCACTATTCTGCGCGACGGACAGTGGATTGCCACCCAGCCGCTGGAAGGGCTGGATATGGACAAAATCATCGCCATGATGGTGGGTCGCTCGCTGAACCAGCGTTTCCCGGACAAGCAAAACGTACCGGGCGAAACCATTCTGGAAGTGCGCAACCTGACCTCACTGCGTCAGCCGTCCATTCGCGATGTGTCCTTCGACCTGCGCAAAGGCGAAATTCTCGGTATTGCCGGGCTGGTAGGGGCGAAGCGTACCGATATTGTGGAAACCTTGTTTGGTATTCGCGAAAAATCATCCGGTACGATCAAGCTGCACAATAAGTCGATTAATAACCATAATGCCAACGAAGCCATTAATAACGGCTTTGCGCTGGTTACCGAAGAGCGCCGCTCAACGGGGATTTACGCCTATCTGGACATCGGATTCAACTCACTGATTTCCAATATTCAGAACTACAAAAATAAAGTCGGCTTGCTGGATAATTCCCGCATGAAGAGTGATACCCAGTGGGTTATTGACGCTATGCGCGTTAAAACGCCGGGTCATCGCACGCAAATTGGTTCTCTGTCGGGTGGTAACCAGCAAAAAGTGATTATCGGCCGTTGGTTGTTGACCCAGCCGGAAATACTGATGCTTGATGAACCGACGCGCGGTATCGACGTAGGTGCGAAATTCGAAATTTATCAGCTCATTGCAGAGCTGGCTAAAAAAGGCAAAGGGATCATTATCATTTCGTCTGAAATGCCGGAATTGTTAGGGATCACAGACCGTATTCTGGTAATGAGCAATGGCCTCGTTTCCGGAATTGTTGACACTAAAACGACAACGCAAAACGAAATTTTGCGTCTTGCGTCTTTGCACCTTTAAGATCAGGGGCTCCTCATGAGTGCGTTAAATAAAAAAAGCTTTCTCACTTATCTGAAAGAGGGCGGTATTTACGTCGTTCTTTTAGTGTTACTGGCCATTATTATTTTCCAGGATCCAACATTTTTAAGCCTGCTGAACTTAAGTAACATTCTTACCCAGTCATCGGTGCGTATTATTATCGCGCTGGGTGTGGCAGGGCTGATTGTCACCCAGGGTACTGACCTGTCAGCGGGGCGTCAGGTGGGTCTGGCGGCGGTGGTGGCGGCAACGCTTCTGCAGTCGATGGAAAACGCCAACAAGGTGTTCCCGGAGATGGCGACCATGCCGATTATTGTGGTCGTGGCTATTGTCTGCGTCATTGGCGCGATCATTGGCCTTATCAACGGCATTATCATTGCGTACCTGAACGTAACGCCGTTTATCACCACCCTTGGCACCATGATCATCGTTTACGGTATCAACTCCCTGTACTACGACTTCGTGGGCGCGTCGCCGATTTCCGGCTTTGATTCCGGCTTCTCGACCTTTACCCAGGGCTTTGTGGCACTTGGCACATTCCGGTTGTCGTACATCACCTTCTACGCGCTGATTGCGGTGGCGTTCGTCTGGGTGCTGTGGAACAAAACCCGCTTCGGCAAAAACATTTTTGCTATCGGGGGTAACCCGGAAGCGGCGAAAGTGTCTGGTGTGAACGTGGCGCTGAACCTGCTGATGATCTATGCGCTGTCCGGCGTGTTCTATGCCTTCGGCGGTATGCTGGAAGCGGGCCGTATCGGTTCGGCAACCAACAACCTCGGCTTCATGTACGAGCTGGACGCCATCGCAGCCTGCGTAGTGGGCGGCGTTTCCTTTAGCGGCGGTGTGGGTACCGTGTTCGGTGTGGTGACCGGTGTGATCATCTTCACCGTTATCAACTACGGTCTGACCTATATCGGCGTGAACCCGTACTGGCAGTACATTATCAAAGGCGGCATCATCATCTTCGCCGTGGCGCTGGACTCCCTGAAGTACGCGCGCAAAAAATAAGTATCGTCACAAACAAAAAACCCACGGTAACGTGGGTTTTTTTATGGCTGGATTGCCCGGCGGCACGAGGCTTGTCGGGCCTGCAGGCAGTACCATGCAGGCCGGGTAAGCGCAGTACCGCCCGGCACCTTAATGTTTGGCTTCAAGGGTTTTATACAGCTGGATGGCTTCGTTAATATTATTCGTTTCGAGAGAAGCGATCTTTTCTTCGTTGGTGTACACGTCATACTTCTCGCCGTTCAGGCGGAATAACACCGACTGACCGCGATAGCGAACAACTTTTTCTCTGACGCCAATGCCCCGGCGACGCAGCGCGATTTTGGCTATTCTGTCGATGGTGATCCCCTTCCTGCTTTCCTGAACGTGGTGGCTCGGTGTAAAAATAATGTTAAAGCCATAGAGAGTATAGTGCTTATCAGCTTAAAGTAACCTTAAGAATTCGCCTCCCGGCTCATGAAACTCAGACAGCGAAAGCGTCAATATGTGCCCACGTCAAACGAGAATAGCGCATTTTCCCCCTGGGTTGTGAAGATGAAAAAGACCACCCCCTGCACAGGCGCGATTAACCCCGCCAGGCTATGCTTATTAATTATGAAGGCGCGTCACAGCGCCTGCCGGGAATAAATTGCAAAATCATGTTATAAGATTAAGCAAGTTTTAGAGGGCGGATCGCGACAGTCATTTCCGTCAATGCGCATACGCCATGGAGGCTGTTTCATGTATTCATTCATCGCCCGGCAACCGGTATTTGACAAGAGCATGTCGACCGTCGCCTATGAGTTGCTTTTTCGCGACGGCATGACGAATCGTTTTCCGGATGTTTCGCCGGAATATGCGACTAAACAGATCATCGCCGATCTGTTTCTTTCAACCTCGTTGCCCAAACTGGTCGGCAATAACAACTGTTTTATCAACTTCCCACCCGAGATGATCGTCCAGGGTTTTGCGGATACGCTGCCGCACGACAAAGTGGTGATTGAAATCCTCGAAACGGCGAAACCCACTGATGAACTGCATGATGCGGTGCGTCGGTTGTATGGCTGGGGCTTTAAAATTGCCCTCGATGACTTCACGCTGGAGAACGGCTGGGAACGTTTTATGCCGTACATCAGCATTGTGAAGTTCGACATCCGTGCCTATTCCTTCGAGGAAATAACCCAGTACATTAACCAGCATAAGAAATACCTTAGCAAAGTAAAATTACTGGCGGAAAAAGTCGAAACCGCGGAAGAATTCGAGCGCTACAAAGCTTTTGGCTTCGATTTATATCAGGGCTATTTTTACAGCAAGCCGGAAATTATAAAAAATAAACGCCTGTCCCCTGGTAAAGTATTACAGCTACAGCTTATTCAGGAAGTAAACACCCCCGATCCGGATCTGTCTAAGGTTGAGAATTACCTCAAGCGTGATTTGACCCTCTCCTATACCCTGATGCGCTACACCAAAAACGTTCTGTTCAATAATCGCGGTATCGTGCTGGGTAAAAACGCTACCCTCCGGGACACGCTGCTTTATTTAGGCATCAACGAAGTGCGGCGCTTTGTCTCGATCTCCTGCCTGACCAACATGGCGGATGTGAAAACCGATCAGCTTTACCATATGAGCCTGGTGCGCGGCATGTTTTGTGAACTGATGGCGAAAAAAACCGGCAACGCCAGGCTGGCCAGCGATGCCTTCTTCTGTGGACTGTTCTCGCTGCTCGACACCATCCTGGGTATTTCGATGGAAGATCTGTTCCTGCAAATTCTGTTGCCTGAAAATGTGATGGATGCGCTGACGAAGCAGGAAGGGGTCAGCTGGCAATTCCTGATGCTCGCCCGTTTCTATGAGGAGCAGGACTGGGACAACGCCACGGCGCTGATGGACAGTTTCAGGCTGGATCAGGCGACCGTCATTGACGCGATGAAACAATCCATCGCGTGGGCCGATAAAATTTCCGCTTAACGTCCTTTGGGTTTGCTCAGCTGGTCGCTGAGCTGCTCCGGTGTCACCGCCGGATAACCCTGGGCGTCATCGGAGGGTTCACTGATATTTGGGATCGGCACCAGCGGGCCGAGAAAACGCGGCTCGCGTTTGAAAATATACAGATCCGCCAGCGCGCCGAGCCGCGCACCGAATTCACGCACGCGCACGGTCAGCATATCTTTTGGCGATGGCACCGCATAACACTGCGCCTGGATCCCCATATGCAGCGCGATAAACAGCGCCCGTTCGCAGTGAAAACGCTGGGTGATGATGATGAAGTCGTTGGTATCGAAGACTTTACGCGTGCGCACAATAGAATCCAGCGTACGGAACCCGGCATAATCCAGCACGATGTCCTGCGGATCGACGCCGCCGCCCATCAAATCCTTACGCATCGTCACCGGTTCGTTATAGCTCTGCTGGGCATTATCGCCGCTCAGCAACAGGTAATTCACCTTGCCGCTGTTATAGGCGTTGAGCGCCCCCTGAATACGGTAACGGTAATACTGGTTGATGACGCCGGTGCGGTAATATTTGGCGGTGCCGAGCACCACCCCCACCTGGCGGTAAGGCAAATCTTGCAGATCGTCGTAGATATAAGGCGCGGTTTTCCAGCTTATCCAGCGGTCCAGTCCAAGCGCAGTAAACACCAGTAAGCCGATGAAGACTAACAGGCTGTAAAACAAACGCTTCAACATGCAGATAGCTCAATAATGGGGGAAATTTCACTCAGGCTACTTTACGCGTCGGTTTTGCGCAAGAAACGGTGATTCGATTGCGGGGATTTTCATCACTGCGGACCTGAACGCCCGCAGTGAAAGGGAATCAGGCAAGCAGTACGCGCTCGATATTCTGGCAGCCAAGGGCTTTCAGCGTGGCGGCGGTTGCATCCCATTGGGTGAGTGTCGCTTCGGCTTTTTCCGCCAGCACCGCGCGCTGAATGTCCGGGTAATCATACCCGTTCAGGCTGAGCAGGTTCAGCGCACTCTGTAGCGGTGGCAGAGACGGGTTAAAGGCGGCGTTCTCGGCGTAACGACCGGCAAACAGCGTACCGTCGCGGCACTCCAGCGCCAGCCCGGCCGGGGCCTGACTGTACGGCGCATGGCTCTTGTTCGCCGCGGCGATCGCCGCCTGCGTCAGCGCATCGCCGGTAACCGCAAAGCCGTGATTTTCGTCGTCCATCAGCAGCGTTTTAATATCCAGATCTTTCGGTCCGAACGCGTCCGGCAGGTAATCTGCCAGCGTATGCGGATCGCGACCCGGCAGATTAATACGCAGCGACAGGCCGCTGTTCAGTTCGTTCATAAACTGACGGCAATGGCCGCAAGGCGTGTAATTAACGGTGACGGAGGCGAGGGATTTCTCCCCGCGCAGCCACGCGTGGCTGATGGCGCTCTGCTCGGCATGCACCGTTTGCTGCATGGTCGCGCCGATAAATTCCATATTGCCGCCAAAATACCAGGTACCGCTGACGCCGCGCGCAATGGCACCGACGTTAAAGTGCGACACCGGCGTGCGGGCGCAGGCTGCGGCAAGGGGTAACAGCGCGAACGCCAGTGCGTCTTCGTCCAGTCGCGTTGCATTTTTAAGCATGGCGACCTGTTCCGCGGTCAGCAGGGCAGGGAAGTGCTCATCCGCCAGAAGGGGGGCCAGGGCGGATTGCAGATCCGCCGCGAGACTTGCGAAAGCAGCGTGAAAACGTGAATGCATGGCATTGCCTCATAACAGTGTAATGGGAGCGTAGTTTACGGGCCGTTAAGGCCTTTATATGTGATTATTATCACACTGTGTATGCAACTTATGAAATTCAAATGAAAATTGCGCGACGCATCGCAAATTTTAGCCCATTACCGCGAGGATCAACGGGAAGATAAATGGCGCTAATAGCGACGTGATAATGCCGCAGATCACCAGTGCCAGCGAACTGAATGCGCCTTCCTGATAATCCAGCTCCGCACAGCGGGCGGTACCCAGCGCATGCGAGGCTGTACCCATCGCCAGACCGCGCGACGCTTTGGTGCGAATACGCATCACATTGAGAAGGGAGTGGCCGAATACCGCACCCAGAATGCCGACAAAAATCACGCACATGGCGCTGATGGCGGGAATACCGCCGAGGCTGCCGCCCACCGCCATCGCAATCGGCGTGGTCACAGATTTTGGCAGAATAGAGGCGGCGATTTCCGGCGTCGCCCCCATTAACAGCGCAATAGAGGTGCCGGTCACCATCGCCACCAGGCTGCCGACAAAGCAGATGGTAATAATGGATTTCCAGCGGGCGCGGATCTGATGCAGCTGCTCGTAGAGCGGATAGGCCAGCGCGACGACCGCCGGTTGCAGTAGATCATTGAGGATTTTACTGCCCTGAAAATAGCGTTCGTAAGGAATGCCGGTCAGCAGCAGGAACGGAATGATCACCACCATCGAAACCAGCAGTGGGTTCAGCAGCGCAATACGCACGCGGGTCGCCAGTTTGCGCGCGGCGAAAAATACCGCCAGCGTCAGCGGCAAAGACCACCAGATGGAAGCCATCATTGTTTCTGCTCCTCCTCGCCGACGATTTTGCGTTCACCATGCACAATGTGCGAACTCCAGCTGACCACCAGAAACACCACCAGCGTACTGACGGCGCAGGAGACCACCACCGGGCCAAACTGGGCGATCAGCACGTCATAATATTGCATCACCCCGACGCCAATCGGCACGAACAGCAGCGCCATATAACGGATCAGCACATAGCAGCCGGGGTTCACCCATTTTGCCGGCAGAATTTGCAACGCCAGCAGCAGGAACATAATTAGCATGCCAATAATACTGCCGGGAATGGTGATCGGCAGCAGCGAGGCGATAAAGATACCGGCATACAAGCAGGCATAAATCAGGACAAACGCACGCAGATATTGCCAGACAACAGTGAGTGATTTATTCATGGTGACTACCTTTGATGAGACGCATTCATCATACAATTAAATTCTGAAATGTGCTACCGGTCACAACCTGCAGCCGAGCATAACAAACAAACCCGTGATTAACGTTATGCATTCACACAAGATTAGGCGTAAAACGGCCGTTCATCCGGCGGCTTGACCCTTTCATCACCGGCCCGGAGACGCTACCATACGCGCCTCTTAATCATTGGGTATTGTTATGCGTGTATTACTGGCTCCGATGGAAGGCGTGCTCGATTCGCTGGTGCGCGAGCTGCTGACCGGGGTAAACGACTACGATCACTGCATCACCGAATTTTTGCGCGTGGTCGATCAACTGTTGCCGGTAAAATCGTTTTATAAAATCTGCCCGGAATTACAGCATCAAAGCCGCACTCCCAGCGGCACACCGGTGCGCGTGCAGCTACTGGGACAATACCCACACTGGCTGGCAGAGAACGCTGCCCGCGCCGTCGAGCTTGGCTCCTGGGGCGTCGATCTCAACTGCGGCTGCCCGTCCAGGCTGGTCAACGGTAGCGGCGGCGGCGCCACCTTACTCAAAGATCCCGATCTGATTTACCGTGGCGCAAAAGCGATGCGTGAAGCGGTGCCTGCGCATCTGCCGGTGACGGTAAAAATCCGCCTCGGCTGGGATTCCGGCGATCGCCAGTTCGAAATCGCCGATGCGGTCCAGCAGGCCGGGGCCAGCGAGCTGGTGGTGCATGGCCGTACTAAAGAAGATGGTTATAAAGCCGAGCGCATCAACTGGGCGGCGATTGGCGAGATCCGCAAACGCCTGCGTATTCCGGTAGTAGCCAATGGCGAGATCTGGGACTGGCAAAGCGCGCAGGATTGCATGGCGGTCACCGGCTGCGATGCGGTGATGATTGGTCGGGGCGCACTCAACGTACCGAACTTAAGCCGCGTGGTGAAATACAACGCACCGCGCATGCCGTGGCCGGAAGTAGTGCAGCTGTTACAGCGCTACAGCCAGCTTGAGAAGCAGGGCGACACCGGGATGTATCACGTGGCGCGTATCAAACAGTGGTTAGGCTATTTACGCAAAGAATATGTTGAGGCCACTGCGCTGTTTGAACAGGTGCGTACCCTGAAGCACTCATCCGCCATTGCGGCGGCGATTGATTCGGTAGCCCTGTAAATGACTTGCCCCCATAACGGGGGCAATTTTTAGAAAATCATTTTAAACACGCCGGTCACCACCAACAGCCCAATCAGAAAAATAATCAAAACCGCCCATAATAAAATTTTCATCGTCCTTTCCTTTTAAGAGTCATATGCCTGCACGCATTAGTGTAGGCAAACATTTCCGGCTTTGCCTGGTCAGCGGGCAAGATCGTTTGTGCATCAGGCTTTTACCCTTCGCGAACCTCCTATACTTACCTCTTTGCCGTTCCCGGCATATTTCCCCGGAGGAGTTCCACATGGTTTCGACGAACAAAGTAGCCATTGTTACGGCGTCAGATTCAGGTATTGGCAAACAATGCGCGCTGGTGCTGGCTAAACAGGGCTTCGATATTGGTATTACCTGGCATTCCGATGAGGAAGGGGCAAAAGCCACGGCGAGGGAAGTAGAAGCCCTGGGGCGTCGCGCAGAGCATGTGCATCTTGATCTGGGGCATCTGCCGGAAGGCGCTGAGGCCATCAACACGCTGATCGAACGTTTCGGACGTATTGATGCGCTGGTAAACAACGCCGGGGCGATGAGCAAAGCGCCGTTTCTCGACGTGGAGTTTAACGACTGGCGTGCGGTCTTTACCGTTGATGTGGATGGTGCGTTTTTGTGCTCGCAAATTGCCGCGCGGAAAATGGCGCAGCAGGGGCAGGGCGGGCGCATTGTGAATATCACTTCGGTGCACGAGCACACGCCGCTACCGGAGGCCAGCGCCTATACCGCCGCTAAACACGCGCTGGGCGGGCTGACCAAATCTATGGCGCTGGAGCTGGTGGATCACCGTATTCTGGTCAACGCCGTCGCGCCTGGTGCCATCGCCACCCCGATGAATGACATGGACGATGAGGACGCCAAAGACGGTTCGCTGCCGATTGTGCCGCTCACCCGTCCAGGTAAAACCCAGGAGATCGCAAGCCTGGTGGGGTGGCTGTGCTCGGAAGATGCGAGCTACACCACGGGCCAGTCGTTTATCGTCGATGGCGGCTTTATGCTGGCAAACCCGCAATTTAACGCGAAATAACGTTACCGCGCCGGGCCGTTGCCCGGCTTAGTCGTCCTCATCCTTAGCGTGGCGGTGCGTGAACCAGTAACGCAGCGCCAGCGCAATCGCCACCGCCAGCACGATCCACACCCCATGCTTAAGATGCTGATTCAGGTTATGCAGCCACGGGCTTATCACCTCACCACCAACATAGCCCAGCGTGGTGAAAATCAGCGCCCAGACAATGGCACCGAGAATATTAAGCGGCAGAAAGAGTTTCGGCGGCAAATGACTTGCGCCAATCAGCAGCGGGCCAATGATGCGAAAGCCGTACATAAACCGCGATCCAATCACAAACAGGTAGGGCCGATGCTGGATCAACTTCTGCGCGCGGCGGATTTTTTTCTGATGGCGGGAAAAGCGCCGTAAAATGCGCTCGCCATAACGCCGCCCCAGCAGGTACAACAGCTGGTCGCCAATCGTGCCGCCGAGCGCCACCGATACCACTACCAGCCAGAAACGAAGCAATCCCTGATGCGCCGCCACACCGCCGAGCAGGGTAATGGTTTCACCTTCCGCCACGCTGCCAATCACCAGCGCCGCATAGCCGTACTGCGTTATCAGACCGTTTATATCCACGACAAACTCAACTCATTGTTTATATCCATTATTTAAAGCATACACCTTCAAAAGCGAATGGGATCGCCACGAGGGGCCTCAGATTATTTATCAGACTTATCGGTTCGCTCAAAAAATAACCAATATCTGCATTATACTTACAGGGTCGACGTTCGGCTGACTGTGAGGGGGCGTTATGAACCATGTCTGGGGACTCTTTTCCCATCCCGATCGTGAAATGCAGGTCATTAAACGCGAAAACGAAACGGTTTCGCACCATTACACGCACCACGTATTACTGATGGCCGCCATTCCGGTGATTTGCGCCTTTATCGGTACCACGCAGATCGGCTGGGATTTCGGTGATGGCAATGTCATGCAGCTTTCGCTGTTCAGCGGTTTGTATCTCGGCATTCTGTTTTATGCCCTGATGCTGGCGGGCGTGGCGATCATGGGCAGGGTCATTTACTGGATGGCGCGCGGTATACCGCAGCGACCGTCGCTGGCGCGCTGTATGGTGTTTGCCGGTTACGTCGCCACGCCGCTATTTTTAAGCGGCATCGTCGCACTGTATCCGCTGGTCTGGCTGTGCGCGCTGGTGGGCACGGCGGCGCTGGTGTGGACCGGTTATCTGCTGTATCTCGGCATCCCCACCTTCCTGAATATCAGTCGTGAAGAAAGCCTCAACTTTTCCGGCTCGACGCTCGCCATTGGCGTGCTGGTGCTGGAAGTGCTGCTGGCGCTCACGGTGATCCTCTGGGGCTACGGCTATCGGCTGTTCTGAGGCGCTCCTCCGCTGATTGCATTGCTGGTGTGAATGCCAGCAATGCAAACTTATGCAACGATTCTTCTCTGGCGACAACCGGGGCGGGCGGCTATCATGCCTTTGCCAGCTTTTGTCATTATTTTATTGCCGACAACAGCGGTGCGCCTTATTACGCGCGTGAATCATTATCAGAAGCCTCACCATGCTGAAATTTCGTGTTTCCTTATTAAGCCTTGCGTTATTACTGAGCGTGCCTGTGGTTCCCCAGGCGCTGGCAAAAGCGTCTGCTGTCGCGACCGCAGCCCAGCCCGAGATCGCCTCCGGCAGCGCGATGATTGTCGATCTGAACACCAATAAGGTGATCTACTCCAGCCATCCCGATCTAGTGCGACCGATTGCGTCTATTACCAAGCTGATGACGGCGATGGTGGTGCTGGATGCCAGCCTGCCGCTGGATGAAAAACTGAAAGTCGATATTAGCCATACGCCGGAGATGAAAGGTATCTATTCCCGCGTGCGGTTAAACAGTGAAATCAGCCGCAAGAACATGCTGCTGCTGGCGCTGATGTCCTCGGAAAACCGGGCGGCAGCGAGCCTCGCGCACCATTATCCGGGGGGATATGACGCGTTTATCCGTGCGATGAACGCCAAAGCGAAAGCCTTAGGTATGCGCAACACGCGCTTTGTGGAGCCGACGGGGCTGTCGATCCATAACGTCTCTACGGCGCGGGATCTGACACGTCTGCTGGTGGCGACAAAACAGTATCCGCTGCTCGGTCAGTTAAGTACCACGCGGGAAGAGATGGCGACCTTTAGTAATCCGCCGTACACGCTGCCGTTTCGCAACACCAACCATCTGGTCTATCGCGATAACTGGAACATCCAGCTGACGAAAACCGGCTTTACCAATGCTGCCGGTCACTGTCTGGTGATGCGTACCGTGATTAACGGCAAATCGGTGGCGCTGGTGGTGATGGATGCGTTCGGCAAATACACCCACTTTGCGGATGCCAGCCGTCTGCGTACCTGGATCGAAACCGGTAAAGCCCAGCCTGTACCGGCAGCGGCGCTGGCCTACAAGCGCCAGAAAGCGGCGCAAATGGTGAGCAGTGGCGGCAGTGCCGCAGGCGAGCAAACCGCGCAGAACGATTAATTATTCCGGCAGCGTCCAGTCACCGTCGTTGAGTGGGCGCTGCATAATCAACGTATCCCGCCAGTCACCCATTTTATATCCCACGCTGCGCAGCTGACCGGCAACGGTGAAACCGTGCTTTTCATGCAGACGCAGGGAACCGGCATTGTTATGGCCGTCGCCGACCACGGCGATCATCTGCCGCCACGGGCCTTCCTCGCAGCGGGCGATCAGCGCATCCATTAGCGCCCCGCCGATGCCATGACCGGTCATGCTGGCATCAACATAAATCGATTCTTCAAGAGTAAAACGGTAAGCGTGGCGCGG
Organism: Enterobacter sp. ENT03; assembly: GCF_019218745.1. GTDB lineage: Bacteria > Pseudomonadota > Gammaproteobacteria > Enterobacterales > Enterobacteriaceae > Enterobacter_D. The sequence goes on from NZ_JAHUXA010000023.1 coordinate 19,585, forward strand.
GCGGTAGGGTTTGGCATAGCAGTAGCCGACCACAATGCCGCGATACAGCGCCAGCAGCCATGGCAACCCTTCAGCGGTGACGGCCTCAATACGTTCACGCATCTCCTCCACGGTGGGCGGGATTTCTTCAAAAGAGGCGCGCCCGTGCAGCACATGCCATGCGTAGATGGCGGCCACGGCATGCGCATCGTCAGGCCCTGCGTCGCGGATCTCCACTTCGGTTCCCGTTAAAACATCAATAACAGACATGGGTATAGGCTCCAGAGTGGCAGGCCATAGAAACGTTTCTATGGCGTAGTGGCGCTACTCTAGTACGAAAAAGGAACACAGAATACCCTGTGCATCACAGTGCGACACACAGCGCCAGGCCTGCGCTGTGTGGTTCAGCTTTCGGTTTGCATTACACCCAGTTTTTCAGCTTGGAAGTCTTGCCGATGCCGGGGTTCATGCTGTTTGTCGGGTCATTGCTGCGATAAAATTGTTTTAGACTTTCTGCTGCTTCATACAGGTGACCGACGTTGTGTTCCGCCGGGTACTGCGCCCCACGGGCGTGCAGCAGCGCCAGCATCTGATCTTTCAGCGCATGGGCATCGACGCCCTTTTTCACGATGTAATCTTGATGGAAGACGTAGCACAGGAAATGCCCGTAATAGAGCTTATGCACCAGCTGGCTGTCGATCTCCGGCGGCAGCGTTTCAAACCACTGCTCGTCATTGCGGCGCAGGGCAATATCCAGCGCCAGAATATCTTCCACTTCCTCCGCATGTACCGCCTGATACCGGATCGCCGCCCCCGCCGCCGCAAAGCGGTGCAGGAAGGCTTTATTCCCTTCTTCGGTGGTACAGGCGAAGAAATCGCCTTCTGCATCAGCGAAATAGGATTTCAGCCAGCTTTGCGCTTCGGCAATGCCATCGCCGGACATTTTCAGCAGCAGATGATGTTCATATTTATCCCGCCAGGTTTTCATACGCGGCGGCAGATGGTTCGGGAACAGGTTGCCAAGCTTCTGCATCGCCCGGTCAGTGAAGTGGGGTTTCACCAGCGGCACTTTTTCCAGCATCGCATCGGTGCGACCTTTCAGGGTAAAGAACAGCGGCATTTTGTCGGTGCCGAGTTTATCGATCATCAGGAAGGTATCTTTCCCGTAGCGCTCGGCGATGTCGTAAATATCGCGATGCATATACTCGCCAGCCACCGGCAAATGGGTGAAGTTGGCCAGAATATGACGGCGGATCTCCGTCAGCACCGCCGGCTGATTGGTGCCGATATAAAACACCTGCTGGCGTTTTTCTGCCGGGAAGGTGTCCAGACGCACAGCAAACACCGCGAGCTTGCCCGCGCAGCCGGAGGACTCAAACAGGCGATCCGGATCGGCGTTATAGCGCGCCGGGGTGTCTGCGGTGATGTCGCGCACGCGGGTAATGTAATCGTGGTCATGGGCATGGCGACCGTCATGACGCACCTCGGCGTCGCTGATGCGATCATCGTCCAGCTTGCTGAGGATCTGCTCCGGCGTGGTGCCCAGATCAATGCCCAGATGGTTCACCAGCTGTAACTGACCCTCTTCATTAATACGCGCAAACAGCGACATTTCGGTGTAGGCCGGGCCGCGCTGCACCAGCGAGCCGCCGGAGTTATTACAGATGCCGCCGATCACCGACGCGCCGATGCACGATGACCCTATGACCGAATGGGGTTCGCGCCCCAGCGGCTTGAGCGCTTTTTCCAGCGAATACAGCGTGGTACCCGGATACGCCAGCACCTGCTCGCCTTTTTCCAGCAGATGCAGCTTATCAAGACGCAGCGTACTGATGATCACAATCTCGCGGTCATAATCATTGCCGTCCGGCGTTGAACCGGCGGTCAGGCCGGTATTGGCCGCCTGCATCAGAATAATTTTATCGGCGCGCACGCAGGCGCTCAGCACGTGCCACAGCTCCAGCAGCGAGCCGGGGAACACCACCGCCAGCGCATCGCCCTGGCCTGAGCGGAAGCCTTTACGGTAGCGGGCGGTTTTCGCCGGTTCAGTCAGCAGATGGGCATGGCCCACGAGGCGGGTAAGTTCTTGCAGAAAAGCAGCGTTATGATCAGCATGATGACCAGACATGATCCACTCCTTGTGGCGGGGCAAAATTGACGCTTTAAAGCATAGCGCGGGAAAATGCATCACGCGGAACTAATCGTCAGAAAAATAAGAGAATAACCCTGCAACAGCTACTACGATTATGGCACACTGCGTTTTTCGCACGCTCTGCCGCCGGTATGGCGGTAATTACGAGAGATATACGACATGAAATGGCTATGTTCTGTAGGTGTCGCTGTGAGCCTGGCGCTGCATCCCGCGCTGGCGGAAGAAACGACCGGCAATCATCCCCTTACGCCGGAAGCGCGTGATGCCTTTGTCACCCAATTACTCGGCAAAATGACCACCGATGAAAAAATCGGTCAGCTGCGTCTTATCAGCGTCGGGCCGGATAACCCGAAAGAAGCCATCCGCGACATGATCAAAGCAAGCCAGGTAGGGGCGATTTTTAACACCGTCACCCGCCAGGATATTCGTGCCATGCAGGATCAGGCGATGCAGCTTAGCCGCCTGAAAATCCCGCTGTTCTTTGCCTACGACGTGGTCCACGGTCAACGTACCGTCTTCCCGATTAGCCTTGGCCTGGCGTCCTCGTTTAACCTCGACGCGGTGAAAACCGTCGGCCGCATTTCCGCTTATGAAGCGGCGGACGATGGTCTGAACATGACCTGGGCGCCGATGGTTGACGTCTCGCGCGACCCGCGCTGGGGCCGGGGTTCCGAAGGCTTCGGAGAAGATACCTATCTCACCGCCAGCATGGGCAAAACCATGGTGGAATCCATGCAGGGCAAAAGCCCGGCGGATCGCTATTCGGTGATGACCAGCGTGAAACACTTCGCCGCTTATGGCGCGGTGGAAGGCGGCAAAGAGTACAACAGCGTCGACATGAGCTCACAGCGCCTGTTCAACGACTATATGCCGCCGTACAAAGCGGCGCTGGATGCGGGCAGCGGCGGGGTGATGATCGCCCTGAACTCCCTCAACGGTACGCCTGCGGCCTCCGATACCTGGCTGTTAAAAGATCTGCTGCGCAAGGAGTGGGGCTTTAAGGGCATCACGATTTCCGATCACGGCGCCATTAAAGAGTTGATCAAACACGGCACCGCCGCCGATCCGGCTGACGCGGTGCGTGTGGCCCTGAAATCCGGCGTCGATATGAGCATGGCCGATGAGTACTACAGTAAATACCTGCCGGATCTGATCAAAAACGGCAAGGTGACGATGGCCGAGCTGGACGACGCCACCCGTCACGTGCTGAACGTGAAATATGATATGGGGCTGTTTAACGATCCGTACAGTCACCTCGGCGCGAAAGAGACCGATCCGCAGGACACCAACGCCGAAAGCCGTCTGCATCGCAAAGAAGCCCGCGAAGTGGCGCGCGAAAGCCTGGTGCTGCTGAAAAACCGCCTCGATGCGCTGCCGCTGAAAAAGAATGCGACCATCGCGGTGGTGGGGCCGCTGGCTGACAGCAAGCGTGACGTGATGGGCAGCTGGTCTGCGGCAGGCGTGGCGGATCAGTCCGTGACTGTGCTGACCGGCATCAAAAATGCCCTCGGCGATCAGGGCAAGGTGATCGTCGCTAAAGGCGCGAACATCACCGACGACAAAGACATCGTGACGTTCCTGAATCAGTACGAACCGGCGGTGCAGGTGGATGAACGCACCCCGCAGGCGATGATCGACGAAGCGGTGAAAGCGGCGAATCAGTCTGACGTCGTGGTGGCGGTGGTCGGGGAAGCCCAGGGCATGGCTCATGAAGCGTCCAGCCGTACCGATCTGACGCTGCCGCAGAGTCAACGCGATCTGATCGCGGCGCTGAAAGCCACCGGCAAACCGCTGGTGCTGGTGTTGATGAACGGCCGCCCGCTGGCGCTGGTGAAAGAAGACCAGCAGGCTGATGCGATCCTGGAAACCTGGTTTGCGGGCACCGAAGGCGGTAACGCCATCGCCGATGTGCTGTTTGGCGATTACAACCCGTCCGGTAAGCTGCCGATGTCCTTCCCGCGCTCTGTGGGGCAGATCCCGGTGTACTACAGCCATCTGAACACCGGTCGCCCGTATAACGCCGATAAGCCGAACAAGTACACCTCACGCTACTTCGACGAAGCAAACGGCCCGCTGTATCCGTTCGGCTATGGCCTGAGCTACACCACGTTCAGCGTGTCGGACGTGAAACTCTCTGCGCCGACCATGAAGCGCGATGGCACGGTGACGGCTAGCGTTGAGGTGACCAACACCGGCAAACGCGAAGGCGCAACGGTGTTGCAGATGTATCTTCAGGACGTGACCGCCTCAATGAGCCGTCCGGTGAAACAGCTGAAGGGCTTTGAGAAAATTACCCTGAAACCGGGTGAAACGCAGACCGTCAGCTTCCCGATCGACATTGAGGCGCTGAAGTTCTGGAACCAGCAGATGAAATACGACGCGGAACCGGGCAAATTTAACGTCTTTATCGGTACCGATTCGGCCCGCGTGAAGCAGGGCGAGTTCGAACTGCTGTAACCGATTTATCGCGATACCCAACGCCACCCTCCGGTGGCGTTTTTTTTGCCTGCGCTGCATCGCGCATTCTGCCGGGTGGCGGCATTTAACCTGGTCCGGGAGTGGTAAGTCTGTTTTGTAGGCCCGGCAAGCTTGCGCCGCCGGGCAATGCATTGCTCGCGCTGAACAGCCTATCCTGCCGGCTACTCGCTCACCCGTGCCATGATCCTTTCCAGGTACTCACTTAACTGGTGCTTTTGCAAATAAGTCCCCAACTCCCGCGCCCAGCCCGTACCCTCGCCGAGGATCGCCCGGCTGTGGGTGGACGCGTACAGATAGCGGGTATCATAAAGATTAATTAACGTCTGATTGATCCCCTCAACGTTAAACCCCGGATTACGCCGCTGCTGCATTTCTAATGCCTTAACCACCCGCGCCTGCTGGTCCGGATCCGGCGTAAACGTCCGCTCATTCAGCTCACTGAGCACCACAAATTGCGGAGGAATACCCTCATCAATGGCGGCCTGCAGGCGATAATGCCCGTCGAGGATCACAAAGGAGGCCAGCCCGGCAATGTACCAGACCAGCACCGGCGGCAACGTCCCTTCACGGCTTTTTTTACGCCACCATTTCAGGCGTCCCGCGTCACGGTCGATCGGGTAGCGTCCCAGCAATAAATTGCCTCCCCACCACCAGTCCACCAGCCTGACTTTTAGCGGATCCGCTAACTCAGGGAAATCTTCGCCATAGAGCACCCAGTCGCAGCCGATATTTCCGGCGCTTGCCGGGGACTCGAAACGCCAGTCGGCGACGGGCTGTGGCTGCGCCAGCGCGCGCGGAACTGCGCTTACCGGCATCATGGGTCTTAACAACCAGCGACGCGCAGGCAGCAACGGCGTGGGGGCGTCCATGAGCTGGCGGGCGAAATAGCGACACCATTCGCTTAGCGGATCCTGTACGGCGTGCTTCTGGACCGACTCCACATCCGCGGAGGTCACCGGCGGCAACATATTTTTCTGGCCTGGATGATCGGCATTAAACACCAGCCAGACGCCGGAGTGATCCGCAAGCATGCTGGCCCAGAATAGCGTTTCTCCCTGGAGCTGAAGCGCCATACGACCATGATGGCCGCTCAACATTTCCATGGCCTGAACAGGGGCGTCTCCTTCCTGCACCCGCAGTTCCAGCCCCTGCCAGCTGCCATTGCGGTCGAGTAAATCCTTCCACCAGTACTGTGACATTTGATGCTCGCTTACCTGTCTTAAAAAGATTTATCGGCACACTGTAGTACGTTTTCGCCAGACTCAGAAAGCGCGTCACAAAAATGGTCGACGGTAATCCGCATAATGCGGCCTTCACCCCTCAGGGACGAACATTTTGTTAAGGATAACCTTATGGATCAAAGCCTTTTTATACAGCAGGGCGTCTGGGCGCGCCTCGGCTTACCACGCGAACTGTGCTGGGGATTTGTCGGTGTTTTTCTGTTTATCACCGGGGCGACTATCGAACAGAGCTGGCTGGCGTCGATGCTGCAGCAACGCGGTTTCGCGGCGTTTGACATCAGCCTGCTGTCCTCGGTTTTCGGGATCTGCGTGGCGGCCGTGTCATGGTTTTCCGGTATCGGCGCAGGCGTGCTCGGCGTGCGGCGGCTGATGTGGATGGCGACGCTGCTCTATTTCGCCGGATCGGTGCCCTTTATTTTTGTCGCCCTGCCGGACAACAACTACCCGATGATGATGGTTAGCTACGCCCTGCGCGGCGTGGCTTATCCGCTGTTTGCCTACTCCTTTCTGGTGTGGATCAACCAGCGCTGCGAAGCGGCCATCTTAGGCCGCGCGGTGGCGTGGTTCTGGATCGCGTTTGGCGTCGGCATGACCATCGTCGGACCCTGGTATTCCGGGCTGATGCTGCACGTCGTCGGAGAAACCGTCACGCTGCTGAGTGGTTTTATCTTTGTCGCCCTGGGCGCAGTCTGTGCGCTGATCGTTAATCGGGATGCGCCTCGGGTAGTGCGCGGGCAGAGCATCCGTCAGGCGATGGGCGAGGGGATCATGGTGCTGGTGCGCGAGCCGAAAATGCGTCTCGCGGTGATCGTCAAAACCATTAATGACATCGGCAAATTTTCACTGGTGATCCTGATGCCCGTGTACCTGCCGCGCTTCGGCTTTAGCATCGCCGAATGGCTCACCATCTGGGGGCTGGTCAACGTGGTCAACATTTTTGCCAGTTATCTGTTCGGCTGGCTGGGGGATCGTATCGGCTGGCGCACGACCGTGATGTGGTTTTCCGGCACGCTGTGCGGGCTGGCGTCGCTGGCCGTGTGCTACGCACCGGTAATTTTTGGTCACAGCAACGCCGCGCTGTTCATTGCGCTGGCGCTCTATGCCATCGGCCTGGGTGCCTTTGGGCCGCTCAGTGCGCTCATCCCCTCGCTGCTGCCGCAAAACAAAGGTGCCGCCATCTCCTGTCTTAATCTGGGTTCCGGGATGAGTAACTTTGCCGGGCCATTTATTGTGACGCTGTGCGTCGGACCGCTGGGCGTGGAGGGCACGCTGTGGGTGATTGCGCTGCTCTATTTTGCCGCCAGCGTGATGACCGTGCCGTTAAAGCTGCCAGAGAACACCGCAGAATAGCGATATATCGTCTACGCTGTTTACTCAAGCTGCTGAAAGCAGACGGCAAATAACGGGGAACAGACGATGAGAATGACCAGGGGAATGCTTGGTTCACTGGCGTTAATCGCGGCGGTAAGCCTGCCTGCGCAGGCAGCCGGGCCGATTAAAGTCGGCTCAAAAATTGATACTGAAGGCGCGCTGCTGGGCAATATCATTTTGCAGGTGCTGGAAAGTCACGGTGTGAAAACCGTCAATAAAGTGCAGCTTGGCACCACGCCGGTGGTGCGCGGGGCGATCACCTCCGGCGAGCTGGATATTTATCCGGAATACACCGGCAACGGCGCGTTCTTCTTTAAAGACGAAAACGATGCGGCGTGGAAAAACGCGCAGCAGGGCTATGAAAAAGTCAAAAAGCTCGATGCCGAACAGAACAAGCTGGTGTGGCTGACGCCTGCGCCTGCCAACAACACCTGGACCATCGCCGTGCGCAAAGACGTGGCGGAGAAGGGCAAGCTGACCTCTCTTGACGATCTCAGCCGCTATCTGAAAGAGGGCGGCACGTTCAAACTGGCGGCGTCGGCTGAATTTATCGAACGCGCTGATGCGCTGCCAGCCTTTGAAAAAGCCTACAGCTTCAAACTGAGCCAGGATCAACTGCTGTCGCTGGCGGGCGGCGATACCGCAGTGACCATAAAAGCTGCGGCGCAGCAAACTTCCGGTGTGAATGCCGCGATGGCCTACGGCACCGACGGCCCGGTGGCGGCGCTGGGCCTGCAAACTCTGAGCGATCCAAAAGGCGTGCAGCCAATTTATGCCCCGACGCCGGTGGTGCGTGAAGCGGTACTGAAAGACTACCCACAACTGGATGAATGGCTGAAGCCGGTCTTCGCCAGCCTTGATGAAAAAACGCTGCAACAGCTGAATGCCAGTATCGCGGTGGAAGGCCTGGATGCGAAGAAAGTTGCCGCTGACTACCTGAAGCAAAAAGGACTGGTGAAGTAACCACAGGATGGGATGGTGTTGATCCGTTGTCATAATCGCGTGGTGTTGCTGCTGGTGCTGATCGCGCTGGCAGCCTCGCTGCTGCCGTTTGTAAATTATGCCCCGAACCGGCTGGTGTCCGGCGAATCGCGTCTGTTGTGGCAACTGTGGCCACAGGCGTCATTACTGTGGCTGGCCGCGCCTGTGCTTTTGATTGCGCTCTGTTTTATGCCGCGCAGGTGGCCGCTGGCCGCCACGCTGATCCTCGCCGAGGGGCTGTTTATTGCGCTGGTGTGGGCTGCGGGCCGGGCGGCGACAGACCTGGCGCAGGAGGGGAGTGCGCTGGCGCGTACCTCGATGGGCAGCGGGCTGTGGTTATGGATGGCGCTGGCGCTGCTTGCCGCCAGCGACGCCATTCGTCGCCTCACCGCAGGACCGGTCTGGCGCTGGCTGTTACATGCGCAAATCTGGATCCTGCCGCTGCTTTTGCTGCACTACGGCTACCTCAACGATCTCTCCCTGCTGAAAGAGTACGCCAACCGTCAGGATGTTTTTGACGATGCCCTGTCGCGTCATTTGCTGTTGCTGATGGGCACACTGCTGCCTACGCTGGTGGTGGGCGTACTGCTGGGGCTGTGGTGTTATCGCCATCCGTCGCGGCAGGGGCCGGTGTTTACCGTCCTCAATGTTATCCAGACGGTGCCGTCAGTGGCGCTGTTTGGTCTGCTGATCGCGCCCCTTGCCGGTCTGGTAAAAAGTTTTCCGTTGTTAGGGCAGCTGGGCATTGCCGGAACCGGCCTGACGCCCGCGCTGATCGCGCTCATTCTCTATGCGCTGCTGCCGCTGGTACGCGGTGTGGTGGCGGGATTAAATCAGGTGCCGCGCGAGGTGCTGGAAAGTGCCGCTGGTATGGGCATGAGCGCCCGACAGCGCTTTTTGCAGGTGCGTCTGCCGCTGGCGTTGCCCTTACTGCTGCGCAGTCTGCGCGTGGTAACGGTGCAGACGATCGGCATGGCGGTGATCGCCGCGCTCATTGGCGCCGGCGGGTTTGGCGCGCTGGTCTTCCAGGGGTTGTTGAGTAGCGCGCTCGATCTGGTGCTGCTCGGCGTGATCCCGGTGATTGCGCTGGCGGTGGTGGTCGATGCGTTATTTGGTTTGTGGCTCGCGCTGCTGAAGGTAAAACAGGCATGATTGAATTTCGACAGGTCAGCAAAGCATTTAACGGTCAGGATGCGGTCAGCGATCTGAATCTGCATTTCAAAACCGGCGCGTTTTCGGTGCTGATCGGCACGTCCGGCTCCGGTAAATCCACCACGCTGAAAATGATCAACCGGCTGGTGGAGCATGATAGCGGCACGATTTTGTTTGCCGGTGAGGAGATCCGCTCCTTTCCGATGCTGACGCTGCGCAGGCGCATGGGCTACGCCATTCAGTCCATAGGCCTGTTTCCCCACTGGACGGTGGCGGAAAACATTGCCACCGTGCCGCAGTTGCAGAAGTGGCCGCGGGCGCGCATTGCCGCGCGAGTGGATGAACTGATGGCGTTACTGGGGCTGGATCCTGGGCTGCGTTCGCGGTATCCCCATGAACTGTCCGGCGGGCAGCAGCAGAGGGTCGGCGTGGCACGCGCGCTGGCGGCGGATCCGGAAGTGCTGCTGATGGATGAGCCTTTTGGTGCGCTCGATCCGGTAACCCGTGCCGCGCTGCAACAGGAGATGCGCCGCATTCACCAGCTGCTTGGACGTACCATTGTGCTGGTGACGCACGACATCGATGAAGCCTTACAGCTGGCGGATCATCTGGTGCTGATGGACAACGGCAGCGTAGTGCAACAGGGCACGCCGCTGGAGATGCTGACCCGTCCCGCGACGCCCTTTGTACGCGAATTCTTTGGCCGCAGCGAGCTGGGCGTGCGTCTGCTCTCCTTGCGCCGCGTCGGGGATTACCAGCGGTCTGGCGAGGCGGTCGGCGGCGATCCTCTCCATGAAAACCTGACGCTGCGTGATGCGCTGTCGGCGTTTGTGGCGCAGCAGCGCGACGTATTGCCGGTGGTGGATGCGCAGGGCATGGCTTGCGGCAACCTGCATTTTCGCGATCTGCTCAGTACGGAGGCCAACGGTGAAGATCGTCCGTGATCCGCTGCTGTGGCTTATTGCCCTGTTTATCGCCTTACTGGTGGCCCTGCCACAGAGCGCCGCGCTGTTCAGCGCCTGGTTTCCCGAGCTACCGCGCCCGGTGTACCAACAGGAATCCTTTATCAGCTTAACGCTGGCGCATTTGTGGCTGGTGGGCGTATCCAGTGTTATCGCGGTGATGGTCGGTGTCGGGGCGGGGATCGTGGTAACACGTCCGGCAGGGCTGGAATTTCGTTCAATGGTAGAAACCATTGCCGCGGTCGGGCAGACGTTTCCGCCGGTGGCGGTGCTGGCCATCGCCGTGCCGGTGATGGGCTTTGGCCGGGATCCGGCGATTATTGCGCTGATCCTCTACGGCGTGCTGCCGATTTTACAAGGGACGCTGGCAGGGCTGAGTGCGGTCCCGACCGGGGTGATTAGCGTGGCGGAAGGTATGGGGATGAGTGCCTGGCAGCGACTGATAAAAGTGGAGTTACCGCTGGCAGCGCCGGTCATTTTAGCCGGGGTGCGCACCTCGGTGATCATCAATATTGGTACCGCGGCGATTGCCTCGACCGTCGGTGCAAACACGCTCGGTACGCCGATTATTATCGGGCTGTCCGGTTTCAATACGGCGTATGTGATCCAGGGCGCGCTACTGGTGGCGCTGGCGGCCATTATTGTCGATCGCGGATTCGAGCGCCTGACGCGCGCGATGACTAAGCACGCAGAATAAAGAAGTAACCCGCCAGCATCACGCCGCCCGTGCCGCCGATAGCCATAAGTAGAAAGAGGGTGGTGACGAGGATTTTTGACGCGTTCATGTTCTGCTCCTGATGATTAACGCAAAGAGTATAACGTGAAGCGCAAGTGTTAACGAACCATTAAATTCCGAGCATCTGGATCGCATGTCCGGCATCGCGCCAGCTGGCCATCTGCTGTAACTGCGCCACCGTCGGCACCTCGCCACACCACACCATTAAGGTTTGCCCCTCGAACAACTCCGGACGCAACTGCGTCAGCGAATGGGCCAGCACCCCGGCTCGCCACCCCTGTTCGCTGGCGATCCAGGCTTCCAGCCACAGCCGGGTCGTGTCATGAATATTCCAGCCGACCACCAGCGCATCGCTGCTGTTTTTCTTACGGGTTGAGGCAAGGCACACGGAAATATGGTTGATTAACACGCCGTCCAGCAGGCTTAGCATGGCGAGCAGCGTCGGCTCCTGGCTGCGCAAGCGCAGGCGCAGGGGAATAAGTAATTGGGTGATAATAGTGTGCGCTGAGTACTCGCGCCCCTGCTCTTTGATCCACAGGCGCAGGCGGGGCAGGTTGCCGCTTTGCAGGTAGCCCAGCAGGCGCTCCTGCTGCGCCCGCCAGTCGTATTCGCTGTCGGCGGCACCATTCCACAGCAGGGTTTTGACTTTGCCGACCTGCACGCCGCTGTCGATCCAGCGTTTGATCTCCCGGATACGATCAATGTCTGCGTCATTAAATAAACGGTGTCCGCCATCGGTACGCTGGGGCGTCAGTAAATTGTAACGGCGTTGCCAGGCCCGCAGGGTGACAGGATTGACATCGCACAGCTGAGCCACTTCACCAATGGTGTATAACGCCATAGTTTCACCTTTGCCCGGATCCCAGTCTAACTGTAGTCGCAGTTAGCCGAACGGGTCAGATTTGCTCGCTTTTTGTTCGCTACCTGTACGAAAGGGGGACGATGTGGCACGATATTGTGATTTTGGGCACGTTTTTTGATTTTTTCCGGCGGTTTCACAGCAAGAACCGCGCGCGCCCTGTATGTTACGCGCTTTATGTGGTTTCGGTGTTCAGCTATGTACGAGTTTACTCTGGTGTTACTGCTGCTACAGCAGATGTGTGTGTTTCTGGTCATCGCCTGGCTGATGAGTAAAACGCGCCTGTTTATTCCGCTGATGCAGGTCACCGTCCGGTTGCCGCATAAACTGCTGTGCTACGTGACCTTCTCAATTTTCTGCATCCTCGGCACCTATCTTGGCCTGCACATTGAAGATTCCATTGCTAACACGCGCGCCATCGGCGCGGTGATGGGCGGCCTGCTTGGCGGCCCGGTTGTCGGTGGACTGGTAGGGCTGACCGGCGGTTTGCACCGTTATTCCATGGGCGGCATGACGGCGCTCAGTTGCATGGTGTCCACTATTGTCGAAGGGCTGCTGGGCGGCCTGGTACACAGCTTTATGATCAAGCGCGGGCGTACCGATAAAGTATTCAGCCCGCTGACGGCCGGCGCTATCACGCTGGTGGCGGAACTGGTGCAGATGCTGATCATCCTGCTGATCGCGCGCCCGTTTGAAGATGCGCTGCATCTGGTGAGCAGCATTGCCGCGCCGATGATGGTCACCAACACCGTCGGGGCGGCGCTCTTTATGCGCATCCTGCTCGATAAACGGGCGATGTTTGAAAAATACACCTCGGCGTTTTCCGCGACCGCCCTGAAAGTGGCGGCCTCCACCGAGGGCATTTTGCGGCAGGGCTTTAACGAAGAAAACAGCATGAAAGTGGCGCAGGTGCTGTATCAGGAGCTGGAGATTGGCGCGGTGGCGATCACCGACCGCGAAAAGCTGCTGGCGTTTAAAGGCATTGGCGATGATCACCACTTGTCCGGGCGGCCTATCTCCTCGCGCTGGACGCAAAAAGCGCTGGAAACCGGCGAAGTGGTGTATGCGGACGGCAATGAAGTGCCGTACCGTTGTTCACTGCATCCCCAGTGCAAGCTCGGATCGACGCTGGTGATCCCCCTGCGCGGCGAAAATCAGCGGGTGATGGGCACCATCAAACTGTATGAAGCGAAAAACCGCCTGTTCAGTTCGATCAACCGCACGCTGGGGGAGGGCATCGCGCAACTGCTGTCGGCGCAGATCCTCGCCGGGCAGTATGAGCGGCAAAAAGCGCTGCTCACCCAGTCGGAAATCAAACTGCTGCATGCGCAGGTGAATCCCCATTTTCTGTTTAACGCGCTCAACACGCTGATGGCAGTGATCCGCCGCGACAGCGATCAGGCCGGGCAACTGGTGCAGTACCTGTCGACTTTTTTCCGCAAAAATTTAAAGCGGCCATCGGAAGTGGTGACGCTGGCGGATGAAATTGAGCACGTGAATGCTTATCTGCAAATCGAGCAGGCGCGTTTCCAGTCACGTCTGCAGGTGCAGTTGAGTGTGCCGGAGGCGCTCGGCTGGCAAAAATTGCCCGCCTTCACGCTGCAACCCATCGTAGAAAACGCCATTAAGCACGGCACCTCGCAGCTGCTGGGCGTCGGTGAAATCACCATCCGGGCGAGCCTCGACGGGCAGTATATGGTGCTGGATATTGAAGATAATGCCGGCCTGTACCAGCCGAAACCCAACGCCAGCGGGCTGGGCATGAGTCTGGTAGATAAGCGCCTGCGGGCGCGATTTGGCGATGACTGCGGGATCGCCGTGGCCTGCGAGCCGGATAGCTTTACCCGTATTACCCTACGTTTGCCTGTGGAGGAAAGCGCATGTTGAAAGTGCTGATTGTCGATGACGAACCTTTAGCGCGGGAAAATCTGCGCATTCTTCTGGAAGATGAAAGCGATCTTGAGATCGTCGGCGAGTGCGCCAATGCGGTGGAAGCGATTGGCGCGGTGCATAAATTGCGCCCGGACGTGCTGTTTCTGGATATTCAGATGCCGCGCATCAGCGGGCTGGAGATGGTCGGTATGCTCGATCCGGAACATCGCCCTTATATTGTCTTTCTCACCGCCTTTGATGAGTACGCGGTGAAAGCCTTCGAAGAGCATGCCTTTGATTATCTGCTCAAACCCATTGCCACGGCACGACTGGCTAAAACGCTGGCGCGTTTGCGCCAGGAGCGCGCGGTGCAGGACGTTTCGGTGCTGCCGGAAAATCAGGAGCCGCTGAAGTTTATCCCCTGCGCCGGTCACAGTCGCATTTATCTGTTGCAGATGGACGATGTGGCATACGTCAGCAGCCGCCTGAGTGGGGTGTACGTGACCAGCCACGAAGGCAAAGAGGGGTTTACCGAGCTGACGCTACGCACGCTGGAAAGCCGCACGCCGCTGATGCGCTGTCACCGGCAATATCTGGTGAATATGGCGCACTTAAAAGAGATCCGCTTTGAGGATAATGGCCAGGCGGAACTGCTGCTGCGCGAAGGGCACACTGTGCCGGTCAGCCGCCGCTATCTGAAAAATCTAAAAGAAGCGCTGGGTCTGTAAAACGCGGGGATCGTGGTAAACTGCGTTTTTGTATTTTTCTCCACCGAAGGCACTATGATCAGTAACGATATTTTACGAAGCATCCGCTACATCTCTAAATTCAACAATCAAGATCTGCTGCGTATTTTCGCGCTGGGTGAAGCGGATGTGACCGCAGAACAGCTGGTGCCGTGGCTGCGTAAAGAAGATGAAGAGGGCTTTGTACGTTGCCCGGATATTCTTCTCGCCTGCTTCCTGAATGGTCTGATTTACGAGAAGCGTGGCCGGGATGAGTCTTCCCCTGCGCTGGCAGTGGAACGTCGCGTGAATAACAATATCGTGCTGAAAAAGCTGCGCATCGCCTATAACCTGAAGACCGACGATATTCTTGCTATCTTAACCGAGCAGCAGTTCCGCGTGTCGATGCCGGAGATCACCGCGATGATGCGCGCCGCGGATCATAAAAATTTCCGTGAATGTGGGGATCAGTTCCTGCGTTATTTCCTGCGCGGTCTGGCGACCCGTGTACACGCCGCGAAATAACGGTCTGTTGCCGGGTGGCGCTACGCTTACACCGGCCTACGAAATATTGTGAATTGGCGTGGAGTTTTGCCGGGTGGCGTTACGTTTACACCGGCCTAGGAAATATTGTGAATTAGCGTGGGATTTTGTCGGGTGGCGCTGCGCTTACTCCGGCCTACGGAATGATATGGAATTTGCGTTTATGTAGGCCCGGCAAGCTTGCGCCGCCGGGCACTGTCACACTTACTCTTTAACTTCTTTAAAACCACGTGACTTCAGCAGGGCTTCAGATTTAGACATGCTGACGCCTTCTTTAACATCACCGGTAAACTCAGCACCCTGAATTTTCTGCAGCGCGTCACGATCGACTTTGCTGTAATCCACGGTCAGCGTTTCGGTTGCAGAAGTATCGCCATAATCCAGGCTCTCTTCCACGCCGTTAATATTTTTATACTTCTCGCTTACAGGTCCCAGACGTTGCATCGCTTCTTCTTTATTCGCTACGCCCAGACCGGCATAGTGCAGCGTATTTTTAGCGGTCTGACGCAGCACCACGTCGTTTTTGTAGTAATAGGTCAGGGATAAATCGGTTTTACCGTCTGACCAGGTAAAGGTTTTGCTTTCTTCTTTATCGCCACAGCCGCTCAGGGCAACAACCACAAACGCTGTGAATACGAGTGCGCCCAATTTTTTTAAGATGTTCATACTGCTCCTTTAAATTAGAAATAATCACCATCCCTGAAATCATAGTGCAATAAAAAAAGGGCGCTGTATAAACAGCGCCCAATTAAACGTATTTGGGATTATTTCACCTGTTGGCCAGGTTTTGCACCGTCATCTGGGCTTAACAGGAAGATGTCGCTGCCGCCAGGACCGGCGGCCATCACCATACCTTCAGAAATACCGAAGCGCATTTTACGTGGCGCGAGGTTGGCGACCATCACCGTCAGGCGGCCGATCAGCGGCTGCGGATCCGGGTACGCAGAGCGGATGCCGGAGAAGACGTTACGTTTCTCGCCACCCAGATCCAGCGTCAGACGCAGCAGCTTGTCGGAACCTTCCACGAATTCTGCGTTTTCAATCAGCGCCACGCGCAGGTCGATTTTCGCGAAATCATCAAAGGTGATGGTGTCCTGGATCGGATCGTCAGCCAGCGGGCCGGAAACCGGGGCGCTGGCGGTTTTCACATCTTCCTTCGATGCTTCAACGAGCGCTTCAACCTGTTTCATCTCGATACGGTTGTACAGTGCTTTGAAAGTGTTGACCTTGTGCGCCAGCAGCGGCTGGTTGATGGCATCCCATTCAAAGGTGGTGTTCAGGAACGCTTCGGCGCGGGCGCTCAGTTCCGGCAGTACCGGCTTGAGCCAGGTCATCAGCACACGGAACAGGTTAAGCCCCATGGTGCAGATCGCCTGCAGGTCAGCATCGCGACCTTCCTGTTTCGCCACCACCCACGGTGCCTGCTCGTCAACATAGCGATTCGCCACGTCAGCCAGCGCCATGATTTCACGTACCGCTTTGCCGAACTCACGGCTCTCCCAGGCTTCGCCAATGCTCTGTGCGGCATCGGTGAAGGTTTTATAGAGTGCCGGATCCGCCAGCTCAGACGCCAGCACGCCGTCAAAGCGTTTAGCGATAAAGCCCGCGTTGCGTGACGCCAGGTTGACCACTTTGTTGACGATGTCAGCGTTAACGCGCTGCACGAAATCTTCCAGATTGAGGTCGATGTCGTCGATACGTGACGACAGCTTGGCGGTGTAGTAATAGCGCAGGCTGTCGGCGTCAAAGTGGTTCAGCCAGGTGCTGGCTTTAATGAAGGTGCCGCGGGATTTGGACATCTTCGCGCCGTTCACCGTCACATAGCCGTGGACGAACAGGTTGGTCGGCTTGCGGAAACCGCTGCCTTCCAGCATCGCCGGCCAGAACAGGCTGTGGAAATAAACAATGTCTTTGCCGATGAAGTGGTACAGCTCGGCTTCGCTGTCTTCTTTCCAGTACGCATCAAAGCTGTCGGTATCGCCACGCTTGTCGCACAGGTTCTTGAAGGAACCCATGTAACCAATGGGCGCATCCAGCCAGACATAGAAATATTTGCCCGGCGCGTCGGGAATTTCGAAGCCAAAATAGGGCGCATCGCGGGAGATGTCCCACTGTTGCAGGCCGGATTCAAACCACTCCTGCATTTTGTTCGCCACCTGCTCCTGCAGCGCGCCGCTGCGGGTCCACGCCTGCAGCATTTCGCTGAACGACGGCAGATCGAAGAAGAAGTGCTCAGAATCACGCATCACGGGCGTTGCGCCGGAGACCACGGATTTCGGCTCGATAAGCTCGGTCGGGCTGTAGGTCGCGCCGCACACTTCGCAGTTATCGCCGTACTGATCCGGGGATTTACACTTCGGACAGGTGCCTTTCACAAAACGGTCCGGCAGGAACATGCCTTTTTCCGGATCGTAAAGCTGAGAGATGGTGCGGTTCTTAATAAAACCGTTCTCTTTCAGGCGACCGTAAATCACCCCCGCCAGCTCGCGGTTCTCGTCGCTATGAGTGGAGTGATAGTTGTCGTAGCTGATGTTAAAGCCCGCAAAATCAGTCTGATGTTCCTGACTCATTTCGGTAATCATCTGCTCCGGGGTAATGCCGAGCTGCTGAGCTTTCAGCATTATTGGCGTGCCGTGAGCATCGTCCGCGCAGATGAAGTTTACCTCGTGGCCGCGCATTCGCTGGTAACGGACCCAGACATCAGCCTGGATGTGCTCCAGCATATGGCCGAGGTGGATGGAGCCGTTGGCGTACGGCAGCGCGCACGTTACCAGAATTTTCTTCGCGACTTGAGTCATAGTGAACATTACTTCTTCTGTGAAAAAAGGGGTTTTGATATTACCAAAACGGCCATTATTAAGTAAGCACAAACCCGCCTCTTTCAGGTAAACTTGCATAACGAGCTAATCATACAAATACAAAGGAGTCGGGATGAACTCGCAATCCCAGGCCAAATCCCCGGAAGCCTTGCGCGCAATAGTTGTCGGAACCCTGGCAAATTTCCAGCACCCCACGCTGACGCATAATCTCACTGCCCTGAAGGCCGTTCACCACGTCGCCTGGCTTGATGACACCCTGCACATCGAACTGCTGATGCCGTTCCCGTGGCGCAGCGCGTTTGAAGAGCTGAAAGAGCAGTGCAGCGCCGAACTGCTGCGCATCACCAGCGCGAAAGCCATCGACTGGAAACTGTCGCACAACATCGCCACGCTGAAACGCGTGAAAAATCAGCCGGGCATTAACGGCGTGAAAAATATCATCGCCATCAGTTCCGGTAAGGGCGGGGTAGGGAAATCCTCTACCGCGGTCAATCTGGCGCTGGCACTGGCGGCGGAAGGATCGAAAGTCGGTATTCTCGACGCGGATATTTACGGCCCGTCGATCCCGACGATGCTGGGTGCCGAAGGTGAACGTCCGACATCGCCGGACGGCACGCACATGGCACCGATCATGGCGCATGGCCTTGCCACCAACTCCATTGGCTATCTGGTCACTGACGAGAACGCGATGGTGTGGCGCGGGCCGATGGCCAGCAAAGCGCTGCTGCAACTGCTCCAGGAATCCTTGTGGCCGGATCTCGATTATCTGGTGCTGGATATGCCGCCGGGCACCGGTGACATTCAGCTGACGCTGGCGCAGAACGTGCCGGTGACCGGCGCGGTGGTGGTCACCACGCCACAGGATATTGCGCTGATCGATGCGAAAAAAGGCATCGTGATGTTCGAGAAAGTGGAAGTGCCGGTGCTGGGCATTGTGGAAAACATGAGCGTACATATTTGCAGCAACTGCGGTCACCACGAACCGATTTTCGGTACCGGTGGCGCAGAGAAGCTGGCGGAGCAGTATCACACCCAGCTTCTGGGTCAGATGCCGCTGCACATCAGCCTGCGTGAAGATCTGGATAATGGCACGCCGACCGTGGTCAGCCGCCCGGACAGCGAATTTACGGCGATGTACCGTAAGCTGGCAGGCCGCGTGGCCGCGCAGCTGTACTGGCAGGGTGAAGTTATCCCTGCCGAGATCGCCTTCCGCGCGCTATAAAAACAAAACCCCTCGCCGTGCGGTGAGGGGTTCTTTTTGTCCATCAGCGTAGCCGGTAGTGCAGCAGCACATATTCCCCTTCCGGTGATTCGCCTTTCGCTTCAACATGCCAGCCGTGACGCTGATAAAACGCCAGCGCCGCCTTGTTCTGCGCCAGACATTTCAGCGCGCCGGTGCTGGTAAATTCCGACTGCACCTTTTCCAGCAACGCGCTGCCGACGCCTTTTCCCTGCCACGCGGGATCCACAAACAGGTTGTGCAGAAAATTATTGCTCACCGAAACCGATGCAAAGCCCAGCCGGTGCCCGTCCTCTTCCGCAACCCAGATGTGCTCGTCCAGGGTGGCGGCATCGAAATCTTCCAGTTGCCACGCTTCCCCTTCAAGCCATGTCCAGCTATGGCGGCGGGCCTGCAAATAAAGCGTGCGTAGAAAAGGGCGATCGCTCTCTGTCCAGTTGCGTATGTGCATGTCTTATCCCGGCACGGTCGATCAGCGGTGGTAGAAAATCTCGCCGTCGTAGGCTTTCAGGATCTTCCCGTCGGCATCGGTGATCAGCACATAGTTGCCGCCCATATAGGTCCAGTGGCTTCCGGCATCCGGTGCCGGCAGGTTACGTGCCTGCCACTGCTTAATGTTGTACTCCTCGGTACGGTACATTTCCGGCACCGTATCGCCGGGTTTAAATTTGGTAAAGTCGGCAATAAATTCCTGAATTTCATATTTCTGAATACCGGTTCCCTGCGGTGCGGCAAGCACCGCGCCGGACGTCATCAGCAGCGCGCCCAGAAGTAACATTTTCGTCTTACCCATAATCTCTCCGTTTTTGACAGGCGTTTTATTTTTATACCGCCCTCTGGTAAATCATGCGCGCTAACATTGCTGCGATTTATGATTGAAAGCAACAGCGCTTTGCTAAAAAGTGTAAGCAAAGGCGGGGCAAAGCAGAAGCCGCGAAGCGCGTTAACCGCGCTTCGCTTTCATCGGGAAAGGCTTTTGGGATGATTCCTGGCTCAGAAACCTTCGAGGACAATCTTGCCGACCGCGCGCTGTGTCTCGATAAGCTTATGCGCCTTGCGCAGATTTTCGGCGTTGATCACCCCGCCATGCTCGCCGAGCGTGGTTTTAATCACGCCGCTGTCGATAAGTGACGCCACGCGAGTCAGCAGGTGATGCTGCGCGATCATGTCCGGCGTTTCAAACATTGAGCGGGTGAACATAAATTCCCAGTGCAGAGAGAGACTTTTGGCTTTCAGCGGACGGGCATCCAGGCTGTCGGGATCGTCGATCAGCGCCAGCTTACCCTGCGGGATCAGCGCATCAATCAGCTGCTGATAGTGATCGCGGGTATTGGTCAGGCTGGCAACATGAGTGACCTGTTGAATGCCGATACGCGCCAGCTCCTCGCCGAGCGGTTTGCTGTGGTCAATCACATGGTGCGCGCCACGATCCCGCACCCACAGCTGGCTTTCCGGGCGTGAAGCCGTGCCAATCACCGTCATTTTCGTCAGCTTACGTGCCAGCTGGGTGAGGATAGAACCCACGCCGCCCGCCGCGCCGACGATCAGCAGCACATCGCCCTCGTTGCCGTTTTCCGCCACGCCGAGGCGATCGAACAACATCTCCCACGCGGTTATGGCGGTCAGCGGCAGCGCCGCCGCAGAGGCGTTATCCAGCGAGGTAGGCTTGTGCGCCACGATGCGTTCGTCAACTAACTGATATTCTGCGTTGCTGCCCGGACGGGTCAGCGCCCCGGCGTACCAGACGGTATCCCCAGGCGCAAACAGCGTCACTGCGTCGCCCACCTCCGTGACAACGCCTACCGCATCCCAGCCGAGAATGCGCGGTTCGTCGGCGTTGAATCCGGCACGCACTTTGGTATCCACCGGGTTTACGGAAACGGCGTTAACCTGCACCAGCAGATCGTGGCCCCGGGCGACGGGCTTATCGACGTCAATGTCACGCAGAAAATCGAGGTTGCTGCCGTTCTGCGCAGCGGCGGTGATGGCGATTGCTTTCATAACTACTCCAGTACGTTGTGCGAATAGCCTAAGCATAGCCGTCCCCCGGCGCATGAAACACCCGATGCAAAAAGCAGGACTTATCCTCCGGGAGTGAAAATCAGCCGGGCATTACCCCTTTTCCGTGCCAATAAGTTGTTGACTGATTTTCGCCTCCGGCATCATCGCCTTAAGCCCGGCGATCAATGCGTCTCCGGCCTCATGCAGCGCCGCCAGCGGCATCTCCGGCAGGCTTTCGAGGATGAACCACATCTGCGTGGCGCTGGCGTCCAGACGGGTACGCACGCCCTGACGCCAGTTCCAGCGTCGGCAGGTTACGCCAGTATCGTCCCGCCAGATCGCTTCCCCCGGCTCAGGATGTTCCAGTACGGTTTCACCTTCTTTAACGGTATCGAAAGTCTCGCTGCCATCGGCGATGACCAGCCGCGGCTGCCCCCGGTAGGCCGCGATATTTTCGCCCCCTACCGGGATCGCATACTGAATGCTGATGGCGTTATAGAGATCGACTACCGGATCGATGGCGGGCAGGGTGCCATCGCGCAGCACGCGCTTACGCAGGGCTTCCGCCGAACAGGGGGTCCGTTTTGGTTTCGCGCCGAAGGCTTTAAAAACCGTTCCCCAGGCGGCAAGGTGCGCCTCGGCCCAGGGAACATCCTGCGCGTTGACGGCCAGGCAAGCCTGTGTAAGCGCCTGAGCGCCCACTTCCGGATGAACCAGTGCGCCAGCTTCAACCACGATGCTCAGGGCGCGGAAACCGGGCGCAAGGGCTGCCACGGCGGGATCGATTGACGGTGTCACAGTTAACATTGGATAATCCTTTAATGACTATTTCAGACCATGGTAATGACCAGTGACCAATAAAGTCAATATACTGACCGTTGAGGGTGCCGACGTTGACCGCGTGAGCGAAGCGCTCGCCGGACGTATCCGCGCCTTTCGGCAGCAGCAAAAACTGACGTTAGACACTCTGGCCCAGCGGGCGGGGATCAGCAAAGGTATGCTGGTGGAGATCGAAAAAGGCGCGGCCAACCCCAGCATCGCCATTCTCTGCAAAGTATCCGCCGCGATGGGCGTGTCGGTGGCAGACATTGTTGATGTCGCCAGCAAGCCCAGCGTACATGTGATCGCCGAAGACGACATCCCGACACTGTGGACGGGGAAAAAGGGCGGTTCCGCGCGCCTGCTGGCGGGTACCAGTGGGGCGGATATGGTGGAACTCTGGCGCTGGGAGATGTTCCCCGGCGAACGCTTTACTTCGCCGGGCCATCCGCAGGGCACGTTTGAGCTGTTTCACGTGGAGCAGGGGCGGTTAACGTTAAAAATAGAGGAACATGAATTTGTGCTGCCAAAAGGTCATTCGGCGGTGGCAAAAACCGACGTGCCACACCATTATGCGAATGAGACAAAGACTAAGGTGATATTTACCATGACGGTCGCTGAGCTGGCGCGTAAGCAGAACGTGGGTTAATCACGCCCCTTTAAATAACCGCGACATCTGGCCCGGCGTAACAGTAAACATTTCTTTAAAGCTATGGGTGAAATAATGCTGATTGGCAAAGTGAAGACTGGCGGCAATATCCGATAAGCGCAGCCCGCGCAAGATAAGATTTTTCGCTATCTTAAGCTGTCGGGAGCAAATAAAGAGAGACATCGTGCCAGTTCCTGCATAGCTAAAATAGACGTCTCTTTTAAGATTAAATGCTGATCATAGGTCTGTGGACGATATGATAAAAGATAGTCCCCCGGGATCGCCGCATTGCTTTGAATATGAACGCAGCGCCAGCCTTTTTTCTCGAAAATAGGGGCCAGCTCTGCGCCTGTTGAATAGCCATCAACAATACAGATTGTTTTCGACATGTTATTTCCCACTATTGTGAGCGTCCACGACTGGTCATCGTGATTTACAACCTTACCCCCTGTCAGTATCCTGTGCGGGATGGCTTACACAGCCATCAACAAATGATTTATCGATGACTCGGGGTGCCCTTCTTTGTGAAGGCTGAGAAATACCCGTACCACCTGATCTGGATAATGCCAGCGTAGGGGGCCGAAATTCGGCCTACTTATCATAAGATTGACTCTCTTTTTGTCCGTGCGTAATGCACTTGAGGTACAAAAAGGGCTTGTCTATGAGGTTAAAATTACTTCCGTACACCTTCAAGAGATACGGTAACTACTACATCCAGATCCGCTTATCGGATGGACGTTCGTATAAAAAATCACTATCTACTGACAGCTACCGCGAAGCATCTGCTTTGATGGTTAGCATCATTCCTCACATCCCTTTTGTTAAATCATTAGTTACGCCGCTCCCAGTGTTCGAATCATTCTTGTCAAATCTGGTTGCATCAGAACGCAAGGCTGCAAGAAACCCACTTTTACCTCACCAGCCGATAGTTGTTCCTGCTGAAATAGTGGAATCTCAATCGCAAGTTGAACCAGAAAAAGTGCTAACCCTTTCGGATGCGTGGGCGATGTACAAAGACGAAAAGGGGCGCGACTGGACGAAATCGATCTCAATGGCAAATAAGCGTTACATGGAAGTGTTGCTAACCGTCCTGGGAGGAGAAACTGATGTCGCGGCGATCACCAAACAGGACATTAAACAGGTCATGGAAGTCGTTGAAAATCTCCCTAAGCGCGTTGTTCAGCCTTATCGCTCAATGTCCATTCAGCAATTGATAGAATGTGATGATGTGCCACCGGATGATCTTGTTGGTGTTGAGGCCATCCATAAGCATCTCAAGATTTATAAATCACTGTTCAAAACCTTCCTCACAGAAAACAAAGACATTTTATCTAAGTCGCCAACTGATGGCGTAGTGGCTGCACCTTCTAAAGCAAGATTTGGCGCATACAGCACAACAGAAATGAAAAAGTTTGTGGGGTGGGCGCTTATACAGCCTGATAATTGGCAAAAGTGGATCACATTGCTTTTGGCATACACCGGAGCCAGAAGAGGCGAGATTGCCAAACTGGAGAAGTCACAGATTAAATTCGATGAAGACAGCCAACGGCATTACTTCCTGATTGCAGAGGGAGGGCAGGGGAAAACAGAAAATGCAACGCGGCAAGTGGTAATCCACCCTAAGCTGATCGAATGGGGATTTATGGATTATGTTGATCGCCAGTGGAAAGAGCGGATTTTCTCAGAAGTTGCTGGTACGAACATGACAAAGATAGGCAAAATGTTTGCTGATCTCCGTGATCAACTTGGGATTGCGTATCTGGATGATTACGGACAACGGAGGTTGCTGCATTCCATTCGACACTCGGTTTGCTCTGCTGCGATGGCTGGATGGGTGACGAATATTCTTCACCTACAGCAGACGGTAGGTCATGAGAAGAGCGGCGGGATCACCAAACGTTATCTGCATAAGTTCCCGCTTTTCTCAGTTTCTTATGTGATTGATGGCCTTAACTGGGAATCCTAACTGACAATCATCCCTGATTCTGTCGCTCCGCGCGTATCTTACCACCAACGGGCTTTATGGCTTCTATTCCCTCAATTTAAGTATGGTATCATGCAGGGACAATCTTAAAGAAGGGTGGTTTATGGGCTGGTCTTCGTTGGTTAGGATAACCATTGGTACATTTCTATTAGCTGGGTTGTCGTTCTCTGCATACGCGAAGAACTGCAAGAAAGGTATACCATGCGGTAATTCGTGCATTGCGGTTGGAAAAACATGCCGGATTGGATCAAGTACCTCTTCTGCGTATAAAAATTATTCTTACCCGTCATCTTCTCTTCATAGTTCAATCCCTGAAACCTCGTCACATTACCTATCTGCTAAGGTTGACGGAAAAAACACAGCTTCAACCGTGAAAACCTATCTCTGTCAGTATGCTATTGCAGCAATACAGAATGGCAGAATTGGTGCTTTACGCGTGCTGGGTCGGGCCGAGGTAACGTTGCATGTCGATAGCTTCAAAGCTAACCGTTTAAACGGTACATACCTACTCTCGCCAAAGCTGAAAACTAACGGTAAGTTGATGATGGCTGATGATAAAAGTAAAGTGTACGCCTATGATTCGTCGCTGATGAACTTTGCAATTAGTGACCGCATCGCAAGAAGCACTGAGCAATGGGAACATTGTAAACGGGTTCACAATTAATAAACTCAATTCGTGGGGATGGAATGAAAAAATTACTAATGGCTTTCGTGATTCTAACTTTACCTCTGCTCTCATTCGCTAAGGGTATTGGTTATGGAAATACTAAATGGGACATGAATCCGTCAGAAGTTGTTGCGGCTCAGGGCAATGGCGCGCATCTGATCTCACCAGAAAAGTATAAGGATAATTTTGGGAAAGTGCGGATTGATAATGTATCGATCGGTAGCGGTCTTTATACTGTCACATTCCTTTTTAATAGTGCTGATCGTCTTGTACAAACGAACGTAGCCAGTAATGAGAAAAAAAATGAAGGTATCGTTACGAGTCAATTTGGCACATTGAGTCAATTGCTAACTCAGAAGTATGGGAAACCTGAGTTTTCAGATTCAGATAAAGCAACGTGGAAACTTCCTGACACTACGGTTGAGTTAAGCAAGATGGTCATTTCTGGGATCATGGCCCAAACAGTAGTTCGTTACATTCCAAACAGTAGGGTAGCAAGCGATACTTCTAATCTTTAAGCCATTGCACCAGAAACGCGCATTCAACAGCACAAATCCAAAGGGTGCAATACCCCTTTGGATTATGATTTCAATGCTTGTATGTAATCGAGTAGTTTATTCAGATGACTTACTTAAATAGCTGGATACTTAGAAAATTTAACCTGCGTCATCTCTCTTACGTTGCATAAATTGGAACGCAAGACCATAATTAATGCGAATGTTTTGGATGATTGCTCATAAGATAATGTTTTATTTCGGAAAAATGGATACAGCTATGCTAAAGGTTATTGCTTCAATCTCCGTTTTTATATTTTTTACCGTCATTGGCTCCCTGTTTTCTGGATGTAATGATGGTTGGATGTCTGCATCAATAGGAAGTAGAGGAGCTTGTTCCCATCATGGTGGTGTAAGCGGTATGCCCGGATTGTTTATGTTTGTCGGGTTTGTAGCAGGTGTGTTTCTATTCCTTAAATTATCATCAAAAAATAGTATTCATCACGACGATAGCAATGCCATTGATACTAGCATTAGAAATGTTGAGAATGTTAATAGTAGAGGGCTAAAAAAAACCACTATAAAAGATGATGAAAAAAAAGAACTTATCGCATCATTTGAAAAGTATTCCGAAAAAAATAAAAATCCTGTCTTGAAAGTCTTTGTTTACTCTAACGGTCTATTGCTGTGTGAGTTAATAAATAAAAATAATGGTTATGACTGTTTTACAAGAAAATTAAACATGACAAGAATGAATGACCTTCAAACTACATTGGAGAATGTTTTTCTGCATGATGGTACTGAATTTTTAACGGGCGTAAATCTGCGGTATTTTAAGTTAAGATTTTTCAGTGACAATGCTCGAAGGCACTCTGAAATCGTGGTTGGAAATTTTAATAAGCCAAAACTTCTAAGATTAAAAAACATAATAATTGATGCCTTTCCTGTTGTAGCGAGAAAAATGTAACCTTTATAAAACATTAATCCCAAATGTTTGCAAGGGCAGCGCCCACGCTCTTAACGTCAATCTTCAAATAGTTCATGGTCACTTTAGGATCTGAATGGTTCAGCGCTTTCATTGCTAACGCCAAATTCCCGTTAGATTTTTCCCACACCTGTGTGGCAGAAAATTTTCTGAACGAGTGACACCCTACCGTTCCTTTAATCCCGACATTCTCCGCAGCCTGTTTGATCTCACGGTTCACTTGCTCACGACTCACAGGAGATTTTCCTGATGCACGGTTGCTGTGTGACGTGAAAACGTATTCGTCTTTCGGGAAGGCCTGGCGGCGACGTTCTACAATCTCCCACACCTTCGCAGGGACGATGATTTCTTTCTTCTTGCCCGTCTTACTCTCCAGCACTTCCAGCGTGTTTCCCTCCTTGAACTGGCTGAACTTCAAATTCACCGTGTCACCTACCCGTAAACATAAAGAGGCCATAGTGATCGCTACATCTGCGAATAGCTGTTTGTTATGACTCTCAAGCCAGCTTATCAGCTTAAATGCCTCTGCTTGGGTGATTATCTTCGTGGTCGCCATCAACTTATCTCCGTCAATCCTGAAACTGTGAAATAAGATTATGATCATTTTCAGTAAGTTACAATCTTCTAATCTCACATTTCTTTGGTGGGGCGGTGGAAGGTTGCGCCATTTCCAGCACTATCGAACACGACCAGTACGCACTCCCTGTATAAAATTTGGACAAATATAAAATATCCTGAGAGAAATCAATATTTTGGAAAGTCTAAACAGATGTTTGCACGTTGCCAAATACTGGTGGGACTATGCACGGTCTATTCACATTCATTGCATACCATAGAGAGAAAGGAGAAGTGTGACGGTGTGTGTGTTAACTAAATCAATAGGTTAGGTGCTCTATCTCACATTACTTTAGAACATTGAGGTAGAGCTATTGTACGTTAGATGATAGCTATTCTCATCCGTAACGATGTGATCTGAGTTGTTGAGAACTATTATCAATAATGTGGTTTTGGCATGAAAATAAACCGATGTTTCATTTTATAAACAGTCGTTAAGCAAATTGCACCTATCATGAAAGTTTCCATTGTGGACAATGATCGCTGCAAGCCGCAAGGTACAAGGCTTCAACAAAGTTAAGTGATTCTGAAATGAAAGGTCACTTGTTAAGTTTGGCTACATTCACCCCTGATCTTTACCTGCCATTTACCAGCGGATTACATGCCGGTTTGATGGGAATTATCCCAAGGTTGTTGCATGTACGATTCGGAGTGAGCAGGGTCGGTCATTGTGACGTAGGGGGTCGGTCAGAGTGAAAGAGGGGGTATGTCAGGCTGACGTAGGGGGTCGGTCACAGCGACTGACAATAAGATTAGCTATAATACTAATAATAAGATCAGTTATTAGATCAGTATCTTTTGCGCTGACTTAGGTCAGGCTACGCCGCGCAAGAATGATCTTCTTCATTATTTCTTTTGCTGGCGGCTCTTCGCCGTCACTCCTGGCAAGCAGCCTTACTTCGCTACCTTTCGGGCTTCGTTGGCTGGCCTCGTTCCGCTCAGGAACCAGCGCAAGCTACACTCTTTACCTTCTGGACTCGTGCAAACTTCGTTTCTGACGAGAGTCAGGCACGAACAATTATTTGCCATCGGCAAGAGATCGCTTTCGCCGTGGGCGAATACCATTGCGCTGTGCGCGGTATGTAACCATGTACCCAACCATCTAACGATGATTGACCACATGCTAACTCTACCTAACGACAATTAACCCTCCTACGTCCGTTGTCCGTAGTCGTGCTAATTCTCGAAGGTAGAGCGGCTAAAGTTCACTTTCACCGTGCTAAGGTTCAGTTCACTAAGCCTCAATCCAATACCAACGCCTACCATCCTGATAACTAACGTTATCCGTCTGTAGTTGTGCTATTGGTTTCGGGAGTAAGTGCCAGAGGTGCGCCATACGTCACCAGAACGCACAGGAAGCCCGTAGAGCGATTTTTATAGGGTGGGTGGTAAAAGGTAGCATGAAAGCGTCAGAACGTCGCAGAGAGCGTTACAGGATGCTTTGTGTGTTTCTTGTGGCTGTCTTCTCTGGTGGCAATTTCTACCACAGATTTCCATTGATAGCAACTATCTGTTTTTTGTATAAAGCACGTAATGCGCTTGACTTTTTTGAAGTTATTGAAAAATAACTTGACAGCAAGTGTGCTTTTAGTGTATTATTAAAAGTATGGTGATAATCATTATCATCTACCCCATCTAACAACATTCCATCACGCATACATTGCAGCCTCCACCAGGTTTTGGTGCGGGGGCTTTTTTGCGTCTGGAGAAAACCGAAACAGGAGCAAAACACATGCGTTATTTCAACGTTGACCAAATCTACGCGGATTTGATCACAGGCCGAACAACACGAGGACTGGTTTACAGTTCACTTGTCCGAGCGCGTAAGCGTGAACAGCCCGACAGAGTGGAGATGTTTGAAGAAGCGATCCGACGCTTTGACGAATGGCGAGCAACGCCAAACTTCACACCCTTGACCAGCTAACCCAGGAGGGAACCAGAATGAACGAGAAGAAAACCAAACTACCGCCGTCCACATCGTTAATGATCCCTGATGAGACATTTCAGATTCTGTTCAAAGAAGCAAAGCGCCGAAAAATGAGCGTAAGCGCACTCCTTCTTGAAGAATGCCAAAGTCTGGCGGTCAAATACTCGAAAGCTGGCGCGTAATCACCACCACCAGCATTAACAACAATCCACGAATGAGAAGCGGAGAAAACCCAAATGAAGAGCATTCGTATTTTACTGAGCATACATAGGAGCAAACAACAATGGCAAAAACCCTCGCCCAGATTAAGGCAAAACACGAGCACACGTATCAAGATGAAGACGGAAAAACTGTAACATCGCAAACCTTCAAAAAGGACTTCACCTTCTTCGAAGACATTGAATACCTTTATTCAAAAGATTGCCCCGATGGTATAAAGATCGACAGCTTTCACGTTGGTTTGTATTGCCGCTTTCAGAGTTATCAAGCGAATGGCAAAACCTGCTACGAGAGCCAAGGGACATTAGCGAGAAAGCACAAAACATCTGTTTCAACGATAGGCAGACGAATTAGCGACCTGAAAAAACTGGGACTGGTGACAACAGAATCTAATCCCGATTCTAAGTATGACACTCTTCTGTACACTGCATTACCGCTTACTGATGCTCACGTTATCCCACCAGATCAACTACCAGCAGCGCCTAATCCTGATGAGACAGCAGCGGAACATGCCGTTCCTGATTTTGATGATCTTCCGTTTGTCTGGGATGCTCCACAGTATCAACCAACACCAACGATCCCCACTCAGCAGGACAAGCCAGAGCTTCCCTGGGGCGGTGTGGCTATCTGCAAACCGAATGGCGATCCCATCGATGCCGCTTGGAAATGGGCGCTAACAGAGACAATGGGCGATGAGGAAGCAGCCTACCAACTTATTTCACAGACAGCGACCAAACATCTTGGACGTGAGATTATTTTAACCGCACCAACGAATGAAACCTTCGATCAACGCGAAGATCTACCATTTTAACCTGGAGGATTATGAACAACCTTTACTTACTGAACGAAGATACAAAGTTTCAACTCGGATGCAACGAAGTATGCAGACGAATCTATAACCACCTTGCAAGCCTTGGCCGTGAGAACGGAACATACCGTTCCAGCGTCAAAACCCTGGCATCTGCCCTGGGCTACTCGGAAAGCGGAATCCGTTATTGGTTGTCCCTGATGAAAGATGCCAAAGTGATCACCATCACTCGGAGAGGCGGGTATTACGATTTTGACGTTAATCACAACGTTTCTTTCATCACCTCGAACCACTAAGACGAGGTGCAATGAGTAAGAAGGAACGTAGCACCCTCACCCGCATTGAACGGGAAAATGTCAACAGGATCGGCAAAGCAGCACAAAAACAGCAACAGCGATTATTAATCACTTCTCTCGAAAAAATCCCAGGCACATTGATAGAACACGTTGAATTAGTGGATTCACCCCCGCCAGACAGTGAAACGTGGGCGGCGATGAATGACATTCTTTCTTCGTGTCCGAGCGTTTATTACAAACCACGAAAACGCAAAGTTTACACCTGGGATGATAGCCAGCTTCGCCGCTGGCAATGCCTCGGCTTTGAATCACTAAACCACTACCTAACATACAACGCAATGAACAATACCGTGGCGGGAGCCAGGGATTTTGATGAACTTTTTAACATTGGAGACAAGTACAAAGAATGATTATGGAAATAACAAAACAAGATTACTTTCAAGACCGCATGCAATACGTGCAGGATTTAGTTAAACAGGCTGAATGGGCAGAACAGGCACAAGATGTTAATAAAATAGAGTACCTTCTCGATGTGCTGGCAACTGAGATTGCCCCGTTTCAAGTGGCATTGAACATCGTCAAGTTGATCAAAACACGGATGACACAATGACTAAAACCCAGTTAGAAGATTTTCTTCAAGAATTCCACGATGAACTTCACATTCCACTACTTGATGCGGTAAATGCTGTATACAAAGCTCTCCCTGAGAGCAAGCCTGAGAGACTCTCTGACGCTGTAAGGCTGATCCAATTGTCAGCGGTGGCGTTGGAGGGGATTATCCTCTCAGTGGAAGGTACAGAGAGCCTATGTGAGGAGCAGGAACTGATAGGAGAGGTGACACAGGCGGCGCTGTCTCTGGCAGCGTGTAAAGATGAACTGAACGATCTGTTACAAAACCAATCTGCATAAAAATGCACTTAAAGTGAATAAAAAGATTGACTTTGTAACGGAAATGCTGTACTATAAGAATAGGATCTGAATAAACGTATCAAATCACGTTTCTCTCCCTTGTATGTCAATACGATTTGCAAACATTATTCCATAGTGTGGGCACTCCTGAGAATGCCGTTTCCCATAGCGGCGCTCTCTCCAATGTTTTTCCGTAAAGAATGGGTTATGTTCTTTAGCCACGGTTATTTCTTCTTTGTCGTTCCAAAGGTAATGCACGGTCACATTATTATTTTGTGGTAGTAGTGTGAACAATCACCGTGCATCTCCTTTCTTTACGAAAAAAGCATTGTGCTTTTTACTCATTCATTCCGTTAGGGTGAATGTTGTCAGACTGCTTTAAACGTCGATGATGTTTCTTTGTTACGTCTGGCTTCTCCTATTATTGTTTCCAGCAATGATAGTGAGGTTCCAATCTCCCATTTCTTGCCATGACAGAAGGGCTTCTGTTTTGAAATGGGCGCAAAGCTGCCCCTGATCTTTTAATCTCCTAAGATAACAGCAGGGGCAATTTATTCCAGAAGGTATTCTTCAAGATAGTATTCTTAACTTCA
Organism: Enterobacter sp. ENT03; assembly: GCF_019218745.1. Lineage (GTDB taxonomy): Bacteria > Pseudomonadota > Gammaproteobacteria > Enterobacterales > Enterobacteriaceae > Enterobacter_D. Next base: position 51,661 of record NZ_JAHUXA010000023.1, read on the forward strand.
TTACTCTTTAAAAATGACGTTAATAATGCTTTCTCTAGCAAGGGGCATTCTCTCCTGGGGCTACTTCGGTAGCCCTTTTCTTACCCTGTGTACAACATAAATGCTGTAAGCAGACACAACGCGAAGGAACAACACAATGTTCTTATTAAACAATCGCGACCGAATCCTAAAATACAAATCCGAAGTGATCGAAGTTAATCCTGAATTAATAGCTAAAGTGGCTGAGATGGCAGGATGTACCGTAGAAGAAATTGAAAAAGCTGTAGACCAGTATTTCCCTTCTGAGGGCACACCTCAATTAAGTATGCAGGAACGGATCGCAATCAAATCAAAGGAAATAAAACAACAATGATTGACCTAACCGAGCTTTTCCCAATTCGAAAAAGTTTCACGGACGTAGTGAGCTACGCAACGGATTGTTTTGCAGCCGTCGAGGGTCGTGTTTTCGACCTGCCAGCGGATGTGCAATGCGGCGACGTTATCGGCGCTGATGGGGCGCTCTATGCCTCCGGCGATGATGCCTTTGTGGTGGTGTCCGATTTCGTCAGCGCTGGCGACGTTAAAACCGTGAATGTCGTACGTGCGCCTAATGTTGGTAGCTTCGTAGCGCTTAAAGCCGACAACCTGAACGCAGCGAATCACGCCGCAGCTATCACCACGCTCGAATCCAAAGGATTCGTATGCCGTCCATTCTTCACCTCTTAATCAAGGATGACTAACAAATGAGTAAAATCGCAATTGGGCGTGAGATGGTCGATTTAGCGCCAATCTTCCAGGCCCTACCTGAACGTAACTATTTGATGAATGCCCTCGACCTCTTCGACGGGGTAGGCGTCCAGAATCCAAAAGTGGTGGTGACACAGCTTCTTGATGATAACTACAGCCTGTTTAACACCCCGCAGAGCCGTTATTCATCAAACCACGACACAACCGCGCGTCAGAATGGTAAAGAATACCTGATCGAGTATGAAGTGGTTTACTGAATTTGGCCACCTGAACAGAGGTGATATGCTCACCTCAGAACAACACAGGTGCTCCAATGAAAAGAAGAAATTTCAGTCCTGAATTCAAACGCGAATCCGCTCAACTGG
>NZ_JAHUXA010000024.1 GCF_019218745.1 Enterobacter sp. ENT03
TACGTAATGACATGGTATCTCTCGCATCCCAGGGCATAAGCGACTCCATAAACGGGTTCTTATGCCTTAGTTGTAAGTGTCTACCATGTCCCCGAACAAGTGTTCATGATGTCCCCGGACTGTACAAGGGAGAGGGCCGGGGTGAGGGGATAAATGAGGGTGATTTTTAAACAATAAACCTTCATTTAATCCGCTATTACAGCGTATAATCCCCGCCCTTCGAATTCGATAACTACCCCCCGGAAGCATTATGAGCGCTATTTCCCTGATCCAGCCGGATCGCGACCTCTTTTCATGGCCGCAATACTGGGCGGCCTGCTTTGGCCCCGCACCCTTTTTGCCCATGTCACGTGAGGAAATGGATCAACTTGGCTGGGACAGCTGCGACATCATTCTGGTTACCGGGGATGCCTATGTCGATCACCCGAGTTTCGGCATGGCGATCTGTGGACGTATGCTGGAAGCGCAGGGTTTCCGCGTGGGGATCATCGCCCAGCCGGACTGGAACAGCAAAGACGACTTTATGCGTCTCGGTAAACCGAATCTGTTCTTCGGCGTGACCGCGGGCAACATGGACTCGATGATCAACCGTTACACCGCTGATCGTAAACTGCGCCACGACGACGCCTATACGCCGGATAACGTGGCGGGTAAACGTCCCGATCGCGCGACGCTCGTCTACACCCAGCGCTGTAAAGAAGCCTGGAAAGACGTGCCGGTGATCCTGGGGGGTATCGAAGCCAGCCTGCGCCGTACCGCGCACTATGATTACTGGTCTGACACCGTGCGCCGTTCGGTGCTGGTGGACTCCAAAGCCGACATGCTGATCTTCGGCAACGGCGAGCGCCCGTTGGTGGAAGTCGCGCATCGCCTCTCGCAGGGCGAACCGGTTAGCACAATTCGCGATGTGCGTAACACCGCCATCATGGTGAAAGAAGCGCTGCCGGGGTGGAGCGGCGTGGATTCACGTATTATTGATATGCCGGGCAAAATCGATCCGATCCCGCATCCCTATGGCGAGGATCTGCCGTGCGCCGATAACAAACCTGTGGAACCGAAGAAAGCTGAAGCAAAAGCCGTCGTCGTGCAGCCGCCGCGCCCGAAACCCTGGGAAAAAACCTACGTGCTGCTGCCATCCTTTGAGAAGGTTAAAGCCGATAAAGTGCTGTACGCCCACGCCTCGCGTATTCTGCACCATGAAACTAACCCAGGCTGCGCCCGCGCGTTGATGCAAAAACACGGTGAGCGTTATATCTGGATCAACCCGCCCGCCATTCCGCTCTCCACCGAAGAGATGGACAGCGTATTTGCGCTGCCGTACAAGCGTGTTCCGCATCCGGCCTATGGCACTGCCCGTATCCCGGCGTATGAGATGATCCGCTTCTCCATCAACATTATGCGTGGCTGCTTTGGCGGCTGTTCGTTCTGCTCCATTACCGAGCACGAAGGGCGCATTATTCAGAGCCGTTCTGAAGATTCCATCGTCAACGAGATCGAAGCGATTCGCGACACGGTGCCGGGCTTTACCGGCGTGATTTCGGATCTTGGCGGCCCGACCGCTAACATGTATATGCTGCGCTGTAAGTCGCCGCGCGCCGAGCAAACCTGCCGTCGTCTGTCGTGCGTCTATCCGGATATTTGTCAGCACATGGACACCAACCATGAGCCGACCATCAATCTCTATCGTCGCGCCCGCGATCTGAAGGGCATCAAGAAGATCCTGATTGCCTCCGGTGTGCGTTATGACATCGCCGTGGAAGATCCGCGCTATATCAAAGAGCTGGCGACGCATCACGTTGGCGGTTACCTGAAAATTGCCCCGGAGCATACCGAAGAGGGGCCGTTGTCGAAGATGATGAAGCCGGGCATGGGCAGCTATGACCGCTTTAAAGAGCTGTTCGACACCTACTCGAAACAGGCGGGCAAAGAGCAGTATCTGATCCCGTACTTTATCTCCGCGCACCCTGGTACGCGCGATGAGGACATGGTGAATCTGGCGCTGTGGCTGAAGCAGCGACGTTTCCGTCTGGATCAGGTGCAGAATTTCTATCCGTCGCCGCTCGCCAACTCCACCACCATGTATTACACCGGCAAAAATCCGCTGGGTAAAATTGGCTATAAGAGTGAAGACGTGGTGATCCCGAAAGGGGATAAACAGCGTCGTTTGCATAAAGCCTTGCTGCGTTATCACGACCCGAAAAACTGGCCGCTGATCCGTCAGGCGCTGGAAGAGATGGGGAAAAAACATCTGATTGGCGGACGCCGCGACTGCCTGGTGCCGTCGCCGACCATTGAAGAGATGCGTGAAGCCAAGCGGCAGAATCGCCATACCCGCCCGGCATTGACCAAACATACGCCGGTGGCGCATCAGCGTCAGACGCCGGCCAGCGCCAAAAAACGCAGTAAGGTTGCCGGGGGGTAAGCCTGTTGCCCGGTGGCGCTTCGCTTACCGGGCCTACAGGAGCGCAGACCTGCCACAGCCGGATAAGACGCGAGCGTCGCCATCCGGCAGCGGATTACCCGCCGAACTGGTCCGGATCCGGGCCGAGACGTTTGCCCTGATCCAGTTTGGCGATTTCGCTCAGTTCGTCTTTATCGAGACGGAAATCCCATACATCGAAGTTTTCCACGATGCGCGCAGGCGTAACGGATTTCGGGATCACGACCAGGCCCTGATCCAGGTGCCAGCGGATGACGATTTGCGCCGGGGTTTTGCCGTATTTATCTGCAAGCGTGCGGATCACTTTCTGATCGAACACCCCTTCACCGCCCTGTGCCAGCGGGCTCCAGGATTCAGTCTGGATCTTATGCGTAGCGTTCCAGGCATGCAGCTGACGTTGTTGCAGCAGCGGGTGCAGTTCGATCTGGTTGATCACCGGCGTGACGCCTGTTTCATCGATCAGCCGTTGCAGATGGTGGATCTGGAAGTTACACACGCCGATGCTTTTCACCAGCCCCTGTTTCTGTAGATCGATCATTCCTTTCCAGGCGTCGACATAGTGATCGATAGCCGGCACCGGCCAGTGCATCAGGTAGAGATCAACATGATCGAGTTGCAGTTTATCGAGGCTTTCCTGTAACGCTTCCTGTGGCCGTTTCTGATCGTCATTCCACAGTTTGGTGGTGATGAACAGATCCTCACGCGCGACGCCAGCACTCTGCAACGCTTTGCCGACGCCTTCTTCGTTCTTGTACGCGGCAGCGGTATCGATGGAGCGATAACCCACTTCCAGCGCTTTATGAATGGCGGAGATCACTTCCTCATTGCCCGCTTTCCACACGCCGAGACCCAGTTGCGGCATGATGTTGCCGTCCTGAAGCTTGATAACGGTTGGATTTGCCATGCATTCCTCCTTTTTGAAGTTCACCAGGCATACGCCTGGTGAAAGGGTGTGACTTAAGTCTGGACGAAAAGCCCGAAAACGAAAGCCGCAGAAGAAAAAACCTTTAGCGAGCCGCTTCGTAGATGCGACGGCTGACATCGAGGGTTATGTCCTGATGTTCGCCTAATTGCGTCATACCGTGCTCTTCCAGTTTCGCCAGCAGGGCAGGGATGGAGCTGCCGTCCAGACCGTAGCCGGACAGGCGCGTCGGCACACCCATCTGCTCGAAGAAATGGCGGGTGGCGGCGATAGCGGCATCGATACGCTCGTCGTCAGAGCCTTCCGTGATGTTCCATACGCGCTCGGCGTACTGCAACAGTTTGCCGCGTTTGACGTCGCGTTTCTCATTCCACAGCGCAGGCAGTACAACCGCCAGCGTCTGGGCATGATCCAGGCCGTGCATCGCCGTCAGTTCGTGGCCCAGCATATGGGTCGCCCAGTCCTGCGGCACACCAGCGCCAATCAGGCCGTTCAGCGCCTGGGTTGCCGCCCACATCACATTAGCGCGCACGTTGTAGTTTTCCGGATCGGTCAGCGCTTTCGGGCCGTCTTCAATCAGCGTCAGCAGAATACCTTCCGCAAAACGGTCCTGAATTTTGGCATCTACCGGGTAAGTGACGTACTGTTCAACGGTGTGCACAAAGGCATCCACCACGCCATTCGCCACCTGGCGCGGCGGCAGGGTGTAGGTGTAAACCGGATCCAGCACGGCGAACACCGGCTGGACGAACGGCGAGTGGAATGCCTGTTTATCGCCGGTGGTTTTACGGGAGATCACGGCACCTTTGTTGGACTCAGAGCCGGTGGCGGGCAATGTCAGCACCGAACCCATCGGGATCGCGCTTTTGATCTCGCTGCCGGAATTTTGCAGGATCTGCCATGGATCGATACCTTCAGGGTAGTGCGCTGCGGCGGCGATAAATTTGGTGCCGTCCAGCACCGAACCGCCGCCAACCGCCAGCAGGAAGGTGACGTTTTCGTTGCGGGCAATCTCCACCGCTTTCATCAGAGTTTCATAAGACGGATTCGGCTCAATGCCGCCGAACTCCAGCACGTCGAGGCCGTCGAGGGCGCTGTAAACCTGATCCAGCACGCCGGTTTTTTTGACGCTGCCGCCGCCGTAGGTGATCAGTACGCGAGCGCCTGCCGGGATCTGGTCGCGCAGATCGGCAATGGCGTTTTTACCAAACAGGATGCGGGTAGGGGTATGCAGATTAAAGTTATTCATTGCTCGTGCCCTTATGTGGGTTAAAAAACGGCTGACCACGAATGGCCTGATGCGAACCATTGTGGCCATCGGGGCCGCTCCTCTCAATGCACATTTCTGCCGATGTCTTGCCCATTTCTCCATGCTACTGGAGAATATGCACAGAAATGCGCACACTGTAACGGTCAAAAACCGCACCCGGAGTGGCGATAAATGAACCGCGAAGCAATCTGCCTGCACCTGACCGATCAGGTTAAGCGACTGAAAATTCATGAGAACAAACTGAGCGCGTTGCTGCCGGACATCCGCTTGCTGTACGGCACGCAGCCGGGTACGCGCACGCCGGTCATGTACCAGCCGGGCATCGTGATCCTCTTTTCCGGGCATAAAACGGGTTATATCAATGACCGCGTATTCCGCTACGACGCCAATGAATATCTGCTGCTCACCGTGCCACTGCCGTTTGAATGCGAAACCTTTGCCACGCCGGAAGTGCCGCTGGCGGGGATCCGCGTCAACGTGGATATTCTCCAGCTTCAGGAATTGCTGATGGATATTGGCGAGGACGAGCATTTCCAGCCGGCAATGGCGGCCAGCGGCATTAATTCCGCCACGCTGTCAGATGAAATTCTCTGCGCGGTGGAGCGCCTGCTCGACGTAATGGAGCGCCCGCTGGATGCGCGTATCCTCGGCAGGCAAATCGTGCGCGAAATTCTCTATCACGTGCTGACGGGGCCGCGCGGCGGCGCGTTGCTGGCGCTGGTGAGCCGTCAGACGCATTTCAGCCTGATCAGCCGCGTGTTAAAACGCATCGAAAGTCAGTACACGGAAAACCTGAGCGTTGACCAGCTGGCCGCCGAAGCCAATATGAGCGTCTCGGCGTTCCACCATAATTTCAAGTCAGTGACCAGCACCTCGCCGTTGCAGTATCTGAAAAGCTACCGGCTGCACCGGGCGCGGATGTTGATGATCCACGATGGCATGAAAGCCAGCGCGGCGGCGATGCGGGTAGGCTATGAAAGCGCCTCGCAGTTCAGCCGCGAGTTTAAACGCTTTTTTGGCGTAACGCCGGGAGAGGATGCTGCACGGATCAGAATGATGCAGGGGACGTAAAACCCCTCACCGCAGGGTGAGGGGATAGAATCAGGCGTTGCAGTATTTCTTTTTGATCACCACGATCAGCGTACCCAGTAATCCGGCGACCAGCAGGAAAATCGGCAGGATCATCAGGAAGGTCATCACCTGATCTTCATGGCGTTTTACGATGGGGATCATGCTCAGCGCATAGCCCAGCGAGGTTACCGCGCCCACCCACAGCAGCGCGCTCAGCCAGTTGAAGAACTGGAAGCGGCGGTTTGAGAGGCCGGAGATCCCCGCCATCGTGGGCAACAACGTGCGGATAAAAGCCAGAAAACGTCCTGCCAGCAGCGCCAAAAGGCCATGCCGTTCGAACATGCAGGTAGCCCGCTCGTGGTATTTGACCGGCAACTGCGCCAGCCAGCTTTTCACCACCCGCGTGTTGCCCAGCCAGCGGCCCTGAATATAGCTCAGCCAGCAGCCCAGACTGGCAGCGGTGGTGAGGATCACCAGCGCCGGCACAAAGTCCATGACGCCGCGAGCGATCAGGGCGCCCGTCAGAAGAAGCAGGCTGTCACCGGGTAAGAAAGAGGCCGGAAGTAATCCGTTTTCCAGAAACAGCGTCGCAAACATCACAAAGTAAACGACACCGACAACATGTGGATCAGCTAACGCCGCGAAATCATGATGCCAGAGCGCGGCGATAATATCTTGAATAACTACCATGGACTTTCCTGTGGAACCGCATATTGAGCGCTATTGTACGCCTGAAATGTTAAGGACACCTTGATCCCCCACGCAAGAAATGCAGACGAGTCTGCTGGTCTGGAAAGATTTCTTGTCAGGCTGCTAACTTTACACGATGCGCTCAAATCCCGCTGCTAAATCAGCACGTAAATCCTCAACGTTTTCCAAACCTATATGCAGGCGGATAAGTGTGCCGCTAAAGTCGACGTCAGCGCCCGGACGGATGGCCGCAATGTGCTCTGGCTGGTTCGCTAAAATGAGCGATTCAAAACCGCCCCACGAGTAGGCCATGCTGAACAGCGTGAAGTGATCCAGATATGCCGCCAGCTCCTGATTGTTCAGGCGCTTACGCAGCACAAACGAAAACAAACCGCTGCTGCCGGTAAAGTCGCGCTTCCAGAATTCATGCCCCTTGCTGCCCGGCAGTGCAGGGTGATTAACCGCCGCCACCTGCGGATGCGTCGCCAGCCACTCGGCGAGCTGCACACTGCTTTCCTGATGCTGGCGCAGACGCACGCTGAGGGTACGCAAGCCGCGGCTGGTCATGTAAGCGGTATCGGCATCCACCATTTGCCCCATCAGGTAGGCATTCTCGCGCAATTGCTCCCAGCAGCGGGCATTGGCCACGGCGGTGCCGATCATGCCGTCAGAGTGGCCGATCAGGTATTTGGTGGCCGCCTGTATGGAAATATCGATGCCAAAATCCAGGGCTTTAAACAGAATGCCTGCCGCCCAGGTGTTGTCGATCATGATGATCGCTTCGGGGGCCACGCGCCGCACGGCGGCAACAATCGCGGGGACGTCGTGCACTTCCATGGTGATCGAACCGGGCGATTCGAGAAACACGATGCGGGTATTTGGTTTGACCAGCTTAGCAATGTCGGCACCGATCAAGGGATCGAACCACTCCGTGGTCACGCCCATCTTCGAGAGAATTTTCGAGCAGAAATCCTGCGTGGGTTCGTAAGCAGTATGGGTGACCAGAATATGATCGCCCTGTTCGACAAACGCCAGAATGGTATTGGCTACTGCCGCCGCCCCGCACGGAAACAGCGCGCAGCCCGCGCCGCCTTCCAGTTCGCACATCGCCTCCTGCAGGGAGAAATGCGTCAGCGTGCCGCGACGGCCATAAAACAGTTCACCGCTGGCGCGTCCGCGCGTGGCCTGTTTTTTCGCTTCTACCGTGTCGAACACCAGAGAAGAGGCGCGCTGGATAACGCTGTTCACCGCGCCCTGAGTATATTTCTTGCTGCGCCCGGCATTTACCAGCGCGGTATCAATGTGCTTCGCTGCCATAATCGAAACCTGTTTTTTATACGTCTGGATGTCCAGACTACCATGAATGCCCCATTCTGCATCCTGAGGGTTATTCATCAAGAACAATATTTTCTTAAAACCCGGCGATGAAACCTTTTACTGAGTAAGCGCAAAGAAAAGCAGAAAGAATACAGGCACCATTCAAATACTAATGAGAACTACTATCAATTCGACGTCGTTTTGATATTATTACGCTCAGATTTTGTGAATTATGTCCGGAGATACAGAGTGGGTAATAATTTGATGCAGACGGACCTTTCCGTCTGGGGTATGTACCATCATGCCGATATTGTTGTAAAAATCGTGATGATTGGCCTGATCCTGGCGTCAGTAGTCACCTGGGCAATCTTCTTCAGCAAAAGTGTTGAACTGATTTCGCAAAAGCGTCGTTTAAAGCGCGAACAGCAGCTGCTCGGTGAAGCCCGCTCGTTGAACCAGGCCCGTGAAATCGCTGCCTCCTTCAAATCGAAAAGTCTCAGCACGCTGTTGATCAACGAAGCGCAGAACGAGCTGGAGCTGTCTGCGGGTTCAGAAGATAACGAAGGTATTAAAGAACGTACCGGTTTCCGCCTGGAGCGTCGTGTGGCGGCGGTGGGTCGTCATATGGGCCGTGGTAATGGCTATCTGGCAACCATCGGTGCCATCTCTCCGTTTATCGGTCTGTTCGGTACGGTGTGGGGCATCATGAACAGCTTTATCGGTATCGCGCAGACGCAGACCACTAACCTTGCGGTTGTCGCGCCAGGTATCGCAGAAGCGCTGTTAGCCACGGCGATTGGTCTGGTTGCGGCGATCCCGGCGGTGGTGATCTACAACATCTTTGCCCGCATGATTGGCAGCTACAAAGCCTCGCTGGGCGACGTTGCCGCACAGGTGCTGTTACTGCAAAGCCGCGATCTTGATCTGGCCGCCAGCTCGACGGCTCAACCGGTGCACGCTGCACAGAAATTACGTTTAGGTTAATGTCCTATGGCAATGCGTCTTAATGAAAACCTGGACGATAACGGCGAAATGCATGAAATCAACGTGACGCCGTTTATCGACGTCATGCTGGTGCTGCTGATTATCTTTATGGTTGCCGCACCGCTGGCAACGGTCGATGTGAAGGTCAATTTGCCTGCATCGTCCAGCCAGCCGCAACCGCGTCCGGAAAAACCGGTCTATTTGTCAGTAAAAGCAGATAACACCATGTTTATCGGTAACGATCAGGTAACGGATGAAACCATGATCGCGGCGCTGAACGCGCTGACTGCGGGCAAAAAAGACACCACGGTTTTCTTCCGCGCGGATAAAACCGTGGATTACGAAACGATGATGAAGGTGATGGATACGCTGCATCAGGCGGGCTATCTGAAGATAGGCCTGGTGGGTGAAGAGGTCGCGAAAGCGAAGTAATCGCCTTATCGCGCCCGGCGGCGCTGCGCTTGCCGGGCCTACCAGATTTGGTAGGTGTGTGCAGAGTACATCGAAATCCCGTAGGCCGGGTAAGGCGAAGCCGCCACCCGGCGAAGAGTACATTGGGATCCCGTAGGCCGGGTAAGGCGAAGCCGCCACCCGGCGAAGAGCAAATCAGAACGCTGACGCAGGTCAGCTTTTTTTTGCGTGTTCTTCCGGGACGGGCGGTGTTTTCTCTTTCAGCGCCACGCTGGTGACGTTCGGGGTGCGGTAACCGCCGTCAGCCAGCTTACGCGTAATACGCAGCGTAGCTGTCTCACGCGCCAGCAGGTGCTGGTAGTTGCTTTCCAGGCGGGACATGATTTTGTCGTACAGTGCCGGGTGTCGCGTCGCCACCTCGTTAATCACGGCACCGTAAATCTCTTCTTTGACCTGCAACGCATAGATTTCGCGGCGATTCTGCCATTTTAAGCGTACCAGCGCGGCTGGAATGGAGACTAAATCGCGCGCCAGCCGGGTAATATGATCATTTTTACTTTGTATCAGGGCATCGAGATTTTGCTTTAAGATAAATTCATCGCTTTTATGATTATCTAAAGTCAAATAAACGTTGTTGTCCTCAACATCCTTCACGTTATTCTTCCTCGAGTTTATAAAACAAAGGCCCATCTTTTTCGCGGGTAATCAGGTTAAGCCAAATATCATTGCCGGCTTCATTTATTTCTTCGGTTTTTTCGGCAATTATTTGACTTAAAGTCTGCGCATCGATGTCCCCTTCAGCTTGTAAATCGTTAAGCAGTCGGGTAAAGGTTTCAATTTTCACTACGCGAAATAATCGATCTTTTATATGGCGATCGCGTTCTTCCAGCAACATATTTCTTGATTGCCTGGTATGGCTGACATTCGTTAATATATCGCTTTCTAAATCAGAGAGCGTTCTTTTTCCCTGAGTTAAATTAACGTCTTTTTCTGCTTCCCCCGATTCGGTTTCCTTCGCGGAAATGTGAAAACGAGCCGGGACAAGGTTCTCGGGCAGCATCTCTAATATCCTTTGATTTCAAACGAGTGGGGAAGGGGTCCGGGCGTGAGGTGCGTTGACAATATCATGGCAGACTTTTAAAATCAAAAAAAATGGAGCCAGCCCATGAACAGTATTTTTTATTCTGTTATTGCTTTGCTGTTACTTACAGCGGGTGTACTTGTTATGATGCGCGAGCTGAATAAAGGCACGCCAGCCGCAGACAGCAACCCACATCCCGAGGCAACGCCGTTGTCGAAGGAGGAGGGAGAAGATCACTTTTCAATGTTAATGAATGCCATTACGCCGGTATGGTATTGGCGCGTCAATCATGAATATATTGATTTTTTGCACGCGACAATTAAAAGAATGAACATATCGCAAATAAATAGCGTGCCGGGCTTATTTGAAGCACAACGTCGTTGTAGCGATCTGAATTCCGCGGTGTATAAGTATTACGATAATATAAAAAAACGTTGTTTTAATGGCGAAAGAGTACCGCATTCCGATCTGGATTTACTGAACTTAAGTCAGTGCTTCCACGAATTCAGTCTCGACGCCTATCCGGAACTGGTGGCGCTGGTATGGCCAGAGTATGCCCGTCCGGATGTGGATCCGCGAGACGTGAGCACCGCGAAGATCGCAGAAGGGTAAATGCCGGGAAGGTATCCCGGCATGAAGACATTATTTGTCTGATGACGCCTGCCAGAGATTTAGCTCGCCGTCTGCCACATGTTTATCGATCTGCACCAGTTCTTCCGCGCTGAAGGTGAGATGACTGAGCGCCCGCACGTTCTCCTCGATTTGCTCCGGACGGCTTGCGCCAATCAGTACCGAGGTGACGCGCGCGTCTTTCAGCAGCCAGCTTAACGCCATCTGCGCCATGGACTGCCCGCGCTGCTGCGCCATCTCGTTGAGCAGACGCAAACTGTTGAGGTTGCTCTCGGTCAGCATCTTCTCGGTTAACCCGCGCACCTTTTTGCCTTCCCGCTGCATACGCGAACCGTCAGGAATGCCGTTGAGGTATTTGCCGGTCAGCAGACCCTGCGCCAGCGGCGTAAAGGCGATACAGCCCACGCCGTTGGCTTCAAGCGTGTCCAGCAGGCCGCTTTTGTCAACCCAGCGGTTAAGCAGGTTGTAAGACGGCTGGTGGATGAGCAGCGGTATTTTCCATTCACGCAGCAAATCGACCATCGTCTGCGTGCGTTCAGATGAATAGGACGAAATACCGACATACAGCGCTTTTCCACTCTGCACGGCCTGCGCCAGCGCCGAGGCTGTCTCTTCCATTGGCGTGTTCTCATCCACGCGGTGGGAATAGAAAATATCGACGTACTCCAGCCCCATACGACTGAGGCTCTGATCGAGACTGGCGAGCAGATACTTACGCGAACCGCCGGAACCATACGGACCAGGCCACATATCATAGCCCGCTTTAGTCGAGATGATCAGCTCATCGCGGTACGCGGCAAAGTCTTCCCGGAGCAGACGGCCAAAGTTTTCCTCGGCGCTGCCCGGCGGCGGGCCATAGTTATTGGCTAAATCGAAATGGGTTATACCTGCATCAAAAGCGGTGCGCAGCAGGGCGCGCTGTGTTTCCAGCGGTTGTACATGACCAAAACTGTGCCACAGACCCAGCGACAGGGCGGGCAGGCGCAGCCCGCTCTTCCCGCAGTAGCGATACTGCATCTCCTCGTAGCGGGCAGGGTTAGCTAACCAGGGCATGATGTCTCCTTTCTTGATTATAAAAATTCGAAACAGTGTTTCTATTTTAGCGTTATGACCGCTCCTCACAAGCCGCTACCGTCACAAATCTTTTAGGATGATGTAGCGATGCTTAACTATTCATGCATCTTACTTATCGTTTCAGCCCCGGCTAAGGGCATGGGTCAGCAAGAAAGCGGAAGGTCAGGCAGCGTAAGCATTCGTGAGGTATTGATGCGGAAAAGAGAAAGCATTTATTACGGGTAACATCTGCATAATATGTCAAAAACGCTAATTAATTATACGTGTCGAATTAAAGGATCACTTAATTTAAATTAATTCGCGCTCCTTGAATTACCGTCTATATTGAGATGCTGCACCAGCATGCCAGGAATAATATTATTTAAGTAAGGGCTTTTTTTGATCGTCAACGTTGTTTAAATGAGCACTAAAACGCTATTTTTTTTGGGAAGATTCTTATTCTCCATTTGTTAAAAAATCTTAGCAGACTAAATAAGTAAGCAAAAGATTTTCTCTTAAAGATAAGTAGCTTACAGATAGTACCCGTTGTCGCTATCTGGCGTTTTGTTATGTAAAAGTGTGAGCAAAAGTGAATGGCGATATTATTAAAATGCCTGGAGCCTTGTTTTTAAAAGGATTCCTGGCGGAATATTTTTTGATTAAAAAATCTCCGCCAGGGCATACATATTACGCATATTTTGCCGATAACCATAATAAGTCCCACCTTCTGGATGGGAATGCACCTCAAGCAAGGAATTAACTATGCGTATGCTCCAAAATTTTACAATTCGCTTTGTGATGCTCGCCATCCTGGGCGTTTTCTGCCTGCTATGGTCAGGCGTCGGGTTATACAGCGTTTTATCGCTGTCGAAAGTGGCCGACGGTAATGAAGTGGATCGTCAACTGGTCACGCAGATGACGTTGCTCAGCCAGGGCAACGATCAGTATTTCCGCGTGGTCACCCGCCTGACGCGGGCAATGGACGTGAAAGCGTCAGGCGGTACTGCCGATTTTGGGCCGGTCCAGCAGGCGCTGGACAATATGAAAACCAAACTCGACGCGCTGAAGGCGATTTCGCCAGGTCCGATTGATGCCAACGTCTCAGCCCAGGTGCTCAGCAGCTGGCAGGCGCTGCTGGATCAGGGCGTGACGCCGCAGGTCCAGTTTGCGCAGCAGGGGAATGTCGAGGCTTATCGCAATCAGGCAAACAGCGTAACGCCGGGTCTGAGCCGTGCGTTTGGCGCCAGCGCCGAAGCATTTAATAAGGCGGCGAGCCAGAAGCTGGATGATACCCGCATCATGGTTGATGAGCAGACCAGTATGACCCGTACACTCATTATTGTCGCCGTGGTGCTCGGTATCCTGTTACTGCTGTTCTCGGACCGCTATCTGGTAACAATGCTGGTAAAACCGCTGGCGAAAATCCGTCAGCACTTCCGTTTGATCGCGCAGGGTGACCTCAGCCAGCCGGTCGAAGCAATGGGCCGCAACTGTGTGGGTCAGATGGTGCCGCTGTTACAGGCAATGCAGGACAGTCTGCGGGAATCCGTCAGCGCTATTCGGGCTGGCAGCGACAATATCTGGCGCGGAGCGACGGAAATTTCCAGCGGTAATAACGACCTCTCTTCCCGTACCGAGGAGCAGGCCGCCGCGCTGGAAGAGACGGCGGCGAGCATGGAACAGTTGACCGCGACCGTGAAGCTGAACGCTGAAAGCGCGCGTCAGGCCAGCGAACTGGCAGATGTGGCTTCCACTACTGCCAGTAAAGGCGGCGCGCTGGTCAGTGAAGTGGTTACGACGATGACCGGAATTTCTGACAGCTCGAAGAAAATTGCTGAGATCACCACGGTGATCAACAGCATTGCCTTCCAGACCAATATCCTGGCGCTGAACGCTGCCGTTGAAGCCGCGCGTGCCGGTGAACAGGGGCGTGGTTTTGCGGTAGTGGCCGGTGAAGTGCGTAACCTGGCGAGCCGTAGCGCCGGGGCTGCTAAAGAGATCGAAACCCTGATTGCCGATTCGGTAAACCGTGTTGAGCGGGGCGCAAAACTGGTGAACGATACCGGTACCACGATGGAAGGGATCCTGCGCGCCGTCACCGAAGTTACCACCATAATGAAACAGATCGCCGGGGCCTCTGCGGAACAGAGCAAAGGCATTTCGCAGGTGGGAATTGCGATCACGCAGATGGACAGCGTTACCCAGCAGAACGCTGCGCTGGTTGAGCAGGTTTCGGCGGCTGCCGCTGCCCTTGAGCGGCAGACTGAAGAACTGCAACGTGCGGTGCAACAGTTCCGTTTATCAGCCGATGAGCAGAAAGTCGCCGCCGCACCGACGATCGCTGCTGCGCCACGCCACGTGGCAGCAACGAAATCTGCCGCCGATGAGTGGGTTGCTTTCTGATAGTTCGCTTTCTGTAACCGGAGCCACGACGTTATCGTCGTGGCTTTTTTGATCGCCGCTGGAAAGTTAGCGGCGGGCGTCGGTGATCATCTGCGTCACCGCGCTCAGATTGCCGATTTTGACATCGCTGGCGCGCTGAAATTTACTCTTATCGATCAGCAACAGCGATTGCTGCGCACGACTTAACAGCTGCGTTTTAAATCCCGCATTGTGCTCCGTCGGATCCCACATATCGCCCTGGGCATCAACGCCTTCACAGGAAAAGATAAACAGGTCGATCTCAAGCGTTTTCAACAAGGGCGCGAGCGTCGGATTCATATAGCAGCGATATTTACGATCCAGCTCACCGCCGGTGCAAATCAGCGTGACGTGCTGGCGACGTGCCATCTCCTGACACACGGGCTGGCTGTTGGTAAACACCGTCAGCGGCATATCCGGCAACTGCCGCGCCAGCAGAAAACAGGTGGAGCTGGCATCCAGCGCCAGGCACATTCCTTCTTCGATCCACGCCAGCGCATGGCGGGCAATATCTGCTTTATCCGCGTAATGGCTTTTCAGCCGGGCGACAAAAGGCTCGCCGCCATCGTGATTTTGCGTGTGGATCACGCGCGCGCGCCCGTGATGACGCACGATTTTTCCCTGCGCCTGTAACGCCGTGAGATCCCGGCGCAACGTCTCTTTGCTGATGCCGAGCTGTGCCGCCAGGCTGGCGGTAGTCAGGGTGTCGTGGCGGGCAAGAAGCGCCAGAATGGTTTGCTGTCGCGCGGATTTCATCGCCAGCCTCAGGCGATCAGGCGCGGGAAAATAGAGATCAGCGTCGCGCCCATCGCCACGCCATTTTTACCGGAGTGCTTGATGTGATACATCGCCTCATCGGCGCGGGTTAACGCCCCGACAAAATTGTCCTGCGGCTGCACTTCATCTATACCAATGGACGCGCCAACCGATCCGACGCCGTTATCCAGATCAAAGGGCGTCAGCACGGCGTGCAGCAGATCCTGCGCCGCGTGGTGGATCACGGCATCGGCCAGCGCAAAAGGGAGCAACAGCACAAACTCATCACCGCCGAGGCGTCCGATAGTCGTCCCCGGCGGGCAGGTCTCCCGCAGCCGGCTGCTCAGCTGGATCAGCAGTTCATCGCCGCTGCGATGGCCGAGCGTATCGTTAACGTGCTTAAAGTTATCCAGATCGATAAAGGCCACGCACAGCGGCCCGGCCAGCTTACGCTCGTCGAACTGCTTAATTAGCGCATGACGGTTGGCAAGGCCAGTGAGCGGATCGTGATTCGCCAATAGCGCCAGTTGCTCTTCGTACTGTTTCTCTTTGGTCATGTCGATATGCGTTCCGGTGACCTTAAGCGGATGGCCGTTGGCGTCCCGTTCGCTGATCCGGCCACGATCCAGCACCCAGGTCACGGTGCCGTTTTTATGCTGCATACGATGGAGGGCTTCGTACCAGGGCGCTTTGCCCTCCAGATGATCGTAGAACGCTTTCAGCACCCACTGACGATCCTCGGGATGCAGGTGATCTTTCCACACCTCGAACTGCGCGTTGAGCTCTTTCGGCTGATAGCCGAGCATCGATCCCCAGCGGCGGTTAAAGATGATCAGTTTTCCGCTGGGAATATCCAGTTGCCACAGGCACAGCCCGGTGCCGTCAAGGGCGGCGCTGAGTTTACTGCGGGCGTCACGCGCCAGCCTCACCAGACGGGCATTATGCTTTTTCAGATTCTGGATCTGCTGCGATAGCGCGCGTTCAGACATAGGTGGCCGTGATGATTAAATAAAAAATCATTCTTACCAGTTATTATTTTGTTGTAAATATGTGGCAGGAAAAAGAGAGCGGCGGGCGGCAGGAAAAGAAAAATCCGGGCGGGGTGCGCCCGGACGGGGAGATCAGGCGTTGCGCTTGTCTTCGGTGTGGGTATCGAAGTCGCTGGCGTCGTGACGCTCGTGCAGCTGTTCGTTGAGCGGCCCGTTGGTGCGGTTGACGATGCGACCACGCTTCACCCCCGGACGCTCCGCCACTTCTTTCGCCCAGCGCAGGACATTTTTGTAGCTGCCCGCATCAAGGAATTCAGCGGCGTCATAAATAGTGCCGAGCACAACATTGCCGTACCACGGCCAGATCGCCATATCCGCGATAGTGTATTCATCGCCGGCAACAAATTTATGCTTCGCCAGTTGCTGGTCCAGCACGTCGAGCTGACGCTTGGCTTCCATGGTAAAGCGGTTGATCGCGTACTCGATTTTCACCGGCGCATAGTGATAAAAATGGCCGAATCCGCCGCCGAGGAACGGGGCTGCGCCCTGTAACCAGAACAGCCAGTTCAGCGCTTCGGTGCGACCGGCCGGATCTTTCGGCAGGAAGTGACCGTATTTTTCCGCCAGATACAGCAGAATGGATCCGGATTCGAACACGCGGGTCGGCGGCGTAGTGGAATGATCGCTAAGGGCCGGGATTTTGGAGTTCGGGTTCACCTCAACAAAGCCGCTGGAGAACTGATCGCCCTCGCCAATGCGGATAAGCCAGGCGTCGTATTCTGCGCCGGTCACGCCTTTTTCCAGCAGCTCCTCCAGCAGGATCGTCACCTTCTGACCGTTCGGTGTGCCGAGCGAGTAAAGCTGAAGCGGGTGTTTGCCGACCGGCAGGGTTTTCTCGTGGGTCGCGCCGGATACCGGACGATTGATGTTGACAAACGCGCCGCCAGCGGACTTGTCCCACGTCCAGGTTTTCGGTGGCTGATACTGATTGTCTGACATGTTAACCTGCCTTTTCATTGATGTATTGATGCAGTGTAGCAGGCGCTACGCGCGTCAACTGACGGTTAGTGCGCTTAACGCCAGGGGTTCAGATTCAGGCAAAAAGGCGTTCAGCCCAGACGTTGACGTCATCGCCGCTGCCCAGATCCGGCTGGACCAGACCGTTAACCATAAAGGTCGGGGAGACGTGAATACCGTTCTGGCGCGCGTATTTGCAGTGCCACTTAATGACGGTTTGCAGATCCGCCCGGCCAAAGGGTACTGAGGCATCGACCCCGCTATAGCGTTGCAAACGCGCCAGAATATCGTTCGGCGTGGCATCCATATTCGGACCGCTGCAATGGTCGGTAAATTCAAACTCTTCACGATGATCGGCAACCGCCTGCATGACCTTATGCGCAGCATCGCGCCCGTCTGGCAGCGTTGAGGCCGCAAGGATGTAGCGCACGATCACACCGGAATAGAGATGCCACGGCTGGGATTGCAGACGAATTTTAATGGTGACCTTGTCTTCGCCGACGTGCTGTAACAGCGCATCCAGCTTATTAAAGGCTCTTACTGAAAACGGGCAGGTAGGTTCAAGGAAGACTTCAAAGGTGCGTGGCCCGTGGCCCCATTCCAGCGGCTGAGCATTAAGGGCAGGTTGCTGACTCATGTTAACTCCTGATGTTGTGTGTTTTTAATCACTATATCAAAAGCGCGATGAATGTTTTTAGCACGACGGACAGAGAAAGGAAAAGGCACGCTGGCGTGCCTTTGCCGGAGAGAGGGGATCAGTATTTGATGTCGCGCGCTTCCTGACGCCCGTCCTGTTTTGCCTGGCGTTTGTCCTGGCGGCATTCATGATTGCTTTTATTATCGTTAACCACGCACTGGCGCTTGTCCTGACGCGCATCCCGGCGGGCATCCTGACGCGTATCTCGCGCTTCGCGGCGCTCATGCGCCCGTTCGGTGGCCTGCGCCACGTTAATACTACCGGCAAGCAGCGCAAGACCGGTAACAACCGCAAGTAAGGATTTCATAGGTGACCTGTTTATAAAAAGGGAAAGAGGGGGCGAGGCGCCCGGTCCGGTATTGTATGAAAAGCGGGGGAGGAGGTTGGGGGTATAAATGCGGTTTTCGAGGGGCGTCCTGATTCAGCGCTGTCACCGGTTTTTTCGCGCCGCATGAATTCATCACGCCGGGTGTCTGTGAATAAGGACGTGAAAGCGCGTAGTAATATACCTGTATTTTAAAGGGTATGAGCTATCGATGCCTTTTCTATATATTCGACGAAAAATGCTGATTTTTTACCAGTGGAAACTCTCTAACATATTAACTTTTTTATTTCTGTAATTGGTTAACTAAGAGAAATAATTAAATCGCGGTTTTTTTCATGACTCGTTATAAACTAACAGGTAAATTTATTTTAATGAAATGTCTGGTAATAATACGCAAGTGAAAAAGATTATCTGCGCGGATATGGTGTGTTTACCGTTAGCTGACTGGCAATAATGCTGGTTTTGTTAATGGTGCAGACATCATGACGTGTCTGCTGTTCCGGGATTTTTATTTCTGTTCAAATATTCTAATGAATTGGAGTATTACCATGAAAACATTAATTACCCCGTACATTGACGTAACGATCAACGCTGAGTGGTCTGACTGGGAAAATTATCCTGCTGGCCGCCCTAATCCGCTTTATTCACAGCAGGCAATCGACTGGAAAGTGGATGGTTTAATCCTGGCATTTATTACCCTCTCAACATCCCGTAAACCCTGCTGGGCCGCACAGGATGCCATGCCGCTTGACTGGGCGCTCCCCCTGGCGAACGACCTCAACGCTGCCGGTCGGAAGGTTATTGTGTCTTTCGGTGGCGCAGCCAACAATGATATTTCAACCGCGTTAAGCGTTGATCAGCTCATCTCAACTTACCAGGAAACTATCGACCATTATCACGCGGTCGGCCTGGATTTTGATCTGGAAAATGGATTGTATAATGTGACTAATATTTGTGAAGCCCTGAAGACAATTCAGCAAAATAACCCCGGTGTGCAACTCTCGTTTACGCTTCCGACATTACCTTCAGGGCTGACCGGAACCGGTTTGAGCATTATTCAGAATATCGTTAATGCCGGGCTGAATTTTGTCGTAAATGGCATGGCAATGGACTATTACGATCCTGCTTATTTCCCGCAAATGGGGAAAGCGGCGACTGATGCGGCGACCAGCATTAATAATCAACTTGCATCACTGGGCGTAACGGGCGGTTATCAGTGTGTCGCGGTTACCCCAATGATTGGTCTTAATGACGATTTAAGTATGTTTACTCTTGACGATGCCAGTACGGTTGCCTCGTTTGCTAAAGACAAACGCGTAAACTTTATTGGAATGTGGAGTTTTAACCGCGACAACCCCTCTTCCTATAGTTATGTCGATTTGATCACCAGCAGCAATCCAGAACAGAAAACGTCTGGTGATTACAGCCGGACATTCGTCAGTGGCGTGGCGGTGTGACAATGAAGTAAAAGCGCTGGTGTAGTGCAGACGCGCTGAGATCTGAAAGCAGAACCCGCCTTTTGGGCGGGTTCTTTATTTAACATCAGACCTTAAGCATTTTCACCGTGGCATCCACATCGATCTCATCTTCCGTAAAGATTAACGTCTCCCCCTGGAAGGTGGTGATCGCCAGCTTTTTCAGCGTACGCATCTGACCCGGTTTAACATCGGTCTTCGGACGGATGTTGCCCATCAGCAGGCCAACCGACAGCACGGTGTTCTCTTTATCGATATGCGTCTCGACAGGGACTTCTTCGCTGTAAACCAGATAAGATTTGATGGCCGTAAGCTTAATGCGCTCACCGGCAATAAAGATGTATTTGCTTTCCGGCAACACTTTTACCGCATAGGCGGAGAGGCCCTTGTTATTGGTGGTGGGTTCAAAGGTCACCGCCGCATCTTTCTTGATAAGCTCTGGGTTGGCGACTTTAATCACATGAAAATAACGGTTATCCCCGTTTTCATCTTTGAGAAATCCAAAACCTTTGTCTTTGAACCAGGTTGTGATTGTTCCGTTCATCGCCATTACCGCCTGTTTATTCGTTTATCTGCTCAGTTTTTACCGCGCGCAGTGTAAAGCACAACGCCTTCACACACTACGTTTTGCTTACCACATCAAATCGTCAGGAACTTTAAAATCAGCATAGGGATCGTCTTCGTCCTGCGCTTCCTGACTTAATGCGCTGTTAAGGACAATGCTGCTGGCATCCCGCTGCGCAATTTTATCGGCCACCACGGCCGGGATAATCGCATATTCACTCTCGCCGTTGCTGTCCGTCGTCAGACGCGCGATAGCCAGACGACCGCCGATTAGCTGCGCCTGGGTTACCTTATCGACGACGATTTTTTTGATAAAGTTATTGTCGGTAAAGTTGAAATCAATATTGCCGCGTGGAATGGTGATGCGGTTCATTTCAATCAGCTGCTTCACCTGGGCTTTGTACTCTTTCGATAACGCCGCCTGTTTTTGCTGCTCGCTCAGCTGTTTGTCGCGCTCCAGCTGCGCTTTTTTATTCTCTTCTACTGCCGCTCTCGCTTCACGCGTCTGCACTCGGGATTTCTTTGCCGTGCGCTGCACTTTGGCCATTTTTTTGCTGGTTACTAAGCCCGCTTTCAGCATCTGCTCTTGTAAGGTGAGTTTGGTCATTGTCGTTTCTGAACCCGTTGGATAATTTTTGTAATTATACCCGTATTTGGCGGGGCTGTACCAGGTGACAGGTCCCGATCAGGGCAGGGGAAAGGCAGGCGCAGCGGCCGGAAACAGGGCTGGATGCCTAAAAGCGATAAAAAACGGCAGAGGCGGGTTTTTCTAAAAAGTGGTGCCTGGACTCATTGTAGTCCGTTAGGTTAATAAACTGTTTTCTACGATAAAGCCATTTTTTGTGATTTGCCAGGACCACCAGAAGCCAGGAGTTTTGAAATGAGCATTTCACTCGAACTGTTTCGTTTGCAAAACAGTATATTAGCCCAGCATAATGCGCCTTTATTTCCTGTGCTTTTGTTACGGTTTTTTAGCCTGATAAGGGTTTAGCTAATGACTGTCAATCTCACTTCTACGTGATGCCGAATGTTTTCATCAACTGGATGTTTATAGCATGAGCCTGGCCGTCGTCGGAACTATCACTTTAACTGCGAGAAAGGGCATAGCGGTGAGCATTGGCGAGAGATACGCGGTCAGGGAGTGGCAAGGGGATGGTTTTTTCCATTTTATGGCTTTAGTTGTCCAGAATCAGGGGAACATAGCCAGCTATAACGCTGGGCTGGCTATGTTCTTAGAATGGTGAATATTCAGGAACAGAAGATAGTACCGCGTATTTGATAAGCCGCTGGGCTTTGAAAAGAGTAGATAGTTCCTTTCACTGACAGATAGCTCGTCTCATTCGCTCTAATGTCGCTTTATCCGTGGTTATCATGAACGGCTTGTTGTCATCTTTCAGACTTGCTAAAAATGCTTTATCGTCTTTGATGGCATCATACAGGGGTCACTCTGGTGGATCCCACTTTTCCAGCAGTTCCACCGGGATCTCATTAATTACCTCTGAAAATCGTTTTCCCACCAGGCGTTCAGCCTGACGCAATAACGGTATGGTAGGGCTGCTGGGTTCGTTCGCTTCAAACCAGCGACGAATGACCCGTAGGCGCTCCAGTGCATCATTACGGTCACGAATACTCTCCGGCATTGTACTGACCGGTGCCAACAGAGTGACTGGTGTATTTTTTACTGCGGGAATATCCTCTTCCGGGGGGACAATGTTATTCGCTACCACAGTTTCCGGAGGGCGTGCCTGTATTTGTGGCGGCGGGGGCTCTGGTGTGGTGGTCTGTACTGTGCCTGGCAGTAACGCCAATAACTGCCGCAGGCGGGAAAAATCCGGAGCCAGTTCTTTTAGCGTATCGTCTGCCCATTGTTGTAGCCGTCCGATACACTCTGCGGCCTGGCGAAATGCAGCCAGCGGCAGTGCGCCGCGGGCCTCCAGATCGGCGAGTTGCTGGCGAACCGACTCCGGTGCTAGCGCGTCTGCCGGACGTGAGGCTGACAGCGCCCGCTCCACATCCCGCATCTGGAGGCGCATAGCGGCGTTGTTTGACAGCGTGATATTACGGATATCCGCCATCACGCCTTCGTGATCCAGCAAGGCCGACAGCGCATTGCTGCGCGACAGGACTGCATCTTCTGCGGAGGTGTCTTTATCAGGAAGAAGTTGCGGGTGAAGCGTATCAGAATACGCCATACACAGGCTTTCCAGCAGTGCGAATATCTCCGCAAGCCCCTGTGCGCCTGCCAGTTGCGTGCGACAACGTAACAGCAGGATCAGGATACGAATATCTTTACTGCGGACCAGCAACCGACGTGCATCCCGTTCGATTTCTGGCCAGTTAATAGTTTCCGGCGTGCTGATAAAGTCGCCGTACTGGGCCTCTGCCTGGGGGGCGGCGCGACTGAACAACAGCAGATATTCCGGATCGTACTCCAGATCCGGGCCACAGGGTTGTTCAGTACTCACAGGATCGGTCAGGGACATATGGTTACTCTCAGTGATTTAAATAGTGTTCAGGTTCAAAAATCATGCCCGTCACCGGGCGATCATTCATGGCTTTGCCTGCCCACGATGTCCA
Source organism: Enterobacter sp. ENT03 (assembly GCF_019218745.1). GTDB lineage: Bacteria > Pseudomonadota > Gammaproteobacteria > Enterobacterales > Enterobacteriaceae > Enterobacter_D. Next base: position 22,691 of record NZ_JAHUXA010000024.1, read on the forward strand.
GCCAAGCTGTTGCGGACCGCCGATAACCGCAGGCGGTGCGGCGTGGGGTTTAAGCTGTAGCTCAATTTCCCAGCAGTATTCAAAACCGATAAAAGCGCGCACCAGTTCTGCCAGCACAGGCAGATTATTGCCTCCAGGCAGAAAGCGCAGATAGTCGGTCAGCGTCAGGGGGCCGATAACCAGCCGGAATTTATACTGCATGTCGGGCACCTCCCGGCCAATCAGTGCGCCATTGCCAATCACGGAAGAAGGCGCTGCCATGCCCAGACGGGTCACCTCATCATCCGCCACAACTATCCAGTGGAGAATGAATTCGTTCACGTCAAAGGGGACGCTGAAATAATGCGCCAGTGTGGCGGCCAGCCCATCAGGATTACGGGATCCGCGCACCAGATGGGCGGAGGCGGCAAGACGGACATGATCCGGCAGCACACTGTTCTTGCTCTCCCGCAGATCCTGTCCACTGAGGCTGGCGACATAGAACGCGAAACGGTCATGTTCTGGTTTGTCCAGCGCGCCTCCTGCCGACTGGGCGCTGAGCCATGCCCGGTAAAACTGCGTCAACCAGCGGTGATGAAAGAGGTCAGAGAAACTGACCAGTGTGGGATCGTGGCGGCTTTCCGCCCGGTTCAGCGCCAGTTCCGTGTAATGCAGCGGCAGCGGTCCGTTTGGTCCCCAGAGGCCGAGGCTGTACAGGCTCAGGTGCAAGCGGCCTTCCTGCCAGTTGACCTGCGCGATTTCCCGTGGTGCAAAAGTCAGTGCCGGTGTCTGTCCGAGACGGAATTTCTCCATGCGCGGCTGCCAGGTACTTCCCGCCGGGGCATCGCAAAGCCGGGCATCCACGCGGCGCATCAGATTCAGGAAGCCGTAGCGCCACGGCGTTTCCTGTACCGGTCCGAAGATGTCAGTGTCCGTTTTACTCATACGCTTCCCCGCTGACCGCTTCTTACCGGCCAGGTCATGATGTGTCCGCGCTGCATGGAATGCAGTGTCATCTGTGAGAAGGTATTGATGGAGACATGGCGGGCGATATAGTGCTCCAGTACCAGCCCGAAAAGCCAGGGGCTGATGCCGGAAAATCCCTCTTCATCCACGGTCAGTTCGCAACTGACGCCTCTGCCGTAGACCAGCAGTCCCGCTCCCGGCAGGCGGCGGGTCACCGGGGCAGAGTGGCAGCCAATCAGACTGCGAATCTGGCGAGACTGTGGGCTGTCGTGCGCCGGAATAAACAGATTCAGCAAATCACGCAACGCCTGGCCGCCGGTACGGTGATCCAGATCGGCCAGCGGCAGGTAGTTAAATGACAACTGGCGGATCAGTCGCCAGGCCAGTTCACGTTCCGCCAGCGGCGGCTGCGGCGGGCGTGGGGGCTTTATCAGTCCGACGCCCGACACAGGGATTGCTGCGTCAACGGTCAAATCATCCCGGCCATTGCGTGGAATAAGGCAGGGGAGATCGCGGTTGGTCACCATCGCAGTGACGGTGATATGGCGCAGGTTTTCCGGGTACGGCGCTTCATGCTGGTCAACCAGCGACAGAAAGACCTCCGATCCGGTATAGGGTGTGCGGGTGCCATAACGGCGGGCGTTCTCCGATAAGCGCCGGGGTTCGCGACGCAGCGAAAAATAGCGGCCATGATTGCCTTCGTCGTTATTGCGGGTATGGTACAGCGGACGGAAGGTCATTTTTTGTGTGGTTTCTGCTTCCAGCCCTTCCACTTCCTGGACGGAAAAGACTTCGTAATCCAGCGGACGGGTGCGATCTACCACCAGATGCTGCTCCGTCACGCTGTGTGTGACCTCAATCCGGGTGGTGGTACGGGGAAACAGGTTGATTACAGGTGTACAGAACAGACTGAACTGTGCGGCGTCCGTCTGGTGAATGAGCCAGTCCGGCGGTAACCGGTTAAGCAACACGACGATTTCCGCCACGCCACCATTCACTTTTTGCAGCCCGGCGGATAATCCGGTCGGGGTGAAGAAATAAAACCGTTCCGGACAGGCAAAATATTCATGCAACAGATTGTGGCCGTGGAACACATTCCAGGTCAGCGGCAACAGCCCCTGTCCCGGCTCCAGCCCTTCGTGCATCACTGGCTGTTTCAGGTTGATGTCCAGCGCGCCGTCAAAATGACCGGGAACACCTGCCAGCGTGGCGACGGCGCTGGTGTGCAGCAGTTCAAACAGGTGTGACGCGATACGCTCCTCGCCGCAGAGGTAAAACGGCAGACTTTCCAGCCCCGCAAGCTGGCTGAACGTCAGTTCTCCGAAGGTCCGCAGGGTGATGCGCAAGGCACCTGTGACATGAATATTTGATGGTAGGTAGCGGTGCAGGGCCGGCATATCCGGCGGCGCGGCGGTCAGACGCACGTTGTCGATGGACAGCGGCCACAGCGTGACATTCTGGCTGCTGCGAAACTGGCAGGCGGTTTTTTCGCCCTCCGGGATGGCGGAAAAGAATGCGGTGTTGCGGGGGACAGTGAAGCCCTTCGCCAGGTCCCCTTCCTGTTCATCGGGATAGAGTCGCGCCACGGCCATCGACGGCGTGGGGGCGACATAATTGGGGCTTACCACCTCCAGCAGTCGCTGGGTAAAGCGGGGAAACTCGGCGTCAATTTTCAGTTGTGTGCGCGCCGTCAGAAAACTGAATGCTTCAATCATGCGCTCCACATACGGATCGGCAATATCTGTCCCCTGCATGCCCAGCCTGGCAGCGATCTTAGGATGGCGGGTAGCGAACTCCGCTCCCATTTCCCGCAGGTAGCTCAGTTCGCGGTTGTAATAGTCCAGTAGCCGTGGATCCATGAATAATACCCTGTGTTAAAAAAACGTAATGCGGTTCTGTTCCATATCCAGCGCGCTGCGTACCAGAAATTCCGTGGGCCAGGGCTGTGTCAGGATTTGCCCGCGAATTTCAAATTGCAGGGTGTTATGGCAGCCCTGCTGGGTTTCATCCTGTAACGGTGCGATCTGTAGCGTGGAGGCTTTCAGCCGGGGTTCAAAACGGATAATGGCCTGCAGGATCGCACGGCGAATCTCATCCCATTTGTGCCCGTACATAAAACTGCCCGCCAGCGGCGGCAGACCGTAGTTCAGGACCGATGAGGCGGCGTGGGGATAGCGACGGGCATCAATATCATCGTCATGGCTGATGGTGTTGAGCAGAAAGGAGAGATCCCGGCGGAGAATCTCCTTCAGTTGTACCGGCGTGACGCTGACATCCCTGTCGTGTTTCTGATGTGGGGCATTGTCGCACAGCCGATCAAACAGCGTGGGCAGCAGATGATTATCAGGAATAAAACGGGAAGCACTCATGCCTCACGCTCTTCTGGCCCATGAAAAGTACATTCCGTCAGATCCAGCAGGCTGATATCGCTGTGGCTGGAAAGCCATACTTTCTGTCCCTGTGCCCGTACTGCGGTTTCGCCGGGACCATCCTGCCAGGTGGTTTCCCGGCCCAGACGCAACGTATCGGAGGCCTTCTCTGAACCACAGTAGCGGGTAAACAGCCATGCGTCATGGGTGTCGCCGTTCACCAGCGTGATATTAACGGGTTTCCAGAGCAGATCGGTCAGATGTTCCGGAAGCTGTGATTTCAGCGAACGGATCTGTGAAAACGGCAGCCAAAGATACACGCCGCCGGTGACCAGTTCGAGTACCGGGCCGATACGGGAGTCGCTGTCGCAGACCCAGTCAAATGAGCCGTCGTTCCACGCACCGCTGGTTTCTATTATGGCCTCCAGCGCGGTAGTGCGGTGTTCATCGGCTTCACGATGCTTACCATTGGCGTTACAGGTGAGGGCTGCAAGCAGCAATTCGGTCCAGACAGGTTGCGGCAGAATGAAACCGGGTCGCTGTTCGCCCTGAAAGACAGAGTGGCGGAACATCTCGCAGCGGACTAACTCCCGAAACAGGCTGGCTTGCTGGGTATAACAGGCATCCATCCGGGCGCACTGTTGAAGCTGCTGCAACGCCCGTGACCAGTCACCGGTGATACATAACAACTGAAAAAGGCTGTGGCGGCAGGCGGCCTGCGCCGGGTTTTCCCGGATCTGTTGCTCTGCCAGGCGAATGCCGTCTGCAACGGAGTAATCCTGTAGTAATGCTGACAGAGTGACGGGAAAAGTGTCATTTTTTTTCATGAGGGGTGTCTCCGTTGTTCTGTGCGGCATTGATCCGGTAATGACTATCAATGCCGATAATCCGGTGCTCACGTTGCGTCAGATCGGGCAGTATGTCGTGGTGTGTGTTTTGGGATGCCCGCAGCGGGGAAAGCAACAGCAGGATATCGGGAAAGACGTCTGCGGCGGGCCAGGCAGTTTCGCCATCGCCCGTGGTATCCAGTGAATCCAGAATGTCGTCGATACTGAGCGTCCCCGCCACCATATCCTGTAAGGTATCAGCCTGAGATTTTCTGTTGTACAGTGAGGTCAGATCCTGCGTGGTGGCCTCTCCGTTCAACGGGAAGGGATCTTTCTGGCTTCGGGTTTCCTGTTCCGGGGAGAGCAGCGCCTGCTGATATTCCTGGTAAAGCTGAACCAGCGTATTGTCTGTTTCCGGGGAGGCGTTGCCGACGGTCGTCCCGCAGACGGGAATGATATCGAAGGGATCCTGCGGATTGATGTGTTGCTGCCTGAACCAGTCCAGGTCCAGAAATTCGGTGATCGGCTCAGGGAATACCGATGACGGAGACCGGGGAGATTCGGGGCGGGGCTGAGGATTGATCTCGTAATGACGTACAAGACGCCAGGAAGATAAACCCCATTCAATGATATCTCCGTCATTCAGCCGCATACGACGTTGCGGCTCCACAATCTGCTCGTTCACGGCACAGCACCATTCATCGGAGTAATTAATAATCCACCAGGCTTCCTCATAACGAATAAGTCTGAGGGCCACGATCTCGCTTTCAGTTTCTTTTCCGGACGGTCCAAAAACTGGAACCCAAGGGGCAGTGTCCGTGAAAACAACCTCAGTTCTGACAGGACAGAGTGTGTCGTCTCTGATGCCCTGAACCTGAATTTTTTGCAGTGCCCATGTTTTTTTGTGTTTCATTATATTTTTCAAATAAGGGTGTTACATCTTTTAGATATAAGGTGCGCTATTGACTGAATCATTATTAAAACTAATTAAATATGCTGTAGAAATGTTTCTTTCATTCATTCGTTACACAAATGCAAAACAAGTCTCTTAATGAATATTATATCCAATAAAACACAAACATAGTTTTTTACACCAATGATTTCTGGTTGGGGGATATTAGCTGCTATATTGTGATGAAATCTGTGATCGTTATCATTGTTTCATTCGGAGGTTTTAACGATCATGTTTGTGAAATATTTTTTACTATTGCATATTTAATTATGTGCTTTTTAAATGGACTTTTACGTCATCAGGTGTAACAGATGGACATTCCTGTTTCACGTAGTGCCCTGTATGGAAAACTGGCCAGACCATTATTCCGGTCACTGGAATCTGCGACTGTATTTTGTAAATTACGCTCCAATCCTTGGGTCGAACTGACTCACTGGCTGCATCAGCTTATACAGCAGCCGGATAACGATATTCTTCATGTCCTCCGGCATTACCAGATCCCTGTTTCTGATGTGGAGAAAGCGTTGCTCCGGCAACTGGATTCTCTGCCTTCCGGGGCCAGCGCCATCAGTGATTTTTCCCACCATATCGATCTTTCGGTTGAAAAAGCCTGGATGCTGGCGAGTATCCGCTACGGAGATAATAAAATTCGTAGCGGCTGGCTGTTGCAGGCATGGCTGACCACACCGGAGCTGCGGCGGGTACTGGAAAGCCTCTGCGCACCGCTGGTCGGACTTCCTGCAGATGAACTGTCAGATCTCCTCCCTTCCCTGATCCAGAGATCACCCGAGACGCTGGAGCTTCCTTGCGATGGCTCCACGCTGTCGCCAGTGATCCCTGGTGAAAACAGCCAGGCGCTTCCCGGTGAAGCGCAGAGCGGCCAGTCTGCTCTGGCAAAATACTGCCAGGATATGACCGCGCAGGCCCGTGAAGGAAAAATCGATCCGGTCACAGGCCGCGAACATGAAATCCGCACCATGACCGATATTCTGCTGCGTCGCCGCCAGAACAACCCGCTACTGACCGGTGAAGCCGGTGTGGGAAAAACGGCAGTGGTGGAAGGTTTCGCGCTGGCGATTGCGCAGGGGGAAGTGCCGCCTGCGTTACGCGAGGTACGCCTGCTGGCGCTGGATGTCGGGGCGCTGCTGGCCGGTGCGAGCATGAAGGGTGAGTTTGAGTCGCGCCTGAAATCCCTGCTGGAGGAAGCCAGCCAATCACCGCAGCCAGTGATTTTGTTTGTTGACGAAGTTCACACCCTTGTCGGCGCAGGCGGCACGTCCGGGACGGGCGATGCCGCCAACCTGCTGAAACCCGCGCTGGCGCGCGGCACCCTGCGCACTATCGGTGCCACCACCTGGAGTGAGTACAAACGTCATATTGAGAAAGATCCGGCGCTGACCCGCCGTTTTCAGGTGTTACAGGTCGCTGAACCGGAGGAGTTACCCGCCGTGGAGATGGTTCGGGGGCTGGTGGAGATTCTCGAAAAACACCATAACGTCCTGATTCTGGATGAAGCCGTGCGGGCCGCAGTACAACTCTCTCACCGCTATATCCCGGCCCGCCAGTTGCCGGACAAAGCCATCAGTCTCCTTGATACCGCCTGCGCCCGCGTGGCGCTGTCGCTGCATACGCCACCCGCGAACGTACAGTATCTGCGCCAGCAACTGGACGCTGCTGAGATGGAGCAGACGCTGCTACAAAAGCAGAAAAAAATGGGAATTCGTACTGAGCGGAGCGACAAACTTCCGGTGAGGATTTCTTCACTGACGGTGGAATTGTCGGAGGCCGAATCCCGCTGGCAACAGGAACTGGACATGGTGCATACGTTGCAGAAGCAGCGTGTCGCTGAACCAGATGAAGAGAATGAAAGTGCCCTGCAACAGGCAGAAGCTGTACTGAGAGGGTGGCAGGGCGACGCGCCAGTAGTGTTCCCGGAAGTGAATGCGGCGGTCGTGGCGGCAATTGTCGCCGACTGGACCGGCATTCCAGCCGGACGCATGGTGAAGGACGAAGCCAGTCAGGTACTGGAGTTACCTTCCCGCCTGGCGCAGCGTGTTACCGGTCAGGACGGCGCACTGGCGCAGATTGGTGAGCGTATCCAGACCGCGCGGGCGGGGTTAGGCGATCCGCGTAAGCCGGTGGGTGTCTTTCTGCTGGCCGGGCCGTCCGGCGTCGGTAAGACCGAAACCGCGCTGGCGCTGGCGGAAGCCATTTATGGTGGTGAGCAGAATCTGATCACCATCAACATGAGCGAGTTTCAGGAATCCCATACCGTCTCCACCCTGAAGGGAGCGCCTCCTGGCTATGTGGGTTACGGCGAGGGCGGCGTACTTACGGAGGCCGTCCGCCGCCATCCCTGGAGCGTGGTGCTGCTCGACGAAATCGAAAAAGCGCACCATGACGTGCATGAACTGTTTTATCAGGTGTTTGACAAAGGCGCGATGGAAGATGGCGAAGGCGTGCATATCGACTTCAAGAACACCACGCTGTTACTGACCACCAACGTGGGATCCGATCTCATCAGTCAGTTGTGTGAAGATCCCGCACTGATACCCGATCCTGCAGGTCTGAAAGACGCGTTAATGCCGGTACTGCGTAAATACTTTCCGGCGGCATTCCTTGGCCGTGTGACGGTGATCCCCTACCTGCCGCTGGATGAAGCCGCACGCGGCGTCATTGCCCGGCTGCATCTTGACCGGTTGGTTGCGCGGATGGCTGAGCAACACGGCGTGACGCTTGCGTATGGCGATGAACTGATCACGCACATTGTGGTGCACTGCCCGATGCATGAAACCGGCGCTCGTCTGCTGATCGGCTACATCGAACAGCACATTCTGCCGCAGTTATCGCGTTACTGGTTAAAGGCCATGACAGAGAAAATGGCGGTTACACGAATTGATATTGGTGTGAACAGTGATGACCAGATTGTATTTGAAACATCGGATGAGGGGGATACATGGCAAAAGAGTTAAGTGGCTCACAATGGGGGCGTTGGTCTGACAGACGCTAATCATGATGTTTCGTAGTCGGGTTTTATTGGCGTTGGTATTGACGGCGTTCACTCTCAGTGTCCTGGGGCTCAACCTTTTCCACAGGATGGTCAGCATTTTCTGAATGATGCTGAAATTTGTCAGCATTTAGCAGGTAAATGGGACAGTGCTTTACCGGAACAGGACCGAAAGGACATAAAAAGATGTGAATACCTATTACCCACCGGCAAAGAAAACATTTCCCGAATTATGGGAAAAATATAGGAAAAACAGTGAGATCATAAAATCCCTCGCTGAGTATGATTTTTAAACTGTGCCGATGACAGCCATCGTCCGATGGCTGATGACTGACAAGGAAATGAAGGACTATGGCTATCAATAACAGTGCGCAGAAGTTTATTGCGCGCAACCGCGCACCGCGCGTGCAGATTGAGTATGACGTGGAGATTTATGGCTCCGAGAAAAAAATCGAACTGCCGTTTGTCATGGCGGTGCTGGCCGATCTGGCCGGTAAGCCCCGTGAAGAACTGCCGCCTGTCACCGAACGTAAATTTCTCGACATTGATATTGATAATTTCAATGAGCGCATGAAGGCCATTGCGCCACGGTTGGCCTTTGCGGTGCCGAATACGCTCACGGGCGAAGGTCAGTTGATGGTCGATATCACCCTGGAAAGTATGGACGACTTCTCCCCTGCGCAGATTGCCCGCAAGGTGGATGCCCTGAACCAGTTGCTGGAGGCTCGTACCCAGCTTGCTAACCTGCAAACCTATATGGATGGTAAAGCCGGTGCGGAAAACCTGGTCAATAAACTGTTGCAGGATCCGGCACTACTGAAAACGCTGGCGAGCGCGCCAAAGCCTGTCGCTGAACAGGAAGATGTGACCGCAGGCGACAACGAATCAGCAGAATAGTGGCGAATTTATTAAGGAGTTTTCATGGCAAACAGTAATATGCAGGCAACCGACGCGGTTGCACAGGAGACAGCCTTTGCATCCGGTGAATTTGATGCGTTGCTGAACAAGGCGTTCCGGCCTAAAACCACTCAGGCGGCAAAAGCGGTAGAAGCGGCGGTACAGACCCTGGCGCAGCAGGCGCTGGCGAATTCTGTCACCGTCAGCGATGACGCTTACAAAAGTATCAGCGCCATCATTGCACAGATCGATTACAAACTGACGGAGCAGCTTAAACTCATTCTGAGCCACCCGGATACACAGAAGCTGGAATCGTCCTGGCGCGGAATGGAGCACCTGGTTTACAACACCGAAACCGACGAGAAACTGAAAATCCGCTTTATGAATCTGTCGAAAGACGAGTTGCGTCGCAACATGAAGCGTTACAAGGGCATTGCCTGGGATCAAAGCCCGCTGTTTAAAAAGCTGTATGAAGCAGAATACGGACAACTGGGGGGCGAACCCTACGGCTGTATTATTGCGGATTACTACTTTGACCACACGCCGCCGGATGTGGATCTGCTGGGCTCCATTGCGAAAGTCGCGGCTTCGGCTCATGCGCCGTTTATTGCTGGCGCGTCGCCGTCTGTTCTGCAGATGGACTCCTGGCAGGAACTGGCGAACCCGCGCGATCTGACCAAAATCGTCACTCAGAACCTGGAATATGCGCCGTGGAATTCGTTGCGGGCCAGTGAAGATTCACGCTATATCGGCCTGACGATGCCGCGTTTCCTCTCCCGTCTGCCCTATGGCGCGAAAACCAACCCGGTGGACGAGTTTGATTTTGAAGAAGATGCGGACGGTTCTGACCACAGCAAATACGTCTGGAGTAATGCCGCCTATGCGATGGGCGTGAACATCAACCGCTCCTTCAAATACTATGGCTGGTGTACGCTGATCCGTGGCGTGGAGTCCGGCGGCGCGGTGGAAAACCTGCCCTGTCACACCTTCCCGACCGACGACGGCGGCGTGGACATGAAATGTCCGACCGAAATCGCTATCTCTGACCGCCGTGAAGCTGAATTGTCGAAAAACGGTTTTATTCCGCTGATCCACCGTAAAAATTCAGATTACGCCGCCTTTATTGGTGCGCAGTCATTACAGAAGCCGCAGGAATACTACGATCCGGATGCCACGGCCAACGCCAACCTTTCAGCACGTCTGCCGTACCTGTTTGCCTGCTCGCGTTTTGCGCATTTTCTCAAGTGCATTGTGCGCGACAAGATTGGTTCGTTTAAAGAGCGTGAGGATATGCAGCGCTGGCTGAACGAATGGATCATGCACTACGTTGATGCCGATCCAGTGAACTCCTCACAGGAAACCAAAGCCCGTCGCCCACTGGCTGCTGCTGAAGTGGTGGTGGAAGAGGTGGAAGGCAATCCGGGATATTACGATGCTAAATTTTATTTACGTCCACATTTTCAGCTTGAAGGGCTGACAGGGTCATTGCGTCTGGTAACAAAATTACCTTCAGTGAAAGAGGGCGGCGTTTAAGGAGAATAATTGATGGCTTCTGTTTATGCGAATGCAAGGGCTTTGCAGGATACAGCGAAGGTAGGTGAGCATCATCAATGTGTTGAACTTATTCAACATTATGTCCGTGTGGGTCAGGCGGGGACATGGCAACAGGGCGCTAAGGTTCTGGGAAACAGTGGCATTGAGGTTGGGACTGTCATCGCCACTTTTGTAAATGGGCGTTACCCTAACCATAACAGCGGGAATCATGCCGCATTTTACCTGGGGCAGGATGCAGGAGGGATATGGGTGATGGATCAATGGAAAGATGATATTACGAAACCCAGGGTATCTAAACGTTATATCAGGAAATTGAAAAATGGAGGTGTTCGCAGCGACGGAACCTACATAAGGATGAGCAACAATGCAGAAGCTTATTTTATCGTTGAGTAACCTGTGGGTTATTGGTAACGCGTTATGGTTGCTTCCAGTTGGGGTTGTTCATGCTGATGAAATCGTTTGCCCTGAAGCGATTCATGTTTCTCAGCCGCCGGATATTTCCTCAGTGGAGGGATGGGAAGAGTCATCGCGTTCTGACCGTCTGTGGAATGATGGCGGATTTATTTCGTCTGGGCATCCGAAAGAACTTGCGGATCTTAAAGGTGAAGAAGTTGTTATCAGTGCGAAAAAAACTACTCGGTGGAATTTCGACGCGAATGACAATTCTCAGGGTATCTGGTTTTCTTGTAGTTATGGTAAGTGGCATTTACTGCTTTCCCGGAAAATACAGAAATCAGTAACCCATTGCTGGATGCCGAATAACTTACCAGCGAAATTAATCTGTAAGTGAAACGGCCCGAACAGGCTCGCTGTGGCTGGTTACGAAACAGTCGTCTCCGTTGCAAAGTTGGAGTTCGCAACGATGGCACATATCCTGATATCAGTAATAATGCCGAAGCCTTTTATGTCATTGAATAGGATATGGATACGATGACCATGCGCTCAGTTTAGGAAACAGAAGTTCTTAGCGATAAGGAAGGCGATCGATATTGGGTTTCCTGTATTTATGGTCTCAAACAGATCTGCTTAGCTCGGCTGATACCGACTTCCTACACCCATTGTAAAACGCGTGACTTTGAGGGAACGTCGGAAGACCAGTCAGTACCTTTTATCTGTAACTGAAAGTCATGATTAGGGCGTTTTTGCAGGGGTGTAATGTTTATTTCCGGAGATTGTGAAACATAATACTTGTGAATCATTAATGTATGTATTTATGTAAATAAATATCTTTCAGGTAATTAATTGACAATGAAAAGACAGTTTCCTGTTCTTCCATAAATAATGGGGGAAGGGATTTTGTATGGTAATGATTTATCTATACATAGCCTGTGCGGATGAATCAGAGTTATTTTGAGTAATATCTTAATAAGGAAATAAAAATGGCTTACGATATTTTTCTGAAAATTGACGGCATTGACGGCGAGTCAATGGATGACAAACACAAAAATGAAATCGAGGTGCTGAGCTGGCGTTGGAATATCCACCAGGAATCCACCATGCATGCGGGTAGCGGTCTGGGTTCCGGTAAAGTCTCTGTCACCAACCTGGATTTTGAACACTATATTGATCGTGCCAGTCCGAACCTGTTCAAATATTGCGCTTCCGGTAAGCACATTCCGCAAGCGATCCTCGTAATGCGTAAAGCAGGCGGCAACCCGCTGGAGTACCTCAAATATACCTTTACCGATCTGATTGTTGCCGTCGTTTCACCTAGTGGCAGCAAGAGTGGTGAAATCGCTTCCCGCGAATTGGTAGAGCTTTCTTTCAGCACCGTGAAACAGGAATACGTGGTGCAGAACCAGCAGGGTGGCAGCGGTGGCACCATTACCGCCGGGTACGATTTCAAAGCCAACAAAGAAATCTAATCTGCTTTTTTCCGGCCGGATAGACATCTGGCCGGTTTTTATTGTCTGATTTTTAAGGAAAATATGCTGAATCAATGGCGTAACCCCACCGGGTGGTTATGTGCGGTAGCTTTGTCTTTATTACCCTTACTCTCCGGGTGTGGCAGCAGCAATGACATGCACCCCGACCTTGAATTGCAACGTCTCGACCTGGCTGTAAAGGCGTCTGATAAGGTGAATCCCGACAATCAGAAAAAGGCTGCGCCTGTAGAGGTACGCATTTATGAACTAAAAAATGATGCTGCATTCACGGCTGCTGATTACTGGTCTCTTCATGACAATGACAAAGCTGTCCTCGCCGACGATTTGGTACACCGCGACAGCTTTATTCTGCGTCCGGGGGAAGTAAAAAAACTGCGTCGCCCGTTAAATGCGCAGACGACGGTACTGGGTGTTCTTGCCGGGTATCGGGACCTGGGGAAATCGGTCTGGCGTGCAACCTATAAAATTCCGGATGCACAGGAAAAGACCTGGTACAGCCACGTCATGCCGGGAAAAAAATACAACTGGACGTCGTAATGGAACAGAGTGCCATTGTGATTACTGAACGGGATAAATAATTTATGAGCTGGAATAACCGGGTGGTCTGGAGTGAAGGGCAGTTTCTGTTGCCACAGATGTTTCAGCAGCAGGAGCGCTATCTGGAACACGTTATTCACTATCGCAGCCTGCCACTGTCGCCCTTTTTCTGGGGATTCAGTGAATACAGTATTGACGATGAGGCGCTGAACATCGGCAAGCTGGTGATAAAAGAGGCGTCCGGGATTTTTGCCGACGGCACGCCGTTTAACTCGCCGGGCCACACGCCGTTGCCGCCGCCACTCACCATTCTGCCGGAACATCTCAACCAGCAGATTTGCCTTGCCGTACCGGTACGTACACCGAACAGTGAGGAAACCAGTTTTGACAACAACCCGGAATCGCTGGCGCGTTTCTCGGTTCATGAGCATGAAATCCGCGATGCCAACTCGCTGGGACGTGGTGCGCAACTGGTGCAACTCAGCCACCTGCGTCTGCGCCTGTTACCGGAAAAAGCGGTCACTGATGCGTGGATCGGCCTGCCGCTGACCCGTATTACCGGGTTGTATCCCGATGGTCGAGTGGATATCGATCATGATCTGATCCCACCAGTTGTGGACTACCAGGCCAGCCCACTGATGCGCACCTGGTTGTCATTAATTAACGATCTTATCCGGATGCGGGCAGACTCGCTGGCCGAACGGTTGACCGGCAGCGACAACCACGGCCACGAAGCGGCGGAGGTATCAGATTACCTGCTGCTGCAAATCCTCAACCGCTTCGAACCCCTGCTGATCCACCTGGCAAAAACACCGCTATCGCCAGAGGTGCTTTACCGCTATTTGTCCGAACTGGCAGGGGAACTCTCCACCTACGTGCGGCCACAGACTCGCCGCCCGGCAGAATATAAAGAATATAAACACCTGACGCCCTATGCCGGGCTGAAATCAGTGGTGGATGAGGTGCAGTACCTGCTGAACGCGGTGCTTATTCGCGGTGCGCAGCGCATCACGCTGGAAGAAGGGACTTACGGCATCTTGAATGCGGTAGTGGATCCTTCCGAACTGTCTGGTTTCAGCGCGCTGGTGCTGGCGGTGAAAGCGCAGATGCCTGGCGACATCCTGCGGCAACATTTTTCTGCCCAGACCAAAATTGGACCATCAGATCGCCTGCCGGAACTGATCCGTTCCCACCTGCCGGGGCTGGTCTTACAGGTGCTGCCGGTGCCACCGCGCCAGATCCCGTTCCAGTCTGGCTACATTTATTACGATATCCGCCGCGATGGCGTGCTTTGGGAGCATATTGCCCGCCACGGTGGAATGGCAATGCACACCGCCGGGGAATTTCCGGGGCTGGATATGGAGTTGTGGGGAGTACGCGATAAATGACAGACAGCATCATTACACCGCCTGCGGCGAATACCCTCTCTTTCCAGTCCGCCACACCGTCACAACATAATGGGGGTGAATATGAAAATGCCCTGCCGGATAGCCGCCCGGCAGAAATGAAGGTCATCATTGAAGATGGCCCGGATATCCGGCTACGGCTGGCGGAAATCAGTACGGCGGCGAATCCGCTGCTGGCTGCTGCCCGATCGTTGCTGTGTGCGTTGGCGCAGATGCCTGGTGAACTGGAGGCTGGATTTGTGGAGCACTACCGTACCCTGCTGGTACGCGAAGTGCATCTGTACCAGACGCTGTGCGACCAGGCGAACCTGCGGCGCGAGCACGTTCTGGCAGTGCGCTACTGCCTGTGTACAGCGCTGGACGAAGCCGCCAATAACACGGTATGGGGACGGCGCGGCGTCTGGGCCGGAAAAAGCCTGCTGGTCACTTTCCATGGCGAAAGTGAAGGTGGTATCAAGCTGTTTCAAATCATCGGGCGGCTGGCGGCGAATTTCCAGGAACACGGCGATGTGCTGGAGGTGATTTACCATATTCTGGGGCTGGGTTTTGAAGGCCGTTACAGCATGCGGCCTGACGGGCGTAAACAACTGGACGACATCCGCCAGCAACTACTGACGCAACTGTCGCAGCGTCGCGATCCAGTGACGCCGGTGCTCTCGCCGGGCTTTCAGGGGGCCATTGCTGGGCGGTTGCGCCGGATGCACCGGGTGCCCGTCTGGTTAAGCGCCAGCCTTGCAGTACTGGTGATGCTGACGATCTTTGGGCTTTACAGTCACCGGATGATGGTACAAACCGATACGGTGACAGAGCGCATTGACGCCATAGGCAAAAACCTGCCGCCTCCGCCGGTGCCGGTGCATAAATTGCGGCTAAAAATCCTGCTGGCGGACGAAATTGCCCGCAAATTGCTCACGGTGGAAGAAGATGACCATCACAGTCGGGTCGTTTTCCGTGGGGACGCGATGTTTGTGCCAGGGAAAACGGTGGTGAATGAGACGCTCCGCCCTGTTATCGACAAGGCGGCGCGTGAAATCGCCCGCGTGGGCGGCGCGGTTACCGTGACCGGACACACTGATAGCCAGCCTATTCATTCTGCCGAATTCCCGTCCAACCAGGTGCTGTCGGAAAAACGGGCAACGGAAGTCGCCGCGCTGCTGACATCCGGCGGCGTCCCTGCCGGGAGGATCCGCATCGTCGGCAAGGGGGATAGCGTGCCGGTGGCCGATAACCGCAGTAAAACCGGACGGGCGCAGAACCGCCGGGTGGAAATTCTGGTGGTGGAATAAATAATGAAGATCCCGACCATAGAGCCTAATGGGATAGGCTCTAAGTTTGCTCATACGTGCGCTGCCCGTATGAGCGTGGTACTGATTAAATCAGGAGCAAAATTTAACGGGAGCAGCCGGGGCAACTGGTTCTGGTAGCAGAACAGCGAAGGGCGGTATGTGGATGCGCTGTGGCTGGTGCTGAAGGACGAGGAGGAGAATTGGATATGAGTAAACGGGTCGAAATCAAAGGTAACCTGAATTTTGATAAGCTCAAATTTGGCTTAGTTTATACAGAAGTTTTAGGTTGGCTTGATATGGGACATGCTGGTGGCGATGATATGGCATTATTGAAGCAGCAGTTTGAGGCAGGTGAAAATTCCGGTAATAAACGCTATTCAGTAATATATACACAGAATATGCGAGTAAGAAGTAAAACTCTGGGGTGGGAAGGCGGGACAGGAAAATTTACCCGATGGGATTATTATGGTGCGATTGGTGGGTTTAAAAATAATGGGTTTCGTCCAGTGCTATTTCCTGACCCAAAAGATCCATACGTGAAACATGAACCCTATAAAGTGAATCTGCCGCATTTTATGACATGGATTCATCCGTGGAGCGATTTTACATCAGGTAAGGTCAGGGTAATGACAGATAATGGGACATCGTTTACTTTATTTTTATAAAGTAATGTTAATATGCGACGTGTTAAGTTGAAAAGGATTACTTTGTTTTTAATTGCTGCCGTAATCTCCTTGATGTTTTTCGTGGTGTTAAATATTTATATTTCCTTGTCAGAAATGAATGATGGCGGGGTTTATAATAAAAGTGAATTTTTTAAATACCACATGCTTACTGATTCTGAAATTTTAAACGCCCCAAGAATTTCTGAGTATTATTATTTTGAATATCATCCGGGAGATGGCTATCCACTTTCTAATTCCATAACGTTCACTAATACCACTAATGCAGAGTCTCTGAGAAAATACTTTGCCGGGAAGGGGTATAAATTTCACAAACGTATTTATGATAAAAATGAGTTTGTGTGGGAGAGTCGCTGCACATTAAATCAACCAGCATCACTTTACCTTTCAGTTAATTATGCAGAACAGATAGTTCAGCTTGAAAAGAAAAGCTGTGATTAGCACATTGATGGTGTCTGGAGACTTTGAGCACGGTATTCCTGTACATGACACGATAGCGAGCGTAGCCAACGCACATGCAACTTGAAGCATGACGGATATAGATGCAGGAATGACAACGTTGCCACAGGATAACGGGAATGGAACTACAGTCACAGGACTTATTGTTATTCTTTTGAGTGTTACCCAAGTTGCTCTTTTTTTAATGTTAAAAACCTGTGGGGGGAAACTTTTTTTGGCCTTAGCATTCTACTTTTGTTAATTATAGGATTGAGAGTGGAAATATAATGAAAGGTTTTATGAGTCTTTTTTATTCGGCGCCGCTGATATCCGGTGGTAGGGGTTTTTATTTATGGCTATCAGGGCGATGTAATATAAAAAAGTATATTTATATTTTTTTGACAATTTTATGCTGCTTGTTCTCCGGTGGTTCTTTTGCTGAGTCCCGGAATATTGCAGGATTCATTTCCCCCGATAATGTCAACCTCAGCACACAGGATTTTTTGACGTTTTATGCCAATAATAATACCCAGGAAAAAGAAAATACCCTGATGTATGTGCTTGGGGTAGCAGATGCTACGGAGGGAAAAACCTGGTGTGGATATAGTCGCGTTGACAGTACAATAATAAACCAGACTATTTTATCCTGGCTTGAGCAACGGGCTACGGTAAAGCCGGATATAAGAGCTTCAACGCTGATTGAAGAAGCATTAGTTAAACATTTTCCCTGCACGGGAACTGAATCATCAGTAAAAATTTCTTCCCGGTTATCTCCAGTTTTATCCCTGAATCCCGGAGCACTTAATCTCTCGGGTAATGATTTTTTGCGGTTTTGGGTATCAGGTAATCAACAGGATAAACTCAGGGCAGGGGTATATCTTCTTGGTGTGGAGGATATAACAGAGAAAAAAATATGGTGTGGATATGATTTATTTAAGACATTAACATTAAATGAATTTATCTATATTTTTTTTAAAAATAAAACACATAAAGAGCTTAATTTCCGCGCAGCTGATTTGATTGTGGGAAAATTAATGGAATATCCGTGTAATGCAGGAAAAAACAAATGAAACCTTCATTTTTAACGTTGAAAACAAATCATAATTCAGCGGATTACAATAGCCCTGATTTTGTTGAAGCGAAAGATTTTTATGCAAGCATTGGTTATGATAAAGGGAAACTCGGTGCTCAATTTGAGAATACCTGTGCAGCACGTATGAGTGTGGCATTAATTAAATCAGGCATTAAATTTAAGGGCCGCCTTCTCCCTATAAAGGAGGGGAAGTGGGAAGGGCGGAGTCTTGAAACGGGTGCTAAAAATCTTGCTGATGAACTTTCCCGGTCAACGGTTTTTGGTAAGCCGGTTATCTGGCATGATCCGGCTAAGTTTCAGGCGGAACTGGGTAACAAAAAAGGTGTGGTCTTCTTCTGGAAAATTGATGGATACAATGGTGGAAGCGGCAGTCATATTGATCTAATTGAGCCAGCCAGTGCCGGGGCAGTATGTCATTCGCACTGTTACTTTAATTGTAAACAGATCTGGTTCTGGGAGTTACACTAAATTGCCACAGAATAATGGGAATGGAACTACGGCCACAGGTCTTATTGTTATTCCTCTGAGCGTTACCCTGGTTGCTCTTTTTTTTATGTCAAAAACCCGTGGTAGAAAACTGTTTTCTAGTCTCAGCATTCTGCTGTTAATGATTATAGGGTGGCGAGTCGAAATATAATGCAAAAATTTCTCAGTCTTCTCTTTTCCCGACGTGCGCTGGCTATTGTGAGCGTTATCATTCTGGCGCTGTTGATCTGGTTTATCGGACCGCTGGTGTCGTTTGATTCTCTGCAACCATTAGTTTCTACCGGTAGCCGGGTGGTAACCATTATCCTGCTGGTGATGCTGCTGGTATTGTGGCTGGTCAACTGGTCGATGAGCATCATTGGCGTCAGCATCTTGTGTCTGGTCATCGGTTTTGTTTCGCCGCTGCTGGCGTTTGGCGAGGTGCATCCGTTTGCGCCGCTGTGGATACGCTTAACGCTGATCGGTATTACCCTGCTGGCGTATGCGCTGTACGGCCTGTTCCGGCTGTGGCGGGCGCTGCGGGTGGATGAGCACCTGTTACGCCGTTTTCTGCATCCACGTGGAGAAGACGTCCCGGTATCCGGCGAAATCAAATCCGATCTGCGTACCGTCAGCCACATCGTCGCGCAGGCTGTCCGGCAACTGAAACAGCTACGGGTGGACATTCCCGGCTGGCGCAAAATCTTTGAAGGAAAACGCTTTCTGTATGAACTGCCGTGGTTCATGGTGGTCGGTAGCCCCGGTGACGGTAAAACTACGGCGCTGCTTAATACTGGCTTACAGTTCCCGCTGGCTGAACAGATGGAACAGACTTCGCGTATTCTGACCGTGCCAGGCGGCGGCACGTTGCACTGTGACTGGTGGTTTACCAACGAAGCGGTGCTGATTGATACTGCCGGACGCTACGCCCGCCACGATGACGGCAGTGAACAGAGTACCGCACAACGCAACGCCGGAGAATGGCTGGGTTTTCTCGGTCTGCTGCGTAAACACCGTCCCGGTGCGCCACTCAACGGCGTGATCCTGACGCTGAACGTGGCGGATCTGACTGCGCAGTCCCCCACAGAGCGTCTGGCAGCCTGCGCCGCGTTGCGTGCGCGGCTGGCGGAATTGCGCGAGACGCTAGGGATCCGCTTCCCGGTGTATCTGGTCATCACCAAAATGGATCTGTTGCCGGGCTTTACCGAGTATTTCCGGGCGCTGACCAGCCACCTGCGTGCTCAGGTATGGGGTTTTACGCTGCCGTACAGCCGCCGGCGGAAGGCGAGCGACAGCCTGGCGTTACACGCAACCTGTGAACAGGAGCTGGCAAGTCTGACGTTGCGACTGGATCAAGGGCTGGATATCCGACTGTTGGAGGAGTATGACCTGCACAGCCGCCAGCGGCTGTACCGTTTCCCGCGTGAATTCGCGGCGCTGGGCGCGCCGTTGCTGGAAGCTATTGAGCAGATCTTTCTTGACTCAAAATTTGACGCCACGCAGTTACACAACACGCTGCGCGGCGTGTTCTTCACCAGTGCCGCCCAGGCGCAGGCTGATGCGGTGGCCGATCAGTTAAGTATCTGGCAGCGCTTTGCCAGGGCGATAAAAAACGCCCGTGGCGGACAGACAGTTCCCCCTGCTCATATCCTGCCAGACGGCAACCGCAGCTACTTCCTGCACGATCTGCTGACGAAAATGATTTTCCGTGAAGCGCACCTGGTGGAGCCGAATCTCCAGTGGGCCTGGCGTTACCGCCTGTTGCGTACTGGCGGACATTTTCTGGTGCTGGCGCTGGCTTTCTGGCTGTGGCAGGGGATGCAGGGCAGCCAGATGGCGAACGGCGAGTATCTGAAAGAAGTTACCACCCGGACGGCCCAGTTGGGCAGTGACGTGAAATCCTATAGTGAAAAACCGGCTATGGAGCGGGTGGCTGGACTACTGAATCTCTCCAGAGAGCTGGCTGCCTGGCCGGGGCTGGACCCTGATGTACCGCCGCTGGCCTGGCGTTACGGGTTATACAGTGTGCCGCCGGTGACGGGCAGCGTGGCGTCACTGTATGACCGATTGCTGGATCAGTTACTGTTACCACCGCTGATAAAACGTATGGAGTATGTGCTGGCGGACGCCATTGCGCGTCAGGACAGCAAAACGGCGTATGATGTTCTGCGCGTGTATCTGCTGCTGAACCTGGATAAGGATCATGAGGAGAAATACAACGCGGTGGATATCCAGATGTGGGTACTGAACGATCTGGAAAATAACGACAGTGTGGCGGCATTCGGTGGACGGGCAGCGGTGCTGGAGCATATCGAAGCCCTGTTTGACGGCAGCCGGGTGGTTCATTCGCCGTATGAGAAGAACGAACCGCTGATCCGCCAGGCGCGGGCGTTTCTGGACGGGCATACCAGTACGGAGCGTATCTATGCGCGGGCGCTGGCCTCAATGGACAGTGAAGTGCCGCAAGAGTTTACGCTGGTGCGCGCCGTGGGGGCGGATGCCGGAACCGTTTTTGTCCGCACGGACGGTGCGCCGCTGGATCGGGGCGTCCCGGGGATCTTCACCCGCGAGGGCTACCGCAATCTGTTCGACAAGCGGTTGCCGGAGTTTGTGGCAGCGGCGGTGGAAGATGATGCCTGGGTGATGGACCGGGAGAGTGCGCAAAAAAAAACGGCTGATGCGGTGATGAGTCAGTTACCGGGCCAGGAGTTGCCGGTCACCCGCGAAGTGCGACGCCTGTATCTGTCGGAGTACACCCGCCGCTGGCAGGACTTTCTGAACAGTATCCACAGCATCAACAGTGCCGGTGAAGAGGGGGGGCCTGGACTGGCGTATGACCTTCAGGTACTGCGCACGCTGGCGTCGCCGGATTCGCCGCTGATGCGACTGGGGCGTGCGGTGGTGGAACAGACCACGCTGGTGCCGCCGCTGGACGCACAGGCGAGACAGAAGCAACTGGCGCAGCGTGCCCAGAATCAGCTTTCCGGCAATGCGGCGAAAGCCGCGCAGACGGCCAGGTTGTTTGATGTTCATCCGGAAGAGAAACTGGAGAAAACGCTGGTGGACGACCATTTTGCCGCATTGCGGGAAGTGGTTTCCGGGCGGACGGGCAGTGGACAGGGCAATGGTGCGCCACAGCTGAATTCGCTGCTGACGATGCTCAGTGAATACTACACTCAACTTACCATAGCCGACAGCGCGCTGGCGACCAGCACGCTGCCGGGGCGCATTGCTGCTGCTGACAAGCTGCAACTGGAGGCGGCGAAGCTGCCTGCGCCGCTGAAAAATATCCTGTTGGATCTGACACAGCAGGGAACGCGCAAAATCAATGCCGGTACCGGCGAGGTGCTGAATGCCCAGATGGAGGCGATGATAGGTGACGACTGTCGTGACGCCATTGACGGGCGTTATCCGTTTGCCGACAGCCCGCAGGAGGTCGGTGCGGAGGATTTTAACCGTATCTTCGCCACCGGTGGCGTGCTGGATGCCTTCTGGAGTAAACAACTGGCCCCGCTGGTGGACACCGCCAGCAACCCGTGGCGCTACAAACCGACTGAAGGCAATATGACGCCGCTGGGGCCGGATCTGACGCCGTTTCAGCAGGCGAAGCAGATCCGCAGCGTGTTCTTTAACGGCGAGGGCGGGAAGAAATTCACTTGGGCAATGCAAGTCCGGGTAGTGGAGATGGATCCGGCAATCACAGAACTGGTGATTGATATTGACGGCCAGGTGCTGCGTTACGCCCACGGGCCGGACAGGCCGCTGAAGGTGACATGGCCGGGGCCGCGTAATGGTTCAATGGCAGAAATCACCGCCAGCCCGCGTATCCGGCAGAATACCTCGACGCTGTTGACTGGCGGGCCGTGGGCGCTGTTTCATCTGCTGGATGCAGGCAGGGTGCAGGAGACGGCGGTACGGGGAACGCAGCAGGTGGAGTACGATTTTGACGGGCGGCGGGTGGTGCTGGAAATCACCGCCGGACGAGACTTTGACCCGGTGAACCGGGCGCTGTTACAGGATTTCAGTTGCCCGACGAGGACGCTGTGATGCGCCGGGCAGCAATAGTCTCGTCCCCGGCGATGTTTGGCAGACTGCCAGACCAGCGGGACTATGTGCGCTGGCGAGTGAGTGCGGATGAGGGGCAGGTCTGGCAGGCGTGGCTGAACCGGCAGACGTGGGTGGGTAGCGGGAAACATATCGTGCTACCGGAGGGAAAGACGGAATTAAATAATGAAGAGCGTGACGGCTGGCTGCGACTGTCGCCGCGTGAAACGGTGGTGCCGGACCACCATCCGCTGCCGTGGAGCTTTGTGCTGTCACCGGGTTTTTTACCGGTGGGCGGAGCGAACGACTGGCTGACCGGGGTGCTGATAGCCTCACGCGATAGCGTAGGACGCCCGTGGCCACTGGTGATTTACCAGCGTGCCGGGCGGGAGTGGCTGGAAGCGTCGCTCCCGGAAACACAGGGCTGGCAGTACTGGCTGGCGCGACTGGCGGCGCAACATATTTTGCCGCAGACGGCACGTCGCGGACGGCTGACGGAACAGACAGACCGGTTATGGGCAATGTGGCAGCCAGCCCCGTGGTGGCGGCAGTGGCTGCGGGGGTTAAGACGCGCGCCGCAGCGCAGTCGGATACTGACCGGGCTGCCGGATGACATACCGGTGGTGGAACTCCCGGGCGTTCGTCACCTGCCGTGGCCGGGCTGGCCGGGGAAAGTGCTGGCGCATGCGCAACCGGGACAGGGCTGGTTTTGGCAGCAGAACAGCGAGGGGCGGTATGTGGATGCGCTGCGTCTGATTGCGGAAGACGGAAAAGAGGCATAGCAATTATGAAAAAAGATAAGGGATATGGACATGACTACTTTTGATAAAGCATGCAATAACACGGCTGCGGTAAGATTTGTACAGGAGCATATCCGAGACAGTGAGATTATCGCTAAGCAACTTGATGTGCCAGTGGAGAATATACTGGGGCTGGCCGCCGCCGAAAGCCAGTATGGTACAGGTCGTATTGCCAGGGAATATAATAACTATTTTTCTATGCACGGTCCCGCTCCGTTACAGTCTGATCAGGTTCATCCACAGGGAAGTGCCAAAACCTGGGTGGCGACGTATCCTTCTTTTTTGACCTGCGGACGGTCATTTGCTGTCCGATTCGGTAACGCAGTCAGAGGGAAAAAAGACGCGGTTGCATTTGTTAACGCTTTGGTTAGTGTAAATTTTAATACCGGAAATCATGCGACAGGCGGGACGGATGGTTACGTAAAGAAAACCTCGGATATTATCATGATGGTGAAAAGGAGAATGGCGTGCTCCGTGAAATAATTATTATCCTTTTTTTATCTCTTATATCGGTGATGATCCATGCTCAGGTAAGGGGAACTGAGTTAAATCTGTCAGATATAAATCATAAGGGGATGACAAAAAAACAGACGGAAGAATTACTGATCATTGCACTGAAACATAATAAATATAACTTATCCGGGGAAGGGACTTTTGTGGATGGTGATTTACAGGATGAGAAGGGGAGTACACCTCACCCGGGTTATTATGACTTCAGTGTGGGTTATGACGATCCGACTGCTGGTGCGATAGAGTACTGGGGGCTTTTCTCTGTCAGCCCTCAAACCGGGGATATATGGGAAATAAATGAATGCAAGAGGATCGTCTATCCCGAATTGCAAAAAACTCAACAGACAATTATGAAAAAAACAGGCGTGACATTTGCAGATGAAGTGGCGAAAAGAAGAGTGCTTGGCTGCACGGATGAATAAAAGTTACGTGTGTCGCCACAGGCAATAGTGATAGGGTGGTTGACTATAGTACATAGAGAAGTGCATTAATCCCGGAGGATCAATTTGTAGTTTCCAGAAGGCAGTAGCCCATGAAGTAGGACATTTGTTTCTTCTGGATGATGAATATCTTGAAAATGATGGTTCTGATAAATCCGGGAAAATATATGGTGGCGATGTCAATGCCTTAATGAATGCAGGGATGCAAATTAGAAGTCGCTATCTGGTGTATATCACTAATCATCTGAATTTTATAATTCCTGGTACTGACTTCTGTCTTGATCGTGTAATAATAAAATGAACAGGTTTTTAATATTTTTTTTGTTTTTTTTTACAGTATTTTCACCCATGGGCAAGTGCCTTGTTCAGCCTCCGGTTTATTATGAAGAGAATAATATAAAAGATGGAAATAATGATATTTTCTTTGTCAAAAAATATGGGGTTCCTGAGCGTGAATTTATTCTTTCTCGTTATAAATTCATCGGTGAGTTTAATGTTGGCCTCGAAAATACCTATCGTTCAACAAATCCTGATTTTAGCCAGATACCAATAAAGCAAATGTTTTGGCATCTTCGCGATAACCTGAATCTGACATGCTGGTTTCATTATAAAGACGGACAGTGGAAAGTTATCTCTTATATTTTTTGGCCGCCGAAAGCTAAATTTTAATCAGGATTAAGGGCGCTATTACCATGAGTTTCATATCATCTGTTGATATAAAATCATTCGCTATCCCGTTGCCAGTGACTGAAGAAAGTGGCGGCGTCACCGCATGACTGCGCGGGTTATGGCGAAGTCGGCAGTTTATCAGGCGGTGGATGCGCAGTGTCTGACAGGGGAATGGAGGAGGGAAGAGTGAAAAAAGCGGAAATTTTATGGCAGACTGCATTGTCAACACAGAAGCAGGCTGATTTTTCTGGTATTTGTAAGCCAGAAGATAATTTATTACTGAACGGTGTTTTTTTATGGGTGGAAACAACAGGCGCAGGCCATGCTTTTGTCTCTGTACATATGAATAACACCGTTTATTTATATACTTATGGACGATACGGAAGAACAGGATCCAGTACTACTGTCGGGGATGGGATTCTAAATTTTTTTGAAGGTGATGATGCCAGGTCTTATTATCATTATGAGCTTTATGAGATGGCCGCACGAGTATTTAAAATAAACGATTCTAATTCAGTATTAGTGCGTGAGTTTTTTGAAGATTTATGGAAAGCGGCAAAACCACCTGTCCCGACAAAATCAATGACGGAGCGGGTAAAGTCACGCGGGCGTACAATTGATGTTTATGATGTGACAGGAAATAACTGTACGACCCATTCTGTTGCTGGGATTAAATATTCTGGTTCGAAAATATTTGAAACAAAATACATTTTGCCATCTATACCATTGCCTGTTGGAAGTTTGCCTTCATCACAGTCATTTGTTGATTCTGAAATAGACTTTACTATCCCATTTTCATTACAGAGATACCTTGTGGAGAAGAGTTCAGATTTCTCATCAATGCTGGTAGTGGATATGACCAGTGAATTCAGGCGTCAATATTATAATGTCGCAAATAAAACGCCACCGGCGCAGGGTTCCAGCACTAAAATAATGGGGTTAGGGGCAAGAGGTGCTGCTTCATCAGGAAGTCCATCGCCATATTCTGGTGGCACATTTGGTGGTTCGTTAGGTGTTTTATATAATGAAAAGTAAATTCTGGATTCGTTGGTTTAGTATCTCATTTATCTTTATTATCTATTATTTTGTTTTGTTTTGTTTTAATTTTATATTTGCAATTGATTATTCTGAAAATATGAGTATGGGCGGAGATTTTAATTCCTCTCAGTGTGTCTGGTTTGCTCAGGTGTTGCTGGCAGATCATAACAATACAGCACTGGTTTCATCTGTAGGGTTTTTAGTATGTGTTCCGCTTATATTGTTGGTTTTTAAGAAAATTAGATAATATGAATAGCGATAAAGCCTAACGGTTCCATGTATTATCCTGATGATGTATGTAGTCCTGATTTTCATCGAAACCAATGCCTGGAAATGGTGAAAAAGTGGCTAGGGTATCCCGCCCTTTTATTAATGGCCGTATTTGCAGAATGAGTGATAATGGGAAATATATATTTGATTTTTTAGGTAGGAAGAATGACTAAAATTAAATATGATAAAAACAGTCCGCTTGCAAAATTTTATGCAAAAACAGATGTTGACGGCGATATTATTACCTATCCTGATGACAGGATGACGTATTTGTTAAATCAAAATACTGGTTCTATTACAGTGCTGCTAAAATGGAAGTATGAGTGGTATAAGGACATAACGGTAAAAGATGACTGGACTGTATGGGAGAAAGCTGTTTTCATGCGAGCAGTATATTTATCTGTTCAACAAGAATGGAATGAAAAAATAACCTACTCTGTCTCAGGTGCCTCAGATTTTGCTAAAAAATTCCAGGGGAAGTCTTTACCTTTCGATGTGAGGGTAATTCCTGTTTATCAAAATGAAGACTGGCAAGTGATCGCAACAAAAGTCTTGCCTGGTGCTGATCTAAGAACTTATGTTGAGTTCCAGAGTAGCACTTTACATATTGATTCAGCCGATCTGGAGGCCGTAGCGAAATGTTTCAACTGTAATAACACATTGCAGGTAAATATACCTCATGAAGTTGGCCATTTACTCGGTTATTTTGATGATGATTATAAGTCTTCGTCGCCATATGTTGGGGATGTTAGTGGGTTGATGAATGTGGGAATGGAACTCCGGGAACGATATCTTGACTATTCAACTATAATGTTGAATGTAATGATGCCTGATACCACCTTTACTCTTTTAAAGGTCATTAAATGAAATGGGCCTCTATTGTCATAATCTCTCTTTCGATTGTTTACGCGATGATAATGAATATCTTTGAACCATCTGTGATTATTCAATCCACTACTTATTATGAGGAAAATGATATACATAATGGTGAGAGCGATATTTTTTTTATTGAAAAATATGGAGAGCCTACTCATGAGATGATAAAGCCACGCTATGAATTTACTGGGGAGTATTATGTTGGACTGAATCAGACCTATCGTATAACAAATCCTGATTTCAAAGATATCCCTATTAAAGAGATGTTCTGGCATCTTCGCGATGACCTGAATCTGACATGCTGGTTTCATTATAAAGACGGACAATGGAAAGTCATCTCTTATATTTTCTGGCCACCAGGCGCTGTATTTTAATCCGGTATTAAAGGAGTATTACCATGAGTTTTGTATCTCCAGGCAATAAATCTGCTGGCGGAGGGCCAGCCATCACCACGCCGCCGATAATGAGTGAAAATGGTGGAATAGCAGCCGGGTCAGCCGCCGCAGGTGTGACGGGGGCTGTTGAAACGGCGGCGGGACAGGCGGTGGAATCGCTGATGGGGGATTTGCCGGAAGCATCAGGGCTGGTAAAGGCGGCAGTGGCAGCCGCACAGGCCGCCGCAGCGGCAGCGGGTGCGACGGGTATGACACAGGATACGGTATCGTCCGTTGTCTCCGCAGCCGGCGGGCCGGGGTCACATAACGTGACGGTGAGCGGTAGCGCAGTGCCGCCGCAGATGCTGCTGTTTTCCGCTCTGAGCGGTTCGGAAGCGCTCGGGAGTTTGTTTACTTATACCGTACAGCTAAAAACCCCGGACATGCTGAATCTGGGTTACGTTTCCCCCGCCGCCAACCTGCCGCTCAAGCCGATGGTAGGCAAAGACCTGTGCGTCAACATTGAACTGGACGGCGGCGGCAAGCGGCATATCAGCGGACTGGTGACGGCAGCGCGGGTACTGGGCCACCAGGGGCGGTCGGTAACGTATGAATTGCGCATTGAGCCGTGGCTTAAGTTGCTGACTCATACCAGCGATTACAAAGCGTTCCAGAACAAAACGGTGGTGGACATTCTCGACGAAGTCCTGGCCGATTATCCCTTCCCGGTGGAAAAACGGCTGGTGGAGAGCTATCCGACCCGGACCTGGCAGGTACAGTACGGTGAGACGGATTTTGACTTTATCCAGCGGCTGATGCAGGAGTGGGGGATTTACTGGTGGTTCGAGCACAGCGAGGACAGCCACACGCTGGTGCTGGCGGACGCCATCAGTATTCACAAAGCGTGCCCGGATTCGCCGGTAGTGGAGTGGCACCAGGAAGGGCTGAAGCTGGACAAAGAATTTATCCATACCCTTACGGCAAACGAGAGCCTGCGTACCGGGCAGTGGGTACTGGACGATTTTGACTTCACGAAGCCGCGTTCGCTGCTGTCAAACACCGTGGCCGACCCGCGCGAAACGGGCCATGCGAACTATGAGCACTACGAATGGCCGGGCGACTACTTCGACAAAGGTGAAGGGGAGATGATGACGCGCATCCGGATGGAAGCGCAGCGCAGCCCGGGCAGCCGGGTCCACGGTGGGGGCCATATTCGTACTCTGATGACGGGTTATACCTTTACTCTGATGAACCATCCCACGGCAGAACTGAATCAGGAGTACCTGGTGGCGCAGACCACGCTGTTTG
>NZ_JAHUXA010000025.1 GCF_019218745.1 Enterobacter sp. ENT03
CAGTCCACTGCATAAATCTACGTCACAGGCTGCAAGCCTGAGGCCGGGTACGGCATGTGGACTGCATGGCAGAAAGAACCGGCCGGTTCTTTGTGCACGGGAAGCATAATACAAGGCCGGGTAAGCGTCAGCGCCACCCGGCATCACCCCGTCAGTGACCGCTCACTACCTTCCCAAGGATCTCCACATACACCGGCATCAGCGGGTGGCGGATCACCACCACGGTCGCCACTACCGCCACGCCCAGCAGCAGCGGGGCCACCCACAGCAGACGGGCGCGCGGCAGAAAACGCGTCAGCTTGTCAGGACTGGTTTTTGCACTGCGCCACAGCCGCCAGCACATCCATGCCGCCAGCCACAACAACACCGCAGCCAGCAACAGCAACCATTTAAAGCCGCCGCTCTGTTCGTCGGCGGGAATATCAATCGCCGCGCCAGCCAGAATACCCGGTAAAAAGTAGAACGGCGGCCAGAGCAGGCAGCCGATAATATTGGGCAGGATAAATTTCACCACCGGCAGATCCAGCATCCCTGCCACCATCGGCACCAGCGGACGGGTCGGCCCGACAAAGCGCCCGACGAGAATGGTAAACATGCTGTGCTGATGCAGCGCATGCTCGGTTTTATCCAGCAGCGCTTTGTTTTTCTTTAAAAAGGACCAGCGGTGCAGCGGCTTTTTGAAGCGCCAGCCGAGCCAGAAGGAGATCCAGTCACCCAGTAAACAGCCGACAATACCTGCCAGCCACGCATGCCAAAAATTGACCTCGCCGCTGCCAATCAGCGCCCCAAGCCCCGCCATCATCACCGTGCCGGGTAAAATCAGCCCGACTAATGCCAGCGACTCAAAGAAGGCCACCAGCGCAATAGCGATGAGGGAATACGCCGCCGACTGCGTAATAAAATGTTCCAGAAATGCCTGCATAACCTGCCCGATAGAATGACGTAGTGAATAGTTTACTGGTTAAGTCAGACTATCGGACATGTCTTTTCGTTTCATTTTCGTTTCATTTACGTTTCATTCACATCCGGCACGAAATTCGCTTGGGCTGGCCCCGGTGCATTTTTTAAACACGCGGGAAAAATAGAGCTGATCTTCAAAGCCGACGTTGCGCCCGACGCTGGCAATCGGCATCCGCGTGGTGCTGAGCAACAGCTTGGCCTGGCTGATGCGCTGATCCTCGCGCCAGCTCAGCACACTGACACCGAGCTGCTGGCGGAACAGGTGCGATAACCGCGACGGTGACAAACAAACATGCTGGGCGACGCTGGCGATGTCAAAGTGGCTGTCGGCCAGA
The DNA here is from genome assembly GCF_019218745.1 of Enterobacter sp. ENT03. Classification (GTDB taxonomy): domain Bacteria; phylum Pseudomonadota; class Gammaproteobacteria; order Enterobacterales; family Enterobacteriaceae; genus Enterobacter_D. The sequence goes on from NZ_JAHUXA010000025.1 coordinate 1,296, forward strand.
TGATCGCTGATGTACTGGCAGGCATCGCGCACGCGGTTATCCAGCGGTGGATGCAGGGACTCATTGATGGCTTCCATACGACGCAGCAGCACCTGCTCTAACAGGTTGATCGCCAGCAGCTCGGCGTAGCGCCCGGCGCTCTGCCCGGCATGGATAATCTGGTCGAACAGCTCGCTGAACGCCGCCTGGTGCGCTTCGTCGGGGCGAAAAATCCCGGTCTGGCCGAAAATCGTCGGCCACGCCAGCCACTCATGCCAGTAGGCGCGCGGACGGAAATAGACCCACTGGTGATACCACTCCCGCGCCTCGGGATGCCGTCCGTAATGGTGCACTTCGCCGGGCGGGAACAGCAGAATGTCGCCGGGACGGCAGACAAACTGTTTACCGTTGTTGTCGATGATCCCCTCGCCGCGCACCGTCAGATTGAGGATATAGCCCTTCATGCCCAGCGGCCGATCAACGAAAAAATCCAGGTAACCCTCGGCCTCAATCGGCGTTAATCCCGCCACCAGATGCGCGTTGAAAGAGTAGCCAGGCAGCAGCGGATCGTTTTGCGGTTCAGCCATAATGGCAATACTCCGGGTGTCATTAGAGGAAACCAATTGTCCATATTGTGATTTGTATCATCAAATCCGCCAGCGGATCCTTCCACCGGTAAATCAGCGCTCACCAACCCCGCCAGATAAAAGCACTTTGCGCGGTTTTGTTTCTACACAACGGCAAAAAAGGCTTAACAAAAGTGTCTATAAAGCCAGGTGGAATGTCCACATTGATTATTTGCACAGCGTCACACTTTGCCATGCCATAGCATTTTTATCCATAAGATTAGCGGATCCTGCCTGACCCTTTCCGGCGTCTGTCACTAATGTTTCTCCATACGCTCATTCTTGATGGAGTTACACGATGGCAATTGCAATTGGCCTCGATTTTGGCAGCGATTCAGTACGCGCCCTGGCCGTGGACAGCGTCAGCGGCGAAGAGATCGCCACCAGCGTCGAATGGTATCCGCGCTGGCAGGAAGGACGTTACTGCGACGCCCCCCACAATCAGTTTCGCCACCACCCGCGCGACTATATCGAGTCGATGGAAGCCGCGCTGAAAAGCGTGCTGGCGGCACTGAGCGCAGAACAGCGCGCGCAGGTCAGCGGTATTGGCGTGGACAGTACCGGCTCCACCCCCGCGCCGATTGATGCCGAAGGCCGTGTGCTGGCCCTGCGCCCGGAGTTCGCCGATAACCCGAACGCCATGTTCGTGCTGTGGAAAGATCACACCGCCGTCGAAGAAGCCGAAGCCATTACCCGCCTGTGCCATACCGCCGGAAAAGTGGATTACTCCCGCTATATCGGCGGTATTTACTCCAGCGAATGGTTCTGGGCGAAGATCCTGCATGTGACCCGCGCCGATGCTGCGGTGGCGCAGGCCGCCGCCTCGTGGATCGAGCTGTGCGACTGGATCCCCGCCCTGCTCTCCGACACCACCCGCCCGCAGGCGATCCGCCGTGGGCGTTGCAGCGCTGGTCATAAATCCCTGTGGCATGAAAGCTGGGGCGGCTTACCCCCTGCCAGCTTCTTTGATGAGCTTGATCCGCTGATCAACAAACACCTCAGCTACCCGATGTTTACCGATACCTATACCGCCGATATTCCGGTGGGCACGCTCAGCGCCGAGTGGGCGCAGCGTCTTGGTCTGCCGCAAAGCGTGGTGATCGCCGGCGGCGCGTTCGACTGCCATATGGGCGCGGTGGGCGCGGGCGCACAGCCAAATACGCTGGTGAAAGTGATCGGCACCTCTACCTGCGACATCCTGATCGCCGATAAACCCAGCGTCGGTGAACGCGCGGTGAAAGGCATCTGCGGTCAGGTTGACGGCAGCGTGGTGCCGGACTTTATCGGCCTTGAAGCCGGGCAATCCGCCTTTGGCGATATTTACGCCTGGTTTGGCCGCATTCTCGGCTGGCCGCTGGAGCAGCTGGCGCTGCAACATCCCGAGCTGAAAACGCAGATCCGCGCCAGCCAGAAACAGCTGTTACCAGCGCTCACCCAGGCATGGGCGGATAACCCGTCGCTGGATCATCTGCCGGTCATTCTCGACTGGTTTAACGGCCGCCGCACGCCGGATGCGAACCAACGTCTGAAAGGCGTGATCACCGATCTGAATCTTGCCACCGACGCTCCGCTGCTGTTCGGCGGGCTGGTGGCTGCCACCGCCTTTGGCGCGCGCGCCATTATGGAGTGCTTTACCGAACAGGGCATCGCGGTGAACAACGTGATGGCGCTGGGCGGCATCGCCCGTAAAAACCGCGTCATCATGCAGGCCTGCTGCGACGTGTTAAACCGTCCGTTGCAGATTGTCGCCTCCGATCAGTGCTGCGCCCTTGGGGCGGCTATTTTTGCCGCCGTGGCAGCGGGCGATCACCCGGATATTCCGACCGCCCAGCAGTCGATGGCCAGCCGCATCGAAAATACCCTGCAACCGGATCCGCGCCAGGCGCAACGTTTTGAACAGCTCTATCGCCGCTATCAACGTTGGGCGGTCAGCGCCGAACAACACTATCTCCCTTCAGCTGCCCCCGCATCGCAGGCAGCGCTGACTCATTAAGGACACGATAAATGACCGTATTCGATAACTATGAAGTGTGGTTTGTGATTGGCAGCCAACATCTGTATGGCCCGGAAGCGCTGCGCCAGGTCACTACCCATGCGGAACAGGTGGTGAACGCCCTCAATAAAGAGGCGAAACTGCCGTGCAAAATGGTGCTGAAACCGCTTGGCACCACGCCGGATGAGATCACCGCGATTTGCCGCGACGCCAACTATGACGACAAGTGCGCGGGTCTGGTGGTGTGGCTGCACACCTTCTCCCCGGCCAAAATGTGGATCAACGGCCTGACCATCCTCAATAAACCGCTGTTGCAGTTCCATACCCAGTTCAATGCGGGCCTGCCGTGGGACAGCATTGATATGGACTTTATGAACCTCAACCAGACCGCGCACGGTGGCCGTGAGTTTGGCTTTATCGGCGCGCGTATGCGTCAACAGCACAGCGTGGTGACCGGCCACTGGCAGGATCAAAAGGCCCAGCAGCGCATCGGCGCGTGGATGCGTCACGCGGTATCAAAACAGGATACCCGTCATCTGAAAGTGTGCCGTTTTGGCGACAACATGCGTGAAGTGGCAGTGACCGACGGGGATAAAGTCGCCGCGCAAATCAAATTCGGCTTCTCGGTGAATACCTGGGCGGTGGGCGATCTGGTGCAGGTGGTAAACAGCATCAGCGATGGCGATGTCAACGCGCTGGTGGACGAATATGAAAGCAGCTACCGCCTGACCCCGGCGGCGCAGATCAACGGCGATAAACGCCAGAACGTTATCGACGCCGCACGCATCGAACTGGGCATGAAACGCTTCCTCGAACAGGGCGGATTCCACGCTTTCACTACCACCTTTGAAGATCTGCACGGTTTAAAACAGCTGCCAGGCCTGGCGGTGCAGCGTCTGATGCAGCAGGGCTACGGCTTTGCCGGTGAAGGCGACTGGAAGACCGCCGCACTGCTGCGCATCATGAAGGTGATGGCGACCGGTCTGCCGGGCGGCACCTCCTTTATGGAGGATTACACCTACCACTTTGAGAACGGCAACGATCTGGTGCTCGGCTCGCACATGCTGGAAGTGTGCCCGACCATCGCGCAGGACGAAAAACCGATCCTCGACGTGCAGTATCTGGGTATCGGTGGCAAAGCCGATCCGGCGCGTCTGATCTTCTCCACCAAAACGGGTCCGGCGATCAACGCCAGCCTGATCGATCTGGGGGATCGTTTCCGTCTGCTGGTGAACTGCGTCGATTCTGTCGCGGCCCCGCACGCGCTGCCGAAGCTGCCGGTCGCTAACGCCCTGTGGAAAGCCCAGCCGGATCTGCCAACCGCCTCGGAAGCCTGGATCATCGCCGGCGGCGCGCACCATACCGTCTTCAGCCATGCGCTGGATCTGAACGATATGCGCCAGTTCAGCGAACTGCATGGTATCGAACTGACGGTCATCGACAACGACACCCGCCTGCCCGCGTTCAAAGACGCGCTGCGCTGGAACGAGGTCTATTACGGTTCGAAACGTTAATCCTTATCCCTCACCCCGGCCCTCTCCCCAGGGAGAGGGGGAAAAACAAGCCTGCACGATCTGTCCCCCCTCCCCCCGGGAGAGGGGAAAACAAGCCCGCAGGATCTGTCCCCTCTCCCTCCGGGAGAGGGTTAGGGTGAGGGGAAAATGGTGGAGTAAAATATGTTAGAGGATCTCAAACGTCAGGTACTCGACGCCAACCTGGCGCTGCCAAAGCACAATCTGGTGACGCTCACCTGGGGTAACGTCAGCGCCGTGGATCGCGAGCGCGGGGTGTTTGTCATCAAACCGTCCGGTGTCGATTACAGCGTGATGACCGCCGAAGACATGGTGGTGGTCAGCATTGAAACCGGTGAAGTGGTCGAAGGTAACAAAAAGCCTTCGTCCGATACGCCGACCCATCGCCTGCTGTATCAGGCTTTTCCGTCCATCGGCGGCATTGTGCATACCCATTCGCGCCACGCCACCATCTGGGCGCAGGCGGGAAAATCCATCCCGGCGACGGGCACCACCCACGCCGACTATTTCTATGGCGCGATCCCTTGCACCCGCAAAATGACCGATGCGGAAATCAACGGTGAATACGAGTGGGAAACGGGTAACGTGATCGTCGAAACCTTCACCTCACAGGGGATCGATGCCGCACAAATGCCCGGCGTATTAGTGCATTCCCACGGCCCCTTTGCGTGGGGAAAAAATGCCGACGACGCGGTGCATAACGCCATCGTGCTGGAAGAAGTCGCCTATATGGGCATTTTCAGCCGCCAGTTGACGCCGGACCTGCCCGCGATGCAGCAGACGCTGCTGGATAAACACTATCTGCGCAAGCACGGCGCAAAAGCGTATTACGGGCAGTAATTGCATTGTGGTGCATGTATTACATGCACCTTTAATCATCCATCATCCCTATGAATTAATTGATACTACCAATAGAAATATAGAATTTGTCGCGCCGTTCTCTGAGTGCTATAAAAACGCATCTGAGGAGAGGTGCTAAATGAGCAAACGGAATGATATTACGGATGGTATATTTGCCACGACGAAAAATACTGGCTTAATATACACGAAAAAATTGGGCTGGATAGATTTGGGTCATGCACAGGGTAATGATGCTCGTATCTTGAAAAGGAAATTAGAACAGGAACGCGGGTCAAAATATTACAAACAGTTTAACGGTCGATACTTTCCGGTGACTTACCATCAGGAGATGACCAAGAGGACAAACCTCGTTGGAATTGACTTAGATTTTCAAACAGGCGTTTTTACAGAAGTGATGGTTCGCTCTTCACTTTCACCAGCCTTGTTAGCACGCGTTGCGCTGACAATGATGTACGGTACCGCTAAAAGGTTTGAAGCATGGCAGAATGCATTCTTCTTCAATTGGTTTACCGATAGCGGTTTTAGCGCCGAGGATCTGGTTTCTGATCTCGTGGGATTCTATCGCGTCTTTGGCACGGGCCCCGACCCGCTATGGCTCGCAAATCCCGTCGATTACCAAACAGCATTGCAAATATGGGATGCGGGTGATCCTGTAGGTCGTTATAAAAATACACAATTTTCACCTTTGTTGTTCCATACAACACCCCCTTTTAACTATGCTCACCCTCGCAGGATCCCTCTACCGGAATGGTTAAGTTACATTAAACCCTTAAATAAAGACTTTACTGGTATTCTTCACAACACGTTCAGGCATAAACCTTATGATAATTTCTTCGGTAACAACTCCACATTAAAACATGAGCTTTACGGATCTGTTTCTTTAACTGCCCGCGATTATTTCCCTGGGTCCCCCTCTGAACGCCCATTATTCTTTTTACTTAACCCGCACTCACCTGTAGTGACCTTCAAAAAATGAAAAGGAAATTATCCATCATTTTATTTATCATCATTCTGCTGGTCGTTGCTTTAGCGGGATGGATCGCAGTTCCTTTAAAGGATCATCAATATAAAGTCAGCGATACATTATCCTACTGGTTTTATACACCGGATACGTTAAAAAGGATCCACTCTCATCTAAACCTTGTAGACTTTGAATATAGCTACGATATTGACGATCAGAGAACGCTACTGGTTATGACATGGAAAAAAGCAGGCAATCTCGGCGCTCTTGAAAAAGAATTGCAAAATTTCCTGCTAACGGCCGGGCAAGTAACACAATACAACTGTGCATGGACTTATAACGACCCCAATGACGCCTCCAGCCATTACGAGCGCTATTGTCTGAATCGACGATCGGATACGCTGGAACTTGAGTATTATAAAATTGAAAAATAATCAAAACACTGTATAAAACACCAGCACCCACCACCAAACCAGGCTATAATTACGCCTGGTATATTTTTATGAGAGCACGGTGTGGCGCAGGCGCGAGAAGGCTTTTTACTGACCCGGCACTGGCGGGATACCCCGAAAGGGACCGAGGTGGAATTCTGGCTCGCCACGGATGACGGGCCGCTGCACGTGGTGCTGCCGCCGCAGGAGTCGGTGGCGTTTATCCCCTCCGAACAGGTGCCGCAGGCGCAGCGCATTCTCGCCGGTGAAAACCAGTACCGCCTGACGCCGCTGGCGCTCAAAGACTTTCATCGCCAGCCGGTTCACGGCCTTTATTGCCGCGCCCATCGCCAGCTGATGCGCTACGACAAACTGCTGCGCGAAGGCGGCGTCACGGTGTTTGAAGCGGATATTCGCCCGCCGGAGCGTTTTCTGATGGAACGCTTTATTACCGCGCCGGTGTGGGTCGATGGCGACGCGCACAACGGCTCGCTGGTGAACGCGCGCTTAAAGCCGCACCCGGACTATCGCCCACCGCTGAAATGGGTGTCGCTGGATATTGAAACCACCCGCCACGGCGAGCTGTACTGCATTGGACTTGAAGGCTGCGGCCAGCGCACCGTTTATATGCTTGGCCCGCAAAACGGCGACGCCAGCGGCGTGGATTTTCATCTGGAGTACGTCGCAAGCCGCCCGCAGCTGCTGGAAAAGCTCAACGCCTGGTTTGCTGAACACGATCCCGACGTGCTGATCGGCTGGAACGTGGTGCAGTTTGACCTGCGCGTGCTGCAAAAACATGCCGAGCGTTACGGTATTCCGCTGCGCCTTGGGCGCGGCAACACCGATCTGGAGTGGCGCGAGCACGGCTTTAAGAATGGCGTGTTCTTCGCCCAGGCCACGGGCCGCTTGATTATTGACGGCATCGACGCGCTGAAATCCGCCTTCTGGAGCTTCCCGTCGTTTTCGCTGGAAGCGGTGTCGCAGGAACTGCTGGGCGAAGGCAAAGCCATTGATAATCCGTGGGATCGCATGGATGAGATCGAGCGACGCTTTGCCGAAAACAAGCCCGCGCTCGCCACTTATAACCTGAAAGACTGCGAGCTGGTGACGCGTATTTTCCATAAAACCGCCATCATGCCGTTCCTGCTGGAGCGCGCCACGGTTAACGGCCTGCCGGCAGACCGGCATGGCGGATCCGTCGCCGCCTTCAGCCACCTGTATATTCCCCGTATGCACCGCGCGGGCTATGTCGCGCCCAATCTCGGGGATGTGCCGCCGCAGGCCAGCCCCGGCGGTTATGTGATGGATTCGCGGCCTGGCCTGTATGACTCGGTGCTGGTGCTGGACTATAAAAGCCTTTATCCGGCGATTATCCGCACCTTCCTGATCGATCCGGTCGGACTGGTGGAAGGCATGGCGCAGCCGGATCCTCAGCAGAGCACCCCGGGCTTTCTCGAAGCCTGGTTTTCGCGGGATAAACACTGTCTGCCGGACATTATCGGGCAGATCTGGCTGGCCCGTGATGAGGCCAAGCGCCTCAACAATAAGCCGCTGTCCCAGGCGCTGAAGATCATCATGAACTCTTTTTACGGCGTGCTCGGCACCAGCGCCTGCCGCTTCTTTGATCCACGCCTCGCCTCGTCGATCACCATGCGCGGGCATGAGATCATGTTGCAAACCAAAGCGTTAATCGAGGCGCAAGGTTTTGATGTGATCTATGGTGACACCGACTCCACCTTTGTATGGCTGAAAGGCGCGCACAACGAAGAAGATGCAGCGAAAACCGGTCAGTCGCTGGTGGCACACGTCAACGGCTGGTGGCAGACGCATCTGCAACAGTCCGGGCTGACCAGCGCGCTGGAGCTGGAGTTTGAAACCCATTTTTGCCGCTTTCTGATGCCAACCATTCGCGGGGCAGATACCGGCAGCAAAAAACGATATGCCGGGCTGATCCAGGAAGGCGACAGCCAGCGCATGGTATTTAAAGGCCTGGAAACGGTGCGCACCGACTGGACGCCGCTGGCGCAGCAGTTCCAGCAGTCGCTGTATCTGCGCATTTTCCGCGGTGAGCCGTATCAGGATTATGTGCGGGAAACCATCGCCCAGCTGATGGCCGGCGAGCTGGATGATCGGCTGGTGTACCGCAAACGCCTGCGCCGCCCGCTGGCGGAGTATCAGCGCAATGTGCCGCCGCATGTACGCGCCGCACGGCTGGCGGATGAACAAAACCAGCAAAGAGGCCGCGCCTTGCAGTACCAGAATCGCGGCACCATCAAGTATGTCTGGACCACCAACGGCCCGGAACCGGTGGCTTATCAGCAGTCGCCGCTGGACTACGATCACTACCTCACCAAACAGTTACAACCGGTGGCGGACGGCATTTTGCCTTTCCTCCACGATGATTTTGCTACACTGGTTACCGGCCAGCTGGGGTTATTTTGAATAATGACGAAAAGGTGACGAAAGCTGTGCCTTCCAGTACCATAGCGCCCTTCCCAATCCTGGCCCCAAATTTTGATGAGCTGTCGTTTTCAGACGGTGGTCAAACTATTGCCTGCAATTAGAGATATAGAGCCGAATACTTATGCCTTTTACACTTGGTCAACGCTGGATCAGCGATACAGAAAGCGAACTGGGACTTGGAACTGTTGTCGCCATGGATGCGCGTACCGTCACTCTGCTTTTTTCCTCCACCGGCGAAAACCGCCTGTATGCCCGTAGTGACGCCCCCGTAACCCGCGTGATGTTCAATCCAGGTGACACAGTGACCAGCCACGAAGGCTGGCAGCTCATAGTTGATGAAGTAAAAGCAGAAAACGGCCTCCTTGCTTACATTGGCACGCGCCCGGATACCGGCGAAACGAACATTATGCTTCGCGAAGTGCTGCTCGACAGCAAACTGATTTTCAGCAAGCCGCAGGACCGTCTGTTTGCCGGACAAATCGACCGTATGGATCGCTTTGCGCTGCGCTACCGCGCGCGTAAATATCAGAGCGAACAGTACCGGATGCCGTGGAGCGGCCTGCGTGGTCAGCGCACCAGCCTGATCCCGCACCAGCTGCATATCGCCCACGATGTGGGCCGTCGCCATGCGCCGCGTGTGCTGCTGGCAGATGAAGTAGGTCTGGGGAAAACCATCGAAGCGGGCATGATCCTGCATCAGCAACTGCTCTCCGGTGCGGCTGAGCGTGTGCTGATCGTCGTACCCGAAACCCTGCAACATCAGTGGCTGGTGGAAATGCTGCGCCGCTTCAACCTGCGGTTTGCGCTGTTTGACGACGAGCGCTACGCCGAAGCCCAGCACGACGCCGATAACCCGTTTGAAACCGAGCAGTTAGTCATTTGCTCGCTGGACTTCGTGCGCCGCAGCAAACAGCGCCTGGAGCATCTGTGCGACGGCGAGTGGGATCTGATGGTGGTCGATGAAGCGCACCATCTGGTATGGAGCGAAGACGCGCCAAGCCGCGAATACCTCGCCATTGAACAGCTGGCCGAACGCGTGCCGGGGATCCTGCTGCTCACCGCCACCCCTGAACAGCTGGGCCTGGAGAGCCACTTTGCGCGTCTGCGCCTGCTGGATCCGAACCGCTTCCACGACTTTGCGCAGTTTGTTGAAGAGCAGAATAACTACCGCCCGGTGGCCGATGCGGTCGCCATGCTGCTGGCGGGCAAACCGCTTTCTGACAGCGAGCTGAACATGCTCGGCGAACTGATTGGCGAGCAGGATATTGAACCGCTGCTGCAAACCGCCAACAGCAACCGTGACGGCGCAGAGTCCGCCCGTCAGGAGCTGATCAGCATGCTGATGGACCGTCACGGCACCAGCCGCGTGCTGTTCCGTAATACCCGTAACGGCGTGAAAGGCTTCCCGAAACGCGAGCTGCACACTATTAAGCTGCCGCTGCCGATGCAGTATCAGACGGCAATCAAAGTTTCCGGCATTATGGGCGCCCGCAAAAGCGCCGAAGAGCGCGCCCGTGACATGCTCTATCCGGAGCAGATTTATCAGGAATTTGAAGGCGATTCCGGCACCTGGTGGAATTTCGATCCGCGCGTTGAGTGGCTGATGGGCTATCTGACCAGCCACCGCTCGCAGAAAGTGCTGGTGATTTGCGCCAAAGCCGCCACCGCGCTGCAACTGGAGCAGGTGCTGCGTGAGCGCGAAGGAATCCGTGCGGCGGTGTTCCACGAAGGCATGTCGATCATCGAACGCGATCGCGCGGCGGCGTGGTTCGGCGAAGAAGACAGCGGCGCGCAGGTGCTGCTGTGCTCGGAAATCGGCTCCGAAGGCCGTAACTTCCAGTTCGCCAGCAACCTGGTGATGTTCGACCTGCCGTTCAACCCGGATCTGCTCGAGCAACGTATTGGTCGTCTGGATCGTATCGGTCAGGCGCATGATATTCAGATCCACGTACCGTTCCTGGAAAAAACCGCCCAGTCCGTGCTGGTGCGCTGGTTCCATGAAGGTCTGGACGCCTTTGAACACACCTGCCCCACCGGACGCGCCATTTATGACAAGGTCTATACCGATCTTATCGGCTACCTGGCCGCGCCGGAAAACACCGACGGCTTTGATGAGCTGATCAAATCCTGCCGCGAGCAGCATGACGCCCTGAAAGCCCAGCTTGAACAGGGGCGCGACCGTCTGCTGGAGATCCACTCCAACGGCGGCGAAAAAGCGCAGGCACTGGCGGAAAGCATTGAAGAGCAGGACGACGATACGGCGCTGATCAGCTTCTCCATGAATCTGTTCGATATTGTCGGCATCAATCAGGACGATCGCGGTGAAAACATGATCGTGCTGACGCCGTCCGACCATATGCTGGTGCCGGATTTCCCTGGTCTGCCGGAAGATGGCTGCACCATCACCTTCGAACGTGATGTGGCGCTGTCCCGTGAAGACGCGCAGTTTGTCACCTGGGAGCATCCGCTGATCCGCAACGGTCTGGATCTGATCCTCTCTGGCGATACCGGTAGCAGCACCATTTCGCTGTTGAAAAACAAAGCCCTGCCGGTCGGGACGCTGCTGCTGGAGCTGATCTACGTGGTGGAAGCGCAGGCACCGAAACAGCTGCAGCTTAACCGCTTCCTGCCTGCCACCCCGGTGCGCATGTTGCTGGATAAAAACGGCACCAACCTGGCGGCACAGGTGGAGTTTGAAACCTTTAACCGTCAGCTGAGCGCGGTGAACCGTCATACCGGCAGCAAGCTGGTGAACGCGGTGCAGCAGGACGTGCATGCTATTCTGCAACAGGGTGAAGCGCAGATCGAAAAAGCGGCGAAAGCGCTTATTGAGGCGGCGCGTACTGAAGCGGATGAGAAGCTCTCTGCCGAACTCTCCCGTCTGGAAGCGCTGAAAGCGGTCAACCCGAACATCCGTGATGATGAACTGGCGGCCATTGAAAGCAATCGCCAGCAGGTGATGGAGAGTCTGGCCGAAGCGGGCTGGCGTCTTGATGCCCTGCGTCTGATCGTCGTGACGCATCAGTAGGAGCCTGGAATGTTGATGGAACCCTACAATCCGCCGCAGGAGCCGTGGCTGGTCATTCTGTATCAGGATGAGCACATTATGGTGGTCAACAAGCCGAGCGGCCTGTTGTCCGTGCCCGGTCGTCTTGACGAGCACAAAGACAGTGTGATGACGCGCATTCAGCGCGATTATCCACAGGCCGAGTCTGTGCATCGTCTGGATATGGCCACCAGCGGCGTGATTGTGGTGGCGCTGAACAAAGCCGCTGAGCGCGAGCTTAAGCGGCAGTTCCGCGAGCGTGAGCCAAAGAAACAGTATGTGGCGCGCGTGTGGGGCCATCCGACACAGGAAGAGGGCCTGGTGGATTTACCGCTGATTTGCGACTGGCCGAATCGCCCGCTGCAAAAGGTGTGTTATGAAACCGGCAAACCGGCGCAGACAGAGTATCGGGTGCTGGAGTATGCGGCAGATAACAGCGCGCGTGTGGAGTTAAAACCGATCACCGGGCGTTCCCATCAGCTGCGCGTGCATATGCTGGCGCTGGGACATCCCATTTTAGGCGACCGGTTTTATGCCACGCCCGAGGCGCTGGCCATGGCCCCGCGCCTGCAATTGCATGCGGAAATGCTGACCATCACCCACCCGGTTTTCGGCAGCAGTATGACGTTTAAAGCGCCTGCAGATTTCTGAGTCATGTTGCCGGATGGCGCGACGCTTATCCGGCCAGCCTGTTTTGTGGCGCATATGAAGGCGTGCCACAAAACAGGTTATCTGCCTGGTCAGTCGGCGGGCAAAGACCGTCATCATCAGCTTACCCCTCCGCCCCGGTGAAACCCCACGCCGTATTATCGCCGTCTCAGTGAAACAGGTAGTCAACCTGTTACTGTTTGTACCTTTTTCCTGCGCTGCGTTCCCTTTAAAAATTAAAATTGTTATTTTCATAACAGTGAACACGATTAAATAAATGTTTTTTCTCACCGGAAACTTATTTTTCTGGGGGATTGCGCATGTGGTTTAAACGGGGAATACAAAAGCCCATACAGAACCATTTTCGATATTTTAATGAAGCATTACCTCCGCCGCGAAAATAGCGCCAGGGCAATAATGGACTAATAACTTTTATATTCAGGATGGCGATATGAAAGAAAAATTGCAGACGTATGGAAAAGCGATGTTAATTCCCATTTCACTGGTCGCTATCGGCGGTCTTTTACTGGGGATTGGCGGAGCGCTCACCTCTGAGGTGACGGCGACATCGTTAGGGCTGGAGTGGGCAAGCTATTCGCATTCCCTCTTTTACAACGCTTTTATGGTAGTGAAAGGACTTGGGGACGTCATATTTAAAAACCTCGGTATTCTTTACGCCACAGGTGTGGCGTTTTCGCTGGCCAGAAAAGAGCAGGGCTGGGCCGCCTTTTCATCTGCGGTGGCGTATCTGTCTATGCTGACCACCCTTTCGATCCTGCTTAAAAATCATGGCTATAGCCCAGACAGTACCACCATTGCTTATTTTGTCAGCCAGGGCATGCCCCCCATTGAAGCGACAAAAGCGTCAGCGCTGTTTACCACTGAACTGGGATACTTCACGTACCGGACCGGGGTATTCGGCGGGTTAGCCATTGGGTTTAGCGTCGCTGCCATTCATGCCCGTTTTTACAATACGAAGCTACCTGCGGCACTGGCCTTCTTTTCCGGTACCCGTACCGTGCCGATTCTGGCGTTGCTGGCGGGCGGCGCTGCCGGTGTCTTTTTCTTTCTTTGCTGGCCTTTTATTGGCGGAATGCTCGGTAATTTCGCCGGCTTTGTGCACTCTGCCGGACTGCTGGGAACCTTTGTCTATCGGGCAACCAATGAAGTATTAATTCCGTTCGGCATGCATCCGTTATTGTCGTTACCCATTCGCTGGACGCAGCTTGGCGGTACCGCAGTGGTGGACGGCGTCATTGTGTCAGGCACATCGGCGATCCAGATGGCCCAGCTTGCCTCCGCTGAACCGGGAAAGCTGCTGGTACGGGCATTTATGGGCGGGAACGCGATTATCAACTTTGCGATTTACCCCGCCATTGCGCTGGCGATGTACCATACGACACGTAAAGAAAATAAGAAAAAAGTCGCCGCGCTGCTGATTTCCGTGGTGGTTTCAACGGTGGTATTTGGTATTACGGAACCGATTCTGTTCACGTTTCTGTTTATTGCCCCGTGGCTTTACTTTCTGGTGTTTGCTCCTCTTGCGGCTTCCGGTGAAGTGCTGTCGGAGTTTTTCCAGGTGTCGATTTATCAGGGGAATATTAAAGACTGGATCCCGTTTATCCTGCGGCCTGAAAAACTGAATATCTGGCCTTTCCTGTGGCTTTTCCCGCTCTATTTTATTGCCGCATACGTTATTTTCAGGACGCTGATCACCCGCTTTAATATCAAAACGCCAGGGCGGGAGGATGTCAGCGATGATGAAGAAATTCGGCTTTACACGAAACAGGATTATAACGAGAAGATCAAAAAAGACGCGGCGGCAGAGACGTTAGCGCAGGGCATTATTGCCGCTCTGGGTGGACGTGAAAATATCGTTGAAGTGGATAACTGCATTTCAAGGTTACGCATTATTCTGGCGAACGCTGAGTTAATGGCGCCGGATGCCCACTGGAAGAATAATCTCAAAGCCATGGGCATTGTGCGTATCGGGACCAACGGTGTGCAGATCGTCTATGGCCCGGATGTGTGCAGTATCGCCGTTGATGTGCGTGAAAAACTGGGGCTTTCCTGATGCGTATCCATCATCAATTTGGCGAGGCCGACGATGAAGTTTTCACTACGGTTATTCCGCTGCATGATGCAAAGGGTATTGATATTACGCTGCAAGCAGGTCCCTTTGAGCATTTTTTCCTGATCGTGAAAGATCCGCAGCACCGTATGCGGGCGCTTCTGACCTGGAAAACACGGATTAAACAGTATCAGATACGCGAAACATTCGCTGACGGTTCAAACAATACCTTGCCGGGGAAAATAATGGCGGGTGAGTGGTCCTTTACGGTGGTAAAACCCGGCAGGCTTTGCGGAGAAATCGCGTATGACATTCACTGCTGTGGCGAGGTGAAGGAAAACGCGCAACCGGAGGCTGTGGCGGTACTGGATAAACCCTGGAATGACGTCGTGAATCCGCGTTCCGGGTGGTATCGCGGCGATCTTCATGCGCACAGCGAATACTCCGATGGCCGGGTTTCATTGCAGCACATCAGCCGTCGGGCAATTGAACAGCATCTTGATTTTTTAGCGCTCACCGATCATTCGATCGTAACGACGCACTTCCCGGCCGGGGCACCGCTGGTGCTTCCGGCAACGGAACTCACCTTTGATAATGACGTTCACTACAATGTTTTTGGGCTGCGTCACTTTATTGATTATGGGCACTACTTCACCCACGCGAAAAATAAAAATGAGGCGCTAACGGCGCTGCATCGGGATTTAGCGGCATCGGGCGCACTGATCGCGATAAATCATCCTTTCTCATCGGGGATGTCGCTGGCGCATGATTTTGATCTGCGGGCGATACATTTACTGGAAGTCATTAACGCACCGCATCTTGCCGATCAACCGATTGATAATGAAAAGGCGATTCGCTTTTTCGATTTTCTCTGGCTGAACGGTCACCGCTTAACGGCAGTGGGAGGCAGTGACGCGCATAAAGAAAATAGCGGCGGGATTTACCCATTGGGTCAGCCAATAACCCAGATTTATTGTGCGGGATTAAGTATTCGCAATTTGCTTACCGGGCTAAAAGGCGGGCAAACCGTCGTTGATAATGGCGTGAATATTCAGTTAACGCTACGGCAGGCTTTAAACGTGATATTACCGGGTAGTGAAGTCAGCGGCAGCGTTGAATTTGATGCGCAAGGTACAGACCCCGCCCTTACATGGCGCTTGATGCGCAACGGCCAGTGTATTAACCAACACACCGGGCGCCACTTCACGTTCAGCGTCAACCTTGAACCGGGGAATTATTGCCGCCTTGAGGCACGGCTAAATGAGCAAACGGTTTTCTTTACCAACCCTGTCTATTGCAAACTTAGCCCGCCAGAAGAGTACCGTTTTTCTGTGCTTCGCGATCGGTTTCTTGCCGCGGATGGCTTTGAAAAGTCCGAAATGCAGTAAGCGAAAAGGAGCTGCACAGTAAAAATCGTCACCCTATTTTTGTGGCTGCTGAATGATGATGGCAGAACTGGCTGCCAGGGCAAGCAGCCTTTAATTTCATTTTCATCGTAAATATATAAATCGGTAATGGCATTGCTGCCTGACTACTTAATTACCCCTCGCTCACGCAGCTCTGTTATATCTTTCTGCCAGTGGTCATAATCACGCTGGGTTTCATTTATTTCGATGTTCAGTCTGCCGATTTGCCCCTGCAGCTTTTGCCATTCTTTGTACAGCGGCTCCACTTTTTTATCGCCCGCTGCCATTTCCGCCTGGATTTTCTGATACATCGCGTTGTGTTGTGCAGAATGCTTGCGCCCGTGCTCGGCCAGCGCTTCATCCCGGGCATTCATCAGCGGGAGAATATCGCAATCCGGTTTTTTCCTGCACTCGGCAACCGCTGGCTCATAAACCGTTTTTTGGTAATGATCTTTAAACGTCATAAAATCGCTTTGCTGATCGGCCACGCGCATTGCTGCAAGCTTTTCCTGCATTACCGTTTCGCGATTGCCGGGCTTGCCGTTTTGAGTCGTCCATGACGCATCGATTTTCGTGTGCAGCGCATCCGCTTTTTCACTCAGCTGTTCTTTCTCTTTTTCCCATCTATCCAGCATGGCTTTTTTATCCGCGTAGGCAGACTCTATCTTGTTCAGCCGGGCGTTAAAATCGCTGTCGGTCACCACAAGATCCAACTCTTTTTTGTCCTTCATCGGAGAGCCAGCGTTTCTCGCCGCCATCTGCATGGAAAAGAACTCGGTGCGCCAGCCAGACTCTTTTGTGCCTACCGACGTCACCATGGCCGAAAACTTCACCGGGCGATTTTTAACCCAGGTTTGTTCGTAAAAGCGGTAATCCGCCGCCATGCCTACTATTGAGTAGAGGTCGTCGGTGGCGGCAATATCACCTTCCGCCATCCATGTCGCCTGATTTCCCATGGCATCAAGCTGGCGAAGCGTGATTTTTTCAAGGCGCATCATGCCACTGTATTGCTCGGAAAACTGCTGCTTGAGGGTATCGTTACTGGGCGGGGTCGTATCAGCGAACGCCTGAAAGGAAGCACAACAAAAAAGAAGCGCGCCATATTTCCAGCTGTGTGACATTTGCAAATTCCTTTTATGATTGAAAAAAACATCATATGAAATTCGCCGCACAGACAGGATAAATGTAATCTCATTTTGGATGACTACCTGCCGGGCAGGTAGTCGGTAGAAAGGTCTACTTCAGCCCGCTGACCAGCGCTTTGCGGCTGTCTTCCAGCGACACCACGCGGCTGCACACGGCTTTGCCGAATTGTTCGAAATCGGCTTCCTGATTTTTCCATTCATTCTGGATCGCGGTCTGTAAACCGCCGAGGCTGCCGAGTACGCCCTGCAAGGGATTACCGCCGCCTTTCAGTACCGCTTTCGCGCCCATCTCATTGATGCTGTCCTGCAGGATGCCGCCCATCGCCTGATTGACCAGCTGCTGGCCGTTAGCGCGCACTTCATCAATGGCTTTGTAATGGAAGGTGATGCCATCCGGGCGACGCTCAAGAATGCGGTTCATCTGCTCTTTCAGCTGCGCGTCGAGTTTGGTCAGGCGACCACGCATATTGCTGCTTTCACCCACTTCTTTGGCGATGATGTTATCAAGCGCCACGCGGCCTTTCTCGACGCGGCTACGCGCGCCGTCGTCGATCCACGGCAGCGCGGTGCGCAGATCCGCCTGATAATCTTTCGCCTGCTCGCGCTGGGCGGCGCTCAGGGTGTATTGCTTACCGTTAAACATCACGTTGCCGTCCGGCGTCATCACCAGATTGCCGTTCTCGCCTTTCACCTGCACGGTTTGCGGATTGATCACCACGTCGTCACGCGGCGTGACGCTACATTTATATTCAGCCTGCGCGGTAAATGCGGTTACCGTCAGGGCAGCCGCCAGCAGCGTTTTGCGCAACATAAAAACTCCTTCACAAACAAAACGGGCCGGCAAAGCCGACCCTGTCGATAACTAATTAGTCCCACCAGACGTCAAAAAGTTCGCTGATGCGTACATCGTCGAACTTACGGTCTTCGAGCCATTTACGCACAATGGCCTGGTCCTCTTCGGTGCATTTGCCGATTTCCTGTTTGCAAATCAGCCCTTCCCACACCAGATAGCCGCTGCCGTCAAACGCCAGTTTGTTCGGCTCGATCACTTCGTTGATGAAGTCATCAACGGTCTGATCGATCTGCTCTTCACTGGTACCTTCCGGGAAACGCCATGCGACGGAAAAGCCTAATTCCTGAAAATCGTCGATATGCATTTTCTTACGCAGACGACGGCTACGATTCGTTGCCATTATTTCACCCTCTCGAACATTAAGTCCCATACGCCGTGACCAAGACGATGGCCACGCTGTTCAAATTTGGTTACCGGACGCGATTCAGGACGCGGCACATAGTCATTGCTGGCAGACTGGTTTTTATAGCCGTCCAGCGATGACATCACTTCCAGCATGTGTTCTGCATAGGCTTCCCAGTCGGTTGCCATATGGAAAACGCCGCCCAGTTTCAGTTTGCTTTTCACCAGTTCAGCAAACGGCGGCTGAACGATACGGCGTTTATTATGGCGTGCTTTATGCCATGGGTCAGGGAAAAAGAGCTGCACCATGGTTAAAGAATTGTCAGGGATCATTTTGTGCAGCACTTCTACCGCGTCGTGGCACATCACGCGCAGGTTCTCGACACCCTCTTCGTGCGCGGTGGCAAGACACGCGCCCACGCCCGGCGAATGCACTTCAATGCCGAGGAAATTCTGCGCAGGTTTGGCTTTCGCCATCGTGACCAGCGAGGCGCCCATACCAAAACCAATCTCCAGCGTGACTGGCGCGTCGCGGCCAAACAGCGCGGCGAAATCCAGCGGTGCGTCGGTGAACTCTACGCCCATCACCGGCCAGTAGTTTTCCAGCGCGTGCTCCTGCCCTTTCGTCAGACGCCCCTGACGGCGGACAAAGCTGCGGATGCGGCGCAGCGGGCGGCCGTTTTCATCAAATTCCGGTGAAATGACGTCGTTCTTCATAAATATGTCTGCTTGTGAGAGTGGTCGGGAAACGGGCATTATCCAAAGTTAGTTGCCGGATGCAAGCACCGGAAACTTCTGGTTTACACCTCTGTGCCGCTGTGCTGCAATCTGGCTCCCCCAAAACGTTACCCGGAAGCTCTGCTTTGACCTTAAACGCGTCGCAATTTTCAGCCCAGGTGCTGGAGTGGTATGACAAATACGGGCGTAAGACCCTGCCCTGGCAACTCGAAAAAACGCCCTACAAAGTATGGCTCTCTGAGGTGATGTTGCAACAAACGCAGGTCACCACCGTGATCCCCTATTTTGAGCGTTTTATGGCCCGCTTCCCGACGGTGACGGATTTAGCCAATGCGCCGCTCGATGAGGTGCTGCACCTGTGGACCGGTCTTGGCTATTACGCCCGCGCCCGCAATCTGCATAAAGCGGCGCAGCAGGTAGCCACGCTGCATCATGGCCAGTTCCCCGATACCTTCGATGAAGTGGCGGCGCTGCCGGGCGTCGGGCGCTCGACCGCCGGGGCGATTTTGTCCCTGTCGCTCAATAAGCACTTCCCGATCCTCGATGGCAACGTGAAGCGCGTGCTGGCCCGCTGCTATGCGGTAGGCGGCTGGCCGGGTAAAAAAGAGGTGGAAAAGCGCCTGTGGGAGTTAAGTGAACAGGTGACGCCCGCCGAGGGCGTGGCGCGCTTTAACCAGGCGATGATGGATTTGGGGGCGATCGTCTGCACCCGCTCAAAACCCAAATGTTCGCTCTGCCCGCTCAGCAATGGCTGCGAAGCCTATGCGCATGAGAGCTGGGCGCTGTACCCGGGCAAAAAACCGAAGCAAACGCTGCCGGAGCGCACCGGCTATTTTCTGATGCTCCAGCACGGCGACGAGGTGTTTCTGGCCCAGCGGCCGCCGGTCGGTCTGTGGGGCGGCTTATTCTGCTTCCCGCAGTTTGAAGATGAAGACAGTCTGCGTCGCTGGCTGGCGGAACGTCAGATTGACGCCGATACTCTCAGCCAGTTAACGGCGTTTCGCCATACTTTCAGCCATTTCCATCTGGATATTGTGCCAATGTGGCTTCCCGTGTCCTCATTCACCGCATGCATGGATGAAGGGGCGGGTCTCTGGTATAACTTAGCGCAACCGCAATCCGTTGGACTGGCGGCGCCCGTTGAGCGCCTGTTACAGCAATTACGTACCGGCGCCGCTGTATAGCGCTGAGATGAAAGAGGAATTTTTATGAGCAGAACCATTTTTTGTACCTTCCTGGGCCGTGAAGCGGAAGGTCAGGATTTCCAGCTTTATCCGGGCGACGTCGGCAAGCGCATCTATAACGAGATTTCGAAAGAAGCCTGGGCGCAGTGGCAGCAGAAACAGACCATGCTCATCAACGAAAAGAAACTCAATATGATGAACCTGGAGCACCGCAAGCTGCTGGAGCAGGAGATGATTAACTTCCTGTTCGAAGGCAAAGATGTGCACATCGAAGGCTATAAGCCGCAGGATCAAGAATAAAAATAACATTGCCGGGGTAACCCGGCTTTTTCACGTCTAACACCAACACAACACGCACCTGCGGAATGATGAAAAAATATTTAGCGTTTGCCCTGATCGCGCCGTTACTCATCTCGTGTTCCAGTTCCAATAATAAGGGCGATAGCTATAACGAAGCCTGGGTAAAGGACACCAACGGTTTTGACATTCTGATGGGCCAGTTCGCCCATAACATCGAAAACATCTGGGGATTTAACGAAGTCCTGATCGCAGGCCCCAAGGACTACGTTAAGTACACCGATCAGTATCAGACCCGCAGCCACATCAACTTTGATGACGGCTCGATCACCATCGAAACCATCGCCGGAACAGATCCTGCGGCTCACCTGCGCAAGGCGATCATCAAAACGCTGCTGATGGGTGACGACCCCGGTTCCATCGATCTTTACTCCGACGTCGATGATATTCCGATCTCCAAACAGCCGTTCCTTTATGGACAGGTGGTGGATAACAACGGCGAGGCTATTCGCTGGCAGTGGCGCGCGGCGCGTTATGCGGATTATCTGCTGCAAACACGTATGAAAAGCCGACAGAACGGGCTGAAAGTGATCTACAGCGTGACCATTAACCTGGTGGCAAACCACCTGGATAAACGTGCGCATAAATACACTGGCATGGTGCGTCAGGCGTCACGCAAATATGGCGTAGATGAATCGCTGATCCTGGCGATTATGCAGACCGAATCCTCCTTTAACCCGTACGCCGTCAGCCGCTCCGATGCGCTGGGACTGATGCAGGTTGTCCAGCACAGTGCCGGGAAAGATGTGTTCCGCGCGCAGGGCCGTTCCGGGATGCCGGACCGCAACTTCCTGTTCGATCCGGCGAGCAACATTGATACCGGCACGGCCTATCTGGCGATGCTGAACAATGTTTATCTTTCGGGGATCACCAACCCGACGTCACGGCGTTATGCGGTGATCACCGCCTATAACGGCGGCGCGGGTAGCGTGCTGCGGGTGTTCTCCAGCGATAAGGTACAGGCGGCGAACATGATTAACCGCATGTCGCCGGGGGATGTGTATGAAGCGCTCACCACGCGACATCCGTCTGCCGAATCGCGCCGCTATCTGTATAAAGTGGACACGGCGCAGAAAAGCTATCGTCGCAATTGAGTGTCCCCTCACCCCGGCCCTCACCCCAGGGAGAGGGAGAATGGCAATCTGCACCATCTGTCCCCTCTCCCTGTGGAGAGGGTTAGGCTACCCTTTCAAGACATAGCCAAACAGACGCTTGATGCCATCGGCGTCTGTTTCGCTATACACGCCCTGGAGTTCCGGCGAAAAGCCCGGCAGCAGGTTAACGCCCTCTTCCAGCGCGAGGAAGTAGCGCTGTACCGCACCGCCCCACACTTCTCCCGGCACCACGCATAAGACGCCCGGCGGATACGGCAGCGCGCCTTCTGCCGCGATGCGCCCTGCGGCTTCGCTGATGCGCACCAGTTCCACATTGCCACGAATAAATTCGCTGTTCGCATCCTGCGGATTCATCGCTACCGGCGGGAAGCTGTCGGCGCGGAACATCGCTTTTTGCAGATCTTTGACGTCAAAGCTGACGTATAAGTCGTGCATCTCCTGGCACAGCTCGCGCAGGGTGTAATCGCGGTAGCGCACCGGGTATTTGTTGAAGATGGTCGGCAGCACGTCGGCCAGCGGCGTATCGTCTTCAATATGCTGCTCGAACTGACCGAGCATCGCCACCAGCTGCGCCATTTTCTCCGCGCTCTCGGCAGGCGTCAGCAGGAAGAGGATCGAGTTCAGATCGCACTTCTCCGGCACAATGCCGTTCTCGCGCAGGTAGTGCGCCAGAATGGTCGCCGGAATACCGAAATCGGTGTAATCACCGGTCTGCGCATCAATGCCTGGCGTGGTGAGCAGCAGTTTGCAGGGATCGACAAAATATTGCTCGCGGGCGTAGCCGTCAAAACCGTGCCAGCTGGCGCCCGGCTCAAAACTGAAAAAGCGGCGCTCGCTGGCAATAGCGTGAGTCGGATGATCCTGCCACGGACGCCCCGCCACTTCTGGCGGCACAAAAGGTTTGATCATCTTGCAGTTGGCGATGATCGCCTTGCGCGCTTCGATACCCAGTTCGACGCACTCCGCCCACAGGCGGCGTCCGCTTTCGCCTTCATGGATCTTGGCATTGACGTCCAGCGCGGCAAACAACGGGTAAAACGGGCTGGTGGAGGCGTGCAGCATAAAGGCGTTATTCAGCCGTTTATGCGGGCAGAAGCGCGCCTGGCCGCGAATATGGTTATCTTTTTTGTGGATCTGCGAGGTCTGGGAGAAGCCCGCCTGCTGCTTGTGCACCGACTGGGTGACGAAGATCCCCGGATCGTTTTCGTTCAGATCGAGCAGCAGCGGCGAACAGTCGGCCATCATCGGAATAAACTGCTCGTAACCCACCCACGCTGAGTCAAAAAGGATGTAATCGCACAGCGATCCGATCTTGTCGATCACCTGACGGGCGTTGTAGATCGTACCGTCGTAAGTGCCGAGCTGGATCACCGCGAGGCGGAACGGGCGCGCGTCGTCGGCTTTCTCCGGCGCGACAGCGCGGATCTGCTCGCGCAGGTAATGCTCATCGAAACAGTGCTCGTCGATGCCTCCGATAAAGCCGAACGGATTACGGGCTGCTTCCAGATAGACCGGCGTCGCGCCCGCCTGGATCAGCGCGCCATGGTGATTGGATTTGTGATTGTTGCGATCGAACAACACCAGGTCGCCGCGCGTCAGCAGCGCATTGGTGACGACTTTGTTCGCCGCCGACGTGCCGTTCAGCACAAAGTAGGTTTTATCCGCGTGGAACACTTTGGCAGCAAATTTCTGCGCGTGTTTGGCGGAGCCTTCGTGGATCAGCAAATCGCCAAGTTTAACGTCGGCGTTGCACATGTCGGCACGAAAGACGTTTTCACCGAAGAAGTCAAAGAACTGACGCCCGGCGGGGTGTTTTTTGAAGAACGCGCCGTGCTGGTGTCCCGGACAGGCGAAAGTACTGTTGTCCATCGCCACGTACTGCGTCAGCGTATCGAAAAACGGCGGCAGCAGATTTTCTTCGTAGCGGCAGGCGGCGGATTCCAGCTCCAGCAGCTCCTGCGCTTTACCGCCGATTACCGCCTCGACGCCATCAGGCGCATCGGCAGGCGTGTCGCTGAACATGAACACCGGCAACTGAAAGTCTGTGCGTTTAAGCAGCGCGAGAATTCCGCTATAACTGTCTGCCACCGTAATGACGACTGCCGCCACATCGGTAAAATCCGTGTTGTCCAGGCTGACCACCTCGCGATGGGTGGAAAGCAGGGAAACCAGCTCGCGGCTGGCAGCAATTTTCATGGTTTTCATAAGCGCCTGCGTTGTCCTCACCCCAGGGTGAGCAGAGAAAAGATCATGGCGGAACGGGAGAATATTCGCATAAGTATGCGATTTGTCTGGCGAACAGAATGCAGCGTCATCCAGGCAGCCCCGTGATTAAGAGAGGAAATTTCGCGCAATAATGTCATTTTTGCCTGGCAGGTGCAACACGCAAAAAATGCCTGGAATGGGAGTTTTTGCGGCATACTATGCAATCATTAAAACAAATTCCTCAGGAGTAACAGCGTGTTAACTGGCCCCTTTATTAATGCCGCTGCCGTGCTGATGGGCGGCACTATTGGCGCGGTGCTCAGCCACCGCTTACCCGAACGCGTGCGCCATTCAATGCCCGCTATTTTCGGCCTGTGCTCGCTGGGTATCGGTATTCTGCTGGTGGTGAAGTGCGTGAACCTGCCGGTGATGGTGCTGGCCACCCTGGTGGGCACGCTGATTGGCGAGATTTGCTACGTTGAGCGCGGGATCAGCGGCGGGGTGAACCGCCTGCGCAAACTGATGCAGCGCGGTAAAAAATCGACAGGCGTGCCGGAAGGCCATGACGCGTTTATTGAAAGTCTGGTGGCCATCATTATTCTGTTCTGCGCCAGCGGCACCGGCATTTTTGGTGCGATGCGCGAAGGCATGACCGGCGATCCGAGTATTTTGATCGCCAAAGCGTTTCTCGATTTCTTTACCGCGGTGATTTTTGCCACCTCCCTCGGCATTGCCGTGGCGGCTATTTCGGTGCCGATGCTGATTATTCAACTCACCCTCGCCACCTGCGCCACCTTTATTCTGCCGCTTACCACACCGGCGATGATGGGCGATTTCACCGCCGTCGGCGGCATTTTGCTGCTGGCAACCGGGCTGCGTATCTGCGGCATTAAGATGTTTGCCGTCGCTAACATGTTGCCCGCATTGATAATCGCCATGCCGCTCTCCGCCGCCTGGACCGCCTTTTTTGCCTGAGCGGCGTGCAATCGCGCCGGATTGCTGATAGATTGTGCAGTCTGCAACGATTTAAATAAATTTCGTTGACGACACGAGGCGGATCAGGTTTAATGCGCCCCGTTGCCCGGATAGCTCAGTCGGTAGAGCAGGGGATTGAAAATCCCCGTGTCCTTGGTTCGATTCCGAGTCCGGGCACCACTATTTAGAAGAACCCGCCTATGGCGGGTTTTTTGCTTTCTGGGGTTCTGGTAGATTTCTGGCCATTCTGACCACAGATGCTGCTGCTTTATCACTTGAGTCCCACCTGAGCATCTCCCTTTAGCGACGCCCTATCCTTCCGGTGACTATACCAACGTCTGCTGGTCTTCACGCTGCCAATAAATACTATTTCCACAAGGTATATCTACTGGTGAATTGATCACTGCAAGGCAGCATCCGGTCTTTGTCCGGTCAGAAGAAAACAAGCAGCATCGCTTCACTTCTGATGTATGCAAAACACTATCGCGCCGGTAAGCTTACTCAAGCCCTCACAATTCCGGAAAGCATTCCCGGCCTTGTTCACGGTCCTCAATAAAATCTGTTATGAGCACTCTTTCAACCAGCTTTCCCCAGCCACTGCTAAGCCTCCAATAAGTGATGTTAGTGACGGCGTTAATATGCCTGCTGAGCAGCTACCGTTCTTGCTGTAAAACCGTGGCCAATATTACTTGACTGTAAGTATCCCGCATAATCGTGCCATTCACATTTAGAGATCCCCCGGCATAATCAATCTGCCAATAAGGAGATCGCTATGCGTAAAGCCCGTTTTACTGAGCATCAGATCATTGCCGTAATTAAATCGGTTGAAGCCGGACGAACCGTTAAAGATGTCTGCCGGGAGGCCGGTATTTCTGAAGCCACCTACTACAACTGGAAGTCCAGATACGGCAGCATGGAGGCTTCTGATATTAAAAAGATCAAGGATCTTGCGGATGAGAACAGGCGTCTCAAACAGATGTTTGCCGACCTGGGCCTTGAGAACCGGGCGCTGAAAGAAGTTATCAAAAAAGCTTTAAAACCAGCCTGTAAGCGTGAGCTGGTCACTCATCTGATAACGACGTTCGGACTCTGTATCCGTCAGGCCTGCCGGAATCTTAACCTGAGCAGAACGCTTTTATTGAGCGTTTTAACCGGACATACCGTACAGGAATACTCGATTTTTATCTGTTCAGAACGCTGAATGAAGTGCGGGAAATCACGGAGAAATGGTTATCAGAATATAACGGTGAACGCCCGCATGAATCACTGAACAATATGAAACCGGAGGAATACTGACAGCACCATTATTTGGCCGGGATCTCAGAAAATGCATGGAACTAAAACGGGTCTATTTTCAGGAAGATTTTTCTCCCTATTTTAAGACATCCACAGTATGAAGCCAGAACAGCGGGAATCAACGCGCCCACTACGTTTTTTCACTGACCTTTATGAGGAAATCCGTATCGTGAAGGTACAGGTTATTTCCCATTCCTTGAATTACCCCTAGCTTTTTCCACTGAGCCAGCAAACGGTTAAGGGTCTCAGTACGAATACCCAACTGATGTGCCAGCAGACGTTGAGTGACTGGCAGGGTGATATGACGCCCCTGTATTTCGCTGATTTTAAGCAAGTAGCGCGCAACCCGCTGTTCCAGCGTGCATAGGCTAAATGACTCAATATTGTCCATTGCCTGTTGCAGCATCTCTCCGGCGCTGGACAACAGGCGGATGCCGATATCAGGTTGAGTCAGGCAAAACTGGTGCAGTATCTTGCGCGGCCAGCGGCACACCAGGGATGGCATACTGGCCCAGGCGTGTACGGGATAACGACCCTCCGGCATAAACATCACCAGCGTAGCCAGCAACTGTCCACGCAGCCTGTGTTGATAAACCAGCTCTTCACCGTTACGGCCATACCGGAAAGTATTCACCTGGCCGTTTAGCACCAGATACCAGAAATCAGCCTCCTCCCCTTGATGAAAGAGCACCTGTTTGTTCTCCAAAAGGATAAAAACGCCTTCCTGCATGAGTCGCTCATACAGTTCGGAGCGGATGCCTCCCAGCATCCGCGTTGACTTTAATAGCCGAACAGCGTCCGCAAATATTACGTTCCCCGCGTTGATAATTGTCATAGCTCAATTTTTCCCTTTGCGCCTACCATTAAATAAGAATGATTATCATTATCTAAATCAAAATATCCAGAAATACTATTACAAAAAGGGAGTTGACCATCTAATGAAAGTACCGAATTCATCGCGCCTGTGTCTGGGAGCCGCGCTTTTTCTAAATAACGCCGTGGCTGGCGAAACGCTGGCAGCCGAGCCCGATAAAGAGGAACAGCTTATCGTTCAGGCGACGCGGTCGAGCACCTCGGCAGAAAACTCGCCGCGTACAGTGACCATCATTTCTTCCCAACAGATCGCCGAACGGCCAGGCTATGCCGGTATCCAGAGTCTGTTATCAGAAATACCGGGCATTCAGTTCGTGCGCTCCGGCGGCCTCGGCGGGCAAATCATGATGCGCGGATTTAACAGCAACGAAGGGCGCATGGTGTTGGCGATTGATGGCGACCGTTACGAGGGCCGCAATACGCTGCAGTTTAATATGCTGGATCCCAGCGCCATTGAACGTATCGAAGTTATCCGGGGTCCGGCTTCGGCATTGTATGGTTCCGACGCGATGACCGGCGTAATTAACATCGTTACCCGACGCGCTAAAATCGACGCCGACCAACCCTTCTCCCTGACCCCAACGCTGCGCGCCGCGCAGTGGAACAGCGTCAATAATCTTTACGGCGGGCGCGCTGAACTCCTCGGCGGCGGCAACGGTTTTGACGTGATGATCGGCTCCAGCTACCAGCACGCAGACGACTACGACACGCCGGAGGGTAAGGCCCACAACAGCGATTCACAAAGCAAAGCGGTGGACTTCAATATTGGCTACCGTCCGGGTGAGCTATCCCGCTGGGAGCTGTCCGGGCGATTCGTGGACGTGGACACCGGGCGCGCAGGCGGGCTGGGTGCCGCGCCCGGATACCCGAACCGGCTGGTCAGCGAAAGCCCGATTATCGAACGCTACCTGCGGCTGGGCTATGAAGATAAGCAGGCCGGCTGGCTGGCCGACCAGTGGGAAAGCACGCTGTATCGCCGGGATTTCCGTACCGATATCTACCAGATGAACCGTAACCCGAGAACGCAGACCAGCACCGTGCAGCAAATTCAAGTGTCCAGTCCGGTGGTCTGGGGCGGGCATCTTACCGCGCAAAAGCAACTGGCCGCTCACGCCGTCAGCTACGGCGGCGACTTCTGGTACAGCGACACCAAGGGACGAAAAACGCACACCAAAGCCTACAATGCCGCTGGAAATAAGGTCTCGCAAACGTCCTGGGTTCCGATGGAGCGAGACACCAGTACGACTAACGTGGGGCTGTTCGCCAACGACAACTGGGCGATGAGCAACAGCGTTAATCTGAACTCAGCCCTGCGCGGCGATGCGGTGCTGGTGGACATTGGCGACCCCACTCGTATGGAGCAACAGATCCAGAAAGATGCCTTCGGCGGCAACACCAGCCAGAAACACTATGCCCTGACAGGAAGTCTGGGGGCCGTATGGAAAATGACACCGGAGTGGCATCTGGTCGGCAACTTAAGCCGCGGCTTTCATGCCCCTTCGGCACAGTCGATGGTGCTGACCAGCGTGGCGGGCACGGTGAATACCCTGCCTAACCCGGAGCTTAAGCCGGAAACCAACATTACCGCCGAAGTGGGTATGCGCTGGTACGGTAAACAGAACACGATATCGCTGACTGGCTGGCAAAGCGAATATGACGATCTGATTACCCTGGTGCCCATCAATAACGGTGCACTGCGCCAGCGGCAGAACATTGCCAGCGCCACCCTGCGCGGCCTGGAACTGGAGGGGCAAGCCCGGTTCAATGACACCTGGAGCAGCCGCTATAGCCTCGCCACGCTATGGGGCGCGAACGACACCGCCAACCAGCCGCTGCCGGCCATTTCTCCGCTGACGGCGTCAGTATCGCTGCGCTATGACCACAGCGACTGGTATAGCGAAGCTGTCGTGACCGCAGTACAGGGACGTAAGCGCATCGCCAAACAGGAGGAACGTGAAACGGCGGGTTTCGCCAACGTCAACTTTTATGCCGGAGCGTATCTTGACGCCTGGTTCGGGGACAAATTCACCGGCTGGACGCTGATGGGAGGGGTGGAAAACCTGCTCGACGCCACCCAGACACTGCCCACCGCGACAGAAAATATCCGGTTGCCGCAAACCTATACTAATCCGTTAATCGAACCCGGTCGGGCCTTCGTGCTTAAACTCACGGTGGATTACTAATGAAAAAATTATATTTAACGCTGCTGCTGGCCAGTTCCGGATCGCTACAGGCGACGACGATTAACACCACGCAGTCCGTCATCCTGGTGACAGATCAGAACCAGCAGCAGGTTGCTATTACGCAACCGCCCCAGCGCGTTATGACGTTCTCTATTCCGCTGGCGTCCACCATCATGGCGATTGACGGTAGCGCAGAACGGCTGGTCGGTATGAACCGCTCAAGCGTCAGTGACATTACGGAAGGATTGCTCGGTGAGATTTACCCGGCAGCGAAAAATATTGCGGCGGATATTGCCGGTGACGGCTTTGCGCCCAACGTAGAGGCCGTTGCCGCCGCCCGGCCGGATGTCGTGTTCCAGTGGGGCGATCGGGGAGAGTCGATAATTACTCCTCTCAAACGGCTGGGATTGCCGGTCGTCACGATAAATTACGGCGACACCCGCCTTGCCCGACATTGGTTTACGCTGGTGGGCGAGGTTCTGGGAAAACCCGAGCGCGGAAATCAACTGGCGCAGTGGTTTGATGACGAAATCACGCAGGTGGAAAAACGCGCCGCTGTCGTGGCGCAGGAGGCGCGCCCCAGAGTCGTTTACCTGTACCGGGCGCGATCCGGGTTACAGGTCGCCGGGAAAGGCACCAGCATGGACAGCGACATTCGCCGCACCGGCGGCAACAATATGGCGCAGTCCTTGCCTGGCTTTACCACCATCAACGTAGAACAGCTTCTGCAATGGGATCCGCAGGTCATTCTGCTCAATAACTTCGAGGCGGGACTCATCCCGGCGGATCTCCTTAACGATCCCCGGTTGGCGGAGATTAACGCCATCAAGAATCAACGGGTTTACACCTATCCCCGCGGCGGTTTTCGCTGGGAGCCGCCCAGTCAGGAATCGCCGCTAACGCACCATTGGTTGTTCACCCTGTTCCACCCCCATCTGGCGCAGGGAGACTTTCGCGTGCGGGTGAAAGAGGCCTATCAATTTATCTATCGCTACGACCTGAGCGAAGAGCAGATCGACCGCATTCTGAAGCTGTCGGCAAACGGCGGCAGCCTGAACTACTGTACGCACTTCTGCCGTAAACAGGTTCGACCATGAGGCCCGCCTGGGCAAGCCTATTCCTGCTGGCGCTGCTGTTTCTGGTTGGTCTGGGGGCGTTGACCGTCGGTCGTTTCAGCGTGCCCACAGGGGAAGCGCTACGGGCGCTACTGGGTGAGGCGCCAGTCATGCAACAGCGGCTTATCGTGGATATTCGTTTGCCCAGAGTGCTGCTGGCGCTGATTGTCGGCGCTGGTCTTGCTGGCGCCGGGGCGGCGCTGCAGTTTCTGTTTCGCAATCCGCTGGCGGAGCCGAATTTGCTGGGTGTATCGTCAGGAGCGGCCTTTGGCGGCATCCTGATGATGATCTTTGTCGGTGACGGATGGGCGTTGATCCTGGGGGCGCTGGCGGGGGGGCTACTGGCGCTGGCGGCGGTGGTCTGGCTGGCGGGCGGCGCGGTGAACCGGGGCATGAACGACACCCTGCTCCTGATCCTCTCGGGCATCGTGATGAGCGCGCTCTTCTCGGCCTGCGTATCGTTAATGAAGCTGCTGGCCGATCCGCAAAACCAACTGCCGTCTATCGTGTTCTGGCTGATGGGCAGCCTCGCCAGCGCAGATAGCTCGCGGGTGCTGATCGCCCTGCCGACAATCGGCGGCGGCCTGTTGCTGCTCTGGACGCTGCGCTATCAGTTGATGGTTATCACGGTGCAGGGGGCGCACACGCCGCGACTGATGCAGGCGCAGCGCCTGGCGCTGCTGGCTATCGGCGTCATCGCCGCAGGCAGCGTAGCGGTATGCGGCGTAGTCGGTTGGGTTGGGTTGGTCGTACCGCATCTGGTACGGATGGCGCTGGGCCAGAACCATCGCCATTTCCTGCTGCATACCGTTCTGGCAGGAGCCAGCTACCTGGTTGTCGTGGATACGCTGGCCAGAACGCTCAGCGCCGTAGAGATCCCGCTCGGTGTGCTGACGGCGCTACTGGGCGCGCCGATGTTCGCCGGGCTCATTCGCCGCATCAGGAGATCGCTATGAGTCAGCCTGCCACCGTAATGCTGTCGACACATGAAGTCACCTGGTGCTATTCGCCGCGCCAGTCGCCGGTATTGAACAACCTCTCTTTTTCTCTGCAGCAGGGGACGTTGTGCATGGTGCTTGGCGCCAACGGCGCCGGAAAATCCACTCTCTTGAAGTTACTGGCGGGAAAGCTGCCCTGCCAGCAGGGGGAAATCTTCCGTAACGGCGATATCGCCTTTGTTCCTCAGCGTATTACCGTTCCCCCGGCTGTCTCGGTAGAAGAAACAGTCCTGGTGGGCCGGTCGGCGCGTATCGGCCTGTTGCGAGCGCCCAATCGGCAGGATTACCAGGTCTGCGAACAGGCGCTGGCCCAGGTCGGGCTACGTCACATGGCTTCCCGGGAGTTCTCTTCCTTGTCAGGCGGCGAACAGCAACTGGCGCTGATGGCGCAGGCTCTGGCATCGGAAGCCCGGATTATTTTACTGGATGAAGTCACCGCCGCGATGGACTGGCGCAATCAGGCGCTTATCCTGCGGCTAATGCAAGACCTCACCCTACGGGGCTACACCATTCTGTTTATTACCCATTCTCCGCAGCACGCGCTGGACTTCGCCAACCGCTGTCTATTGATGTTTCCCGGCGGCGCCTGGACGTTTGGCCCACCGCCGGAGGTTATTACCGACGAAACGTTAGGCCAGCTTTATCAACTACCGGTACGCCGCGCCGTGCTGGACGGCCAATGGGTGGTCATTCCACAATTTACACAAGTACAAGGAGTGTCAATGCTATGAGTCAACTACTGCATTTACGCTGTATTTCCCATGAACAGCCGGATTTTTCCCGGTTATTGCAGGAACACGGGGCTGAATCTCTCTCGGTCAGAGGGCTGACCCGGGAACAACTGCAACGCCGTACGGCGATAGTGATTGAAGCGCACATCGACCAGCGGGCTCTCATGGCCTGGCGCCAGGAGCTGGAGGATCACCTGGTGGCGGGAGGGCTCATCGTGTTTAACGGCCATCTGACCTATCCGCTGTTTAACGGCCTCGAACCCTTTCGCGTTGCAGCAGGCCGGGGGCGTGACGATCTGGTGCTGGAGAAAGTGCATGAACACCCGGTCTTTGTCGGCGTGGACTGCGAACACCTCTCTTTTCGTCGCGGCGTCGCCGGGTTTTACGCGCGCGGCGGCAACCCACCGCCTCAGGGAGCCACCGTTATCCATCAACTGAAAAAAGACGGCACGCCAGTTGACTGGATCTGGAGACGTCCAAAGGGCGGCGTCATCCTGATGCACAGCGGCAACAATATGTGGCTGTACCAGAACGATGCCACCAGTGCATCTCGCATCGTGCCACAGCTATTAACATGGATGCTGGACTATAGCGCCAGCGCTCAACGGTAATCGGGAGAAAACTATGCGCATTGCTTTTGTTGACGGCGGCACCTACTACCATCACGCCACTTATCACGATCCGGCTTTCACCCCTTTTTTCTGCCGCAACCTCTATGTCTGCGAACTGGCCAATGAAAACCTTGATGACGTAGACTGCCTGTACCTCGCCAGCCGCCAGAACCCAGCGGATTTGATTGCCGCCAAAGCCACGCTGGATGCCTTCCTGGCGCGTGGCGGGATGCTGGTAGCAATGGGCGAGAGCGGCTTACACCAATGGCTGGACGGCATAACGTGGCGCAACGGCGTCTGTAACTTCTGGTGGTGGCTGGAAGAAAACCCCCATTCCGGGTTGAGCCTGACCGCACCGGAGCATGGTCTGTTCCGCTATCTGTCGCTACAGGACTGCACCTGGCACCATCACGGCGGGTTGACGCTGCCGCCAGAGGGGAGGTCTCTGATTGAATCAGAGGAAGACGGCTGCATTCTGTTTGACGCGCCGCTGGGCGGTGGGAGAGTGCTGGCGACGACGTTAGACCCGTGCTATCACCACGGCAGTTACTTTATGCCGAACTCAACGAAGTTTATTGCAGGATTACTGCGCTGGCTGAAAGAGGGCGCACCCGGTTAAGGATAAACAATGACCACGTTCAATAACCCGCCGACTCCATAAGAAGTTGAAGTGGGTTACTGACGAACGGAACATATTAAAAAAGCCACGGCACACTTCCCAAAGCTGTCCGACTGAGGTACGCCTTTATCCGTGACTACTCCTGTTGTTGGCCTGTTCGTCTGCTCTTTCGGGTGCTGAATGTTCATCCGTGTGGGTTTTAAACCTGACTTCAGCAGCCGTATTCACCACGGCATCAGGCTGACAGGACAAGTCAAACAGTTCTGGCTGTAGTCCGGTTGCGTTTATGGCTATCGCAAGATCCTTCTCGACCTGCGAAATAGCGAGCAACAGTGCGGGATTAACCGGGTCTGGCGGTGGCGGCTGATGAAGCGTGAACGGATAAAGAAAAAGATCTACGGAACACGGGAACAAGCACGCAGCGATATTTTTGATTACATCGAAATGTTTTATCACAGTAAGGGTCGGCATAGTTCGAGTGATCAGATGCCACCGACGGAATATGAAAATCAATATTATCAACGGCTCAGAAGTGTCCAGATTATCCGTGGCGATTCAGTCCCCACCCGCTACTCGCAAAGCCCCAGTCTGCACCTTAAGGGTAACTGGCTGGCAGAGTCGGGATTTGACACCGGGCGCGGTGTGACGGTGAAAATATCGCAGGGGTGCATTGTGCTGATGGCGGAGAATAACGAGATGCAGGAACTGCGTAAGCACCTGAGGGATATTAAACAGGCTAATCAAGAGATGAAGAACGCCGCGAAAGCGGCGCTCCAGGGAATGGGCATTTACTGGGTAAGCGGATAAAAATAGCCGGGAGGAACGAGGGATTTTACCCGGCTTTTTATAGCTATTCGTATATTAACTCACACTTACCAATCACATCAAAGACATGATCATAAGTACTTAATACGATTCTTTTTCTATCATTTTTATATACACCTTCAACCTCATCAAAACTTGATTCCGTATATTTCTCGTATGGATAATCATCAAATTTATATATAGACAAGCTTTCTATTTCATCGAATGAAAAATGAATACTAACATCAGGAGCATTCATGACCACAGGCCTACAAGCAGACAGTGACAATGATGCGCTAATAGTCAACTTAAATGGATGAAAATTTAAATCCGTGTTTGATAAAATCAAAGCATTGCGTCCAAAAATAACACCATACCTTGTCTTTATTTCTTTCATTTTCATATTAAGAACAGCCTCTTACCCCTATTGACTTACCACCATTTGGAGTTGTAAATCTTCGGTCAAGTTTAATTTCAGCCAATTCAGCAGGGGTTGCCCACCTAGATGGAATCTTAGGTATCCCAGCCTCTTTAGCAGCATAAAGTCGCCTATTACCTAAAGTAAATACCGAGTGTTTATGTGCACCTTGAGATAATAACCGCTCCTGAACATTTGCAGGTAGATCACGCATTCTGACTTTGCGAATAGGCTCAACCTGATTTATATATGATGGATCGTTTATTAATCTATGTTTGAGATCATTAATACTACGACCATCATCAAAAATTGGATTAATATCATTCTGAGAATATAAAATCGTTTTAGGACTGACCGGTGATAACCCCAAAGGATCAACCCAAGTTAATGGATTAGGCGCATACTGGTAAAGATTCAGCCCCCCCGCCAGCCCTATCGGGTCCTGACTGATAAACCGTCCGCACTCCGGCGCGTAATACCGGTACAGATTATAGTGCAGCCCCGTCTCTTCATCAAAATACTGCCCCGCCATCCGCAGCGGCTGCGCCACATACGCCGTGCTGCCGCTGATATCACCCCGCCTCTCACCAAACGCACCGTGATATCCCGCCCACACCAGACTCCCGTCCTCCTTCGTCACCTCCTGCACCGTGCCCGCCGGGTCCGTGTGGTAGTACCACACTCGCCGTGAGCTTTTTTGACCCGTCACCCCCGCCACCACCGTGTACGGCTGCTCCGGGTCGTACAGATACGTCCGCCACTCCCCCTGCCACGGCTTCTCCTGCACCAGCCGGTATCCCTCCCAGATAAACTCCGTCCGGCTGCGTACCTTCCGCCCCGTGTGCCGTTCACAGGTCGCCTTGCTGATGCGCCTGCCCAGCGCGTCATACCGGTAATCCGTTTCCGTGTTGCTGCTGATAACCCGGGTCAGCTGACCCTGCGCGTTCCACACATACTGCTGCTCCCGCCGCGTCTCCAGTTCACCCCATTCGTTATACCCGTAGCGGTCATCACCGTACCCCGACAGCCGGTTGTTCATCACCGGCCCCTGATGCGCATTATCCAGCAGGTTTCCGGCCCTGTCGTAATCATAACGGTCGTGGTCGTACATCTGCCCCGTACGCCCCCTCAGCCACCCGCTTCTGTCGTAGCTGAACACCAGACTGCCCCGCAGCCTGTCACGGATGTTGTCCAGTTCGCCGTTGCCGTTCCAGTGATACGCCCGGGCTGTCACGCTGTCACCGCCTTCCGATGCCGGCGTGCCGCGCTGTGCCGCGCGCGGCAGACTCCGCTGCCAGCTTAACTGGCCGTCCGCCGTGTACCCGCTGTACGTCGCCAGCGCGCCCTGCGTGCGCATCACCTGACGGTGCAGGCTGTCGCGCTCATACTCGCTGACCGTGATGCCGTTCAGCGCCGTCTGTAACAGATGACCGCTCCCGTAGTACAGATGGCTGATATGCTGACCGTCCGGCAGCCGGATATCCACCGGGTTGCCCAGCGCGTCGCGCTCATACCGGATACTCCCCCTCCCCGCATGCTCCGCCAGCAGCCTCCCGCTCCGGTCGTGCTCAAAACGCACAACGCTGGCCTGCATACGGTGCTCCCGTTCGCCCGCCTCCGTCGGCGTCAGCGTCACCTCCGTTAACTGGTCCAGCCGGTTATAGCGGAAGGTCCGCGTACTGTGCCCGTTCTCCGTGCTCACCAGTCGACCCAGCGAATCGCGACGCTGCGTTTCCCGCCGCTCACCGCCCTGTGTCCCCGTGGTCAGGATACCGCTCAGGTGTCCGTGCGCGTCCAGACTGAAATCCCGGCTCAGCCCGTCCGGGCACACCTCCCGCACCAGACGCCCCTGTGCATCATACGTGAAACGGTACGCCGCCCCGTTGCCGTTTATCAGCGCCGTCAGTTGCCCCTCCGGCGTGTACTGCCACCGCGTCTCCCGATTCTCCTCATCCGTGTGCACCGCCACCTGACCCCGTGCCGTGTACCGCCAGCGCTGCGTGCTCCCCGTGACGCGCCGGTGACTGCTCAGCAACCCCAGCGTGTTCCAGGTGTAGCTGTCCTGCTGCTGCCCCGGATGGCTCACCGTCTCCGGCAGCCCCCGCCGGCTCCAGCGGATACGCACCGTTTTCCCTTCCGCATCCGTCACCTGCGTCAGGTTCCCGTCTTCGTCATAGTCATACGCCGTGACGCGCCCTGAGCAGTCAGTGTGGCGGGTCAGTTGCCCGCGTTCGTCATGCTCAAGCCGGACATGCCCGCCTGACGCATCCGTCCTCCCCGCCAGCAGGCCCGCGCCGGTATAGTGATATTGCGTCACCCGGCCTTCCGGGTCAGTCTCCTCCTCCACCTGGCCGTGGGCGTTGTAGCGCGCTTTCCACACCGACTCATCATCCAGCGCCGTGCGGATGATTTCATCAAAGCGGCCGTTCCACTGCGTCTGTGTGACCCTGCCTGCCGCATCCGTCGCCTTCACCACCCGCCCCAGCGGATCATATTCCCACGCCAGGCGGCGCCCGCCCGGCAGTTCTGCCGACACCAGGAAGTGGTGTTCATTGTAGGTGAAACGGTACCGCTCCCCGCACGCCGTCCGGTGCGCCGTGACGTAAGTCTCTTCGTCATACCACCAGTGCCGCTCACCGCCCTGTCTGTCCGTGACCTGCGTATGCCCGGCAGCAAAATCATACCGGAAGCGGTAATGCTCCCCGTCGCTGGTGCTGTGCGCCGTCACGCGCGGCACGCCGCTGATATTCTCCCAGCGATAGCAGCAGGCAAACCCCGCCGCGTTGCGGTGCTCCGTCATCAGACCGTTTTCATAGCTGAATTCCCGCACCGTCACCCCGCCACGGTCCACCACCGCGGTGAGCTGCCCGTGACCGTCATAGCGGTATTCCACCAGGTTGACACGGCTGCCCCCCGCCACCCGTTCAATGCGGGACAGCCGCTCGCCTGCCGGGGTCAGAATACGGTGCAGCAGCAGATGATGACCACTGCTGTCCAGCACCCGCACCAGCCGGCCGTCCTCACGTCCGAAAGCAATACGCTGCCGGTACGGCGTCTCCATAAACAGCAGCCAGGCCGTGCCGCTGTCGTCAAAATCACCAAACACGTAATAATGGCGGTCCCCGTCGTGCAGCACATAACGTCCGTCATGCAGACAGCTCAGCCAGAACTGCTCTTCCGGGTCAAATATCTCATGCCCCGGCGTTAGCATCGTTTTCGGGTAACTCAGCGCCCGCCCCTGCACGCCGGTGAGTGTGAGGCTCTCCCCGTCATCCCGCAGGCTCATCTCCCAGTTCAGGTGCCAGCCCCGGCCAAGTAATCCTTCGGTCTCAAGATGGCTGGCGTAAAAGCGCGAGCACACCACCGGCAGACGTCCGGGCAGTGTGAAATCCGTCTCCGGCAGCAGGATTTTTTGTCCCGTCGTCACATCCACCGGGTTGCCGGTCAGCCCGCTGATAATGGCCTGCGACGCCGCCATCCCCGCCAGTTGCCCGCTAATGAATTTCGTCGCGCATTTTGTGCCAAACTTCGTCCCCAGTTTCGTGGCCTGGCGCCACGCCCCCGCCAGCCCGCCCACCAGACCGGCAACCACGAACAGCACATCCACCGTGGTGCGCAGCCAGTCCGGGATTTCCGGGCTGATTTCCAGCACCGTCTGCGTGCCGCCGCCCCAGAAAACATTGGGTGAACCCGCCTCTATCACCGCGTCGCATTCCGTGTGGTCGTCCTTACGGGCCGCAGGCTGGCTGTTGATATAAATATTTTCCGACCCCTGGGCGATGCGGATTTCCGGCGTGTGGTCTTCACACAGTACGGTACTGAGAACGGCGCGGGCTGCCTTACGGCTGTTGACGCTGACATTGTCCGAACCGGTAAGAATTTTCCCGGCCGTGCTGTGTATTGACTTCCCGATGGCTTCTCCCGCCGCCAGCACCCCGGACGCAATCTGGTCAGCCAGAAAACCCAGCACCAGCCCGGCCAGAAACCCGCAGGTGAAGAAGGCAAAAGCAGCAACCGCAATAATGGCAATACCGATAATCGCGCCAAAAATAAATCCCGCCAGCGCGCTGGTGTGGCAGATGGGGTCATCCACCCGTGCGGCTTCATACATGGTCACACCTCCGTGTGGGGTCAGTTTTTATCCGGCTGAAAGCCTGCCAGCCAGTCATTCCACATCTGGTCTGTTTTTTCGTCAAAAGGGCGCGGGCAGGTCAGGGTGAAGACCAGTACCTGCCCCGGGGCGGGAATAAATCCGGCCTGCCGCTGATATGCCACCGTTTTACCGGCTTTATGGGTGGTGACGATTTGCTCGCCGGAAAGGGCATCACTGCCCCCTCCCGCCTGCACAGGCGTACGGGACTGCACCTGATGCTGGCTGAGATTTTTTTTCATCAGCACAATCTGGCGGTCGATATAAGCGATTAAGTCTTCGCCGGGTTTGAGCGTGTCGCGGGAAATATTCAGGCTGGGGAAGGCACGCTCATTGCCCTCAGGGACAAAAATATTGACGGTGCGGTCGGTCAGCGTTTTTGGCAGGGTAAAGCTACCTTCCTGGATACGGTAGTGTCGGGTCATTAAAATTCCTTTTTATTCAGATCATTCGGAAGTTGGGAGCGGTGCAATATCATCAGCGGTTAAGGCCTTACCGCCCTCCGGATTCATATCAATACCGTAACCAATAATTTGCATCGCATCACTGGTATGCAGTAGCCGTTGTTTGCCACAGAACTCAATGGAGCCGTCCTTGTGCAGCACCAGCGCAGCATTATCAGGCTATTATTATTTCAGAGCATTTTTTTCAGCATATAAAATTTCTTTATGGTTTTTCAAAAAAAATTCCTCATACTTTGGGTTATTTAACTCAAGGTTAACGACATTTGATTTAAATTCATATATTTCAACATCACCATGTTCTTTTTTTAAAATTTCAGGATTTATTGCCACCCATGGCTTTAAATAAAACGCACACTGCTGCACGCCAGAGGGTATACGATAATCTTGCACAATATTAATTCGCCCCCCCGTTTTTTTATGGCCTGGTTGTATTGTGTAATATTCCGCATCAGTGTTATATCTGTAACCAGAAAATTTAACCTCCTTTCCATTGCAAACTACATGCAATTGATCAGATATAAACGCAACCCCCTCTGGTAAATATCTGGAATCAATATAAACCGGTTTTTTTCCAATATTTTCAACAATAACCATAGCGTAAATTTTATCGCCCATAGCTTCAACATTCAATTCAACATTAACATAAGCACTCATATGCTCTCACTTAAAATGATTCAAGATAGCGTTCAAAATTATAGGCTCTATACAAAGCTGCGGGATCACCTTGTCGGGCAACCTTTATACTCCCATCGCGTAGCCCATCGTCAACCGTGCCCAACACGTCATTAAAGTGTGACATTTCGTGGCACAAAACCGCAGCTCTGGAATTAACGCCAGAATCCAGTGAATCCGTCAAAAACTTATTACTAATAGTAATATAATGTTCAGTATCCACCGAGGAAACAAAAGCATGAACATTTTGATCTGAAAAATAAAACTTCTCATACGTCATATTTTCATTCAGTTCTAATTCTTTATCTATCGCATCATAGATTTTTTGTTTTGAAACATCATCTGTAACACCAAATGCCTTTTTAAAATGAGCCCGATCCAGATCATTCCAGCGCGTCAAGGCATCTTTCGCTGATTCCAGTTTCCTCTTCTGAGCATTCAGGGCATCCTGCATTTCATCCCTACCTGGACGCTTTTCCTCTGGCATTTCATAAACTACATTTCCTCGGTTATCCCGTATGGGGTCTCCAAATCGATTAAGGAGCACTTTTCCATTGCCGGGTCCAGATTTTGACCAGTCACCGCTCCCTCCGCCCTTCTATTTATTTCCTGGAGGCGGTGCAATATCATCAGCAGTTAAGGCCTTACCGCCATCCGGATTCATATCAATACCGTTACCAATAATTTGCATCGCATCACTGGTATGCAGTAGCAGTTGTTTGCCACAGAACTCAATGGAGCCATCCTTGTGCAGAACCAGCGCAGCATTACCACAGCGGATCGTGAACTGGTCACCCACATCAATACGGTAAGTGGTGCCAATATTGATGGTTTGCGCCAGTTTCACCGTCAGACCGTCATTTTTCGTTACGGTAGTGATCCTGTCTTCGCCAATACTGTTGGTTTCGTTTTTGACGATGGTTTTTGTACGATCAACATTCACCGTGTGGGTTTCATTGTTTTTCACCACGGTGTTCAGGTCTTTTTCCGCATGAAACCACACCTCTTCCCCACCCGTCTTGTCATCAAAGCGCAGGGCGTTGCCATTGGTTGGCCCGCCGTACAGCGAGTGGCTGAAGATCCCGCTCTGCGACGCCGTACCCGGCAACCCCCACGGCGGCATCGTGTCCTGGTTGTAAACACGGCCCACTATGATCGGCATGTCCGGGTCGCCGTTCTTGAAGTCCACCAGCACTTCCTGACCAATACGCGGGATCTGAATGGTCCCAAATCCTTTACCCGCCCACGGCTGGC
>NZ_JAHUXA010000026.1 GCF_019218745.1 Enterobacter sp. ENT03
AATTGTTAAAGAGCAGTTGCGACGCGCTTTGGCGCTGTGTCGCGAGGTCCCGTATATTACGTTTTCCCCGTTCAGAGTCAAGCGATTATTTTGCTTTTCTCTGCCGGTCATTCCCGGAGGAAGACCTTCTGACCCGGTGGCCTGTAAGCCGTTGTT
Source organism: Enterobacter sp. ENT03 (assembly GCF_019218745.1). Lineage (GTDB taxonomy): Bacteria > Pseudomonadota > Gammaproteobacteria > Enterobacterales > Enterobacteriaceae > Enterobacter_D. Next base: position 157 of record NZ_JAHUXA010000026.1, read on the forward strand.
CCGTGTCAGTGGAGGCGCATTATAGGGAGTTATTCCGGGCTGACAAGTCTAAAATGCAAAAAACTTTTTAACCGCTTAATTTCCAGGCGTTACGCCTGATTTAACGGCGATTTGTGGGTTAACTGAGCAATTTCACGGGCAAAAGCGGCGACATTATCCCAGTCGGTATACACCACTTCTTTACAGGTATCCGTTTCGCCGCCGGTCATTTTCATAATCAGACGGATCATGACGCGATCAAGCCAGCCATAGCGTGGATAACGGAGTGCGCCAGCAAATACCGCACACTGGTCTGGCTGCCATGGCGAGTTAAGCAGGAACTTGCGCGTATAGCTGTTGGTCTGCGGCGTACGCTTCTCAGGTTTACGCGCCACCAGGTTCACCGAGAAAAATGCCCCCGGTCGGGCGTTCAGCTCCTGCAGGTGCTTTTTCACAAAACGATCCAGCGCCGGATGAAAATGCCCGTAGCGAATTGAGGCACCAATCACGACACGATTATAGGCAGACCAGTCGATCTCCCCGGTACGGTTAAGATTCACCACATCCGCATACACGCCCAGTTCATTGAGCTGGGATGCCAGATAAGAGGCAATTTCACGCGTTTGCCCGTCCCGAGTGGAGAACAATATTAACGTTTTCACAAACAGCTTCCTTATTCACGCCAGAACGTTGGGGTAAAGAGTACCAGCAGCGTAAAGACTTCAAGACGACCAAACAGCATATTGGCGATGAGCACCCATTTCGCGATGGGATTCATGCTGGCAAAGTTATCAGCCACCACACCCAGCCCCGGGCCGAGGTTATTCAGCGTGGCCACCACAGAGGCAAACGCCGAGAAGTCATCCACGCCGGTGGCGATGATCGCCAGCATACTGACGATAAACACCAGCGCATACGCGGAGAAGAATCCCCATACCGCTTCCAGAATACGTTCCGGCAGCGCACGATGACCCAGCTTGATGCTATAAACCGCATTCGGGTGAACCAGACGTTTCAGCTCACGGTTGCCCTGCTTAAACAGCAACAGGATACGGATCACTTTCAGCCCGCCGCCCGTTGAACCGGCGCAACCACCAATAAATGCCGAGCAGAGCAACAGCACCGGCAGGAACAACGGCCAGCGCGCAATGCTGTCGGTGGTAAACCCGGCGGTCGTCGCCATCGACACCACCTGAAAGAATGCCTGGTTAAGCGTGGTGACCGCCGAGTCGTATACATCGTGGAACCACAGCACCAGCGTACAGATGAACACCAGCGTCAACTGCACGCCGATAAACATCCTGAATTCCGGATCGCGCCAGTACACTTTCAGGTTACGACCGCTTAATAAAGAAAAGTGCAGGCCATAGTTACAGCCGGAGATAAGCAGGAAGATGGCGATAATAGTGTTAATGGTCGGACTGTCGAAGTAACCGATGCTGGCGTCGTGCGTTGAGAAACCGCCAATCGCAATGGTCGCAAAACTATGGCTAATGGCGTCGAAAGCGGGCATGCCCGCAAACCATAACGCCAGCGCACAGGCTACCGTCAGCAGAACATAGATAAGCCACAGGGTTTTCGCCGTTTCCGCAATACGCGGGCGCATCTTGTTATCTTTCAGCGGGCCGGGCATTTCCGCGCGATAGAGCTGCATCCCCCCGACCCCGAGGATAGGCAGAATGGCTACCGCCAACACGATGATCCCCATACCGCCGAACCATTGCAGCATCTGTCGATAGAACAGGATGGCATGTGGCAGCGAATCCAGACCCACCAGCGTCGTCGCGCCGGTGGTGGTCAAGCCGGAGAACGATTCAAAAAACGCATCGGTGACCGTCAGGTTCGGGCGTTCCGAGAAGATAAAGGGCAATGCCCCCACGCTACCCAGTACCGTCCAGAACAGCACAACAATCAGAAAGCCTTCCCGCGATTTCAACTCCCCCTTCTGGCGGCGGTTAGGCCACCACAGCAGGGAACCAATGGCCAGCGCCACGAAAAATGTCTGTGTAAATGCGCGCCCCGCACCGTCACGATAAAGGAGCGCGACCAGTCCGGGCAGGATCATGGTCCCGGAAAATAAGATGACCAGCAGTCCAACAATTCGGGTTATGGCACGGAAATGCATCTCTGCCGCGTCCTTAGGTAGTAATAAATGAGGTGGGGATTATTCTTTAATCGCCAGCAATTGCAATGAACCACGGCTAAAATCGGCCAGCTTTGCGGAAAATTCAATCGATCTGCTATGGGGAAGCGCCACGCGCAGATGCACCCGATCCTGGTATCGACTGTCGACAATCTTGCCTTCGAACTGTGAAAGCAACGATTCAATACCCGCCAGCTGGGCATAATCACAGCTCAAAGTATATGCGGTTAACGGCATTTTGCGGATGGTTGTCAGTTGATTCAGCGCCCGCTGCACCCCGCCGCCATAGGCTTTAACCAGCCCGCCCGTCCCTAATAAAACACCGCCATAGTAGCGCACCACTACCGCGGTGATTTCGCCGACGCCGCTGCCCATCAGCTGCGCCAGCATCGGTTTGCCAGCCGTACCCGAGGGCTCACCATCGTCTGAAAAACCCAGTTGCTGAGAATCATCCGGCGCGCCAGCTACCCACGCGACACAATGGTGCCGCGCATCCGGATGCGCCGCCCGCACCGACTCAACAAACGTCTTTGCCGCCTCCACGCCATCGGTATGGGCCAGTAGCGTGATAAAGCGGCTCTTTTTGATCTCTTCAACGACGGTGACCGGCTCTGCCGGTATCGGCCAGCTTTCCATTACGCCAGCTTCAGATCCCGCGTCATGTTTTCCACGCCGTTTTCATGGATCACTACGTTGTCTTCAATGCGGATGCCGCCGAACGGTTTAAGCGCCTCAATTTTCTGCCAGTTGAAGTGCTTACTGAACGCGCCTTCACGCCACGGTGCCAGCAGTGAGTCAATAAAGTAAATGCCCGGCTCAATGGTCACCACCATGCGCGGCTGCATCACGCGCGTACAGCGCAGGTAAGGATATTTCGACGGTGCAGCCAGATGTGTGCCGTTGTCGTCCTGCATAAATCCGGCGACGTCGTGCACCTGCAGACCCAGCGGATGACCAATGCCATGCGGCATAAACGGTCCGGTCAGGTCATTTTCCACCATCGCCTCTTCGCTCATATCGATAACGATCTGATGACGACGCAACAGTTTCGCGATGCGCTGATGGAACTGAACGTGATACTCCACGTAATTGACGCCCGCTTTCATGGTGCCGATCAGCGCCAGCTGTTCTTCATTAACATCTTTAATCAACTGCGCGAAATCCGTATCGCTATTCGCAGCCCAGGTCCGGGTAAGGTCCGCCGCATAACCGTTGTATTCCGCACCGGCATCCAGCAGGAAGCTACGCATTTCAGACGGCGCGCGGTGATCCAGCTTCGTATAGTGCAGCACAGACGCGTGCTCATTCAGCGCCACAATATTGCTGTAGGGCACGTCGGTATCGCGATGCCCGGTAGCGGTCAGATAGGCGAGGTTAATATCGAACTCGCTCATCCCCGACTGGAAAGCTTCGTGAGCGGCGCGATGCCCCATTACTGCCGTCTTCTGCGCTTCACGCATACAGGCCAGTTCATAATCGGTTTTATAGGCACGGTAATAATGCAGGAAGTCGATCACGCCTTTCGGATTGATATGCTCCGCTTTGATCTCAAGCGCGGCGGCACGTTCAGCTACCGGACCGATATAGGCGATGTTACCCCGCGCCGCAGGCAGTTGGCTGGCGATGCCGTCGGCTTTTGGCAGCGCAATAATGTCGATTTCTTCCGTCCAGAAGGACACCGGCAAGGGTTCAACGTTATGCCAGTAATCTACCGGCAAATAGAACCACAGCTTCGGTTTGTTCACGCCGTCCACCAGCAACCAGCAGTTTGGCACCTGCGTAACCGGCACCCACGCCTTGAACTGAGGATTAACCTTGAACGGATACGCATGGTCATCAAGGAAGACATTCATCAGCTCGCCGGAGTGGATGAGCAACGCATCCAGCTTGAAACGGGTGAGAACATCGCGGGTGCGTTCCTGTAACGTAACAATATGATTTTTATAAAGTGCGGCCAATGATTCCATGATCTTCCCTTCGCTAGTTTAAGCCTGAATTGTTCGCATCTTAGCACAGGAGCGAAAGGCTGCGTGATTTCCGCTAAGCGTGATCGGCGCTGCAACTTTTTAAAGAGTTATTTGCAATTTATTAACATAAAAACCACACTCCGTCTCATCTGGTAAGACCAGTAATGATGCTGGATTCAGGAGACTGACATGCTCTACAAAGGCGATACCCTGTACCTCGACTGGCTGGAAGACGGCATTGCCGAACTGGTGTTCAGTGCACCAGGCTCCGTCAACAAGCTCGACACCGCCACCGTCGCCAGCCTCGGCGAGGCGCTTGCCGTGGTGGAAAAACAAACAGATTTAAAAGGGCTGCTGCTGCGTTCTGACAAAGCGGCCTTTATTGTCGGCGCCGACATCACCGAATTCCTTTCGCTGTTCCAGGTGCCGCAAGAACAGCTCAGCCAGTGGCTGCATTTCGCTAACAGCGTATTTAACCGTCTGGAAGATTTGCCGGTGCCGACCATCTCGGCGGTGAACGGTTATGCCCTCGGCGGTGGCTGCGAATGTGTGCTGGCGACCGATTACCGCCTCGCCACGCCGGAACTGCGTATCGGCTTGCCGGAAACTAAACTGGGCATCATGCCAGGCTTTGGCGGTTCAGTCCGAATGCCGCGCCTGCTCGGGGCGGATAGCGCGCTGGAGATCATTGCCGCCGGTAAAGATGTGGATGCCGCGCAAGCGCTGAAGATTGGCCTGGTAGATGGCATCGTGAAGCCGGAAAAACTCCGCGACGGTGCGGTGGCGATCCTGCGTCAGGCCATCAATGGCGATCTTGACTGGAAAGCCAAACGCCAGCCGAAGCTCGAACCGCTCAAATTAAGCAAAATTGAAGCCGCCATGAGCTTCTCCATCGCTAAAGCGATGGTGATGCAGACCGCCGGGAAACACTATCCGGCACCGATCACGGCGGTGAAAACCATTGAAGCCGCCGCAAAACATGGGCGTGAAGAGGCGCTGAAGCTGGAAAACCAGAGCTTCGTACCGCTGGCCCATACCCATGAAGCCCGTGCGCTGGTCGGCATCTTCCTTAACGATCAGTACGTCAAAGGCCAGGCCAAAAAGCTGACCAAAGACACTGACGCCCCGAAACAGGCCGCTGTGCTCGGCGCGGGCATCATGGGTGGCGGCATCGCCTACCAGTCCGCCTGGAAAGGCGTGCCGGTGATCATGAAAGATATTAACGACAACTCTCTCACCCTCGGCATGAACGAAGCCGCGAAACTGCTGAATAAACAGCTGGAGCGCGGAAAAATTGATGGCCTGAAGCTGGCCGGGGTGATCGGGACTATCCATCCGACGCTGGATTACGCCGGTTTTGAACGCGTTGATGTGGTTGTCGAAGCAGTCGTCGAAAATCCGAAGGTGAAAAAGGCCGTGCTCGCCGAAACGGAAAGCCGCGTGCGCCCGGATACCGTCCTGGCGTCCAACACCTCCACTATTCCAATCAGCGAACTGGCCAGCGTGCTGGCGCGCCCGGGAAACTTCTGCGGTATGCACTTCTTTAACCCGGTGCACCGGATGCCGCTGGTCGAGATCATTCGCGGCGAAAAAACGGCCGACAGCACGATCGCTAAAGTGGTCGCCTGGGCGAGCAAAATGGGTAAAACCCCGATTGTGGTAAACGACTGCCCGGGCTTTTTCGTTAACCGCGTGCTGTTCCCCTATTTTGCCGGTTTCAGCCAGCTGCTGCGCGATGGCGCGGACTTCCGCAAAATCGACAAAGTGATGGAAAAACAGTTTGGCTGGCCGATGGGTCCAGCGTACCTGCTGGATGTGGTCGGTATTGATACCGCGCACCACGCCCAGGCGGTGATGGCCGCAGGCTTCCCACAGCGTATGCAGAAAGATTACCGCGATGCGATCGACGCGCTGTTTGACGCGGGTCGTTTCGGGCAGAAAAACGGTCAGGGCTTCTGGCGGTACAAAGCTGACAGCAAGGGCAAGCCGAAGAAAGAAGAAGACAGCGCCGTGGATGAACTGCTGGCCGCTGTCACTCAACCGAAGCGTGATTTCTCTGATGACGAAATTATCGCCCGCATGATGATCCCGATGGTTAACGAAGTGGTGCGTTGTCTGGAAGAAGGCATTATCGCCAGTCCTGCCGAAGCCGATATGGCGCTGGTTTACGGCCTTGGCTTCCCGCCATTCCATGGCGGCGCGTTCCGCTGGCTGGACACCCAGGGCAGCGCAAAATATCTCGATATGGCCCAGCAGTATCAGCATCTCGGCCCCCTTTACCAGGTGCCGGAAGGACTGCATGAAAAAGCGCGCCATAACGAACCCTATTATCCCCTGGTTGAGCCTGCTCGCCCGGTGATTGAAACACAGACGGCTTAAGGAGTGACGATGGAACAGGTAGTCATTGTTGATGCGATCCGTACCCCGATGGGCCGTTCAAAAGGGGGCGCATTCCGCCATGTGCGTGCAGAAGATCTTTCTGCCCATCTGATGCGCAGCCTGCTGTCGCGTAATGCGCAGCTCGAAGCCACCGCCCTTGATGATATTTATTGGGGCTGCGTTCAGCAGACGCTGGAGCAAGGTTTTAACATCGCCCGTAACGCCGCGCTGCTGGCGGAGATCCCGCATTCGGTACCGGCGAACACCGTCAACCGTCTGTGCGGTTCGTCCATGCAGGCGCTGCACGATGCCGCGCGTATGATCATGACCGGCGATGCGCAGGCCTGTCTGATTGGCGGTGTCGAACACATGGGCCATGTGCCGATGAATCACGGCGTCGATTTTCACCCCGGCCTCAGCCGTAACGTGGCGAAAGCGGCGGGCATGATGGGCTTAACCGCCGAAATGCTGGCCCGCATGCATGGCATCAGCCGTGAAATGCAGGATCAGTTTGCCGCCCGCTCTCACGCCCGCGCCTGGGCAGCAACACAGTCCGGCGCGTTTAAAAATGAAATCATCCCCACCGGCGGCCACGACGCAGACGGCGTGCTGAAACAGTTTAATTACGACGACGTGATCCGCCCGGAAACCACGGTGGAGACCCTTTCCACCCTCAGACCGGCGTTTGATCCGGCGAACGGTACGGTCACGGCGGGCACCTCTTCCGCCCTGTCCGACGGTGCCGCCGCCATGCTGCTGATGAGCGAAAGCCGCGCCCGCGAGCTGGGTCTGAAACCCCGCGCCCGTATTCGTTCGATGGCGGTGGTTGGCTGCGATCCGTCGATTATGGGTTACGGCCCGGTTCCGGCGTCAAAACTGGCGCTGAAAAAAGCCGGCCTGACTGCCAGCGATATCGATCTGTTTGAGATGAACGAAGCCTTTGCCGCGCAGATCCTGCCGTGTATTAAAGATCTGGGGCTGATGGAGCAGATCGACGAGAAGATCAACCTTAACGGCGGCGCGATCGCTCTCGGTCACCCGCTGGGCTGCTCCGGGGCGCGAATCAGCACCACGCTGCTGAATCTGATGGAACGCAAAGACGCGCAGTTTGGCCTGGCCACCATGTGTATCGGTTTAGGTCAGGGCATCGCAACGGTATTTGAGCGGGTCTGAGTAGAGTATAAAAGGTTTAGTTGCCGTTCTTCCCGCCTGTCAGGGGCGGGTTTTTTATTGGTGATTTCCCCCTCACCCTAACCCTCTCCCGGAGGGAGAGGGAACAGTTTGCGGACCTGTCCTTCTCCCTCTCCCTGGGGAGAGGGCCGGGGTGAGGGGATAACATCAAATGAACGCGAACGCATCACCAAACAGGCGATCTTCACGCGCACCACGTTCGTTACAGAACAGGTCGCGGGCGATTTTCGCCATCTCAAAACGACCGGCGATATAAATATCATGCCCGGCCAGCGTACCGTGATCTTGTAATACCGCCGTTAACACCGTGCCGCTGCGGCCGCGCCAGTTCTCTTCCGGCTGCTCAACCACTGCTTCAATACGCAGGTTCGGGTGATTTACCGACAGCGCTTCCAGCTCAGCCAGATCGTACAGATGCTTCTCCTCGCGACCGCCCCAGTAAAGGGTAATGTCGCGATTCGCATTGCGCGCCAGCGAGGTCAGCAGAATCGAACGCACATAGGAGAACCCGGTGCCACCCGCGATCAAAATCAGCGGACGCTCTTCATCGTCACGCAGCCATGCATCGCCATGTGGCATATCGACTAGGATCTCATTCTCTTTGAGAATGCGGTCCATCACCGCCATGGCATAGAGATTGAGCTCAGAAGCGCCGATGTGCAGTTCAATAAACTCACGCTCATCGGGCGTGGAGGCCATCGAAAAAGGGCGTTTATCGCGCTCATCCATCACGACCATCAGATACTGTCCCGCGCGGAAGGAAAAGTCGGCTTCCGGCACTAAACGGACGCGATATACCGTATCGGTGATAGCATCTACCGAGGTCACTTTACAGCTTAAGGTTGTCATGCGCTCCCTCTGTCGGGTCTGTTCTCGTCATTAAAGATGGCCAGTTCATCCCAGATGGCGTCGACACGCGCCGTCACCGCAGGATCCTTAACTATCGGTCGTCCCCATTCACGCTGGGTTTCGCCGGGCCATTTGTTGGTGGCATCCAGGCCCATTTTTGAACCAAGACCGGAAACCGGCGAGGCAAAGTCCAGATAATCTATCGGCGTATTCTCTACCAGCACCGTATCCCGTGCCGGGTCCATACGGGTGGTGATCGCCCAAATCACATCATTCCAGTCGCGGGCGTTAACGTCGTCATCGCATACGATCACAAATTTGGTGTACATAAACTGGCGTAAAAACGACCACACGCCCATCATTACGCGCTTGGCGTGCCCGGCGTACTGCTTCTTGATGGTCACCACCGCCAGGCGATACGAACAGCCTTCCGGCGGCAGATAAAAATCGACAATCTCCGGAAACTGCTTTTGCAGGATCGGCACGAATACTTCGTTCAGCGCCACGCCGAGTACCGCCGGTTCATCAGGCGGACGGCCAGTGTAGGTCGAGTGATAAATCGCATCGTCACGCTGGGTAATGTGCGTTACCGTGAAGACCGGGAAATTATCCACTTCGTTATAATAGCCCGTATGGTCGCCATATGGCCCTTCGGGAGCCATTTCGCCCGCCTCAATATAGCCTTCGAGGACGATTTCCGCGCTGGCGGGGACTTCCAGATCGCTGGAAATACACTTCACCACTTCGGTCTTGGTGCCGCGCAGCAATCCTGCAAATGCATACTCAGAAAGCGTGTCCGGCACCGGCGTCACCGCGCCGAGAATGGTTGCCGGATCGGCACCTAACGCCACTGCCACCGGGAAACGCTCACCGGGACGGGCATTGCACCACTCCTGATAATCCAGCGCGCCGCCGCGATGCGACAGCCAGCGCATAATCAATTTATTCTTACCAATTAACTGCTGGCGATATATGCCCAGATTCTGCCGCTCTTTGTGCGGGCCGCGAGTGACCGTCAGCCCCCAGGTGATCAGCGGCGCGGCATCATCCGGCCAGCACTGCATGATAGGGATTTTCGTCAGATCTACCGCATCGCCCTGCACGATTTTTTGCTGGCACGGCGCACCACGCAGACGTTTTGTCGGCATGTTGAGCACCTGTTTAAACTGCGGCAGCTTATCAAACAGATCGCGGAACCCTTTCGGCGGCTCCGGCTCTTTTAAAAAGGCCAGCAGCTTACCCACTTCGCGCAGCGCTGCGACATCTTCCTGCCCCATGCCTAACGCCACGCGGCGCGGTGTGCCAAATAAATTGCACAGTACCGGCATGGTGTAACCTTTGGGATTTTCGAATAACAGCGCCGGGCCACCGGCACGCAGGGTGCGGTCGGCTATCTCGGTAATTTCCAGATGGGGATCAACCGGAAACGTGATGCGTTTGAGTTCGCCCTGCTGTTCGAGCAGCGCCATAAAGTCGCGTAGGTCGTGGTATTTCATGCAGTTAATCATGGCCTCTCAGTAAGCCGGTTATTATACGGCGAACGCCCGCGTGATGCTGTAATTTTGTTAAATAAGCGTAAAACCCACTGCAAACGCGTCGCCACCACCGGATATAATGAACTTAGCGATCCTGTGTCGATTTTGGTATTCTTGCGCCCGAACACAAGGGAAGATAATGATGCAAGCCTGGTATTTATTGTATTGCAAACGGGGACAGCTTCAGCGCGCTCAGGAACATCTTGAACGCCAGGCCGTCAACTGCCTGACGCCGATGATCGAGCTGGAAAAGATGGTGCGCGGGAAACGTACCCGCGTCAACGAACCGCTTTTCCCTAACTACCTGTTCGTCCAGTTTGACCCGGAAATCATTCATACCACCACCATCAGCGCCACCCGCGGCGTCAGCCACTTTGTGCGTTTTGGTGCCAGCCCGGCAACGGTTCCGGCTACGGTCATTGAACAGCTCTCGACCTGCCAGCCGGAAGGCATCACCGATCCCGATACGCCTTACGCAGGTGATAACGTGGTGATCACCGAAGGCGCGTTTACCGGCCTGCAGGCGATCTTTACCGAGCCGGATGGTGAAGCACGTTCAATGCTGCTGCTCAATTTTCTCAACAAGCAAGTGCTGCAAAGCGTCAAGAATACCGAGTTCCGCAAAGCCGATCCCGCTTAAAACGCCACGCCAAAAACTCGTTTCACATTCGCGTCCGTGGCGTTGCTTACCACCTCTGCAGTTTCACCGCGCAACGACGCGATGCGTTCAACAATATGGCCCAGATACGCAGGTTCATTGCGCCGCGAGGCGGGTTTTGGTTTGAGATCGCGCGGCAGCAGATAAGGCGCGTCCGTTTCCACCATCAGCCGGTCCGCCGGAATACGCGGCACCGCGGCGCACAGCTCCGCCCCACGGCGCTCATCGCACACCCAGCCGGTAATACCCAGATATAATCCCGCCGCCAGACACTCCTCCGCCTCGTCCTGCGATCCGGTAAAACAGTGCAGCACCGCGCCCGGCAGTCGATCCAGCCACGGCGTCAGCAGCGTCAAAAAACGCTCATGCGCATCGCGACAGTGTAAAAACACCGGCATCGACAGTTCAGCGGCCATCGCCAGCTGTGCAGTGAAGGCCGCTTCCTGATCCGCCACCGGGGAGAAATTGCGATTGAAATCCAGCCCGCATTCGCCTATCGCCACCACTTCCGGCTGACGGGCCAGCGCAAAAATCGCCTCTGCGGTATGCGCATCCCACTGGCTGCTGTCGTGGGGATGGACGCCCGCCGTGGACCAGCAATGTACATAGCGCTGTGCCAGTTGCTGCGCCTGCTGACTTTCATGCAGATTCGTGCCGGTCAGCAGCATGCCGCTGACGCCAGCGGTAAATGCCCGCGTCACCACCTCGTCACTGTCTTTGGCAAACTGCGGGCTGGTCAGATTGACCCCAATATCAAACATGCCATCCTCCATATGACAACCGCCCTTACGGGCGGTCATCGGTTACTCTTTTGTGCTTTCGGTGTCGTCTTCGTCGCTCTCGTCGCTGCGGAAACGCCGCTTGCCGACGTAGAACCGTGAGAAGAACAGGCCGATCTCAAACAGGCAGTACATCGGGATCGCCAGCAGCGTCTGCGAGAACACATCCGGCGGCGTCAACAGCATCCCGACCACAAACGCTCCGACTAACACGTAAGGGCGTTTCTTGCGCAGCTCTTCCGGCGTGGTGACACCCATCCAGCAGATCAGCACGATGGCGACCGGCACTTCAAAGGAGACGCCAAACGCCATAAACAGCGCCATCACAAAGTCGAGATAGCTGGCAATATCCGTCGATACCTGCACGCCCACTGGCGCGGTATGCGTCAGGAAGCCAAACGCCAGCGGGAAGACCACGAAATAGGCGAAGGCCATACCGATGTAGAACAGCAGCGAGCTGGACACCAGCAGCGGGATCACCAGACGGCGCTCATGCCGGTACAGCGCAGGGGCGACAAATGCCCATACCTGATAGAGGATGACCGGCGCTGAAAGGATCAGCGACACCATAAAGGTCAGTTTGATTGGCGTGAAAAACGGCGATGCCACATCGGTGGCGATCATGGTTGCGCCTTCCGGCATCTGCTTGATCAGCGGGGCCGACACCAGTTGATAAATATCATTGGCAAAATAGACCAGCGCCAGAAAAATCAGCAGTACGGCAATGATGCTGTTCAGCAGGCGCTTGCGCAGCTCAATCAGGTGCGCGATCAGCGGTTGGGTATCTTCTACAGCCATGTTTAAGATTTACCACTTGTCGAAGGAGTTGAATCGGACGTTGGGGCCGCTGGCGGAACGGTGCTTTTCACCACTGCTGGCTCGTGTGGCTGCGGGGTGTTGATTTCCGGCTCTGTCGACGGCTTTTGTTCCGGCGCGCTGGCCTGATGTTCCGCGGTAGCGGGGGTGATGCCTTCGTGCTGCGCTTCGTTATCTTTTACCAGCGGATTATGGATGGTGTGCGCAACATCGCTCTCTTTTTCCGGGTCGTTGGCCGAATAGGTGCGCTTCATCGATTCCGCCGCTTCGCGCAGCTCTTCCATGGAGGCTTTCAGTTCCGGCGTCAGATTATCCAGACTCGCTTTTTCAACTTTCTTCAGGCTGTCCTGAAACTCCTGGAGCTTTAGCTCCTGGGCCAGTTCATTTTGCACGGTCGAGGCGAGTGAGCGCAGCGCGCGTACCCAGCCTGCGACCGTTTTAACCGCCACCGGCAGACGTTGCGGCCCCAGAACAATGAGGCCGATAACAAAAACCAGAACTAATTCACCAAAACCAATATCGAACACGAATTACACCTGCTCTTTATCGTGACGCTTTGCGTCTTCTTTCTTCACTTCATCCTGCTTTTCAGCAATGGATTTAGCCGTAAAATCCGCGTCTTCCGTCGGTTTTTCGTGCTTATCATCATCACCCATGGCTTTTTTGAAGCCCTTAATCGATGCGCCTAAATCCGAGCCAATCGAACCGAGTTTTTTGGTGCCAAACAGCAGCACAACGATGACGGCGATGATGAGCAACTGCCAGATACTGATACCACCCATACATTATCCCCAGTAATAGATGATGAATTAACCGGGCCCCAGTATACGTTAAGGGGCCCGCAGTGAGCGATCAAATTGCGCGTGTTTTACGCCAGCCGATCAGCCAGATAACCAGTCCACCCGCCATCAGCCAGGCCGGAGCCGACTGCCATTCCGGGCGGTTAATCAGCAATAATGTACCACTGAGTATCAACGTTGCCCCAATGCCGAACAAATAACGCGATTGTCCCTGACGCATATGGTTCACGTGCAGGTCACGAGAAATTTGCTCAACGCTGTGCTGCAACTGCTTGCTCTGGCGCAGATTGTTGTAAATCAGCTCCGGCAGTTCGGGCATTTTTTCCACCCAGAACGGCGCTTTTTCTTTCAGCGAGCGGATCAGCGCCGGAATGCCGACCTGATCTTTGATCCAGGATTCAAGGAAAGGTTTCGCGGTTTTCCATAGATCGAGTTGCGGATAGAGCTGGCGACCCACGCCTTCTACATACAGCAGCGTCTTTTGCAGCAGTACCAGCTGTGGCTGCACTTCCATATTGAAGCGGCGCGCGGTGTTGAACAGGTTTAACAGCACGTGGCCAAAGGAGATCTCCGCCAGCGGCTTCTCGAAAATGGGCTCGCAAACGGTACGGATGGCGAACTCGAACTCTTCCACGTTGGTGTCCGGCGGTACCCAGCCAGAATCCACATGCAGCTCTGCTACTTTGCGGTAATCGCGGTTGAAGAAAGCGATAAAGTTCTCAGCCAGATAACGCTTATCTTCTTTGTTCAGCGAACCCACGATGCCGCAGTCGATGCCGATATACTGCGGATCCTCCGGGTGCTCATAGCTGACAAAAATGTTGCCTGGGTGCATATCTGCATGGAAGAAGCTGTCGCGGAATACCTGCGTGAAGAACACCTGTACGCCCCGCTCGGCCAGCAATTTCATATTGGTGCCGTTTTTCTCCAGCGCCGCAATGTCGTTGATAGGAATACCGTAGATGCGCTCCATCACCAGCATATCCTGGCTGCAATAGTCAGAGTAAATCTCCGGCACATACAGCATCGGGCTGTCTTCAAAGTTGCGGCGTAGCTGGATGGCGTTCGCCGCTTCGCGCAGCAGATTTAGCTCGTCGATCAGCGTTTTTTCATACTCATGCACCACTTCTAACGGCCGCAGACGGCGGCCATCCGGCAGCAGACGCGGTACCCAGCGGGCAAGGCGGTAAATAAGGCGCATATCGGCTTTGATCACCGGCAGAATGTCCGGGCGGATCACTTTGATGACCACCTCTTTGCCGTTCTCTTTTAGCCGGGCGGTATGTACCTGCGCAATCGACGCCGACGCCAGCGGGGTAATGTCGAAATCATCAAACCAGGTTTCAACAGGCAGATCGCCCATGGCTTTTTCGATCTGTCGCTTAGCCAGCGCGCCGTCGAAAGGGGCAACGCGGTCCTGCAACATGGCGAGCTGATCGGCAATAACCGGCGGGAAAAGATCGCGGCGGGTAGACAGCATCTGTCCGAACTTGATCCACACCGGGCCTAATTCCTGTAATGCGAGGCGCAGACGATGGCCTAATTCTTTGTCTTTGTGGCGGTTTGGCATCCAGAACAGCGTGCGACGCCAGAGGCGAAGCGGCATAGTGAGGCGCATTCTGGGGATCAGCTCATCAAGGCCGTAACTCAAAAAAGTTTGGATGATGAAGTAAAGGCGCCGAATTTCACCTGGCGTCATTTGCCCTCCAGTTTTTCCAGTCGGTGAGTTAACGCGTCAACCGAACGCGCAATAGCTGCGGTTTCTTCTGCGAACCAGGCCACTTCCAGCCCGCCGGGAGCCATACGCCACTCCTGGGTCAGGGTTTCAGCGACATACTGTTGCTGACGCTGAACGTTCTTGCGCACAAACGCCGTTCCGCTGCGCAGCACCTGGCTGATACCTTCAGCAGCAATATCACCGGTCCAGGGCGCTAACAGTTCTGCCGCATCAAACTCCGCCAGATCCATTAATGCCCCAAAGTTTTGCACGACCTGGAGATCGCCCTGCACTTCCAGCTCGCCGCTGCGGATAAGCGTGGTGAGCTGCTTACGGTCGCGCAACGTGGGCAGGACTCGCAGTTGGGTAATGACCGTACAGTCCGCTTCGCCCTCCCATTCGCCCAGCACATCGAGCTGACGCTCGCTGAATGCCAGCACCAACGGGGTGGAAAGCTCTTTGACGACAATACGCAGTACCTTGCCCTGCAAGCGCTGACGTGCAGCTTTCAGGGCCTGGGGGCGGTATAAAAACGTATTGAGGACGCGCTCTATCCCGGCGGTCATTAACGGCTTAAAGGGCATACGCAGACTCCTGTCAGAACTTGTAACCACGATGCAGGGCAACAATGCCGGCGGTCAAATTGTAGTAATCGACGTTTTCAAAGCCAGCATCCTGCATCATCGCCTTCAATGTCTCCTGATTAGGATGCATACGAATGGATTCCGCCAGGTAACGATAGCTGCCGGCGTCGCTGGCGACCAGTTCGCCAATGCGCGGCAGAATATGGAACGAGTAAGCGTCATACGCTTTACTCAGCGGCTCGATAACCGGTTTGGAGAATTCCAGCACCAGTAGACGACCGCCCGGCTTGAGCACACGGAACATCGAACGCAGCGCTTTCTCTTTGTCGGTCACATTACGCAGACCGAAGGAGATAGTAATGCAGTCAAAGGTGTTATCCGGGAACGGCAGCGCTTCGGCATTGGCCTGCACGTATTCAACGTTACCGATCACGCCGATATTACGCAGTTTCTCGCGGCCTACTTTCAGCATCGAGTCGTTAATATCCGCCAGCACTACTTGCCCGGTTTCCCCGACCAGACGCGAGAATTTCGCCGTCAGATCGCCGGTACCGCCAGCCAGATCGAGAACTTTTTGCCCACGGCGCACGCCGCTGCAATCGATCGTGAAACGCTTCCATAAACGGTGGATGCCAAAGGACATCAGATCGTTCATGACATCGTATTTTGCCGCCACGGAATGAAAGACGTGCGCCACCATGTCAGCTTTCTGCGTTTTGGCGACGGTCTGATAACCAAAGTGCGTCGTGTCCTGTGAAGTTTCTTGTGGATCTTCCGCCATCTCAGTGCCTGCTTATCAAGAAATTGTTCGTGAAGTGTAACAGATTGGGCGCAATTGCCCTATGTTTCAACCGCCTTGCGATACGTGCTCCGGGCGGTCATTGACCGCTGTGCGCGTCGCTAATTCATTGTCTTGCTGAGGGTCTTCTGCGCTCTGCTCACCGGCCCGCAGACGAAATTCCTCGTCCTGGGCGGTAGCCTGTTCAGCTAAATCCGGATTAATCTCGCGTTTCACCTCTACCCCGAGGCCGCGAAACGCCTCGGCCTGTGCCAGCAGATTGCCACGCCCGGAAGTCAGTTTTTTCATCGCCTGCCGGTAGTTATCCTGCGCTTTATCCAGCCCCTGACCGATGGAGGACATATCATCCACAAACAGGCGCATTTTGTCGTACAGGCGACTGGCGCGGTCGGCGATCTGCTGAGCGTTGCGGCTTTGGTGTTCATAACGCCAGAGATTGGCAATAGTGCGCAGCGCCACCAGCAGCGTGGTGGGGCTGACCAGCATAATGTTGTTTTTCAGCGCCTCGTTGATCAGCTCCGGCTGCCGATCCAGCGCCAGTAAAAAGGCCGGTTCGACGGGGATAAACATCAGCACGTAGTCGAGCGAACGCAGTCCCGGCAACTGCTGGTAATCCTTGCGGCCCAGCAGACGGATGTGATTGCGTACAGAAGCGAGATGTTCCTGTAACGCGCTTTCGCGGGTGTACTCGTCGTCGGCGTTAAAATAGCGCTCGTAGGCCACCAGCGTCATTTTGGCGTCAATGACAACGTCCTTGCCCTGCGGCAGCCGCACGATGACATCAGGTTGCATTCGCGCTCGCGCGTCAGTTTCGATGCTGACCTGGGTTTCATACTCGTAGCCATGTCGTAAGCCCGACGCTTCCAGCACGCGGGTCAGCACCACTTCGCCCCAGTTGCCCTGGGTTTTGTTGTCGCCTTTCAGGGCGCGGGTCAGGTTCACCGCTTCCTGCGCCATTTGCGCATTCAGTTGCTGGAGATTGCGGA
Organism: Enterobacter sp. ENT03; assembly: GCF_019218745.1. Taxonomy (GTDB): domain Bacteria; phylum Pseudomonadota; class Gammaproteobacteria; order Enterobacterales; family Enterobacteriaceae; genus Enterobacter_D. Next base: position 17,339 of record NZ_JAHUXA010000026.1, read on the forward strand.
TCTCGTGCGCCAGCGTATGCCGCTCGCGCGCCTCCTGCCCAAAGCTGTCCTGCACCTGGCGGCGAAAGCCATCCAGCTGCTCGCGCAGCGGCGTCAGTAAACTGCCGAGACTCTGGCGGTTCTGCTCATCCACCCGGCGGTTGCTCTGTTCAAAAATACGGTTGGCGAGGTTTTCAAACTGCTCGCTCAGGCGCTGTTCGCTGTTGATCATCTGGCGGATTTTGTCTTCCGCATGCAGTTGGGTGGATTCGAGGCGGGTAGTCACTTCACGCAGATCGGCCTCCAGCGAGGTGTTAATCTCCCGCAGGCTGCGCAGTTCGTTATTCAGCAGTTCGCACTCGTCGCGCCAGTGCTGGTGTTGCGTGAGCTGTTGCCTGGCCGCGCTCAGTTCAATATCCAGTTCACGGCGATCTTCCAGCAGATCGGCCCGCAACTGGTCGGCGCGGGATTTCATGGCTAACCACCCAAGCAGTACGCCACCCAGCAGCGCCGCCGCCACGCTTAACAGTATTGAAATATCCACATCTTCCCCTGCAAAAATCACTGACCGGTGCAAAGTATGATTGTGCTGTACAGATGTCCAGCTGGAAAGGGATTTCCTGCGAGGCGCTACGCAAAAAGTAAAGGCCGGGAAGCCCGGCCTTAGAAATGACGGTAAAAACGAGGACTACAGCAGGCGACGCGCCGCTTCCACCACGATTTTCACCGCGTGGCTTTCAGTCTGTTTCATGGTTTCCGCGTTCGGGATCTCCTGCTGGGTACGGTTGACGATCACGCCTGCCACCATACCGGCACGCAGACCCTGGCTTGAGCACATGGTCAGCAGCGTTGCAGATTCCATTTCGTAGTTCATCACGCCCATGGACTGCCACTCTTCCATAGAGCCTTTGTAGCGTTTTACTACACGGCCAGAGAAGGTGTCATAGCGTTCCTGACCCGGATAGAAGGTGTCAGAAGAGGCGGTCACGCCGATGTGCGTAGTGGCACCCACGGATTTCGCCGCCTCGACCAGCGCGGTGGTGCAGGCAAAATCAGCGACGGCCGGGTATTCCATCGGGGCAAAGTGCAGGCTGGCACCGTCAAGGCGCACAGACGCGGTCGTTACCAGCACGTCACCCACATTAATATGCGGCTGGATCGCACCGGTCGTGCCGACGCGCAGGAAAGTACGGATGCCGAGCTGGGCCAGTTCTTCCACCGCGATTGAGGTAGAGGGGCCGCCGATACCGGTGGAGCATACGATGACCGGCTTGCCGTCCAGCTCAGCGCGCCAGGAGGTGAATTCGCGGTGTGATGCCAGCTTAACCGGCTTATCCATCAGCGCGGCGATCTTTTCCACTCGCTCCGGGTCGCCTGGGACAATGGCAAGCGTGGCCCCTTGTAAATCATTTTTGGTGAGGCCGAGGTGAAAAACATCAGACTGTGACATAGGTGACTCCTCTGTAGATCGGATTATCAGAAGTAGCAAAAAGGTACTTTACAGAAGCTGCACGTTAAATTTCGTGACAACCATCACTGCCAATAAATTTGTTTGCAGTGGTTTTCCATAAAATAGTGATAAACATCACATTAACATGTCCAGCGCTCAGGCATCTCTCAAAAGATAGCCGCTTTCGTGAATGCTGTATTTTGGTCGGCTGACTATAGTTACTTATTGCGCTTCTTTTTTGCATCATTACAAGGGTACGGAGATCGCCATGACCACAGACAAACAACCCGGCTTTGCCCCTGCTGCTTCGCCCCATGCATCCACATCCATTACTACCCCTGACGACAATATCGTCGCCGGTCTGACGTCCATCCCCTCACAGGGAGACAACATGCCTGCTTACCACGCTCGCCCGGCAGAGGCGGCGGGGGCGCTGCCAGTGGTGATCGTGATCCAGGAAATTTTTGGCGTGCACGAGCATATTCGCGATCTCTGCCGTCGCCTGGCGCAGGAAGGTTATCTTGCCGTGGCGCCAGAACTCTATTTTCGCCAGGGCGATCCGAATGAATATGACGATATTCCGACGCTGCTCAGCGAGCTGGTTTCGAAGGTGCCGGATGCGCAGGTGCTGGCGGATCTGGATCACGTGGCAAACTGGGCCGCGCGCAACGGCGGCGATCCGCATCGTCTGATGGCGACCGGTTTTTGCTGGGGTGGCCGCATTGCCTGGCTGTACGCCGCGCATAATCCGCAGTTGAAAGCGGCGGTGGCGTGGTACGGCAAGCTGGTGGGGGATAAAACGATCAATTCGCCAACACATCCGGTGGATATTGCCACTGAACTCACCGCCCCGGTGCTCGGCCTGTACGGCGCACAGGATACCAGCATTCCACAGGACACCATCGACACCATGCGTCAGGCGCTGCGGGCCGCTAACGCTACCGCGGAAATTGTGGTCTATCCCGATGCCGGACATGCCTTTAACGCCGATTACCGTCCGAGCTATCACGCCGAATCCGCGCAGGATGGCTGGCAGCGTATGCTGACCTGGTTCGAACGCTACGGCGCTAAAAAAAGCTGAATCAATCCCTTTCCCTCGCGGGAAAGGGATACCGTCTTAGCGTTTCATCTGCGACAGAATATTGCTGCACTGGTTTTCCTCGCCTTCCGACGGGGAGATCAGCGCCAGCAGCGCGGCAGCTGGCGTCACCAGCGTAGCCAGCGCAGCGGCCACGGCACCACGGGCGATCAGCGGACCTGGCTTAACGCCCGCTTGCGGATCTTTGAACGAACCCCGGACGTATAGCGGCGAGCGTAGCGTGACGATACGCACGCCCTTACTTTCCGGATTGATGGTCAGATCCAGCTGTTCCGCCGCCATGCTGGCGGTGCCGGTCACGTTGATAATGGCGTTTTCCGTATCGAAGGCGAAAATACGCGGTCGCGCCACGCCGTTCACCAGATCCATGTTCGCCGCCGCGCAGTTCACCCGCACTTCATCGTCGCCGAAGATCTGCCCGACAATAAAGTTACCGACGTTCAGCCCAAGAATTTCCATCAGGTTGCGACTGATCACCCCGTCGTTCATCAGCAGTTTGAGATTACCGTTACTGGTGCCGAGCAGCGCGGCGATAGAGTTACCGGTGCCGCGGAATTCCGCGTCGCCATTCATCTCACCGATGGTTTTCTGCATCAGTTCAACATCCGGCATCAGCTGTTTTAGCTTCAGTCGGCGCGCCTGGATTTCTGCGCGGCCCTGCATCGGCTTTTTGTCGCCTTCCAGATGAATATTGGAGTTGATGGTGCCGCCCGCCATGCCGAACTTCAGCGGCTGCAAACGCAGATCGGCATTTTTGAGAATAATATGGGTGGTGAGATCGCTCAGCGGCAGCGAGCTGCCGTGCTCAATGCGACGTCCTTTGAAGCGCACATCGGCGTCCATCACGTCCCACTTGTCGGTTTCGAAACGGTCATACGGCAGCACTTTGCCCGCCGGCTGGTTGCTCTTCTCGCCTTTTTTCTCTTCCGAGCGTTTTGACTGTTCCGCGCCTTTGCCGCTGTCCACCCCGATTAACGGCCCCAGATCCGCCAGACGCAGCTGACGGGATTCCAGATCGCCTTCCAGCTTCGGACGCGGTTTGCCGGTGGTATAGGTCAGCGAGCCGTGAATGTCGCTGTCACCGATGCGGCCATTGAAGTTGCGGTAATCATAAACCGAGCTTTTTTCAGCGTCGATTTTTGCCACCAGACGCCCGTCGGTTTCAAACGGCGGGGTGTCCGGCAGCAGTACGCCGGTCAGATCGTAGAGTTCGCCCAGCGAGTCGCCGGCGAATTTCAGCTTCAGATCGACGCCGCCCATTTTCATCGGATCGCTCACCGTGCCGACAAAGGCCACGCGGGTATTACCGGAGCGGAAATCTGCCTGAACCGGGAACGGTGTGCCTTCGCTTTTCAGCGCCAGCATACCGCCGATCTTACCGCTGCCAGTCAGCGGCTGGCCGTTGTAGCGCCCTTTGGCTTTCAGGCCGAATACGTAGTCACCGACGTTCGCGTTTTTATCTTTATCCGAACCGGTCACTTCGTTGAATGGCAGCGGTTTGCCCAGCGGATCGACCATGATCTCAATGTCCGCACGGCTCACTTTATCGTCAATATCTATACGTCCGCGGTCGAACAGAATATTGTCCAGCTGGAATGACCAGGACGACGGCTGCGCGTTTTCATCTTTTGGCTTGCTGTCGCTGGCGAGGTTAAAGGTCCAGTTGTTGTTCTTTTCTGAGAGCCGGATCAGCCGCGCGTCTGGCTGCTGGAATTTGATCCACGGCAGGTACACGGTTTTGGTGAGCAGCGCCAGCGGTGCGAGCGTCGCTTCGACGCGCGGCAGATGCACCATGGTCACCGCAGGAATATCGGGGGGATTGCCGAGCACCACGTCTTCAGCGTGCACGTGCGGCCAGGGGATCCAGCTGCGCCAGCCGGTTTCCTGTTTCTGGCGTTCCCATACCACGCCCAGGTCGCCGCGAATGGCAAAGGGACGGTTCAGCTCCGTCGACACTTTTTCGTTGATTGTCGGTTTGAGCCGGTTCCAGTCGAACGTCGCAATGATAATGATCGCAATGGCGATCAAGACCACAAGGGTTCCAATGACGGCGGTGATGATTTTGCCGGTTTTAGTCATGCCTGTATCCTTCCTGTCTTCTCCTGCCTGTCATAAAGATAGCTGAGACTGACAAAAAGGGCAGAATGACTGCGTAATCAGGCAGATATTACCGCCAGGATTTACAGCGACAGGATCACACGGTCAAGATTTTCCAGCGGAACCGGACGGGAGAGGAAGTAACCCTGTGCGGCTGCGGCAGGCGAAGCCTGTACGTCGCGCCACTCTTCCAGCGTTTCAACGCCTTCCACAATCACACCCTGACAATAGTGGTTCATCAGGTGCAGCAGTTGGGTGAACAGATTGCGGCCTTCCGGGGTCTGACGCAGCATGATAAACAGATCGCGGGCGACTTTAATGTAGTCGTAACGCACTTCGCTCAGCGCCGAGAAGTTCGCCATGCCGGTGCCAAAATCATCCAGCCACAGCGGGCCAATCTCACAAATGGCGGCAAAAGAGACATCATCCGGCAGGCGGATGTGCTCCACCAGCTCGAAGCGCAGCCACGGCAGGGTATTAATCAGCTCGATCAGCGGTTGATACTGGCGCATGGCCAGCAGCGTCGGCCCATCGACGTTCACTGACGCCAGGATGCCGTGCTGCATAAAAAAATCATGCTGCCGGGCCAGCAGTCTGACCTGCTCTTCAACCACGTCAACACGCTGACGCACCGCCACTTCCGCGAAGTAGCGATCCGGCGCAATGCGCTGGCCGGGATCGGACGGGTGCGTGACGATAGTCAGGACCTCAATCGCCATCAGATGGCCGTCAGTTTTGTAGATGGGCTGATAGGTATAAGCACGTTCGCACTGCAACCAGTACCGTCGCTCCTGCAAGCTTTCAACGCTTGCCTCCGGAATGTTTAGCTGCTGGATAACCTGCTTTAACTTCATTATCAGTCTGCCCTGTTGAAATGAGTGAGTGGCCTGTCGGAACTCGTCATTGAGTTATCGGCGGGCAGCCACAGAACTTTATGTTCACTTAAAAGGCAATGTGGAAAAACTGAATGCAGAATCTGCACGGAATACGCGCCAGCTCAAAAAAATTATGGAACGTTGTTTTAATATGATTGACCACGAAACACCCACAACGCAAACTACTGTCCATCATCCCGATTCAGGTTACGACTATGTCCAGGAAAATTGCCGTCATTGGCGAATGCATGATTGAACTGTCACAAAAAGGCTCCGAGGTTAACCGTGGCTTTGGTGGCGATACCTTAAACACCTCCGTGTATATCGCTCGCCAGGTCGAACCTGAGGCTCTGACGGTGCACTACGTCACCGCGCTCGGCACGGATAATTTCAGCCAGCAGATGCTGGACGCCTGGCAGAGTGAGAACGTGGATACGGGCCTGACGCAGCGCATGGAAAACCGCCTGCCGGGGCTGTACTACATCGAAACTGACAGCACCGGCGAGCGCACCTTCTATTACTGGCGTAACGAAGCGGCGGCAAAATTCTGGCTGGAAAGCGAACAGTCTGCCGCCATCTGTGAAGAGCTGGCGACGTTCGATTACCTGTATCTGAGCGGCATCAGCCTTGCGATTTTAAGCCCTGCCAGCCGTGACAAACTGCTGTCGTTGCTGCGTGAATGCCGCGCCAATGGCGGCAAGGTGATTTTCGACAACAACTACCGTCCGCGCCTGTGGGCCAGCAAAGAAGAGACGCAGCAGGTATATCAGCAGATGCTGGAATGCACCGACATCGCGTTCCTGACGCTGGATGATGAAGACGCCCTGTGGGGCCAGCAGCCGGTGGAAGACGTGATCGCCCGTACCCATGCGGCGGGTGTGACAGAAGTGGTGGTCAAACGTGGCGCAGAATCATGCCTGGTGTCGGTTGCCGGTGAAGCGGTGATTGACGTACCGGCGGTGAAACTGCCGAAAGAGAAGGTGATCGATACCACCGCGGCGGGCGATTCCTTCAGCGCAGGCTATCTGGCGGTGCGTCTGACCGGTGGCGATGCAGAAGCGGCGGCAAAACGCGGGCATCTGACGGCCAGTACGGTGATCCAGTATCGCGGGGCGATTATTCCCCGCGAGGCGATGCCGCAGTAAAAATAACATCCCCTCACTCCGGCCCTCTCCCACTGGGAAAGGGTTAGGGTGAGGGAAAACGCCTGGTTCTAGCGCTGGGCCGGGGGAATATCTGACACGTCCTGATGCACATCATCATTCACCGGGACGGGCGCATGCGTGGCGGGCAACATAATGTTTTCCCAGGTGGCCTGCAGATCCTTCATGTTGACCTCCTGCTCACCCTTCGGCTGTAGCAATACCAGCGCCATTTCCTGTGACAGCTGCTGGCGCAGATCCTGATTCAGCATCTCCAGCGTCAGGCTGTTCAGGAAATCCTGACGCAGCTTCTGATACTGCTCCGGCGCAATATCCACCACCTGATTTTGCAGCGAACGCATCCGCTGGCCGATCAGCACGTCGGTATCGGTGCGGGCGTAAGTGGCAAACAGTTTTTGTAGCTCCAGATTCTTTTGCGCGACCAGCGCATTGAACTCTTCTGCCGACAGACCGTTATCCCGCACTTTCGCCAGCTCACGCGCGATGGTGCCGAGGTTACTGTTCAGCTTGTCATTCGGGGATTCAACGTTGATGGCGCACTGGGCGCGCTGGAAAAGCACCCGGCAGTCAAAACCGAGGCCAATCTCTTTGGCGTTGTTTTTACTCAGCGTCTGCTGCACATGCCAGAACAGCGCTTCGCGGGCTAAATCGGCGCGCCAGTAGCGTAACAGAGCAGAGGATTCGCGGATGGGCTGCCAGGCGGTGTCCCACATAATAGAGAGCCGATCCTGGCGTACCGCGTCACTCATAATACTTACAGATTCTCGCGGCAGTGGCGATAACGTCGGTACCGGTGCTGGCGTGCTGCGTTTACCCTTCAGCTCACCGAAGGTTTTGCCGATCTGTTCCGAAACGGTGCGGCTGTCGATATTGCCCACCACGATCAGCGTCATGGCATCCGGGGTGTACCATTTCTGATAGAACGACTTCACCTGTTCGGCATCCACTGGCTGTTTTAGCACATCAGCAGGATCGTGGCCCAGCAGGGACGAGCCTTTCAGACGGTAGCGCCACCAGCTGTCTTTGGTATCCAGCGGCCAGGTCGCCACCATATCCTGATTCGCCAGCGCATGGTTGACGGTTTCCGGGGTGATGGTCAGCTTGCCTGCGGTATCAGCCAGATACGCCAGCGACTCTTTCAGCAGGTCGTTACGGTTATTGGGCAGACTCAGATTAAACAGCGTGTATTCGTAGGAGACCACGGCGGGCGGGAGCGGGCGTTTCGGATCGATGCCCTGCTGCCACAGCGAACGCGCCTGGGCAGGCTCAAGGCCGCCGCTGTGCGTCAGCGCAATACGGGGAATAACATGGCTAAACCCGCTCTGCTGGGTACTTTCGGTGAGCGAGCCGGTATTAATTAACAGGCGAATTTCGACACGATCGCTGGGGCGCTGTGGGGTGGACAACACCTGCCACTGAAAACCATTCGCCAGCGTTCCCTGTTGCCAGGCCGGGTCGGGCTGGAGCGCATCCGCCTGCACATGACCGGCGGCAACCATCATCAGCAAGCCGCCAGTGAAGAGTCGAATTTTTGTGCCCTGCATGTGAACCCCTGATCAACATTCCTGGTTAAATGACCGCCCCATTGCCGGGCAGTCTAAGAGATGACGACAAACACTTCGTGTTAGACAGCGTAAAAAGCGAAACGTCACGTCGGGAAGTGAAATTTTGGGTAATTATGCGCAGGTGCCCGCCGCACCACAAGGGACGACGGGTCTAAGTGGCGAAATTATGAGGAGATTTCTTGAGTTTTGCCATCTGGCGCACGCTTATTGAGCACGTTCGTCAGTTGTTTTTCATCGAGTTGTTTAACCCATTTTGCCACTACCACAGTGGCAACACCGTTACCCACCAGGTTGGTCAGCGCACGGGCTTCCGACATAAAGCGGTCGATGCCGAGGATCAGCGCCAGACCGGCTACCGGTAAATGTCCGACTGCCGAAATGGTCGCCGCCAGCACGATAAATCCGCTGCCCGTGACCCCTGCCGCGCCCTTCGACGACAGCAGCAGCACCACCAACAGGGTGATCTGATGGAAAATATCCATATGGCTGTTGGTTGCCTGGGCGATAAACACCGCCGCCATCGTCAGATAAATAGAGGTACCGTCGAGGTTAAAGGAATAGCCCGTCGGGATAACCAGCCCCACCACCGACTTTTTGCAGCCCAGCTTTTCCATCTTATCAAGCATGCGCGGCAGCACGGATTCTGACGACGACGTGCCGAGCACGATCAGCAGTTCTTCGCGGATATAACGGATAAATTTGAAAATGTTAAAGCCGGCAGCGCGGGCGATGGATCCCAGCACCACGACCACAAACAGAATACAGGTGATGTAGAAGCAGGCGATGAGCTGCCCCAGTTGCACCAGCGAACCGACACCATATTTACCGATGGTAAAGGCCATCGCGCCGAATGCGCCAATGGGTGCCAGACGCATGATCATATTGATGATGCCGAAAATGACCTGCGAGAAGCTTTCGATAACGTTAAAAATCAGCTGGCCTTTGTGTCCCAGGCGATGCAGCGCAAAACCAAACAGCACGGCAAACAGCAGGACCTGGAGGATATTGCCGCTGGCGAACGCGCCGATGACGCTACCGGGGATGACATCAAGCAGGAAAGGAATAATGCCCTGCTGTTGCGCCTGTTCGGCATAAACCGCCACCGCTTTAGCATCAAGCGACGCCGGATCGACGTTCATGCCCGCGCCAGGCTGTACCACGTTAACGATAATCAGGCCGATAATCAGCGCGATGGTGCTGACCACTTCGAAATAGAGCAGCGCCACCGCACCGGTACGCCCTACCGCCTTCATGCTTTCCATGCCAGCGATACCCGTCACCACCGTACAGAAGATGACGGGGGCGATGATCATTTTGATGAGTTTTACGAAAGCATCGCCAAAGGGTTTCATTTGTGCGCCAATGTCCGGCCAGAAATGGCCGAGCAAAATACCGATGGCAATAGCGGTCAGGACCTGAAAATAGAGGCTTTTAAACAGTGAGGTTTTCATAGGGTGTCCTTGAAGTAAAAACCACAGGCCTTGTAGGGTTTAGGTTTGCCTGCGGCTTTAAAATAACACCCGATAAACATGACAGAAATAAATTTACTTCAAATTTGAAACAACATTGTTAAGAACTTTGAACTGACTCGCACAAGCGTAAAACAGACTATTCCTTGTCGTCTTCCGGCGAGGCGGCAAAATAACGGGCTTCAAACGCCTCCGGCGACATGGCAGGGGCGAATAAAAATCCCTGCGCCATACTGACACCCGCCGCGGCAAGCCACTCGCGCTGGGCGTCGGTTTCCACGCCTTCGGCAATGATGCCAAGGTCAAGGCTGCGCGCCATATGGATAATCGCTGATACCATGCTGCTATCGTCCGGCAGGCCGTCGACAAAGGTTTTATCCACCTTCAGCAGATCCACCGGCAGCGATTTCATATGGTGTAGCTGGCGCAGGCCTGCATACCCCATACCAAAATCATCCAGCGCGATACGCACCCCGGCGTTACGCAGCGGGCGCAGAATGTCCACCGCCGTCTGGGGATCGTCAATGCGACGACTTTCGGTCACTTCAAGGATCAGCGTACCCGGCGCAATACGATAGCGGTTCAGCAGCGCCAGCAGATCCGGCACCATCGCATGATGCATCAGTTGCAGCGCTGAAAGGTTCACCGACAGCGGCAGCGTAATGCCGCGCGCCTGCCAGGTGGCCAGCTGACGACAGGCCGCCTCCAGCACCCGGTAACCCACGGTCACCATCAGACCGGCATTTTCGATGCGTTCAATCAGCCCTTCCGGCAACGTCCAGCTGCCGTCCGGCTGGCGTACGCGCAGCAGCGCTTCGGCACCCTGCAGGCCACCGGTGGCCAGCTCAACCTGCGGTTGCAGCCAGATGGTGTACTGATGATTATCCAGCGCGGCGAGTATCGCCTTATGGGCCGATCCGGCTCCCGGACGGTTCGCCTCGTCGTGTTGCGGCAGTGCCAGTTGTTGATGACGGTTATAGCTGCGTACCAGCATGCCAATTTCATCATCATGGTGATGGCGCGGTAGCGCGAGCTGATGCCCCGGCTGTTCATGCTGCGGTAGATCGTTCAGTTCACGCGCAATGCGGCGCAGCGGGTGCACAATCAGGCGGTTGATACACCAGGTGATCGCCACGGTGATCATCAGCGTAAGCAGTAAGTAAGCCGTCACTAACGTCGACAGCGTACTCATCACGAATTTATACATGCGGTACGAATCCGCCTGTAATACCAGATACGCCAGCGGCTGCGGGTTAGCCGGACGTTGCAAAGAGTAGATGGGCAGTGAGATCTGCACCGGCAGTTCAAACAGCCGGGTAATAGTTACCGGCACCGGACGTTCAGGAATAAAGCGCATGCGCAGCGCCTGGAACTGGTTGGGCAGCACGACATCGGCACGGCTGACCACGCCCGCCGGCTGAATACCTTTCAGGATGGTTTCTGCGTCAACAATATCGCCTTTCAGGATGGCGGAGGAGAGTGGCTCGCGCACCGAGCGGGCAATGCTTTCCAGTTGCGTGGCTGTGTTATAGCGGTTTTGCTGCACAAAATGAAAGAGCAAAATAACGCAAAAAATGAATACAAAAAGCATAGAGACGGCTGACACCATCGCCATTTGTTTAATGGTTAATGAACGGCTGACGCGCAAATTGTTTCTCCGGAATACTCTTAACACGAAAAGTAACCAGCTGTTACCTTACCGCCGCCAGAGTATACCCTATCGCGGCGTCATTAAGAGACTGTCCGGGGGATATAAGATAATTTTACATTCCCGTTACCAGTCAGCGTAAGGCATCAGCGGCTGTGGCGGCATATCCATATCGCCCTGCCAGCCCGTATCGGAGTAGCGAACAAAAATCATCCCGTGACTGGGGGTATAATCTTTCGCCTGCTGAATATCAATACCTGCGCCTATTGACCATTTCGATGAGATACGCCGTTCAACCAGCGCATGGGCGGTGTAACCGAAGCCCCGACTGCTGCCGCCCGCTGCGCTTTGTTCGCTGGCAACCGTACGATAAACATCCGGGATAATGTTTAGCACCGGGTACGTGATTTGCTTTTGGGTACGGGAATGTGACCAGGACCCAGAACCGCCCAACTCCCACGACCAGTTTTCCGTACGCTTACGCCAGGTTACCGGCACCGCAAAAGAGACATACTCCTGCGGGCTGTAATAGCCGCCCTGACCAAGTGAATAGCCACTCAGATCTTTGTCGTAGTGCCAGATCATATTGTTCAGGCCGACGGTCATACGCTCGTCGTTTTTATTGATAAGCTTGTAGTAATAGCCCGTCATCCAGCGCACACGCCAGTTATCTGCCACGTTTTTGCCGGTGAGCGTGTCTGCATTCAGACTCGCCCAGACACCGTGCGCTTCGCCGCGATCGTAACTCATGCTCACACCGCCGCCGCTGGCCCGCACGCCACCCCAGGTTTTCCCCGTACCGCCACGATTATTATCACTATCGTCCGGATCGTACTGATAACCTTTGGCGTCCTTCTGGCCGCCAAACGCCAGCAACGAGCTGGAAATCGCGCGGCGATGCAGATTTAGCGTATAACCTACAGGCCCCAGGTCGTTGCTGTAACTGAGTCCACCCACCACATCAACGACCTCAAACCCCATCGGCGTAGTGCCAATATCCATATTCCAGGTATCGTTACGCCAGCCGACAGCCACGCTGGTGCCATTATCACGCTGATTGTTATCGATACTGTCACAGCCCAACTGCCCACAGGTTCCCCAGTTTGGGTCGTAATTTCCGTTCTTATTCCGGCTGAACGTCCCGGCATCCATATTCACCCTATCGGTGCGGAAGAACATCCGCCCGTCGGCCAGCGGGGCATCGGCCTGCAACATGGTGGTATGCATTTTGAGATCGGAGTAACCCCCCGTCCCATCCGAGCGGCCGTAATCATGGCTCAGAGTGACGTTCACGTCCTGCTGGCGATACAACTCTGCTGCATCGCTGCGCACACCGCGCCTGAGCCAGTCATCTTTCTCATCGCTGCGCGTAAGCTGCGTAAAGGCGTCGTTATCCTGCGGTCGCACCGGCGTGATACCGGCCGCCACCATCGCGTCTTTATAGCCTTCCAGCGCCTGCTGCGGTTCACCCGCGGCCTGCGAAAGCCGCGCGGCATCGCGCAGTACCAGCGCACTGTCCTGCGACGGCGGCTGCGATTTGGCCTGCGGTACCAGCCGGGCGAAGGTCTGCTGCGCCTGGACGGTATCGCCCAGCTGCGCCTGCACCAGCGCCCTGCGCCGCTCGGTATTCATCGATAATGGCTGCGCGGCGTCAGGGGTGATTTTCGCCAGCTGCGCCCGTGCTTCCATCGGGTTGCGCTGCGCCAGCGCCACTTCCGCCAGGCTCAGACGGGCATCCAGATTATTCGGTTCTTTTGCCAGCACGGCGTTATACAGGGCGCTGGCGGCAGGGTAGTCGCCGCGCTGCTGCGCCCAGTCGGCAAGGGTTAAATCAAGGGACGCGGACGCGGGCTGCGCCTTCAGCAACGCCATTGCCGCGGGTTCATTGCCGCTGTCGCGCAGCTGATTCGCGCGGGCCAGCAGTTGATTGCGTTGCAGGCGCTCTGCCAGCGCCTGAATAGAGGGCGTCCACTGACTTTTTGGCAGCGTATTGAGATGCGCCAGCGCCGCCAGGCCCTGATCGTCATTGCCGGACAAGTACAGGCCATACGCATAAACCTGTTCGACGTCGTTCGGCTTTTGCGCGGCCAGATCGCGCATCTGCGCGTCGCCCTGGGCGCGTTGCCCGGCGTTACGCAAATCGCTCGCCAGCCGGTAAGTGATCCACACGCTGCCCGCATCCAGCGCCAGACGCTGGCGCTGTACGTCAGCGGCCTGCGCCCACTCGCCACGATTTTCCAGCGCTTCCGCCTGCTGCGCCAGACGGTCGCCCGTCATGCTGCGTTCAATGTCATCAATGCTGCGCCGCTGGCGGGTATTGAGCGTCTGAATAAATGCCTGCGCTCGCTCAGGTGACTGCGCCCGATAAAGGTTCGCCAGCCCGCGCACCGCATTGCTGTTCTCGCTGTCCATGCGCAGCGCCTGCCGATAATAGCGTTCGGCGTTGTCGCTTTCTTTACGTGCCAGCGCCGCATCACCCAGCCCCAGCACCGCGTAGCTGTCGGTGTTATCCACCTGCTGCGCCTGCTGATAGAAGCGAGTCGCCGCGGCGGGATTGTTGGCTTTCAGCGCCGCGTCGCCCTGCTGGATCAGCAACCAGTAGCGGTTGGTCTGCAACAGACTGTCCCATTTACTGCGGTTGCTGCTTTGCGGAGCCAGCGCAATGGCTTTTTGCAAGTGTTCCACCGCGCGGGCGCGATCGCCTTTCTGGGAATAAGCCTGACCGAGCGCGCCAATGGCTTCGCCGTCACGCTCGTCGGCGCTGACTGCCTGTTGCAGCGCGCTAATGGCATTGCTGCCCTGCCCGGCGTCCACCGCCGCCAGCCCCTGTGAACGGGCACGAAACGCCGGATCCGCCAGCTTCTGTTGCTGTTCGGCCAGTTGCTGGCGCGCCATCTCGACGTTATCACCCTCGCTGAACTGCGCGAGGAAGCGTTGCAGCGCCTGCACGCTGGCGTCACTGACGGGCAGATCTTTGATTTGCTGGTACCAGATGGCTGCCGCAGCATCGCGGTTGGTGCCAGATTTCGCCATCTGCTGAAGGACCGCATAGCCTTCATCCGGGCGGTCGCTGGCAAACAGCAATTGCGCGAGGGCATTTTGCAGCTCGCCATCGCCTGGACGGCGGGCATTCAGGGCTTTGAGCTGATTGATAGCTTCATTGCGGCGGGCCGGGATTTTTGCCACCTGCACCCAGTATTCCCGCGCGATCTCGCCGGGAGGCGGATTGCCGTTAAACAGTTTGTCGTACGCGGCAATCGCCTCCTGCGTATGGCCGGTGGTGCCCTGCAAACGCGCTTCCTGCAATGCCTGACGCCCCTCCGGGGTGGAGAGCGTCATGACGCCGCGGGAGTCGCGCAACGCGCTGGAGTCCGGCGCCAGTTGCTGAAGTCTGTCGAGCTGCTTTTGCGCCCCCGCGGTATCGCCCTGGCGCAGCAAATAGCGAAAGCGCGCGGCAATAACGTCCGGGTTCGCCGGATCGATAAGCTCCAGCCGGTGCAGCGACTGGCGCACCAGATCGTCCCGTTTTGTCGCTTCGCCCAGCCGCACCTGATTCAGCAGTTGCTGCTCCGCGCCCGACGCGGCATGCAGGTTCGGCATCACCGAGAAGCCGAGCGATAAAGCAATAAAACGTAGCGTTAACCTGCGCATGACGGACCCCGGTATCGCAATTTATTCATGGTCGCCGTCAAGACGACGACGGCTAATGATGCGCAGCAGACGCCACAGCACCCAGGCCAGCAGGACAACGCTCACCGCTGCCAGCACCGCCAGCAGGATCGGATGGTTAGAGAGTGCATACCAGATGCGCTCAAACCACGGCAGATGACCGACATAATAAATATCACCAACCCGCAGGCCATTGACGCCCGATTCGCGGATCACCGTGACCGAGCCATACATCGCAGCGCGCTTGCCGGTGTCGTTCATCGCCTCGTTGAGCAGGCTGTAACCACGCGGGCTGTCGGCCAGCAGCGCAATCACACTGCGCTGCTCGTTATAGGGCGACTGGAAGCCGATAATCGCCGCCATCGGACCGCTGGAGCTGACCGCGGTCTGCGTATCGGCCTGACGATCGTTGACGTCCGGCATAATGGCCGGGAACGTTGTCTGCCGCTGCGGCGTTTTCACCCAGCTTTGCGTCGCCTGTACCAGCAGATCGATGCGCTCATCGTTTTTCAGTTTTTCCGGCAAGGTGCCAATAATCAGGATGTCTGCATCTTTATTGGCCAGCTGGCTGCCATCGTTGGTCAGGGTGACATTTACCGCCGGCAAGCCGGTTTGCGCGCCGATGCCGCCCATCGAATCCAGCAGCGTGGTGAGCTGGCCTGGAGTCGGCTGCGCGGGCAGCACCACCAGCGTCTCAGAGAGATCCGCCATCCGGCTGAACGGGAAGCCCGCATTGGCAAAGGCGCGCAGATCCGGCATGGCCATAAAGTGATAATACTTCGAGAAATCAATCGTCGAGTCGTCGCCGATCACCACGCGGTTTTGCACCGGCTGGAAGGTAATACAGTTGTCGATAGTGCCGCCCGGCATCGGGTTCATGTACTGGAAATCGAAGCGCAGCTGGTTGAGCGCACCGAGTTTCAGCGCCGGGATTGTCACTTCGGTTTTACCGTCCAGCAGACCCTGCAATACCGGCAGGCGCAACAGCAGACGGTTTGAGTCCTGGCTGCTGGTCAGGCTGAAGGATTGCAGGAACTGATTATTCAGGCTGATGTCCATGCGCGAGCTGTCTTTGGTCGGCGGCGCGGTATAGCGGTAATTGAGGTTCATATCAATGCCGCTGCTGCGCAGCAGATAGAGATCTGGCGGCAGACTCATCGCGACATTAATGGACGCAGGCTGTAAGCCGGTGGACTGCAACTGCTCCTCATAGGTTTTCAGCTCGCCAAAGGAGATCGCCCGGTCGGTGCGCACCCAGTTTGGCGCATCGTAAGGTTTACGCGCCAGCAACGGTTTCACGTCATCCACCACCACGCGATCGCCGCGGAACAGCAGATTGCCCTGAGCAATGCCCTTCGCCGCCTGCAGGATGTCTTTGTCATCGCGTCCGAACACCACCAGCACTTTCATAAACGGGTTAGTCGGGTGGTCCATCATCATCACGGTCGGTGCCGTGACGGGCGGCACATCACGCAGGAACGCCGGGCGTTTGTCGTTAGTGGCAAAGACAATGGCATTCCTGTCCGGCAGCGCATCATACGACACCGGGAACTGCTGACCGCGCCAGCCGGTCCGCGAGCCAAACCACGACGCCACAATGCTTGCCGCCTGTTGCTGCGCCAGCGCTGGCGCACCGGCGAAGACCATCGGCAGGTTCAGCGGACGGTTATCGCGCGGATCGAAGAAGGGTAACGGGAAATTCGACAGATCGTTTTTCAGCGTCAGTTTTTGATAGGTGAGCGCCAGCGAGCTGTTGCGTCCGATGTCCATCCACAGGGTGCTGCTGGCCGGGTTTTCACAGACGTCGCGGTAATGCCCGACGAATTCCAGCCGCACACGGTTGAAATCGGTGATGTAAAGCGGATCGATGGCGACTTGCGCCTGCGTTTTTTTACCCAATTGCTCTTTGGTGACGGGCAGAACGCCCATCAGTTCGTCGTTCAGATAGACCTTAAGCTGCGACTGCACGGGCAGCAGTGAAGGCGACGGCGTATATTCCAGATTCAGCAGCGCTTTTGACACGACCTCATCGCTGCGCATACCGAATTCAACCCCACTATCCGGATTCACACCGCGCAAGATCATGCTGCCCGGCGGCGGGGCGATCTGGGCGAACGTCAGGGTGACGTCGCGGGTAGGCGCATTATCCGCCACGATCGGCGCATTCGCGCCATTCACGCCGGGCATCACCTGCCCCACTGGCGTGGTCTGCGCTTCAACCGGCGTCTCCGGGATCATCGATTCCGGCTGCGTCGGCGCAGGCGTGGCGGCCCCTTCTGTTGCTGGCGTCACCGTCGGCACCACGGGCGCTGCCGTTGCTGCCGGACTGGCGGGCGCCGCCGAGGTCATCGCATACGGGAATGCACTTAATCCCACTACCACTGCGCACATCCAGGAAAGTTTTCTTTTCATCGCATTATCATCATTGTTGAGCCTGTCACGAACCCGGTTGCGGTATTACCACGTCCCGCTCGGGGCGGCGCGGAACGAACGACACAATCCAGGAAACCAGTGAAGTGAGGGACCGGAAAATCATTTTTACGGACGAAGGTGCAAATTCTGCAAGGTGGCGATAGCCACGGAAACCTAACTTGAGAATATCCATCAAACTTTCCATCGGTTTATCTTCCGGGAAGCTGTCCTGCCAGAGTGCCCAGGTATCGGCGCGGGCAAAAGTACACTGAACAAAATCAATATGTTGACGGGTGGTTAGCGGCATCAGTTGCAGGCCGATTTCGTTGCCTGAAACGCGCACTACCTGCGCCGGGAAGGCATATTCCTGCTGACCGCGTTTGAGCAGCAGGTTCACCTTCTGCCCTTCCAGCACCTGCGCCTGGCCGTTAATTTTGATCCCCAGCCCGCCATCCGAGAAGTCATGTACGGTGCAGGAGAAAAGATGGCCGTCTTCGCGGGCAATGGCCGCTGGCATGGAGATTTCAACCCGGTGGGCGCGGCGCAGCTGTTTGCTCTCGACCGACACCGCTACCGCCCCGCCGAGCACCACCAGGTTATAGAACACCCAGACGATACTGACGAAAACAGTAAGAATTTCGTTCTCCGGCCCATAGAAATAGCGCCAGACCCCCACCATCACGCCAAAAATATTCAGCAGTACGAGGAATATGTACGGTCGGGAGATCACCCAGTCGACGTACTCCTCCTCCACCAGTCCCCCCTTGGCGGTCACGTTAAATTTCCCTTTATGTGGCGCGAACAGGGCGACCATGGTGGGCGGCGCGATATACCAGGCCAGCACCGTTTCATAAATTTCACTCCAGAACGAGTGCCGGTATTTGCCCTGAATTTTGGAGTTGGTCAGGCTGGCGTGGATCATGTGCGGCACCACAAACAGCGCAATCATCAGCGCCGGGGCGTAAATGATATAGGCGTGAAGCAGCAGAAACGCCAGCGGCGCAGTCAGGAACACCAGTCGCGGAATACCGGACAAGAAGTGGAACATGGCGTTCACATAACAGAGCCGTTGCGGGAGCTTGAGTCCCTTACCGAACAGCGGGTTATCAAGGCGGAAGATCTGCACCATACCGCGCGCCCAGCGGATACGCTGCCCGATGTGCGCCGACAGGCTTTCCGTCGCCAGCCCCGCCGCCTGGGGAATACGCATATAGGCCGAGCTGTAGCCAAGGCGGTGCAGACGCAGCGAGGTGTGCGCATCTTCCGTCACCGTTTCCACCGCAATGCCGCCAATCTCATCGAGCGGCGCGCGACGGATCACCGCGCAGGAGCCGCAGAAAAAGGTCGCGTCCCACATGTCGTTACCGTCCTGCACCAGCCCGTAAAACAGCGTGCCTTCGTTCGGGGTTTTGCGGAAGCGACCCAGGTTGCGCTCAAAGGGATCCGGCGAGAAGAAGTGGTGCGGCGTCTGCATCATCGCCAGTTCCTTTTCTTTCAGGAACCAGCCCATGGTCATCTGCAAAAACGAGCGCGTGGGTACGTGGTCGCAGTCGAAAATCGACACAAACTCGCCCTTCGCGTATTTCAGGGCATTGTTGATGTTCCCGGCTTTGGCGTGCTCATGGGTGGTACGGGCGATGTATTTCACCCCTACCGTCTCGGCAAACTGGCGGAAGGTTTCGCGCCCGCCGTCATCAAGGATCCAGATGGTCAGTTTATCTTTCGGCCAGTCGATACCCAGCGAGGCATAAATGGTGTTTTTCACCACGTTCAAATCTTCGTTATAAGTCGGTACGAAAATATCAACGGTCGGCCACTGGGACATATCTTTTGGCAGCGGCACCGGCTGGCGGTTTAGCGGCCACACCACCTGGAAATAACCGAGCACCAGCACCACCCAGGCGTAGGTTTCTGCAATAAGCAGGATTAGACCGCAGACCAGACTGACCGGATCGTTCCAGTTAAGGGTGGAGGTGTAGCGCCACCAGATGTAACGACAGGAGACGGTGAGTGACAGCACGATGAGCATCAGCGCCGAGAAGCGTCCCGGAATGCGCCGCACCATCATCGCCACCGCCCACAGCAGGATCAGGAAGATAAACTGCGACATCGGATTAAACGGCTGAGTAATACACAGCAGCGCCAGCAGAGAAGAAAACACCACAATCACGCCGAGAATAATACGCCGCAGCCGCGGATGCAGATGCCCCAGCTCTTTCTGGTGATCCAGATGGCCGGTCCTCGTGCTAAACCGCTGCGGCAGCGCGTCGAGCCAGGCATGGTAACGAGCCATAAAGTGCGAAATACCGGAACGGCGGCGTTTACGCGGGCCGTCATCCGGGCGCGGTGTGGGGGTGATCAGCAGCCACAGGGTTTGCAGCAGGTAGCGAAGCGGATCGAGGGGACGCGGGCGTTCGGAACGAATATGCGGATAGAGCTCACGGTGACGCTCGCGGATCGCCTGCCAGCGCGGGTGTTCAAGGGGCAGAAAAAGCCAGGCGAGGATCGCCCACAGGCAGCCCAGGGCGGCGCTGAACGCCGGCGCGCCGTGGCTGCGATAAAGCTGGTAACGTGCGCCGAGGCGTTCGCTGACCGGGGGGATCAAAAGCCAGGCAGAAAGGCGGCTCATAGCTCGTTCCCGCCTGCCGGAGCGGGTGTATCAGACGTCGGCGTTGCCGCATGCAGCAGACACCAGTTCGCCAGCGTCATGATCTCTTCGGCGGCCAGCGAGTCCATGCGATATTCCCCCAGCGGTTGCTTGGCGGCCAGGCATTCGGCCATCGCCTCATCGCGGTGGATCACCGTTGGCAACAGGCGGCGCTGGGTTTGCAGCCATACCTGATACAAATCATCCTGTAGCTGACTGCCGATGCGCAGATCGTTAATCAGAATATGCGCCCCTGCCGGTAACGCCTGCTGATGTAAACGTACATGACAGTTGCTGTCTGGCTTAACGACAGCGATCGTCTGGTCGCACTGTTCAAGGATCAGGCGGGACAGCGGGTTCTGGCCGTGGGGCAGATCCACCAGGATCCACTGATAATGGCTCTGTGCTTTTAACTTTTGCAGGATCGGCCCGATACCGCTTAGTGCTTCATGCAACAGGTGCTGGTTTTCCGCTTCGCCTGCGGTGAGTTGACCAAACGGCAGCAGATCCAGTTGCGAGGTGTAGCGCTGACCGGCGTCGCGCCAGTCCTGTCCGTCCAGTAACGCCCGCGCCCAGCCCGCGGGCTGGGTAAAATCGACGTTATAGGACAGGCGCAGCAAGTTATCCGGGCAGGCATCCACGATCAGCACAGCTTCCCCAAGCATGTGCAATGACCAGCCCAGTGCCGCGGTGACCGACGTGGTGCCCACGCCGCCGCGTATGCCCTGTAATCCCAGAATGGCCATTCCGGCTTCCTTATGGCAGTTGGGAGAATTCAGCGAGCAATGGCCAGCGTTTAATCGCTGCCGCCAATTGTTCCCGTTGGGAAATATCGGTGTAGTCTATTTCAGGCAATGAAAACACCCGGCTCAATGCCTGGAAATCATTCTGCCAGGTATAGTTCAACGCCGAATCTTGCGAATTAACGGTTTCATTATTATTCATTTTTATCGTATCGCTTTGAATAAAAAACTGGTGGAAAGCGTTTATCCGCTTGCCCGCTGCAAAAAATGCGTTCACATGCTAAATCTGATGCGCTTTAATTTCAATGTTAGGTTTATTTCTTTGCTTTCGCTAGTAAACTGAGGTAACTGACGATCTTGAACAAGAGGGACGCGATGGACCCCATATTTTCTATTGGCATTCAGTCCATGTGGGATGAATTGCGCCATATGCCTGCCGGAGGGGTCTGGTGGATAAATGCTGACCGGCACGATGACGCGGTAACGCTGATTAATCAAACCATTGCCGCACAGCCTGTGGAAAGCAAGGTTGCGGTGATCAGCATGGGTAAGGAACCTAAAAATATCATCAAACTGGACGAGCATCACGGGCCAGAAAAAATCCGTCTCTTTTTTATGCCGGAAAAAGAAAATAGTCTATACTCGCTTGCCCCTGATTTACTTTGTTCAGTCGATCCCCATCATCATTTATTTATCCTGCTGTGTTCCAGCAATGCCTGGAAAAATATATCCAATGATAATTTACGCGTATGGCTTGAGAATATTCATCGATGGGTAAAATACCACAATTGCACGCTGCTGATTGTTAACCCCGGAATCAATAATGATAAGCAGTTTTCCTTTCTGACGGCGGAATATCGCTCATTATATGGCCTTGCCAGTCTGCGGAGTCAGCAGGATATTCACCTGTATGACATCGCGTTCTGGTGTAACGAAAAAGGCGTCAGCGCGCGCCAGCAGCTTATTCTTGAACCACGGGGCGACGGCTGGCAATTGGCCCGTCAGGAAGAAGCCACCGTGCAGCCGCGCAGCGACGAAAAACGTATTTTAAGTAATGTTGCCGTACTGGAAGGCGCGCCGCCGCTTTCTGAATACTGGTCGCTGTTTGATAATAATGAAGCGCTGTTTGAAGAAGCCCGCACCACCCAGGCCGCAACGGTCATTTTTTCGCTTACGCAAAATAATCAGATTGAAAACCTCGCGCGGCAGATCCACTCCCTGCGTCGTCAGCGCGGGAGTGCGCTGAAAATCATCGTGCGTGAAAATATCGCCAGCCTGCGCGCCACCGATGAGCGGCTTTTATTAGGCTGCGGCGCAAACATGGTGATCCCATGGAATGCGCCCCTGTCGCGCTGCCTGACGCTGATTGAAAGCGTGCAGGGCCAGCAGTTTAACCGTTACGTGCCAGAAGAAATCACCACACTGCTGACCATGACGCAGCCGCTGAAACTGCGCGGCTTCCAGACGTGGGACATTTTCTGCGATGCCGTCGGTAATATGATGCAGAACACCCTGCTGCCGCCGGATGGTAAAGGGGTGCTGGTGGCGCTGCGCCCGGTGCCGGGGATCCGCTTAGAACAAGCGCTCACCTTGTGCCGCCCGAATCGCGTCGGGGACATCATGACCATAGGCGATAACCGGCTGGTGCTCTTTTTATCCTTCTGCCGGGTCAACGATCTCGATACCGCGCTAAACCATATTTTCCCGCTGCCCATCGCTGATATTTTCTCCAACCGCATGGTGTGGTTTGAGGATAGCCAGATTGCCGCCGAGCTGGTGAACATGCGCACATTGCAGCCCGAAAAGTGGTCTAAACCGCTGCCGGTTATCGACGGCCCGAATCCGATCCTCAATGCGGAGCACGATGGCCGCAGCTGGCGACGTATTCCGCAACCTTACCGCCTGCTTGATGACGCGCCGGAGCACACCTCATGATGACCCTCAGCGATATTATTCAGTTAGTGGTGCTGTGCGCGCTGATTTTCTTTCCCCTGGGTTACGCCGCGCGGCATTCGTCGCGCCGCATCAGAACCGTACTCCGCCTGATGTTTGTTAAACCGCGATATGTTAAACCCGCCGGAACGTTACGCCGGGCATCCACCGTCAAAGCAGACCGAAAACATGACTAATCAACACTCTATGACTTCTGCACCGTCGCCGCTGTGGCAATACTGGCGCGGGCTTTCCGGCTGGAACTTCTACTTTTTAGTGAAGTTCGGCCTGTTATGGGCGGGCTACCTTAATTTCCATCCGTTGCTCAACCTGGTGTTTATGGCGTTCCTGTTAATGCCGCTACCAAACTTACGTTTGCATCGCCTGCGTCACTGGATCGCCATTCCGCTCGGCTTCGCCTTGTTCTGGCACGACACCTGGCTGCCGGGTCCGCAAAGTATGATGAGCCAGGGCAGCCAGGTAGCGGGATTTAGCACGGAGTACCTGCTGGATCTGGTAACGCGCTTTATTAACTGGCAGATGCTTGGCGCGATCTTCGTGCTGCTGGTGGCCTGGCTGTTCCTCGCACAGTGGATCCGCGTAACGGTGTTCGTGGTGGCGATCATGATCTGGCTGAACGTGTTAACCCTTACCGGCCCGGTCTTCTCGCTATGGCCCGCCGGTCAGCCGACCACCACTGTTACCACCACCGGCGGTAATGCGGCGGCAACGGTCGCCACGGCGGGCGACAAGCCGATCGTCGGCGATATACCTGCGCAGACGGCACCGCCCACCACGGCGAATCTGGATGCCTGGCTGAACAGTTTTTATCAGGCGGAAGAGAAACGTAAGACGCGCTTCCCGGCCTCGCTGCCGGCAGACGCTCAGCCGTTTGAACTGCTGGTGATCAACATCTGTTCCCTCTCCTGGGCCGATGTGGAAGCGGCCGGGCTGATGTCGCATCCGCTGTGGTCGCACTTCGATATTCAGTTTAAGCACTTTAACTCCGCCACCTCGTACAGCGGCCCGGCGGCCATTCGTTTGCTGCGCGCCAGCTGCGGTCAGCCATCGCATAAAAATCTCTATCAGCAGGCGGGTAACGACTGCTATCTGTTCGATAACCTGGCGAAACTTGGCTTCTCGTCGCAGTTTATGCTCGATCATAACGGCGTGTTTGGCGGCTTCCTGAAAGAAGTCCGCGAAAACGGCGGCATGCAGGCTCCGCTGATGAATCAGGCCGGACTGCCGACCGCACTGCTGTCGTTTGACGGCTCGCCGGTTTATGACGATACCGCCGTGCTTAACCGCTGGATGGAGTCCGAAGAGGGCAAAAATAATCAGCGCACCGCCACCTACTTCAACCTGCTGCCGCTACACGATGGCAACCACTTCCCTGGCGTCAGCAAAACCGCTGACTACAAAGTGCGTGCGCAAAAGCTGTTTGATGAGCTGGATGCGTTTTTCACGCAGCTGGAAAAATCAGGTCGTAAGGTGATGGTGGTGTTGGCCCCGGAACACGGCGGCGCATTGCAGGGGGATAAAATGCAGGTTTCCGGTCTGCGCGACATTCCCAGCCCGTCGATCACTAACGTGCCGGTCGGTATTAAGTTCTTCGGTATGAAAGCTCCGCATCAGGGTGCGCCGGTGATCATCGATCAGCCGAGCAGCTTCCTGGCGGTGTCTGAACTGGTGGTGCGGGCGGTGGACGGCAAACTGTTTGTCGAAGACAGCGTGAACTGGGATCAGCTGACCAGCAATCTGCCGCAGACGGCGCCGGTATCGGAAAACTCGAACGCGATTGTGATCCAGTATCAGGATAAACCGTACGTGCGGTTGAACGGCGGCGACTGGGTACCGTATCCGCAGTGATAAGAATTCCCCTCACCCCGGCCCTCTCCCGTAGGGCTGAGGTATCCCCAGAAAAATGAAAGGCACGATGAAGTGTGATCTACTGGTTGCGCTAACAATACAGAAGAGACCTCATCGTGCCTTTACAGACAGTTTGCCACAAATTTTTCTCCTCGTCCTT
>NZ_JAHUXA010000027.1 GCF_019218745.1 Enterobacter sp. ENT03
CTATATCGTTGGATATTACAGCACGCTCAGGCCGCATGAATATAACGGTGGCTTACCCCCAAACGAATCGGAAAAACGATACTGGAAAAACTCTAACGCGGTGGCCAGTTTTTGTTGACCACTTCATAGGCTCTCCTGACTTCGTTAGTATCGATATGAGCTAAAGCAGCTTCAATCACGTCTGGTGGAAAACCTTTCTCGTTAAGCACTGTTGAGGCAATCGCTCTCATTCCATGAGCCACCAACAGATCTTTGAAGCCCATCCGTTTAAGCGCCATGTTTGCTGTCTGACTATTCATAGGTTCTAGTGGATTCCGGTAGCCGGGGAAAACATAATCTCTGTGCTTACTGATGGGCTTCATCACTTCCAGAATAGCCAAAGCTTGCTCAGAAAGTGGAACGATATGCTCACGTTTCATCTTCATGCGACCAGCAGGGATACGCCATTGTTTTGCGGCAAAGTCGATCTCATCCCAGCGAGTCGTTGACGCTTCGGCAGGTCGGATCATCGTTAGTAATTGCCATTCGATAAGACAGCGAGTTTGTCGTCCGATACTGGCAAATGCCAGAGTTTTCATCAAAAGGGGAAGTTGCTCTGGAGGTAGGGCAGGGCGGTGCTTTACCTTTGGTTTATGGAATGTTCGCCCGATTCGTGCTGCGGGGTTTACAGATACCAGCCCCGAATTAAGGGCGTAATCCATAACTTCATTGATACGCTGACTTAGACGTTTAACCGTTTCGAGTCTTCCGGCAGCGTGTGTTGGCTCTAATGCTCCGATGAACTGCTGAGCCGTAATGTTAGCAATGGGCATAGAGCCAATATGTGGGAATACATATTTACTCATAGAACGCCAGATATCGTTTAACGTATGAGTTGCCAGCCCCGCTGATTCTTTGGTTTTAAACCAGTCTCCTGCAACCTTTTCAAAGGTACTTTCTGTGGCACTTTTTTGCCGCAACTGCTCGGTTTTTTTATGCTCCTGCGGATCAATATCTTTGCTCAATAGAAGACGGGCATCTTCACGAAGTTGACGAGCCTCAGAGAGAGATACAGCAGGGTAAGCACCAAAGCTAATCATTGCGCGTTTGCGAGTGAAAGGTTTGTAATAGCGGAATCGCCAGAGTTTTGAGCCTCCGGGCTTAACCAGTAGCTCTAAGCCATCCCCGTCATACAGGATAGTGGCACGTTCAGTCGCTTTGGCATTTTTGACTTCGGTGTTGTTAAGGGGCTTTGTCTGACGCGCCATATTATTCTCCAATCACTGGTTAGGCATATGGCTCAGACGATACGATGGATTGTATGCCTAAAGATATGCCTAAAAATGTTGGATTTCACTGTATCAGCGTGGACTTTACTAGACAACAGAAAAACAGCAGGTCTACGCAACCCACTGTTAATTCTGTTTTTTATAGTCTTGTCTGGACTTCAGTAGACAAAACGTTGGGGATAATTTGGTCGGCACGAGAGGATTTGAACCTCCGACCCCCGACACCCCATGACGGTGCGCTACCAGGCTGCGCTACGTGCCGAACTGTGGCGATAATAGTACCCGTTTTGCGGCTGATTGCAAGCCGGGCAGCGCTGAGTGATTTATAATTAATCAATCAGTTAGCGATAAACCTTTTTTCATCCGTCAGTACCTGAAGCAGCAAACTGAGCTGCGGTTTCTGGTCACGGATCTTCTCGCCGCGCAGATTATAGGTTTCATAGGTGCCGTTATGATTTAGCACCAGCGTCATCGACGCTGTGGTGATGGCCAGCGTCGTGGCATCCGCCGCCGTCACCCAGTTATGGCGGCGGGTGGCGGTGAACAGATCCTGTCCTTGCGAGTACTCATTTGCCGGCGTGGTCACCTGTAACAACCGCTGCATCAGCGTGGTCATCACATCTTTATGATCGGTCAGCAGATTAATGCGCTGCGCAGGTGTACCAGGCCAGTGGATCACCAGCGGCACGTGCAGATTCGCGCGCGACCAGTCAAAGGTCTGTCCGGCTTTATCCACCGGCTGGCCGTGACCGGCAGTAATGATCACCACGGTATTATCCAGCTTGCCGGCATCGCGCAGGGCGTTAAGTACCCGCTCAATCTGCGCATCCACATCACTGGCCGCGCGGGCATAACGGCGGGCAAAGCCCTGCTGCTGCGTGTCGTCCAGCGTTGTACCGTTGAGCGCCACCCACGAGAACCAGCGGTTATCTTCGGCGGCATAGCGATCCAGCCAGTCGATCCACTGATCGGCAGTCTGTTTATCTGACTGTGATTTAGCAGGCGGCAGCGAGAAGTCCGACAACAGCGCCTGGCGATACAGCGCGCTGTTAAACCCATCGGAAGAGAACAGGCCGAGCTGATACCCCTGCTGATTCAGCGCGGTGATCAGCGCCGCAGGCGTGCGCGAAGACAGCACGCCGTCCATATAGGCAGGCGAAATGCCGTAGAACAGGCCAAACATTCCGCTATCTGTACCGTTGCCGGTACTCATATGCTGCGTGAAGGTGACGTTCTGCTGGGCGAAGTCTGCCAGCGCCGGCATCTGCTTTTCATAGCGCGAATAGTTAAGCCCATCGACGGTGATCAGCAGGACGTTCTGACCGCCACCCATGCTGCGATAGCGCAGATCGCTTAACGGATACTGCACCGACACCGCTTCCGGATTACCTTGCTCCACCAGGCGACGCTGATACTCCTGCGCATCCAGCAGCCCGTGTTTTTCCAGAAAACGGCGGGCCGTCATCGGATAAGAGAGGGGCAGGTTAGCGCGCTGCATGGTGATCGGGCGATAGAAGTTCGCATCCGCCCAGATATACATCAGGTGCGTGGCAATAAATGACACGAAGAAAAAGGCGGCAACCGGTCTGGCGTAGTGGCGACGACGCGTCAGGCTACGCAGTTTCTGCCAGCTCCAGGTGGCGAACAGCATTTCAATCAGCAAGATGACCGGGACGCTAATAAACATCAGCTGCCAGTCGCGGGCCATCTCGTTTTGATCGGGGTTGATCACCAGCTCCCAGACGATGGGATTTAAATGCAGGTGGAAGCGGGTGAAGACTTCGCTGTCGATCAGCAATAGCGTCATGCCAGCGGTGGCAAGGATCGCGGAGAACAGCCGCATCAGCCGCTGCGACATGATAATAAAGGTCAGCGGAAAGAGGATCAGCAGATAGGTGGCGAACACCAGAAAGCTGAAATGCCCGACAACGCTCAGGTACGAGTAAAACCGCCCGGCAAGCGTGGTCGGCCAGTCGGCGACAAAAAGATAGCGGCTGCCGAAAACCATGGACAACAGAATGTTGAACAAGGCAAACCAGTGCCCCCAGCTGACCATCTGGGAGACTTTTTCACGGTAGCGCTGACGATGAGTCACCATAAAATGTCGTCGTGTTCCTTAGTGCGCGTTATCGTCGTTAATGGACGACTGCAACGCCTGAGCAAAAGAGCGGGCGATGGCCTGACGCTGGGCAGGCGCGACGCTGGTGTTGATAAGATTGGTCACCATATTTCCCAGAACCATCAGGGAAAGATCGGTTGGCGTCTTATGTTTTTCCAGCACATTTGCCAGTTCACTCAGCAGTTGTTCAACGTGTTCATCACTATAGCGGGAAATTTGTGGCATAAATTCGGAATCAGTTTGTTCATGAAAGGGCAACATATTACCGTAGCAACAGCTTTTTTTCTGCATTTTTATCCGCTATTGCACAGATGTGCGGGTGGTGGTTGAATACCGCCCGGTCTAAAAGGAGAGTTTATCATGAGTCTGGACATCAACCAGATTGCCCTGCACCAGCTTATCAAGCGTGATGAGCAAACCCTTGAACTGGTGTTACGCGATTCATTGCTGGAACCGACGGCTACCGTCAACGACATGGTGGCAGAACTGCACCGGGTCTACAGTGCCAAAAATAAAGCCTACGGCCTGTTTAATGAAGAGAGCGAACTGGCGCAAGCGCTGCGCCTGCAACGCAAGGGCGACGAAGATTTTCTCGCTTTCAGCCGTGCGGCAACCGGCCGTCTGCGCGATGAGCTGTCAAAATACCCCTTCGCGGACGGCGGTATCGTGCTGTTCTGCCATTACCGTTACCTGGCGGTGGAGTACCTTCTCATTGCCGTGTTGAATAATTTAAGCAGTATGCGCGTCAATGAGGAGCTGGACATCAGCTCCACCCACTACCTCGACATCAACCATGCCGACATCGTGGCGCGCATCGACGTAACCGAGTGGGAAACCAACCCGGAATCGACTCGCTACCTGACGTTCCTGAAAGGGCGGGTAGGGCGCAAGGTTGCCGATTTCTTTATGGATTTTCTGGGTGCCAGCGAAGGCCTGAACGCCAAAGCGCAGAACCGCGGCTTGTTACAGGCGGTGGATGACTTTACGGCAGAAGCGGATCTGGATAAAGCCGAACGGCAGAGCGTCCGTCAGCAGGTGTACAGCTACTGCAACGAGCAGTTACAGGCTGGCGAGGAGATCGAACTGGAGTCCTTGTCGAAAGAGCTGGCGGGCGTCAGTGAAGTCAGCTTCCATGCGTTCACTGCCGAGAAAGGCTACGAACTGGAAGAGAGCTTCCCGGCGGATCGCAGTACGCTGCGTCAGTTGACCAAATACGCGGGCAGCGGCGGCGGGTTAACCATTAATTTTGACGCCATGCTGCTGGGCGAGCGCATTTTCTGGGATCCGGCGACCGACACGCTGACCATCAAAGGTACGCCGCCAAATCTGCGCGACCAGTTACAGCGTCGCCTGAGCGGCGGTAAATAAAAGCCATAAAAAAACCCCGCCGAAGCGGGGTTTTTTTCAACTTGCTGGCGATTACGCGCGAACGAAGTCGATGTGAGTCAGTTTTGGCTTGAACGGGTGACGCTGTACAGCCTGAACTTTAACTTTTACTTCTTTACCGTCAACAACCAGAGTCAGAACTTCGCCATAAAAACCGTCTTTGGCCTGGATGTTCATCACTTTGTCGTGGTCCAGTTCGATAGCAATCGGTGCTTCAGAGCCACCATAGATGATTGCCGGGAACTTGTTAGCGGTACGCAGGCGGCGGCTCGCACCCTTACCCTGCTCTTTACGTGCTTGTACTTCGATAGTAACCATTTGAATCTCTCTTCAATGAGTCCTGTTACAGGCGACCCAGCAACAGGCAGATGATCGGCTTTACGGTTGTAAAGCGGGCGGTATTC
Organism: Enterobacter sp. ENT03; assembly: GCF_019218745.1. Lineage (GTDB taxonomy): Bacteria > Pseudomonadota > Gammaproteobacteria > Enterobacterales > Enterobacteriaceae > Enterobacter_D. The sequence continues at coordinate 5,178 of NZ_JAHUXA010000027.1, forward strand.
TATACTTCTAAACGCGTTACTTCAACGAAAAGCGCCGTTAGCCGCGTAATTCATTGGCGCGCCGGAAGCGCCCTTCATAATCGAATACTTTTTCGCGTACCTGCCAGAACTGGCCTTTTTTACGCGCGACGACAAAATCCGGGTGCCGGAGCAACGCGCGGGACGCGACAATATCCGCCGCCACGATCCATCGCAGCGGCACGCCCGGCGTGCGGGTATGGGGCCGAATAAACAGCTGTTCAAACGCGGTGCGCTGGGCGGGAGTCTGCAGACGGAAGCGCTCACTGACATCCGCGCCGTCTTCATCGTAATAGGTAATTTTCAGCCACGGGCCTTTTTCATCCGCGCAGTGCTGTAAATCCATACCGCTACAGCGCAGCACCAGCGCGTCTTTGAGTTTCAGCGCGGCCTTCAGCATATCGTCCGGATCCACCAGCACCGTGTCGCACTCGCGGCAGCGGCGGGCGGCAATATCGTTTTCCGCATTGCACTGCGGGCAGTTTTTAAAGCGGAAGCGGTAGTCACATTGTGCCCGGTGACCGTCGTCATCTTCAAACCAGCCCTGACAGCGACGACCAAAATGTTCAATCAGCGTCCCGTCGGCGGTGGTTTTTCCCCAGAAGGTATTGGCGAAACCGCAATCGGGGCAGAAGACCTGTACCGGCACGTTGTCGCTCTTGCCTTTTGGCGTGCCCACTTCCGGGGTATAGAGATCGTGCGGGTTACCGGCATAATCCAGGATCAGGCAGTCGGTCTTGCCGGGTGCCAGCCGCAGGCCGCGACCCACGATCTGCTGATAAAGACTGACGGATTCGGTCGGGCGCAGGATGGCGATTAAATCCACATGCGGCGCATCAAAGCCGGTGGTCAGCACGGAGACGTTCACCAGATAGCGAAACTGCTGCGCTTTAAACGCGTCGATCAGGGCATCGCGTTCGCTGCCCGGCGTTTCACCGGTGATAAGCCGGGCATCCTTCGCCGGCAGCAGGCCGGTTATCTCCCTGGCGTGCTCGACGGTGGCGGCGAAAATCATCACGCCTTTACGGGTGGCGGCGAACTCCTCGATCTGGCTGATGATATGCGGCGTGATACGCTGCTGTTTTTTCAGCTCACCATTAAGATCCGCTTCGCTGAACAGGCCATTGCGCTGCGCCTGTAAGCGGCTGAAATCATACTGCACCACCGGCATATCCAGTCGTTCAGGTGGCGTCAGGTAGCCGTGCTTGATCATATAGCGCAGCGGCAGCTCATAAATGCAGTCGCGGAACAGCGCTTTTTCATTGCCGCGCACCATGCCGTGATAGTGAAATTGATAGATCCAGCCTTTGCCGAGACGAAACGGCGTGGCGGTCAGTCCGAGCAGGCGCAGGTGGGGATTCACTTTCGTCAGATGGCTGAGAATTTGCTGGTACTGGCTATCATCGTCATCGCTGATGCGGTGGCACTCATCGACAATCAGCAGCGAAAACTCCCCCTGGAAATGGTCGAGATTACGCGCCACCGACTGCACGCTGCCGAACACCACTTTGCCGTGGCTCTCTTTGCGCTTTAGCCCGGCAGCGTAAATGTCTGCCTCAAGGCCCAGCGCCAGATATTTGGCGTGGTTTTGCGCCACCAGTTCTTTGACGTGCGCCAGTACCAGCACACGTCCGCGCGCCACGCGGGCCAGTTCGGCAATCACCAGGCTTTTACCCGCCCCGGTGGGCAGGACGATCACCGCCGGGTGGCGATGCTGGCGAAAGTGGGCGAGGGTGGCGTCGACGGCTTCACGTTGATAGGGGCGGAGTGTAAAAGTCATGGTCTCTTAAATATTCATCAGCAGACGAATAGTATGCCACGGTTTTTTTCCCTTGAGCGATACGCGCAGCCCGTTATACTTAGCCATTCAACAATGCTTCTTTTTTTTCGGGCCTTTAGCCCGACTCCGGCACCTTTTACAGGCAAATTAATATTCATGCGACTTGATAAGTTTATCGCTCAGCAGCTTGGCGTAAGCCGTGCTATTGCCGGGCGTGAGATCCGCGGCAGCCGTATCACCGTAGACGGCGAGATTGTGCGAAATGCGGCATTTAAACTGCTGCCCGACCATGAGGTGGCGTTCGACGGCAACCCGCTGGCGCAGCAGAATGGCCCGCGTTATTTTATGCTCAACAAACCGCAGGGTTACGTCTGTTCCACTGAAGATCCCGATCATCCGACGGTGCTCTATTTCCTCGACGAGCCGGTAGCGCACAAGCTTCATGCCGCCGGGCGTCTGGATATTGATACCACGGGTCTGGTGCTGATGACCGATGACGGTCAGTGGTCGCACCGCATTACCTCGCCGCGTCACCACTGCGAAAAAACCTATCTGGTGACGCTTGAATCCCCGGTCAGCGATGACACTGCGGAACAGTTCGCCCGCGGCGTGCAGTTGCATAATGAAAAAGATCTCACCAAACCTGCGGTGCTGGAGGTGATCACCCCGACCGAGGTGCGCGTGACCATCAGCGAAGGGCGCTACCATCAGGTGAAACGCATGTTTGCCGCCGTGGGCAACCACGTGGTCGGCCTGCATCGTGAACGTATCGGCGCCATCGCCCTTGACGATGATTTAGCCCCCGGTGAATACCGTCCGTTAACAGATGAAGAAATTGCCAGCGTTGGCATGCCTTCTGAACTTTCCCAGGAGTCCTGAGTGACCGCACGGCAAAACTCCCTGAGTATCGTCTTTATTCTTGGCCTGCTGGCCATGCTGATGCCGCTTTCTATCGATATGTATCTGCCCGCACTGCCGGTGATCGCCGAGCAGTTCGCTGTGCCGGCAGGCAGCGCGCAGATGACGCTCAGTACCTATATTCTGGGTTTTGCGGTGGGACAATTACTCTATGGCCCGATGGCTGACAGCATTGGTCGTAAGCCGGTGATCCTCGGCGGCACCCTGATTTTCGCTGCCGCCGCCGTCGCCTGTGCGCTGGCGCAAAGCATTGAACAGCTGATCACCATGCGCTTTTTCCACGGCCTGGCGGCGGCCGCCGCCAGCGTGGTGATCAACGCCCTGATGCGCGACATTTATCCAAAAGAGGAATTCTCGCGGATGATGTCCTTTGTCATGCTGGTAACGACCGTGGCGCCGCTGCTGGCACCGATGATCGGCGGGGCGGTGCTGGTGTGGTTCAGTTGGCACATGATTTTCTGGATCCTTGCCATTGCCGCGCTGCTGGCCTCGCTGATGATCTTCTTCTTCATTAAAGAGACGCTGCCGGTGGAGCGGCGACAGAAATTCCGCTTCCGCACCACGATTGGCAATTTCGCGACGCTGTTTCGCCACAAGAGCGTGCTGAGCTATATGCTGGCGAGCGGCTTCAGCTTCGCCGGGATGTTCTCCTTCCTCAGCGCCGGACCTTTTGTTTACATCGAGATCAATCACGTTTCGCCGCAGGATTTCGGCTATTACTTTGCGCTGAACATCGTCTTCCTGTTCATTATGACCATCATTAACGGGCGTTTTGTGCGCCGGGTCGGGGCGGTGAACATGTTCCGCGCCGGGCTGTGCATTCAGCTGGCGATGGCGATATGGATGGTCGTGTGTGCCGCGCTGGACGTGGGTTTCTGGGCGCTGGTCGTCGGCGTGGCGGCGTTTATCGGCTGCGTATCGCTGGTGGCCTCAAACGCGATGGCGGTCATTCTTGATGAGTTTCCGCACATGGCCGGTACGGCGTCATCGCTGGCAGGCACTTTCCGTTTCGGCATTGGGGCCATCGTCGGCGCGTTACTGTCGCTGGCGACCTTCAACAGCGCCTGGCCGATGATCTGGTCGATCGCCTTCTGCGCTGCCAGTTCAGTACTCTTCTATTTCTACGCCAGTCGCTCGAAAAAACGCGCCGCCTAATCCTTTCCAGGGGGCAAAAAATGCCCCCTTCGTTGATGCATATCAACCGATCCCGCGATCGCATTTCTCCGATTTGTTTATTTTATGTAAAATGTATTTGTGTAAAAAGTCACGCCGTTGTAGTTAAAAAGGTTGAGTTAGATCTCATAAACGGGTACATATAGCCTGTGAAGTTACATATGTAAATTAATTGTGAAGATTTTGCTCTCAGGGAAATAACGTGAATACATTAAACCTCTCTATCGTGCACCGGTTGCCGCAGAACTATCGCTGGCTGGCGGGAAGCGCAGGTTCGAAAGTTGAACCGATTCCGCACAATGGACAGAGCGGCGATAATTGTCTGGTTGCGTTGAAACTGTTAAGCCCGGATGGCGATAGCGCGTGGCCGGTGATGCATAAGCTCAGCGAGGCGCTAAGCGACATTGAAGTGGACTGCTCGGTGCTGGAATGTGAAGGCGAGCCGTGCCTGTTTGTTAATCGTCAGGACGAGTTTGCGGCCACCTGCCGCCTGAAAAACTTTGGCGTTGCCATCGCCGAGCCGTTCTCTAACAACAATCCCTTCTGAATCTCAGCTTAGCGACAGCAGCTGGCGCGTATAGGCCTGCTGCGGCTGGCTGAATACTTGCGCGCACTCTCCCTGTTCGACCACCTCTCCCTGCCGTAGCACCACCACCTGATGACAAAGCGATCGCACTACGCGCAGATCATGGCTGATGAAGATGTACGCCAGACGGTGTTTCTCCTGCAACGATTTTAACAGCGCGAGGATCTGCGCCTGCACGGTGCGATCCAGCGATGACGTTGGTTCATCCAGCACGATCAGCTCAGGCTTTAAGATCAGCGCCCGGGCAATGGCGATACGTTGCCGCTGGCCGCCGGAAAACTCCGCCGGATAGCGATGGCGGGTATCCGGATCAAGTCCCACCTCCCGCATTACCGCTTTCACCTGTTCTTCCCGCTCCGCCCGTGACAGGGCAGGCTGATGCACCCGCAACCCCTCTTCGATGATCTGCTGCACATCCAGACGGGGATTGAGCGAAGAGTTCGGATCCTGAAACACCACCTGCATCCGGTGACGCACCGGCAGCATCTGCCGCCGATCCCACGCGTGCAGCGGCTGGTTGTCGAATTCAATCTGTCCTTCGCTGTGAATTAGCCGCAGCAGCGCAAGCCCGGTGGTGCTTTTGCCCGATCCCGATTCGCCCACCAGTCCCAGCGTTTCGCCGGGGCGCAGGGTAAAGCTGAGATGATTAACCACCGGTTTTTTGCCGGTTACGCGACGGAAAAGGCCACTGCGCAGCGGAAAGGCGACGTTCAGATCCTGTACCTGCAACAGCGGCGGCAGGTCAGGGAGGAGCGGTACTGGATCGCCCACGGGTTCACTATCCAGAAGCCGCTGCGTATAAGGATGCTGCGGGCGGGCAAACAGTTCTGCGGCGCGGTTTTGTTCCACGCAGCGGCCGTTTTGCATCACCGCCACGCTATCCGCCAGCTTTTTCACAATGCTCAGGTTATGGGTAATAAACAGCAGCCCCATGTTCAGCTCATCACGCAGTTCGCGCAGCAGTTGCAGGATCTGTGCCTGCACCGAGACGTCCAGCGCGGTGGTCGGCTCGTCGGCGATCAATAGTTCCGGGCGCGTCAGCAGCGCCATGGCGATCATGACCCGTTGCCGTTCGCCGCCGGAAAGCTGATGCGGGAAATCGTTCAGCCGGGAACGGGCATTGCGGATACCCACGCGATCCAGACAATCAAGCATTTCGCTGCGGGCCGCCTCACGCCGCATGCCGCGATGCAGGGAGAGCACTTCGTAAAGCTGTTTTTCCAGCGTATGCAACGGGTTAAGCGACACCATCGGCTCCTGGAAAATCATCGCGATTTTGTTGCCGCGCACGCCGCGCAGGGTTTTTTCACTGGCATGAAGCAGCGAAGCGCCCTTGAACAGAATATCGCCGGTAGGGTATTCCACCGGCGGCGAGGGCAGCAGCCGCAGCACGGACAGCGCCGTCACACTTTTGCCAGAGCCGGATTCGCCCACCAGCGCCAGGGTTTCACCGGCATGGATCTGCAAGGAGAGATCGCTGACCACGGTGCGTAGTTGTTGCTGATGGCGGAACGCCACCGACAGGGAATTTATCGCCAGCAGAGGAGTGCTCATCTTAAACCGCCTTATTCGGATCAAAGGCGTCGCGCACCGCTTCGCCGATGAAAATTAACAGCGATAACAGCACCGCCACGGATAAAAAACCTGCGATGCCAAGCCAGGGGGCCTGGAGATTATTTTTGCCCTGTAACAGCAGCTCACCCAGCGACGGCGAACCAAGCGGCAGGCCGAAGCCAAGGAAATCCAGCGAGGTGAGGGTGGTAATAGAACTGCACAGAATAAAGGGGATAAAGGTCAGTACGGCGACCATGGCATTGGGCAGCATATGGCGCAGAATGATGCTGCGATCGCTGACGCCCAGCGCCTGCGCCGCACGGATATAATCAAAGTTGCGGGTGCGTAAAAACTCTGCCCGCACCACGCCCACCAGACTCATCCAGCCGAACAGCACCGTCACCGCCAGCAGCCACCAGAAGCCTGGCTGAATGACGCTGGAGAGCAGGATGATCAAAAATAGCGTCGGCATGCCTGCCCAGACTTCGATGACCCGCTGACCAAGCAGGTCGATGCGCCCGCCGTAATAGCCCTGGATCGCTCCGACCATCACGCCGATGACGCTGGAGCATAAGGTCAGCATCAGGCCAAACAGCACGGAAATACGCGTACCGTAGAGAATACGCGCCAGCACGTCGCTGCCGTTGGCATCGGTGCCCAGCCAGTTTTGCGCTGATGGCGGCGACGGGAACGGGGTGTCGGTGGCGAAATTAATGCTGCGCGCACCGAAGCGCACCGGCGCCCATAATACCCATGCGTGCTCCTCCAGCTGCTTTTGCAGCCACGGATCCTGATAGTCTGCCGGGGTGGCGAACTGTCCGCCAAATACCGTTTCGCGGTAATCCTTCAGCACCGGCGCGTACCACTGCCCCTCGTAGCGCACCAGCAGCGGCTTATCGTTGGCAATCAGTTCTGCGCACAGGCTGAGGGAAAACAGCACAAGGAAAATCCAGAATGACCAGTAGCCACGGCGATTCTGGCGAAAGCGCGCCCAGCGGGCCTGGTTAACGGGGCTTAATCGACGCATCAGCGACCCTCAAAATCAATACGTGGATCCACCAGCGTATAGCTGACATCGCTGAGGATATTCAGCAGCAGGCCAATCAGGGTGAAGATATACAGCGTGCCGAACATCACCGGATAATCCCGCGATACGGTGGCTTCATAGCCGAGCAGCCCCAGCCCGTTGAGCGAGAACATCACTTCGATCAGCAGGGAGCCGGTAAAAAACATGCTGATAAAGGTGGCCGGGAAACCAGCGATCACCAGCAGCATGGCGTTACGGAAGACGTGTTTGTGCAGGATATTGCGCTCGCTCACCCCTTTGGCGCGGGCGGTGACCACGTACTGCTTACGGATCTCATCAAGAAACGAGTTTTTGGTCAGCATGGTTAACGCCGCGAAGCCGCCGATCACCGTCGCCAGCACCGGCAGCGTGATATGCCACAGGTAGTCGGTGATTTTCTGATACCAGGGCAGGGTGTCAAAGTTAGCGCTCACCAGCCCGCGCAGCGGGAAAATATCGTAATAGCTGCCACCGGCAAATAATACGATCAGCAGTACCGCAAACAGGAACGCCGGAATAGCGTAGCCGATGATGATAAAGGCGCTGCTCCAGATGTCGAAGCGGCTGCCGTTGTGCACCGCTTTGCGGATCCCCAGCGGAATGGACACCAGATAGATAATCAGCGTGCCCCACAGCCCGAGCGTTATCGATACCGGCATACTCTCTTTGATCAGTTGCAGCACCGAGGCGCTGCGAAACAGGCTGTCGCCAAAATCAAAACGCAGATAATTCCACAGCATGGTGAAGTAGCGCTCATGCAGCGGTTTGTCGAAGCCATAACGTTTGGTAATTTCCGCGATCACTTCCGGATCCAGGCCACGCCCGCCGCGATAATTGCCTTCGCTGATGTTACCCACGCCGGTACGGGCATGGGACGCGCCCATACCGCCATCGCCGCCGCCGGGCATCGCGCCTTTCTGACCAAACTCGATAGCGGCAATCGCCTGATCCACCGGGCCGCCGGGGGCGATCTGCACAATGAAAAAGTTAATGGTGATGATCGCCCACAGGGTAGGGATCAGCAGCAGTAAACGACGAAGTACATACGCGCCCATCGTCTCTCCTTAGCGTCTGGCAGCCGGCAGTTTCGCCGCTTTATTAACGTCGTACCACCAGGTATCAAACCCGAGTGAATAAACCGGGCGCTGCGCGGGCATGGAAAATTTATCCCAGTAAGCGAGGCGATCGGATGCCATAAACCACATCGGCAGCATGTAATAGTTCCACGTCAGCACCCGATCCAGCGCCCGGCCCAGCGGCAGCAGTTTCTCTTTATCACCTTGCGCTGCGATGATTTTGTCGAGCAGCGTATCGATGATCGGACTGGTCACGCCCGGCGTGTTGTAACTGGAATTAATATAGGCCGAGCCCCAGGAGATTTGCAGATGGGTGTCCGGCCAGGGGCGAGCCTGCAACGTGCGCGGCATCATGTCAAAATCCCGGCTGCGCAGACGATTGGTGATCTGCGAGTTATCCACCTGGCGCACATTGAGGGTTACGCCAAGCCGCGCCAGGTTATGCTGGAATGGCATCACCCACAGATTATTGCTCCCGGCGGGCAGCAGCACCTCGAAGCTGAAGGGTTTACCGGTTTTCGCATTCACGCGCTGTTTACCCTTCAGCACCCAGCCCGCCTCATCCAGCAACTTGCCCGCCTTCAGCAGGTTGTTGCGGTCAAAGCCGTTGCCCTGGGAAACGGGCGGCTGATAGATGGAGGTAAACACCTCCGGGGGGAGTTCAGCCTTCATTGGCGCAAGCAGCGTCAGCTCGGCGGCGTCCGGATAGCTACGCGCGGCATATTCGGTATTCTGGAAATAGCTGTTGGTGCGTGAGTAAGCGTTATAAAACAGCGCCTTGTTCATCCACTCAAAATCGAAAGCCAGCGTCAGCGCTTCCCGCACGCGACGATCCTGAAACAACGGGCGCTGGTTATTAAACGCCAGCCAGCGCGTATCCTGCGCCGATTCGTTTTTCTGCTCGTCTTTAACAATAAAGTGGTTGGCGAAATTTTTGCCGGTGTAGCGCGTCGCCCAGTTTTTGGCATCGCCTTCCTGACGAAAATCAAACGCGCCCGCTTTGAAGGCTTCGAAGGCCACGTTGTCGTCCAGATAGTAGTCATAGCGAATATTATCGAAATTCCAGCGTCCGCGATTGACCGGCAGATCCGCGGCCCAGTAATCCCGCACGCGGGTGTACGCAATATATTGCCCCATACGCCACTGGCTGATGCGGTACGGCCCACCGCCCAGTGGTGGAACGGAGAGCGGATCGCTGAGCTTGTGATTTTTCCAGAATTTCTCCGGCATCACCGGCAGGCTGAACAGGCTCAGCAGATCTTCTTTACTGGGTTTGGCAAGGGTGATCCGCACGGTCAGCGGCGCGATGGCTTTGACGGTGGTGCCTTTATAGATCAGCCGAAACTGCGGCACGCCTTCGGTCATAAATTTCGTAAAGGAAAACGCCACGTCGCTGGCTTTAACCGGCGAGCCGTCCTGAAAGGTTGCTTTCGGATTAATAGCGATTTCCGCCCAGGAAAAATCATCGGCGTAGCGCACCATCTCCGCAATCAGCGGGTAGTAGCTGCCGGGTTCATCGTCCGAGGTGGTGAATAAGGTGTCATACAGGGCGTCGGTGCGTACTGCGGCATTGCCGCGCAGGGCGAAGCGGTTGAAGTTATCAAAGGTGCCAATCACCGCCAGCGTGATGTTACCGCCTTTCGGGGCCGCCGGGTTCACATAATCGAAATGGGTAAAATCCGCGGCGTATTTCGGCTCGCCAATCACCGCGAAGGCGTAACTCTCTTTTATCGTCTGCGCCTGAGTCGCGAAGCTCAGCAGGGCGAACAGCATCATTATTACGCGCATAGAACTCATCGGGTGGCTTCCTTTTACCAGCGCTGGGACCGGTGAATAATAAGGGACAGGCAGGTGAAGGGTAAACGTTTCACCCCTGAAGCTGGCTGAAAAAAGGTGGTGGCTGCCAGTTCAGCAACTGCGCCAGCGTCATCGGACGGCAAAAATAGTAGCCCTGCAGGTAGTGTACACCCCTGGCGCGTAGCCATTTTGCCTGTTCAGCGGTTTCCACGCCTTCCGCAACCGTCCGCATGTTCAGCCGCTTTGCCAGCATCAGCACCGTATCCAGCACCGGTGAGGACATCGTATCCATGTCGATCGCATTCACAAAGGCGCGATCGATTTTCAGGTAATCCAGGGTAAAGCGTTCGAGATAAATCAGCGCGCTGTGGCCGGTGCCAAAATCATCAATGGCAATTTCGTAGCCTTTCTCATGCAGACGGTTGAATAAGGTGACGGCTTCGCCATGCTTAAGCATATTACGTTCGGTGATTTCCAGCACAATGCTGAAATGCTGAGCGGGCAGCGAGGCCGCCAGCCAATCGAGATCCTCGGTAAAACTGGCCGCGTGCAGATGGCCGGTGGCGATATTTATGCCGAGCTTTGTCCCCGCAGGCAGCACACTCTGTAAGGCATCGCCGTCACGGGCGATCAGCCGAAACAGATGCTGCGTCAGCGGCACCATCAGCTTTTGCGCTTCGGCGCGCGGAATAAAGGTATTCGGAGAGATGTCGCCCTTGGTCGGATGTTTCCAGCGCAGCAGCACTTCCGCGCCGCTGACCCGCAGCGTACTGGCATCCACGACAGGTTGATACACCACATAGAAGTGATCGTGCTTAATCGCCTGCACAATATCTCTGCCGGGGCGCAGACGGCGGTGCAACAGCAGGGCGCTGAGCAGGCCTGCCAGCAGTCCCGCCATTAACGCCGGCAACAGCGCCAGCTGAATATCCTGGGGCGTCCAGCGCTCTGCATACATCCACAGGCTGAGCGGCAGACTGTCGATCGCAGCATGGTGCACCGACTGCCCGGCGAAATCACGCAGGGAAATAAGCCGGTTCGAAAAAGTAGAAATTCCGCGATCGCCAATCGCCAGCGCGATACCCTGGTAATTATCCTGCAGCGAGGAGGTGATAAGCGCAGGGGTGAGATTGATGTTGATTGAGGCAAACACGCCATGTTGATCATCAAACGGGTTTTGATACCAGATGCCAATGGCCGGGGTGTCAGGCATCATCGGCGTGCCGGGTAAAATCACCATATCCAGCTTTTTGCTGACATCAATGCCGGGAATGAGATCGACCAGCGGCACATCCAGTGCGCCCGTGGCGGATGAGCAAAAGGCATTCTGGTCGCGCACCAGTAAAAATGCCCGCACGTTTACGCTGAAAGCTGCCCGCGACGTTAATTCACTGGCGACGTCTTCGCAGCTGTTTAAGGTTAAAGGTTGCAGTAAATCGGTGGTGGTATGCAGTTCGCTAAAATAATGTTCAAAATTTGAGTTAATTTCGGTGAATAAACGTTCTAACTGAATTTCACGATGGTGATGCGCAATTATAAATTGCAGGCTTCCCGCAATAATGCCCGTAATAACGCCTATCAGAATACTGAGCGTCAGAATTTTTCGATTGGCATGCGTGAAGCGGATCGGCATAGGGGTACGTTGTCCAGAGTAGCCACGGAGGATCGCCTTGATTTGTCAGACTATAGCCTGGAAAGGACATCGCCGTCAGCAGGCAAAAAAAAAGCACTGCCGGAGCAGCGCTTTTTTTCTATCGTCTTGTCAGTCAAGGGAAACTAACAAGTCAAAACTTAACTGCGGACTAAGACGCGACGCGCTTCGTTATAACGCTTTTTCCAGTATGGCTCATCCATACTTGAAATCACGACACCGCTGCTGGTAGAGGCATGGACAAACTGATTATTGCCGATATAAATACCAACGTGACGTCCGGTAGAGCCGGCTTTAAACAGCACCAGATCGCCGGTGCGTAAGCTGGTGCGTGAAACGGATTTACCCATTTCCTGCTGCTCATAAGTAGAACGCGGCAGTTCTAAACCAAATTGTTCACGGAAAGTACGTTGTACGAAACCAGAACAGTCAATACCTTTTTTGGTATCGCCGCCAAGACGATAACGAACGCCTTTCCAGCTTGCGTATTGATCCATAAGGCGAGATTTAACATCAAGATTACGAACCATCGTCTCAAATTCATCCTGAGAGGCTTGCAGTGACGAGGCATCTTCGGTGCCCACAACATGCGTCTCAGGGTGCATATTCTTTGCGGTATTAGTTGAACAAGCTGAAAGCAGGACCGCGACTGCTAACGCGGGGATCGCCCGCACGATATATCTCAAAATCGGTTGAGATTTGACCATGTTGTTTATTTTCCCTTGAAGTCCTTAACGATAAATATCGCTATATAAATGCCAAACGTGACGAGATTAATTACCTGCGCACTACGACACAATTCCTCTTGATCAAATCTGTGCATAAACGCACAAATTTATTCACAGCGGGAATATTTTATGTCTGTGAGGCGAAACGCAGTCGAGAGTACCCGATCACCCCAGGCATTGCGAGCCTTTTTATGTGTTTTTTTATAAGAAATTATGATACCGAAAGTGAAAAAATAACTTTGTACAAGAAGTCGGCAATTTAGCTTAAAAACTATGCATCTTGCTCATTTAGCTGGAGAAAATTTGTTCCGGGAGTATGACAACGTGCGGCAGGGATGCTCATTATTTAGCAGGGAACGTTACCGCTCCCTGCAACGAGCTATTCATACACGTTATTTATTTGTTTAAATATTGTTTGCTTTTATAAGGCAAATAATAGTCAAACAGGGAAATGATTTTATCGCAAAGGGGGGTTAACAGTACCCATGGTAAGCCAATGAGTACGGCAGAAAGGGATCCAACGGCAATATCGGTAAACCAGTGCGCGCCAATCATTACCCGCGGAAAAGCAAAAAACACCACAATCACCAGGGCAATAGCACAGGCCCGCTTACCAAAATAACGCCACATAACGGCTGAAAAAATAAGCAGCATCATGCCGTGATCGCCAGGGAAACTGTCTGCCGAAGCGTCTTTTGTGGGAATAACACTTAGCAAATGGCTCACGCGATGACTATGCTCGAAGAATAACGACGGGCTGGCACGTTTGACCGGATACAGCGCCTGCGCCAGTTGGTTGATCACCAGCGCCGTCAGTAACATCATCAGACCAATCATTACTACGCGGCGACGGCCTGCCGCCCCGGCGCTACGCCAGAAGCTCACCATCAGCGCGCCCATCGCCAGTAACGAACAGGCATCAAATGCACGATTATTCGTAATCGCCACCAGCCACAAAAAGGCACGGCTTTCGGTCAGTTTTGCATTAAAGAAATGAAAAATAGCCGAATCCAGGGTAAACCACATGCCATGGTTTACCGATAAGTACCAGGATAAAAAAAGCGCCAGACCGGCGGCGTTTAACAATAAAATCAGGGGAAGTCGCGTCTTCATGTGTTCATCTAAACCTTAGGTATCAGATGTAACGTTAGTTCCCTGCGGCTAAACGGAGCTTCAACAAAGCGGACTGAAGTGAATTCCAGTCTGCTTCATCGGCGGTAATCAGCTCAATACGGCTGTCCGGCGGTGACACGCTTTGCGTTTCGATGCGCAGATCTTGTCCCTGGCGATTGATGCGCACCAGACCTTCAGGAATACGCATCACACCTTTCACGCGATCCACCGGCGCCAGGCGCGCCCACTCCAGCAGGCCGATGGTGTCAAAACAGGTATCCGCATCAAAGATCCAGCCGCAGGCCTGATGGCCCTGACCGCTGTTGACGCTGCGCCGCCAGCGCTGGTGGGATGGCAGACTTAGCGCAGCAAGGCCTTTCTTATCGTCATGGCTGTGCTGATGCGCGGCGCTGACCGGCAGTTCACGCTGATTGCGGCGCGGGCGATCCAGCAGGGCGGGGTCGATATTTCCCTGGGTGGCGCTGACCAGTTCCCGGTCGCCACCGTACTGATGCCACCACTGCGCCAGCGACTGTTCGCTTTCCGGCGTGCGGCGATCCTGTTTATTGGCGATGATGATGTCTGCCGCCGCCAGCTGATCGCGGAAGTTTTCATTATTGACGGTTTTCTCGTCCAGCAACTGGCGCGGATCGAGCAGGCAGAGCGTCGCCTGCAGTTCGATCCACGGCTCATAAACCGGGGCGGTAAGCATATCGAGGATCTGCTTCGGATGGCCCAGCCCGGTAGGTTCAATCAGTAAACGGTCCGGTTTACCCTGACGCAGCAGAGTATTCAGCCCCACCTGCATCGGCAAACCATTCACACAACACATACAACCGCCGGGGATCTCTTTTAACAGTGCGCCACTGTCTGCCAGCAATGCGCCGTCAATACCCACTTCACCAAATTCATTGACCAGTACGGCCCATTTTTCGGCGGGATCCTTCTGCGCCAGCAGATGCAAAATAGAAGTGGTTTTACCGCTCCCCAGAAAACCGGTGATCAAGTTGGTCCTGGTCATATAAGCTCCATGATGAGATCTGTTAACTGTTATTAAGTAACAATGGTGCTCATCCTGGCGAAAAAAAAGAGAAAAGAGAAGAGAAACGGCGGACAGAGGGGGAGACTGTCCGCGTTAAGGGCAGAAAATGTTAATGACTGAGCGTGTCGATCACCGCCTGATGCGCGCCTTTTGCCGCAAGCAATGACCAGGCAGACTGGATCGCCTCGACAAATACCGGGTCCGACGGCAGGTCGCTGCCAAAGATTTCCGTCAGCGTGAGCAGTGCCGGAACGCGCTCGCCCGGCTCGCTGGTGTCGACAATGGCGCGGAATTTATCCGTCAGCGGATCGCGAATATCAATCGCCTGTCCGGCGTCATCGACGCCGCTAACGTAGCGCATCCATCCGGCGACGCCGAGCGCCAGCAGCGGCCACGGTGTGCCACGTTGCAAATGTACCCGAATACCTTCCAGCATGCGCTGTGGCAGTTTCTGGCTGCCGTCCATGGCGATCTGCCAGGTCCGGTGTTGCAGCGCCGGGTTGGCAAAACGGTCGATCAGGCTATCGGCGTACGCCGTCAGATCCACATCGGTGATGCGCAGCGTCGGTGCCTGTTCGTCCAGCATCAGACGCCGGGCGGCACGGCGAAAATGCGCATCCTGCATGCAGTCGCTGATATGGGCAAAACCGGCCAGATACCCCAGATACGCCAGGAAGGAGTGGCTGCCGTTCAGCATACGCAGTTTCATTTGCTCCCACGGCAGCACATCCTCTACCAGCTGTACGCCCGCCACGCCCCAGTCCGGGCGACCGGCGACAAAATTATCTTCCACCACCCACTGAATAAAAGGCTCGCAGCTGATGGCGCAGGGATCTTCCACCCCCAGCGTGCGGGTGATTTCCGCCAGCGACGCGTCCGTTGCCGCCGGTACGATGCGATCGACCATGGTGCCGGGGAAACTCACCTTTTCACTGATCCATTGCGCCAGGTCTTCAGAGCGCTGCTGCGCCATGCCGAGCACGGCGTTTTTCACCACATGCCCGTTGTCAGGAATATTGTCGCAAGAGAGCACGGTAAAAGGGGCCAGGCCGCGATCGCGGCGGCGGGCGAGGGCTTCCACCAGAATGCCCGGCGCGGAGTGCGGCTCTGTGGGATTTTGCAGATCATGAACAATGCGCGGCTGGTTGAGATCCAGTTTGCCGGTCGCCGGATCGATGCAGTAGCCTTTTTCCGTGATGGTCAGCGAGACAATCGCCACCTGCGGTTCGCAGAATTTTTCGATAATGGCGGGCAGGGAGTCCAGTTTCGCATTCAGGCATTCATGAACCGCGCCAACGATAATCGCCTCGTTGCCCATCGCGCCTTTTTCCAGCACGGTAAACAGGTGGTCTTGCTCTCGCAGCTGCGCCATTAATTTATCGCCACTGAACAGGCTGATTTCGCAGATCCCCCAGTCGCCGCCTTGCGCGTTCAGCACCCGGTCGGTTAACAGCGCCTGATGCGCGCGATGAAAGGCACCAAAACCAAAATGCACGATGCGCGAGCGGAGCAGGGAGCGATCATACTGCGGTAAACGGACGTTTTCCGGCAGCGTTTGCGAAGCAATTGTCTTCATTAATACACACCTGATTAACCAATAATTAACAAGATGCAGTGTAAAGTTATATGACAGCAAATTGAATTGGTATGCCTTAATTATGCGGGGATTGTGAGCTGGATCAATCTAACAGGCGGCGGGATTTGATCCCCGAAGAGAAACATGTATGGTAGTCGTCATTGTGTTTAATGGTATTGGTATAACAACTTTTAGAGGGTGAGGCGATGGAACAAACCTGGCGTTGGTATGGACCGAACGATCCGGTATCTCTTGATGACGTCCGTCAGGCGGGCGCAACCGGTGTGGTTACCGCACTGCATCATATTCCTAACGGCCAGGTGTGGCCGGTGGACGAAATTAAACAGCGTCAGGCGCTGCTGGCTGAAAAAGGCCTCACCTGGTCGGTGGTAGAAAGTATTCCGGTGCACGAAGACATCAAAACGCACAGCGGAGAATACAAAACCTGGATTGCCAATTATCAGCAGAGCATCCGTAATCTGGCGACCTGCGGCATCGATACCGTCTGCTACAACTTTATGCCGATCCTCGACTGGACGCGTACCGACCTGGAATACACGCTACCGGACGGCTCCAAAGCCCTGCGTTTTGACCAAATCGCGTTTGCCGCTTTCGAGCTGCATATCCTGAAGCGCGAAGGGGCGCAGGCAGACTACACGGAAGAAGAACAGCGTCAGGCGCTGGAATTCTTCAACGCCGCAAGCGAGGCTGAAATTGAAAAGCTGACGCGCAATATTATTGCCGGGCTGCCGGGAGCCGAAGAGGGCTACACGCTGGATCAGTTCCGCGCCCGTCTGGCGGAATACGATGGCATTAATAAAGAACAGCTGCGTGAAAACATGGCGGTATTCCTGAAAGCCATTGTGCCGGTGGCGGAAGAAGTGGGCGTGCGTCTGGCCGTGCACCCGGACGATCCACCGCGCCCGATCCTCGGCCTGCCGCGTATTGTCTCTACCATTGAAGATATGCAGTGGCTGAAATCGTGTGTCGACAGCATCCACAACGGCTTCACCATGTGCACCGGCTCGTACGGCGTGCGGGCGGATAACGATCTGGTGAAGATGGTGGAAACCTTTGGCGACCGCATTCACTTTACGCATCTGCGTTCCACCTGCCGCGAAGCGAACCCGAAAACCTTCCACGAAGCTGCGCATTTGCAGGGCGACGTCGATATGGTGGCGGTGGTGAAAGCGATCCTCACTGAAGAACTGCGCCGTAAGCAGGCGGGGGATGTTCGTCCGATCCCGTTCCGTCCGGATCACGGTCATCAGATGCTCGACGATCTGCGTAAGAAAACGAACCCCGGCTATTCGGCGATTGGTCGTCTGAAAGGGATGGCGGAAGTACGCGGCGTGGAACTGGCGCTAAAACATACGCTGTTCCCGGAACTGCTGTAAAACGGTAAAATAGTATAAATAATTGCCGGGTGGCGCTGCGCTAACCCGGCCTACACGTAGGCCCGGCAAGCTTGCGCCGCCGGGCGAAAATTTGCCTTAATCCGCACGGCCCATATAACGGCTTTCTTCGATATGAATGCGGATCTTCTCGCCGGTAGTCAGGTATTCCGGCACCTGGATCACAAGACCTGTGCTCATGGTGGCAGGCTTGGTACGTGAGCTGGCTGAAGCACCTTTGATGCCCGGTGCCGTTTCCACGATTTCCAGATCCACTGTCTGCGGTAGCTCCAGCGCCAGCAGCTGACCATCCCAGGTTAACACCTGCATGTCCGGCATTCCGCCTTCCGGAATAAACTGCAGTTCGTCTTCAATCTGTTCTTTGGTGAAGATGTACGGCGTGTAATCTTCTTTATCCATAAACACGTATTCGTTGCCATCCACATAAGAGAAGTCAACGAAACGGCGGGTCAGCGTTACGGTATCAACAATGTCGTCGCCTTTAAAACGCTCTTCAACTTTCATCCCGCTACGGACGTCAGCAAAACGCATTTTGTACAGTGTTGCAGCGCCGCGTGCGCTTGGTGACTGAATATCGATATTTTTCACAATCAGCAGTTTGCCGTTGTAATTCAGCACCATACCTTTTTTGATTTCATTCGCTCTTGGCATTATTAATCCTGTTTGGGAAAAGGGTAAAAATATCGCGACAAATTACTCGCGAGGGGCGATTCAGGCAAGGGGAATCAGCATGTTTTGCATGTTCACCGCAAAAAGTGATAGCGTGCGCCAAAGCGGGATGACAGCCCGCAGCATCCCCTGATAAAAGAGAGCCGTTTATGGAGTGTCGCAGCGATTGCGGAGCCTGTTGTACCGCGCCATCCATCAGCAGCCCGATCCCCGGTATGCCGGACGGTAAACCCGCCAATACGCCCTGTGTGCAGCTTGATGAGCAGCAGCGCTGTAAGCTGTTCCGCTCGACGCTTCGCCCGAAAGTCTGCGCCGGACTGCAACCTTCCCGCGATATGTGTGCGGCAGCACCCGCACACAGGCGATGGTCTACCTTATCAATCTGGAAACGCAGACCGCGCCTTAAACATCTTTAATGCGCGCGAGGCACGCCATGGTGACGACAATCATCACCAGCGCAAACCAGAATACCGCATGATAGCTCCAGAATTCCGCCACCACGCCCGCCAGCGACCCGGCGATGATCCAGCCGACGCGGGTCGTATTGGTATACAGCGTGGTCGCCGCCCCCGCCTGACCCGGCATCAAATCCTGGAAATAGAGCATACCGATCCCCGCGAGAATGCCGATATAAATCGCGTTCAGCAGCTGTAAAGCCAGCAGCAAGACCGGGGTGTGCACGGTCAGCATCCCGGCGTAAAAAATCAGCCCGGCAACCACCGCAATGCGCATCAGAAAACGCTTGCCGAAGCGTTTAGCATAGTAGCCCGCAATCAGCATGGTCGGGATCTCAAGCCCGGCAGCGGTCCCCATCATCACACCCGCCAGCTTTTCCGGCAGACGCAGTTCATTAATGATAAACAGCGGCATATTAATGATATAGAGGCTGTTGGTGCCCCACATCAGCGTGCAGATAGCAAACAGCAGCAGGGCGTCACGGCGATTGGTGCGCGGCGCTTCCAGCACGCCGCTGGCCAGCACCGGCTCTTTGCGCATGGTCGGCAGAAAAAACCACACCATGATGCCGCACACCACAAAGGCAATCGCCGCGCTCAGGTACATCATCGTAAAGCCAAAACCCATTGCCAGCGCATAGGCCAGCGGCGGGCCGATCACCCATGCCAGCGACACCTGCGCGCGCAGGATCGAGCTGAACATGACCGCTTCACGGCCGGTACGATCCGCATGTTCACGGGCAAGGGCGAACATCTGCGGGTTGGCCGTCGAGCCGAAGCTGCTGAGGAACACGCCGATAAACAGCAAAATGAAATAGTTACGGTTAAAGGCGAACAGCGTACAGGCCAGCACCCCGAACAGGCAGCAGAAGACGATGAGATTTTTACGGTCGCCTTTCCGGTCGGAACGTCCGGCGAGAAACTGGCTGACCAGAATGCCGATCACCGCGCTGCCGGTGAAG
The DNA here is from genome assembly GCF_019218745.1 of Enterobacter sp. ENT03. Classification (GTDB taxonomy): domain Bacteria; phylum Pseudomonadota; class Gammaproteobacteria; order Enterobacterales; family Enterobacteriaceae; genus Enterobacter_D. Next base: position 24,757 of record NZ_JAHUXA010000027.1, read on the forward strand.
AAAAATCCCACCATTGCCGGGCGGGTATGTACTTCGTTAGTCAGAAATAAGCTCAGCGTCGGCGTCTGCAAGGCACCGGCAATACCGGTTAAAAAGGCAACGATTAAAAACGCGGTGGAGGTGACGTCAAAAGGTTTCGGGGAGGCGGCTGCGGGGCTAATGTGCATCTTTAAGTTCTGCTGTTTAATGAAGACGCGGAGTTTACGCCGCTACTCAGAAAATGAACAGTCGCTAACAAAAAAGTGCCACGAAAAATCAAAATAGCATTTCAAAATAATTCTCATTCTGGCTGAAGTTGCTGAAACAGACGCAGCGGCAGCATCAGCAGTATCAGCAAAATAACGTCACCGCCGCAAAAATGTGCTGTACATCTAAATTCTTTACCCTGAAAGACGAGATTTCTTGCGTGCTGAACGATTAAGAGCAAGACTTCTTGAAACGTTTCAGCGCTATCCTTTAACTTCCCCGTTACCGGTTGGCGCGTTAATTCACCAGAAGGCTGAAACGATTCAACTTCAGCAGGAGTGGAAATTTATGTTCCAGTTATCCGTTCAGGATATTCATCCCGGCCAGCAGGCCACTAATAAAGAAGACGCTATTCGTCAGATCGCCGCCGCCCTTGTGCAGGCAGGCAACGTGGCTGATGGCTATGTTGACGGTATGCTGGCCCGCGAGCAGCAGACCTCCACGTTCCTTGGCAACGGCATTGCCATTCCCCACGGCACCACCGACACCCGCGATCAGGTGCTGAAAACCGGCGTTCAGGTTTATCAGTTCCCGCAGGGCGTATTGTGGGGCGAAGGGCAGGTGGCCTACGTGGCGATCGGCATTGCCGCCAGTTCGGATGAACACCTCGGCCTGCTGCGTCAGCTGACGCATGTGTTAAGCGACGATGCAGTCGCCGCGCAGTTGCAGTCTGCCACCACGGCGGAAGAGCTGCGCGCGCTGCTGATGGGCGAAAAACAGAGTGACGTGCTGAAGCTGGACAACGATTTGCTGACGCTCGACATCATCGCCAGCGATATTGTCACCCTGCAGGCGGTGAACGCCGGTCGTCTGAAAGAAGCCGGTGCAGTAGACACCGCCTTCGTGACGCGCGCCATTAATGAAAAACCGCTGAACCTGGGTCAGGGTGTGTGGCTGAACGACAGCGCCGAAGGTAACCTCGGCAGCGCCATTGCGGTAAGCCGCGCCGCCAGCGCCTTTACGGTTGAAGGTGAAAACGCCCAGCTGTTGATCAGCGTGGCGATGGCCGACGACCAGCCGGTTGCCGTGCTTAAGCGCCTGACCGATCTGCTGCTGAACAATAAAGCTGACCGCCTGCTGACGGCGGATGCCGCCACGCTGCTGGCGCTGCTGACCAGCGACGACGCGCTGTCGGAAGACGTGTTGAGCGCAGAATTCGTGGTGCGTAATGAACACGGCCTGCATGCCCGTCCGGGCACCATGCTGGTGAACACCATCAAACAATTTGATTGCGACGTGACCGTCACCAACCTCGACGGCAGCGGCAAGCCGGCTAATGGCCGCAGCCTGATGAAAGTGGTGGCGCTGGGCGTGAAGAAAGGCCATCGCCTGCGCTTTACCGCGCAAGGTGCAGATGCTGAAGCCGCGCTGAAAGCGATTGGCGACGCCATCGCGGCCGGTCTTGGGGAGGGCGCATAATGAGCAGACGTGTTGCCACAATCACCCTTAACCCGGCTTACGATCTGGTGGGGTATACCCCGGAAGTGGAACGCGGGGAAGTTAACCTGGTGCGCACTACCGGTCTGCATGCGGCAGGTAAAGGCATTAACGTTGCCAAAGTGCTGAAAGATCTGGGTATCGATGTCACCGTTGGCGGTTTCCTGGGGAAAGATAACCAGGATGGCTTTCAGCAGCTGTTCAGCGAACTCGGCATCGCCAACCGTTTTCAGGTGGTGCAGGGCCGTACCCGTATCAACGTCAAGCTGACCGAAAAAGACGGCGAAGTCACCGATTTTAACTTCTCCGGCTTTGATGTTACCCCCGCCGACTGGGAGCGTTTTGTTGCCGATTCCCTGAGCTGGTTGGGTCAGTTCGACATGGTGTGCGTCAGCGGCAGCCTGCCGACGGGCGTCAGCCCGGAAGCTTTCACCGACTGGATGACGCGCCTGCGCAGCCAGTGTCCGTGCATCATCTTTGACAGCAGCCGCGAAGCGCTGGTGGCCGGTCTGAAAGCCGCACCGTGGCTGGTAAAACCCAACCGTCGCGAGCTGGAAATCTGGGCCGGTCGTAAATTACCGGAACTGAAAGATGTTATCGAAGCCGCACATGCGCTTCGTGAACAAGGAATTGCCCATGTGGTGATTTCTCTGGGAGCTGAAGGGGCGTTGTGGGTTAACGCTTCTGGCGAATGGATCGCCAAACCGCCGTCAATGGAAGTGGTAAGCACCGTTGGCGCAGGGGATTCGATGGTTGGCGGCCTGATTTATGGCCTGCTGATGCGTGAATCCAGTGAGCATACATTACGTCTTGCTACCGCCGTCGCCGCCCTGGCTGTCAGCCAGAGCAACGTCGGCATTACCGACCGTACCCAGTTGGCCGCGATGATGGCGCGCGTTGACTTAAAACCCTTTAACTAACAGCAGGAGAGCATAATGAAAACGCTGCTGATAATTGACTCCAGTCTCGGCCAGGCCCGCGCTTATATGGCGAAAACCTTGTTGGGAGTGGCGGCGCAAAAAGCCAATGTGGAAATCATCGACAATCCGCATGAAGCTGAACTGGCAATCGTATTAGGAACCAGCGTGCCGAACGACAGCGCGCTGAACGGCAAAAAAGTGTGGCTGGGCGATATTAATCGCGCCGTGGCGCACCCGGAGCTGTTTTTAAGTGAAGCGAAAAATCACGCGGCGCCTTACAGCGCGCCAGTGGCTGCGGCTGCACCTGCCGCAACCGGCGGCGTGAAGCGTGTGGTAGCGGTTACCGCCTGTCCGACCGGCGTGGCGCACACGTTTATGGCGGCGGAAGCGATTGAAACCGAAGCCAAAAAACGCGGCTGGTGGGTGAAAGTGGAAACCCGCGGCTCTGTGGGCGCGGGCAATGCCATCACTCCGGAAGAAGTGGCGGAAGCGGATCTGGTGATTGTGGCGGCAGACATCGAAGTGGATCTGGCGAAATTCGCCGGTAAGCCGATGTACCGCACCTCCACTGGTCTGGCGCTGAAGAAAACCGCGCAGGAGTTGGATAAAGCGCAGGCAGAAGCGAAGCCGTATCAGCCGTCGGGTAAACCGCAGGCGGCAAGCGAAGGGAAGAAAGAGGGCGGCGGTGCTTATCGTCACCTGCTGACCGGCGTGTCTTACATGCTGCCGATGGTGGTAGCGGGCGGTCTGTGTATCGCGCTGTCCTTTGCGTTTGGTATTGAAGCCTTCAAAACACCGGATACCCTCGCCGCCGCACTGATGCAAATCGGTGGTGGTTCAGCCTTCGCGCTGATGGTGCCGGTACTGGCGGGTTATATTGCGTTCTCTATCGCTGACCGTCCGGGTCTGACGCCGGGTCTTATCGGCGGCATGCTGGCGGTGAGCACGGGTTCCGGCTTTATTGGCGGTATCATTGCTGGCTTTATTGCCGGTTACGTGGCGAAAGCCATCAGCCAGAAAGTGAAGCTGCCGCCGAGCATGGAAGCGCTGAAACCGATCCTGATCATTCCGCTGTTCTCAAGCCTGATTGTCGGTCTGGCGATGATCTACCTGATCGGCAAACCGGTCGCCGGTATCCTGACGGGTCTGACTCACTGGCTGCAAACCATGGGCACCGCGAACGCGGTTCTGCTGGGTGCGATCCTCGGTGGCATGATGTGTACCGATATGGGTGGTCCGGTGAACAAAGCCGCTTACGCCTTTGGCGTCGGTCTGCTGAGTACCCAGACTTATGCACCGATGGCCGCCATTATGGCTGCCGGGATGGTACCGCCGCTGGCGATGGGTATCGCCACGCTGGTTGCGCGTAAAAAGTTCGACAAAGGTCAGCAGGAAGGGGGGAAAGCCGCACTGGTTCTCGGTCTGTGCTTTATCTCTGAAGGCGCGATCCCGTTCGCAGCCCGTGACCCGATGCGTGTCATCCCTTGCTGTATCGTGGGCGGCGCGGTGACCGGGGCGATCTCCATGGCGATTGGCGCGAAGCTGATGGCACCGCACGGTGGCCTGTTCGTCCTGCTGATCCCAGGCGCAATCACGCCGGTCGTGGGTTATCTGCTGGCGATTGTTGCCGGTACGCTGCTGGCAGGTCTGGCTTACGCTTTCCTGAAACGTCCGGAAACGGTCGTGGCTGAGAAAATCGCGTAAGAGTAAGTTGCCGGGCACGCAAAAAGGACAGCAGATGCTGTCCTTTTTTATTGCTTACACGGCCCGTTTCCCGAGCGTGCCGCCGGGATGGTAGAGGCCAAAATTTTGCCGGGTAAACTGCTTTAAATGCGAGAGCGTCAGCGCCAGCGCATCCCCTACCACCAGGACCGCCGTCGAGGAACTTGACGGTGCCAGCCCTAAATCATCCGCCTCAGTTTCCACGCGGATCTCAATGGCCAGATCGCAGGCCATTGCCAGCGATGAATGCCGGTTGCCGGTAAAAGCCACCCGCCGAACAGCCATTTTTTTCAGGCTGGGCAGCAGGGCCAGCATCTCCTGCGTTTCACCGCTGTTTGACAGCAGAATGGCAATATCATCCCTGTGGATCATCCCCAAATCACCGTGTAACGCTTCGGTGCCGTGTACAAAAATCGCCGGTGTTCCCGTGCTGGCAAAAGTGGCGGCAAGCTTCTTACCAATGTGGCCAGATTTGCCAATGCCGACGAACACCACTCGTCCCTTAGCGCCAAGAATAATGTCGATCAACATCTCCATACCGGGGAAAGGCGCGGTGAGTAACTCCCCAATAGCCTGGTGTTCTTTGCGCATATAGTTTTTAAGCAGGGGCAGCGTACTGTTATTCATGATGATCTCCTTGTCGCGCGTTATTGAGCGCGCTCACGGCTTTATGCAGCCGGTGTAATCCGTCTTCCAGTTTGGCGCGGGAACAGGCGCAGTTAAGCCGCAGGAAATGCTCGCCGCCGCGTCCGTAATGACTGCCAGACATGATGCCCACTTTGCCCGCCTGCACCAGATAGTGCTGAAGCACCGCGTCTGAGACGGTCAACCGCTGGCAATCCAGCCAGGCAAAGTAGCAGCCGTCGGGTTGCACGAGGGTGATTTCCGGTAAAAACGTCGCCAGAAATGACGCCACAAAGGCAAGATTTTGTTGCAGGTGCCCCCGCAGCGCCGCAAGCCAGTCGTCGCATTCCCGGTACGCAACAATGGTGGCGATGACGTTGAGGATCGCCGGGGAGTTAACGAAATCCCGGTAGCGGGTGAGGGTGACAAATTTCTGGTGCAGTTGCGGATCGGGGATCAGCGCATAGGAGCCGGTCAGTGCCGGAAGATTGAAGGTTTTCGACACCGATGACAGCACCACCAGCTTTTCATGATGAGGATGCTGCGCTTTGAGCAGCGGAAAGGTGTTCTGCGTAAAAGTGATGTCCATATGAATGTCGTCAGAGATCACCCAGCACTGGTGTTTTTGCGCAATATCGAGGATGCGGGTGATTTCATGGGGCGTCCAGCAGCGACCGACTGGATTGTGCGGGTTGCATAACAGGATAATGCTGGCGCGCATCGCCTGGCATTCAAAATCCTGCCAGTCGATATGGTAGCGGCCGCCGCTCCGCTTCAGCTCAGACGTCAGCAGCTGGCGGCGGTTCTGGCGGATGACATCAAAGAACGCATTATACGCGGGCGTGAACAGGCAAATGCCGTCTGCCGTGCCGCTTAACAGTTCAATAAGCTTACTCAGGGAGTACATGACGCTTGGGCTGTAGGCGATCCACTCCGGCTTTATCGGGCAGGCGAACTGTTTGTCATACCAGTGCACAATCGCCTCAAGGTAATCCGCATGTTGCCAGCGGCTGTAACCCAGCACCGGATGGCTCAGGCGCGCGGTCAGGGCACTCATAATCGCCGGCGGCACCGCAAGATCCATATCCGAAATGGAAAACGGTAATACGTCTGCTTCACCAAAGCGGTCAGCGGCAAAATCCCACTGCGTACAATAAGTGTGATAGCGCGAAATCGGGGTATTAAAATCCGTCATGACGCACCCCCATGTAAGCATCCATCTCGCGACGCATGGCGAAGACTTTCGTGCCAATGATAATTTGCAGGGTGGTGGCATCAAGTTTAACGATGGCGACGCCGCCGGCACGTTTGATCCTGGCCTCATCAATCAGCGAGATGTCCTTGACCACCAGGCGCAGTCGGGTGACGCAGTTATCCAGCGAGACAATGTTTTCCCGGCCGCCAAGCGCGCTGACCATCTCCTCGCCCTTATCAGGTGTGGCATCGGGCAGGGTGCTATCCCCGTCCTCTTCGCGACCGACGGTGAGCAGATTAAATTTGAGGATCGCCCAGCGAAAGACGAGGTAGTAAATAACGAAGTACACCACCTCCACCATGATGGCGATCGGCCAGCCGGTACGCACGCCGCGCAGAACGCCGAAACTGATAAACTGGATCAAGTCGCCGGTGAAGCCCATTTTCACGCCCATATAGGGCAGGATCATATTGGCAAAACCGTTCATAAACGCGTGGAAAGCAAACAGCGCCGGGCTGACGAACAAAAACAGGAATTCGATGGGTTCGCTGACACCGCCGACGATCACCGTCAGCACGCCGGAAATCAGCAGTGCTTTCACCGCCATGCGGTTTTTGGCCGTCTGATACATCGCCAGCGCCGCCCCCGCCAGCCCGTACTGGATCATCAGTTTGCCCTGTTCCATTTTGCCGGCGAGATCGAGAGGAATAACGGCATTCTCTTTCACGTACGCCATAAACATATTCAGCGTTCCGAAGTATTCCTGCTGATTGATAATGGCCGAGCCGCCGATGGGCGTGAAGCGGAATACCGACGTGACCAGATGATTCAGGCCAAAAGGTATGGTGACGCGCTCCGCCACGGCATAGAAGAAATAGCCCACCGGGCCGGAGGTGGAGATCCAGCGTCCAATAGCCATAAACATATTGAAAAACGGTGGCCAGACGAAGGGAATGACCAGTCCTACCAGACTCATCAGGATCAGCGTCACAATAGGCACTAATCGCGGGCCGCTGTAAAAACCCAACGATGCCGGGATGTTAAGTGCGACGATGTGCCGATACAGCGCATTGACCAGCAAACCACTGACAATGCCGCCTAACACGCTGGTGTTATAGGTCTGGATGCCAAGAATGATCGTCTGACCGTGGGTAGACATTTGATCGCTGGCCACCAGCAGGTTGTTTTGTTGCAGATAAAAATGTGTGCCCAGGTGCATGGCCATAAACCCGATCAGCCCGGAAAATGCGCCGTAGGCTTTGTCCTCTTTGTCTTTTAATAAACCGAGCGGAATGGCGATGGCAAACAATACCGGCAGATTAGCGAAAGCATATAATCCCAGTTCGACAATAAATAACAGGGTGGTTTTTACCGGTGGCCAGGCCATAAAAGGTAAATAGTGCGCCACGCTGGCGTCGGATAATCCGCTGCCCAGACCAAGCATCATGCCGCAGACGCTGAGCAGGGCAATAGGGTACATAAAAGCCTTTCCAAGACTCTGGAAATAATGCCAAATAGTTGAGGATTTCATTTAACACTCCATTGTTTTCCCGGAATTAATTAATCCGGCGGCTCATTACATTTTTAATATGAATGGAAAGGTAGAGTTTCTCGCTCATTTTGATACTGCGTTGATAGTTGTCGTTAATATACTGACTAATCCGCGTGACGCATTTTTTAAGCTGCGCGTCCGTCTCGGTAAAGTATTCGTAGATAATGCGAAAATCACACTCGTTAATCTCCTCTTTATGAATAATACGGTAAGCAAAAAATTTCAGATGCATCATAAAGCGGGAGTGATCGAACGAATCTTTTGGAAGGACACAATGATAACTTGTTTCCACGATGGCAATAATCTCTTTGACCAGCGCCAGAATGGAAACGGAAATATCCGTCCGCTGATAGTTATTGATGAGGTGTAGCGCGATATAGCCGGTTTCATCCGCCGCAAGCTGGATACCGGTTTCGCGGGCGATGATCGCGAGCGCCTGTTCTGCGACGGCGTATTCCTGCGGATAGAGCAGGGCGATCTCATCAAGGAACAAATTCGGTAAGTGAACGAATTGCTGCTGGCGCAGGGTCGCGTTAGCGATATGATCAACCAGCGAAAAAATGATGGATGCAGACAATTTTTGCCCCAGTTCTTTTTCCGCCAGTACAATGATTTTTTCCGCGATATGAATATATTCAATACTGACCTTTTTGATGAGATCGTAAATCTGATCTTTGTGTTCCTCTTTAATGTAATAGACTTTGTTGATCAGGCGCTGATCAAGTCGGGTACCTGCTTTTTGGTTGTAACCCACTCCGGCACCGGAGACGACGATCTCTTCGCCTTCCCGGTTAGTAGCGATAACCGCATTATTGTTGAGAATTTTCGCAATAATCATGACCTCTCCCCATAAAAAAAGGGCAATACATAAAGGGGGAGGCCCTTCAGGTATTGCCCTTGCCTAATTTAATAGTTACAAGTGCCAGTGATGTTTTCTTTAATAGCAGCAGTGTAGAGAAAGCCGATAATCGTGAATACGATCAGATTAATATAATTTGAGTGCCGTCACATAAATAATTTTGAGTGAGTGGGGTTAATTGTGCCTTTAATTCTATTCATCATTAAAGGCACCCGTAATACTATTATGCCGTCACTTCGCTGTGTTGCTGTGCTTTTAGCCAGGCGATCTCTTCCGCCCAAATATCCGGGTTAACGGTTTCCAGTACCATCGGAATACCGTCAAAACGCGCGTCCTGCATGATCCAGCGAAACGCATCATGCCCGATATTGCCCTCACCGAGACTGTGATGGCGGTCAACGCGGCTGCCAAACGCGCTTTTCGCATCGTTGAGGTGCATCCCGCGCAGATACTTAAAACCGACAATGCGCTCAAACTCCGCAAAGGTTTTTTCACATTCCGCGGCGCTGCGCAGATCGTAACCCGCGGCAAAAGCATGGCAGGTATCAATGCAGACGCCGACGCGGGATTTGTCTTCCACGCCGTCGATAATTGCCGCCAGATGCTCAAACTTAAAGCCCAGATTACTGCCCTGTCCGGCGGTGTTTTCGATCACCGCGGTGACGCCTTCGGTTTTATCCAGCACGATATTGATCGACTCAGCGATACGCGCCAGGCACGCCTCTTCCGGGATCTGCATCAGGTGGCTGCCAGGGTGGAAGTTCAGCAGGCTCAGCCCGAGTTGCTGGCAGCGCGTCACTTCATCGAGAAACGCTTCGCGGGATTTTTCCAGCGCGTCGGCCACCGGGTGACCCAGATTTATCAGGTAGCTATCGTGTGGCAGGATCTGCGCTGACGTGTAGCCGTATTTTTCGCAGGCGGCTTTAAAGTCATCAATCGTTTCGCTTGTCAGCGGTGCGGCGCGCCATTGACGCTGATTTTTAGTGAACAGGGCAAACGCGGTTGCGCCGATTTCCGCGGCGCGCATCGCGGCATTAGCGACACCCCCCGCGGCGCTGACGTGCGCTCCAATGTATTTCATAAACACTCCTGGCAAACCCGGCCGGGCAAAGTCGCCATGATACCGGGTTAACAGGAATTTTACAGGGGGGTTATGGCTGTGGATAAAGCGGCCTCCACTCCCAGGTTAATCAGCCCGCCGCCGACAATCAGCCAGACGAACAGCACCAGCGCCATTAGCAGGGGTTTCACACCGGCGTTTTTCAGGGCGCTGACGTGAGTGGTCAGTCCGAGCGCCGCCATCGCCATCGCCAGCAGAACGGTATCCAGCGTGACCAGCGTCTGCACCAGCGCGGCGGGCAGCAGGTTAAAGGTGTTGAAACCCGCGACCACGATGAACAGCACGGCGAACCACGGAATGGTGATCTTGCTGTGCTGCGTATTATCTTGCGGAGCCAGCCGTTTGACGCGCATTGCCAGCAGGATCAGGAAGGGGGCCAGCATCATCACACGCAGCATTTTGGCGATCACTGCGGCATTTTCGGCATCCGGCCCAACGGCATGACCGGCTGCGACCACCTGCGCCACTTCATGCATGGTCGAACCCATATAGACGCCGTAGGCTTCCGGGCTGAAAAACGTGCTCAGTAGCGGATACACTGCCGGATAAAGGAAGATCGCCAGCGTGCCGAAGATCACCACCGTCGCCACGGCTACCGTCACTTTACTCGCCTGCGCTTTTACCACCGGCTCGGTTGCCAGCACCGCCGCCGCGCCGCAGATGCTGCTGCCTGCGCCAATCAGCCAGCTGGTTTGTTTATCCAGCCCGAAGACTTTTTGCCCGAGGAAGCAGGCCAGCGCAAAGGTGCTGGTCAGGGTGAGGGCGTCAATAACGATCCCGCTGATGCCGACATCGGCAATCTGCGAGAAGGTCAGCCGGAAACCGTACAAAATGATCCCCAGGCGTAATAGATGCTGTTTGGCGAACAGTACGCCGGTATCACAATGGGGCGCAGCATGCGGATAGAGCGTATTACCGATAATCATGCCGGCGAGGATCGCCAGCGTCAGGGCGCTGAATCCGGCACCGGCAATGGCCGGAATGCTGCCTGTCCACAGGGCAAACCCTGCCACCAGCGCGCTAAGCGCAAGGCCGGGCGCGTAACGGTGAAATGAAGAGTGTGCGTGTAAGGTAAGTTCAGTCATAACCTTTCTCCTTTGTGTGGACAAAGCGTAAGGGTTGCTGGCTTAAAAATAAAATTGATTATATATTTATAATTAATCTTTATAAGTGGTAAGCGGCGCCTTACCGGATGGGGTTAACCATGCATATTACGTTGCGGCAACTGGCCGTTTTTGTGGAAGTGCTGAAAAGTGGCTCGACAACCCAGGCCTCGCAAATGCTGGCCTTGTCACAGTCGGCGGTCAGCGCGGCGTTAAGCGATCTGGAAGGGCAACTCGGCGTGCAGTTGTTCGATCGCGTCGGCAAACGGCTGGTGGTCAATGAACACGGTAGGCTGTTGTATCCGCGCGCGCTGGCGTTGCTGGAGCAGGCGACGGAGATCGAGCAGCTGTTCCGCGAGGATAACGGCGCGATCCGCGTCTCTGCCAGCAGCACCATCGGCAACTACATTCTCCCGGAAGTGATCGCCCGTTATCGCCGGGATTTCCCCGACCTGCCGCTGGAGATGAGCGTCGGCAACAGCCAGGACGTGATCAACGCGGTAGCGGATTTCCGCGTGGATATTGGGCTTATCGAAGGGCCTTGCCATACGGCGGAAATTATCGCGGAACCCTGGCTGGAAGATGAACTGGTGGTATTTGCCTCACCGTCATCGCCGCTGCTACAGCATGAGGTTACGCTGGAACAGCTGGCGGCAGCGCCCTGGATCCTGCGCGAACGCGGTTCCGGCACGCGTGAACTGGTGGATTACCTGCTGCTGTCGCATCTGCCGCAGTTTCAGTTGGGCATGGAGCTGGGGAATTCCGAAGCCATTAAACATGCGGTGCGCCATGGGCTGGGCATCAGTTGTCTGTCCCGGCGGGTGATCGCCGAACAGCTGGAGTCCGGCTCGCTGGTGGAAGTGCCCATTCCGCTGCCGCGCCTGGTAAGGACGCTGTGGCGTATTCATCACCGGCAAAAGCATCTTTCCAGCGCCCTGAAGCGGTTTTTGCGCTATTGCGGTGAATGAGGCCAGCGCATTTTATTATCGTAAAGCCACGCATCCACTGCTTTACTTATAATCCGCGGCCAGTCATGAAGCTCTCTTATAACTGCGCATTTGTGCCGGAAGGATGCCGTCTGGTCTGCTACAATCCGGCCTCATTTTTTGGAAGGACAGCATTTTCCCATGGTTTCCGAATCTAAAACCACACAAGCGCCCACGCTGCGTCGTGAACTCAAGGCGCGTCACCTGACGATGATCGCTATTGGTGGCTCCATCGGCACAGGGTTGTTTGTTGCATCAGGCGCAACCATCTCTCAGGCAGGGCCGGGCGGCGCACTGTTCTCCTATATTTTGATCGGCCTGATGGTCTATTTCCTGATGACCAGTCTGGGCGAACTGGCGGCTTATATGCCGGTTTCCGGCTCTTTTGCCACTTACGGTCAGAAATATGTCGAAGAAGGCTTTGGCTTCGCGCTGGGCTGGAACTACTGGTACAACTGGGCGGTGACCATCGCGGTGGATCTGGTGGCGGCACAACTGGTGATGAGCTGGTGGTTCCCGGATACACCCGGCTGGATCTGGAGCGCGCTGTTCCTGTGCGTCATTTTCCTGCTCAACTGGATCTCGGTAAAAGGCTTCGGCGAAGCCGAATACTGGTTCTCCTTAATTAAGGTCGTCACGGTTATCGTCTTTATTATCGTCGGCGTGATGATGATTTTGGGTATTTTCCAGGGCGCAGAGCCTGCGGGCTGGAGCAACTGGGGCATCGGCGAGGCGCCGTTTGCGGGCGGTTTTGCTGCCATGATTGGCGTGGCGATGATCGTCGGCTTCTCATTCCAGGGTACCGAACTGATTGGCATTGCGGCGGGCGAATCTGAAGATCCTGAGAAGAACATTCCGCGTGCGGTGCGTCAGGTGTTCTGGCGTATCCTGCTGTTCTATGTGTTCGCTATCCTGGTGATCAGCCTGATTATTCCGTACACCGATCCGAGCCTGCTGCGCAACGATGTGAAAGACATCAGCGTCAGCCCGTTCACGCTGGTATTCCAGCATGCGGGTCTGCTGTCTGCGGCGGCGATCATGAATGCAGTGATCCTGACGGCGGTGCTGTCGGCGGGTAACTCCGGCATGTACGCCTCAACGCGTATGCTCTACACGCTGGCCTGTGACGGTAAAGCGCCACGTATTTTCAGCAAGCTGTCGAAGGGCGGGGTGCCGCGTAACGCGCTTTACGCGACGACGGTGATCGCAGGTCTGTGCTTCCTGACCTCGATGTTTGGCAACCAGACCGTGTACCTGTGGCTGTTGAATACCTCGGGCATGACGGGCTTTATCGCCTGGCTGGGGATCGCCATCAGCCATTATCGCTTCCGTCGCGGATATGTGATGCAAGGACGCGATCTGAGCGAACTGCCGTATCGTTCCGGTTTCTTCCCGCTGGGGCCGATCTTTGCCTTTGTGCTGTGCCTGCTCATTACGCTTGGCCAGAACTACGAAGCCTTCCTGTCAGATACCATTGACTGGGGCGGCGTGGCAGCCACCTATATCGGTATTCCGCTGTTCCTGATCATCTGGTTTGGCTACAAACTCAGCCGCGGCTCGAAGTTTGTCAGCTATCGCGATATGGAATTCCCGGACCGCATTAAGCAGTAATCTCTGTTATCTGACCGCGTGGCGCACGCGTCACCCGGTCAGCTTCTTTTGCTTTCCCTTCTCATTTATCTTCCCGTCTTGACATAACTTTTAACAATTCAATTGATAATTGTTATTATTTGCATTATCGTTGCCAGCAATTTCAAAACGATAAAACCGCCGCGTGTCGCGCCGGGTCAACGACATTATTATCACCGCCTTCGCCACCGTAGCGGGCGGGATCTGCGCATTGTGAGCAACATCTTTCTTATTTGTTGTCTTTAGTTCATGGAGAATTTGGAATGTTTACCCTGAATCCCGTCGTGCGGGGAGGACTGTGCGCGTCCGCCATTTCACTTGCACTGCCAGCGTTTGCCAATGAAACGATGGTGGTTACCGCCGCTGCCACCGAGCAGAATGTGAAGGACGCGCCGGCAAGTATCAGCGTGATCACGCAGCAGGATCTGCAACGCAAGCCGGTACAGAACCTCAAAGATGTACTGCAGGAGGTGCCCGGCGTACAGCTCACCAACGAAGGCGATAACCGCAAAGGCGTCAGCATTCGCGGCCTCGACAGCAGCTATACGCTGATCCTCGTCGACGGCAAACGCGTTAACTCGCGCAACGCCGTATTCCGTCACAATGACTTCGATCTGAACTGGATCCCGGTGGACGCCATCGAGCGTATCGAAGTGGTGCGTGGCCCGATGTCGTCGCTCTATGGTTCTGACGCTCTCGGCGGGGTGGTTAACATCATTACCAAAAAAATTGGCCAGCAGTGGACCGGCAGCCTCACCGCCGACAGCACTATCCAGGAAAAACGCGATCGCGGTGATACCTGGAACGGCCAGTTCTTCACCAGCGGCCCGCTGATTGACGGCGTGCTCGGCATGAAAGCATTCGGCAGCGTGGCAAAACGCGAAAAAGACAAAGCGGAACCGTCGAACATCGCCGCCACGGGCGAAACGCCGCGTATCGAAGGCTTTACCAGCCGCGATGCGAACGTGGAGTTCGCATGGACGCCAAATGAAAATCACGATTTCACCGCCGGTTATGGCTTCGACCGCCAGGATCGCAGCTCCGATTCCCTCGATAAGAACCGCCTTGAACGCCAGAACGTCTCGCTTACTCATAATGGTCGCTGGGATCTGGGTAACAGCGAACTGAAATACTACGGCGAAAAAGTCGACAATAAAAATCCCGGCAACCGCGGTGTTATCACCTCGGAAAGCAATACCATCGACGGTAAATACGTGCTCCCTGTGGAGGCGATTAACCAGTTCGTGACCCTCGGCGGTGAATGGCGTCACGACAAGCTGAAAGATCCGGTTAACATCACCGGCGGCAACAGCAGCGCAACTTCAACCAGCCAATATGCGCTGTTTATCGAAGACGAATGGCGCATCTTCGAGCCGCTGGCGCTGACCACCGGTGTGCGTATGGACGATCACGATACCTACGGCGATCACTGGAGTCCCCGAGCCTATTTGGTGTACAACGCCACCGATACGTTGACGGTAAAAGGCGGCTGGGCGACAGCCTTCAAAGCGCCTTCACTGTTACAGCTCAGTCCGGACTGGATTTCCGGTTCTTGTCGTGGCAGATGTGAAGTCGTCGGCAACCCGGATTTGAAGCCGGAAACCAGCGAAAGCTACGAAATGGGTCTGTATTACGCCGGGGAAGAGGGCTGGCTTGAGGGTGTGCAGGCGAGCATCACCACCTTCCAGAATGATGTTAAAGATCGCATCAGCATCAATCGTACACCTGATGCAGAAGCGGCGAAGGGCTATCCGAACTATGTCGGTGTGAATGCCGATGGCGAACCTATTTTCCGCTACTACAACGTCAACAAAGCGCGTATTCGCGGCGTAGAAACCGAGCTGAAAGTGCCGTTTGACGATCAGTGGAAGTTAACACTGAACTACACCTACAACGACGGACGCGATCTGAGTAACGGCGGCAACAAGCCGTTGCAGGAATTACCGTTCCATACCGCCAACGGCACCGTGGACTGGCAACCGGTTCAGGACTGGTCCTTCTATGTGTCCGGAAATTACCGGGGTGAACAACGCCGCATCAGCGCCACCAGTTCCACGCCGGGCGGCTATGTGATCTGGAATGCTGGCGGTGCGTGGCAGGCAACGAAAAACGTCAAGCTGCGTGCCGGTGTGCTGAACCTGACGGATAAAGATCTCAGCCGCGATGATTACAGCTATAACGAAGACGGACGGCGTTACTTTATGGCGGTGGATTACCGGTTCTGATGGGTTTGCCGGGTGGCGACTGCGCCTTACCCGGCCTTGTATTATGCTTCCCGTGCACAAAGAACCGGCCGGTTCTTTCTGCCATGCAGTCCACATGCCGTACCCGGCCTCAGGCTTGCAGCCTGTGACGTAGATTTATGCAGTGG
>NZ_JAHUXA010000028.1 GCF_019218745.1 Enterobacter sp. ENT03
CGAAGCTGATAATCGGGGCGATGATGCGTAAACTTGCCCAGGTGGCGTATGGCGTCCTGAAATCAGGACGCCCGTTCGATGCCACGCTGCATGAGGAAAATGCTTGCATGGCATAACAGTATCTACAAAAACCATAACCCGTAGGCCCGGCAAGCGTAGCGCCGCCGGGCAAGCAGACAATTTTAATATCTATTAGCCATACCCGGATCCGGAAATGTTTTTTCATTTCCGGATTTTTTTTAAGGTGAAGTGTTAATACAGGCCATTTTTTGTCTGGCTCAATTCCATAAAATGTACGGCGGTAAGCATCTCAGGGAAAGAACCACCATGGCAGTTACCGTCAGCGTATTACTGGAAAATCGGCGCAGCTTTAGCGCACAAACTTCATTGCGCGCTAAAGCTGGGCTGAGTTTGTTTATCCGGGATGAACATGATGCAATTTTGTTCGATACCGGACCTGACGATAGCTTTCTGCATAATGCGAACATGATGGGTATTGATTTATCAGGATTAACAGCAGCGGTGCTCTCACATGGTCATTATGATCATTGTGGTGGAGTTCCATGGCTGCCAGATCGCTCCCGGATCGTTTGCCATCCACAAATAGCCAGTGAACGCTATGCAGCACTAAACGTAACTGGCATTACTTTACCGATAAAAAAATTATCTCTCGACATTGATTATTCACGTTTCCGCATGGAGTACAGCAGAACTCCTCTGCACCTGGGTGAACGCTTTTTATGGTCAGGGGAGATCCCGATGGACAAACCTCAGCCATACGGAGTTATCACAGGGCAAAATTCTGGTGCGGATTATGTGGCAGATGAAGGCGTACTGATTTATCTGTCTGACAAGGGGCTGGTCATTTTTATCGGGTGTGGTCATCGAGGGCTGACCAATATCGTGCGCCACTGCCAGAAGATAACCGGAATTAAGCATATTCACGCCCTATTTGGTGGTTTTCACCTGCGCACTGCATCACCCCAAAAGCTCTGGGCAATGAGACAGTTTCTGCTCCAACAAAAGCCGGACAAAATCCTGGGTTGCCATTGCACCGGTTCATGGGGACGGCTGTGGTTGCAGGAAATACAGGCTCCCGCAACGGGCGAAACCTATGTTTTGGGATAGCATTAGCAATGTCATTCCGTTAAGGCAGTGTGCCGGGTGGCGGCTGCGCCTTACCCGGCCTACAAAAACCATAACCCGTAGGCCCGGCAAGCGTAGCGCCGCCGGGCAAGCAGACATAAAAAAGCTCCCTACGGAGCCTTTTTTTACATCACATCACAGCGCAATGCGGATCACATCATCCGGCTGGGTGGCTTCTTTCTCGCGGGTGGAGGCCTGTTTCACGCTCACATACAGCGTGTTACCGTCTGCGGACAGCGCCAGGCTGTTCGGGTGCGTCGGAGTATCGATGGTTTTCACCACGTTGTAGCTTTTCGCATCGATCACGCTCACTTTACCGGCCTGACGGTGGGTGACATACACTTCGTTACGCGCCGGGTTAAACAGCACGGCCAGCGATTCCGGGGTGGCGATCTTCTCGATCACCTTGCCGTTGCGGGTGTCGACAACCAGCACTTCCGGCGCTTTGGAATCGGTCACGAACGCACGGTGTCCGGCGGTGTCGAGGCTCAGGTTGAGATAGAAATGCTCTTTGCCGTCATCCTGGAGTTTTTTACGGCTAAGAATTTTGTTGGTCGCGGTATCAATGGTAATGAATTCGCCATCGCCGTTGGTGGTGTACAGGCGTCTGGCGGCGCTGTCGAGCGCCAGCCCGGTGGCGTAAGTGCCGGTGCCGGTAATGGTGGTTTTCAGTTTGATGCTGTTGCCGTCCACCACCCAAATCACGCTCTCTTTGCCGACGCCGGTGATGTACACGCTATTGGTGGTTTCATCCACGGCCAGTTCGCGCGGCTGGAACGGGCGCACGGTTTCGGAACGTTTACGCTCATCGAGCACCAGACGGCCTTTCACGTCGCCAGTTTTCGCGTCAATCGCCGTCACGGCGCTGCTGCTGGTGTTGCCGAACCACAGGGTCTGCGTTTTGCTGTTAATGGTGGCGCCAAACGGTTTCAAATCGTTATAGATGGCCTGGGTCACGTTCAGCGTGACCGGATCAAGACGATATACCACCCCGCCCTTGTCCGTTTTACGGCTCTGTGCAGTCGCAAGCCACAGCGCGTTTTCCTGCTGGCTGAACGCCATTTCATAGGCTCCTTTGCCCACCGGCTGGCGCAGCATTTCTTCAGCGGCGCTCGCATTAAACGTGCCGGCGAGCAGCAGAGAACCTAATAACAGTGAACCACGCAGGCGCGGTGAGCTTAGATGACGAGTAAACATGACGACTCCCTTTGATAACGAATGTATAGCTGCATCACATGGCTTCCGGTCGGCGAAGTCGCGCTTCGCTTCTTTTTGTATGCCCTAAATAATTCCTGTTGCAAAAAGGCGGCGACGCAGTGAATCCCAGGGAGCTTACAGATGTAAGTGACTGGGGTAAGCGAGGAAAGCCAACGCATTTGCAGCGTGAATTATGACGAGCACAGATGAGAATAGTAATCATTTATTGGTAAAAATGGGAGACTTTCTTGCCGTATTTCCCATTCGGGCCATAATTTCCCCCGGCAAGGATTCACAGTAAGTGCCGTTAACGTTTTCAATTTTTTTACATTACCCGTAACATGTCGCCACATGTTCCATTTGGTTCGTTTTATTTTTAACCGGTTCCCACCATGAAAATCATTTTTGCACGCCCGGCGGCTTTGCCGTTTCTCTTACTTCCGGCGGTCTTTCACCCTGCTTTTGCGGCAGCGGAACAAACCATGATCGTCACTGCTTCCCCGCAAACCGTCTCCGAACTTGATACGCCGGCCGCCGTCAGTGTGGTGCAGGGCGAGGATATGCGTCAGGCGACGCCGCGCGTGAATCTCTCGGAATCGCTCACCAGCGTGCCGGGCTTACAGATCCAGAATCGCCAGAACTATTCGCAGGATCTACAGCTGTCAATCCGTGGTTTTGGCTCCCGCTCCACCTATGGGGTGCGCGGGATCCGTATGTATGTGGACGGCATTCCGGCGACCATGCCGGACGGCCAGGGCCAGACGTCCAACATCGACATCAACAGTATTGAAAGCGTCGATGTGCTGCGCGGACCCTTTTCTGCCCTGTACGGTAATGCCTCCGGCGGCGTAATGAATGTGACGACCGAAACGGGCCGCGAACCCGCCACCATTGAAGCGAGCAGCTATTACGGCAGCTTTGGCAGCTGGCGCTACGGCCTGAAAGCCACCGGCGCGGTGGGTGACGGTACGCAGCCGGGCGATGTGGATTACACGGTCTCTTCCAGCCGTTTTGCCACCCACGGCTACCGCGATCACAGCGGCGCGCAGAAAAATCTCGCCAACGCCAAACTGGGCGTGCGCATCGATGACGTCAGTAAGCTGACGCTGATCCTCAACAGCGTCGACACCAAAGCGAACGATCCGGGTGGCCTGAGCAAAAGCGAATGGAAAGATAACCCGCGCCAGTCGCCGCGTGGCGATCAGTACAACATGCGTAAAACCATCAAGCAGACCCAGGCGGGCCTGCGCTATGAACGTCAGCTCAGCGAGCAGGACGATCTGAGCGTAATGATGTACGCCGGTGAACGCGAAACCACGCAGTACCAGTCCATTCCGCGCGGGCCGCAGCTCAATCCCACCCATGCAGGCGGTGTGATCGACTTGAGCCGTCACTATCAGGGTATCGACACCCGCTGGACGCACCGTGGCGAACTGGGCGTGCCGGTCACCTTCACCACCGGTCTGAACTACGAAAACATGAGCGAAGATCGTAAAGGTTACGAGAACTTCGTGATGGCGGGCAGCACGCCGGTTTACGGGCAGAAAGGCCAGCAGCGCCGCAACGAGCGCAACCTGATGTGGAACGTCGATCCCTATCTGCAAACGGCGTGGCAGCTGACCGACAAGCTGTCGCTGGATGCGGGCGTGCGTTACAGCTCCGTATGGTTTGACTCCAACGACCACTATGTGACGCCGCGCAACGGCGATGACAGCGGTGAAGCCAGCTATCACAAATGGCTGCCAGCGGGTTCACTGAAATATGCGCTGACCGACGCGTGGAACCTGTACGTGGCGGGCGGTCGTGGCTTTGAAACGCCGACCATCAACGAGCTTTCCTACCGTTCCGGTGGCCAGAGCGGGCTGAATTTCGATCTGCAACCATCCACCAATACCACCTGGGAAGTGGGCAGCAAAACGCGCGTCGGCAACGGCCTGCTGACCGCGGCGCTGTTCCAGACCGATACGGATAACGAGATCGTCACTGATGCCAGCAGCGGCGGGCGCACCACCTATAAAAACGCCGGTAAAACCCGTCGTCAGGGCGCGGAATTGTCAGTCGATCAGCAGTTTGCCGGTAACTGGCGCGCGAAAATGGCGTGGACTTATCTGAACGCCACCTACCGCACCAACGTCTGTAATGACGGGGACTGTAACGGCAACCGTATGCCGGGCATCGCGCGTAATATGGGCTTTGCGTCTCTTGGCTGGCAGCCGGAAAGCGGCTGGTACGCCGGGGCGGATGTGCGTTATATGAGCGATATTCAGGCTGATGACGAAAACAGCGCCACAGCGCCGTCCTATACCGTGGTGGGCCTGAACAGCGGCTACAAATTCAATTACGGTAACTGGAATATGGACCTGTTTGGTCGCGTGGATAACCTGTTTGATCGCGAATATGTCGGTTCAGTGATCGTCAACGAATCCAATGGTCGTTACTACGAGCCTGCACCGGGTCGTAATTACGGCGTGGGTCTGTCCGTGGCTTATCGCTTCGAATAAACACGTTCCGGCCTGCTCAGCAGGCCGGATTTTTATTAGCGCATATCATTGTCATACTGACGAAGCAGAATAGTCTCACCCACTTCAATGGCATCGATTATTGCCTGTCCACTTTGCGCACAATGGCCTTTTTCCAGCGAGGATAATAATCCATCGTAAGCGCCGTGACTGCGCATTAAACTTTCGGATGAAGGATAGAGATAATTAAAACATGGGCCGATTCGCACCCACAGCTGCTCAATGATGGCCGTCAGCGTAGGCATTTCCGCATACTCATACAGGCAAAAACGAAACGACCGGTTGGCCTGTAAGGTCTGTTCTATATTACTGCCGCCCAGGGCTTCCTGGTAACTTGCCGCCAGCTGTTGCAATTTTTTCATTTTATCGGCATCAAGATTAGCGCAGGCCACTTCCACTGCCATACTTTCGACTTTCTTGCGTATCGCGTTAATTTCCAGGTATCTTTCTTTGCACACTTCCGGGACCAAAAAGGCTTGCGCGGGCGTCGCGTGCAGCGCGCCGGCAGAAACCAGGCGTAAAAGCGCCTCCCTCACCGGGGTAATACTGGTTCCCAGTTGATCGGCAATTTCTTTGGTGATCAGTCGTGCCCCAGGTTTTAATGCGCCAACAATAAGCGCGCTTTTCAGGCTCACTTCCACCTGCATGGTAAGGCTCATGCGTTGCGCTTTTACAAAATCAAGCATATTCCATTCCTGTCCAATACTTAATTATTTCCAGCCTGCTGGGGGAGTATGTTGCGGTAGAACTACAAACTATTTTTTCTCTGTGCATGCCTGGTATTGGTCGTCTCTGAAAGTTAAAACAAAAGGTGATTTTTGAGGCATACCCGAAGCCAGAAGCGGCTCCGGGTATGGGTCAGATATAATTAAAGACGGAAATGAAAATTTTGCCTGGTTTTTAATGGCGGCGTTGACCGCCATCAACGTTGTTATGTCCGATCGGCAACCTTAATCACCAGCTTGCCGAAGTTTTTCCCTTCCAGCAGACCGATAAAGGCCTCAGGCGTATTTTCCAGCCCGTCGGTGATGTGCTCGCGATACTGGATTTTGCCCTCTTTCACCCAGGGGATCATTTCATTGCGGAATTCATCAAGGCGATGCCCGTAATCCTGATTAATGATAAATCCCTGCACGCGCAGACGTTTTTTCAGGATGGTGCCCATCAGCAGCGAGAGGCGATCCGGGCCGTCCGGCAGATCGGTTGCGTTATAGCCGCTGATCAGACCGCACACCGGTACGCGCGCCGCGCTGTTCAGCAGTGGCAGCACCGCGTCGAAGACTTTGCCGCCGACGTTTTCATAATAGATGTCGATACCCTGCGGGCAGGCGTTTTTTAGCTGTTCCGCGAAATCGTCAGCACGGTGATCGATACAGGCATCGAAGCCCAGTTTCTCCACCGCGTAACGGCATTTTTCTTCGCCGCCAGCGACACCCACCACGCGGCAGCCTTTCAGCTTACCAATTTGCCCGACGGTCGCGCCAACCGGCCCGGTCGCAGCGGCCACCACCAGCGTTTCGCCTGATTTCGGCTGACCAATATCCAGCAGCCCCATGTAGGCGGTAAAGCCCGGCATACCCAGGATGCCCAGCGCCCATGACGGATGCTCAGTTTCCTGTAGCTTTACCAGCCCGCTGCCGTCGGAAATTTCATAATCCTGCCAGCCGCTGTAACCCAGCACCAGATCGCCTTCGCTGAAATCCGGGTGGAGGGATTTCACCACCTGGCTCACGGTTCCACCGCACATCACTTCGTCGATTTGCACCGGCGGCGTATAGGACGGTGCATCGCTCATGCGGCCACGCATGTACGGGTCAAGGGAGAGATAGAGCGTGCGCAGCAACACCTGGCCTTCACCGGGCGTGGCGATGTCGTCTTCTTCCAGACGGAAATTGTCAGCAACCGGCGCGCCTTTAGGTCGGGATGCCA
Organism: Enterobacter sp. ENT03; assembly: GCF_019218745.1. GTDB lineage: Bacteria > Pseudomonadota > Gammaproteobacteria > Enterobacterales > Enterobacteriaceae > Enterobacter_D. Next base: position 6,792 of record NZ_JAHUXA010000028.1, read on the forward strand.
GCACCCAGCGGCGATTACGTTGTGAACTTTGACTCATCATTGTCTCCTTTCGACGTAAACCTTACACAAGGGTAGAAGCTTAATGGCAGGTTTGCTTTCGCATTACGAGCCTGATTGATTCAGGCGCACCACCAGATAGCCGCAAATTTCAGCGGAGTCGTTGATAAAACGGCAGTCATTAGGCGGGCCAAGTTCCAGACAGTCACCGGCATGCATCTGGTGGCGGGTATCCCCTTCCACAAATGTCAGTTCGCCTTCCTGTAACCAGATCAGCTGGCGTGCCTGCGCATAGGATGAGGCGGGCATCGGAATATCGCTGCCCGGGGGTAACTCCACCTGCACCAGATCGAGGGGCAAATCGGTGCGCGGTGAGACGTGGCGGCGCAGATAGTGGCTTTGCGGATCGCGCCACAGCGGTTGATCGGCAAAGCGCAGCAGTTTGCCTTCCTGCATTTCTGCCCGCGCTATAAGCGTTGACATGCTGATGCCAAAAGCGCCGGACAGCCGTGCCAGCAGCGTGGCAGTCGGGCTGCTCTCGCCCTTTTCGATCTTGTGGATCATCGCCCGCGACACGCCTGCCCGGTTCGCCAGATCGCTTAACGACCAGCCGCGGGATTCACGCTCAAGACGAATTCGCACACTGATCCGTTGATTTATGTTGTCTGTAATAGTATTCATATCGTAATACTATAGTGAACAACTCCTGAGGTTCAACCATGAATATTCGTTTTGCGCACAAAGACGACTGCGCGGCTATCGCTGAAATTTATAACCATGCGGTGCTGCAAACCGCCGCCATCTGGAACGACGCCACGGTGGACGTGGATAACCGCATCGCCTGGTTTGAAGCCCGATCCCTTGCGGGCTATCCGGTGCTGGTGAGCGAAGAAAATGGTGTCGTGACCGGTTACGCCTCATTCGGTGACTGGCGCGCCTTTGATGGTTTCCGGCATACGGTCGAACATTCGGTGTACGTGCATCCCGCGCATCAGGGCAAAGGCATCGGCCAGGCGTTGATGAGCCGCCTGATCGACGAGGCGAAGCGTATTGGTAAGCATGTGATGGTGGCGGGCATCGAGTCGCAGAACCATACCTCTGTTCATCTGCATGAAAAGCTAGGCTTTACCATTACCGCGCAGATGCCGCAGGTGGGCACGAAATTTGGCCGCTGGCTGGATCTGACCTTTATGCAGCTTCAGCTGGATGAGCGAAGCGAACCGGATGCGCTGCCATGAATCAGTCGCTGACGCTGGCATTTCTGGTGGCGGCGGGGATTGGTCTGGTAGTGCAGAACACGCTGATGGTGCGCATTACCCAGAGCTCCTCCACCATTCTCATCGCCATGCTGCTCAATTCGCTGGTGGGGATTGTGCTGTTCGTCAGCATTCTGCTGATTAAAAACGGCGTCGGGGGATTTGCGGAACTGGCGGCGACCGTGCGCTGGTGGACGATCATTCCCGGCCTGCTCGGCTCGTTTTTTGTTTTTGCCAGCATCAGCGGGTATCAGTATGTCGGGGCTGCCACGACCATCGCCGTGCTGGTCGCCAGTCAGCTGATTGGCGGCCTAGTGATGGATGTCCTGAAAAGTCAGGGGATCCCGCTGCGGGCGCTGATTGGCCCGGTGTGCGGCGCGGTGCTGCTGGTAGTGGGCGCCTGGCTTGTCGCCAGACGCCAGTTTTAAAATCAGAGAATAACGCCGCCATGGGTCAGGTGTTCGCGCCTGGCCTCCAGCTCTTCCTTGTTGTGGCGATCCTTATGCGCAATGGCGTGACGCAGGCGCTGCTGTTGTTCATAGCGCGCCTCGCGGCTCAGTTCCACGTCGTCGCTCAGGGCGATCAGCAACTCGTTCATGTGCGCGATAACGTTCTCCTCAATGGTGGCATCCACGCGCGCGATAACCTCATCCAGATGCGACATATCCTCTCCTTACGATCAGTTAAGTTTGGCTTTGGAAAAATCACTGCCCATCAGACTGACACTATACCCGCTCACGTTGCTGCGGGTGGCGTAGAACGTTTTGCCGTTGGCGAGTGCGATCCACGGTGCCTGTTGATAAAACACCTCCTGCGCCTGTTCGTACAGATGAGCGCGCTCTTCCGGCACGCTGGTCAGCTTCGCTTTCTGCACCAGATCGTTATAGCCTTTATCGCACCAGCGGGCGCCGTTAGAGCCGGTTTTGATGCTGTTGCAGCCGAGCAGCACATCGGCAAAGTTATCCGGATCGCCGTTGTCAGACATCCAGCCAAACAGCGCGCTGTCGTGCTCGCCTTTACGCATACCGGAGAGATATTCGCCCCACTCATAAGAGACGATTTTCGCCTTCACGCCCACTTTCGCCCAGTCGTTCTGGATCATCTCGGCAATGCGTTTCGAGTTCGGGTTATACGGACGCTGTACCGGCATCGACCACAGCGTCACTTCTGTCCCCTCTGCAACGCCTGCCTGCTTGAGCAGCGCTTTCGCTTTTTCCGGATCGTATTCGTAGTCCTTCAGATCTTTATCAAAGCCGAGCATATTGGGCGGCAGCGGCGATTTTGCCACCGTACCGGAACCGATAAATACCGCGTCAACAATGGCTTTTTTATCGGTGGCGTAGTTCAGCGCCTGACGCACCAGCACGTTATCGAACGGTTTTTTCTCGGTGTTAAACGCCAGATAACCGACGTTCAGCGCATCAACGGAATGCAGCGCTAAATCCTTGTTCTTTTTGATCTCGTCAAACTGCACCGGTGCAGGAGCCGGAATGATCTGGCACTCGTTGGTTTGCAGCTTCGCCAGGCGCGTTTGCACGTTTGGCGTGATGGAGAAGATCAGGTGTTTGGTCGGCACTTCGCCGTCCCAGTAATTCGGGTTGGCGACGTAACGGATCAGCGAATCCACTTTATATTGTTGCAGCGCGTAAGGACCGGTACCGATGGGCCAGGTATCGACATATTCCGGGGTGCCTTTTTTCAGCATCGCGTCGGCATATTCGCTGGAGAGAATAGACGCGAAATCCATTCCCCAGTCGGCAAGAAATGCCGCGTTAGGTTCGTTAAGAACAAACTGAACGTGGTAATCATCCAGCTTTTTCACGTCTTTGATCAGCTTATCCAGGCCTACGTCGTTAAAGTATTCGTAATTGCCCTGGGAAACATTGTGATACGGATGATCGGCATTTTTCTGGCGCAGTACCGAAAAAATCACGTCATCAGCATTAAAATCGCGGGTCGGTTTGAAATATTTATTGCTGTTAAATTTCACGCCCTGACGCAGCGTAAAGGTATAGGTTTTGCCATCCGGGGAAATTTTCCACTCGGTTGCCAGTGACGGCACCGGGGTATTGGTTTTCGGATCGAAATTCACCAGCCGGTTATACAGCACCTGCGAGCTGGCCACGAAGGTCGGGCCGGAGCTGGCGATCTGCGGGTTAAACGATTCCGGAGAGGCTTCGGAGCAATAAATCAGCGTGTCGTTAGATGCCGCAAACGCGGCGCTTGCCGGTAATAAAAGTGTGCCGAGCGCCAGCGCGAGCAGCGTTTTCCCTGTGTTCATTGTTATGCCTTATGGATTTTTATGACAGACAGTGATCACAGCACAGGAATATAAAACTGGCAAATAACGAATCACTATCAGGTTATTCTAATGCCGCGCTTTTTGTTGAATATTCATCCAGCGGCAGATTTGAAATTTGCGTTAGGGATTTTCTAAAACGTCAAGGCCTAAACGCCCGCTCAATACGACGAGAATTCAATGGTTTTAGCCTCTCTTCTGTCGTTTGTTTACATGCCGGTTTGCGTAAAGTAGACGTGTGAAGAAGTCTATGGGATGAAAACGTGGCAAAAACACTCTTGCGCAGCGGCGATCTGGATGATTTTCAGGCAGTTGGCGGCGGCGGTCAGGCCGTATTTGATTCGGCACTGCAAATTCGTGAAGCATTACGCCTGCGCAAACAGCAGGCAATGGTGGACTGTCTCGCCATTCCGCAGGTCAACGACGACGGCGATCGCGTTGACTGGTATTCGCCGGTTGACGGTCAGGCGGTCTCCTGGAAAGCGGCAGATGAAGACGCGCGCTTTCGCGCCCTGCGCTATCTGGAAAGCACCCTCGACAGTGCCGCCGCGCTAAGCCGCAAAAGCCTGCAATCCAACAAAACCGCGCAGCAGCTGTTTGGCTCGCTGCTGGAAAAAGCGTTGCAGTTTCCCGGCATCAACCATGTTTTCCTCGTCGATGGCAAACCGGTAATCACCTTCTGGGGCTTCGTTAATCTCAACGAAAGCGCCCGTGACGATGTGCTGGCCTGCCTGCGCGAGGAGGCGATCCCTGAACCTGTCATCACGCTGGTTGAACTGCCGGAGCCGGAAGAAACACCGGTGGTGAATTTCAGCCAGGCCGACGAACCGCTGATTGCGCCAGCGCCGACGCCGGTGATCAAAACCGAAGAAGTCGCCGGGGCGGTATACGAAAAACCGCAACCTGCGGCCCCGGTTACACCGCCGCCCGCGCCGGAACCCGTGCCTGCTCCCGCACCTGTCACCGCGCCGGTGGCAAAAAAACGCGCTGCCGCGCTGTGGTTGCTGCCCGTGGCGGCGCTGGTCGTCGCGGCCGTCGCCGTTCCCGTACTACTGAAACCGCAGGCAACACCTGAAACCGAGCTGGCGAACACGCCGGCACCGGTTGCGACGCCTGCGCCAGTGATCACGCCGGTCAGCCCTGCGCCACAGCTTACTGCTTCCCTGCCGCTGCATCAGGCAGATGTCGTCGCCGTGAAAACGCCGGTTGTTGACGAGAAGAAAAGCGAGCCTGCGGTGATCGCCGCGATCCCGAAAGATGTGCTGGTGATGGACGCCATCCAGGTGAAAACCGGGAATACCCGCTTCCTGAACGGCACCTGGCGCGTGAGCCCGGAAATTAAAGATCACGCCACCGGCAAAGCGCCGACGCTGCGCTATCAGATCCAGAACAACAAAGGCACGGCCCGTCTGGTCCAGGCTGGCAACATCACCTGCCGCGCCGATCTGTTCTCAGGTCTGCATCAGACCGGCGAGCTGATGATCAAAAGCCGCAGCAATGCGCGTTGCAGCGATGGCTCCCGCTACCCGATGCCGGAAATCACCTGCACCGCGGGCAGTAATGACGTGGCGCAATGTACCGCACGCTATGACGGCAACACCGTTGTGCCGGTAACCTTCAGAAAAACAGGTGCCTGATTTTATGCTGGTAAATCTTTGCGACTACAAACAGAGCGTGACGCTGATTGCCAACAGCGGCGTGCAATTTCTGGATTTCGGGCTGACGCCGCTGGTGTCCACCCACAATGGCCGCTTCGTGCGTAAAACCGCCAACGGCCCGCTGCTGCGTCTGGATTACGATCTGGTGAACGAGCGTTTCACCCTGCCCGCCAGCAACGGCGGCCCGGCGGAAGTGGTCAAACCGGAAACCACGCTCGGCCTGCCTGGCTCCCTCGCCCTGCTTGATGGCGTCTGGCTGCCGATCCCGTTTCTGCGTTTCAACCCGCCGCGCACCTTCGTGGAAGGCCCGGATAACTGGGCGCGCGTGCAGATCCGCAAGCTTAGCGAGCCGGACAGCAACGGTCACACCCATCGCGTGACGCTGGCGCTCGACAGCCAGATTAACGACCTGTCCCCCGCCGCCCTTGCGCCCATTGAAAACGACATTCTGAACGGCACGCGTTTTTCGCTGGCGTGGCGCGATGACGAAGTGGCGGATTTCCTCGATCAGACGTGGATCGACGGCTGGCTGCGGGAAGTTTTTTTGCAGGCTATCCAGCCTGAAAACCGCAGCGAGCGCGATGTCGCTCAGGCGCTGCGCGGCTTTGAGTATCAGGCGCACTGGCTGAATCTGATGACGCTGCTGGGTGAACAGCTCAGCGTGCCGGAAGTGAAGATCGTCACCCACACGCTCAGCACCCCGGCGATCCCGGTGGATTTAATTCTCGACGTCGGCAATACCCATACCTGCGGGGTGATCATCGAAGATCATGGCGATGCCAACGATGGCCTGCGCCAGACCGCCGAACTCCAGGTGCGCTCGCTCAGCGAACCGCAATTTTTGAACGAACCGCTGTTCACCAGCCGTCTTGAGTTTTCCGAAGCGCGCTTTGGCAAACAGCATTTCTCGGTGGAAAGTGGCCGCGAAGACGCCTTTATCTGGCCGTCCATCGTGCGCGTGGGTGATGAAGCCCGCAAACTGGCGACCGGTCGTCTCGGCACCGAAGGCAACAGCGGCATCTCCAGCCCGCGCCGATACCTGTGGGATGAAACCCCGGTGTTGCAGGACTGGCGTTTCAGCCAGATGAACAGCAAATCCCAGCGCGAACCGCTGGCGACCGCCTTCCCGCTGATGAACCTGATGAACGACGACGGCCAGCCGCTGTACACGCTGCCGCTGGACGAACGTCTGCCAGTGTTCTCGCCGCAGTACAGCCGCAGCACGCTGATGACGCACATGCTGTGCGAACTGCTGGCGCAGGCTTTAGGTCAGATCAACAGCGTGGCGACGCGCCTGCGTCTGGGCTTCCCCGCCTCGCCGCGTCAGCTGCGCACCATTATTCTTACCCTGCCGTCGGCGATGCCGAAACAGGAACGCGAAATATTCCGTCGCCGTATGTTCGAGGCGATCGCGCTGGTGTGGAAAGCGATGGGCTGGCACCCGCAGGACGATGATTTCGCCAGCCGCAAGCAGCAGGAAAAAAGCGTCGTGCCAGTTCCACGCATTCAGATGGAGTGGGACGAAGCCAGTTGTGGTCAGCTGGTGTGGCTGTATAACGAAGCCATTTCCCACTTTGCCGGGCAGACGGAAACCTTTTTCGCCTCCCTCGCCCGCCCGGATCGTACCGTCGCGCCGGGGGACGTACCGGGGCGCGCCTTACGGGTCGCCTCCATTGATATTGGCGGCGGCACCACCGACATGGCGATCACCCACTATCAGCTGGATGACGGCACTGGCAGCAACGTAAAAATCACGCCGCAACTGCTGTTCCGCGAAGGCTTTAAAGTTGCCGGGGACGACATTCTGCTGGATGTGATCCAGCGCTGCGTGTTACCGGCGCTGCAAACGCAGCTGCAAAAAGCGGGGATTACTGACGCCGCCGCGCTGCTGGCGACGCTGTTTGGCGACTCCGGGCGCATCGACACTCAGGCGGTGCTCCGTCAGCAAACCACGCTGCAACTGTTTATGCCGATCGGTCATGCGATCCTTGCAGCGTGGGAATCCAGCGACGTCAACGATCCGCTGGCCGGTCTGCACGCCACCTTTGGTGAGCTGATCAAGCAGCCGCCGACACGCAACGTGCTGAACTATCTGAAGCAGGCCATTGATCCGGCGCTGCCGCAGGGCGCGGCGGAATTTGATATTTTCGCCGTGCCGTTACAGGTCAATTTCAGTGAACTGCAAAGCGCGATGCTCGCCGGGCAATTTACCCTTACCGCGCCGCTGCATGCGGTGTGCGAAGCCATCTCCCACTACTGTTGCGATGTGTTGCTCATCACCGGGCGTCCAGGCTGTCTGCCGGGCGTGCAGGCGCTGATCCGCCATCTGCAACCGGTGCCGGTCAACCGGATGGTGTGGCTGGATAAATACCGCGTGCATGAGTGGTATCCGTTCAGCCAGCAGGGGCGCATCGGTAATCCGAAATCCACCGCCGCCGTCGGCGCGATGCTGTGCAGCCTGGCGCTGGATCTGCGTCTGCCACGCTTCAACTTCAAAGCGGCAGACATTGGCGCCTACTCCACCGTGCGCTATCTCGGCGTGCTGGATAACACCGTCAACACGCTGCGCGACGAGAACGTCTGGTATCACGATATTGATCTCGACAAGCCCGGCGCGAAGCTCGACACAAAACTGCATTTCCCGCTGCGCGGCAACGTGACGCTCGGTTTCCGACAGCTGGCCAACGCCCGCTGGCCCGCCACGCCGCTGTACACGCTGAGCATCAACTCGCCGGAGCTGGCGAAAGCCATTGCCGGTGACGGCGTACTGAATGTACGCCTGCAATTTACCGGCGGCAGCAAAGCGCACGGACCGGAAGCCTTCACCCTGAGCGATGCCTGGCTGACGGACGGCACGCCGGTGGATGCCGATGCGCTGACGTTTAAACTGAATACGCTTGCCGATCGCCGTCATAGCGGCAGCCATTACTGGATCGACAGCGGGAGTGTGTACCTGAAATGAAAGCGCCAATAAAAATGTCCCAGGCCGTGATGGCCTGGGTGAACGAAACCCGCGTCCACGCGCCGCTGCTTGACGACGATGCCGACGCGCTGCTGGCGCGCCTCACCGCCGCCTCGGCTCAGGAATCCGTGCTGATGCAGGCGGCAGAGAATACCTGCACCGTGGCACTGTACGGCCATTCGCAGGCGTCGAAAGCGCATCTGCTCGCCGCGCTGTGTAACAGCGGCAATGGCCGGGTGAATGTTAAACCCGGCGACAAAACGCTGGATTACTTTACCCATATCAATCCGGGCCATGCGCTGACCGGCATGGCGCTGCGTTTCAGTCAGCGCGACGCGGCGGCTGACGACCGTTTTCCGTTGCAGCTGGGCATTCTAAGCGAAGCGGAGCTGGTGCAGGTGTTTATCGCCCATGCGCAGTGCCTGCCGGATCTGCGCACGGTGGAAAAAAGCGTCATTGAAGATCGGCTGACCCGCTGGCGCACACTGCGTCAGCCGCAGCAGGTGCCGGGGATCACCGCCGAAGAAGTGGGCGCGATTGCCCGCTTCTGGCGCGGGACAGTTCCCGCCTCCCGCCAGCAACTGGATGACGGGCTGTGGTATCAGTTTATTACGCTGCTGCCGTCGCTGGATCTCAGCGCCCGCGCCAGCGCGTGGTCGCTGCTGTGGGGCGAGCATCAGGAGTTAACGCAGCAGTGGCTGGCGCTGGCGCATATTCTGCATCAGACCGGTAACGCCCGTTCGCTCGCCGCCCCGCTTAGCCTGTTAGTGGATAATTTCGCGCTGCCCACGGAAGGTTTTCTTAACCTGCAGCCGGAAGACGGCGACAGCGCTCACGGCGAAGTGGTGGTGCATCCCTGGGCGGAAGACCAGCTACAGAACGCCGTCAGCATTCCGCTCGCCACGCTGGCGCTGCTGGTGCGTGAGCTGGTGCTGCCGGTGGAAGACAGTGTGCTGAATGGCGTGGATATTCTCGATATTCCGGTGCCGAGCCTCGGCGCACAGCCGTCGCTGCAAAACAGCAAATGCCGCTGGCTGCTCGACCATTATCGCCAGCAGGTACAGCCGGATGTATTGATGATCTGTAACGCCACGCCGCAGCGCAACGAAACCGCCACCACGGCGCGCACGCTGCTCAACTGGGTGAAAGAAACCCAGTCCGGCCAGGAAACCGCGCTGCCGGGGCTGGTGTGGGCCATCACCCCGCAGGATGCGCGTTTCACCACGGCGCAGAATCTGGATGAAACCGTGCAACAGTTGCTCGGCAAACCAGGCCAGCACTGGGGCACCCTACAGGCGCTGGATGCCAGCAGCCTGCAACGTCTTATCGAATGGCTGTCGCAGGCCACTGCCCCGTCGCTGCGCACCGTACGCCTGAAAGCGCTGCGCGATCGTCATCTGCAACTGCTGCGCGATCTGATGCAAACCTGGACCGCGCCGCTCAAAGAGACGCCCGAAAGCCAGCGCGCCCGCGCCGAAACGGCGATCCGTGAGTTACAGGGTCAGGCGAGCCGTCACGGTGAGCTGCTGGATGGGTTACTGCCGGACATGAAGCATTTCGACGCGCTTTGGAAAGTGCAGCAGCCGCGGGAAGAAAAAGTCAGCGGTCTGTTTAACGATGCCATCGATCTGTTTGCCGATGTCGCCGCGCAGCCGGAAACCGTCACGGCAGCCAAAGATACGGGCCATCAGGCGCATGCGATGTGGGTGAATCATCTGCGTCAATGGAGCCGTAACGACGCCAGCGCCGAGCGCTTAGGCTTAACCCCCGCCGCGCTGCGCCAGGTGGCGGATACGCTGATCGTCACCAGCTATCGTCTGGAACTGCCGCAGACCTTGCAGCAGATCATGCAGCGCGATACCGCCTGTGCCGCGCAGCTGCATGCCGCCATCGGTAACTTCATTGCCTGGCTTGGCTATGCCGCGTTGCCGGAGGACCAGCGTCCCGCCAGCCGCGTGCAGAAAGGCCATGGCATTTTCAGCGCCAGCGCACCCGCTGCCAGCGATGCCCGCCTGACGCGCCTCGGAGAACAGCCGATCCACGCCGCCACCCGCTATGTTTATGACTGGCTGGTCGCGCTTTACACCCGCAGCAATGAAAACATCGGTTATCAGCATCCGCTTGATGTACCGCTGGCCATGCGCAAGAAGTTGATCAAGCTGGTGTGAGGATTTGTGCCGGGTGGCGGCTGTGCCTTACCCGGCCTACCAACCATTTTCCGTGGACGTATCTCGTAGGCCCGGCAAGCGCAGCGCCGCCGGGCGATAATTCACTGCCATTCGGTCTGCCATTCCCATAACCGGTTCCAGGCGGTGTCGTTCAGGTGGCGATCCGGCGCGGGGTTGGCGCGATAGGGTCGCGCGGTGGTGGCCGCCGATCCCCACGGCGACAGCCGATCATAGCTGGAGTCTATCGTGCTCCAGGCGATCAACACCTGACCATTGGCGGTCTTACCCGGCAGATAACCGGTTTTGCCAGCCCCCTGATCCCACGCCCGTCCCAGCTTCGCTTTGTAGCTCCCCTGATACCCTGCATCGCCGGTGAAACGGCTGTTCAGCACCAGAAAACCGTACGGCTGATCCGGTAAGGTATTCGGTGCCAGCACGTAGGCTTCCTGCGAACCGCGGGAGGAAACCGTGTGAAATTCCACGCCGTCAAATACCACGCTGGCACGGCCAAAGACGTAATCCACATCGCCTTCGATATAGCTGTCTTTGACCAGCACGCGGCTGATGCGGTCGGTCACGGCCAGGTTTTCGCGGTTGCTGGTGTTGAGGTATACCGTGTCCTGGCGGCCAATCAGCCGTACATTTTCCAGCTGTACGCGATCGCCGTCGGTGCGCAGCGCGACCCCCTGATGGGTTCCGCCGTCTACCGTATCCAGCAGCGAATTCACAATGCTCAGCCGCGCGATCTGCAAATCATGACTTTGCGACCAGACCACCGCTGCGCAGTTGGTGCCGATCCGTGCGCTGGTTTTAGCGGCGCATTGAGAATAGAGATACCAGGCGGGATCGCCTTCGCGGAACTGTCGGGCAGGGTTAACCGTCTGGCGGTATTGGGCGGGGGAAAATTGCGAATCAAGCGCCAGTTCGAGACGGACATCCTCCGGCTGCTTACCGGTGCCGAAAAGCGTGATCGGTGGCGCGTCGGCCGGAATATACACCGCGCCCTGATAAGCGCCAGGCTGCACGCTGATATAGATGCGCGAACGATCGGTGGCCTGACGGATGGCGGCGTTAATCGCCTGTTGCACGGTCTGCCAGGGTTCATCAGGTCCGACGCGCCACGGCGTAGAAACCGCATCGAGACGAATGGCCGTCGGGTGCCAGGGGCCGTCCGGGGCGGCAAGCAGGCCACCTCGGGCAAAATAGTTTGCGGGGGTATAAGGTGCTGCTTCCGACGCGGTCAGGATGCCGCGCGTCGGCGTACCCGTTACGTTGTCACTCCCGTTTGCACAGCCCTGTAATACCATCGGCATGCACAATGCTGCTGCCAGACCAAAACCTCGCTTCGCCATCATCTTGCCTCGCTATGTTAAGAAATCGAGGATTGATATTAATGGAACGATGTTTTAATTAACGACCCAGGGATCACGCTTTTGCGTCAGCCCTTTGAATCACTTAGAAAAGTGAGATGAGTAACGCAACGGGAAAGCTCATCGGCCAGGTGGAACCGACCAGGAAGGCACTGAGAAAGCGGATGCGTTTGCGATCTTTCGACAGAAACCAGGTGATCAGCGCGCTGATAGCGGCCATGACGGCATAGAAAGCCAGCATTTTTTGATAGAGTGTCATTATGTGATCGATTCCAGAGACAAAACGGGCGCAATATGCATCGTTTATTGATATTAATCAAGTTTTGTAACAGCAAAAGGAAAGGGAAAATTGATCGACACGCTGAACGCGCTTTATGACAGTACATCATCCCGGACGTTGGCGGCATGGCAGCAGCATCCCGACATCGGCGAGAGACGGCGCGCACCGCGTTATGCAAAAGATAAGTTTGCGCTGGCAACGGGCATCACCCCGCCGTTATCCCCCGCCATCGCCGCCCTGTTGCAGGAGCTGCATGAGCTGGCCGCAGGCGATCCACTGGCCGATGTCATGCCTGCTACCGCGCTGCACTTTACGTTCTTAGCGGTTACCGATGCGATTTATGCCACGCCGCAGCCGCCGCAGGAAATTCCCTGCCTGACGGCGCTGTTTAATGACATCACGCCGCTGACCGTTACCATCCGCGATCTGCGACTGGTCGCCCTTCCCGATCAACTTCTGCTCGCAGGCATTCCGGACGCCGCCAGCCTCGCGCAACGGCAACGTTTTGCCGAGGCTCTGCTCGCCAGCCCCTGGAAATCGGCGTTAACGCGGCGTTACGGTAACACGCCGCTGCCGCCACCCTTCTGGCACAGCACACTGGTGCGTTATGAGGCGTCCCGTCTGCCGCCACGTTTTCGTGAGTTTTTTGCCCGCCAGCACACCTCACGTTTTGGTGAGGTGCGTGCGCCGCTGATGCTGGCGATGGTGAATTACAACTGGAGTCATAAAGGGATCGTGGGGACTGGCCACTCAGAACAAGGAAAGCAGTAACGCCATCGGGAAGCTCATCGGCCATGTCAGCCCGACCAGCACAGCGGCGAGCAGGCGAACCCACCCTTTATCTTTGGTGAGAAACCAGGTGATGACGCCGCATACCACTGCCATCACCGCATAGAAAATCAATAATTTAAAATAGAGTGTCATCGTGACAGGCGCTCCCTGCGTTAAGGCCGCACGTATTATCAACCAAATCCACTGCCCTGAAAGGCGACTGTGTCACAGCTTACCAGCAATAAATTGACATTCGTAACAGCAATAACAATTACTCAAGAAAAATATCATGGCCTATATAGAGATGCGCATCTAAATCACAATAAAACAAAAAACAAAACATTTCAGCAGTTATATAAAACGCTTATTTACATCGCAATAATTACAGTCACACTAATAACATCACGGATGTTATTAATAGTGGCTTTTATAGCGCTGTTGTATTCCCTTGCGCGATTAACGGATGACCATACGGCAGCGTTATATGTATGCCATGAATAATTAATGAACAGAAGGAACTTACCGATGTTAAAAAAAACCGCTGCCGAATTTTTTGGCACGTTCTGGCTGGTCTTGGGTGGCTGTGGCAGTGCGGTTCTGGCTGCTGCTTTTCCGCAATTGGGTATTGGATTCGCGGGCGTGGCCCTCGCGTTTGGTCTGACGGTGGTGACCATGGCCTACGCCGTGGGTCATATTTCCGGTGGACACTTTAACCCGGCTGTTACGCTCGGGCTGTGGGCCGGCGGTCGTTTCTCATTGCGCGACGTTTTACCTTACCTCATCGCGCAGGTGATTGGCGGTATCGTTGCCGCAGGCGTCCTGTACCTGATTGCCAGCGGTAACGCGAACTTTGACGTGACGGCGAGTGGTTTCGCCGCAAATGGATTTGGCGAACATTCTCCCGGTGGCTATTCACTGCTGGCCGCCGTTGTCGCTGAGCTGGTGCTCACCGCGTTCTTCCTGATTGTCATTCACGGCGCAACGGATAAACGTGCACCCGCTGGTTTTGCGCCCCTGGCGATTGGTCTGGCGCTGACCCTGATCCATCTGATCAGCATTCCCGTGACCAATACCTCTGTTAATCCGGCGCGCAGCACGGCAGTGGCTATTTTCCAGGGAACCTGGGCGGTAGAGCAATTATGGGTATTCTGGCTGGTGCCGCTGATCGGCGGTATTATTGGCGGTCTGATTTATCGTTTTCTGCTCTGCGCAGAAACGGTCAAATATACGCGAATTAGCTGAAAGCATCGGGCGGGGGTAATTAATTTTTCTTAATTACAATGACCCCCTTCAGGGCAACCAAATGTTATTAGCATAATGGTTGCCCTGCGCGTTGAATAATAATTAGTGTTTTATCATCACATGCCGCACCACGGTGTAATCCTCCAGCCCGTAAACCGACATATCTTTACCGTAGCCGGACATTTTCTGCCCACCATGTGGCATTTCACTGACCAGCATAAAGTGGGTATTGACCCAGGTGCAGCCATATTGCAGGCGTGCGCTCAGACGGTGCGCACGGCCCACATCTTTTGTCCATACTGATGACGCCAGCCCGTACTGCGAATCGTTGGCCCATGCCAGCACCTGAGCTTCATCGTCAAATTCCGTGATACTCACTACCGGGCCGAACACTTCACGCTGGACGATGGCATCTTCCTGCTTCGCCCCGGCCAGCAGCGTCGGCTGAAAATAGTAGCCCGCGCCCTCGCGTTTTTGACCGCCGGTGATCACTTTGATGTGAGGTAATGCTTTTGCCTCGTCCACTGCGGCGCTCACCCGCGCCAGATGGGCTTCGGAACTTAACGGTCCCAGCTCGGTAGATGCATCCTCCGGCGCGCCCATTTTCAGGCTGGCTACTGCGGCCGCGAGTTTTTCCACCAGCGCCGGGTAAATGCCCTTTTGCGCATAGATACGACAGGCCGCGGTGCAGTCCTGCCCGGCGTTGTAATAACCAAAGGTGCGCACGCCTTCGACCACCGCCTCCAGATCCGCATCGTCAAAGACGATCACCGGGGCTTTGCCGCCCAGTTCCATATGGGTACGTTTCACCGAGGAGGCCGTATGGCCGATGATATGTTCGCCAGTGGCAATCGAGCCTGTGAGGGAAACCATGCGCACTTTTTCATGACCGGTCAGCGGATCGCCGACGGTTTTACCGCGGCCAAACAGCACGTTCAGGACGCCTGCCGGGAAAATGTCTTTTGCCAGTTCCGCCAGTTTCAGCGCCGTCAGCGGCGTGATTTCTGACGGTTTAAGCACCACGCAGTTACCCGCGGCCAGCGCCGGGGCGAGTTTCCAGGCGGCCATCATCAGCGGATAGTTCCAGGGCGCAATGGAGGCGACCACGCCCACCGGATCGCGGCGGATCATCGAGGTGTGCCCTTCCAGATATTCTCCTGCGGCCAGGCCATTGAGCGTGCGTGCTGCGCCGGCAAAAAAGCGAAATACGTCCACCACTGCCGGGATCTCATCGTTTAGCGCACAGTGCAGCGGTTTGCCGCAGTTGAGTGACTCGAGTTTTGCCAGCGCCTCGGCGTTGTCTTCAATAACCTGTGCCAGTTTCAGCAGCGCCTCGGCACGCACTTTCGGCGTGGTCTGGCCCCATTCGCTAAACGCGCGATCGGCGGCGCGCACGGCGGCGTCAACCTGGGCGGCAGAAGCTTCAGCGATCTCCAGCAACACCTCTCCGGTGGCCGGGTTATACACGGCCTGGGTTTCCCCTTCGCCGTTGATCAGCTCGCCATTAATGAACAGTTGATGTTGCATAGCATTGTCCTTTCTCTGTGGTCAGTTATTTTCCGATGTCGTCTTCGCGGGTCAGCCACCAGGCACCGAGGATCGGCAGCATCGTGACCAGCATCACCAGCAGCGCCACCACGTTAGTCACCGGCACGTCGCGCGGTCGGCCTAACTGGTTGAGCAGCCACAAGGGCAGCGTACGTTCATGCCCCGCGGTAAACGTGGTGACGATGATCTCGTCGAACGACAGCGCAAACGCCAGCATGCCGCCCGCCAGCAGCGCCGAACCCAGGTTCGGCAGCACCACATAGCGGAAGGTCTGCCAGCCGGTCGCGCCCAAATCCATCGACGCTTCCACCAGGCTCCATGAGGTACGGCGAAAGCGTGCGATGACGTTGTTAAACACCACCACCACGCAAAAAGTCGCATGGCCGATGACGATAGTTAAAAAACCCGGCTCCAGATCGACGGTTTTAAAGGCCGTCAGCAGCGCCAGCCCGGTGATGATCCCCGGCAGCGCAATAGGCAGCAGTAACAGTAACGAGATGGCGTTCTTGCCAAAAAACGTGCTGCGCCATAAGGCTGCTGCAGCAAGCGTGCCAAGTCCTAAGGCGATGACCGTCGACAGCGCGGCGATTTTCAGTGACAACGTCACAGATTCGAGAATGTCGGCCCGTGTAGCGGCCACGCTGAACCAGCGCAGCGTCAGTCCCTGCGGGGGAAAACTGAACGCCGCGTCTTCGGTGTTGAACGCATAGAGGGCGATGATAGCGAGCGGGAAATGCAGGAAGATCACCCCGCCCCAGGCCGCCACTTTGAGCAAAAAAGGGGCACGATCAGAGTGCATCGAAAGCTCCCAGGCGTTTCACGAACGCCAGATACAGGGCAATCAATACGATGGGCACCAGCGTAAAGGCCGCCGCCATCGGCATGTTGCCAATCGCCCCCTGCTGTGAATAGACCATGTTGCCGATGAAATACCCCGGCGGGCCGACCAGTTGCGGGACGATAAAATCCCCCAGCGTCAGGGAGAAGGTGAAAATCGAACCGGCGGCAATGCCAGGAATAGCCAGCGGCAGCACCACGTAACGGAAGGTTTGCGCCGGACGCGCGCCCAAATCGGCTGATGCCTGTAACAGCGAGGCGGGTAGCCGCTCCAGCGCCGCCTGCACCGGCAGGATCATAAACGGCAGCCAGATGTAGAGAAACACCAGAAAACGCCCGACGCCGGAAGTGGAAAGTGTGCTGCCGCCTGCGGCGGGCAGGGTCAGAAAAGCAGCCAGCAGCGGTTGCAGCCCGAGGTGATTTAAGAACCACTGGGCCACGCCGTCTTTCGCCAGCAGCAGCGTCCAGGCGTAGGCTTTGACGATGTAACTCGCCCACATTGGCAGCATCACGGCAATATAGAAAAAAGCTTTCATCTTGCCGCGGGTATACCGCGCCATAAACCACGCCATCGGGAACGCCAGGATAGCGCTGGCGACCGTAACTGCCAGCGCCATGGTCAGGGTGCGCAGGATGATGTCGTAGTTGGCAGGATTAAACAGCGCCCGCAGGTTCGCCAGCGTCAGATCCGGCGTCACCGACATAGTAAAATCGTCGAACGTATAAAACCCCTGCCACAACAGGGTGAGCAGCGATCCGAAATAGACCACGCCAAACCACATCAGCGGCGGCAAAAGCAGCAGGAACAGCCCGAGGCCGGGCCGGCGCCAGAAAAAGCCCGACAGCCTTCCGGCCCGCTGTGGCGCTGGCAGTCGAGAAACGTTCATCGCCATTTAGCCCGCCCCCTGCAACGGCACCATCGCCGCCCGCGCCCAGGAAGCCTGCACCGGCTGGCCTGGCTGCAACAGTTCCGGCAGTTGCGCGTCGGAGAGATTCGGCTGGCTGACCAGCAGTTTTTCGCCCCCCGGCAGCCGCAGCTCAAAGCGCGTTGCTGCCCCCTGATACTGCACCGCCTGTACCACGCCCTGCACCTCTATTTCGCCCGCGACGTTGAGGCGGATATGTTCGGGGCGCAGGGAATAAATCCCCGTCATGCCGCACAACTGGCTGGCGGTGTCAGCGGTAAAAACGTTGGCGGTGCCGACAAAACCGGCGACAAACGGCGTGCGCGGGCGTAAATAAAGTTCGCGCGGGCTGTCGATTTGCTCGATGCGGCCGTTGTTGAACACCGCCACCCGGTCAGACATCGACAGCGCTTCGCCCTGATCGTGGGTGACGAAAATAAAGGTGATGCCCAGATCCTGTTGCAGCTTTTTCAGTTCGAACTGCATCTGCTCGCGCAGTTTGAGATCGAGCGCGCCGAGCGGCTCATCCAGCAGCAATACCCGCGGCTCGTTGACCAGCGCACGGGCAATCGCCACCCGCTGCCGCTGACCGCCGGAAAGCTGCGAAGGTTTGCGGGTATGGACAAATCCCAGCGCGACCTTCTCCAGCGCCTCGCGGGCGCGGGCATGGCGCTGTTTTTTGTCCATGCCTTTTACCATCAGGCCGTAGGCGACATTGTCGAGGATCGACATGTGCGGGAACAGCGCGTAATCCTGGAAGACGGTATTGACGTCACGCTGCCAGGGCGGCAGCGCGCTGGCATCCTGGCCGAAAATGCGGATCGCCCCGCCGGATAACTGTTCAAAACCGGCTATCAACCGCAGACAGGTGGTTTTGCCGGAGCCAGACGGTCCCAGCATCGAGAAAAACTCCCCGTCCTGCACCTCAAGGCTGACGCCATCTACTGCCCGCACATCCCCATACAGACGCGAGACATTGTGAAACTCTACGGCACTGGTCATGCTGTCTCGCCCCTTAACGACCACCCATAATGGCGATGTAATCCTGCGTCCAGCGGCTGTACGGCACATATTTGCCGCCGTCCGCCACCGGGGTTTTCCAGAAGGCGATCTTGTCAAAGAAGCCGTAGCCGTTGGTGTCGCAGCCTTTTTCACCGAGCAGCGGGCTGGCTTTGCAGCCTTCCGGCACGACAGGCAGCGAGCCAAACCACGCTGCCACGTCGCCCTGCACTTTTGGCGTCAGTGACCAGTTCATCCACTTATAGGCGCAGTTCGGGTGTCTGGCGTCGGCGTGCAGCATGGTGGTATCTGCCCAGCCGGTGACGCCCTCTTTTGGAAAGACAGTGGCAATGGGCTGGTTTTCGCCTTTCAGCGCGTTTGCCTGATACGGCCAGGCGCTGGAGGCCACCACGCCTTCGTTTTTGAAATCGCTCATCTGCACCGTGGTGTCGTGCCAGTAGCGGTGGATCAGCTGATGCTGATCGCGCAACACCTTCAGCACCGCGTCGTACTGCTGTTGGGTGAGCTGATAAGGATCGTCAATGCCGAGTTCCGGCTGGGTTGCTTTCACATAAAGCGCAGCATCGGCGATATAAATCGGTCCGTCATAGGCCTGGACGCGGCCCTGATTGCTTTTGCCGTCGGGCAGGTCTTGTTTGACGAACAGCACCGCCCAGCTGTCAGGCGGAGTGGGAAAGGTTTTGGTGTTGTACATCAGCAGGTTCGGCCCCCACTGATAAGGCGTGCCGTAGACTTTACCGTTGACGTTAAACCAGTCGCCCTTCTCCATACGCGGATCGATGGTTTTCCAGTTTTCGATAAGCGCCGTATTAATCGGCTGGACGCGTTTACCCATGATCAGCCGCAGGGAGGCGTCACCGGAGGCGGTGACCAGGTCGTAACCGCCTTTCGCCATCAGGCTGACCATTTCATCGGAGGTGGCGGCGGTTTTGACGTTGACGGCGCAGCCGGTCTCTTTTTCGAATGCCGTGACCCAGTCGTAGTCTTTATCGGTTTGCCCACGCTCGATATAACCGGGCCAGGCGATAATATCCAGCCGCCCTTCGCCTTTGCCGATCTGCGTAGGCGGTTCGGCGGCGTGGGCGCAGGCAAGGGTCATACCCAGCGAACACAGACAGCTGCGCGCAAATGTTTTGCTCATACGGATGTACTCCTGTCGCAATAAGAGGTGCGGCAGCCGTGCCGTTAAAAAGTCTCCCTTCATAAAGGTAGACAGCGGCACGATCCGTATTACAGAAATTTGCTCAGGTTGTGACAGACGTTAAATTCAGTAAATAAGCCGCCGCAAAGAGTTGTTATTTCAGCGATTCACGAATTAATTGTCCGAGGATCTTTACCGCCTGCTCCTGGCGATCGCCCCATTCCCACGAGGTGTTAAAGCGGAAAAACGGCACCCAGGCGTCGGAGGTGGAAAACATTTTGCCCGGCGCGATGCTGATGCGGTGCGCCAGCGCCTGTTCGCTTAACCTTCCTGCATCCAGCGGCGCGGGCAGTTCGATCCATAAAAAATAGCCGCTGTCGTTGTGGTGAATTTTCACCTCCGGCGGCAGATGGCGCAGCAGCGCCTGCCAGCTTTGCTGTTTACGGGCGGCCAGCGTGCGCCGCAGACGTCGCAGGTGGGCGTCGTAGCGCTGGGTGGAGAGGTAATCGACCAGCGCCAGCTGCACCGGCGAACTGGTGGATAAGGTGCTCATCAGTTGCAGTTGCTGAATGCGCCGCGCATGTTTTCCCGCCGCCACCCAGCCGATACGAAACCCCGCCACCAGACATTTTGAAAATGACGAGCAGTGCAGCGTCATGTCTTGGGTATCCCAGGCTTTCGCAGGCAAGGGTTTTTCGCGTCCGTAATACAGCTCGCTGTAGACGTCATCCTCAATCAGCGTGACGTTGTGCTGGGCCAGCAGCGCGACCAGTCTGGCTTTTTTGTCGGCGCTGAGGGTAAACCCGAGCGGGTTCTGGCTATTGGTCATCAACCAGCAGGCTTTTACCGGATAGTCGTTCAGCGCCTGAGCGAGCGCCTCCAGATCGATGCCCTCTTTCACATCCGTCGCCACCGACAGCGCTTTCAGCCGCAGCCGCTCCAGCGCCTGCAACGCACCGTAAAAACAGGGGTTCTCGACGATCACCCAGTCCCCCGGCTCGGTCACCGCCTGTAAACTCAGGTTGAGCGCTTCCAGCGCCCCGGCGGTGATCACGATTTCATCCGGCGAAACGGTCATGCCCTGCTGGGCATAGCGACGGGCGATCGCGTGGCGCAGCCCGGCATTGCCCGGCGGCAGGTTTTCGATCACGCTCATGGCGGTGGCGGTTTTGCCAATCGCTGCCAGCGAGCGGTTAAGCTGCTGTTGCGGGAAGAGATGCGGATCGGGAAACGCCGAACCAAACGGCAGCACCGAGGCGTCGCAGCTGGCCTGTAATACATCAAAAATGTAGGTATTGATGTCCACCGCTTCATCACGCATCACCTGCGCGGGCGGCGTCAGTTTTTGGCTCACCGGGCGCGGCGCGACGAAGTAGCCGGACTGTGGGCGGGCGACGATACGTCCCTGGCTTTCCAGCATCTGATAGGCATGGCCGACGGTCATAAAGCTCAGTCCACTGTGCGTGACCTGTTCGCGTAACGACGGTAAGCGGTCCCCTGGCTGCCAGACGCCGAGTTCAATCTGGTCGATGATTTGCTGCGCAAGGCGCTGGTATTTTTTCACGGGCACCTCTATGTCTTTCACAATGGTATATCAGTTACTTAAAAATAACATATTCGGCAAGCTGTTATTATCCTCTTAAACTCATTTAGGTTTTAGATACCATAAGCGTAAATCATTTATTTACATGATTTATATAGAATATCTATGGCACATTATGGTTAACGGGCTTGATAACTGTGGGCGTTTATTGGCAGCCAGGTTTTCCAGTACGGGATAAGGTGGCTAATGATTAGGTGTACTTTTCATTTAAATGGTGGGCAAATGTCGACGCTCAGTTGCCCAGGCACAGGTTTCTTTCCGGCATATTCAGGCAATGCAGGGGCAAGCCGAAATAACCCGGCTGCGGTATCACTGAAAAAAATCGGCCCCCTACCACCCGGCAGATATTTTATTGTATCCCGTCCACGGGGTGGCTTAGGGTCACACTGGCACGACATGATAAAAGAGCTTGAAAGCGGTTCAAACCGTGACTACTGGTTTGCGCTTTATCGTGACGATGGCACGTTAGATGACTCGACCTTTATCAAGAATGTCAGGCGAGGCGCTTTTCGTCTTCATCCTGCTGGCCATTCCGGGATTAGCGAAGGATGTATTACTATGCCTTTCCCCTGGCATTACAGGACATTACATCACGCCTTATTAAGTGCAGGTTCAGTAGCGATAACCTCTCAGTTAAGAGCGTTTGGAACGATACAGGTCTATTAATGAGCCCTAAAATCCACGTACTTATATGGCTAGGTCAGTTGTTGCTTCTTATGGTGGTGTACTCAGTGCTGTGCGCGCTGGCCCCGGATACCTGGCTTTATGATATTTATACCAGCCGATTCGGTTTTCTCACAGAAGAGGAATGGTATGATCGTTACATCCCGGCGCTGATGATCCTTTCTGTCTTCCTCACCACACTGCTGATCCTGATAATTGCGCTTTTCAGGAACCCTCATAAAAAGTCTTAATGGTTGCGTGTGAACGGGCCGCACTTGAGTGGCTCGTATATTCTTTAACAGCCTTCCGCCTTTCCCCTCTCACTTACACGTTCTTAACCTAAACTTATCCTGTCTTACAAAACTTTTCTCCATATCAGTTGATGAAAATGGCCTTAAAACAAGAACTGTTATCTAAAAATATCGGGTATCTGCGTCTGCACGTTTCACTCCCGGATCATTACCATTAACGCTAACAGCAGGTTATCAGAGGTTGTCTATGTTCGGTCTTGATGCGTTTCATTTGGCGAGGATCCAGTTCGCTTTCACGGTTTCATTCCACATTATCTTCCCGGCGATCACCATCGGGCTTGCCAGTTACCTGGCGGTGCTGGAAGGGTTGTGGCTGAAAACCAAAAATCCGGTATGGCGTGCGCTGTACCATTTCTGGTCAAAAATTTTCGCCGTTAACTTCGGCATGGGGGTGGTGTCCGGTCTGGTGATGGCCTATCAGTTCGGCACTAACTGGAGCGGATTCTCGCAGTTTGCCGGCAGTATTACCGGCCCGCTGCTGACGTATGAAGTGCTGACGGCGTTCTTCCTGGAGGCGGGTTTTCTCGGCGTAATGCTGTTCGGCTGGAATAAAGTCGGACCGGGGCTGCACTTTTTTGCTACCTGCATGGTGGCGCTGGGCACGTTGATGTCCACGTTCTGGATCCTGGCGTCCAATAGCTGGATGCACACTCCGCAGGGCTTTGAGATCGTCAACGGTCAGGTGGTGCCGGTGGACTGGTTCGCCGTGATCTTTAACCCCTCCTTCCCGTATCGGCTGCTGCACATGACGGTGGCGGCGTTTCTCAGTAGCGCGTTATTTGTGGGCGCCTCCGCGGCCTGGCATCTGCTGCGCGGCAATAATACCCCTCCCATTCGCACCATGTTCTCCATGGCGCTGTGGATGACGCTGATTGTCGCTCCTATTCAGGCCATGATCGGCGATATGCACGGACTGAACACGCTGGAGCATCAACCGGCGAAGATCGCCGCCATTGAAGGCCACTGGGAAAATAAACCGGGTGAGGCGACGCCGTTGTTGCTGTTCGGCCTGCCGGATATGGAAGAGGAACGCACGCGCTATGGGCTGGAGATCCCGGCGCTCGGCAGCCTGATCCTGACGCACAGTCTCGATAAACAGGTTCCGGCGTTAAAAGAGTTTCCGAAAGAGGACCGTCCAAACTCCACCATTGTGTTCTGGTCGTTCCGCATCATGGTGGCGATGGGTCTGCTGATGATGTTGCTTGGCGTCGCGGCGCTGTGGCTGCGTTATAAACACCGCCTTTATGAATCGCGGCCATTCCTGCATTTTGCGCTGTGGATGGGGCCATCCGGGCTTATCGCCATTCTTGCCGGTTGGGTAACGACGGAAGTGGGTCGTCAACCGTGGGTGGTGTATGGCCTGCAACGCACTATCGACGCGGTTTCCGCCCACGGCGATTTGCAGATGAGTATCAGTCTGCTGACCTTCTTTGTGGTTTACACCTCGGTCTTCGGCGTCGGCTACAGCTATATGGTGCGCCTGATCAAACTCGGCCCGCAGCCGCCTGATGAACATCCCACAGATGGCCGGCCTGCCCGCCCGCTGTCAGCGACCAGGGAGGAGTTTAAATAATGGGTATCGATCTGTCGGTAATCTGGTTTGTGATCATCGTCTTCTCCACGCTGATGTATATCGTGATGGACGGCTTTGATTTGGGCATCGGCATTCTGTTTCCGCTGGTGCAGGATGAAGATGACCGCGATGTGATGGTCAACACGGTCGCGCCGGTCTGGGACGGCAACGAAACCTGGCTGGTGCTGGGTGGTGCGGGACTGTTCGGCGCGTTTCCACTGGCTTATGCGGTGATCATCGATGCGCTGACCATCCCCCTGACGCTGATGCTGATCGGGTTGATTTTCCGCGGCGTGGCCTTTGAATTTCGCTTCAAAGCCACCCCGGAACACCGCCCGTTCTGGGATAAATCGTTCCTGTGTGGCTCGATCCTCGCCACCTTCACTCAGGGTATCGTGGTGGGCGCGGTGCTGAACGGTTTCCCTGTGACGGGTCGTACGTTCAGCGGCGGTCCACTGGACTGGCTGACGCCGTTTAACCTGTTCTGCGGTGTCGGACTGGTAGTGGCCTACGCCCTGCTCGGCGCGAGCTGGCTGGTGATGAAGAGCGGCGGTGAATTGCAGGAGAGAATGCGTCGTTCGTCGAAGCAACTGTTATTGGCGCTGCTGGTGGTGACGGCGGTGATAAGCCTGTGGACGCCGCTGGCGCATCAGGCGATAGCCGATCGCTGGTTCAGCATACCGAATATTTTCTTCCT
This sequence comes from Enterobacter sp. ENT03, assembly GCF_019218745.1. GTDB lineage: Bacteria > Pseudomonadota > Gammaproteobacteria > Enterobacterales > Enterobacteriaceae > Enterobacter_D. The sequence continues at coordinate 31,093 of NZ_JAHUXA010000028.1, forward strand.
GCTGCCGGTTCCGGTGCTGGTGGTGCTGCTGAGCTGGTGGCAATGGCGAAGTCTGAGCAACGTTGAGCACCATTCACTGCCGTTTGTGCTGACGCTGGGACTGATTTTCTTAGGGTTCAGCGGGCTTGGCATCAGCATCTGGCCGCACATTATTCCGCCGTCCATCACGCTGTGGGAGGCTGCCGCCCCGGCGCAAAGCCAGGGCTTTATGCTGGTAGGCGCGCTGCTGATTATTCCGGTGATCCTGGTGTACACCTTCTGGAGCTACTACGTATTCCGCGGCAAAGTTAAACCCGGCGAGGGCTATCACTGATGCAGACACCTTTATGGAAACGGTTGATGTGGCTGGTGATCATCTGGGTAGCCAGCGTGCTGGCGCTCGGCGCGGTGAGTATGGGGTTCCGGCTGCTGATGAGCGCAGCGGGATTTAAGGCGCATTGACGTTGGTATCTCTCAGCCCACCTTCGCGGTGGGCTGTTAATAAAACATTGTCTTTCTGATTATTATAAAAGTTATATTAATCAGTATCCGCAGGAGTATTTATATGTGGCATATTATTGTCTAATCTTATGCCAGCCCTGTTAGATGTTCTCCCTTACCTTTTTTTTAGCTATGATTCTTACTGTGCTTCCCACGCCTGGCGCCATAGGCAAGTAAGAGAGCTATCATTTCTTTATTATTGTATTTTATCGCATTATCTAACATGGTATCACCAGCATTAACTTCCTTGAATGCTGTATTCGGTTCCACTAACCCACGATCCAGAAACTCTTTCAGGATTTTTTCATCTGCAGAGTCATCGCTTAGTGAAAACTCAATATCTCTGGATGAAGTGGTCATTTTTATTAAATCATCAACAGTAAAACTGAATTTTGAGAATACTAAATCGACAACATCTTTTTTAGCGTATTTTATAGCAAGCCCCATGACTTTACATGCATCATCCTTGTTGGTCATATGTGCTGAAAGCGCTTCAAAATTTGAGGCTTTAACCGCATCTCCCACGCTTATTTCTCGTAATTTTACTTCTTTAAAAGTATCAGTGCTAACCATTCTGGGAACATGGAACTCTGGTTGAAATACGAAATTCAGGATTTTATCTAAATTTTTACTATCCAGATCTTTATTTAAAGCAAAGTTTTTAAATGCGGTATCACTGCTGTTTCTCAGGAAGTTGATGAGGTGCAGCCCCAGACCAAGCCTCATGTCTTTAGTATTAAAGATGGGAATATCTATTGTGCCTTTATCGCCGTGAACTTTGCGGTAAACTTCACTTCTTACCTGTGAGAATTGAGCGATAAATTCTTTATGCTCGTGTAGGAATGCAGGCGGTATAGTGTTATCCAGATGATCAGTCAATGTCAGATACCCATGCGGAAACTGCTCCTCAACGATATAAGCATTAGCGCCAAAATCGACAGTTGAATGACGGGTATGCAGAGGGAGCAGCGCTTCATCATCAGAAAATTCCACGCCAAAAAAAACAAAGTCCTGATTATTCAAACATCGTATATCTTCTGAGTACGTGTTTTTTGCAGTGCAAATATCACGGGACTGTAACTTATTCAACGACATGATATTAAGTGTACCCGCGGCACCTGCCAAATTTGAATTGCTTTGATGTCTGAAATGGATTTTTGTATCGACTATTTTACTGAGCAAAACTTTTTCTTGTAAGGTTAAATTTTGGGTTTTCCCTTTTATTGCGGTCAAGTAGGCTTTAGAAACATTATTAAGATGTTGTAGTGCGTGTAATGAAGCTTTCCGTGCTGATGGATCTGGCAGCGCGATACCTAAATCTTTAAAGTTAGCCCCTTTGGAAAACATTTTATTATAGCTCTGTGCGGCTATTGTTTTCTTAAAAAAAGCTTTTATTACATCCGCGCTTCTGTTCTTTAAATCATTATTCTGAAAAATGGCATCCGGGGAGTTTTGTACAGCAATACAATTTTCCATGGTGGGGCTTAGCCCTCTTCCAGTTTCGCGTTCTGCCGGAAGATAAGCAAAATTATTTTGCTGACGGTTTACGACTGAATGTGTTAACTTCATAACAAATTTTTCCTGGTATACGGATTTTTTAGCGTTAAATTATCGTACCAGTATGCAATTAGGGTATCTAAAATTTCATTCAAATGTAAATCACGAATGCATTATTTTGATAATGGTCAGTTTCTATTTTTTCATTATGAGTTTTTTTACAGAATTGATGTATTTATACAGGCCAGGCGTTGGTATTTCCATTACTTCACCTGTCAGTGCAACCCCAACGGAAATAAATCGACGCAACTTGACGTTTGCCCGGCGGCGCGTTGCTTGCCGGGCCTACATCACCCCATCCCACATCATTTCGTAGATACTGTTATGCCATGCAAGCATTTTCCTCATGCAGCGTGGCATCGAACGGGCGTCCTGATTTCAGGACGCCATACGCCACCTGGGCAAGTTTACGCATCATCGCCCCGATTATCAGCTTCG
>NZ_JAHUXA010000029.1 GCF_019218745.1 Enterobacter sp. ENT03
TGGTGGTACAGCACGAAAGTGGGGGTGATCGACCTGAAGAAAAAGTCGATCACCATGGGTAAAGGATGTTAAAAAGTGTTCACCATGTCCCCGAACACCTGTCTACCATGTCCCCGGACTGTACACCGCGGGGAGAGGGAGTTCTACCGTGGGCTGAGTGGGTTCTACTGTACGGTTCCCTCTCCCTTGGGAGAGGGTCAGGGTGAGGGGAATTTCGATTCAATCCACGCCATCATTAATTCCGGCCACACGGCGACCGGCAATCCCTGCGCATCGCGGATCCCAAAGCCGTGCTGCCCCTGCTCAAACAGATGCATTTCCACCGGGATCCCCAGCCGTCGTAGGGCGCTGAACAGCACCACGCTGTTTTCCACTTTGACCGCCGGATCGTCCACCGCATGGAGTAAAAATGTCGGGGGCGTGTCAGCGCTGACGCGATCTTCCAGCGAATAGTGCGTAATTTGCGCTGCCGTCGGCGTATCACCGATCAGCTCATGCCGCGAGCCGGGATGATCAATATCCGCATGCATGGTGATCACCGGATAAACCAGCGCCATAAAGGCCGGGCGGGCGTGTAGCGAATCCACCTCATCAACGGGCGCATACACCGCTTCGTCATAACGGGTGCCGAGGCTCGCGGCGGCATGTCCCCCCGCTGAAAAGCCCATCACGCCGAGTTTATCCGCATCCAGATGCCATTCGGCGGCGCGGGCGCGTAGCAGGCGCATCGCCCGTTGCACATCCGCCAGCGGGGCGTTTGCGCCTTCGTCGTGACCGTCACCCGGCAGGCGATAGGTCATCACAAACAGCGTATACCCGCGGGCAGTAAAGAAGGGGGCCAGCGCGCTGCCTTCTTTATCCAGTACCACGCGGCGATAAGATCCGCCGGGCGTGACCAGAATGCCGATGCCATTGGGGTTATCCGGGGCATAAACCGTGATCGTCGGTGCACGCACACCGGTGACGGAACGATCAAAGGCGGAGGGGCCGGTATGTTGTTCTTCAAGGCGGAATACCGCCGGGCTGGTGCGTGCGCCGGGGGCGTCACCCTGTGGCCAGACGGTAAAGGTAGTGGCGCGCGTTGACGCCTCTTCCATAAGTTGAAGCAGGTACGCATTACTGAGGGTTTTCACGCCATTCTCCCTGGTGATTTGCACGTCAGTTTTGAACCGAAAAACGGATGAATTTTTGCAAGAAGCCGGGTATGTTTGCCTTCTTACTGTTTTGTTTCAGGAAAGTATCATGCGCAGCACCTATTCAGGATGGCAGATTGCCATCCACTGGCTGGTTTTTTTATTGGTCGTCACTGCGTATTGCGCCATGGAATTCCGTGGTTTCGCGCCGCGCAGCTACCGGCCATATTTTAATATCGTCCATGTTTCCTGCGGCATCTCCATCCTGGTGCTGATGATAACCCGTCTGGTGCTGCGGCTGAAAACGCCGTCACCGGCTATCGTGCCAAAGCCCAGAGCGATGCTGACCGGTATGGCGCATCTTGGTCATCTGGTGATCTACCTGCTGTTTATCGCGTTACCCGTCATCGGTCTGCTGATGATGTGGTTCCGTGGCAACAACTGGATCGCCTTCGGTATCGTGATGCCACATGCCGCCGAAGCCGATTTCGACCTGGTGGATATGCTCAAGGACTACCATGTGACGCTGGCAACCCTCGGTTACTACGTCATCGGCCTGCACGCCGCTGCGGCGCTGATGCACCATTACTTCTGGAAAGACAATACGCTGGTGCGCATGCTGCCAGGCAGACGCCGCTAATCCGGCATTCACAGGCCCCGCTCCGGCGGGGTTTTTTATATTCAGCACGGAAAAAAATGTGATCCTGGCGGGTTTTCCACCGTTTTTGTTCGTTATGCATCACATTTTAAAACGGCTGTAGTGGGCGAATTATCATCACAGCGTATAGATAGTATATCTATTATAGAAACACTGTGAAGGATGGAAAGGGTATGACTCAGCCTGTTCAGCAGTCGCTTGACCGTGCAGCGCCCCAGGAACACAGCGTGGCAGCACGAAAATTACGCAAAGTTTTACTCGCCACCGGCGTCGGCCATTTTGTCGAATGGTTTGATTTTGGCCTGTACGGCACGCTGGCGGCGATCATCGGCTTACAGTTTTTCCAGTCCGGCGATCCCAGCGTGGCGCTGTTATCCTCCTTCGCCGTATTCGGCGCGGGATTTATTATGCGTCCACTGGGCGGCCTTTATTTCGGCTCGCTGGGCGATCGCGTCGGCAGACAAAAAATCCTCGCCACGGTGATTTTGCTCACCTCCGGTGCCACCTTTGTGATGGGGTTACTGCCCACTTATCATCAGATTGGTATTACCGCCACGGTGCTGCTGGTGATCACGCGTCTGGTGCAGGGCTTCGCCGCCGGGGGCGAAAGCTCCGGGGCGACGACGTTTCTGGCGGAATATGCCCCCGACGCCCGACGCGGTTACTTTACCTGCTGGATCGACAACTTCGGCTTTATGGCCTTTGTCGCCGGTTCCGGGCTGGTTTTCCTGTTGACCGCGCTGCTGGGCGAAGGCGCGATGAGCGACTGGGGCTGGCGTATTCCGTTTTTGATCGCCGGACCGCTGGGCTGGGTCGGACTTTATCTCCGTAAACATCTTGAAGACTCACCGGAATTTCTGGCAATGGCGAAGCTCGGTAAAAAAGAGGCCGCGCCGCTGCGGACGGCGGTGAAAACTGCCTGGGGCGCGCTGCTGTTCTGCGTCGGCTTTGTGGTGATCAAGGCGGTAGGGCACTGGACGCTGCAAACCTTTATGCCGAGCTACCTCGCCACGCAAATGCACTTTTCGAAACTTGATGCTTACGCCATTACCACCATTGGCCTGTTCGGCATTGCTATTCTGGTGCCGTTTATGGGGCTGCTGTCGGATAAATATGGCCGTAAGCCGCTGATGCTGGCGGGCTGCGGCGGGTTCATTCTGTTTAGCTATCCGGCAATGATGGTGATGGCGAACGGCAATATGCTGTCGGCGGTACTGGCGATGCTGATGCTGGGCGCGTTTATCGCCGCCTTTGACGGCGCGTGCAGCGCGGCGATGGCTGAACTGTTCCCGACCCGCATCCGCTACGGCGGCTTGTCCATTGCCTATAACTTTGCGGTGGCATTTTTCGGCGGTATCACGCCGTGGTTCTCGGTGTGGCTTATTACCTCAACAGGCAATCCGTTCTCGCCCGCCTTTTATGTGATGGGCGCCGCGCTGATCACTTTCCTCACGGTGATGCGGGCGAAAGAAACGGCGGGGCTGCCGCTGAAACGGTAGCAACATGGCACTTTCCCCTGTAGCTCCTAAGCTTAACAACCTGATCGTAGCGACAAAAACAACAGGGGAAAGGAACGTGAAAATTGCCTGTCTTGGCTGGGGATCGTTAATCTGGAAGCCAGAGGCATTGCCGCTGGCAAGTGAATGGTACAAAGAGGGGCCTGCACTACCCATAGAATTTTCCCGCGTCGGCGATGGCGGTGAGCTTGCCACGGCTTTGTGCGTGAATGCGCCGCTTTCCCGGGCTTTCTGGGCATTGCTGAACGCCGATACGCTCCATCATGCCGTTGCCGCGCTGCGCGAACGCGAGCAGATCCCCGTCTCCCGTGATGATGGCGTCGGTGTGATGGTGTTGAACCGAACGCCCGCCGGTCCGTTGGCGCAATGGGCGGCGGAAAAAGCGCTGGATGCGGTGATCTGGACGGCGCTGCCGCCGCGCATTCATGGCTTTGAAGGGCGCATTCCCTGCGTAAAAGACGCGCTGGATTATCTGCGTACGCTGGAGGGAGAAAAACGTCAACACGCGCAGGATTATCTCAGCAGAGTACCGGCAGAATTCGAAACACCTTATCGACAGGCTATTCGCACCCAGCTGGGCTGGGACTGCTGAATCCGGGTTTGCGCTGGTGATTTATTCGTCAAGGGAATGTGTATGTAACTGAACTGGTTTATAAAAATCAGTTGCGTAGTATGGCTGGCGGGTGCTTGAGGCTTTCTGCTTTAAGTACACCGGGCAGAAAGAGAAAAGCCCCACTCGACTATAAATCGAATGAGGCCAATCCAATGCCTGAACAACAGAAGATTAGCCTCTTAATTGTGATAAATCAATCAGGAGGTTTCATGCGCAGGAGCTCTATGTATTGTCTGATGGTGATTTGTATCACCCTTTTGATCTTTGTCTGGATGGTGCGCGGCACGCTCTGCGAGCTGCATATCCGAAAAGGAAACACAGAGCTTACAGCGTATTTAGCCTACGAAGTTGAACCACGTTAAGAGCAACGGCGGGGAGCGATCCCCGCCACGCTTTTCGCGTTTAGCCTCCTCAGCGCACCCGCATACAAAACCCGCTTCGGCGGGTTTTTTCAATCAGGCTTTCGCGATGGAAGACTGCTAAGAGATTAAAAGTCGTTTACCATCACCTGGGGATATTACTTCCGCATCGGCGTCATCATGACCCTGCCGGTGCTGTTTATCACTCTGGCCGCGCTGGCATTGCGGCTCTCTGTCACTTTGTAAAGAGATACCACCATGAGCAACATTACTATCTATCACAATCCAGCCTGTGGCACCTCGCGTAATACGCTGGAGATGATCCGCAACAGCGGTCATGAACCTGACATCATTTATTATCTCGACACGCCCCCGTCCCACGACGAGCTGGTGAAACTTATTCACGATATGGGGATTTCCGTGCGGGCACTGCTGCGTAAGAACGTCGCGCCTTATGAGCAACTTGGTCTGGCGGATGACCATCTTAGCGATGAGCAGTTAATCGAATTTATGCTGCAACATCCTGTGCTGATCAATCGTCCGATTGTGGTGACGCCCCTGGGAACCCGGCTGTGCCGCCCATCAGAAGAGGTGCTGGAAATTCTGCCAACGCCTCAGAAAGGCGCGTTCGCCAAAGAAGATGGTGAAGAGGTGACTGATGCCGCCGGCCAGCGGATAAAACCGCAATAGCGTTCCTCATTCACATCGGTGATTCATAAAAACCCGCTACGGCGGGTTTTTTAATGGCGGTACCCGGCAGAGCAGAAAACAGTATAAGCATATATTGTTTACATGAATGTTTATGTAAGGTTACTATACCCCCCTACAGTATACGAAGGAGAATGTATGCCGCATTCACCCGAAGACAAAAAACGCGTGTTAACCCGCGTGCGCCGTATTCGCGGGCAGGTTGACGCGCTGGAGCGTGCGCTGGAAGCTGGCGAGCCTTGCCTTGCTATTTTGCAACAAATCGCCGCCGTCCGTGGCGCGGCCAATGGCCTGATGGGCGAGATGGTCGAAATTCACCTCAAAGATGAGCTGGTCAGCGGTGAAACATCACCGGATCAACGTGCAGCCCGGATGGCCGAAGTCGGCCATCTTTTGCGCTCTTATCTAAAATAACTATTACCGTTCAAAGAACAGAAGGGAAGAGACACGATGAAATCACGTGCTGCAGTAGCATTCGGGCCAGGTCAGCCTCTGAAAATTGTTGAGATCGACGTCGCACCGCCGAAGAAGGGCGAAGTGCTGGTAAAAATCACTCATACCGGTGTCTGCCACACCGATGCATTTACGTTGTCCGGTGAAGATCCGGAAGGCGTCTTCCCGGCGGTACTCGGTCATGAAGGCGGCGGCGTGGTCGTGGAAGTGGGCGAGGGCGTGACCAGCCTGCAACCTGGCGATCATGTTATTCCGCTCTACACCGCCGAATGTCGCGAGTGTAAGTTCTGTAAATCCGGTAAAACCAACCTCTGCCAGGCCGTACGCGCCACGCAGGGTAAAGGTCTGATGCCGGATGGCACCACCCGTTTCTCGTACAACGGCGAGCCGATTTATCACTACATGGGCACCAGCACCTTCAGCGAATACACCGTGGTGGCGGAAATTTCGCTGGCGAAAGTGAACCCGCAAGCGCCGCTGGATAAAGTTTGTCTGCTCGGCTGCGGCGTCACCACTGGTATCGGCGCGGTGCATAACACCGCAAAAGTCAAAGAGGGCGACACTGTAGCGGTGTTTGGCCTCGGCGGCATTGGTCTGGCGGTGATCCAGGGCGCGGTGCAGGCAAAAGCCGGGCGCATTCTGGCGGTAGATACCAACCCGGAGAAATTCAAACTGGCGCGTGAAATGGGCGCGACCGATTTCGTTAACCCGAAAGATTACGACAAGCCGGTTCAGGACGTGATCGTTGAGATGACCGACGGCGGTGTTGATTACAGCTTCGAATGTATCGGTAACGTGGACGTGATGCGTGCGGCGCTGGAGTGCTGCCACAAGGGCTGGGGCGAAAGCGTGATCATCGGCGTAGCCGGTGCCGGTCAGGAAATCAAAACCCGTCCGTTCCAGCTGGTGACAGGGCGCGTCTGGCGCGGTTCCGCCTTTGGTGGCGTGAAGGGCCGCACGCAGCTGCCGGGCATGGTGGAAGACGCGATGAGCGGCAAAATCCAGCTCGATCCGTTTATTACCCACCGTTTACCTCTTGATCAGATCAACGACGCTTTTGACCTGATGCACGAAGGCAAATCTATCCGCACCGTTATCCATTTCGGCGATAACTAATGCCTCTGCCGGCGGTTCTGCCGCCGGCACTTTCCCTCTTGAGCATTTCTTTAGGGGGCAATGTCTGAATCTGTGAGCCAGCTAGCGCTTTTAGGCATAAGGGAAATTCCCGGATTGCCGATGACTATTTTACAGGCGTGTATAACGCACCTTCCTATAAGAGAGTCGATAGCATGGACAACACAGCAGCGATGCACAAACCGCAAACCGTAGGTTTTTTACATCACATACGGTTAGTTCCTCTGTTTTCTTCAATTCTCAGCGGCATCCTCGTGCTGTTTGCATTGAGTGCAGGGCTGGCGGGCTATTTTCTGATTCAGGCTGATGGCGATCAGCGCGACGTGACGGAAGAAATTCAGATCCGCATGGGATTATCCAACAGCTCCAACCATTTACGAACCGCGCGTATTAACATGATCCATGCCGGTGCGGCGAGCCGTATCGCGGAAATGGATGATATGAAATACAACATCCAGGAAGCCGAAAAGCGCATCAAGCAGTCCCAGGAGGGCTTTGCCTTTTACCAGAATCGCAGTGTGAAAACCCCTGCTGATGAAGCGCTGGATGGCGAACTGAACACCCGCTTTACCGCCTACATTAATGGTATGCAGCCGATGCTGAAATATGCCAAAAACGGCATGTTTGAAGCCATCATCAACCATGAAAGCGAACAGGCCCGTCAACTCGACAGCGCCTACAACGACGTGCTGATGAAGGCGATTAAGATCCGTACCGATCGCGCTAACGCGCTGAGCGATCTGGCGCATCAACGCACCCAGCTCGGCCTGGTGTTTATGGGCGCGGCTTTTATCATCGCCCTGATTTTGACCCTGATTACCTTTGTGGTGCTGCGTCGTACGGTGATCCAGCCGCTGCAACGCGCCGCCAATCGTATTGAGCACATCGCCGCGGGCGATCTGACGCTGGAGGATGAACCTACCGGTCGCAGTGAGATTGGCTTACTAACCCGCCATCTGCAAAAAATGCAGCATTCGCTGGTGCAGACCGTAGGCACCGTGCGTGAAGGGGCCGAAGAGATTTATCGTGGCACCAGCGAGATCTCTATGGGCAACACCGATCTCTCATCCCGTACTGAGCAGCAGGCTGCCGCCATCGAGCAGACCGCCGCCAGCATGGAACAACTGACCGCAACCGTGAAACAGAACGCCGACAACGCGCACCACGCCAGCAAACTGGCCGGTGACGCCTCTGGTAAAGCCAGCAAAGGCGGGCAGATTGTTTCCGGCGTGGTGAAAACCATGGGCAACATTTCCAGCAGTTCGAAGAAAATCTCCGAGATCACGGCGGTCATCAACAGTATTGCATTCCAGACCAATATTCTGGCACTGAACGCAGCGGTTGAAGCCGCGCGTGCCGGTGAGCAGGGCCGTGGTTTTGCGGTGGTGGCAAGCGAAGTGCGTACGCTGGCAAGCCGTAGTGCGAATGCAGCAAAAGAGATCGAGGGGCTGATCAGTGAATCCGTCTCGCTGATCGAGCGGGGTTCAAGTGAAGTGGTCGCCGCCGGTGACACCATGGGCGATATTGTGGACGCGGTAAAACGGGTAACCGATATTATGCTGGAAATCGCTGCCGCGTCAGATGAGCAGAGCAAAGGGATTGAGCAGGTCAGTCAGGCGATCACTGAAATGGACAACGTAACCCAGCAGAACGCCTCGCTGGTGGAAGAAGCCTCGGCTGCCGCAGCATCACTGGAAGAGCAGGCCGCGCGTCTGACCCAGGCTGTGGGCGCATTCCGCCTGCAAAAAGCTGCACCGACTCGCGTGGAGAAAGCCGCCCCCGTCGCGCCGCTGGCAACAACGCGCCCGGCGATGGCGAATAACGATAACTGGGAAACGTTCTGATAGTGTGAATTTCCCCTCACCCCGGCCCTCTCCCCAGGGAGAATGCTGGCGTTCCCTCTCCCAGGGGAGAGGGTTAGGGTGAGGGGCGACGATTACGGCAACGCGTAAGCAATAATGTAGTCGCCGCGATCCGGTGACTGACGCGCACCGCCCGCATTAATCACAATGTACTGCTTACCGGTTTTCGGTGACACATAGGTCATCGGCCCAGACTGGCTGCCAACCGGCAGACGATCCTTCCAGATTTCTTTCCCGGTCGCCGTATCAAAGGCGCGCAGATAAAAATCCTGAGTACCCGCAAAGAACAGCAAGCCAGACTGCGTCGCCAGCGAGGCGCCCAGCGTCGGCATACCGATCGGGATCGGCAGATGCATCCGAATACCCAGTGGACCGGTATCTTTCACGGTGCCTACCGGCACCTGCCACACCAGCTTGCCGGATTTCAGATCCACCGCAGACATCGTACCAAACGGCGGTTTCTGACACGGAATGCCGAGCGGCGACAGGAAACGTTCGCGCATCGCGCCAAACGGCGTACCGTCCATCGGCACAATCCCCATCTCGATACCGCTGGCGTTTTTCGCCACATTGGCGCGCGGCACCATGTAGTTCGCCAGTCCCAGACGCATATCGTTAACAAACATCAGGCTATTGTGCGGATCGACCGACACGCTGCCCCAGTTCATGCCACCCAGCGAGCCGGGGAATTGCAGCGAGCGATCCAGACCCGGCGGGGTAAAGACGCCCTGGTGACGCATCGCCTTAAACTCGATACGGCACAGCAGCAGATCGACAGGCGTGGCGCCCCACATATCCGCTTCGGTCAGCGTCTGATTGCCGATCATCGGCATACCAACGGAATAGGGCTGCGTCGGGGAGTAACGTTCACCTTCCACGTTACCCGCAGGCACCGGTCGCTCTTCCACTTTCGCCACCGGCTCACCGGTTTCGCGGTTGAGCATAAAGATCATGCCCTGTTTGCTGGTCTGCACCAGCACCGGCGTGGCGCCGCCTTTACCGTCCGGCAGATCGTAAAGTAAGGGTTGCGACGGCAGGTCAAAGTCCCACAGATCGTGGTGAGTGGTCTGATAATGCCAGCGCACCTTGCCGGTGGTGGCCTCTACCGCAACAATTGACGAGCTGTATTTATCGTCGAGCGCCGTACGCTGGCCCGCCCAGAAATCCGGGGTGGCGTTGCCGGTCGGCAGATAAATCAGGTTGAGTTTTGCGTCATAAGACATCGCCGACCAGACGTTCGGCGTACCGCGCGTATAGGTCTGGCCTTCCTGCGGCAGGCCAGTCAGCGCCGGGTTGCCCGGATCCCATGCCCATGCCAGTTTCCCGCTATGCACGTCGTATGCACGTACCACACCCGGCGGTTCGCCGGTGGAGAAGTTATCCGCCACGCGACCACCGACCACCACCACATCGCCCGCCACCAGTGGCGTGGAGGTCTGCTGGTAGTAACCCGGTTTGATTTCGCCCATGCCGATGCTGAGATCAACGACGCCATGATCGCCAAAATCATCACACAGCTGGCCGTTATCGGCGTTGATCACCACCAGACGCGCGTCGGTGGTCGGCAGGAACAGACGACGCGGGCAGGCGGCAACCTGCGGGCTTTGCGTCGGTGCACTCTGCGCCTGCGTCTCTTCGTAATAGCCTAAACCGCGGCAGCGCTGCCAGTTAGGCGCGGTGGCTTTACTGTCGTAACGCCATTTTTCTTTACCGGTATCCACGTCCAGCGCCAGCACTTTGCTGTAGGGCGTACAGACGAACAGCGTGTCGCCAATCTGTAGCGGCGTATTTTGATCTTCCGCGCCGGAGCCGTTGCTCTGCGGAATATCGCCGGTATGGGCCACCCAGGCCACTTTCAGATTGTTAACGTTCTGCTTGTTGATTTGATCCAGCGCGGCAAAACGGTCGCCGTGGGTGGTATTCCCCCAGTGCTTCCAGTCTTTTTGCTGCTCACCGGGCGCGACCGGCTGTACCGGCACGTCTTCGCTGGCGCTGACCAGCGTCTGCGGCTTAAACATCCAGCCTGCGCTGACCAGCAGCACCAGCGCCAGCACGGCCGCCACGCCAAAGGCGGGTTTTTTATTGACTGGCTGTGCCGTTTGCGCCGCGCGCAGGAAAGGCCAGAGGATCGCGGCGAGAAACGCCAGCACGCCGAAGGTGAACAGACGCGAAAACAGCGGCCAGAATTCCCAGCCCGCATCGCTGATCGCCCAGATAATGGACGCGATAAATGCCAGCGCATACAGCAAGATCCCGCTACTGCGCGTTCTGATGATCAGCACGGCGGCGATAAGCATCACCGCGCCCATCACCAGGAAGTAAGCACTGCCGCCCAGCGTGACGAGCTTAATGCCGGGAATACCAATCGCCAGACCGATAACGATCATCAACCCGGCAAGTAACCACTGCAGGAAACGAACCCTCCCGCGCGGCCTGTTGCTTGTTAACATAACCTTCTCCTGAACACACCAACCCGCTGGCCATCACGAACCATACGGATAATTAAATCGCTTAATAAAGCTGAAATATGGGGGTTTTACTCACCATTTAAGAAATTTATGAACCATATGGTGAATGCGCGACATGATAAAACTGTTAAATTGTTTTACGCAATTGTTAAAAATAAAATCAGCATTATTTGGCAAGGATGGAAGGGACGTTCAGGCGATGGGTACAGGCCCGGCAAGCGTGCGCCGCCGGGCAGGGCAGGAGGATCAGGCAATACGCAACGACGGACGCGGCTGCGCGGGCGTCACGGACACCGGGATCGATTTCGAGGTCGGCGTACCGGTCCCGTCACCAAAACGGGTCAGCGGCACCAGCGGGTTGGTTTCCGGGTAATAAGCCGCCAGATTACCGCGCGGGATGTCATAAGACACCAGGCGGAAATTCTCCACCTGACGCAAAATGCCATCAAGGGACGCGGTGGTAATATCCACCCGATCACCATCCTGTAGCCCAAGGGCCGCAATATCCTCGGGATGCATAAACAGCACATCACGCTGGCCATAAACGCCGCGATAGCGATCGTCCAGCCCGTAAATGGTGGTGTTGTACTGGTCGTGGGAACGCAGCGTTTGCAGCACAAAGGGCGCGTCCACCTCCGGGCAGATGGAAACCGGCAGCGGCGCGGCACTGAATTCCGCTTTGCCTGACGGCGTGCTGAATTTCAGGGCGGCGGCGGCATTACCCAGCCAGAAACCGCCGGGTTCATCACAGCGGGCGTTGAAGCTCTCAAAGCCCGGCAGCGTGGCGGCGATGTGGTCGCGGATCAGCGAATAATCATCGGCTAATGCCAGCCAGTTCAGCTTCTCATCCCCGAGCGTAGCGTGGGCAATGTTCGCCACAATCGCCGTTTCTGAACGTTGCAAGGCGCTGAGCGGTTTGCCGATACCTTCAGAGGCATGCACCATGCTGAAGGAATCCTCCACGGTAATAAACTGACGGCCACTGGCCTGCAGATCCTCTTCGGTGCGGCCCAGCGTCGGCAGGATCAGCGAGGCTTTACCCGGCATCAGATGACTGCGGTTAAGCTTGGTGCTGATATAAACCGTCAGCCCGCACCGGCGCAATGCTTCATGGACGCGCGGCGTGTCCGGGGCCGCAGCGGCCAGATTACCGCCGAGAGCGATCAAGACTTTCACCTCGTAGCGCAGCATCGCTTCGATGGCTTCCACCGTATGGTGGCCTGGCTTGCGCGGCGGTTCAAAATCAAAATGACGCGCCAGGCTATCGAGCAGTGCGGCGGGCGGCTTCTCGTCAATGCCCATGGTGCGGTTGCCCTGCACGTTACTGTGACCGCGCACCGGGCATAAACCCGCGCCGGGCTTGCCAAGATGACCGCCGAGCAGTTGCAGGTTGGTGATTTCCCGCACCGTGACCAGCGAGTGTTTATGCTGAGTGATGCCCATCGCCCAGGTGCAGATCACCCGCTCGGCGTTCTGCCATACCGCGGCGGCCTCGCGCAGTTGCTGTTCTGTCAGCCCCGACTGTTGCGTAATGGTGTCCCACGAGGTGGCATCGATTTGCGCAAACCACGCATCAATGCCGTGGGTGTGCTCATTGATAAAGGCTTCGTCAAAAATGCCCGGCTGGCCTGCGACGAGGCGCTGGCGCTGCGTTTCCAGCAACGCTTTCGCCATGCCACGGACCGCCGCCATATCGCCGCCAAGATTCGGCTGATAGTAGGCGGAACTGATGGTGCCGGCTTTCGGCGTCACCAGCTCCAGCGGTTTTTGCGGATCGGCAAAACGCTCAAGACCGCGCTCGCGCAGGGTATTAAAGGTGACGATTTGCGCGCCGTGATCGGCGGCGTGGCGCAGGCTGTGCAGCATACGCGGATGATTGGTGCCAGGGTTTTGCCCGAAGACGAAAATCGCATTCGCGTGGGCAAAGTCATCGAGATGGATGGTGCCCTTGCCGACGCCAATACTGCGTTTCAGCCCGGCACCGCTGGCCTCATGGCACATATTGGAGCAGTCAGGAAAATTATTGGTGCCGAGCATACGGCCAAACAGCTGATAGAGATAAGACGCTTCGTTGCTGGCACGCCCGGAGGTATAAAGTTCCAGTTGATCCGGGTGCGCCATGGCGTGCAGATGCTGTGCAATCAGCGCCCAGGCATCTTCCCAGCTTATCGGTTCATAGCGATCGTTTTCAGGGTTGTAACTCAGCGGCTCGGTCAGGCGACCCTGGTATTCCAGAAAATAGTCGCTCTGGGCATTGAGGGCGCTGACGCTGTGTTGCGAAAAAAACGCGGCGTCAACTTCACGGCGTGTCGCTTCCCAGGTCACGGCTTTCGCGCCGTTTTCGCAGAAACTGAAGGTGCTTTTATTGTCGTCGCCCCAGGCGCAGCCGGGACAGTCAAAACCGCGGGCCTTGTTCATGCGCAGCAGGTTGCGCATATTGCTGAGGGCATTTTTGCTGTCCATCACGAAGCGGGTGGTGGCTTCAAGGGAGCCCAGACCACCGGCAGCAGCGTGGTAGGGTTTTATGGCGGTTTTGAATTTCATCGGTTCTTCCTGACAGCGGGTTGCTGAAGAATAAGTGTAATGTGCTTAACAGCAACCCTTAATCAACAACTTTCTATTATCACACAATTAACGAAAACTTCATAAGTTGCGCAACAGGAAGAACGCCGGTATTACTCCGGCATCGATTTACGAATGGCGCTGAGCAGCGTTTGCGCACCGGCAGAGAGCGTGGCGTCAATGCGGGTAATGATACCGATGGGTTCACCCGCGCCGTGCGTTGGCACCGGCAGGGCGACCAGCGCCCCCTGACGCAGATCGTCCTTCACCGCGCCGGACGGCACGAACCACACGTAATCATATTCCACCGTTAACTGGCGGGAGAGGGAGGCGGAGAGCGTTTCGATGCAGCCGGTCGGCAGCGTGCAGCCCTGGGTGGCGAGCAGCGCTTCGGTGTGCTGGCGCGGGGCCGTACCTTCCGGAGCGACCACCACCGGCCAGGAGAGCACACGGCTTAAGGTCACGGTGTCCTGCAACAGCGGATGACGCGGGCGCACCACCAGTTTCAGCGATTCGAGGAACAGCAGCTCGTAGTTCAGCCCGCTCATCAGCTCTGGATCGGACATGCGCCCGATACCAATATCCAGCTCGCCGGTTTTTAATCCCGCCAGCAGCATCGGGTTATTCATGGTGCCAACCTGAATAGTGATGTCCGGCAGATGAGGGTGAAACTCGCCGATCACCGTCGGCAGGATCCCCAGCGCGGCAGTAGGCAGCGCGCCGATGCGCACCACATCCGATTTCATCCCTTCTTTACGGGTCAGAGATTGTCCGGCGGAGTTTACCGCTTCCAGCACGCGCACCGCGTGGCTGAGAAACTGTTCGCCGACCAGCGTCAACTGCGCGCCCATGCGTCCACGATCGAACAACCGTGTGCCGGTGAGCTGCTCCAGTTCGTTGAGCGTTTTTGATAACGCCGGCTGGCTTAAGTTAAGGGTTTCAGCCGCACGCCCCAGGGTTCCCTGCTGAGCGACGGCGACAAAGGTATGAAGATGGCGCAGACGAATGCGCTGACTGAAAAGACCATTTTTTTCCATAAGTAATGTTAAAAACAGAGCGTGCCCGCTGACAAGAGAAGTTGTTGAATATTGATAACCTGCTAGCAAAATATTATTAACATTTAATCTATTTGACTTACAACTGCTTATTGCGCAAAGCGGGAGCTGGCGTTGCCTGGCTGGCGGGAAGGCAAGAGAGGCGGAATATAATCTTTCGTTATGTAAGCGGAGTGACGAACGAGCCGGGGGCAGGCCAGGATCACACTTTCTAAATTCTTCCCGCATGGCCTTGCCGCCTTTTCTACACTCCAGATATATCAACCAGAGGCATGACAATATGGCAAGCAACATCACGGCAGATGACATTCGGGAAGACTTTTCGCAGGCCATGTCGGCGATGTATCAGCAAGAAGTTCCGCAGTACGGCACGCTGCTGGAACTGGTGGCCGATGTCAACCTGGCGGTACTGGAGCAGAATCCGCGCCTGCATGAACAGCTGGCGAACGCCGATGAACTGGCACGCCTCAACGTTGAACGCCACGGCGCGATCCGCGTCGGCAGGGCGTCGGAGCTGGCGACGCTGCGCCGAATGTTCGCCATTATGGGCATGTACCCGGTCAGCTATTACGATCTCTCTCAGGCCGGGGTGCCGGTACACTCCACCGCGTTTCGCCCCGTAGACGACGCGGCGCTGCTGAAAAATCCGTTTCGCGTGTTTACCTCGCTGCTGCGCCTCGATTTAATCGAAAATCCTGACCTGCGCGAGCGGGCGGCGGCGATCCTCGCCACGCGCAACATCTTTACCCCGCGCTGCCTGGCGCTGATCGAACGTCATGAACAGCAGGGGGAATTCACCGCCGCCGAAGCCCGCGAATTTGTGCGTGAGGCGCTGGAAACCTTCCGCTGGCATCAGCATGCCACTGTCGATCACGCCACCTATCACGCGCTGCACAATGAGCACCGGCTGATCGCCGATGTGGTGTGCTTCCCCGGCTGCCATATCAACCATTTAACGCCGCGCACGCTGGATATTGATCATGTGCAGTCGCTGATGCCGGAATACGGCATCGAACCGAAAGTGCTGATTGAAGGACCGCCGCGCCGGGATGTGCCGCTGCTGCTGCGTCAGACCAGCTTCAAGGCGCTGGAAGAGCCGGTGCTGTTTGCCGGCGAAGAGCAGGGGACGCACTCTGCGCGCTTTGGCGAAATCGAGCAGCGCGGCGTGGCACTGACGCCAAAAGGCCGCGCGCTTTACGATCGTCTGCTGGCGGAAGCGGGCACCGGCAAAGACAATCTTAATCACCAGCTACATCTCCAGGCGGTGTTTAAAGCCTTCCCGGACAGCGAAATGCTGCTGCGCCATCAGGGGCTGGCTTATTTCCGCTATCGTCTGACGCCCACCGGCGAAGCGCATCGCCAGGCGATCCGTCCTGGTGACGATCCGCAGCCGCTGATCGAGCGCGGCTGGATCACCGCCCAGCCCATTATTTATGAAGACTTTCTGCCGGTCAGCGCGGCGGGCATTTTCCAGTCGAATCTGGGAAATGACACCCAGCAGCGGCGTCACGGTAATGCCAGCCGGGAAGCCTTCGAACAGGCGCTCGGCTGTGCGGTGCTGGATGAATTTAGTCTTTATCAGGCGGCGGAGGATCGCAGTAAACAGCGTTGCGGTCTGCTGTAAACCCGCTACGCTGATGGACTGAATAGCAAGAGGAATGCGCGTATGGAAAATCCCTCCACACCGGTGGCGGACACCCGCCTCGGATCGATTATTGGCCTCGCGGAAAACGGACTGCACGTCTGGCGGGGCATTCCCTATGCTGCGCCGCCGGTGGGCGACCGCCGCTGGCGTGCACCGCAGCCGCTGAGCGCCTGGCAAACGCCCTATGTTGCCGACACCTTTTCGTCTTCCAGCTGGCAGAGCAGCGAATACTGCCGCGCGCTGGGGGGCGGCGATCCGGGCGAGTTCTCGGAAGATTGTCTGTATCTCAATATCTGGTCGCCTGCGGTACGTCGCGAGCCATTACCGGTAATGGTCTGGCTGCACGGGGGGGGCTTCACCATCGGCGCGGGTGGTCTGCCGCCGTATAACGGCAGCGCGCTGGCGAGACGGGATGTGGTGATCGTTACCCTTAATTACCGCCTCGGCCATCTGGGCTTTTTTGCGCATCCGGCGCTGGAAGAAGAGGCGGGCGAGCGGGTGTATAACTTCGCGCTGCTCGATCAAATCGCCGCCCTGCGCTGGGTGAAAGAGAACATTCATGCATTTGGTGGCGATGCGCAAAACGTCACCCTGTTCGGTGAATCTGCGGGCGCACGCAGCGCGTTATCGCTGCTGGTGTCGCCGCTGGCAAAAGATCTGTTCCACAAAGCCATTATTCAGAGTGGCTATGCGCTGCCCGATACGCCGCGCCGTACCGCGCTGGCGAAGGGCAAAGCGCTGGCGGAACATCTGGGGCTGGCGGATGCCACGGCGGAACAGCTGCGTGCTATTCCGCCAGAAGCGCTGTGGCCGCTGGCCGCGCCGCATAATGTGGCACCAGTGCCGATTGTCGGCGACGCGGTGTTGCCGGAGCCAATGCTGGAAGCGTTTTTTAATGCCAGGCAGCATCCCATGCCGATTATGATCGGCTCGAACAGCGACGAAGCCAGCGTGATGACAGTGTTTGACGTCGATCCGGCGGATGAGATCCGCAAGCTGCGCCGTCAGGAGCGCTTCGGACTTGGGCTTATCAGACTGCTCTATCCCGGCGTCAAAGGCGACAGCGAGCTGGGCCGCCAGGTGTGTCGCGATATGGCGTTTACCACGATGGGATTCGTGGTGATGCAGGCGCAGCAGCGCCTCGGTCAGCCGTGCTGGCGCTACTGGTTCGATTATGTGGCCGAAGCCGAGCACGACACCTATCCGCACGGCGCCTGGCACGGCAACGACGTGCCCTATGTGTTCGATACCCTTGGCGAGATTTTACCGTCCCGCGATTACGTGACAGAAAACGACCTGAAATTTGCCGCGCAGGTGGCCGATTACTGGGTTAACTTTGCCCGTCACGCCAGCCTGAGCTGCACGGTACTGCATGGCCCGGTGCGCTGGCAGGCCAGCGTGCGCGGCAAAGACCGCCTGTTACGCATCGGGCTGAATAAATATGCCGGATTTAAGCTGGTGAACCGCTTTATGCGTGCGCGCATGGAGCTGTTTAAACGCGTGATGCACCAGCACGTTAGTCTGGAGTAGGGATTTAAACGCATCGATAAAGATCGGCTTCTGGTCGCATAAAAAGGACGGCTTAATGGATAAAATGGTGCAGAAATCATTGATATTAAGGAAATAAAATGCGCCAGCGAGTAATTGTATGTCCGGTGATCCAAAATAACGGCGAGTATCTGCTGTGCAAGATGGCGGCCGATCGGGGCGTTTTCCCCGGACAATGGGCGTTACCGGGGGGCGGCATGGAGCCTGGAGAAACGATGGAAATCGCCCTCAGGCGTGAAATCAGGGAGGAGTTAGGCGAACGCCTTACGATTACGGATATTCAGCCCTGGGCATTTCGCGATGATGTGCGCACTAAAACCTACCCGGATGGCACCAGCGAAGAGATTTACATGATCTACCTGATTTTCGACTGCATAAGCGCCAACCGCGACATCACCTTTAATGAAGAATTTGAAGAGGTGATGTGGGCGTCAGCGGACGCGCTGAAAGCGTTGGATCTGAACGAAGCCACCCGCATTACCTTTAAACAGAAAGGACTGCTGTAGAGGCTGGAGAAGCCGCCAGCAGGGTCTCGCGAAAGACAGCCAGCCCGGCGGCTTTATCAGGCGACGCGCGCAGGACCAGCCGGTAACTGGCGCCGGTTTTCACGCTGTGGGAGAACGGGCGGCGCAGGCGTCCGGCTCGCAGATCCTCGGCGACCAGGGTTTCATCGGCGATGGCGATACCAAAGCCCTGGATCGCCGCGCTGATCGCCAGATCCATGGTGTCAAAGTGTTGATTTTTTTTCATGGCAGGGGCGATCTGCGTCTGGCTGGACAGCCACAACGACCAGTCGGTTTTATCCCGCGTGGGATGCAGGAACGTCAGCTGCTCCGGTGCGCTGTTATTATCACATTGCCCGCCGATCACCGGCGTCAGCGCCTCTTCAAACAACAGATCCCCGGCGCTCAACTGCGTACCAAACACAATGGCCGCGTCATACGGCTCGGTTTTGAAATTGACCGTGTGATCGCTGGTGGTGGTAAGCGACACCTGCAAATCCGGGTTTTCCCGCTCCAGTCTTAATAAACGCGGCACCAGCCAGCGCATGGCGCAGGTAGGCGCTTTCAGGCGCACGACCGTCTGCTGCTGGCGTGCCTGCTCGGCCACCGACGCCAGATGTTCAAATGCCGCCTGTAACTCCGGCAGCAGAGCGCTGCCCTGGGGCGTCAGGCGTAATCCTCGCGCATGCCGCTCAAACAGCGGGAAGCCAAACCACTGCTCCAGGGCGGCGATTTTTCGGCTCACCGCGCCCTGGGTCAGGCACAGTTCTTTGGCGGCGTGCGTCAGATTCAGATGCCGGGCGGTCACCAGAAAGGCGTCAATAGCGTTAAGGGGCAGGGAACGGCGCAGCATGGTGGCTCCAGGTATGCAATTTTGTCATGGCTATTATGACAACAATTCGGTTGTCGCCTCAATCGACTTTTGGTTTGAATGGTTATGCAATTTTGCTGAGAAAGGAACGACAATGACTTTGCGTACGCCGGTGCAGACCCGCTCAAAACTTCCTGATGTGGGCACCACCATTTTTACCGTGATTGGACAGCTCTCCGCTGAACATAACGCCATAAACCTTTCTCAGGGCGCGCCCAACTTTATGTGTGATGCCGGACTGATCGCAGGCGTCACCCGCGCCATGCAGGCCGGACATAATCAGTACGCCGCCATGACCGGCCTGCGGCCGTTGAAGGAACGCATCGTCGAAAAGGTGCAGGATCTCTACGGCACGCAGTATGACGTGGATAACGAAGTGCTGATCACCGCCAGCGCCAGCGAAGGGCTGTACTCGGCCATCAGCGGGCTGGTGCATCCGGGCGATGAAGTGATTTACTTTGAGCCGTCCTTTGACAGCTACGCGCCCATTGTGCGCTTGCAGGGCGCGACGCCGGTGGCGATCAAGCTGACGGTGCCGGAATTCGCCGTCGACTGGGACGAAGTCAGCGCCGCCATCACGCCGCGCACGCGGATGATCATCGTCAACACGCCGCATAACCCCAGCGGGCAAGTGTTCTCCCGTCACGATATTGAGCAGCTGGTGCGCCTGACGCGCAATACCGATATTGTGATCCTGTCGGATGAAGTGTACGAACATGTAGTCTTCGACGGGCAGAAACATCACGGTATGGCGACGCATCCGCAGCTGGCCGAGCGCAGCGTGATTATTTCCTCGTTTGGCAAAACCTATCACGTTACCGGCTGGCGCGTTGGTTACTGTATTGCACCCGCCGCGCTGATGGATGAGATCGTCAAAGTGCATCAGTTCATGATGTTTTCTGCCGACACGCCGATGCAGTATGCCTTTGCCGAACATATGAACGATCCGCAAACCTGGCTCTCGCTGGCGGCGTTTTATCAGCGTAAGCGCGATATGCTGCAAACGCTGCTCGACGACTCCCCGTTTCGCGTGCTGCCGGGCGCCGGCTCGTTCTTCTTGCTGGCGGATTACAGCGGGTTCAGCGATGAAAGTGACAGCGAGCTGGTAAAGCGGCTGATCGTTGAATGCGGCGTCGCCACCATTCCGCTGTCGGCGTTTTATACCGACGGCACGGATAACAAACTGATCCGCCTCTCTTTTGCAAAAGATGAGGCAACATTACGGGCAGGGGCGCAGGCCCTGTGTCGGGTTAAGCCACGCTAAGGAGCGTCAATGATGAAACTGAAAGCACTCTGTCTGGGAATGGGTATGCTCTGCTCGCTGTCGTCCTTTGCCGCCAGCGAACTGCGTTACGGGCTGGAAGCGGAATACCCGCCGTTTGAAAGCCGCAACGCCAGCGGTGAACTCGAAGGGTTTGATATTGATCTCGGCAATGCGATCTGCAAAGCGGCAGCGCTGAAGTGTAGCTGGGTGGAAACCTCGTTCGACGCGCTGATCCCAGGACTGGTGGCAAAAAAATACGATGCGATTAACTCGGCGATGAACATCACCGAACAGCGCCGGCAGAGCATTGATTTTACCCAGCCGATTTATCGTATCCCGTCGCAACTGGTAGGCAAAGCGGGCAGCGGTATGGAAGCCACGCCGGAAGGGCTGAAGGGGAAAACCGTCGGCGTGTTGCAAGGCTCGATTCAGGAAACCTACGCTAAAGAGCACTGGGAAAAGCAAGGCGTCAGCGTGGTGTCTTATAAAGATCAGAATCTGGCGTGGGCGGATCTGCTTAATGGCCGGATTGACGCCTCGCTGGTGATGTCTGCCGCCGGGCAGGCTGGTTTCCTCAGCAAGCCGCAGGGCAAAGGCTTCGGCTTTATCGGCAAGCCGGTAGCCGACGACACCATTCTCGGCAGCGGCATTGGTTTTGGTCTGCGTAAAGGCGATGAGGCAACGAAAAAACAGCTGGATGCGGCAATTGATAAAGTGCGCGCCGACGGCACCATTACACGCCTTGCGGCAAAATATTTCCCGGGCATTGACGTCAGCGTCAGCGGGAAATAATCCCTTTTTCCTCTGCCCGATGATGGTCGGGTGGGGGATTTTTATACGTATCTTTACGTCCTTATCAGTCAATTCCCCCTCGACATAAAAAAATCTGCGATTTGCCAGACAGAACGTTAACCAGGCATTGGATCCTATAGGTTTTTTGTCTAGAGTGAGCGTTCGTTTTGTTGCCGCTGTTTTGCAAAGGCGGAACGCATTCACCCGACCAGAAGGATGTTTTCTCAGGCATGAACCGCAGACGATTTATTAAAGGCTCAATAGCCCTGGCCGCTGCGTGCGGCACCACGGGATTCGCCTCTCTCTTCTCTCGTGCGGCATTTGCTGCGGAACCTGGCATTGCTGATGGTCAGAGCCGTCGCTTCGATTTTTCCGTACTGCAATCTATGGCGCATGACCTGGCGCAAAACGCCTGGGCTGGCACACCTAAGCCGCTGCCGGATACGCTCGCCACGCTGACGCCGCAGGCGTACAACAGCATTCAGTACGATGCGCAGCACAGCTTGTGGGCCAACATCCCGGATCGCCAGCTGGATATTCAGTTCTTCCACGTGGGCATGGGCTTCCGCCGCCGGGTGCGCATGTTCTCGCTGGATCAGGCGACCTCCGAAGCGCGCGAGATCCATTTCCGTCCGGAGCTGTTCAACTACCACGACGCGGGCGTGGACACCAAACAACTGGAAGGGCAGAGCGATCTGGGCTTTGCCGGATTCCGCGCCTTCAAAGCGCCGGAGCTGGCGCGCCGCGATATTGTTTCCTTCCTCGGCGCGAGTTATTTCCGTGCGGTGGACAGCACCTATCAATACGGCTTATCCGCGCGCGGCGTGGCGATCGATACCTTTACCGACACGCCGGAAGAGTTCCCGGATTTCACCTCTTTCTGGTTTGAAACCGCAAAACCCACTGATACCACTTTCACGGTCTATGCGCTGCTGGACAGCCCCAGCCTGACCGGGGCCTACAAATTCGTGATCCACTGCGAGAAGAGCCAGGTGATCATGGAGGTGGATAACCACCTCTACGCGCGCAAGGACATCAAACAGCTGGGCATCTCGCCGATGACCAGCATGTTCAGCTGCGGTAACAACGAACGCCGCATGTGCGACACCATTCACCCGCAGATCCATGACTCTGACCGTCTGGCGATGTGGCGCGGCAACGGTGAGTGGATCTGCCGCCCGCTGAATAACCCGCAGAAATTACAGTTCAACGCCTATCAGGATGACAACCCGAAGGGCTTCGGCCTGCTGCAACTGGACCGCGATTTTTCGCACTATCAGGACATCATGGGCTGGTATAACAAACGTCCGAGCCTGTGGGTTGAGCCGCGCAACAAGTGGGGCAAAGGATCTGTCGCGCTGATGGAAATCCCGACCACTGGCGAAACGCTGGATAACATCGTCTGCTTCTGGCAGCCGGAGCGGCCAATCAAAGCCGGGGACGATCTCGCCTTCCAGTACCGCCTGTACTGGAGCGCACAGCCGCCGGTGCACACGCCGATGGCGCGGGTACTGGCTACCCGTACCGGCATGGGCGGCTTCCCGGAAGGCTGGGCGCCGGGCGAGCATTACCCGCAGGTGTGGGCGCGTCGTTTCGCGGTGGATTTTGTTGGCGGCGATCTGAAAGCGTCGGCACCGAAGGGCATTGAGCCGGTGATCACCCTGTCGAACGGCGAAGCGAAACAGGTGGAGATCCTCTATGTGGAGCCGATCGACGGCTACCGCATTCAGTTCGACTGGTATCCGACCAACGATTCCACCGATCCGGTGGATATGCGCATGTTCCTGCGCTGTCAGGGCGATGCCATCAGCGAAACCTGGCTGTACCAGTATTTCCCCCCCGCACCCGACAAGCGTAATTACGTCGATGACCGCGTAATGCGTTGATGCTTGTCGTTTATAGGCCGGGTAAGCGTCAGCGCCACCCGGCGGAGATACAGGGCAGCGTGCCGGGATTGTGCCCGGCGGCGCAGGCTTGCCGGGCCTACGTTTCTGCTCAACGCCTGTAAACCGTAGGCCGGGTCAGCGTCAACGCCACCCGGCTTTTTCCCGCCTTCAGGAGTTCCCATGACCCCGGACGACCATATCCCCGTCAGCGATACCCTTACACTCTGCGCGATCAACGAGCAGGATGTACCCGAATTGCACCAGCTGGTGCTGAAAAACAAAGCCTGGCTGCAACAGTTTTTAGACTGGCCGCAATATGTCGGATCCGAAGACGACTCGCTGAAAAACGCACAGAGCAACATCATGCTCCATCAGCGCGGCTACGCGAAAATGTTCCTGCTGAAGTGGAAGGGGCGCATCGTTGGCGTGCTGTCATTTAATTCTGTTGAGCCGACCAATAAGACGGCCTATATCGGCTACTGGCTGGACGAAGATCACCAGCGGCAGGGGTTGTTGTCGCAGGCGCTTCAGGCGTTTATGGCGTTCTACGCCGCGCGCGGGGACGTGCGCCGTTTTGTGATCAAATGTCGGGTGGATAACGCCGCCAGTAATGAGGTCGCGCTGCGCAATGGTTTTACGCGCGAAGGTTGTCTGAAAGAGGCCGAATTCCTTAACGGCCGCTTTGACGATCAATATATCTACGCGCGTATTATCGATTCGCCGTCAGAGTGAGCCGATTAGCGGCGTGCGGGTAATATGCTCCGCGCCGTTCAGCACCTTTGGCCCACGCAGATGAATACCGCCGTCAGCAGATCCCGCAACGTTGACGGTGCCGCTGAGTTCCACTTGCTGTTCGATCAGCACATTACCGCTGATTTTTACCTCGCCCTGGATCACCACCTTGTTATCGAGCAGGATCGGGCCGCCGTGCAGCCACGCGTGACCGCCGACCAGCACGTGATGCTTGAGCACGCAGTTGCCTTCCACCACGGCATGTTCCGCCACCTGCGCGCTGTAGCGCAGCGTCGGAATCGCATCTTCTTCACTCCCGGCAACCACCCGCGCATGACCGTAAACTTTGGCGCAGTCGCACACCCAGACATTATTTTCTGCGTTGCCTTGCAGCAGGGCGAAATCAAACACCTCGGCGCGGTGCTCGATAAAGGCGTCGTTAACGATGGCGTCACCGTAAATTTGCGCCTGATGCACCACGCGCGAACGGCTCACCGTCGCACGCTGGTAAATACGCAGCCGCTGATGCGCGTCGGGCGTCATGCCGCGGGCGGCGATGATTTCACTGCCGTTGAGCACCCGCGCCTCATCGGCAATATCGCCGTCGCCGCGCACCGTTGATGCCTGTACCAGCACGCTGCCACACAGCCTTGCGCCGTGGCTGATTTCTGCGGCGTCCACCCAGGCGTTATCGCTAATCTGCACGTTATGACGCAAAACGCACGGCCCGGTGATCCGCGCGTTATCGCGGATCTGAGAGCCATCAAAGGCGAGACTGTTTTCATCGTAGATCCAGCAATCACCCTGTTGGGAAAGCACGCTTTCATCATCGATCCAGCCGCCGGGCGTTCCGGCCGTCACATCATTAAAATCACTGAGGGCTATAATCTGGCGCAGGGTGATGCTGCGCTTTTCCACGCCGTCCTGATAGCTGAACGTGCGGCACTCATCGCTGAGACGATATTTATTCATCATGGTTATTCCGCAGAAGCCTTCACTCAGCGTAGCAAAATTTACGCGACTGGCTATCGGCGGCGAATTTCCATAAAATGCATTTCAAATATCATTTAAATATTCAACTAAATGTGTAAACAAATGGTTAGCAAAAAAGTGCTGCATTTGCCCGCGGGTTATTTCGGGATGGTGCTGGGGATCATCGGCATGGGCTTTGCCTGGCGCTACGCCGCCACCCTCTGGCCGGTCAGCCCTATTATTGGCGACGGGATGGTTCTGCTGGCGACGCTTATCTGGGCGCTGCTGGCGCTGGCGTTCTTGTGGCGTCTGGTGCGCTATCCGTACAGCGTACTGGCGGAGATGCGCCATCCGGCGCAGAGCAGTTTCGTCAGCCTGTTTCCGGCCACCACGATGCTGGTTGCCATCGGCATGGTGCCCTGGTGGCGGCCGCTGGCGCTGGGACTGTTTATCACCGGCGTGACGGTTCAGCTGACCTATGCCGCCTGGCAATCCGCCGGTTTATGGCGGGGACTTCATCCTGAGGAGGCCACCACGCCTGGGCTGTATTTGCCGACGGTGGCGAATAACTTTATCAGCGCTATGGCCTGCGGCGCGCTCGGATTTCATGACGCCGGGTTAGTGTTTTTAGGGGCAGGGGTGTTTTCCTGGTTGAGTCTTGAACCGGCGATCCTCCACCGCCTGCGCAGCGCAGGGGAGCTGCCCGTCGCCATGCGTACCTCGCTCGGCATTCAGCTGGCCCCGGCGCTGGTCGCCTGTAGCGCCTGGTTTAGCGTTAACGGCGGTGAAGCGGATACCTTCGCCAAAATGCTGTTTGGTTATGGCCTGCTGCAACTGCTGTTTATGCTGCGGCTGATCCCCTGGTATCTGTCGCAGCCTTTTAACGCGAGCTTCTGGAGCTTCTCGTTCGGCGTGTCGGCGCTCGCCACCACCGGCTTACATCTTGGGCACAGCGCGAGTACGGGCTTTTTCCCTACGCTGGCGCTGCCGCTGTTTGTGTTCTGTAACCTGATCATTGTGCTGCTGGCGATCAACACGCTGCACTTATTATTCAGCGGCAAATTACTGACCCGCGTTGACCCGGCACTGTTAATAACATCGAAGGATAAATAATGACCACTCGTGATGAAAACTATTTTACTGAGAAATACGGCCTGACTCGTACCCATTCAGAAGTGCTGGAAGCGGCGGCGATTATTCCGCCGGGAAAAACGCTCGATCTGGGCTGCGGCAACGGGCGCAATAGCGTCTGGCTGGCGGCGAAAGGCTTTGACGTAACGGCATGGGATAAAAATCCCAACAGCATAAATAATCTGCAAACCATTAAAGCGGCAGAAGGGCTGGATAACCTCGATATTGCCGTTAACGATCTCAACACCCTGACTTTCGACGGCCAATACGATTTTATTTTATCCACGGTGGTGATGATGTTTCTGGCGCCGCAGACCATTCCGGGGCTTATCGCCAATATGCAGCGCTGCACCGTGCCGGGGGGATATAACCTGATCGTCGCTGCGATGGATACCGCCGATTTTCCGTGCACCGTCGGCTTCCCGTTTGCCTTTAAAGAAGGGGAACTGCGTGATTATTACGACGGCTGGGAGATCCTGAAATACAACGAAAATCCAGGTGAATTACACCGCACTGATGTCAACGGCAATCGCATTAAATTGCGTTTTGCCACGTTACTGGCGCGTAAAACGTCATAACAACTCAAGCCCGGCAACAGACCGGGTTTTTCTTTGCCTGAAATGTGCACCACCCCTCTTTTAGTCACAACACTCACCCAACTTATTTGCTATAACTTCATATGCATATGTGCACTTACAGAGAATCCCTTTATGCGTAATCCTACGTTTTTTAAAGTTGCAGTGCTTACCGGCCTGCTCACCCTGGCTGGTTGTGCGTCGAAAGTGGCGCAACCTGAAAACTATTCCGGGTTTTTGAAAGATTATTCTGGCTTGCAGCAAACGACCTCCGCATCAGGCAAACCTGTCTTGCGCTGGGTAGCTCCGAATTTTGATCCCAATAAGTACGACAGCATTGTCTACAATCCGGTGACCTACTATCCGGTAGCTAAACCCACCTCACAGATTGGCCAGCAGACGCTGGACGGCCTGCTGAATTACACTAACAGCAAACTGAAAGCAGCGGCTGCACAGCGCAAACCGCTGGTGACAACGCCGGGCGCGCACAGCCTGATTTTCCGCGGTGCGATCACCGGTGTGAATTCCAGTAAAGAAGGTCTGCAGTTCTATGAAGTGGTGCCTGTGGCGTTGGTGGTTGCCGGCACACAAGCCGCCACCGGCCACCGCACCATGGACACAAACCTCTTTTTTGAAGGCGAGCTGATTGACGCCACCACCAATAAACCGGTGCTGAAAGTGGTACGTAAGGGCGAAGGGAAAGATCTGAATAACGAAAGCACGCCAATGACCGTCGAAACCTTAAAACAGGTGGTTGACGACATGGCGACCGACGCCACCATGTTTGACGTAAACAAAAAATAATCACCTGCGCCACCTCCGGGTGGCGCACTTTTTTCACGCCTGTTTTATCCGCCACCGCCTGCCGCTGAACCAGTTTTCCGGACGGGTGAACATCACCAGATTCCCCACCAGAATCAGCGCCAGCCCACAAACCGCATTCAGATGCCAGACGTAACCTTCGTATAGCGTTGAAATCGTCAAGGCGACCAGCGGAAACAGCAATGTACTGTAGGCCGCTTTGCTGGCACCGATGCGCCCGACCAGCGTGAAGTACGCCCCGAAACCGATCACCGAGCCAAACAGCGCCAGATAAACCAGCGCGCCGAGGTACGAGAGCGTCCAGTCCGGGGTAAAATCATCGCCACGTATCAGCGCAATCGCGCCCATGATCATCGTGCCATAGAGCATCGCCCAGGCGTTGGTGGTCATGGTTTCCAGCCCGTTACGTTGATGACGCAGACTGACCATATTGCCCAGCGAAAACCCCAGCGTACCGAGGGCCGACAAGCCAATACCCATCAACAACGTACTGCTCATGTCGGTGGCGACCAGATCGTGCCAGAAGAGGGCGACGATACCGCACAGTCCCAGCACGGCGGCGAGGTAAAAACGGGCCGGTGGCCGGTTGCCGAAAAACAGAAAACTATTGATGCCGTTAAACAGTACCGCCATGGAGAAGATCACCGATTCCAGACCGGTATTGATCCACCCCGCCGCGGTATAAAAGCACCAGAAATTAAAGCCAAACACGCAACCGCCCTGCAACAGACAAAACAGATGATCGCGTCGTGTCAGCGGCCGCAGGCGACGGAACACCGTCAGCGCCGTCATAATGACCAGCGTCGCCAGCGCAAAGCGCCAGAAGATGGACACCGGTGCCGGCACGCTGCCCTGTTGTAAGAAAATGGCGATCCACGTGGTGCCCCAAATCACCACCACCAGGCAATACAATAATGCGTTCATATTTCATCTCTGCTCGATTGACCTGCGGCTGATTCTGGCGCGCTACGTCACCCATGGCTTGCACCCCTTTGCGCTCAACTTGCAAAATCTTGCGCTTTTTTATCCGCTGGCGGGACAAGTCGTAGGGAAGGCGGGTAAACTGCGCCTCTGGTTAATCATTTGTTAAGCGGCGTTATGGCGGAAATTTATCGGGCATTTGAAAATCTGCGCAATCACAACGCGGTGCTGCACGATTCGGTGGCGCTGAATACCGGTATGCAGCTGGCGGCCTGGTCAAATACGCGCGACAACATCACCCAGTATTGCGATCACCACACGCTGAGCCTGTATATCGACAATGGTTACGAGAGCTATCACAAAACCTCCGGCGGCTGGAAAAACGGCGGTGGGCCTGATCGTTTTTGCCTGATGCCGACCGACAGCGAATCAAGCTGGGATATTCGCGATAACCTGTCATTTGTGCACCTCTACTGCACCGATGCGCACCTGGGCACGGTGAGCGAGCAGATCTGGGATCGCCGTCCGGCGTCGTTAACCCTGAACGAACAAACGTTTGGCGAAGATGCGCAGATCACCACGCTGTACCGCCATTTTCTGCTGGGCTGCGACTGGCAGCAGCAGGCGAATCAGCTGACCCTCAGCACGGCCTCGACGCTGCTGTTAACCCATCTGGTGCAACATTACAGTAACGTGCGCTGGCGGCTGCCGACCGTCACCGGCGGGCTGTCGCCGTCGGTGCTGCGTAACGTCCTCGCCTACATTGACGCCAGCCTCGCGCAACCGCTGACGCTCGCGGATCTCGCCGCCGAGGCGGCATTAAGCGAATTCCATTTTGCGCGCATGTTCCGCCAGTCGATGGGGCTGGCACCGCACCAGTATGTGATGCAGCGCCGCATGGCACAGGCCGAGCAGCTGGTGCGCTACAGCAATAACTCCCTGACGGAGATTGCGCTGGCCTGCGGCTTTAACTCCGCCAGCCATTTCAGCAATCGCTTTAAAAGCGTCACCGGCATTACACCGTCACAGCTACGTGCGCGCCACCCGTGACAGCAGGGCGTAGCACGCGCCGCCGATAATTAATCCCCAGAAGGCCGAACCGATACCGAGCAGCGTAATGCCGCTGGCGGTGATGAGAAAGGTGACAATAGACGCGTCACGTTCATGCGGATGCGCCAGCGCCTGATACAGACTACCGCTAAAGGTGCCGAGCAGCGCCAGTCCCGCCAGCGTCTGGATCCAGCTCACCGGCAAGGCCGTCATCAGCGCGGTAATCGAACTGCCAAAAATCCCGGCAAGCAGATAAAACACCCCGGCGGCGATGGCCGCCAGCCAGCGTTTACTGGCGTCCGTATGCGCATCCGGGCTGAGACAGACCGCCGCACTGATCGCCCCGATGCACACCGAGAACGCGCCGAACCCCGACAGCAACACCGTTAACCCGCCGGTAAAAATCATCAGCGGTGAAACGGGAACCTGATAGCCCGCCGCCTGGAAGGTCGCCACGCCCGGCGCGTTTTGCGACGCCATAGTGACGAGGAAAAAGGGAATACCGATGCTGATTAGTGTGGTGAGGGTAAACTCCGGGGCAATAAATTCCGGCAGCACCGGGCTAAAATGCAACCCGGATGTGACAACGTCACCAGAAGCCCATGCCGCCACAATGCCTGCCAGCAGCGTGCCGACGATGGCGTAGCGGGGCGCAAACGCCTTACCCAGCACCCATGCCAGCAACATCGTGCCGCACAATAATAAATGTCCCTCAATGTTCCTGAAGGCTTGCAGACCAAAACGCAGTAAGATGCCGCCCAGCATGGCGGCAGCCAGCGAATGCGGGATGATTTTCATCAGCCGCGCGAAGAGTCCGGTCAGGCCGCACAGCAGGATCAGCGCATTGGCGAAGATAAATACGCCTATCACCTCGTTAATGCTGACGCCATGCAGGCTGGTCGCCAGCAGTGCCGCGCCGGGCGTTGACCATGCAGTGAGCAGCGGGACGCGGTACCATAGCGTCAATGCCAGCGTGCTGACGCCCATCGCGAGGCCCAGCGCGGTCATCCAGCCGGCGATCTGCGTGTCGCTGGCACCGGCGGCAGACGCGGCCTGCCAGATAATCGCCGCGGAGCTGGCATAACCCACCAGCACGGCAACAAAGCCCGCGAGTACTGCGGGTAGAGGAAAAGAGAACGGACGCATAATGGCCCCTGTGCGTTATAGCGTCCGCGTAAATTATCATTGTGCGCTATAACGTACAAGTGAAGGTGATGTTCACCAGGAGAAAACGATGGATCTGACACAGTATCTGGCCGGTACGCTGAAAAGCCTGCGCCAGGCGCGGGGCTGGAGTTTGTCACGCCTGGCGGAAGAAACCGGCGTCTCAAAGGCAATGCTCGGCCAGATTGAGCGTAACGAATCCAGCCCGACGGTGGCGACGCTGTGGAAAATCGCCACCGGCCTCAACGTGCCGTTCTCGACTTTTATCGCCGCCCCCGACACGCTTACCCCCCAGGCGTACGATCCCGACCAACAGGCGATGGTCATCACGCCGTTGTTTCCGTGGGACGCGCAGCTGCACTTTGACCTGTTCTCCATCACGCTCGCCCCCGGCGCGCTGAGCGAATCCACGCCGCACGAACGCGGTGTGATTGAACATGTGGTGGTGATCAGCGGCCTGCTGGAGATGTGTCTCGACGGGCAGTGGCAGACGATTGGCGCCAACAGCGGCCTGCGATTTGCCGCAGATAAACCCCATGCCTATCGCAACAGCAGCGCGCAGACCGTGCACTTTCATTCGCTGATCCACTACCCGACAGAAAAAAGCCGCGGCTAAGGCGTGGAAAATGTTTTGGTCTGTGGGCTATTCTCACTACAATAGCGGCCATTTTGACCATCCTGGATAACGACGACCGTATGCGCCTGCAATCCCATCATCTTGAATTATTAAGCCCGGCCCGTGATACCGACATCGCCCGCGAAGCTATTCTTCACGGCGCGGATGCGGTGTATATCGGCGGCCCCGGCTTTGGTGCCCGCCACAATGCCAGCAACAGTTTGCAGGACATTGCGAAACTGGTGCCGTTTGCCCATCGCTATGGCGCAAAAGTGTTTGTGACGCTGAACACCATTCTGCATGATGATGAACTCGAACCGGCGCAACGGCTGATCAGCGACCTCTACCAGACCGGCGTCGATGCGCTGATCGTCCAGGACATGGGCGTGCTGGAACTCGATATTCCCCCCATTGAACTGCACGCCAGCACCCAGTGTGATATTCGCAGCGTGGAAAAAGCCAAATTCCTCTCGGACGTGGGTTTCTCCCAGATCGTGCTGGCGCGTGAACTCGACCTCCAGCAGATCAAGGCCATTCATCAGGCCACTGACGCCACCATTGAATTCTTCATTCATGGCGCGTTGTGCGTGGCCTATTCCGGCCAGTGCTATATTTCCCACGCGCAGACCGGGCGCAGCGCCAACCGCGGCGACTGCTCGCAGGCCTGTCGTCTGCCTTATACCCTGAAAGACGATCAGGGCCGCGTGGTGTCTTATGAAAAACACCTGCTGTCGATGAAAGACAACGACCAGACCGCCAACCTCGGGCAGTTAATCGATGCCGGGGTGCGCTCCTTCAAAATTGAAGGGCGCTACAAAGACATGAGCTACGTGAAAAACATCACCGCGCACTATCGTCAGATGCTCGATGCCATTATTGACGATCGCGGCGACCTGGCGCGCTCCTCTGCCGGGCGTACCGAGCACTTTTTCATTCCGTCCACCGACAAAACCTTCCACCGTGGCAGCACCGACTATTTTGTGAATGCCCGTAAAGCAGACATCGGCGCGTTTGATTCACCGAAATTTATCGGCCTGCCGGTGGGGGAAGTGCTGCGCGTCGGTAAAGATCATCTGGATGTGGAAGTGACAGAGCCGCTGGCAAATGGCGACGGCCTGAATGTGATGATCAAGCGTGAGATTGTCGGCTTCCGCGCAAACACGGTGGAGAAAACCGCCGAAAATCGTTATCGCGTCTTCCCGAACGAGATGCCAGCCGATCTGCATAAAGTGAAACCGCATACCGCGCTGAACCGCAACCTTGACCATAACTGGCAGCAGGCGCTGACCAAAACCTCCAGCGAACGCCGCATCGCGGTGGATATTGAACTGGGCGGCTGGCAGGAACAGCTGATCCTCACCGTCACCTGTGAGGACGGTATCAGCGTCACCCATACGCTGGACGGCCAGTTCGACGACGCCAATAACGCCGACAAAGCGTTGAGCCAGTTGCAGGATGGCCTGGCAAAATTAGGCCAGACACGGTATTACGCGCGGGACATTCAGATAAACCTGCCAGGCGCGCTGTTTGTGCCGAACAGCCTGTTAAATCAGCTGCGCCGGGAAACCATTGAGCTACTGGATGACGCCCGGCTGGCAAACTATCAGCGCGGCAGCCGTAAACCGGTGGCCGTACCCGCGCCGGTGTACCCGGAAACCCATCTGTCGTTCCTCGCTAACGTGTATAACGCCAAAGCACGCGCGTTTTATCATCGCTACGGCGTACAGCTGATCGATGCCGCTTACGAGGCGCACGAAGAGAAGGGCGATGTGCCGGTGATGATCACCAAACACTGCCTGCGTTTTGCGTTTAACTTGTGCCCGAAACAGGCGAAAGGGTCGATCAAGAGCTGGAAAGCAACGCCGATGCAGCTGGTGCATGGCGATGAAGTGTTAACCCTGAAATTCGACTGCCGCCCGTGCGAGATGCACGTGGTGGGCAAGATCAAAAAACATATCCTGAAAATGCCGCATCCGGGCAGCGTCGTGGCGTCGGTCAGCCCGGAAGAGCTGATGAAGACGTTGCCGAAACGCAAAGGGGTGTAAGGTTGCGCCGGGTGGCGGCTACGCCTTACCCGGCCTACGGTAGGATGTGGTGATGTGGTTTCGCCGGGTGACGGCTACGCCTTACCCGGCCTTGTATTATGCTTCCCGTGCACAAAGAACCGGCCGGTTCTTTCTGCCATGCAGTCCACATGCCGTACCCGGCCTCAGGCTTGCAGCCTGTGACGTAGATTTATGCAGTGGA
>NZ_JAHUXA010000002.1 GCF_019218745.1 Enterobacter sp. ENT03
GGCAGTCCACTGCATAAATCTACGTCACAGGCTGCAAGCCTGAGGCCGGGTACGGCATGTGGACTGCATGGCAGAAAGAACCGGCCGGTTCTTTGTGCACGGGAAGCATAATACAAGGCCGGGTAAGCGACAGCGCCACCCGGCACAACAGTCACCTCACAAGGTCGCATTTCCGGCATGCATCCCCGGCACCAGGATCACCTTGCGGCACTCCTCCTGGCGTTTTTCGAAGATCTCATAACCGCGCGCGGCATCTTCCAGCGGCATATGGTGGGTGACGATCTCTTCCGGCGTCAGATGGCCTTTTTCAATCAGCGCCAGCAGATCCGGCAGGTACGCATGGACGTGCGTCTGACCCATTTTAAAGGTCAGGCCTTTGTCGAACGCATCGCCGAACATAAAGGCGTGAATGAAACCGGCGTAAACGCCCGGCACGCTGAGCACGCCGCCGCGACGTACCGCCGCGATACCCTGACGCAGCACTTTACCGCTGCTGCCTTCCAGCTTCAGGTTGCTCAGTACCGTTTCGGTCAGGCTGCCTTTCGCTTCAAAGCCCACGGCGTCGATCACTGCATCCACGCCACGATGACCCGCGGTATGCTCAATGATGTAGGCCGCCGGATCGTCGTTGTCGTCGAAGTTGATCGGCACGATACCGTAACGTTGTTTGGCAAACTCCAGCCGGTAGTCGTTATGGTCGATCATAAAGATCAGCTCCGCACCCATCAGGCGGGCGCAGGCCGCGCTCAGTAAACCGACCGGACCCGCGCCGAAGATCGCCACGCTGGAGCCTTGCTTGATATCCGCGTTTTTCACCGCCTGCCAGGCGGTGGGCAGAATATCTGACAGGAACAGCACTTTTTCGTCCGGCAGGGTATCCGGTACTTTGAACGGGCCGACGTTGGCTTTCGGTACGCGCACGTACTCAGCCTGACCGCCGGGAACACCGCCGTAGAGTTTACTGTAGCCAAACAGCGCGGCGGGCGGCGTAATCGACTTCCGGTTTAAGGTCGCGCCGCCGCCACTGTTGGTGTTTTCACACGCGGAATACTGGTGCATATGACAGAAAAAGCAGTCACCGCAGGCGATCACAAAGGGGATCACTACGCGATCGCCTTTCGCGACGGCGTGCACATCTTTCCCCGTCTCGACCACTTCCCCCATAAATTCATGACCGAAAATATCGCCATGATCGGTGCCGGGGATCTTCCCGCGGTAGAGGTGAAGATCCGAGCCGCAGATCGCGGTGGCGGTAACGCGCAGGATAATGTCGTCTGCCGCTTCGATACTCGGATCGGGCATGGTATCGACACTGACTTTATGCGGGCCGTGATAGGTGAGTGCTTTCATTGTGCGTAGCTCCGGTATCGTAATCGCGTGTTAAACAGAAACTCCGTCAGACCTTGCTGTTACAGCGTGCCGGTACCGCCATCGGAGCACCATACCTGACCTGAACTGTAGCTGTTTTCATTGGATGCCAGCGTCACATAGATAGTGGCGATCTCGGCAGGCTGCCCTGGGCGACCCAGTGGCGCAGAGGCACCAAACTGCTCCAGTTTTTCCTGTGGCTGACCGCCGCAGGCTTGCAGAACCGTCCAGTATGGCCCCGGTGCGACCGCGTTCACGCGGATGCCTTCTTCCGCCAGCTGTTGTGCCAGGGATTTAGTAAAGGCGGCAATGGACGCTTTGGTCTGGGCATAGTCCAGCAGCGTCGGGCTTGGCTGGTAAGCCTGTACGGACGAGGTGTTGATGATCGACGCACCGCGCGGCAGATAATCCAGCGCCGCTTTGGTGATCCAGAACATCGCATAGACGTTAGTTTTAAAGGTAGCGTCAAAATCTTCGGTGGACAGCTCGCGGATGTGATTGCGGAACTGCTGACGACCGGCGTTGTTCACCAGAAGATCCAGCCCGCCCAGCTCTTCAGCCGTCTGTTTGACCAGCTGCTGACAGAACGATTCGTCGCGAATATCGCCGGGAATCGCGACCGCTTTGCGGCCTGCGGCGCGAATAAGTTCAATCACCTCGCGGGCATCTTCCTCTTCTGCGGGCAGATAGTTGATAGCAACATCAGCGCCTTCGCGGGCATAGGCAATCGCCACCGCGCGGCCAATACCGGAGTCACCACCGGTGATCAGGGCTTTTCTGCCCTCCAGACGGCCGCTGCCTTTGTAGGAGGTTTCGCCGTGATCGGGGCGGGGATTCATTTTACAGGCCAGGCCAGGGAAGGGTTGATGCTGACGTTCAAACGGGGGTACCGGATAGCTATCTGCTGGGTTGGAGATACCTGCGGTCGTAACGTTTTTATTGCTCATACTTCGCTCCTTCTGTGTGGCTTTGGGTCTATTAAGCATAGAGCATCAGCGGGAAATGCCAGTTTTCTCGGACTTTTGCACATAAAAAGTTGCTTAAAGGGTGTTTACCGCTTCGTTTCGCCACCCTGGAAAAATCTGCAATTGACGTTTTTACCTTGCGGCATGTCGGAAGGTGCCAAATACTTGAAGCATTAACGATCGTTAGCTGTCCCTGTTTGCTGGTGTGCCCGGGCGCATCGACAAGCGATGATATAAGTGAGGATGTAGTGACAGACACTTACAACAATGCTTCTGGCAGCGACACGTCAACACCTGCGCTAACCCTCTCTACCGCAGAGGAGATGCTGGGAACGGTGGTGATGGAAATGCTGCGAACCGGGCAGGAAATCACCAGGCATGGCCTGTGTGTAAAACTGGCCGCAAAGATTGACCTTTCGACCGATCCGGCGCTTGAAGCGCAATTGACTGAATTGATTGGTCTTGTGTTAAAGAAAGGTTAATGGAACGGGGATATATCCTTCAAAACTATATCTTTCCGGCGCAGACATAGCCATACTCACCGGGTTACACCGTGCCTAACGGTAACAATAATGAGAGGCTCAATGAGCAAGAATGATAAGGAAAGACTGGTAGATACCATCATGGGAGAAGCGGTACTGCACCTTCTCGAAAATGATGACAACGTTTCCTTTGATGCGCTTATCGGCCAGTTACAGGAAAATTTACAGAGTGAAACCGACCGGGAGAAGCGGGATGCTTACCGGACTGCCATTAACGGTGTTCACCAGTTCAGGGCGTTGCAGACCAAAACCGTCAGCGCGCCAGGATCGTTAAAACAGAGTTTGCGCACCACGCTGGCGCAAAAAACGACTTCAATGACTAAGCATTAATCTGTCCCTCTGCTTAACCTTCGGGTAAGCAGAGTCGCCCTTCTAATCAGACTTGCTCTGGCATGTTCCATCGATGCTCCTGTGACTTTGATCATGGCCTGTAGGCCATAGAAGAACACATTCCTCAAGTATCGAGAGTGAAATTGAAACAAGATGAACAGATATGTCTTGAAAACATTCAAGAGGCTATCGGCGAGGCTGCGACTCATCTTATGAGTATTGGTCATGCCATCGATGCCGAAAACATCGTCATGGTATTACGTGCGCGCAGTATGATGACATCAGATCCGCACCAAAAGCAGGTTCTTGACGGGGCCTGTAAGATATTGAAGGTTCGTGTAAAAAAATCCGCGTAACCTGTGAATTCACACCGGCCCGCCACGCGCGTTTCGCGGGGGCCGGGTGGATTTCCTGCTGATAACCCAGGCTTATAAATCGTCCGGGGTTTGCTGAACGATCCTTTCCAGCGCACTGCGATAGACATCCAGTTTTACAACATCCTCTTCCGTTTCCAGCAAGCGGATCACCGCCAGAATAAGGTTCTTATTCGTCACCTCAATCTGATTGCTTCTCAGGCTCGCGGAAAGCTCATGGATGAACAGTCTTTCGGCTTCAAACGTCTGTGCGCTCTGGCCGAAATATTCATTCAACTGTTCTTCTGATGTCGCGCTGTGCATAAAAGATCCTCAAAATTCATATCGTTGCCCTCTTAATATGACGAGAGGGAATGTTTAGCCCAATAAAATTAGTCACCAATGTGATTATCCGCAATGTCAGAAATGAAAATTCTTCAAATATATTTACGCGCACATAAACTTTTTTAGGAATGAGCTTATTCCTCTGCCAGCGCCTGTTTTAAATCTGCCAGCAGATCGTTTTCATCTTCAATGCCCACTGACAGGCGGATTAATTGCGGCGTAATGCCGTTAGCGAGGCGCTGTTCCAGCGGGATCGAGGCGTGGGTCATAAAGAAAGGCTGGCTCACCAGGCTTTCGACGCCGCCGAGGCTTTCCGCCAGGGTGAAAAGTGACAGTCGGCTGATGATCTGCGCGGCACGTTGTTCATCACCTTTCACCACAATTGAGATCATCCCGCCCGGTTGCGCCATCTGTCGACGGGCCAGCTGATACTGCGGATGCGATTCCAGCCACGGGAAATAGACCTGTTCAATCTGCGGCTGCTGTTCCAGCCACTGCGCCAGACGCAGGGCGTTGCTGCTGTGTCGCTCAATGCGCAGCGCCAGCGTGCGGATGCCGCGCAGGGTGAGGAAACTGCTGAAAGGATCGAGTACGCCGCCAACGGCATTTTGCAGATAGCCTAATTGTTCGGCCAGCGCAGGACGATCGCCCACCACCGCCAGTCCTGCTACTACGTCTGAGTGACCGTTAAGGTACTTGGTGGCGGAGTGCACCACGATGTCGAAACCCAGCTCAAGCGGACGATGGATCAGCGGCGACGCAAAGGTGTTATCCGCCACGCTAATCACGTTATGACGCTTGGCGATAGCGGCAATGGCTTCCAGATCGGCCAGTTTCAGCAGCGGGTTGGTCGGCGTTTCTACCCAGATCATCCGCGTTTCCGGGCGGATCGCCGCCTCCAGACCCGCCAGGTCATCCGGTTTCACCCAGCTCACCTGCAAGCCGGTGCTGCGGCGACGCACGTTCTCAATCAGGCGGTATGTGCCACCGTAGACATCGTCGATGGCGACAATGTGGCTGTCTTTGTCCAGCAGCTCCAGTACCGTGGAAATGGCGGCAAGGCCAGAGGCAAAGGCGTAGCCCCGCGTACCGCTTTCCAGTTCGGCGATGGCTGTTTCCAGCGCGTGTCGCGTCGGGTTGCCGCTGCGGGAGTATTCGTAGCCGGTATGCTGGCCCGGCGCAGGCTGGGCAAAGGTGGAGGTGGCATAAATTGGCGGCATCACCGCGCCGTGCTGATCGTTAAACGCGCCGCTGTGCACGCTGAGGGTATTTAATGTTTTCATTTTTCTTCCTTATACACATCGTTGATCAGACCCTGCTCGCGCAGCCAGTCGTCGTTAAACATTTTTGAGAGATATTTGTTGCCGCTGTCGCAGGCAAAGGTGACGACGCGTTTCGGCGTGGTCTGGGCGGCGCAGTAGCGCAGCGCCGCGGTCAGCAGCGTGCCGGTAGACGAGCCTGCGAGTACCCCTTCACGCTGTAACAGCAGGCGCGCGGTGGCAAACGCCTCGGCGTCGCTGACGCGGTACGCCTGTCTGACGCCGTCAATAAGCGCCAGCGGCGGGACAAAGTCTTCGCCGATGCCTTCCACCCGCCAGGAGCCTGCCTCGCCATGACGTCCGGTTTCCACCTGATCGGCAAGAATGGAGCCTTCGGGGTCGGCGAGCACAAATTCGGTATGCGGCGAGTGGCGCGCAAACCAGGCCTGCAGGCCGCCGAGGGTGCCGCCGGAACCGACGCCAACGACAATGGCATCCACGCGGCCGTTAAGCTGATCAAAAATTTCTGCGGCGGTGGCGGCGTGGGCCAGCGGATTCGCCGGGTTGTTAAACTGGTCGATGTAATAGGCGCCAGGCATATCCTGCGCCAGACGCAGGGCATAATCCTGGTAATACTCAGGATGGCCTTTGGTGACGTCGGAGAGGGTGAGCACCAC
The DNA here is from genome assembly GCF_019218745.1 of Enterobacter sp. ENT03. GTDB lineage: Bacteria > Pseudomonadota > Gammaproteobacteria > Enterobacterales > Enterobacteriaceae > Enterobacter_D. The sequence continues at coordinate 5,840 of NZ_JAHUXA010000002.1, forward strand.
TTCAGCGCCGAGCGCGCGCAGGTGGAAAATCTTCTCGCGGCTCATTTTATCTGGCACCACCAGCACCACCTTGTAGCCTTTTTGCGCGGCGATCAGCGCCAGCCCCAGCCCGGTATTACCGGCGGTGGCCTCAATAATGGTGCCGCCCGGCTTGAGTAACCCCTCACGCTCGGCGGCCTCGATCATCGACAGCGCCACGCGATCTTTAATCGACCCGCCTGGGTTCTGGTTTTCCAGTTTCAGGAACAGCTCACACGGCCCGCGTTGCAGCTTATGCAGCTGGAGCAGCGGCGTATGACCAATCAATTCAGTGACAGAATGGGCAACAGACATGGTGGACGATCCGTAGTTAACATAATGTCTGGATAATAGGTCTGGGTTTTTTGGTGATTAAAGAATCTTTCTCTGCAATATAGATCGAAAAGTAATATCACATGCTGTTCAGCCATCAGGAAGTAAATCCCTGTAGACATCCGGACGTGTTGATTGCTATAAAACGGCACTTTTGCCGTAAAAACAGGCAAATGCAGGGCAAACAGGCGATGTTTTATGCTTTTTTCACCTAACCAATGCTGAAAATAGCCAATACGCAGTCAACCCTTTTGCCGCGCTGTTTATAGCGAACCGTTATAAGTAATGATGATTAAGTTATTTCAAATATAATTGCGACAGATTATTATCGTCTGGACATCCATACTGCTAAACCGCCAAAACGGATAAAAACAACAACATGATCGTCCTCAGGAATATTTCAAAGATTTTTGACCACGGAAAGGTGCCCATCACCGCCGTGGATAGCGTTAACCTGACGGTGGAGCAGGGGCAGATTTACGGCATTATCGGCTACAGCGGCGCGGGAAAAAGCACGCTGATCCGCCTGCTGAACGGTCTGGAAAAACCGACTTCCGGCGATGTCACCATCAACGGACAGAATATCTCCCGCGCTGAAGGTGAAGCGCTGCGCCAGGCGCGCCTGAAGATCAGCATGGTCTTCCAGCACTTTAATCTGCTCTGGTCGCGCACCGTCAGCGAGAACATTGCTTTCTCGATGCAAATTGCCGGGGTGCCGAAAGCGAAAATCACTGCCCGCGTGGCGGAGCTGATCGAGCTGGTGGGCCTCACCGGGCGTGAAAAAGCCTACCCGTCGCAGCTCAGCGGCGGCCAGAAGCAGCGCGTCGGCATCGCCCGTGCGCTGGCGAATAATCCGGATGTGCTGCTGTGCGACGAGGCGACCTCCGCGCTCGATCCGCAGACCACCGATCAGATCCTCGATCTGCTGCTGGACATTAACCGCCGTTTTAAGCTGACCATTGTGCTGATCACCCATGAGATGCACGTCGTGCGCAAGATTTGCGATCGCGTGGCAGTAATGGAAAACGGCAAAGTGGTTGAAGAAGGTGATGTGATTAATGTCTTCACCCATCCGCAGCAGCCGATCACCCGTCAGTTTGTGCGCCAGGTAAGCCAGTACGCGGAAGAAGAGGCGTTTAATCCGGCGCTCGCCGCGGGGCTTGACGGCAGCATCATCAAACTGACCTTTACCGGTAATAAAACCTATCAGCCGGTGGTCAGTGAGCTGACGCTGCGCTACGGCCTGTCGTTTAATATTCTGCACGGCAAAATGACGCAAACCGCACATGGCCTGTTCGGGCAGCTGTGGGTGCACGTGGTGGCAAATCAGGAACAACTGAACAATATCCTTGCCGATCTGCAACAGAGTGATATTGAAGGCGAGGTAATTAAGCATGATTGAGAATTTACTGCCCCACCTGAAAGTGGACCAGCTGTGGGCGGCGACGCTCGAAACCTTATATATGACGGCGCTGTCCGGCGTGGCGACCTTTGTGCTCGGCCTGCTGCTGGGGCTGGCGCTGTTCCTGACCGCCAAAGGCGGCCTGTTCCAGAATAAGCCGTTGTACAGCGCGATTTCGGTGGTGGTGAACGTTTTCCGCTCCATCCCGTTCATTATTTTGATTGTGTTACTGATCCCCTTCACCAAGACGATTGTCGGCACCATTCTCGGCGCGGATGCGGCACTGCCGGCGCTGATTGTCGGCGCGGCACCGTTTTATGCCCGCCTGGTGGAAATCGCGCTGCGTGAAGTGGACAAAGGTGTGATTGAAGCGACGCGTTCGATGGGCGCGCGCCTCAGCACTCTCGTATTCCGGGTATTAATCCCTGAATCCTCGCCTGCGCTGGTGTCGGGTATTACCGTCACGCTGATTGCGCTGGTGAGCTATAGCGCCATGGCGGGTGTTATCGGTGCCGGTGGCTTAGGAAATCTTGCATATCTGGAAGGATTCCAGCGTAACCATAACGACGTCACGCTGGTGGCGACAGTGACCATTCTGGTGATTGTCTTCATCATTCAGTTCTGTGGCGACGTGTTGACTTCTCTGTTAGATAAACGCTAAGACTGGCCCATCAGGCTATTTTACTTGCCAGTCCGGACCTGGGCAGTGCTCGAAATCCTCACGTACTTACGTGTACGCTCCGGTTTCTCCGCGCTGTCCGAGTCCAGACTGACTGCGACAATATACGCCTGATGGCCAGTCTATAAACATAACAATTACTGGAAACCAACATCATGAAAAAAACACTCACACTGATTGCCGCCGCCACCCTGAGCGCCCTGAGCTTTGCGTCCTGGGCTGATACCCTGACCGTGGGCGCATCCAACGTGCCGCACGCGGAAATTCTGGAGCAGGCGAAGCCGATCCTCGCGAAAGAAGGTATCGATCTGGAGATCCGTCCGTTCCAGGATTACATCCTGCCGAACACCGCGCTGGCGAGCCGCGACATCGATGCTAACTATTTCCAGCACATCCCTTACCTGAACAGCGTGCTCAAAGATCATGCGGATGACAAAACCTATGATTTCGTCAGCGCTGGCGCGATCCACATTGAGCCGATTGGTATCTACTCTAAAAAATACAAATCGCTGAAAGATCTGCCGGAAGGCGGCAAAGTCATCATGCGTGACGCTGTGGCGGAAGAGGGTCGTATCCTGTCTATCTTCGAAAAAGAGGGCGTGATCAAACTGAAGCCGGGCATCGACAAAGTGACCGCGCGCATCAGCGACATCGTGGAAAACCCGAAAAAGCTGAAGTTCCTGCCGAACGTCGAAGGTTCCCTGCTGCCGCAGATGTATAACAACGACGAAGGTGACGCGGTGGTGATCAACGCCAACTACGCCATCGACGCCGGTCTGGATCCGGTGAAAGATCCGATTGCCGTAGAAAGCGGTGAGAACAACCCATACGCCAACATCATTACCGTGCATCGCGGCGACGAGAAGAAAAAAGACATTGTAGAACTGGTAAAAGTGCTGCATTCGAAAGAAATCCAGGACTGGATCCGCACCAAATATAAAGGCGCGGTGATCCCGGTTAACAACTGATCCTGCCCCCCACACGCGCTGGCCGTTGCTGGCGCGTGTTTCCCTCATCCCCCCGTATGAAATTCCTCTGTGATAGTAGTCACCAATCCTAAACAATTAAGTAAATAATTAATAACAATCCTCTACTATTGCCGGGACAAGCTGAGCAGAGGTTGAGATGAAAGATGTCGTGATCGTAGGGGCCGTGCGCACGCCTATCGGCTGTTTTCAGGGCGCTTTATCTCGTCATTCTGCGGTGGAACTCGGCAGTCTGGTGGTCAAAGCGCTTATCGAACGCAGTGGCGTGATCCCGCAGCATATAGATGAAGTGATCCTCGGACAGGTGTTAACCGCCGGTGCCGGGCAAAACCCTGCCCGCCAGACGGCGATCAAAGGCGGGCTGCCGAATTCGGTTTCTGCCATCACCATTAATGATGTGTGTGGTTCGGGGCTGAAAGCGCTGCATCTGGCGACCCAGGCAATCCAGTGCGGCGAGGCGGATATTGTTATCGCCGGTGGCCAGGAGAACATGAGCCGGGCGCCCCACGTGCTGACCGACAGTCGCACTGGCGCGCCGCTTGGCAACAGCCAGTTGATTGACAGCCTGGTGCATGACGGCCTGTGGGATGCCTTTAATGATTATCATATGGGCGTGACGGCGGAGAACCTGGCGCGGGAGTACGGTATCAGCCGCCAGCGGCAGGATGACTACGCGCTACGCTCTCAGCAAAAAGCCCGCGCGGCCATCGATGCGGGCCGCTTTCGGGATGAGATTGTCCCGGTACTGGTGGATCGCGGCGGTGAGAGGCTACAGGTGGAATGTGACGAGCAGCCGCGCACCGATGCCAGCGCCGAAGGGCTGGCGGGGCTCAGTCCGGTGTTTGAACGCAGTGGGTCGGTGACGGCGGGCAATGCCTCCTCTATTAATGATGGCGCGGCGGCTGTGCTGATGATGAGCGAAAGCAAGGCGCTGGAGCTGAATCTGCCGATCATGGCGCGCATCCGGGCGTTTGCCAGCGTTGGGGTTGATCCGGCATTGATGGGGATCGCGCCGGTGTATGCCACGCGGCGCTGTCTTGAGCGCGCGGGGTGGCAGTTGCAGGACGTTGATCTGATCGAAGCCAACGAAGCCTTTGCCGCGCAGGCGCTGTCGGTGGGGCAAATCCTCGAATGGGACGAACGGCGGGTGAACGTCAACGGCGGGGCCATTGCGCTGGGGCATCCGATTGGCGCGTCCGGCTGCCGTATTCTGGTATCGCTGGTGCATGAGATGGTGAAACGCCGGGCGCACAAGGGTCTGGCGACGTTGTGCATCGGTGGCGGTCAGGGCGTGGCGCTGGCGATCGAGCGCGACTGAGTATGTCATCTTGCCGGGTGGCGCTGCGCTTGCCTGGCCTGCATGCTGGTTCATTGACTGTTCTGCCGGGCGGCGCTCTGCTTGCCCGGTCTACATGCTGGTCATTGACTGTTTTGCCGGGCGGCGCTGCGCTTGCCCGGCCTACGTTTGCTTTTTGTAGGCCCGGCAAGCTTGCGCCGCCGGGCGTGCCAAACCTTTCCTCTCACTTCCCTCCATAATCGCAATTAAGCTAAATCTCACTGTTTTGAATTTTTTGAAATTAAAATTTCTTCTCTCGAATTAAGTCCTCATTCCAAAAAAAATGAATGATTATAAAATTAATGGTGAATAGAAAATAAAATCACGGAGGGTATTATATGTCTGCTAATTCACTATCTTGCTGATATTTATAGTTTTTCATTTTTTATGAAATCTTTGTTGTTAGGACGTTAATAATATATTTATGTGATCTTCGTCTTTAATAAATGGGGTTATCACAAATTAATATTGATGCTCATCACGACTTTAAGCACCGCTTTTCAGTAAGCAAATAATTACGATCCGGATCACTAAAAAAACCTTTTTAAAAAAATAAAATGCAGTCTCATAAAAACGGAACGATATTTTAAATTTTTGAGGGTGTTTTCATGTTTAAAAAGTCTCTGGTCCTTGCGTCTCTCATTGGTGCCTCCTTCGCGGCCCAGGCCGTCACCGTCGATCTGCGCCACGAATATATTGACAGCGGCAGCAATGCCGACCGTGTTGCCGTATCACACCGTTTTGATAATGGCTTTGGTTTCGGCGTGGAAGCGAAGTGGAAATCAGGCGGTGATGATGCAGATAAACCATTAACTGAAATCGTTGGTAATGGTCATGAAGAATCTATTAACTGGCGCTGGAAAGCGACAGATAATTTTGCGCTGACACCAGGCTTTAATATTGAAAGTAAAGACAGCTTCTCTATTTATAAACCGTATCTGCATGCACAGTATACCTTCGACAGCGGTTTCTATGTGGCAGGTCGCTACCGTTATGAGTACACTCGTAACCCTGACTCAAATGTGGTTGATAACAAAGTAAATAAATTCGATGCGTGGGTAGGCTGGGCGATGGGTGACTGGCGTACCGAGCTGAACTACGTTTACGCCAAGAGCACCGAAGACGTGGTACGTGAAAACGGCAAAACGTATTCCAACGAATATAACGCCAAGCTGGCTTATAAATGGGATAAAAACTGGTCACCGTATGTTGAACTGGGTAACGTAGGCGTACGTAATACCGACGAACGCCAGACCCGTTATCGTGTAGGCGTGGCATACTCCTTCTGATATAAACCTTACCCTCATGAGAAGCCCTGGCGCAGTTAGCCGGGGTTTTCTCGTTTCTGATATTTGAAGGAATACACGAGGGAGTAGATAAATACTTTAGCGTAACAACGTCGGCTTATTTACAAATAAAAAAAGGCCCTCCCGAAGGAGGGCAAGGCCAGTTACAGAAAGAAACACACTCAATTACGCTTGCAACATTTCACGCTGCTCAGGAAGCTTCGCAATATAAAGGGCAGGTTTGCCATCTTTATCGGAGCTAAACAGGATCGCACTGTCGTCCGGTGTGAAGGACGGGTGCGGGTGAGTCACCTGACGACTGTTCTCGAAGGTGGCCCAGGAAGTATCGTGACGCGCCACGCGGAAATATCCGCGTTGCGCCACGTCAAAGACGTACAAATAAGGATCGTTATCGATGGTGTAACCGCCGGTATCTTTCACATCTACCGGGGTACCGGAACCGTCGCCGACCAGCAGCGTCCCGTCGAAGTTGCTCATCAGATGCGAACAGGCTGGCATTTGCATAACGTCTTCATTCACGCCGGTGTCCGGATTGAAGCGGGAAATGGTGCGGCCCTGCTGTCCTTTCAGATAGGAGACGTAGACCAGCGCGGAGCCATTCGGTACCCAGAATTCGTGGGTGCAGCTTTCGCCCTCGGCATGATCTTTCACTTTCCGCACATTGCTGCCGTCTTCGTTGACCAGCCACATACGTGCGTCGATCAGATCGTGTGGGCCTTCATGGCAGAATGCCACGGTGTTGTCGTCGAACGGACGGTAGATTGGATGGCCAAGCCAGATCTTCTCATCATGGATCACAGTGCTTTCGCCGGTCTGCAAATCGATACGCATCAGGCGGCAATGTGGGCCTTTATGGAAGAAATCGTGGAACAGTTGCCAGTCGGTCAACGGCGTCCAGTCGCTTTTAGCGATCTCAATGCCTACCAGTTTGGTGCAATCACTGTTGGCAACCCAGGTGCCGTAACCAACCCACTCGTCGGACACGCGGTAGACTTCGCGCTCGGCGTAAGTGGTGAGATCCACTTCGCGCAGGGTGCGATCGTTTTTCACGTAATAAAGGAAGCGATCGTCCGGTGACAGGAAGCCGCCAAATGTGTTGTCGCCACTGCCTTCGGTCAACTGCACCGCTTCGGCTTTTTCAATATTCAGTAAGTAATAATTCCAGTGGCCATCAAATTCACCGGCGAAAAGCAGATGACTGCCATCGTTGAAAAAACACTTCTGATAGAAGTAGTTACGATGACAGGTGACTTCCGGTGGAGTTAAGCGGGTGATTTCCGCGCCCGTGTCGGGGTCACGACTGACGTCATACTGAAGTTTTACCCGCATGCCTTTCGCCATAATGCGCTCCTTTTCCTGGTCCGGTTGTAGGGCGGTGTTCCACAGAGTAATGAGTTTAAAAGCTGGGTGTTAATTTATCAAAACGTCGTTTCAATGTGTGTGACAAGTGGCGCACTTTATGAGGAATGTCTCATTTAATTTACCGCATAAGCAGGGCATGACAACCTGCCTGGCAGGTGATCTTTGTTTTCAAACCGTAAAACGTGCGCCGCCAGACAAAATTCAAAGATTTTTTAACCATCTGTATTTTAACGATTTTATCTATTTTTAAATTAGCGGTAATAATCCTGCACTCTTGTCAACTGCGTATAATCGTGATCCTCTCTGCACTTTTACTATTAAATTACAGAAAAAGTGAAACGTTGTTTTATTTGGAATTGAAAACACGTTTTAGCCGGGATACTATGTGCCCATACTGCAGGCGGAACACTGTTTCAATGCTTCGCTGCATGACATCTCGGTCAGATTTTTTGGAGGTTAATGTGGAAGTCAGACAAAGCATCCACAGCGCGCATGCAAAAACACTGGATACCCAGGGGCTGCGCGATGAGTTTTTAGTTGAAAAAGTGTTCGTCGCGGATGAGTACACCATGGTGTACAGCCACATCGACCGTATTATCGTCGGCGGCATCATGCCGGTGGAAAAAACCGTCTCTGTTGGCGGTGAGGTAGGTAAGCAGCTCGGCGTGAGCTACTTCCTGGAGCGCCGTGAACTGGGCGTGATCAATATTGGCGGCGCGGGCAGCATTACCGTTGACGGCCAGCGGTATGAAATCGGTCATCGCGATGCGCTCTATGTCGGAAAAGGCGCCAAAGAAGTAGTGTTTGCGAGCGTTGATGCCGCGAACCCGGCGAAGTTTTACTACAACTGCGCGCCGGCCCATTCCACTTATCCAACCAAAAAAGTAACGCCAGCGGAGGTGTCGCCGGTGACGCTGGGCGATCCGCTCACCAGCAACCGCCGCACTATCAACAAATATTTCGTCCCTGATGTGCTGGAAACCTGCCAGCTCAGCATGGGTCTGACCGAGCTTGAGCCGGGCAACCTGTGGAATACCATGCCGTGTCATACCCATGAGCGCCGCATGGAAGTCTATTTCTACTTCAACATGGAAGAAGACGCTTGCGTATTCCACATGATGGGGCAGCCGCAGGAAACGCGTCACATCGTGATGCACAACGAGCAAGCGGTGATTTCACCGAGCTGGTCTATTCACTCAGGCGTTGGTACGCGCGCGTATACCTTTATCTGGGGTATGGTCGGCGAAAACCAGGTCTTTGATGATATGGACCACGTCGCCGTTAAGGATCTGCGCTAGTCGCGGACAGCATAAGTTAACTCTGCCTGTTCGTGCAGGCGCTGCAAGATTAAGGAACAAACATGATTCTGGATGCATTTTCTCTTCAAGGTAAAGTGGCCGTTGTCTCTGGCTGTGACACGGGTCTGGGCCAGGGTATGGCGCTGGGTCTGGCGGAAGCAGGCTGTGACATCGTCGGCATTAACATTGTTGAGCCGACAGAAACCATTGAGCGCGTGACCGCGCTGGGCCGTCGTTTTCTGAGCCTGACCGCCGATCTGCGTCAGATTGACGGCATTCCTGCACTGCTGGAACGCGCGGTATCAGAATTCGGCCACATCGATATTCTGGTGAACAACGCCGGTCTTATTCGTCGCGAAGATGCGATTAACTTCAGCGAAAAAGACTGGGACGACGTGATGAACCTGAACATCAAGAGCGTGTTCTTTATGTCTCAGGCGGCGGCGAAACACTTTATAGCACAGGGTAAGGGCGGCAAAATCATTAACATCGCCTCGATGCTCTCGTTCCAGGGTGGCATCCGCGTACCGTCTTACACCGCCTCAAAAAGCGCGGTGATGGGCGTGACCCGTCTGCTGGCGAACGAGTGGGCGCAGCACAACATCAATGTGAACGCGATTGCGCCGGGCTATATGGCGACCAACAACACTCAGCAACTGCGTGCCGATGAAGAGCGCAGCGCTGCGATTCTGGAGCGTATCCCGGCGGGCCGTTGGGGTCTGCCGAGCGATCTGATGGGGCCGGTAGTTTTCCTGGCCTCCAGCGCATCGGATTACATCAATGGCTACACTGTGGCGGTTGATGGCGGCTGGCTGGCGCGTTAATACCTCATTGTATTTATGAGAAAACCCTGCCCCGGCAGGGTTTTTTTTTACCGAATTAAATCGTAAAAATATTAGTGGGGCTAATATTTTTGTTTGATATTTAATTTGTGTGAAACTGCGCAAAGTACGATTCGTAAATAGTGGTTATGTTATTAATTAATTTAATAAACTGCAAAACGTATAAACAATAACCTATTGAGCTTACTCGCTATTTTGATAAATAGTCTTCCCTATGTCGCTGTTTTATTTATCATAATTTTAATTTTTAACATTTTCACTTCTCATCCGACCACCATGTCTTTTTCTTATTGTTATTCCCTCATGAGTGCTAAACTGGCATTTGAAAATTAAATATTCTTATAATGCTCTGCCCGCTTTTCAGGGGGCAGGAATTTTATAAAGGATATTTTTGAGCATAAGGATTAGGAAATGAGAACGTTAATTGACTCATGGAAGAAGAAAACAAATCAGTATCAGGAACTTAAAAAGCAGAAAGGCGTGACCTTACTGGAAATCATCATCGTTCTGGGTATTATCGGTATTATTGCCGCTGGCGTGGTAATTCTGGCGCAGCGTGCGTTTGCTTCACAGGATATGACGGATGTCGTGGATAATACCAACACCATCCGTGTATCAATGACTGAAGTTTACCGTGACGCAAATGGTTATCCGGGAAGTAGTAGCCTTGCTGGCGTAACTAAAGCACAACTGGAAGCAGATAAGGCGAAGTCTACTCCAACCTACTCGGGTCCGATTATGACTATGTTAAAAATGGGTAAATTATCTACCAGTGAAGCCTTTAATAACTTCTCCAGCGAACCATTTGAAATTGGCCCAGCATCAATTAGCGACACTGCTGACAAAGCGAAAGGCTTCTACATTGCCGTCAATGGCCTGAGTCAGGAAGAATGTCGTAACCTGATCTCCCAGACTGGCAGCGAGTGGGATTATGTTGAAACCCAGGTTCTCGCAGCGGGTAAAGACTCAGGTTATCTGGTTCTTCCGGGTGCTCAGGGTGCGGCTGTGACACCAGTACTGATAATGGGCAAGGCTCCTACCGGTTCAATCATTAAAACCCTCACGGCTGATACTATCACACCTGATGTCATTACTGGCGCTGGCGTTTGTACCGGATCTGGTTCTGATAACACGGTATTCTTAGGTAGCCGCTAATTAATTAAGATTAATTAATATTTAAAAAACTAATATTTCATGCCCTCTTTTTCTCGGAGGGCATCATTGTCAGAATGGATGCATGACATGACGAACAGGCAAAATTATAAACCGGGTCGTGCGGATGCGGGCGTCACACTATTAGAAATGATTATAGTGCTTGTCATTATTGGTGTAACCATGATGATGCTGGCCAATTATGCTCGAAAAGAAGCAAAGCAAAACCATCAGCAAGTTGTTGCTGAGATGATTGTACGTGATATTTCCGGCGTGATTAAATTTACGGCTCAGGCCAAACTCAACACGCTTGCCAGCAATGGTAATCCTTCGACAGCAAACAACCCCCTCTACGATCCAAAATATGTGGATTCTGCTGCTTACGATAATCGCGTAAAAAATAAGACATTGCAGGACGAACCTGAATCCGACAATAAACTCTTCTACTTTAGCTGGTCAACACCGATAGGTAGTGCTGGAGCAGTCTCGACTGGTAACGGTTCACGTTATCTTTTTCTTGGTACCGAATGCCAGAAAAATAGTCGCGCAGTGGGTGCTTTAAAATTCAAACTTGCTGATGTCATGCTGCCGTGTCAATTACGCGCTGGTGCTGAAAGCCTCGATCTGATGCTGGAGCGCGTGGATTTTGTTAATAACGATAACAGTGAAAAAGGCAGGGGTATTCAGCGTATTGATTTCTACCTGGTTCATCAGCCTGAAGCCGATAACGAAGGGCTCCATTTCACTGGTTTTATCAAACCCCTTGAAAAAGCGCTGCGTAATGCGGGACTGAACTACGTCCAGGCTGCTGTGGTTGAGGTTAGTCGTAGCGGTAAATTCACCCTGGTCAAAAAGAATTCAGAGGTGGTACTGGTCAGTGATGTTGCCAGCAACATGGATCTGTTCGACGTAGATAAACAGTATGGTATCCGCCTGAGTTTTGATAAAAGCAGCGAATATATTCCCGCCGACGGCTCGGTTCCCGTCGCAAAAATGTGCTGGAATGACGCCAAAGGTGAGGCAGGCCCGTGCATTTCAGCCATTGATTCGGATCGACTGGTCATTAAAACCAGTGATTCTAACAATAATGACGAGCCGGCCATGTGCTGGGACAAAGAGCAAAAACAGAGCACGTTGTGCCTGGCTGCAATGAACAGTACGGGCGTCAATCCGGGTAATGGTAATCCGGACGACCGTATTCTGCATTTACGCACCACAGTCCTCGATAAAAATGGAGATAAGATCGAGGATGATGAGCTTGAGAAAAACAAGCCCAGTTCACTGAAAGGCACGACTGGTACGCTGTACGCCAATATCGTGATGGAAAATACCTCGCGGCGGCATCCGGCGAAGTGGCGTATTGCCTATAACCAAAGTGATGCTGACAGACTGAAAGACGGTAAAGGAAGCAGTCAACTTGATACAGATGGCGGGGACGATACGAACTTAGTTTTTAATGATGCCTTCCGGGGACAGTATGAGCTGGTAACACCAGCGGTGACGTTTTATCAGTCCTTTAAAAATGATTACGCGCAGGATAAATACCCCAATGATGCAGATCCTTTGTATAAAGATAGAAACAAAGCGGCAAATTATAACTCGCTGTTATCTGAGCCTGGCGTTATCAGACTACCGCTGCAAACCTGTCCGAAAGTAGAAGGGAAGCCGTCAAACCCTGAAAGTAAATCTGCGAAAACGGATTTATTGACACGAAAAATGTATCCACGTTTGTCAGTAGCCATCTCATCGGTTGTTGCCGATGATGAGAAAAATATGAATAAAACTGGGGATGATAAAAAGGGATACACAGATTATTCCCAGTTGGGCGCAGTGCGGGCTAATTCAGAAAGAAGCGGTAACTCCGTTGGGGCTATTTCCGGGGTGGCGGTTCAGGCTAACATCGTAGTCAATAAAGATACGGCTGATCTTGCAGATCCCAATATCGAGAAAGAAGATAATACTGGGCTTTTCGACGACTGGATAGCGGATGACTGGTTTAAGAGTACCGCCAGCGATTCTGTTAACCACAATCCCTTCTGGTTAATTAGTGCTACATCAGCAATGATTAATATTGATGACGGTAAAGGCACCAACAAAATAAACCCGCAATCATTGTCGGTTGTCATCACCCAGTGGTGCAGCACCATTCCACAGGGAGGCATTATTTCCTCGGAAAGTGGGACAAAATACAATTGGAGTAAGGATGCGCTCCAGCCGCATAAGTTTTTATTACACTCCATCGTCGCGGAAGACTCTGATGTTAACTTCTATAATAACAATGGTAGTGAAATATATTTCCCTGACCATGAAAGAATGACCTATTAATCATTGGAAGAAAAAATGAAAAAAACATGGATAATTAATGCCGCATTGACTGCCCTGATAGGGGGGCAGATTGCCTGTGCCGAAGCCGCAACACCGTCTGCGCCAACCGATGCGGGCCTGCTGGTTACGACGCAGAAGCCCGCTGCACAAGCGCGTAACCCCTTCTCCGAGAGCATCGCGCCGGTTGTCCCGGCACCGGTGCAACAGGTCAGACTCACGCTGATTGAGGAGGAGTTGCTCAGTCAGCAGTTGTCTAAATGGGCGCAGCAAAACGGTTATAAATTACTGTGGAACAGTTCAACTGATTTTGTCATTTATAAAGCGATAAATATTACGGGTAAGACAAAACAGGATGTCCTAATGCAACTGGGGCGGGTTTTTACCTCTGAGAATTATGGCTTAGTGATAAAAGATTATCAGGCCAACAACGTACTGCTCATTGATGAACAGTAATAAACGCAAAGGATTGATGCTATGAATATTAAAATTTCACTTCTGGCGCTGACGCTGGCTCTTCAGGGCTGTACGTCAATTGATGCAAAGTACAATAAAGAGGATGTATTAAAAGATACGGGTAATCCAACTACGCCGGATGAAATGAAAACCACCGGCTATATGAAATACGACGCGCCTTATCTGGGTAAGAAAGTGGAGTTTAACTCCCGCAAGCAAGCGCTGTTGCGCAAGCACGTCAAAATTCAGTCCTATGAAGCGACCGATTTGGCCACCATTCTCGAAGCGGTTTCAGCGCAAACGAATGTCAGCTATCGCATAAATACCTCCGCTGGCCAAAAAGACGAAGCAGGGGAGCCTGAGTATCGCAGCGTTAACTTCGAAGGCACATTCGAGGAATTTACCCGCTATATTTCCGCACTGTTTGATGTGAATCCAGTACTGGATAATAACGGCGTACTGGTGGTGTCGTACTATCAGAACTATGTGCTGAAGCTCGATTTCTACGGTGAAGACAATAAGTTTGAAACCAGCCTCGATTTGTCCGGTAACCAGGCGACCTCCAGTGGTGGCGTAAAAGGTAAGGCGGAAACCAAATTCGAGTCCAGCTTCTGGGACGATGTCGAAGACATGGCGGAGAAATTCGTCAGTAGCGGCATGTACAGCATCTTTAAAGATGCATCGATCCTGACCATTACCGCCCGCCCGTCTGAATACCATGCCCTTAATGAGGCACTGAAAAAATTCCAGGCCGATAACACCCGTCAGTTTGTCGTCACCTACAAAATTTTTACCCTTGATAAGCGTAAAGCAAAAGAACTGGGCGGCGGCGTTACTGGCAAGTTCAATGACGGCACCTCCTCTTTTGGTATCGACAGTTCAGACATGCTGATGAAACTTTCCGGCGGCTTAACCGCAGGCTGGACCAATCAGCATCTGGACATCAGTGCACAACTCGATGCGCTGTATGAGTTAACCGGCAGCAAGGTATTGCAAAGCGGATCCTTTATTACGCGCAACAATATCCCAGTGCCGCTGAACATGACCAATTCGCAATACTATGTTTCCAGCCGGACTCGCGAAGAAGATTCGGAAACGGGGGATGTGGATATGACGGTTGAAACCACTGAGCTTATCACCGGTACCAGCTTTATTCTGACGCCGCGCGTGTTAACGGACGGTCGTATCGAAGTTGCCAGCGCCTTTACTAAGCGTTTCCTTAACTCCATCGACACCTTCGATGAAGTACAGCTGCCGTCGGTGAGCACCACTGAAACCTTTAATATCTCCACTATTACGCCGGGCAGCTTATTACTGGTTAGCAAATATGAAGCCAGAGAAGATTCGGATGGGCAAGGCATGTCTGTGCTGGCGGGTTCAGTCACCAATAGTGAACATAATGAAACCGTCGTGATGGTGGTGGGTATTGACCATTATCGCGCACCAACACAAACCCGGTGAGGCATTTATGCTTGAGCGTTTGTCAGAAAATAATGTCCTGATTGGTCTGGTGTGGAATTACGAACCGACCACCCACGAACCTTATTATCTTGACTGGATTTCACATTTGCGACGCACGCACCGGCAGTTGAAAACGGTGAATGTTGAAGGCGAAGAAAAGACGGCTTTTTGTCATAAGTTGTCAACGCTTTATGAGCCGTTTGCTTTGTGGATGCGCGAGCTGTACGGCGATGGGATCTATTTTTATGAACATCAGGATAGCTTTTATTTTCTGATTATTTCCCAGGGCCTCCCGGTTTCAGGGAGCGATATTGTCGTTTCCCGACGATTCTGGACGATCCTTAAGGAACAGCTGGCTGAAGCGCCCGAATATCAGCAACTTTCATTCAGGAAAATTACCGAAGAACATGTTTCAGCGGTAATTGAACGTTGCAATGAACATCAGGCAAAAATGAAAAAAAGGCGTCAGATCATTATTGGCTCGCTGGCGTTGGGTGGCACCGTTTTACTGTTGACAGTGATGGTACTGCTAAAAGTATTTATAAGAGGATAAGCAGGTGGCTGGATCCGATAAATTGTATTTCTGGAAGCGTCGTAATCTCAACGGTGTCGCATCAGGTAAACGTACGCCTGTACTCGTCTGGATCATCCTTGGGCTGGTACTGGTACTGTCAGGGGCGGGCGCGGCGTATTACTACCTTGTCTGGCAACCTGAGCAGGAACGTCTGGCACGGCTCGAGAGAGAAAAAGCAGCGCGGCAGCATAAGATGAACGCTATTGAGACATTCTATAAGGACTCGCTAGCGGGCGGCAGCATTGCGGATGTACATAAGCTATTTGAACAGCTGCGGCTGGTGAATCATCGTCTGGCGATGCTGGGCTTTAGCCCAACAGCCATCCGCTGTAAAAACACGGACTGCTCCCTGAGCTACCAGCTGGATGCCAAAAGAATCTTCACGCTGACCGATATTGACGTATGGGGTGAAAGCTATTCTCCGAGCTTCTCTAAAAACAGCCTCGATTATTCGGGGATACCTTCCCGGCTGAATAATCATCCGTGGCTAAACGACTGGAAAAATAAAAAACCGGTTGAGCTCCCGGTCTGCACCGACGTTTTAAGTTATTTGAGTACCTGGAACTCTCTGGGCGGTAATAATACGGAAATTGTGATGCAAGGTTTCCCTGTATCCGCAGTGGAGAATGACGAATCCGCGCTAAAAAATGCGGTCATGTCCTTTGGCATGATGTTCGCCACCTGGACCATTACCATTCCATCTGAAATGGAAATGACCCGGGTATCGGTACTTTTACAGAAACAGCAGTTTGCTGACGCATTTATTATTAAATCGATCGAATTTAAAGAAAAATCAACGCTTGTTACCGGAGGACTGGCATGCAAAAAGGGAAATTAATTATTGCGGGGGTGATGTTAACGCTGTCGCCTGCGCTCTACGCCGTCGATTCAACACAGGTCACACCTGCCGATCAGATCGTCGATGCGCAAAACGCGCCAGCGCCAGAGGTTGCCGCCTCACCAATGCAGGATCACGTTGTCCAGCTAATGGAGAAAGACTTTACTTTCGAAGGCCAGTATCGCGATCTGAGCAATCAACTGGTACTGGAGAAAATGCGTAGCGAACTGCGCAAACTTCGCGGAGAGAAAAGTGCCGGCGCTCCTGCCGCTGTGCCGCTGCCGGTATCCATGCCGGATGATAGCAGCGCCGATACGCCTGCCGAGGCGGGTGCTTCAGCCCCTGTTTTACGGGCGCTGTTGATCTCCGAAATTGCCGGGCAAAAGCGTGTTGCGATTTCAGGCGAAGGCGGTGCGGTGAAAATGGTGCCGCTGAATCAGCGCTTTAATTACGGTGGTTACAGCTATATCGCCCGCCATGCCCAGGGTAATGACGTAACGGTTGAGGCTATACATCAGTGATAGATTATATCCAGTTTACCGAGGAGAACATTCATTCTCAGGAGTGGCAATTCAAAGAGTATGACGGCGATATACTGGTTGCTGAACGTGCGGATGAAGCCTGGTTACTGGTATCGACTCCTCTGATTGATAATCTGGCCCCCATGCAGGCGGTATTTCACCGCCTGCTGGTGACACATAACCTGGCGATCAAAGGGATCGCCCAGGTTAGCGAGCGTAATTATTACCAGATCGTTGAGCAGTTACTGTCGTCGGAAAATAAACTGCTGGAACAGGAAAGCAGTAATACGCAACGCGCACTGGAGGAATTACTTAAAAGGGCCGTGGCGCTCAAGGCTAGTGACCTTCATATCACCCGTAATGATATGGTCGCGGAAATCGAACTGCGTATTAACGGCGTCTTATGCCCGTTTATACAGATGAAAGCATCACGCTGTGACGAACTGGTGTTTGTACTTTATAACGTCGAGGCCAGTACACGTGATACCACCTGGAACCGCAATATCGCCCAGAACGCCAATATCCTTTATTCGTTGGATGGTAAAAGCTATCGCTTTCGTTATGCGCATTATCCGGTGTTCGGTGAAACCAGCGACTGTTACCACGCGGTGTTACGTATTATTCCATCGGGTCTGGACAAAGCGAGCGTTGCCAGTCTGGATAAGCTGGGTATTTCAGATGAAGAAATTGTCGATCTTAAACGTATTCTGAGTAATCCCTACGGCGCATATATCATTGCCGGTACCACCGGGTCGGGGAAATCCACTACCCTGAAAAATTTGATGGAGTGGATGCAGATCCATCGTTATGACAATCGCGGCTGTTTTCTGACCGTTGAAGATCCCGTGGAATACCAGATCTACGGCGCTAAACAGAGTTCGGTGTTAAGCGGAGAATCCGGCGGTTTTCACTCTGCGATCAAATCATCTCTACGTCGCGATCCCGATGTACTGATGGTGGGGGAGATCCGCGACAATATTTCCTCCAACGCGCTGGCTGGTGCGGTAGAGAGTGGTCACTACTGTTTTACCACCGTACACGCCGGAAACATCGTGTCGTTGTTGCAGCGTCTTTCGGCGCTGGGGATCACCAGCGACAAGCTGTCGACGCCAGGTTTTATTGCCGGGCTGCAATGTCAAAAGTTAATCCCGCTGCTGTGTCCGCACTGCAAACTGCCGTTGCGTACTGAGGTAATTAAAGGTCACGAATTTCCGCTGTTTGAAAAAAATGCAGAAGGATGTCCAGCCTGCAAAAAAACCGGCATCAGCGGGCGTCAACTGGTGATGGAGTATTTATTGCCGGTCTACGACGAACTTGAAGCCATTGCGGAACAAAAATGGTTGAAGGTCTACACCATCTGGCGCGCCAAGCGCCTTAAGACCACGAGCCTGAGCGAAGGGTGTGAGATCAAAGAAAAAACCATGGCAGCGGTGCTGAACGGTCGTGTCTGCGCCACATGGTTTCAAATGGAATTTGGTGGGGTTGTTCAGGAAGAACTGGAGGTTATAGTTGAAAAAATTCGGTAAGAAGCAGCGCATTTACCTCTACCAGTTTTGTGCCGACATGATAGAGGCGGAGCTGCCGCTGTATGACTCGTTACAAAAACTGCGTGCAGAGGGTAAAAAATTACTCGGCGGCGGTTTTGCGAAACGGCTGGAAGCCCTGACCACTAAAATGGCGAATACGACGTCTATTTCCATGGTGTTCGAAGGTTACGTGCCGGATTCAGAACTGAGCGTGATCAACGCCGCCGAACGCAGTGGCAGCCTGGCGGATGGCTTCAGAACGCTGGTCAACGTCATCAATTACAACAGCGAGCTGAAACAGAAAATTGTCGGTGCAGTGATGTTCCCGCTGATCATGCTGGTGCTCTCGCTGATTGTGATTGCGGGTTATGCCTACAAAGTATTCCCCGCCTTTGAAAGCGTGGTGCCGGTGGCGAAATGGCCTGGCGTGACGCAAGTGCTTTTTACCTTCGGTATGGCGTTATGCAATGGTCTGTGGATCTACATTTTGTGTGCCGCGATCGCCGCGGCCATCACGATTAATATTGCGATGGGCAAATTAACCGGCCCGCTGCGTAATAACGTTATCGATCGCATCGTGCCTTTTTCAACGTATAAGCAGCTCGTCGCTTCTATTTTTTTGAATAACCTGGCGCTGATGCTACGAAATAAGATCCCGCTCCATGATGCATTATCGATTATCAGTATGAACGCCACAGGCTGGTTACGCTGGCACATTGCTGATATGCAGGGAAAAATGACCAAAGGCATGAGCTATGGCGAAGCCCTGAACTCCGGTCTGCTCAACGCGGAAGCGTTACTCAACATCAGCCTTTACGCCGCTCTGCCCTCGTTTAATGAGGTTTTGATGGCGGTGTCAGACAAATCCCGCGAAAGTATCCGCGTTTATATCGGGAAACTGTCTGGTTTGTTGAAAGCGCTTTCGACGCTGGTACTGGGCGGCTGCGTGATCTGGGTCTTTGCGGCGCTGTTCGCGCTGAGTGACAAACTGGCCGCGATGGGTGCCAGCGGATCGTTTTAAACAGGGTAAAGGAGCGGAAAACATGGAACTGTTGCTGCCCTGGATGCCGGGGCTGTTTTTACTGCTGGGACTGCTGTTTGGCAGCCTGGCAAATGTGATTATTTATCGACTGCCACTAATGATAGGGATGGGTGATGACGGCAATGAAACCGGGGTGAATCTCTGGTGGCCGCCCTCCCACTGCCCGGTGTGTAAAACTGATATTAAACCCTGGGATAATGTGCCCGTTGCCAGCTGGCTTTTGCTGCGCGGGAAGTGCCGCCATTGCACCACTGCCATCCCGGCGATTTACCCACTCTCTGAACTGGCGATGGGGCTGGTGTGGTGCGGGCTGGCGATTTTTGGTGGGTCATACTCCCCGTTGATCGTGCTGGCGTGGTCGCTGCTGTTTCTGCTGTTGTACACCGCTGCGGTTATCGATTTTAAACACCTGATCCTGCCGGATGCCCTGGTGTTCAGCGTGCTATGGGGCGGCCTGCTGCTCAGCGTATCGGGCTATGCCTTTATTCGCACCAAAGACGCGGTTTATGGCGTAGTGCTGGCCTGGTTGCTGCTGTGGTGCGTCATGAAACTCTGGTGCGTGGTGTGCAAATACGACGGCCTGGGCAATGGCGATGTGAAACTGTTCGCTGCCTGTGGCGCCTGGCTTGGCTGGCAGCGTCTGCCTGAACTGCTGCTGTACTCTGCGCTACTGGGTTTGCTCTGTTATGTGGCCATTCATTTCTTCATTAAGGGCGATGACGATAAACAGCGCGTTTATATTCCGTTTGGCCCGGCCATTGCCCTTACCGCCTTTGTACTCGTGATAACAAGGGGATAGCGGATGCCATGTTTAATCTGGAGTTTATGGCTGGCCATTACCCCGCTATCACCGGGCAGTTGCGATCAACTCTCTGCCAGCGCGTTTGCGCCGCTGCCACAGCAGGCGATACCGCAGGCGGAAGCGATCACGCTTCCCGAAATAGTAATCTCGGACAGCGTGCGTTTTGTGAAACCTATCGAGGAAAATGTGCCGATAAGTTCCGGTTTTGGCCTGCGCCGCCACCCGATACTGGGCCGCTATATCGAACATAAAGGCATGGATTTACCTGTACCGATCGGCAGTCCGGTGATGTCGGTGGCCGATGGCACAGTTGTGGAGCGCGGTCACGATCGCCGCGCCGGGAATTTTCTCACCGTGCGCCACAACGACGGTTGGTATAGCCGTTATTTTCATCTCAATACCGTTGCGGTGCACAAAGGCGAACGACTGACGGCAGGGGAAACCATCGCCACATCGGGTAACAGCGGGTTGACCACCGGGCCGCATCTGCATCTGGAAATTGGGTATCGGGGCGTGCCGTTGGATCCCGCGCCGCTGCTCAGCGGCAGTCCGTTGCTGGCAAGCCGCCGCCAGCCAGAACAGTCTGTCGAGGCGGAACCTGTTCCACCGAGGGTGGTGATGATTTCACAGGGTGATAGCGGAACCCGCATTACCGTTCGTTTTAACAAGCAGACCCGCACCGTGTCGCCCGGCAGTAAGGTGTTCGGTGGATACCGGGTTGTCAAACAGCATAATGGCAAATATCAGATTATTTCTGCTGCCTGATTAAGGAGTGATTGATGAAAAGGATACTGTTACTGGTGGGGACACTTACCGCCACCCTGTTCTCCGCAAATATGATGGCGGGTGATAAGGAGCCAAACTCGGGCCGTTTTGATTTTCAGGTGCGTAAGCCTAAGACGAATTTTGATGATCGTTTGATCCCTCTGGTCATTAGAATAGGGGACAATATCCCAGAAGGGCAAGGGGTTGGGCTGAATGTTTACTGGAAAACAAAGTATAAAAATCAGGCTCAGGGACGTAGCTATCATCCTTCACCGTTATTACCAAATTTACCGGCAGCAAGGAAGAACTTTGAAGAGCTCAATTATCACATCGACACCGACCCTAGCACACCTGTAGCCTGGGGAAACTCTGAACATATTGAATGGAAAGTTTGGGAGGCATGGGGGCCAAAACGACTCTTCAATAATAGTTGCGCACCGACCTTGGGCGTAACCAAAACTCGTTTTTATAACCATCGATACCCTAAAGGATACGTTCTACATCGGGCACCAAATGACCCTTGTAATCTGCAAACCCGATTTGGTCAGGACACTCTAGATGGTACTGACCCCAGCATTCCTCCTTTTCAGGATTCTGAAGATAAAGACGTCGCGATGACCTCCGTTGCGTTTGTCGCACCTGATACCAAGGGAAAAACGTGTGTAAATTTGGGTGAATATTGCGGGGGGGCGGGACACGGAAGTGAACGCGTTATTTTTATCCCGTCCAACCAACTGGAGTTTTTAGTCATTGAAATCATTGGCTTCCGGTACTATACGGGGGCGCTACTTAATGTTGATGATACTTATTTCTATACTTTCCCTCAGAGTGTATTAACCTTTATTCCTGCTGTTCCTAAGAATGCTAAACCAAATACGATTTACATGAGCGTGACTGACGCGACGGGTAAAAAGGTAGAGACGATCTCAAATACAGATTCAGAGCCAGATGCCGGTGATTTTACGGATTTCGAATCATCACCGGAGTTTCCATCTCACGGAGAAATTAAAACTATCGATCCTAGTGGACAGTATAATTTTACCGAGATGGATTACATGGACCTGTCGCTTCGTTTTTATATGTCTGGTGTGGGATATAAGGGTGGTAAAGGGGTAAGTTATACTCTTACCCCCCACAATCTTAAGCCAGAATGTATTAACGGAAACCCAAAGGTATGTGAGTACGCTACTCCCGCCAATCCTTAAGCATAATAAAAACCGGGCAGCCTTCAGGCTGCCCGGTTTTTTTTCATCAGCCCTTAGCGGGTTGCACGTTTCAGAATACGTTCAGCCTGACGCTGGAAGTCAGCAGCCGTTTCTTCCACGGTTTTCTGGCCGTAGTCGATGTACTGCAACGCGGTGCCGAACTGCGCCACGATCTGCGGATCGTCAAAGTATGGCGATACAGTTAATTTCGCGGGCAGCGACTGCGCCAGACGCAGACCCGCAACTGCCGGATCTTCCTCTTTGATTGCGCCGCTGGCGGTCAGGGTTTCCACCGCCGCTTTGCTCAGCGGTACGCCGCGCTCAAGGCCCAGCGTTTCCGCACCTTCTTTGCTGTTCAGCAGGAAGTTAATCAGTTCGGCTGCTTCTTTCGGATGCTTCGTGGATTTACCGATAGACAACATTTGCGCCGGTTTGAAGAACAGGCCCGCATCGGTAGCACCTGGCAGCATCGGGTAGTTACCCAGTTCCAGTTTCGCCGGTGGCTTCAGGTTGTCGGAATACTTGGTAATGGTAGAGTTCCACATATAGGTGCCGCCCCATTCCCCTTCGATCCACGGCTTCATCTCATACATGTTGCTCTTACCGAACGAGGCATAGTACTTGGTGTCCGGCATCACATGGCTGTCGACCAGGCTCTTATAGGTCTGGAAGAACTCCACCCACTGCTCTTTGCTGTAGGTGAATTTTTTGGTTTTCTCATCCACGGCCGGAATGTTGTACTTCTGGATCATGTAGGAGTTCAGCAACGCCAGCGTATCCTGGTGCTCCAGCACCACCGGGTAATACTGTTTGCCCAGCTTACTTTCGAAGGTTTTACCCGCCGCTTTCAGCTCGTCCCAGGTTTTCGGATAGTCAACGCCCGCTTTTTTCCACGTTTCGTTGTTCAGATAGAACACGCGCGCGGTTACCGAAATCGGAATGCCGTTCAGCTTGCCATTCACGGTAGTGGATTGCAGCTCCTTCGGATCGAACTGGCTTAAGTCGATAACGTCTTTCACCTGATTCAGATCGTAGAAGCCATCGCCAGCTTTCGAGAAGATCGGCAACCAGTTCCAGTTGGTCTGCATCACGTCAGGCTCAGTGCCGCCGGCGATCTGCGTGGTCAGGCGGGAGAGGTGACCATCCCAGCCGGTATATTCGGATTTAACGTTAATGTTCGGGTGCAGCTTGTGGAACTCTTCAATCGCTTTCAATGTGACCTGGTGACGGCCATTACCGCCCCACCAGGACATACGCAGATCCACATTGTCTGCCGCGAGTGAAGGTAAGGCACAGAGTCCCAGAGTGGCGGAGATTGCTGCGCTTAAAAGCACTTTTTTCATTTTTATGCTCCAGTTTAGAGAGAGATGTTCTGTTCGGTTTTCGCGTCAAAAATATGACACTTATCCATGTCAAACTTGAAGTACACCTTCCGATGTAAACCTTTCGCTATCATCGGCTTAGCTACATCAGAAGGAATGCGGGCGGTCAGTTCATAGTTACCCACTTTCAGGTAAACAAAGAATTCATGACCCATGTTTTCCACGCGCACCAGATCGCCTGCGCCGTAGCCTTCCGCGAAAGGCTCGTCAGAGACGGAAACAAATTCCGGGCGCACACCAAAGAAGACGTCCTGATCCTGATAGGTTGCCACTTTCTCGCGCTGTTTCGCGTTCAATGGCAGCGTTTCATCGCCCACGGTGATGTGTAAGTCCTCACCTTTTCTGACGATTTTGCCCGGTTTGATGTTCATTTCTGGCGCACCGATAAAGCCCGCCACGAACATGTTTTTCGGGAAGTGATAAAGATTATCTGGCGTATCCACCTGCATGATGTGACCAAGCTTCATCACGCAAATACGGTCACCCATGGTCATCGCTTCGGTCTGATCGTGGGTCACGTACACCGTGGTGGCCGGTTTGCCGGACTTTTTCAGTTGCTTGTGCAGATCCGAAATACGGATACGCATCGAGGCGCGCAGTTTGGCATCAAGGTTAGAAAGCGGTTCGTCGAACAGGAAAACGTCCGGCTTTTTCACAATCGCACGGCCTACCGCCACACGCTGCGCCTGGCCGCCGGAAAGCTGACGTGGCAACCGATCCAGCAGTTCATCCAGCTCAAGGATTTTTGCCGCTTCATCCACCTGCTTATCAATCTGATCTTTCGGGATTTTGCTCAGCTTCAGGCCAAAGGCCAGGTTCTCGCGCACCGTCATATGCGGGTAAAGCGCATAGTTCTGGAACACCATGGCGATACCGCGCGCTTTCGGCGCGAGGTTGTTCACCACGCGCTCGCCAATGCGCACTTCGCCGCCGCTGATGGTTTCAAGGCCAGCCAGCATACGCAGGGTAGTGGACTTGGCGCAGCCGGATGGCCCGACGATCACCATAAATTCCCCGTCAGCGATTTTCAGGTCGATACCATGTACCGCTTTGAAGCCGTTGGAGTACACTTTTTCCAGTTTGTTGAAAATAACTTCAGCCATGATATTTCCCTCTTAACCTTTAATTCCGCTGCTGGTAACGCCCTGCACGAAGTAGCGCTGAGCCAGGAAGAACACAATGATGGACGGCAGAATGGAGATACTCGCCATTGCCAGAATTTCGTTCCACGGCGCACCTTCGGTGACATCAATGGACATTTTCAGCGCCAGAGCAATCGGATACTTGTCCACGCTATAGACGTAAATCAGCGGCCCGATAAAGTCGTTCATCGACCACATGAACTGGAACAGCGCCACCGAGATAATTGCCGGTTTGAGGATCGGCACGACCACATACCACAGCACCTGCGCCGAGTTACAGCCGTCGATTTGCGCCGCTTCTTCCATGTCACGCGGCACACCGCGCAGGAACTGGATCAGCATGAAGACGAAGAACCCTTGCGTAGCGAACGCGGTCGGCAGATACAGCGGCAGATAGCTGTTCAGCATGCCCATTTCACGGAACATCAGGTACTGCGGGATCAGCAGAACGGTGCTTGGCAGCAGCATGGTGGCGATCAGCGTCGCGAACCAGAACTTCTTCCACGGAATTTCAAAACGCGCAAAACCGTAGGCGACAATGGTTGACGAGATAATGGTCAGGATCACTTTCGGGATCACATACTTGAACGTGTTCCACATGTAATGGCCGAAGGTATATTCCGTACCGGTTTTCCAGCCGTTGACAAAGCCATCGCTGGTCGGATTGGAAGGCCACAGGCCGAGCGTGGTGAAGATCTCGTGGTTCGGTTTGAACGACGCCGAGAACATCCACGCCAGCGGGTAGAGCATTAACAGGCCGACAAACAGCAGGATCACGTAGCGGATCGCTGCGCTGATCTTCTCTTTACGCTGCGTCTGCGCCACTTCGCGCTCAGCATCGGTCATTGCAGGCGTAATTTGTTGAACGTCAGCCATTTTTGCCTCCCTTATCGGCGGAGTAGAACACCCAGTATTTTGAAGATTTAAAGGCAATGGAGGCGAAGAGCGCCACGACCAGGAACAGTATCCACGCCAGCGCTGCGCCATAGCCCATATCAAAGTACTTGAAGGCGGTGTCGTAGATATAGAGCGAGAACAGGTAGGTGTAGTAGGTCGGCCCGCCGCCCGTGATCACGTAAGGTCCGGTAAATTCCTGGAACGCCTGCGTGGTCTGCATAATGAAGTTAAAGAAAATGACCGGTGTGATCAGCGGCACTGTCACTTTCATGAACATCTGCCATTTAGAAGCGCCGTCGATCATCGCGGCTTCATACTGCGACTGCGGTACGTTTTGCAGTGCGGCCAGGAAGATCACCATTGCGGAGCCGAACTGCCAGACGCGCAGCAGGGTGACGGACATCAGCGCCAGCGATGGCTCGCCCAGCCAGTTAATGGGATCCAGCCCGAACACGCCGATAAAGCTGTTGAGCAGACCATCAATGGCAAACAGCGCACGCCACAGTACAGCGATGGCTACCGAGCTGCCGAGGATCGACGGAATGTAATAAGCGGTACGGAAAAAGCCGATGCCGCGCAGTTTAAAGTTCAGCACAAACGCGATACCGAGCGCGAACGCCAGTTTGAGCGGAATGGTTAAAAACACGTAAGCAAAGGTCACGCCCATGGATTTCCAGAAGAGGGAATCTTCGGTCAGCATGTAGCGATAGTTTTCTATGCCGTTAAAGACCGGCGGGCTCATCAAATCGTACTCGGTAAAGCTGAGTACAAAAGATGAAACGAAGGGAAAAGCCGTAAAGATAATTAACCCTATGATATAGGGCGAAATCCAGGCCAATCCCAGTGCTCTGTTTTCATTCATACATACCTACCTGGCGATTAATGGTTTAATGCGGATCTGGCGATGCGTGCGGCCCTTTTCCATGGGCGGTGTGAATGAGTTTTAAAATCTTGTGAACTCGCGTCCTTGATTTGTAAAACATCGTTTTAATTTATTTTATTGTGATTTGTTACGCCGTCATTCGATTAATCATGGAAATGTGATCGAAGTCGAAACGACGTTTCAATAAGGTGAGGTGTGTGTCATTTCTGCGAAAAAAAAATGAACCATACACAGGGTGAATGCCATCAGCAGGTGATAAAAAGAATGACCCGCGTGATATAGATCACCGCTAAAATCATTTACAGACTAAGTATTTAAGGGTTGCGCGGAAATAAAAACGCCCTCTATAAAGAGGGCGATGAAAAGGGGCTTGAGGCGATCAGCTTTTAAGGAAATCTTCCCGTACCGGGGTGAAGGTATCCAGCAACGTACCGGCCTTCAGGCACACGCAGCCGTGCATAACGTGCGGTTTCTTGTAAAGTGTATCCCCTTTGCTGACGATATGTTTCTCATCACCGATGGTAAATTCGAACTCACCGGAGAGCACATAGGTCAGTTGTTCATGCGGATGGTTATGAAGCGGGCCGACAGCGCCTTCTTCGAAATTGACTTCTACTGCCATCATTTTACCGTCATGAGCAAGGATGCGACGGGTGACGCCGTTGCCCAAATCGTCAAGCTGAGTCTCTTTATGGAAAATAAACATCGGATCGTCCTGTAGTCAGTAAATTGCATGAAATAAAACATTGTTTCATTAAATTTATATCACCCAGAACTAAAAAGAAACGTCAGACCCATTGAAGTGGAAAGTTGATCACAAGTTTGCGCCATAGTTGCGATGATAACGATTAAGGGGAAAAAAGATGAAAACGATAGGCTTGCTTGGCGGGATGAGCTGGGAATCCACCATTCCTTATTACCGCTTAATTAACGAAGGCGTAAAAGCGCGTTTAGGGGGGCTGCACTCGGCGAGTCTGCTGCTGCACAGCGTCGACTTTCATGAGATAGAAGCCTGTCAGGCCAACGGTGAATGGCACAAAGCGGGCGTGATGCTGGCGGAGGCGGCGGCGGGGCTTGAGCGCGCGGGCGCACAGGGCATTGTGCTCTGTACCAACACCATGCACAAAGTGGCGGGCCAGATCGAAGACCGCTGCCAGGTGCCGTTTTTACACATCGCCGATGCCACCGCGCGGGCGATCCAGCGTGCCGGGCTGAAGTCAGTGGCGCTGCTGGGTACCCGCTACACCATGGAGCAGGAGTTTTACCGTGGTCGACTGGCGCACAACTTTGGCATTGAAACCACGGTGCCGGATCCCGACGATCGCGAGCGGGTGAATCAGATCATCTTTGATGAGCTTTGTCTGGGCACCTTCAGCGAGCCGTCCCGCAACTATTTTCTCGGCCTGATCGCGCGGATGGCGGCGGAAGGGGCGCAGGGGGTCATTTTTGGCTGCACCGAAATCGACCTGCTGGTGCCGGCCAGCCAGTGCCCGATCCCGGTGTTTGATACTGCCGCGCTGCATGCCGCCGATGCGGTAGAATTTATGCTCTCTTAAGGCCGTGCCAGCACTGCTTCAAGCGGTCTGGTAATGCGCGGCATCGAGGATTGCAGATGCCGCGCAAAGGTTTCCACCAGCGCCGAGGCGGGGCGGTGTAAGGGGCGGATCAGGCTGACGGTAAAAGGCACATCAATACTAAAACGCCTGACTACCACGCCGCTGGCGGCGTAATCCAGCGCCGTCAGTGGATTCACCACCGACACCCCTGCGCCTGCCCGCACCATCGCGCATACCGATGCCGCGCTGTGCGTTTCCACCACCATCCGCCGTTTCACCTGATGCTCAGCGAAAAGCGCGTCCAGCAACTGACGATAGCTGTCGGTACGCGACAGGCTAATGTAGTTTTCCCCCTGGAAATCCTCCGGCGTCAGCACCGTTTTATGCGCCAGCGGGTGATCCTGCGGCAGCACGCAAACTTCATTAAGTGTCAGCAGCGGCGTGCGCTCGGTGCCAGCAGGCGTGCTCAGTGTCTCTGTCAGACCCAGATCGTGACGCTGGGCCGATAGCCACTCCTCCAGCAGCGGCGACTCCTGCGGCACGATATTCAGGCTGACCTCCGGGTAACGCGCCAGAAAAGGTTGCAGCAGCAGCGGCAAAAACGACTGGGAAAACACCGGCAGGCACACTACCGACAGCTCCCCCTGACGAAATTCACGCAGGCTTTCGGCGGCGCTGACGATGCGGTCCAGCCCGTACCACGAGCGCTGCACTTCCTCGAACAAGCGTAGCCCCTGCACCGTGGGATGCAGGCGGCCCCGCGTACGTTCGAACAGCGTCAGGCCAATCACCTTTTCAAAGCGCGCCAGTTCACGACTGACGGTGGGCTGCGAGGTCTGCAACAGCCGCGCGGCTTCGGTCAGGTTACCGGCGGTCATCACGGCATGAAAAATTTCGATATGGCGCAGGTTAACGGCGGGCATAAGAGAGTCCTTGAAGAAAGCTAATCCATATCATAAATGAATAGACTGTGGATAAAACGATATTTTTTATCAGGTTCACACTGTGGCGTAATAGATAAAAATCATTCACCGGAGTCTTTCATGCCACGCTCATTACACCGCACCGACACCGCCCTGAACGCCGCCAATTTACTGGCGCTGCCCGCGCAATATGGCTGCCCGGTCTGGGTCTACGATGCGCAGATCATCCGCGAAAAGATCGCTCAACTTAGCCAGTTCGATGTGGTGCGTTTTGCGCAGAAAGCCTGCTCCAACGTGCACATTCTGCGTCTGATGCGCGAGCTGGGCGTGAAAGTGGATTCCGTGTCGCTGGGTGAAATCGAGCGTGCGCTGGTGGCGGGTTACGAGCCGCAAACGCAGCCCGATGACGTGGTGTTTACCGCTGATGTGATCGACGGCCCGACGCTGGCCCGCGTGCATGAATTGCAGATCCCGGTGAACGCCGGATCGGTGGATATGCTGCGCCAGCTGGGGGAAGTCTCTCCAGGGCATCGCGTCTGGCTGCGGGTGAATCCCGGCTTCGGGCACGGCCACAGCCAGAAAACCAACACCGGCGGCGAAAACAGCAAGCACGGTATCTGGTACAGCGATCTGCCCGCAGCGCTGGAAGTGATCCAGCGTTATCAGCTGAAACTGGTCGGTCTGCATATGCATATCGGTTCCGGCGTGGACTATGCGCATCTGGAGCAGGTATGCGGCGCGATGGTGCGTCAGGTGATTGAATTCGGGCAGGATCTGGAGGCGATTTCCGCGGGAGGCGGTTTATCGATCCCGTATCGTGAAGGGGAAGAGGCCATTGATACCAGCCACTATTACGCGCTGTGGAACCGCGCCCGGGAGCAGATCGCCGCCCATCTCGGACACCCGGTGAAGCTTGAGATCGAACCGGGGCGTTTTCTGGTGGCGGAATCCGGCGTGCTGGTGGCGCAGGTGCGCAGCGTGAAAGCGATGGGCAACCGTCACTTTGTGTTGATCGACGCTGGCTTTAACGATCTGATGCGGCCGTCCATGTACGGCAGCTATCACCACATTACTGCGCTTGCCGCAGATGGCCGCGATTTAACCCACGCGCCGTTAATCGATACCGTGGTGGCCGGGCCGCTGTGCGAATCCGGCGATGTATTCACCCAGCAGGAAGGCGGCAAAGTGGAAACCCGCGCGCTGCCCGCCGTCGTGCCAGGGGATTATCTGGTGCTGCACGATACCGGCGCGTACGGGGCCTCGATGTCTTCTAACTACAACAGCCGTCCACTGCTGCCGGAAGTGCTGTTCGATGGCGGCGAGTCGCGACTGATCCGCCGCCGTCAGACCATCGATGAACTGCTGGCGCTGGAATTACTTTAAGGCTTTAAAATGCGGGCCGGGTGCGACTGAATCGCGGAGCACCAGCGTGCCGGTGAAGGGGGGGATGGTTTCAATGGGCTGTTCCGCCGCCAGCCGCATCGCCTGATCAATGGCGGTGGTGATCATGATGTCGATAGGCAGACAGACCGTCGACAGCCCCGGCTCCAGCCATCTGGCGCTGGGGGCATCATCAAAGCCGAACAGCGAAATATCCTGTGGAATACGCAGTCCGGCCTGGTGGATCGCCTTCGAGGCGCCCAGCGCCATATCATCGTTACAGGCAAAGAGCGCGCTGAACGTGACGCCTTCTTGTAACAGCGCCTGGCACTGCTCATAGCCGCTGGTCATACCCGCATCGCCATACCTGACTTTCGCCGCATCCCAGCGGATACCGTGTTTTTCCAGTGCCTTGCGATAGCCCATTAGCCGCGCTTTGCCGGTCGGGGTATGAATGGGCACCGTGATACAGCCGATAGCACGATGGCCTTGTGAAATCAGATACTCCACTGCCTTAAACGCCGCGTCCTGCTGCTCGAAGAACACGCATTTATCCCGCGCCTGGCTGACGTCGCGGTTGATGACAATCAGCGGCATCGGGATGCGATCGATCAGCGCCATAATGGCTTTTTCGCGCATAAAGCGGGTGTAGAGAACAATGGCGTCGCAGCGACGATCCGCCAGCATCTGCACCGCTTCTTCTTCCCGCTCTGGCGTGTCGTGCCCGTCGGTGACAATCAGTTGCTTGCCGTGCGTTTCCGTCTGGCGGGAGGCCTGCTGTAACAGGCGACCAAAATAGAAGCCGTCAAAGGTCGATACCACCAGACCGATGCTGTTGCTGGTGCGGTTCGCCAGCGACTGAGCAAGAAAGTTAGGCCGGTAGCCCAGTTCTTCCATCGCCTTAAACACCTGTTGCCGGGTACTGTCTTTTACCTGACCGGTACCGTTGAGCACGCGTGAAACCGTCGCCTTTGAGACGCCCGCGCGCAGTGAAACATCCAGCATTGTTGCCATGACGACGTCCTTTTTCCTGAGTTGAGCGGAAGTTTATCACAAAGGGGGATCCCCTTAATGGCGTCAGCGGTATAGTCCTGAAGGGTGGAATACCAATCTTCGCCTGATCACATAATCTGGAATACCACATCCCATCCTGAGAGCTTTATCACAGAACTTTTCCCCCACGCTGTCTACTTTTGGTATGCCAGTTGGTATTCGGCTGTAACCCTGGACAATAAAAAAGCCCTTTTACTGAGGTACCATCGTATGGCTTTACAGGATAAGCTCATTGATTCTCTGGGTAGTTTCGCGACAACCTTTAACAGTTATCGCTATATTATGGCGATTAAATCCGCCTTTATTACCCTGATGCCGGTCATTATTGTCGGTGCGTTTTCAGTTCTGATTTCCAATATGGTGCTGGATCCGAAAAACGGTCTTGCCAGTTTTCAGGCGCTGTCATTTCTGGCGGCGTTAAAGCCCATTACCAGCGCGATTAATTACGCCACGCTCAATTTCTTAAATATTGGCGCGGTCTTTTTAATTGGTCTTGAATTAGGGCGGATCAACGGTATCAAATCCCTTTTCCCCGGCCTGCTGGCGGTAATTTGTTTTATTTGCGTGACGCCAACTACCGTAGAAATGCTGGTGGATGGCGAAATGCACGTGGTGAAAGACGTGCTGCTGCGCCAGTTCTCGGACACCCGCAGTCTGTTCCTCGGTATGTTTATCGCCATTCTGTCAGTGGAAATTTACTGCTGGCTGGAAGGGCGCAAGGGGCTGAAGATCAAAATGCCCGATACCGTGCCGCCTAACGTCGCGGCGTCGTTCTCGGCGCTGATCCCGGCGATCATTACCACCACCGCCATTGCCACCTTTGGTTTTGTCTTTCACCAGATCACCGGCATGTACCTCTACGACGCCATCTATCAGGTGGTGCAGCAGCCGCTGGAGCGCGTGGTGCAGAGCCTGCCGGGGATCCTGCTGCTGATGTTCGTGGCGCAGCTGTTCTGGGTGATCGGTATTCATGGCAACCAGATGATCAAGCCGATCCGCGAGCCGCTGCTGCTGGGGGCGATCACCGTCAACATGAGCGCGTTTGAGCAGGGCAAAGAAGTGCCGAATATCATCACCATGCCGTTCTGGGATGTGTATATGAGCATCGGCGGTTCCGGGCTGACCATCGGCCTGCTGATTGCCGTGATGATCGCCACCAAACGCAAAGAGATGCGCGAGATCGCCAAGCTCTCCATCGGCCCCGGCCTGTTTAACATCAACGAGCCGGTGATTTTCGGTATGCCGATCATGCTCAACCCGATCCTCGCTATTCCGTTCATCATCACACCGCTGGTTACCGGCTCGATTGGCTATTTCGCCACCGTTACCGGTTTCGCCGGTAAAGCCGTGGTGATGGTGCCCTGGACCACGCCACCGCTGATCAACGCCTGGCTGTCGACCGCCGGATCGATGGGCGCTGTGATCACCCAGCTTATCTGCATCATTACCGCGGTGATTATCTATCTGCCCTTTGTGAAGATCGCCTCGCGCCGCGCGGAACAGGCGCAGCTGAAGGCGGAAGCAACGGAAATGGCGAAAAACACCTGAGGACAGCATGAGTACAAAAACCCTTTCTATCCCGCCGTCATTTATCCTCGGGGCGGCGGCCTCCGCCTGGCAAACCGAAGGCTGGAGCGGCAAAAAAGCCGGGCAGGACTCCTGGCCGGATCTCTGGTACAAAAACGACCGCCACGTCTGGCACGAGGGCTACGGCCCGGCGGTCGCCACCGATTTTCATCACCGCTTCCGTGAAGACGTGCAGCTGATGAAAGCGGCGGGGCTGACCCATTACCGCACCTCGATCAACTGGTCGCGCTTTTTCACCGACTATGAAAAGGGCGTGGTGGATGAAGAGTACGCCGCCTGGTACGACGAACTGTTTGCTGAAATGCACCGTAACGGCATTGAGCCGATGATCTGCCTTGAGCATTACGAGCTGCCCGGTTATTTGCTGGAAAACTACGGCGGCTGGGCGTCCAAAAAAGTCGTGGAGTTTTTCCTGCTGTATGCGGAAAAGGTTTTTGCCCGCTATCACACACAGGTCACGCGCTGGTTCACTTTTAATGAGCCGATTGTGGTGCAGACGCGCGTCTATCTGGATGCGCTGCGCTGGCCCTATGAGCAGAACACCGGCACCTGGATGCAGTGGAACCACCACAAAAACCTCGCCACTGCGAAAGTGGTAAAGCTGTTTCGT
Source organism: Enterobacter sp. ENT03 (assembly GCF_019218745.1). Taxonomy (GTDB): domain Bacteria; phylum Pseudomonadota; class Gammaproteobacteria; order Enterobacterales; family Enterobacteriaceae; genus Enterobacter_D. The sequence continues at coordinate 39,480 of NZ_JAHUXA010000002.1, forward strand.
GAGCAGGGTTATAAGGGCAGCGTCGGCTGTATTCTTAATCCGGAAGTGACCTATCCACGTTCTTGCGCACCGCACGATGTGCGGGCCGCTGACATGTACGATCTGTTCTACAACCGGGTGTTTCTGGATCCGTTAGTGAAGGGTCACTATCCGCCGGAGCTGTTCGGCCTGCTGGAACAGCATCAGGTGGCGTGGGAGTACAGCGAGGAAGAACTGGCGATCATCCGCGATAATACCGTCGATGAACTGGGGATTAACCTCTATTACCCGCATCGCGTCAAAGCGCCGTCCCGCGCCTGGCATCCGGACACCCCGTTCCATCCCGCCTTCTATTACGAGCCCTTTGAATTACCGGGACGGCGGATGAATAAATCCCGTGGCTGGGAAATTTACCCGCAAATTATTTATGACATGGCAATGCGCATTAAAAACGAGTACGGCAATATTCCGTGGTTCGTTGCCGAAAGCGGCATGGGCATTGAAAACGAAGGGCAGTTCCGCAATGCCGATGGGGTGATAGAAGACGACTATCGCATCGCCTTCATCAGCGAACATCTTTACCAGACGTTGCGCGCCAGGGAAGATGGCGCTAACTGTCAGGGCTATATGCTGTGGGCCTTCACCGATAACGTCTCGCCAATGAACGCCTTTAAAAATCGCTATGGTTTAATTGAGATCGATCTGCAAAATAACCGCAACCGGCGCGCCAAAAAATCCGCCTCATGGTACCGTCGGTTACGCGAGGAGCGCACGCTCACGCTGACTCTCGACGATGAATGGAAATAGCAGGTGATATGGTGGAAAAAGCAGTCGTAGTGACGGAGAAAAAACAGTACCAGGAGATAGGTGACGATCTGCGTACGCAGATTATCCAGGGACACTACCCGGTTGGCTCACGTCTGCCGCCGGAGCGAAATATTGCCGAAACCTACGGCGTCAGCCGCACCATTGTGCGTGAGGCGCTGTTAATGCTGGAGCTGCAGGGCACGGTGGACATCCGCCAGGGATCCGGCGTGTACGTGATGCGCATCCCGCAGGAGCACGAAAACGAGGAAGAGCGCTTTCTAAGCAGCGATGTCGGCCCCTTTGAGATCCTCCAGGCGCGGCAACTGCTGGAGAGCAACATTGCCGCTTTTGCCGCGAAAATGGCCACCCGTGCGGACATCGACAACCTGCGACGCATCCTGGAGCAGGAGCAGCGCGCCATCGCCATGAATGACAACACGCAGGACAACAGCAAAATGTTCCACCTCGTGCTGGCGGGGGCTTCACAAAATCAGATGCTGCTGGGTACGGTGGAAAGCATCTGGCATCACATGGACAGTAGCCCGCTGTGGCAGCAGTTTAATGTGCATATCGCCAGCCGGGCCTATCGTCTGAAATGGCTGGGCGATCGGCAAACCCTGCTGGCGGCGCTGCGGCGTCGCGATGTGATGGGGGCGTGGCAGGCCATGTGGCAGCATCTGGAAAATGTCAAAACAAGCCTGCTGGAGCTGTCGGACGAAGACGCGCCGGACTTTGACGGCTATCTGTTCGAATCCGTACCGCTTTTCCAGGGAAAACTGATGTGAAGATCCAGCCGCTTTACGAGGTACCGCAGTTTGCCGGACAGGTGATCGACTGGCAGTGGCGCGCCTTTGGCGACGGGCTGCCGCGGGCATTTTTTGCCAGCATCGTGGAGCACAGCCAGCAGCCGGGCGCACTGCCGCTGACGTTTGTGGCGACGGACGGCGACCGATTACTGGGCACGGTGGGATTATGGCGCTGCGATTTGATCAGCCGTCAGGATCTGTGGCCGTGGCTGGCGGCGCTCTATGTAGATGAGGAAACGCGCGGGCAGGGGCTGGCAGGCGCGCTGCAACAGCAGGTCATAGATTACGCCCGCGCGCAGGGCTATCCGCAACTGTATCTCTGGTCGGCCTGCCGGGATTTCTACGAACGCTACGGCTGGCAGTACATCGGTGACGGCCTGGAATACCCGGATAAAACCGTGCACCTGTACCGCTATTCGCTTTAGTTTTCCTGCTGCAACATGCCGACCGAGTGGCGACGCACCAAAGTCGGGTTAAAGACGTGGGTGATGTCCGGCAACGGACGGTTTTCCGCCAGCGCCAGCGCCAGTTCGGCAGCCTGAGTTGCCATGGTGACAATCGGGTAGCGCACCGTGGTCAGGCGCGGGCGCACGTAGCGGGAAATCAGAATGTCATCAAAGCCGATCAGCGAAATCTCGCCTGGCACTTCAATGCCGTTATCGTTTAACACGCCCATCGCGCCCGCGGCCATGGAGTCGTTATAACAGGCCACGGCGGTAAAGTTTTTGCCGCGTCCCAGCAGTTCGGTCATCGCCTGCTCGCCGCCGCTTTCGTCCGGCGCAGCCCAGGTGACTAAACGATCGTTGCACGGCAGACCATTTTCCCGTAGCGCGTCGTAATAGCCCTGAAGGCGATCTTCCGCATCCGAAATAGCGTGATTGGAGCACAGATAGCCGATTTTCGTGTGCCCCTGCTGGATGAGATGGCGGGTCGCCAGCCAGGCACCGTAGCGGTCATCCAGCGCCACGCAGCGCGTTTCAAAGCCTGGCACGATACGGTTGATGAGCACCATGCCCGGCATCTGTTCCATCAGCGCGGCCAGATCGGCATCGGGGATCATTTTGGCGTGTACCACCAGCGCTGCACAGCGATGGCGGATCAGCTGTTCAATAGCCTGACGTTCTTTATGTTCGTTATGGTAGCCGTTGCCGATCAGCAAAAAATTGCCGGTGTTATAGGCCACCTGTTCGACGGCTTTCACCATGGATCCAAAGAAGGGATCTGACACATCACCCACCACCAGACCGACGGTTTCCGTTGACTGCTGCGCCAGCGCGCGCGCATTGGCATTGGGATGATAATTGAGGGATTCCATAGCGCTCTGCACCGCGAGGCGCGACGATTCACTGGCTTTCGGGGAGTGGTTGATCACGCGCGATACCGTGGCAACAGAAACACCTGCAAGCCGGGCTACATCCTTAATCGTCGCCATACAGAACCTTCTTTTAGGGTAAGCGTTTACACAGCGTTAAGTGTTACGGAAAAGCGCCGTCTGTTCAAGGCGATTGCGGGTTTCAACGCCGTAAACGTGATCGACAACGAAAAGCGACGGGTGAAAACGTTACACGGGCGTAAACCCAGGCAAATAAGACAAAAAAAGCGAATTCAAACCTTTAGTTACACTTTGCGAAGGGCTGTTGCGATTGATTGCTGTAGCGAACGAAAGGCTATTGCTACATTTGATGTCCCAGAGGTATTGATTGGTGAGATTTCAGTACGTTTTGAGTACTCACGTTTTGCACCAACCTGCGCGGATGCGCAGGTTTTTTTTCGCCTCGATTTTACCTTCGCCCCTGCGGCACTTCTCGTGTAATCTGCCACAATTCATAGACATCCTTTCACATTAACAGACACAGGAAGTTGCCATGTTACTGGACTTTTTCCGTTTTTTATTCCGCTTATTGTTCAGGGTTGAACTGACCGGCGATACCCAGTCACTGCGCGGTGAACGTGTGTTGATCACGCCAAATCACGTCTCGTTTCTCGACGGGGTATTACTGGCGCTCTTTTTGCCTGGCCGCCCGGTATTTGCGGTGTACACCTCCATCAGCCAGCAGTGGTACATGCGCGCCCTCCGAAATCTGATTGATTTTGTGCCGCTCGATCCCACGAAGCCGATGTCCGTCAAGCATCTGGTGCGTCTTATTGGCCAGGGCCGTCCGGTGGTGATCTTCCCGGAAGGGCGCATTTCGGTGTCCGGCTCGCTGATGAAAATTTATGACGGCGCGGCTTTTGTCGCCGCCAAATCCGGCGCGACCGTGGTGCCGGTGCGCATTGAAGGCGCAGAGCTGACTTTTTTCAGCCGCCTGAAAGGGCTGGTAAAACAGCGCCTGTTCCCGCGTATTCATATTCGCATTCTGCCGCCCACCCTGCTGCCGATGCCAGATGCGCCGCGCGCCCGCGATCGCCGCAAAATCGCCGGCGAAATGCTGCATCAGATCATGATGGAAGCGCGTATGGCTGTGCGCCCGCGTGAAACCCTTTTCGAAGCGCTGCTCTCGGCGCAATACCGTTATGGCGCGAACAAGCCCTGTATTGAAGACATCAACTTCAAACCGGACTCTTACCGTAAGCTGTTAACCAAAACGCTGTTCGTGGCGCGCATTCTGGAGAAATACACCACCCAGGGCGAAAAGATTGGCCTGATGCTGCCGAACGCGGCGATCAGCGCGGCGGTCATTTTCGGCGCGGTCGCCAGAGGGCGCGTCCCGGCGATGATGAACTACACCGCAGGCGTGAAGGGACTGAGCAGTGCCATCACCGCCGCCCAAATCAAAACCATTTTTACCTCTCGCACCTTTATGGATAAAGGCAAACTCTGGCATCTGCCGGAGCAGTTGACCCAGGTGCGCTGGGTGTATCTCGAAGATCTGAAGGACGACGTGACCCTCGTCGATAAGCTATGGATCTTCGCCCACGTACTGGTGCCGCATCTGGCGCAGGTCCCGCAGCAGCCGGAAGATGCCGCGCTGGTGCTGTTCACCTCTGGCTCAGAAGGCAACCCGAAAGGCGTGGTGCACAGCCATAAGAGCCTGCTGGCCAACGTCGAGCAGATCCGCACTATCGCTGACTTTACGGCTAACGACCGCTTTATGTCGGCGCTGCCGCTGTTCCACTCCTTTGGTTTAACCGTCGGGCTGTTGACGCCGCTGCTGACCGGCGCGGAAGTGTTCCTCTACCCCAGTCCGCTGCATTACCGCATCGTGCCGGAGCTGGTGTACGACCGAAACTGCACCGTGTTGTTCGGCACATCCACCTTCCTCGGACACTACGCCCGCTTCGCCAATCCCTATGATTTCTACCGGCTGCGTTACGTGGTAGCCGGGGCGGAAAAACTTCAGGAGAGCACGCGGCAGATCTGGCAGGACAAATTTGGTCTGCGCATTCTGGAAGGCTACGGCGTGACCGAGTGCGCGCCGGTGGTCTCCATTAACGTGCCGATGGCGGCCCGTCCGGGCACCGTCGGCCGTATTCTGCCGGGCATGGACGCGCGTCTGCTGGCGGTGCCGGGTATTGAAGACGGCGGTCGCCTGCAACTGAAAGGGCCGAACGTGATGAATGGCTATCTGCGGGTGGAAAACCCCGGCGTGCTGGAAGCGCCGACAGCAGAAAACGAGCGCGGCGAGATCGAACAGGGCTGGTACGACACCGGTGACATCGTGCGCTTTGATGAGAGCGGCTTTGTGCAGATCCAGGGGCGTGCAAAACGCTTCGCCAAAATTGCGGGCGAAATGGTGTCGCTGGAGATGGTCGAGCAGCTGGCGCTGGCAGTATCGCCGGAGAAAATGCACGGCACGGTCATTAAAAGCGATGCCAGCAAAGGTGAAGCGCTGGTCATGTTTACCACCGATAGTGAGCTAACGCGCGACAAGCTGCTCCAGCATGCCCGTTCGCAGGGCATCCCTGAACTGGCCGTCCCGCGTGATATTCGCTATCTGAAGCAACTCCCGGTATTGGGCAGCGGCAAGCCTGATTTTGTGACACTCAAAGGTCTGCTTGACGACCCGGAATCTCAACATGCGTGAGTCAGTACACACTAACAATTCACTGTGGTCGAAAGGCATGCTGGCGGTGACCGCCGCGCAGTTCCTGTCTGCCTTTGGGGATAACGCGCTGCTGTTCGCCACCCTGGCCCTGCTGAAAGAGCAGTACTATCCGGACTGGAGTCAGCCGATCCTGCAAATGGTGTTTGTAGGCGCTTACATACTGTTTGCACCTTTTGTGGGCCAGGTTGCCGACAGCTTCCCCAAAGGGCGCGTGATGATGATGGCCAACAGCCTGAAGCTGCTCGGCGCGGCGAGCATCTGCCTCGGCATTAATCCCTTTATTGGCTATACGCTGGTGGGGATTGGCGCTGCCGCCTATTCGCCAGCCAAGTACGGCATCCTGGGCGAGCTGACCACCGGCGATAAGCTGGTGAAGGCTAACGGCCTGATGGAGTCCTCCACCATCGCCGCCATTTTGCTTGGCTCGGTGGCAGGTGGCGTGCTGGCAGACTGGCATGTGCTGGCAGCGCTCGGCGTGTGCGCGCTGGTCTACGCGGGCGCGGTGGTGGCAAACCTGCTGATCCCGGTGCTGCCTGTCGCCCGTCCCGGCCAGTCATGGCGCTTCGGGCCGATGACCAACAGCTTTTTCAGCGCCTGCCGTACCTTATGGCAAAACGGCGAAACTCGCTTCTCGCTGGTGGGCACCAGTCTGTTCTGGGGCGCAGGCGTTACGCTGCGCTTCCTGCTGGTGCTGTGGGTGCCGGAGGCGCTGGGCATTACCGATAACGCCACGCCGACCTATCTGAACGCGATGGTGGCGGTGGGGATCGTAGTGGGCGCGGGTGTGGCAGCAAAACTTGTCACCCTGGAAACGGTATCGCGTTGCATGCCTGCGGGGATTTTAATCGGTGTCGGCGTGCTGTTCTTCTCTCTACAACACGCACTGTTGCCTGCCTATGGGCTGTTAATTCTGATCGGTCTGCTGGGCGGCTTCTTCGTGGTGCCGCTGAATGCGCTGTTACAGGAGCGCGGTAAACGTTCGGTCGGGGCGGGGAATGCCATTGCGGTACAGAATCTCGGCGAGAACGCCGCCATGCTGATTATGTTAGGGCTTTATTCACTGGCGATAAAAGTGGGGGTGCCGGTGGTGGGCGTTGGTGTGGGCTTCGGGACGTTGTTTGCGCTGGCAATCGCCGTGCTGTGGATCTGGCAGCGCCGTCGCTGAGATCGTTGTCAGTCTGCCCGGCGGCGCAAGCTTGCCGGGCCTACACTGCTGCAATACACAGGCCGGGTCAGCGCAAGCGCCACCCGGCTTTTTACGTTATGGCGCCGGGTAGGTATATACCCGATGCACCGCTTCAATCTCCGCTAACACCGCTTCACTGAGATCAAGCTGGAAACTTTCCACATTGGTCTTCAGCTGCTCCAGTGTGGTCGCCCCCAGCAGAGTGCTGGCGACAAACGGCTGGCGACGCACAAAGGCCAGCGCCATCTGCGCCGGATCCAGATTATGCCGCTTCGCGATGTCCACATAGGCGGCGACCGCTTTTTGCGACTGCTCGCCGCTGTAGCGGGTAAAACGGCTGAACAGCGTATTACGCGCACCTGCTGGTTTCGCGCCGTTGAGGTATTTCCCGGTCAGCGTACCAAAGGCCAGGCAAGAGTAGGCCAGCAGTTCCACGCCTTCAAACTGACTCACTTCCGCCAGCGCCACCTCATAGCTGCGGTTCAGCAGGCTGTACGGGTTCTGGATGGTAACAATACGCGGCAGATCGTGCTTATCCGCCAGATGCAGATAGCGCATCACGCCAAAGGCCGTTTCGTTGGAAACCCCGATGTAACGGATCTTCCCGGCACGCTGGTATTCGGTCAGCGCTTCCAGCGTTTCAAGGATGGTCACCCCCGGCGCCGTGTCGGCCCACTCGTAGCCGAGCTTGCCGAAGCAGTTGGTCGGACGCTGCGGCCAGTGAACCTGATAGAGATCGAGATAATCGGTCTGCAGACGTTTTAAGCTGGCATCCAGCGCCTGGCGAATATTTTTACGATCCAGCGCCTGATCCGGGCGGATACCGCTGTCGCTATTGCGGCTCGGACCGCTGACTTTTGAGGCGATAACCAGTTTTTCGCGGTTACCGCGTTTCGCCAGCCAGTTACCGACGTAAGTTTCGGTTAACCCCTGGGTTTCCGGGCGCGGCGGGACAGGGTACATCTCCGCAACATCAATAAAATTTATTCCCTGGCTTACGGCATAATCGAGCTGTGCATGGGCGTCGGCTTCGCTATTTTGTTCACCAAACGTCATAGTGCCCAGCCCCAGCGTGCTTATCTCAAGGGAGCTGTGAGGGATACGGTGATAGTGCATTTGCCGGCTTCCTTTTGTTAACAACGTCAGTCGCTTCCTGACAAAGGAATATAAACATGGCAGAGGGGAGACAAAAGGGGAAGTGAAAAATCAAAAGGTCAGCAGGGTACTGACCCTTCAGGGATTAACGTTCGATAATCTGTGAAACGTCGTCGCGGTTGATCTGCATGTCGTTGCCTTGCTGATCGCGATAGCTAACCAGTCCGGTGTCATCATCAATTTGTGGTTTACCATCTGTCAGGATCATTTTGCCATCTTTGGTCGCCATAACGTAATCGCTGCTGCATCCTGAAACCGCAAAAGCCAGGCCTACTGCAGAGATCACTACTGCCCATTTTTTCATCGTTTTATTCCTCGCGTGACGGTTAACTGAATGTAGTCTAGTAATAACGCAGAATAATGTGATGAAAAAGCAGCAAATTCTGAAAGCGGAAGACAAAATGTACACTCCCCGCAAACGGGGGAGTGGCAGATCAGAGCGGGCGTTTCTTGTTGCGCAACAGATTAAGCGTCTCTACGGCGATGGAGAAGAACATCGCAAAATAGATGTACCCTTTCGGTATGTGGATGCCGAAACTTTCCAGCATCAGCGTAAACCCGACCAGGATCAGGAAGGACAGCGCCAGCATTTTCACCGACGGGTGACGATCAACAAACTCCCCAATCGGGCGTGCGGCGAACATCATCACGCCAACGGCAATGACCACCGCCGCCATCATAATGAACAGATGGTCAGACAGCCCCACTGCGGTGATCACTGAGTCGAGGCTGAAAATAATGTCCAGCAGCATGATCTGCACAATCGCGCCCATAAACGAATGGACGTTGGTTTGCAGCCCTTCCTCTTCGCCCTCAATGGACTCGTGGATCTCTTTGCTCGCTTTCCAGATCAGGAACAACCCGCCCAGCAGCAAAATCAGATCGCGCGCCGACACCGCATGACCCATCACCTCAAACAGCGGTGTGGTCAGGCGTATCACCCAGGCAATGGAGGCGAGCAGCGCCAGGCGCATGATCATCGCCCCTGCCAGGCCGAGGCGACGAGCGCGGTTACGTTGTGCGGGAGGCAGTTTCGCCACGACCAGAGAGAGGAAAATAATATTGTCGATCCCAAGTACTATCTCCAGCAGCGTCAGTGTTCCGAGCGCCAGCCAGGCATTGGGATCGGTGATCCATGCAAATAACATCGTAAAAGTCCTGCCAAATAAAGAAGCGCTGATTATAAGCGCAAGCCCGGCAACGGCAAAAAATTAATAACCCTGTAACAGGAAATGGCGCGCCAGCAGCGCACGGGTAAAATTCTTTTTCAGATAAAAGCCCCTGGGCAGCGTCAGGATGCGCTGGCCCTCGGTGCCGATGGCTTCGGTAAGCGCTTTGCTGTTGGCCGCTTTCGGACGCAGTTGCAGCACCTCGCCATGACGGGCGGTAATACTTTCGACACGACCCAGCACAATCAAATCCATCAACTCTTCCCAGTCCATGCGCAACTGGTGTTCTTCGTCTTCACTGGGACTCCATAGCAGCGGCGATCCCACGCGGCGCACGGCAAGCGGGATCTCCCGCGAACCTTCCACCGGGATCCACAGCACGCGCTTTAACTTATGGCGCACATGGCTGGTTTCCCATACCACGCCGCTGTTACCGGTCAGCGGGGCCACGCACACAAAGGTGGTTTCCAGCGGCCGCCCGGCGTTATCCACAGGGATGGTTTTCAACTCCACCCCCAGCGCGGCAAAATCCTGTTCGGGCTTGCTGCCCGCGCTCGCCCCCAGCCAGCGCTCAAGCAAAAGCCCGGTCCAGCCCTTATCGCGCTTCAGATCTGGCGGCACCGGTAGGCCGGCCATCTGCCCCAGCTCCCCTAAAGTGAAGCCCGCCAGGTGCTGAGCCTGTGCAAAAAGTTGTGCTTCGGAATCGGGTGGCGAGCTAAGCGGACGTGGAGGAAACATGGTTCAAACCTTTGGTTAAAAAACGAACAACAATTATGCACTGAACTTATCAGTGGCGTTTATTTCTGTGGGCAACACTCAATACCATGATTTGAATACTCTTTTTTAAGAGAAAAGGTCGTGTTGCGCAACCGCTATAACGGTTTTCCAATTCTGGTCACTGGCAATGAACAGGATCTTACACCATGTTATCCACAGAAAAGTGGGATAACTGGGAAAAACCTTCACTACTGTTTCCATTTACAGCCTTGACGTGGGAGCAAAATCTAATTTTCGCACAAAATGTGTTTAAGTTAGTGGCACAATCTGTGGATAAATACGGCGCTGTGCGATCTTTCATCAATGACGGGATCATGCCCGTGATGATCGTCACATAACCGCCTTTTCTTGCGCGTATAACTGCTTTAACATACTGACGAATAGCGTTTTATTTTTTTGTGGTTTTGGGGCGGATTTAGGACAACTCCGGGTTTTCCCCGCTTAATTCCATACTTCTGCACAACTATATCCACAGAAAAAGTGAATAAAATGGCCTTCGTTGACCCCAATCTGTTTATAACTCGGCAGATAACTGTGAGTTATTCAATTGTTATTAGGTTATGCACCCTTAACAGAGTGGTTTACCGTTTACCACGAGTGTGAAACAATCGTTTAAATTCAGATTTTTTTTGAGGTAGTCCGGTGATTGATGACGATGGCTACCGCCCTAATGTTGGGATCGTAATTTGTAACCGACAGGGCCAGGTGATGTGGGCCAGGCGCTTTGGTCAGCACTCATGGCAGTTTCCTCAGGGGGGAATTAACCCCGGAGAATCCCCGGAGCAGGCTATGTACCGGGAGCTGTTCGAAGAGGTTGGGTTAAGTCGTAAAGATGTGCGTATCCTTGCTTCTACTCGCAACTGGTTGCGTTACAAGTTACCGAAACGTTTGGTGCGTTGGGACACAAAGCCGGTGTGTATCGGCCAGAAACAGAGATGGTTTCTACTGCAATTAGTCAGCAGCGATGCTGATATTAATATGCAAACCAGCAGTACCCCCGAGTTTGATGGCTGGCGTTGGGTGAGTTACTGGTATCCCGTACGTCAGGTCGTCTCCTTTAAACGCGATGTCTATCGCCGGGTGATGAAAGAGTTTGCAAGCGTAGTGATGGCGCTTTCTGAAGCGACGCCCAAGCCGCAAAGTCCCCCCGCCTGGCGACGTAAAAGAGGTTAAGCCATACACAACATGCTCACCCGGTTGCGAGAAATCGTCGAGAAAGTGGCAAGTGCTCCGCGCCTCAACGAGGCGCTGGATGTGCTGGTTACTGAAATTTGTCAGGCGATGGATACCGAGGTCTGCTCGGTTTATCTCGCCGATCACGACAGACGCTGCTATTACCTGATGGCGACGCGCGGTTTGAAAAAGCCGCGCGGTCGTACTGTCACCCTCGCCTTCGATCAGGGGATTGTGGGGCTGGTCGGCAGACTTGCCGAACCCATCAACCTCGCCGATGCGCAAAAACACCCCAGCTTCAAATTCATACCTGCGGTAAAAGAAGAGCGCTTCCGCGCCTTTCTCGGCGTGCCTATCATTCAGCGCCGCCAGCTGCTTGGCGTGCTGGTGGTGCAACAGCGTGAATTACGTCAGTTTGACGAGAGCGAAGAATCCTTCCTCGTGACGCTGGCCACGCAGATGGCCGCTATTCTTTCCCAGTCACAGCTGGCGGCACTCTTTGGTCAGTACCGTCAGACCCGCATTCGCGCGCTGCCTGCGTCGCCGGGCGTGGCCATCGCCGAAGGCTGGATGGATGCCACGCTGCCGCTGATGGAGCAGGTGTACGAAGCCTCCACGCTCGACACGTCGCTGGAGCGCGAACGGCTGACCGGCGCGCTGGAAGAGGCGTCCAACGAATTCCGTCGCTACAGCAAGCGCTTCTCTGCCGGAGCGCAGAAAGAGACGGCCGCCATATTCGATCTCTACTCGCATCTGATTTCTGACGCGCGTCTGCGCCGCGAGCTGTTTGAAGAAGTGGATCAGGGCTACGTTGCTGAATGGGCGGTGAAAAAGGTCATTGAGCGCTTTGCTGAACAGTTTGCGTCTCTCAGCGACGGCTATCTGAAAGAGCGTGCCGGAGATTTGCGCATGCTCGGCCAGCGTCTGCTTTTCCACCTCGACGACACGCTACAAGGCCCTAACGCCTGGCCTGCGCGCTTTGTGCTGGTCGCCGATGAACTCTCCGCCACCACGCTTGCTGAACTGCCGCACGATCGGCTGGCCGGGGTGGTGGTACGCGATGGCGCGGCGAACTCTCATGCGGCGATTATGGTTCGCGCCCTTGGTATTCCGACGGTGATGGGGGCCGACATTCAGCCGTCGATCCTGCACCAGCGCACGCTGGTCGTTGACGGCTATCGCGGCGAACTGCTGGTGGATCCTGAGCCGATCCTGATGCAGGAATACCAGCGTCTTATCAGCGAAGAAAATGAATTAAGCCGTCTGGCTGAAGACGACGTTAATCTGCCCGCCCACCTCAAAAGCGGCGAGCGGGTAAAAGTGATGCTCAACGCCGGTTTAAGTCCGGCGCATGAAGAAAAGCTCGGTAGCCGCATTGATGGTATCGGTCTTTACCGCACCGAAATCCCCTTTATGCTGCAAAGCGGTTTCCCCTCGGAAGAGGAGCAGGTGGCGCAGTATCAGGGCATGATGCAGATGTTTATCGACAAGCCCGTTACGCTGCGAACACTGGACGTCGGGGCCGATAAACAGCTGCCCTACATGCCAATCAGCGAAGAGAACCCCTGCCTTGGCTGGCGCGGGATCCGCATTACGCTCGATCAGCCGGAGATCTTTTTGATCCAGGTACGCGCCATGCTGCGTGCCAATGCCGCCACCGGTAACCTGAACATACTGCTGCCGATGGTCACCAGCATCGATGAAATTGACGAAGCGCGGCGGCTGATTGAACGCGCCGGTCGCGAAGTGGAAGAGATGATCGGCTACGCCATTCCAAAGCCGCGCATTGGCGTGATGCTGGAAGTGCCATCGATGGTGTTTATGATTGCCCATCTGGTTAAGCGCGTCGATTTTATCTCCGTCGGCACCAACGATCTGACGCAGTACATTCTGGCGGTTGATCGTAACAATACCCGCGTGGCGAACATGTACGACAGTTTGCATCCGGGCGTGCTGCGCGCGCTGGCGATGATCGCTGAGGAAGCCGAACGGCATGACGTCGATCTGCGTCTGTGCGGTGAAATGGCCGGCGATCCGATGTGTGTCGCTATTCTCATTGGCCTTGGCTACCGCCATTTGTCGATGAATGGCCGCTCGGTGGCGCGTATTAAATACTTATTGCGACATATCGATCATGAAGATGCGCAGACGCTTGCCAGACGCGCGCTTGATGCGCAACTGGCTGCTGAGGTTCGTCATCAGGTCGCGGCATTCATGGAACGGCGCAGTATGGGCGGGTTAATTCGCGGCGGACGCTAAGGGCACTCCTGGGCATAGAAAGTTATACCCTAGATAATTCGAGTTGCAGGAAGGCAGCCAACGCACATGCAACTTGAAGGATGACGGGTATATACAGATCTTTTACAACTTCAGCGCAATCAGCATGTCAGCCTTATGCTATGATTCGCAACTTTGGCGCGCCTGTAGACGCGGGTGTACATCTTTGCCGCTGTCCACTTTCGGCGGAATAACAACAAGTTGTGGTGACAGATGAATAGTGGTTATCTGCGTTTCCCGGACATCGATCCGGTGATTTTTTCCATAGGGCCGGTTGCCCTGCACTGGTACGGCATGATGTATCTTGTCGGCTTTATCTTTGCGATGTGGCTGGCAACTCGCCGCGCTAATCGTCCCGGCAGCGGCTGGACGAAAAACGAAGTCGAAAACCTGCTGTACGCCGGATTCCTGGGCGTGTTCCTTGGCGGGCGTATTGGCTACGTGCTGTTCTATAACTTCCCGGTATTCATAAACGATCCGCTGTATCTGTTCCGTGTCTGGGACGGCGGCATGTCGTTCCACGGCGGTCTGATCGGTGTGATCCTGGTGATGGTTATCTTTGCCCGTCGCACCAAACGTCACTTCTTCCAGGTTGCCGACTTCATCGCGCCGCTGATCCCGTTCGGACTGGGCGCTGGCCGTCTGGGTAACTTTATTAATGGCGAACTCTGGGGCCGTGTCGATCCGGGCTTCCCGTTTGCCATGCTGTTCCCGGCCTCCCGCAGCGAAGATATGGCGCTGCTGCCAGCGCACCCGGAATGGCAGTCTATTTTCGATACCTACGGCGTACTGCCGCGTCATCCGTCCCAGCTCTATGAACTGGTGCTGGAAGGCATTGTGCTGTTCATCATTCTTAACTTGTTTATTCGTAAGCCGCGCCCGATGGGAGCCGTCTCCGGGTTGTTCCTGATTGGTTACGGCGCGTTCCGTATCATCGTGGAGTTCTTCCGCCAGCCGGATGCGCAGTTTACCGGCGAATGGGTGCAGTACATCAGCATGGGGCAAATCCTCTCGATCCCGATGATTATCGCCGGTGTGCTGATGATGGTCTGGGCGTACCGCCGTCGCCCGCAGCTACACGTTTCCTGAGGAACCATGAAACAGTATTTAGAACTGATGCAAAAGGTGCTCGATGAGGGCACCCAGAAAAACGATCGTACCGGCACCGGCACGCTGTCTATTTTTGGCCATCAGATGCGCTTTAACCTGCGCGACGGCTTCCCGCTGGTGACCACCAAACGCTGTCACCTGCGCTCGATCATCCACGAACTGTTGTGGTTCCTGCAGGGCGACACTAACGTTGCCTATCTGCATGAAAACAACGTGTCTATCTGGGATGAGTGGGCGGACGAGCAGGGCGATCTCGGGCCGGTATACGGCAAACAGTGGCGCGCCTGGCCAACACCAGATGGCCGCCATATCGACCAGATTTCCGGTGTGCTTGAGCAGTTAAAAAACGACCCGGACTCGCGCCGTATTATCGTTTCTGCCTGGAACGTGGGTGAGCTGGACAAAATGGCGCTTGCGCCGTGTCATGCGTTTTTCCAGTTCTACGTAGCTGACGGCAAGCTCTCCTGCCAGCTTTATCAGCGTTCCTGCGATGTGTTCCTCGGCCTACCGTTCAACATCGCCAGTTACGCATTGCTGGTGCACATGGTGGCGCAGCAGTGCGATCTCGAAGTGGGCGACTTCGTGTGGACAGGCGGCGACACGCACCTGTACAGCAACCACATGGAGCAGACACACCTGCAACTGAGTCGTGAGCCACGCGCGCTGCCTAAGCTGATTATCAAGCGTAAGCCAGCCTCGCTGTTTGACTACCGCTTCGAAGATTTCGAAATCGAAGGGTACGATCCGCATCCTGCCATCAAAGCACCTGTTGCCATCTGATGCGCAAAGCGTGACATAACCGGTGCCTTAGCGCGCCGGTTTTTTTTATCCAAAATTCCACTTTTCGGCGCGGCTTCCGGAATAAATGCAAACGCCTGCAAAAGCATGTAAACCTCTGGAAACGCCTCGTAAAACCTCGTTTTCCCGTTCGATCTTTTGACTTGTCTTCGGCACACTGCCGCCATGAAAAAACAACAAGGCTTTACCTTGATCGAGATCCTGGTCGCGGTGGTGCTGGTCATCATTCTGAGCGGCGCAGGTCTGTACGGCTGGCAGAGTTTCCGCCTGCACCAGCGGCTATGGCAAACCGCCTGG
Source organism: Enterobacter sp. ENT03 (assembly GCF_019218745.1). Classification (GTDB taxonomy): domain Bacteria; phylum Pseudomonadota; class Gammaproteobacteria; order Enterobacterales; family Enterobacteriaceae; genus Enterobacter_D. The sequence goes on from NZ_JAHUXA010000002.1 coordinate 55,060, forward strand.
CAGGTACGCACTTATCTGGAGCTGCTGCGTGATGACGCTAACTGGCAGAACCGCGACCATGCGATCAGCGCCAGCACAACGGACGACAACTGGTGTCTGTTAAGTTCAGTGAACGAACAGGCAGGCTGCAGCGCTGAAAATCCGTTTGCACTGCTGCCGTTGTCGCCAGGCATAACGCTGGTAGACCTCACGCCGTCGCTGCGCTTTTTCGGGGTGCGTAATACCGCCTGGGCGGGGCATATCGTGCTGCGCAATCCGGCAGGCGAATGGCAGATCATAGTTTCAGGGGGAGGGCGAATAAGAATGTGTCAATCCGGAGCGGCCACACCATGCACCTGACTACCCGCGGCTTTACCCTGCTGGAAGTGCTGATCGCAATGGCCATCGGCAGTGTGCTGTTACTTTGCGCAGCACGCTTCCTGCCAGGGCTTCAGATGGCTATGCTCCGGCAGACCCGCCAACAGGCGCTGGAAGATGAAGTCTGGCAGCGGCTGTATACCGTGGCAAAGCATGTGCAGCGGGCCGGTTACTGCCGGGGCGTATGCAGCGGTAAACCCCTGATGATCAGTCCACAGGCATCCTGCATCATCGTCCAGTGGGACGCCAACAGTAACGGCGTGTGGGACACCACACCTGCCAAAGAGGCCGATCAAATTGGCTTTCGGCTTCAGGATGGCGCCCTGGAAACCCGGCGCGGGGCGACATCCTGTCAGGATAAAGGCTGGGATAAAATGACGGAGCCAGAGACGATCGTGGTGGAACAGTTTAGCGTGACGCGGCAGCGGCATAATGGCTTCCACAGCGACGTGACGATCACCCTTGAGGCCAGCGTGACCGGCCATTCCGATGAGCGCGTTGCCGCCCGCCACAGCGTAACGGGTTACAACCTGTGAACCGCCAACGGGGGATGTCATCGCTGGCGCTGGTACTGCTGATCATGCTGCTGGGAAGCCTGATGCTGGGCGGATTAAACCAGCGCCAGCATACGCATCATCTGCGGGTCGCCAGTGAAAGCCGGGGGCTGCGGGCCATGGCGGAGGTGCAATCGGCAATGGAGTGGGGAAGGGTACAAGCCTGGCAACATCAGCCCGCGGTGCAGTGCCGACAGGAGTCTGACCACGGCTGGCGCGTTTGTCTGCGGATCCTGGATAACCAGACGCTGCTGATAGCCGCCAGCGGCAGTGAGACATTGTGGCGTCTGGGCGCGATAGAAAACGAGGGCGTGGTCTTCTCCCGACACGGCTGGAGTGATTTTTGCCCGTTAAGTGAGGTGGCGCTATGCCAGCTTCCCTGAAACGGCAGGCGGGATTCAGCCTGCCCGAAGTCCTGCTGGCAATGGTGCTGCTGGTGATGGTGATCACGGCGCTTGCGGGAACGCATCGTGCCCTGATGACGGGTTTTATGCATGACAGCCTGTACCGTAATATCTGGCGTAATGCCTGGCAGCATATACAGTGGTATCCTGTTGACCCGCCTGCGGGGTGGCAGGTAAAGCGAATGCAGACAAGCACGGCGGGATGTGTCAGCATCAGCGTTATAATCACCTCTCCCGTGGGTCGGCAGGGTCAGATGTCGCGGCTATATTGCCCAATCAGTCAGTAGTCAGGAGCATGTATGTTAAGGGTTTATCACTCCAATCGCCTGGATGTGCTGGAAGCATTGATGGAGTTTATTGTTGAGCGTGAACGCCTCGACGATCCCTTTGAAGCGGAAATGGTGCTGGTGCAAAGTACCGGCATGGCGCAATGGCTCCAGATGACGCTGTCGCAAAAATTTGGCATTGCCGCCAATATCGATTTCCCCCTGCCCGCGAGTTTTATCTGGGACATGTTCGTGCGTGTTCTGCCCGACATTCCCAAAGAGAGCGCGTTCAATAAACAGAGCATGAGCTGGAAGTTAATGGCGCTGCTGCCCGGTATGCTGGAGCAGGATGCCTTCGCCATGCTCGGCAACTACCTTCAAGACGATGACGACAAGCGCAAACTCTTCCAGCTCGCCTCACGCATTGCCGATCTCTACGATCAGTATTTGGTCTATCGCCCGGAGTGGCTGACCCGCTGGGAAGCCGGTGAGTGGGTGGAGGGCCTTGGCGAGGCGCAGCTCTGGCAGGCGCCGTTGTGGCGGGGGCTGGTGGAACATACTGCGGCCCTCGGACACCCACACTGGCACCGTGCCAACCTCTATCAGCGTTTTATCGAGACGCTGGAAAAGGCCGATGCGCCCCCGCCGGGGCTGCCGTCCCGCGTCTTTATCTGCGGCATTTCGGCGCTGCCGCCGGTCTATTTACAGGCGTTACAGGCGCTGGGGAAACATGTTGATGTGCATCTCCTGTTCACCAACCCATGCCGTTACTACTGGGGCGATATTAAAGATCCGGCGTTTCTCGCGAAGCTCATTACCCGCCGTCGCAAACATCACCGCGACGCGCTGGAAACACCACTGTTCCAGGAAGGTCTGGAGGTGCAAAGCCTGTTTAACGATGACGGCGAGCAGGACGTCGGCAACCCGCTGCTGGCTTCCTGGGGCAAACTAGGGCGAGACTATATCTATCTGCTGGCGGGGCTGGATCGCTATGACGAACTGGACGCCTTTGTGGACATCACCCCCGGCACGCTGCTCAATAACCTGCAGTCGGACATTCTGGAACTAAAAAACAGCGTCGTGGCAGGCGTGACCGCCGAGGAGTATGCGCGCAGCGATGCGAAACGCCTACTCGACCCCGCCGACCGTAGTGTCACGGTGCACGTCTGTCACAGCCCGCAGCGTGAAGTGGAGGTGTTGCACGACCGGCTGCTGGCGATGTTGCAGGACGATCCGGAACTCTCGCCGCGCGACATCATCGTGATGGTGTCAGATATTGATAGCTACAGCCCGTTTATCCAGGCGGTCTTCGGCAGCGCCAGCGGGGCGCGTTTTATCCCTTATGCCATTTCTGACCGCCGCGCCGGGCAGGCGCATCCGGCATTGCAGGCCTTTCTCAGCCTGCTGTCGCTGCCAGACAGCCGTTTCCAGTCAGAAGACGTGCTGGCGCTGCTTGACGTGCCGGTGCTCGCCGCGCGTTTTGAGATTGATGAAGAAGGTCTGCGTTATCTGCGTCAGTGGGTCAATGAATCGGGCGTACGTTGGGGGATGGATGACGATAACGTGCGCGAACTGGAATTACCGCCTACCGGGCAGCACACCTGGCAGTTCGGCCTGATGCGTATGCTGCTGGGCTATGCGATGGAGAGCCGCCATGGGGAGTGGCGCTCGGTGCTGCCCTACGATGAATCCAGCGGGCTTATCGCTGAACTGGTGGGGCATCTGGCTTCGCTGCTGATGAAGCTTAACCTGTGGCGCAAAGGACTGTCACAGGCGCGCCCGCTCGCCGAATGGCTGCCGGTCTGCCGGGACATGCTTAATGACTTTTTCCTGCCGGATGCCGACACCGAAGCGGCGCTGGCGCTGATTGAACAGCAGTGGCAGGCCATTATCGCCCACGGCGTAGGGGCGGAGTACAACGAGTCGGTGCCGCTGACTCTGCTGCGCGATGAACTGACGCAGCGTTTGAACCAGGAGCGTATCAGCCAGCGTTTCCTGGCGGGACCTGTGAATATCTGTACCCTGATGCCGATGCGATCCATTCCTTTCAAGGTGGTCTGTCTGTTGGGTATGAATGACGGCGTCTATCCGCGCACCCTGCCGCCGCTGGGATTTGACCTGATGAGTCAGAAGCCGATGCGGGGCGACCGTAGCCGCCGTGACGATGACCGCTATCTGTTCCTTGAAGCGCTGATTTCTGCCCAGCAAAAACTCTATATCAGCTATATCGGACGTTCTATTCAGGATAACAGCGAGCGTTTCCCGTCCGTGTTGGTGCAAGAACTGGTGGACTACATCGCCCAGAGTCACTATCTGCCGGGGGATGCCTCACTCACCTGCGACGAGAGCGCCGCACGCGTGATCCAGCATCTGACTCACCTGCATACTCGCATGCCTTTTGATGCGGACAACTTTGTCAGCGATGAAGTGCAGAGTTTTGCACAAGAGTGGCTGCCCGCTGCCAGCCAGCAGGGCGTGGCCCATGAAACCTTTATCCAGCCGCTGCCCGCGCAGCCGCTGGAGACGCTGGCATTTGAACAACTGCAACGCTTCTGGACCCATCCGGTGCGCGCCTTTTTCCAGATGCGTTTACAGGTCAACTTCCGCCCGGAAGCGAGCGATATTCCTGACGCCGAGCCTTTTATTCTCGATGGCCTTAACCGCTATCAGCTTAACCAGACGCTGCTCAATACGCTGGTCGAGCAGGAAGACGCCGAAAAGCTGTTTCGTCGCTACCGCGCAGCGGGAGAACTGCCGTTCGGGGCGTTTGGCGAAATCGTCTGGGAAACGCAGCAACAGGAGATGCAGGCGCTGGCGGATCGCATTAACGAATGCCGCATGCCCAGTGAGAGCCTGGAGATCGATCTGCTGTGTGGCGGCGTGCAGTTAACCGGCTGGTTACAACAGGTACAGGCAGATGGCCTGCTGCGCTGGCGGCCCTCGCTACTCAGCGTATCCCAGGGGTTGCAACTTTGGCTGGAACACCTTGTCTACTGTGCGAGCGGGGGAACAGGCGAAAGCCGTCTTTTCGTGCGCAAAGAGGGCGAATGGCGCTTCCCACCGCTTGAGGCGGAGCAGGCGCGCCACTATCTGGAGCAGATGATCGCCGGGTATCGTGACGGGATGTCGCAGCCCTTACTTTTACTACCAGAAAGCGGCGGGGCGTGGATAAAAGCCTGTTATGACGCGCAAAATGATGCCATGTTAAAGGACGACGCGACGCTGGCTAAAGCGCGCGCGAAGTTTCTTCAGGCTTACGAAGGCAATATGGTGGTACGTGGCGAAGGGGACGATGTGTGGTATCAGCGTCTGTGGCGCACCCTCGAACCGGAACACTTTGACGCCATCACCGCCCAGGCGGAGCGCTATTTACTGCCGCTCTATCGTTTCAGTCAGTCCTGATAAAAATGAGTCGCTGGCGAGGCCAGTACAGCGTTTGTTAATGATGAGGTTTGTGAATGCCGAGCAGCACCTGGTTTAAAGCATTGATCATTTTTGTCGCCCTTTGGGCACCGTTAAGTCAGGCAGACATCGGTTGGCAACCCGTTCAGGAAAGCATTCGCAAAAGCGATAAAGATAACCGGCAGTATCAGGCGATCCGCCTTGATAACGGCATGGTAGTGCTGCTGGTTTCCGATCCGCAGGCGGTCAAATCCCTTTCCGCGCTGGTGGTGCCCGTGGGTTCCTTACAGGATCCCGATACTCATCCCGGCCTTGCGCACTATCTTGAGCACATGACCCTGATGGGCTCGAAAAAATACCCGCAGCCGGACAGCCTCGCCGAGTTTCTGAAGTCGCACGGCGGCAGCCACAACGCCAGTACGGCGCCTTATCGCACCGCCTTCTATCTGGAAGTGGAAAACAATGCGCTGGAAGGGACCGTTGATCGCCTCGCAGATGCCATCGCCTCGCCGCTGCTCGACAAGAAATATGCCGAGCGTGAACGTAATGCGGTCAATGCCGAGTTGACCATGGCCCGCGCCCGTGACGGTATGCGCATGGCGCAGGTCAGCGCCGAAACCATTAACCCGGCCCACCCCGGTGCGCGCTTTTCAGGGGGCAACCTCGAGACGCTGAGCGATAAACCCGGCAGCCCGGTGCATGACGCCTTGCTGGCATTCCGCGATAAATACTACTCCGCTAACCTGATGAAGGCCGTGGTGTACAGCAACCGTCCGCTGCCTGAGCTGGCTAAAATCGCCGCGCAGACTTACGGGCGCGTACCGAACAAAAACATCACCCCGCCGGAAGTCACGGTGCCGGTAGTGACCGAGGCGCAAAAAGGCCTGATTATTCACTATGTGCCCGCCATTCCGCGTAAAGTGCTGCGCGTAGAGTTTCGCATCGACAACAACACCCCGCAGTTTCGCAGTAAAACCGATGAGCTGGTGACCTATTTAATCGGCAACCGCAGTCCGGGAACCCTCTCCGACTGGCTGCAACAGCAAGGACTGGTTGAAGGCATCCGCGCCGATTCCGATCCGGTGGTTAACGGCAACAGCGGCGTGCTGGCAATTTCCGCCACGCTGACCGACAAAGGGCTGGCCCACCGCGATCAAGTGGTCGCCGCCATTTTCAGCTACCTGAAACTGCTGCGTGAGCAGGGCGTGGATAAACGCTATTTCGATGAGCTGGCGCACGTGCTGGATCTTGATTTCCGCTACCCGTCGATTACCCGTGACATGAGCTATGTCGAATGGCTGGCAGATACCATGATCCGTGTGCCGGTCGAACATACGCTGGATGCGGTAAATATTGCCGACCAGTACGATCCAAAGGCGCTGAAAGATCGTCTCGACATGATGACCCCGCAAAACGCCCGCATCTGGTATATCAGCCCGGATGAGCCGCATAACAAGACCGCCTATTTTGTGAATGCGCCTTATCAGGTAGATAAAATCAGCGCGCAGACCTTCGCCGACTGGCAGCAAAAAGCTGCCGCCATTCCGCTGAAACTGCCGGAGCTGAACCCCTATATCCCGGATGATTTCACCCTGATCAAGCCGGGGAAAACCTTTAAGCACCCGGAGCTTATCGTGGATGAGCCAGCGCTGCGGGTCGTCTATATGCCCAGCCGCTATTTCGCGCAGGAGCCTAAAGCCGATGTCAGCGTGGTGCTGCGTAATCCGCAGGCGATGGACAGCGCCAGAAATCAGGTGATGTTTGCGCTAAACGACTATCTGGCAGGTATCGCGCTGGATCAGCTCAGCAATCAGGCGGCAGTGGGCGGAATTAGCTTCTCCACCAACGCCAATAACGGCTTGATGCTCAATGCCAATGGCTATACCCAGCGGCTGCCGCAGCTGTTTGAGGCGCTGCTGCAAGGCTACTTCAGTTATGAACCGACCGAAGAGCAGCTGGCGCAGGCCAAATCCTGGTATGCGCAGATGATGGATTCGGCAGAAAAAGGCAAAGCCTACGATCAGGCTATCTTGCCCGCACAGATGCTCTCCCAGGTACCGTATTTCCAGCGGGAAGTGCGCCGCGAGTTGCTGCCCTCCATTACGCTAAAAGATGTCGTGGCCTACCGTAATGCGCTGAAAACTAACGCCCGTCCGGAATTTCTCGTGGTCGGCAATATGGCGGAAAGCCAGGCGACAGCGTTAGCGCACGCGGTACAGAAACAGCTCGGTACGCAGGGCAACGAATGGTGCCGAAACCGGGATGTGCTGGTGGATAAGAAGCAGTCGGTCATCTTTGAAAAAGCGGGCAGCAGCACCGATTCTGCGCTGGCCGCCGTGTTTGTACCGCCGGGTTATGATGAGTTCAGCAGCTCAGCCTACAGCGCCATGCTCGGGCAAATCATCCAGCCATGGTTTTACAACCAGCTGCGCACCGAAGAACAACTCGGCTACGCCGTGTTTGCCTTCCCGTTTAGCGTCGGACGGCAGTGGGGCATGGGCTTCCTGTTACAAAGCAGCGACCGTCAGCCAGCGTATTTATGGGCGCGTTACAAAGCCTTCTTCCCGACGGCGGAAGCCCGACTGCGGGCGATGAAGCCGGAAGAATTTGCCCAGCTCCAGCAGGGTGTGATCGCGCAAATGGAACAGGCACCGCAAACGCTGGGTGAAGAAGCCTCGCAGATCAGCAAAGATTTCGATCGCGGCAATATGCGCTTCGATTCACGTGATAAAGTAGTGGCCCAGATAAAACTGCTGACGCCGCAAAAGCTGGCGGATTTCTTCCACCAGGCGGTGGTTGAACCCAGCGGAATGGCGCTGCTGTCCCAGGTTTCCGGCAGCCACGATGGCAAAGCCGAGTACGCGCATCCTGAAGGCTGGAAAGTGTGGGATAACGTCAGCGCGTTGCAGCAAACTATGCCTCTGTTAAGTGAGAAACAATGACCGAACCCGCCCAGACCCTTGATCCACTGCGCTTGCCGCTGACAGGCGAGCGCCTGATTGAAGCGTCGGCGGGAACGGGAAAAACCTTCACCATTGCCGCGCTCTATTTGCGACTGCTGCTGGGCCTCGGTGGCCCGGCGGCCTTTCCACGGCAGTTAAGTGTGGAAGAGCTGCTGGTGGTGACCTTTACCGAAGCGGCTACGGAAGAGTTACGCGGGCGTATCCGCAGCAATATCCACGAGTTGCGCATCGCCTGCCTGCGCGGTTCTTCTGATAACCCGCTGTATGTCAGCCTGCTTAATGAAATCCCCGACCGGCAACAAGCCGCCAGTTGGTTGCTGCTCGCCGAGCGTCAAATGGACGAGGCGGCTGTCTTTACCATTCACGGCTTCTGCCAGCGTATGCTGAGCCTCAATGCCTTTGAGTCCGGCATGCTGTTTGAACAGCAACTGATCGAAGATGAATCTCTGCTGCGCGCGCAGGCGTGCGCGGATTTCTGGCGTCGTCACTGCTATCCGCTGCCGCGGGAGATTGCCCAGGTGATCCATGCGTCATGGCAGGGGCCGTTGGATCTGCTGAAATCCATTAATCGCTATTTGCAGGGAGAAGCGCCGGTGATCAAATCACCGCCGCCGGAAAATGAAACCCTGGCAGAGCGGCATCAGCAGATCATTACGCAAATTAATGACATGAAAGCCCAATGGCTTGCAGCCTGCGACGAAATCGACGCGGTGATCGAGCCGTCCGGCATTGACCGACGTAAATTCAACCGCGGTAACCAGGGGAAGTGGATCGAGAAGATCACCGCCTGGGCGCAGGAAGAAACGCGCAGCTATCTGCTGCCGGACGCGCTGGAAAAATTCTCGCAATCGTTTCTGACGTCCCGCACCAAACCCGATGGCGTGGTGCCGGCGCACCCGCTGTTTGTCGCCATCGAGGCCTTCCTGGCGCACCCGCTGACGTTAAGCGATCTGGTGCTGGTTAAGGCGATGAAAGAGATCCGCGAAGCCGTAGCGCGGGAAAAACGCCGTCGCGGCGCGCTGGGTTTTGATGACATGCTGAGCCGTCTCGACAGCGCTCTGCACAGCGATAACGGCGACGCACTGGCCGCGGCAATTCGTCAGCGTTTCCCGGTGGCGATGATCGATGAATTTCAGGACACCGATCCACAGCAGTATCGTATTTTCCGCCGTATCTGGCGGCAGCAGCCCGACACGGCGTTGCTGCTGATTGGCGATCCAAAACAGGCGATCTATGCGTTTCGCGGCGCTGATATTTTCACCTACATGAAAGCCCGTAGCGAAGTCAGCGCTCACTACACGCTGGACACTAACTGGCGCTCCGCGCCGGGCATGGTGGCCAGCGTGAACACGCTGTTTAGCCGCATGGATAACGCCTTTATGTTCCGCGAGATCCCCTTCCAGCCGGTGAAATCCGCGCCGAAAAATAGCGCGCTGCGCTTTGAGTTTAACGGCCAGATGCAGCCTGCCATGAGCCTGTGGCTGATGGACGGCGATGGCGTCAGCGTCGGGGATTATCAGACCTTTATGGCACAGCACTGCGCCGCACAAATCCGCGACTGGCTGATCGCCGGTCAGCAGGGCAGCGCCGTGCTCCACGAGGGTAAGGCCAGCCGCGCGGTAAAAGCCTCGGATATTACCGTGCTGGTACGCAGCCGCCACGAGGCGGCGCTGATCCGCGATGCGCTGACCTTGCTGGCGATCCCTTCCGTCTATCTCTCCAACCGTGACAGCGTATTTGAAACGCCTGAAGCGCAGGAACTGCTGTGGCTGTTACAGGCCGTGCTGGCACCGGAACGAGAAAGCACGCTACGCAGCGCCCTCGCCACCTCGATGCTGGGTCTGAATGCGCAGCACATTGAAGCGCTTAATCTTGATGAGCAGGCATGGGATGAGGTGGTGGAAGAGTTCGATGGTTATCGCCAGCTGTGGCAAAAACGCGGCGTGATGCCGATGCTGCGGGCGCTGATGAAGCATCGCAACATTGCGGAAAACCTGCTGGCGACCTCCGGCGGCGAGCGTCGTCTGACCGATATTCTGCACATCAGCGAGCTGTTACAGGAAGCAGGCGCGCACGCCGAGAGCGAACATGCGCTGGTGCGCTGGCTGGCGCAGCATATCGCCGAGCCGGACAGCAACGCGTCAAGCCAGCAACTGCGGCTGGAAAGCGACAAGCATCTGGTGAAAATTGTCACCATTCACAAATCCAAAGGCCTGGAATACCCGCTGGTCTGGCTGCCGTTTATCGCCAACTATCGTGCGCAGGATCAGGCTTTTTATCATGACCGCACGTCCTTTGAAGCGGTGCTCGATCTGAGCGATGCCGAGGAGAGCGTGGCGCTCGCGGAGGCTGAACGTCTGGCGGAAGATTTGCGTCTGCTGTACGTGGCGCTGACGCGTTCGGTGTGGCATTGCAGTCTGGGGATTGCGCCGCTGTTCCGTCGTCGTGGCGAGAAAGCAGGCGACAGCGATTTCCATCACAGCGCCTGCGGTCGGCTGATCCAGCAGGGCGAGCCGCGGGATGCCGCCGGGCTGCGGGCCTGTCTGCAAAGTCTGGAGAGCGATAATATCGCGCTGCACATTCCCGGCGTGCCAGATAACCGCCGCTGGCAATTTAACAGCGACGCGCCGCCGTCCCTACGCGCACGCGACATTGAACGCCTGGTGCGCGATGACTGGCGCGTCACCAGCTATTCCGGCCTGCAACAGCGCGGTCACAGCATGGCGCAGGATCTGCTGCCGCGCTTCGATCTGGATGCCGCCGGTGAGCGCGATGTCCAGGAAACGCCGACGCTGACGCCGCACCAGTTTCCGCGCGGCGCGTCGCCTGGCACCTTCCTGCACAGCCTGTTTGAAGATCTCGATTTTACCCAGCCGGTGGCCCCTGAATGGGTCGCCGAAAAGCTGGAGCTGGGCGGCTTCGACGAGCACTGGCAGCCGGTGTTAAGCGAGTGGATCAACGCGGTCTTACAGGTGCCGCTTAGCGGAGCTGGCATCTCGTTAAGCCAGCTACCGGCCCGCGAAAAACAGGTCGAGATGGAATTTTATTTGCCGATCAGCGCCACGCTGACCGCACCGGCCCTTGATGCCCTGATCCGCCGCTACGATCCGCTGTCGGCGGACTGTCCGCCGCTGGATTTTCGTGATGTACGCGGCATGTTAAAAGGCTTTATCGACCTTGTGTTTCGCCATAACGGACGCTATTACCTGCTCGATTACAAATCGAACTGGCTGGGGGAAAGCAGCGAGGCATACACGCAGCCGGCGATGGCCCAGGCCATGCAGGCGCACCGCTATGACCTGCAATATCAGCTCTATACCCTGGCGCTGCATCGTTATCTGCGTCATCGCATCGCCGGGTACGATTACGAGCAGCATTTCGGCGGCGTGATTTATCTGTTCCTGCGTGGTGTGGATCGCAACGTGCCGGGGCAGGGGATTTTTGCCACCCGCCCGGATGTGCAACTCATTAGCCAGATGGACGCGCTGTTCGCCGGTGAAATGCAGGAGAACAGATAATGAATATGCAGAACTTGTTATTAGACGCCGTAGCGCAAAAAGCGCTGCGCCCACTCGACGTGCAGTTTGCGCTGACCGTCGCCCGTGACGATGAACCCGCGGTGATGCTGGTGGCGGCGCTGTTAAGCCGCGATGCGGGAGAAGGGCACGTCTGTCTGCCGCTGTCGCGCCTCGGCGTGGCCGAATTTAATCGCATTTATCCGCAGTTGTTACCGTTGCTGGAAGAGGTTGGCGTGCCGGATGACTGGCATGAACTGCTGCTTGCATCGCCTGCGGTCAGCGCAGGCGATGAGCCGACGCCGATGGTGCTCACCGGCGAGCGGCTCTACCTCAACCGGATGTGGTGCAATGAGTTGACGGTGGCGCGCTTTTTCACCGAAGCTAACCAGCCGCTGCCGGTCAACGAAGAGGATATTAAACGCTCGCTGGATGCGCTCTTTCCGGCGACTGACGGCATCAACTGGCAGAAAATCGCCGCCGCCGTGGCGCTGACCCGCCGCATTTCGGTCATCTCCGGCGGGCCTGGTACGGGTAAAACCACCACCGTCGCTAAATTGCTGGCAGCGCTGGTGCAGACCGCCAACGGCGAGAAATGCCGGATCCGGCTGGCAGCGCCGACCGGTAAAGCCGCTGCACGTCTTACCGAATCACTCGGCGCGGCGCTGCGGCAGCTGCCGTTGAGCGAGGAACAAAAAACACGCCTGCCGGATGAAGCCAGTACGCTGCACCGTTTACTGGGCGCTCAGCCGGGCAGCCAGCGTCTGCGCTATCACGCCGGAAATCCGTTGCATCTGGACGTGCTGGTGGTGGATGAAGCCTCGATGATTGACCTGCCGATGATGTCGCGGCTCATCGACGCGCTGCCGCCGCACGGGCGGGTGATCTTTCTCGGCGACCGCGATCAGCTGGCGTCGGTGGAAGCGGGCGCGGTGCTGGGAGACATTTGCGCCTGGGTAAGTGCCGGATACAGCCCCCAGCGTGCCGAAGAGCTGTCGCGCCTGACCGGTATGCAGGTGCCGTGCGGTGAGCAACAGGGCGCAGAAGCGCTGCGTGACAGCCTCTGCCTGCTGCAAACCAGCTACCGCTTTGGCAGCGATTCCGGTATCGGACAGCTGGCCGCGGCGGTAAACCGGGGCGATAAGGCCGCCATGCGCGCGGTGTTCAGCCAGGGCTTTACCGACATCGGCAAAAGCACCTTACAGACCGGCGATGATTATCAGACCATGATTGACGACGCGCTGGCGGGCTATGAGCGTTATTTGCAACTGGTACGCGACGGCGCGCCGCCCGAGGCGGTGCTGGCGGCGTTCAGCGAGTTCCAGGTGCTGTGCGCGCTGCGTGACGGGCCGTTTGGCGTCGGCGGCTTAAACGAGCGGCTTGAGCAGCGGCTGGCGCAAAGGCGCTGGCTGGTGCGTCATGCCCATTCCCGCTGGTACGAAGGTAGACCGGTGATGATTGCCCGCAACGACAGCGCGCTGGGGCTGTACAACGGCGATATAGGCGTGGCGCTGGATCGCGGGCAGGGGACGCGCGTCTGGTTCCCGCTGCCGGACGGCACTATCAAATCGGTCCAGCCGAGCCGTTTACCAGAGCATGATACTGCCTGGGCGATGACAGTGCATAAATCGCAAGGGTCGGAGTTTGATCATGCGGCGCTGATCCTGCCGGGGCAGATTGTACCGGTGGTGACGCGCGAGCTGGTGTATACCGCCATCACCCGTGCGCGGCGCAGGCTGTCGCTGTATGCCGATGACCGTATTCTGGCGCAGGCCATTGCCACCCGCACCGAGCGGCGTAGCGGATTAAGCGACATCTTCTCCGCGTGAAATTCCCCCGCGCGAGGCGGGGGAAATCTTAGCCGAGATCCGCCATCAGCACTTTTGAACGGCGCTGATAGTTGTACATCTCTTTTTTACTTTCCGGCAGCGAATCAATATCCACCGGCGTAAAGCCGCGCTCCTGGAACCAGTGAATGCTGCGCGTGGTTAAGACGAAGAGTTTGCTTAACCCCATCTGCCGCGCCTGCAGCGCCACGCGCTCCAGCAATACTTCACCGCGGGACGAACTGCGGTAGTCCGGATGTACCGCCACGCACGCCATCTCACCGATTTTTTCTTCCGGGAAGGGATACAGCGCCGCACAGGCGATGGTCAGGTTATCGCGCTGGATAATCGTGAATTTGTCGATCTCCATCTCCAGTTGCTCGCGCGAGCGACGCACCAGGATCCCCTGCTGCTCCAGCGGACGGATCAGTTCCAGAATACCGCCGATGTCGTTGATGGTGGCGCGGCGGATCTGTTCGGCGCTCTCCATCACAATCTGCGTGCCGATACCGTCGCGGGAGAACAGCTCCTGCAACAGCGCGCCATCTTCCTGATAGCTGATGAGGTGGCTGCGGCGCACGCCACTGCGGCAGGCTTTGACCGCGCCACGCAGAAAGCGCACCGTACCTGACTGGTAATCCTGACGCGCTTCCAGCTCCTCAACGCGCGCCTGCGCATCATTGGGAAAGAGCTCAGAAACAATATTGCCGTCGTCGTTAATCACCCCCTGCGAGGAGCAGAAGCCGATCATCTTTTCTGCCTTCAGTTTAATCGCCAGTTGGGTGGCGATCTCTTCTGACGTCAGATTGAAGCTTTCACCCGTCACCGATACCGCCACCGGGCCCATCAGCACAATCGCGCCGCTGTCCAGCTGCCGGTGAATGGCTTCCTCGTCGATACGGCGAATACGGCCGCTGTGGCAGTAGTCGACGCCATCATCCACGCCCAGCGGCTGGGAGATAATAAAGTTGCCGCTCACCACGTTGATATGCGCGCCCTGGAGCGGGGTGTTGTTGAGGCTCATCGACAGCCGGGCGGTAATATCCAACTGCAGTTGGCCTGCCGCCTGCTTCACCAGCTCCAGCGTTTTGGCGTCGGTGACGCGGGTATGTTTGTGATAAACCGGCTCGTGATTATGCGCGGCAAGATTCGCGTCAATTTGTGGACGTGCGCCATACACCACCACCAGGCGGATCCCCAGGCTGTGCAGCAGGCCAATGTCGTTGACGATACTGGAAAAGTTCTCATGCTCGATGGCTTCGCCGCCCAGCATGATGACAAAGGTTTTTCCCCGATGGGCATTAATATAGGGAACAGAATGGCGGAATCCCTGGACCAGTTCGGTTCTACGCTCCTTCACCACGGCACAACCCTCACTGCATGATTATTCGAATTTTGTGTATTTTTATTCTTTTATGGCGACGGGCGCAAGCCCAAATTTGCTGCGCTGCCATTTTCGTTGCCCTGTTCGCGGCATGAGAATTAAGTTACGAATGCTATGTTTACCCTTTAGTTGATGACAGTGTAGGCGTCATTCGTTAAAGTTTTCGGTCAATTTGGACGTATAGATAGCTTATTAGATTTACTTTGCTCGGGAGAGGCATGTCAGGATCCAATTCAATTATTAGCCGCCGCCAGTTACTGCAAGGGGCAGGCGCGATGTGGTTGCTCAGCGTAAGCCAGGTGGGACTGGCTGCGGTAAGCCAGGTTATCGCCGTGCGCGTCTGGCCTGCATCCACTTACACGCGCGTGACCGTGGAATCGAACCGGTTATTAAAATATCGCCAGTTCGCCCTGAGTAACCCTGAGCGTCTGGTCGTGGATATTGAAGGCGTCAACCTGAACTCGGTCCTGAAGGGCGTGGGCATGCAGATCCGCGATGACGATCCCTTTATTAAATCCGCGCGCGTCGGGCAGTTCGACCCGAAAACCGTGCGTATGGTATTTGAACTCAAACAGAATGTGACGCCGCATCTGTTCTCGCTCGCACCGGTGGCGGAGTTTAAAGAGCGTCTGGTGATGGATCTCTATCCGGTAAACGGGCAGAACGAGCAGGATCCGCTGCTGGCCTTGCTGGAAGATTACAATAAGGGTGAACTGGATCGCCAGGTGCCGCCAGCGCAGAGCGGGCCGAAGCCAGGAAAAGCCGGGCGCGATCGCCCAATTGTGATCATGCTTGATCCAGGGCACGGCGGGGAAGATCCTGGCGCGATTGGCAAATATAAAACGCGGGAAAAAGACGTGGTGCTGCAGATCGCCCGTCGGCTGCGGGCGCTCATCGATCGCG
This sequence comes from Enterobacter sp. ENT03, assembly GCF_019218745.1. Taxonomy (GTDB): domain Bacteria; phylum Pseudomonadota; class Gammaproteobacteria; order Enterobacterales; family Enterobacteriaceae; genus Enterobacter_D. Next base: position 70,634 of record NZ_JAHUXA010000002.1, read on the forward strand.
AAGCCAATATGAAAGCCTATATGACGCGCAACGAGGATGTGTTTATTCCGCTGAAGGTGCGGGTGGCGAAAGCGCAGAAACAGCGCGCGGATCTGTTTGTCTCTATCCATGCGGATGCGTTCACCAGCCGGGCGGCGCGCGGTTCATCGGTGTTTGCGCTCTCCACCAAGGGCGCTACCAGTACCGCGGCAAAATTTCTCGCTCAGACGCAAAACGCCGCTGACCTGGTAGGGGGCGTCAGCAAAAGCGGCGACCGCTATCTTGATCACACCCTGTTTGACATGGTGCAATCGCTGACCATCAATGACAGCCTGAAGTTTGGCAAAGAGGTGCTAGAGCGCCTGGGCAGTATTAATAGCCTGCATAAAAATCGTGTAGATCAGGCGGGCTTTGCGGTACTGAAAGCACCTGATATTCCATCGATCCTCGTCGAAACGGCGTTTATCAGCAATATTGAAGAAGAGCGCAAACTCAAGACGGCAAAGTTCCAGCAGGAAGTGGCAGAGTCGATTCTGGCAGGGATTAAGGCGTACTTTGCAGAAGGCGGGGCACTGGCACGGCGCGGATAACGCGTCGTTTTGCTTTTCAGGAACACAGAAACAAAAAAACACCCGTCAGGGTGCTTATTGTGTTGGTTGCGGGGGCCGGATTTGAACCGACGACCTTCGGGTTATGAGCCCGACGAGCTACCAGGCTGCTCCACCCCGCGTCCGTCTTTACTCTTCCATCGAGTAAACTTTCTCTTTGTGCATAATTGGTTGCGGGGGCCGGATTTGAACCGACGACCTTCGGGTTATGAGCCCGACGAGCTACCAGGCTGCTCCACCCCGCGTCCGTCTTTTACTCTTTCAATCGAGTAAACGTCTTACTTTAATGCACTTAATTGGTTGCGGGGGCCGGATTTGAACCGACGACCTTCGGGTTATGAGCCCGACGAGCTACCAGGCTGCTCCACCCCGCGTCCGTGGAAGCGCACTATACTCCGCTCGCTCTTTGACGCAACCCTTTTTCCAAAAAAAGGCGAATTTCATTGAGCATCTGAATGAAAATAGTGCAATCAGGTGATTTTTTATACTCTCCGGGGCTGTGATGCCGTTCGCACATTTCATTAGCGACACGGGTTTGTTATCTTCAGAGCACGCATTCGGCTTAAGTAAGAAGACGAGATATTAATGAAAGGACGTTGGGCGAAGTACCTTCTCACTGGCGCGATGGTGGCAATCCTCGCAGCCTGTTCCTCCAAACCGACCGATCGTGGTCAACAATATACAGACGGGAAATTCACCCAGCCTTTCTCTCTGGTTAATCAGCCTGAGGCTGTAGGCGCGCCGATCAACGGTGGCGATTACGCCGAACAGGTAAGCCATGTGCGCACCGCGTCGCCACGTTTATATGGCAACCAGAGTGCCATCTATAATGCCGTTCAGGACTGGTTGCGCGCGGGTGGCGATACGCGCACCCTGCGCCAGTACGGTCTGGACGCCTGGCAGATGGAGGGCGCAGATAACTACGGTAACGTGCAGTTTACCGGTTACTACACGCCGGTGGTGCAGGCGCGTCATACACCGCAGGGGGAATTCCGTTACCCTATTTATCGTATGCCGCCAAAACGCGGACGCCTGCCGTCACGCGCGGAGATTTACGCCGGTGCGCTGAGCGACAACTATATCCTCGCCTACAGCAACTCGCTGATGGATAACTTCATTATGGATGTGCAGGGCAGCGGCTATATCGATTTTGGCGACGGCAGCCCGCTTAACTTCTTTAGCTACAGTGGCAAAAACGGTCATGCCTACCGCAGCATCGGCAAAGTGCTGATCGATCGCGGCGAAGTGAAGCGGGAAGAGATGTCGATGCAGGCGATCCGCCACTGGGGGGAAACGCATAGCGAGGCGGAAGTGCGCGAACTGCTGGAGCAGAACCCGTCCTTTGTCTTCTTCAAGCCGCAATCCTACGCGCCGGTGAAAGGGGCGAGTGGCGTGCCGCTGATTGGCCGTGCTTCCGTGGCGTCTGACCGCAGCATTATTCCGGCCGGGACAACGCTGCTGGCGGAAGTGCCATTGCTTGATAACAACGGCAAATTCAACGGACAGTACGAGCTGCGTCTGATGGTGGCGCTGGATGTTGGCGGTGCTATTAAAGGTCAGCACTTCGACATCTATCAGGGGATTGGCGCCGAAGCCGGTCACCGTGCGGGCTGGTATAACCACTATGGCCGCGTATGGGTATTGAAGACCGCGCCTGGCGCAGGATCCGGTAACGTGTTTAGCGGGTGATCGTGCTACTATTTTGCCCCTCTCCTGAACAGGAGAGGGTGATCATCCATTCCATATCTGAGGTTTTATGTCTGCGGTAATCAGCGACGCCTGGCGTCAGCGTTTTGGTGGCACGGCACGTCTGTATGGCGAAAGCGCGTTGCAGCTTTTTGCGAATGCACATATCTGTGTGGTGGGTATCGGCGGCGTCGGTTCCTGGGCGGCGGAAGCGCTGGCGCGCACCGGTATTGGCGCAATCACCCTGATTGATATGGATGATGTCTGCGTCACCAATACCAACCGACAGATCCATGCTCTGCGCGACAGCGTCGGCCTCGCGAAATCCGAGGTGATGGCGGAACGCATTCGCCAGATCAACCCGGAATGCCGGGTGACGGTGGTGGATGATTTTGTCACTGCCGACAACGTGGCGCAGTACATGAGCGCCGGATTCAGCTACGTCATTGACGCCATCGACAGCGTGCGGCCTAAAGCGGCGCTGATCGCCTGGTGCCGTCGCAATAAGATCCCGCTGGTGACCACCGGTGGCGCGGGCGGGCAGATCGATCCGACACAAATCCAGGTCAGCGATCTGGCGAAAACCATTCAGGATCCGCTGGCAGCAAAGCTGCGCGAAAGGCTGAAAAGCGATTTTGGCGTGGTGAAAAACAGTAAGGGTAAACTCGGCGTGGATTGTGTATTTTCCACCGAAGCGCTGGTCTACCCGCAGGCGGATGGCTCGGTATGCGCGATGAAAAGCACGGCGGAAGGGCCAAAACGTATGGACTGTGCTTCAGGTTTTGGCGCGGCGACCATGGTCACCGCCACCTTTGGATTTGTGGCCGTGTCCCATGCGCTGAAAAAAATGATGGCGAAAGCGGCGCGTCAGGCCTGACGCGCGGCATCCTGCACGACGGCGGCCAGCGCCGCCAGCCCCTGACTGCGGGAGGCGCTAAGCTGCCCGCGTAATCCCAGTTCATCAAACAGCGCCAGCGGATCCTGTGCCAGCAGAGTCGGCGCAGTTTTGCCTTCCACCGCCGTCAGCAGCACCGCCAGCAATCCACGCACAATGCGGCCTTCGCTGTCGCCGAAGAAATGCAGCTTTCCCTCGCCGGAAAGGGTGTAGCCAAGCCAGACGCGATTTTCGCAGCCGGGAATTTCCCGCGCCTGGGCTTTCAGTTCGTCCGACAGGGCAGGTAACTGCTTGCCGAGCAGGATCAGCTGACGGTATTTATCTTCCCACTGCGTCAGCGGGTTAAAGATCTGACGCAGGGTATCTTCAGTCACGGCGCTACCGAACGGGTGTCCGGCGAAAGCGGGGTTAGTCATTCATCCACCAGAAGTTCAAGGGCGCGGTCGATGGCGTTCACCAGCGCATCAACGTCGCTTTTTGTATTATAGGGCGCAAAAGAGGCGCGTAGCGTACCGCTGACGCCAAGCGCCGCCAGCAGCGGCTGGGCGCAGTGCTGGCCTGCCCGCAGGGCGATGCCGTACTCCGCCAGCAGCGTAACCATATCGCTGTGATGCACCCCGGCAAAATCAAAGGCCAGCAGGCTGGAATCCTGGCAGCGGAACGAGCGGAAGCCTGGCCGTTTTGCCAGCGCGTCCTCCGCCAGCGTCGCCAGCCCGCGGCTGTAGTTTTCGGCCTGTGCCATATCTATCTCTTCCAGCCACTCCAGCGCCGCGCTCAGACCAATCACCCCGGCCACGTTCGGCGTTCCCGCTTCCAGTCGATGTGGCACCGGCTGAGTTTTGAAGCCGTCAAAACTGACCTCGGTGATCATCTTGCCGCCGCCAAGCCAGGGTGACATCGCGTCCAGCAATTCCCCTTTTCCGTACAGCGCGCCGATACCGGTCGGGCCATACAGTTTGTGGCCGGAGAAGGCATAGAAATCGATGTCGAGTTTTTGCACATCCGCCGGGAAATGGACTGCGCCCTGGGCGCCATCCACCATCACCACCATACCTGCAGCGTGGGCCAGGGTAATGGCGCGCGCCAGATCCGGGCAGCCGCCGGTGACGTTGGACATCTGACCCATCGCCAGAATACGGCTGCGGGAGGAGATAAGAGCAGGGAGCTGATCAATGTCCGGCAGTCCATCGGCGGTCACCGGCAGCTTCACAACCTGCGCGCCGGTTTGCTCTGCCACCATCAGCCAGGGCACCAGATTAGCGTGATGTTCCGCCTCGCTGACGATGATCTCATTGCCTGCCTGCAAACGTGGACGCGCATAGCACTGGGCGACCATATTGATTGCTTCGGTGGTACCTCGCGTCCAGACGATATTTTTACCGGCGGGAGCGTTTAGCAGGGCAGCAACCTGATCGCGTGCGGCTTCATAGCGAGCCGTCAGTTTCTGCGCCTGCGCATACTGGCTGCGGTGCACGTTCCCCGCGCTCAGGCTGTAAAACTGCTGCGTGGCGTCAATGACGGCCTGCGGCTTTAGCGCCGTGGCTGCGCTGTCCAGATAGACACCCGCATCGGCAAGGGCAGGAAACTGGGCGCGGAAATGGGCAGGATTGAATGCGTTCATGGCGTTCCTCATAGTCAGACGCCGATCGTCGCGCAATTCGCCAGTCGATACAAGCGCCTGCGCTCCATCAGATTTTTCTGTTTATCCTGGCGCACTTTCGAAAGCAGGTTATGCTAAATAGTGTTGGGTGGACGTTGAACCCTGTTATTAAACAAGATTCAGATAGCATTAATTGCTAAAAGGAGAAGAATCATGAAAAAGACTGCCGCCATTATTACCGCATGTATGATGACTTTTGCACTGAGCGCCTGTTCTGGTCCGAACTATGTCATGCACACCAACGATGGTCGTTCCATTGTGTCTGAAGGCAAGCCAAAAACCGATGATCAAACCGGTATGATCTCTTATAAAGATGCTAACGGTAACAAGCAGCAGATCAACCGTTCTGACGTAAAAGAAATGGTCGCACTGGAAAAATAATAGCCAGTTTTTGACTAAAAAAAAGCACCGCAATTTGCGGTGCTACATTAATCACTATGGACAGACAGGGTAAATGTACAGGAAGTGAAAAGGGTAGCGATGCTACCGTGGTCTGAATAGCAGACCAATTGCAAACACAACAACACAACATCACAACCGCAAGCCAAAAGCCCCTCAGAACACGCATTCCGAAAAAGACTCTTCGTTCCGGCTCAGGAAGTGCCGCCACTATAGGTATTTGCTGGTAGTTCCTCAACGGACAATTTATAATGTCTCAGATAAAAAAAACTAATGGGTTAAACCTTGTTTCCTGTTTGTTAAATTCCATTAACATCTGAACCTTATAATCATGTCCAAGCGCTTACCACCTCTCAATGCATTACGTGTTTTTGATGCTGCCGCACGCCATTTAAGCTTCACTCGCGCCGCCGATGAGCTTTTTGTGACGCAGGCCGCAGTAAGCCATCAAATCAAGTCTCTTGAGGATTTCCTTGGACTCAAGCTCTTCCGCCGACGCAACCGTTCTCTGTTGTTAACCGAAGAAGGCCAGAGCTATTTTCAGGATATAAAAGAGATTTTTTCCCAGCTCACCGACGCCACCCGCAAACTGCAATCGCGCAGTGCAAAAGGGGCGCTGACCGTCAGTTTATTACCCAGTTTTGCCATTCAGTGGCTGGTGCCGAGACTTACCAGCTTTAACTCAGCTTATCCGGGAATTGACGTCAGGATCCAGGCGGTTGACCGTGAGGTGGACAAGCTGGCGGATGATGTGGATGTGGCGATTTTTTATGGGCGTGGCAACTGGCCGGGCTTGCGTGTCGAAAAATTATACGCAGAATATCTTCTGCCGGTCTGTTCGCCGTTATTGCTGACCGGCGATAAGCCGCTGAAAACCCCGGCAGATCTGGCAAAGCATACGCTGCTCCATGACGCTTCCCGCCGCGACTGGCAAACTTATACGCGGCAACTGGGTCTTAATCTAAACGTACAGCAGGGACCGATTTTCAGCCATAGCGCCATGGTGCTACAGGCGGCAATCCACGGACAGGGTATTGCGCTTGCCAACAATGTGATGGCGCAGTCCGAAATTGAGGCAGGCCGACTGGTCTGCCCGTTTAATGATGTACTGGTCAGTAAAAACGCGTTTTATCTGGTTTGTCATGACAGTCAGGCAGAACTGGGTAAAATAGCCGCCTTTCGACAGTGGATCCTGGCAAAAGCGGCATCAGAGCAAGAAAAATTCCGCTTCCGTTACGAGCAATAATTCAACGCGCACGATTTCGCGCATGACTTTTTAGGGTACTGACATGACCAGCCGGTTTATGCTGATTTTTGCCGCTATCAGTGGCTTTGTTTTTGTTGCGCTGGGTGCCTTCGGCGCGCACGTGCTGGGGAAATCTCTGGGCACGGTAGAGATGGGCTGGATCCAGACCGGCCTTGAATATCAGGCGTTCCATACGCTGGCGATTTTCTGCCTCGCTGTGGCGATGCAGCGTCGCATTAGCATCTGGTTTTACTGGAGCAGCGTCTTCCTGGCGCTGGGTACGGTGCTGTTCAGCGGGAGCTTATACTGCCTCGCGCTTTCCCATCTGCGCCTGTGGGCCTTCGTCACCCCGGTCGGCGGCGTCTGTTTCCTCGCCGGTTGGGTATTAATGTTAATTGGTGCTATTCGTCTGAAACGTAAGGGCGTTGTTCATGAATAAAGTCGTATTGTTGTGTCGCCCGGGTTTTGAGAAAGAGTGCGCCGCAGAAATCACGGATAAAGCCGGACGCCTTGAGGTGTTCGGTTTTGCCCGCGTGAAAGAAAACTCAGGCTATGTCGTTTTCGAATGCTATCAGCCCGATGACGCCGACAAAGTGGCAAAAGATCTGCCGTTCAGCTCGCTGATTTTTGCTCGTCAGATGTTTGTCGCCGGCGAACTGCTACAAAATCTGCCGCCAGAAGATCGCATCACGCCGATTGTCGGTATGTTGCAGGGCGTGGTGGAAAAGGGCGGTGAGCTGCGCGTGGAAGTGGCGGACACTAACGAGAGCAAAGAGCTGATGAAGTTCTGCCGGAAATTCACTGTACCGCTGCGCGCGGCGCTGCGTGAGGCGAAGATCCTTACCAGCTACGAAACCGCAAAACGCCCGGTAGTGCACGTGTTCTTTATCGCCCCCGGCTGCTGCTATACCGGCTATTCCTACACCACCAACAATTCGCCTTTCTATATGGGCATTCCGCGTCTCAAGTTCCCGTCCGATGCGCCCAGCCGCTCTACCCTGAAACTGGAAGAAGCGTTTCACATCTTCATTCCGGCAGACGAATGGGACGAGCGCCTGGCAAACGGCATGTACGCGGTGGATCTGGGTGCCTGTCCGGGCGGCTGGACCTATCAGCTGGTGAAACGCAACATGTGGGTGTCGTCGGTGGATAACGGTCCGATGGCGCAAAGCCTGATGGATACCGGGCAGGTCACCTGGCTGCGTGAAGATGGTTTCCGTTACCGCCCGACGCGCAATAACATTGCGTGGATGGTGTGCGATATGGTGGAAAAACCGGCAAAAGTGACCGCGCTGATGGTGCAGTGGCTGGTCAACGGCTGGTGCCGCGAAACCATTTTCAACCTCAAGCTGCCGATGAAAAAACGCTACGAAGAAGTGTCCAGTAACCTGGCCTATATTGAGGAGCAACTGGCGGAGAACGGCATTAATGCCACGATTCAGGCCCGTCAGCTGTATCACGATCGCGAAGAAGTGACCGTACACGTGCGCCGCTGGTGGGCCGCCGTGGGTGGCCGTCGCGACGAGCGTTAATGTTTCATCATGATCCTCTCCGTTCGGGGAGGATCAGCCGTTATCTCGCCAGCCGCAGCTGCTGCAAATTCCCTTCGACCTGGAGATCCGTTTTCAGCCTGGCCACCTCCCGACAGATAAACGCCATCTCCCGGTGTTCCGCAAGCTTTTTGCGCCACTTTTCCGGCACCTCTTCCAGCCGGACATAGAGATTTTCCAGCGTGCCATAGGCGGTAATAAGCTGCGTGGCGCTCTTCTGCCCGATCCCCGCCACGCCCGGAATTTTTGAACTGCTGATCCCCGCCAGCCCCCAGTAATCTGCCAGTTGCTCAGGCGTCACGCCAAATTCGCTGGCGATAAAGGGTGCATCCAGCCAGCGTTTCTGGAAATAATCGCGGATGCGGATGGTTGGCGAAAGCAACTGGCAGTAGCCTTTGTCCGTTGACACTATGGTGGCCTGATGCCCCGCCTGCGCCACTTTTACCGCCAAAGTGGCGGCCAGATCGTCGGCTTCGTTACCTTCAGATACCCAGCTTTGCACGCCATGGCTGGCAAAAGCTGCGCGCAGGGCGGGCATTTCCGCGTGCAGGTTGTCCGGCATCGGGGCGCGACCGGCTTTGTAATCCGGCAGGATCTGATGCCGCCAGCCTGTGTTGCGCGCCTCGTCGTCGAACACGGCGACCGCATGAGTGGGCTGGCTGTGAACGATCAACTGGTCGAGCGCATGCCGGCAGGCTTGCACACACGGGGAACCCTGTACGGCGTGGATCCGGCGAATAAGATTAAGCGCATCAACGATTAACAGATGAACAGCCACGGCACGCTCCCAAAAAAATGAATGCGCTAAGGGTAACATCGGCAGGGAGGGGGAGACCAGAAAGGGCGGGAAAAACGGGAAGACGCCTCGCAAAAAAGCCGGGTCACGCACGCGCGCCCGGCTGAGCAACCAACGGCTAACCGCGATTAATCGCAGGTAACGACTTTCATCGCCAGACCGCCACGCGAGGTTTCGCGATATTTGGCGTTCATGTCTTTGCCCGTTTCGTACATGGTTTCGATGACTTTATCGAGGCATACACGCGGCTCGCTGGTACGGCGTAGCGCCATGCGTGCGGCATTGACGGCTTTCACCGAGGCAATAGCGTTACGCTCGATGCACGGTACCTGCACCTGTCCGGCAACCGGATCGCAGGTCAGACCCAGGTTATGCTCCATGCCGATTTCGGCCGCGATGCATACCTGCGTCGGGCTACCGCCCAGTAACTCCGCCAGACCCGCCGCCGCCATGGAGCAGGCCACGCCTACTTCACCCTGACAGCCCACTTCCGCGCCGGAAATAGAGGCGTTCATTTTGTACAGCGAGCCGATGGCGCTGGCGACCAGCAAATAGCGGGCCAGCGAGTTGGCATTCACTTCACGAATAAACTTATCGTAGTACGCCAGCACCGCCGGCACGATGCCACAGGCCCCGTTGGTCGGCGCGGTTACTACTCGTCCACCCGCGGCGTTTTCTTCGTTAACCGCCAGCGCGAACATGTTGATCCAGTCGACAACCGCCATCGGATCGGTGGAGGTTTTATCGCCGCTGACCAGCATACGTCGCAACGCCGCCGCCCGACGCGGTACGCGCAGTTTGCCCGGCAGGACGCCTTCGGTGGTAATGCCGCGCTCAATGCCGCCGCGCATCACCTCCCAGACGTTTGCCAGATGTTGTTCCAGCTCGGCTTTGCTGTGCAGCGCCAGCTCGTTCTTCATCATCAGGCCGGAGAGGGATAAGCCGGTTTCCTGGCAATGACGCTGTAAATCAGCGGCATTTTTGTACGGGTACGGCACCGTGATTTCAGTATCACTGGTCAGGCCAAAATGCGCTTCATCGACGATAAAGCCACCGCCAATAGAGTAATACGTCTGGCTGTAGACCACGCTTTCACCCGCCAGTGCGCTGATGCGCATACCGTTTTCGTGCAGCGAAAGGTTATCGGCATGAAAGTTCATGCACTTGTCGACAGGAAATTCCACTTCATGCTGACCGTTCGCCAGCAGCAGACGGCCATGGGTATTCACGTCCTGAATAAAGCCCGGAATGCTGTCAATATCGACGCTGTCCGGCAGGTTGCCCGCCAGTCCCATAATAATGGCTATATCGGTATGGTGGCCTTTGCCGGTGAGGGACAGTGAACCGTAAACATCCACCACTACGCGAGTGATGTCGTTGAGAATGCCACGCGCAACCAGGTCGTCCGTAAACTGTTTACCTGCTTTCATTGGTCCCACGGTGTGGGAACTGGAAGGGCCAATGCCGATTTTGAAAATATCGAATACGCTAATCATGATGCATCATCCGTTGCTATGAGTAGAGAGCGCCGCCCGTAAAGGCGGCACAAGGGATTAGCTGAACAGAGAGTAGAAAATAGCGGAGATCGCAATCAGACCCATGCCGATAACGAAGACATTGCTGATGTGACCGCTGTATTTGCGCATCGCCGGGACTTTCTGAATGGCGTACATCGGCATCAGGAACAGGATCATCGCAATAATCGGACCGCCCAGGGTTTCGATCATGCCGAGGATGCTCGGGTTCAGGGTTGCCACAATCCAGGTGGTTACCAACATAAACAGCGCGGTGATTTTATTCAGACGGCTGATTTCAATGGTTTTGCCACGGCTACGCAGGGACTTGATCACCATACCGTTGAAGCCTTCGCGCGCACCCAGATAGTGACCGAGGAATGATTTGGTGATGGCGATGATGGCGATAATCGGTGCCATCCATGCGATGATCGGCGCGTTAAAGTGGTTAGCCAGGTAAGACAGAATAGAGATGTTCTGATCTTTCGCAGCCTGTAAATCAGCTGGGGTCAGGCTCAGCACGCAGCTGAACACGAAGAACATGACCGTCAGCACCATCATGATGTGTGCGAACGCCAGAATGCGGGAGCATTTTTTCTCAGCAGCATCGCCGTATTCTTCACGCTTCGCCACGGCGAAGGAGGAGATGATCGGGGAGTGGTTGAACGAGAACACCATCACCGGAATGGCAAGCCACAGGGTCATCCACAGGCCTTTACCGGTGCTGGCTGCCGCATCAAACGACAGCGTTTCCAGCGCGGCACCGCTCCACTGCGGGATCAGGTACAGGGCCAGCAGCATCAGCGCGAACACAAACGGGAACACCAGAATACTCATCGCTTTCACGATCATCTGCTCGCCGAAGCGCACGATGGTCATCATGCCGACGATCAGGATCAGGGAAAGAATGAAACGTGGTGGAGGCGTCATACCCAGCTGGTGGGTCATAAAGCTGTCAACGGTATTGGTGATCGCCACGCTGTAGACCAGCAGGATCGGGTAAATCGCGAAGAAATAGAGCAGGGTGATGAGTTTACCTGCGCCGATACCAAAGTGTTCTTCAACGACTTCAGTAATATCCTCACCCGGATTTTTGCCGGAAAGCACAAAGCGGGTCAGACCACGGTGAGCAAAGAAGGTCATCGGGAAGGCGATAAGTGCCATGATGATCAGCGGGATCATGCCGCCGACACCGGCGTTAATTGGCAGGAAGAGCACACCTGCGCCGATAGCGGTGCCATAAAGGCCCAGCATCCACATCGTGTCGGTTTTACGCCATGTGCTGCGCGTTTCTACGGCAGCAATAGTGCTGGTTTGAGTTGTTTCCATCTGTATCTCCTGGAGGAAGCTAAATATCAGGTTTTTCAGTGCAATCTAATGAAAAGTGGCCTGACGGTAATATGAAATTTGTTCAGCGATGGTTTTTTTATAATTTCTTGCCGTAATTATTGGCGGGCGGAAAGATACATTTATGTAATGAATGTATCAGTGATCGCGATCGCAAATGCAATAATCCGCTTTTGATGTGGTGATTATCAGGTCATCCCACTGAAAAGCGATCACACCCCAAAATTAATGGTGGCGCAGGCTAACACCGACAACATATGCGCGCAAAGCCTGCACTGCGAAATACGATAAAATCGCTGTAAAAGATGATGTAAACAGGGTTTTCTGGGGCGTTTCTGGGCTAACAGTGAATTTTTAGCGGTAGAGGAGAGTGCGCAACCGTTTGGCAATGGGCGGGGTGATAAGTTTAGCTTATGGCTGCTGGGGTGATGTTGCCCGGCGGTACAGGCTTGCCGGGCCTGTGAAATGAACGCTGCATGGCAGAGGGAAGGCCGGGTAAGCGCAGCGCCACCCGGCAAGACAGTACAACAGGCCGGGTAAACGTTGCGCCACCCGGCAAACGAACCTGCTATCAGGTCATAATTTCATAGCACGGAATATACGCGGAGCCCGGCAGCTTCATGCGGTGCTGGGCGACAAAGCCCTGCAGCAGATCGTCCATGCGGCGCATCATGTTGCTATCGCCGTGGATCTTATACGGCCCATACTTTTCAATGGCCTGGATCCCGGCTTCTTTAACGTTACCGGCGACAATCCCCGAGAAGGCGCGACGCAAATCCGCTGCCAGGATTTCTACCGGCTGATCCGGATAGAGCTTCAGGTTTGCCATATTTTCATGGGACGGGATGAACGGCACCTGCAACTCTGGCGCGATACGAATTGACCAGTTAAAGCTGTAAGCATCGCCGGTATCGCGACGGTTTTCTTTCACCAGCGGCATCGCTTTTTTCATCTGCCGCGCCACTTCATGGGCATCATCGATAATCACGCGGTAATAACGACGCGCGCCTTCGCCCAGCGTATTCACAATAAATTCGTCGAGCACGCGGAAGTAATCGGCGCTCTGTTTTGGCCCGGTGAGGATCAGCGGCAACACCTGGTCCTGGTTGGCCGGATTCATCAGAATGCCCAGCAGATACAGCAGCTCTTCCGCCGTGCCGACGCCGCCCGGGAAGATGATAATGCCGTGGGCAATACGTACGAAGGCTTCCAGACGTTTTTCAATGTCCGGCATGATCACCAGCTCATTGACTAAGGGATTCGGTGGTTCAGCGGCGATAATCGACGGCTCGGTCATGCCGATAAAACGGCCCTCTTTGTAACGCTGCTGCGCATGACCGACCGCTGCGCCTTTCATGGGCGCTTCCATCGCTCCCGGCCCGCAACCGGTGCAGATGTTCAGTTCGCGCAGGCCCAGCTGGGTGCCAACGCGACGCGCGTACAGGTATTCGGTTTCGTTAATCGAGTGGCCTCCCCAGCACACCACCATGTTCGGTGCTTCACCGACATGCAGCGCACGGGCGTTACGCAGGATCGAAAACACCAGGTTGGTAATGTGGATCGAGCTTTCCAGATCTAAATGCTGGAAACGACCGGCGTTGTGGATCTGGCCATTAACGAACAGGATGTCGCGCAGCACGGCAAACAAGTTGGCCTGCAGCGCACGGATAATGCGGCCATCCACAAAAGCATCTTCCGGGGGATTGATCAGTTCAAGCTTCACGCCGCGCTCGCGGCGCAACACGTTAATGTCGAAACTTTCAAAACGCGACAGCAGCTCTTTGCTGTTATCGGTCAGACTCCCTGAGTTAAGTACGGCAAGTGAACAGTTGCGAAATAGCTGGTACAGGTCGCTGCTGGCCGTGCGTTTAAGCATATCGACTTCCAGCTGCGACAACATATCCATTGAGCCTAGCGGGCTAATATGTGTAATCAAGTGAGCTCCTTACGGGGCGAAAATCGCCACTCCCAGTGATTACAATAGCCCTGGCTTATGACGTTTAACAACCTCGCGCGCCGAATGTGCGGCGCAAATGCAGAAAATGATAGTTTTACTGGCGAACCAGTCGCCCGGTGGATGGCGTAAAGTCGCTGTTGGTGCGCCATGGATTAATATCCAGCCCACCGCGACGGGTGTAACGCGCGTACACGCTCAGATGTTCTGGCTGACAGAAACGCTGCACATCGTTGAAAATGCGCTCGACGCACTGCTCATGAAACTCGTTGTGATGGCGAAAAGACACCAGGTAGCGCAGCAGCTTTTCACGATCGATTTGCGGCCCGCGATACTGGATCTGCACCGAGCCCCAGTCCGGCTGGTGGGTGATCAGGCAGTTGGATTTCAGCAGATGGCTGACCAGGGTTTCTTCGACAATCCTGCCGCTGGCGGCCTGATGCAGGTGCTCCGCGCTGAAGTCGTAGCTGTCGATAACAATGTCCTGATCGTCAATGCAAATGCCGTTAAAAGGCGCGATCGGCTGGCCTTCCAGTTCATGAAGACGGAACAGGACCACGCTCACGTCACCCTGCGCACAGGCGCTGAGATCGCGTTGCAGCGTGGCCTGCACTTCATCCCAACTGGCGAATCTCGTCTGGTTAAAGCTGTTGAGATAGAGCTTAAAACTCTTGGATTCAACCAGATTGACGCTGGCATAATCAAGCTCCACCTGACCGACCGCCACCTGCGGTAGACCGTTGCTGTTAAGCCATGACAGCTCATACAGCGTCCAAATATCGCCACCGTGGAAGGGCAGGTTATCGGCATGCAGGCCGAGCGGATCGCGGTTCAGGCTGCGCGGCACACCCTGCAACAGGCTGGCGTCGTAGGTATCGCGGTACGCGGTGGATTTGCCGAGCGTCAGGCCAGCCAGCGCCTGGTGGTTATCATAAGAAGACATGTTTCATCGCCATTTTGCAGGTAAACTATCCGCCAAGTTTATCCTGGCTTTAGTGAAGAGAGAAATCGGTGGACACAGAAACGGCGCTTGCCCTGAAAGCATTTACCGCACGCTATTGCGATGCCTGGCATGAGACACACAACAGTTGGCCGCAGAGCGAGGAACTGTATGGCGTGCCTTCGCCCTGCATTATCTCCACCACCCAGGACAGCGTGTTCTGGCAGCCGCAACCCTTTACGGGGGAAGCCAATGTAAACGCGGTTGAACGGGCTTTAGATATTGTGGTACAACCCGCGCTGCATGCGTTTTATGCCAGTCAGTTTGCCGGCGATATGCCCGCGCGTTTTGGCGCACAGACGCTGACGCTACTGCAAACCTGGAGCCCGGACGACTTCCGTCGCGTGCAGGAAAATCTGATAGGCCATCTGGTAACGCAAAAACGTCTTAAGATTTCACCCACGCTGTTTATCGCCACGCTCGACAGCGAACTTGACGTTATCGCCGTTTGCAACCTGACCGGACAAGTGATTGTCGAAACCATCGGCACCACAACGCGCACGGTGCTTGCCCCGTCGGTTACGGAATTCCTTAATCAGCTTGAGCCTGTTCTGTAATCCAAAACACTACCGATTTTGTGAGAGATCTCTTACAGAGCCTGTAGGAGATCACCAGGACTTTCTTATTTTATCGCGCGCCGAATTCCTCTCTTAAAATATTAAATTCAAGAAGTTAAGTCTGTAAGTTGATACTTTCGTTCGAAGCTTATCTCATGATGTTCGTAAGCACCTCCTTGTAGGACAGCAAGAAAAAGCAGATTCTTACCCTCGTTGAACAGGAGTTCACAGTGCGAAGTGGATGCCGGGATGGTGTAGCTTCGCAGCAGGAACACCAGGACGGTGCTGCAAGGAAAGGCTTCTGGATGAAGCAAAGTGGATAACGCAGGACGCGTTCAAGGACACCTCCAGGATGGAGAATGAGAGCCGGTCAGGATGCCCGGCGGACCAGGATGTTCAGGGAAGGGCGTTACGGATAACGCAAATCGTATCAGGATGATGCGAGCAGGATGCAGTAGTTTACGGATGAATGGTTTATGGATGAACAGGTCAGGAGACCGCAGGAAAAGTTGTCACGGACGAGCAGGGAGCAACAAAAGTAGCTGGAATGCTGCGAAACGAACCGGGAGCACTGTTTTTACAGTGCTCCCTTTTTTTGTTCAGGCCCGACTAATGCTATCCTGCGCGCCAGTTTTATTTTCAGTCGAGGTTGATATGACTACCCATCATCACGTGCGCCAGCAACTGTTCAGCCTGGAAACCCTGTTAAACGAGCAGGGGATCTGGCAATCCAGTGCTCCGGCCACCAGCGCTTTTGAAAGTACCGAACCCTTTTGTCTGGACACCATGGAGCCGTTTGAGTGGCTGCAATGGGTGCTGATCCCGCGCCTGCATGCCCTGTTAGACAGCGGGCAGCCGTTGCCACAGACCTTTGCCATCGCCCCTTATTATGAAGTCGCCCTCGATGCCAGCCACCCGGCCCGGGATGTCGTGCTGGTGCAGTTACAGCAACTTGATGCGCTCTTTGCCGGCGATAACGCCTGATGCTGGAGATCATCTATCAGGACGAATGGCTGGTGGCGGTGAACAAACCGTCCGGCTGGCTGGTACACCGTAGCTGGCTCGATCGCGATGAAAAAGTCGTGGTGATGCAAACGGTGCGCGACCAGATTGGTCAGCACGTGTTTACCGCCCATCGCCTCGATCGTCCTACCTCCGGCGTGCTGCTGATGGGATTGTCCAGCGAGGCGGGACGCCTGTTATCTCAACAGTTTGAACAACACCAGATGCAAAAGCGCTACCACGCGATCGTGCGCGGCTGGCTGATGGATGAGGCCGAGCTGGATTATCCGCTGGTAGAAGAGCTGGATAAAATCGCCGACAAATTTGCCCGCGATGACAAAGGCCCGCAGCCAGCGGTGACGCACTATCGCGGCCTTGCCACCGCCGAAATGCCCGTCGCCACCGGCAAATTCCCGACCACCCGCTACGGGCTGGTAGAGCTTTTGCCCAAAACAGGGCGCAAGCACCAGCTACGCCGCCATCTCTCGCATTTGCGCCATCCGATTATCGGCGACAGCAAACACGGCGATTTAAAGCAAAACCGCAGCGCCGCCGAGCACTTCGGCTGCCAGCGTCTGATGCTGCACGCCAGCGAACTGTCGCTGACCCATCCCTTTACCGGCGAACCACTCGTGCTGCGTGCCGGGCTGGACGAGGTGTGGATGCAGGCAATGGAGCACTTTAGCTGGCGCGGGCTTCTCCCTTTAAATGAAAGGGTTGAGTTTGCCGCACACAGCGGTCAGGATGATGAGAGTCAAGTCTGAGCAAGGAGTGGATAGCATGGCAGAAGTAGGCATATTTGTCGGCACAACGTATGGCAACGCCCTGCTGGTGGCGGAAGAAGCAGAAGCGATCCTTAATGGCCTTGGGCATAAAGCCACGGTCTATGAAGATGCCGTGCTCGCCGACTGGCAGCGCTATCAGGATAAAATCATTCTGGTGATCACCTCCACCACCGGACAGGGGGATTTTCCGGACAGTATCGCCCCGTTATTCCATGCGGTGAAAGATCAGATCGGCGTACAGCCCGATTTACGCTACGGCGTGATCGCCCTTGGCGACAGCACCTACACGCACTTTTGCGGCGCGGGTAAAACCTTTGACGCCCTGTTGCAGGAGCAAAATGCGCAGCGGCTGGGCGACGTGTTACTGATCGACGCCAGCGAAGACCCGGAGCCGGAATCCGTCGCTAACCCGTGGGTTGAACACTGGGCGACGTTACTTAACTGACCCGAAACGGGCCACTTTCCTGCACAAAGGAGGGCGGCCTGACTAACACCTCTTTTAGCGCAAATCATCTCTTCACTTTTATAGTAATGATTACTATAGTAACAGTGATTACATGGAGGTGGTCAGTGGCATACTACAAAACCAGGCTTTTCAAGCGAAAAACTAAACACACGAGCCTAAGTGACGAGTCGCTTTTAAAGGCCGCCAAAGAAGTAGAATCAGGGCAACACGATGGCGATCTTGGCGGTGGCGTGATTAAAAAACGTATCGCCATCAAAAACGCCGGTAAGCGCGGTGGGGCCAGAACGATAATTTTCTTCAAATCCGGCAGTCATGTGTTTTTTGTCGATGGGTGGGAAAAGAAAGATGTGCCTAAAAGCTCAAAGGAGATTGAAGAGGACGAACTGGAGACGTACAAAGACCTTGCCTCCGCGTTCTTAAACTACAATGAGGCCAACATCGCCGCGCTGATTGAGCAGGGAATACTGTCCGAAGTGAAAGAGGTGAAATGATGAGCGCTACTATGCAAGATCTGCTGGAGTTCTCAAAAGAGCTGCATGCTGCGGGTGGATTGAGCGATGAGAAAATGTCGCGCATTTCTGCGCGTGCTAAGGCCAACGAGTTAAGCAAGCGCATTCCTAAAGTGCAGCCTATGACGGGTGAAGACATTCGTGCCGTCCGCGTGAAATACGGTATGTCACAAGCCGTTCTCGCTACTGCGATGGGCATGACTGTTGCCTCAGTCTCTAAATGGGAACGCGGAGAGATAAAACCCAGCGGACCCGCGCTACGGCTTCTGAATACCCTTGCCGTGAAGGGGCCAGACATTTTTACCTACTAACCAAAAGCCACCCATGAGGTGGCTTTTGGTATTTTTATTTCCCCCGATGTTCATTTCCGTGAAGTACTCCCCATAGCCCTGGGCTTTTGCATCAAACCTTCACCCCACGTTTACGCAATGTTGTGGGGTTGCACAGTGAGAGTTCGTAGCCCGCTTTTTATACTTTTTGAGCCAGATACAAATGCAGCCTGCGGGGGAAAGCGACCTGACAGAGGCGCTGCAAAAAACATAACAGCATGATCCTGGAACACCCTACAACTGTCCCGCCAGGATACGTGCAACGAACATCTACGCTTCGGGAGTACAACCATGAGTTCATTAAGCCACGCGGCGAGCAGTGCGGAAAAGCGCACCAACGCCCGTTACTGGATAGTGGTGATGCTGTTTATCGTCACCTCCTTCAACTACGGTGACCGCGCCACGCTGTCTATCGCCGGTTCGGAAATGGCCAAAGATATTGGCCTTGATCCTATCGGAATGGGTTATGTTTTCTCCGCATTTTCATGGGCCTATGTCATCGGTCAGATCCCTGGTGGCTGGCTGCTTGACCGTTTCGGATCCAAACGTGTCTATTTCTGGTCCATTTTTATCTGGTCCGCCTTCACCCTGTTGCAGGGCTTCGTCGATATTTTCAGCGGTTTCGGCATCATCGTCGCGCTCTTTACCCTGCGCTTCCTGGTCGGGCTTGCGGAAGCGCCCTCCTTTCCCGGTAACAGCCGTATTGTTGCCGCCTGGTTCCCGGCACAGGAGAGGGGCACCGCCGTCGCCATTTTTAACTCCGCGCAGTATTTCGCCACGGTGATCTTCGCGCCGATCATGGGCTGGTTAACCCATGAAGTGGGCTGGTCGCATGTGTTCTTCTTTATGGGCGGTCTGGGAATTGTGATCAGCTTCATCTGGCTGAAAGTGATCCATGAACCTAATGAACATCCTGGCGTAAACAAAAAAGAGCTGGAGTACATCGCCGCAGGCGGCGGGCTGATCAACATGGATCAGAAAGGCCCCAAAGTGCATGTGCCACTGCGTCAAAAATGGGGGCAGATCAAACAGCTGATCGGCTCGCGCATGATGGTCGGCATCTATCTGGGGCAATACTGTATTAACGCCCTGACTTACTTCTTTATTACCTGGTTCCCGGTTTATCTGGTGCAGGCGCGCGGCATGTCGATCCTGAAAGCGGGCTTTGTCGCCTCAGTACCGGCGATCTGCGGGTTCATTGGCGGCGTGCTGGGCGGGGTGATTTCCGACTGGCTGATGCGCCGTACCGGTTCGCTGAATATCGCCCGTAAAACGCCCATCGTACTCGGCATGATGCTCTCGATGGTGATGGTGTTCTGTAACTACGTCGATACGGAATGGATGATCATCGGCTTTATGGCGATGGCATTCTTCGGCAAAGGCATCGGCGCGTTGGGCTGGGCGGTGATGGCGGATACCGCGCCCAAAGAGATCAGCGGCCTCTCCGGTGGGTTGTTCAATATGTTCGGCAACGTCTCCGGCATCGTTACGCCGATCGCCATCGGTTATATCGTCGGCACCACTGGCTCCTTTAACGGTGCGCTGATTTACGTCGGTATCCATGCGCTGGTGGCGGTACTGAGCTATCTGGTGCTGGTCGGTGACATCAAACGTGTCGAACTGAAACCTGTGACAGGACGAGAATGATGAATACACAAGCCAGCCCGCGGGTCACCAGCATGCGCGTCATCCCGGTTGCCGGACACGACAGTATGCTGATGAATATCGGCGGCGCACATAACGCTTATTTCACTCGCAACATCGTGGTGCTGACCGATAACGCCGGAAATACTGGTGTCGGTGAAGCGCCGGGTGGGGAGACGATTTACCAGACGCTGATGGATGCCATCCCGCAGGTCGTGGGTCAGGAAGTCGCCCGTCTCAATAAGGTCGTTCAGCAGGTACATAAAGGTAATCAGGCTGCGGATTTCGACACCTTCGGCAAAGGCGCATGGACGTTTGAACTGCGCGTCAATGCGGTGGCCGCGCTGGAAGCGGCGCTGCTGGATCTACTGGGCAAAGCGCTGAACGTGCCGGTGTGTGAACTGCTCGGCCCCGGTAAACAGCGCGATGCGGTAACCGTGCTTGGCTATCTGTTTTACGTCGGCGACCGCACGCAAACGCCGTTGCCGTACCTTGATGCCACGCCGGGCAATCATGAGTGGTATCACCTGCGTCATCAGCAGGCGATGACCAGCGAGGCGGTCGTGGAGCTGGCGCAGGCCGCTCAGGATCGCTACGGCTTTAAAGACTTCAAACTCAAGGGCGGCGTGCTGCCCGGCGAGCAGGAAATCGACACCGCACGTGCGCTCAAGAAACGTTTTCCGGATGCGCGTATTACGGTGGACCCCAATGGCGCCTGGCTGCTTGATGAGGCTATCCGCCTGTGCAAGGGACTGAACGATGTGCTGACCTACGCGGAAGATCCGTGCGGCGCAGAGCAGGGCTTCTCAGGGCGCGAAGTGATGGCGGAATTCCGTCGCGCCACCGGTCTGCCGGTCGCGACCAATATGATCGCCACCAACTGGCGGGAAATGGGCCACGCCGTCATGCTCAATGCGGTCGATATTCCGCTGGCGGATCCGCACTTCTGGACGCTGTCCGGCGCGGTGCGCGTGGCGCAGTTGTGCGATGACTGGGGGCTGACCTGGGGTTGTCATTCCAACAACCATTTCGATATTTCGCTGGCGATGTTTACCCATGTTGGCGCGGCCGCACCGGGTACGCCAACGGCAATCGACACCCACTGGATCTGGCAGGAGGGCGATGCCCGTCTGACGACACAGCCGTTGGAAATTAAAGCAGGCAAAATTGCCGTCCCTGATGCGCCGGGACTGGGCGTGGACATCGACTGGGGCCAGATTGAGAAGGCCCATGCGCTCTACAAAACCTTGCCGGGCGGCGCGCGTAATGACGCCGGCCCTATGCAGTACCTCATCCCGGGCTGGACGTTTGATCGCAAACGCCCCGTCTTTGGACGCCATTGATCAGACTAAAAGGATGACAGAATGAGCACGACTACTCCCGTTGTTACTTCCATGCAGGTGATCCCGGTTGCCGGTTACGACAGTATGCTGATGAATCTGAGCGGTGCCCATGCGCCGTTCTTCACCCGCAACATTGTGATCATCAAAGACAACGCT
Organism: Enterobacter sp. ENT03; assembly: GCF_019218745.1. Classification (GTDB taxonomy): domain Bacteria; phylum Pseudomonadota; class Gammaproteobacteria; order Enterobacterales; family Enterobacteriaceae; genus Enterobacter_D. The sequence continues at coordinate 92,059 of NZ_JAHUXA010000002.1, forward strand.
GGACAGACTGGCGTGGGTGAAATCCCCGGCGGCGAGAAGATCCGCACAACGCTGGAAGACGCCGCCGCGCTGGTGGTGGGTAAAACCGTCGGCGAATACAAAAATATCCTCACCGCCGTGCGCCAGGCCTTTGCGGATCGCGATGCCGGTGGCCGTGGGCTGCAAACGTTCGATCTGCGCACCACCATCCACGTGGTGACCGGTATTGAAGCGGCGATGCTGGATCTGCTCGGCAAACACCTCGGCGTTAACGTGGCTACGCTACTGGGCGACGGGCAACAGCGCAGCGAAGTCGAAATGCTCGGCTACCTGTTCTTTGTCGGCGATCGCAAACGCACGCCGTTGCCGTACCAGAGCCAGCCGGACGAGAAATGCGACTGGTATCGCGTGCGTCACGAAGAGGCCATGACGCCGGATGCCGTCGTGCGGCTGGCGGAAGCGGCCTACGAAAAATACGGCTTCAACGATTTCAAACTGAAAGGCGGCGTGCTGGCCGGTTTTGAAGAGGCTGAAGCGATTGTCGCGCTGGCAAAACGCTTCCCGCAGGCACGCGTCACTCTCGATCCAAACGGGGCCTGGTCGCTGGATGAAGCCATTGCCATCGGTAAAGAGCTGCGCGGCGTGCTGGCCTACGCCGAAGATCCGTGCGGTGCGGAGCAGGGCTTCTCCGGGCGTGAAATCATGGCGGAATTCCGTCGCGCCACCGGCCTGCCGACCGCCACCAATATGATCGCCACTGACTGGCGTCAGATGGGGCATACGCTGTCGTTGCAGTCGGTGGACATTCCGCTGGCGGATCCACACTTCTGGACCATGCAAGGCTCAGTGCGGGTGGCGCAAATGTGTCATGAATTTGGCCTGACCTGGGGCTCACACTCCAATAACCACTTCGACGTTTCGCTGGCGATGTTTACCCATGTCGCGGCGGCAGCACCGGGCAAAATTACCGCCATTGATACACACTGGATCTGGCAGGAAGGCAATCAGCGCATCACCAAAGCGCCGTTCGAAATTAAAGGCGGCATGGTGCAGGTCCCCAACACACCGGGGCTGGGCGTCGAACTGGATATGGACCAGGTGATGAAGGCGCACGAGCTGTATCAGAAACACGGCCTGGGCGCGCGCGACGATGCCATGGGCATGCAGTACCTGATCCCCAACTGGACGTTTGATAATAAACGCCCGTGCATGGTGCGTTAAAGAAATCCCGCCGGTTCTTGCGGGAACCGGCATCTTCCCGGCTCATTCGGGCGGATAATACTGGCAGTCAACATACCTAAGGACAGCATATGAAAATTGTGATCGCACCGGACTCATACAAGGAAAGCCTGAGTGCGCTCGATGTCGCTACCGCGATAGAACGCGGTTTTAAAGAGATTTTCCCGGATGCGGAGTACGTCAAACTGCCGGTGGCGGATGGCGGGGAAGGCACGGTAGAAGCGATGGTGGCGGCCACCCACGGCAGGATAGTGAAAGTCAACGTTACCGGCCCGCTCGGAGAGCCGGTGGCGGGCTTTTATGGTATTTCCGGCGATGAACAGAGCGCTTTTATTGAAATGGCCGCCGCCAGCGGTCTGGAGCTGGTACCTGCGGCACAACGCGACCCATTAATAACAACATCCTGGGGCACCGGCGAGCTGATCCGTCACGCCCTCGATGCGGGCGTGAAACACATTATTATCGGGCTTGGCGGCAGCGCCACCAATGACGGCGGTGCCGGAATGGTACAGGCACTGGGCGCGACGCTGTTGAATGCGCAGGGTAACGCGCTGGGGCAGGGCGGTGGCGAACTGGCGTCGCTGGCACGGATCGACGTCAGTGAACTGGATCCGCGTCTGAAAACCTGCCGCATCGAAGTGGCCTGTGATGTGACCAACCCGCTCACCGGCGACGATGGCGCCTCGGCGATTTTCGGCCCGCAAAAGGGCGCAACAGACGAGATGATCGCCCGTCTCGACAATGCGCTGCATCACTATGCAAAAATCATTCAGCGCGATCTGGATGTGGACGTGCTGACGCTGGCGGGCGGTGGGGCGGCGGGCGGTATGGGAGCCGGACTGTATGCCTTTTGCGGCGCAGAACTGCGTCGCGGCATTGAGATCGTTACCGATGCGCTGCATCTGGCTGAGCACGTCGCTGATGCCGATCTGGTGATCACCGGCGAAGGGCGTATTGACAGCCAGACCGTGCACGGCAAAGTGCCGGTCGGCGTGGCGAAAGTCGCGAAAAAGTACCATAAACCGGTGATTGGTATCGCCGGCAGCCTGACGGCAGACGTGGGGGTCGTGCATGAACACGGCCTGGACGCCGTATTCAGCGTCATCTACTCGATCTGTTCGCTGGACGATGCGCTGAAAAATGCCGGTGAAAATGTCCGCATGACCGCGCGCAACGTCGCGGCAGTGTTAAAAGCCGGACGGGGATTACCGCCGTCAGCCTGACAACGTCTCCCTCTCCCTGCGGGAGAGGGCCGGGGTGAGGGGGAGTATTATCCCAGAATTTTACTCGCTTCCCGCCCGACGTTATCCATCTCATCCAGCAGTTCGAGGAGCTCCGGCTCCAGATCGGCGGCGGGCGTTCCGCTGCGTAACTGATGCTCGATCAGATGGCAGAGGTTTTTCAGCCGTGGCACACCGCTATAGCCGCAGCTGCCGTGCAGCTTATGAATGGCGTCAACCAGCCCCTCCGGCGCTTCACCTACCAGTTGCTCTTCCACTTTATTGCGGATCTCCGGCAGGAAGGCGAGCAGCATCTGCAACATCTCGCGAGCCAGATCCGTCTTTCCGGCAGCCTGGCGCAGCGCCAGCTGCCAGTCGAGGGTGACGTTGGGATTCACTGGCGTTTCCACCGGTTCAGCCACCGGCTGCGGCTCAGGGGGTATCAGCCACTGGCTCACGCCGGGGCCAGGCAGATACCGCAACAGCAGGCTGCGTAACTTATCTTCTTCAATCGGCTTCGCCAGATAGCCGTTCATGCCAGCGCTGAACAGCTTCTCTTTTTGATCGGCAAGGGCATGGGCGGTGACCGCCACCACCGGCGTTTGCTGCTGGTGTGGCAACTGACGGATTAACTCGCAGGCGCGAATGCCGTCCATTTCCGGCATCTGAATATCCATCAGGATCAAATCAAACTGCATCTGCCGCGCCCGGTCGATGGCCTGTTGCCCGCTTTCGCACAGCTCCACCTGCTGCACCTGGTCGTCGAGCAGCGCGCCGATCAGTTTCAGGTTGGCTGGGTTGTCATCCACGGCCATTACGCTCATCGCCAGCTTGTCGGCGTTCTCCAGCAGCAGCGGCGCACGGCGGTTGAGGCGGCAATATTCCGTCAGCGCGGGCAGCAGTCGCGCCGCGGTGAGCGGTTTAAGCAGGCAGGCTGCCGCGCCATTTTGTTTCAGATCCTCGGCATTGATTTGCGCATGGCAGGGCAGCGCCAGCAGCAGGAAGTCGGTCATCTGCGCCGCTTTCGCCAGCCGGGTATGCTGCATGGTCAGCGGCTCCTGCAACGTCACCGGCACCGCCAGCAGCAGAATATCGTAATGATCCTCCGGCAGCCCTGACAGCGTCGGGCTGTAGATCACCTCCAGCGGCGTGCTGCTGAGTAAATCCAGCGTGCTTTGCGCCGCCGCCGCGTTCGGCTCAATATAGGCCAGCCGTTTCCCGGCCAGGCACAGGGTTGATGGCCCTTCGCCAATGACGTTTGGATTAAGATCCAGATTGATATGGAACCAGAAAGTGGATCCGCGCTGCGGCTGGCTATGGAAGGAAATATCGCCGCCCATTTCTTTCACCAGTTTTTGCGTGATCACAAGCCCCAGTCCGGTACCGCCATGACGCCGGGAAATGCTGGCATCCGCCTGACGGAACGCCTGGAAGAGCCGCGACTGATCGCGCTCAGGGATCCCGATGCCGGTGTCGCGGATCTGCACCTCGATCTGCACTTTGTTATTACTGATCGAGCGTTTTTCCACCACCACATCAATATTGCCGTTTTCGGTAAACTTAATGGCGTTGCCGACCAGATTCGTGATCACCTGCTGCAAACGCAGCGGATCGCCAATGACGTTGTCCGGGACGTCGTTCTTGATGTTCAGCGTCAGCTCAAGGCCCTTATCGTGGGCGGAGTGCGCCAGCAGCGTGACCACTTCATCCAGCGCGTTGCGCAGCGGGAACGGAATGCTTTCAAGGATCAGCTTACCTGCTTCAAGCTTCGAGAAATCAAGCACATCGTTGATGATGGTCAGCAAATTATTGGCGGAGCGCTCAATGGTGTGCAGATGATCTTTTTGGGTAGGCGTCAGCTCGGATTTCAGCGTCAGGCGCGTAAAGCCGATCACGCCGTTAAGCGGGGTGCGCAGCTCGTGGGACATATTCGCCAGAAACTCGGATTTAATCCGCGCTGCTTCCTGCGCTCGCTTCTTCGCCAGATCCAGCTCGACGTTTTGGATCTCCATCTGTTCGAGGGTTTCCCGTAGATCGGAAGTGGCCTGATCGATATTGTGCTGCATCTCTTCGTGATAGGCCGCCAGCGACATCGCCATCGAGTTGATGCCGTTTTTCAGCATATCCAGCTCGCCCAACATGAAACCTTCCACGCGGCTGTCCAGCTGGCCGCGACGTATACGGTCAACGGTATTCACCATATTGCGGATCGGCCCGGTCACGTCGCGCATCAGCCGCCAGCCGAAAATCAGGGCGATGCCGATACAGAACAGCATCATTACGCTGGAAACAAAGATCTCTTTGTACTGCTGTAGCCGTACGGAACGCAGATCCAGTTCCAGCGCCACATAGCCCAACATATTGTTCGCCTGCTTGGCATCCGCCGTGGAAGATTCGTCAGGTGAATACCTTTCTGAGATAATCGGCGTGCGCAGGATCATAAAATCACCGTGGCGCACCACGCTTAAGCGGCGCGGAAACGGCGTGCCTTTCGACAGTTTTAGCTCGTCCGGATCGAGATGAAAATTTGAGGTAACAAACAGATTGTTATGCTCATCATAGATGGAGATCGCCCGCACGATGTCTGAGTGGCGGCGGTGCAACACGCTGATAAGCTGCTCGATTGACTCCCGGTTTTGCAGGTTCATGCCATATTCGCTGGAGACGGCGAGCGGCTCGATAATACTGGCACCGGCATCTTCAAGCTGACGCTGTAAGTCATTGTAGCGATGGACAACAAAGAAGATGCTGAGCAACAAACCGATCAGTACGGTAGGGGCCAGAATCAAAATCATCATGCGCGCGCGCAGGCTGTAGTTGGTCATGGAGTTCCGTTATGGGACAATTAGGGCAATTATGTTTGATTGAGAAAATTCCCGGCAATGGCGCAATTCTACTCTGCAAAACGACGCGTGGCGACGCGTCAGATCATAACTGTTGAAGTGAGCGACCTCGATCCCTTTGGTCAGGGCGTGGCTCGTCACAACGGTAAAGCGCTGTTTATTCCAGGTCTGTTGCCTGGCGAACGGGCGGAAATCATTCTGACGGAAGACAAACGTCAGTATGCCCGCGGGCAGGTTAAGCGTCGTCTTAACGATAGCCCGGAACGGGAAACGCCGCTGTGCCCGCATTTTGGCGTCTGCGGCGGCTGTCAGCAGCAACACGCCAGCGTGGAGCTGCAACAGCGCAGTAAACGCAGTGCGCTGGCGCGCATGATGAAGCGCGACGTGGACGAGGTGATTGCTGATAAGCCCTGGGGCTATCGTCGTCGTGCCCGTCTGAGCCTGAACGTGGCGGCCAAAAGCCAGCAACTGGAAATGGGGTTTCGCAAGGCCGGTTCAAATGAAATCATCGACGTGAAGCGTTGCCCGGTTTTGGTGCCCCGTCTTGAGGCACTGCTGCCATTATTGCGCAATTGCCTCCAGACGCTGGACAATCCGCAGCATCTCGGGCATGTCGAACTGGTGCAGGCCGACAACGGCCCGCTGCTGGTATTGCGTCATACCGCGCCGTTAAGCGCGCAGGATCATGAAAAACTGGAACGCTTTTCGCATTCCGAGGACGTGGCGCTGTTTCTTGCGCCACAAAGCGACATACTGCAACCCGTCACCGGTGAAGCGCCCTGGTACACGTCGGGTGGACTGCGCTTAACCTTCAGCCCGCGCGATTTCATTCAGGTGAATGATGGCGTTAATCAGCAGATGGTGGCAAAAGCGCTGGCATGGCTGGAAATCACCGCCACCGATCGGGTGCTGGATCTGTTCTGCGGAATGGGCAATTTTACCCTGCCGCTGGCAACACGCGCCGCGAGCGTGGTGGGTGTGGAAGGTGTCGAGGCGCTGGTGGAAAAAGGCCGGCAGAACGCCGAACAGAATGCGTTGCACAATGTGACATTTTTTCATGAAAACCTGGAAGAAGATGTCACGATGCAGCCCTGGGCGCGCCACGGAATAGACAAAGTGCTGCTCGATCCGGCGCGCGCAGGTGCGCCAGGCGTGATGGCACACATTATAAAACTTGCTCCGTCAAAAGTAGTCTATGTTTCCTGTAACCCGGCCACGCTTGCCCGCGACAGTGAAGCATTATTAAATGCGGGGTACCAGATTCAGCGGCTGGCGATGCTGGACATGTTCCCGCACACTGGGCATCTGGAATCTATGGTGTTATTTGCACGCAGTGTGAGCACAGGTAATTAACTTCGGCTTGTCGAATTCGACAGGCTTCGTCCCTGAAAGGAGAGGACAATGGTTGCGGTAAGAAGTGCACATCTTAATCGGGCAGGAGAATTCGATTCAGAAAAATGGATCGCCAGTCTGGGAATATCCAGTCAGCCCTCGTGTGACCGCTTAGCCGAAACCTGGGCGTACTGCCTGCAACAAACCCAGGGCCATCCTGACGCCGATCTGCTGCTGTGGCGCGGCGTCGAGATGGTTGAAATCCTCTCCATGTTAAGCATGGATATTGAAACGCTGCGTGCAGCGCTGCTGTTCCCGCTGGCTGACGCCAACGTGGTCAGCGAAGACGTGCTGCAGGAAAGCGTCGGCAAAGCCATTGTCGATCTGATCCACGGCGTGCGCGATATGGCCGCCATTCGCCAGCTGAAAGCGGCGCATAACGATTCCGTCTCTTCTGAACAGGTGGATAACGTCCGCCGTATGCTACTGGCGATGGTTGACGATTTCCGCTGCGTGGTGATTAAACTCGCCGAGCGCGTGGCGCATCTGCGGGAAGTGAAAGACTCGCCGGAAGATGAACGCGTGCTGGCGGCGAAAGAGTGCACCAACATCTATGCGCCGCTGGCGAACCGGTTAGGCATCGGTCAACTGAAATGGGAGCTGGAAGACTACTGCTTCCGCTACCTGCATCCGGATGAATACAAGCGCATCGCCAAACTGCTGCATGAGCGCCGTATCGACCGTGAACATTACATTGATGAATTCGTCGGCCACCTGCGCGCGGAAATGAAAACCGAGGGCGTGAAGGCGGAGGTGTATGGCCGCCCGAAGCACATCTACAGCATCTGGCGCAAAATGCAGAAAAAACAGCTCGCCTTTGACGAGCTGTTTGACGTGCGCGCGGTGCGCATTGTGGCCGAGCGGTTGCAGGACTGCTACGCGGCTCTTGGGATCGTGCACACCCATTATCGCCACCTGCCCGACGAGTTCGACGACTACGTTGCCAACCCGAAACCCAACGGCTATCAGTCTATTCACACTGTCGTGCTGGGGCCGGGCGGTAAAACCGTTGAGATCCAGATCCGTACCCGCCAGATGCATGAAGATGCCGAACTGGGCGTGGCGGCGCACTGGAAATACAAAGAAGGCGCTGCCGCCACCGGCGCGCGCGCAACCGGCCATGAAGATCGTATCGCCTGGCTGCGTAAGCTTATCGCCTGGCAGGAAGAGATGGCCGATTCCGGCGAAATGCTCGACGAAGTGCGCAGTCAGGTGTTCGACGACCGCGTTTACGTGTTTACGCCAAAAGGCGATGTGGTCGATCTGCCGGCAGGCTCCACGCCGCTCGACTTTGCCTACCACATTCACAGTGATGTCGGTCATCGCTGCATCGGGGCGAAAATCGGCGGGCGTATCGTACCCTTTACCTATCAGCTACAGATGGGCGATCAGATCGAGATCATCACCCAGAAGCAGCCGAACCCCAGCCGCGACTGGCTGAACCCGAACCTTGGCTATGTAACCACCAGCCGTGGGCGCGCCAAGATCCATAACTGGTTCCGCAAACAGGATCGCGATAAAAACATTCTTGCCGGGCGGCAGATCCTCGATGACGAGCTTGAACATTTGGGGATCAGCCTGAAAGAGGCGGAAAAACAGCTGCTGCCGCGCTACAACTTTAACGAAGTGGAAGAGCTGCTGGCGGCCATCGGCGGCGGCGATATTCGCCTTAACCAGATGGTTAACTTCTTACAGGCGCAGTTCAATAAACCGAGCGCCGAAGAGCAGGATGCCGCTGCGCTTAAGCAGTTGCAGCAGAAAACCTGGGCACCGCCGCATCGTAACACCAATAAAGACAAAGGCCGCGTAGTGGTGGAGGGCGTCGGTAACCTGATGCACCATATCGCCCGCTGCTGCCAGCCGATCCCCGGCGACGAGATCACCGGCTTCATCACCCAGGGCCGCGGTATTTCTATTCACCGCGCCGACTGCGATCAGCTGACCGAGTTGCAGTCCCACGCGCCGGAACGCATTGTCGACGCGGTATGGGGCGAAAGCTATTCGGCGGGCTATTCGCTGGTGGTGCGCGTCACGGCTAACGATCGCAGCGGCCTGTTGCGCGACATCACGACCATTCTTGCCAATGAGAAGGTCAACGTGCTGGGCGTGGCGAGCCGCAGCGACACCAAACAGCAGCTGGCGACCATCGATATGAACATCGAAATCTACAATCTGCAGGTGCTTGGTCGCGTCCTCGGCAAACTGAATCAGGTGCCGGATGTGATCGACGCGCGCCGCCTGCACGGCGGTTAACTTTACTTTTCCGGCCCGATGGCATGTTGCTGTCGGGCCTGTTTTTTTCAGGATATTCCAATGACTCAAATTGATCGCCTGCTGGGCATCATGCAACGCCTGCGCGACCCGGAAAACGGCTGTCCGTGGGATAAAGAGCAGACCTATGCCACCATCGCGCCTTACACCCTCGAAGAAACCTATGAAGTGCTTGATGCGATTTCCCGGGAAGACTTTGATGATTTGCGCGGTGAGCTGGGCGACCTGCTGTTCCAGGTGGTGTTTTACGCCCAGATGGCGCAGGAAGAGGGGCGTTTTGACTTCAATGATATTTGCGCGGCCATTAGCGATAAGCTTGAGCGCCGCCACCCGCATATTTTTGGCGATGCCACCGCTGGCAACAGCACGGAAGTGTTAGCCCGCTGGGAGCAAATTAAGCACGAAGAGCGCGCTGAAAAAGCGCAGCACTCGGCGCTGGACGATATTCCGCACAGCTTCCCGGCACTGATGCGCGCACATAAAATTCAGAAACGCTGTGCCACGGTTGGCTTCGACTGGAACTCCATCGGTCCGGTACTGGAAAAAGTTTACGAAGAGATCGACGAAGTGATGGATGAGGCGAAACAGGCTGTTGTCGATCAGGCGCGGGTGGAGGAAGAGATGGGCGATTTGCTGTTCGCCACGGTGAATTTATCCCGTCATCTAGGGGTGAAAGCGGAAGTGGCGCTGCAAAAAGCGAACCTCAAATTTGAGCGACGTTTCCGGGAAGTGGAGCGCATTGTGGCGTCCCGCGGGCTGACCATGACCGGCGTTGATCTCGAAACGATGGAAGAAGTCTGGCAGCAGGTAAAACGGCAGGAATCTGATCTCTAACGAGTTTTGCAGATCAAGCGCGATTTGTGTGATTTTTTAAATAACAAGCGCTTGATTTGCGTCAAAAACATTTAGCCAAAAGCGGCTATTTTCTCACTCCTTATCAATGTCAGAACCTGTGGAAGAGGAGGAAGAATGAAAGTTTGTGGCGATTGCCTTGTTCCGGTATACTGCTTTCCCGTCCTGGTTATTCCATCGTCTTTTAAACCTAACTTCTCAGGTTCAGCATGACAACGAACTATATTTTTGTGACCGGCGGGGTCGTATCCTCTCTGGGAAAAGGCATTGCCGCAGCCTCCCTGGCAGCCATTCTTGAAGCCCGTGGCCTCAATGTAAGCATGATGAAACTGGATCCGTATATCAACGTCGATCCGGGTACCATGAGCCCAATTCAGCACGGGGAAGTGTTCGTTACAGAAGACGGCGCTGAAACCGATCTTGACCTGGGCCACTACGAGCGCTTCATTCGCACCAAGATGAGCCGTCGTAACAACTTCACCACCGGTCGTATCTACTCCGACGTTCTGCGTAAAGAGCGCCGTGGCGACTATCTGGGCGCGACCGTTCAGGTTATTCCACACATCACCAACGCTATCAAAGAGCGCATCATCGAAGGTGGCGAAGGCCACGACGTGGTGCTGGTTGAAATCGGCGGTACGGTCGGTGACATCGAGTCGCTGCCGTTCCTGGAAGCGATTCGCCAGATGGCCGTTGAAGTGGGCCGCGAACACACCATGTATATGCACCTGACGCTGGTGCCGTATATGGCGGCAGCGGGTGAGGTGAAAACCAAACCAACACAGCACTCGGTGAAAGAGCTGCTTTCCATCGGTATCCAGCCGGATATTCTGATTTGTCGTTCAGATCGCGCGGTTCCTGCCAACGAACGTGCGAAAATTGCTTTGTTCTGTAACGTTCCAGAAAAAGCCGTTATTTCTCTGAAAGACGTCGATTCGATTTATAAAATTCCGGGCCTGTTGAAATCGCAGGGACTGGACGATTATATTTGTAAACGATTCAGCCTGAACTGCCCGGAAGCGGATCTCTCTGAATGGGAACAGGTTATTTACGAAGAAGCGAATCCAGCGGGCGAAGTGACCATTGGCATGGTCGGCAAGTACATTGAACTGCCGGATGCCTATAAATCGGTGATCGAAGCGCTGAAACACGGTGGCCTGAAAAATCGCGTTACCGTCAACATCAAGCTTATCGATTCGCAGGATGTTGAAACACGCGGCGTTGAGATCTTAAAAGGTCTGGACGCGATCCTCATCCCGGGTGGTTTCGGTTACCGTGGCGTTGAAGGCAAGATCGCCACTGCACGCTTCGCACGTGAAAATAATATTCCTTATCTGGGTATTTGCCTGGGTATGCAGGTTGCGCTGATTGAGTTTGCGCGCAACGTAGCGGGAATGGATAACGCCAACTCAACGGAATTTGTGCCAGACTGTAAGTACCCTGTTGTGGCGCTCATTACCGAATGGCGTGATGAAGATGGCAATGTCGAAGTCCGCACTGAAAAGAGCGACCTGGGTGGTACGATGCGTCTTGGTGCGCAGCAGTGCCAGCTGGATGACGACAGCCTGGTTCGTCAGTTGTACGGTACGCCAACCATTGTTGAACGTCACCGTCACCGCTATGAAGTCAACAATATGCTGTTGAAACAAATTGAAGCTGCGGGTCTGCGTGTCGCAGGCCGTTCCGGCGATGATCAGTTAGTTGAGATCATCGAGGTGCCTAACCATCCGTGGTTTGTCGCCTGTCAGTTCCACCCGGAATTTACTTCAACGCCGCGTGATGGACATCCGCTGTTTGCAGGCTTTGTGAAAGCCGCCAGCGATTTCCAGAAGCGTCAGGCGAAGTAAGAGTTAGAACGACAATGCACCCGGATGGGTGCATTGTTTGTCTGGAGTTTTAGTTTAACTTGTACTGAGGAAATCCTAATGTCCAAAATCGTTAAAGTCATCGGTCGTGAAATCATCGACTCCCGTGGTAACCCGACTGTTGAAGCCGAAGTACACCTTGAAGGTGGTTTCGTCGGTATGGCTGCTGCCCCGTCAGGTGCTTCTACCGGTTCCCGTGAAGCTCTGGAACTGCGCGATGGCGACAAATCCCGTTTCCTGGGTAAAGGCGTAACCAAAGCCGTTGGCGCGGTTAACGGCCCGATTGCTCAGGCAGTGCTTGGCAAAGACGCCAAAGACCAGGCTGGTATCGATAAGATCATGATCGATCTGGACGGTACTGAAAACAAATCTAACTTCGGTGCGAACGCTATCCTGGCGGTGTCTCTGGCAACCGCTAAAGCGGCGGCGGCTTCTAAAGGTCAGGCACTGTACGAGCACATTGCTGAACTGAACGGCACCCCAGGCAAATACTCCATGCCGGTTCCGATGATGAACATCATCAACGGTGGCGAGCACGCAGACAACAACGTTGATATTCAGGAATTCATGATCCAGCCTGTTGGCGCTAAAACGCTGAAAGAAGCTGTGCGTATGGGTTCTGAAGTGTTCCATAACCTGGCTAAAGTTCTGAAAGCTAAAGGTATGAACACTGCTGTTGGTGACGAAGGTGGCTATGCGCCGAACCTGGGTTCCAACGCTGAAGCACTGGCTGTTATCGCTGAAGCTGTTAAAGCTGCTGGCTACGAGCTGGGTACCGACATCACTCTGGCGATGGACTGTGCAGCTTCCGAATTCTACAAAGACGGTAAATACGTTCTGGCTGGCGAAGGCAACAAAGCATTCACCTCTGAAGAATTCACCCACTTCCTGGAAGATCTGACCAAGCAGTATCCGATCGTTTCCATCGAAGATGGTCTGGACGAATCTGACTGGGATGGTTTTGCATACCAGACCAAAGTGCTGGGCGACAAAATCCAGCTGGTTGGTGACGACCTGTTCGTAACCAACACCAAGATCCTGAAAGAAGGTATCGAAAAAGGCATCGTTAACTCCATCCTGATCAAATTCAACCAGATCGGTTCTCTGACCGAAACTCTGGCTGCGATCAAAATGGCGAAAGACGCTGGCTACACTGCGGTGATCTCTCACCGTTCTGGCGAAACTGAAGATGCGACCATTGCCGACCTGGCAGTAGGTACCGCTGCAGGCCAGATCAAAACCGGTTCCATGAGCCGTTCTGACCGCGTTGCTAAATACAACCAGCTGATCCGTATCGAAGAAGCGCTGGGCGAAAAAGCACCGTACAACGGTCGTAAAGAGATCAAAGGCCAGGCATAATCCCCTGACTGACGTTCTTTAAAAAAACCCGCTTCGGCGGGTTTTTTTTGGTCTTTACAGCAGCAGCGGCAAGGTCGCGCTGGCGGTTTGCTGGCTGGTATCGCTGTAATGCGCGTCCTGAGACATCAGGGCGGTGATCAGCAGTTCCACCAGCAGCATCGCCCCCACTTTGGCATTCAACGCCCCGGCGCTGAGCGGTCCTTCAGGTTTTGCCGCCACCAGCAGCATATCGCTTATCGACGCCAGCGGGCTGCGCGGTGTATTGCTTAACGCCAGCACCGTCGCCCCGCGCTTACGCGCCAGTTTCACCACATGCAGCAAATCGCGCGTAGAGCCGGAACTGGAAATCGCGATCACCAGCTCATCACTGCCGAGCGTCGTGGCATTCATCGCCGCACGATGCATGTCGCTGAACAGCTGCGCGGTTTTGCCGAGGCGTAAAAGTTTGTAGTGCAGGTACTCCCCGATGATGGCGCTGGCTGCCACGCCATAAATCTGCACCGTGCGTGCCTGGTGTAGTTTCACCGCTGCTCTGGCAAGCACCTCGCGATCCAGTAGCGTGGCTGTATCGCGCAGGGCCATCACTGATTCTTCCACCAGCGTATCAATCTCATCACCCTGTTCACGCGGCGCACCGGCGCGTTGCACATCCAGCGCCAGCGCCATTTTAAATTCGGTATAGCCTTTGCAGCCCAACATACGGCATAAGCGCGTTACGCTGGCTTCGCTGGTGGTGCTCTCCCGTGCCAGCTCGGTAATGGTCTGATAAAGCACGCGGGAAGGTTCCGCGAGGATGTACTCCGTCAACTTCTGCTGCGTGGGGCTGTACCCCGACATACCCTGGCGAAGGCGCAGCAGCACATTTTCATTGTCAGACATTCCGGGATCCTTTACGTCGTTGATACCCGATAGTGTGGCGGAAAGAGGGGATCGGTTGCCAGTCATTTTAAAATAGTATGATCCGCTTCTGACTTTTTGATGATAATTTTCATTTTATTATTTTTTTATGGTAAAAATTTTCATCAACACGCAGCGAGCGGAGAAAGAGCATGACAATATTCAGTGGCGCATCCTCTGGGGGATGGTTTGAAAAAGCACAGCGTTTTGGTAAATCCTTTATGCTGCCGATTGCGATCCTTCCGGCGGCGGGCTTGCTGCTCGGCATCGGCGGCGCGCTGTCAAATCCGAATACGCTGACGGCGTATCCTTTTCTCGACGTAGCCTGGCTACAGGCGATTTTCACTGTCATGAGCAGCGCCGGGGCGATTGTGTTTGCCAACCTGTCGGTACTGTTTGCGGTGGGCGTGGCGGTCGGGCTGGCGAAAACCGATAAGGGCACGGCAGGACTGGCCGCGCTGCTGGCTTATCTGGTGATGAATGCCACCATCAACGCCTTACTGATCCTCACCGGTACGCTGGCAAGCAGCGATCCCGGCGCAGTCGGGCAGGGCATGACTCTGGGGATCCAGACGCTGGAAACCGGCGTTTTTGGCGGCGTGGTCATCGGCCTCGTCACCTGCGCGCTGCATCACCGCTTTAACAAGATCGCGCTACCACAGTTCCTCGGCTTTTTCGGCGGCTCGCGCTTCGTGCCCATTATCAGCTCGCTGGCGGCGATCCTCGTCGGTGCCATCATGACGGTGGTCTGGCCGCATTTTCAAAAGCTGATCTTCGGCCTTGGCGGGCTGGTGGACGCTACCGGTTATCTCGGTACGTTGCTGTACGGTTTTATTTTGCGCATGCTTGGCCCGTTCGGGCTGCACCACATCTTCTATCTGCCGTTCTGGACCACGGCGCTGGGCGGCAGCGAGATCGTCAATGGCCAGCTGGTCGAAGGTACGCAGCGGATCTTCTTCGCCCAGCTTGCTGACCCCGCCACACAGCAGTTTTACGAAGGCACCTCACGCTTTATGTCCGGTCGCTTCATCACCATGATGTTCGGGCTGGTAGGGGCTTGTCTGGCGATGTACCACACCGCAAAACCCGAGAACAAAAAACGCGTAGCGGGCCTGCTGATCTCGGCGGCGCTAACGTCGTTTCTAACCGGTATTACTGAACCCATTGAGTTTTCGTTCTTGTTTGTCGCGCCGGTGCTCTACGTCCTGCATGCGTTCTTTGACGGGCTGGCTTTCATGCTGGCGCATATGCTGCACATTACTATCGGGCAGACGTTTTCCGGCGGCTTTATCGACTTCGTGCTGTTCGGCATTTTGCAGGGCGAAGCGAAAACCCACTGGCTTTATGTGCCGATGGTCGGCATTCCGTGGTTCTTCCTTTACTACTTCACCTTCCGCTTCCTGATCACCCGCTTCAATTTCCTCACGCCGGGCCGGGAAAAAGAGCAGGTTGGGCAGCTGTCTGCCGTCAGCGGCACCCAACGGGCCGAGGCCATCGTGGCGGCGCTGGGGGGCGGGACAATCTTGAAGAGGTCGATTGTTGCGCCACACGCCTGCGTGTGACGGTGAAAGCAGGCAGCCAGGTAGACGAACCCGCCCTGAAAGCCACAGGCGCGCGCGGGGTGATCGTTCGCGGCAATGGGGTTCAGGTGATTTACGGGCCGCACGTCACCATCATCAAAAACGAAATGGAAGAGATGTTAGCGTTATGAATGCATTAGATCAGATCAAACACGCGCTGGTGGTGTCCTGCCAGGCGCTGGAAAACGAACCGCTGCACAGCGATTTTATTATGTCCCGTATGGCGCTGGCGGCCCTGCAGGGCGGTGCCGCAGGCATTCGTGCCAACAGCGTGGTAGATATAAAAGCCATCAAAGCGCAGGTGTCGCTGCCGGTGATCGGCATCATTAAGCGCGATTATCCGGACAGCGAGGTGTTTATTACCGCCACGCTGCGGGAAATCGACGAACTGATGACGGTCGCCCCTGAAATCATTGCGCTGGATGCTACTCAGCGTAAGCGGCCAGGCGGCGACACGCTTGCTGCGCTGGTCAGTGCGATCAGCCGTCGCTATCCGCAGGTCCTGCTGATGGCTGACATAGCCACCCTGGACGATGCGCGTATTGCCGGTGAACTGGGTTTTGATTGCCTGGGCACCACCCTTTATGGCTATACGGCTGAAACGGCGGGCCACCGACTACCGGAGAACGATCTGCAATTTTTGAAAGAGGTGCTGGCGATCGCCACCATCCCGGTGATTGCTGAAGGCAACGTGGATACACCAGAGATTGCTGCCCGCTGCCTTGCGCTGGGCGCGCATTCGGTGGTGGTCGGCGGTGCCATCACCCGCCCGCAGCAGATTACACAGCGATTCATCAACGCGATAAATACCCAGGGCGCGAATGGCACATGATCGATGTCCCAGGATCTGCGATACTTAGGGTTTACACGCTAAACAGAGATGAGTATGCAGTACCCGATTAATGAAATGTTCCAGACCTTGCAAGGCGAGGGTTACTTTACCGGCGTTCCTGCCATTTTTATTCGTTTGCAGGGATGCCCGGTTGGCTGTGCCTGGTGCGACACCAAACACACATGGGACAAGCTCTCCGATCGGGAAGTGTCGCTCTACAGCGTTATCGCCAAAACCAAAGAGAGTGATAAATGGGGCGCGGCGAGCAGCGAAGATCTGCTGGCGATCATCAGCCGTCAGGGTTACACCGCGCGTCATCTGGTGATCACCGGCGGCGAGCCCTGCATCCACGACCTGCTGCCGCTGACCTCATTGTTTGAGAAAAACGGTTTTAGCTGCCAGATTGAAACCAGCGGCACCCATGAGATCCGCACCACGCCGGGCACCTGGGTCACGGTATCGCCGAAGGTGAATATGCGCGGGGGCTATGAAGTGCTGTCACAGGCGCTGGAGCGTGCCGACGAGATCAAACATCCGGTAGGCCGTATGCGTGACATTGAAGCGCTGGACGAACTGCTGGCGCGTATTCACGACGACAAATCCCGCGTCATCGCCCTGCAACCCATCAGCCAGAAAGAAGACGCCACGCGTCTGTGCATCGACACCTGCATCGCCCGCAACTGGCGGCTGTCGATGCAGACGCATAAGTATCTGAATATTGCCTGATTGCTCCAAAGGCCGGGTGTCACATGCACCCGGCGCAACAGCACTATTTCTTACGCGTTTGACCAGCTTTGTATGGAATCTACCTCGTTAAGATCGCCGTGAAACACCTGCCAGGATTTTTTCAGGATCGTATCGGTGTGCGTGGTTAGCTCCCTGAAAATCCCCTTGTTCATCGCCTCGTATAACGCTGCGTTTTTCTCAACCGGCAGAAAAGTATCTTTTACCTGCACCATGTTTTCCACGGCGTCTGGATACGACGCATAGATCCCAAGACTCACCGCCGTATTTATCGCCGCCCCTAAACTGGCGCAGCCGTTGATCATATTGCGTCGCGCAGGCAGGTTGAACACGTCGGCAAAGATCTGCATGAATAGATCGCTGTTGGAACCGCCGCCGGTGATGATGATCTCGCGGGCGAAGTGGTTCCTTTCCTGGCACATCTTGTCGTAATTATTTTTCAACGTCAGCGCCACGCTCTCCAGAATAGAACGGTAAATCCATGCGTAATCCATACTGGCGTTAAAGCCGATCATGATGCCGCGCTTATACGGCTCCCACGGATTGGTCAGCCAGTCGAGCACCGTCATCAGCCCGTCGCTGCCTGGCGGCACGAGGGAGGCCTTTTCATTTAACAGATCTTCCGGGGAGAGATTACGCGCGCGGGCGTCCTGAAGTAAGGATTCGCCGAGCATGTCCCGTAACCAGCTCACCGTCCACATGCCTTTGCGAATACCGTAGCCCTCGTACAGCAGGGTGCCAGGTACAGAAGACATAATCGGCCAGTACCATTGCGGATTATCCGGCAGTTGCTTGCCATTCATCATCAAGGCGATGTAGGTGCCAAGGGAAATGACCGCCGTATTATCGTTTAGCAGGCCTGCACCGAGCGCTTCCACCGCTTTGTCGCTGGTGGTACATACCACCGGCAGCCCCTGTGGAAAGCCCGTCGCCCGTGAGGCTTGCGCTGTGATATAGCCCGTCACGCTGCCCGGCAGTTGCACATTGAACAGCATAGGGCGCGGAATATTAAATTTCTTAAGCACCTCTGGATCGTCGCTCCACGTCCAGGTCTTATAATCCACCGGCCACTGGCCGAAATAGTTGCCAATATTGTCGTTAAACTCGCCGGTCAACCGGTGGGATAAATACCCGGAGAAGGAAGTGACATAGGCGACGTCAGGATCCGTATGTTCGTAAGGCCGCGTAACCCGCGCATCCTGCCAGCTTATAAGTGGCGCAGCGGGCGTGCCATCAGCTTTTAATAACGCCCGGCAACAGCGAATGGAACCGAGGCCAATACCAACAATATCGTTTTTATCCCCCGCAAAGTGGCGCATCAGATCCTGGGCGGCATCACACAGCGATACCCATAAATCGTCGTCGGGATGTTCAGCGGTGTCGGCATCGGGCGTGTGCATGGGTTGTAATAATCCTTTGCCTTCGCATACCACCTTTCCCTGCACGTCATACATCACCACTTTGGTACTCTGGCTGCCGCCATCAATTCCGATAATATATTTATTCGACATGACCTATCTCCTGTAATTTTTCCCCGTCACTGTCCGCTGCGAGCGGGGTTACGCGTATTTTTCGATATAACAGAAAAGTGAAAATAATCACCAGGCTGGTGGCGCAAAGGCCCATCAGCCACATATTGCGGTACGCGTCGGCGGCGGGCAGGGTGTCCTGCCAGTGGCCAACAATCGGGTAGACAAAGACATCCGGTAAAAAGCCGACCACCGAACAGATGCCAACCGTCGTGCCCATAATAAATCCCGGCGTTCTGGCCTCGCCGGGGCAGGCGAAATAGAGTCCACGCGAGGCGTAACAGGCAAACGCCAGCAGTAAAATCAGGCCGATGCCCACGGTGACGGACTGAGGATGGGTATTGGTCATTAACAGCATCAGCAGGGTGACAAGGCTAATTACAGACAGGATCTGGATCACGCGGGTCGGGGATTTGATACGGCTGTAGGTGGTGATCAACCCGCCAAGCGGGCCGCAAAACGCGCGGAAAATCTTATTAATCACAATGCCCATATAACTCGCCGCCACCAGACCCATGCCGTACATTTCGGTCAAATAATTGGTGGAGTAGCTGAGAATGGCGTAAATCGTATACACGCCAAAAATAATCATGCTGCAATACCAGGTGGTGCTGATGCGCAGTACAGAAACAATGTCGCTGAACTGAAAGGCCTTTTTCGTGCTGTCGTCCTGCGGAGCGGTTTTGCCGTCGCTGACGAAAAACCAGCACAGAATGCCCAGCAGGATATAAACCGCGCTGTAAATCAGGATCACCGCCTTCAGGCTGCGGCTGTCCTCCGGCGTGAAAAGGGAAAACACCCACATGGTGAACACTGCCAGCGACATCACGCCGACGCCGCGCAGCCCCTCCATCCAGCCCATGATCTTGCCCTGCTCGCTGTGATCGCCCAGCAGCGATGCCGCTTTGATCGACACTGACCACAGCATCAAAATAGTGGTGATAGCAAATGCCACCTGGATTGCCAGCATCACCCATAAGGGAGGGTACGTCGCCATCACTAATCCCAGTAACCCGGTTAATATCATGGCGAAGGTGATCATTTTGCGGTGGGAAAATTTATCGGCGATAATCCCACTGGGCGCGTAGAGAATAATCGCGGTGATGCCAAAGGTACTCATAATTAAGCCGATTTCGGTATTAGTAAAACCCATAAATTTTGCCATGGGAATTTGGTATATATAGCGTAAATAAGCGAGGTCAAAGCTGACGCCGCCACTAAAACTAATAATGGCGAGCGTGATCCAACGACGATATGAAGGTTTTTGCATAGCATAATCCCATCCGATGCAGACGAAAAAAAGAGAAAAGCAAGCCCGCCTTTTCAGGTGGCTTACTTTTCTCTGGTCTCTAGTAATGGCGTTAGAAATAACATGCCTGTGGCAAATGCAGTGTGAGAATAATCACGCTTCTTGTTTTTCCGTGAAAATAGCCGTGTAAATGGCTGGTTGTGATTTTCATCACGTTTAAGCACCAGGCGCTATGCTAAAAATTCAACCCAGTTACCAGAGACGATGAGAAAGGTGACTTCCCTTTAACCGGGGAAGTTGCCTTTCTTTTTTTTTGCCTGAATGGAATGTCGGAGAAAATTATGTCAATCAGTTCACTTAATGCATTTTCACTGGATTTTTTCTCCCTGAAAGGGAAGACCGCGATTGTCACTGGCGGCAACAGCGGACTGGGTCAGGCGTTCGCCATGGCGCTGGCAAAAGCGGGGGCTAACCTGTTTATTCCAAGTTTCATCAAAGATAACGGCGAAACGAAGGAAATGATTGAAAAACAAGGTGTTGAAGTCGAATTTATGCAAGTGGATATTACCGAAAAAGGCGCGCCGGGGAACATCATTGCCGCCTGCTGCGAGCGTTTCGGGACGGTTGATATTCTGGTGAATAACGCCGGAATTTGTAAGCTGAATAAGGTGCTGGATTTTGGTCGCGCCGACTGGGATCCGATGATCGATATTAACCTGACGGCAGCTTTCGAACTGAGCTATGAAGCAGCGAAAATTATGATCCTGCAGCAGAGCGGGAAAATCATTAATATCTGTTCCCTTTTCTCGTATTTAGGTGGTCAGTGGTCGCCTGCTTATTCCGCCACCAAACATGCGCTGGCCGGATTTACCAAAGCATACTGCGATGAATTAGGTCAGTACAATATTCAGGTCAATGGCATTGCGCCAGGATACTACGCTACCGATATTACGCTGGCGACCCGCAGTAATCCTGAAACTAACCAGCGGGTGCTGGATCATATTCCGGCTAATCGCTGGGGTGACACCCAGGATCTGATGGGCACCATGGTATTTCTTGCCAGTCGGGCTTCTGATTATGTTAACGGGCATTTAGTCGTCGTTGATGGCGGATATTTGGTTCGCTAAACCTTTCACCGATTTTGAATAACTATTGTAGCCACAAACAGGAGAGCGTTTTATGTCTTTATCCCGAGAGGCGATTGTCGAACAATTAAGTAAAATTGTTGGCCCGGCGCGCGTCATTACCGATGAAAATGTACTGAAAAAAAATAGTATCGATCGCTTTCGCAAATACGCGGACATCCACGGTGTTTACACCTTGCCGATCCCGGCGGCAGTGGTAAAACTGGCGTCAACGGAACAGGTTTCCCGCGTGCTGGCATTTATGAACCAGCACCGTATTAACGGCGTGCCGCGCACCGGTGCATCGGCCACGGAAGGCGGTCTGGAAACGGCGGTGGAGAACTCGCTGGTGCTCGACGGGTCCGGTATGAACCAGATCATCAGTATTGATATTGAAAATATGCAGGCCACCGCGCAGTGCGGTGTGGCGCTGGAGGTGCTGGAAAACGCCCTGCGCGAAAAAGGTTATACCACCGGCCACTCGCCGCAATCTAAACCCCTGGCGCAGATGGGCGGCCTGGTTGCCACCCGCAGCATCGGCCAGTTCTCCACACTCTATGGCGCTATCGAAGACATGGTCGTCGGGCTGGAGGCGGTGTTCCCGGACGGGAGCATTACCCGCATTAAAAACGTCCCGCGTCGTGCTGCCGGGCCGGACATTCGTCACGTCATCATCGGTAACGAAGGCGCACTGTGCTACATCACCGAAGTGACGGTGAAGATCTTCAAATTTATGCCAGAGAACAACCTCTATTACGGCTACATTCTTGATGACATGAAAACCGGTTTTCAGGTGTTGCGCGACGTGATGGCGGAAGGTTATCGCCCGTCGATTGCCCGCCTGTACGACGCGGAAGACGGCTCGCAGCACTTCACCCATTTTGCCGACGGAAAATGCGTGCTGATTTTCATGGCAGAAGGCAACGCCCGTATCGCGCGCGCCACCGGCGAAGGGATCGCCGAGATCGTCGCACGCTATCCGGAGTGCCAGCGCGTCGATAGCAAACTGATCGAAACCTGGTTCAATAACCTGAACTGGGGGCCGGAAAAAGTGGCCGCCGAACGGGTGCAGATCATGAAAACCGGCAATATGGGCTTCACCACCGAGGTGTCCGGCGACTGGTCCTGCATTCATCAGATTTATGAAAACGTCCTTACCCGCATCCGCAATGAGTTTCCGTATGCCGACCATATCACCATGCTGGGCGGGCACTCGTCGCACAGCTATATCAACGGCACCAATATGTATTTCGTCTACGACTACAACGTGGTGGACTGCAAGCCGGAAGAGGAAATCGACAAATACCACAACCCGCTTAACAAGATCATCGTGGAAGAAACCCTTCGCCTCGGGGGGTCGATGGTGCATCACCACGGTATTGGCAAGCACCGCGTACACTGGAGTATGGCGGAACACGGCTCAGCGTGGAAAATCATGGCCGGGCTTAAGCAACAGTTCGATCCGCACGGCATCATGAACGCCGGGACCATCTACCCGCTTGAAAAATAAACCTTAGCGCGGCTTCCCACGGGGGGGCCGCACTTTTATTACCGGAAAACAAAGGGCTGGCTATGAACACTCCCCCGGTGCATATGGATGACCTGCCGCTTAGCCGTTTTCACTGCCGCATTGCCGCGCTGACCTTTGGCGCACACCTTACCGATGGCTATGTGCTGGGCGTGGTGGGCTACGCCATGATGCAACTCTCCCCGCAGATGCAGCTGACGCCATTACAGGAGGGGCTGATTGGCGGCTCGGCATTACTGGGACTGTTTGCCGGTAGCCTGCTGCTGGGCTGGATCTCAGATCGCATTGGGCGACAAAAAATCTTCACCTTCAGTTTTGTGCTCATCACCCTGGCCTCGTTTGGGCAATTCTTCGTCACCACGCCGGAACAACTGTTTATTCTGCGGCTACTGATTGGCTTCGGGCTGGGTGGCGACTATGCCGTTGGTCATACGCTGCTGGCGGAGTTTGCCCCGCGCCGTTATCGCGGCGTTTTACTTGGCGCATTCAGCGTGGTGTGGACGATAGGGTATGTGCTGGCCAGCGTGGCTGGCCACTGGCTGATCCAGATCAGCCCCGATGCCTGGCGCTGGCTGCTGGGATCAGCCGCCTTCCCGGCGCTGCTGATCACGCTTTTGCGTTGGGGGACGCCGGAATCACCGCGCTGGCTGCTGCGGCAAGGGCGTATCAGCGAGGCGCATCAGGTGATACGCCGTTATCTGGGGGCGAACGTGCTGCCCGGCGACGAAGTGGCGGTGGCGACCTCGCAGCACATCGGCGTGCTGTTCTCCTCGCGCTACTGGCGGCGCACGGCCTTCAACAGCCTGTTTTTTGTCTGTCTGGTGATCCCGTGGTTTGTGATTTACACCTGGCTGCCGTCCATTGCCAGTGAGATGGGTATCGAAGACGCGCTCAATGCCAGCCTGTTGCTGAACGCGCTGCTGATCGTCGGCGCACTGTTGGGGCTGGTGCTGACGCATTACCTCTCCCGGCGACGTCTACTGGCAGGTAGTTTTGCGCTGCTTGCTTTCACTCTCACTCTGCTTGCCTTTACCCCGGCGAATTACCCGCTGCTGGTGCTGTTTCTGTTTGTGCTGTTCAGCACGGTAATTTCGGCAGCGAGTAACCTGGTGGGCATCTTACCGGCAGAAAGTTTTCCCACCGACATACGTTCCCTCGGCGTGGGATTTGCTACCGCCATGAGCCGCCTGGGGGCGGCGGTAAGCACGGTGTTACTGCCACTGGTCCTCAGTGCCTGGGGGATGCGGCCCACGCTGTTATTGCTGGCGCTGGTGTTAGCCATCGGGCTAATCGTTACGCTGATGTGGGCACCGGAAACCAAAGACTTAACGCTGGTCGCCGCCTCGGCGGATCGTGACCCTCCCACAGGAGAGATCAATGAACATTCTGTTGGCGTATAAAGCGGAGCCGGATCTCGCCATGCTGGTGGACAGCGTGTGGCAGGCGGCAACGGCAACCGCGCAAGGGCCGGATGTGGCGCTGCTACCGGTGGTATCCGGCAGCGACGAACAGGCGGGCGCGGAGTTGATGTTAACAGCGCGCGATGCTGCGCCGGAGATCCAGCTCAGCGCCATCAGCGTTGGCGACGAACGCGCCTGCTACGGGCTGCGGCATCTGGCGGCGCTGGGTTTTTCGCAGCGGATACTGGTGGAAACCCCGCAGGATCTGCGTTTTTCCCCGGCGTTTGTTGCCGCTCACATTGCCGCCTGGCAACGGGAGCAGGGCGCACAGCTGATTATCACCGGTAGCCAGAGCAGCGAAGGGCAAAACGGCCAACTTCCCTGGCTGCTGGCGGAGATGCTTGGCTGGCACTGTCTGGGGCAGGTCAGCGATTTCACCGTGGAAAATAAAATGCTGCATGTGGTACAGGATGACGGTGCGTTGCGGCGGGAGTGGCAACTGACCGCGCCTGCGGTGCTGGCGGTGCGTAATAAAGGACAGGTGGCGCTGCGGGTGCCGGGTATGCGCCAGCGGCTGGCGGCGGCGAACGCTCCTATCACACGCCTGACTGCTGAAATGGCGGCAACCGGGCAGGTGAATTGCTGCCAGTTAACGCGCCGCCAAAACCGACGAGGCGGTGTGATCGTGAGCGGCAACAACGCCGGGGAAAAAGCCCGGCGCTTATGGGACATGTACCTGCGCCAGAGGATGACACCATGAACATCGCCCTGATTGCTACCAATGATGAACCGTTGTCTGCCGATATTATTGCGTTTGTTGCGGCCAGCGAATGGGACGCGCCCCGTTTTGAACGCTGGCAACTGGCAGCGTCTGTCTGTTGTGGTGAACAGGCGCTGCCACAGCTGGAAGAACACTGGCAGCGCACGCGCCCCGAGATAGTGATTTTTCCGGCCGGAATAACGGGTGATGAACTGGCGACGCGGCTGGCCTGGCGTACCGGCGGCGTCAGCGTCTGCCAGGCGCAGGCGTGGCACAGCGCCACACGCTGCGTCAGCAAAGCGGTTTACGGCAATGCGCTGACCGCCCGGCTTGCGGTAGCGGCCTCCCCGCTTTGCCTGTCGGTGGCCCGCGCAGGCAGCAGACCGTCCGGCGCGGCTGGCCCACAAATCGACGGCGAAGACGCTATTCCGGTTGGGCCGCTGCCGGAGGGGCTGCAACTGTTAAGCGAAACCCGGCGCGAAGAGATTCAGCCGCTCAGCCAGGCGCGACGCGTGGTGGCGTTTGGTCAGGGCGGAGAGTGTCTTAGTGAAGACGAAATGAAGGCGCTGGCGAAATCCCTTGGTGCAGAAGCCGGATACACCCGCCAGCGTGTGATGCTGGGCGGGGTGGATGATGCGAGGATGATCGGCGTATCCGGGCAGATGCTGGCCCCGGAACTGTGCATTATTGCCGGGGCATCAGGGGCGGCAGCGTTCAGTGCGGGGATCGCGCAGAGCCAGTTTATCGTGGCGATCAACACCGATGCCGACGCACCGCTGTTTGCACAGGCGGATGTCGGCATCGTTGATGACGGGCTGGCGGTACTGCGCGCGCTGGCGGCACTCAGTTAAGTTTTTTCGCCAGTGTCCAGACGTCGATGTTGGTGGTGGAGATCGCCATCACACCGGCATTAATGGCGTTGCGGGCATCTTCTTCATCGCACACCAGCCCACCGGCGATCAGCGGCTGGCGGATCTTCTCCGTTACCCAACCCAGCACTTTTGGCATACAGCCGGGCAGGATCTCAATGCAGTCCGGATTCGACTGCGCCACCTGCTTATCAATATTGTGAAACGAGATCGAATCAACGATAAACAGTCGGTGGATGCAGAAAAAGCCCTCCGCACGGGCCGCTTTCAGCATCGGCGCTTTAGTGCTGATAATGCCGTCCGCCTCGGTGACCAGTTTCAGAAACTGGATCACCACCTCTTTATTCGAGGTGCCTTCCAGCAAATCAACGTGGATAAAAGCATACTTTCCGGCTTTTTTGATTTTTTGCACGATACCCGTGATGGTGCAGATATTGCCGTACAGTACAGAGATAAACAGGCAGTCGGAATCAATCGCCAGTTGCAGGCTGGCGTTGTCTTTCACGGCGGCGATCATCGGATTTTGTCTGAGCAGGTGTAATAAAGGCATCGGTATAGGGTCTCTTAGCCAAAGCGATAGACGATGCCGAAGCCGGAAGCGGGGTACTGCCACCGCGCCAGCGTATCGGGATCGCAAAGTAGCCGACAGGTTCCACACTCCAGACAGCCGTGAAAATCCACGGTCAGCCCGCCGTCGGCGGTATAGCGGAACAGCCCCGCAGGACAGCCGTTCACCAGTTGTGCCTTTTGCCCGGCGTCCAGTTCTTCGGCGGGAATAATGTGCGGCGTTGTCGCCGGACGATAACGGTTATGCGTTACAGGCATCGCAGGCTCCTTAGCATATCAGCCACCATGTGGCTGAGGCCGTGTCGGCGCCCGTGCTGCCACAGCAATTGCCACAGCGGCGGGGTGGGCGTGTGGTCCGCGCGCCATAGTGCCTCGCTGACGTCGCGGCAAAAATCCGGCCAGCGCTGATACCAGCCGGGTCGCTGCAACAGCGCGGGCAGCGACTGGTAGCGCTGCAAAATCGCCCACAGAGCGCTGCGTTCAAGCTGGCGGTGATAATCGGGAAATAACTGGCTGCCAGATTTCTGACTAGCGGCGATAAGCGTCCGTGCGGCGGCCTGGGCATTCAGCACCGCCAGATCCATGCCGCGCACGGTAAAGCCAGTATTCACGCAACTGCCCAGCGCATCGCCGATCAGCAACCAGCCATCACCACCTTTCTGCACCGGCATAGCATTAAGCCCGCCTTCCGGCACCAGATGCGCGCCATACTCAACCGACGAACAGCCGCGCAGCAACGGGCGCAGCGTGGGATGCGCTTTTACCTGCGACAGCAGCGTGGTGGCGGGTTGCGTGGCGCTTAGGGAGGAAAGCGGACACACCACGCCAAACGAGATTGTGTCGCGGTTGGTATACAAAAACGCACCGCCAGGCCGGGAGCCGCATACGCCGCCGGTAAATAACCACGCAACGCCCTGGTTTTCTTCCAGTTGAAAGCGCTCTTCCAGCGTGGCGCGATCAAGCGTCAGCACCTCTTTGATGCCCGTCGCCATTGACGTCTGCGCCGGGCGGGGCACCAGCCCATGCTGTTGCGCCAGCATACTGTTTGCGCCTTCAGCCAGTACCACAAAGCGGGAGGTAATGATTTCGCCGTCGCACACCACGCCGCACACGGTGCCATCTTGCAGATGCAGAGCCTGCACCGTCGCCTGGGTTAGTAACTGCGCACCTGCGTTCTGCGCCTGATCCGCCAGCCAGGGATCGAAGCGCGCGCGCAGCACGCTCCAGGAATCGGCACGAGCAAGCTGGCTGGAAAAGGTGGTGGAACTGGCATAACTGAGCAGGGAAATATGTTCGCGATGGATGTGGCGCTCAAGGGGCGCGTGTTCAGCAAAGTCTGGGATCAGCTCCCGCAGGGCATAGCCGTAGAGACGACCGCCGGAAAGGTTTTTATTGCCGGGACGCTCCCCGCGTTCAAGTAATAACACGGAAAGTCCAGCTCTGGCGCAAAGCACTGCACAACTGCTGCCCGCGATCCCTGCGCCGATAATGATAATGTCATAATCGTCAGTCATTTAACGCTCCTTTTCAGAGCGTTCTATCATGACATAGCGGCGATGCGGGGGCGGTGACTGATGACACAGAAGCGGGAATTACTCCCCGCGATAAATACAGCCCGCCGTACAGGTTTCTTTTACCATTACCGCACTCAGCTGCGGCACCAGCGGCTTCATTTCGTTCCAGATCCACGCGGCCAGCACTTCGCTGGTCGGGTTCTCAAGACCCGGAATATCATTCAGATAGTAATGATCCAGACGATCATAGGTCGGTTTGAAGGCGCGTTTCAGCTCGGAAAAATCCATGATCCAGCCGGTATGCGGATCGACTTCACCGGTAATTTCCAGACGCACCATAAAGGAGTGACCGTGCAGGCGACCGCATTTGTGGCCTTCCGGTACGTGCGGCAGATGGTGAGCGGCTTCGAAGGTGAAATCTTTAAACAGGGTGGTGATCATCATAATTTCTCTGTAAGGCAAAAACCGCCGTAGGGTAGCGGATATGACCTTTTTTAGCATTAACAAAAACCGGTAAAAGTGTTAAGCCGAAGTATTGGTCAGGCTTATGCTTATTTACTCATTAAAATTCATGTACTTAATTGACCGGTTTAAGTGTTAATAACTATAGCTAAAACAGGTTAGTCATTTTGGTTATTTGTTATTTCCATCCCTTCTTTAATTGTTATTATTCGCGCCGTTAACCTTACTCTCTGTTCTGTTTTTCCCCCTTATAAAAACAGCTTTTACTGGAACTGGACGACGCATGACGACTCAGGCCCCACCTTCCGCTTTGCTGCCGCTCAACGCGGAGCAAATGTCACGGCTAACGGCGGTGACATCCGAACTTTCTCCCACGCAGCTTGCCTGGGTTTCCGGCTATTTCTGGGGCGTGCTTAACCAGCAGCCTGGCACCGCTGCGGCGACTGCGCCCGCGCCAGTCGCCAAAGAAACACCGGCCATTACGCTGATTTCCGCCTCGCAAACCGGTAACGCCCGCCGTGTGGCGGAAGCGCTGCGTGATGACCTGCTGGCGGCGAAGCTTAACGTCAACCTGGTCAACGCGGGCGACTATAAATTCAAACAAATCGCTCAGGAAAAACTGCTGGTTGTCGTGACGTCCACGCAAGGGGAAGGGGAGCCGCCGGAAGAAGCCGTCGCGCTGCATAAATTCCTGTTCTCGAAAAAAGCCCCCAAACTTAATGGCACAGCTTTTGCCGTCTTTGGCCTTGGCGATTCCTCCTATGAATTCTTCTGCCAGAGCGGCAAAGATTTTGACAGCAAGCTGGCGGAACTGGGCGCGGAACGCCTGCTGGATCGCGTGGATACCGACGTTGAATATCAGCCTGCCGCCGCCGAATGGCGTGGTCGTATCGTCGAGGTGCTGAAATCCCGCGTGCCGCAGGAAACGCCAGCGCAGGCTGCCGTGACGGCCAGCGGCGTGGTCAACGAAGTTACTTCCAGCCCTTATACGAAAGAAGCGCCGCTGTGCGCCACGCTGTCGGTTAATCAGAAAATCACCGGTCGCGATTCCGAAAAAGACGTTCGTCATCTGGAGATCGACCTGGGTGACTCTGGTCTGCGCTATCAGCCGGGCGATGCCCTGGGCGTGTGGTATCAGAACGATCCGGCGCTGGTCAAAGAACTGGTTGAACTGCTGTGGCTGACCGGCGACGAGCCAGTGAATATCGATGGCAAAACCCTGCCGCTTTCCGAAGCCTTGCAGTGGCATTTTGAGCTGACGGTGAACACCGCCAACATCGTGGAAAACTACGCCACCCTGACCCGCAGCGAAACCTTACTGCCGCTGGTGGGCGATAAAGCGCAGTTGCAGCACTACGCCGCAACGACGCCGATTGTCGATATGGTGCGTTTCTCGCCAGCCCAGCTGGATGCCGACGCGCTGATGGGTCTGCTGCGCCCGCTGACGCCGCGCCTGTACTCCATTGCTTCATCTCAGGCGGAAGTCGAAAGCGAAGTGCACATTACCGTGGGCGCGGTGCGTTTTGACATTGAAGGCCGCGCGCGGGCTGGTGGCGCATCCAGCTTCCTCGCCGACCGCGTGGAAGAAGATGGCGAAGTCCGGGTGTTTATCGAACATAACGATAACTTCCGTCTGCCGGAAAACCCCGAAACGCCGGTGATCATGATTGGTCCGGGCACCGGTA
The DNA here is from genome assembly GCF_019218745.1 of Enterobacter sp. ENT03. Classification (GTDB taxonomy): domain Bacteria; phylum Pseudomonadota; class Gammaproteobacteria; order Enterobacterales; family Enterobacteriaceae; genus Enterobacter_D. The sequence continues at coordinate 121,819 of NZ_JAHUXA010000002.1, forward strand.
TCGCGCCGTTCCGCGCCTTTATGCAGCAACGTGCCGCCGAAGACGCGCCGGGTAAAAACTGGCTGTTCTTTGGCAATCCGCACTTTACCGAAGACTTTTTATACCAGGTGGAGTGGCAGCGCTACGTTAAAGACGGCGTGCTGAACCGCATCGACCTGGCCTGGTCCCGCGATCAGAAAGAAAAAATATACGTACAAGACAAACTGCGCGAACAGGGCGCAGAGCTGTGGCGCTGGATCAATGACGGTGCCCACATTTATGTCTGTGGCGACGCCAGGCGTATGGCCGCAGACGTTGAAAAAGCTTTGCTGGATGTGATTGCCGAATTCGGTGGCATGGATACCGAAGCGGCGGATGAATTTTTAAGTGAGCTGCGCGTTGAGCGCCGTTATCAGCGAGATGTCTACTAATGAGCGAAAAATATCCAGGTCCGCTGGTGGTCGAAGGAAAACTGACTGACGCCGAGCGCATGAAGCGCGAAAGCAACTACCTGCGCGGTACGATTGCGGAAGATTTACATAACGGTCTGACCGGCGGTTTTTCCGGCGATAACTTCCTGCTGATCCGTTTTCACGGTATGTACCAGCAGGACGATCGCGACATTCGCGCCGAACGCGCCGAACAGAAACTGGAGCCGCGTCATGCGATGATGCTGCGCTGCCGTCTGCCGGGCGGCATCATCACGCCGCAGCAGTGGCTGTCGGTGGATAAATTCGCCACCGAGAAAACCATCTACGGCAGCATCCGGCTGACCAACCGCCAGACGTTCCAGTATCACGGCATTCTGAAGAAGAACGTCAAACCGGCACACCAGATGCTGCATGAAGTAGGTCTGGACGCGCTGGCCACGGCAAACGACATGAACCGTAACGTGCTGTGCACCTCTAACCCGGTGGAATCGCAGCTGCACGCCGAAGCCTACGAATGGGCGAAAAAGCTCTCTGAGCACCTGCTGCCGCGCACCCGCGCCTATGCGGAAATCTGGCACGATGCCGAGAAAGTGGCGACCACCGACGAAGAACCCATTCTCGGTCAGACCTATCTGCCGCGTAAGTTTAAAACCACGGTGGTGATCCCGCCGCAAAACGACATCGATCTGCATGCTAACGACATGAACTTTGTCGCTATCGCCGAAAACGGCAAGCTGGTGGGCTTTAACCTGCTGGTTGGCGGCGGATTGTCCATTGAGCACGGCAACAAGAAAACCTACGCCCGCACCGCCACTGAATTTGGCTTCCTGCCGCTGGAGCATACGCTGGCGGTCGCCGAAGCCGTGGTCACCACGCAGCGCGACTGGGGCAACCGTACCGATCGCAAAAACGCCAAAACCAAATACACGCTGGAGCGCGTCGGCCCTGAAGTCTTCAAAGCGGAAGTGGAACGTCGCGCAGGCATCAAATTCGCGCCGATCCGCCCGTATGAATTCACGGGTCGTGGCGATCGCATCGGCTGGGTAAAAGGCATCGATGATAAGTGGCACCTGACGCTGTTTATCGAGAATGGTCGTATTCTGGATTACCCGGATCGCCCGCTGAAAACCGGTCTGGTTGAGATCGCGAAGATCCATAAAGGCGACTTCCGTTTAACCGCGAATCAGAACCTGATCGTGGCGGGCGTGCCGGAACGCGAAAAAGCGAAGATCGAAAAACTGGCGCGCGATCATGGCCTGATGAACGCCGTGAAACCGCAGCGTGAGAACTCCATGGCTTGCGTCGCCTTCCCGACCTGCCCGTTGGCGATGGCGGAAGCCGAGCGTTTCCTGCCGTCGTTTATCGACAAAGTAGAAGCGGTGATGGAAAAACACGGCCTCGGCCACGAGCATATCGTGCTGCGCGTGACCGGCTGCCCGAACGGCTGTGGCCGAGCGCTGCTGGCGGAGCTGGGGCTGGTCGGTAAAGCGCCGGGTCGCTATAACCTGCACCTGGGCGGCAACCGCATGGGCACACGTATCCCGCGCATGTACCGCGAAAACATTACTGAATCAGAAATCCTCGACACCATTGACGAGCTGGTAGGCCGCTGGGCGAAAGAGCGTAATGCCAACGAAGGCTTCGGCGATTTCACCGTGCGCGCTGGCATCATCCGTCCGGTACTGGATCCGGCACGGGATTTCTGGGAATAAACGATCCTTGCCCGGTGGCGCTACGCATACCGGGCCTACGGTTTAACAGGCCGGGCAACCAACGTGCCCTGTAGGCCGGGTAAGCGTATGCGCCACCCGGCAATAACTCACAAACGAGGTCCTTATGTCCGTACTCGATCTAAACGCGCTCAACGAACTGCCAAAAGTAGAACGCGTACTGGCCCTCGCCGAGACGAACGGCCAGCTTGAAAAACTCAGCGCAGAAGCGCGCGTCGCCTGGGCGCTGGAAAACCTGCCCGGTGAATACGTGCTGTCGTCGAGCTTTGGTATTCAGGCGGCGGTCAGCCTGCATCTGGTGAATCAGATCCGCCCGGACATTCCGGTGATCCTCACCGATACCGGCTACCTGTTCCCGGAAACCTACCAGTTTATTGATGAGTTAACGGACAAACTCAAACTGAACCTGCAAGTCTACCGCGCGAAAGAGAGCGCGGCCTGGCAGGAGGCCCGCTACGGCAAACTGTGGGAGCAGGGCGTCGAAGGCATCGAGAAGTACAACGACATCAACAAAGTCGAGCCGATGAACCGTGCGCTGAAAGAACTGAACGCGCAAACCTGGTTCGCTGGCCTGCGCCGTGACCAGTCCGGTAGCCGCGCGAATTTACCGGTGCTGGCCATCCAGCGCGGCGTGTTCAAAGTGCTGCCGATTATCGACTGGGATAACCGCACCGTGTTCCAGTACCTGCAAAAGCATGGCCTGAAATACCATCCGCTGTGGGATCAGGGCTATCTGTCGGTTGGAGATACGCACACTACCCGCAAATGGGAACCGGGGATGGCGGAAGAAGAAACCCGCTTCTTCGGGCTGAAGCGTGAATGTGGATTGCATGAATAGGAACCCGTAAATCTCGCTAATGATTTTTAGAAGTTAATATTGCGGGCATTATTATTAGAATGTTAATAACCACATGATATTTATCACAGTTTAATCCCCGCCCCCGCGTTGTAATGAGCGTCATGTTTTCTTTGACGCTCAAACGCCATGTTCGAAACCGCAAACTATTTTAAGTATTGGGGAAAAACCGCCTCCGCAGAGTCGTCCGGGGCGGCTTACCATTTGTTGCCCTACCATTGCCTGGATGTCGCGGCCTGCGGCTGGCAAATGGTGCTGGAAAATCGATTCCACGCAGCGGATATTTTTGCTGAGTTAGGTTTTTCCCGGCAGGAAGCCGCAGTGTGGTTCGCCTGGCTGCTGGGAACGCATGACATCGGTAAATTTGCCCGTGGCTTCCAGCAGTTGTATGTCCACTCCTGCGCTGAACTGGTACCTGCGGTTAGCGGTAAGAGTTATAGCGCCCGTCACGATTCGCTGGGCTACTGGCTCTGGCATGCGAATTTTTTTCCTGCATGGAAAGAAGGGAAGTACACCGTTTTGCCCGCCAGCAGCAATTACAAAAATGACCAACGGGCGCTGGATACTGCATTAAAAATTGTCACCGGGCATCACGGCAAACCGCCACAGCAGCAGGTAAAAGGCCTTACAGCATTTATGTCTGAAGATATTGATGCCGCAGAGTGCTGGCTCACCGATCTCCGTTTACTGTTAAGTATTGACACTTTCCCACACAGTTTTAGCGACAAAACCTGGGGCAATAAATTTCAACAGCAGAGTTGGCTACTCGCCGGACTGACCGTGCTGGCCGACTGGCTGGGATCGAATCAGGATGATTTTCCCCTGGTCAGTGATGTGCTGCCAATTAATGAATACTGGCAACGAGCCAGAAGCCAGGCGCAACAGGCATTGCGGCATGTTCCAGAGTCCTCAGCGGTGGCACCTTTTACGCATCACCAGGCCTTATTTCCCTTTCTTCAGCAGCCTACGCCATTGCAACAAAAAGCTCTGGATGTCGACATCAGTGCGCCAGGCCCGCAGCTACTGATACTGGAAGATGTCACCGGTGCGGGCAAAACCGAAGCGGCGATGATCCTCGCTCACCGAATGATGACGGATGGTAAAGGTGACAGCTTATATGTCGGCCTGCCGACGATGGCGACCTCTAACGCCATGTTTAACCGTCTGGCGCTGGCTTATCGCGCACTGTTTAACCGTGATAATCAGCCATCACTGGTGCTGGCACACGGCGCACGGCATATGTCGCAGGCGTTTAACCACTCTCTGTGGCGCGACGAAATGCAGGGGCAAACCCGCTATCAGGCTGGCGAAGATGCCGCCGCCAGCACCTGCAACCGCTGGTTTGCCGACTCGCGCAAAAAATCTCTGTTGGCAGAGGTTGGCGTCGGCACGCTTGACCAGCTACTGATGGCGGCGATGCCCTTCAAATATCAGTCCCTGCGCCTGTTGGGGCTTTACGGCAAAATTCTGATCCTTGATGAAGTCCACGCCTACGATGCCTTTATGGTGCGCCTGCTGGAAGGACTGCTGACGTTTCACGCCGCGCAGGGAGGCAGCGCGATCATCCTCAGCGCCACCCTGCCGCTATCGCTGCGCCAGAAATTGCTGACGGCGTTTCACAACGGCGCAGGCGGGGTGTTACCGCAACCCCATCCCCATCCCGAGGCGAATTATCCCTGGGTTTCTCACCTCACGTCACAAGGCTTACAGGAAAGCTATACGGCAACGCGCCCGGAAGTGGCGCGCTGCGTGGCTGTCCAGTGGCTGACACAGACGCAGCAGGCCATCGCGCTTATCGAACAAGCGGTTAATGACGGTCAGTGCATCTGCTGGATCCGCAATACCGTTGATGAGGCGATAGCGGTTTACCGTGAACTGTTGCAACGCGGCAATATTCCGCAGGACGATCTGCTGCTGTTTCATAGCCGTTATGCGTTTATCGATCGCATGGCGATTGAAAACCACGCGCTGGACTGGTTCGGTAAAGCCAGCACCGCAGAGTCGCGACGCGGCAAAGTGCTGATCGCCACCCAGGTCATTGAGCAAAGCCTTGATATTGACCTGGATGTGATGATTAGCGATCTCGCGCCTGTCGATTTAATGATTCAGCGCGCCGGACGATTGCAACGCCATCAGCGCGGGCAGCGGCTTTCTCCGACGCTACATATTCTGGCACCCGAATGGCAGCCAGACGCTCAACCCGGCTGGCTGGTGGGCGCGTTGCAGGGCACCGGATTTGTCTATCCGGATCACGCCTGTCTGTGGCGTACGCAGGCGGTGCTGCGTGAAAAAGGAGAAATCCGCATGCCGGACCACGCTCGTGAATTAGTAGAAAGCGTGTATAGCGAATGGATCGACGCCCCGGCAGGATTGCAGCGCATTGGCGATCATGTGTTTGGCCTGAAAGCTGGTGAAAGAGGCGCCGCAGCACAAATTTTGCTCGACCGCGACAGGGGTTATGACCGCACGGCCAGTGATTTTGCCTGGGCCGAGGATGTGGAGCTTTCAACGCGCCTGAGCGAGGCGAGCGTCGATCTCTATCTGGCATGGCAGGATTTATCGCCCTATGCAGAAGGCACAGATTTTGCCTGGGAGCAGAGTCGGTTATCGGTACGTGAAAGCCTGTGGCGAAAAGTTGCCACCTCTGTGCCCCATGTGCAGGGCGAGGAGCTGGAGCGTTTTCGCAAGCGCATTCGTGATCCGCATGCCCAGGTGCTGCTGCTGGAACGCGACAAAGAATCTGAGCATTACAACAAGGTGTGGGGGCTTTTAGCCTCCTGAAAGTGGTTTAACAGGGACATTAAAACAGGGGAATTTATGTTTTCCTTAATTACGGAACCCTGGCTACCCGCAATAGATCGCGGCGGGCAGCGCAGGAAAATTTCACCGCTGCAACTTGCGGATAACGACATCCTCGATCTCGCATGGTCAAGAGCTGATTTTCAGGGAGCCGCCTGGCAACTGTTGATCGGCATGTTGCAAACCACCTTTGCACCAGAGGACGAGGAAGCCTGGGAAGATGTCTGGGACGAGGGGCTGGATGCGGACAAGTGGCAACAGGCCCTGTCGCGCATCGCGGTGGCCTTTAACTTCGGGCCTGATAAACCGGCATTTTTACAGGATTTTGATACGCTGCCGGTTGAGCCATCTTCTGTTTCAGGTCTGCTGATCGACGCGCCCGGCGGTAATGCGCTTAAGCTCAACAAAGATCACTTCGTTAAACGCACCTGTTACCAGCATTTTTGTCCGCACTGCGCGGCGATGGCGCTGTTCACCGTGCAAACCAATTCCCCTGCGGCGGGCGCCGGTTTTCGTACCAGTATGCGCGGCGGCGGCCCGATGACCACATTGCTGGTTCCCACGAACAATGATGTGCCTTTATGGAAGAAACTGTGGCTTAACGTCATGCCCGCTAAACCCTGGCAGGAGGCGCAACTGCCGCTCATTTTCCCGTGGCTTGCCCCCACACGCAGCAGCGAAAGCGCCAAAAACAGCGTCACCCCGGAAAATGCGCATCCGTTACAGGCGTACTGGGGCATGCCCCGTCGTCTGGAGATTGATTTCACCCATACGCAAAGCGGCGAATGCGATCTGTGCGGTGAACACCATGATGAACTGTTAAGCCAGATACGCAGCAAAAACTATGGCGTGCAATATGAAGGCTGGGTGCATCCATTTTCACCCTACCGGCAGGGCGTTAAAGATGTCAGCGCCCCGTTGCTGCCGTTAAAAGGCCAACCAGGTGGACTCGCCTGGAAAGACTGGCTTGGGCTGGTGGTGGAATCGGAAGATAAGTTAAACCGCACGCTACCGGCGACAGTCGTGCGCCGCAATCCCTTACCCCGCGAAACGCAATTGTGGTGCGCAGGCTTTGATATGGATAACGCGAAATCCCGCTGCTGGTACGAGCATCGCTTAGCCATTACCACGCTGCCACGTGCCGGGGCCGCTGAACTGAAAGAACTGTTACAAGGCTGCGTTGAACTGGCGGTAAGCGTTTTGCCTCTGCTACGCCAGGCATTAAAAGAAGCGTGGTTTGAAAGCCCGAAAGAAGCGAAGGGCGATTTCAGCATGATCGACATCGCCTTCTGGCAACAAACCGAAAATGATTTTCACACGCTCTGGCAGACGCTTAATCATTATCCCTCTGCCACTTTTCCCGAGGCGCGCCGCGCGTTAAGTATCTGGCAAACGGCCCTGCGCGATTATCTGTTTCACACGTTTGATGAACGTGCTTTTACCAATCCGGATGAAGTCAGCGATCTGAGCCGTATTCTGCGCGCCCGGCAAGGGCTGACTAAAAATCTGCTCAAACAAAAAACCTGGAAAGCGTTACTGGAATTAACGCGCGAGCGTAAGGAGGCACAACATGGCTGATATAGATACCGGTAAACCGGTGATTTTTACCCATCCCGAGGCGGCGGGGATAGTCAGGCGCTGGTTTGCAAGTTTACAGGAGCGCAACCATCCTGGTGGCGTGAATGGCAGAGCCTGGCGGGCGGAGTTACGTCGCAGCGCTCAACCTTATGGCACCTTAACCACTCAGGGATTTTTTGCGCTCATGCAGCCCTTACAGACCCTCCTGCGTTTTAACGACAGCGATAAGCTGGCGCTGGCGATGTTCGCCAGCATTGCCTCCCATGTGCGCAAAGATAACGGACAGGAGAGCGTCGCCCGCCAGTTGGGGAAAGAAATAAAAGGTACGCCGTGCCTGTCCCGCTCGCGCTTCGATCGGCTGCTTGCGGCGCGAACCCCGGCGGAGTTATGCAGCCAGTTGACCCGCGCGGTCAAACTGCGCGGTGACGAAGGCGTCAATCTGGTATCCCTGGCCGACGGCATTTTTTTGTGGATGCGCGAATGGTATGCCCGCGAACAGTTTCAGCCTGTTGAAACTAACCCTTTCAAACGTTTCAGCGTGCGCTGGGCCAGCGAATATCTGCTGGCAGCCGAAAAAACCTCAGTTAAAAATTCACCGGAAGAATAATCATGACCACTTTTATTCAGCTTCATCTGTTAACCGCTTACGCACCAGCCAATTTAAACCGTGACGATACCGGGCGTCCAAAAACCGCCATCATGGGCGGAGTGGAGCGCCTGCGGGTTTCCTCACAAAGCCTGAAACGCGCATGGCGCACCTCCGAGGTTTTCGGCAGTGCGCTAAGCGCTCATATGGGAACGCGCACGCGTCGCCTTGGTCGTGAGATTTATCAGCAACTGCGCAGCGCTGACGTGGCTGAGAAAACAGCACTGACGATAGCGGCCAAAATCGCAGAACAGTTTGGCAAATTAAAAGCCGATAAAAATCCAAAATCGCCGCTGGATAATCTGGATATTGAACAACTGGTGCATGTCAGCCCGCAGGAAATGCAGCAGATTAATCAGCTGGTTCAAACGCTTGCCGCCGACAAGCGTGAGCCTGCCGAGAATGAATTAACCCTGCTGCGCGCGGATGCGCAGGGTGTCGATATTGCGCTCTTTGGCCGTATGCTGGCATCCAGCCCGGCATTCAATGTTGAGGCGGCGTGCCAGGTCGCCCACGCGCTGGGCGTCAGCGCGGTCACTGTCGAAGAAGATTTTTTCACCGCAGTGGATGATCTCAATCGTAAAGAAGATGACGCCGGTTCTGCGCATATGGGTGAACAGGGATTCGCCTCCGCGCTGTTCTATACCTACATCTGCATTAATCGCGACCTGCTGCTGGAAAACCTTAACGGTAATGAAGCGCTGGTGAAGCAAACGCTGCGCGCGCTGACGGAAACCGCGCTCACCGTGTCGCCCACTGGCAAACAGAACAGCTTTGCTTCCCGCGCCTATGCGTCTTATGCGATGGCCGAAAAAGGCAGCCAGCAGCCGCGCACGCTGTCGGTGGCCTTTTTTAACCCGGTGCGGGGCGAGGATCAGCAGACCCAGGCGATTGCACGCCTGCAACAGCAGTATCAAAAATTTGCCCGCGTATACGGACAAAAAAGCGATGAGCAATGCTACGAAATGAACGCCGAATCGGGCGAAGGCTCCCTTCAGGAACTGCTGGATTTCATCAGCTAGTTAAGGAGCGACGATGTCCCGTTATCTGGTATTTCAACTCTATGCTCCGCTGGCCTCCTGGGGGGAGGCCGCCGTGGGTGAGGTGCGTCATACATCGACCATCCCCAGTCGTTCGGCGCTACTCGGCCTACTGGCGGCAGCGCTGGGGGTCAAGCGTGAAGAAGAGGAACGCCTTCGGCTTCTGAATCAGCACTATCTGTTCGCCATCCGGCCGCTTTCCGGGCGTGAGCAATGGCTACGTGATTACCACACCGTTCAGGTGCCGAAAGAAAACCGTAAGCGCCGCTATTACACGCGTCGCGACGAACTGACGCAATCGCCGGATGATATTGGCACGCTGCTGACCTCGCGCGAATACCGCTGCGATGCGTACTACCATGTTGCCGTCCAGGAAACGTCAGATGCGCCCTTTAGCCTGGAAGCGCTGGCGCAGGCGCTGGAAAACCCGGTGTTTGCTCTTTACCTGGGGCGAAAAAGTTGTCCGCCCGCACTGCCGCTGGCACCGCAGATCCTCAACGGTACGCTGGCGGATGTTTTTTGTGCAGCCTTGCAGCATGAGGCGTACGGTTTGCTCTGCCCTGAACTTAGCCTGATCGCGGACGATCTACGCTGGTGCGTCTGGGAAGGCGATCAGCAGGGCATGACCGTAGCCGCCACGCAGCAACGCCGCGACCAACCTGGCAGCCGCCAGCGCTGGCAGTTTTCTACCCGCGTGCAGCACTCGGGTTACTTCACGGAGGAAGAGTGATGTTTCTTTCACGGGTTACACTCGACCTGAATAAACTGACGCCCACCATGCATCAGAAATGGCTGGAGGCGCAGCCGTATGCCAGCCACCAGTGGCTGTGGCAACTTTTCCCCGGCCAGCAGGCACGGACGTTTTTGTTTCGTCATGAGCCCTTTCGTGCCGGTGCCTGTTTTTATCTGCTTTCTGAGGGCATCCCGCAGGCGGAACACGCCTTTTTGACCGTCGAGACGAAACCGTTCGCGCCACAGCTTTGTGCAGGCATGACGCTTCACTTCGCTTTGCGTGCTAATCCGGTGATCACTCGCCAGGGCAAGCGTAGCGACGTGCTGATGGATGCGAAGTATCAGGCAAAATTACAGGGTGTCGATCCGGCAGAATACTGGTCCCGACAGGTCGCAGCCGCAAAGCACTGGTTGAAAATGCAGGGAGAGGCAAAAGGATTCACCGTTAATCAGGACGATCTGGACGTGATCGGCCAGCAACAGCAACGGTTTGTGCGTAAATCCGGGCAGGCTGCGGTAACGTTTACCAGCGTGGATTTTGCCGGAAGGTTGCTGGTAACGGATGCGACCCAGTTTCTGGAGACGTTACGCAGCGGGATCGGCAAAAGCAAAGGATTAGGGTGTGGGCTGATGTTGATCCGCAGGGGATAACGCCATGGGCTACGTACCGCTTTCTCCCATCCCCATCAAAGATCGCACCTCGATGATCTTTTTACAGTATGGACAAATCGACGTGGTTGATGGCGCGTTCGTCCTGATCGACATAACCGGGATACGCACCCATATCCCGGTGGGATCGATCGCCTGCATCATGCTGGAACCCGGAACGCGCATTTCCCACGCGGCGGTGCGTCTGGCGGCCACCACCGGCACATTGCTGGTGTGGGTCGGCGAGGCGGGGGTGCGGATGTACGCCAGCGGCCAGCCTGGCGGTGCGCGAAGTGACCGCTTGCTTTATCAGGCGAAACTGGCGCTGGATGAGGACTTACGCCTGAAAGTGGTGCGTAAAATGTTCGAGCTTCGTTTTGGCGAGCCAGCACCGAGTAGACGTTCGGTGGAACAGCTTCGGGGTATTGAAGGTGTTCGCGTCCGTCAGACTTATTCTTTGCTGGCGAAGCGCTACGGCGTTAAGTGGCATGGACGCCGCTATGATCCTAAAGACTGGGAGAAAGGTGATGTGGTAAATCAGTGCATTAGCGCCGCCACGTCATGTCTGTACGGCATTACCGAAGCGGCAATTCTGGCAGCGGGATATGCGCCAGCAATCGGTTTTGTCCATTCAGGTAAGCCATTGTCTTTTGTCTACGACATTGCTGACATCGTGAAATTTGACGGTGTCGTACCCGTCGCGTTCGAAATTGCCGCCCGCAATCCGCATAGTCCGGATAAAGACGTTCGTCTGGCCTGTCGGGATGTTTTTCGCAGCCAGAAAACGCTCGCGAGGATAATCCCGCTTATAGAGGAAGTGCTTGCCGCAGGCGAGATTGAGCTTCCCAAACCCTTTGAGGATGCTCAGCCGCCAGCGATCCCTGAACCCGTTTCACTGGGTGATGCAGGTCATAGGGGATAGCGCATGAGTATGCTTGTTGTTGTGACAGAAAACGTGCCTCCACAGTTGCGCGGTCGGCTTGCGGTATGGCTTCTTGAAGTCAGGGCGGGTGTTTATGTGGGCGAGGTGTCTCGTAAAGTCCGCGAAATGATTTGGTATCAAATCACCCAACTGGCAGAAGCCGGAAATGTGGTTATGGCCTGGGCGACCAATAACGAATCTGGGTTTGATTTTCAGACATGGGGAGAAAACAGGCGTATGCCGGTAGATTTGGACGGCCTGCGGCTGGTTTCTTTTTTTCCAATTTGAGATCAATGGCTTACCCGTTCTTTTAAAATAAGGAAATGTAATAAAGTCGTTGGTGAATTGTTTTTGATAAAAAATTGCTCTAATAAACAAAGATGTAGGCTAAGAGAGTTCCCCGCGCCAGCGGGGATAAACCGCGCTGTAGATTGTCTAGGGGGAGGGGGGGCGCGAGTTCCCCGCGCCAGCGGGGATAAACCGGGCACGCGCTAACTGAGAAAAGCTGGTTTTTGGAGTTCCCCGCGCCAGCGGGGATAAACCGAAAATTGAAGCTCTGGGAGTTAGCCTCCTGGAGAGTTCCCCGCGCCAGCGGGGATAAACCGGAGGCGGAAGTTCAACAATAATGTCGTCGAACGAGTTCCCCGCGCCAGCGGGGATAAACCGGTAATTTTGTCATCAGTACAAGCAACGGTACCGAGTTCCCCGCGCCAGCGGGGATAAACCGCCGCCTGTTCACATCTACAACGATTTCGACACGAGTTCCCCGCGCCAGCGGGGATAAACCGGTTACGGCGGTCCGCGCCTTTAATCTGTTCCCGAGTTCCCCGCGCCAGCGGGGATAAACCGCGCAGGCCGTACCCGAAAGGGGCATGCCATACGAGTTCCCCGCGCCAGCGGGGATAAACCGTGATTTCGTTCACTTCAATGGTGGTTGCATCGGAGTTCCCCGCGCCAGCGGGGATAAACCGTGGCAACTCCTTCTGCTAAATCAGCAGACCTGGAGTTCCCCGCGCCAGCGGGGATAAACCGAAAGGTGGCTTCTGATGAAAGAGCTACGTAACGAGTTCCCCGCGCCAGCGGGGATAAACCGGACTGATCACCCATCAGAACGCGCTGGCTTTAGAGTTCCCCGCGCCAGCGGGGATAAACCGCGTCTTGAAAAGACTTTGCGGGCACAATCGCGGAGTTCCCCGCGCCAGCGGGGATAAACCGTTAATCCGTCAGTATGCCCAGCAGTGTACTCAGAGTTCCCCGCGCCAGCGGGGATAAACCGTTATTCAGACGTACTGTGCTGGGCCGATCGATGAGTTCCCCGCGCCAGCGGGGATAAACCGCGCCCGATCAGGTCGCTGAACCGGTCAAAATTGAGTTCCCCGCGCCAGCGGGGATAAACCGTATTCTCCTCCATGTTCTGGAGGGAAAAAATGGAGTTCCCCGCGCCAGCGGGGATAAACCGGCGATGGAAATATCACAGGCGCGCAGTACAGCGAGTTCCCCGCGCCAGCGGGGATAAACCGGTTCAGGCAATGTGATGGATTTACCATCAGTAGAGTTCCCCGCGCCAGCGGGGATAAACCGAAAAACCCCAGTACACCAGCAATATTCCTGTAGAGTTCCCCGCGCCAGCGGGGATAAACCGCAGTTTTCGAGCATCCCAGCGCGAGTCGTTTGGAGTTCCCCGCGCCAGCGGGGATAAACCGCATTTAATGCAACAATGCTTGACCAATAAATCGAGTTCCCCGCGCCAGCGGGGATAAACCGCGCTGGCTAACGAATTGAGAGAGACGCAGCCAGAGTTCCCCGCGCCAGCGGGGATAAACCGAGGCCATTAGGCTTGCTGACAGCGTGAATGAGGAGTTCCCCGCGCCAGCGGGGATAAACCGTTTATGCCGTAAAGATCCGCAGAAACGTCAGGGAGTTCCCCGCGCCAGCGGGGATAAACCGCGCGTTGAGGTTAAAGTTAAACGGGAGCGACCGAGTTCCCCGCGCCAGCGGGGATAAACCGGATGGGATATTACCAGCAGGGCCGGACAGCGCGAGTTCCCCGCGCCAGCGGGGATAAACCGTCCCAGCTCCGCGCGTAAGTGGCTATCCTGCCGAGTTCCCCGCGCCAGCGGGGATAAACCGCCCGTGGTGGTCCCCGTCGTGGTGCCTCTACCAAGTTCCCCGCGCCAGCGGGGATAAACCGGTTGCAGGAGTAAATCCGGGTGTTGGTAACGAGAGTTCCCCGCGCCAGCGGGGATAAACCGCGTGGTGGGACGTGGCTGGAGCTGTGCGTAGGGAGTTCCCCGCGCCAGCGGGGATAAACCGTGGTATCCGGCGGTGCTGTCACGCTGGAGTCTGAGTTCCCCGCGCCAGCGGGGATAAACCGACCGCGCCTTCATCGAAGGCATGAACCAGCAAGAGTTCCCCGCGCCAGCGGGGATAAACCGGGAAGAATTAAGCTGCCTCCACATTTGCTACAGAGTTCCCCGCGCCAGCGGGGATAAACCGCGGGCAAACAGGCGATGGAGTGGGCTAAACAAGAGTTCCCCGCGCCAGCGGGGATAAACCGTAACGCCACTCGCCTTTATCGTTCGCCAGTGCGAGTTCCCCGCGCCAGCGGGGATAAACCGATACCTGGCATCCGCATCGAATAGCCGCCCACGAGTTCCCCGCGCCAGCGGGGATAAACCGCCGGGTAACTTCGATACTGACACGCTTTCAGAGAGTTCCCCGCGCCAGCGGGGATAAACCGAACAGATTTTTGCCCATCTGAAAAATGAAAAGGAGTTCCCCGCGCCAGCGGGGATAAACCGTGGATCGAGGTGATGCATTCCGTTTACCCGAAGAGTTCCCCGCGCCAGCGGGGATAAACCGCTCACCGAAAGTAACCGCCGCGCCGGAAATTCGAGTTCCCCGCGCCAGCGGGGATAAACCGAGATTTATGAGGATTGCACCACCATATTATATGAGTTCCCCGCGCCAGCGGGGATAAACCGTAGTTCTGCTGTTTCTTCTTGCGGTCGTACTGGTGTTCCCCGCGCCAGCGGGGATAAACCGCAGGAGGGCGACATTGCCGCACGTCGCGTTATGTGTTCCCCGCGCCAGCGGGGATAAACCGTGGGCGCGCTACGCCTGGAACAGCGTTAACGGGTGTTCCCCGCGCCAGCGGGGATAAACCGACAATTACGCGCCTGAGTAATATGTGCGGCGCGTGTTCCCCGCGCCAGCGGGGATAAACCGATAAACGATATACTAACCCCCGCCACCGTAAAGTGTTCCCCGCGCCAGCGGGGATAAACCGGAAACACTAGCTGAAAAGGTCGACTGGTTAATGTGTTCCCCGCGCCAGCGGGGATAAACCGTACGGTGCTGATTTGTGCTGCCCGAACGGAACGTGTTCCCCGCGCCAGCGGGGATAAACCGCCCATAATGTTCCCCGGTGAAAAAGTTGTGACGTGTTCCCCGCGCCAGCGGGGATAAACCGGGATCGATCTCGTTGTAATAGGCTGTCACTGGGTGTTCCCCGCGCCAGCGGGGATAAACCGACGAACATGGCGACGTCGATTTTGAGCACGAAGTGTTCCCCGCGCCAGCGGGGATAAACCGCGCACAACCAGATTCAGGAGTCAGCAATGAGCGTGTGCCCCGCGCCAGCGGGGATAAACCGACCAGCGGCGTTTTCGCTGCGTCAACCTGCGCGTGTTCCCCCCACCCGCGGGGATAAACCGAAATCGCAGCTCGAGGGGGAGTGCTATGCCAGCGTTCCCCGTTCTCGCGAAGATCTACGTTTTCGCCCGTGCCAGTTCTTTTACCAGCGGCAGCATAATGCGCATCACATCGCGGCTGCGGCGTTCGATGCGGCCCGGCAGGGCGTTGTCGATGTGCTGCTGACTATCCAGTCGCACATCGTGCCAGCTGGTGCCGTTCGGGAAAGAACGGGTTTTGGCGCGTTGCTGGTAACCATCTTTGTTGCCCAGCGACCAGTTCGTCGCTTCCACCGACAGCACCGGAATATTCGCTTTATCGAACACCTCCACATCGTGGCAGCAGTCGGTGCCTTTCGGGTATTGCGGATTCAGGCCGGGATTCGTGGCGGCGGGGATGCCACGGCTGCGGGCGATGGCCAGCGCGCGGTCGCGGGTGAGTTTGCGTACCGAGGCGGGGGTATTTTTACCGCTGTTGAAATAGAGCTTATCGCCCACGATCAGGTTATCGAGATTGATCACCAGCAGGGTGTTTTTCTTCTCGGCTGTGCTCATGCGGCTCAGAAAATTCTCTGCGCCAAGAAGGCCTTCCTCTTCGCCGCTGGTGGCGACAAAACGGATACTGTACTGCGTGGGAATATTTTTCAGCGCATCGGCCAGTTCCAGCATCACGCCAACACCCGCGGCGTTATCGTCAAGCCCCTGTAAGGTAAGACCGCCGAGGTTGTTATCAATATCCGCATCGCTGCGCGGCGCGTAGGTGTCGAGGTGCGCCATGATAATAATCTGCTCCGGCTGCTTACCTTCGTGGGCGGCGATCACCGTGCTGCCGGTAACGTTATGCCAGTTGCGCTGGTTGCTCTTCGAGGTATAGATGAAGCGGCTGGTGAACTTGCGAATATCGCTCTGGTAGCCCATCTGCGCAAACTGCTGACGCACATAATCGGCGGACAGCATCTCTGCCGGGGTGCCGGTCATGCGGCCGGGGAAATAGGTCGCAATATAACGTGCCTGATGGCTTGCCATGTCGCCGGGCGGCAGCAGTGTCGCCTGGACGGGAAGGATACTGCATACGCCGAACGCCAGGGCAGCGGTACGGTGGCGCAATGCGGAAAACATAGAGAGTCCTTAAACATGCAGGAAAATTTTGACGGGCTTAGTATGAAACTGTGATCGGCCTTACACAATTTGAATTCCGCCTAAACGCACGAATTTTCTGGCGTTAAGCACTTTTTGATATTTGCTTTTTCAGACCGTTATTCCTTTGCGGAACTACTCATTCCAATTCGTAATTTCATTCGCTTACCACCGCCCCCTATAGTCCCCTTATTCCTGATTGTTAGCGAGCTGTTGCCTTGTGGATCACCTGCCCATTTTTGCTGCGGTAAAAAACCGACCCGTACTGGTTATTGGCGGCGGCGAGATCGCTGCCCGTAAGATCGCGTTCTTATTACGCGCGGGCGCGAAAGTGCAGGTTGTCGCCCGCGAACTGGGCGGCGAGGTGCAGCGTCTGGCTGATGAACAGGCGCTGGTCTGGCTGGCCACCGAGTTCGATGAAACCCAGCTCGACGCCGTTTTTCTGGTCATCGCCGCTACCAGCGATTGCGCGCTCAATCGTCGCGTCTTTGACGCTGCCGACGCCCGTCACCGGCTGGTGAACGTGGTGGATGACCAGCCGCTGTGCTCCTTTATCTTCCCGTCGATTGTTGACCGCAGCCCGATAGTGGTGGCGATCTCCTCTGGCGGTAATGCCCCGGTGCTGGCGCGTCTGCTGCGGGAAAAAATTGAAGCGCTGCTGCCGGGAAATTTAGGCCGCATGGCGGATATTGCCGGACAGTGGCGCGAGCGCATCAAAGCCTTGCGTAAAACGACAGACGCCCGCCGTCGCTTCTGGGAAGCGGCCTTTCGCGGGCGTTTCGCCAGCCTGATGGCGGCCGGAAACGAGCAGGCGGCGCAAGCCGTGCTGGCAGAGGCGCTGGCTGCCCCGGACCGTTCGCGCGGAGAAATTATTCTGGTGGGCGCCGGGCCAGGCGATGCCGGGCTGCTGACGCTGCGCGGTTTGCAGGTTATTCAGCAGGCAGACGTGGTGTTTTATGACCATCTGGTCAGCGATGAGGTGCTGGAGCTGACCCGGCGCGATGCCGACAAAATCTGCGTCGGTAAACGCGCGGGCGGTCATGCCGTGCCGCAGCATGAAACCAATCAGATGCTGATTGACGAAGCGCGGGCAGGCAAAACCGTGGTGCGCCTGAAAGGCGGCGATCCCTTTATTTTTGGTCGCGGTGGCGAAGAGCTACAGGCCGCCGCCGCAGC
The DNA here is from genome assembly GCF_019218745.1 of Enterobacter sp. ENT03. Taxonomy (GTDB): domain Bacteria; phylum Pseudomonadota; class Gammaproteobacteria; order Enterobacterales; family Enterobacteriaceae; genus Enterobacter_D. The sequence continues at coordinate 139,185 of NZ_JAHUXA010000002.1, forward strand.
GGGTGTGCCCTTCCAGGTGGTGCCTGGCGTCACTGCCGCTTCCGGCGCAACGGCCTATGCCGGTATTCCGCTTACGCACCGTGATTTTGCCCAGAGCGTGACCTTTGTGACCGGCCATTACAAAGCCGACAGCGCGCCGTTTGACTGGTCGCAGCTGGCGCAGAGCCGTCAGACGCTGGCGGTATACATGGGCACCATGAAAGCGGCGGAAATCAGCCAGCAGCTTATTTTGCACGGTCGCGATAAAGCGACGCCGGTGGCGGTGATTTCGCGCGGCACGCGACGCGATCAGCAGGTCAAAACCGGCACATTAGAACAACTAGAGAACCTGGCGCTAAACGCCCCGATGCCAGCGCTGCTGGTGGTGGGCGAAGTGGTGCAGTTACGCGATGCGCTCGCCTGGTTTCAACACTCTACAGGCACGGGATCTTTTGATAACTCCGTGGTAAATCTGGCTTAAGGAACGGTTATGGATCAAAAACGACTCACTCACCTGCGACAACTGGAGGCGGAAAGCATCCATATTATTCGCGAGGTGGCGGCAGAATTTGGCAATCCGGTGATGATGTATTCCATCGGCAAAGACTCCAGCGTGATGCTGCATCTGGCGCGCAAAGCGTTTTATCCCGGCACGTTGCCGTTCCCGCTGTTGCATGTGGATACTGGCTGGAAATTCCGCGAGATGTATGAATTCCGTGACCGCACTGCTAAAGCCTACGGCTGCGAGCTGCTGGTGCATAAAAACCCGGAAGGCGTGGCGATGGGGATTAATCCGTTCGTGCATGGCAGCGGTAAACACACCGACATCATGAAAACCGAAGGGCTGAAGCAGGCGCTGAACAAATACGGTTTTGATGCGGCCTTCGGCGGCGCGCGCCGTGACGAAGAGAAATCCCGCGCCAAAGAGCGTATTTACTCGTTCCGCGACCGTTTCCACCGCTGGGATCCGAAAAACCAGCGCCCGGAGCTGTGGCACAACTACAACGGCCAGATCAACAAAGGCGAAAGCATTCGCGTGTTCCCGCTCTCCAACTGGACCGAGCTGGACATCTGGCAGTACATCTTCCTCGAAAATATTGAAATCGTACCGCTGTACCTGGCCGCAGAGCGCCCGGTGCTGGAGCGTGACGGCATGCTGATGATGATCGATGACGATCGCATCGACCTGCAACCGGGCGAGAAGATCGAACAGCGCATGGTGCGCTTCCGTACTCTCGGCTGCTGGCCGCTGACCGGCGCGGTGGAGTCTGACGCGCAAACGCTGCCAGAAATCATCGAAGAGATGCTGGTGTCCACCACCAGCGAACGACAGGGCCGCGTGATTGACCGCGACCAGGCCGGCTCCATGGAGCTGAAGAAACGCCAGGGTTATTTCTAAGGAGCCGCCATGAATACGACTATTGCACAACAAATTGCCAGTGAAGGTGGCGTGGAAGCTTACCTGCACGCGCAACAGCATAAAAGCCTGCTGCGGTTTCTGACCTGCGGCAGCGTTGATGACGGTAAAAGCACACTGATTGGCCGTTTGCTGCACGATACCCGCCAGATTTATGAAGATCAGCTTTCATCGCTGCATAACGACAGCAAGCGTCACGGCACGCAGGGCGAGAAGCTGGACCTGGCGCTGCTGGTGGATGGCTTGCAGGCCGAGCGCGAGCAGGGGATTACTATCGACGTGGCGTATCGCTATTTCTCCACCGAGAAGCGTAAATTTATTATCGCCGACACGCCGGGCCACGAGCAGTACACCCGCAACATGGCGACCGGCGCGTCCACCTGCGATCTGGCGATCCTGCTGATGGATGCGCGTAAAGGCGTGCTCGATCAGACCCGTCGTCATAGCTTTATCTCGACGCTGCTGGGGATCCGCCATCTGGTAGTAGCGGTGAACAAAATGGATCTGGTGGAATTCAGCGAAGCGAAATTCAATCAGATCCGCGAAGACTATCTGACCTTCGCCGAACAGCTGCCGGGCAGCCTCGACATTCGTTTTGTGCCGCTGTCGGCGCTGGAAGGCGATAACGTGGCGAGCCAGAGCAGCAACATGCCGTGGTACAGCGGCCCGACGCTGCTGGAAGTGCTGGAAACCGTTGAGATCCAGCGCGTGGTGGAGACGCAGCCGATGCGTTTCCCGGTGCAGTACGTGAACCGCCCGAATCTCGATTTTCGTGGTTTCTCCGGCACCATTGCGTCCGGTAGCGTCACTGTCGGCCAGCGCATTAAAGTGCTGCCGTCGGGCGTGGAATCAACGGTGGCGCGTATCGTCACCTTTGATGGCGATCTGCAACAGGCCGGGGCTGGGGAAGCGGTCACGCTGGTACTGAAAGACGAAATCGACATCAGCCGCGGCGATTTACTGCTCGATGCGCAGGACGGGCTGAAAGCGGTGCAGAGCGCATCGGTGGACGTGGTGTGGATGGCGGAGCAGCCGCTGACGCCGGGCCAGAGCTACGACATCAAAATCGCCGGCAAGAAAACCCGTGCGCGTGTGGATGGCATTCACTATCAGGTGAACATCAACACCCTGGAACACAATCAAGTGGATAACCTGCCGCTGAACGGTATTGGGCTGGTGGATCTTACCTTTGACGAACCGCTGGTGCTGGATAAATACCAGGAAAACCCGGTTACCGGCGGCATGATCCTTATCGATCGCCTGACCAACGTGACCGTGGGCGCAGGCATGGTACGCGAGCCGAACGAGCAGGCGAGCCATGTGCCGTCACAGTTCAGCGCTTTTGAGCTGGAACTGAACGCACTGGTGCGTAAACACTTCCCGCACTGGGGCGCGCGTGATTTGCTGGGAGGCAAATAATGGCGCAGCACGATGAAAACGTCGTCTGGCATCCACATCCGGTAACCGCCGGGCAACGCGAGCAGCTCCACGGTCACCGTGGGGTTGTGCTGTGGTTTACCGGGCTGTCTGGCTCAGGTAAATCGACCGTTGCCGGGGCGCTGGAAGAGGCGCTGCACGGGCTTGGCGTCAGCACTTATTTGCTCGACGGCGATAACGTGCGGCACGGGCTGTGCAGCGATTTGGGCTTCAGTGATGACGATCGTAAAGAGAACATCCGTCGCGTCGGGGAAGTGGCGCGTCTGATGGTCGATGCGGGACTGGTCGTATTGACGGCGTTTATCTCTCCGCACCGCGCGGAGCGGGAAATGGTGCGCGAGCGCGTCGGGGAAGGGCGGTTTATTGAGGTGTTTGTCGATACGCCGCTGGCGATCTGCGAAGCGCGCGATCCCAAAGGACTGTATAAGAAAGCCCGTGCCGGGGAGCTGCGTCACTTTACCGGTATCGATTCGGTTTACGAAGCGCCTGAAACGCCGGATGTGCATCTTGATGGTGAACAATTGGTAACAAATTTAGTGGGTCAATTATTAGACCTGCTGAGACAGGGCGATATTATCAGATCCTAAGACATGTTCGGGGTTGCTTTCGCGGACAGTCAGGTTACAGGATCCACTATGCGCAATAGCCAGAACATCTATTTGTCACGGTCCGAGACCGTCGCCGCCAGCGAGGAAACGACCTGGTCATTTCCCGGAGCACTCGTTGGCTTTGTGTCATGGTTGTTGGCGCTCGGCATACCCTTTCTGCTTTATGGCCCGAATACGCTGTTCTTTTTTCTGTATACCTGGCCGTTCTTTCTGGCGCTGATGCCCGTCGCCGTGGTGGTGGGCATCGCCGTGCATTCGCTGCTCGGCGGCAAGCTGCGTTACAGCTGCCTTGCGACGGTCATTATCGTGGCGACGATGTTTGGCGCGTTATTTATGTGGCTGATGGGCTAACCCCGGCCATACTTCAATGCGTAACGCTCGATAAGGTAATGTGTCAGGAATGCACACCTGTGCGCCCGCCCGTAAATAGTGCTACATTTGGCCGCGATGACGCGGTATCGGCTTAGTGTGGAGTCTGCGCGCAAGTTATGGGATGATGATGCCGATTTTCAGGGGGCACGATGGGTAAATTAACGCTGCTGTTGCTGGCACTGCTGGTCTGGCTACAGTATTCACTGTGGTTCGGCAAAAATGGCCTGCATGACTTCAGCCGTGTCAACGACGATGTGGCCGCGCAGCAGATAACAAACGCCAAACTTAAAGCACGCAACGATCAGCTTTTCGCCGAAATTGACGACCTCAATGGCGGCCAGGAAGCGATTGAAGAGCGCGCACGTAACGAACTCAGTATGACCCGACCAGGCGAAACCTTTTACCGTCTGGTGCCGGATGCGTCTAAACGCACGCCAGGGTCACTGCAAAATAATCGATAAGCGAAGCCCAGGTTTACGACATGGCAGCAATAATTCCGGACGTATGTGCCGTGGTGCCGGCCGCCGGATTTGGCCGCCGCATGCAAACGGAATGTCCTAAGCAGTATCTCTCAGTTGGCAATAAAACGATCCTCGAACACGCGGTGGATGCGCTGCTGGCGAATCCGCGCGTGGCAAGGGTGATCATTGCCATCAGCCCCGGCGACGAGCGCTTTGCGCAGTTACCGCTGGCGGATCATCCGCAGGTGACCGTCGTTGACGGCGGTGCCGAGCGGGCTGACTCCGTGCTGGCGGGGCTTAAGGCCGCGGGCGATGCGCCCTGGGTGCTGGTCCATGACGCCGCGCGCCCTTGTCTGCATCAGGACGATCTTGCCCGTCTGCTGGCGCTCAGCGACACCAGCCGCGTGGGCGGTATTCTCGCCGCCCCGGTGCGCGACACCATGAAGCGCAGCGAGCCTGGCATCGCCGCCGTGGCGCATACGGTAGATCGTAACGATCTCTGGCATGCGCTGACGCCCCAGTTTTTCCCGCGTGAACTCCTCCACGACTGCCTGCAGCGCGCCTTAAACGACGGCGCGACCATCACCGACGAAGCCTCGGCGCTGGAGCATTGCGGCTATCACCCGGTGCTGGTCAGCGGCCGCGCGGATAACATCAAAGTCACGCGACCGGAAGATCTGGCGCTGGCAGAATTTTACCTCACCCGAATGACCGGAAAGGAGATGGCATAATGCGTATTGGACACGGTTTTGACGTACACGCCTTTGGCGGCGAAGGCCCGATTATTGTTGGCGGCGTGCGCATTCCTTTCGAAAAAGGTCTGCTGGCCCACTCCGATGGCGACGTGGCGCTGCATGCGCTGACCGATGCCCTGCTGGGCGCGGCGGCGCTCGGTGACATCGGCAAGCTGTTCCCGGATACCGACCCGGCGTTCAAAGGCGCTGACAGCCGCGAGCTGCTGCGCGAAGCCTGGCGACGTATTCAGGCGAAAGGGTTTACGCTCGGCAACGTCGATGTGACTATTATCGCCCAGGCGCCGAAAATGCTGCCGCATATCCCGCAGATGCGCGTGTTTATCGCGGAAGATCTCGGCTGCCATATGGACGATGTGAACGTCAAAGCCACCACCACCGAAAAACTTGGTTTTACCGGGCGTGGCGAAGGCATCGCCTGTGAAGCGGTGGCGCTGTTAGTCAGGGCGGCAAAATGATTGCCTTCGACGACCTGACCTTTCTGCATGGCAAACCCCAGGCCTCCGGCGCGCTGAAAGTCAGCCCGGAAGATTTTGTGGTGGTGGAAGACTTAGGTTTTGAGCCAGACGGTGAAGGCGAGCATATTCTGGTGCGCATTCAGAAAACCGGCTGCAATACCCGCGCGGTGGCTGATGAACTGGCTAAGTTCCTGAAAATTCCCGCCCGTGAAGTGAGCTTCGCCGGGCAAAAAGATAAGCACGCAGTGACGGAACAGTGGCTGTGCGCGCGCGTACCGGGCAACGGTATGCCGGATCTGAGCCTCTTTCAGCTGGACGGCTGCAAGGTGCTGGAATATGCGCGCCACAAGCGTAAGCTGCGTTTAGGTGCGCTGCGCGGCAACCAGTTTACGCTGGTGCTGCGCGACATCAGCGATCGCGCGGAGGTGGAGTCACGTCTGCACGCTATCGCGGTAAAAGGCGTGCCGAACTATTTTGGCGCACAGCGCTTTGGTCTGGGCGGCAGCAACCTGCACGGCGCGCTGCGCTGGGCGCAAAGCAATGCGCCGGTGCGCGATCGCAATAAACGCAGTTTTATGTTGTCGGCGGCCCGCAGCGCGTTGTTTAATCAGATTGTCAGCGAGCGCCTGAAAAAAACAGACTTTAATCAAGTTGTTGACGGCGATGCGCTACAATTAGCCGGGCGCGGAAGCTGGTTTGTCGCCACCGTCGAAGAACAGGCGGAATTACAGACCCGCGTCGACAACCACGAGCTGATGATCACGGCCGCGCTGCCGGGGAGTGGTGACTGGGGAACGCAGCGCGAGGCGCTGGCGTTTGAGCAGGCGGCGAGTGCCGATGCCCCGGAATTACAATCCTTGCTGTTGCGCGAAAAGGTCGAGGCGGCGCGCCGCGCGATGCTGCTCAACGTGCAACAGTTAAGCTGGAACTGGTGGGATGACGCAACCGTCGAGTTACGTTTCTGGCTACCGGCAGGTAGTTTTGCCACCAGCGTGGTAAGGGAACTTATCAACACATCGGGTGATTATGCGAATATTGCTGAGTAACGATGACGGGATCCATGCGCCAGGCATTCAGGCGCTGGCGAAGGCCTTGCGGGAATTTGCCGATGTACAGGTCGTCGCGCCCGATCGTAACCGCAGTGGCGCGTCTAACTCGCTGACCCTCGAATCTTCACTACGTACTTTTACCCATGAAAACGGCGACATTGCTGTGCAGATGGGTACGCCTACCGACTGCGTTTATCTGGGCGTCAACGCCCTGATGCGCCCGCGCCCGGATGTCGTGGTGTCGGGCATTAACGCCGGGGCTAATCTGGGCGACGATGTGATCTACTCCGGCACCGTCGCTGCCGCCATGGAAGGGCGTCATCTTGGTTTTCCGGCGCTGGCGGTGTCCCTTAACGGCTATCAGCATTACGACACCGCCGCCGCTGTGACCTGTTCTATCCTGCGCGCACTAAGCCGCGAACCGCTGCGCACCGGACGCATTCTGAATATCAATGTTCCGGATCTGCCGCTCAGTGAAATCAAAGGTATTCGCGTAACGCGCTGTGGCACTCGCCATCCGGCGGATAAAGTGATCCCGCAGGAAGATCCGCGCGGCAATATGCTTTACTGGATTGGTCCACCGGGGGAAAAACACGACGCCGGACCGGACACTGATTTTGCCGCCGTTGACGAGGGCTATGTGTCGGTGACGCCGCTGCATGTGGATCTCACCGCGTACAGCGCTCAGGACGTGGTCAGCGGCTGGCTGGAGCGCGCCGGGGTGAATACGCAATGGTAACAAAACGCATCCAGGCGCTGCTGGAACAGTTACGCCAGCAGGGGATCCGTAGCGAGGCGGTGCTTGACGCGCTGGCGCAGGTGCCGCGAGAAAAATTCATTGATGAGGCGTTTGAACACAAGGCGTGGGAAAACGTCGCGCTGCCCATCGGACAGGGGCAAACTATTTCGCAGCCTTATATGGTGGCGCGCATGACCGAGCTGCTCGAGCTGACGCCGGAGTCGCGGGTGCTGGAAATCGGCACCGGTTCGGGCTACCAGACGGCGATCCTCGCCCATCTGGTGCATCATGTCTGTTCTGTCGAACGCATCAAAAGTCTGCAATGGCAGGCGCGGCGACGGCTCAAACAGCTCGATTTACATAATGTTTCCACCCGCCATGGCGATGGCTGGGAAGGGTGGCAGGCACGTGCGCCCTTCGATGCCATCATTGTGACGGCTGCACCGCCGGAAATCCCTGTGGCGCTGATGTCGCAGCTGGATGAAGGCGGGATTCTCGTTTTACCTGTGGGAGACGAACACCAGCAACTTAAGCGGGTGCGTCGTCGGGGAAGCGAATTTATCATCGATACCGTGGAGGCCGTACGCTTTGTTCCGCTTGTGAAAGGGGAACTGGCCTGATTCCTGGAATTGTCTGAGGGATTTCAGCCCATATCCGCGTAGGGTGTAGCTCATTTGCAAATGACCGCCACGGTCATCATTAAGTCACTGACAGTTAACACATTCCTGGAGGATAAATGAGCACGGGAAGCCCAAAATTCACCGTAAGTCGCCTCGCGGCATTATCACTGGTATCGCTTTGGCTTGCAGGCTGCTCAAGCTCGGATAACGCGCCCGCGCCGGTCAGTTCGGTTGGCGGTAACAGCGCGTCCAGCTCCAGTTCAGGTTCCGGAATGTTAATCACGCCGCCGCCCAAAATGGGGTCGCAGGCGCAGCAAACGCAACCCATCCAGCCAGTGCAAACGCCCGCTATTCAGCCGATGCCCGTGCAAACTGCGCCCGTTCAGCCGATGGCAGAACAGCCAGTGCAGACGGAAAACGGCAAAATTGTGTACAACCGTAAGTATGGGAACATTCCGAAAGGAAGCTATACCGGCGGCAGTACGTACACCGTTAAAAAGGGCGACACGCTGTTTTATATCGCCTGGATCACCGGGAACGATTTCAGGGACCTGGCGCAGCGAAACAACGTCGCGGCCCCGTACGGCCTGAATGTCGGCCAGGTGCTGCAGGTGGGCAATGCGTCGGGTACCCCTATTACGGGTGGAAATGCTATTACGCAGGCGGATGCGTCCGCGCAAGGTATCGTCACGCCGCCTGCACAAAATTCCACCGTGGTGGTTGCACCGAAACCGACAATTACGTATTCTGAGGACTCAGGTGAACAAAGTGATAACAAGATGTTGCCGAACAACAAGCCTGCGACGACTGTCCCAGCGCCTGTCACGGTGCCATCTGCTACCACTACCGAACCGACCGCCAGCAGTGCTTCCACCAGCGCCCCAATAACGACCTGGCGCTGGCCGACTGAAGGCAAAGTTATCGACAACTTCTCTGCCACCGAGGGTGGGAATAAAGGTGTTGATATTGCAGGCAGCAAAGGGCAGGCTATTACCGCGACCGCTGATGGACGCGTTGTATATGCCGGCAACGCACTGCGCGGTTACGGTAATTTAATCATCATTAAACATAACGATGATTACCTGAGTGCCTACGCCCATAACGATACGATGCTGGTCCGGGAACAACAAGAAATCAGGGCGGGGCAGAAGATAGCTACCATGGGTAGCACCGGAACCAGTTCTACACGCTTACATTTTGAAATTCGTTACAAGGGGAAATCCGTCAACCCGCTGCGTTATTTGCCGCAGCGATAATTTGGCAGAGTCATTGGCTCACTCTTGTTTCGTCCCGACAGCGCGCGTAACCGTGCTGTCGGGAAATAAAACAAACAGTGACGTTAATACTTTGTCCAGGGATCACGGGTAGGAGCCACCTTATGAGTCAGAATACGCTGAAAGTTCATGATCTAAATGAAGACGCGGAATTTGATGAGAACGGAGTTGAGGTTTTCGACGAGAAAGCCTTGAATGAAGAGGAACCCAGTGATAACGACCTGGCAGAAGAGGAACTGTTATCGCAGGGCGCCACGCAACGTGTGCTGGACGCGACTCAGTTATACCTTGGAGAAATTGGTTACTCTCCGCTGTTAACTGCTGAAGAAGAAGTTTATTTCGCACGACGCGCGCTGCGTGGGGATATTTCCTCTCGCCGTCGAATGATTGAAAGTAACCTGCGTCTGGTGGTGAAAATCGCCCGCCGCTACAGCAATCGTGGACTGGCGCTGCTGGATCTGATCGAAGAGGGTAACCTCGGCCTGATCCGCGCGGTAGAGAAGTTTGACCCAGAACGTGGGTTCCGTTTCTCTACTTATGCCACCTGGTGGATCCGTCAGACCATCGAACGGGCGATCATGAATCAAACCCGTACGATTCGACTGCCAATCCACATTGTTAAAGAGCTGAATGTCTATCTGCGTACCGCTCGCGAGTTGTCCCATAAGCTGGACCACGAACCGAGTGCAGAAGAAATTGCAGAACAGCTCGATAAGCCTGTTGATGATGTCAGCCGTATGCTGCGCCTCAACGAGCGCATTACCTCGGTAGACACCCCGCTGGGTGGCGATTCCGAAAAAGCGCTGCTGGACATCCTGGCCGATGAGAAAGAAAACGGCCCGGAAGACACCACGCAGGACGATGACATGAAACAAAGCATCGTCAAATGGCTGTTCGAACTGAACGCCAAACAGCGTGAAGTGCTGGCACGTCGTTTCGGTCTGCTGGGTTATGAAGCCGCAACGCTCGAAGATGTAGGTCGTGAAATTGGTCTGACGCGTGAACGTGTCCGCCAGATTCAGGTAGAAGGTCTGCGTCGTCTGCGTGAAATCCTGCAAGCGCAGGGGCTGAACATCGAAGCACTGTTCCGCGAATAATCTATTCCGCACAAAAAAGGCCAGTCAGAGGACTGGCCTTTTTCTTTGCCCGTTCCCCAGGGAACGGGCGGAACACACGCCTTAGTTCAGCGTATAATCCAGCGTGATTTCAGCGTTGAACAGCTGAGACACCGGGCAACCGGCTTTCGCTTTCTGGATGATCGGATCAAACTGCTCTTTCTCGATCCCCGGCAGTTTCACCGTACTGGTGAGCGCAATTTTGGTGATTTTAAAGCCGCCATCAACCTGATCCAGCGACACATCCGCCGTGGTGTCGATGCTTTCCGGCGTAAAGCCAGCTTCGCCCAGCATTAACGACAGCGCCATGGAGAAACACCCTGCGTGGGCCGCGCCAATCAGCTCTTCCGGGTTAGTCCCGGCTGCGCCTTCAAAACGAGTATTAAAACCGTAAGGCTGCTGCTTCAGTGCGCCGCTTTCGGTGGAAATGGTGCCTTTACCGCGCTTAATGTCGCCTTCCCAGTGTGCCTGCCCTTTCTTATGAATGGTCATGTATTTACTCCATTTTGTTGCTGAATGAAGTAACAAGTATAGAAGCTGAGACAGGGCTTGCCCCGGAACTCGGAATACTACGAAGAAGTGCAGGTCTGGACGGGGAATCGCAGGCCTGGCAAGCAAGAGCCACCGGGCAAGGGCGTCAGAGAAATATAGGCCCGGCAAGCAAGTGCCGCCGGGCGGGGGCGTCAGACAAATGTAGGCCCGGCAAGCCTGCGCCGCCGGGCAGAAGGGTCAGACCAGACTCTTCAGGCGATAAATCCACTCCAGCGCCTGACGCGGCGTCAGCGTATCCGGATCGAGCGCCTCCAGCGCTTCTACCGCCGGGCTGGTTTCTTCCGCCGGTGCCAGCAGTGACATCTGCGTCCCGTCCACCTGGGTGGCCGCCGCGTTCGGCGTGATGCTTTCCAGCTCGCGCAGCTTCTGGCGCGCCCGCTTGATCACCTCTTTCGGCACGCCCGCCAGCGCTGCTACCGCCAGGCCGTAGCTCTTACTGGCCGCCCCGTCCTGCACGCTGTGCATAAACGCAATGGTGTCGCCGTGCTCCAGCGCATCCAGATGCACATTTGCCACGCCTTCCATTTTTTCCGGCAACTGCGTCAGCTCGAAATAGTGGGTGGCAAACAGGGTCAGCGCTTTAATGCGATTCGCCAGATTTTCCGCACAGGCCCAGGCCAGGGACAGGCCGTCATAGGTGGAGGTGCCGCGCCCGATCTCATCCATCAGCACCAGGCTGTTCTCGGTAGCATTGTGCAGAATATTGGCGGTTTCGGTCATTTCCACCATAAAGGTCGAGCGACCGGATGCCAGATCGTCCGCCGCGCCCACGCGGGTAAAGATGCGGTCGATGGGGCCAATCTCTACTTTTTGCGCCGGCACGTAGCTGCCAATATAGGCCAGCAGGGTGATCAGCGCCGTCTGGCGCATATAGGTACTCTTACCGCCCATGTTCGGACCGGTGATGATCAGCATCCGACGCTGGGGTGACAGCGACAGCGGGTTGGCGATGAACGGCTCGTTCAATACCTGTTCGACCACCGGGTGACGCCCCTCGACGATGCGGATCCCCGGTTTATCGGAGAAGGTCGGGCAACTGTAATTAAGCGTGTCAGCGCGCTCGGCGAGGTTAACCAGCACGTCCAGCTCCGCCAGCGCCGCAGCGCTCTGTTGCAGATCCCCCAGATGCGGCATCAGCAGATCGAACAGCTCTTCATACAGCTGCTTTTCCAGCGCCAGCGCTTTGCCTTTCGAGGTCAGTACCTTGTCTTCATATTCCTTCAGTTCAGGAATGATGTAGCGCTCGGCGTTCTTTAACGTCTGGCGGCGCACGTAATGGATCGGTGCCAGATGGCTCTGCCCACGGCTGATCTGAATAAAGTAGCCGTGCACGCCGTTATAGCCGACTTTCAGCGTATCCAGCCCAAGTTTTTCACGCTCACGAATTTCCAGTTTATCCAGATAATCCGTCGCGCCATCCGCCAGCCCACGCCACTCGTCCAGCTCGGCGTTATAACCCGGCGCGATCACGCCACCGTCGCGCACCAGCACTGGCGGCGCGTCAATAATCGCCCGCTGCAGCAGCTCGCGCAGTTCGCTGAACTCGCCCATTTTTTCACGCAGTTGCTGCACGGGCTTGCTGTCAATGTCAGCCAGTTGTTCACGCAGGATCGGCAACTGCTGGAACGCGTGACGCATACGCGCCAGATCGCGTGGACGGGCGGTGCGCAGCGCCAGACGCGCCAGAATACGCTCCAGATCGCCTACCTGCCGTAGCACCGGCTGCAACTCAGACGTCAGCTCCTGTAACGCGCCAATGGTCTGCTGACGTTCGATCAGCACCGCAGTGTCGCGCACCGGCATATGCAGCCAGCGTTTAAGCATCCGGCTGCCCATCGGCGTGACGGTACAGTCGAGTACCGACGCCAGCGTGTTTTCGAACCCCCCGGCCAGGTTCTGGGTGATCTCCAGATTGCGGCGCGTAGCGGCATCCATAATGATGCTGTCCTGCTGGCGATCCATGGTGATTGAGCGGATATGCGGCAGCGAGGTACGCTGGGTGTCTTTGACATACTGCAACAGACAGCCCGCCGCACACAGGCCGCGCGGCGCGTTTTCCACGCCGAAACCAATCAGATCGCGGGTGCCAAACTGTAAATTCAGCTGCTGGCGCGCAGTGTCGATTTCGAACTCCCACAGCGGACGACGGCGCAGACCGCGACGACCCTCAATGAGCGATGTCTCGGCAAAGTCTTCGGCATACAGCAGCTCTGCCGGATTGGTGCGCTGCAACTCTGCCGCCATGGTTTCCCGATCGGCCGGCTCGCTGACGCGAAAACGCCCGGAACTGATGTCCAGCGTCGCATAACCAAAGCCTTTATTGTCCTGCCAGATGGCGGCGAGCAGGTTGTCCTGGCGTTCCTGCAACAGCGCTTCGTCGCTGATGGTGCCCGGCGTAACGATGCGCACCACTTTGCGCTCCACCGGGCCTTTGCTGGTGGCCGGATCGCCGATCTGTTCGCAAATCGCCACCGATTCGCCGAGGCTGACCAGCTTCGATAAATAGTTTTCCACCGCGTGATGCGGGATGCCCGCCATCGGGATCGGCTCGCCCGCCGATGCGCCGCGTTTGGTGAGTGAAATATCCATCAGCTGCGACGCGCGTTTGGCATCGTCGTAAAACAGCTCATAGAAGTCGCCCATGCGGTAAAACAACAAAATATCCGGATGCTGCGCCTTGAGCTTGAGGTACTGCTGCATCATTGGGGTGTGGGCGTCGAAATTCTCTGCTGTACTCATTGGCATCTGATGTCCATGTTCTTAAATTTTAATGAGTTAGTGAGGTTTATTATTTTTTATGCGTCTCACCGGAATCGGTCTGGTTGATAAAGGCGTAGCGAGCATGATAACGGAGTCTGCAAGGCAGGAAAACCACAGGCAAAGGCACTGTCGTTTAAAGCGATAGAAATGGTGAAGTCAGGCGACAAAGATAGCGATGATATTGGCGAAGATCGTGGTTTACGTGTCTTACAGGGTGCAACCGGGTTAACTCTTTTTTCCGCTACGCAAGCCTCGCGACGAACGATACTTGGTACAAAAAGCAATCCATCACATGCGTGACAAAAATCATGCCCGCAGGCTGATTGTCATCCTGATGTTATACCGGGGCGAATGCGTCAGCGATGTCGCTTAACGCTCTGCTGTGCCCGCCCATCGGTGAGGGGCGGGATTAACGGGTTTACGTTGCCGGGTGCTGAAGGCCTGAAATTACTCTCCGTCGGACGTTCCCGTCGCTGATCTTCGTTATGGGTGTAACCACCGCAGGAACATTAGGTATTTATTGCCTGTGTGTTTGATGTGCATACCAATACGCGCGAGGATCCCTATAAATAATATGGAATACAGGATGTTTGATGCTCAGACTCTACACGCTGTGGGAACTCGAACGGGAGCTGTCTCCCGATGAATTCCAGCACATACTGACCCCCGATGCTGTACTGGAAAAAGCCGCTTTCACTTATGATCTGGATTACCGGAATTACGTGACGCCTCCGGTCAACGAAGCCCCTAATTTGCTGCCACTCCCGAAGGACAAACCCTATGTCCTTTCAGGGTACGATCCGGTTTATGAGGCGCTTGAAGTCAACCTGATGTAAGGCTGGATCATCGGGCTGGATACCGATGAACACTGGGCCGACACCGTAAATCCTTTCCACATTAACGCTGCTGGCGAACTGGTTTTTGACGGTGTTGATCCTTTTTGCTGGGTGGTCAGTGATTTTCAGCGGGCTTACCAGTTCGCTATCAATAACCAGAACGGCAAGAAACCCGCGGCCACAGAGAAATTCCGCCCGTCTGGTGAACCAGTGCAGCACGCTCAGGCAGCAAAAGCCATCAACAGCAAAGCGGCGGGCAACCTGCTGGCGGCAGGGGGTATTTACAACGGCAATATTGAGGGGTTCCGGCAGACAGCCGAGCAGCTCGGCGGCGATGCGTCGGCGGGTTATGATCAGGTTATGGATAACAAGGGATTGCTGATTACCGCCGCATCAGTAGCAGCCGGGCTGACAATGGGAAGAATTAACGTTACTGGAGAACTAGAAGAATTATCGTCATTAAGCAAAATCCCAACGTTTGAATCTCCTGCTGTAAAGGGGTTTACCTCAGAGTCAGGGGCATTACTGAATGCCGAACACGCCGTTGTAGATTACAGAAAACTATCGACTTACTCTTTAGATGTTACCCACCCAAAAGGTGGGCATAAAGCCAGAGTATTCCAATCGGCGCTAGGTTATAACACGACAAATTCAGACGTGTTAGGGAATAGAGTCCAGGAGGGCATATTAACCGCCCCTGCTAACGTTTTGGACGCAACCCAGCACGGGCAACGAATGGCCGTAGACATGCCATTATTAGGCGCTAACGGTGAGACGGTGATTTTGCGCAGCGGTTGGATATACGAACCTGATGCCGTCGTTCCACGCATGACGACGATTTTTGTTAAGTGAGATAAAGGCTATGAGAAGAAAAGAGCTTGAAGTAGTTGTGTTAGCGGAAGATTTGCCGGATGAAGGGTTAACCAAAGGAATGGTAGGTACCATAGTACACATACATGAACAACCATATCTGGCTTACATGGTTGAATTTGTTGATGATCAAGGGCGAACTACCGCGATGCCTGATCTTTTACCTGAGCAGATAACGGATTATGTCTCGCCAGAATAATTACGGGATTGAATCGCAACGGGTTTAACAGACACCTGGGAGTCATTTAAAATGGCTTAAAGAGAGGCACCCATGAGTGGTAGCGTATCCCGAAAAGATTAAAGGTGAAGCTGTCAAACAGGTTGTTGATCGTGGTCATTCTGTTTCCAGCATTGCAGCATGTCTCAATATCACCCAGCCTTTACGCCTGGCTTCAGCAGCCGCATTCACGACGCCTTTTGGTAGATCTGAGACTGACGGGGCATAACATACCTCAGAACCTACGGAGGCTGGTTATATCTTGCGCATCAAATTAGCGTTTATCGACAGTAATGTATATTGGGGTCTATTTAGGCATTTATCTCCACAAAAAAAAGCTATACAACTCCCCCTTAATTATTTCAAATCGAATTTTTTCATGCAGAACTATTTTTTATGAAGATGCGATTACCGTTAATAATGGTTTCAGGCAATTTTCTGGTTCGTGACCTATGCACTTGATTAACGCATAAAATAACTTTAGTCTTCCACGAAAATTGCTAAAGAGTGAATATTGAAAATGAAGAAAATAAACCCAACTTATACCGTTGTCGACTTATCTCGTTGGGCAAGGAAAGAGCATTTTGACGCATTTCAGACATTTGCGCAGTGTACATTTAGTCAAACTGTACAGTTAGATATTACCACCTTGTTAAAAGATATTAAGGCGGTGGGCTGGAAACTGTATCCTGTTATCACCTTCCTTCTTGCTAAAATAGTCAACAGACATGCGGAGTTTCGTATGTCCATGAAGGATAATGACCTTATCATATGGGATGATACTCATCCGTGCTATACAATCTTTAATGATAAAACCGAGACGTTTTCGTCATTATGGAGCCATTATGATGGTAACTTTCATAACTTCCTGAAAAATTATTCAGAAGACGTCGCGCGTTATCAAAATAGTATTTCCTATCTCCCTAAAGAAGAGTCTCTGGAAAATGTATTTTTCGTATCGGCGAATCCGTGGGTTAGTTTTACCGGCTTTAATATCAACATAGCTAACTTTCAGAACTTTTTTGCGCCAATGTTCACAACAGGAAAATACTACCAACAAGGTGAGAGAGTGCTATTACCTTTCGCCGTCCAGGTGCATCATGCTGTTTGCGATGGTTTCCATGTGGCAAGACTGATCAATGAGTTACAAACCATGTGTGATGACTTGTTGCGATATTGTGAACCTGATTCGTGAAATTACTGATCAATATCCTTTAGCAAACCTTTCTGAGTGCCTGAATAGTCGGTCCGGCGACTGACGACGTACCGGGAAATTTTCCGCCGCATAACCCTGAGTGAGCGATGCTGACGCGCGCCGCTCTGCCTCAGCCTGCCAACGGCAGTCGCTTAAAAATCACCGGGTGACATACCCATTACTGAACGGAATGCAGTGGAAAACGCAGCAGGACAGGAAAAGCCGAGCTGATAGGCAATCTGCTTGATGGGGATGTTTTCGGCGAGAAGATCCAGCGACCGGTATATTCTGGCGCGCTGTTTCCATGTTCTGAAGCTGAACCCTGTGTCACGTAAAAACAGGCGTGAAAAGGATCGTTCAGACATGTTAGCAACGTAAGCCATGTCGGTTAAGGAGGCTTCCCAGCGATGGCTGAGCATGAGTTCTCTGGTTGCACGGAATAATCTCTCATCCTGTGGCAACGGAAGTTCGGCGGCCGCGGAAGGGGACTCTGAGAGAATATCCAGCAGTAAAACGGCCATTTTTCTTTTTATTGGCCCGTCATATTCTTTCGAGAACAACCCGGCAATTAATTCTTTCACAAGTGAAGTCGCGGTTATCACATGAACCTGGGCGTGACGTGTGAAATCCCGACACGCCGAAATAAGGCTGCGGCTGACATAAACAGCGCGCAGTTCCGTATGCGATAAAAGTCGATATGAGTGCTCCATCAGCGGCGGGATCCAGAGCGCGCGTTGAGGGGGAATAACCCATCGCCTTTCTGCGGCTTCAACAAGCATTACGCCTCTGGTCGCAAATAATAATTGCCCTTCAAGATGGTAATGCGGCGGATCGCACTCTCCACGCTGGTAGGTGATGGCCGTTGCTGACCAGCCCGTTACGTCATCGTGTCTTGGCGCTTTATCAAAGCTGACTGGCATCTCAGATTAAAACCTCAGGTTTACTATGAACCGGCTGACGTTACCCGGTCAGAATGCTGCCGGGGCAACGGGCGATGAATCAAACATTTAACAAGCATTTCAGGAGTCTATGCCAGTGCGAGTTCATTTTATTGTGCATGAAAGTTTCGAAGCGCCCGCGGCTTTCGAAACCTGGGCCGTGCTGCGCGGTCATGAGGTCACTTTTTCCCGCGTTTATGCGGGTCAAAAACTGCCCGAAGATGTGCGGGGTATCGATCTGTTAATCGTGATGGGTGGACCTCAGGATCCTTCTGTCACAATGGATGAATGTCCCTATTTTGATGCCAGTGCCGAGCAGTTCCTGATCGCCTGCGCAGCTCGTGCGGGGAAAGCCATCGTGGGGGTCTGTCTGGGCGCGCAGCTGATTGGCGAAGCGCTGGGGGCGCCTTTCGAGCACAGTCCGGAAAAAGAGATCGGCAAGTTCCCCCTATTTATGACCCAGAGCGGCGAGAAGCACACGTTGTTTTCTCATTTCGGCCATAAGCTTGATGTTGGACACTGGCATAACGACATGCCAGGGCTCACGCCTGAGGCGGAAATCCTTGCCTACAGCGCAGGCTGTCCACGCCAGATTGTGGCCTATTCAGAGCTGATCTTCGGTTTTCAGTGTCATCTGGAACTTACCCCGGAGGTCGTCGATTTACTGATCGCACACGCCGACAGCGATTTACGCCGGGCTGCAGACTATCGCTTCGTCCAGTCACCCGAAGAATTACGCGCCAACGACTACAGTGAAATGAACAGGCACTTATTCACCTTCCTCGATAAGCTCGAAAAACGCTACGTCCAGTCACGGGCATCGCTTTATTAACCGCAACGGGAAACCGTAATCTCATAACGCCCGATCAGGCGGAACCGAAGACTCAGTGGGACGGTTATTCTGTCGTGCCAACGGTGGTGACCAGCCGATGAAACCGGCCGGTCACTCATCCGTTATTTCAGATGTTCTTTCAGTTCTCCCGCAGCCTGACCCAGAGCGGTTCGCACGGCAGGAACATCACTCAGCGCATTAAGCAAACCATAATCATGGATCAGACCGTTATAGCGGGTCACGGTCACGTTAACGCCCGCGGCATCGAGCTTACGGCCAAATGCCTCACCCTCATCACGAAGTACGTCAAATTCGGCAGTCTGGATCAGCGTAGGCGGCAACCCTCGCAACTGCTCACTCGTTGCGCGTAGCGGAGAGGCGAGAATATTGCTGCGATCGCTCTCTTTTGTTGTATAGGCATCCCAGAACCACTTCATCATGTTCCGTGTCAGGAAATAGCCGTTCTGATACTGCTGATATGAAGCGGTATCAAAGCTGGCATCAGTGACGGGCCACAGCATGACATCGAAGCGAATGGCAGGGGACTTATGCTGTTTGGCCTGAAGCGCCACGGCTGCAACCATGTTTCCTCCCACGCTGTTACCAACCAGCGCTAAACGTTTACCGTCAACGCCGATTTCATTGCCGTGTTCAGCAACCCAACGGGTCGCAGCATAAGCCTGGTTAATCGCGACAGGAAAATGTGCTTCCGGGGAGGGAGTGTAGTTAACAAAAACGGCCGCAGCGCCGGATCCGCTGACCAGGTCGCGAACGAGCCGCTCATGCGTGGCGAAATCGCCCAGGACCCAGCCGCCACCGTGGAAGAACATGAACACGGGCAGGGTTCCCTGCACGTTGTGCGGCCTGACGATGTTCAGCGTTATACTTTTCCCGTCGATAGTGATTGTTTTCTCACTGACATCAGCGGCGGGCAGCGTTGCTCCTTTCTGCGCATCGATCAAGACCTGACGTGCTGCCTGTGGGGGCAATTGTTCGATGGGCGTTCCTCCGCTGTTGTTCAGCGCCTCCAGGAATTGCCGGACATGACGTTCTGGTATGGATGTATCAGCAAGGCAGTTGGCCGAAACGGCTGCGATAGCAGCGGACAGTAAAGCAGTTTTGATAGTCATTATGTCATCCTTGTGAATATGCTTGCGATTAAATCGTGCGCTACTTAATTGAGGAAAAAAACTCAGGCATGTTGCCACCCTGAGAAAAGCTCCGCCTGTTCAATGGGAAATCCATGCCGTTGCAACCGGCATAACTCAACATCTCACCAACGGGATAAGCGTCCGGCCGTGACAGCAGACTGGCGCCCAATGAGGGAAAACAGAAATTACAGGCCCAGTTCCGATAAACCAGGATGATCATCCGGACGACGTCCCAGAGGCCAGTGGAACTTGCGCTCACTTTCTTTGATAGGCATGTCATTGATACAGGCGTAGCGGTGATGCATCAGTCCGTCTTCACCAAATTCCCAGTTTTCGTTGCCGTAAGAACGGAACCAGTTACCGGAGTCATCGCGCCACTCATAAGCGTACCGGACAGCAATACGGTCACCGTCAAAGGCCCACAGCTCCTTGATAAGACGGTACTCCAGCTCTTTTTTCCATTTGCGCTCAAGGAAACCCCGGGCCTCGTCACGATTGTTTGCAAACTCTGCGCGGTTGCGCCATTTGGTGTCGAGAGAATACGCGAGGGACACTTTATCGGCATCGCGGGTGTTCCAGCCATCTTCCGCAAGTCTGACTTTTTCAAGGGCTGACTCGCGGGTGAACGGCGGCAGTGGCGGACGAATCTGTGAATCGGACATGGTGGTGCCTCCAGGATAATTGGATACTTCAGTTAGTGTTTCATCTTTGGAACCCAGCCCCCTGCTACGGGAGCTGTTTCAGTAATAGCTGAGCGACATCTCTTGCATCGTCGGCGGCGCTGTAATCGCCCATAACACGCGACATCGTGATGGCGCCTTCAATCAGTATCAGCAGTTGCCGGGCCAGCGGTAACGGCTGCGCCGTATTTAGCTGGCCGGTAAGTTCAAGCACGTAGTCCAGCAGTTTCTGTTTGTGCAGTTTGGCTATCTGACGAACCGGATCGGCCGGATCTCCCACTTCGCCTGCCGTATTGATATACGCGCATCCGTGATACCCCTCGGACTCGAACCAGCCTTTAAGCACGGTGAACATATTCAGGATGCGATCCTCCGGCGTAGCCGCTTTGTCACATTCGGTCCTGAACCACGCCATCCAGCGCACATCACGCGCATTCAGCGCCGCGGCAGCCACCTCGTCCTTGTTGGTGAAATGGCGATAAATACTTTTCCGGGCCACACCTGACGTCTTCACCAGCAGAGTTAGGCTTTGCGTCGTTACGAATTCTTCCTGTTGCGGAAGGCCGCCACTTTCATACGATTTCCGCAGGTCGCCATACTGCACCACCGGCGGCGATGCGATTTACTCAAATCGTGAAAAAGCAAAATACAGTTATGGGCTTCGCACTGACGCACATATGCAAATTTGTCGTCCGTGACCAGTTTCACCAGGGCGTCTGCAACAGGCCACAGAAGGCTGGCGGGGCTGCGCGCGTTTGCCCGGACATCGACGCGGTATCGCTGTGCCCCTTCATCCCATTGCAGTCTCGTCTCAGGATGTCCTTTCCCGAGCACGCTGTTAACCACGGTCAGGTCAGCGGCAACGGACGCCATAGCGGCATGCACCACTGTTCTGGCGGCGTCACGGAGCAGGCGTGCTTCTGCCAGTAATCCGGCAGGTGCCTCAGTGCCGTTCGGCACCAGGCCTGCGGTTTCCAGCCACTCCAGGACACAGAGATCGTTTTCAAAACAATCATGCCGTTCATCACCCGTCCCGTACTCGGTGTTAATAAAATCCAGCGCGAGGTTATCGGCCAGAAAAAGAGGCGGAGAAGAAAGATGTTTAAATTCCATAACTATCCGTAACTCATAAAATCATTTTGACAGGTTACCAGATTTACCTGTAACCTTCAATTTAACACTTTAAAGGTTACATGAGGTTATTATGGTTTCTCTCACTTCTGGATTGCCTGCGGCAGATACTGCCTCCGCTCCGTCAACGAAGCAGGTACATTACCGCTATAAACAGGCCGGCGAGGTTAACGTTTTCTACCGTGAGGCCGGTGATGCCGCATCACCCGTGCTGCTGATGCTTCATGGTTTCGCGGGCTCATCATTTATGTTTCGTGACCTGATAGCGCAGCTGGCCGATCGCTATCATCTGATCGCGCCGGACCTGCCCGCTTTTGGTTTTACCGAGGCGCCGGAGAAGGGAGCGTATGCCTACACCTTTGACCAGCTTGCGGAAACCATTGGCCGCTTCACCGAGGCGCTGGGTCTGGATAGCTATGCGCTGATGGTTCACGACTACGGCGCGCCTGTCGGGTGGCGACTGGCGGCAGCACACCCGGAGCGGGTAACCGCGATAATTTCCCAGAACGGCAATGCCTACGAAGAGGGACTGGGAGACGCCTGGGCGCCCATTCAGCGATACTGGCGCGACCCTACGCCGGAAAACCGCAGTGCATTGCAGGAATTTCCTACGCCGGCCTCCATCAAATGGCAGTATCTGGAAGGCGTTGCCGACCGGTCCCTGGTTTCTCCTGATGGTTATACGCTGGAGGGGCTACAGATTTCGCGGCCGGGCAATGCAGAGATACAGCTGGACCTGTTGCTGGATTACGCTTCGAATGTGGAAAAGTATCCCGCCTTCCAGCGTTATTTCCGTGAATACCAGCCACCATTGCTGGCCGTATGGGGAAAACACGATCCGTTTTTCCTGGCGGCGGGGGCTGAAGCCTGGAAGCGCGATCTGCCGAAAGCGGAGATCCATTTTTATGACACCGGCCACTTCGCGCTTGAAACCCATGCTAAAGAAATAGGTATGGACGTTCGTGATTTTCTGGACCGGCATGTCCGCAAGTCAGACTGACATCGCCACCTGCGCGCCCGGCTATTAACGGCGTTCGCGCAGTGCGGCAATATCCCGTGGCGTGGTCCGGCAGCAGCCGCCGATCAGTTTCGCCCCCGCCTCTATCCACTGTGGCAAATACCCCGCTAAGGTGTCACAGGTATCGCTATGCGAATGCCACGCTTTAGTCACGGCATCATAGGTTTCACCGGAATTAGGATAGACCACCAGCGGCAGCGCACTCAGGCTTTGCAGCTGTTTCAGCGCGGCGGTGGTGCGGTTAAGCGCAATACAGTTGATACCCAGCGCCACCACCTGCGCACTGGCTGACAGCGTTTCCACCACCTGCGCAAGCGGCGTGCCATCGCTTAAATGCTGCTCATCACGTAAGGTAAAGGAGAACCACGCCCGCGCCTCGGGATAATCCGCCAGCAGCTCCACCAGCGCCGCTGTCTCGGCAAACGAGGGTAAGGTTTCACAGGCCAGCAGATCGGCGCCTGCCTTCAGCAAGGCTTCAATGCGCGGGCGATGAAAGGCCTTAAATTCAGCGGCGCTGCGCGTGTAATCGCCGCGATACTCAGAACCATCCGCCAGATAAGCGCCGTAAGGACCGACGGAACCCGCCACCAGCAGCGGGCCTGCATTTGGGTTTTCCGCAAGACTGATGTCCCGCGCCGCTATCGCCAGCGCCACACTTTTCTCAATCAGCGCTCTCGATTGCGCCTCCGTCAGTCCGCGCGCGGCAAAGCCCGCCGGGGTAGCCTGATAACTGGCGGTAATGGCGATCTGCGCCCCCGCACGGAAGTAGTCCAGATGAACGTCCTGAATAAGGTGAGGATTTTCCATCAAGACTTTGGCAGACCAGAGGCTATCGGCAAGGTTGCAGCCGCGCGCTTCAAGTTCAGTAGCCAGCGCGCCATCAAGCACGACAAAAGGCTGGCGTTCAAGCAGCGCGGTAAGGGGATTAATCTGCGGCATAGTCAGCCTCCTTCGATGGGGTTTTATGGGTCAGAAAATAGCTGGCGTAGCAAAGGGCCACAAAAGGCACCCCGCACCAGAGCGCAATGCGCTGATCGGGATCGAACGCCAGACCGATACAGGCGAGCAGGCACAGCAGGAAGCCGAGCACCGGCACCAGCGGATACCAGGGCGCACGGTATTGCAATGCGGCGAGCGGCTTACCCGCCTGAATGTGGCGGCGACGAAAGACAAAATGAGACGCGCAGATGCTAAGCCACACGGCCACCACCGCGAAGCCAGAAATGGCGCTGAGCGCAACGAACACCGTATCAGGCGCAATGACGCTGGATAACAGCGCCAGCAGGCCGCCGAGCATGGAGACAGACAGCGCCACCAGCGGCACGCCGTTTTTATTCACGCGGGCAAAACAGCGCGGCAAGGTTTTTTCGTTGGACAGCGACCACAGCATACGACCCGAAGCATAAAGCCCGGAATTGGCGGCAGAAAGAATAGCGGTCAGAATGACAAAGTTAAAAATATCTGCCGCATAAGGAATGCCTATCTTTTCAAACACCAGCACAAACGGGCTTTTCTCAACGCCTGCCACGTCCATCGGGATCAGCGCCGCGAGCACAAAAACGGTGCCGATAAAAAACAAAATCAGGCGCGCGATAGTGGCGCGGATCGCTACCGGAATAGCCTGATGCGGGTTTTCCGTTTCACCCGCCGCGATCCCGATAAGCTCCGTGCCGGAGAAAGCAAAATTGACCGCCACCATGGTCATCAGAATGGGCAGACCGCCGTGCGGGAACCAGCCCTCGCTGGTGAGGTTGGTCAGCCCCGGCGCAGGCGATCCGTCTTTCAGGCTGATAAACCCGAAAATCACTCCACAGCCTAAGATAATAAAGACCAGAATGGTGGCGACTTTAATCAGCGAAAACCAGAATTCCCCTTCGGCGAAAAAGCGCGTGGAAATGGCGTTAAGGGAAAAGATCAGGGCGCAAAACAGGGCGCTCCATATCCACACCGGCACATGCGGGAACCAGTACTGCATACAGAATCCGGCGGCGGTAAAGCTCGATCCCAGCGCGACGGTCCAGGTGAGCCAGTACAGCCAGGCCACGGTATAGCCGGTAGCCGGGCCAAGATAGCGCGCGGCATAGACATGAAAAGCGCCGGTGACGGGCATCGCCACGGAAAGCTCACCCAGGCACTGCATCACCAGCCAGACGACCAGCGCCCCAATCAGGTAGGCCAGCAGCGTGCCTGCCGCGCCGGTGGTCGAAATGATGTATCCCGTATTAAAAAATAACCCGGTACCAATCACACCGCCCAGCGACAGCATGATCAAATGCCGCGTCTTCATGGTGCGCCTTAGCTCTCCGCTCTGTGGTTCTGTTTGCATATCACCTTCTAAACGTATGGATGTCTATATGTCTACATGCCGTTATTTATAACGTGAATGTTAACAAAAGACCAGCATCACGCGCAGACAGCAGGAGCATGGGCTCCTGATGAACGGTTGGCTGCAAGATAGTGAAATTTTTCGTGGAAGCGGTGAATAGTTAAAAAACCAATAAACAACAGCCCTTGTTTATTTTTACGCGGTTATGAATTGATAAACCTCGCAAATAAAATAGCAATGATAGGTCTTTATTATTTTTTGAGATATTTTATTAGCCCGATCTTACCGCATTTATTTATGCATAAATCGGTGAAAGCGAATCGCAACGCCGCCAGGATTAATCTTATAATCAGGATTAATGATTTATCTTTCCGTGCGTTTGCTAATAAACCTCTATTCTTAAATTGCACCGCAATCTCTTAATAAAACTCTACTTACTGCTGGTTAAACCGAGCGGTTTCCAAATTATTTGTCAATTTTATTTTTCATTCACCTCCCGTGCTGGCATGAAAAGTATCATTGCGGAGGCATGGTTATGCAGGTGTTCAAATCGTTCTGGCAGGCGGGGTATGAGGGTGCCGATCATATCACCCGAAATAATGATGCGCTTTCAATGAATAATGCCACGGCCCATGATAAAAAACATCCGCAGGATTATCAGGCGCTCGCGCCATTTCAAATAAAAACCGTCAGGGAAAGCGTTGGCTGGCGGTTAGTGGAAAACGAACAGGGTTACGACTTTTCTTCCGTCGCCGAAAAAATGGCATCAGCAAAAAAGAATGACGTTCAGATTTGCTGGACGATTTGTCATTACGGCTGGCCGGAAAATATAGCGTTCTTTTCCGATGAATTTATTTCGCGCTTCGCTCGACTGTGCGGCGCGCTGGCGGAATTTCTGCGTCCGTATTACGACGAGGCGCCGGTTTATTCCCCGGTCAATGAAATTTCTTTTACCAGTTGGGGGATTTCAGTGGGGCTATTTGCCCCGTCCCTCAGTCTGATCGACCCGACCGGTATTCACAGCAAACGGCAGTGGGTTCGTGCCGCCATCGCCGCCAGCGACGCCATCTGGCGGGCCGATCCACGGGCACGCATTTTACACTGCGATCCGATTATCCATCTGGTGCCCGAGGACGACAGCGCCGAAGCACAGCAACGCGCCAGCGACTGGTACGGCGCGCAGTTTCAGGCCTGGGACATGCTCGCCGGACGTCTGGAGCCGGAGCTGGGCGGCGCACCGCGTTATCTGGATCTGATAGGCGCGAATTACTACCACAACAATCAGTGGGAAAGCGAAACCAACCGTCGCCTGTGGTGGCATCTGGGGGATAGCCGCCGCAAAAGGCTGCACAGCCTGCTGACAGAACTCTGGCTGCGCTACCAGCGTCCGATCCTGCTGGCGGAAACCAGCCATGTGGGCAGCGGGCGGGGCGCCTGGATCACCGAAACGGCTCGTGAAGTGGCGCAGGCACAAATTGCCGGAGTGGAGATACTGGGGATCTGTCTTTACCCGATCATTGACCGTCCGGACTGGGAGGATCTTACCGTCTGGCATCGCAGCGGATTATGGAGTATCGACCCCGCAGGGAGTGACCCTTTTGCACGTCAGCTTGATCCGGTCTATGCCGGGGCGTTCAACCGCGCCCGGCAGATGCTCGATCATTTTCAATGTTTATTCAGCATGGCGCACAGGGCCTGCCAGGAGAGAAAACCGATGAAAAGAATCTACGTTTTTAGCCATCTGCGCTGGGATTTTGTTTTTCAGCGCCCGCAGCATCTGATGACCCGTCTGGCGGAACAGTACGCGATATTTTTTATCGAAGAGCCGGTCTTTTCCGCTGATGAATCCGCGTTGACCCTGAGCCAGCCTGCGCCGAACGTGACCGTGGTGAAACCGCATACGCCGTCGCCGGTGAGCGGTTTTCACGACGGGCAGATCGAGTATATGCAGTCGCTGCTGGCGGAAATTACCGAGGACGACGAAACGCCGATCGTCTGGTTTTATACGCCAATGGCGCTGCCGCTGCTGAAAGTGTTTTCCCCGGCGCTGGTGGTCTACGACTGCATGGATGAGCTGGCCGCGTTCGAACACGCGCCACGTCAGCTGCTGCAACGTGAATCCGCGCTGCTCGCACGGGCAGACATTGTTTTCACCGGCGGGCCGAGCCTGTATGCAGCGAAAGCCGGGCGGCATCATAACGTGCACTGTTTTACCAGCAGCGTTGATGCCGTGCATTTTGAGCAGGCGCTGGATCGCGCTAACCATCACCCTTTACAGGACGCTATTCCCCATCCGCGCCTCGGATTTTGCGGCGTGATCGATGAACGTATGGATCTCGGGATGATCAGCGCGCTGGCGGATGCGCATCCCGACTGGCAGCTGGTGATGGTCGGGCCGGTGGTAAAAATCGATCCGGCTACGCTGCCGCAGCGGCACAATATTCATTACCTCGGCATGCAGCCTTATCAGGCGCTGCCGCACTTTCTGGCGGGCTGGGACGTGTGTCTGATGCCTTTTGCGCTGAACGCCTCCACGCAGTTTATCAGTCCGACCAAAGTGCTGGAGTATATGGCCGCGCAACTGCCGGTGGTCAGCACGCCCATCACCGACGTGGAAAAACCCTATGGTCACGTAGTGGCGATTGCCCGCACGCCAGAGGAGTACGTTCGCGCCTGTGAGGCCGCACTGGCAATGAACGAGGCGACCCGCCAGAACCAGCAGCAGGTGATGCAGGGTATTGTGGCGGCGACCTCATGGGATCACACCGCGGAAAATATGCACCGGCTGATGGATGATCTGCTGTACCGCACGCCGCCGGAACGCGACCTCAGCGCCACGGCGGATGTCGCCGTTGAGCTTAACGACGCCTCCGTATTACGCCTGACGCCGCCGCATCCTACTCCCGCGGTGTCCACCCGTTGCCTGATCCTCGGGGCAGGGCCGACAGGGTTGAGTGCGGCCTTCCATTATGGCGAAGGCGCAACCCTGCTTGAGCGCAATGCTAGCGTCGGCGGACTGTGCCGCTCCATCGAAGACCAGGGATTCACCTTCGATTATGCCGGACACATTATGTTTTCCGAGGACAGCTACGTGAAGGCGCTATACGACATGCTGCTCGGCAGCAACCTGCACTGGCAGGCGCGGGAAGCCTGGGTATATACCGATGGGATATACACCCGTTACCCTTTCCAGGGCGCGCTGTATGGCCTGCCGCCAGGCATCATCAAAGAGTGTATTCTCGGCGCGGTAGAAGCCCGTTATGGGGTAGCATCGACGGCGAAAACCGTCCCGATCCACAGTGATAAAGACGCTGCCAGTTGTGGAAGCAACAGTGCCGGTCAGGTCGTTGATTGCTGTGCGGATGGCAGCATCCCGGACCTCAGCAGTAACGACAGCGTGGAGGTCGGCACGCCGCAGGACAACTTTGAAAGCTTCATCTATAAGACGTGGGGCGCGGGTATCGCCAGGCACTTTGCCATTCCGTACAACAAAAAACTGTGGACCGTGCCGCTCGCCGATATGGAAACCTCCTGGCTGGGCGGGCGCGTACCGCTGCCGGATCTGGCGCAGATCATCGAAGGTGCGCTGACGGAAAAGGGCAAGCCGATGGGCCCGAACGCTTTCTTCGGTTATCCGCTGAAAGGGGGCTTCCAGGCGCTGATGACGGCATTTTTACCCTTCATTAAAGGCACGGTAGAAACCGGGGCGGACGTGAAGCGTATCTTTGCCCGACAACATCTGGCAGTGCTGGCGGATGGCAGGCAGTATCGCTATGAGCAGCTGATCAGCACCATGCCGCTGCCGCAGCTGATACGTATCATGGGTGATGAAGTGCCTCAACCGGTGCGGGATGCCGCGAACGGGCTGCGGCATGTGTCGGTGCGCTGCGTCAATCTGGGGATTGGCCGGGCAAATCTGACCGATAAACACTGGATCTATTTTGCCGGCCGAACGGTATTCCACCGTATTTTTGTTCAGGGCAACGCCAGCCCGCACTGCAATCCGCAAAACGGCTTTGGTCTGACCTGCGAAATAAGTTATTCGCCGGATAAGCCGCTGCCGGAGCAGGGACAGGCGCTGATCGACAGATGCATCCGGGAGTGTATTGAAGCGGGCATTTTCAATGCAGACGATACTATCGTGACCGCAAACCAGGTGGATATTCCCTGCGCCTATGTCATTTATGATCACCAGCGCAAAGAAAATGTCGAAACCGTCAGAAAGTGGCTGTTATCCCGTGACATTATTCTTTCTGGCCGTTATAGCGAGTGGGAATATTATAATTCCGATCATGCTTTTATTGCCGGCAAAGTCGCCGCGGAAAAAGTGAAAAACGCCGAATATCGCCATTCAGGCTTATAAGCGCATTCAGCAGCGGGCTGGTGACAGCCCGCTGCTGTGGTGGAAATCAATTAAGCCGCTTCGCTATATCACGATAAACCATTATTTAGAACAACCTATACCGTAATCATTAATTATTACGTGCGGCGTTTCGTTATATTTGTTGTGGTGTGATTTAAGATAATTCCAGGCGCTACTGGCACGAATAATATAAAGCCTTTTATATTTGCATCTCGGCTGCCAGCCACTATAGTTAAATAGTGCCTGACGGGGAAATACTTCCCCAGCTTTACCAAACCCATTGAGGTATTAATTATGACTCAGCAACGTGGCGGTTCCGGTAACTTCTCTCAAGATCGTGAACGCGCATCGGAAGCAGGGAAAAAAGGCGGCCAGCAAAGCGGCGGCAATTTTAAAAATGACCCTGAAAGAGCCTCTGAAGCCGGTAAAAAAGGCGGTAAAAATAGCCATGGCGGCGGGCGTTCTTCCTGATTGCCCATGAGATAACCGGTATTCTTTCATTTGTTGACGTAAATAAATACGTTAAAAATTAAAGAATCGGTACTGGCAATCCTGCACTGACGTGTGGGGTTGCCATTTTATTTTGTGGAATAGAGTAAAAAAATAAATAAGAAAGGTTTTTAAATTTACGCTTTGAATTCTTCAAGCAGCATTATGGCGCCTGCCATTGCATAATTTGCTGCCTGTAATAATACCGCTTCGCTGTCACCTTCAAATTTTTTACACTGGGTGTAGGTTTGTGCGCCCGGTAATTCCCAGGCAAACCATATTGTTCCGGCAGGCGTTCCATCTTCCCCGCCATCAGGCCCGGCATACCCACTGACGGCAAGCGCCACATCCGCACCCGAATGCGCTATCGCGCCGGCCGTCATTTCAATGACGGTTTGCTCGCTTACTGCGGTATGGGTTTCAATCGTTTTCTTCTTCACGCCGAGCGTAGTGATTTTTGCTTCATCCGTGAAGGTCACAAATCCGCTGCCATAAAAAGCAGGGGTATCTTTTGCTGCACACAATGCAGAGGCGATCTGCCCGCCGGTACAGGATTCGGCAGTCGTCAGATATAATTTCTTTTCCGTCAGTAAGCGACCTAATTCATTCGCAATAGACGCCGAAGGCATTGTCATAACAAACTCCTTAACGGAGCGAGCCCGGAATAATATCCGGGCTCGCTCAGAATGCGTTGAAAAAAATTAAACGTCTTTTTTCGCGGCGTTATTTTCAATCGGTTCAGCAACTGCACCCAAATCGGTGCCGGTGACCGGGTTGATTGAAGGATCAGACTGCGTGCGCTTGATCATCGCCAGCAGATCGCTCTCCTGCTGCGGTGGCAGCGTGACCGAAGCCTTGCCGTCGCCGCCGTCAACCGCGGGTTGTGGATCTGCAACATAATTGAAGTTCTCGTCGCTGTTCCAGCTACCACGAACGTCTTCACCTTCCGACATATTGAAGTAAGTGTTCGCATACTGCTCAATCGGCGGCAGTTTACCCGGCGGGAAGTTATTGCGGATCGAGTACAGGGCTTTTTCGAAAGACATCTGGTGCGCCACTTCGCGCGTCATCAAAAAGCCCAGCGCATCTTTAACACCGGGATCGTCCGTCAGGTTGATCAGACGTTCATAGATGATTTTCGCACGCGCTTCAGCGGCGATATTAGAACGGAGATCCGCAGTAGGCTCGCCGATGGTATCGATATACGCTGCTGTCCAGGGCACGCCTGCGGAGTTGGTCAGCGGAGTACCGCCGCCGTACAGCAGAGAGGTGATATGACTGTCATTACCGCGACCGGTCAGGGAGCGATACAGCTCTGCTTCTTTTTCCGTGCCTTCAGCCAGTTCGCCTTTGGCACCTTTGTTCAGCATACCGACGAGTGTACCGATGATTTCGAGGTGGCTTAACTCTTCAGTCGCAATATCCAGCAGCATATCTTTGCGGCCTGGATCGTCATCACTCAGACCCTGGGTAAAATAGCGGCAGGCGGCAGCGAGTTCGCCCTGCGGACCACCAAACTGCTCAAGTAAAAGGTTAGCGAGGCCTGGGTTAGGCTCTGCTACACGAACGGTGTACTGTAATTGCTTCACATGTCTAAACATAATTTCCTCTGTCTTATCATCGTCGCCCGAAGGCGTGGTCTGCGCCGGTTCTCAGTGGAAAAATTACTTTTTAGCTTCGGTATCTGGCATTGCAGAACGGATCATGAATTGCTCGGTGACGTCAGGAATATGGGTGATGCACCATTCGGCCATCGCTTTTTCCTGTTCCAGGATTTGTGCAAATACGCGGGCGCCTTCTTCATCACCAGCCAGTTTTGCAGCGGCGATCAGCGAGGTATAACAGGCAATTTCGAAGTGCTCGAACACATAACCACTGATAGCGCCTTTCACAACTTCGTCAGGGGTCATCATGCCGCCGACAGCCTGGCCGAGGGCGGCCATTTTGCTCATCGCATCTTTTACAACAGAGTTGGATACACCATTGCGTTCAATGACCTGATCGAGCAGAACTTGTTGCTGACGAGTTTCTTCGATGTGCTGCACAATGCGGGCTTTCAAATCGGGGTAATGCTCCAGGCGGTCTGCCATTTTCGACAGCATAGACTCAGCTTGTTTTTCCATTGCATGAGCATCACGTAACCAGTCATGATAATTTTCCAGATGAGTCATATTACTTTCTCCTGATATAACATCGTTGTAGGCCATATATACGGAAGGAAAATGCTATCTTCACCATCATAATTTCCCACCGCTACAGGTTTATCGGACACGCTAAAAACAGCGAAACATAATAATTATTATGTTTCGACGTTTTCGTTAATTTTCTTGCTGGTAGTTAAGCGTAGCACAAGCTTCATTTGGCGCTAACTTAATGCAAATATTTTTTGTAAATCGGGAGTTTTCATGAATAAGTATTAGTGTTTGATGGGAAAGCAGAAATCCATCCTGCATAATATATCCAATATCCCTTTTCTTGGTTATTTAGTTGCTATCTAAAATTTGTACATAAGACTAATCCTGAACGCTTGCATAAATTTTTCGAGCAAGTCTTTCTTGACACTATTTAATATCAGGCCAGGCTTAATAGTGTATTTGGAATTAAATCGCTGGAATTAATGGCATTCCGATAATTATTTACGCTTCATTACAAAGCAGTATTTAACTGCCTTAACAGATGTAATACAGGAGGGCACGATGAAATATATGATGAACCCTATGGCTGGCCAAAAAGACGATCCTTCTGAAGCGCCGGAATCAGGCGATAAAACAGATGCCGATCCGAAGAAGAAGTGATGTCAGTCTGCTGAAATAGCGCATAGCGCACTATTCCAGTAACTGATCAATCGCAGAAGGGGAAAACCAACGCTTAGCGGCAGGTTTTCCCCTTTTATTTATTGTGCAGAAGGCTTTACCTGCGGCGTATTTTCAAGCCGACGTATCGACGGGGTGAAGCAGGCTGCGACGGTGGCGATAACAATAGCCATTGCCGAGGCCAGTAACACCTTGCTGGTGCCGTAGTTCGCTGCCAGGGGACCCGCCGCCAGCTCACCCACCGGGATGGCGACAAACGAGCCTAGGGCATCATAGGCGTAAACGCGGGCGAGCTTGTCTGGCGGAATATGCGTCTGTAGCGACTGCGCCCATGACACGCCAAATAATCCAAAGCCGATACCCGCCACCAGAAATGCCGCCATCAGCAGCGCAGGCGAGGGCAGCAGGCTGAGGAACGCTACCGGCAGCGCGCACAGAGTAGTCAGCATCACCCCAATAAACAGATCACGCCGTGGCCGCCAGCGAAGGGCAATAAATGACCCGACGATCAGGCCGATGCTCTGCGCGGCAATGATAAATCCCCAGTTTGCCCGTCCAAATGTGGCATCAGCCACCACCGGACCAAGCACCATTACGATGCCGCTAAAGGCCGCGTTAACGATGGCGAACTGCGCCACAATCGCCCATACCCATGAGCGGGCAATGAACTCGTTCCAGCCGTCGCGCAGATCCTGCAAGATATTGGATGACGCGCCCTCTGCGGGTTGCGCAGCGATGCGGGTCAACAGATATAGCGGTGCGGCAGCAGCAAACCCCAACGCATCCACCGCCAGCCCCCAGCCCGGCCCCATGACACTGGTCAGCATGCCGCCCAGCGAGGCGCCGATAACCGTACCGCCGTAAATCCCCAGCTGGATAAAGGCGTTGGCTTCGCGAAGCGCGGGCGCGGGCACCGTTTGCGGCACCATGGCAGAAGATGCAGGAAGCGCGATACCGGCGGCCGCGCCGTTAACCGATCCCAGCACTACCAGCAGCGTGAGCGTGGCTGAGCCATCCAGCACCGCCCACGCCACCAGCCCCTGTGACAGGGCAGCGACCACCGAGGAGGAAACCAGCACCAGGCTGCGGGAGTAGCGATCCGCCAGTACGCCGCCAATCAGCAGAAAGGCAACGTTAAACAGCGAACGCGCCGCCACGACGATCCCAAGCTCGGTGGCAGTGCCGCTCATATCCAGCACCGCAAACGCCAGCGCAATAGGCGCAATGCCGTTACCTAATACGGTGAGCAGGCGGGCGAAAAACAAATTTCGGAACGGCGCGTAATAAAAAGCTCGCCGGGAACGCGGCGCGTGGCTGTTCGCCGTCATAGTTTGCGTCCGGCGTTAAGCTGGCTGGATCGCGCGATAAAGCTCGCAGCACACATGCTGATGTCCTCTTTCGTGTCAATGGCTTACCCTGGCCTGTAGCGGGTAAGGGTGCATTACACTACTCTGCACAAGGGCGAATGATCAACTGCCCAAATTCGACGGTTACCGAGACGGCTGCCCCCGTGGGAAAGCCCGCTTCGGCAAGCCAGTTGCCCTGCAGGGATAAACTGGGATGCACACTATAACGCCGTGGTATTTTGGTTTTACGCTCCTCATGACGCCTGCGCACATAGCCCACCGTGATACGCCGCAGTGCTTTCGACACTTTTACCTCTGAGGCTAACGATTTCCCGCTCATACTTCACTCCTTTGCCGTTTACCGGCTGTTAAAGACGGCCTGCACTACTGGTTAAATTAACAGTAATTTATGGCAAGGCAAGAGGAGGAATTGCGAGGCGGCTTCCAGATATACAATGCAAAAATAGCAACACGTTTCATTCGTTGAAGAATATATCGTGAAATAACGTTTTTCTTATTTTACTCATGCAAAAGTGCGAGTGAATTTATATCTATGTCTTATATTTAAATGACTATTTAAGAGGGACGACGATGAACATACCCGCACTGCCCGCAAATGAAACTGAACGTCTCAAATCACTCTATATGATGGATTTGCTGGACAGGAAAGATGATGAGCGTTTGTCCCGTCTGACCCGGGTTGCGAAAGCGACCTTTAACGTGCCCATTGCGCTGATCTCGCTGTTGGATCGGGATCGTCAGTGGCTAATCTCACCGATTAACGAAAATATGCGGCAAACGTCGCGTAACGTCTCTTTCTGTGCCCATGCCATTTTGTTGCAGGGAATATTAATCGTCAAAGATGCCCATAAGGATGAGCGTTTCGCCAATAACCCATACGTGACGGGAGCGCCCTTTGTGCGCTTTTATGCCGGTTGTCCGGTCCATTTACCTGATGGTTCCATTGCCGGTACGATTTGCATTATTGATACCAGGCCCCGGGATTTCAGCGCCGATGAAATTAATCTACTGCTTGATTTGGGGGCGGTGGTGGAAGATGAGTTTTTGATCATCAGTCAGGCGATGACCGATAAGCTGACTGAGTTGCCCAATCGGCGCGGTTTTTATCGCCTCGCGGATAAACGTTTTAAAGAGATGACTCGCGCGCAAACGCCGTTCAGCCTGCTTTATTTCGTGGTGGAAAACTTACAGTCGATTAATGACATCTGGGGTCATGCCGAAGGGGATAACGTGTTGCGCGGATTTGCCCGTAGTCTGGGCAGTTGTGCGCATAAAGAGGATATTTGTGGCCGGGTGGATGGCAGCGCTTTTGCGGTACTGGTACAGCATAAAAACGACCATGATGCCGACGCGTTTCTGTTCAAACTGCAAACCAAAATCGATGAGTTTAATCTCAACGCAGAGAATAAATATCACATCAATTATGCTTATGGCCTGCTGGAAAATAACGCAGAGAAATACAGCGACATTATTGAAATGCTGGAGGACAGCGATACGGTGATGTATTCAGAACACCGTAAGAAAAAACAGCGCTAGGCTGCGTATTATCGCCAGTTTGGCGCACGGGCAAGACCACTTTTTGCAGGCTTACTGATGGGCATTTCATCTGCCCATTTGGTGGCCTCGGTAATCATTTCGGCAACGATACCCCGCGTCAGGCCGACCTTTTTCGCTTCCAGACTCGCCTCTTCCCATTGGCGGTTTTCATACAGCTGCGCCAGATTCACCAGCTGATAGAGCATACCTTTGCGCTCCTGCAAGGCAATGCGCACGTCGGCAGAAATTACCACTTGCTCAATCAGTTCTTCCTGGGGAATTTCCAGAATCACGTCCAGCAGTGAAAACAGCCCGACCATAAAAGCATCATTTGAGGAGTGGATCCCCAGCAGGCGGTTGGCCGCTAATTCACAGAAGCGGGCGCGGATCAGGCTTAAATAGTAGATCTCGTTGGTATTGGCGCTGTTAAATGAGGTCAGGCAGGCGACTAAAACAAAGCGGCGCAGCTCGGTAACACCCAGATAAACCACAATATCTTTAATTGACTGACTGCGGCTGCCGCGAATACCCCGCGCGTTGTATAAAATGTTCTGCGCGTAACGCATGATTTTGAACGACAGGGCAATATCACGCTTAAGTAATTCTTCAATCTGGATAAGATCCGGCGATTCAGCGTTAACTTCCTGAATTAGTTTCAGGGCAATAATCTGGTTCTGAATGATTTTTTTGCTTTTGAAAATAACCGGTTTACTGAAGAAATGTCCCTGGAACAGGGTAAAACCCATATTTTTGCAGGTTTCGAATTCTTCGATAGTTTCTACTTTTTCTGCCAGGAACTGGGTTTCCGCAAGCATAGTGCGGTGGTGCAAAATATAGGACTGAATTTCCTGCAAGGTACTTTCGCGCACGTCGAATTTAATAATGTGCACGAAAGGGAGAAAAGCATTCCAGTTATCGCTCAGGGAAAAATCATCCAGCGCGATGCGAAACCCTTTTTTATGCAGTTGCTTTACCGATTCCAGCAGACGCGGATTAGGCTCTGCTGTTTCCAGAATTTCGATAATCACCCGATCTTTAGGCAGCGTTTCCGCCAGCCCTTTGATCAGCAGCTCATAGGGAAAATTAACAAACACCGCGCTGGCCGCGCTCTGCCGGTCGGTGGGGACGCCGAGGAATTGTTCTTCAATAAGCTGAGCGGTCGCTTGTTCAGGCGAAACATTGGGAAACTGGTTGGTCATGCTATCCCTGAAGAGCAGCTCATACCCGAAGGTATTGAGATTTTCATCAAAAATGGCCTGCCTTGCGACAAAAGAAAACATTCTCCATCCTCACCCGTAACCACAGTTAGTCGCTGAAAAAATTCACAACCAATTTAAGTTTAAGACAGGCGCCATTTTGCTGCCTGCTGGCGTCATTTGTAAAGTTTAGTCACAGTAAGTTGATGAGATTTTTATCGTTTTAAAACAATAAATTGACATTAATAACGTTTTTACGCTGCCGGAGGCGTCTGGCGCTCGCCGGCAGGCGCTTAATTTATGCCCGTCGCCCGGCGATCCCGCCAGCCTGCGATGATAAACGCGAGAATAAAGACGACGGTGAAGAGTACCACAATGGTTGGCGCGGGGGCGCTGTCCAGCCAGAAAGAGAGATATACTCCTGCAAAAGAGACGACCGCGGCCAGTATCACTGCCAGCCACAGGGCATGGGCGAAACGACGGGTCAGCAGCACGGCGATCGCGCCGGGGGCGATGAGCAGTGAAATCGACAGAATAATGCCCACAGATTTCAGCGTGGCAACGATGGTCAGGGCAATCATGCACAGCAGGCCATAGTGCAGTAAGCCGGTATTCAGCCCACAGGCTTTCGCCTGCTGCGCATCAAAGGCGTGCAGTAAAAAATCCTTCCATTTTATCAGCATTATCAGCGCCACCCCGGCGGCGATCAGGCTGTTTTGCAGGATGTCGGCCAGCGCGACGCCCAGCATATCGCCAAATAAAATATGGTCGAGATGCACTTCCGACTGGATGGAAATATAGAGGATCAATCCCGCGCCAAACATGCCGGAGAAGACAATGCCCATCAGCGTATCGCGCTTAATGCGGCTGTTATCGTCGAGATAACCGGTGGCGATGGCGCAGAACAGCCCGGCGATAAACGCGCCGATGGCGACCGGTATACCGATGAGCCACGCGATCACAACGCCAGGAAAGACGGCATGACTCATGGCGTCACCCATCAGCGCCCAGCCTTTCAGCACCAGAAATACTGACAGCAGGGCGCAGGGCACGGCGACAATCACCGAGATCGCCAGCGCGTTGACCATAAAATCAAACTGGAAAGGTTCGAACATTATGCCGCCTCCTGGCTGGACAGCCGCGCCCGACGGCGGTTCGCCAGCAACCCATGTTTGGGCGCAAAGACAAAGGCCAGCAGAAACAGCAGCGTTTGCGCCACCACGATAATGCCGCCCGTTGCGCCGTCGAGATAATAGCTGACCCACGCGCCGAGAAAGCTGGTGATGCTGCCAATCGCCACCGCAATTGTCAGCAGGCGGGGGAAGCGGTCGGTAAGCAGCCACGCGGTCGAACCAGGCGTCACTACCAGACAGATCACCAGAAACGCCCCCACCGTTTGCAGCGCAGCAACGGTCGACACCGACAGCAGCGTAAAGAACAGCAGCTTCAGGCGCGCCGGGTTCAGGCCAATAGAGCGGGCATGGTTTTCATCAAAAAAGGTCACCATCAGGTCTTTCCATTTCAGAAACAGAATGACCAGCGAGACGATGCCAATAATGGCGAGCTGGATGACGTCTTCCGGCGCAATCGCCAGAATATTGCCCAGCACGATGGTCTGAATATTTACCGATGTAGGATTGAGCGACACCATAAACAGGCCGATGCCGAAAAACGACGAGAAAATAAGGCCGATTATAGCGTCCTCTTTCAGCCGCGAGCGCTGATTGAGAAACAGCATTGCGCCCGCCGCCAGTCCACCGGATAAAAACGCGCCGAGCGAGAAAGGCAGGCCGAGCATATAAGCCCCGGCGACGCCTGGCACAATAGAGTGCGAGAGCGCATCGCCGATCAGCGACCAGCCTTTGAGCATCAAGTAGCAGGATAAAAACGCGCACACGCCGCCCACCAGCGCCGACACCCACATGGCGTTAAGCATATATTCGTAGCCGAACGGCTCCAGTATCCAGTTCACGGCAACTCTCCTTCGGCGGGAGGACGGCGGGAAATAAAAGGCCGCTCATCATCGGTAATAATGTGTTCTTCGCCGCCGCTTAACACCACGTGACGCAGCACGCCGCTGAACGCCTGCTCCAGGTTTTCCGCGGTAAAGGTGGTTTCTGTTGGCCCGCTCGCCAGCACGGTGCCTTTGACCATCACCGTGTAATCGCAAAACTCCGTTACCGATCCTAAATTGTGCGTCGAGACCAGCATGGTGCGGCCCTCATCACGCAGCTCGCGCAGCAGTTCGATGATTTTCGCTTCCGTCTGCACATCCACGCCGGTAAAAGGCTCATCCAGCAGAATGACCTGGCCGTCCTGGGCGATAGCGCGGGCCAGAAACACGCGCTTTTTCTGCCCGCCGGACAGCTCGCCAATCTGCCGGTGACGAAATTCCAGCATCCCCACACGCGCCAGCGCAGCGTCCACCGCCTGGTGATCCTGCGCTTTCGCCCGGCGCAGCATGCCCATATGCCCATAACGACCCATCATGACCACGTCTTCCACCAGCACCGGAAACGACCAGTCCACCTCTTCGGCCTGTGGCACATAAGAAACCAGATTTTCCCGCAGCGCCTGTTTGACCGGGCGCTGGAGGATGGCGATCTCACCCTGCGCCAGCCGGACAAAGCCCATCAGCGCTTTAAACAAGGTGGATTTTCCCGAGCCGTTAATGCCCACCAGCGCGGCAATGGAGCCGCGCGGCACGCTAAAACTGGCGTCGCGCAGAGCGGTGTGTCCGTTGCGATAAGTGACGGTAACCTGTTCAATGATCAGGCCCGGCGGTTGATTTTGTCTGGCCTGATTCATTTCTGTGCCTCCACACCCTGCTGAATGCCTTTCACCAGCGTTTCACTGGTGACGCGCAGCAGATCGAGAAAGGTCGGCACCGGGCCGCTGGCTGCACTCAGGGAATCGACGTACAGCACGCCGCCATACAGCGCGCCGGTTTCCCGCGCCACCTGCTTCGCCGGTTTATCCGATACGGTGCTTTCACTGAACACTACCGGAATGTGATGCTGCTTGATCGCGTCGATCACTTTTCGCACCTGCTGCGGCGTACCTTGCTGATCGGCATTGATCGGCCACAGATACAGCTCTTTAAGGCCATAATCCCGCGCCAGATAGGAGAAGGCTCCCTCGCTGGTCACCAGCCAGCGCTTATCCGCAGGCAGTGTGTCCAGTTGCGCGCGCACCGGGGCGAGCGCGGCCTGGATCTTCGCTTTATAGGCGTCGGCATTGTGCTGGTAGGTCTGCGCATTGGCAGGATCGTATTTCACCAGCGCATCGCGAATATTATCCACGTAGATGAGCGCATTTTCGGCAGACATCCACGCATGCGGATTCGGCTTGCCGTTATACGGCCCTTCACTGATACCCATCGGTTTCACCCCCTCCGATACCACCACATCCGGCACGCCCGACAGATGCTGATAAAACCGCGCGAACCACAGTTCCAGATTCAGTCCGTTGGAGAGGATCAACTGCGCACCCTGCGCGCGCTTAATGTCGCCGGGCGTGGGCTGATATTCGTGGATCTCCGCGCCCGGTTTGGTGATCGAACTGACCTCTGCCGCATCCCCCGCCACGTTTTGCGCCATATCGGCGATGACGGTAAACGTGGTGATGACCTTAAATTTCTCTTTGGCCTGCGCAGGGGACAGGGCAAACAGCGAAACGAGTGCAGCGGCGAGCAGTAATCTCAGGCGTGACAAGTGCGGCATGGTATCCCTCATGAACGAGTGGTTAATAATACAGCGAATATAGCCTTTGCTATGTTATATAGCACACGCTATGCCCGAAGGTGAAAATTATTCGCATTTAGGGAACAGTAGAAAGATGCCGCGCAGGGCGTACTGTTAACAGATGTCTCGTACCTCGCTCAAATTGCGACGTCCCGCACGTTGTTTAATCATGCGTAAATGAGAGAATTTTATTGCTCGCGATCAGTGGGTTAAATGAAGAGTTGAACATGGATTTACGGTTACGGTGGCATTTCAGGCCAGTTACGTCAGGGATTACGATATGGACACAGTTGAGGAATTAAACGGCACCTATTTTTATGCGGGTAAATCAAATCTTACTGCGGCTGAACTGCTGTTCATGATTTTTTGTGAGAATACAGCAAATCAATTCGGCATTGGGGCAGCCGATTTCAGTGCGATTGTTGCCATTGTCTCCGGGCGAAATAATTTAGCGACAAGGGGAAAATTTGCGAATGCGACCAAAGGCACGTCTTATGCCTCAACAGGGGCAAGGGCAGTATTCAGGAAAACAAAGTTTCCCTTTGGCATCTCATTACCTACCTGGCTTGGAGGCTATACACCCTGGACGGCTCGTCGTGTGATGGTTCGCAATATTGCACCGTTTGTTGGTCGTTCGATCCCGTTAATCGGTGTGATCATACTTGCCTCTGATGTTTCACAAATTACCTGGCGCACCATTAGAGAATACAACACCATAGCAAGAGGCAACGATCAGTTATGGTAAATGAAATTGAGCAGAAAGTTTATGAGCTTATACGGCCCTATGCAGGCACTTATCTGTTTAACATGAAAAAAGTCGAATTAACGCCTGAGACCGACCTTGATACCGATCTGAGTATTGATGAACTTGAAGTCGAAGATCTGATGAATGAATTCTTCGACAAATTCAACGTTGAACGAGGGAATTTCAGCATTGAAACTTACTTCCCCGATACTCCTCTTTCATGGAATCCATTTAAAAAAACGGAACCCGTGCCCGTACCAGATTTCACTATTGGTATGTTGATCGAATCTGCGAAAGCCGGAAAGTGGTTGTACGACTAATCACCAACAAGGCGCTAAAATTATGGCCGTACCTGTACACATATTTTTAACTGATGATGGTGGCGCAATGATCCGTGAATCTTGCGATGTAAAAGACAGGGAAGGGAGTATCGAACTACGAGGCTTGCATCATCGTTTAACCATTCCAAGGGATCCGATGACGGGAATTTGTTAGCCCATGATGCGTGGAATGAGCGTCCCGGCATGTAATCATAGAGGCGTGCCCATGAAAGATGTAAAATATAAGCATCTTTCACATCAGGAGTGCGTCTGTATGTCCGGCAACCGCATTGCCCGCGAAAAACTCACTATCCGTAAAATGATCGCCCTGTACCAGCAGCGTGCGCCCGAGGCCGTCGCTGAGGCAGGGCATTACGACGCGCTCTATGCTTATGCGGAAAAGCGGCTGGATAAATGCGTGTTTGGCGAGGAAAAACCGGCGTGCAAGCAGTGCCCGGTGCACTGCTACCAGCCAGCAAAACGTGAAGAAATGAAGGCGATCATGCGCTGGGCGGGGCCGCGCATGTTGTGGCGTCATCCGCTGCTCACGGTGCGTCATCTGATTGACGACAAACGCCCGGTGCCGGAACTGCCGGAAAAATACCGGCCAAAAAAATAGCCCGGCAGAACTCCTGCCGGGCCAGTCATTTAGTGCAGCGTATCTTTATCAATTCCCAGCCGCTTCATTCTTGAGAGCAGCGTCGTGCGTTTTAATCCCAGCCGCTGCGCCGCGCCTTTCGGTCCGGCGACCACGCCGTTAGTTTCACGCAGGATCCTGACGATCAGCTGATACTCGTCTTCGCCCTCCAGCGGGGTTTCCACCGGCGCACTGTGAGGTTGCGGCACGCTCATTTCCGCCATCGACAGTTGCAGGACGTTACCCCGCGTCAGCAGTACCGCGCGCTCGACGACATTTTCCAGCTCGCGCACGTTCCCCGGCCACGGCTGGTTGCTTAAGGTGCGCAGCGTTTCGGCAGGAATACTGTCGATATTGCGTCCCAGCCGATGGGCGATTTTAAAGGTGAAGGCTTTCACCAGCAGCGGAATATCTTCCGGGCGTTCGCGCAGCGGTGGAATGCGGATCGGGAAAACATTCAGGCGATAGTAGAGATCGCTGCGAAATTCGCGATCCGCCACCATCTGTTGCAGGTCGCGGTTAGTGGCGGCGATCAGGCGCACATCCGTCTGGATCAGCTTATTGCTGCCGAGACGCTCAAACTCCTGCTCCTGCAAGACGCGCAGCAGCTTCGGTTGCAGTTCGAGCGGCATATCGCCCACTTCATCCAGGAACAGCGAGCTTTTATCCGCCAGTTCGAAGCGGCCAATGCGCTGCGCGCTGGCACCGGTAAAGGCACCGCGCTCATGCCCAAAGAGATCGCTTTCCAGCAATCCGGCAGGCATGGCGGCGCAGTTCATTTTCACCATCCGCCGTGCGTTGCGTCCGCTGAGATTGTGAATGGCGCGCGCTATCAGTTCCTTACCGGTACCGGTTTCACCGAGGATGAGCACCGTACTGTTGCTTTTCGCCACCATCTCCACCTGTTGCAGCACGCTGTACATGGCTTCACTGCGGCCGATGATCTCCCCGAATTCGCTGTCCACGTTGTTTAACTGCTCGGTCAGCGCGAGGTTTTCATCCACCAGCCGCTCTTTCAGCCGGTGAATTTCCTGATACGCCTGAGCATTATCGACGGCGATGGCCACGCGTTCCGCGATCTGCCGCAGCAACGACAGCGTGGAAGGCGTGAAGGTTTCGCCATCGCACTGCGCCAGTTTGAGTACGCCAAGCAGCGTGGAACCGGACATCAGCGGCAGCAGGCACAGGGTCTGGATCTGATTGCCCCAGGTTTCAAACAGCCGACGCTCATAGGGCGCCAGCTTGTCGCGCTCATGCAGTTTCAGCACCAGCACGTCTTTACTTTCAAAGACCCGCTCCGAAAGCGTACCCGCTTCGTCCACTTCACTTTGTTCATGCACCGGCGAGCGGTCATTGGGATAGTGCGTGGAATAAATAGTCAGTTTGCCCTTGCGACTGCTGCGCAGCACGATGCTGATGGCGTCGATGTGGAAATAGTGGTGGATCTCTTTCGCCACTTCGCTGACCAGCTCGTCAATGTCCAGCCGGGACAGCACCGCATTGGTGATGGCGACCAGAATGCGGAAGTTATCGCGCTCGCGGCACAGCAATTCGTGATCGGATGCGCCGTCAGGGTGCTGCTGAAGATGTTCCACCACCACGCCGATAAGCTGAGTGAGGGTATGCAGGCGGGCATACTCTTTCTCGCTCCAGGGCGTGTCGGCCTGGCGGATAAACTCGCAGCCGCCAAAAATCCGCCCGTCTACCGCCAGCGGCAGCAGGCCGTAGTGCCCCCATTGCTCGTACAGGCTGCTGGCTGCCAGTTGCGGCCAGGTATCGCAGAACTCGGCATAATTACAGTGCAGCGCTTCCGGGCGGGAGAGAATGCGCCGCACCGGGCCGTTCGCCAGCAGGGTGTCATCCTCGTATTTCACCCTACGGTCGTCTGCCCGCGTGGCGTAATAACGGGCACGATGTTCGTCGGCGTTCCACAAGATGATCGCCGCGCTGTCTGCAAGGCCCGATTGCCTGACCAGCTGCGTCAGGCTCTGACAGAGCGACGCCAGGTCGGACTGATGTAATAACGTGCGCGTAATATCAAACAGACCTTGCTGCCCGAGATCGCTCATCGGTGTATACGACATATCGCTATTCCAGAATGGCACCGAAAACCGGTGCAAAAAAAAGCATGAATTTATATATACGTGCTTGCGGCACAAAAATCAGCAAATGCGCGGCAGCGGTTCGGCGTGAGGCAGATCCAGCATGCGCTTCACGCCGTACAATCCGGCAAGACGCACGCCCTGGCGCGCCACCACCTCGCCGATCATTGCTGCCTCGCGGCCCAGCGGATGGGCGCGCAGACGCTCCAGCACCGCGTCGGCGGCCTGGCGTTCTACGGCGATCACCAGTTTGCCTTCATTGGCAAAATTCAGCGCCTCCAGCCCCAGCAGTTCACAGACGCCGCGCACCGCGGGTTTCATCGGCACGTCGCGCTCGCGCAGTTCGATGCCGTAACCGCAGCAGGCGGCAAACTCATGTACCACTGCGTTTACGCCGCCGCGCGTGGCATCGCGCAGGGCTTTGACGCCGTGAATATCGCGCAGGGACTGGATAAGCGGCGTCAAGACGGCGCAGTCGCTGACCAGATCGCCATCCAGACCGAGGTTTTCCCGCAGATTAAGGATTGTCGCGCCGTGATCCCCCAGCGTGCCACTCACCAGCAGGACGTCACCGGGTTGCAGCTGTTGCGCCCCCCAGC
The DNA here is from genome assembly GCF_019218745.1 of Enterobacter sp. ENT03. Lineage (GTDB taxonomy): Bacteria > Pseudomonadota > Gammaproteobacteria > Enterobacterales > Enterobacteriaceae > Enterobacter_D. Next base: position 183,882 of record NZ_JAHUXA010000002.1, read on the forward strand.
GGATCCTGGCGGGAATAGCGCCAATCCCGGCAGTATTGATAAAAAGCTTATCCGCCGCGCCGCGCTGCACCACTTTGGTATCGCCGGTCACGATGGCGATGTCGGCAGCTTTCGCCGTCGCCGCCATGCTGTTGACCACGGCCCGCAGCGTGTCGAGGGGCAGACCCTCTTCGAGAATAAAGCCGCAGGAGAAGAAGCGCGGCAGCGCGCCGCTCACCGCCACATCGTTAGCGGTACCGCAGATGGCGAGCTTGCCGATGTCGCCGCCGGGGAAAAACAGCGGATCGATAACGTAGCTGTCGGTGGAGAAGGCCAGCCGGTCGCCCGCGGCGGTGAGCGTGGCGAGATCAAGCCGTGCCTGATCTTCCTGCTCCGCCAGCCACGGATTATCAAACGCCTGCATAAACAGGCTATTGATCAACTGCTGCATCGCCTGACCGCCGCTGCCGTGGGCCAGTTGCACTGTACTCATGCTTCACACTCCTGACTGCGATAGTGATACCAGGCGGCGCAGGCCCCTTCCGAGGAGACCATCAGCGCGCCAAAGGCCGACTGCGGATTGCAGGTTTTGCCGAATAGCGGGCACTGGTGCGGTTTGCATTTACCGGTCAGCACGTCACCGCAACGGGCGCGGGGATCGTCATAGGCCTGTTGCGGGGCAGGGCGAAAATGCGCCTGCGCATCAAAGGACTGGTACGCCGGTGTGAGTTGCACGCCGGAGTGGTCGATCATGCCAAGTCCGCGCCATTCGCTTTTACCTTCGACGCAGAACACCTCGGCCATGGCCTGACGGGCCAGCGCGTTGCCGCCATCCGGCACCACGCGGCGGTACTGATTTTCGACGCGACTGCGGGCTGCTATTTTCTGCTCAACCAGCATCAGTACGCCTTGCAGTAGATCAAGGGGTTCGAAACCCGCCACCACTAACGGGCGCTGAAAGTCGCTGGCGATAAAATTATAAGCGTCGATGCCAATCACCATACTGACGTGCCCCGGCGCTAAAAAGGCATCAATACCGTTGTCCGGTGCGTCCAGCAGGCTGCGCAGCGTCGGGATCAGCGTGATGTGCTGGCAGAAAAAATAGAAATTAGGAAGGCCGCGCGCCTTCGCCTGTTGCAGCGTAATGGCGGTGGCGGGCATGGTGGTTTCAAAACCGAGGCCGAAAAACACCACCTTGCGCTGGGGGTTTTCCGCCGCCAGCGTCAGCGCATCCATCGGCGAGTAGACAATGCGAATATCCGCGCCGCGCGCTTTCGCCTGCAACAGCGAACCGTTTTTTCCCGGTACGCGAAGGGCATCGCCGAAGGTGCAGAAAATGACCTCCGGGCGGCTGGCGATCTCCACGCAGCTGTCGATGCGTCCCATCGGCAACACGCACACCGGGCAGCCCGGCCCGTGAATGAATTCGATATTCTCCGGCAGCAGCTGATCGAGGCCGAATTTGAAAATCGCGTGAGTATGGCCGCCGCACACTTCCATAATGCGCAGCGGGCGGGCAGCGGTGTACGACAGCAGGCGGGCGCGATCCCGCAGCCGCTCGATCAGCTGCATCACCTGTTCCGGGGCGCGGTATTCATCAACAAAACGCATCACTGGCCTCCGGTGTGGTGGGCGTCACCGTACAGCAGCGCGCCGACATCCGGCTCTACGTCGAACATATTTTGCAGGGCGCTCAGCGTGTCGCGGGCTTCCGCTTCGTTGATCACGCTCATCGCAAAGCCCACGTGCACCAGCACCCACTGGCCAAGACGCGACTGGCCCGTGTCGTCGGTGCTGCCGACCAGCGTCAGATCCACGTCGCGCTGAATGCCGCAGACGTCCACTTTCGCCTGTACCCCGTCAATGGCGCTGATTTGCCCCGGTACGCCTATGCACATTGTTGCGCCTCCAGCCAGCCCAGCCAGCGGTCCATACCTTCGCCGTTGGTGGCGGAAATCAGCATCACTTCAATCTGCGGATTCACCGCCTTTGCTGCGGCAATACAGCTTTCAACATCGAAATTCAGGTACGGCAGCAGGTCGATTTTATTGAGCAGCATCAGCGAGGCGGCGGCAAACATATGCGGATACTTCAGCGGTTTGTCTTCGCCTTCGGTGACGGACAACACCGCGACTTTATGCCGCTCGCCTAAATCAAAGCTCGCCGGGCACACCAGGTTGCCGACGTTCTCGATAAACAAAATCCCGCCATCGTCCAGCGGTAAACGCGGCGCGGCGTCGGCGATCATCTGCGCATCCAGATGGCAGCCTTTACCGGTATTCACCTGAATCGCCGGGGTGCCGGTGGCGCGAATACGCGCGGCGTCGTTCACCGTTTGCTGATCGCCTTCAATGACCGCGCAGGCGGTTTTCCCTTTCAGGCGCAGCAGGGTTTCGGTGAGCAGGGTGGTTTTACCGGAGCCGGGGCTGGAGACCAGGTTCAGCACCAGCAGCTCGCGGGCAGCGAAGCGCGCGCGGTTGCGGGCGGCAAGCTGGTTATTTTTGTCCAGCACGTCGATTTCCACTTCCAGCATCCGGCGCTGGCTCATGCCGGGGGCATGGGTGCCCGCCTCGCCGTGACCATAATGCAGATCGCCGTTGTCGGTTTGCGTCGGGCTGAAGGCGGTTTTCATGCCGGTGATGGTCAGCCCTGGGCGGGCGGCTGGCGCAAAAGGCGCGCCGCGAAACGCCGAGTGCGGATTGTGCTCGTCGCCTTCTATATAGAGATTGCCTTCACTGCAACCACAGGTGGTACACATGTTTCACTCCTGTTCAATTTCCAGACGCTGAATTTGCAGACCGTCGTCGGCGACAATCTGTAACCTGTCGCTGTGACACTGTGGGCAACGGCGCACGCGCTGGCTCAGTAAGGTGACGTACTGCTGACACTGCCCACACCAGCACTCGGCCTGCTGTTCATCGAGATGCAGTACACAGCCTTCCGCCAGCGTGCCGCGGCAGACCAGATCAAAGCAGAAGCGCAGCGCGCTGCTCTCGACGCATGAAAATGCGCCGATTTTTAACCACACGCCGGATACGCGACGCGCCCCGTGTGCCGCAGCCTGTTGCTCAATGAGTTCCAGCGCGCGCTGGCAAAGCGTAATTTCATGCATAGCGCCTCCCGTTAGTCGATGGGCTAGCAAATGCAATAACGATGCCAGCTCTCACTGACATGTCACTGACGATGTCGATGCTGACGAAATGACATGGCACCGCCAGCACTAAATTAGTTTTTATTGTTTTAATTCAGATAGTTAAAAACTGGCATAAAAACTGCTAACAGCGGTTATCGCAACTAATTGGGTAACCTGACATGACCATCTGGGAAATTAGCGAAAAAGCTGACTACATTGCCGAACGGCATCAACGCCTCCAGGATGAATGGCGTCATTACTGCAACTCACTGGTTCAGGGGATCACCCTGTCAAAAGCGCGGCTGCATCACGCCATGAGCTGCGCGCCGGACCGGGATCTGTGCTTTGTCCTGTTCGAACACTTTCCGGTTTACGTCACCCTCGCCGATGGCTTCAACAGCCACACCATCGAGTATTACGTCGGCAGCAAAAACAGCGACGACAAGTTGTTGATCGCGCAGGCGCAGATCGGGCTGGATGGCCGCGTTGACGGCCACGTCAGTAACCGCTCCCGCGAAGCCGTGCTTGAACACTATCTCGATAAAATCGCGACGCTTTACAACGGCCTGTATGCAGCGATTGAAGAGGATCTGCCGATCGATCTGCATCAGCTGGTGAACCGCCCGTTGCAGACGGCGCAGGCGTAACCGCATGGGTGTCGATGAGTGTCGAAACAGACAGTGCATCGGCATGATTTCGTCAAAAATGACCACCTGAGGAATGCCTGGTGAATCGTTTTGTAATTGCTGACTCCACCCTCTGCATCGGCTGCCACACCTGTGAAGCCGCCTGTGCCGAGACGCATCGCCAGCGCGGTTTGCAGTCTATGCCGCGGCTGAAAGTGATGCGCAACGAAAAAGAATCTGCGCCGCAGCTCTGTCACCACTGCGAAGACGCGCCCTGCGCCGGGGTCTGCCCGGTCAATGCCATTAACCGCGTCGATGGTGCGGTGCAGCTCAATGAAAGCCTGTGCGTCAGTTGCAAGCTGTGCGCCATCGCCTGTCCGTTTGGTGCCATTGAAATGTCCGGCAGCCGCCCGCTGCATATTCCGGCTAACGCCAACACGCCGAAAGCGCCCGCTGCGCCCCCGGCACCCGCCCGTGTCAGCACGCTGCTGGACTGGGTACCCGGCGTGCGCGCCGTGGCGGTGAAATGCGATCTGTGCAGCTTCGATGAGGCAGGCCCCGCCTGTGTGCGCACCTGCCCGACGCAGGCACTGCATCTGGTCAATAACCTCGACATCGCCCGCGCCAGCAAGCGCAAACGCGAACTCACCATCAACGCTGATTTTGGCAATTTGTCGGCACTGACCCGCACGCCAGGAGGTACAAATTGAACGCGCTCTCTCTCATTAACAGCGCGCTGCTGTGCTTCGCAGTGGCGGCGCTACTGGCAGCGGCGTTTTCTTTTCATAAGCCGCTTAGCGGTGTGATGGCGGGACTGGGCGGCGCACTCGCCAGCGCCATGACGGCAGGGGCCGGGGCGCTGGTGCTGCTTGACGGCGTGGCGGTGCAGGGCACGGTGTCGCTGGCGGAGGTCGGTATGCTGATCACACCGCTGTCGGCGATCTGGCTTATCACCCTTGGCCTGTGCGGGCTGTTTGTCAGTCTGTTTAACCTCGACTGGCATCGCCACGCCGGGGTACAGGCGAACGGTCTGCTGATTAACGCGCTGATGGCGGCGGCGGTGTGTGCTGTCGTTGCCGATAACCTCGGCGTGCTGGTGGTGATGGCGGAGATCATGGCGCTGTGTGCGGTATTTCTTACCGGGTGCGGTCCGTCGGCAAAACTGTGGTTTGTGCTCGGCCGGGCGGGTACGCTGCTGCTGGTGGTGAGTTGCGGCTTGATCTGGCAGCGTTATCACACGCTGGATCTGACGCAGATGAATATCGCCGCCCGGCAGCTGCCGCTGAGCGCCGGGATCTGGCTCTCCGGCGTGGCGGGCTTTGGTCTGCTGGCGGGGATCATCCCGCTGCACGGTTGGGTGCCGCAGGCCCATGCGAATGCCAGCGCGCCCGCGGCGGCGCTGTTCTCCACCGTGGTGATGAAAATCGGCCTGTTTGGCATCCTCACGTTGTCGCTCGTGGGCGGTAATCCACCGCTGTGGTGGGGCATTGTGCTGCTGGTGCTGGGGATGGTGACGGCTTTTGTCGGCGGCCTTTACGCGCTGATGGAGCACAATATTCAGCGCCTGCTGGCGTACCACACGCTGGAAAACATCGGCATTATTTTGCTGGGGCTGGGTGCCGGACTGACGGGTATCGCCCTGCAACAGCCTGCATTGATCGCGCTTGGCATGACCGGCGGTCTGTATCACCTCATCAATCACAGCCTGTTTAAAAGCACGCTGTTTCTCGGCGCGGGCAGCGTCTGGTATCAGACCGGGCACCGCGATATTGAAAAGCTGGGCGGCATCGGCAAACGCATGCCGCTGATTTCGCTGGTCATGCTGGTGGGGCTGATGGCGATGGCGGCGCTGCCGCCGCTGAACGGCTTTGCCGGGGAATGGGTGATCTACCAGTCCTTCTTCCGGCTGAGCAGCAGCGACCTGTTTATTGGCCGTCTGCTTGGCCCGCTGCTTGCGGTCGGGCTGGCGATCACCGGCGCGCTGGCGGTGATGTGCATGGCGAAAGTCTACGGCGTGACCTTTCTCGGCGCACCGCGCACGCCTGAGGCGGCAAACGCCCGTCCTGCGCCCGTGTTGATGACCTTCTGTGTGGTGGCGCTGGCGCTGTGCTGTATCGCGGGCGGTGTGGGCGCGCCCTGGCTGCTGCCGCTGTTATCAACGGCAGTGCCGCTGCCGCTTGCCACCGCGCAGACCAGCGTGTCGCAGCCGATGATCGCGCTGCTGCTGGTGGCCTGCCCGCTGTTGCCGCTGATCATCATGCTGCTGCTGAAAGGCGACCGTTTACCGGGCCGCCAGCGCGGTGCGGCCTGGGTGTGCGGATACGATCACGAGCCATCGATGGTGATCACCGCCCACGGTTTTGCTCATCCGGTAAAAGCGGCTTTTGCCCCGGTGCTGAAGTTGCGTCACTGGCTGAACCCGGTCGCCCGCATTCCTGGCTGGCAGCGTGAAGGGGCGGCAGTACTGTTCCGCCGTCTGGCGCTGATCGAGCTGGCGGTGCTGGTGGTCGTTGTGATTTCCCGAGGAGCCTGAACATGAATCTGCTGTTTCCGTTACTTCAGGCGCTGGTGCTGTTTGCCCTCGCGCCGCTGTTGTCCGGCGTGACCCGCGTGGCGCGCGCTCGTCTGCACAATCGCCGCGGGCCGGGCGTGCTGCAAGAATACCGCGACCTGATCAAGCTGTTTGGTCGTCAGAGCATTGCGCCGGATGCGGCGGGCTGGGTGTTTCGCCTGATGCCGTTCGTGATGGTCGGCGTAATGCTGACCATTGCCACCGCGCTGCCGGTGATCACCGTTGCGTCGCCGCTGCCGGTGCTGGGCGATCTGATCACCTTGATCTACCTGTTTGCCATCGCGCGCTTCTTCTTTGCCATCGCCGGGCTGGACACCGGCAGTCCGTTTACCGGGCTGGGGGCCAGCCGCGAGGCGATGCTCGGTGTGCTGGTGGAGCCGATCCTGATCTTAGGATTGTGGGTCGCGGCGCTGGTGGCCGGCTCAACGCACATCTCTTATATCACCGCGGCGATTTACCACTGGCCCGCCGGACGCAGCCTGCCGCTGATCCTCGCGCTGTGCGCCTGTGCCTTCGCCACTTTTATTGAGATGGGCAAACTGCCGTTCGATCTCGCGGAAGCGGAGCAGGAGCTTCAGGAAGGCCCGCTCACTGAGTACAGCGGTAGCGGCTTTGCGGTGCTGAAGTGGGGCATCTGCCTCAAACAGCTGGTGGTGCTGCAACTCTTTGTCGGCGTCTTTTTCCCGTGGGGGCAGATGATGCACTTCAGCGTTACCGGCCTGCTGCTGGCGCTGGTCATTGCCATCGTGAAATTGCTGGTCGGCGTGCTGGTGATTGCGCTGTTTGAAAACAGCATGGCGCGTCTGCGTTTTTGCGCCACCTCGCGCGTCACCTGGGCCGGTTTCGGCTTTGCCTTTTTAGCCTTCGTCTCCTTGCTGGCGGCGTGATTTAAGAGAACTTATGTATGTCTGAAGAAAAAATCGGTCAACACTACCTCGCCGCACTGCATCAGGCCTTTCCGGGCGTGGTGCTGGATGAAGCCTGGCAGACCCGCGATCAGCTCACCCTGACGGTGAAAGTAAATTATCTGCCGGAAGTGGTGGAGTTTCTCTATTACCAGCAGGGCGGCTGGCTGTCGGTGCTGTTCGGCAACGACGAACGCCAGCTGTGCGGCCATTACGCCGTCTACTACGTGCTGTCGATGGAGCAGGGGACCAAATGCTGGATCACGGTGCGGGTGGAAGTGGACGCCGCTACCCTGGAGTTTCCGTCGGTGACGCCGCGCGTACCGGCGGCGGTGTGGGGCGAGCGCGAAGTGCGCGACATGTATGGCCTGCGCCCGGTCGGGCTGCCGGATGAGCGTCGTCTGGTGCTGCCGGATGACTGGCCGGACGAACTCTATCCGCTGCGTAAAGACAGCATGGATTACCGCCAACGCCCGGCCCCGACCACCGACAGCGAAACCTATGAGTTTATTAACGAGCTGGGCAGCAAGAAAAATAACGTCGTGCCGATCGGCCCGCTGCACGTCACCTCGGACGAACCGGGCCATTTCCGCCTGTTTGTCGATGGTGAAAACATTATCGACGCCGATTACCGCCTGTTCTACGTCCATCGCGGCATGGAAAAGCTGGCGGAAACCCGCATGGGCTACAACGAAGTCACCTTCCTGTCGGATCGCGTGTGCGGCATCTGCGGCTTTGCCCACAGCACCGCTTACACCACCTCGGTAGAAAACGCGATGGGCATTAAGGTGCCGGAGCGTGCGCAGATGATCCGCGCCATTCTGCTGGAAGTGGAACGGCTGCACAGCCACCTGCTGAACCTCGGCCTGGCCTGTCACTTTGTCGGCTTTGACTCCGGCTTTATGCAGTTTTTCCGCGTACGCGAAACCTCCATGAAAATGGCGGAGATCCTCACCGGGGCGCGTAAAACCTACGGCATGAACCTGATTGGCGGCATTCGTCGCGACATGCTGAAAGACGACATGATCCAGACCCGCCAGTTGGCGCAGCAGATGCGCCGCGACGTGATGGAGCTGGTGGATGTGCTGATGAGCACGCCGAATATCGAACAGCGTACCGTTGGCATTGGCCGTCTGGATCCGCAGATCGCCCGCGACTTCAGCAACGTCGGCCCGATGGTGCGCGCCAGCGGCCATGCGCGCGATACCCGCGCCGATCACCCGTTCGTCGGTTACGGGCTGCTGCCGATGACCGTGCACAGCGAGCAGGGCTGCGACGTGATCTCCCGCCTGAAAGTGCGCATCAACGAAGTGCTGACCGCGCTCAATATGATCGACTTTGGTCTGGATAACCTGCCCGGCGGCCCGCTGCTGGTGGAAGGCTTTACCTATATTCCGCACCGCTTTGCCCTCGGTTTTGCCGAAGCGCCACGCGGCGATGACATTCACTGGAGCATGACCGGCGACAACCAGAAACTCTACCGCTGGCGCTGCCGGGCGGCGACCTACGCCAACTGGCCGACCCTGCGCTATATGCTGCGTGGCAACACGGTATCCGACGCGCCGCTGATCATCGGCAGCCTCGATCCGTGCTACTCCTGTACCGACCGCATGACGGTGGTGGATGTGCGCAAGAAGAAAAGCAAAGTGGTGCCGTACAAAGAGCTTGAGCGCTACAGCATCGAGCGTAAAAACTCGCCGCTGAAATAAGGAGTCGCCATGTTTACCTTTATCAAAAAAGTCATCAAAACCGGCGCGCCGACCTCGTCGTACCCGCTGGAGCCGATTGCCGTCGATAAAAACTTTCGCGGCAAACCGGAGCACAATCCGCAGCAGTGTATCGGCTGCGCGGCCTGCGTGAACGCCTGTCCGTCAAACGCCCTGAGCGTGGAAACCGATCTGGCCTGCGGCGAACAGGCCTGGCAGTTTAACCTCGGGCGCTGCATTTTTTGCGGTCGCTGCGAAGAGGTCTGTCCGACGGCGGCCATTACCTTGTCCCAGGCCTATGAACTGGCGGTATGGAAGAAAGAGGATTTCCTGCAACAGTCGCGCTTTGCGCTGTGCGAATGCCGCGTCTGCGCCCGGCCCTTCGCCGTGCAAAAAGAGATCGACTACGCCATCGCCCTGCTGCAACACAACGGCGACACCCGTGCGCACGAGCACCGGGAGAGCTTCGAAACCTGCCCGGACTGCAAACGTCAGAAATGCCTGGTGCCGTCAGATCGCATTGAACTGACGCGCCACATGAGGAAGGCCAGCTAATGCAAAACCTAATTGGACCGCGTGACGATAACGGCATTCCGGTGCCGATGACGGTGGACGAATCCATCGCGCGCATGAAAACGTCGCTGCTGAAAAACATCAAACGCTCCGCTTATGTCTACCGGGTAGACTGCGGCGGCTGCAACGGCTGCGAAATCGAGATTTTCGCCACGCTTTCGCCGCTGTTCGACGCCGAACGCTTCGGCATTAAAGTCGTGCCGTCGCCGCGTCATGCCGACATTCTGCTGTTTACCGGGGCGGTGACGCGCGCCATGCGCTCGCCTGCGCTACGCGCCTGGCAGTCAGCGCCGGATCCGAAAATCTGCATCTCTTACGGTGCCTGCGGCAACAGCGGCGGCATCTTCCACGATCTCTACTGCGTGTGGGGCGGCACCGACAAAATTGTGCCGGTGGATGTTTATATTCCTGGCTGCCCGCCGACGCCTGCCGCCACGCTGTATGGCTTCGCCATGGCGCTGGGGCTGCTGGAGCAGAAGATCCACGCTCGTCTGCCGGGGGAGCAGGACAATCAGCCCGCCGGGCTGTTGCATGGCGATATGGTGCAGCCGCTGCGCGTGCGTGTGGATCGTGCTGCCCGTCAGTTGGCCGGTTTTCGCTATGGCCGCCAGATAGCCGATGATTATCTGCGGCGGCTGGGAGAGGGCGAGCAGCAGGTGGCGCGCTGGCTGGAAGCGGAAAACGATCCACGGCTGAACGAAATCGTGCAGCAGCTTAACAGCGTGGTGAACGAGGCGCGGATCGGATGAGCGAGAACGTCGTTTTCAGTCAGTTGAGTCGTAAGTTTGTCGACGAGAATGACGCCACGCCGCCCGCCGCGCAGCAGGTGGTCTATTACAGTCTGGCAATCGGACATCACCTGGGGGTGATCGACTGCCTGGAAGCGGCGCTGACCTGCCCGTGGCAGGCGTATCTGGCGTGGATCGGTACGCTGGAGGAGGGCTGCGAGGCTCGGCGCAAAATGGAAGGCGTGCCGAAGTATGGCGAGATCGTCATTGACCATTCGCACATCAGCATGCTGGCAAACGCCTTTGATCGCGCCCAGGCGCGCCAGACGCCGGAGCAACAGGCCTGGAGCAAGACGCTGCTCAGCATGCTGCACGATATTTATCAGGAGAATGCCATCTACCTGATGGTAAGGAGATTACGTGACTGACGTTTTATTGTGTGTCGGCAACACCATGATGGGCGATGATGGCGCAGGCCCGCTGCTGGCGGAAATGTGCGCCGAGCGGGGATGCGGCAAGTGGACGGTCATTGACGGCGGCAGCGCGCCGGAAAATGACATCGTGGCGATCCGCGAACATAAGCCCGCGCGGCTGATGATCGTCGATGCCACCGACATGGGGCTTAATCCGGGTGAGATCCGTATTATCGATCCGGATGACATCGCCGACATGTTTATGATGACCACCCACAATATGCCGCTTAACTATCTGGTTGATCAGATAAAAGACGATGTCGGCGAGGTGATTTTTGTCGGCATTCAGCCGGATATTGTCGGCTTTTATTACCCGATGACGCCGCCGGTGAAGGAGGCCGTGGAAACGGTGTATCAACGCCTCGCCGGATGGCAAGGGAACGGCGGTTTCCCGCCGTTATGATTGAAACTCAGCCCGGCGGGAAATGCCGGGCGGCGCTGCGCTTGCACCGGCCTACATGATGTCGACAATGTGGTTTTTTGTAGGCCCGGTAAGCGAAGCGCCACCGGGCTACATGATTTCGATAATGTGGTTTTTTGTAGGCCCGGTAAGCGAAGCGCCACCGGGCTACATGATTTCGATAATGTGGTTTTCTGTAGGCCCGGTAAGCGAAGCGCCACCGGGCGACACCATTTATTCTAAATCCGCGCCATTGCTGGCAATCACTTTCTTATACCACCAGAACGATTTCTTGCGCGTGCGGGCCAAGGTGCCGTTGCCGGCGTCATCGCGATCCACATACACAAAGCCATAGCGCTTGCTCATTTCACCGGTGGACGCGGCCACCAGATCGATACAGCCCCACGAGGTGTACCCCATCAACGGCACGCCGTCTTCGATGGCGTCACCCATCGCGCGGATATGCTCGCGCAGATAGCTGATGCGGTAATCGTCGTTGATCTCGCCGTTGGCATCGATTTCATCCCGCGCGCCGAGGCCGTTTTCCACCAGGAACAGCGGCTTCTGATAACGGTCATACATCATATTCATGGTGATGCGTAAGCCCAGCGGATCGATGCCCCAGCCCCATTCACTGGCCTGAATGTACGGGTTTTTCAGCGACTTCACGATATTCGCCGCGCTGGTATTCCCGACGTTCATATCGGCTGACGCGCAGCGGGAGGCGTAATAGCTGAATGACACAAAATCGACGGTATTTTTCAGGATCTCATCGTCGCCTGGCGCTTTCTCAATGTGCACACCTTTCTCGCGGAACACGCGGGCGGAATAGGACGGATAGGCCCCGCGCGCCTGCACGTCGATAAAGAACAGGTTTTCACGATCTTTCTCCAGCGCCATCCACACATCTTCCGGCTTGCAGGAGTACGGGTAAAAATTACCGCCCGCCAGCATACAGCCGACCTGATTGTGCGGGTTCACCTCATGGGCGATTTTGGTCGCCAGCGCGCTGGCAATCAGCTCATGGTGCGCCGCCTGGTACTTCACCTGATCCTGATTTTCACCTTCTTCAAACGCCAGCCCCGCGCCGGAGAACGGGCTGTGCAGCATGATGTTGATTTCATTGAAGGTCAGCCAGTATTTCACCAGGCCGTCAAAGGCTTCAAAACAGGTGCGCGCATAGCGGGTGAAAAACTCCACCATCTTGCGGCTGCGCCAGGAGCCGTATTCCACCACCAGATGCATCGGCACGTCGAAATGGCACAGCGTCACCAGCGGTTCAATGTTGTACTTTTTGCACTCCTCAAATACCGCTTTATAGAAGGCGATACCTTCGGCGTTCGGCGTCAGCTCATCGCCGTTCGGGTACAGGCGCGCCCAGGCAATAGACGTGCGGAACACTGTGAAGCCCATCTCCGCCATCAGGGCGATGTCTTCTTTGTAGCGATGATAAAAATCAATCGCCTCGTGGCTGGGATAAAACTCATCATCACGCAGCGCCACGCGCTTTTCCAGGCCCAGCTTCACCGGCAGGCGGTTTGCGCCATGGGGGATCATATCGACGGTGGTCAGGCCCTTGCCGCCTTCGCGATACGCGCCTTCAGACTGGTTGGCGGCCAGCGCGCCGCCCCATAAAAATCCTTCCGGAAATACAGACATGCTTACTTCTCCTTAAATCAGGCTCTGGCTTCGGTACTGACGGTCGCTTTCGCCGCCTGCAACTCACGCGCCTTCGCCGCTTCTTTTTCCACCGGAATATCTTCAAAGCCCAGCATCAGCGTGAGCACAAACGACAGCACCACCGCCAGCGCCATCACGCCAAACACCCAGACGATGCTCATTGGGTTGGCCGGATCAAAGAACTGCACGCTGGTAAACAGGCCTGGTGCTGCCATTGAATGGCTGGCGAGTCCGGCGATCCCGGCCACCGCGCCGCAGATAAAGCCGCTGATGAGGCTGGCGATCAGTGGACGTTTCAGGCGTACCGCCACGCCGTACAGCGCCGGTTCCGAGATGCCCGCGAGGATCGCAGAGGCGGCAGCGGCCAGCGCCGTTTGACGCAGCTCCGGGTTTTTCGTTTTCCATGCCACCGCCAGCGACGAGCCACCAAGGGAGAGGTTAGCGCCAATTTCTGACGGCATCACCATGCCTTCTTTGCCGGTTTCGGCGATGGTCTGAATAATGGTCGGCGTAAACACGCGGTGCATCCCGGTCATCACCAGCAGCGGCCACAGCGCGCCCATAATGGCGACGGACAACCAGCCGAGATAGTCGTGAATGGTGTACACCAGCGCAGAAATGGCGCTGCCGATCCAGATACCGATCGGGCCGATGAGCACGATGGCAAGCGGCGCGGCAATCAGCACGATCAGCATCGGCTTGAGGAAGTTTTTCGTCACCGCCGGGGTGATTTTATCGACCCAGCGCTCGATATACGACAGACACCAGGTCATCACCAGCGCCGGGATCACCGTGTAGGTGTACTTCACCGCCGTCACCGGGATAAAGGCGAATTCGACGTGCTCGCCCTGGGCCGCTTTCGCCATCAGCTCAATAAAGCTCGGATGCACCAGCACGCCGGCAATGGCAATCGCCAGCGACATGTTGGTTTTAAATTTGATTGCCGCCGAGGCCGCTACCATCAGCGGCAGGAAGAAGAACGCCCCGTCGCCGATCACCGTCAGGATGGTCAGCGTCGGCGCGCCTTTTTCCAGCACGCCGGTCATCTCTAAAATCATCGCCAGCAGCTTGACCATCGATCCGCCGATGATCGCCGGGATCAGCGGCGACATGGTGCCGATCAGCGCATCGAGAATGCCCGCGCCGATGCGCTTTAGGGTCAGTTTTTGTTTTGCGTCGGTTTCCGGCGGCTGCATATCTCCCGGCAGCAGGCTGACGACTTCGCGGTAGGCCTGCGACACCGTATTACCGATGATCACCTGGCACTGGTTGTCATTACGCACCACGCCCATCACGCCGCTGATGCCTTTCAGGCTCTGGGCGTCGATGAGCGCGTCATCTTTTACTACAAAGCGCAGACGCGTCATGCAGTGCGTCACGGCGGCGATATTGTCAACGCCGCCCAGCGCAGCAATCACAGAGTGGGCAAGCGCCGCATAATTCTTAGCCATCGGGAAGTAATCCTGTTTTATCAGTAAGATACGCTTTCATTGTCAGACAATGAAACAGCAGATAGGAAACCGGTTCCACAAAAGCATGATTAGTTATGGTTAATCAAACAATGATTTTAATATTGATTTGTGATGAAGTTCGCTAAATATTTTGTGGGCTGCAGGCCGGGCAAGACGCCGTCGCCGCCCGGCACCAAAGCTGCAAACTGCGTGACGGTGAAGTACACTGCCGCTTATCGAAATTAGAGGGATGATGATCATGACGACGATGCTGGAGGTCGCGAAGCGGGCAGGGGTGTCGAAAGCCACGGTATCCCGCGTGTTGTCAGGGAATGGTTATGTGAGCCAGGAAACCAAAGACCGCGTGTTTCAGGCGATTGAAGAGAGCGGCTACCGGCCTAATTTGCTGGCGCGCAATCTGGCGACCAAAAAGACGCAGACGCTCGGCCTTGTGGTGACCAACACCCTCTATTACGGTGTCTATTTTAGTGAATTGCTGTTTCATGCCGCGCGAATGGCGGAAGATCATGGCCGCCAGCTGATCCTCGCCGACGGCAAACACAGCGCCGACGAAGAGCGTCAGGCGATCCAGTATTTACTCGATATGCGCTGCGACGCGATCATTATTTATCCGCGCTTTCTCAGCGTTGATGAACTGGATGCGATTGTCGAAAACCATACTCAGCCGGTTATGGTGCTCAATCGTCGGCTGCGGAAAAATAGCAGCCACTGCGTCTGGTCGGATCAAAAACAGTCCAGCTTTAACGCGGTATCCACCTTATTAGCGCGCGGCCACCGGGATATTGCGTTTATTACCGGCTCGCTGGATTCGCCGACCGGTATTGAACGTCTGGCGGGCTATAAAGAGGCCTTAACCGAGTATGGCGTTGCCCTGCGTAACGATCTGATTGTCGAAGGAAAATGGACGCCCGCCAGCGGCGCTGATGGCGTGAAAACGCTGCTCTCACGGTCGCAAACCTTTACCGCGCTGGTGGCCAGCAATGACGACATGGCGATTGGCGCAATAAAGCAGCTGCATGACGCGGGAATATCTGTTCCCGATCGGGTTTCGGTGATGGGGTTCGATGACATCGCGCTGGCGCCTTATATTGTGCCGTCGCTGTCCAGCGTGCGTATTCCGGTCACCGAGATGATTAAAGAAACCATTAACCGGTTAATCTTTATGCTCGACGGCGGAGAATTTAACTATCAGCAAACCTTTGCCGGGGAATTACATTCCCGCGACTCGATTATCGACGGGCCACACGCCTGACGTCGACAGGTGTCATCGTCACTCGTGTCGATGACACCTTCCCCGCCGCACCTCCTTTCTTAAATATCCATAAATATCAGTAAATTAAAATCTGGCACGATTCGTGAATAACTTCGCGGTATCACCCCTTATTGCCGGAGAACCCGATGAACCGTTTCATCATGGCGGACGCCAACAAATGCATTGGCTGCCGCACCTGCGAAGTCGCCTGCGTGGTTTCGCATCAGGAAGAACAGGATTGTGCCGCCCTGACGCCCTCCACCTTTCTGCCACGTATCCACGTCATCAAAGGCGTGAATATCTCCACCGCCACCTTATGCCGTCAGTGTGAAGACGCCCCCTGTGCCAACGTCTGCCCGAACGGCGCTATCAGCCGCGATAAAGGCTTTGTGCATGTGATGCAGGAGCGCTGCATCGGCTGCAAAACCTGCGTGGTGGCCTGTCCCTATGGCGCGATGGAAGTGGTGGTGCGTCCGGTCGTGCGCAACAGCGGTGCGGGCCTTAACGTGCGCGCCGAAAAAGCCGAAGCCAACAAATGCGATCTCTGCCATCACCGCGATGCCGGTCCGGCGTGCATGGAAGTCTGTCCGACCCACGCGCTGGTGTGTGTCGATCGCGACATGCTGGAAAAAATGAGCGCGGATAAACGCCGTCGCTCCGCCCTGGATACCACCGGAATGCTGTTCTGAACCGAACCCGATTTCAACTTTTAACAGGTCTGTTACTGATGAAAAAAATCACAAGCGTATGTCCTTACTGCGGCGCAGGCTGCAAACTTAAACTGGTCGTTGAGAACAATAAAATCGTGCGCGCGGAAGCCGCCGAAGGGGTGACCAACCAGAATCAGCTGTGCCTGAAAGGCTATTATGGCTGGGATTTTCTTAACGATACTAAGCTCCTGACGCCGCGCCTGACGCAGCCGATGATCCGCTACGAAAAAGGCGGCAAACTCACGCCGGTCAGCTGGGATGAAGCGATCCGCTACACCGCAAAACGCTTAGGCGAACTCCGCGCGCAATTCGGCCCGCGCGCCATCATGACCACCGGCTCGTCGCGCGGTACGGGGAACGAAACCAACTATGTGATGCAGAAATTTGCCCGTGGCGTGCTGAATACCAATAACGTCGACTGCTGCGCGCGCGTCTGTCACGGTCCGTCAGTGGCCGGATTACAGGAAACGCTTGGCAATGGCGCGATGAGTAACTCCATCGGCGATATTGAGAATTCCCGCTGTCTGCTGGTGTTTGGCTATAACTGCGCGGATTCGCATCCGATTGTGGCGCGTCGGGTGATCAAGGCGAAACAGAACGGCGCGAAAATCATCGTCTGCGATCCACGCCGTATCGAAACCGCGCGCATCGCCGATCAGCATCTGCAACTGAAAAACGGCTGCAATATGGCGATGGTTAACGCCTTTGGCTATGTGCTGCTGGAAGAGCAGCTGTATGACAAAGAGTATGTCGCCAGCTTTACCACCGGGCTGGACGCTTACCGGGAAACCGTGAAAGATTATGCGCCGGAAAAGGTCGAGCACCTCACCGGTGTGCCAGCGCAGCAGATCCGTCAGGCGATGCGCACTTACGCCGCCGCGCCATCGGCCACCATTATGTGGGGCATGGGCGTGACGCAGTTCGGTCAGGCGGTGGACGTGGTGAAAGGGCTGTCGAGCCTGGCGCTGCTCACCGGTAATCTGGGCCGCGAGCACGTTGGCGTCGGCCCGGTACGCGGGCAGAATAACGTGCAGGGCGCGTGTGATATGGGCGTCATCCCGAATCAGTTCCCCGGCTATCAGGACGTGGTGGATCCGGCGGTGCGCGCAAAATTTGCTGCCGCCTGGGGCATTAACGTTGACGACATGGACGACCAACCCGGCGTGCGCATCACCGAAGTGCCACATCTGGCGCTAGAAGGCAAGGTGAAAGCCTATTACATCATGGGTGAAGATCCGCTCCAGACCGAAGCCGACCTGGGCCTGGTACGCAAAGGCTTTGCGGCGCTTGATTTTATCGTCGTGCAGGACATTTTCATGACCAAAACCGCCGAACAGGCAGACGTGATCCTGCCGGCGACCTCCTGGGGCGAGCACGGCGGCGTCTTCACCTGTGCCGACCGCGGTTTCCAGCGTTTCGAAAAAGCCATTGAGCCTAAGTACAACGTCAAACGTGACTGGGAGATCATCAGCCTCATCGCCACCGAGATGGGCTACCCGATGCACTACGACAATAACCAGCAGATCTGGGATGAGCTGCGCGAGCTGTGCCCGCTGTTCTATGGCGTGACGTATGAAAAAATGGGCGATATGGGGCACGTTCAGTGGCCTTGTCCGACCCTCGATCACCCCGGTACGCCATTCCTCTACAAAGGCAATAAGTTCGATACGCCGGACGGCAAAGGGCATCTCTTTGCCGCGCCGTGGCGCGCGCCGGCGGAAGTGCCGGATGCCGATTATCCGCTGGTGCTGTGCACCGTGCGTGAGGTAGGGCACTACTCCTGCCGCTCGATGACCGGCAACTGTGCGGCGCTGCAAACCCTGGCGGATGAGCCGGGCTATGTGCAGATCAATCCGCAGGACGCCCGGGCGCTGGGCATTCAGGATCAGCAACTGGTGTGGGTCGCGTCGCGCCGTGGCAAGGTGATCAGCCGTGCCGATGTCAACGAGCGCATCAACACCGGCAGCGTGTACATGACCTATCAGTGGTGGATAGGTGCCTGTAATGAACTGACCCAGGATAATCTCGATCCGATTTCCAAAACCCCGGAAACCAAGTATTGCGCGGTGAAGGTGAGCGCCATCGACGATCAGCGCTGGGCCGAGGATTACACGCAGACTACCTATCTCGACATGAAAAACCGGCTGCGCGATGCCGTGGTATGACAGGACACAATGAGCAATAACGGCGTACGGATCCGTGTGCGCGGCAAGGTGCAAGGGGTGGGTTTCCGCCCCTTCGTCTGGCAGCTGGCGCAGCAGTTACATCTTTGTGGCGATGTCTGTAACGACGGGCACGGCGTCGAAATCAGGCTGTCTGGCGATGCCACGCGTTTTCTGAGCGACCTCTACCGCCACTGCCCGCCGCTGGCGCGCATTGACGATACCGAGGTCACCCCCTGGCAGTGGGACGACGCGCCCACGTCTTTCACTATTCGCCACAGCACCGGCGGCAGCATGGATACGCAGATTGTGCCGGACGCCGCCACCTGTCCGGCCTGTCTGGCAGAAATGAACGATCCTGCTGAGCGCCGCTATCGTTATCCCTTTATCAACTGCACCCACTGCGGGCCGCGGTTTACCATTATTCACGCCATGCCTTATGACCGCCCGTTGACCGTGATGCGCGCCTTCCCGCTGTGCGCGGCGTGCGCGGCGGAGTACCGCAATCCGGCGGATCGTCGTTTTCATGCTCAGCCGGTGGCCTGTGCCGCGTGCGGTCCGCAGCTGGAATGGCAGACGGAGGGCCAACGTGCGGTGGGCGAGGCGGCGTTGCAGGCGGCAATCGCCATGCTGGCGGCGGGAAATATCGTCGCCATTAAGGGCCTTGGCGGTTTTCATCTTGCCGTTGACGCACAAAACCCGCAGGCGGTGAGGCGACTACGCGAACGCAAGCGCCGCCCGGCTAAACCGCTGGCGGTGATGATCCCTTATGGCTGCTGTGAGACGGCCGCAACGCACCTGCAATCCGCCGCCGCGCCTATTGTGCTGGTGGCGAAAAGCGCGCTGCCGGCATTGTGCGAGGCCATCGCGCCGTCGTTACCGGAGGTCGGCGTGATGTGGCCCGCCAGTCCACTCCAGCATCTGTTAATGCAGGCGCTGGATCGGCCGCTGGTGATGACCTCCGGTAATCTCAGCGGGCGACCACCCGCGCTCAACAACGACCAGGCGCTGAGCGACCTGGCAGACATTGCCGACGGCTTTTTGCTGCATAACCGTGACATCGTGCAGCGTATGGACGACTCGGTGATGCGCGCCAGCGGCGAGATGCTGCGCCGGGCGCGTGGCTTTGTGCCAGACGCGCTGCCGCTGCCGCCGGGGTTTGACGCCGTGCCGCCGCTGCTCTGTCTGGGGGCCGACATGAAAAACACCTTTTGCCTGCTGCGTGGCGATCGGGCGGTGCTGAGCCAGCATTTTGGCGATCTGACCGAGGACGGGGTGGAAACCCAGTGGCGCGCCGCGTTAGCGCTGATGCAGAAAATCTACGACTTCACCCCGCAGCAGGCGGTGTGTGACGCCCATCCCGGCTATCGTTCAACCCAGTGGGGCGAGGCGCTGGGCCTGCCGGTGAGTCACGTTCTGCACCATCATGCCCACGCGGCGGCCTGTCTGGCAGAACACGGCTGGCCGCGGGACGGTGGCGATGTGATTGCGCTGATCCTCGACGGCATCGGCATGGGCGAGAACGGCCAGCTATGGGGCGGGGAGTGCCTGCGGGTGAACTACTGCGAATGCGAGCATCTCGGCGGGTTACCGGCGGTAGCGCTGCCCGGCGGCGATCTGGCGGCAAGACAGCCGTGGCGCAATCTGCTGGCGCACTGCCTGGCCTTTGTGCCGGACTGGCAGCGTTATCCGCAAACCCGTGTGTTACAGGATAAAAACTGGCCGCTGCTGGCACGGGCGATAGCGCAGGGGATCCAGTCTCCGCGCGCATCTTCGTGTGGACGGCTGTTTGACGCCGTGGCCTGTGCGCTGGACTGCGCGCCGGAAAGCCTGAGCTATGAGGGCGAGGCGGCGTGTCAGCTGGAGGCGCTGGCAGGCGCATGTGCTGGCGTGGATCATCCGGTAGTGTTGCAGCCAGAGGATTTGACGACGTTCTGGCAGTCGTGGCTGGCGTGGGACGCCACCGCAGGCGAGAAAGCCTGGGCGTTTCATGATGCGCTGGCTAACGGGCTGGCGGCACTGATGCGGCGCGAAGCGCAGGCGCGGGGGATCACGACGTTGTGTTTTGGCGGCGGGGTGATGCACAACCGGCTGCTGGTGGCGCGCTTAAGGCATTATCTGGCGGATTTCAGGTTGCTGTTTCCGAAGGGGTTACCGGCGGGGGATGGGGGGATCGCCTTTGGGCAGGGGGTGATCGCGGCAGCGCGATTGCTGTGAGTGTTATCTGATTCGGTGGGGGTTGCGCTCTTATTTGCTCTGGCGAACGGCTATAACTGTGGGCGCACAGAGCGCGCAGGGGGCGGCCAGTCGCCGCCGCCCCCTGCACCCCCGGGCTTCCGGCAAGAAAATCGCCGCTGCGCGGTGGCCTTCGGCTTATCCCTTCCGGCTTCGGGTCGGGCGCGATGCAGCGTCCCTGCAACTCGCGCCCTCAGCCCGCATCCATGCGGGCTGCCCCGGCCTACAGGCAACGCCTCAGCGATTTTCAGCCGACTCCCCCACACTTCACGATTTTTTATAAACCCAGTATCGTGGTTCCTGTAAGTTCAAATAAAACCAAAGCCACTCAGTCGTAACAGACCGTCATCGTAATTGACGCGAGGGGTTGAGTCCCCGCTGAAACCGGCGAGCCGGAGGCCGGATGACAAGGGCTGGACGCCAGGGATGGCGGCCAGAGGCGACATGAGGCAGGAGGCCGAATCGAGCCGACCGCGGGCAGACGGGCGGGAGGTGAGCGCAGTGCGCAGCACCGGTTTCGGTGCGGGGCCGCGGGGATTGACAAGGGGGCCGCGGTGGCCCCCTTGTCACGTTCACCGTCAGCAGCGTCCCGTTTGACTCCAGTCTAAAAGTGAACGGAACATTCCCCTGAACCTAACGGAACGTTCCCCGGAACCGCCCCAAAAACCTACGCGCTCAGCGCCTTCAGCAACCCAAACGCCTCCTTCATCCGATCCTCACTCACCACAAACGCCCGCAACGCCTCCCCCTCAAACCCCTTCGCCACCATCCCGTCCGGCCGCGCGTCGATCTGCCAGTGCAGATCCCCGCGCTGCGTCTCTCCCGCCAGATGCAGCGGCAGATCCGGCGTCTTCACCTTCACCAGCATCGGCGGCAGCGACAGCGTGGCTTGCTGGCCGAGCAGCGTCTTCGCCAGCCACATCGCGCAGATCTGGATCGGTTGCAGGAACGGCAGCAGCTTGCCGTTGATCTCCGCGCAGTCGCCCAGCGCATAAACATCCCCGACGCTGGTGCGCAGCTGGCTGTCGACCACAATGCCGCGTCTGATGGTGATCCCCGCCTGACTTGCCAGCGCGGTTTGCGGTTGCAGGCCGGTGGCGGCCACCACCGCATCCACCTCAAGGGTACGAGCGCGGTCAAAGCGGGCCTGAATGCCGCCAGCGGTGGCCTCCAGCGTCAGTAGTTGTGACTTCAGCAGCAGATGCACGCCGCTCTCCGTCAGGCGATGTTGCAGACGGCTGCTCACTTCCGGCGGCATTAATGAAGATAAGATGCTGGCGGCGGTATCCACCAGCGTCACCGTTTTACCGGCGTGGTTAAAATCCATCGCCAGCTCAGTGCCAATCAACCCGCCGCCGACGATCAGCACGCGCTGCGCATCGCGCAGGGTCGCGCCGCACGCCTGATACTCCTGCTGACTGTTCAGCGTCAGCATCAGCTCGCTGCCCGGCACCGGTGGCACAAAGGCCGAGGCCCCGGTCGCCAGCACCAGCTTGTCGTATAACCATTCCTGCTGCTGGCTTTTAACGCAGTGGCGGGTCGGGTCGATTTCCGTCACCCGCGTCTGCGGGAACAGGCGCAGATTGAACTGTTCCGCAAACTCCCCCGCCGACTGGCGGGTGAGATCCTCAGCCGACTGGCCGAGGCTGATCACATGGCTGAGATCCGGTTTGTTGTATTCGTCCATGCTGTCAGCGGCAATCAGCGTGACCGGAACCTGCGCGTCCTGTTTGCGGATATTTTTTACCAGCTGTCGGGCGGCGAAGCCCGAACCAATAATGACGATACCGTGATTCATTTTGCCTCCACCGCCAGCACATCAAACACGTCTTTGCCGAGTGAACATTCCGGGCACAGGAAGCTGTCCGGCACCTCGTCCCACGGCGTACCGGGGGCGACATCCTGCATCGGTTCGCCGGTGGCCGGATCGTAGATCCACTGGCAGACGCTGCACTGCATGCAGGGTCCGAGGTCGGCGGCGGCAGGGGCGCTGGCGCTTTCTGCCTGCGGTTTTACCGTCGGGGCTGCGGCAACAGGCAGCGGGGTAAGCGCCCACTGACGGGCAATATCACGACCGTGCTGACGGCAGATTTCCAGCGCATCACTATCCGGCCGCCATTTGGCTTTCAGGCTGAGTGACATCTCAAAACCGGCATCCTGCAAGCGGGTGGACAGGCGATCCACCGCGCCGCCGCTCCAGCCGTGAGAGCCAAAGGCGCTGGCGCGTTTATTACGGAAACGCAGGCCGGTGATCTCTTCCACCAGTCCGGCGATTTTCGGCATCATCACGTTATTCATGGTAGAGGTGCCGACCAGCACACCTTTGGAGCGGAACACGTTGGTCAGCACCTCGTTTTTATCGCTGCGGGCAACATTAAAGATTTTCACCGCCACGCGGGGATCCACTTCGGTAATGCCCTGGGCGATGGCGTCGGCCATCATGCGGGTATTGTTCGACATGGTGTCGTAGAAAATGGTGATGCGATCTTCCTGATAATCTGCCGCCCATTTCAGGTACAGCTCGACGATTTGCGTCGGGTTATCGCGCCATACCACGCCGTGGGAGGTGGCGATCATATCCACCGGCAGATTGAACCCGAGGATTTCGGTAATTTTTGGTGTCACCAGGCGGCTGAACGGCGTCAGGATGTTGGCGTAGTAGCGCTGGCACTGCTCAAACAGTTCCACCTGATCCACTTCGTCATTGAACAGGTGTTCATCGCAATAGTGCTGACCGAAGGCGTCGTTACTGAACAGCACCGCGTCGCCGGTCATGTAGGTCATCATGCTGTCCGGCCAGTGCAGCATTGGGGTTTCAACGAAGATCAGCTGTTTGCCGTTACCGATGTCCAGCGTGTCGCCGGTTTTCACCACGTTAAAGTTCCACTCCGGATGATGATGATGCCCGTTGATGGAATCGATGGCGTTATTGGTGCAGTAAATCGGCGTATCCGGGATGCAGGACATCAGCTCGGTCAGCGCACCCGCGTGATCTTCTTCCGCATGGTTGATGATGATGTAATCAATATCTGCCAGATCGATTTCACCGCGCAGGTTCTGCACGAATTCCCGGCTGAATTTGTGATCAACGGTGTCGATGAGCACGTTTTTCTCTTCGCGGATCAGATAGCTGTTGTAGCTGCTGCCGCGCAGGGTTTTGTATTCGGTGCCGTGAAAATCGCGCACTTCCCAGTCACGTTGTCCAACCCAGTGAATATTATTTTTTACATGAATAGTCATATTACCCTCAGCCACGCTGAATTTGAGAAAGATGACTGAGCTATATCAAGATGCGTGCCAGTTTCTTATTGTCATATAAATCAATTGGTTGATAAGACCGCGGCAAATAGGTTTTGTCAAAATGACTATGAATTTTATGGTCAATATGACATTGTAGATTGTCAAAATGACTGTGAGGTGGGTATGCGTTTTTCCGTGGAAGCGCTGGCGAAAATCGCCATTGAACTGCAAAGCGATATTGGTCATCAGGATCGCTTTTCCCGGCTGATCGCCACGCTGCGCCAGGTGCTGGGCTGCGATGCGTCGGCGCTGCTGCGTTACGAGGCGCATCAGTTTATTCCGCTGGCCATCGACGGGCTGGCGCAGGACGTGCTGGGGCGGCGCTTTTCCCTTGCCGGGCACCCGCGGCTGGAGGCGATTGCCCGCGCCGGCGATGTGGTGCGCTTTCCCGCAGACAGCGATCTGCCCGATCCCTACGACGGGCTGATCCCCGGTCAGGAGAGCCTGAAAGTACATGCCTGTCTGGGCCTGCCGCTGTTTGCCGGGCAGAAGCTGATCGGCGCGCTGACCCTCGACGGCATGGCGCCGGATCAGTTCGACGGCTTTAGCGACGAGGCTTTGCGCCTGATCGCTGCGCTGGTGGCCGGAGCGCTGAATAACGCCCTGCTGATTGCCCAGCTGGAAAGTCAGAACGTACTGCCCGCAGGGGAGAGCAGCTTCACGACGGAACGCGGGCAGGAGATGATCGGCCTTGCCCCGGCGATGCAGCAGCTGAAAAAAGAGATCGATATTGTTGCCGCCTCGGATCTCAACGTATTGATTAGCGGCGAAACCGGCACCGGTAAAGAGCTGGTAGCGAAGGCGATCCACAGCGGATCGCCACGGGCGGTCAATCCGCTGGTCTATTTAAACTGCGCGGCGCTGCCGGAAAGCGTCGCCGAAAGCGAACTGTTCGGCCATGTAAAAGGCGCGTTTACCGGGGCGATCAGCAACCGCAGCGGTAAGTTTGAAATGGCCGATAACGGCACGCTGTTCCTCGATGAGATCGGCGAGCTGTCGCTGGCGTTACAGGCGAAGCTGCTGCGCGTATTGCAGTATGGCGATATTCAGCGCGTTGGCGATGATCGCAGCCTGCGGGTGGATGTGCGGGTGCTGGCCGCCACGAACCGCGATTTGCGTGAGGAAGTGCTGGCGGGGCGGTTTCGCGCCGATCTGTTCCACCGCCTGAGCGTCTTTCCGCTGTTCGTGCCGCCGCTGCGGGAGCGGGGCGAGGACGTGATCCTGCTGGCGGGCTATTTCTGCGAGCAGTGCCGGATGCGGCTGGGGCTGACGCAGGTGGTGCTCAGCCCCGGCGCGCGGGCGCAGCTGCTGGCCTACGGCTGGCCCGGCAACGTTCGCGAGCTGGAACATGCCATTCATCGCGCGGTAGTGCTGGCGCGGGCGACACGGGCAGGGGAGGAGGTGGTGCTGGAAGCGCATCACTTTGCTTTCAGTGATGAGGCCGTGCCTGCTGCTCAGGCCACCATCAGCGTGCCGGTGAACGACGCCGCGCTGAACCTGCGAACGGCGACAGAAGATTTTCAGCGCCGGCTGATTGAGAATGCCCTGCGCGCTCACGATCAGAACTGGGCGGCCAGCGCGCGGGCGCTGGAGATGGACGTCGCCAACCTGCACCGGCTGGCGAAGCGTCTGGGGCTGAAGGGCTAGAGAATGCCCGCCTGGTAGAAGTCCTGTAAGTTAATCGCGCCGGTGAGCACGCCGTGTTCATCCACCACCGGGGCAGCGGCGATCTTACGCTTCATCAGGATCTCTTTGGCATCAATGGCGCGGCTCTGCGCCTGTAGCGTGATGCCGCCTCGCGTCATGGCGTCTTGCACCGCGGCGTCCAGCGTGCCGCCGCCCACCAGCCAGCGGCGCAAATCGCCATCGGTAAATACCCCCTGAACGTGTTGCGCACGGTCGCACACCGCCACCAGTCCCAGCCCGGTGCGGCTTAGCTCCAGCATGGCGTCCATCACGCTGGTGTCGAGCTGCACCTGCGGCAGGGCGTCGTCGGTACGCATCAGGTGATGCACTTTATTAAGCAGTCGTGCGCCCAGCGCCCCCGCCGGATGCGAGCGGGCGAAATCCTCTTCGTTAAAACCGCGTGCCTGCATGACCGCCATCGCCAGCGCGTCGCCCATCATCAGCGTATTAACGGTGCTGGAGGTCGGCGCAAGGTGCATCGGGCAGGCTTCGCGCTCCACCGAAATATCCAGCCAGGCTTTGGCGGCCAGCGCCAGCGGGGAGCGGGATTTGCCGGTCATCGCCAGCAGCGCGACGCCTTTTTCTTCCAGCCGCGGAATGATCAGATCCAGCTCTTTAGCGGTGCCGGAATAGGAGATAAACAGCAGCAGATCGCGGCTTTCAATCATGCCCAGGTCGCCGTGCAGCGCTTCCGCCGGGTGGACAAAAAAGGCTGGCGTGCCGGTGCTGGCGAGGGTGGCGGCGATCTTTTTACCGATGTGCCCGGATTTGCCAATGCCGGAGACAATCACTTTGCCCTCACAGTGCAAAATGGCGCTGGCGGCACGGACGAAGTCCTCTCCCAGGCGTTCCGGCAGACGGCTCGCTTCCTGTAATTCCAGCAGCAGCGTCTGACGGGCGGTGTTTAACAGTTGTTCACTCATGACTCTCTCCGGCAATTATCACGTCGATTCCTTTGTCTTCTAAGGCGGCGCGGAATTCATCAGAAATTCCCGCGTCGGTGATCAGTTTGTCCACGCTTTCCAGGCTACAGACGATATTCGGGCTTTTGCGACCAAACTTTGATGAGTCGGCCATCAGGATCACTTCCCTGGCGGCGTTGCACATGGCTTTACTGACGGTGAATACTTCGTTGAAGGTGGTGACGCCGGCGTTGAGATCGATGCCGTCGGTGCCCATAAACAGCTTATCAAAGCTGAAATGTTCAAAGGCGTTCTCCGCCAGCTGGCCGTGGAAAGAAGCGGATTTTTTACGGAAGGTGCCGCCTGGCATCAAAATGGTCTGCTCGTTGTCGAGTTCTGACAGAGCGTTAACGATGTGCAGGCTGTTGGTCATCACCGTGATGTTATTGAAGTGGCTGAGCAGGGGCACCATTTGCAGCACCGTACTGCCCGCGTCGAGGATCAGCGAATCACCATCGTGAATAAATCCCACCGCCGTTTCGGCGATGCGGGCTTTCTGGCTGGTGTTGATCAGCGTTTTATGATCGATAGGCGGATCCGCGTCGTCTTTGTTGAGCACGACGCCGCCGTAGGTGCGGATCACGGTACCGGCATGTTCGAGGATCACCAGATCTTTGCGGATGGTGGTGCCAGTGGTGTCAAACTGCTGCGCCAGTTCATCGACCGAACATTTACCCCGCTGATGCAGATGTTCGAGAATAGCGGCCTGGCGCTGACGTGGTTTCATAGGCGTTGGACCCTGCGTGAAAGTGCGAAATGATAATTTCGCAAGCTAAAAGCGTTCACAACGAAATTATCCATGTTTCATTTTAAGCGCTAATGATAGAGTATTCTGACAGCGCGGATCATGGGGAAAGATCACATCAGGGTGTAATTCATCACGATGTTTGCCGGTTAACGCGGCAATTTTTAGCGGACGGGCGAAAACCGTGAGCCCTTTCATCAATAAGGTATCCGTCACGCGCAGCTGTTCATCCAGCGCGACGGCAATGACCACGCGGGGCCGGAAACGACCGCCTGCGCGCCCGACGCCGACCCGACCACGCTGGCATAGCTGCTCAAAGGCACGGTTAAACTGGCGGATCTGCCTGCCGCCCAGCGCGAGCTGGCCGATCCAGGCGATGGCGGCGAGGGTGATGAGTGCCGTTACCATAGTGACTCCTTAATTGCCGGGTGGCGGCTGCGCCTTACCCGGCCTGGGGGTTTATGCCTTTCATGCCGGGTGGCGGCTGCGCCTTACCCGGCCTACGATTTTATCCCTTTCATGCCGGGAGGTAGCCCCGGTAAGCGCAGCGCCACCGGGGAATGAACTCAGAACATCACCTGACCGCCGGTGATATTGATCGACTGCCCGGTGCAGTAGGACGCCAGCGGGCTGGCGTAAAACAGCAGCAGGTTCAGCACATCCTGATAATCGCAGCCGCGCCTGAGCGGGACTTTATCAATGTAGTGCTGCTCCACCTGTTCGGCGGGAATGCCGAGCTTGCTGGCATACTGCGGGATCAGCGACTGGAACATCGGTGATTTCAGCAGGTTGCCGAGCATCAGTGAATGCACGGTAATGCCGTACTCCGCCAGATCCAGCGCCAGTGACTGGGTTAACCCCACGCCGCCGAACTTGGCAGCGCTGTAGCCCGAGTTGTGTTTACTGCCCACTTTGCCGGATTTCGAGTTGATCTGGATGATGCGCCCGGCGATGCCGTCGCGGATCATCAGTCGTGAAAACTCCCTGGCGCAGAGGAAATAGCCCACCAGATTCACCTGCAATGAGCGGTCAAAATCCCCCAGTTCGACGTCGCTGATAAAGGCCGCTTTGGCGATCCCGGCGCTATACACCAGCAAATCGACGCGACCAAAAATCTCGTCCACGCCTCTTGAGAGCGCCAGCACGCTCTGTTCGCTGGTGGCATCGGCCCCGAAACCGTACGCCTTACCTTCGCCGAACTCGGCGTTGATCTGCTGTGCGGTACTGGCGGCTTTATCACTCTGAATATCCACCACCGCCACACGATACCCCTCTGCGGCCAGCCCACGGCACAGGAACGCCCCTAAGGTCTGTCCTCCGCCAATGACAACGGCAACCTGATCCATACTTTTCTCCTCAACTACGCAGTAAATTTAAAGGTGCAGCCCGGCTGGATCGCCGAGGGTACCGGCCCGGCGACATGCACCGTACCGGGGTATTCCGCTTCACGTTCCCCGTCAAAGCGCAGGGTGATATGACCCAGCTCGCGCAGGTTTGCTTCGGCCACCGCGCCCACTGCGGTCACGGGATAGCGCTGCGCGCCCAGCTCGAGGACCGCGCCGGGTTGCAGGCTGCCGTGCATGTCGCCGTGGCAATGGATAAAACAGAACGCCTGAATGTCGGCAGGCGCACCCTCGCGAAAGGTGATCAGCATCTGCTCGTCCAGCGCCTCTGTGGCGCTGTCGCCGATGCGGGTGATGGTGGTCTGGTAGATCACGGACATCGTGTATGACCTCTTATTGATAGATGAAACCTGAAACAAACCAGGCGATCAGCACGGTGGGCGCGCCGGTAAGAAAGCGGCTGACCAGCACGGAAGGGACGCCGACGCGCACCGTGTCCTGGCGTGCTTCCGCCAGCGACAGGCCGACCGGGATGAAGTCGCAGGCTGCCTGTGCGTTAATCGCAAACAGCGCGGGCAGGGCAAGGTGTGGGGGAATGTGCCCGAGGCCAATCTGCACGCCGATCAATACGCCAATCACCTGCGCGATCACAGCCCCTGGACCGAGGAACGGCGACAGCAGCGGGAAAGAGCAGATCAGTGCCAGCGTCACCAGGCCCAGCGGCTGGTTGGCGAGGGGAGCCAGGCCGTGAGCGATCCAGTCCCCCAGCCCCGACGCCATGATGATGCCGATCAGCGCCGCCACGAACGCCATAAATGGCAGGATGGTTTTCAGCACCGTATCAATGGTGTCGCGTCCGGCCTGAAACAGCACCGCCACTGCCGAGCCCATCCCCATACCGACCTTCGCCAGCAGGCCGTCGCTCTGCTCGGTGATCTTCTTGCTGGTGTCATACTCCCGCGGCGCAGGATTGGGTGTCGTCGCCTGCTCGTGGCGAATGTTCTCTACTTTGACGGCGGAGACATAAATGTCTTCGGTGATGTACTGCGCCAGCGGGCCGGATTTGCCGGTGGCGTGAATATTCACCGTCGGGATACGGCGTTTCGGGTAGATCCCGCAGCGCAGCGTGCCGCCGCAGTCGATCACCGCCACGCCGATCTCTTCTTCCGGCGGTTCTCCTTCTTTAAAACCGTCCACCGCCTGCCAGCCGGTAAGCTGCGCCAGCGTGTCAACGATCGCCGGGCGCGTTCCGGCGGTGATATAGACGATCTTTTTCGCCGTGGTGGTATCAATCATCAGCGGGCCGCCCCAGCCGCCAGTGCCTTTTTCAATCACAATGCGCGTCATGATGTTGCTCCTGCCAGGCGGACGGACTGCTCCAGTTGAATACCCATTTTCTTCTCAAAAATGGCGGTGGTGAGGTCGGTGATCCAGCCGCGAAAGAAGTTGGTGACGAGGCCGACCAGCAGGTAGCTCACCGCCAGCGGGCCGAGGGGTAAACCCAGCGTGGTAAGGCCGCTGGCGATGCCCAGATAGACAAACAGCTCGCCGGGGTTGATGTGCGGGAACAGGCCGTTCATTGAGTGGCAGCTGTAGGACGCCGCCGCGTAGTAGCTCGGCTTGTATTTTTCCGGCATAAACCGGCCCAGGCTGAGCGTCATTGGATTACAGAACACAAAGGTGCCAATGAACGGCAACAGCAGGTAGCGCGAGACGGGATTGCCCGCGCAGCGCTGCGCCAGCCGTTCGATCCGTTGTTGACCGATAAAGTTAATCAGCGCGTTCATGATCACCAGCAGGCTGATCAGCAACGGCAGAATACCCGTCACCATGCCGGTAAATACCTCGCCACCTTTCTGAAACAGTCCGATAAACCATTCGGCACCGTGCGTGATGGTTTCGATCATTTTTTTCTCCTCCAGGGTTAGGTCTGTCGTGGTGCTCATAATAATCACTTTGAAAGGTTTAAAAGTGTTATTTAGATCTCATTGTGAAAGATAAAATGATCAAAATGAAAGATTATGCGACGTGGCGAGGATTTTTACGTTCGTTTTGCAAGGTTTTCTGAGGAGAGGGGATTATGTTGCGCAGACTTCTCTTTGCTGCTTCCTTGTGAAGAGGAAGATGCTTTACCATAATTCCCTCTCGCCGAATTCGTTATGTTTATATGGATGTCCCATGTTTAAGCGTCGTTACGCAGCTCTTTTACCTGTGCTGGTCCTGCTCTCTGCCTGTAGCAGTAAACCGAAAACCACTCAGGCTCCCGCTACCGCGGGCACGCCGCCTTCAGGCGGATTCCTGCTGGAGCCGCAGCATACTATGCTCAATCCGGCCGGTGATTTTGCCAACAATCCGGCGGCTGAACAGTTCATCGATATGATGGTCAGCAAACACGGTTTTGACCGTCAGCAACTGCACGAGATCCTCTCTCAGGCGAAGCGCCTCGATTCCGTGCTGCGTCTGATGGACCGCCAGGCGCCGACCGCCAGCGTGCCGTCAGGACCAAACGGCGCGTGGCTGCGTTATCGCAAACAGTTCATCACCCCGGATAACGTGCAAAACGGTGTAGCGTTCTGGGATCAGTATGAAGATGCGCTGAATCGCGCGTGGCAGGTGTATGGCGTGCCGCCGGAAATCATCGTCGGCATTATCGGCGTGGAAACCCGCTGGGGCCGCGTGATGGGGAAAACCCGCATTCTGGATGCGCTGGCAACCCTGTCATTCGCCTATCCGCGCCGGGCCGCGTATTTTTCCTCTGAGCTGGAAACCTTCCTGCTGATGGCGCGCGATGAAAGCGACGATCCGCTCGATTTGAAAGGGTCCTTTGCGGGTGCGATGGGCTACGGGCAGTTTATGCCGTCCTCTTATAAAGAGTATGCCGTTGATTTTAATGGCGACGGGCATATCAACCTGTGGGATCCGGAGGATGCCATCGGCAGCGTGGCGAACTATTTCAAAGAGCATGGCTGGGTGAAAGGTGATGTCGTAGCGGTGCCGGCTAACGGTCAGGCACCGGGTCTGGCTAACGGCTTCAAAACCAAATACAGCATTGCGCAGCTGGCGGCGGCAGGTTTAACGCCGCAGCAATCGCTGGGTAATCATCAGGAAGCGAGCCTGTTGCGCCTGGATGTCGGCACCGGCTATGAATACTGGTACGGTCTGCCGAACTTCTACGCCATTACCCGCTATAACCACAGCACGCACTATGCGATGGCGGTCTGGCAGCTGGGCCAGACGGTGGCGCTGGCGCGTATTAAGTAATCACGATAAAGGCCAGCACCCGCTGGCCTTTTTTCTGAAGCCCCCTCGTAAAATAGACCTCTCGCCCCCACCTTTGATGAGAAGATGCTATCTTGTCTGCCATGTTTTTATTCACTTACGGGAGTCATGATGACAGACAGTGAATTGATGCATTTAAGCGAGCGCATCGGGCAGGCGTTGAAAGCGCGGGGCGCGACCGTGACCACCGCGGAATCCTGCACCGGCGGCTGGGTGGCGAAAGTTATTACCGATATTCCGGGCAGCTCCGCCTGGTTTGAGCGGGGATTTGTCACTTACAGTAACGAGGCCAAATCGCAGATGATTGGCGTTAAACCCGCCACGCTGGAACAGCATGGTGCGGTGAGCGAGCCGGTGGTGGTTGAGATGGCGATTGGCGCGATTAAAGCCGCCCGCGCGGATTATGCGATTTCTGTCAGCGGCATCGCCGGACCGGATGGTGGCACGGCCAACAAGCCTGTCGGCACCGTGTGGTTTGGCTTTGCCAGCGCCGCAGGCGAGGGCATCACCCGCTGTGAATGCTTTAGCGGCGACCGCGAAAACGTGCGGCGTCAGGCCACGGCGTATGCCCTGCAAACGCTATGGCAACAATTTCTACAAAACACTTGATACTGTATGAGCATACAGTATAATTACCGCAACAGTTAAGAATTCCCGGTTGAGCACCACCTGCTTTACCCGGCATGACAGGAGTAATAATGGCTATCGACGAAAACAAACAGAAAGCGTTGGCGGCAGCACTGGGCCAGATCGAAAAGCAATTCGGTAAAGGCTCCATCATGCGCCTGGGTGAAGACCGTTCCATGGATGTGGAAACTATCTCCACCGGTTCGCTTTCTTTAGACATTGCACTGGGCGCAGGCGGTTTGCCGATGGGCCGTATCGTAGAAATCTACGGGCCGGAATCCTCAGGTAAAACCACCTTAACGCTGCAGGTGATTGCCGCAGCACAGCGTCAGGGTAAAACCTGTGCGTTTATCGATGCCGAGCATGCGCTGGACCCTGTCTACGCACGTAAGCTGGGTGTGGATATTGATAACCTGCTGTGTTCTCAGCCGGATACCGGTGAGCAGGCGCTTGAAATCTGTGACGCGCTGGCGCGTTCAGGTGCGGTAGACGTGCTGGTGGTTGACTCCGTTGCCGCGCTGACCCCGAAAGCCGAAATCGAAGGTGAAATCGGTGACTCTCACATGGGCCTCGCGGCACGTATGATGAGCCAGGCCATGCGTAAGCTGGCGGGTAACCTGAAGCAGTCCAACACGCTGCTGATCTTCATCAACCAGATCCGTATGAAAATTGGTGTGATGTTCGGTAACCCGGAAACCACCACTGGCGGTAACGCGCTGAAATTCTACGCCTCTGTACGTCTTGATATTCGCCGTATTGGTGCGGTGAAAGAGGGCGATAACGTGGTGGGTAGTGAAACCCGCGTGAAGGTGGTGAAGAACAAGATCGCCGCACCGTTTAAACAGGCTGAATTCCAGATCCTCTACGGTGAAGGGATTAACTTCTACGGCGAGCTGGTTGACCTGGGCGTGAAAGAGAAGTTCATCGAGAAAGCCGGTGCATGGTACAGCTATAACGGTGAGAAGATCGGTCAGGGTAAAGCGAACGCAACGACCTGGCTGAAAGAGAACCCGGAAACGGCGAAGGAAATTGAGAAGAAGGTGCGTGACACCCTGCTCAGTAATCCTGATTCCAAGCCTGATTTCACCGTTGATGACAACGATGAACATGCCAAAGAAGGCAACGAAGATTTCTGATAATCTTATGTAACCGATAAAAAGGGCTGCTTATGCAGCCCTTTTGCTATTTCATCCCCAGCAGGTGTGCTATGTCTGATTCTGATACGACGCCCCGTCGTTCTGCCTACGCCCGGTTACTGGATCGGGCGATGCGTATCCTCGCCATGCGCGACCACAGCGAACAGGAGTTTCGCCGCAAACTCACCGCCCCCATTATGACCAAAAGCGGGCCGGAACCGGTGGATGCCAGCGAAGACGATATTAATAACGTCGTCAACTGGTGCTTTGAAAACCGCTACCTTGATGATGATCGTTTTGCCCGCCAGTTTATTGCCAGCCGGGGCCGCAAAGGCTATGGCCCGTCGCGCATCAGTCAGGAGCTCAACCAGAAAGGCATTGGCCGCGAAGCGGCGCAGGCAGCGATGCGGGAATGCGACATTGACTGGACGGCGATGGCCCGCGAGCAGGCGTATCGTAAATATGGTGAGCCGCTGCCCACCGCCTTTGCCGAGAAAGTGAAAGTACAGCGATTTCTGATGTACCGCGGCTTTATGATGGAAGATATTCAGGCGTTGTGGCGAAATTTTGATGATTGACTGCATACGGGATTTTACTTCGCAGTAAAGAAAACTTATCTTATTCCCACTTTTTCCGGTAGTTGGCGGCGGTTCGTAAGCCGTCAACTGCTGGCTACGATAATACGTTAGCTTGATTCCAGGATAATTATGAGCAAGAGCACCGCTGAGATCCGTCAGGCGTTTCTCGATTTTTTCCATAGTAAGGGCCATCAGGTAGTTGCCAGCAGCTCCCTGGTACCAAATAACGACCCGACTCTGCTGTTTACCAACGCCGGGATGAACCAGTTCAAGGATGTGTTCCTTGGTCTCGACAAGCGTAATTATTCCCGCGCAACGACCTCGCAGCGCTGCGTGCGTGCGGGCGGTAAACACAATGACCTGGAAAACGTCGGTTACACCGCGCGTCACCATACTTTCTTCGAAATGCTGGGTAACTTCAGCTTTGGCGATTATTTCAAACACGAAGCCATTCAATTCGCATGGGAACTGCTGACCGGTGAAAACTGGTTCGCCCTGCCGAAAGAGCGTTTGTGGGTGACCGTGTATGCGACTGACGACGAAGCGTACGACATCTGGGAAAAAGAAGTCGGCATTCCGCGCGAACGTATCATCCGCATTGGTGATAACAAAGGCGCGCCGTATGCTTCTGATAACTTCTGGCAGATGGGTGATACCGGTCCGTGCGGCCCGTGCACCGAGATTTTCTACGATCATGGCGATCACATCTGGGGTGGACCTCCGGGTAGCCCGGAAGAAGACGGCGACCGCTATATTGAGATCTGGAACATCGTCTTTATGCAGTTCAATCGCCAGGCCGATGGCACCATGGAACCGCTGCCGAAGCCGTCCGTGGATACCGGGATGGGCCTTGAGCGCATCGCCGCGGTACTGCAGCATGTGAACTCTAACTACGACATCGATCTGTTCCGCAAACTTATCGAAGCCGTGGCAAACGTGACCGGCGCGACGGATCTGAGCAACAAATCCCTGCGCGTGATTGCCGACCATATTCGTTCTTGTGCCTTCCTGATTGCGGATGGTGTGCTTCCGTCGAATGAAAACCGTGGCTACGTGCTGCGCCGCATCATTCGTCGCGCGGTTCGTCACGGCAACATGCTGGGCGCGAAAGACACCTTCTTCTACAAACTCGTCGGTCCGCTGATTGCCGTAATGGGCGCGGCAGGTGAAGATCTGCAACGCCAGCAGGCGCAGGTTGAGCAGGTGCTGAAAACCGAAGAAGAGCAGTTTGCCCGTACGCTGGAACGTGGTCTGGCGCTGCTGGACGACGAGCTGTCGAAACTGACCGGCGATACGCTGGACGGTGAAACCGCCTTCCGTCTGTACGATACCTACGGCTTCCCGGTGGATTTGACCGCCGACGTGTGCCGTGAGCGTAATCTGAAAGTGGACGAAGCGGGATTTGAAGCCGCAATGGAAGAGCAGCGCCGTCGTGCGCGTGAATCCAGCGGCTTTGGTGCCGACTACAATGCGATGATCCGCGTTGATGGCAGTACGGAATTCAAAGGCTACGACAATCTCGAACTGACGGCGAAAGTTACTGCGCTCTTTGTGGACGGTAAAGCGGTGGATACCCTCGCGGCCGGTCAGGACGCGGTAGTGGTGCTGGATAAAACACCTTTCTACGCTGAATCCGGCGGTCAGGTTGGCGATAAGGGCGAGCTGAAAGGCAATGGCTTCACCTTTACCGTAAGCGATACGCAGAAGTACGGTCAGGCGATTGGTCATCAGGGCAAACTGGCGTCCGGCGTGCTGAACGTGGGCGATGGCGTGAAAGCCGAAGTTGACGAAGCTCGCCGCGAACGTATTCGTCTGAACCACTCGGCGACACACCTGATGCACGCCGCGCTGCGCGAAGTTCTGGGCACGCATGTGGCGCAGAAAGGCTCGCTGGTAAACGATAAGATCCTGCGCTTTGACTTCTCGCATTTCGAAGCGATGAAACCGTCAGAGATCCGTGCGGTCGAAGATCTGGTGAACGCGCAAATCCGCCGTAACCTGCCGATCGAAACCAACATCATGGAACTTGAAGCTGCGCGGGCGAAGGGCGCAATGGCGCTTTTCGGCGAGAAATATGATGACCACGTGCGCGTACTGAGCATGGGCGATTTCTCAACGGAGCTGTGCGGCGGGACTCATGCCTCACGCACCGGTGACATTGGCCTGTTCCGCATTGTGTCTGAGTCAGGCACCGCCGCAGGTGTGCGTCGTATCGAAGCGGTAACCGGTGAAGGGGCGATTGCCAGCCTGCATGCTGAAAGTGACCAGCTGCATGACATCGCGCAGCTGCTGAAGGGCGACAGCCAGAACCTGGGCGAGAAAGTGCGCAGCGTGCTGGATAAAACGCGTCAGCTTGAAAAAGAGCTGCAGCACCTGAAAGAACAACAGGCCGCACTGGAGAGCGCAAGCTTGTCCAGTAAAGCCGAAGAAATCAATGGCGTGAAGCTGCTGGTGAGTGAGCTGGCTGGCGTTGAGCCGAAGATGCTGCGTACCATGGTCGACGATCTGAAGAATCAGTTAGGTTCTACTATAATCGTGCTGGCTACGGTCGCAGAGGGTAAGGTTTCTCTGATTGCGGGTGTGTCTAAGGATGTGACCGACCGCGTGAAAGCAGGGGAACTGGTAGGAATGGTAGCCCAACAAGTGGGGGGCAAAGGGGGCGGTCGACCGGATATGGCGCAAGCCGGCGGTACTGATACGTCAGCGCTTCCCGCAGCACTGGCCAGCGTTAAAGGCTGGGTAAGTGCGAAGCTGTAAATAACGAAAAAGCGCAGGCAAATGCCATGACTCAGGTTGTGGCATTTTTGCCACTACGCTTTTGATAACGATAAAGTCAGGTTGAAGTTGTGTAGATCGGCTAAACTTACGTTTAACAGAAAGTAATAGTGGTGATAGCTGTCGCTTCAGAGGTTTGTTACCGCGTACTTTTTTGACGTTATATGATGGATAATGCCGGGATACAGAGAGACCCGACTCTTTTAATCTTTCAAGGAGCAAAGAATGCTGATTCTGACTCGTCGAGTTGGTGAGACCCTCATGATTGGGGATGAGGTCACTGTGACTGTTTTAGGCGTTAAGGGCAACCAGGTACGTATTGGGGTCAACGCTCCTAAAGAAGTGTCTGTTCACCGTGAAGAAATCTACCAGCGTATCCAGGCTGAAAAATCGCAACAATCCAGCTATTGATATTATCGCGTCTCGCCTCCCGGCGAGGCGCGGTTCATTCCCGCTATACTCCGTCCTTTTCGTGACACTGCTATTTCTTTTTGCCGCCGCGCGTTCAAAACTTTTCGGTTTATCTCCTTTTTTATCGCTACAGGTACGTGTAACGGCTGTCAGTTGTACCGGCTGGCATCGATAAAATCTGTTGATAAAACATCCTTTTTGGGCTTTTTACCGCCTAATTGCCTGCGAAGTGTGCAATCGATTCAGGGGTGGGAAAAATTGTTTGACTTATAAGTCCCAGAAAGTAATATGTGCGCCACGCAGCGACGATGAGCAGAAACAAGTTCTTCGAAGCACTCGCAAGAGGCGTGTGGTGAGGTGGCCGAGAGGCTGAAGGCGCTCCCCTGCTAAGGGAGTATGCGGTCAAAAGCTGCATCCGGGGTTCGAATCCCCGCCTCACCGCCATTTTGCATCCGTAGCTCAGCTGGATAGAGTACTCGGCTACGAACCGAGCGGTCGGAGGTTCGAATCCTCCCGGATGCACCATCTTCATCAGTGTTGCGGCATGATGAGTGACATTGAGTCAGTAGTACCTTAGTAATTCCGATGCATCCGTAGCTCAGCTGGATAGAGTACTCGGCTACGAACCGAGCGGTCGGAGGTTCGAATCCTCCCGGATGCACCATCTTTATCAGTGTTGCGGCATGATGAGTGACATTGAGTCAGCAGTACCTTAGTAATTCCCGATGCATCCGTAGCTCAGCTGGATAGAGTACTCGGCTACGAACCGAGCGGTCGGAGGTTCGAATCCTCCCGGATGCACCATCTCTTTGATTGTTTCAGTAACAATCAGCGCAGTACAGCACTACCCGATGCATCCGTAGCTCAGCTGGATAGAGTACTCGGCTACGAACCGAGCGGTCGGAGGTTCGAATCCTCCCGGATGCACCATACTTCCCCGGTCTTTCAGCGACAGCGGTTCATCAAAGAATCTGCGATGCTGTTACAAGCACCAGGGAGGATAACGTTGCTTTAGCAACGGCCTACAGGGCAAGGCGCAGCCGAGTAATTCTCCCGGATGCACCATCTTTAAACACTCCCCCGAAATTTCCCAATATTCTCCTTGCGCTGCCAGCGACAAAAATCCTTGTTTACGTTACAGTATCCTTCTGTTATCCGGTTGTGAGAACGCGATGTACGAACGTTACAGTGGACTAATTTTTGATATGGATGGCACCATCCTGGATACGGAACCTACGCACCGTAAAGCCTGGGACGACGTCCTGGGGCGCTACGGTCTGCGCTATGATTTGCAGGCGATGATTGCCCTTAACGGCTCTCCGACCTGGCGTATTGCGCAGTCTGTCATCGAATATAATCAGGCCGATCTCGATCCGCATCTGCTGGCGCAGGAAAAAACCGCTGCCGTGAAGTCTATGCTGCTTGATGGCGTGCGTCCGTTGCCGCTGGTAGAGGTGGTTAAAGCGTGGCATGGCCGTCGTCCGATGTCTGTCGGTACCGGTAGCGAAAGCGCGATTGCCGAAGCATTACTTACCCATCTGGGCCTGCGGCACTATTTCAGCGCCGTGGTCGCTGCCGATCACGTGACCCATCATAAACCTGCCCCGGACACCTTTTTACGTTGCGCCGAGCTGATGGGCGTTCCGCCCACCGAATGCGTAGTGTTTGAAGATGCTGATTTCGGCCTTCAGGCAGCACGCGCGGCTGGCATG
This sequence comes from Enterobacter sp. ENT03, assembly GCF_019218745.1. GTDB lineage: Bacteria > Pseudomonadota > Gammaproteobacteria > Enterobacterales > Enterobacteriaceae > Enterobacter_D. The sequence continues at coordinate 223,042 of NZ_JAHUXA010000002.1, forward strand.
GATGTTGTGGATGTGCGCGTATTGTGAGTGACGGTCTGTCACTCTTCTCATTATTTACCGGCAGTTTTCTCAGCGCCACGTTATTACCGGGCAATTCTGAGGTGCTGCTGGTCGCCTTACTTCTTTCTGGCGTGAGTCAGCCCTGGCTGCTGGTATTAATAGCAACAATGGGTAATAGCCTTGGAGGGCTGACTAACGTTATCCTTGGTCGCTTCTTTCCGCTGCGTAAAACCTCACGCTGGCAGGAAAAAGCCACAGGTTTTCTCAATCGTTATGGCGCAGCCGCGCTATTATTGAGCTGGATGCCTGTTATGGGTGATTTGCTGTGCCTGCTGGCGGGATGGATGCGCATCTCGTGGGGGCCAGTTATCTTTTTTTTATGCCTTGGCAAGGCGTTGCGCTATGTTGTTATCGCTTTCGCAACGCTTCAGGGCATGACGTGGTGGCACTAATTGCATTGCTGGCCTTAAATCGTCAACCATTACAATTATGCTGTGTAGAAATGATTTCGACAGGCGGGAGGTCAATTTGATCCCGGACGTATCACAGGCGCTGTCCTGGCTGGAAAACCACCCTCAGGCATTGAAGGGGATCCAGCGCGGGCTGGAGCGCGAAACGCTGCGCATTAATGCAGATGGCAGTTTGGCAACTACCGGACATCCGGAGCAGCTCGGTTCAGCGCTGACACATAAATGGATCACGACCGATTTCGCGGAAGCGTTGCTGGAGTTTATTACTCCGGTCGATGGCGATATTGATCATATGCTGACGATCATGCGCGATGTTCATCGCTATACCGTGCGCCATCTTGGCGACGAGCGGTTATGGCCGTTGAGCATGCCCTGTTACATTGAAAACGGGCAGGAGATCGAACTGGCGCAGTATGGCACCTCGAATATTGGTCGCCTGAAAACGCTCTACCGTGAAGGATTGAAAAATCGTTACGGGGCGCTGATGCAGACCATTTCCGGTGTGCACTACAATTTCTCGCTGCCGATGGCCTTCTGGCAGGCAAAATGCGGTGAAACAGACAAAGAGGCGATTTCGGCGGGCTATTTCCGTCTGATCCGCAACTACTACCGTTTTGGCTGGGTGATCCCGTACCTGTTTGGCGCGTCACCGGCGATTTGCCCGTCGTTCCTGCAGGGCAAGCCGACGTCGCTGCCGTTCGAGAAAACGGAAAACGGCATGTACTATCTGCCGTATGCTACCTCGCTGCGTTTAAGCGACCTTGGCTATACCAACAAGTCGCAGAGCAACCTCGGTATCACCTTTAACGAGCTGAACGAGTATGTGGCGGCGCTGAAACGGGCGATTAAAACGCCGTCCGAAGAGTACGCGAAGCTGGGTCTGACGAAAGACGGCAAGCATCTGCAAATCAACACCAACATTTTGCAGATTGAAAACGAACTTTATGCGCCGATCCGCCCGAAACGCGTCACGCGCAGCGGTGAAACCCCGTCGGATGCGTTACTGCGTGGCGGCATTGAATACATCGAAGTGCGCTCGCTGGACATCAACCCGTTCTCACCGATTGGCGTTGATGAGCAGCAGGTGCGCTTCCTTGACCTGTTTATGGTCTGGTGCGTACTGGCGGATGCGCCGGAGATGAGCAGCGACGAGCTGCTGTGTACGCGCACCAACTGGAACCGCGTGATCCTCGAAGGGCGTAAGCCTGGTCTGACGTTGGGTATCGGTTGTGAAACGGCGCAATACCCGCTGGCGCAGGTCGGCAAAGATTTGTTCCACGATTTGAAACGCGTCGCGCAAACCCTTGATGGTATTGACGGCGGTGATGCTTATGCGAAAGTCTGTGATGAACTGGTTGCCAGCTTTGACGATCCTGAACTGACCTTCTCGGCACGTATTCTGCGTTCGATGATTGATAACGGGATTGGCGGTACGGGTAAATCACTGGCCGCGCAGTATCGCGATATGCTGCGTGAGGAGCCGCTGGAAATTCTGAAAGAAGAAGATTTCAGCAAAGAGCATGATGCGTCGTGGGCGCGGCAGCGGGAAGTGGAAGCGGCAGATACTGAGTCGTTTGAAGCACTGCTGGCGAGACACGCCTGATACAAAAGAAAAAGGCCACATCTCTGTGGCCAAATATTCATCTCTGAAAACAGGGATGATGATAACAAATGCGCGTCTTTCATATATTCAGACTCGCGGTTGTTCGAAGAGTTCCGTTTATTTTTAAAAAAATCACTCCGGAGGTGACAAGATGCCATTATTGGATAGCTTCACTGTCGATCATACCCGTATGGAAGCGCCTGCTGTTCGCGTTGCCAAGACCATGAACACGCCGCATGGCGACACCATTACCGTTTTCGATCTGCGCTTTTGCATTCCGAACCAGGAAGTGATGCCGGAAAAAGGGATCCACACCCTGGAGCACCTGTTTGCCGGTTTCATGCGCGATCACCTGAACGGGAACGGCGTTGAGATCATCGACATTTCCCCGATGGGCTGCCGCACCGGTTTCTACATGAGCCTGATTGGTACGCCGGACGAGCAGCGCGTGGCGGATGCCTGGAAAGCGGCGATGGCCGACGTGCTCAAGGTGAAAGAGCAGAACCAGATCCCGGAGCTGAACGTCTATCAGTGCGGCACTTACCAGATGCACTCGCTGGACGAAGCGCAGGAAATCGCGCGGCATATTCTGGATCGCGACGTACGTGTGAACAGCAACGACGAGCTGGCGCTGCCGAAAGAAAAACTGCAGGAACTGCACATCTAGTTTTCGGTCAGTGACGTATAAAAAAAGCCAGTTCAGATGAACTGGCTTTTTTATTTGCCGGGTGGCGCTGGTTTTGCCGGGTGGCGCTACGCTTATCCGGCCTACGGGCGCTGGTTTTGCCGGGTGGCGCTGCGCTTACCCGGCCTACGGAAACGACGGGGCGGTAATATCCTGTAGGCCCGGCAAGCAACGCGCCGCCGGGCAAAACAATATCAACAAAGCAATATCAACAAAGCAATATCAACAAAGCTATATCAACAAAGCAATATCAGTGCGCGCCACCGCCGCCACCGGCCCCGAACGGCGGTCGGGCGAACCACACCAGCCCCAGCAGCAGAAGGAAGATCCCGGCGGAGATCCAGAAAATCTCGTTCGCTGAAATAATCAGCCCCTGACTGGTGATCTGCTGGGCGATCCACCCGGACGCCTGCTGCTGCGACATGCCCATTCCCTCCAGCTGCCCGTACATCTCCTGGGTGCTGGCGCTATAAGGATTTACTGACTCCGTCAGCTGCGCATGGTGCATCGACTCACGACTGGTCCACAGTGTCGTGGTGATCGACGTGCCAATCGACCCCGCCAGCGTTCGCGTAAAGTTCGACAAACTCGACGCCGCCGCCAGCCGTTCAGGCGGCAGGCCGGAGAGCGTAATGGTCGTCAGCGGCATAAAGAAGCAGGCGACCGCGAAGCCCTGAATAAACTGCGGCCACGCAGACGCGCCAAAGTCCATGCCCGGTTCAAAGGTATACGCGCGCCAGTAGAAGCACACCGCATACATAATGAAGCTGAAGGTCACCAGACGGCGCATATCCAGCTTATGGGCGAAGCGGCCGATAATCGGCGACAGGATCACCGGGATAATGCCGACCGGCGCGGACGCCAGTCCTGCCCAGGTGGCCGTGTAGCCGTATACCTCCTGCAACAGCTGCGGCAGCAAGACAATTGCGCCGAAGTAGAGCATATAGGCAAGGCTGATACACAGACAGCCAATGGTAAAGTTGCGCGACTTAAACAACGAGAGATCGACAATCGGATGGTCATCCGTCAGCTCCCAGACAATCAGGAACGAGAGGGACACCACGGCGACCACCGTCAGCACGATAATCTCGGTGGAGTTAAACCAGTCCAGCTCTTTACCCTGGTCCAGCATCACCTGCAGACTGCCGATGCCGACGATCAGCAACGCCAGCCCCACGCCGTCAATGCGCCGCTGCTCGGTGCGGGTTTCGCGTCCACGCAGCGCCTGCGCCGCCATCAGCACCACCACCAGACCAATAGGCACGTTGATAAAGAAGATCCAGCCCCAGTGATAGTTATCACTGATATAGCCGCCGAGGATCGGCCCGCAAATCGGCGCGACGATCACCGTCATCGACCACAGCGCCAGCGCCACCGATCGTTTGGCAGGCGGATAGTTGCTCAGTAACAGACTCTGCGACAGCGGGATCAGGGGACCTGCGACAATCCCCTGGATCACGCGGAAGAAAATCAGCATGTTCAGGCTGCTCGACACCCCGCACGCCCAGGAGGCGATAGCAAAGGCGACGGTGGACCATAAAAAGAGTCGCACCTCGCCGACGCGCTTCGCCAGCCAGCCGGTGATCGGGATAGAGATGGCATTCGCCACACCAAACGACGTGATGACCCAGGTACCCTGGCTCAGTGACGCGCCCAGGTTACCGGCGATGGTCGGGATCGCCACGTTCGCAATGGTGGAGTCCAGCACCTGCATGAAGGTCGCAAGGGACAGCGCAATGGTCATAATGACCAGCTGCGCGCCCTCCAGCGGTTTACGCTGCTGCATAGCACTCACCTCAGGATTAACCCGCGTTGGCCTGAACGATGTTATTGATCAGGGTATTCACCGGCTCCAGGCTGATTTCCCGCGCATTACTTTCATACGCTGGCGTACTGCGTGCCTGGCTTGCCAGCACCTGGCCGTCGCGGTTGGTGGTATCCACCGTCACCAGCGAAGAAAGACCAATGCGCAGCGGGTGATCGGCGAGCTGTTTCGCATCCAGCTCAATACGTACCGGCAGACGCTGAACCACTTTGATCCAGTTACCGGTGGCGTTTTGTGCCGGCAGCAGTGAGAAGGCGCTACCGGTGCCCATATCCAGGCCGACCACTTTACCGGTGTACTTCACCTCGTCGCCGTAGAAATCACTGATCACCGTCGCCGTCTGGCCAATGCGCATATGTGCCAGCTGCGTCTCTTTAAAGTTTGCGTCCACCCACAGGCCAGTGGCCGGTACCACGGCCATCAGCGCGGTAGTCGGACTGATTTGCGCGCCAGGCTGCACGGCACGGCGGGAAACATAGCCGGAGATCGGGCTGACGATTTTGGTACGTTGCAGCGCAAGCCAGGCGTTACGCACTTCAGTAGCGGCCTGTTGCACGGCTGGCTGATCTTCAAGGCGGGTGCCGAGGATCATCGCCTGGTTCGCGTTATATTGCTGCACCGCTACATCAAGCTGCGCTTGCGCGCTGGCCACCGCATCACGGGAGTGTTGCAGTTCTTCACGACCAATCAGGTTCGCGCTGCCCAGCGGCACACGACGATTCAAATCGCTCTGCGCCTGGGCGAGGGCGGTTTTCTTCACTTCGATGTTGGCCTGATACTGGCGGCTATTGATCATCAACTGGCGGGTCTGACGCACACTGGAGGCCAGTTGTGTCTGCGCTTTTTCAAACGCCTGCTGGGCATCCGTCGGATCAAGTGTCACCAGCACGTCGCCCTGTTTTACGTAATCGGTATTGTCATGCCAGACTTTCGTCACGCTACCCGACACCTGCGCCATAATCTGCACCTGGTTGCCGGCCACATACGCATCGTCGGTTTCTTCGACGTGGCGCAGCACCATAAACCAGTAAATCCCGTATGCCACAGCAATAATAATAAAGAGCAAGGTCAGAACAATCAGGGCACCTTTACGTTTGCCTTTCTTCTTGACCGGTTGCAGCGGGGTTTGAGTCTCCGCATTTGCGCTCATGTGTGTTCTCCACGATCTTTTTATTTATTCGGCAACGCCGACCTGTTCACCAAAAAGCCAGCATTAAAATGCTGGCCCGGTGGATTTCTTAGTTAATCAGGATGTCAGAGCGAATCGTCGCGTTAGCGCAGTGCCTCAAGAATGACGTCTTCTTCTTCCATCTGGTCGAGGCGGTTCAGCAGCTTACGGGTGATTTGCTCAAGCTGTTCTTTCTCTGAGGCACTCAGAGAAGACCAGAGCTGATGCAGACAGTTATGCTGCGGGGGTAAAACCTGACGTAAAAATTCGTGACCTTTATCGGTCAATTGCAGATGCAAACAACGACGGTCGTTGTCGCTTTCACGGCGCTCGATCCAGCCGCGTTTTTCCAGTTCATCGGCAATACGGGTGGCATTGGTGCGCGACGAACCCAGCGCACAGCTCAGCTCGGAAGGCTGAATGCTATGATTTTCCTGCGACTCAAGGGTAAGTAACGCCATGAACAACGTTTCGTTGATCCCCTGTGCTTTCAGCATTTTGTTGCGGTTATCCAGCAGTTTGCCCTGCATATGCATACACAAACGCGTCAGCAGGACTTCCTGAAAAGGAAAATCTTCATAACGACTGGCACGGAACTTCAGCATTTGCTCAATGGGCGTGAACGAACTTTCCATCTCAATATGACCTCATTAATTACAGCCGATATAGTAACGGCGGTGACAAATAATGTAAATGTATTATTTTCCTTAAGTGATTAGTTTTAAGAATAGTTTTAGTCATGCTGAACCCGGTCCTGGCGATGGTAGCCCAGCCACCAGACCAGCAGATTCAGTAACGCCATCACGCTGCCCGCCACACAGACACCTGCCCAGCCTGCGTGCTGCCAGGCGGCGGCGGAAATCAGAGAGCCTGCCGCGCCGCCAATAAAGTAGCTGGTCATATAGCCCGCCGTCAGACGGTTACGCGCATCCGGCTTCACCAGATAGATCACCGTCTGGTTGGTGATATGCACCCCCTGGACGGTCAGATCCAGCACCAGGATACCGATGATTAATGCAATGGCAGAGCTGTGCCCAAACCAGATCGCCACCCAGGAGAGCAACAGCAACAGTAGCCCGGTAGTGGTCGTGATATGCGCTTTGCCTTTATCCGCCATGCCGCCCGCAGGCCGCGCGCCCAACGCCCCTGCGGCCCCGGCGAGGCCAAACAAGCCAATCACTCCTTCGGAATAATTAAACGGCGGCGAAGCGAGCAGAAAGGCCATCGATGTCCAGAGAATGCTGAAGTTGGCAAAGGTCAGGCAGCCGAGCACCGCGCGGGTACGCAGCAGCGAATCGCGGGTGAACAGGGAAAATATTGAGCCGAGAAGCTGAAAATAGTTGAGATGGTTATCCTGCTTCACTTTCGGCAGGCCGCGCCACAGTGCCAGCGCCATCACCAGCATTAAGGCGCTCGCCACCCAATAGACGGTTCGCCAGCCGCCAAGTCCCGCCAGCAGGCCGGAAAACGTCCGCGCCAGCAAAATTCCCAGCAGCAGCCCGCTCATGATAGTGCCGACCACTTTGCCGCGCTTTTCCCGCGAGGCGAGGGTGGCGGCGAGTGGCACCAGGATCTGCGCCACGACCGAGAACAGCCCGGTCAGCGCGGTGCCGAAGATCATCATCCCCGCCGAGTGGCTGGTGGCGGTGATCAGCAACCCGCAGGTAGAGAGCAGGGTCATCAGCACAATCAACGTGCGGCGCTCAAACATATCGCCGAGCGGCACCAGGAACATCAGACCCACCGCATAGCCAAGCTGCGCGGCGGTAACGATAAATCCGGCCTGGTTTGGGGTGAGGGAAAAGGCGCGGGCGATGGTATCAAGCAGCGGTTGCGCATAGTAGTTGCTGGCGACGGCGAGACCGGTCGCGACGGACATCAGCACGATCAGGGCCGGGCTGAGGGTTTGGGTGGATTTTTTCATTATTATTGAAGTCGTTAGTTGAATAGTTTTCTTGCCAGAATTCAATGATAACGAATTGGGAGATTGTTGGGGAATTGTTACGTGTCCGAACGTGCGGTAAACCTCACCCCGGCCCTTTCCATCGGGAGAGGGCCGGGGTGAGGGGGAAATCACACTTATTTCTGCGCTGCCAGCGCTTCTTTCACCCAGCCGTCAAACTGCTGCTGGTGGGCTTTGATCCAGCCATCGACGTGACCGTTAATATCGGCTTCCGAGGCTTTACCGGCATGCATCATCGCGTTCTGCGCATTGATGTCAGCCAGCGGCAGTTTCATTACCGAGAACAGCTTCGCCGCCGCCGGGTTTTTTTCCGCCCAGGCTTTGTTCGCCACAATGTGCATGGTGTTAACCGGGAAGCCATAGTTCATGCCGTTCGGCAGTTTGGTATCAATGTCTTTCTGCTCGCCCGGCAGGGAGGAGAACGGTACCTGCAACCACACCACATCTTTACCCGGTTTCAGCACATCGCTGACCCAGTACGGCGTCCAGGTGTAATAGAGCACCGGTTTACCTTCTTTAAAGCGTGCAATGGTGTCTGCCATCATCGCCGAATAGTTACCGTGGTTCACGGTGACCGTATCGGCCAGTTTGTAGGCCTCGTTCTGATGGTTAATCACCGCTTCACAGCCCCAGCCTGGCGTACAACCCATCATGTCGGCTTTGCCGTCGCCATTGCTGTCGAACAGCTTCGCGATCTTCGGATCTTTCAGCTGTTCAATATTGGTGATGTGGTATTTTTCGGCGGTTTTCTTGTCGATCAGATACCCCTGGGCCGCGCCGGTCACAAACACCCCTTCACGGTAGAACTTCTTGTCGCCGCCCGCGGCGGTATACATATCGTCGTGCAATGGCTGCCAGTTAACGGCGGTAAAGGTGGCATCACCGGAGGCAATCGAGGTGTAGCCAACGTTGTAATCCACTTCGCTTGGCTTATTCACGGTGTAGCCGAGCTTTTCCAGCGCGCGGCTTACCAGCTGCGTCTGAAAGGTTTCTTCGGAGATGGTGCTCTGGATCGGCTGCACAGTAATGCCTTTACCCGGCAGATCGGCGGCGAAAGCGCTGGTGGAGACAAGGCTGGCAAACGCGGTGGCAATGATTACATTCTGTCGCATCGTTGTTCCTCAAGCTAAATGTTATGTAGGCCCGGCAAGCGCTGTGCCGCCGGGCAAAAAGATCACTTACTGAACGGACGGGTCAGCAGACCCAGCGGGCCGGTCTGATACCAGCGGCGGTTGCCGCGACTGCGGGAGTCGCGACCCACGGCCTGGGTCAGACGGTCAAGAATAATGGCGAGAATAACGATCCCGACGCCGCCCACGGTGGCCAGTCCCATATCGAGACGGCCAATGCCGCGCAGCACCATCTGACCCAGCCCGCCCACGGCGATCATCGAGGCGATCACCACCATTGAGAGCGCCAGCATCAGCGTCTGGTTAACGCCCGCCATGATGGTCGGCATCGCCAGCGGTAGCTGAACCTTGAACAGCATCTGGCGCGGGCTGGCACCGAACGAGCGCGAGGCTTCGATCAGATCTGCCGGCACCTGGTTAATGCCAAGGATCGTCAGACGCACAATCGGCGGCAGGGCGAAGATAATCGTCACCACCACGCCCGGCACGTTGCCGATACCGAACAGCATGACGATCGGCACCAGGTAAACAAACGCCGGTGTGGTCTGCATGGCATCGAGCAGTGGACGAATAATTTTCGCCGCCCGCTGACTGCGTGCCAGCCAGATCCCCAGCGGCAGGCCGATGATCATACAGAACAGCAGCGCGGTCAGTACCAGCGCCAGGGTGATCATCGCCTGCGACCAGGCACCGATGGCCCCGATAGCGACCAGTGAAATCAGCGTCGCCACGCCCATGCTGAGGCTCGACATCTGCCAGGCAATCAGCGCGAAAATGGCAATTGCCACCGGCGCGGGCATGCCCAGCAGCAGTTGCTGGAAGGCGCTGAGGATATAATCCACCGGCACGCGAATGCCCTGGAACAGCGGGCGGAAATGCACCACCACCCAGTCGATGCCCTGCGTCACCCAGCTGTCGAGCGGGATCAGAGTCTTATGGAACGGATCCATAATATTGAAATGCTCCGGTGCAGGCGGCGCGCTGGAAAGCCAGTCTGCGCTGCCGCTATCGGCAGGCGCACCTGACGGGTTGCCCCAGGCATCGGCAGACTGTGCGGCACTGTCGGCAGCCGGTTCGCTGCCCCACGGATTAGATTGATCAGCCATTGTTCACCCCATCGCGATCTAAAGCCTTGAGCAGCGTACCTTTGGAAATGCTGCCCATATACTGTTGCTCATCACCCACTACCGGCACCGCGCAGGGCGCCAGACCGACATGTGAGAGCAGTTCGCTGAGCGGCGTTTCGGCCTCCACCGCAGCGGGGGAGTCCAGTAACGCCGCATCGATACCCAGATTCTGGCTTAACGCCGTTTTCAGAGAATCGATCGAGACAATGCCGACAAATTTATTTCCGCGTTCAATGACGTAACCGTAATCACGATCTTCGTCCTGCAATAATTTCAGCGCCGAGCGGGGACCAAAACCTGGCGTTTTACGGATCAGACCTGCCTGGCTACGGCGGGCAATATCTTTAGCGCTGAACACCTGGCTAATATCCACGCCGCGGAAGAAGGTGCGGACATAATCATTGGCCGGATTATTGAGAATTTCATCGGGCGTGCCGACCTGCACCACTTTGCCATTTTGCATAATGGCAATGCGATCGCCGATACGCATCGCTTCATCGAGATCGTGGGAAATAAAGACGATGGTACGCTGATGTTTCGCCTGTAATTTTACCAGCTCATCCTGCATCTCCGTGCGGATAAGCGGATCGAGCGCCGAGAAGGCCTCATCCATTAATAAAATATCAGGGTTGATGGCTAATGCGCGCGCCAGACCAACACGCTGACGCATACCGCCAGAGAGTTCATCCGGATACGAATGCGCATAATTTTCCAGCCCTACCTGACGCAACGCATCCAGCGCTTTTGTCTGACGTTCTGCCGCTGGAATGCCGGCTAATTCCATGCCAAAGGCGGCATTATCCAGCACCGTCATATGGGGCATCAGCGCAAATGACTGGAAGACCATCGCAATCTTTTTCCTGCGCACCTCACGGAGAGCGGCATCCGATATTTTGGCGATGTCTTCGCCGTCAATCAGTACCTGTCCACGGGTGGGTTCAATCAGGCGATTGAGAAGGCGAACCATGGTCGATTTACCTGAACCAGATAATCCCATGATGACGAAAATCTCGCCTTCTTCAATGGCCAGACTGGCGTCAATGACACCAAGCGATAGCCCTGTTTTTTCCAGTATCTGTTCTTTCGAAAGTCCTTTTTCGATATATTTGAAAGCCCGCTGTGGATGCTCACCAAATATCTTATAGAGATTTTTAATTTCGAGTTTAATTGCCATGCAATAAAAGAGTTCCCGTTATTTATTTATATCAATACAGTTCCTGATGGAAATAATGAGCGGGCTATACCCTAACATACTCAGATTCTGAGACAACCCTCAAGGGGCAACTGGCATGGAAATTGCCGAAGCTCATCTGGCGGCATTTCCCATGATATAAGGGCTGAGCGCAGGTCATAAAAAGTGATATTTTTTTTGAATGGCAAGCAGAATGGCACCTGAAACTCCGGGCTTCAGGTGAACAGCATTAGCAAAAACAGTATAAGGTATGGGGAAATAATGGTGTGATGAATTGGCTATTCGCGGCAAATATCCATCCGGGAAATAGGTAAATATTTCCCGGATAAAAGCAGATTAAAAATCCCAGTCTTCGTCGGTGGTTTCCACCGCTTTGCCCATTACATAAGACGATCCAGAACCGGAGAAAAAGTCATGGTTTTCATCGCCGTTGGGGGAGAGTGCCGCAAGGATCGCCGGATTCACGTCGGCCATTTCCGGCGGGAACAGCGCCTCATAGCCGAGGTTCATCAGCGCTTTATTGGCGTTGTAGCACAGGAACGCCTGCACATCCGCTTCAAGACCGGTGCCGCCGTAGAGATCGGCGGTGTAAGCCAGCTCGTTGTCATAGAGATCCATCAGCAGATCCAGCGCAAACAGCTTTAACGCCTCGCGCTGCGTTTCGTCCACTTTTTCCAGTCCCTTCTGATACTTATACCCAATGTAATACCCGTGTACGGCTTCGTCGCGGATGATCAGCCGGATAAGATCGGCGGTGTTGGTCAGCTTGCCACGGCTGGAAAAATACATCGGCAGCCAGAAGCCGGAATAAAACAGGAACGACTCCAGAAAGACGCTGGCGATTTTCTTTTGCAGCGGCGCGTCGGCGGCATACTGTTCGAGGATCAGCTGCGCTTTGCGTTGCAGCGGCGCATTTTCCTCGCTCCAGGCGTAGGCGGCATCGACATCTTTGGTCTGGCACAGCGTCGAGAAAATCGAGCTGTAGGAGCGGGCGTGCACCGCCTCCATAAAGCTGACGTTCGACAGTACCGCCTCTTCATGGGGCGTCAGCGCATCGGCCATCAGCGCGGGCGCGCCCACGGTATTCTGGATGGTGTCGAGCAGCGTCAGACCGGTGAACACACGGATAGTGAGCTGCTGCTCGGCGTGGCTCAGGGACTGCCAGGCGGGGATGTCGTTGGACAGCGGGACTTTTTCCGGCAGCCAGAAATTGCTGGTCAGGCGGTTCCACACCTCCAGATCTTTATCATCCTGGATTTTGTTCCAGTTAACCGCACTGACGCGGGATAAACGGTTCATCCTTTTCTCCTTACAGCGCGCATGACACGCAGCCTTCAATTTCGGTGCCTTCCAGCGCCAGCTGGCGCAGACGAATGTAATACAGCGTCTTGATGCCTTTCTTCCAGGCGTAAATCTGCGCACGGTTGATGTCGCGCGTCGTGGCGGTATCCGGGAAGAACAGCGTCAGCGACAGCCCCTGATCGACATGGCGCGTGGCGGCGGCGTAGGTATCAATGATTTTTTCCGGCCCGATCTCATAAGCATCCTGATACATCGCCAGATTGTCATTGGTCATAAAGGGAGCGGGGTAGTACACCCGCCCGGTCTTACCCTCTTTGCGGATCTCGATTTTCGACACAATCGGGTGAATGCTGGAGGTGGCATGGTTGATATAGGAGATCGACCCGGTTGGCGGCACCGCCTGCAAATTCTGGTTATAGATCCCGTGACGCATCACGTCATCGCACAACTGCTGCCACATGGCGCGCGTCGGCAGCACAATACCCGCGCGGGCAAACAGCGAACGCACTTTCTCGGTTTTCGGCTGCCAGTTTTCTTCCAGATAGGGCGTGAAATACTCACCGCTGGCATAGCGGGACTGTTCAAAACCGGCAAAGCGCTGGCCCCGCTCGCGGGCGATCATCATCGAGGTGTGCAGCGCGTGCCAGGTGATGGTGTAAAAATAGAGATTGGTGAAATCAATGCCTTCTTCGCTGCCGTACAGAATGCCTTCCCGCGCCAGATAGCCGTGCAGGTTCATCTGCCCGAGGCCGATGGCGTGTGACGCGGCATTGCCGTTTTCAATTGACGGCACTGAGCGGATATGGCTCATGTCCGATACCGCCGTCAGACCGCGCACCGCGGTTTCCACTGTGCGGCCAAAATCGGGGGAATCCATGGTGTGGGCGATGTTGAGCGAGCCAAGATTGCAGGATATGTCCCGCCCGGTCTGGGCGTAATCCAGATTTTCATCGTATTCTGACGCGCTGTTGACCTGCAAAATCTCCGAGCAGAGATTGCTCATATTAATGCGCCCGGCAATCGGGTTCGCGCGGTTGACCGTGTCTTCATACATGATGTAGGGGTAGCCGGACTCGAACTGGATCTCCGCCAGCAGCTGGAAAAAGTCGCGCGCATTGATGTACGTTTTACGAATACGATCGTCGGCCACCATCTCATGATAGTGCTCGCTGATCGCCACATCCCCGAACGGCTTGCCGTAAATACGCGCCACGTCATAGGGCGAAAACAGCGCCATCTGGTCATTGTCTTTCGCAAGCTGGAAGGTGATGTCCGGGATCACCACGCCGAGGGAAAGGGTTTTGATACGAATTTTTTCGTCAGCGTTTTCCCGTTTGGTATCCAGAAAACGCAGAATATCCGGGTGATGGGCGTGCAGATAGACTGCCCCCGCGCCCTGGCGTGCGCCGAGTTGATTGGCATACGAGAACGCATCTTCCAGCATTTTCATCACCGGGATCACGCCGGAGGACTGGTTTTCAATACGCTTAATCGGCGCGCCCGCTTCCCGCAGGTTAGAGAGCAAAAACGCCACGCCGCCGCCGCGTTTGGAGAGTTGCAGCGCGGAATTCACCGCCCGGCCAATGGACTCCATATTGTCTTCGATACGCAGCAGGAAACAGGACACCAGCTCGCCGCGCTGCATTTTGCCGCAGTTTAAAAACGTTGGCGTCGCGGGCTGAAAGCGTCCGGCGAGAATTTCCTGCGTCAGCTGCTGCGCAAGTTGCTCATCACCCTGCGCCAGCGTCAGCGCCACCATCACCACCCGATCCTCAAAGTGTTCCAGGTAGCGTTTGCCGTCGAAGGTTTTTAGCGTGTAGCTGGTGTAATACTTCCAGGCACCCAGGAAAGTCTGGAAACGAAAACCGCTGGCGTGCGCCGTCTCAAACAGGCCGATCACGAAGGCGCGATCGTAACGCGCCAGCACGCTGTCATCGTAGTAACCCTCTGCCACCAGATAGTTCAGGCGGGCATGCTGATCCGCAAACGTCACGGCATTGGGCAGCACGTGGGCGTGATAGAACGCCTCCACCGCCTGATGATCTTTCTCAAACTGGATACGGCCCGCTTTATCGTACAGATTCAGCATGGCGTTCAGCGCGTGATAGTCCGTGGAGGCCTGCATTACGCGTTCTGCGGTTGTCGTTGCCAAAATTCGCTCACTCCTTTTCGCACATTTACGATGTCACGCGGCGTACCCATCAGCTCAAAACGGTACAGATGCGGCACGCTGCATTTTTGCGCGATGACATCCCCCGCACGGCCATAAGCCTCGCCAAAATTGCGGTTCCCGGCGGCGATCACGCCGCGGATCAAGGCCCGGTTGTGCGGATCGTTTAAAAAGCGGATCACCTGACGCGGCACGGCGCCTGCGGTTCCGCCGCCGCCGTAGCTCGGCACCACCAGGATATAAGGCTCGTCTACCTGGATCCGCCCACGCTCATTCAGCGGAATACGCACTGCCGGCAACCCCAGGCGCGTGATAAAGCGGTGCGTGTTTTCCGAGCTGCTGGAGAAGTAGACGAGGGTACTCATGCGCTGGCGACGCGGGGCGCGCAGGCCAGGCGGTTGATCATGTCCGGGCGAAAACCGGACCAGCTGGTGTCACCGGCGATCACCACCGGCAACTGGCGAAATCCCAGCGCGCGAAGTTCATCTGCGGCGTCGGGCACCAGATCCACATTGACCATATCGAAGGTGACGCCACGACTTTCCATGGCGCGTTTGGTGGCATGGCACTGCACACAGTCATTTCGAGTGTAAATAGTAATGCGCATGATTCGTATTTCCATCTAAGATAGCGATACGACGCGGAAAATCGCGTCGGGTTGTGTGTCACTTGCTTAGAGAGATACTAGATGTAGTTATAAAAATTATCAACCGCACAATATATAGGATTTTCAGATAAGTTTATTCCCGCTGATGCACTCAGCGGGGAAGGGTTTTTTATGGCTAAATTACATGCGCATAGCAATGGCGAGACGGTTAAACGCGTTCATCAGGCTGACGGCAAAGGTCAGATCGCTGATTTCCTGAGCGCTAAAATGTTCCAGCATCGGCTGATAAACGTCATCCCCGGCATGGGTGGTGGAGATATGCGTCAGCGACTCCGCCCAGGCGAGCGCGGCTTTTTCTTTCGCACTGAAATGCGGGCTGATATGCCAGCCTGCCAGCGCATCAAGCTTGCTCTGATCGGTGCCGGTTTTGCGCAGGGCCTTGCTGTGCATCTCCAGACAAAACGCGCAGCCGTTGATCTGCGACACGCGTAAATAAACCAGTTCCAGCAGCGGTTTGTCGGTGGCGCTGCGCTCCAGTGCCTGGCTGGTCTGGACAAGGCCGTTGTAAGCCTCAGGGCTGAGTTCGGAATAGGGCTGGCGTAATTCAGTCATGGTGATCTCCTCGTTTTGATGGCGAGAAAATAGCACTATAATGGTCTGCATCAGATAGCCATATTTTAACTAAAAAAGCAGACCATAATGGACGCTTGCTACCAGCAAATCGCCCGCTTACTGAAGAACTCCATCACCGCAGGCGAACTTGCGCCCGGCGCGCGGCTGCCGTCGAGCCGCACTTTCGCGCAGGAAAATGGCGTATCGCGCGCCACGGTGGAACACGCCTATGCCGAGCTGGTGGCGCAGGGGTGGATAGAGCGGCGCGGGCAGGCGGGAAGTTTTGTCGCCGAGACCGTCACGCCGGGCAACGCCACGCCGTCGCCTTCGCCAGCGGAGGGCAGCGACAAGATCCCGCTGCCGTTTGAGATGGGTTTACCGGCGCTGGATCTGTTCCCCCGTGCGCTGTGGGCGCGGCTGATGGGGCGGCGACTGCGCACCCAGACGCGCTACGATCTGGGGCCGGGAGAGGTGGCGGGGGAGCAGCTGTTGCGGCAGGCCATCGTCGATTACCTGCGTTTTTCCCGCAGTATCGACTGCGCCCCGGAGCAGATTTTCATCACTGCCAGCTTCGCGATGTCGATGACGCTGATCCTTCGCACGCTCGCCCGCGCTGGCGACGGCATGTGGGTGGAAGACCCGGGCTTTCCGTTGATCCGCCCGGTGATCGCCGGTGAAAACGTGGCGCTATTGCCCGTGCCGGTGGATGACGACGGCATGAACATTGATGCCGGGCAGGCGTTACACCCGCAGGGGCGTTTTGTGTTGCTGACGCCCGCGCACCAAAGCCCGCTCGGCGTGGCGCTGTCGGCAACTGCTCGACTGGGCAGCGCACCGTGAGGCGTGGATCATCGAAGACGATTACGACAGCGAGTTTCGCTATCACGGCAAACCGCTGCCGCCGCTGAAAAGCCTCGACGCGCCGCAACGGGTGATCTACGCCGGGACGTTCAGTAAATCGCTGTTTCCGGCGATCCGCACCGGCTGGATCGTGGTTCCCGCTCCCCACGTAGCGGCGTTTCGCCAGCAGGCGGCGCTGTTACCCTGTACCGTGCCTGGGTTGATACAGCTGACGCTGGCGGATTTTATCTCACAGGGCCATTTCTGGCGGCATCTGAAAAACATGCGTCAGCACTACGCCCGGCGACGCGAATGGCTGGAAACGGCGCTTAAAAAGCAGGGTTTTGCAGTTGTGGGGCAATTGGGCGGTATTCAGCTGGTAATGGCGGTTGAGGGCGATGATCGTGAAATGGCGGCACGGGCCAATCAGGCCGGGCTGGCAGTACAGGCATTAAGCGCATGGCAACTGACGGGTGAAAACAGAAGGGGACTGATCGCGAGTTTTACCAATATAACGTCGGCGCAGAAGGCGGAACAGCTGGCGGAAAAATTACGGCGGGCAATACAAAACGCCCCGTGAGCGTGGCTCACGGGGCATTGACATCTTAGCGACGCGTGCTCAGGAGCGCGCCGAGGAAAATCCCGATCGCGGCTGCTGCACCCACGCTCGACCAGGGTTTATCTTTCACGAAAGCATCCGCGCTGCTGACCACATCACAGGCTGCCTGCTTAACACGGGTACGGCCCTGCATTCTGGCACGGGTTTCTTTTAACAGCGCCTGCGCTTTGCGACGTGCGCCATCGGCATCGTCTTTCACATCGCTGCCCCAGGACTTCAGCACGCTTTCCAGGCTATCCGCTAAACGACTTACATCGTCGTTGATCTCCTGAACGCCTTCATCCACTTCTCTGCGGTTCGGTCTGCTAAACATATGATCCTCCCTTGTTTTCGTTGTCATTATCAGTGTAGCTCACAAAATTCGCCTTTGAAGCGGATCGCGGGAAACGCTGTCCTTTATGGACTTTTCCGAAAGCACTGCCGATGCTCATTACTGTAAGGTTGCGGGGCAGTTGATGATGACGAGGAAAAAATATGTATTTACGACCCGATGAGGTGGCACGCGTTCTTGAGAAAGCGGGATTTACGATGGATGTCGCGACAAATAAAACCTACGGTTACCGTCGCGGTGATGATTATGTGTACGTGAATCGCGAAGCGAGAATGGGGCGTACAGCGTTAATTATTCATCCCACGCTTAAAGAGCGCAGTTTGTCCCTTGCGGAACCCGCCTCGGAGATCAAAATGTGCGATCACTATCAGCATTTCCCGCTCTATCTCGGCAGCGATGCGCAGGAGCATTACGGCATTCCCCACGGCTTTAGCTCGCGGATGGCGCTGGAGCGTTTTCTGTCAGGGCTGTTTGGCGAAACGGCTTAAATGGGCGACAGGCCGGAGCCTGTCCCCTGGCATCAGGCTTTCGCCTGGTGGTAACGACTCACTCTGAACAGGCGACGGCAGTAATCAAGGAAGTAGCCGTAGGCCGCACCCATCAGCATCGATACCACGATATTTGAGCTCACCGCCGCCACGATCTGGTGCCATTCTGCGCCCACCGTCAGCAAAATCGCCACGTAAACCGGTGACTGAAAGGTCACATAGGCGGCGATGTCCGCGAGGTTTTTCATCCAGCCTGCCGGGGTATGACGGCGCGCCATGCGCATAATCGCGTCCCGGTACAGGCCATAGGGCCAGGCAATCAGGATATTGACCGGGATCGCCACCAGCCGCGATGAGAGCGACTGCTCAAAACTCATGCCCGACAGGAAAATCTCAATCAACATGTTCACCACCGAACAGTAGACCACCATGGCAAAGGTGTCGGCTACGGCGTGACGCAGGCGAGACTGCGGAGAGAACATGTTAACGCTCCTGTGAGGAAATAATATCGGGTTATTCGCCGGCTTAACCAGCGTAAAGAAGGGTGTTATTTAATGTGGATAGAGTATATCGCTACCTGAAAACACACAATTAGCGATTAATTTTTATTTAACGCGCTTTTGTTAATAAAATACTCTGTGGACGGGCGATTTTTTCGCGCTGCGTTATTTTGCGCGGGGGGAGGGGTAAATCATTTTATAATCAATGGGTTGTATAAAAGGCGGTGAGCAGACTCACCGCATGCTGAAAAGACGCGAATTAGCAGACGCCAAAATCCCCGTCTTCTTTATACGGCGTGACGTCCACCGCTTTCAGCGTGAACTTTTCACCCTGTTCATCGCTAACGCGAACGGCGACGATTTGATCGTCGTTGACTTCAATAACTTTCAGTTTGGGGCCGCCCATACGCGGTTGCACCAGATCGCCTGCTGAAAACATAATTGCACTCCTTTATTAAAAGCATGACTGCGTAAAGCAGAGTAAAAGCATAAGTCGAAACTGGCGATACCTGCCACAATGACTACGCTTAAAGAGAAATTGTCTTTTTTTACAATAGCCTGGATTTTGCTTGCAAGGGAGTCGTTATGGGTTTGTGGCGTATAATTATTACCATCATTCTTCCGCCATTGGGCGTATTACTGGGGAAAGGCTTAGGCTGGGCCTTCATTCTGAACATTATCCTGACGCTGCTGGGTTATATCCCCGGTCTTATTCACGCGTTTTGGGTGCAGTCACGTAACTAAGCTTTCTAAGCTTTCTTTCCGGCGGGCAGGGCGTCCTGCCCGCCAGTCTTACTTACCGCTTAAAACGTTTCCCAGTTCGCATCACCGGCGGTCGCCACCGCCGGGCGCAGCGTAGTTTTCGCTTTTGCCGCTGTGGTAACCGGGCGACGCAGCGTGTCGTTCACCTGAAACACGGCAACAGCCTGACGCAGTTGATCGGCCTGCTCTTCGAGCGCCGCTGCGGCGGTGGCGGATTCCTGCACCAGCGCGGCGTTCTGCTGCGTAACGCTGTCCATCTGCGATACCGCCAGGCTCACCTGCTCAATGCCGCGGCTCTGCTCATCCGACGCCGAAGCGATCTCGCCCATAATATCGGTCACGCGCGTGACGGCATTAACGATCTCTTTCATCGTTTCCCCCGCTTCGGCGACCTGTGACGAGCCGGTATCCACGCGGCTGACGGATTTCTCGATCAGCGCTTTGATCTCTTTCGCGGCGCTGGCGCTGCGACTGGCCAGCGTACGCACTTCACCCGCCACTACCGCAAATCCGCGACCCTGTTCCCCGGCTCGTGCCGCTTCTACCGCCGCATTAAGGGCGAGGATATTGGTCTGGAAGGCGATACCGTCAATCACGCTGGTGATCTGCACGATCTGCTGCGAACTGTCGGCAATATCATTCATGGTGCGCACCACGTTGGTGACCACCTGACCACCGCGATCCGCGGTTTCCGAAGCCGTGCGCGCCAGCTGAGCGGCCTGACGGGCGTTATCGGTGTTCTGTTTCACCGTCGCCGTCAGCTGCTCCATGCTGGCTGCGGTTTCTTCCAGCGACGCCGCCTGCTGCTCGGTACGCGCGGAGAGATCGTTATTCCCGGAGGAGATCTCTCCCGCGCCGGTGTAGATCGAGTCGGAACTGCTGCGCACCGCGCTGACGGTGGACACCAGCGACTGCTGCATCTCATGCAGACCACTGGCTAACTGGCTCATTTCGTTGCGCCCGTCAGCGTCGATCTGACGGGTCAGATCGCCCCCGGCGATAGCGCGAATATGCGCCAGCATGCCCTGTAACGGTTTGAGCAGCATGTGTTGCAGCCCCAGCCAGATCACGACAAATACCGCGATCATCACCAGCAAAATGGTGCCCAGCGTCCACTGCATCTGGCTAAAGCTGTGCTGATTCTGCGCGGCGGCGGCTTTCAGCAGGCCATTATTTTCTGTACGCCACTGGGCGTAGCTCGCTTCCATCTCATCCTGCGCCTGCTGCGCATCCAGATTGCCGTACGCTTCGTAATTATTGGCTTTCAGATACTGGATCGACATCTGCAACACATCGTGCATCTGACGCCAGTTTTTCTCCATCTGGGCGGCAACCGCGCCATTCTGCCCGCCGATACGTTCAGTGCTTTTATAGCTGTTGAAATAACCTTCTGATTTGCTGAGTGAATCGCCTGCCGTGGTCAGCAATTTATCGATGGCCGCCAGTGAGGCGGGATCGCGCTGATTTTTCAGAAAACGGATCGCAACGCGGGTCACAGTGACGCGGGTTTTGACGAGGGTGTTCACACTGTCGCTAAGATTTTCCTGCTGCGCGTTCAGTACGCCATATTGTTGAAAGTTGCTGCGATCGTTATCAACCGCAGAATAGAACAACCCACCCGTCACCACCTGCAGGATGCAGAAAATGGAAAGCGCGAGGATGATGCCGGTGATGACCTTAATATTTTTAAGCATGACAGCCGTCCGTTAATGATCCGCAAATGCATAAAGGTTATCGACGGCGGCAGGGGGATCTTTATGAACATTTGGTTAACATGTGCATAAAATGTAGCCCCGGTAGTGTTTTCCGGGGCGGGGGATCACTGGCCCGTATTGCGCAGATCAACGGCGCGGGCGATATACGGCTCCAGCAGACGGGCCACCGCGGCGAACACCGGCACGACCACGGAATTACCGAACTGGCGGTAGGCCTGGGTATCAGATACCGGAATACGGAACGGGCGTCCGCCGGGGGTTTCAAAGCCCATCAGCCGTGCGCACTCCACCGGCGTCAACCGACGAGGACGCCGCGCCTGATTCGCCGGATCGGCAAACGCGGTTTCACCCAGCGCCTGATCCCAGCCGCGATCGACGAGGATCTCCGATCCATCTTTGTGATAGCGCGCGGACAACGTACGGGTGACCACCTCCGGGCGCGTGGGATCCACCAGCCCGAAGCCAAAACCGTTGCCTTTCGCCTGATGTTTTTTGGCGTAACGGTAAAGAAAATCCCACAGCTTTTCCGACAGCACATATTTGCTGTCCACCACCGGATCCAGCAGCTCGCCGAAGGTCGGCCGCTGCGCCGGATAAAAGCGTTTGATGTCGCGCAGGGTAAAACCGCTGTGAATGTTCAGGTCGCGGCGAAAACCCACCAGCACAATGCGCTCGCGGTGCTGGGGTAAAAAATGCTTACCGTCGATGATTTTCGGATCATCTTTGCCACTCATCGCGGCATCCGCCACGTCGTAGCCCAGCTCGTCCAGCGTTTGCATGATCACGCTGAAGGTTTTGCCCTTATCGTGGCTCTTCAGGTTTTTGACGTTTTCGAGGACAAAAATCGCTGGCTGCTTGGCTTTGATGATGCGCGCCACGTCAAAGAACAGCGTGCCCTGCGCCTCGCACTCAAAACCGTGGGCGCGGCCCAGCGCGTTCTTCTTGCTGACGCCCGCGAGGCTGAACGGCTGGCAGGGAAAACCGGCGAGCAGAACATCATGATCGGGGATGGTGCAGTCAATATGCGCGTAGGCCTGCGCCTCGGTGACGTCCGGCTTATCGCTTAAGGTCACTTCCCGGATGTCGCTGTTAAAGGTGTGCGCCGCCTCGTCGTTATACCAGTTGGCTTTGTAAGTGCGCACCGCGTTTTTGTTCCACTCGCTGGTGAACACGCACTGGCCGCCGATGGCGTCAAAACCCTGTCTGATGCCGCCGATCCCGGCGAATAAATCGATAAAACGGAACGCATAGTCGGGGTGATGGGCGGGGGGGGAAGGCAACATTTTACGCAGCAACGCTTCTTCACTGCTGGTCAGGGATTTGGGGGCGCATTTGCCGTTCACCCAGCGGTTGAGGGTTTCCCGGCTCCAGTCATTTTTGCCGAGCTTACGCAGCTGCTCGGCCACATATTTTTGTCCGTAGATCGCCAGCACGCTGTCCAGCAGCGCTCTGTCACGCGCCTGCTGATCCTGCTCTTCTGCCTGCGCCAGCAGATCCTGAGCAATGACATCAAATTCCGACATAGCATCTCCTTGGTTTAATGCGTGAAAATATATCACTCATTTGACCCAGCGCCTCATTTCATTTGTCCCGCGCTGCTTTTTTTGCCATTGCTATACTCTGATTTCACCCCTCTGGTGGCCTTAAGGGTACTTTGTGCGTATTGCAACTATTACCAATGTCGCCTATGTCGCGACGGTTATTCTGACGCTCGCCTCCGGCGTGGCCTTGTTTATGGCGTCCAGCGCCGACCGCGCGGAGCGTAACGCCGTAGAGCAGCGCTATGTGCTGGATAAACTTACCGAAGAGATTGAAACCGAAGCGTTCGTGTTAAGCGAACTGACGCGCTCGATCGTCATCACGCCGAATGCTGACGAGATCCAGCAATTAAAAGTCGGATTTAAAACAGAGCGGTCGCTGGAAAAGCATCTGGTGGCGGTGAAAGATGCCGGTGCTTCGCCGGATGAACTGCTGCTGTTGCGCGATGCGCTGGTGGTGATGAAAGAACTGGAAGATGAACAGCAGGCGGCGCTGGGGGCCGTTGAGCGCGGGGTGGCCGCTGAAGGGATGAAGATCGTGTTCAGCGCGGATTACGAGCAGCAGCTCGATCAGGCGCAGTACCGTTTCGATCACTTCCGGCAACTGCTCGATCAGCGGGCGCAGGTGGCGATCGGTGAAGCCACTAAAAAATCCCAGTGGCTGCGATCCCTGTCAGAAATCATGGTTGCGCTGACTGCACTGCTGTTCCTGTTTGTGCTCGGCTTTATCATCAAGCACCGTATTCTGCGTCCGGTGGTGACGCTCAGTGATGTGGTTAACCGGCTGGCTTCGCAGGATTACGATGTCGAAACACCGGTGCTGGCGCAGGTGGACGAAATCGGCGACATGGCGCAGGCGATCCGTATCTTCCGCGAGAATGGTCTGATCCGCCAGCGGCTGGAGCGCGAGCGCGACGCCGACTGGGTGACGCGCAATCTGCTGGCCCGCATGACGCAGCGGCTCCAGGGCTGTGATACCCGGGACAGCATTCTGAAAGTGGTCGCGCTGTTCGTACCGCAAATCATCCCGGAGATGAGCGGGCGGCTGTATATGCTGGACCGGCGCGCGAACCGTATGGTCTGCATGTCGAGCTGGCTGTCGCCCTCCGGTGACGACACGCCCTTTACACCGGATCACTGCTGGGCGCTCAAACGCGGGCAGCTTCACAGCCCGGCGCGGGATACGGTGGATGTGCCCTGCGAACACCTGGCCCCCGACATCGCCGGCAAGGCAATCTGTGTACCGCTGATCGCGCAAAACACGATCATCGGTTTGCTGACTTTCGAAAACCATGCGCCGGAGAAAGAGCCGCCTTACACCTATCTTGAACTGATCGCCGAAACCCTGGCGCTGTCGCTGGCTAACCAGAAGCTGCGCGACACGTTGACCGAGCGGGCGATGTACGACTCCCTCACCGGGCTGCACAATCGTTACCATCTGGAAGAAACCCTGCGTACGCTGCTTGGCCGTGCGGAAGCGAAAAAAAGCATGCTCAGTTGCCTGATGCTCGACATCGATCACTTTAAACGCCTCAATGACACCTACGGGCACGAAGCGGGCGATCAGGTGCTGCGGGAAACGGCGCGGGTGATCCAGCATGCGTTAAACGAGCGCGGCATGGCGTTTCGCTATGGCGGGGAAGAGTTTCTGGTGATCCTGCCGGAAATGAACGAAGCCCAGGCGCAAACCGTCGCCAGCCGACTGCTGATGGCCATCTCATCACAGTCGCTCGTCTATGAGGCGCAGGAAATTGGCCCGGTGGCGGTTTCTATCGGTATCGCCACCTGGCCGGTACACGCCCGCGCCGACAATCTTATCCGTACCGCCGACCTGGCGCTCTATCTGGCAAAAGAGCGCGGGCGCGGGCAAATTGTGATGGCGAAAAGTCTGGCGAAAGAAGGGGAATGAGGGCAGAGATGCAAACGAGGCTTGCATGCGCAGAATTAGCGCGTGTTCTGTCATGCAGATGGAGGAAACTAGATAGGGGTAAAATTTGTAATTAATTTGCACCTTTTTGCCTGGCTGGAGTAAAATTAACCATCCGGAGTGACTGTCCCGGATAGTGAACCAGGCACCCACATGACCTGTCAGGAGCAATTAAATGAAATCAACGCAAACCATGTCCCAGAAATCAGCCCGCGAAAGTCTGGGTAATCCAGATCTTTTCCACGGCGGGGTCTACATCACTCGCAATGGGGTCGCTGAACTGTTCATTCAGACAGCGGCAGAGCGCGAAGCGGAACTGGCTCAGATTGAGCAGGAACGTCAGGTGAAAGCA
The DNA here is from genome assembly GCF_019218745.1 of Enterobacter sp. ENT03. Lineage (GTDB taxonomy): Bacteria > Pseudomonadota > Gammaproteobacteria > Enterobacterales > Enterobacteriaceae > Enterobacter_D. Next base: position 247,968 of record NZ_JAHUXA010000002.1, read on the forward strand.
CTGGGAAAAATCATTACACGAGCGAAGCTGGACATCGCACAGGGCAGACATTCGACTCCAGAAGAAGTCCTTCGACGGATGAGGGCGGCAGATGAATAACAAAAGGAAAAGCAGTAATGAAAAAGTCTGTAATTTTGGCCGAAACGGCCGTCATAGCACTGGAAGAAATCAAGCATTTTAAACGCAGTGCAATGCTCCGGCAGGGGCACAGCTATGAATATTGCTCGGAGCAGGCCCAGATGTTTATCGAAACTCTGGTGGGCCGTTCGATCAGCAGCATAGCGGATGGCCTTGTAACCTGGGGTTTCGATGTGGATCTGGCTAATATCGGTATCCCGGTTAAGAAATACTTTGATAAAGAAACGGACTATCTATGTTTTTTTGATGACAGCGGGCCTCAAATAGCGGTCCTTTATTACACCAGCCCCAGACAAGATTACGTCAATGCGTTGTACAGGCTTACGACGATCTATCAGTAACAAAAAGCAATCCTCTCGGCGGTTGCGGGGAATTGCTTCCCCTTCTTTCCTTCCCCTTTCCGCCAGAAACCTATTACCATGGATTGCTGGTATCAATGATTTCTGACATTTTCGCTATATTTTAACGTCTTGCTTTTGAAAGAGTTTTCCGCAACAAAGTCGATGTATTCAGAAGCCTGGCTACCCAGCATCTTCAAATATTCACTGGCGAGCGAAGCGTCTGCGTAACGGAGGCCTGACTGAAAGCTTAGGTACATTTTCCGGTGGGCGCTTTCAGTGGTCCACACTCTGCAAAACCATAAACTTGATAGCCCTTGCCTTTCATACAGCTCAACACCTGATTGCGCCGGGCATTGAACTGTTCAGACGTTTCACCCGCATACGAACCGTTCAGGCTCCAGTGCGGATCGTCCAGATCCGCTTTCGGGTTAACGCCGCAGGCATACAGATCGGTTTTACGCTGCCAGGCGTTGGTGCGCCCGGCAGCGTCAGGTTTCTGGAACAATTTTATCCACGGCACGTAGTCGTAGTTAGAAGCGTCCATATCCGCCACGACGCAGCCGGTCAATCCGAAAAAACAGGCCATAACGACTGCGCGATGTCCCCTCATTCAACACATCCTTAGCGTGATGCCGCAAAGATAAAGTCCAGCAGCTCAGGCGACACCAGTTCACTCATCGCAAAGGGCGCGGCAACAGGGATAGCGGCAACGGTCCAGGTTTCCGCAGCAATATTGGTAAAAGTACCGCGATCGCGGGAGGTGTTACCCAGTGCGTCGTAGAATCCCGGTACTTGTCCACCGATGAAATCGTGCGTCCCGGCAAAGCTTTCGACAATATTATCGCCTATATCCCCAAAGAAGCTTCCCGGCTTATACGTACCGAAAAATGTTAACTTACCGTCGCTCCCCTGGAAGCCGCCGGTAGGTCCGAAAAGGCCGTCGGCAAGGGGATCCGCACGAAGTTTTTCCAGCGTATCGAGTTTCGGTGTGCCAGTGTAGATAACACGGCCTTTGTCATTGAGTTGCAGGATCTTAGGATTATTGTTAACGGTCTGGCAGCGTTCATTATTGCCGTCGCAATAAATATCCAGGGATACCCTGACACCGCCCGCTTTGATACCGTCATACAAGCCGTTACTTTTACCCGAAATATTGCTGTCAACATTTCCGCCTTTATCTTCAATCCCGCCGAATAACATCGAGTTTTTAATCGTCTCCTCACGCATTTTCGTGGCGGCCAGCGAGAGCGTACCCTGCGTAATGGCCGCGTCCGGCGAACCGGCCACCACGCCCACCAGCGTTTGCAGGAAGCGGCGCTGATACTGGAGCTTATAGACTTCCGCCAGTGCGGCATCGCGTTTTTCGACATCGCCAGACTCGATCGCCGCATGCAAATCAGCGCGCGCCGCTGCCTGCTTACCATCCAGGTAAGAATTAATCTGGTTGTTGGCGTTCTCTTTGAAATCGCGCGTCACTTTTACCTGCAGGTTCAGCTCTTTCAACACCTTGTCTTTATCGAAGTTGTTGGCCAGCTTACCGGAGTTCGCCGCGGCGGTTTCCGTGGTGATGTCCGTCTTAACGCCCTCGATAGCCTGCTGCTGGTCAGCCGGGCGGGTGAGGGTGATATTGCTGGTGTTGATGCCGCTACGGGTGACTGAGCTGTCGCTGTCACTGTCGTGCCCGATACCGAAGCTGACATTCTTATCCAGCGAGGCATAGCCATTTGCCGGAAGCTGGTAGCCCTCTTCGGTGGTGACGGTTTTGTTGTTCTGACGGGCGGCATGATCCCCCAGACCCAGATCGGCGTTCATGCTCATAGAGCCGCCAATGCCAAAGCCGTTGCCTTCGTATTCAGAACGGTTGTTAATATCGCTCCAGCTCAGCGTACCGGTACTGAGCTGGTTTCTGCCCGCCAGTTCAGCGCTTTCGCTGGAGGTGATCAGCCCGCCTTTCAGGTCGGTATGATCTTTCACGTTGATGTTATAGCCGTTTTCACCCGCAAAGACGCCGGACTGCTCCTGCACTGAGGCGTAATCAGCATTGACCTTCGACTGGCTATAGTTGCCCGACGCGGAGAAACCAAAGCCGACGGTGACCTGGCCGCCCATATCTTTCTGCTTGCCCTCGTAGCGCGAGGTGTCCTGGAGGCTTTCGATATTCAGGTTTTCCGCCGTAATATCCACGCCTTTACCCAGTACCTGGCCGCCGCGCAGCGTGGTGGTGCCGCCGCTGGTGATCGAGGTGAAACCGTCCAGATCGCCGACATGGCTGTTGCGCCAGTAAACGTCGTCACCGTTGCCATAGCCTTTGCCTTTATTAGCACCCGCGGTGACGCCGAAGGAGGCACCCCCCTGGCCGTAGCTCACCGCGACCCCGGCGTTCCAGCCGCTGGATTTATTGTCGCTGCGGGTATGACTCTCCTGTTGGGCGGCAACGATATTGACGTCGTTATCCGCAAACAACGTGGTGCCTTGTTTACCGCTGACGTCGGAGCCGATGATATTGATGTCGGACTGCTCGCCGCCGGTCGCCACCACAATCGCCTGTTTCCCGGCGTTCACTTTACTGGCGAGCGCGCTGGTACGATTGGTGTCTTCGGTGTTGGTCTGTTTACTCTGCCCGTAGGTGAGGGAAACGCTGACGTTCTGCGCCATCGCCTGAGCGCCGTTATCCATCACGCCCTGCGCGGCGTTCATCATGGTGCTGGCTGCCCGCGCGCTGTCCCATGCGGCGTTGGCGGCGGCCAGCATATTCACGCGATCGTCGTTACTCTTACCGACGGTCTGCGTGGTGTTAACCACGCTTTGCAGCGCCTGCACCACCGGCACGTTCACCGCCAGCGTAAAGCCTTTCTGTTCAACGGTACGTTTGTACTGCGAGGCGTAGGTGTCCTGCGCCGCCTCGATGGTGACATTTTTCCCCTGAATGCCGACGTTGCCGTTCGGCGAGGCGACGCTGCTGCCCGTCTGACGGTAGTCATTACCGGCAATCAGCACGGTATCCCCTTGCAGGCTGCCGACCATCGAGCCCTGACCGGCTTTCGCCTGGCTCGCCTGCTCGGTGGTTTCCTGGCGTGAGCCGACGGTAAAGCCGATGCCGCCAGAGCTTAACAGGCCAGATTTTTTCTCCTGCCGGAGGTGCGTTTCGTCGTTGCGCCCGCCCATCGTGGTGAGGGTCAGATCGTTGCCCGCGCGCAGGGCGACGTCGTCAGTGCCGACGACATTACTGCCCGCGACGGTCAGGTTGTTGCCCGCCACGATGTTCACCGATCCCGCGCTCAGTTCGCTGCCCTGCACCTGTTGTCTGTCCACGGTATCGCGTGTTTTGGTGGTGGTTTTCGACAACCAGCCGTTGCCGCCCACCACTTTATGCCGCTCATCCAGCGTGCTGTCGTTGAGCACACCTTCGATGTTGACGTCGTGATCGGCACGCATGGCGAGCGCGCCGTCAGTTTTCACCGCCGCGCCACGGGCATTAATGTCATTGCCTGCGCCCAGCACCACGCCACCGCTGGCGACGACCTGGCTGCCGGTATGATCGCGGCTGCTTTGCGTCAGGCTGTTATCCGCATCCCACACCAGCTTGTCGCCGCGCGCGGTAGTGACGGTATCGAGATTCAGATCGCGTCCGGCCACCAGCTGCGCCTTGCCGTTTTCACCGCTGGCGATCACCTGGGCGCCGGTCAGGGTAATGTCCCGCCCGGACTGCAACGCCAGTTTGCCGTCATCCCCCTGCACGTAAATGCCGGAAACGCTGTTGATGGTGGTACGGGTGAAGCTGTTCTCACCGCTGACGCTCTCAGCACTTCTCACCGTGCTGGTGACGTTGAGATCGCGGCCTGCGTTTGCCAGCAGCGTGTCGTTGCCGACGATCGCCCCGTCGATATTGTTAATGTCGCGGCGGGCATTCAGGCGCACATCCGCGCCCTGGATCCGGCCCGCCTGGTTAGTGATGTTCTCGGCATCGAGTTGCAGCACGCGGCGTCCGGCGATGGTGCCGGAGTTAAACAGATCGCCATTAAGCTTCATTGACACATTGTTGCCGGCGATCAGCGCGCCGGAGCCGTCGATGTCGCCCGGTTTCACTTTCGCGTACACCTGCGGGATCAGCACGTTTTGCTGAGAGCCGTCCGGCATCTGCACGCGGGTGTTCACCAGCCAGACAATATCGCCGGTCAGTAACGCCATCTGCTCCGGCGTCAGCGCCACGCCCAGTTTCAGCGAGTACTGTTTGCCGAAGGTGATGCCTTTATCCATGAGCGCTTTAAACTGCTCTTCGTCATTGTTGTAGCCGTCGAGGTAGCGCTGACCGGTGATGCCCACCACCTGCTCACGCACCAGCCGCTGCTCGTAGTAGCCATCGCCCAGACGCTTGATGGTGTTGTCGCCATTGTTGCTAAAGGCGTTTTGCATATAGTCGCTGCCGAGCCACTGGCGCTCGTTGGTGAAGCGCGGATCGGTTTCCACCAGATACGGCACGTCTACCGATGGATTCACCTTAAACAGGCTGTTATCCGGCAGCGCGGTATTCGCGCCGACGATGCGGATCGCGCCCTGCGCCGGATTGACTTCAAACTGCTGTCCGGCAGGCGGCGTAACCGGTTCTCCCGGCGAGACGGTCTGCTGCCACGGCGCATGACCGGCATCATTGACACCGGCGTTAACCAGATTCGCCCGATCAATAGTGACGTCGGTGCCCGGTGTCTGTAACGGATTAAGGGGAATATTGCTGCCTTCTACGCTGCCGTTGCTGACCAACTGGCCCGGTCTGAGGGTGATCAACTGGATCGCCGTTGGTGGCACATAGGCGGTTTTGTCACGACCCTGTTCATCGCTGCCTTTGTGGCGAATACGGTGATAGTGGGTGACCGTACCGACATCGGTGGTATGGCGTTCGCCGCCCACGCCATCGTTTTTCACGACAGTGACGCCGTCCGTGTTAAGCGTTCCGCCTGCGACAACCTGGCTGTTATCGTTAAACAGTTGATCGCCGTTAAGGGTCAGATTGCCGCCTGCGAGGATCTTCGCCGGATCGCTCTCCTGAATGCGTGTCTCTTCTACCGTGCGGGTGAAGTCATACTGATTGAAGTTGTCGTTACCGTGTCCGGTTTTGCCGGGGGTGTTGAGGTTGCGCAGGCGATCGGCGGAGTTGCGGTCAACGAAGACGCCTTCATCGCCCGCTCTCCAGCGGTCGGTGGAGCCTTTGTGCTGATACTCGGTCAGTTGCTCCTGGGAAACCGTCACCAGCGCGGTGGAGAAATGATCGTTAATGTTGTTGATCTGCCCGGCGTTGATCGTCATGTTGCCCGCAGATTCGATGGTGGAACTGTGGTTATTGAGCGACGCCGCGCGGCCGGTGGCAACACCTTTGTCATCCAGCGCGCCGCCAATCGCCATTTCGCCTGCGCTGTAGATCAGCGCGTGATCGTGGTTGTTCAGGGTCTGCACGCCCAGATCAACACGCTCGCGCCCGGCAAGCGTAGCCGCCGTGCCGTTTTCCGTCAGGTTATTAAAGGTCCCGGCGTTAACGCCCACTGCATCGCCGTAAATGCGTCCACTGCCGATATTGTTCAGCGTTCCGGCATTAAGACGTGTGATGCTGCCGTCGATCAGGCCACGGTTCTCCAGCGTACCCTGTGCGTTGAGGGTGTTACGTCCGGCGGTGATCTCACCGCTGGCGGTATTGTTGATATTGGCGCTTTGTACGTCCAGCGCGCCGCCCGCCAGCAGTTTGCCGCTGTTGGTCAGATCGCCTGCGGTGGTCACGGTCGCGTTACCGTTGGCGGCGAGGGTGCCGCTGTTATTAAGCGACTGCCCGCTGTTAAGCGTCATATCACCCAGCGACAGCAACTGGCCGCTGCCGTCGATATAACCGGCGTTCACCGTTAACTGTTGACCGGCTTTCGCTGTCCCGCCCTGGTTCTGCAATTGCAGCCCGTCGCCGCCCAGATCCAGCAGGCCGGAGGACGCCAGCGCCCCGGCGTTGTTATTCAGTTCACCGTTATTACGCACGGTCAGGGCCTCATCCGCGAGGATGCTGCCGCTCTGGTTATTCAGGCTGCCGGTATTGAGCGCCACCTTCTGGCCTTCCAGCCCCTGATTGTCGCCCAGCGTATTCTGGTTGATAAGGTTAACGGCGTTTACCGTCACCGCTTTGCCGCCGCGGATCAGCCCGGAGAGGTTGTTTACCACGCCGCCCGCACTGTCGAGCAGCAGATCGCCCAGCGACTGGATCTGCCCGCCGCTGTTTTGCAGATTATTGCTGTGCAGACGGGTGGCGGATTCGCCGATCACCCGGCCGCCGTTCTGGTTATCAAGCGTACCGGCGGTAATATCGGCATCACCTTTCGCCGCCAGCGTACCGCCCGCATTATTCACTGAATCCCCTGAAAGGGTCAGCGCCCCAAGGCTGTTCAGCGTGCCGCCAGTGTTGTTCAGCCCGGCGGTGGTGACGTCAACGCGGTTGCCCTGCATCAGCCCGGTGGTGTTATCGAGTGACGCGGTGGGGGAGAGGGTAAGGCCGTCGGTGGCGACCAGTTGCCCGTCGCGGTTGTTCAGCGTTGTGCCGCTGAAATCGAGGTTTTTACCCGCCAGCGTCACGCCGCCGCTGTTATCAAACGCGCCTGCCGTCAGCGTCATATCGCCGAGGCTAGTGAGGCCGCCTTTGTCGCCGCTGTTACGGTTGTTCAGCGTGTCTGCACGGAGGCGCAGCGCGTCGCCGCTCTGGATCAGACCGCCGTCATCGTTGTTCAGCGTCGTGCCGTCAAGGGTCAGCGCCTGTTGCGCGGCCAGTTGCCCGCCCTGATTGTTCAGCGTCCCGGCGTTAATGGTCGCCGTATCGCCGCTCACCAGCGTACCTTGCTGGTTTTGCACCGTATCCGCCGTGAGCGTTAACGCCTTGCCCGCACCCGTGGTGCCGCTCTGGTTATCCAGCGTGCCGCCGGTCAGCGTCATGGCGTCACCGGATTTCAGCGAGCCATTCTGGTTATTAAGGGTGGCGAACTGCGCCTCCAGCGCCTGCTCGGAACCGAGCTGGCCGCCGGTGTTATCAATATCGCCGCCGGTGAGGGTAAAGTTACCGCCGCTGGCGAGGAAGCCGTTCTGGTTATTGATCGCGCCGCTGGTGAGATCCAGCGTCCCGTGCGACAGCAGTGAACCGTCCTGGTTGTTAAAGGTGCCGTTATTCAGCGCCAGCGTCGCTCCCTCGGCAACGATCACCCCTTGCTGGTTATCCAGCCCGGCGGCAGTAATGCGCTGGGTTTTCGCCGCTTCGATACGGCCATGGGTGTTGTTCAGCACGTCCGTGCTGCGAATATCGCCGTCGCCCTTCGAGGCGGAGATCAGGCCGTCCTGGTTGTTGATCGTCCCGGCCTTGAGCGTGGCATCGCCTGCCACCGCCAGCAGCTGACCGCCGGTGTTATCGATGGACGTCGCGCCCAACTGTACATTGCCGTTGGCGGCGATCTGCCCGTGCTGGTTATCGATGTTACCCGGCAGCGTAACGGCGAGCGTGCCGCTGCCGGCCTGGATCAGCTTGCCTTTCTGGTTCGACAGGCTACCCGCGTTAACGGTGAGCGCGTCGGCGCTCAGGCTGCCGCCATTGTTATTGAGCTGTTTTCCGGTACGCACAGTCAGTTCGCTGGCGTTAACCTGCGCGTTTTGCGTGTTCAGATCGCCCGCGCCGCCGTCCAGCAGCATGCGTTTCGCCTGGGTCTGGCTACCGCTGACATCCACGCCCTGGCCGCGCGCGCTGAGGTTGCCGCCTGCCAGCGTCTGACCGTTAGCGGTCAGTTGCCCGCGAGTATCAAGCTGTAAATCACCGCGGTCTGCCAGCTTACCGTCGTTATTTACCCCGGCGGCCAGCACACTGTCTTTGCTGCTGGTGAGGGACGCGGCGCGGACCTGCACGTTTTTACCGCCGGTCAACACGCCGCTGTTGCTGAATTCGCCCGCCGTCTGCACCGCGACGTTTTCGCTGCCGCGAGTGATGCCGCTGTTTTCGATGCGCCCGTCAGCGGTGAGGGTGACGGTGCCAGCCTGCGCGCCAATCGCCCCGGCGTTACGCACGCCGACGCCCTGTTCAGTGCCCACCATGCGGATCTTACCGGCATACATCCCGCCGAGGCTGGAGACATCCACCGCCAGCTGTGGGCGGGTAGCGGCATCGTCGCTGCCTTTGATAATGCGGCCGTGGTCGGCATCCACCTGGTTGCGCCCGGTGGTGACTTTCAGATCTTTGGCCCACAACCCGGCGTTCACTTTGACGGAGCGGGCGATGATGTCGGTGTAATCCGCGCCGGAGGTGTCGAGGCCTGCGCCATCCACCACCACTTCGCCGCGTTCTACCTTATAGCCGGTCAGGTTGCCGTTGTTCATTTGCACCTGACCGGTGGTCAGGGTGGCGCGATTGGTATTGATAAAGCCGCAGCCGCTACAGGTGATGCCCGCCGGGTTGGCGATCACCACCTGGGCTTTTTGCCCGGCGACTTCGATCATGCCGTTCAGCTTGCTGGGATCGCGGGAACTGACTTCGTTAAGTATGACCTTCGCTTCGCCTCTTGCCAGCCACGGGTTGCCCGTTACCATGCCGCCCAGCTGCGTCTGCACATTTTTGTGGGAGTTATTAAGGATCGCCCCCTGCTTGCTGACGTCGAACTGGGTGTAGTCGTTGCGCGAGACGCCTGCTTTCGATGGCGTCTGGATATTGACCTGCGTGGTGCCGTTAGCGCTTTTTAGTACCGTCGGCTGTTGGTTTTTCGGCGCGCCGGGGTTAGCGACAATCGCCGCTTGCGCCGTATGCACCACGCCCATCGCCAGCCACAGGCTAAAGCTCAGTGCGCTGACTTTGCCAATCAGACGGCTATGGTTATGGCCGATGCCCGAAGAACGGGAAGAACCCGCGCGGCCTGAGCGGGCGATGTCGGCCACCACCATCAGCATGCCGCGTGCTTTGTTGAAAACGATGCGGTACAGGTTCTTATTCATGGTGCATTCCTTTAAAAACTTCCGGCAGGTTGACGCTGAGCGGGTGGGCGAGCTGCCAGGTGTGTGCTTGTTCGCGGTTGACGTGGTTGCCATGCAGCATCAACACACGTTTGCCGAGCTGTTGACCCCGATGATGCAGGGCGCGGAAACAGTGATCCGGGAAGAGATCGCGGCGGATCAGACTGCCCATTGCCAGGGTATGGCCAAAGGGGGCGATCCAGTCGATACACCACATGCGATCGCCTGAGTCCCAGTCCTCTTCCTGCATTTCAATGGCCGGGCGCGTGAGATAGCGTGCTTCCGACTCCGGGTTAAGCCACGCCCAGCTGAAAAAGAAAATCGGCCGTTCGTCTTTCGCCACCAGCACGTACTGGCGGCGTTTAATAATCGGCAGCAGCAGCGTGGGCAGGGCGTGCAGCGGTGCATCCCGGTGCAGCGGGGAGTGCATCCACAGCCAGACGCTGGCGCCGAGCACTTCCGCTTCGTTTTCATCCCCGCCGAGGAGCAGCGGGGCTTTGATGTCGTATTCGCCGACGCGCATCACCAGCTCCAATTCAGGTTAAACCCGAGGGTAGCGGAACTGGTGCGGAACCCGTCCGGCTTCGAGAAAGGCCGCCCGGCGAACAGGTCGTAGCCGGTGTTGAACGCGCTGCCGCGCAGCCCGACGACGCCGCCTGCCAGATGTTTGCCGATCAGCGGCTCTGAGCTGTATCCGCCCACTTCACCGTAGTCGGCGCCGAGATAGAGTTCCTGATTAGGCAGCGGTGTGCTCCAGGCGATGTCGTTACGCACATACCAGCCGTGGCTGGCGCTCAGCGTGCGCTCGCCGTCAAAGCCCCGTACCGTCCAGCGACTGCCGAGCGCGAACTGCTCCTGCGGCGTCAGCGGGGTGTTGCTCGCCTGGCGTTGATACTGCACGTTGTAGCGGAAATGCTGTGAGCCAAGCTCAAACGGCAGATCCAGCCCGGCATTAAGCAGAATGATTTTGCTCAGCGCGGTGGCGTCTCCCACGTATTCCTCCGGCGCACGTTGCGCGCCAAACCAGCGGGTACCGCGCTGATAGCTGATGCCCGCGTCGAGGGTCGCCTGACCGATGTAGTGGCGATGCTGCAAGCCTGCGCGCCATGCCGCCGTCTGCCGACGTTGCACACCCACTTCGGTATCGTCGATATAGCTGCGGGTTTCGCGCCCCATCACTTCATAGGTGAACGAGGTTTTCTGCGAGCCGCTACGGTGCAGGACACGGCTCAACTGCACGTTGAGGTTTTTGCTTTTGCCGCTGTAGCGGTAATCGGCGTTATCACCCGCCACCGTCTGGTGGTAGTCATAATCGCTGCCGGTGATGCCCAGCATCCAGTAACCGAAAGGCACGGAATAGTGCGCGGTATAGTTCTTGCTGCCTTTGCCGCCTTTATTGTCCAGATCGTGGCTGGCGGAGACATAGAGCAGATCGCTCAGTGAGAAAGGATTATCCAGCGACAGGGTCGCACCGCCCTGATACCGACCCGTCGATGTGGTGCCGGAGTCATCCAGTGACAGCCCCAGACGCCACATTTTCGACTGTTTGCGGGTGATCACCACATCGCTCTCACCGGGTTTTTCACCGGGGACAATTTCCATGCTGGCTTCCACGGTGGGCAGACGCTGTAAGTTTTCCAGCCCTTGCTCAATGTCGCGCAGATCCAGCAGTTTGCCCTCATGCGCCGGGAAGGCGCTGTAGAGCTGGATATAGTCGTCGCTGTCGTCGGTCAGTTTTACATGGCGAATATTGCCCGGCACCAGCGCCAGCTTCAGCGTGCCGCTTTTCAAATCCTGCGACGGAGCCAGCACGCGGGTGGTGATCCAGCCGTGATCCACAATACGGTTTTGCAGGGTGCTCATCAGCAGGTTAATCCCCTTACCGCCCAGGCAACGGCCTTCCGCCTGGCTGGCGATATGCTGCAAGGGCAGCCAGCGGGGCAGGGCGTCTTTGCCGCTTATTTCAACGCGCTGAATGGCAAAGCACGGCGTTTCGGTGGGGAAATTAATCCGCCCATACCCGGAAGACGGCTCCGATAAACGAACGTCCGGCACCGGCGGCGTAAGCTGTTGCTCAATTGCTCGCTGGCGCTGTTGCTGAATAATAAATTGATCGTCCGGCCCGGCAGCAAGGGCTGAAAAAGGAACGGACAGGCTGCTGACAGCCGATATTATTATCGCTATTTTGTTTGACGAATTCATCGGACTTCCGCGCTGTGTAATAGAAAAAGGAGGCAATGTGAAGATATGTAAAATTGTTTAAAAATTAGCGTCTGATGAAAAGGGGGATTAATCCTAAAGGCCCGACCATTGCGGCCCAGAACCATCCCCAAATCTGGTAGGGAAGGGATAAAATAGCGAAAAACAGCAAATAAGAAGCAGCTTAAGACGATTTTTGCTCCACGCGCATCACCCCTCAGGGCGCGGCTTAATACGGTGGCACATTACTCTTTTTACGGGCAGATCATAACACCCTGGTTCAGCGGCCAGCCGGTATATTATTTTTCCTGTTGGGCACCATAGGGACAGTGTTTAAAACGACAATCGGGTCTTTTAGAACAGTCATGAATAAACGGATCGTTATTTCCGGGACACTCAATATTATTTCTGAAGGACGCCCACAGCGAGGGTGAGAAGGGAAAGGCATGAATGATATTAATATCGCGTTTACGATCATTCGCAGTCAGACCAACAGGCGTCGTGGATAATGTATTGCCTTTGTGCAAAAAGTAATCGCCACGATACCATAAGATAATATTAAGGTTACGCATAGAGGATACCGCTGCGAATGCCGTACCTGTTTGAGGACATGCGAGAGCCTGTTTTACAAACCATTCCATTTGTGTCGGTTCTCCTGAGCTTATTTCGGATTATTCTCTATCCTGGGTGTTAAGGATAACGACTCAGAATGTCGTGTCGAGGCTGCTTTAATAACCATTCTTAAGCTGACAAAAAATAGGTTTCTTTATATTTCCTTGCATAGCAGAGGTTAATCGTTAAGCAATTAACGGATTGAGAGACGCGGGCGAGGGTGGGGGGACGAAATGTTGAGCAGGATAAGCAGATAAAAGGCGGGCTGCGACCCGCTGGGCAGAGCGTCTTTTGCTTTTCTGTCTGCTGCCCGTCTGTATCTTAGCGCTCTGGCCGCAGGCGGGTGCGCGACAACCGCCCCGGCATGGCGGGGCGGCGTATCATCAACCCGTTAATATTTAACGATAAAAGATTTTTTTTAACAGGAAACCCTCACCAGCACACATAGATAATGCTTATTTATATAAAGTGGTTATTATTATCAATTGAGTTTTTCCTTATCGCACTTTTATCGTGAAGCATATGAAACTGAAAACACATTTTTCTGCTGGGGCTTTTTTTCTGATCCTTCTTGCTGTTCTGTTCCCCTTCGCTGCAGATATGCATATTCCCCTGGTTCATGGAAAGGTGGTGGAATGGATTGAAAACGGGCAGGCAGTATGGCTGTTGTTTGGCGCGATCTTTACCGCATTCTACATCAGACCGCTCTCGCTGGAGAACGGATCCAGGCAGTTTTGGCTGTGGGCAGTGGTCTGGTGGCTGGTGCTGTTTGGCAGAAGTACCAGTTGGGGACGGGACTATTTCCCTGAAGAACCGAGAATTTTATTCCGGACGATTTCAGTGCTCTTAATTGCAGCGCTGGTGTTGCCCGTTATATTTTCCTCCGTGCTGCGGAATGCGATTGTGTTTCGACTGAGGACGCTTCGTTTACCGTTATGGATGTCCATTATCGTCGTGGCGACGTTTTTAATTGCTGATGCCGTTGAACATCACCGTCTGCTGTCGCCGATATTTTTACACGATCTCCGTTATGGCGAATTGATGGAAGAGCTTTATGAAAATATTTTTATGATTGGTCTTTTTATTGTTTGTCTGGATATTATGCGCAACGAAAAAGAATCTCTGCGCCGTCCACCCGTGACCAAAATGGAAAGCTAGATTATTGTAATAATGCCTGCTGGCTACGCAGGCATTCCACGTTTCTCCTTCATGCAGACGCTACACAAGCGCCAGGATTTATCGCGCTGTCAGTCGCGGATAAAAGCAGTGGCTGAATTTTGCAGATATAGGTCGCATTGTCATTTATATCCGACAGTACCAGAGACATCGCGCCAATCTTAACGTTATTGCCAATCCTCACTCCGCCAAGAATACATGAATTCGCACCGATGGTGACGTTATTGCCAAGGGTTGCCACCGAGTGATCGTCATCATCTCTGACGCCGATGGTGACATTCTGGTGGATAATCGCATGATCACCGATGACGACGCCATCGGAAATAACGACCCCGGTCAGGTGAATAAATTTAGGTTTTTTGCCAATGGTGGCACGCAATCCCACTTCAGAAGCATAGCGGCTTTGCAGTTTCCAGTTGATTTTCCGGGCGACCCGTTTTTGCGACTTATTACCATGAACGAACATGTGGTTTGCCAGCCGCCACCACATCAAAAAGTGACGGGTTCTGCATCGATGAGCAATATACAGCCGTAAAAGGGATAATTTCCCCGTGGGTGTGATCTCATCTCGCCATATCTGTTTCAATGGTGCGCTTTTTTTTGATAGTAAAAACGTAATTATCTGTATTGTTTTCAATTATCATTACCGTAGTTGGGGACCGCATTAATTTCAGTGGGTTAAGCACAATCTGCAATGCGTATATTGTCAGAGGCGATAGCTGGCAGGGAGATTAACAAAGATGCCGCCCGATGTCTGTAGTCACCACGCAGCGCTGCCTGCGGTTTCGTTAAGACACTCCGCGCGAAATTAAAGAATACTCTCAATATCCTGGGGATTTTGCCGGTTCGTATAACGTGCGTAACCTTTACACTAAACTTAATAGCCGTGAAGCAGATAAAAGGAGTTCACATGAAATTATGGCCTGTTGTGACGGGTGTCGCTATTGCGCTGACGCTGGTCGCCTGCAAATCCCCTACGCCGCCAAAAGGCGTGAAGCCCATCAGCGGTTTTGACGCCAGTCGCTATCTTGGTAAATGGTACGAAGTGGCCCGTCTGGAGAATCGCTTCGAGCGCGGGCTGGAGCAGGTCACCGCTGATTACGGCAAGCGCAGCGACGGCGGGATCCGCGTGCTCAACCGCGGTTACGATCCGGTGAAAAAAGCATGGAGCGAGAGCGAAGGCAAAGCCTATTTCACCGGCGAGCCAACCACTGCTGCGCTGAAAGTATCATTCTTTGGTCCGTTCTACGGCGGGTATAACGTGATCAAGCTGGATGACAATTACCAGTATGCGCTGGTGAGCGGCCCGAACCGCGACTATCTGTGGATCCTGTCGCGTACCCCAACCCTGCCGGACGCGGTGAAACAGGATTATCTGAATACCGCACGTGCGCTGGGCTTCCGGGTCGATCAGCTGGTGTGGGTGAAGCAGTAACCTTGCGGGGCAACGAAACCGCTCCTGCATGAGGAGCGGGTGAGGTCTGACATCACCTGTCAGCGCGACCGGACAGGATGTATGCGGTAAAGGCGCTGGCGCAGTCCAGCGCTCAAACGGCAGTGCGCTTATACATCCTTCGCGGATGGCCAATTTTCCCGTACAGCATCTCTACCGTCAGAAAACCAATCTCCACGCAGTGTTCCAGGTAACGCCGCGTGGTGGTTTTACTCAGGCCGGTTTCGTTCACCACGTCGTCCACAGAGAAACAATGGGCGTCCTGGTCAGAAAACAGCGTCTGCACCCGCGCGAGGGTATTCTCTTCAATGCCTTTGCTGCCGTTATCCTGACGGTAGTTTTTGGCCTGTAGCTGGTAGAGCGAATCGACGTTCTGCTGATCGACAATTTTCCATACCCGTTGTTGCTCGGCAAACTGCACAAAGCGCTCAAGCGACTGGCTAAGCCGTTTCCAGGAGACGGGTTTGAGAATGTAATCGAATGCGCCGTTGCGAATAGCGAGGCTACAGGTGTTCATGTCGCTCGCCGCAGTAATAAAAATCACTGAGCAGTTGGCGCGCGCCAGCATGGGGTTGCTGATAAGCGTTATGCCTTTACCGTCGGGCAGATAATTGTCCAGCAGCAGCAGTTTTGGCTGTTTACTCTCCAGCTGTGCCATGGCATCAGCCAGCGAGGAGGCGATGCCCACCAGACGCAGGCGCGGGTGTTTAGTGATAAGTTCCGCGTGCAGTTGCGCCAGTTCGTTCTCGTCTTCAACAATCAATACGTCGATAAGTTCATGTTGCATAGTCGGTATCTTCCAGTTCCTGTGCGGGGCGGCGGGCGGTTCCCGCGGTGGGAATGAACAGTGAAAAAATCGCGCCACGCGGCGTGTTGTCGGCCACTTCGATGGTACCGCCAGCCTGGGTGACATAGCTTTCAATCAGATACAGGCCAATGCCGTGATCGCCGCGCGTTTTGGTGGTGATCCCGCGTTCAAAGATCCGCTCACGGATCGCCGGGGTAATGCCTGTGCCTTGATCGGCCACTTCGAGGATCAGCTCCTGCTCGTTCAGTTTGATCAGCACTTCTACCGGCTCATGCGGGAGCGGGGAACGCTGTGTCGCTTCGATGGCGTTATCCAGTAAGTTACCAATGATAGAAATCAATTCCGCTTCCGACAGCGGCAGGAAGGGTTTATCCATCCGGCAGGCGGGATCGAAATTCAGCGCCACCCCTTTCTCACGCGCACGGGCGGCTTTCCCTAACAGCAGGCCACACAGGGTCGGTGAGTTAAAGCGCGACGAGATAAAATCCAGTAATTCTTGCGCGTGCTCAGACTGCGCCTGTATGTAGCCGATAGCCTCCTCATAGCGTCCCATATGCAGCAGGCCGGAAAGCGTTGTCATGCGGTTAAGCTGTTCGTGGCGCATGATGCGCAGGTTATCGACATAGCGTTTTACCTGGCTTAACTGGGCGCTCAGCGAGTCAATTTCATTGCGATCGCGAAACGTGATCACCCAGCCCTGAAGGGAATTTTCCAGCATGATCCGCACCCGGCTGGCAATCACGGTAAGATCGTTAAAGCGGCAGATCTCATCGTGGGTATCTTTTTGCAGCAGGGTTGGCACAGTGAAGAAAGGCACCGGTTCGATGACCTGGCCGATGCGCTGGCCGCGTAGTTCGCGCGCAGGCTGGCTTAATTTCAGTAGTTTCCTGGCCGCCTGGTTGATCACTTCAATGCGCAGATCCTTGTCGATGGCGATCACGCCTTCGTAAATAGATTCCATCATGGCCTTTTGCTGGCGCACCAGCAGACCGATTTCGCGTGGCTCCAGGGAGAAGATCTGTTTTTTAATACTGTGGGTGAAAAACCAGGAGAAGATAAACAGCGCGATCAGCAACAGCACGGCGGCAATCAGGATATTGACCACTTTATTGACGGTAATGGTGTCAAGATAGCTGGTGAGATACCCCACCGAAACGATCCCCACTACCTGCCCGGCCTGGTTAAAAATGGGCGCTTTGCTGCGCAGCGAAATACCCAGCCCGCCCTTGCGGATCGTGGTGGTGCTTTTACCCTGTAACACCTCGTCGTTGTCGCCGCCGACCAGGGTGGTGCCTACGCGATCGGCAAAAACCGAATGAAACAGATGACGGCCTTTATTATCACCAATCACAATAAAGCTCGCATCGCTGCGGGCGGCTATTTTTTGCATGAACTCCTGAATGGATTTGATATTTTTTTGCGCGACTTCATTACGCAGGGAAGGAATAATCGCAATTTCCTCTGCCTGTATTTTTGCACGCGCGCTCATTTCCTGATATAGCTGTCTGCCGACATCGAAATAATAATAGCCTCCCAGCAATGCAAACAGCACTGAGAAAAAAGCTACCAGCGAAAAAAACAGCTTAATCTGGAACGATACTTTCATCATTATCACGCGCGGATCGAATAAGATTCTGCAATATATCATCTTTTCCGGCGCTTACCCCCGCTTTGCCGAAAAGTTGTGATCCCTTACACAGCACGCTGTGTAAAAGATTTATCTGCATCAACCCTCGTTCTGGCGCTAAATTAGCAGTTGTTATGTATATGTTGGAAGATGAAAAGAAACCATAAAAACCACGACGATAAATATGGCGTTAATCACATTAAATAAAAGAAACCATTAAAACCATAGGTGCCATTAAAACTTCGCTTTTAGTATGTGTCTCCTCACATAAACTAAGTCTTTGTGATCTTAAGCTGCATGCACAAAATAACCAAAGGGGCTTATTATGAGCACAACTGACGATTCTTTCTCTGTTACCCACGACCCGATAAATATTCAACGGCCATCGTTCAAAGAGCGCTGGTGGAACATTATGGACACCTGGAAAGTCGGGATCATTCCTCTGCCGCTGTTCGTCCTGGCGGGGGCGCTGATCGCGATTGATTGCCTGGGCGGTAAACTACCCAGTGACATCGTGGTGATGGTGGCAACGCTGGCGTTCTTCGGCTTTGCCTGCGGCGAGTTCGGCAAGCGCTTACCGATTGTCGGCAAACTGGGCGCGGCGGCGATCTGCGCCACCTTCATCCCGTCAGCGATGGTCTATTACGGTCTGCTGCCGGACGTGGTGGTGGAATCCACCACCAAATTCTATAAATCCACCAACATTCTTTATCTCTATATCTGCTGCATTATTGTCGGCAGCATCATGAGCATGAACCGCACCGTGCTGATCCAGGGCTTCCTGCGCATCTTCTTCCCGATGCTGTGCGGCGAAATCGTCGGCATGCTGGTGGGGATGGGCGTGGGCCTGGCGCTCGGTCTTGAGCCGTTCCAGATCTTCTTCTTTATCATTCTGCCGATCATGGCGGGCGGCGTCGGGGAAGGGGCGATCCCGCTCTCCATTGGTTACGCCACCTTGCTGCATATGGATCAGGGCGTGGCGCTTGGTCGCGTACTGCCGATGGTGATGCTCGGCGGCCTGACGGCGATCATTATCTCCGGCTGCCTGAACCAGCTCGGTAAACGCTACCCGCATCTGACCGGTGAAGGCCAGCTGATGCCCAACCGTGCCAACGCCGATGCAACGGAGACCCAACCGGCCTTCTCCGGCAAAGCGGACGTCACGACCATTGCCTCCGGCGCGCTGCTGGCGGTGCTGCTCTATATGCTGGGTATGCTCGGTCATAAGCTGATTGGTCTGCCAGCCCCGGTCGGCATGCTGTTTGTCGCGGTGCTGGTCAAGCTGTGTAACGGCGCCTCCCCCCGTCTGCTGGAAGGTTCGCAGGTGGTGTACAAATTCTTCCAGACCTCAGTGACCTACCCGATCCTGTTCGCCGTCGGCGTGGCCATTACGCCGTGGCAGGAACTGGTCAATGCCTTCACCGTCAGCAACCTGCTGGTGATCGTCAGTACCGTCTCCGCGCTGGTGGCCACCGGTTTCTTCGTCGGTAAAAAGATTGGTATGCACCCGATTGATGTCGCCATCGTCTCCTGCTGCCAGAGCGGCCAGGGCGGTACCGGCGATGTGGCGATCCTCACCGCAGGCAACCGCATGAGCCTGATGCCGTTCGCCCAGATTGCTACCCGTATCGGCGGGGCGATTAACGTCTCTATCTCGCTGCTGATACTGGGCAACTTCCTCGTTTAAGTTTTCAGGAAAGAACCATGAAACTCGCAAGCTTTATCTATCAAGGTCAACGCAGCTACGGCATCGTCAAAGCCGATGGCGTGGTGAATTTAGGTCGCCGGTTAGGGGATCGCTACCGCGACCTGAAGGCGCTGCTCCAGGGTAACGGCATGGTGGAAGCCGCGCGCTTTCTCAACGATGCCGTGGATGTGCCGATGGAAGCCATCACCTTTTTACCGGTGATTGAGCAGCCGGAGAAAATTCTCTGTGTCGGCATGAACTACGCCGCCAAGCGGCAGGAGTTTGACCAGCACAACCCGGCACCGACGCTGTTTGTCCGCTTTCCGGATTCGCAGACCGGCCACAATGAACCGGTGTTAAAACCCCGCCATTCCAGTGAATTTGATTATGAAGGTGAGCTGGCGGTGATTATCGGTAAAGCGGGGGAGAACATCAGTCGCGACGACGCGCTGCGCCATGTGGCGGGCTACAGCTGCTACATGGATGGTTCGGCGCGCGACTGGCAGCACACCTGGTTTACGGCAGGTAAAAACTGGCGGCAGACCGGTGCGTTTGGCCCGTGGATGGCAACCGCCGATGAGATCCCGGATCCGCATCAGTTAGCGATCCGCACCTGGCTCAACGGTCGTATGGTGCAGGAAGACAACACCAGCAGCATGATCCACAAGGTCGCGGAGCTGATCGAGTACATCAGCACCTTCACCCGTCTCAGTCCGGGGGACGTGATTATCACCGGCTCCCCTGGCGGCGTCGGTAAAAAGCGTAACCCGCCGCTGTTTATGCACGCGGGGGATCGCATTGAGGTGGAGATCGAGCATATCGGTCATCTGAGTAACGTCATCATGGACGCGCCGGTCACCGGGCTTGCGGCGGCACACTGAGAAAGGCGGCGGTATGCAATCACAACCCACTATTGATTTTCGGCACACGCTGGTGGCGAACCATCCGCAACGTGTCAGCCAGATCCGTCATCTGCTGGCCGACAGCGGCCTCGGTATGGACAACGACATCACGCTGTTTGTCGAAGCCTGGTCAGGGACGCAGCTGGTGGGGTGTGCAGGGCTTGCCGCCAACGTCATTAAGTGTGTGGCGGTAGACGAGCGGTTACGTGGCGAAAACCTGAGCGCGCGGTTGCTGGCGGAAGTGGAAAATGCGGCGCTGGCACGCGGTCATTTTCATCTCTTTCTCTGTACACGTCCGTGCAATGAAGAACGGTTTGGCCGCAGTGGTTTCTGGCCGCTTGCCCGCAGCGGTAACCATGCGGTGCTGATGGAGAACACACCGCAGGGCATCGCACGTTATTGCCGGTCGCTAAGCGCGCAGCGCAAAGGCGGGGAGAACATCGGCGGCATTGTGATGAACGCCAATCCGTTCACTCTCGGCCATCGTCATCTGGTGGCACAGGCGGCGCGACAGTGTGACTGGCTGCACCTGTTTGTGGTGCGTGAAGATGCATCGTTCTTTCCGTTCAGCGCCCGGCTGGCCATGGTGCGCGCCGGGGTGGCTCATCTGCCGAACGTCACCGTGCACGAAGGCTCGGCGTACATCATCTCCCGCGCCACCTTTCCGGCCTACTTCCTGAAGGAAACCGGGAAAGTGCAACAGGCGTGGAGTGAGATCGACGTGCTGATTTTTCGCGATTTCATCGCCCCCGCGCTCGGTATCACTCACCGCTTTATTGGCTCGGAGCCGTTTTGCGCGATCACCCGCCAGTACAACCAGACGCTGCATGAGTTGCTCGCCTCGCATATTGAGGTGGTGGAAATGCCGCGCCTCAAGGCCACGGGCAACGCCATTTCGGCGTCGGAAGTGCGCCATTTACTCAAGACACAGCAGTTTTCCCGGATCCGGGAGATTGTCCCGGACTCCACCTTCGCGCACCTCGAAGCACACTATCGTGCAAGTGCGGAAGTCGCTTAACTATCAGGAATTTATTATGAATATTGTAAGGGAGGCGCTGGCCGGCACGCAGGAGTCCAGCGACCTGATGGTGAAAATCGCCCCCGCCGACGGCGAGCTGGAGATTGTCATCCACAGTGAAGTGATCAAGCAGTTTGGCGAGCAGATCCGCCGGGTGGTGGACGACACGTTACGCGCCATGAACGTGCAGCAGGGATTAATCATTATTGAAGACAAAGGGGCGCTGGACTGTGTGATCCGCGCCCGCCTGCAAAGCGCGCTGCTGCGCGCCGCGGATGATCAGGAGCTCAATTGGGGGGCGCTGAAATGAGCAAACTCCGCCGCAGTATGCTGTTCCTGCCGGGGGCGAACGCCGCCATGCTTTCAACCGCATTTATCTATCGCCCCGATTCCATCATGTTTGATCTGGAAGACGCCGTTGCCCTGCGCGAAAAAGATAGCGCTCGTCTGCTGGTATTTCACGCTTTGCAGCACCCGATGTATCAGGATATTGAAACCGTCGTGCGCATTAACCCGCTGAGCACGCCCTTTGGCCTGCTCGATCTGGAAGCCGCCGTGCGCGCCGGGGTTGACGTGATCCGTCTGCCGAAAACCGATACCCCGGATGACATTTATGAGCTGGAAGGTCACCTGGCGCGTATCGAGCGCGAGTGCGGGCGCAAGCCAGGTTCCACCCGCGTGATGGCAGCGATTGAATCAGCCATTGGCGTGATCAACGCCGTGGCGATCGCCCGCAGCTCCCCGCGCTTAATCGGCATCGCGCTGGCCGCCTTTGACTATGTGATGGATATGCAGACCGAACGCGGCGACGGCACCGAACTGTTTTATGCCCGCTGCGCCGTGCTCCATGCCGCCCGCGCCGCCGGTATCGACGCTTTCGATGTGGTGTGGTCAGACGTTAACGACGAGGCCGGATTTCTGCGCGAGGTCGAGCTTATTCGCAAGATGGGCTTTAACGGCAAATCACTGATTAACCCGCGTCAGATCGATCTGCTGCATAACGCCTACGCGCCAACCCCGCAGGAAGTGGATCACGCCAGACGGGTGATCGACGCGGCAGAAGAGGGCGAACGTAATGGCCTCGGCGTGGTGTCGCTCAACGGCAAAATGGTTGACGCACCAATTATTCACCACGCGCAGGTTGTGCTGGAACGCGCGGCGGCCTCCGGCGTGCGTCGTTAAGGACGAGATAATGAATCAGACAGAACTGCTCCACGACTATTTTCCCCATTTGCGGGACCTGAAACCCTTTGATACAGCGCACAGCATGACGCCGTGGCTGGCAGACAGCGACGCTAAGCACAACCGCAAACTGTGCGCCTCTCTCGAAGACGCGGTGAAGCGCAGCGGCTTACAGGACGGGATGACCATCTCTTTCCACCACGCCTTTCGCGAGGGCGATCGGGTGATCAACAGCGTGGTGGCGCTGCTGGCCCGCATGGGTTTTAAAAATCTGACGCTGGCTTCCAGCTCGCTGATGACCTGTAACGACGCCTTAATTGAACACATTAAAAGCGGCGTTATCACCCGCATTTATACCTCGGGTATGCGCGGTAAGCTGGCGGAGGCCATCTCGCACGGCCTGATGGACGAGCCGGTGCAAATCCACTCCCACGGCGGGCGCGTCAAACTGTTGCAGGACGGCGAGCTGAATATCGACGTGGCCTTTCTTGGCGTGCCGTGCAGCGATGAATTTGGTAACGCCAACGGCACGCACGGCAAATCCTGCTGCGGCTCTCTAGGCTATGCGATGGTGGATGCGCACTTTGCCCGCACCGTGGTGCTGCTGACCGAAGAACTGGTGCCATTCCCCAATATGCCCGCCAGCCTGGTGCAGGATCAGGTGGATTACATCGTGCAGGTGCCGAGCGTGGGCGATCCGGCAAAAATCAGCGTCGGCGCGGCGCGCGTCACCAGCAATCCGCGCGAACTGATGATCGCCCGCTACGCCGCAGAGGTGATTGAACACTCAGGTTATTTCAGAACGGGCTTCTCGATGCAGACCGGCTCTGGCGCGGCGGCCACCGCCTGCACACGGTTTATGGAAGAGAAGATGGAGCGCAGCGGCGTAAAAGCGCGTTTCGCGCTGGGGGGCATCACCGGCAGCCTGGTGGATCTGCACGAGAAAGGGCTGATTGAAACGCTGCTCGATACCCAGTGTTTTGACGGCCAGGCCGCCGCCTCGCTGGCGCGTAACCCGAACCATGTGGAGATCTCCACCAACGTTTACGCTAACCCCGGCAGTAAAGCCGCGTGCTGTGATCAGCTCGATGTGGTGATCCTCAGCGCGCTGGAAATCGACGTCGATTTTAACGTCAACGTGATCACCGGTTCTGACGGCGTAATGCGCGGTGCCTCCGGCGGGCACTGCGATGTTGCCGCCGCCGCCAACCTGACCATTGTGGTCGCGCCCCTGCTGCGCAGCCGCATCCCGACGGTGGTGAAACGGGTGACCACGCGCCTGACGCCGGGGGAGAGCATCGACGTGCTGGTGACCGATCACGGCATCGCGGTTAATCCGGCGCGCCCGGAAATCCGCGAGCGGCTAACAGATGCCGGGCTGAAGATCGTCGACATCAATGCGCTCTTTGAACGGGCGATTTCACTGACTGGCGTGCCAAAACCCATTGAGTTTACCGACAAAATCGTTGGCGTCATCCGCTACCGCGACGGCAGCGTGATCGACACTGTGCGACAAGTGAAGGAGTAACAGATGACGATTGCGACACCCGTGCGGACGGGTGTCAGCCTGGATGAACTGCTGGCGGCGAAAGAGCGCCGCGCAGCACGCCAGACTGACTGGCTCACGCACTATCAACAACCGGTCATGTCCCTGACGCTGGTGACGCCGGGGGCAATTAAAGACAGCCTGCGCTATCGCAATACCATGGGCGTGGCGTTACAGATGTGCGATCAACTGCTGTGGGAACACCGCTGGCAGGTGCTGGATCGTCAGGTGCTGTGGCTGCCGACCGGGCCAGAAGCGCTATGGTGTGTGGCGCATCATGCCGCGGAAATCAAAGCCCACTGCGCCGCGCTGGAACAAAATCATCCCCTTGGCCGACTGTGGGATGTGGATGTGATTTGCCCGCAGCACGGTCATGTCGGGCGGCAGTCGTTGGGGGCGCAGCAGCGTCGCTGCCTGCTTTGCGATGCGCCGGCGCATGCCTGTTCCCGTTCACGACATCATCCTGTTGAGCAGGTAGTGGCTCGCGTGGAGAAGCTGATCGATGACTGGTTTGCCCGCGACTAAACCGCGCCCGGCGGAGGTGCCAGGGCTTGCCGAAGAGGCGCTGTGGCAGGAGCTGGAGCTGACGCCAAAGCCAGGGCTGGTGGATACGCTTAACAGCGGTGCGCACCGCGATATGGATCACGCACTGTTTGCCCGCAGCATTACCGCGATCGCGCCGTGGTTTGCGCGTTTTGCCGAGCTGGGTAACGCCCATGCGGATAAACCCGCCGCTGAGCAACTGCGCCTGATCCGCCCGATGGGTATCGCCTGTGAGCAGGCGATGTATGCCGCAACCGGCGGCGTCAACACCCACAAAGGAGGGATATTTGCCCTCGGCTTGATCTGTTTCGCCGCCGGGCGTGTGACAACGGTATCGTCTGAATGTCTTTGCAATGAAGTCAGCCAGATCACGCGCGGGCTGGTGGCGCGTGAACTGGCAGAACGCAGCGGCCAGGCCACCGCAGGCGAGCGGCAATATCAGCAATATGGATTAACCGGCGCGCGCGGCGAGGCGGAAAGCGGCTTTGCCACGGTGCGAAAGGCACTATCGACATGGAACGGCCAGCCGCTTCACCACCTGCTGTTACGCCTGATGGCAATCAATCAGGACAGCAATCTTGTCGCCCGCGGCGGCATCGATGGATTACGTTATGTACAGGGTTATGCGCGCAGATTACTGGCGGATGGCTGGGATCATCATGCGCTGGTGACGATGGACCGGGCGCTGATCGACAGGAATTTAAGTCCCGGCGGCAGCGCGGATTTGCTGTCGGTGGGATGGGTACTGGCGAGGGTGACGGGCTTAATGTGAACGCATCAGCGTTAAGTCGTCTGCTCTTTCATTGACTGGCCGAATGCGTTAGCGTCATGGCAACCGTTTCTAAGGGTCAATGATGGAGAAGGTATGAAGGCCAGGATCGTCGAAATACTGCAATACACCCTGAAAAAAGAGTCTGGTGAGGCGTTTCATCAGGTGATGCGTGAAATAAGTGTTCCACTCCATGTCCGTAACGGTATTGATGTTGTGGCGTATGGAAACTCTTTGCACGATGCGGACAGCTATTACCTTATCCGTGCCTTTGAGAGCGAAGAACAGATGAAAAGCGTTCTTGACGATTTCTACGCCAGTGCAGACTGGAGAGAGGGTCCTCGAGAAGCCATCATCAACCGAATTGAAACCAGCCTGAAAGCGGTTTTGATGCTTTCCGGGAGAGCGGTGGAGGGGATGCGGGGATAATGGCGTTAACGAAGATAGGGATTTATACGTCAAAAACAATGTAGCTTTAAGCGGTGCGAAAAAGGTTCTTAGACTTCGCGGGACAAATTCAAGGCACAAAAAAGCCCGCAGGGCTTGCGCCGGACGGGCTCTTAGGACTTCATCGGATGACTCTGGTAATCACCGATGGAGAATTTTGGTGGAGCTGGCGGGAGTTGAACCCGTGTCCGTTTTTCTTTAAGCGGCTGAAATATAATATCTTATATCACGCTTATTTTTCTGCGGCTCCTTCACGGCTCCTTTTACGTCCCGCCACTGACCAGCTTTGGTCTTTTCTCGGTGTTGCCGTCGTACTCCTTCAGATAGGATCCGTAATGCCTGAAAAGCATCTCGGGTCCTTTATGCCCCATCTGTCCAGCGAGCCAGAAAAGGTTAGTCCCCTGGCTGATGTGACGAGTCGCAAAAGTATGCCGGGTCTGGTACGGATTTCGGTACCGTATTCCCGCTTTACGTAACGTGGGCACCCATGCTTTTTTTCGTATTGCATCGGCGCTCGCCCATGGCTTATTTGTTTTCGGATCCTCAAAGATGGTCGCGTCTTTCATGAATGTGAAGGACTTCTGGGACGCGAGTACCGCCATAGCCGGATCGTTGAGCTCGACTTTACGGGTTCCAGCTTTTGTCTTGGTTCCCTTAATAACGCCGACAACGCTCGCGCTCTGCACGTGCGCCGTTTTGCCGATAAAGTCGATATCGCGCCAGCGCAGCGAGCAGAGTTCTGAGCTGCGTAACCCCGTCTGTATGGCGAACATAAACAGATTTTCCCATTGCTTGTTGCCAGCGGCAGACAAAAGAGCATTCACCTCTGCGGGGGAAAGCGGATCGACAATGTAATTGCTGTGAGCACTTGTTTTATCACTTTGGTAGCGCGATGCGGTTACCAGAGATACCGGGTTAATTTGCAATACGCCATCGGTAACGGCTTCATCAAGCGCAGAACGCAGAAACGATAGCTGATTGCGTATGGTTTTCAGGGTAGTTGTCCGGCTTTGTATCCAGGCTTTCATCGCAGCTGGTGTCAACTCGCTGGCCGGAAATTGATGTAGAGCCGCCAGTGCACTCCGGCATTTTTTATAACCACCGATTGTAGAAGGCGATAATTTTCGCGTCTCACAGATGCCAATATATTCATCAAGGTACATTTTGACAGTCTTACCGGCGGCCGCATTACCGAATATCTTTAATCGTGCTGATCGCGGAAAATACTCAGCATATACGAAGGTACCTCGCTCAATTTTATTGTGGATTTCGCCCAGTGTCCGCTCGGCATATTTGAGGTTTTTACTATTCACTTCCAGATTGGAAAGGGGTTCGCGACACTTAACCCCTTTGTATGTGAAAGTTATATTTATCGTCTCTCCCTGGCTGTGTTTCCTTACGGTCACGCCGCGCGGAAGTTTTGACGATTCTGTCTTGCCCATTTAGCGACCTCACTAAGATCTATCCATCTTTCCTTAACGCCTTCCACTTTCAGCACCTGAACACCTTCCAGCCAAACACCACGCTGTATACGCTTGTTTATGGCATCAGGCGACTCGCCAGTTTCTTTGCAATAAGTCGAGATTGGTACACAATCGAGGTTCAGCATAGTTTTCTCCGGTAGCCCGGCTGCACCCGGGCGTTTAACAATATTCGCTGGTGGCAGGAATTAACCGCTGCCAGATTGCCGAAACGTACTACTCACTCCCCCCAGTAAGTTAGTTCTTCTGCGAGATGATCATCCGCATCCGCCTGACAGGTGATTGGCTCGCTTCCTTCGACGCTGGCCGCTGCAAAATCACGGGCGCACGCTTTGCGATGTTTACGGTTTCCCATGCTCCAATGCGGTAACCTCAGCTCTTTATTCCAGGCGCGAAGCATGTATTTCATGCGTGATTTAGCCATCTTTATTTCCCCCGATTTGCAAATTACTTGTTTCAGCAGCCTGCTTTGCTGCCACGCGCTTTTGGCGATCGCGAAACCAACCGTAAAGCTCCATCAGCTCTTCATCGATTGGCGCATATTTGCGATCGAAATATGCCTGTGCGTCTTTTTCAGCTTCATCAGGTAATTCACCCGGACCAAACAGCGTATTGAAGATCCACGCCATTCCATTCTTTGCATCACTGGTTGCACGCCAGTCGATGATCGCCGCCTGCATAACCAAAAGGTTTTTCCCAAATAACCGGTCGGTCTCTTTAAAGCGGTTACGGATATACTCATTCTCGTCTTTTAAAGTGACGTTCTCAGCGGCCAGCTGGTCGCGATCCTTTTCTGTGCTACTAAGTGCAGCCATTGCACCTATATGCGCCAGATTTAGCGCCTCCAACCGAGCGGCCATTTCCCGTACCAGCTCAGAATAAACGCCGGTCTGCTTGATGCTGGTGGAGTAGCTGTGCGACGTTCTAACTAGATCAATGATGGTCATTTTTGCCAGTAGCTCTTTCATTGGCGCGCCCCGCTCAGTTCATTGAAGCGGTTCATGAACAGACCAAAGGCCTGGCCAGGGCGCAATGGTACAACCTGAATCAGATCAGACGCGGGAACGCCCTCAAGGATCAGCCACGGCGTACCATCATCAATCTCCAGATCGCGGCGTTCGGTCGCCAGCATGGTGAGATCGGCATATTTCACCAGGTCGGACTGATGCAGGGGCAACCCGAACTTAGAGCGGATCAGATCATCAACGAGCGTTTCGATCCGGCGGTAGTCCGGCAGCAGCCTTTTGAGCGGCGCGGGGATGTCCTGGCAGTACGCTTCAGCGGCGTCATGCATCAGCGCTTCAAAGGCGTATTCCGGCGGGACGATCTGGCTGCACAGAACGGAGTGCTGCGCCACGCTGTAAAACTCCGGCAGGTGACCGGCAAAGCGGCAAATATTGGACAGGGCAGTGGCGATGTCCTCAATATCAACATCGTCTGTTTGCGCGTTCAGGTAATCAAAATGCTTACCGCTCAGGGTTTGAATAAAGGACATCGTTAGTTCTCCGTGTTATTTCGCGCTGCACCGCGTCGAATTTTGGTTACAGTAATCCCTCGCCCGAAGGCGATAATTAATGAGGATCCGCTTCCATAAATGCCCCCTGAGGGGGCATTTGCAGCAGCAGACTAAGCGGTGAACGCGCCGATAAAAGTTTCTACCTGGCTGTCCTTGAACTTTTCCACCAGTAGATCGCGGAATTCAACAGCCATATCTTCCTGCTGGGCTTCCAGCTGGACGATGCGCAGCACCAGCGTCGGGCGATCGCCGCCAATGATGCTCAGACGCAACTTAAACGGACGCTCTTTCAGGCCTTCAAACGGCACACACTTAAATTCGAAAGCAACCGGCATAATGTCCTGCGTTCTGGCTTCAACTGATTCCATCAATGAGCGCTTACCGCTGAAGTCCTGATCTTCGAAGTCTGCTTTTTGGATCGATTCGATGGAGATCTTGCGGATTGCAGCAGCTGATCGCTTGGCATCGAGCACAGCACCTTCAGCATCAAAGCCGAGCAGGTTTTCCGCCCAGTCTTCCAGCCATTCCGCCAGCTCTTTTTGAGTATGGCGTTCGCCGTTAATGGAAAGCAGAGAAGAGTACGGTGCGGTCTTTTTCAGAGCGAGCAGGGCGGTGTTGTCGGCATGGCCGGGATTCACCAGAGTACCCAGGTTGAAGACGGAAACTGCGCGCATCTCATCTGCATTGATGAAGCAGCGCGTGCCTTCTTCGGCGTAGCCGGTGGAATAGCGTGCAAAATCTTCGATACTGGCAGTCTGCATCTTCCCGCGAAAACGAAAGCGCTCTAATGACAGACGCTCCAGGCTTTCAATACTTGCTCCGGCAGGGATCACAGCTGCCGGGCAGTCAACAGAAGACAGTTTTTCTTCCAGGAACTGCGACAGGACAAGGGTTTGCACTTTTTCGATAGCGCCTGAGTCTAAAGAGTAGGACATGTGATTTCCTTAATTGGGGTTAACGGTAGGGCTTACTGTTGAGCGCGGAGCTTCGCGTCAGGATCACCGGCCAGGGTAAAGAGCTGTCCCTGGTCTTCCTGCAAAATAGAAAGCTTTCCGCCGCGGTTCACATACATCGGCGTTTCGGTAGTGTCCTCCTCGGACGATTTACCGCGTGGGGTAGGGCGTACATAAGCCAGCTTGTGCTTGATCATCACGCGCTTCTCTTCGACAGAGTTGCTCATGCGGTCCAGCTCAAAGGTCAAAGTTACTTTCCCCTTCTGGCCGTTGTTCAGTACGCCAAAGGCAACCTCACTCAGCGCCACGGCGATCTTGTTCTGGAACACGCCGCCGTCCAGTTCGCCCATAAACTCAGGCACATCGGTCAAACGTTCATTACTCATCGGGTATACCCTCTGAAAGTAGGCTGCTGACACAGCCGGGTTAGTTTCTCCACACAACACAGAAGAGCACCTGCGGTCGGGGCCGCCCGGGTGGATTGGGTTATGAGCCCGTCGCCCGGTGATGCTCTTGTGTGTTGGGTAAAAAAGTGCGGCGCCCTCACGGGAAAATAAGATCAGACGCCGCCAAGCAACTACCACGTTTTATTTTTTGGATCACAGGGAGTTTCGGGCGGGGTGCCGATAACTAGTCGGCAACCCTACGGTATTCCGTAGCTGGTGCCCGTGGGTTGGACGGGACCGTGTTCACCAGGTGAGCGCTTTGATTTGGTAGTCACTCCAAACCGCAACCCCTCCCGAAACTTCCTGCTTACGAATCATCCGGTCATTCATACGCCACCGGCGGCCTACTTCGTTGGCGTCCTGCCTGTTCGCTGTTACTGTTGCTAATGTAGGATAACTTACCTCTTGATGTCAATATTAAAAGTAGGAAAACTTACATTGAGGGCGATAAAAAAGCCGCATAATGCGGCTTCATTTTTTTGATGACGTATTAGAGGTCTGTCACTACTTGCTTAACAACCCCAACAAGACGGCAGTTACCATTAACCTCTAAAACTCTATAGTTAGGATTTAGGGGTACAAGATACCTAACAGGGCCATCAATAACGAATTTCTTCAAAGTGGCTTCTGTGGATCCATCAATTTGAGCGACCACGATACGTCCATTTACTTCATACGGGCTCCCGTAATCTGGGTCAACTATAACCAGAGAACCTTCAGGTATGCTGGGTGCTCCGTTGGGGTTTGTCATTGAGTCGCCACGAACCCGAAGAGCAAAGCCCTCATCAGATAAGTTCGCAGTAGTGTAAATCCACTCTTTGACATCATCACGAGTAATGGACGCGCCGGACTCCGTCCATTCTCCGGCCTGAACCCATGAGAGAACAGGTATCTGCTTAACACCAAATTTATCAGTAGGGCGCATAGCAGGGACGTCGCTATCAGGATCACCTGCGCCATCGATCAGCCATTGGGGGTTACATTTTAAGGCAGCAGAAAGCGCCTGAAGATTCGAACCTCCAGGAGCATAATCACCAGATTCCCACCCCGTGACAGTTACACGGTTTACACCAACGAGCTTCCCTAAAACGGCCTGTGTGAGCTTTAGCTCTTTGCGCCGTGCGCGGATGCGATCATTCATATTCATGTAGGCAATCCTACCATCTTTCAATGTAGGAGTCCTTGACCTCTATATGTAAGTTATCCTACTATCGCAGTGTTCCTATTAACTACAAGAGACAGTCTAATGAACAAAGATGAAGTGCTTTCCTACTTTGGTGGGGTGAGTAATTTAGCAAGGGTACTTGGTATATCTCACGCATCAGTTTCCGGATGGGGAAACGTAATCCCAAAAGGTCGGGCCTTTGAAATTCAGACCATCACGAAAAGCGCACTGAAAGTTAATCCCTCTCTATACGCAAAACCTAACGAAACAGCGGCTTGAAAGTAACCACAGGAAGAAGAGGTGAACCGTGGATAACAAACACTGGCAGGTAGAAAAGCAGCCCGCATGGCTGGTGGCTGCCATCAAAAAAACCATATCAGAATTGCCTGGCGGATACGCCGAAGCAGCTGAATGGCTGGGCGTTACCGAAGATGCATTGTTCAACCGTCTGCGCGCAGGTGGCGATCAGATCTTCCCGATGGGCTGGGCAATGGTGCTCCAGCAGGCGAGCGGTAAGAAGTTCATCGCTGATGCCGTTTCTCGTCAGTCGAATAGCGTGAACGTACCGCTGGTGGAAATTGAAGACGTAGACAACGCCGATATTAATCAGCGTCTGATGGAATCCATCGAGTGGATCGGCAAGCACTCGTCATACGTTCGCAAAGCGACTGCTGACGGTGTCATTGACCAGGCGGAACGCGCTCAAATCGAAGAGAACAGTTATCAGGTTATGGCGAAGTGGCAGGAGCATTTGACGCTGCTGTATCGGATTTTCTGCGCGCCAGAAAAGAGTGACGCCCGCGAGTGTGCAGCTCCGGGCGCCGTGGCGTTTCGTAAACATGTGGAGAACTAACGCATGAACAGTTTAACGGCTATTTGCCGCTTACCGCAACTGCGGATGATCCCGGTGCCGGGACTGCCGCTGTTTCGGTATGAACGCAGAATATCAAACCGCTGGGTGGCGTGTAACCACAGCCGCGCGCGGGCAATCGTGGGTGTGTATTACCGGAGGGCGAAAGCTTTATGCGTGAACTCAACCGATGGTTCAAAGACCACCATGGCATCCCCGTCCAGGTCATCAGATGGGAGCCAGAAACCCGGCGCGTTATCTATCTGCGAAAAGGTTATGAGTACGGCGAATGTTTCAGCCCGCTCGAACAGTTCCAGCGAAAGTTCAGGGAAATAGAGGGCGATCATGAGCACTAAATTAACCGGCTACGTCTGGGATGCATGCGCCGCTTCAGGCATGAAGCTCTCCAGCGTGGCGATTATGGCCCGACTGGCTGACTTCAGTAACGACGAGGGTATCAGCTGGCCTTCCATCGGCACCATAGCCCGTCAGATTGGTGCGGGTGAAAGCACCGTGCGTACTGCGATCGCGCAACTGGAAAAAGACAACTGGCTTTCGCGCAAACAGCGCCGTCAGGGAAACCGCAACGCGTCGAACGTCTATCAGTTGAACGTGGCAAAGCTCCAGGCCGCTGCATTCTCTCACCTGTCAGATTCTGACCCGTCAAATTCTGACCCGTCAAATTCTGACGCATCAAAATCTGATGCATCAAAATCTGACCCCTCAAAATTTGAGGCGTCAAAAAACAGGACTGGCGGAAGTTTTGACCCGTCAGAATCTGGTGGGGATCCGTCAGTAAAATCAACTACAGATCCACAAGTAAAACCAAAACCCTCTTGTCCGGTTGCTACGCAACCCGACCCGGAAGTTGTACTGACTGATTTTGCGATCGAAGTGCTTTCTCATCTGAACCTGATCAGCGGATCCCGTTACCAGAAATCCAAAACTTCGCTGGAGAACATCCGGGCGAGGCTGCGGGAAGGTTACAGCGTTGCGGATCTGAAGCTGGTGATTGACCTGAAACACGAGCACTGGCGTGAGAACGACGAGCAGTACCAGTACATGCGTCCAGAAACGCTGTTCGGTCCGAAGAAGTTCGAAGGCTATCTGCAAAGCGCAACGCGCTGGGAAGCGAAGGGGCGCCCGGCGCGGGAAACGTGGAATAAAAACCAGGAGCGGGATGTTAATGCGATCACCGCCTGCGATAACAAGATTCCAGAGGGGTTCCGGGGATGAGCGACCTTACTTCAGACGACGCCATGCTTAACCAATATTGCCAGGCGCTGGCAGAACTCCGCAGCCGTCCGGCACATGAGCTTAAAGAAATTGGTGATCAGTGGCGTACACCCGAAAACATTTTCTGGGGTATTAACGTGATGTTCGGCCCGCTGGTGCTGGATCTGTTCACCGATGGCGAGAACAGCAAATGCGAAGCGTATTACACCGCAGAAGATAACGCGTTGACGCAGGACTGGTCCGCTCGCCTGAATGAACTCCATGGCGCGGCCTATGGCAACCCACCGTACAGTCGTGCATCTCAGCATGACGGCGAATACATCACCGGGATGCGGTACATCATGCAGCACGCCAGCGCGATGCGCGATAAAGGCGGGCGGTATGTATTTCTCATCAAGGCAGCCACCAGCGAAGTGTGGTGGCCGGAGGATGCCGACCACATATCGTTTATCCGCGGGCGAATCGGTTTTGATCTGCCAAAGTGGTTTATTCCGAAAGATGAAAAACAGGTGCCGTCAGGAGCGTTCTTCGCCGGGGCGATCGCTGTATTCGACAAAAACTGGCGTGGCCCGGCGATCAGCTACATCGACCGTAAGGATCTGGAAGCGCGCGGTGATGCATTTATCGCGCAAATTCACCGCGAAGCGCTGCGCCTGTTACCCCAGATGCAGCAACAAAATATTCCGGAAGTGATTCCTGTCGCAGGCGATGAGGCTGTCGAATGCGCAGAAGCGCTGGATCTGGCCGAAGAAGTTGCGCTGCCAAGACCTGCCACCAGTTCCGAAGACATCCTGCCACTGAACCAGGTTGATATTCTTGCGAAGAGCGGTATCCAGGCATGGGCCTGTGTCCGGGCGGTTTTTGGCGACAAGGAAGAGTACACCTTCAAGGAGTCAAAGTTTGCTCACGTATGGGCCTCCGACAATGTTTCCCAGCCGACTGTTGTAATGGTAAGTGCAGGTGACATTGCTGTGGCGGAAGTCCTGATCGCTGAGAAAAGTTTGCATCTGGCTGTCAGCGAATGGCTGGATCTTAATTTCTCCGAGAATGACCAGCGAAAAGCCGATATGCAGGAACGGTTAAATATCGCAGGTATGGAAGCGATGAACGAATATGGCATGGCGATCCCGATATTTATGGATGTCATCAAAGAAATGGATCCCGCGGCGCGCTGCAACATTCGCAATATTCGGGTCGCACTGAAGGATTTCAGCAGCAAAGCCTCCCTGAAGGAGGATGCAGCGTGAAAAACCTGACCGCCCGCCAGCAGGAAGTTTTATCCCTGATCATGGCTTTCCAGAAAGAGCACGGTATCCCACCAACGCAAAAAGAAGTTGCCGGCCTGATGGGCGCGGCGTCTCCGAACGCGGCGAGCGAACTGCTACGTGCGCTTCAGCGCAAAGGTGCAATCACCATGGTGCCGGGCGTCAGCCGGGGCATCTCGATTAACAGCCAGACCGCAGAGGATGAGGCTATATCACTGCTGCGCTCGCTGGTGGCTGGTGATCAGGATGCCCGGGAAGAAGCTATCGCCTTTCTCGAAATGCGCGGGGTGGTCGTATGAAACTGACGCTGCCATTCCCGCCGAGTGTTAACACCTACTGGCGCGCCCCGAATAAGGGGCCGCTGGCCGGGCGCCATCTCATTAGCGCCGCCGGGCGCAAATATCAGAGCGATGCCTGCGCGGCGATCATTGAGCAGTTGCGCCGCTTACCTAAGCCGTCAGCGGAAGCCGCTGCGGTTGAAATCATGCTGTACCCGCCGGACGCCCGCCGCCGGGACATCGACAACTACAACAAAGCGCTGTTCGACGCGCTGACGCACGCTGGTGTATGGGAGGACGACAGCCAGGTAAAACGTATGCTGGTGGAATGGGGGCCAGTGATAAAGAAGGGAAGGGTAGAAATCACGATCAGCAAATTTGAAACCGTGGCGAGTGCAGTCGCCGAATAAGTGGAGAAGAGCATGAGCGAGTTAATCAACGTAACCAGCGCGCTGGCGATGTCCAGCCGTGAAATTGCCGATCTGGTGGAGTCCCGCCACGACGATGTGAAGCGCTCAATCGAACGCCTGGCTGAGCGGAGCATTATTCAACTTCCGCCACTGGCGGATGTTAAAAATCACCTCAATCAGACGGTATCTGTTTATCTGGTGAACAAGCGTGACAGCTATGTCGTTGTGGCGCAGCTGTCGCCAGAATTTACCGCCCGGCTGGTTGACCGCTGGCAGGAGCTCGAACAGACGCAGCAAATCCATGTGCCACAATCTCTGCCTGATGCGCTTCGCCTCGCTGCGGATCTGGCAGAGCAAAAGCAGAAGCTGACGGCAGAGCTGGCCGCCGCGGCGCCGAAGGTGGAGTTCGTCGACCGGTACTGTACCGCACGCGGATCCATGTCGTTTCGTCAGGTGGCCAAACTGCTTGGCGCCAAAGAGCCAGAGTTCCGCCTGTTCCTGATCGATAACAACATCATGTACCGGCTGCCGGGCACGCTGACACCTCATCATCAGCATATCGATCTCGGTCGGTTCGAAGTTAAGACAGGTACTTCAGCAACCACCAACCACGCATTCAGCCAGGCGCGCTTTACGGCAAAAGGCATCAAATGGATCGGCGGCCTGTGGGCTGAACATCTGGCAAAGGGAAAAGCGGCATGAGGGCACTGCTCAAACCGGTTGTTGTCCGGGAGCTGGGTGTGGTGATGTTCCGTCCCGGAGCTGATTTGCTGGCGCACTTCAGCCGCGGGCGCATGTTGCTGGAGAACGAACCGGAACGTCTGGCCGGGTTACCGTCCGGGCAAATCCCGCCCGCCGCGCAGCCGCTGGCAGAAGATCCGATGCTGGTACCTGTGTTTGAAAACGAGAAGGTGATCGCGCGCGCCGGCGGCATGTCTGGGCTGGAAAACTGGCTGATGCGCGGCGGTGAATGTCAGTATCCGCACGGCACCTATCACATGGAAAACGTGACGGCATTTCATCATGCGCCCGGCGTGATCCGCGTCTGCTGGCACTGCGATAACACACTGCGCGGCCAGTTCACTGAGCGCCTGGCGGGCATCGCCCGGACGAACCTGGCGCAGTGGATCATTGAGTTCGTGCGGATGGCGCTGGGCTTTGATGATACCCACCAACTGACGATCCCGGAGTTGTGCTGGTGGCTGGTGCGTAACGATCTGGCTGACGTTATTCCCGAAGAGCTGGCGCGCCATGCGTTACGCCTGCCGGTGGCAACCATTCCGTCGGTGTATCGCGAAAGCGAGCTGGTACCGGCACCGGCGGCCACTAGCATCATTGAGGAAAAAGCGAAGCAGGTGCTGGCACTACGCATCGATCCGGAATCGCCGGAGTCCTTTATGCGACGCCCGAAGCGTAAGCGCTGGGAGAATGTGAAATACACCAGATGGGTAAAGACGCAGCCATGCGCCTGCTGTAGCAGTCCTGCTGACGATCCGCATCACGTCATTGGCTACGGTCAGGGCGGCATGGGAACCAAAGCGCATGACCTGTTCGTGATACCGCTGTGCAGAGCGCATCACGACGAGTTGCACGCTGACATGAAGGCGTTTGAAGAAAAATATGGCACGCAGCCCGAGCTGCTGCTGAAAACATTAGACCGCGCGCTGGCGATCGGCGTACTGGCGTAAACGGAGTGGAGACCGCTATGAACCTCGAATCATTACCTAAATTTTATTCCCCGAAATCACCGAAGCTGAACGATGAGACGCCAGCCACCGGCGGGGATGCGCTGACAATCACCGATGTGATGGCCGCCCAGGGCTTTGTTCAGGCTCAGGCTTCACTCGGATTTAATCTCTTCTTAGCCAAAATGGGGATTCAGGATCCGCAGCCTGCTATAGAAGGTCTGTTTAATTACGCGCTGGCGTTGAGAAACCCTGTGCTGAATAAGCTTAGCGAGAAAGCGCGGCATGAGATCGTCGGCTGCCTGGTCCGGTTCGCGTACGCTGATTATTCCCGATCTGCTGCCAGTAAAGCTATGTGCGAACACTGTAGCGGAAATGGTGTTCGTCGCTCAATTCAGGACGTCGTGAAGCACCCCGGTGTGAGAGGCGTCGAAGCGAGGGTAAAACAAGAAGTGGTAGAGGAACTGTGCGAACACTGCAACGGGAAAGGAGAGGTCAGCACTGCCTGCCGGGGCTGTAAAGGTAAAGGCACCGTGCTCGATGAGAAGCGCACAAGACTTCATGGCGTGCCAGTGCAGAAGATCTGCGGTCGCTGTAATGGTCACCGCTTCAGTCGTGTTCCCACCAGCCTGGCCCGTGCGGTTGTGGAACGACTGGTACCGGATCTGACAAAGCATCAGTGGTACACCGGTTATGCTGAAGTCATCGATAAGCTGGTAACGAAGTGCTGGCAGGAAGAGGCTTATGCGGAGAAGCTTTTGCGCAAAGTCACAAGATAGAATCATTATTTTGAATTTTAGCGACACAATGCTTGCAATGTTCGGAAAAGTTGGTTAAAGTTTTTCCAACGATGGGCGTTGTATATGCAGCGTTAAAAAACCCGCTTCCGGCGGGTTTTTTATTGGCTGCAATGCAGGGAAGGGGTAAAATGCGTTCGTCACTCAACGGGTGATGCGCGCAGGATGTGCGGTTCGTCTCTATGAAGGTGAAACTATGCACAACTCAGAAACACTCCGTTATATTTTAGCTCGCCATAATTCCAATGATGGAATAAAAGCCGTTGTGCGAGAAATTCGCATCTCAGGATATAGCCGTGATGGGATTAATTATTACCATGGACTTTTTTCTGATACTGGCGTAAGCATCGCAATGACTGAGTATTCCTATTTAAGGACGTATGACACAGCTGAAGATGCTGAGATTGGAAACCCACAGTGGGTCCATTGGCGGCAGCAGGAAGCGTTGGATTTAAAGCGAAACCCATTTGAAAACTAAAGTTGAATCATTCAAGCCCTGGCAATAGCCGGGGCTTTTGTGTTTCTGAAGGGGAAGATAATGTGAAAGCCAAACGGATAGACCGCATCCGAAAGGAAATGTAGCAGTTATGAAGCATCGCCGCGTTCTGCTAATGCCCAGGCACTGCGTGAACTGGCAGACGTGGCTGGTACTGACGATGCGGTTAACGTTCTTTGTCTCTGCCTGGACATTGCCGATCATGATGGAATCGGCGAAGAAGAAGAGGCGCAGTTGAAGAAAATTGCGCAGGCGCTTCAGTTGCCGTTGGATCAGTACCTGTGATCGGTAAGCTCCGCTGGGCCGCCGCCGCGGTACTGCTGTTCTTGGTGGTGGCGATCGATTTCACGGGAAAAATGATGTCGATCCTGGCAAACGGCATGCTGGTGGCCGGAGTTATCGTATTACTCTGGCCGCTTGTAAGAGCCAGCAAATAACACTGTGCAAAAGGCATCTTCAGGTGCCTTTGACAGAGTGTGATACATGTCAGCTAAATGAAAAATGAATGTTCAGTTACAGGGGCTAATTTCCCGTACTGGCTATCTTTAAAGAGAATAAAAGAGTGCTCCTGGAAGTAATATTCGGGTGAGCGCGACAAACACAGTAATGGCCATACTCTCACCTATGACCAGCGCCCCAATCGCTGGTCTTTTTTTATCCGCCATTAGCTCAACTGGAAAGAGCACGGAGCTTCTACCTCTGCGGTTCGGGGTTCGAGTCCTCGATGGCGGACCATTGACTGAACGGATGTATTGGAATTAACGTATTGATGTGGTGAATCCCCCTGTGCGGTGGGGCGATCCAGCATCTGCACATATGCATCGCGGGTTCTGTGTGCTGGCGCAGGCTCACCGGGAGGCACCCGGCACCACAGTTTATCCAATAAGGCTTCACCGTTCTGAGGCTTTTAAGCTGCTTTAATCTCTGTCTCAATCAAACGGAACTTCAACTATGAGAGAAGGATTTTACTGGGTAAGCCATAACGGTACTGTGCAGGTGGCTTACTACACCGATGAGCCGGTTGATGACATCGTCACCGGTACTATAGTTTCAGGCATATGGCACATGACTCGTGGTGACGACTTGTGCAACAACGGTGAAGTCGAGGTCCTAAAAGGCCCACTTGAGCCGCCACTCTAAATTCTACGTCTTTTCGAGGCTCCCTTACGGGGGCCTTTTTTATTTCCCCTCATCTGAGAGGATCAACAGCAATGACGAGGGGGCTAAATGTCCGAACCTTTATCCGGTTCTGTTGCAGCTGCGAGCGCTTTAACCGGAGCCAGCATTTATGGGCTGCTGACTGGCACTGATTATGGTGTCGTGTTCGGAGCGTTCGCTGGTGCCGTTTTCTATGTGGCCACTGCAGCAGACCTGACGATTTTCCGCCGATCTGCATACTTCATCGTTTCCTATTTTGCCGGGGTATACGGTTCAGGGCTGGTGGGCTCCTGGCTTGCCAGCATGACCAGTTACAACGACAAGCCGCTTGATGCGCTGGGCGCGGTGCTCCTGTCCGCCGTTGCTATCAAGACACTCACGTTTTTCAGTGAGCAGGACCCGCTGACGTTATTGCAAAGGTGGAGAGGAGGAACCAATGGTAATAAGTGATCCTCTGGTGCTGACCAACGTAATGACATGCACCGCGATTGTTCTGCGCCTGATGATGTTTCGTAAGCCGGGCGGGAAACATAACTGGTGGGCGTCCTGGCTGGCGTACCTGATCATACTCGCGTATGCCTCGGTGCCGTTCCGCTTTCTGTTCGATTTCTATTTCCACGCCCACTGGGCAACCGTCACCATCAACTTAATCATCTGCGCCGCCGTGTTCAGGGCACGGGGTAATGTGGCGCGGCTGTTCTACGTTCTGAGGCCAGAATGAACCAGACACAATTTCAACGGGCGGCTAATCTCAGCGCCGGGTTAGCCGCGCGCTGGTTTCCGCACATCGATGCGGCGATGCGTGAATTCGGTATTACCGAACCCGTACAACAGGCCATGTTCATTGCGCAGGTCGGCCACGAATCAACAGGCTTTACCGCGCTTGTGGAAAGCTTCAATTACAGCGTGGCAGGGCTGGCCGGCTTCATTCGTGCCGGGCGTATCACCCAGGATCAGGCGAATATGCTCGGCCGCCGCGCTGGTGAACCTTCCCTGCCACTGGAGCGACAGCGGGCGATCGCCAACCTGGTATACAGCAAACGCCTCGGCAACAAAGGTCCGCAGGATGGCTGGAAGTATCGAGGTCGAGGTCTGATTCAGATCACCGGGCTTGAGAATTACCGCAGCTGTGGTACCGCGCTGAAACTTGACCTGGTCACCACGCCTGAACTGCTGGCGGAAGACCTCCACGCAGCCCGATCAGCAGCATGGTTCTTTGCCACCAGCGGTTGCATGCGCTATCCGGGGGACGTGGTGCGGGTGACGCAGATCATAAACGGCGGGCAGAACGGCATTGAAGACCGCTCAAAGCGTTATGAGGTAGCGCGGCGGGCACTGACATGAGCCTCGCCTTCCTGAAGACATGGTGTAAACCGCTGGTTGTACTGGTGGTGATCATTCTGCCGCTGGTGGCTGCCTTACATTATTACGGCAAAGCAACTGGCGAACAGCGCCGCGCCGAAACCGCCGAACATAACCTCAAACTGGCCAACGACACCATTACCGACATGCAGAAGCGGCAGCGTGACGTGGCCGCGCTGGATGCCAAATACACCGGAGAGTTGGAAGATGCTAAAGCCACTATTGCTCAGCTTGAGCGGGATGTTGCTGCTGGGCGTAAGCGGCTGCAAGTCAACGCAAGATGTACCGCGAACGGATCGCCCGGCACCGGCAGCATGGTCGATGCTTCCGGCCCCCGACTTACTGACGCCGCTGAGCGGGATTATTTCACCCTCAGAGAGCGAATTGAAACAGTAACGAAGCAGGTTGGTTATTTGCAGGAATACATCACCAGGCAATGCCAGTAACTACTTAAAGTATTTATCCATGGGGTCGTAATGCTGGTATTTTCTGTAAAAAAAGAGCCAATAGACAAATCCTATAGCAGCACCTAGCCCTGCCATCATGAGATAAAGATCCTCGCGATGGTTAAGCAAGTCAGAGAAGGAATATGAACCTTTCCATATATCAATAAGGCTACCGCCAATCACCACATCTAAAATCAGGGCCATCAGTGGCAGGGCAATAGCATGTGCCGCCATGAGGTAGAGCAGAGCTCCAAGTCTGTACTTGGTATTTATGTGCATAGCCTGCCTCCTTACAAGTTGCTATGAAGCATAACATAATCATTCAAGAGCCTGGCTTCTGTCGGGTTTTTTATTGGGCCATGACAACCCCCAAGAAGATTCACCTGCACATAAAGAGCAACATCAGCCTCGCTCATGCGGGGCTTTTTTATGCGCATCGCACGAACATTAAATTCTTTTTGTTAGCCACATGTTGGATGGTTTTTGTGCGTTCAGAAAAAAGTATTATGATAAACGCGCCGTCAAATGATGGCCTATACATGGTAAGCACAATGAAAAAGGCACTGGCTGTACTGTTTGTTCTGATGTCTCTGGGTGTAACAACTCAAGCGTATGCAGGTAACTGTCAACATGACTCCGATACCGCAAGCGATGGTTCTCGCTGTGGTGGACGATCTGCTGACTCCCGTCCTGGAGGCGGGGGATCTCGTTAAAAAATCAAAGGTCGCTTAGGCGGCCTTTTTTATTAACAGAAACAGGAGAAGAAGCATGTTGACAGTAAAAGTAATGTCGCCGGGCGGCGGAGAAGAGATTCATTGCGGTCTGAGTGTAGGTTTCAATCCTGTACAGCACAGTATTGCTGTATCTGGCATGGACCAGAATATCTTCCTCAAAGAGGGAGAGGTTGCATACGTGATGAATCCGGCAGGAAAGACCATTTCTCATTATGAGCATGTGCAACAGCAGTAAGCAGCCCCAGGCGCTTTCGAGCAGAGCGCCTGATGATGTTCTCCACTCTGCACAACACGGTTAGCCACGCTAAGAAATTGTTTCTTCATTGCACAGGAGTGAAAAATGACTTTCTTAGCGTTTATTATAATCAGGGTTACCAAATTTAGTAGGTTGAAACTCAATTTCTTGATTGTCTCAATTTTTTTTTGAATAGTATAGCGACCTCACCAGCAGTCACGAATCATGATAAAACTTAAGAATATTTTTGGCCTTTGTCTTTTGGTTGGAGGCTACTGTAGCGCAGACTCAAATTCACGCGAATACAATGTCTGGTATGAAAAAGATGCCGTTTTGTACGATATAACACAAACTTCTGATGGTCGTCCTGTAATGATAAGTATCTCACAGGCTGGCTTTAAAACTGCCAACATGGTTATTTCTTATTTAACCGAAGGTAGTTGCCCGTCAGAGAGTTTACCGCTTCTGGTTAATGGCGAACAGATCCCTTCTGAGTATGTGTGTAAGCAGCAAGGGCATGAAAAACTTGAGCACTATGTCGTCAGGGATGCAGGAAGAGTTAACGCCATGGTCCAGCACCTGAAGTCAGACTTTACATTAATTGTACAAAAAGAAATTAAGGTCTGGGCAGCCAATATAAATTCACCAAAATATGGCATCGCCCCTAAATTTTAAGACTGCTTTCGACAGATCATTAAGTATGACTGAAGTAATGAGTCCCCTTAAGGAAGTCAGCCAGCATCTCGTCAATCTATTGGAAACCACGTAGGAACAGATGCTGATCCGCGAAGGGTCGCCATGGCAAAAACTGAGATGCCGAAAACCTACATGTTCGCGTGTCGCTTGGTAGCGAAGCCATCTGGCGACTGCCAAGGCATTACAGCAGGCATTCATTGAATGCCTGTGATAACGCCTTATGAGATCAGGTTAGCGATGATCGCGAAGCCATGCTTCTTTTAATAAATCAGAAGTGCCTGTAATTTGCTCATTGAAGCTTGCGCCATTACGCTCCATTAACGCCGCAAATTTGTTTATTAAACGAGTGCCATCCTCATGAGACACTATGTTTGAGAAGAATTCCTCAGATATTCCTTTTTTAAGACATAGAGTCTTTAGGATGATGATAAAATCCTTTTGCTTTTCATAATCAGAAAACCACGTAGGCCGCAAGTTATCATCTGTTGTGCCAATTTCCCGCATTGCTCGCTGTACGTTTGCATAGTGCATACGTGATTTTGCGCGCATGTATCCTTTGATTAAAATTAAAGCAATCACTGCGATGATAAAAACGAAAATAACCATCTAAAAATCCTGTAGTTAAGGGGCCTCTACATACAGTATCATTTCCTTCTACATAACTTTACATACTAAATATGGTACCCCGTATGTTTTGGATCTGGATTATCGTTGCTGCCTTGCTTTACAAACCTTTTTGCCGCTGGACTGCCACCTGTCAGGCCCCAATACTTAGCGCTATATTCTGGCCTTTGTTGAGTGCATTTATGCTTGGTGCGCTGATTTTCGCCATCATTAAGGACAAGTTGGGCCACTGACAAGTGGCTTTGCTCCTTTCTTATCTAAGCCACTGGCATCTGCTGGTGGCTTTTTTATGCGCTTCGCACGCGCACCAGAGAGTCTTTCAGCCGTGAGCCTGGGGATCCGCCTCTCTCGGGCGGCTGTCCCGTGCGACAGGCTCACATCTAAAAGGAAACCACCATGGGTTATATAAAATCCCCCGCACTGTCTGACAAAGCGCACGATGTGCTGTATGCGCTGTTCTTCAGAGGCGCGTTGAAGAGTGGCGAGCTGCCATCAAAATCTGGTGCTGATGAGCTTCGCGAGCTGGGATTCGCAGAAACCCGCCATACTGCGACGCAATTCCAGAAGGGAAACTATTTCACATTCCTTACTGCAGAGGGGCAGGATTTTGCCATTAAGCATCTGGTCAACACGCGATTTGGCGAGCCTGCTGGTGGTTACATCGGCAACCAGCATGCTGCAGGCATGGTCATCGGCGTTGAAGATGACCAGAGCAAGATAGTGTTTGAGGCTGATCGCTATAAAGTGCATGAAGACGTTTCATCCATCATCCAAAATGCCAAGGCAATTACAAACACGAAGATTAAGCTTGGCGATGAAATGAAGCAGGCCGTCATTGACACTGTGCGGGAAAGTGATTTGCTTAAGTCGCTGCAGGCTTCACTTGATGCTCAGTTTTCTGCTCAGTTAACAACGCAGCTGAACATTAATGAAGCTGTAAAACGCGCCATCCTTAACGCACAGCAACCCGGCGGGCTGCTGTATAACCTTCGTTAGCGGTGCAGCTTATGGCATCCAGTTCACCATGGCACAACCTCTACAACACTAAACGCTAGAGGAAAAGCACATCCTCAGATGATACCCTGAAAAGCTGTTAACACTTTCAACGGCTAAAGAGGCAAAAGGGTGATTGGAATTCTGAAACGTGGTCGCGCTGCAGTAAAAGTTAAAAATCATGTCACAGACTTGATGACTGCAATGAGAGTCTCCTTCCGAGAATTAACGACTGGAGAACGCTTCGATGAGACTACGCTGCATATAGTTTGCACGAGTATTATCGTTGCGGCGATCATGGAGCGAGGTGTCAGCTCACCCAGACTAATGACTGCTCTCTCTGA
The DNA here is from genome assembly GCF_019218745.1 of Enterobacter sp. ENT03. Taxonomy (GTDB): domain Bacteria; phylum Pseudomonadota; class Gammaproteobacteria; order Enterobacterales; family Enterobacteriaceae; genus Enterobacter_D. The sequence goes on from NZ_JAHUXA010000002.1 coordinate 292,589, forward strand.
TCATATAATGAACTCATACGGATTAAACCTAGAGGAAATGCAGCTTACGCCTGTACTTGCGCATGGAATGCTCAAAGGAGTAAATGGCAAAGATCCACAGCAGGTTAAAATGAGCATGCTAAATGACATTTGCCCTGGGCATGAGTTTAGTGTGACAGGAATTGGGTGGTTTGAAGCCAACATGATGTTAGTAAGGGAACAAATCGATTCAAACCTTAAGGAAGCTATTCATATTCTGAGTAGATAGTTAGGTTGCTGGTTCGCCACACATAGAATGACACTTCTCCTTACACTTGATAAGCCACTGGCATCTGCCGGTGGCTTTTTTATTGGAGTGAATATGCCTTCAGCAATACCGAGAGCCTGTCGTAAGCGCGGCTGTTCAGGCACGACAACGGACCGGTCAGGTTACTGTGAAGCACACCGCAATGAAGGCTGGCAACAGCATCAGCGGGGGCTTAGCCGCCACCAGCGCGGCTATGGAAGTAAGTGGGACATTATCAGAGTCCGTATCCTGACGCGTGATCGACATCTATGTCAGGAGTGCCTGAGGAATGGAAAGCCCGTCCCGGCATCGACAGTTGACCATATCAAACCCAAAGCTCACGGCGGCACCGACGACGATCGGAATCTGGAGTCTCTTTGTTACTCCTGCCACTACCGAAAGACAGCTAAAGAACGGCTGAACCCCCAGTAATCAATAGGTAAATTAAAATGACTGAGTCGTTAAATGATTCAGGGTTGCCGCACGCCTGTCTCAAAGACATCCCCGGCTACCCAGGGTATCAGGCTAGCGATGATGGATTTATTTACTCGCTTCGCTCAGGCAAGGCCCGGCAGCTCTCAATGCGGCTACATAACGGCTATTGGCATGTGAATGTTAATACCGGCTTTAGCCGAGCGACGAAAGTTAAAAAGCAAGTGCATCAGTTGGTGTTGTTTGCATTCGCCGGGGTTAAACCATCGGACATGCATGTCACTCGTCATCTTGATGGCAACCCGCTAAATAACAACAGGTCAAATCTTGCATGGGGAACACCCATAGAGAACGCCGCCGATAGTCTTAACCACGGCACGGCTGTATGCCTCAGGAGAGGGCAGGGCGCCCCGGCCACAAAGTTAGCACCAGCGACCATCATGAGTATTGAAAGAGACGCGAAGTCTGGAATGAAACTGGTCGATGTTGCAAAGCGCTATGGCATCACACATACGCACGTACGCCGCATCAGGGATCACGAATGCCACCCTGACATGTGGCCTAGGGGATAGGGCGGGTGAAAACTTCAGGGCATGTGCCCCAAGGGACCGCCGCCTAACCCTTTTTCACATCGCCGCAGGTTAGAAAACTTTTTTATGGGGATCCCCACCAACGATTAATAGGAGTTTTCGATTATGCCCGGACCACCGAAAACCCCGACACATCTGGCTCTGGTGAAGGGTAACCCATCCAAACGAGCTATCAACAAAGCAGAACCAAAACCTGCTTCAGGGGTTCCCCCAGTTCCGAAGCATTTCGACAAGATGGGGAAGTACTGGTTTAAGCGAATCGGCGAAGAGCTTGATGCTGTCGGGGTGATGACCACTCTGGACGGTAAAGCGCTCGAGCTGCTAATCGAGGCTTACACCGAGTACCGAAGTCACTGCGACACGTTAGAGCGGGAAGGTTACACCTATGCCGTCTACAGCGAGGATGATCCGGACGAAGGAAAGGAGCGAGAAATAAGGATGATCAAACCGCACCCGGCGGCAGTGATGAAAGCCGATGCGTGGAAGCGCATCAGGGCAATGCTCGCTGAATTCGGTATGACCCCGGCCAGCCGATCCAAGGTTGGTGCAAAAGGCCCGGCTGAGGCCGATCCACTGGAAGAATTTCTTAAAAAGCGCAAATGATGAATGGCAACGGTTTCGGAAGGTGTTCAGTACGCCGAGCGCGTGCTGTCTGGCGAGATTGTTGCTGGCGAACTGGTACGTCTGGCGTGCCAGCGATTCCTTAATGACTTAGAGCATGGGCCTGAGCGCGGCATCTACTTCAGCGAGGAACGCGCCCAGCACATTCTCGATTTTTATAACTTCGTTCCTCATGTGAAAGGAGCGCTGGCAGGCAAGCCGATAAAGCTGATGGCCTGGCACGTTTTTATCCTCATCAACATTTTTGGTTTTGTCATTCCGCTTATTGATGAGATGACAGGTCAGGCGGTGACTGATGAGGATGGTGACATTGTCATGGTGCGCCGGTTCCGCACGGCTTATGACGAGGTGGCGCGTAAAAACGCCAAATCGACACTTTCTTCAGGCATTGGGTTGTACATGACCGGCGCCGACGGCGAGGGTGGGGCTGAGGTCTACTCAGCTGCGACGACACGAGATCAGGCACGGATTGTTTTTGATGATGCCAAGAACATGATCAAGAAAGCCCCCCGCACGCTGGGGCGTCTTTTTGGTCACGTTAAGCTGAACATTCATCAGGAACGCTCGGCCTCTAAGTTTGAGCCCTTGTCCAGCGATGCTAACAACCTCGACGGCCTGAACATTCATTGTGGGATTGTCGACGAGCTGCATGCTCACCGTACCCGTGATGTATGGGACGTTCTGGAGACAGCCACCGGCGCGCGTCTTCAGTCTTTGCTTTTTGCTATCACAACCGCAGGGACCAATAAAGACGGAATCTGCTATGAGCAGAGGGACTATGCCATCAAGGTGCTGCGCGGTGTGGTGGAAGATGACACTTACTTTGCTCTGATCTACACCCTGGACGAAGGCGACGATCCCTTTGACGAGGCCAACTGGCCAAAAGCTAACCCCGGACTGGGCATCTGTAAGCGCTGGGATGACATGCGTCGTCTGGCGAAAAAAGCGAAAGAGCAGGTTGCTGCACGGCCGAACTTCTTCACCAAGCACCTCAACATCTGGGTTACTGCGGAAAGCGCCTGGATGGATATGGATCGCTGGGCGAGGATGCCGGGCATTGCACCTGAGGCTGAGCGTAAAGCCTGGCCTCTGTGGGTGGGTGTCGATCTCGCAAACAAAATCGATATATGCGCAGCAGTGAAAGCCTGGCGCGATCCCGCTGGTGAAACTCACATGCAGCCACGCTTCTGGATCCCGGAAGGGAGACTGGAAACAGCACCTGCACACATTGCCGAGCTTTACAGGAAGTGGGCCGATGCCGGGTATCTTGAACTGACTGATGGTGATGTTATCGATCACGGGATGATTAAAGCCGACATTGTGCAGTGGGTTAAAGGCGAGAACATCAAGGAGATTGCTTTCGATCCCTGGAGTGCTGTTCAGTTCAGCCTGTCACTTGCGGAGGAAGGTTTGCCGCTGGTGGAAGTTGCGCAGACGGTCAAAAACCTTTCTGAGTCCATGAAATCAGTGCAGGCGGAAATTTACGGTAACAAGTTCCACCATGACGACAACCCAGTAATGCGGTGGATGATGTCAAACGTTACGGTTAAGCCGGACAAAAACGACAACATTTTTCCAAACAAATCCACGCCTGAAAACAAAATCGACGGACCGGTAGCACTGTTCACCGCTAAAAGCCGAATGCTGGTGAATGGCGGGGAAGATGCACAGGACCTGAGCGGATTCTTTGAAAACCCGATAATGATAGGTATCTGATGAAAGCGAACAAACAGCCCGGCAGGGTTAAAAGTGCGCTGCTTAACTGGCTGGGGGTGCCCATCAGCCTGACCACAGGAACGTTCTGGGAGGAATGGTTTGGTACAAGCAGCAGCGGCCAGGTAGTTACTGCTGACAAAGCAATGCGGCTTTCAGCAGTGTGGGCTTGCGTCAGGCTGCTTAGCGAGTCTGTTTCTACCCTACCGCTGAAGATTTACGAGCGGCAGGCGGACGGTTCCCGCAAGGTGGCAACTAACCATCCGGCATATTCAGTGCTTTGTCGCCGGCCTAATTCGGAAATGACGCCATCACGCTTCATGCTGATGGTTGTCGCCAGCATCTGCCTGCGCGGTAATGCGTTCGTCGAGAAGAAATACATCGGTCAGAAGCTGGTATCGCTGGTGCCTTTACTGCCGCAGAACATGGTGGTGAAGCGACTCGATAGCGGTGCGCTCGAATACACCTATACCGAGAACAAAACAAAGCGCGTGATTCCGGTAAAAAACATCATGCACATTCGGGGATTCGGTCTCGACGGGGTTTGCGGGATGATGCCCATGATGGCCGGTCGGGATGTGATTGGCGCTGCGCTGGCGGTGGAGCAGTCTGCCGCAAAAATCTTTGAAAATGGCATTCAGAGCTCGGGGTTTCTCTCTTCCGATACAGCACTAAATGACGATCAGCGCGCGCGTCTGCGGAGCTATATGCAGGCGTTCACCAGTTCGAAGAATGCCGGAAAAATCATGGTGCTCGAGGGCGGCATGAAGTATCAGGGCGTCACGATGAACCCTGAAGACGCGCAGATGCTGGAAAGCCGATCATTCAGTATTGAAGAGATCTGCCGTTGGTTTCGCGTCCCGCCGTTTATGGTAGGTCACGCCGACAAACAGAGCAGCTGGGCATCCAGCGTTGAAGGCATGAACCTGCAGTTCCTGACTAACACGCTCCGGCCTCTGCTGGTGAATATTGAGCAGGAGATTTCGCGCTGCTTGCTGGACAGTGATGATGAGCTTTTTGCAGAGTTCTCAGTAGAAGGTCTGCTGCGTGCCGACAGCGCTGGACGATCTGCCTATTACACAACTGCGCTGCAGAATGGCTGGATGTCGCGCAATGACGTGCGCCGGCTTGAAAACCTGCCACCGATTGAGGGTGGTGAAATTTACACTGTCCAGCTGAACCTGACGCCGCTTGATCAGCTGCGTGAGAACAATGTTGGGGCGCAGGCCAGCAACATCATGAAGCTTCACGCCTTCCTTTTCCCGGACATTCCACCGGAGCAGTCACCGCTGAAAAAAGCGGCTTAGGAGAACCAATGAAGAAGATGAGCACTCTTCCGGCGGCGCCGGAGGGGCGGATTTCTGCGTCCGGAAAACGCGATCTGCCTGCAGCAGCTATTGAACGCTGGGACAGCAGCATTCGAGCTGCTGCGCAGTCAGGCGAGAACACCATCACCATTTTCGACGTGATCGGAGAGGACTGGTGGGGGGACGGCGTGAGTGCAAACCGGATTGCAGCAGCGCTGCGTTCGCTCGGCGGCGAGGATGTGACGGTTCACATCAACTCACCTGGCGGGGATATGTTCGAAGGTCTCGCCATTTACAACCTTCTGCGTGAATACCAGGGGAAGGTCACCGTGAAAGTGCTGGGTCTCGCAGCGTCAGCGGCATCCATCATCGCAATGGCGGGGGATGAGGTCCAGATTGGCCGCGGCGCGTTTCTTATGATCCATAACGCCTGGATTATGGCTGCCGGCAACCGGAATGATTTCCGGGAATACGCCGACTACCTGGAGCCATTCGATAAAGCGATGGCAGACATCTATGCCGCCCGCTCCGGCATGCCGGTCGAAGAAATTAAGTCGCTGATGGACAAAGAGTCCTTTATTGGCGGTAGCGACTCAGTGGCCAGAGGCCTGGCCGACGCGCTGCTCCCGTCCGATGAAATCACCAGCGATGAAGAAAGCCCAGCAGCAGCAATCCGTAAAATTGATGCTTTTCTGGCGAAGGGGGGCATGCCCCGCTCTGAACGCCGGAAGCACCTGAAAGCTTTGAGCAGCATGCCAGGCGCTGCTGCCAGAGAAAACGACAAGCCGGGCGCTGTCGATGAAGTAAGTCCTGAAGCAATCAACTCTCTCAAATCTGCGCTGGCGTCGTTCGGCGAATAAGGAAACAACATGTCCCAAGTAAATGAACTCCTGCAGAAGGTATCGGCCAAACTGGAAGAGGTCTCCTCTGATTTCAGTAAGAAGGCTGAAGACGCGCTGGCTGAAGCCCGCAAGTCAGGCTCATTGTCTGCAGAAACTAAAGACGCGGTTGATAAAATCGCGCTTGAGCACAACGTGCTCAACGAATCCCTGAAAACGCTTAAAGCCTCAGTTGGTGATCTGGAGCAGCACGTAGCCAGCATGCCGCTGAACGCTGCGAAAGAAGGCGTCCAGTCTGTCGGTCAGCAACTGGTGTCGGCGGAAGTGATGAAAGATATTCGCTCCAGCATGGAGGGTGGTAAGCGCCTGAGCGTGCCGGTGCAGGCTGCCATCACCACCGTTGACGTTCCGGGGCAAATTATCGCACCGACGCGCCTGCCTGGCATCGATCAGACGCCGAAGCAGCGTCTTTTCATCCGCGATCTGATTGCACCGGGCCGCACCCAGTCGAACACCATCTACTACGTGAAGCAGACCGGCTTCACCAACAATGCCGCGGTTGTACCGGAAAACACCACGAAGCCTTACAGCGATATTCAGTTCACTGAAGAGACGACGCCGGTGCGTACCATCGCGCACATGTTCAAGGCATCTAAGCAGATCCTGGACGACTTTGCACAACTCCAGTCAACGGTGGACGCGGAGATGCGTTACGGCCTCAAGTACGTCGAAGAGCAGGAAATCCTTTTCGGCGACGGCACCGGCGCGCACCTGAAAGGGATCATCCCTCAGGCCGTTGCGTTTAACCCGGCGTTTGCAGTTGAGAAACAGTCCGGTATCGACGTACTCCGTCTCGCAATGCTGCAGGCGCAACTGGCGCGCTTCCCGGCGTCCGGACACGTCCTGCACTTTACCGACTGGGCGCGCATCGAGTTGACCAAAGACGAGCTGGGCCGGTATATCCTGGCAAATCCGGCGCAACTCACCACGCCGACACTGTGGGGTCTGCCTGTGGTTGCGACCGAAGCTGTTCAGTTCCTGGGTAAATTCCTGACCGGCGCATTTAACTCAGGCGCACAGCTTTTCGACCGCGAAGATGCCAACGTTGTGATCTCAACCGAGAACGCCGACGACTTCGAGAAGAACATGATCTCCATTCGCTGCGAAGAGCGCGTTGCGCTGGCTGTTTATCGTCCGGAAGCGTTCGTGTTCGGTGCCCTGACGGGTGCTGGCAGCTAAACACTACGGCGGCCTGCGGGCCGCCATTTTTGAGGCAAATTCATGTCGTTTCTTGAACCGTCCTTAGTCCGTAGCCATTGCCGTATCGATGATGATTTTACAGGTGATGACAACCTGCTTGAAATCTATACCGGCGCGGCGGCGCGCTACGTTGAAACCTGGACACGGCGCAAGCTCTACAAAACCAATGATGAGCCGGGCTTTGCTGATGACGCCGATCGTCTGCTTCTCAATGACGATGTGCGCACGGCGATGCTGCTGCTTATCGGCCACTGGTACGCCAATCGTGAAGCAGTCGCTGTTGGCGAGACGGCGGCCCAGGTCCCTTTCGCAGTGGAGGCTCTTCTTCAGCCTTACAGGATTTATGGACTATGAGTTCGTTGCGAGCTGGCGAGCTGAATAAGCGCATAACTCTACAAACAGTAGAAATTCAACGTGGGCCTCTGGGAGAGCAACTACCAGATCAGCCTGTTCCTGTTGCTAAAGTATGGGCAAAAGCGGAGGTCGTTTCTAACCGGAAAATTCGCACGCTTGATCAACAGCAGGTGGTTGAAACGTGGTTATTCACAATCCGTCCCCGCAAAGACGTGCAGACAGACTGGAAAATAACCTGGGGCGATGAGGTCTATACCGTGCGCGCTGTGGATCGCAGCCAGCCAGATCGCGCTGTAATGACTGCAGAAAGGGAGAACCGCCATGATAGAACTGGCAATCAAAACTTCTCTTGAACGCCTTTCCGGGATGGCTGTTTACCCACTTTTATTACCAGACAGCGAGCAAAACGGGGTAACTTTTCAGCGAATATCAGATCCTGATGTTGAAAACGGTATGGTTCGCACAGGCCTTATTGCCGGACGCTTCCAGATTTCCATGTACAAAGTTGACGATTACACAGGCCTGTTACAACTGGACAAAGCGATCTGGGCTGAATGGAAAAATATCATTCACGGATACCTCGAGGGATATCCGGTTCAGTATGTTCAGCGCGGCAATATCCTTCAGGACAAAACCACGCTGACGAGTAATCAAGTTCAGTATCGGCTCATCCGCGATTTCATTCTTTATTTTTATGAGGATTCATCATGATCCGCATGGAAGTAAAAGGGCTTCAGGAACTCGAGCGCCAACTCCTGGCGCTGGGCGAAAAGGTCGGGACGCAGATTCTACGTGATGCCGGGAAAGCTGCTCTTGAGCCCGTGCTGGAGGACATGAAAGCACATGCTGGTTATGACGAAACAGCAAAAGGTGAGCACATGCGCGACTCCATTAAAATTCGCTCATCCACTTCCAAAGCCAGGGGCAATGCGGTTGTTTATCTTCGCGTTGGCCCGAGTAAAAAACACTTCATCAAAGCCCTGGCTCAGGAGATGGGGACGGTTAAGCAGGTTGCCAGTCCCTTCATTCGTCCGGCCCTCGATTATCAGAAAGCGAAAGTTCTGCGCATTCTCGCGATAGAAATCCGCGATCGTATTGAAAACCATCGGTAGCGCTCGCTGCCACCTTTAAAGAGAGAGAAATTATGGCTGATAAAACTTCGCCAGAGTACGCGATGCTGCCTGCCGGCACAGTCGTTATGTGGGGTACTGCGGGCAGCAACGTAGCAACAATGAAACCGCTTATTAACTGTAAGGCGCTGGGCGCAACCGGACAGACAGGCAGCTTTGTGGACTGCACCACACTGATTGATACCAGCAAGCAGTTTATTTCCGACCTGCCGGAAGGCCCGGAAAAATCGCTTGGCTTCATCGACGATCCTGCCAACCAGGACTTTGCCGATTTCCTTAACGCAGCGGAGAACCGTGAAACCGTGCAGTTTTACGTTGAGCTGCCAAACGGACGTACGGCGAATATGATCCTGGCGCTGTCCGGCTGGCAGATGAATGAAATCACCGCGCCGGCCAGCGAAGTCATTCAAATTACCGTTCAGGGTAAACAGAACAACATTGCCTGGGGTACGGCTGCAGGCAGCTGATCTTCGACATTATTCATTGGCCGCCTCTGGCGGCTTTTTATTATTTAATTCTCAGGAAAAACTATGACTACCATTGATGTGTCTGCTCTGAAATCTGCGCTTCTGAAACCAAAAAACGCCATTATTACTGCCGAAATCTTTGGCACTACTGTTTATCTTCGCCGAATGACTGCCGGCGAACTTATCGATCATGAAGAAGCACTTCGTGACAGCCAGATCGCCGAAGATGCTCGTAAAGCCTCAGAGCTCAGCGTACAGCTCATTGTCGACTGCCTTGTACAGCCTGACGGCAGCCCTATTGCCGCTGAAGACAAACCTACCGCAGCCGAGCTGCTGCAGGCGCATGATAACGTCGCGCTGTTGGACGCTATTGCCACCGTCAAAAAGCATGCCTTGGGCAAGCTTGAGGATGCGGAAAAAAACTAACCAGCTCGCCCTGGCTTGAGCTGATTTTCTGGCTGGCCGACCGCTGGGGCGAGCCCGATCCGTCGAAGATAGCTTCACTCCCGGTAGAAACTCTCTACCACTGGCGCGCGTATTTCCTGCGTACCGGTGCCATCAGCCGTCCCGGCGAGGAGAGTGGGCCACCTCCTGAAACCCCGCCTCCCGCTGCAGTCAGTAACGTTGACGATCAGTGTGCGGCCGTAATGAGAGCGTTAATGTAATGGCTGACGTTGCCTCCCTTGCCGTCGGGCTGCATCTCAACGCAGCCAATTTCAAATCTCAGCTGATGGGCGCATACGGTGACGCTGAGAACTCCTCAAAACGCTTCAACCGCAACGCCCAGGAAGATGCAAAAAAGACCGATGAGGCCTATTCCCGGATAGGAAAAACTGTCACGGGCGTTGCCGGCCGTCTGGCGGGGCTTGCTGGCGTCGGGCTGTCACTGGGTACCATCATCACGACAACCCGTGATTACGGGCAGGCATTATCGGATCTGTCGGCCATCACTGGCGCAACGGGCGCCCAGTTAAAGACGCTCGATGAAGCCGCCCAGGAAATGGGTCGGAGCACTGAATACAGTGCGAGCCAGGCTGTTGAAGCACTGAAGCTGATGGCTTCGGCTAAACCTGAACTGCTTCAAACTGCAGACGGACTGACTGAGGCAACAAAAAGCGCGCTTACGCTTGCCCAGGCAGCCGGGTCAACTTTGCCGGACGCAACCCGGACGCTGGCCCTTTCGTTAAACCAGTTCGGCGCAGGCGCTCAGGAGGCAGACCGTTATATCAACGTGCTGGCTGCCGGTGCCAAATTCGGTGCTTCTGAAATTGCTGATACTGCCGCCGCCATCAAAAATGGCGGTGTGGCCGCGGCGCAGGCCGGGGTAGGGTTTGAAACGCTGAACGCAGCGATTCAGGTTCTGGCTGAGCGTGAAATTAAAGGCGGTGAAGCAGGCACCGCGCTGAGAAACATCATTCTTGCTCTGGAAAAAGGCACTGACAAAACGCTGAAGCCGTCAGTTGTAGGGCTCAGTGGCGCACTGGAGAACTTGTCGAAGAAAAATCTTTCCACCGCGCAGGCCGTTAAACTCTTCGGGGTTGAGAACATCAACGCGGCATCCGTGCTGGTGGACAACCGTAGCAAACTTGACTCCCTGACCCAGGCCCTTACTGGCACCCAGACGGCGCATGAGCAGGCTGCTATTCGGGTGAATAACCTGAATGGTGACATCATGGGGCTGACCAGTGCTTTTGAAGGGATGATCATTAAGATTGGTCAAAGCAGTACCGGCCCTCTGCGTTCCGGTATCAAGTCAGTAACCGATGGCATTAACCTGCTTACCGATAATTTTAATGCCGTTGCAAGCGTGGCGCTTTATACGCTGATCCCCGTCCTTTCAACGAAGCTCACCGCGGGGCTGAGGGAAAGCGTAAGTGCCTGGCAGCAGAATCAGGCAGCCGTAAAAGCTACGGCTGCGGCCCAGGCTGATGGCGCGCGCAAAACGCTGGAAGCTACTGCCGCCACGCTCAAGCGAAATGACGCTGAGTTTGGTTACTATCGTCAGCTGGAAAAAACCGCCAGGCAGCATGGTCTTAACGTTAACTACCAGGGGGAGTTTAACCGGCTTATCCGGGAGGAAACCGAGCAAACTAATCTGGCCACGCGTGCCCAAATGCAGCTGGCAGCGGCCAATCGTCAGGTATCACTGACAGCTCGTGCTGCCTCGGTTGCAGTTGGTCTGGCTCGTGGTGCTTTAGCTCTGGTTGGGGGGCCATTCGGCGCAGCAATGCTGGCGGGATCCGCGCTTCTGTATTTCCATCAGCAGGCGAAAGATGCCCGCCAGTCTGCAGTTAACCTCAAGGATGCGGTCGTTGAAACCACGGCTGCGCTGATGCAGCTTTCTGATAAGCAACTGGCTGTTAAACAGCTCGATCTTGGGGACCAACTTGAGAGCCAGCTGGGAGAACAGGAAAAGCTTCAGAACCAGCTGAAGTACATGAATAAACAGATTGATCAGTCGAACAAGCAGGGCTGGATCGGCGATGTCTTTGGTAACAAGAAGGACATGCAGGCTGCGCGTCAGCGAGCTGAAGCTGATTTGGAGTCGGTTAATCAGGGTATTCAAAAAACACGAGACAATCTGGAAAACGTCGGTAAAGCGCGATTTTTAGTTCATACAGGTATTGCCAACCAGGCCAACGCCTTAGCGAATGACATCAAGACCATTACAGCCGAGACAGCGAAAGCCGGGGAAGGTGTCACTACACCGTGGACCGGGAAAGATACTGAAAAAGCCAAAAAGGAAACGGTTAACCAGTACCTTCAGTTGCGCAGGGAAATCGAAGAAGCTCACGCTACCAGCCTTGGCAGAATCGACCTGCAGGAAAGGGCCAGCCAGGAAAAACTGATCGCCGCCGCTCGCAAAAATGGGGCAAGTGAGCAGGATCTGCAGCGCACTCTGCTGATGAATGCCGAGAACTACGAGAAACAACGCGCTGAACTGGCCGAACAATATTCCCCTGCGCGCGCAGCTATCAATCAGGAAAAGGAGGCCAGTCAGGAACTCAAGTCGCTACTTGATGCCCGTCTGCTTACCGAGAAGGAGTATATGGCGGCGCGGGTTAAGCTGTCACAGGATACTTCCCGGCAGATTTTGCAGGCACAGGCTGATGCCCTTGCGGCGCCGCGTCTAGATCCTGGTGGGGATGTGGATCCATTGGCCCAGCAAAGGAATCAACTGGTACAGCAGCAAAGCCTTATTGAAACCTACTATCGAAATGGGGCCGTCAGTAAGCAACAGTACGAAATGCTGATGCAGAAGAGCAGTAAAGATTCTGCAGATGCTCAGTATCAAACCGCGCTGGAATTATATCGCTCACAAAGTGACTTCAATAACCTGGCGATCGGCATGGTTGAAGCCACCCGGGAGCGAACCACGAATGTTCTGACTGGCCTGCTGACCCGTACCCAGACTTTTAAAGAAGGCATGATCAATCTGTTCTCCACGCTGACTCAGTCGATTATTCAAAACCTTGTCGATATGGCAGCGCAGGCGCTGGTTACTAATACCATTTTGAGTTCGATTATGGGTATTGGTTCGAGTGTGCTTGGCGGTGTCAGTGGAGGCGCGGCGGCCAGCTCTGGAACAGCGATTTCCGACTATGGCAGCAACTTCCAGTTCAACGCTAAAGGCGGCGTTTATTCGTCCTCAGATTTAAGCGCATACAGCGGTCAGGTTGTCGATAACCCCACGTTCTTCGCCTTCGCGAAAGGGGCAGGGGTAATGGGCGAGGCAGGCCCGGAGGCGATCATGCCGCTAACCCGCGCAGCTGATGGCTCACTGGGTGTACGTGCAGTATCTGGAGCCGGAACAGGAGGCGACGCGGCACCGAGGGTTTATATCACCATCGACGGCAATGGCAACACATCCACGCAGGCGCCTTCCGGACTGGAACAATTCGGAGCTGACGTCGGACGATTCGTCGATCAGCGATATAAGCAAAACGTCATGCGTGATATTCGTCCCGGCGGAGATATCTGGAACTCGATGAAAGGAACCCGATAAATATGGCCATCGAAACCTTTCCCTGGAGTCCCAGGGTTAGTCCGTCCCAAACAGTCTCGTTTAGAACCAGAAGTGCAAAGTTCGGTGACGGATATGAGCAGATCTCTGGTGATGGCATTAACCCTCGTAACCAGCAATGGGAGCTTAACTTTGTAGGCACAGAGGAATACATCCAGAAGATCAAGAATTTCCTGGACAGGCATGGAGGTACAAAAGCCTTTCTATGGAAACCACCGCTTGAATCGCTGGGGTTATATCGCTGCGCCGAGTATAAGCCCACTCCTATGGGGGGTGAGAACTACTCCCTTTCTGCAACGTTCCAACAGGCCTTCAAACCATGAGTCTTAACGCAGATTATCAGAAGCTTGAGCCCGGCGATGAAGTCAGGCTGTTCGAGGTGGATGGTACTGCCTTCGGTACGGGCGAGGTGTTGCGCTTTCACAGCTACCGCCTTGCTCACACTGAAGCGGAAATCGCCGCTGCTGGTGGGGATGAAAATAAGCTACCGGCGAAATCTATCTGGTGGCAGGGTGAGGAATACAAAGCCTGGCCTTGTCAGATTGAGGATATCGAATCTTCTACCAGTGGCAGCAGCGCGCAACCGAAATTATCGGTGGCTAACCTCGACAGCTCCATCACGGCGCTTTGTCTTGCCTATGACGATATGCTGCAGGCGAAGGTGACGATCCATGACACCCTGGGTAAATATCTCGATGCTAAAAACTTTACTGGGGGTAATGCCACAGCCGATCCGACGCAGGAGAAGCTGAAAGTTTTTTACATCGATGCAAAGAGCAGTGAAACCAACGAAGTGGTCGAGTTCACGCTCTCCAGCCCGATGGATCTGCAGGGGCTGATGATACCGACGCGCCAGCTCCATTCTCTTTGCACCTGGTGCATCCGGAATAAGTACCGCACCGGCGACGGTTGCGACTATGCAGGGACGCGCTATTTTGACAAAAACAACAATCCGGTAAGCGATCCATCACTGGACGAATGCAACGGAACCCTGACGGCCTGCAAGCTCCGGTTCGGTGAAAATAACGAACTCTCTTTCGGTGGCTTCCCCGGCACGTCTTTAATCAGGAGCTGATATGCGTCAGAAAACCATTGATGCCATTATGGCGCATGCCGAAGCTGAGTATCCGCGCGAGTGCTGCGGTGTGGTAGCGCAGAAGAGCCGGGTAGAGCGCTATTTTCCGTGCCGGAATCTTGCTGCGGCGCCGGAGGACAATTTTGTCCTTTGCCCGGAGGATTACGCAACGGCAGAGGACTGGGGAACAGTTACCGCCATCGTTCACAGTCATCCTGATGCAACCACACAGCCGAGCGAAACGGATAAAGCTCAGTGTGACCTTAACGGGCTTCCATGGCACATCGTCAGCTGGCCGGAAGGTGACCTGCGAACCATTATGCCTCGGGGAGAAATCCCCCTGATCGAGCGGCCTTTCGTTCTGGGCGTGTACGATTGCTGGGGGCTGGTGATGAGCTATTTCCGGCAGACGCATGGGATCGAGCTGCACGATTACAGGGTGGATTACCCATGGTGGGAAAACGATTATCCTGACAACTTTTATCAGGACTGCTGGTATGAGTGCGGTTTTCGTGAATTCGAGGGGCCGTCGAAACCCGGCGACATGGTGATCATGCAGGTCCAGTCCGATAAGTGGAATCACGCGGGCATTCTGCTGGAAGGCAACATGCTGCTGCACCATCTGTATGGACACTTAAGCCAACGTGTCCCTTATGGAGGTTACTGGCTAGAACGCACGGTTAAATGCGTCAGACATAGAGAAATGATCTAAGATTTCACTATAATATGGAGCGGTTTAACATAGAGAGGCCCGTATGAAGTTTATTATCAAAAATATATTATTTTTTGTTTTTATTGCTTTTGGGAAATGCTATGCAGACATAGCCGCTCCTCTAGGGCTGGTTTGGGGATTAAAATCAGATGTTATAGAAAAAGATTATTCTGCAACTTTGGTTGATGAATTTGATGGTAGAGGTAAAATATTCCTCATTGATAATCCTCCTATAAAAATAGAAGATTTCAATGAGGTATATGCGGCAGTTGATAGTAAGTATGGCTTATATAAGGTTATTCTTTTTAAGAATATCAATAATGATGCTTTTGGTAATGCAGGCAAATCCTCTTTTGATAATTATGAAAAAGTGTTAACTGAAAAATATGGCAAACCAAAAGACTTATTAAAAGTTATAGGTAAGTCGCTATATACTCAAAGTGATGAGTTCTACCAGTGTCTTAATTACCAAGGCTGTGGAGCTTATAGCGCATTTTACTCACCTATAAATGGAGGCGGGGTGTTAATGAAGCTTGATGGAAAATCCAGAGGGAATGGCGCTTTAAATATAACCTATGAATCTGCGGTCTATGAAAAAATTGCCAGTGAGCAGAAAGCCAAAGAAAATGGAAAAATAAAGCAAGGCCTCTAAATTAAGTTCATTAGATGAGGCCGTAGAGGAGGTGCAATGGAAGAAGTAATGACCAGGATTGAATTAGGAGGAGTGCTGGGCAAAACGTACGGAAAAACTCATCACCGGTTAATCCGTACTACTTCTGAAGCTATTAATGCTCTCACCAAGACCATTGATGGTTTTGAAAAATTCCTCAATACGAGCAAGGCTCGAGGGTTAACATACGCTGTATTCAAAGATAAAAAGAATATCAGTGTAGATGACTTCGGGTTTCCGGTAACAGGGGAAGTTATTCGTATTGTCCCTGTAGTGATAGGCAGTAAAAAAGCTGGTGTGCTACAAACAGTGTTAGGTGCTGTGTTGGTTGCTGTTGGTGCTGTCCTTAGTTTCACCCCATGGGCTGCAGCCTCGCCATTTTTGTTTAAATTTGGTGCAGCCATGATGCTGGGTGGTGTTGTCCAAATGCTTTCCCCTCAGCCGGCTGGACTGGCCAGCAAACAGGATGCAGATAACCAGGCGTCTTACGCGTTCGGTGGAGTAACAAACACCGCGGCTCAGGGATACCCGGTCCCGCTTCTTTACGGTAAGCGCCGTATCGGAGGGGCAATTATTTCTGCCGGGATTTACGTCGAAGATCAGCAATAAAAATTAACCTTTCATTCAGGCCACCTTCCGGTGGCTTTTTTTATGGGCGAAATATGGTAAACGCAACCGCTATACGGGGCCGCAAAGGCGGTGGCTCTAAATCCCGCACGCCTACAGAACAGCCTGACGATCTCCAGTCTGTTGCGAAGGCGAAAATATTAATCGCTCTCGGAGAGGGTGAGTTCTCAGGGCAGTTAACCGGCAAAGACATCTATCTTGATGGTACCGCGATCGAGAACGCTGACGGCTCCCAGAACTTCAGCGGCGTGACCTGGGAGTTTCGCCCCGGCACCCAGGCGCAGAAATACATTCAGGGTATTCCCGGCACTGAGAACGAAATCAGCGTGGGTACCGAAGTATCAAGCGCCACAGCCTGGACCCGGACATTTACCAATACCCAGCTTTCTGCTGTTCGCCTGCGCCTGAAGTGGCCCTCGCTGTATAAGCAGGAAAACGACGGCGATTTGGTGGGCTACTCCATCAATTATGCAATTGACCTCCAGACGGACGGCGGCACATGGCAGACGGTGCTTAATACCAGTGTGACCGGTAAAACGACTTCAGGTTACGAGCGCAGCCATCGTATCGATTTACCTCAGGCTGGCAGCACCTGGACAATTCGTCTGCGCAAACTAACCGCTGACGCAAACAGTGCGAAGATCGGCGACACGATGACGCTGCAGAGCTTCACCGAGGTGATCGATGCCAAGCTGCGTTATCCGAACACCGCGCTGCTGTACATTGAATTCGACTCGAGCCAGTTTAACGGCTCCATTCCGCAGATCGCCTGCGAGCCGCGCGGCCGCGTTATTCGCGTTCCTGACACCTACGACCCTGAAACCCGCAGTTACAGCGGCACATGGACCGGCTCTTTCAAATGGGCGTGGACGGATAACCCTGCCTGGATTTTTTACGATCTGGTGGTGACTGACCGTTTCGGGCTGGGTGATCGCCTGACCGCGGCGAATATCGATAAGTGGACACTTTACCAGGTAGCGCAATACTGCGATCAGCCGGTACCGGACGGGAAAGGCGGCAGCGGCACCGAGCCACGCTATACCTGTAACGTTTATGTGCAGGACAGGAATGAAGCATATACGGTACTGCGTGACTTTGCGGCCATTTTCCGTGGAATGACCTACTGGGGCGGCGATCAGATTGTTGCACTGGCGGACATGCCGCGTGATGTGGATTACAGCTACACGCGCGCTAACGTGATTGATGGCCGGTTCACCTATTCAAGCAGCACGACCAAGACACGTTACACCACGGCGCTGGTATCCTGGTCCGATCCGGCTAACGCCTATGCAGATGCGATGGAACCGGTGTTTGAGCAGGCGCTGGTGGCGCGGTATGGCTTCAACCAGCTGGAGATGACCGCCATCGGCTGCACCCGCCAGTCGGAGGCGAACCGGAAAGGCCGCTGGGGTATCCTCACCAACAATAAGGATCGCATCGTTTCGTTCGATGTCGGCCTGGACGGGAACATTCCGCAACCCGGATACATCATTGCCGTGGCTGACGAGATGCTCTCCGGTAAAGTCATGGGCGGGCGTATCAGCGCCGTAAATGGCAGGGTTATTACCCTTGACCGTAAAGCAGATGCCGCTGCCGGCGATCGCCTCATCCTGAACCTGCCTTCCGGCGCATCGCAGAGCCGCACCATTCAGGCGGTGAATGGTAAGGCTATCACGGTCACAACAGCTTACAGCGAGACGCCACAGGCGGAGGCTGTCTGGGTGGTTGAATCTGACGAACTCTATGCTCAGCAGTATCGCGTTGTGAGCGTGAAGGACAATAACGATGGCACGTTTTCTATTGCGGGGGCATGGCACGATCCGGATAAGTACGCCCGCATCGATACCGGGGCCATCATCGACCAGCGTCCGGTAAGTGTCATCCCGCCGGGTAACCAGGCACCGCCAGCCAATATTGTGATCAGCTCTTTCTCGGTGGTACAGCAGAATATCAGCGTGGAAACCATGCGTGTGAGCTGGGATCAGGCGCAGAACGCTATCGCCTATGAAGCGCAGTGGCGCCGCAACGACGGGAACTGGATCAACGTGCCGCGCAGTTCCACCACGTCCTTCGACGTACCGGGTATTTATGCCGGACGCTATCTGGTGCGCGTACGCGCCATTAATGCCGCTGAGATTTCCTCCGGCTGGGGCTATTCGGAAGAGAAAACGCTGACAGGTAAGGTGGGGAATCCGCCGAAGCCAGTAGGCTTTATTGCATCCGAAAATGTAGTTTTTGGTATTGAGCTGAACTGGGGATTCCCGGAGAACACGGACGACACGCTGAAAACTGAAATTCAGTACAGCCTGACTGGTAGCGAAGACGACGCGATATTGCTGGCAGATGTTCCGTATCCTGCGCGCAAATATCAGCAGATGGGCCTGAAGGCAGGGCAGGTTTTCTGGTACCGCGCGCAGCTGGTGGACAGAACCGGTAACGAGTCGGGCTATACCGACTGGGTGCGCGGTCAGGCCAGTATTGATGTTTCTGACATTACTGACGTGATCCTGGATGAGATCAAAGAGTCTGAAACGTTCAAGGATCTGATAGAAAGCGCCGTGGATAGTAATGAAAAAATTGCCGGGATGGCCGACGACATCAAACAGAACGCCGACGAACTGGAGCTGCAGGCGCTGGCCATTCAGGAGAACACTGACGGGCTGGCACAGGCAGCCGTCAAAATCGACGAAATTTCCGTTTCGATGGACGGTATGACCGGCGGAGTTAAAAACTCATCAATTGCCGTGATCCAGAACAGCCTGGCGCAGGTGACGGCGCGTCGATCCCAGACTGCCACCAATAATGGCAATGTCGCAAAAATTGACCGGATTGATACCACAATTGCCAGCACCAGTGAGTCGGTGGCGCGGGCGCTTGTCACCCTTGATTCTTCTGCTGCCGGTAATGTCGCCAATGCCACTGACCTGACCGAAACGCTGGCCAACTTCACCCAGGCATCTGCAACGAAGATTAATTCGTTGACGGTCACCGTCAACGGGCAGACAGCAGCGATTACGCAAAATGCTCAGGCTACGGCTGATCTGTCAGGTAATCTGAATGCGATGTACAGCATCAAGGTTGGCGTCGACTCCAACGGCGTCCAGTACGCTGCCGGGATGGGGATCGGGGTTCAGAACACCCCTTCAGGAATGCAGTCCCAGGTGGTCATCCTGTCTGACCGTTTCGCCGTTATGAGCCAGGCTGGCGGGGTAGTGTCGCTGCCTTTTGTCATTCAGAACGGGCAGACCTTCATCAGGGATACCTTCATCCAGGACGGTACTATATCCAATGCCAAGATAGGTAACTACATTCAGTCTAGTAACTATGTGGCTGGTTCTGCTGGCTGGAGACTTGATAAGGGCGGCACCTGGGAGAATTACGGAACGGACGGCACTGGTGCTATGAAGCAGACAAACGTCACAATCAGCGTCAAGGATGAAAACGGTCGACTGCGCTGCCAGTTCGGTAAAATTACGGGGGTATTTTAATGGCGTGGGGGTTTCAGACGTGGGATGCCAGCGGGAAGCCCAATAACTACGGTCTGGTGCCGGTAACCGTAGTCGGCCGGTTGTCGGTCACCTTTGAGCAGGTCAGCGGATCGGCATCTTACACGGTTCCTGCTGGTTATGTACTGGACTATATTCAGGCCCCTGTCAGCTTCGGTTATACACAGGTCAGGCGTTCGATAACGATTAATGGCGGTACGATTACTGTTGGTCAGGCCGCGCAATCGAGTTTCGGCGCGGGAACTGAGTCAGCTCAGGCCGCTATTATTGTTCTTTATCTGAGGAAAGTATAATGAACTGGGGGGCGCTTATTACCGCTGATGACGGCACGGCATTTATTACTGATGAGTCAACACCTATCTCTCTTCAGGGTATATACACAGCATCCGGAAGCAGGACGGTTACGCAATCAATACCCGTTAACACCGACGATGTAGTATTGCCGTTTTGCCTGGCAACCGGAGATGCTTACTTTACCTATGGAATTAACGGCTCAATACTGAACGTTACTGCGCAAACAAATGACTCTAATTCCTCTCCATTTTCTTTCACATGCTATGTCTTTACCACCCGCGCTCAGCCCGTTCCTGCATGGGGTGTGGCAATATGGAATAAGAACGGAAAATGTATATTAACAAATGAAACAAAGGTTCTTACCGATGTGGTTAATATTGGCACAAAGGGTGGTTCCAGTTCAGGGATGAACCTGACCAGCACAAGGGCCGGAAAGTGGGCAATAATTCCGGAGGTGGCAGGATTCTATGTTGGGGTCATTCAGCAGCGGCCATTTCAGATAGGGGTAGGTTTTACGGCGAGATACAATGGTTCTAATACTGTAATCACGGGTATTATGGGATCAACTGTGCCTGCTGGCGGCCAGCTCGGCACTCCCTTAGATATGAAGACAGCTGTGAGAGCTATCGATGTGTCACGCTATGAGTAGTTTATAGATTTAGTCGATCAATAATCGATAAACGATCTGATTTATGCGTTTCATTTATTCAAAATCAGCTGGTAGCGTCCTTTATTATTTATATAAGGTAGCTGCACATGTTTAAAAAAATCATTATCGCCATTCCGTTTCTGTTATCCGCCTGTGCTGGATCCTTGCCTTCACAAAAACCGATTTGCCAGTCCACCGCTATAATCGGCGGCCAGGAATATAGCGTTAATATCTACGGAGCGCGCAAGCAAAATGGTCAGACGCTTTTGAAAGCAGGTTATCCATTTAACTGGCAGTGGGTTAATCTTTCTAACTTTACGAACACCAACTGCAAATAATACAAGTCCATTTCACAAACCCGCCTCGGCGGGTTTTTTTATTGCCCGGAGAAAATATGATTTACAACGTAGGTACAGTTTCATTCAGCGGTAATACGATCACTGGCTCTGGAACCAACTTCACTGCACCGGCAAGTCAGATCCGCATCGGCCAGACACTGATAATTGCTACAAATCCTGTGCAGCTTGTGCAAATAACGGGCATCAACAGCGCGACATCACTCACTGTAACTCCAGCGGCTTCTCCCGCAGTAAGCAGTCAGAAGTATGGCATTCTGGTAACAGACAGCCTTTCCGTTGATGGCCTGGCGCAAAGCATCTCACTCCTCATTAATGAATATGATGAGAACATCGGCGCATGGGAGGCTTTTGCCAGTACGAGCGCAAATCAGAGTGTCACAGTCACCATCAACGGCCAGAGCATCACTATTCCTGCGGTGGGTAAGCTATTGCAAAAAGGAAGCAATGGCGCGCTGGCGGTTAAAGATGGCGGTACCGGCGCAAATGACGCCGCAGGCGCTCGCTCAAACCTCGGTTTAGGATATGGCACCACAGCAGGCACTGTTGCTGCCGGGGATGACTCGCGATTTAATACCATCGATGGCAAGACCGGTGGCGTTATTAAGGGTGGCACGACTGTCACGCCTGTATCGGGGGATTTAACCGGTCCACGGTCATTTATTGGTGCCGGCAGCCTTGATCTTTACGCCTCATCACTTCCCAATGTTGCATTTTATTACGGGAACGCCGCGACTTACACATCGCGATTCATCGAAGCCTCGGCAGGCGTAATGGCGTTGCAGGCTGGAGGCGGCATAGCCAGATTAAGGGTCGAGGGCGGGATTGTGTGTCGCGCCGGGTTGACCGGCGTTTCCCGCTCGAATTGCTTTAACTTCGACTTCTCAGGCGGGACCCTGCTTTACATCGATCAGACCCTGATAGGCAGCGTCAACACGTCATCCGTTTCTGATAAGCGACTAAAAAAAGAGGTTGTTTACCAGGACGACTCGGACAATATCGCCGCCTATGAACAGGTAATGCAATGGCGTCCGGCGACCTACAGGTTCAAAGCTCGCGGTGAGCTGATCCCCGAGTCGGATACTAAACTCGGGATTATCGCGAATGACCTCGTAGAGATTAGCCCCGAGTGTGTAGACGGGCATGGCCTTGATGATTCCTATGATGGCATCAATCCGTATAACGCTTACTATCTGGATCATGATGCCATGCTGATGAAACTGACTATGGCTATTCAGCACCAGTCCGGGCTGATTGAAAAGCTTCAGAGTGAGATTCAGGAACTTAAATCTGGTTCATAACAACTTATCGGCTGTTCAGCGATATTAACAATCGAGCAGTGGGCGCAGGCCGGGAGGCTTATAGAAAACGGCGTGAACAGAAAGCAGGTGGCGATCATCTATGACGTGGCAGTGTGCACTTTGTATAAAAAATTCCCGGTGTCAAAACAGGTTTAACTGCGCGCACATCAAGTATGCAAAGAAAATTTACAAATACCACAATTCGATAGACGAGAAAAACTTCCACTCGAAGCCGTGAGGCTTTGAGCGGGTGGCACCCAGGTAGACTCTTGCGTTTCTTTCGGAATAAAACTACTGTATATATACACAGTAAGTTACAAAGGAGGTAATTATGCGACTACAACGCCTTATTTTTCCGGACGTTCCGGTATATATCCCTGTTTATGGGGATCTCATTTCGGCAGGCTTTCCCAGTCCTGCCGCTGACTATATCGAGAGCGGCATCGATCTGTGTCGCATCTTATTCTCCACCCCTCATCGACATATACACTTCGCGTCGCCAGAGATTCAATGATCAATGCCGGCATCCTCGATGGTTCATACCTTCTCATTGATTTCAGCCTCCATCCCGAAGACGGTGATATTGTCGTCAGTAACATCGTGGGCGGGTCTGGTTTCTACAAAGATTCCCGCACAACGGGCGGGAATCGGGTAAGCTGAACGGCATGAAATTGCCGGGCTAGTTTAAAAATGGATAAACTTTAAAAGAAGCCCATAAATCATTGTTAAGTGCCAACAAACCTACGGAGATATAGGATAATATCGCAAGTGCTCCTGTAAAATAAAGTATGGATTTCTTTATTTTTTTCCAAAGAATTAGGGCTGGAATTGAAGTTACGGCAATCACACCCATCTGATAACAAAATTGTCTGGCAATGTCACCATCACTCCAAGGGTATATAAAAACATAAGGGGCGAAAAGTATTAAATGGACAAGTCTAAGTATAACCCCTATACATGCCCCAGGTATTGCAAAAAAGCCCCCCGCGCTTTGTAATAATAAGCTTGCCCTCATGCCGGGTATGAGAATAAAAAAATTAAGAATAGCCCAGAATATTAATATTATCGTGGCATAGCCAAAAAGAGTGCTTAACCCAGATTGACCGCCAACTGCTGTAAACTGTGGCGTCTGGTAAGACTGGCTCGGCTGACTAACTGATTTGCTGGCATCACATGCACTTTGCCAGCTCTCTGCATTGTCTGCCTGCCATTTATGATCATACTGTGTAAAAGGCCTGTCACTGGTAACATACTTGCCTTCATCATCTTGCCTAACACCCATATTTAAGCCCCACTATTTTTATTCATGCCGACATGTGTAGTTGTACGACTTATACTTAATGGAAGGTACGATCCCGTAGTCGTTACACTTGATATGATAACGCAATATGACCTATACAGAAGAGAACAATTACAGCAACCACTTCCGGTAGGATGCGGTCTCTAGCATTCAACATAACTCTCTGGGGCTTTCAGGATTTAACCCGCAGCCAGCCTCATATCGGCCTCTTCAAACATATCTTCCAACATGCGATTCAGTTTTTCCTGATCACTCTTGCTGGCATCGCTATTTGAGCCGCTCGCCTGCATCGGCTCCACCTTCACTTCGGCATAAGGGAAATATAGTGCGCTCGCTTCGTCAGCTCCGCCAGAATGATATCTCTGGCCCTTTCAAGTCCCTCTACGTTTCGTTTGTCATAAACCAGTTCAACGAACATAAAAGACTGCGGAAAGAACTGTGGTTGCAAACAGTATTTTCACTGTAAAAATAAACAGTGTCATAAAGAGTACGGAGAGGAAGGGTATGTGTTTTTTTTGTTACCCTTATTTACAAATAGAAAAACCCCAGACCGTGAGATCTGGGGTTAATTTAAAGTGCACGTGCACTTCACGTGCATATTTTTGTCTTTTCTCGGTCTGCCTGCTGTCTGGTCAGTGTCCGTAAGTGGCTGTTTTTATTGCCGCTGTCCGGTTACAGTCCTATCAAAAGTGGTGGAGCTGGCGGGAGTTGAACCCGCGTCCGAAATTCCTACATCCTCGGTACTACATGCTTAGTCTGTCTTTACATTCGCTTGCCAGCTGCGAACAGACACGCCACTGACAAACTAGCCTGATTAGTTTTAACGCTTCAACCCCAGGCAGGGCATCCACGCGATCTCTTTTGGGTTTGACCTCTCTTGATCCCCGTCCTAAGAGCGGAGGCTAGGGAGAGAGGGCTCTTAGCAGGTTATTAAGCTGCTAAAGCGTAGTTTTCGTCGTTTGCGACTATTTTTTTGCGGCTTTTTACGAGGCAAACCGCCCCTCGGCATGCACCTTGGGTTTCGCAAATCCCGTCGAATCCAGAATCAGCCCCAATGTGTTGAACTCAGTATAACAGATTTTTGACACGACACACCAGTCCATAAGCCTGCAACTTACGTCTGACGCGCGTTCGCTTAAAGTATGAACAGCGCGCAGCGCCTGAGGTGTAAGCGTCGCTTCACTTCTCTGAAGCTCTCCTGAATATTATTAAATAAAATAACCTGTCCAGAAAAATAAAAGGATACAGGATATATCTTTATTTGGTATTTACGTTCAGCTTACATTATATGAATTTAAAGTAATCACCTGTGAGTCTATTTAAGCAGTGCTTAACTCTTATTTTAGTGGGTCAGGATATATCCTGTTTTTCCAAAAAATATGTATGAATTTGTGATATTGGAATTTGCCAATTATGGAAAACTCATTATATATTTTAAGCAGATGATTTTCGTAGTTCTGCAATGGATGAAACATCAAAACCACCAAACATCAAAGATTTACCTCAAAAACCGCTCCCAAATTGTAACCGAGCTCAATTCTGCCAGATAACTTTGGCTGCCATTGGCTTATCCAAAATAAATACGTCAGGTGCGTGATAACAGGCACTTGCTGCAAGAGGAAGATAATATGGCGCCGAAAAATGGCCTTCCCGGAACCGTGGATATTATAAATCAGAAAACCGGCGATGTTGTGATGGAATATCCGCAGAATGCGGATCGCGTCGTTAATCTCTCGCAGACAAGTGTTGTGCGCGTAAATGCTTCTCCCGCCTCGGTAAACTTTTACGAGCGCGAAGGGAATGACCTGATTGTCCATATGAAAGATGGCACGACGGTGCGCTATCAGAAGTTCTTTTTTCTGGATGAAAATGGTCTGCATAGCCAGTTAGTTTTTCAGGACGATCTCGGTGCGCATCAGGCCGTGTTCCCGTTCGCCTCAGAAGCCGGACCCCTGGCCGCTGAAGCGATCGTACCGGTGATGTCTGAGGTTGCGGTTGATTCCTTAATTGGCGCAGGCGGCATTTCAGCCCTGGCGGTACTGGGCGGTCTGGCAGCCGTGGGCGGTATCGTGGGGGTCGCCGCGGCTTCCGGCGGCGGTGGTGGGGGCAGCGACAACGACAATAACAATGGTGGTACCACGCCACCGGGCGGTGGAGGCACTACACCCCCTGATGGCGGCGGTACCACACCTCCGGACGGTGGCGGCACGACACCCCCTGATGGCGGCGGCACCACACCCCCTGACGGTGGCGGCACTACACCGCCTGATGGTGGCGGCACCACGCCGCCTGACGGTGGCGGAACGACACCGCCCCTTAACTCAACCCTGACCGTACAGCCCATTGCCGAAGATAATTTGCTCAACCAGCAAATGGTGTCGTTCAATCAGGTACTGAGCGGATCTACCCAGGCGGCAAACGCGGGTAGCGTCATTACTATCATGTGGGGCAACAGCGTCTGGACCACCACGGTCAATGCTGACGGATCCTGGGCCTTCACGTTCCCGCCTGCCATCCTGCAAAGTCTGGCACAGGGCCTGAGCACCATTAAAGTTCGCCTGGTGGATAACAGCGGGCGCACCATTGAAACCTCGATGCCGGTCATGGTGGATACCATTCCGCCTGCGCTGGATCCGGTCGATTTTGTACCCAACCGAATTTTCGACAGCTCACAACTGAGCGGCGATAAGATCCTGCGCGGTTACTCCGACTCGGCAGACGAAGGCAGCACCGTTCTCATCACCCTGAATGGTAAAACCTACACGGCGATGGTCGATAATAACGGTAACTGGCAAACCACTATCCCGCTGGCAGATTTGCAGGCCCTGAGCAACGGCGGTAATTACACCATTGACTACAAAATCACCGATCTGGCGGGTAACATCACCACCAGCAACAGCGGTTTTACGGTGAATCTTACCGCGCCGGTCATCGCGGTTAACCCGCTCACCGCCGATGATGTGCTCAATAATGCGGAGATCCAGCTCGATCAAATTCTCTCCGGCACCACGCAAAATATCGCCGCCGGTCAGACGGTGACGATTACGCTCGGCGGGCAGACGTTTTATGCGGTGGTGCAGGGCGACGGCAGCTGGAGCGTGACGCTGCCGTCCGGCGATCTGCTGGCGCTGGCTGATGGCACCAATACCGTCACCGTCAGCGTGGTGGACAAAAATAACCAGACCCTCACCAGCACGCATCCGATCACCGTCGATACCGCGCAGACCGGTATCGCCATTGCGATTGTCTCCACCGATGATTATCTCAACGCGGCCGAAGTGACGCAGCCGCTGGAAGTGCGCGGCGTGACCACGGTGGTTGGCCCGGCGGTAACGGTGCGGGTGGAATTTAACGGTAAAACCTACGAGGCCGTCGTGGACAACGCCGGCTACTGGAGTGCCGTGATCCCCGCCGCCGATCTGGCAGAGCTTAAAGATGGCCCGCGTGAAATCACCGCCACCGTCACGCTCGGCACACAGAGCGCCTCCGACGAGCATATTCTGAACGTGGCAATCAACCACGTTCCACAGCCCACGCTGTCCACCCCCTTTGTTGACGGCATTCTGAACGCCGCCGAGCGCGAAGTGCCGCAGGTGGTGAGCGGTAACACTGGCGTCAGCGGCGGGGGCCAAAAAGTCTCCGTCTTGCTGGGCGGAAAAACCTACACCGCGACCGTCGACAGCGACGGCAACTGGGCGATCACCGTACCGCCAGCCGATTTGCAGACCCTGCCGCAAGGGGCGGTGTCGATGATCGTCAACGCGTCGGATGCCGCAGGCAATACGGCGACGCTGCCCGGCAGCGCCATTGTCGACACGCTGGCACCGGACCTGGCGGTGCTGCCGGTTTCCGGCGACGGCCGTCTGGGCCTTCAGGACATGAACATCGCCCAGGCGCTGAGCGGTATCTCATCGGTGAATGAAGCCGGACGGCCTGTCACCGTGGTGCTGAATAACAAAACCTACACCACCACCGTGGGCAGCGACGGCAACTGGAGTATTACGCTGCCGCCAGCCGATCTGCGGGCGCTGGCTAGCGGCGCAAACGTGGCAAAAGTCACTCTCAGCGACGCCGCCGGTAACGAGCGCGTGGTTGAGCAGACGATTAATGTGAAAACGACACAGCCCAGCGCCACCGTGACGGCCTTTGCCGGTAGCGACGGGCTGGATGCGGCGGAAATCAAAACTGATCAGCTGATGCGCGGTACCACCACCGATGCCGAGCCGGGCAGCCGGGTAGCGGTGACCATTGGCGGCAACACATATCAGTCCGTGGTCGCCAGTGACGGCAGCTGGACGGTGTTGATCCCGTCCGGTGCACTGCATCAACTGACGCCGGGTGCCAATACCGTGCTGATCAGCGTTACCGATATTTATGGGCAGACGACGAGCAGCCCGTATCCGGTCACCGTCGACAGCGCCCCAACGGCGGTCGCCATCAGCATTATCTCCGGCAATGACTACATTGGCGTACAGGAAGCCGCGGGTGTGGTGACCATCAGCGGCACCAGCGCCGGTCTGCCGCCGAATACTCCCGTCCAGGTGCTGGTAAACGGCACGTCCTATCCGGGCACGGTCGATGCAAACGGCAACTGGAGCATTTCTCTGACGGCGGGCGCACTGTCCGGCGCGGCGGATGGCCCGCTGACCGTGACGGCAACGGCGGTGGTCAACGGCGTGACGGTCAGCGACAGCCACACCGTTAACCTGATCCTCAATTCGCTGCCGCAGGCAACCAGCGATCCGCTGTTTGGCGACGGCGTGCTGAACGGCAGTGAAATTCAGCAAAACCAGATCCTCACCGGCGACACTGGTGTTTCCGGGCCGGGGCAGACGGTCAGCGTTACGCTCGGCGGCAATACTTATACCGGCACGGTAAGCGAGAACGGGCAGTGGAGCGTCACCATCCCGTCCGGCGCACTCGACGGGTTAACCAACGCGAATTCGCCGCTGCCGGTCACCGTGACGGTGACGGATATTGCCGGTAACACGGACACCAGTGCGCCGATCAACGTCAGTATTGACGTCGAGCCGCCGGTGCTGAGTTTCGATCCGTTTGCCGTTAACGACATTCTTAATCTGGCGGAAGCCGGGTCAACGCAGACGCTCTCCGGCATCGCCAGTGGCGCAGGCGCAGGCCAGCCGGTAACCGTGGTGCTCAACGGCCAGACGTATACCGGCACCACGGGCGCGAACGGCGTCTGGTCGGTGAATATTCCGTCATCGGCATTGCAGGCGCTGCCGGACGGCCAGGCGACCTTTACCGTCACGGTGACGGATGCGGCGCAAAACAGCACCACCGCCAGTCATAACATCAGCGTGCGCATCGATCCGCAGAAACAGCCCTTGCTGACCATCGATCCGGTAGCCGGCGATAATGTCCTCGACGCCGCCGAACGCGGGGAAACCATTACCCTCACCGGGAAAGTGTTTCACGTTGAGGCGGGCCAGACGGTTACCGTCACTCAGGGTACTTCCAGCTGGACCGGCACGGTGGGCACCGACGGCACCTGGCAGGTGACTATTCCGCAGGGCGATCTGGCGGGGCTGCTGGACGGTAACTATGCGCTGAACGTGAAAGTCAGTGATACGGCTGGTAACAGCACCAGCGCCACCCGTCCGTTTACCGTGGATTCCACCGTCAGCGCCATTTCTGTTGCACCGCTCACCGGCGATGATCGGGTGAGCGTCAGCGATATTAGCAGTGGTCTGACGATCAGCGGCAGCTCGGTCGGGCTGGCAGACGGCACGCCCGTCACCATCACGCTGAACGGTAAGCTGTATCAGGCCACCGTCGGCGCAGGCGGGGCGTGGAGCGTTACGGTTCCGGCGGCCGATGCCCGTGCTATCAGCGATGGCAACACGACCCTCACGGTATCGGCGCAGGACAGCAGCGGAACTGTCGTCAACAGCAATCATCAGTTCATCATCATTACCCATGCGTTGCCTGAGGTTGCCATGAACCAGCCGTTTACCGACGGCATTGTTAACGGCAGCGAAGCGTTGGCGGGCGGTACACTGAGCGGCACCACCGGCGTCAGCGGCGCAGGTCAGGTCGTGCAGGTTCAGATCGGCACCGGCCCCCAGGCGCAGACGTTGACCGCCACCGTCGATGCCAGCGGCAACTGGTCGGTAAACGTGCCGTCAACGGTATTAAACACTCTGGCTGACGGCACCGTGCCGGTGGTGATCACCGCCACCGACGTGGCCGGTAACCCGGCGGTGCTGGAAAGCAGTATTGTGGTGGATAAAACCCCGCCGCTGCTCAGCGTCGATCTGGTGTCAAACGATGGCATCGTCAATGCCGCGGAAGCAGCAGGCCCGATGGTGATCACCGGCAGCGCCACGCCTTACGATCCGGCACAACCGCAAACCGTCGTGGTGCAGATCAACGGCCAGACCTATAACGCGCTGATCCAGAATGGCGGCAACTGGAGCGTGACGCTACCTGCCGGGGCGCTCAACGGTATCCCGGATGGACCGGTCAGTATGACGGTGGTGGCCACCGACAGCGCGGGCAACAGCGCCATACTCAAACCGACCTTTACCCTCGACGCCTCGCCGGCCAATGCGCCGCAGGTGACGATGAACAGCATTTCAACAGACAACTACGTTAACGCCAGTGAAGCCGGCACGCCGCTGGTGGTCTCTGGCTCGACGGTGAACGTTGAAGCCGGGCAAACTGTGACCGTCACGCTGAACGGCGTGGGTTATCCGACCACCGTCCAGCCCGACGGCAGCTGGAGCGTTTCGATCCCGGCAGGCGCACTGGCGGCGGTGCAGGACGGCGTGCAGCCGATCCGCGTCACCGTCAGCGATAAGGCGGGTAACGTCGATGACGCGACGCAAAATGTGACCTTTATTGCGCAACCGGCCAGCCAGCCGACGCTCACCATCGACAAGGTGGCGGGCGATAACGTGATCAATGACACGGAAAGCGGCAGTACCGTCACCATCACCGGCGCGTCCACGCATCTGACGCAGGGCACCGTGGTGACCATCACGCTCGCACCGAACGGCGGCAGCTATACCGCCACCATTGGCGCAGACGGGAAATGGTCGGTCGCGGTTCCGTCAGGCGTTGTCAGCAGCCTTGTGGATCAAACCTATACCGTCACCGCGACTGCCAGCGATCTTGCTAATAACCCGGCGAGCAACACCCAGCAGGTGCGCGTCGATACCGTCGGGCCGGACATCACGCTTAACAGCAGCTTCCTGTCCGATGGTCTGATCAACATCAGCGAATCCGCCACCGCGCAGACCCTGAGCGGTACCACCGCGCCAGGCTCCATCGTATCGCTTACGATCAACGGCACCGCTATCGAAACCCGGGCCGATCAGTCGGGGAACTGGAGCATTGCCATTCCGGCAGAGGAATTACAGGCGCTGCCGCAGAATGAGTCCTCCCTGACGTTGACCGCCACGGATCCGGACGGCAACGTCACCAACCAGCCGCTGCTGATTAACGTCGGTAACGCCGCGCTGCCCACCATCACCCTCACTAATTCGGGGGTGCTGAGCGATGGCATGGTCAATACCCTTGAAGCCGCCGGTCCGGGCCAGATCTCAGGGGTGTCGACCGGGCTGCCGGTTGGCGCGATCATCACGCTGGTTATCGGCACGGTGCGGATTGGCACCGCCACGGTGGACACGGGCGGAAGCTGGACGGCGACCATCCCGGCTGGCACCTTTGAGCAGTTTACTGACGGCCCGTACACCATTACCGCCAGCGCCAGCGATATTTACGCTAACCCGGCCAGCGGTAGTCTGGGCATAGAAGTGGTCATTGATACTCCGACCGCCTCGCTGCCGACCACGCCGTTTACCGACGGCATTATTAACCAGCTGGAAGCCAGCACCGGCCAGACGTTAACAGGCTCGACCGGACTTACCGGCGGCGGGCAGACCGTGTCGATCACCCTTGACGGCGGCGATCTGAGTGGTCCTGTCGTCGTTGAGGGGGCGGTGGACAATAACGGTAACTGGACGGTGCAACTGCCATCGAGCGTGTTGCAGGATCTTAATGACGGCGAATACACCCTGGCGGTGACGGTCACCGATAAAGCCGGCAATACCGCCACCAGCCCGACGGTAGACTTCGACGTTCGCGCGGACACGCTGCCGACACCGACGCTGAACACCGCGTTCGGCAATGGCGTGTTGATCAGCAGTGAAGTAGCAGACAGCACCTTGACCGGTACTACGGGACTGGATAAAGCCAGTATTCAGACCATTCAGGTGAGTATTAACAACGGGCCGCTGATCACCATCAGCAATGCCAATATTGATGCCAACGGTCAGTGGACGCTGCCGGTGAGCGCCGGTACGCTCGGCGCGCTGCCGGATGGCACGATCCCGGTGAAAATCATCGTCACCGACACCGCGGGGAACGTGATTTCTGGCGGGGGTAACTTCCAGGCGGTGATCAATAACGTGCCGGAGGTGACGCTGGGCACCCTGTTCACCGATGGCGTGCTGAACAATCCGGAGGCGACGGCGGGCCAGGTGCTGACCGGTAACTCTGGCGTTACCGGTGCCGGGCAGACCGTCACCGTCACCCTTAACGGCGTGCCGTACAACACCGGGGCGACGGTGGATGCTAACGGACAGTGGAGCGTAACGCTGCCGCCGTCGGCCTTAACCGGCTTAACCAATGGTCAGACGCAGACCGTGATCGTCACCGTGACGGATGTCTACGGTAACAGCGACTCCGCCACGCAAACCTTTGTGCCGCAACTGGCGCTGCCGACACCCAGTGTCACTAACCTGTTTGGCGGCGATGAAATTCTGAATATCAGTGAAGCAGCGGGGCCGCTGACGCTGACCGGCAGCACGGGTCTGAGCGGGGGTGGACAGTTTGTCACCGTCACCATTGATGTCGACGGCGTGACCTACATTGCCAATGTGGATGCGAATGGGCAGTGGTCGGTTTCCTTGCCTGCCGGGACGCTACAGGGCCTCAATCCCAATGAATCTCATGCCATTATCGTGCGCGCCGAAGATCAGTACGGTAACACTGAAACCGCCAGCCAGTCCTTTGCGGTCGCCTTCGACGCGCCGACCGTGAAGGTCGTCTCGCCGGTATTTGGCGATGGCTATCTGAATATCAGCGAAGCGTCCGGGCCGTTAACCCTGTCCGGCACCTTTACCTCTCGCGATCCGTCGGCGACAACGGTGCAGGTGACTATCGGCGGTAAACTCTTTACCGCCATCGTCGATCCGCAAACGGGAAGCTGGACGCTGGCGCTGGACAGCAATAGCTGGACCGGTGTCGCGCGCGGTCAGCAGAGCGTGACGGTCACCGTGACCGACAACGCCCTTAACACTGCCAGCATCAGCGCGCCTGTGGTGATCGCACTCAACCAGCCAACCATTTCGGTCAACGCGCCGTTTGGCAACGGCGATCTCGACTGGACGGAAAGCCAGCAGCTGCAAACCCTTACCGGCACTACCAGCAACGTGGAAGCGGGGCGCACCATTACCATCACGCTGGCAGGGCAGACCTTTACCACCACGGTACAGCCAGGCAACACCTGGGCATTGCAGCTCACGCCGCAGCAGATGGCGACACTCACTAACGGCAGCGCCACGCTGGTGGCGACGGTTAACGATGTTGCCGGTAACCCGGCCACCAGCGGACCGGTCAATGTCACCATCGACACTGTACCGCCAGCCTTCAGCGTGACGGTGAACCCGGTGGCGGGCGATAACATTATCAACGCCAGCGAATTTAACGCCGCGCCGACGATTGCCGTCAGCGGGGAGAGTAACGGCTACCCGGCGGGCACCGTGCTGAACATCACCGTTAACGGCGTGCTTGTCGGTACCGCCACGGTGGACGGCAGCGGCAGTTGGACGATCAATCTGCCCACCAGCACCTTCCCGAACCAGGGGGATTACACCCTGGTCGCCACCAGCCAGACCGCGCCGAATACCGCGTCGTCGGTGGTGGTGCAGGTGGATACTGTCCTGCCGACGGTGACCCTTAATGCGGTGTCCGGTGATGACGTGATCAACGCCGCAGACAGTGGCTCACCGCTGACCCTGAGCGGCACCGCCAGCCTGTCCGAAGCCGGACGCACGGTGGCGGTCACCCTGAACAACAAAACCTACTACGCGGTGGTCGGCGCTGACGGCACCTGGTCCACGGTCGTGCCGCAGGCGGATGTCGCCGCGCTGCCGCAGGGCAGTAGTCCGGTTATCGCCCGTTTGAGCGATGGCGCGGGCAACCCGGCGCAGGATGGCCGCATCATCAGCGTGGATCGCGATGGCCCGCTGCTGGAAGTGAATGCCCTCAGCCTGCCGGCGGTACTGAACACGGTGGAAGCCGGTACTGGCCTGCTGGTGCAGGGGCGCGGTGAACCGGGTAACACCGTCAAGGTCACCCTCGGCCCGCTCAGCTGGAGTAGTACGGTCGATAGCAACGGAAACTGGAGCCACACCTTCCCGGAACTGGATCTGCGCACGCTCAGCGACGGTGCGCAGGTGATCAACATCACCTCCACCGATGCGGCGGGTAATACGTCAAGCAACAACGTCGGGCTTAACGTCGCCCTCAACCAGGGCCTCGGCGTGCTGGTCAACGATGTCTTCGGTACTGACGGCGTGCTGAACGTCGCGGAATCGCTGGTGACGCAGCTGGTGACCGGGCAGGTGAGCGGCGACTATCGCGGCGCCACGGTGAAAGTGACCATTGCCGGGGTGAGCACCACCATCCCGACCACCGTGGTCGGTGCGGATGGCAAATTCACGATCCAGTTGCCGCCAGACCTGTGGGTCGGCCTGACGCAGCAAACCCTGCAATTGCAGGTGAACGTGACCGATATTAACGGTAACACCACGAATAAGATCATTAATGTCGGCACGGCGCTGACCGATCTGCCGGTGATCAGTGATATTACGGTCGCGGGCGATAACATCATTAACCTGGTCGACAGCACCGCCAGTCAGGTGGTGTCGCTGGGACTGAGCAATGCGGCGAACGTCGCGGGCGTGGTCGTCACTATCGCCGGGCAGACCATTCAGGGGACGCAGGATGCGCTGGGCAACTGGATCGCCACTCTACCGCCGTCGTTACTCGGCGCGCTGCCGGATGGCAATGTCGGTCTTGCGGTCAGCGTGACGGATAAATTCGGCAACGTCGTCAACGGCACTGCGGGTATCACCGTCGCCGTGAAAACCCAGCCTGCCATTGTGCTCGACCCGCTGTTTGGCGATGGCGTGCTGAGTATTCCTGAACTGCTGAACGGCGTGATCAGCGGCACAGCCACCGGGCTGAATGGCCGTACCCTGAGCATTAAAGTCGGCAATACCACCGCGTTCACCACCAATGTGGATGGCAACGGGAAATGGTCCATTGCCCTGCCGGACACGGTGAAATCCGTGCTCCAGGGGCTGGGTTCGGGCAATGTGGCGGTGAGCGTCGAGGCGACCGATCAGTATGGTAATAACGCCGCGGTGGGCAGCAACGTCGCGCTTAATCTGCTGCCGCCGGTGCTGAATGCCGTGACGCTGTTTGGCGATGGACTGCTGAGCGCCGCCGATGCGCTGCTGACACAGACCATTACCGGCAGCGTCGGGCTGGCCCCGGCCGGTTCAACGGTGAGCGTAGCGGTGGGCGGGAAAACCTTTGCGGGCGTGGTGGCGGGGAACGGCACCTTCAGCATTACCGTTAGCCCGGCGGATCTCGCCACCCTTGCAGACGGCACGCTGACGCCTGTCGTCACTATTCTGACGCCGGACGGCAACAGCGCGACCATCAACGCCCCGGCGATCAAAGTCGGGCTGACCAACCTGCCGACGGTGGGAGTTAACCTCGGCACGCTGTTTGGCGGTGACGGCTATCTGAGCCGCGCCGAAGCGGATGTGGCGCAGACCATTAGCGGCGTCACCAGCCTTGCCAGCGGCACGGTCACCGTGCGCGTCGGCAGCGCCACGCTGACCGGCACCATCAACAATGGCACCTGGTCGGTGAGCGTCCCGTCTTCGGTCCTGAAAGGATTAGCCGATGGTAATGTCACCGTCAGCGCCAGCGTGCGCGATGATGTAGGCAACCTCGGCACCGGCTCGCAACTGGTGAACGCCATTGTTAACGCGCTGCCGACCGTCAGCCTGAATACGCCGTTTGGCGACGGCAACCTCAGCCTGTCGGATCTGCTGGGGGCGCAGGTGCTTAACGGCACCACCACCAATCTGGCGGCTGGCACTGCCCTGACCGTTACCCTCGGCGGCCTGACGTTTAACACGACCGTCGGCAGCGATGGCAGCTGGCGCTTACCGCTGCCGACCGCCACCCTGCAAGGGCTGACGGACGGTACGCTGTCGGTCGGCGTGACGGCGCGCGATGCGGCGGGTAACGTCGCCAGCGACAGCAAAAATCTGCTGGTGGCCATCCAGCAGGCGCCGACGCTGATTATTAACTCCCTGTTTGGCGACGGCGGTCTGAGCGCGGCGGATATTCTCAGCGCCCAGGTGATCACCGGCTCCTCTACCAATGCAGCCGGCTCGCTGGTCAATGTGACGCTGGGCGGCAAGGTTTATCAGACGCTGGTCGGGGCCGACGGTAACTGGTCAGTCACGGTGCCGAAAACCGATCTCAGCGCGCTGCTTGACGGCACGCTGACGGTGAACGCCTCGGTGACGAATCCGGCGGGCAACGTGGCGGGTACCAGCGGAGTGCTGAACGTCATCACCCACAGTCTGCCGTCCATTACGTTAAGCTCGCTGTTTGGTAACGACGGCTTCCTTAACGTTGCGGAGTCGAACGGTACGCAGATCATTTCCGGGCGCATCAACGGCGGGATCACCGACGGTTCCCGCGTGGTGGTGTCGCTGGGCGGCACCAGTTATAACGCCACGGTGAATACCGACGGCAGCTGGTCGTTGCCGGTTAACAGCACCATTCTGAAAGGGCTGACCGGCGGGGCGCTAAAAGTCGGCGTCTCGGTTATCGACAAAGTGGGCAACACCAACAGCACCAGCGCGGATGTGACGGTCAAACTCACCACGCCAGAGCTGTCATGGAACGCGCTGGCGACCCTCAACCCGCTGACCCTGTTAACCAAAGGGTTGACGCTGAGCGGCGGATCGCGCAACCTGGCACCGAACTCGGTGGTGCATCTGTCACTGCTGAACGGCACGGTAAGCACCACCGCCGTCACCGACGCCAACGGTAACTGGTCAACAACGCTCTTTCTTGGGCTGAACATTCTGAACCTGCTGTCGCTGACCAGCGCGGTTAACCTTTACGCCGCCGATGAAGCAGGTAATACCGGCTATCTGAACGTCGGCCTTGGCGGGAACATCATCTCCACCACACCGCCTGCCAGCCTGATGGCGATGACGGTGGATGATCCCAGCGTTGTGCTGCACTCCGACAGCATTAACACCGTGCAGGAAACCAGCAGTGCACCGGCCAGCACCCTGACCGCGCGCACGGCGGCCACCGTCACCGAAAGTGAGCATACCGCCGCGCAGCCGGAGGAGGGGGCCTACACCATCGGCGGCGTCAGCATCACGCTGGCGGATGGCAGCGAAGTCAGCGGCGACAGCGTGCAGGGCAGCGCAGGCAACGACACCATTCATCTTGCGACGCTCGGCTTTGTGGAGATCGACGGGGGCGCGGGAACCGATACGCTGCTGCTGGACGGGGTCGATCTGGTGCTTAACCTGATCGATGCTGCTACCCGCGTGCACAACATCGAGATCATCGATCTGGGTAAATCGGGCACCAACAGCATCACGCTGGATGTGCACGAGGCGCTGACGGTCACCGATAAACCGGAAGACGATTTGATCATCAAAGGCAGTACGGGGGATCGCGTCAACCTGGTGCAGGGCAACAGCGACATCTGGTCGGTCAGCGGTCACCGGGAGGTGGATGGCATGCAGTTCGACATCTATCACAACAGTTCACAAAGCAACACCTTAGGCGATGTACTGGTGCAGCACGGGCTGCACGTCAATATGGTCTGATGACCGGATCGCGGCCTCAGGGACGAGGCGAGGGAACGTAAAATATCACCACGGGCAGCCAAAGGTGGAACCATGAAATTAGCAACGATAGGGCTGTTACTGCTGGCAGTGCCTGGGACCGCGATACTGCCAGCCTGGGCTGACGAGCATCAGTGGCAGACCGCGCCTGGCGAACAGCTTCAGGCGCAGCTGACCATCAAAGAGGCGATCCTGCGCGCCTTCGCCCGCAATCCGAAAATTGCCCAGGCGGCGGCGCAAATCCAGGTGGGGAAGGCCAATCTTTCAGAAGCGGAAAGCGCGTGGTTTCCGCAGGTCTCGTTACAGGGGAACGTCGGACGTTCACACCGCACCGACTCGGCAGGCTCGCTGAGCAGTAATGGCGCGGGGGGCGTCAGCTTAAAACAGCTGATTTATGACTTTGGCAAAACCGGCGGCAGCATTGATGAGCAGCACGAGCTGTCGGATGCGTACCGCTACGATCTCTACCATTCGCTGAATGAAGTCGGCATGGAGACGCTGCAAACCTATTTGCAGGTCAAACGTTACCAGGCGCTGGCGGACGCGGCGCGTAAAAATATCACCTCGTTGCAGGCGGTGCAGGAGATGGCTGATCTGCGCGCCCAGGCCGGGCTGAGTTCCCAGTCCGACGTCTTACAGGCCCAGACGCGAATTGCCGGGCTGAACGCGACGCTTGCGCAATATGAAGCCCAGACCCGCTCCGCGCAGGCGGCGCTGAGCGTGCTCACCGGCGTGGTGGCAGACTCGCTGCCGGATCTGCCCGACGATCTGATGAAGCAAAAAATCACCCTCAAATCGCTGCCTTACGAGCGCAGCAACGCCGTGCGTAGCGCCCAGTCAAAGCAGCTTGCCGCCGAGCAGCGCATTCGCCAGGTGCAGGCGCAGCACTGGCCGACCGTCTCCGTACAGGCGGGGCGTACCCGCTATCAGAATGAAAACAGCAGCTACTGGGATGACCAGGTGCAGCTGGTGGTGGACGCGCCGCTGTATCAGGGCGGCGCGGTCAGTGCGCGGGTGGAGGCGGCGGAAGGCGATCGCGCCAATGCCCGCGCCCAGGTCGAGGCCAGCAAGCTGGAGATAAATCAGCGGGCTGCCACCGCCTGGGCGGATCTTACCGGGGCGCAGCAGCGCCAGCGGGCGGGGGATGCGCAGTTCCTCAGCGCCGATCGCGCCCGCGAGGTGTACCGCGACGAGTATCGTCTCAGCAAACGCAGCCTCAACGATCTGCTGAGTATTGAACAGGATGTCTTTCAGGCTGACACGGCGTCGATCACTGCGCGCTATGACGCCTGGGACGCCGCCGTTCGTTATGCCGGGGCCGCAGACAATCTGCTGGATATGCTGGGCATTGAACGCAGCCGCACCATTGGCGATACCTTGCCGTCACTTTAAGGAGCAGTAATGCAAGAGCCTGATACCGAAAGCTGGATCAATGTCATGGTGCGCGCCGCGGGACGATTCGGGCTGCCTGCCGATGCGCCTGCGGTGCGTCAGCAGATGCGCTGGTTTGAAGCGCTGCCGCGAAGCGCCCGACTGGAACGTTTAAGTGGCCTGATGGGATTACAGGTGCGCACGGTGCCGCTGGCGCGTATGCGCTGGAATGCGCAAAATCTGCCGGTGATCGTCCAGCTGGAGTCCGGGGAATTAATGCTGCTGGAGTCCATTGATGCCGAGGGGCTGGCGACCTACTGGCTGTCGGAAGGCGGCGATCTGGTGCGCGAAGAGCCGCTGGAAACGCTGCTCACCCGCGTAAAGCCGGAAGTGGTGATGCTCGGCATCGCCGCCCGTGGTCGTGACGCGCGCATTGATGATTTCACCAAACCCTGGGAAGCGCACTGGTTCTGGCGGCACTTCCGGCACAGTGGGCGCAAGCTGTCGGAGATCGCGCTCGCCTCGCTGCTTGGTAATGTGCTGGCGCTGGCGGGGATCTTATTCTCGATGCAGGTGTATGACCGGGTGATCCCGGCCCAGTCGATCCCGACGCTGTGGGTGCTGTTCATCGGCGTATTATTCGCCGCCATGCTGGAGTTTTTTATCCGCCTTGCCCGTACCCATGTGTCGGACATTATGGGCAAGCATATCGATCTGAACGTCTCATCGCTGTTTTTTGCCCGGGCGCTGGCGATCAAAAACGATGCGCGCCCCAAATCCACCGGTTCGTTTATTTCCCAGCTGCGCGAAATTGATCAGGTGCGCGAACTGCTCACCTCCACCACTGTCGGCGCGGCAATGGATATTCCCTTCGTGCTGCTGTTTCTCGCCATTATGGCGCTGGTGGGCGGTCCGCTGGTGGCGATCCCGTTGATCGCCATTCCGCTGATTGTGATCCCCGGCATCCTCGTGCAGTGGCCGATGGCGAAACTGGCGAAAGAGGGGATGCGGGAAAGCGCCATTCGTAACGCGGTGCTGGTGGAGTCCATCGAAGGCGTCGAAGACATTAAAGCGTTGCAGGCGGAACCCTATTTCCAGCGCCAGTGGGAGCACACCCATGCGGTGGGGGCGGGGATTGGCATGAAGCAGCGCGTATGGGGTGCGCGGCTCAGCGGCTGGGCCTCCACCGTGCAACAAATTACCTATGCCGGAATGCTGGTGTTCGGCTGCTATCTGGTGATGGAAGGGAGTATCACTACCGGGACGCTGGTCGCCTGTAGCCTGCTGTCGTCGCGTACCATCGCGCCGCTGATGCAGCTCACCATGGTGTTTTCCCGCTGGCAGCACGCGAAAACGGCGATGAATGGTCTGAACGATCTGCTGAAAAAACCGCTGGATAAAACGGCGGGCGAAAAAATGGCGCACTGCCCGGTACTGGCCGGGCATTTCCAGATGCAGCAGGTGCAGTACAGCTACGATGTGGAAAAGGGGGAGCAGGCGGTGCAGATCCCGGAGCTTGAGATCAAGCCCGGCGAGCGCGTGGCGATCCTCGGTAAAACCGGCGCGGGAAAATCGACCCTGCTGAAACTGCTTTCCGGTCAGGCGCAGGCCAGCAAGGGCAAAGTGATTATTGATGGCGTGGATATGGCGCATATCGACCCCAACGATGTGCGTCGCCAGCTCGGCTATCTGTCGCAGGATTCACGGCTGTTTTTCGGCACGCTGCGGCAGAACCTGATGCTCGGTCATCCCCACGCCACGGAAGCGGAGCTGATCCAGGCGCTGCGCATCAGCGGGGCGATCGGCATGGTGCAGCAGGATGCCGCCAGTCTGGACAGGCTGATCAACGAGGGCGGGCGCGGGCTGTCCGGCGGGCAGCGGCAGATGGTGCTGCTCAGCCGCCTGATTGTGCGTAATCCGCAGATCGTGCTGATGGATGAACCTACCGCCTCGATGGACGAGCAGCTGGAAGCCTGGGTGATCCGTCAGCTTTCCCAGTGGCTGACCGGGCGCACGCTGGTGCTGGTGACGCACCGTCCGGCGCTGCTGAATCTGGTCGACCGCATTGTGGTGATGGAGAACGGCAAAATCGTTGCCGACGGGCCGCGCGATTCGCTGATAAAACAGGCGGTGCGTAATAGTAGCGTCTCGTCAGTCGCATAAGGAGTACGCCATGAGTCAATTAAGTATGCAGGACGATCTGGCGCGCCAGGGCCGCTTCTACTCCTCCGTGATCTGGCTGACGCTGATCGGACTGCTGTTTTTTGTCGTCTGGGCCTGGTGGGCGGTGCTGGATGAGGTGACGGTGGGGACGGGGAAGATCACCCCGTCCAGCCATGCGCAGGTGATCGACAGTCTCGACGGCGGCATCGTCAATGATCTGCTGGTGAAAGAGGGGGATATTGTCGAGCGCGGGCAACTGCTGGCGCGCCTCGATCCAACCCGTTTTCAGTCTAACTATGGTGAGGCGGCCTCCAGAGTGCGCACGCTGCGCGCCTCCAGCGAACGTCTGCGTTCCGAGCTGACCGGCGAGCCGCTGCGCTTTAGCGCCGAGTCGATGCGCGAGCCGGATCTGGTCGCCCGTGAGCGGCAGCTATATGAATCGCGGCGGCGCAACCTTAATGAGACGGTGGCGAACCTGCAAAAAACGTATCAACTGGTGATGTCGGAACTGAAAATGACGCAGCCGCTGGTGGCAAAAGGGGCGGCAAGCCAGGTGGAGGTGATCCGCCTGCAACGCCAGGCCGCGGAATTGCAGGGCAAAATCGATGACGCCCGTAACCAGTTTGCGGTGCGGGCGCGTGAAGAACAGGTGAAAAATAACGCCGATCTGGACGCACAGATCCAGGTGATGTCCGGTAAGGCGGATCAGGTGGATCGCGCCTCGCTGTTCTCGCCGGTGCGCGGTATCGTAAAAGATATTCAGGTGACCACCGTCGGCGGTGTGCTGCAACCGGGCGGCAAGCTGATGGAGATCGTGCCGCTGGAAGATCAGCTACTGGTGGAGACGCGCATTAATCCGCGCGATATTGCCTATATTCGTCCGGGCTTACCGGCGACGGTAAAGGTGACGGCCTATGACTCGTCGATCTACGGGGATTTAACCGGCAAGGTGGAAGTGGTGTCGCCGGATACCCTGCAGGACGAGGTGAAGCGGGATCAGTTTTATTACCGGGTGTATGTGCGCACCTCGAAAGCCGAACTGCATAATAAAAGCGGCAAAAGCTTCCCGATTTTACCGGGCATGGTGGCGA
This sequence comes from Enterobacter sp. ENT03, assembly GCF_019218745.1. Classification (GTDB taxonomy): domain Bacteria; phylum Pseudomonadota; class Gammaproteobacteria; order Enterobacterales; family Enterobacteriaceae; genus Enterobacter_D. The sequence continues at coordinate 334,697 of NZ_JAHUXA010000002.1, forward strand.
ACGTGGAGATCAAGACCGGGCAGAAATCGGTGATGGATTATCTGATTAAACCGCTGAACAAGGTCAACGAGGCGTTGCGGGAACGGTAACGAAGGCGGCAGGAAATGTCCTCTCCCTGTGGGAGAGGACCGGGGTGAAGGCAGGGATTAGCGACCGGCGTGTTTCATAATGCGGGCTTTATCCACTGCCCACTCTTTATCTTTCACATCGTTACGCTTGTCGTGCTGTTTCTTACCTTTCGCCACGCCAATTTTCACTTTGCACCAGGCGTTCTTCCAGTACAGCGACAGCGCCACCACGGTATAGCCATCGCGGTTAATGCGACCATACAGCGTGTCCAGCTCGCGCTGATTCAGCAGCAGTTTACGGGTACGGGTGGGATCGCAGACCACGTGCGTGGAGGCAACGGCCATCGGCGTAAAGTTTGCGCCGAACAGGAAGGCTTCGCCATCGATCAGGATGACATAGCTGTCGCTGATGTTTGCTTTACCGGCGCGCAGAGATTTAACTTCCCAGCCCTGTAAGGCCAGACCCGCTTCAAATTCATCTTCGATAAAATATTCATGGCGGGCGCGCTTGTTGAGCGCGATGGTGGCTGAGCCAGGTTTGTGTGCTTTTTTCTTGGTCATAATGCCGCTCAGTATAGGTAATCTGATGTTATAAAAACACCCCATTCCGTCCTGCGAGGTGTAACGCGTTATATTAGCACGAGTTGCGGCTAAGCGTTTTCCTTTCCTGGGAGGGAGATGTTATTATTTATAAGGTGTAGATCCCAGGAAAACGCTATGCCTCAGATTAGCCGATCTGCGTTAGTGCCTTACAGCGCAGAGCAGATGTATCAGTTAGTAAACGATGTGAAGTCTTATCCGGAGTTTTTGCCGGGCTGCACCGGCAGCCGCGTGCTGGAGTCCGGTCCGACGCAGATGACCGCCGCCGTGGATGTCTCCAAAGCCGGTATCAGTAAAACGTTTACCACACGTAATACATTGACCAGCAATCAAAGCATTTTGATGCACCTGGTCGATGGTCCCTTTAAGAAGCTGATGGGCGGCTGGAAGTTTACGCCGCTCAGCCCGGAAGCCTGTCAGATCGAGTTTCAGCTTGATTTTGAATTCACCAATAAGCTCATTGAGCTGGCGTTTGGTCGTATCTTCAAAGAGCTGGCGATGAACATGGTGCAGGCGTTTACCCATCGCGCTAAAGAGGTTTACAGTGCCGGGTAAAATCGTGGTGGAAGTGGCTTATGCGCTGCCAGAAAAGCAGTATTTGCAGCGCGTGACGCTGAACGAAGGTGCGACGGTTGAAGAAGCGATCCGCGCCTCCGGGCTGCTGGAACTGCGTTCAGATATATCGCTGACCGAGAATAAAGTCGGTATTTTCAGTCGTCCGGTGAAGCTTAAAGACGCGCTGCATGACGGCGATCGCGTGGAGATTTATCGCCCGCTGATTGCCGATCCGAAAGAGCTGCGCCGCAAACGGGCAGAAAAAAGCGCGGATAACGAGAAGTAAACGTTGTTCACCAGCCATAAAAAAAGGTGCTCAAGAGCACCTTTTTTGCTTTTCGGAAGCCTTACTGAGAGGTCAGCGCAGGCTTGTTATCGATATTAGTCAGCACGCCGTTGCTGTTGAAGGTCAGCGTCAGGGTTTGCTGTGTGACATCTTCATGGCCTGGCTGCTGACGGAAGACGTAGAACCAGGTGTTAGTCCCGAACGGATCGGTCACCATCGGCGTGCCGAGTGCGTAAGCAACCTGCTGTTGCGTCATACCGATACGGATTTTAGATACGTCGTTAGGTGCCAGGTAGTTGCCCTGATTAATATCAGGACGGTAAACCACTCGCTCCAGAGTGGAACAACCTGCGGTCAACATCAGAAGAACCGCTGCGGCAGCAGTCAGCATTTTACAGCGCATAGTGATTTTATTCCTTTTCGGGCCAGAGCAGTACGCGGCTCATTGGTAATATGCCGATGATAATAGACCTTTAGTCACATTAAAACCTTTATACACTTCATCCTTCAGGCTGCCTCGTCGTTGGCTGCGTTCACTCACCCCAGTCACATAGTGAACTATGCTCCCGGGGATTCGCTCGCTTGCCGCCTTGATGCAACCTGAATGCTTTTGTGTAAGCCCACTTCATCCTTCAGGCTGCCTCGTCGTTGGCTGCGTTCACTCACCCCAGTCACATAGTGAACTATGCTCCCGGGGATTCGCTCGCTTGCCGCCTTGATGCAACCTGAATGCTTTTGTGTAAGCCCACTTCATCCTTCAGGCTGCCTCGTCGTTGGCTGCGTTCACTCACCCCAGTCACATAGTGAACTATGCTCCCGGGGATTCGCTCGCTTGCCGCCTTGATGCAACCTGAATGCTT
>NZ_JAHUXA010000030.1 GCF_019218745.1 Enterobacter sp. ENT03
GCCTGCCGCCAGCGTTCAATCTGAGCCATGATCAAACTCTTCAATTTAAGTTTGATGCTCGTGAATTAAACTTCGTAATGAATTACGTATGTTCACTCCAGAGACTTGGTATTCATTTAGCGTCCGAAGACGTTTAAGAATCCATGTCCTTGAGTGCCCACACAGATTGTCTGATAAATTGTTAAAGAGCAGTGCAACGCGGCTTTCGCTCACCGTTGCGAGGTGGCGTATATTACGCTTTCCTCTTTCAGAGTCAACCCTCATTTTCAGGATTTTTTCTCTTCAACCGAACCGGCTGTTTGTGTGAAGTGATTCACATCCGCCGTGTCGATGGAGGCGCATTATAGGGAGTTCTGAAGGCACCGCAATACCTAAATGACAGAAAAATGACTGACTGCTGCATTCCACAGCAAAACCCCGCCTTATACCTATTTACGCACAGAGTTATCCACAAAGCGGTGAAACACTAAAAATTCGCGAGCGTTGCGCAAACGTTTTCGTTACAATGCCCGCGCTAAAACAAGGATGCCCCGTCTGGGGCGTTAGCTGAATTTTGGGAAGAAAGAAAACCGAAGATTCAGCTAACGCTCTCTGTAATGTCCAAATCCTGGGGATTTAATACCATGCAACAACGTCGTCCAGTTCGCCGTGCCCTGCTCAGTGTTTCTGACAAAGCCGGTATCATCGAATTTGCACAGGCTCTCTCCTCGCGTGGCGTGGAGCTGCTATCCACTGGCGGTACCGCACGCCTGTTGGCAGAGAAAGGCCTGCCGGTCACCGAAGTATCTGACTACACCGGCTTCCCGGAAATGATGGATGGACGCGTCAAGACGCTGCACCCGAAAGTGCATGGCGGTATTCTGGGTCGTCGCGGGCAGGATGATGCGATCATGGCGCAGCACGACATCTCTCCTATTGATATGGTTGTTGTAAACCTTTACCCGTTCGCCGCCACCGTCGCGCGCGATGGCTGCACGCTGGAAGACGCGGTAGAGAACATTGATATTGGCGGCCCCACTATGGTCCGCTCCGCCGCCAAGAACCATAAAGATGTGGCTATCGTGGTTAAGAGCAGCGACTACTACGCCATTATTAATGAGATGGACGCGAACGACGGCTCCCTGACCCTTGCTACCCGTTTTGACCTCGCCATTAAAGCCTTCGAACATACTGCCGCCTACGACAGCATGATCGCCAACTACTTCGGCAGCCTGGTTCCCGCTTATCACGGCGACAGCAAAGATCCTTCTGGCCGCTTCCCACGCACGCTGAATCTGAACTTCATTAAGAAGCAGGATATGCGCTACGGTGAGAACAGCCACCAGCAGGCCGCCTTCTATATAGAAGAAGAAATTAAAGAAGCCTCGGTTGCCACCGCAACACAGGTGCAGGGCAAAGCGCTCTCTTATAACAACATTGCCGACACCGACGCCGCGCTGGAATGTGTGAAAGAGTTCAGCGAACCGGCCTGTGTGATTGTCAAACATGCCAACCCGTGCGGCGTGGCGGTCAGCGATTCGATCCTCGACGCTTACGATCGCGCTTACAAAACCGATCCGACTTCCGCGTTCGGCGGCATTATCGCCTTTAACCGTGAACTGGATGCGGAAACGGCGCAGGCCATTATCTCCCGTCAGTTTGTTGAGGTGATCATCGCCCCGTCGGCGACGGAAGAGGCGCTGAAAATCACTGCCGCTAAACAGAACGTGCGCGTGCTGGTTTGCGGCGAATGGTCTGCCCGCGTCGCGGGTCTGGATTTCAAGCGTGTGAACGGCGGCCTGCTGGTTCAGGATCGCGATCTGGGCATGGTGAGCGAAGCGGAATTGCGCGTGGTCAGCAAACGCCAGCCGAGCGAGCAGGAACTGCGTGATGCGCTGTTCTGCTGGAAAGTCGCCAAGTTCGTTAAATCCAACGCTATTGTTTATGCCAAAGAGAATATGACCATCGGCATTGGCGCGGGTCAGATGAGCCGCGTGTACTCCGCGAAAATCGCCGGTATTAAAGCAGGTGATGAAGGACTGGAAGTGAAAGGCTCCGCGATGGCCTCCGACGCCTTCTTCCCGTTCCGCGATGGTATTGATGCCGCTGCGGCTGTGGGCGTCAGCTGCGTGATCCAGCCTGGCGGTTCCATTCGTGATGATGAAGTTATCGCGGCTGCCGACGAACACGGTATCGCGATGATCTTCACTGACATGCGCCACTTCCGCCATTAATCCCGGAGCAGATAATGAAAGTATTAGTTATTGGTAACGGCGGACGCGAACACGCGCTGGCGTGGAAAGCCGCCCAGTCACCCGCAGTCAAAACCGTTTTTGTCGCACCGGGTAACGCCGGTACGGCGCTGGAGCCGATGCTGCAAAACGTGGCTATTGGCGCGACCGATATTCCGGCGCTGTTGAATTTTGCCCAAAGTGAACATATTGACCTGACGATCGTTGGCCCGGAAGCCCCGCTGGTGCTGGGCGTGGTCGATGCCTTCCGCGCGGCCGGCCTGACCATCTTTGGCCCAACGCAGGGCGCCGCCCAGCTGGAAGGCTCCAAAGCTTTCACCAAAGACTTCCTCGCCCGTCACCATATTCCGACGGCGGAATACCAGAACTTTACTGACATCGAGCCTGCGCTGGCATATCTGCGCGAGAAAGGCGCGCCGATCGTCATCAAAGCGGATGGTCTGGCGGCGGGTAAAGGGGTGATTGTCGCCATGACGCTGGAGGAAGCGGAAGCCGCGGTTCACGATATGCTGGCTGGCAACGCCTTTGGCGATGCAGGTCATCGGATCGTGATTGAAGAGTTTCTGGATGGCGAAGAAGCCAGCTTCATCGTGATGGTGGATGGCGAGCATGTCCTGCCGATGGCCACCAGCCAGGATCACAAGCGCGTTGGCGATGCCGACACCGGACCGAATACCGGCGGTATGGGCGCATATTCTCCGGCTCCCGTGGTGACCGATGAAGTCCACCAGCGCACCATGGATCGTGTGATCTGGCCAACGGTGCGTGGTATGGCGGCGGAAGGCAATACCTACACCGGCTTCTTGTACGCCGGTCTGATGATCGACAAGCAGGGCAACCCGAAGGTTATCGAGTTTAACTGCCGTTTCGGCGATCCGGAAACCCAACCGATCATGCTGCGTATGAAGTCCGATCTGGTTGAACTCTGTCTGGCCGCCTGCGAAGGCAAGCTGGATGAGAAAAGCTCGGAGTGGGACGAACGCGCCTCGCTGGGCGTGGTGATCGCCGCGGGCGGCTATCCGGGTGATTATCGTACCGGAGACGTGATCCACGGTCTGCCGCTGGAAGAAGTGGGCGGTAAGGTGTTCCATGCGGGCACTGCACTTGCAGACGACCGCGTGCTGACCAACGGCGGGCGCGTGCTGTGCGCCACGGCGCTGGGTCATACCGTAGCGGAAGCGCAGAAAAACGCCTATGCGTTAATGGCGGATATTCACTGGGATGGCAGCTTCAGCCGCCGGGATATTGGCTATCGCGCGATTGCCCGCGAGCAGGGGGAGTAATTTCCCCCTCAGCCTAACCCTCTTCCATAGGGAGAGGGTTTGCTCAGAAATTCTTTTCCTGCGGCTGCCAGGTGCAGTAATCCTCATTCGCTACCAGCAGCAGCTGTGCACCCTCTGGCGCTTCCAGCCACGCAATACTCACCTCAGCAGAAGAATGGCGCTGACGCCGTTCTATATGGCTTAACGCCTGCTCATCAAATTCCGGTTTTACCGTCTGTCCTTCGCAGGTGCTGACGCTGTGGTCGGCATGCCAGCGGCCCTGACGCAGTATAACCTGCCCCTGACGCAGCGCATCGCTGGTCTGGCGGATCTGGTCGGCACGATAGCGGTACAGCGCGATCTGGTCACTGGAGAGCTGCTGCTTCTCACCGTTCACTTCCCGCTGCATAAAACTGAGTTCGCCGTGGTCATCAAAACGCACGCGAATATGTTCCGGCTGTTTGCCGTAGATGTTGAGTTCGATAAGGGCAAGCGTATCGCCCTGCCAGCGGTATTCGCTGGTTGAGGTGTCTCCGCTTCGCCACGGGCTGAAAGCAGAGAGAATATGAACGTCGTCATCGACATCTTTACGCCACAGGCGTATCGCACCCTGATCGCCTGCGTAGCCGCTGGCGGTAAAGGGCGGCGGTGACGAGTCATGGCTACAGGCTGTCAGCAGTAACGCGCCAGCCAGCGCCAGCGGACGGCACCACAATGACAAAAGGGGCGAAAACGCCCCCCTGCTAAAACTGTTCACTGCCACGCTGTCTTACTTAACTGCGTCTTTCAGTGCTTTACCAGAAACAAATGCCGGCACGTTAGCTGCGGCGATTTTGATTTCTTTACCGGTCTGCGGGTTGCGGCCAGTACGCTCAGCGCGGTGGTTCACTTTGAAGGTACCGAAACCAACCAGTTGTACAGCATCGCCTTCTTTCAGAGACTCAGTAATAGCAGCCAGGGTGGATTCCAGAGCAGCTTTCGCCTGCACTTTAGACAGATCAGCCTTGTCCGCAATTACATCAATCAGTTGAGTCTTGTTCATAAGTTATCCTTACAATGTGTTTATCGCTTGCTAAGCATCGAGTGCGACGGAAATGCCAAAAAGCGCCCTCCTGCATACACGCACCGATAGCCACTTTTTTTCGCCCCCCAAATGTAGACCAGACGGGGGGCTAATGGGAAGCCTTGCAGTATGACAAATCAGGCGTTAAATCACGTTTTCTTGTCTCATTGCTGTAAATTTATACCGATATTGCTCTCACCCGCTTCGCGCAGGTCCGCGCGAAGGCCTTTGATCAGCTCCAGGTCGCGCTCTTCGCAGTCGGCCAGCAGGCGGAAAATCTCCCACTGAATGTCCCATTCCTGCTCAACCGCCGGGTTCAGTTTCAGCTCTTCATCGGTCATTTCCCGACCAGCCTGCGTCATTTCCAGCATCGCCACCGTGGTGATAGAGGTCTTGCTGACTTCAATGGCATGTTCCAGCGTCTCGCCGCTTAAACGTGAATGCAGCAGTTCACTTAATGCTACACAGGCGTCGATAGCCGGATAAACGCCATACATATCGTAATCGTCCGCCGACGGGATCGCTTCTTCCAGCTTTTCCAGTTGGCTGTCGAAGTTGATCTTCGCGTCTTTAACCGTCAGCGTTTCCCAGATGAGATCGACCATACGGCGATAAAGCTGCGCGTCACCAAAGCCGGTTTGCTGGCAAAACATGGCGTAGTTCGGGTACATGCGCTCGCAAAGACAGGCCATAAAAGTGACGTGCTGCCAGCTTTCCAGCTTCTCCAGCCGCAGGTGAATCGGGTTTTGTAACATGATGAGTTCTCAATATCGGAAATTAGCCGCAGTGTACCTGAATCAAGGTTGGATTTCCTGCCAGCGCAGAAACGCCGGACGCCGCGAGGCGACGGCATCCGCCCAGCGCGTCGGCTCCGGTAAACGGTAGCCTTTCGTACAGCGCTGCACCCAGGCCAGCGCGCTGTCCTGACTGACGCGATGACCGGTGGCGATAAACAGCGGGTTACAGCGCGCTTTGCTGCGCCATACCCACGCCAGATCCTCACCTTTATCACGCAGCGGCACCAGCGCGCCTGGCTCGTCAGACAGCGGCTCAAACTTACCGCACAGCCGTTTTTTCGCAACGCCAATGGTCGGAACATCCACCAGCAGGCCAAAATGGCTGGCTACGCCCAGACGGCGCGGATGCGAAATACCATGCCCATCGACGAACAGCAGATCGGGTTTTTGTGACAGCATATTCCATGCCGCCATGAGTGCCGGATACTCACGAAAGGAGAGGAAACCAGGAATGTACGGCATGGTGGTGGCGATACGCGCGATCTGATATTCAACCAGTTCAAGTCCCGGATACGTCAGCAGCACCATCGCCGCGCGGGTCACTTCCCCGCCCTCTTCAAAACCGACGTCCGCACCGCCGATAATTGTCGGGGGATCGTTGATAAAGCGGTCTTCCCGACAAACCGATGACGCCAGTTCAAGCTGCTGCGCGCGTAATGACGCGAGATCCATGAAACCTCCTTACTGATGATAAGGCTGTGAAAGACGGTGCACTGCCTCCACAAAAGCGCCTGCATGTTCGGGTGGAACGTCCTGATGAATGCCGTGGCCGAGGTTGAAGATATGACCTTCGCCCTGACCAAAGCCAGCCAGAATAGTCGCCACTTCCTCTTCAATGCGTGCAGGCGGTGCATAAAGCATGGACGGGTCCATGTTGCCCTGCAACGCCACTTTATGGCCCACGCGACGACGCGCGTCGGCAATATCGATAGTCCAGTCGAGACCCAGCGCATCGCAGCCGGTTTCCGCCATCGCTTCCAGCCACTGACCGCCGCCTTTGGTAAACAGCGTCACTGGCACGCGGCGGCCTTCGTTTTCACGCAGCAGGCCATCGACGATTTTGTGCATGTAGTAGAGAGAAAATTGCTGATAATCGCGCCCGGTCAGCACGCCGCCCCAGGTGTCGAAAATCATCACCGACTGGGCGCCCGCGCGGATCTGCGCGTTGAGATAAAGCGTAACGCTTTTCGCCAGCGTATCGAGCAGCGCATGCAAGGTCAGCGGTTCGGCGTACATCATCTTTTTAATCAGCGTGAAGGCTTTGCTGCTGCCGCCTTCCACCATATAGGTCGCCAGCGTCCACGGGCTGCCGGAGAAGCCAATCAACGGCACTTCACCTTTCAGCTCGCGGCGAATAGTGCGCACCGCGTTCATCACGTAACCCAGTTCGTCTTCCGGATCCGGCACCGGCAGTTTATCGACATCGGCTTTACAGGTGATGGGCGAGGTAAAACGTGGGCCTTCGCCAGTCTCAAAGTAGAGGCCGAGGCCCATCGCATCGGGGATAGTCAGAATGTCCGAAAAAAGGATCGCCGCATCAAGCGGGAAACGGCGCAGCGGTTGCAGGGTGACTTCGCACGCCAGCTCTGCGTTTTTACACAGCGACATAAAGTCCCCGGCTTGCGCGCGCGTGGCTTTGTACTCCGGCAAATAGCGGCCAGCCTGTCTCATCATCCATACCGGGGTGACATCAACCGGCAGGCGCTGGAGCGCGCGCAGGTAACGATCGTTTTTCAGTTCGGTCATTTTGCAGTTCCTCAATGCGTCAGACCGTCATTGTAACATGTCACTCATACTCTGCCCGACACAAAGCCACGGTGTCCTCGATCAAACGGCGTGCGACGGTACCCGGCGGCGGTAACAGCGGCAACGCATCATAGCGATACCAGCCCGCGTCCAGCAGCTCGTTAGGATCGATGTTGATTTCACCGCTGTCATACTCAGCCATAAAGGCGGTCATCAGCGATTGCGGGAACGGCCAGGGTTGGGAAGTGACATAACGGAGATTTTTCACGCGGATGCCGCTCTCTTCCATAACTTCGCGGGCCACCGTCTGCTCCAGCGTCTCGCCAACTTCGACAAAACCGGCCAGTACGGTGTAGATGCCATTGCGATGGCGCGTGTGCTGGGCGAGCAGGATTTTGTCTTCCCGGCGAATAGCGACAATGATGCACGGCGCGATTTGCGGGTAATAACGTTCGCGGCAGTTGCCGCACAGCATCGCCCATTCGCTTTTGCTGGTGTGCATGGTGTGCCCGCAGTAGCCGCAGAACTGGTGCGAGCGGTAAAACTCCGCCAGCTGCACGCCGCGCCCGGCGAGCTGGAACAGCCCGACATCCTGATCCATCAGTTGCCGGACGGAGGACATGTCCTGACGGCGATTCTGGCGCACCAGCCACACGGGTTCGCCCTGCCATTCGCCGATAGTTAAACCGCGCTGGCCCACAAGATCAAAATTAACTGCCTCACCATGTGGTAATTCTCCGGCGGGCAGCCATAATTTTTGTTCATGACTGATGATCCACCAGCCTTGATCGGTTAATTCAATCACACGTTCCATAATCTGTTGCACTACCTTAGCGACACTGGCATGTTGGTAACATCATTTTTACAAATTTGGGTAAGTATTTTTTAATCTTAATATTTCGGAGTTGATCATGCTAAACCAGCTACAAAGCCTGACAGAGCGAGTGGGAGGAAGTAATAAACTTGTCGACCATTGGTTACATGTCCGTAAGCACCTGCTTGTGTCCTATTACAATCTGGTCGGCATGAAACCTGGCAGAGAATCCTTTACCGAACTCGATGAAAAAGCGCTGGATGATTTCTGTCATAGCCTGGTCGATTATCTTTCCGCCGGTCACTTTAGTATTTATGAACGGATTATCAGCGAAATGGAAGGGACCAGCCCACTTTTCGCCGCCACGCAGATCTATCCTCTGCTGGAAGCGAACACCCAGCAGATCATGAATTACTATGATTCCAGCCTGGAAAATGCCATTGATGACAGCAACTTCATTGAGTTCCAGCATGCCCTGTCCGGCATTGGCGAAGCACTGGCACAACGTTTCGCCCTGGAAGATCAGCTGATCGTGCTGGCCTTTGATTTCAATCTGGCGGAGAGCGCCAATGACGAGAGCGAGATGGCCCGTCCTGCATAAATTGATCACGTAAAAAGATACCGTAATAAAATAGCCCTGTTTTCAGGGTTATTTTTTGCCTAATATTTGTCCGGAATCATATAATTAAATAGGGATTTAAATTAACCAACAATAAATCAAACGCCGGCATTGCCGCATTGCCCACCTATTAATAATAGCAATTACCATACATCCAGCAAATATATTAAGTAAATATAAAATAACTATTCGCTTTATATTAAAATTCAATATAAATAGAATTTTCGGTCATTAATTTATGAGTACGGATGCGATCCGTCTGTAGGATTTGCTAAAAAGTTCCACAACTTTGCCTTGATATAATATATATCATTTTTGACATATGGGACGCAACCACTGTGATGCCATACAGGGAAAATTACGCCTCATCGTAAGACCACCTTAGAAAATTTAGAGCAGCGAGTCATACCCCGCCTTATGCGGGTAATTTATTTATCTATACAAAAGGATTTAAAATGAAAAAGTTATTTAAAACAGCACTGGCAACCGTGTTAGTCATTGGGGCCGCATCATCTGCAAACGCAGAAAATAGCGGCAAGGTTACTTTTAAGGGTTCGGTTATCAATGACACCTGTGATATTTCAATAAATGGTCAGACGGGTACAGATTTTGATATTACCTTCCCGGCCAGTTATCCAGGAAGTTTTGTTGGTGGCGTGGGCGCGGAAGGGGCAGCAAAAACGTTCACGATGGATCTTGTTGGCTGTGAACCCGGCACCCTGACCAAAGTCAGCGCTGCATTTACAGGTGCTCACAGTACGGGGGCCGCTGTCCTGGATACTACCGGTACGGCCCAAAACGTCGGCATCAAACTTTACAGCAAAAATGGGGGGTCGAGAACAGCGGTGATGTTTGACGGCACAACACCGACTACGGACTATGCCACTTTTGGTAATGGCTCCTCTTCCTCTAAAAAGAACGCCAGCCTGAAATACGAAGCGGTAGCCATTCAGAAAGGTGCAACTGCTGTCAGTGTGGGTGATTACCAGGCCACCGCAGACTACGAACTGGTTTACCAGTAATAACATCGCCGTTCACTCTCTGGCTTTACGGCCTTGCCGTAGAGCCAGAAAATTTATTCATTTTTTTAGGATTGTCACCCAATGATAAATAGTCGACTGACAATAGTATCGCTGATAGTCATGTTTTTTTCTGCGCAATCATTTGCCGGAATTGTTCTGGGTGGCACCCGGCTCATCTACCCGGCGGATAAAAAAGAAATTCAGTTACCCATTAAGAATACGGATAACGACTCCTCTCATTTAGTCCAGTCATGGCTTAACGACAGTAATAATAACAAAGCACCGTTTATCATCACGCCCCCGCTTTTTAAGCTGGAGGCACAAAAAGAGACGTTGCTACATATTATTTACACAGGAAAAAAAGCCGCATTACCTGAAGATCGGGAAACGCTGTTCTGGCTCAATGTGAAATCTATAGCCGCAACATCAGATGAAAATGAAAATAAAAGCATGTTGCAACTGGCTATAAAAAGCCGTCTGAAGGTGTTCTGGCGGCCCGAAAAGTTAAGTAGTGAAGCCGCTAACCGGGCCTGGGAAGATCTGACTTTTTCACGTATGGATAACCGTTTAAAAGTGAGTAACCCAACTCCTTATCATATTTCTATTGCCTCTTTATCCGTTAATGGGAAAGCCATTGAAAGCACCGACAAATCAAAACCCGGTGCTGTCACGATGATGGTTATGCCGTTTGCATCGAACACTTATCCCTTACCTGCTTCTGCGGGCAATAACGTGAGTTGGTCAGCGATTAACGACTACGGCGGCACCACAGCAACTAAAACGCATACCTTCTGACGTTTTAACGCAATTACGCGGGTACATGGAAGAGTTTAAAATTCATGGCAAATGAAAAACATTATAACGCTGGGTTCGCTCTGTCGCTTCTGGCGGTATGCATTGCAGCGTTGATACACCCCGCGTTCGCGGGCGAAAAGTTTAACGTTCAGGCGCTGGAGTTCGATTCACCGCTGGAAAATACCGCGACGCTGGAAAATTTCCTTAACAATAATGCCTTACAACCTGGCACCTACAATACCAGGGTGATGATCGATGGCACGGTGGTCGACACGTGCGACATCACGTTTGAAATGTCCGCTGACAAAAAGCGTCTCGTGCCGATTTTAACGAAAGCCGATCTACGCGAGCTGGGCATCAAAGTGGACACCGTGCCGATGCTTAAGGATCTCAGGGATGAGGCGCGGGCTGATGACCTCCACCGCTATGTCCCCGAAGCCGGTTATACCTTTGATATGCTCGACCAGATGCTGATCGTTCGTATGCCGCAGATTTATCGCCAGACGCAATTAAACGACATCGCTAATCCTCGCAGTTGGGATGATGGTCTGCCCGCTGCATGGGTGGATTACTACTATAGCGGCTCGACCAATCACAGCGACATTGGCCCCGACGAAACCAACCATTACGTCAACCTTAACGCCGGGATCAACCTGGGGGCATGGCGTTTGCGTAACAACAGCATGTACTCCAATACCGACGGCTGGGATTCTGCCAATACCTGGGTACAGCGAGACATCGCGCCCCTGAAAAGCCAACTGGCGATAGGGGAAACCTGGACCGATGGCGAACTGTTCGACAGCGTGCAATTTACTGGCATCAAGTTGGGCACTTACACGAACATGCTGTCAAATCGCGAACAGGGCTTTGCGCCAACCATTACCGGTATCGCCAGAAGCGACGCCAAAGTGACCATCAAACAGAACGGCTATGTGATCTACCAGACTTTCGTCTCGCCGGGGCCGTTTGAAATTAACGATCTTAATCAGGCTTCCGCAGGCAACGAATTTGAAGTCATCGTGACCGAAGCGGATGGCAGCGAGCACAGTTACATTCAGAACAGCGCCGCTGTGCCCATTCTGTTGCGTGAAAATTCCCTGAAATACAGTCTTGCCGGGGGGCGCTATCGTAGCGCGGGGAATGGCGGCGAAGAGCCGGACTTCATGCAAGGCACGCTGGCGTATGGTTTGCCTGCGGGGATGACCGTTTATGGCGGTTCGCTGGCCAGCAACGATTACCAGTCGGCAATGCTTGGTCTGGGGGCAGACCTGCACGCCTTTGGCGGTATTTCTACCGACGTGACACATGCGAGGACGCGCAACATTAATGGCAACTCCGCCGAAGGGTTATCCTGGCGGGCGCAATATTCAAAAAGACTGAGCGTAACGGACACTTCGCTGACGCTGGCCAGTTATCGCTACTCCACCTCCGACTTTTATACCTTCCAGGAGGCGATCAACGAATGGAATGACGATCAGGAGGAAGAAAGCGAACTGTTTAGTTACCGCAACCAATACAACCGCCGCAGCAGCCAGCAAATAAACGTGAGTCAGAGCCTCGGGGAATGGGGGGCGCTGTATGTTAACGGCAGACAACAGGATTACTGGCATCTTGATGGCAAAGAACGCACGTTAAACGTCGGTTACAGCCAGACGTTCGACTACTTTTTTATGTCCCTGAATTACAGCCAGACGAAAACGCCTTATTACGACACCGACCGCCAGGTTTCCCTGTCATTAAGTGTGCCGTTAGCTCGCTGGCTGCCAAACGCCACCGCCAATTACAGTGTTAATCATGCCCAGCACGATAACACCAGCCATTCAGTGGGGATTTCAGGAACGGCGCTGGAGCAGAACAATCTCAGCTACAGCCTGATGCAAAACTACACCACCGACGATCAGGGCAACGGCGGAAGCCTGTCCACGCAGTACAGTGGCTCATGGGGCCAGGCAGGGCTGGGCTACAACTATTCCCCGGATAACCAGCAAATCAACTATTCCCTGCGTGGTGGCGTGGTGGCGCACCCGTACGGCGTTACGCTGGCGCAATCTATCGGTAACAGCATCGCGCTGGTACATACCGAGGGAGCCTCTGGCGTGTCGATCACCAACGGCAATGGCATCCGCACGGATTACTTTGGCAACGCGATTGTGCCCTGGCTATCAGACTACCGCCGTAACCGGATCACCGTGAACACCGAAACCACAGCGGATGTAGATATTCCCGAAGCGGTGCAGGAAGTCGTCCCTACAAATGGCGCGGTGGTACTGGCGAAATTTACCTCCTACGTGGGCGCACGAGTGCTGGTGCAGCTAACGCATCACGGCAAACCTATTCCCTATGGCGCAATAGTCAGTCTGGATAAAAACCATAACGCCATCGTCGGCGATGCGGGCGAAGTCTATCTCAGCGGCATTCAGGGGCAAACGACACTGCTGGCAAAATGGGGCGACAGCGCCGGGCAGCAGTGTCAAGGCACCTTTAACGTGCCGGAAGAACCCCAGGATAGCGTGTTAACCCTGCCAGTTAATTGCCAGTAAGCGAAGAAGGAAATAACCCAAATGAGACAGAACAAAAAAACATTATACCTGTTACCGATATTACTGGCGGGCGGTGGATTATTGGCTACGGGAAATTCATATGCGGGCTGTAGCGGTACCAGTGATTCCTGGGAGGCGCAATTCCCT
Source organism: Enterobacter sp. ENT03 (assembly GCF_019218745.1). Classification (GTDB taxonomy): domain Bacteria; phylum Pseudomonadota; class Gammaproteobacteria; order Enterobacterales; family Enterobacteriaceae; genus Enterobacter_D. The sequence continues at coordinate 13,037 of NZ_JAHUXA010000030.1, forward strand.
GCTTTTTTAAATAAACAGGTCAGAATCATTATCGGCTCAGATGCATTCAATGACGGTGTCAATGACCAGATTAAGTTTGGAGAATACAGAAGTAACGGGACAGTGTCTGTTGATTGTCACAAAGCGCCTTATGGCAATAAAGACCAGGGGTATACGAACAATAGTCTGCATAATATTGGTGATTATGTTTATGAAAGTAATATTCCAGGGATAGGTGTCATTGGCGCTATGACAAACGATGACATAGTATTCCCTATTGGCATGGAATCGGCACTCAGGACAATGGATGAATTCCCCGCTGAGCAGTTAGGGGGCTACAAATACAAAATCGAACCGCGCGCGACTTTTGCCGTTAAAGTTTATGATAAAAATCGACTGCCACCCGCAGGCCCCTATGTCCTGAATATGGCACCTTTTGCTGCACAAATGAAATATGGCCAAATAATAGTTGCAAACTTACAGCCAGGAAATACCACCATCACATTTGTCCAGGCATCCTGCCAGTTACCCAAGCCTAATATCGACGTTAATCTCGGCAGCATCGCGCCCGGGGAAATTAACCCGACCAGTGATACACGGGCTAATTTTAATATCGAATTAACCCAGTGCGGTAAGGGGATTAAAGTCGATTATAAATTTGTTAACAATGCCGTCGCGCCTTCCGATAATACGATTCTGGCGCTGGATAATATTTCTAACAAGGCACAAGGCGTGGGTATCCAGATCCTCAGTAATAATATCCCGCTTAAACTCAATAACCCGGCGGGTCCTGGTGGGTCAATTGAAGATTACACCACCGCAGTCAGCGAGGTTGCCACGGAGGGAGCTAGCGTGACCATTCCGCTAACGGCGCGCTACAAACGCCTGAATGATGGCGTAGCTGTCTCCTCTGGAGCCGTGCAGGCCACCGCCAATTTTGAAGTGCACTACCATTGATCCGTAAACCAACGGGAGCTTGAGTTCTCCAGCGTTAACGCGTAGTTTATTTCCACTGCCCCGGTTTAACTGGGGCAATTTCTTGTCGGAGTGCCGCGTGCGAAAGCACCGGCTGAGACCGTTAATTCGGGATCCGCGGAACCTGATCAGGTTAGAACCTGCGAAGGGAACAAGAGTTCATCTGCACGGCATCGCTGTTTCGGCGATCGCCCTCTTGCTTCATCCGTCGTTCTGACAAGCCACGTCCTTAACGTTATGGAATGAGCTATGTCTGCAACTAAACCTACCCGTCGCGAACAACGCGAACACGCCCAGCGCTTTATCGATTCCCTTGAAGGCACCGCCTTTCCCGGCTCCCGACGCATCTATATTCAGGGGTCACAGGCGGATATTCGTGTGCCAATGCGCGAAATTCAGCTTAGCCCGACGCCAGTCGGCGGCACAAAAGACGCGCCACGTTTTGAAGAAAACGAGGCGATCCCGGTTTATGACACCTCCGGTCCGTACGGCGATCCCGACATCGCCATTAACGTGCAGCAGGGGCTGGCTAAGCTGCGCAGCCCGTGGATTGCCGCCCGTGGCGCATCGGCAGGCCAGTGTGTGACCCAGCTGCACTACGCCCGTAAGGGGCTCGTGACGCCGGAGATGGAATTTATCGCCATTCGCGAAAACATGGGCCGCGAGCGCATCCGCGCTGACGTCCTGCGCCACCAGCACCCGGGCGAAGGCTTTGGCGCACGCCTGCCGGAAAACATCACGCCTGAATTTGTGCGTGATGAAGTGGCCGCCGGACGCGCCATTATTCCCGCCAATATTAATCACCCGGAATCTGAGCCGATGATCATTGGCCGCAACTTCCTGGTAAAAGTAAACGCCAATATCGGTAATTCGGCGGTGAGCTCGTCTGTCGATGAGGAAGTGGAAAAGCTGGTGTGGGCGACGCGCTGGGGCGCTGACACGGTCATGGATCTCTCCACCGGCCGTCATATTCATGAAACCCGCGAATGGATCCTGCGCAACAGCCCGGTCCCCATCGGCACAGTACCCATTTATCAGGCGCTGGAGAAGGTCAACGGCGTTGCCGAAAACTTAAGCTGGGAGGTGTTTCGCGAGACGCTGCTGGAGCAGGCGGAACAGGGTGTCGATTACTTCACCATTCACGCTGGCGTACTGCTGCGCTATGTGCCGATGACGGCAAAACGTCTGACAGGAATAGTGTCGCGCGGCGGCTCGATCATGGCGAAATGGTGCCTGTCCCATCACCAGGAAAACTTCCTTTACGAGCGTTTCCGCGACATCTGCGAAATCTGCGCGGCCTATGACGTCTCCCTGTCACTGGGGGACGGCCTGCGTCCCGGTTCTGTTCAGGACGCCAACGACGAGGCCCAGTTTGCCGAGCTGCATACGCTGGGCGAACTGACGAAAATCGCCTGGGAATATGACGTGCAGGTGATGATCGAAGGCCCCGGCCATGTGCCGATGCATATGATCCGCCGCAATATGACCGAACAGCTGGAGCACTGTCACGAAGCCCCCTTCTATACCCTCGGTCCGCTGACGACCGATATTGCGCCGGGCTACGACCATTTCACGTCCGGTATTGGCGCGGCGATGATCGGCTGGTTTGGCTGCGCGATGCTCTGCTACGTGACGCCAAAAGAGCACCTCGGCCTGCCAAACAAAGAGGACGTCAAACAGGGGTTAATTACCTATAAGATCGCCGCTCACGCCGCTGATTTAGCCAAAGGCCATCCGGGGGCGCAGATCCGCGATAATGCCATGTCAAAAGCGCGCTTTGAATTCCGCTGGGAAGATCAGTTTAACCTGGCGCTCGATCCCTTTACCGCCCGCGCTTATCACGATGAAACGCTGCCGCAGGAGTCCGGCAAAGTGGCGCACTTCTGTTCGATGTGCGGCCCGAAATTCTGCTCGATGAAAATCAGCCAGGAAGTGCGCGACTTCACCGCACAGCAGGCGGTGGATGCCGCCATGGCGGATAAATCGAACGACTTCCGCGCCCGGGGTGGCGAAATCTATCTCAAGCGGGAGGAAGTGTAATGTACCAGCCTGATTTTCCGCCGGTGCCCTTCCGGCTCGGACTTTATCCGGTGGTCGACAGCGTGGACTGGATCGAGCGGCTGCTCGGTGCCGGGGTGCGAACGCTGCAACTGCGCATCAAAGATAAGCGCGACGATGAGGTCGAATCCGATGTCATCGCCGCCATCGCCCTTGGCCGTCGCTACCAGGCGCGACTGTTTATCAACGATTACTGGCGGTTGGCGATCAAACATGACGCATACGGCGTGCATCTGGGGCAGGAGGATTTGCAGGATACCGATTTGCAGGCAATACGCGCGGCGGGATTACGCCTGGGGGTATCGACCCACGACGATATGGAAATTGACATCGCGCTGGCGGCGAAACCGTCCTATATCGCTCTCGGCCATGTTTTCCCGACACAAACCAAACAGATGCCCTCTGCCCCGCAGGGGCTGACACAGCTGGCGCGGCATATTTCCCGGCTGGAGAATTATCCGACGGTGGCCATCGGCGGCATCAGCTTTGAACGCGCACCCGCGGTGCTGGCAACCGGGGTGGGTAGCATCGCGGTGGTCAGCGCCATCACCGCTGCCGATGACTGGCAGGCGGCAACCCGGCAGTTGCTGGATGTGGCGGGGGTGGGCGATGAATGACAACGATTTCATGCGCTACAGCCGGCAGATCCTGCTGGAAGACATCGCCATTGACGGACAACAACAGCTGCTCGCCAGCCGGGTACTGATTATCGGGCTTGGCGGGCTGGGCTCCCCGGCGGCGCTGTATCTGGCGGCGGCTGGCGTCGGGACGCTGGTGCTCGCCGATGACGACGCGGTGCATCTCAGTAATCTGCAACGGCAGATCCTGTTCACCATGGACGATATTGCCCGGCCAAAAACACAGGCCGCGGCGCAGCGCTTACAGCAGCTCAATCCGGACATTGACCTGATCGCCCTTAATCAGCGACTGGCGGGGGATCTGTTGCATCAGGAAGTTGCCCGCGCCGATGTGGTGCTGGATTGCAGCGATAACATGACCACCCGCCAGGCGATCAATGCCGCCTGCGTGGCGAGCAATACGCCGCTCATCAGCGCCAGTGCCGTGGGCTTTGGCGGGCAGTTGATGGTGCTGACGCCGCCGTGGGCGCAGGGCTGCTATCGCTGCCTGTGGCCGGACGATGCAGAGCCGGAGCGCAACTGCCGTACGGCTGGCGTTATCGGCCCGGTGGTGGGCGTGATGGGCAGCCTGCAGGCGCTGGAAGCCATCAAACTGTTAACCGGCATGGCGCCTGCGCAGGGCGAGCTGCGCCTGTTCGATGCCCGCAGCCATCACTGGCGCACCCTCTCCCTTCAGCGAGCGGCCAACTGCCCGACGTGCGGAGGCCTGCATGCGCATTCTGTTTAATGATGAGCCAATGCAGTGCGCCGACGCGCTGACGGTCAGCGCCCTGCTGACGCAGCTTAATCAGCTCACGCCGGGCGTGGCGCTGGCGCTCAATCAGCACATCCTCCCGCGGGATCGCTGGGATCAACAACTGTTGCAGGATGGCGATCGGATCCTGCTTTTCCAGGCCATCGCCGGAGGCTGATATGTTACGCATTGCTGATAAAACTTTTGATTCCCACCTCTTTACCGGGACGGGGAAATTCGCCTCCCCGGCACTGATGACAGACGCGATCCGCGCCTCCGGTAGCCAGCTGGTCACGCTGGCGATGAAGCGCGTTGATTTACACCAGCGCAGTGATGATCTGCTGGCACCGCTGCTGGAGGCTGGCGTGATGCTGCTGCCCAATACTTCAGGCGCAAAAAACGCCGAAGAAGCGGTGTTTGCCGCACAGCTGGCACGAGAAGCGCTCGGTACGCACTGGCTGAAACTGGAGATCCACCCGGATCCGCGCTGGCTGCTGCCCGATCCCATCGAAACCCTTAAAGCAGCAGAAATGCTGGTGAAGCAGGGTTTTACCGTGCTGCCCTATTGCAGCGCCGATCCTGTGTTATGCAAGCGCCTGGAGGAGGCGGGATGCGCAGCGGTGATGCCGCTCGGCGCACCCATCGGCTCTAATCAGGGTCTGGAAACCCGCGCAATGCTGGAAATTATCATCGCCCAGGCCAGCGTGCCCGTGGTGGTGGATGCCGGAATTGGCGCACCCAGCCATGCCACGCTGGCGCTGGAAATGGGCGCGGATGCGGTGCTGGTCAATACCGCTATTGCGGTAGCTGACGATCCGGTGAAGATGGCTCATGCTTTCCGCCTCGCGGTGGAAGCAGGCGTACTGGCGCGTGCCGCCGTACCGGGCGCCCGGCAGTCTTACGCCCAGGCCACCAGCCCGCTGACCGGCTTTCTGGAGGCGCAGCCATGAACACCTTTACCGATCGCTGGCGGCAACTGGACTGGGATGACATCCGGCTGCGTATTCACAGTAAAACCGCCAGAGATGTCGAACGCGCGCTCGCTGCCACGCACCCGACGCGCGAGGACATGATGGCGCTGCTCTCCCCCGCTGCCAGCGCGTATCTGGAGCCGCTGGCCCAACGTTCGCAGCAGCTGACCCGTCAGCGTTTTGGCAACACGGTCAGTTTCTACGTGCCGTTGTACCTGTCGAACCTTTGCGCCAACGACTGCACCTACTGCGGCTTTTCGATGAGCAACCGTATTAAGCGCAAAATCCTCGACGAGGATGAGATCGCCCGGGAGTGCGCCGCCATCCGTGAAATGGGCTTTGAACACATTCTTCTGGTCACCGGCGAGCACGAAAAGAAAACCGGTATGGACTATTTTCGTCGCCATATCCCGGCAATTCGCCGCCAGTTTGCCTCGCTGCACATGGAAGTGCAGCCGCTGTCGCAGGCAGAGTATGCCGAGCTGAAAACTCTCGGGCTGGATGGTGTGATGGTCTATCAGGAAACCTATCACGAAGGGATTTATGCGCAGCACCATCTGAAAGGTAAGAAACAGGATTTCTTCTGGCGGCTGGAAACCCCGGACCGGCTCGGCCGCGCGGGCATCGATAAAATAGGGTTGGGCGCATTAATCGGCTTGTCTGATGACTGGCGCGTGGACTGTTTTATGGTCGCAGAGCATCTGCTGTGGTTGCAAAAACAGCACTGGCAGAGCCGATACTCGATCTCGTTTCCGCGTCTGCGCCCTTGTACGGGCGGCATTGAACCCGCCTCTGTCATGGATGAGCGCCAGCTGGTGCAAACCCTGTGCGCGTTTCGCCTGTTCGCGCCGGAAGTGGAACTGTCGCTGTCGACGCGAGAATCACCGTGGTTCCGGGACAACGTGATCCCACTGGCAGTAAATAACGTGAGTGCGTTTTCGAAAACGCAGCCCGGCGGCTATGCCGATGACCATCCGGAACTGGAGCAGTTCGCTCCTCATGACGGGCGGCGTCCTGAAGAAGTGGCGAGCGCGCTGCGGCGTCGCGGGTTGCAACCGGTATGGAAAGACTGGGATAGCTGGCTGGGGCGCAATTTGTAACCGGTTTCACCCTTCACAGGTTTCTTTGTGATGCCCGACACACAATCGCCGCAAAGCGGTTGTTGATCCCCGGGTGCGGGATAATTATCAATTATCCCATCTACATCGAGGCTAACTATGAAAAACATCGTTTTATGCTGTGCTGCAGGTATGTCCACCAGCATGTTGGTTCAACGTATGAAAGATGCGGCGCAGAAAAAAGGCGTCGAGGTGACCATCAAAGCCGTGCCAGTGGCGGAGTTTAAAGACAACATCGCGGCGGCAGATATTGTGCTGCTGGGTCCACAGGTTAAATACGAGCTGGCTAAACTTCAGGCGCAGGCTGAGCCGCTGGGCAAAAAGGTCGCCGTTATCGATATGATGGATTACGGCATGATGAAAGGTGATGTCGTGCTGGAAAAAGCCCTTAAGCTGCTGGAGTGATCGCATGGAAGATTTGGAAACTATCATCATGGAGTTGCTGGTTAACGCAGGCGCAGCACGCAGCGAGGCGTTAACGGCACTGCAGCTGGCACGTAAAGGTGATTTCGCAGGGGCAGAAACCGCCATGGAGGAGTCCCGGGAATACGTTAAGCACGCGCATAAAATCCAGACGCAGCTGATAGGTCTTGATGAAGGTGAAGGCAAGTTGCCGGTGAATCTGATCACCGTGCACTCGCAGGATCATCTGATGAACGCGATGGTGATTCAGGATCTGGCGGGCGATATGATTGAGTTGTATCGACGTCTCCCCCCGCTAAACTAATCTCCGCTTTAAGCGCAAAAAAAAACCCGCCGAAGCGGGTTTTTTATTATCGGGTTCTCAACGATTACTCGTTGTCAGAACCGCCCAGGCCTGCGTTCAGCAGTTCTGCCAGGCTGGCAGACGCATCTTCAGCAGTTACCTGCGGTGCAGCCGGGAGTTCACCCGCAGCACGGCGGCGCATACGATCCTGATGGTACGCATAACCGGTACCAGCCGGGATCAGACGACCCACGATAACGTTCTCTTTCAGACCGCGCAGTTCGTCGCGTTTGCCCGCAACGGCTGCTTCGGTAAGCACACGAGTGGTCTCCTGGAACGATGCCGCGGAGATGAAGGACTCGGTTGCCAGAGACGCTTTGGTAATACCCAGCAGATCGCGAGCGTAGGTCGCTGCAATTTTGCCGTTCGCTTCCAGTTCGCGGTTAGCGATCTTGACGCGGGAGTATTCAGCCTGCTCGCCTTCCAGGAAGTCAGAGCTTCCTGCATTAGCGATAGTGGCTTTACGCAGCATCTGACGCACGATAACTTCGATGTGCTTATCGTTGATCTTAACGCCTTGCAGACGGTAAACGTCCTGTACTTCGTTGGTGATATAACGCGTAACGGCGTGAACACCACGAAGACGCAGAATGTCGTGCGGCGCTTCCGGACCATCCGAAACCACATCACCACGTTCGACACGTTCACCTTCGAACACGTTGAGCTGACGCCATTTCGGGATCATCTCTTCGTACGGCTCGCTACCATCAACCGGGGTGATAACCAGACGACGTTTCCCTTTGGTTTCTTTACCGAAGGAAATGATACCGCTGATTTCAGCCAGGATTGCCGGCTCTTTCGGACGACGCGCTTCGAACAGGTCAGCAACACGCGGCAGACCACCGGTGATGTCTTTAGTACCGCCGGATTCCATCGGAATACGCGCCAGGGTGTCACCACCGCTGATCTGTACGCCGTCTTCCAGCTGCACAATCGCTTTACCTGGCAGGAAGTACTGAGCTGGCATATCGGTACCAGGGATCAGAACGTCGTTACCGTTGGCATCAACGATTTTCAGTGCCGGACGCAGATCTTTACCGCCCGCGGTACGTTCTGCAGAATCCAGAACCACCAGCGAAGACAGACCGGTCAGTTCGTCGGTCTGACGAGTAATCGTCTGGCCGTCGATCATATCGGTGAAGCGGATGAAACCAGCCACTTCGGTGATAACCGGCATGGTGTGCGGATCCCAGTTTGCTACGGTTTCGCCGCCTGCAACCTGCTCGCCATCACCCTTCGCCATGACCGCACCGTAAGGCACTTTATAGCTTTCTTTGGTACGACCGAATTCGTCGATCAGTTTCAGCTCGGTGTTACGGGAGGTCACGACCAGCTTACCGCTGGAGTTCACAACCGATTTCGCGTTGCTAAGACGGATGCTACCTTTGTTTTTCACCTGGATGCTGGATTCAGCAGCCGCACGAGATGCCGCACCACCGATGTGGAACGTACGCATCGTCAGCTGTGTACCCGGCTCACCGATGGACTGTGCTGCAATAACGCCGATGGCTTCACCTTTGTTGATGATGTGGCCACGCGCCAGGTCACGACCATAGCAGTGTGCACATACACCAAAGTCGGTGTCACAGGATACGACGGAACGCACTTTCACGCTGTCTACGGAGTTCGCTTCCAGCAGGTCACACCATTGCTCATGCAGCAGCGTGTTGCGTGGAACCAGAATGTCCGCGGTGCCTGGTTTCAGTACGTCTTCAGCGGTCACACGGCCCAGAACACGATCGCGCAGCGGCTCTTTAACATCACCACCCTCGATAACCGGGGTCATGGTGATACCTTCGAGGGTGCCACAATCGTCTTCGGTAACCACCAGGTCCTGCGCCACGTCAACCAGACGACGCGTCAGATAACCGGAGTTTGCCGTTTTCAGTGCGGTATCCGCCAGACCTTTACGCGCACCGTGCGTGGAGATGAAGTACTGGAGTACGTTCAGACCTTCACGGAAGTTCGCGGTGATCGGCGTTTCGATGATGGAGCCATCCGGCTTCGCCATCAGACCACGCATACCTGCCAGCTGACGAATCTGTGCCGCAGAACCACGCGCACCGGAGTCGGCCATCATGTAAATGCTGTTGAAGGAAACCTGCTGCTCTTCGACGCCGTCACGGTTAATAACGGTTTCGGTTTGCAGGTTGTCCATCATCGCTTTAGATACACGATCGTTCGCCGCCGCCCAAATATCGATAACTTTGTTATAGCGTTCGCCCGCAGTAACCAGACCAGACTGGAACTGTTCCTGAATTTCAGCAACTTCCGCTTCCGCTTCGCTGATGATTTCAGTTTTCTTCTCAGGGATCACCATATCGTCGATACCAACGGATGCACCTGAACGCGCTGCATAAGCAAAGCCGGTGTACATCGTCTGGTCAGCAAAGATAACGGTCGGTTTCAGGCCCAGAATGCGGTAACAGGTGTTCAGCATTTTGGAGATCGCTTTCTTACCCAGCGCCTGGTTGACGATGGAGAAAGGCAGACCTTTCGGTACGATCATCCACAGGATCGCACGACCAACGGTCGTATCAATCAGGCTGGTTTTCGCAACGAATTCGCCCTGTGCATCTTTTTCATATTCGGTGATACGCACTTTTACACGCGCATGCAGAGAGGCCAGGCCAGCGCGATAAATACGCTCAGCTTCTTTCGGGCCAGTCAGCACCATGCCTTCGCCTTTGGCGTTAACACAGTCACGGGTCATGTAGTACAGACCCAGTACAACGTCCTGAGACGGAACGATGATTGGTTCGCCGTTCGCCGGAGACAGAATGTTGTTGGTAGACATCATCAGCGCACGCGCTTCCAGCTGCGCTTCAAGCGTCAGCGGAACGTGTACTGCCATCTGGTCACCATCGAAGTCGGCGTTATATGCCGCACAAACCAGCGGGTGCAGCTGGATTGCTTTACCTTCGATCAGAACAGGTTCAAATGCCTGGATACCCAAACGGTGCAGGGTTGGTGCACGGTTCAGCAGTACCGGGTGTTCGCGGATAACTTCGTCCAGAATATCCCAAACGACAGCTTCTTCACGCTCAACCATTTTCTTGGCGGCTTTAATGGTGGTAGCAAGACCACGCAGTTCCAGCTTGCCGTAGATGAACGGTTTGAACAGCTCCAGCGCCATTTTTTTCGGCAGACCGCACTGATGCAGACGCAGGTATGGACCTACGGTGATAACAGAACGACCGGAGTAGTCAACACGCTTACCGAGCAGGTTCTGACGGAAACGACCCTGTTTACCTTTGATCATATCGGCCAAAGATTTCAGAGGACGTTTGTTAGAACCGGTGATCGCACGACCGCGACGACCGTTATCCAGCAGGGCATCTACTGCTTCCTGCAGCATACGTTTTTCGTTACGTACGATGATGTCCGGCGCAGCCAGATCCAGCAGACGTTTCAGACGGTTGTTACGGTTGATAACGCGACGATACAGATCGTTCAGATCTGACGTTGCGAAACGACCACCATCCAGCGGTACCAGCGGACGCAGATCTGGCGGCAGAACCGGCAGAACGGTCAGGATCATCCACTCTGGCTTGTTGCCAGACATCACGAATGCTTCCAGCAGCTTGATACGCTTGGTCAGCTTTTTACGCTTGGTTTCGGAGTTAGTTTCGTTCAGCTCTTCACGCAGCTGCTCGCACTCTTTCTCCAGATCCATGCTTTTCAGCAGGGCCTGGATCGCTTCCGCACCCATTTTCGCGTCGAATTCGTCACCGAACTCTTCCAGCGCGTCCAGATACTGTTCTTCGGTCAGGATCTGGTTACGTTCCAGATTGGTCATACCGCCTTCGATCACAACATAAGATTCGAAGTACAGAACACGTTCAATATCACGCAGCGGCATATCCAGCAGCAGACCGATACGGGACGGCAGGGATTTCAGGAACCAGATGTGCGCAGTCGGAGACGCCAGTTCGATGTGGCCCATGCGCTCACGGCGCACTTTAGTCTGGGTCACTTCAACGCCGCACTTCTCACAGATCACACCACGGTGTTTCAGGCGCTTGTACTTACCGCACAGGCACTCATAGTCTTTTACTGGCCCGAAAATACGCGCACAGAAAAGGCCGTCACGCTCAGGTTTGAACGTACGGTAGTTGATGGTTTCCGGCTTCTTAACTTCACCGAAAGACCATGAACGGATCATGTCTGGCGAGGCCAGCGCAATTTTGATCGCATCAAACTCTTCGGTTTTAGTCTGCGCTTTCAGAAACTTTAATAAATCTTTCACGGATTTGCTCCCGTCGGAGTTAGCACAATCTGGTGCCGGGAGTGACCCCGGCACCAGTGACCTGTTTGAGCGAGAGTTACTCGTCTTCCAGTTCGATGTTGATACCCAGCGAACGGATCTCTTTCAACAGTACGTTGAAGGATTCCGGCATGCCCGGTTCCATCTGATGGTTGCCGTCCACAATGTTTTTATACATTTTGGTACGACCATTAACGTCATCAGACTTAACGGTGAGCATTTCCTGCAGGGTGTATGCTGCGCCATATGCTTCCAGCGCCCACACTTCCATCTCCCCGAAGCGCTGACCACCGAACTGCGCCTTACCACCCAGCGGCTGCTGAGTAACCAGGCTGTAAGAACCGGTAGAACGCGCATGCATCTTGTCATCAACCAGGTGGTTCAGTTTCAGCATGTACATATAGCCAACGGTAACCTGGCGCTCGAATTGCTCACCAGTACGTCCGTCGAACAGGGTAATCTGACCAGAAGTCGGCAGGCCACCCAGCTGTAACAGTTCCTTGATTTCAGACTCTTTCGCACCGTCGAATACCGGCGTTGCGATCGGCATACCTTTACGCAGGTTCTCAGCCAGACGCAGAACTTCTTCATCAGTGAAGGTGTTCAGGTCAACTTTCTGACGAACGTCGGAGCCCAGATCGTAGGCACGCTGGATGAATTCGCGCAGTTTCGCGACTTCCTGCTGCTGTTTCAGCATGGCGTTGATCTTATCGCCGATACCTTTAGCAGCCATACCCAGGTGAGTTTCCAGGATCTGACCGATGTTCATACGAGACGGTACGCCCAGTGGGTTCAGTACGATGTCTACCGGCGTGCCGTTTTCATCGTAAGGCATATCTTCGATCGGGTTGATCTTAGAGATAACACCCTTGTTACCGTGACGACCCGCCATTTTGTCACCAGGCTGGATCTGACGTTTAACGGCCAGATACACTTTCACGATTTTCAGCACGCCCGGTGCCAGGTCATCGCCCTGTGTGATTTTGCGACGTTTCGCTTCGAGTTTTTTCTCGAACTCGTGCTTCAGTTCGTCATACTGCTCAGCCAGCTGTTCCAGCTGATTTTGTTTGCTTTCGTCGGTCAGGCCGAGTTCCAGCCAGCGATCGCGCGGCAGTTTGTCGAGCTTCTCAGCTTCAACACCACCGGAAACCAGCACAGCATGGATACGGCTGAACAGGCCAGCTTCGAGGATCTGCAATTCTTCAGACAGGTCTTTTTTCGCCTGCTTCAGCTGCATCTCTTCGATTTCCAGCGCACGTTTGTCTTTTTCCACGCCATCGCGGGTAAAGACCTGAACGTCGATAACAGTACCGGAAACGCCGTTCGGTACACGCAGAGAAGAGTCTTTAACGTCAGACGCTTTCTCACCGAAGATCGCACGCAGCAGTTTTTCTTCTGGCGTCAGCTGGGTTTCACCTTTCGGCGTAACCTTGCCCACCAGAATGTCGCCGCCGGTCACTTCTGCACCGATGTAAACGATACCGGATTCATCCAGTTTGGAGAGCGCTGCTTCACCCACGTTCGGGATGTCGGCGGTGATCTCTTCCGGCCCCAGCTTGGTGTCACGGGACACACACGCCAGTTCCTGAATATGGATGGTCGTGAAACGATCTTCCTGAACCACACGCTCGGAGACGAGGATGGAGTCTTCGAAGTTGTAACCATTCCACGGCATGAACGCTACGCGCATGTTCTGACCGAGCGCCAGTTCACCGAGGTCGGTGGACGGACCGTCTGCCAGCACGTCGCCGCGCTCAATTGGCTCACCCAGAGACACACATGGCATCTGGTTGATACAGGTGTTCTGGTTAGAACGGGTGTATTTGGTCAGGTTATAGATGTCGATACCTGCTTCGCCCGGGTACATCTCGTCTTCGTTAACTTTGATAACGATACGAGAGGCATCCACGTACTGAACAGTACCGCCACGTTTAGCAACAGACGTCACACCGGAGTCAACGGCAACAGCACGTTCCATACCAGTACCAACCAGCGGCTTATCAGCGCGCAGAGTCGGAACGGCCTGACGTTGCATGTTCGCACCCATCAATGCACGGTTGGCGTCATCGTGTTCCAGGAACGGGATCAGGGATGCACCGACGGAAACCACCTGCTGGGTGGAAACGTCCATGTAGTCAACCTGGTCGTTGCTGAACAAGCTGGATTCGCCTTTGCTACGGCAGGTAACGAGATCATCAACAAAGCGACCTTCGTCGTCCAGGTTGGTGTTCGCCTGAGCGATAACGTAGTTACCTTCTTCAATCGCAGAAAGGTAATGGATCTCGTCAGTTACCACACCGTCAGTCACTTTACGATACGGAGTCTCAAGGAAGCCGTATTCGTTAGTCTGTGCATAGACGGACAGGGAGTTGATCAGACCGATGTTCGGACCTTCAGGCGTTTCGATTGGACATACGCGACCGTAGTGAGTCGGGTGTACGTCTCGAACTTCAAAGCCTGCGCGCTCACGGGTCAAACCGCCTGGGCCGAGTGCAGAGATACGACGTTTGTGCGTGATCTCAGACAGCGGGTTGTTCTGGTCCATAAACTGAGACAGCTGGCTGGAACCAAAGAACTCTTTCACTGCGGCAGAAATCGGCTTGGCGTTGATCATATCCTGAGGCATCAGGGTATCCAGATCGCCCAGAGACAGACGCTCTTTCACCGCACGCTCTACACGTACCAGGCCAACACGGAACTGGTTTTCTGCCATTTCGCCAACGGAACGAATACGACGGTTGCCGAGGTGGTCAATATCATCCACTTCGCCTTTACCGTTACGGATACCGATGAGCTTCTTCATCACTTCAATGATGTCGTCTTTGCTCAGGATACCGGAACCTTCGATTTCGTCGCGCAGCAGTGAACGGTTGAACTTCATACGACCAACCGCAGACAGATCATAGCGGTCTTCGGAGAAGAACAGGTTCTCAAACAGGCTTTCAGCCGCTTCACGCGTCGGTGGTTCACCAGGACGCATCATGCGGTAGATTTCAACCAGCGCACTCAGACGGTCGTTGGTTGGGTCGACACGGATGGTTTCAGAAATGTAGGCACCGTGATCCAGGTCGTTGGTAAACAGCGTTTCGATACGCTTGTGACCGGCCTGGCTCAGTTTCGCCAACAGGTCCAGAGAGAGTTCCATGTTTGCCGGGCAAATCAGCTCGCCAGTAGACTCATCAACGTAGTCTTTAGCGGCAACTTTGCCTGCAATGTACTCAACCGGGACTTCAATCAGTTTGATGTCATCTTTTTCCAGCTGGCGAATGTGACGCGCGGTAATACGGCGCGCTTTTTCCACATACACTTTGCCGTTAGCTTCAATGTCGAAGGAAGCGGTTTCACCACGAAGGCGTTCCGGCACCAGCTCCATTTGCAGCTTGTTGTCACGAATTTCGAAGATGACTTTTTCAAAGAACAGGTCAAGGATCTGCTCAGTGGTGTAATTCAGTGCACGCAGGATGATAGTCGCTGGCAGTTTGCGGCGACGGTCAATACGTACAAACAGGTTGTCTTTCGGATCGAACTCGAAATCCAGCCATGAACCGCGGTAAGGAATGATACGCGCGTTATACAGCACTTTACCTGAGGAGTGAGTTTTACCTTTGTCGCTGTCAAAGAATACGCCAGGACTACGGTGAAGCTGAGACACGATGACGCGCTCAGTACCGTTAATAACAAAGGTACCGTTATCGGTCATGAGCGGAATTTCGCCCATGTAAACTTCTTGCTCTTTGATGTCTTTAACGGTGCCTTCCGGCGCTTCGCGCTCGTAGATCACCAGACGCAGTTTTACACGCAGCGGTGCCGAGTAGGTCACGCCACGGATCTGGCATTCTTTTACATCAAAGACAGGCTCACCAAGACGGTAACTGACGTACTGCAGTTCCGAATTGCCGCTGTAGCTCGTGATCGGGAACACGGAACGGAATGCTGCTTCCAGACCGTACTGCCCTTCAGGATCTTGCTCGATAAACTTCTGGAACGAGTCAAGCTGGATAGAAAGGAGATATGGAATGTCCAGCACTTGCGGACGTTTTCCAAAATCCTTACGAATACGTTTTTTCTCGGTATAGGAGTAAACCATTAGGGTTCCTCAGCTCGCTGACAAGTCGACCCATCTGCCCGACGAAAGGGACAGTTTGTGCAACACTATTTTGTTGACCGGAAAGTGGGGCACTTTCCGCAATGCTTGTTGCTATCACGCTTAAACCATTTCGTTGCGATTTACACAAAGCGTGAGCCCTGTCGCAATATATTAAGTCGTCGATAGAAACAAGCATTGTGAGGGGAAGCCAGTAGTTAAACAGTGTGAAACACTACCGACACCCTACAGCGCAAAAAGGCTGGTGACTAAAAAGTCACCAGCCATCAGCCTAATTTCTCAGGCTGCAACCGGAAGGGTTGGCTTATTTAACTTCAACTTCAGCGCCAGCTTCTTCCAGAGATTTTTTCAGAGCTTCAGCGTCATCTTTGCTCACGCCTTCTTTCAGAGCGGCCGGAGCAGATTCTACCAGGTCTTTAGCTTCTTTCAGACCCAGGCCAGTTGCGCCACGTACTGCTTTGATCACAGCAACTTTGTTAGCGCCAACAGCTTTCAGAATAACGTCGAATTCAGTTTTCTCTTCAGCAACTTCAGCCGGGCCGGCAGCAACAGCTACAGCGGCAGCAGCGGAAACACCGAATTTTTCTTCCATTGCAGAGATCAGTTCTACAACGTCCATTACGGACATAGCGGATACTGCTTCAATGATTTGATCTTTAGTGATAGACATTTAAATTGTTCCTGAATATCAGAATAAGTTTATACGTAAGCAAATGCTTTAGAAAGATGCCTGCAATTAAGCAGCTTCTTTCGCATCGCGTACAGCAGCCAGAGTACGAACCAGTTTGCCAGCCGAAGCTTCTTTCATGGTTGCCATCAGGCGTGCAATTGCTTCTTCGTAAGTCGGCAGAGTTGCCAGGCGATCGATCTGCGACGCCGGAATCAACTCACCTTCAAAGGCAGCGGCTTTGACCTCAAATTTTGCATTCGCTTTCGCGAAATCTTTGAACAGACGAGCAGCAGCGCCCGGGTGTTCCATAGAATATGCAATCAGGGTCGGACCAACGAACGCGTCTTTCAGGCACTCGAACTGAGTACCTTCAACAACACGGCGCAGCAGGGTGTTACGAACAACACGCATGTATACGCCGGCTTCGCGACCTGCTTTACGCAGTTCAGTCATTTTATCTACGGTAACGCCACGGGAATCCGCAACAACCGCAGACAGCGCGCCTTTGGCTACTTCGCTGACTTCAGCAACAATCGCTTGTTTGTCTTGAAGATTTAAAGCCATTAGCTTTGCTCCTGGATGTTTGCCAGGGCTTATGCCCTGGAACTCACTTCACTCTTCTCAACGAAAAGAGCGTCTTAATACGGTGAGCAGAAACAAGCCAAAGATACTTATAAAATGTCTTCAGGTTCTGTCACCGTCTACGCAGGGAATTAAGTTTCTTGCGAAACACCTGCGGTCTTGGACGGAGGCCTGGATTAGGCCAGGCTCCAACCGAAAATCTTTTCGTGGGCGAAGATTGTAGACAAATCCACCGCCCACGTAAAGGCGAATATTAGTTCGCCACCGCAGACAGACCAGACTGGTCAACTGCAACACCTGCACCCATCGTGGTGGAGATGCTAACTTTCTTGATGTACACGCCTTTCGCCTGAGTTGGTTTTGCTTTTTTCAGCGCAACCAGCAGAGATTCCAGGTTTTCTTTCAGTTTGTCAGCGTCAAAGTCCACTTTACCGATGGTGGTGTGGATGATGCCGTTTTTGTCGTTACGATAACGAACCTGACCTGCTTTAGCGTTCTTAACCGCTTCAGCAACGTTAGGCGTTACAGTACCAACTTTCGGGTTTGGCATCAGGCCACGCGGACCCAGAACCTGGCCCAGCTGGCCAACAACGCGCATTGCATCCGGGGAAGCAATAACAACGTCAAAGTTCATTTCGCCTTTCTTGATCTGTTCAGCCAGATCTTCCATACCTACCAGCTCAGCGCCAGCAGCTTTAGCTGCTTCGGCGTTCGGGCCCTGGGCAAATACGGCTACGCGAACTGAACGGCCAGTACCGTGCGGCAGTACAGTAGCACCACGTACGTTCTGGTCAGATTTACGAGCATCGATGCCGAGATTAACAGCAACATCTACGCTTTCGTTGAATTTCGCAGTGGCCAGCTCTTTCAGCAGAGCAATGGCTTCGTTGATGTCGTACTGTTTGGTCGCATCAACTTTCTCACGGATCACGCGCATACGCTTGGTCAGTTTAGCCATTTCTTAATCCTCCACTACCAGGCCCATGGAACGTGCGGTACCTTCGATGGAGCGAGTCATCGCTTCAACGTCTGCACCAGTCATGTCCGCGGCTTTAGTCTGCGCGATTTCCTGCAGCTGAGCGCGGGAGATCTTGCCCACTTTGTCTTTGTTCGGCTTGCCGGAACCAGACTTAATACCAGCGGCTTTCTTCAGCAGAACTGCTGCCGGAGGCGTTTTGGTAACGAAAGTGAAAGAACGGTCAGCGTAAACGGTAATAACAACCGGGATCGGCAGACCTTTTTCCATGGAATCAGTTTTCGCGTTGAACGCTTTACAGAATTCCATGATGTTAACACCCTGTTGACCCAGAGCCGGACCTACTGGCGGACTCGGGTTTGCCATGCCAGCTGCAACCTGCAGCTTGACGTAGGCCTGGACTTTCTTAGCCATTGCAATTTCCTCGTGTGGGTATAGCGCCTTAAAAAGGCTCCCCGTGATTAATACTGTGTCTTACGGGCACATGACCCATAAAAACAAAAGGCGCGAAATTGTATGTCAATTTCGCGCCCTGTGCAACGATTAAATCGCCGTTTTTTTGGTCGGCGGGTTAGGCTTTCTCTACCTGCGCAAAGTCCAGTTCAACTGGAGTTGCACGGCCAAAGATAGAAACAGAAACCTTGAGACGGGACTTCTCGTAGTCCACTTCTTCAACCACACCGTTAAAGTCCGCGAACGGACCGTCGCTGACGCGAACCATTTCACCCGGCTCGAACAGCGTTTTCGGACGTGGCTTGTCGCCGACCTGCTGCAGACGATTCATGATGGCATCGACTTCTTTGTCGCTGATCGGTGCAGGACGATCTGACGTCCCACCGATAAAGCCCATCACGCGCGGTACGCTACGCACCAAGTGCCAGCTCGCATCGTTCATGACCATTTGAACCAGAACATAACCCGGGAAGAATTTGCGCTCGCTCTTGCGACGCTGGCCACCACGGATTTCGACCACTTCTTCGGTCGGCACCATGACTTCGCCAAACAGCTCTTCCATGTTGTGTAATTTGATATGCTCACGCAGCGACGTAGCTACGCGGCCTTCAAAACCGGAAAACGCCTGAACGACGTACCAGCGCTTTTTAGGGGCTTCAGACATCTCAGAACCTCAGGCCAGTGATAAGGGATACCAGGCGAACCAGAATACCATCCAGTCCCCACAGGATCAGTGACATAACAGCAGTAACTGCTGCCACAATCAGCGTGGTGTGCAATGTTTCCTGGCGAGTTGGCCAAATCACTTTACGGACTTCGGTTCTCGCTTCACGGGCAAAAGCAACGGTCGCTTTACCCTTCGTCGTCAACAGCGCGACACCACCCGCTGCAGCAATTAAAATAACGACTGCCAGCGCGCGTAACGGCAGCATCATGTCACGATAAAGGTAGTTGCCAACGATAGCCACGATCAGCAGCGCAGCAACAACAACCCACTTCATCGCTTCCAGGCCGCGCCCGCTCCCTTGAGCTTCGGTATTCGCACTCATAAACCAACCTGTCACAAGAATTCAGACAAACATTTTTGCCCCGCCATGGCGAGGCAACCAAACCGAAATGCTCTATTGCGCTTCGGACTTAACGCCCTCTATAGAGCCTGTCTCAGCAATGATTATGACGTAAAAAATCACTGATGAGCCAGGTTCTGGTTCGAAAGCGTGCAAAAAGGGCATCAAATGATGCCCTTTTATTGCGCATTGCGTCAAATGTTATCCGCGATTAGCTGATAACTTTAGCAACAACGCCCGCGCCAACGGTACGGCCGCCTTCACGGATTGCAAAACGCAGACCGTCGTCCATCGCGATCGGGTGGATCAGGGTAACAACCATTTTGATGTTATCGCCCGGCATTACCATCTCTACGCCTTCCGGCAGTTCAATGGTGCCAGTCACGTCAGTTGTACGGAAGTAGAACTGCGGACGGTAGCCTTTGAAGAACGGAGTATGACGGCCGCCTTCATCTTTGGACAGAATGTAAACTTCTGATTCGAATTTGGTGTGCGGTTTGATTGAACCCGGCTTAGCCAGTACCTGACCACGTTCGATTTCTTCACGTTTGATACCACGCAGCAGAACACCAACGTTCTCACCAGCACGGCCTTCGTCCAGCAGTTTGCGGAACATTTCAACGCCAGTACAGGTTGATTTCGCAGTATCTTTGATACCAACGATTTCAACTTCTTCGCCTACTTTAACGATACCGCGCT
>NZ_JAHUXA010000031.1 GCF_019218745.1 Enterobacter sp. ENT03
AGAGCAGTTGCGACGCGCTTTGGCGCTGTGTCGCGAGGTCCCGTATATTACGTTTTCCCCGTTCAGAGTCAAGCGATTATTTTGCTTTTCTCTGCCGGTCATTCCCGGAGGAAGACCTTCTGACCCGCCGGCCGTAAGCCGTTGTTCCGTGTCAGTGGAGGCGCATTATAGGGATCCCATTTTTTTGCACAAGACTTTTTTGGATCTTTTTTTCTGAGTGTTGTTTTTTCATTCTTATCGCTGTGATCCTGTTCGATCTGCTCAAATTTTGATGCGTAAAAGTCTTGCACCATGCGAATAATGGACTCAAAGTCACCATTATCCTTCGCAATTACTGAGGTATTTATGTCAGCTGTCTTACGTCCTTATAAGGATCTGTTCCCGAAAGTGGGGCAACGCGTAATGATCGATACCACCAGCGTCGTCATAGGTGATGTCCGAATGGCTGATGACGTGGGGATCTGGCCGCTTGTTGCCATTCGCGGTGACGTTAATCATGTCGAGATAGGCGCTCGCAGCAATATTCAGGACGGCAGCGTGCTGCACGTGACCCATAAGTCTGCTCACAAGCCGGAAGGTAATCCGCTGGTTATCGGGGAAGACGTCACCGTCGGGCATAAAGTGATGCTGCACGGCTGCACCATTGGCAATCGTGTGCTGGTCGGTTTGGGATCGATTCTGTTGGATGGTGTCGTTGTAGAAGATGATGTGATGATTGGAGCAGGTAGTCTGGTTCCGCAAAACAAACGGCTTGAAACGGGTTATCTCTACTTGGGTAGTCCGGTTAAACAGATCCGCCCCTTAACAGAGGCGGAAATTGACGGTCTAAAATATTCAGCCAGTAACTACGTCAAATGGAAAGACGACTATCTGGCTCAGGGTAACCAGAGCCAGCCCTGATCGTCTTCCTGCTGTTGACGGAGCAACAGCTCAGTCTCTTCTTCTATATCCCATCGGTTAGTCTGGAAAATCGCTAACCACTGTTCTGGCGTATCGCCCTGATAACGGTATGCCAGCGAACTTCCCTTAATTGCACAGGTGAGCTGCATACCGTTTACCAGCACCGGAAAGCATACGGCCTGCAGTTCAGCACACCACTCCTCACGATCCGGAAACTGGATAGCCTGATTCACTGCGCTATCTCCTGCTTAAGCTGATTAATCACTGCTGCGGTTTCCGGTAATACGCCATGCCACAGCAAAACCGCATGGGCGGCCTGGGACACCAGCATCCC
This sequence comes from Enterobacter sp. ENT03, assembly GCF_019218745.1. Taxonomy (GTDB): domain Bacteria; phylum Pseudomonadota; class Gammaproteobacteria; order Enterobacterales; family Enterobacteriaceae; genus Enterobacter_D. The sequence continues at coordinate 1,235 of NZ_JAHUXA010000031.1, forward strand.
CACCCCATCAGCACAATGCTTTGCCCCATGCTGTTCACACCAATCCAGAAACGGCGTATTTCCTTTTTGATAAAACATGTCGTAACAGTACACCTGTGGATGAACAAGTGACGTCGGGATCGCCGGGATCTCACCGCCAATACCACTTGATGTCGCATTAATGATCAGATCAAATTCATGATCGGCAAGGAGATCCATTGCCATCGCCTTCACACTGCCAGTATGTATAAAGACGTTTGCCAACGCATCCGCACGCGAAAAGGTACGGTTGGTAATGGTTACTGTGCAATCCAGTGACAGCAAAGGCAGCAACACTCCCCGTGCGGCGCCGCCAGCACCTATCAACAAAATGCGAAACCCCGGCTTAATAAATCCCAGCCTCTCAAGATCGCTCAACAGCCCTGTGCCATCCGTATTGTCGCCCAACAAACGGCCATCCTCCAGGCGTTTGAGGGTATTGACGGCTCCCGCCAGCGCCGCGCTCTCCGTCAGCACATCGGCGCGGGCAAACGCCTCCTCTTTAAAAGGAACCGTGATATTTGCGCCCTTTCCACCTGCGGCAAAAAACGCATTCAGCGTATTTACGAAGTCATCCACCGGCGCCAGTACGCGCCCATAAGGATGATCAATGCGCAGTTGCTGCGCAAATTGCTGATGGATAAAGGGAGATTTACTGTGGGCAATCGGGTTACCAAAGACGGCATAGCTTTCCATATATCACCCCTGTCGGAAGCGCTCACCGGACAGCGCATCGCGGATTTCGGAAGGATTTTTACGCCCACCGGTTTCGCCTTCCACTACCGGGAAATTATCACCAAACTGCGCACGTACTTCCTGCGTCGTACGACAGGGGGGTAATCCCGTCAGATTAGCACTGGTAGAGACCAGCGGTTTGCCATAAGCCTCGCATAAAGCCACCACCAGCGGATGATCGGTAACACGCACGGCGAGCGTATTAAAACGCCCCGTTAACCAGCGTGGCGTAGTTGCTCGCGCCGGGAAAACGAACGTCACCGGCCCTGGCCAACTGGCAAACACGGCCTCACGCTGCGATTCATTAAGGGTGCTGTCGTCGATATAGGGTTTGAGCTGCTCAAAACTGGCTGCGATAAGGATCAATCCCTTTTCGACCGGCCGTAGTTTTAATTCAAGCAGACGCTGAACCGCTATCTCGCTGTCGGGATCACAACCGACACCAAAAACAGCTTCTGTGGGATAAGCGATGACTTCTTTATTATTCAGTACCGCCACCGCATTAGCGATGACATCTGATTGCAGGTTATTCTTCACTGTTTAATTCCGCCGGAACCGGCTTTCCACATTGTTTACTGGCACAGAAGCGTTTAATACCCTGTGCGGTTTTCTTTTCGATGAGTAACGGATACTGGCAGGCAGGACACACACCAGCAATTGGTTTGAAATTGATGACGAACTGACAGTCGGGGTAACCATCGCACGAATAAAAGGTTTTGCCGTAACGAGAGCGCCGTTGCACCAGATGCCCAGTCTGACACTGCGGACAGGTGATGGCGGTTTCATCAGGTTTATCAATAAGTTCTGTATGTTCACACGCAGGATAATGACTACAGCCGATAAACATGCCGTACCGCCCCTGGCGCAATACCAGTTCAGCCCCGCAGAGTGGACATAACTGCCCCTCCAGAACTTTCACGATATGACCGTCAGCCTGACTTTTTAGGGGGCGAACAAAATCGCACTCCGGGTAGTGGGAGCAACCAAGGAAAGGTCCGTGCTTCCCGGAACGAATAACAAGCTGAGCCCCACATTGTGGACAGGGCTCCTGATTAGGCACCGAGAACAGTGCTGATTTGGCCATAACAACTCTTGCTGCTGCAATGATGATTTAGTGCAGCATACCTTCATTCACTTCAAAGAGTAATTCTTCCATCTGCTGATAGGCGTTTTCACATCCGGGGATATTAAACAACACCATCAGAATGACCCATTTTAGATCTTCCAGATCGAACTCTGCGGTATCCAGCGCCAGCACGCGTTCAATGACCATTTCTCGCGTTTCGAGGTTTAGCACCTGAATCTGCTCCAGGAATAATAAGAATCCCCGGCAACTGGCATCCAGCCTCTCACACTCTTCTGCAGTATAGATACGAACAGAGAGCGGGTCTGAAGCAAGCTGCATCGGTTCGGCGAGGCCTTCCTGATAATCAGCGAGCTTTTCAAGCCACAATAACGCGTTGTAAATGTCCTCACGATCAAAACCAGCGTCCGTAAGATCTGACTCCAGTTTGTCCTGATCCACGCGTAATTCCGCTTCGTTGTGGATGTAAGTCTCAAACAAATACATTAGTACGTCGAACATGGCTTGCCCTCCTTAATCGGACATAGCCGCCGGGTACAACTGCGATCCATCCTGCTAACTCCAGTTCGAGTAGCTGAGCCACAATCACTGGCACAGGTTGGCCGGCACGTTCAGCGACGACGTCAACAGGTGTTACCTCATCTCCTACGTTAGCCAGGAGCTCAGGAAATGGCAATGCCGGGTTATCCCGTTCTGGAGAATTAATTACGCTATCGCTGTGATCTGGCACCCACGGTAGCCCATATTGCAAATTTTCCAGGATGTCCCCGGCTGACGTTACCAGAACTGCCCCCTGTTTGATGAGGCTATGCGGGCCTTCACTAACGGGATTTCCCAGTGGCCCCGGCAGAGCATAAACCTCACGTCCTTGCTCCAGTGCACAGCGCGCCGTAACAAGAGAACCACTTTTAAGCGCCGCTTCAACCACCAGCACGCCGCGACTTAATCCGCTAATAATGCGGTTTCGTCGTGGAAAATTACCGGGCCAGGGTACAGCTGATAAAGGAAACTCCGAGACCAGCGCACCGCCCGCGGAAACAATCGCAGCGGCAAGCGCACGATGCCGCTTTGGATAAACGCTGTATAAGCCATTGCCCAGTATGGCAATAGTTTTACCCCTGGCATCCAGTGCTGCGCGGTGGGCGATGCTGTCGATCCCTAGCGCCAGACCGCTGGTAATGGTCATACCACAAAGTACGAGCTGTTCGCAGAACTGGCGGCCCCATCGCTCGCCATACCAGGAGTGCGCCCGGCTGCCAACGACCCCCAACTGTTGCGATGCAAGGACTGCAATATCGCCTTCGATAAACAATGCCCCTGGGTAATCTTCAATTGCCCGCAACTGCGGCGGGTAAGCCGCATCGGAGGCAAGCAACAGATGGTGACCCGGCGCCTCAAGCCATGCCAGGCTGCTTTCAACTTCACGCGCAGTCATTGCCTGAAACTTTGCGCTCTGCCGGGCCGTCAGGCCAGCCTGACACAGCGCGGACGTTGTGTTATCCGGGTTATTCAGTAAGCACTGCGCGGCATTAAGCATCTTGTCGCCATACAGATCGCCCACCTGGATCAAGCGTAACCAAATCTCTGTCAGAGTCATCCTTTTCCCCCTGCCACAGGCAGCCTCAGCAATCTTTGCGATTGGTCACTGATGCTGTCAATCACAGGGGGATTTGTCTAGAATAGGAGGAATAATGTTTTCTACTCCTGAACACAACTCTGGATATTTATGGCAGTTTTGCACGTGTTACATATTCCGGACGAGCGGCTTCGCAAAGTCGCTGAACCGGTGAAAGAAGTGAATGCAGACATTCAGCGTATCGTTGATGATATGTTCGATACCATGTATGCCGAAGAAGGTATTGGCCTTGCCGCAACGCAGGTTGATATTCATCAGCGTATTATCGTTATCGACGTCTCTGAAAACCGCGATGGCCGCCTGGTATTGATCAATCCGGAACTGCTGGAAAAAAGCGGAGAAACCGGTATTGAGGAAGGCTGCCTGTCGATCCCGGAGCAGCGCGCGCTGGTGCCGCGTGCGGAGAAAGTAAAAATTCGTGCGCTCGACAGAGACGGTAAGCCGTTTGAGCTGGAAGCAGATGGCTTGCTGGCAATCTGCATTCAGCATGAAATGGATCACCTGGTCGGTAAATTGTTTATTGATTATCTGTCGCCGCTGAAACAGCAGCGTATTCGCCAGAAAGTTGAAAAACTTGATCGCCTGAACGCACGGGCTTAAGGATAAGAATCAACGTGTCAGATTCACTACGTATTATTTTTGCGGGTACACCTGACTTTGCAGCGCGTCATCTTGACGCGCTGTTGTCATCCGGACATAACGTCGTCGGCGTATTTACCCAACCCGACCGCCCTGCGGGTCGTGGCAAAAAGCTGATGCCGAGCCCGGTAAAAGTGCTGGCGGAAGCGAACGGTTTGCCGGTCTTCCAGCCAGCGTCGTTACGTCCTCAGGAAAACCAGCACCTGGTCGCCGACTTACACGCAGATGTAATGGTTGTAGTGGCCTATGGCTTGATTCTGCCAAAAGCCGTACTTGATATGCCCCGTCTGGGCTGTATTAATGTCCACGGTTCACTGCTTCCACGCTGGCGCGGCGCGGCGCCTATTCAGCGTGCACTATGGGCCGGCGATATGGAAACAGGCGTCACGATCATGCAGATGGATGTCGGGCTTGATACCGGCGATATGCTTTATAAGCTTGTTTGTCCTATAACCGACGACGATACCAGTGCGACGCTGTACGATAAGCTTGCTGACTTAGGGCCTGCCGGGCTAATTGAAACTCTGGCGCAGCTGGCGAATGACACAGCCCAGCCGCAGGTTCAGGACGAAGCGCTGGTTACCTATGCTGAGAAACTCAGCAAAGAAGAAGCTCGCGTGGACTGGTCACTGTCTGCCGCGCAACTTGAGCGCTGTATTCGCGCGTTCAATCCCTGGCCGATGAGCTGGCTGGAAATCGACGGTCAACCGCTGAAAATCTGGAAAGCGTCAGTCATCAACTCCAGGACTACCGCCGAGCCGGGTACGATTGTGGAAACGACCAAACAGGGTATCCAGGTCGCCACGGGTGATGGCATTCTGAATCTAGAAACGCTACAACCTGCCGGTAAAAAAGCAATGAGCGCGCAGGATCTGCTCAACTCCCGCCGGGAATGGTTTGTTCCTGGTCATCGTCTTGCCTGACGAGCATAACGTCTCAAGCCCGGTGTTCCCGGGCATTTTTATTTTGTGGCTATGAAAAAAAATATCAATTTACGCAGCATGGCAGCCCAGGCTATCGAACAGGTCGTCGAGAAAGGCCAGTCCCTCAGTAATGTCCTGCCTCTGTTACAACAAAAAGTATCCGATAAAGATAAAGCACTGCTTCAGGAGCTGTGCTTTGGCGTTCTGCGTTCACTGTCGCAGATGGAGTGGCTCATCAATAAATTGATGTCACGTCCAATGACCGGAAAGCAACGCACCATCCATTATTTGATCATGGTGGGGTTTTATCAGCTCCTGCACACCCGTATTCCGCCGCACGCCGCACTTGCCGAAACCGTTGAAGGGGCGGTAGCAATCAAAAGGCCACAGCTGAAAGGGCTGGTTAACGGCGTACTGCGTCAGTTCCAGCGCCAGCAAGAAACGCTGATGGTTGAATTTGCTACCAGCGAGAGCCGCTTTCTCCATCCCGAATGGTTGCTAAACCGCCTGCGCAAAGCCTATCCGCAGCAGTGGGAAGCGATCGTCGAAGCAAATAATCAACGACCACCGATGTGGTTGCGCGTCAATCGTAATCACCATTCGCGCGATGGCTGGCTGGCATTACTGGAAGAGGCGGGACAACACGGTTTTACGCATCCTGACTATCCAGATGCGGTACGTCTTGAATCCCCTGCCCCTGTTCATACCCTGCCAGGCTTTGAAGAAGGTTGGGTAACCGTACAGGATGCTTCCGCGCAAGGCTGCATGACCTTTCTTGAACCTGAAAATGGTGAGCACATTCTCGATCTGTGCGCGGCACCTGGCGGCAAAACGACGCATATTCTTGAAGTCGCGCCAGAAGCTCACGTGCTGGCGGTTGATGTCGATGAAAAACGCCTGTCACGCGTATATGACAACCTGAAACGTCTGGGCATGAAGGCGCAGGTTAAGCAGGGTGATGGGCGAACCCCGGCACAATGGTGTGGTGAGCAGCAGTTTGACCGTATCCTGCTCGATGCGCCATGCTCGGCGACAGGCGTTATACGCCGTCATCCTGACATTAAATGGCTACGTCGCGATCGTGACATTGCCGAGCTCGCTCAGTTGCAGGCAGAGATCCTGGATGCGATCTGGCCACATCTCAAGTCTGGCGGTACGCTGGTCTACGCGACCTGCTCCGTATTACCAGAAGAGAACAGTCAGCAAATCGCCGCGTTTCTGGCACGCACGCCGGGGGCAACGCTCAGCGTTACCGGCACACCTGACAAGCCGGGCAAGCAGAATCTGCCGGGTCTGGAAGAGGGTGATGGCTTTTATTACGCTAAGCTAATCAAACAGTGACTGAGATGACGAGCCGCAACTGATGAAGATAATCATTCTTGGCGCCGGACAGGTCGGCGGCACGCTGGCAGAAAACCTGGTCGGTGAGAACAACGATATTACTATCGTTGATATTAACGGCGATAGGTTGCACAGCTTGCAGGACAAATTTGATCTGCGTGTAGTGCAGGGTCACGGCTCGCACCCGCGTGTTTTGCGTGAAGCCGGCGCGGATGATGCCGATATGCTTGTCGCGGTGACCAGTTCGGATGAAACGAATATGGTCGCCTGCCAGGTAGCGTATTCACTCTTCAATACGCCCAACCGTATCGCTCGTATTCGCTCCCCCGACTATATCCGTGATGCCGATAAGCTTTTCCACTCTGAAGCAGTGCCTATCGATCATCTTATTGCCCCTGAGCAACTGGTGATCGACAGCATTCATCGTCTGATTGAATATCCGGGCGCGCTGCAGGTCGTTAACTTTGCCGAAGGCAAAGTCAGCCTGGCGGTGGTTAAAGCGTATTATGGCGGGCCACTGGTGGGCAATGCGTTATCGACTATGCGCGAACATATGCCACATATAGATACCCGCGTCGCCGCCATATTTCGCCATGATCGACCTATACGGCCACAGGGTTCAACCATCGTCGAAGCGGGTGATGAGGTGTTTTTCATCGCCGCTTCGCAGCATATCCGCGCGGTAATGAGCGAACTTCAGCGACTCGAAAAGCCTTACAAACGCATCATGCTGGTAGGGGGTGGTAATGTGGGGGCTGGCCTCGCGCGTCAGCTGGAAAAAGACTACAGTGTGAAACTGATCGAGCGCGATCAAAAACGCGCCGCCGAGCTGGCGGAAAAGCTGCAAAATACCATCGTATTTTATGGTGATGCGTCGGATCAGGAGTTGTTGGCGGAAGAGCATATCGATCAAGTGGATCTCTTTATTGCCGTCACTAACGATGACGAAGCAAACATCATGTCTGCCATGCTGGCAAAACGCATGGGAGCGAAAAAAGTGATGGTGTTGATCCAGCGTCGCGCCTATGTGGATCTGGTGCAGGGCAGTGTGATCGATATTGCGATCTCACCGCAAGAAGCAACAATATCCGCGCTGCTCAGCCACGTTCGTAAGGCAGATATCGTGGGAGTTTCCTCACTACGACGCGGGGTGGCTGAAGCCATTGAAGCCGTCGCGCACGGCGATGAGAGCACCTCGCGCGTGGTGGGCCGGGTGATTGATGATATTAAACTTCCACCTGGAACCATTATTGGCGCGGTAGTACGTGGTAATGATGTCATGATCGCCAATGATAATTTGCGCATTGAGCAGGGGGATCACGTCATTATGTTCCTGACAGATAAGAAATTTATCTCAGACGTTGAAAGGCTGTTCCAGCCCAGCCCCTTCTTCCTGTAAGCAATTAAAGGCGCTAAACGTAGCGCCTTTTTTATTTAATCCTTTCATTTACAAAGGATTGGTAATTTAACTCAATTGTCCTGCTTACATGGAAATTAAACCGAGCTTTGTTAGACTTAGGTGGGTCTGCGGTTATAAGGAGAATAAAATGAGCATGTTAAAAGAGTTTCGCGCATTTGCGATGCGTGGAAATGTGATCGACCTGGCAGTGGGTGTCATTATCGGTGCGGCATTCGGTAAAATTGTCTCTTCTCTGGTGGCCGACATCATCATGCCACCTCTGGGTCTGCTGATTGGCGGGATTGATTTCAAACAGTTTGCATTTACGCTACGTGAAGCGCAGGGCGACATTCCTGCGGTAGTAATGCATTACGGATTGTTTATTCAGAATATTTTTGATTTCGTGATCGTGGCGTTCGCTATTTTCCTGGCGATCAAATTGATCAACAGGCTTCATCGGAAGAAAGAGGAAGAGCCAAAAGCACCGCCTGCGCCTTCTAAAGAAGAAGTACTGTTAACTGAAATCCGTGATTTGCTGAAAGAACAGAACAGCCGCCCTTATCCTTAACATGCGACTGAAACAAGAAGGCCAGTGGTAAAAAAGTGCTCCACTTTTTTGCCACTGGCCTCCTGACCAACACGTTTAGCATGTTTAGCTTTACGCAGATAACTGCCTTTCCCTTTCTTGTTTTTCTCAATGCGCTGACGAAAAAGTGGATCATGCAGTAATGCTTCAAGAGCATTATCGTTTATCTGCCCTTTCTGGTGCTGATAGCGACTCATAATTTCTCCGGATGGTTATATAAAACGTGGCGAGTGTAGATCTGACTTTGCTAAAGATCAACTGACCTCAGCTTTACTTCCGCTTCCCTGCTCCAGCGCTTCAAGAATTGAACAATACACGCTGCTGTGTGCGGTTCCGCAGCAGGCGTCGTTCAGACGCTGCAACGAGCGCCTCATAACCTGCAACTCATCGATTCTTGCTTCAACTTCGCTTAACCTGGCCTGCACGATACTTTTAGATTCCTGACAGGTGTGATGCTCAGGATCGACACGGATCGACAGCAACTCGCGGATCGATTCCAGTGTGAACCCTAGCTGCCGGGCATGCCGAATGAATTTCAGACGCTGAAGATCGTCGTCGCTATAAAGCCGGAAACCGCCCTGCGTACGAACCTCGTGATCCATCATTTGCTGTTTTTCGTAATAACGGATGGTGTCAGGTGTAACTTCAGCCAGCTTCGCCAGTTCTCCAATGCGATACATGGTGCTTCCTCGTTCAGGCAGAAAAAGATTTTTTAAGCATACCTGCTCAGGTGAGCTAATAACATCAGAAAGGGATCAGTAAAAACGGGAATGGGGTGGCGATGAACGCCGGAATACGGAAATAAAAAAACCCGCCGAAGCGGGTTTTTCTATGTTACTGCAGATTACTCTGCAGCAGCTTCTGCTTTCGATTCAGAGCGATCAACCAGCTCGATGTATGCCATCGGCGCGTTGTCGCCTGCACGGAAGCCACACTTCAGAATGCGAGTGTAACCACCGGCGCGGCTCGCGAAACGCGGGCCCAGCTCGTTAAACAGTTTTGCCACGATCTCGTTATCACGAGTACGGGCGAATGCCAGACGACGATTAGCTACGCTATCAGTCTTGGCAAGAGTAATCAGCGGCTCAACTACGCGACGCAGCTCTTTCGCTTTAGGCAGGGTCGTCTTGATGATCTCATGACGAACCAGTGAACCTGCCATATTGCGGAACATAGCCTGGCGATGGCTGCTGTTGCGGTTCAGTTGACGACCACTCTTACGATGGCGCATGACCTTATCCTTCTCAGTAAAACCTTAACCTGTGATCCGGTTACTCGTCAGCGATGCTTGCCGGTGGCCAGTTTTCTAGGCGCATGCCCAGAGACAAACCACGGGAAGCCAGCACGTCTTTAATCTCAGTAAGAGATTTTTTACCAAGGTTAGGCGTTTTGAGCAGCTCAACCTCGGTACGCTGTACCAGATCACCGATATAGTGGATAGCTTCTGCTTTGAGGCAGTTAGCAGAGCGGACAGTCAATTCCAGATCGTCAACAGGGCGCAGCAGGATCGGATCGAATTCTGGTTTCTCTTCTTTCACTTCCGGCTGACGAACATCACGTAAGTCAACGAAAGCTTCAAGTTGTTCTGCCAGGATGGTCGCCGCACGACGAATCGCCTCTTCAGGATCGATTGTGCCGTTGGTTTCCATTTCGATGACCAGCTTGTCCAGGTCGGTACGCTGTTCTACACGCGCTGCTTCAACATTGTAGGCAATTCGCTCTACAGGGCTGTAACATGCGTCGACCAGCAGACGGCCGATTGGGCGCTCATCTTCTTCCGAATGAATTCGGGCAGAAGCCGGCACATAACCACGACCGCGCTGAACTTTGATACGCATGCTAATAGACGCGTTCTCATCGGTCAGGTGGCAGATCACGTGCTGCGGCTTGACGATTTCGACATCACCATCATGGGTAATGTCGGCTGCAGTCACAGGGCCAATGCCAGATTTATTCAGGGTAAGAATAACTTCATCTTTACCTTGAACTCTCACCGCCAGCCCTTTCAGGTTGAGCAGGATTTCCAGGATATCCTCCTGAACACCCTCTTTGGTGCTGTACTCATGAAGTACACCATCAATCTCAACTTCGGTCACCGCGCAACCCGGCATCGATGAGAGCAGAATACGGCGCAGTGCGTTACCCAGAGTATGGCCAAAGCCACGCTCTAAAGGCTCAAGGGTCACCTTGGCGTGCGTCGAACTCAGTTGCTCGATATCTACCAGGCGCGGTTTTAGAAACTCTGTCACAGAACCCTGCATTGTGTCCTCTCTTTGGTACTAAGCTTTACTTGGAGTAAAGCTCGACGATCAGGTGTTCGTTAATGTCCGCAGACAGATCAGAACGCTCAGGCTTACGCTTAAACGTACCTTCCATCTTGCCACCATCAACTTCCAGCCAGGTTGGCTTTTCACGCTGCTCAGCCAGCTCCAGAGCGGCTTTCACGCGAGATTGCTTTTTCGCTTTCTCACGGATACTGACCACATCATTCGGGCTAACCTGATAAGAAGCGATGTTAACAACACGACCGTTTACCATGATAGCCTTGTGGCTAACCAGCTGACGTGCTTCAGCACGAGTGGCGCCGAAGCCCATACGGTATACAACGTTGTCCAGACGACCTTCCAGCAGAGCCAACAGGTTTTCACCGGTGTTGCCTTTCAGACGTGCTGCTTCTTTATAATAGTTACGGAACTGACGCTCTAGCACACCGTAGATACGGCGAACTTTTTGCTTTTCACGCAACTGTACACCATAGTCAGACAGACGCGGTTTACGCGCACCGTGCTGGCCAGGAGCTTGTTCAATCTTACACTTGGTATCAATCGCGCGAACGCCAGACTTCAGGAACAGGTCTGTGCCCTCGCGACGGCTCAGCTTGAGCTTAGGACCCAAATATCTTGCCATTTTCTTTCTCCAACATTCCTAAAAACGAGCGTTATACGCGACGTTTTTTCGGCGGACGACAACCGTTGTGAGGGATCGGAGTCACATCAGTAATATTAGTGATGCGGAAACCAGCGGCGTTCAGAGCACGAATGGTAGATTCGCGACCCGGACCCGGTCCCTTGACCATAACTTCCAGATTCTTGATACCGTATTCTTTCACGGCGTCAGCGCAACGCTCAGCTGCAACCTGAGCTGCAAACGGAGTGGATTTGCGAGAACCACGGAAACCGGAACCACCGGCTGTTGCCCAACCCAAAGCGTTACCCTGACGATCAGTAATAGTAACGATTGTGTTGTTGAAAGAAGCATGGACATGAGCCACGCCGTCAGAGACTTGTTTTCTTACACGCTTACGTGCACGAACTGGTGCCTTTGCCATTATTCAATCACCCCGATTATTTCTTGATCGGTTTGCGCGGACCCTTACGGGTACGTGCGTTGGTCTTAGTACGCTGACCGCGCACAGGCAGACCACGACGATGACGCAAACCGCGGTAGCAACCAAGATCCATCAGGCGCTTGATGCTCATGCTAACTTCACGGCGCAGATCACCTTCAACGACAAATTTGGCAACTTCGTCACGCAGCGTGTCGATTTGTTCTTCAGACAGCTCACTGATCTTAACATCTTCAGCGATACCCGCAGAGGCCAGAATGGCTTTGGAACGGGTCTTGCCGACACCGTAGATCGAGGTTAACGCGATCACAGCGTGTTTTTGATCAGGAATGTTAATGCCTGCTATACGGGCCACTATGCACTCCTACTATTTAATATGTACGCACCATGCTGAAAAGCCCGTTTTCAGGATACTCAAATGGATACGCACAGACATACAAAAGATTGGCTGGCTAATCTAGCCAGCTCAACCCAACTTTGCAAGAAAAATATGCGAATTAATCAGCCTTGGCGCTGTTTATGCTTCGGCTCGGCACTGCAAATCACACGGATGACGCCATCACGCTTAACGATTTTGCAGTTACGGCATAATTTCTTGACGGAAGCACGAACTTTCATTTTTACTCTCCGTAACTTCTCGAGCGACCTTTAGCGGCCGTAGCCTTTCAGGTTCGCCTTCTTCAATGCAGACTCGTACTGACTGGACATCATCAGAGTTTGCACTTGAGCCATAAAGTCCATAATCACAACGACAACGATGAGCAGTGAGGTCCCACCAAAGTAGAACGGCACTTTCATTGCGTCACGCATGAACTCCGGGATCAGGCAGATAAAAGTAATATAGAGCGCGCCGACCAAGGTCAGACGAGTCATTACTTTATCGATATACTTCGCCGTTTGCTCTCCCGGACGAATTCCTGGTACAAATGCACCGGACTTCTTCAGGTTATCTGCTGTTTCTCTTGGGTTGAAAACCAACGCCGTATAGAAGAAACAGAAGAAGATGATTGCAGACGCATAGAGTAACACATAAAGCGGTTGCCCTGGCTGCAAATACAGCGAAATTGTTGTCAGCCAGTTCCAACCGGTACCGCCCCCGAACCATGACGCGATGGTCGCTGGGAACAGAATAATGCTGGAAGCGAAGATTGCCGGGATAACCCCTGCCATATTCACTTTCAACGGTAAATGTGTGCTCTGTGCAGCATAGACACGACGACCCTGCTGGCGTTTCGCGTAGTTTACCACAATGCGGCGTTGACCACGTTCAACAAACACAACAAAGAACGTCACTGCAAATACTAATACTGCAACCAACAGCAACAGGAGGAAGTGCAGGTCGCCTTGACGCGCTTGCTCGATCGTATGGGCAATGGCTGGCGGGAGTCCCGCAACGATACCAGCGAAGATTATGATTGAGATACCGTTACCGATACCGCGCTCAGTGATCTGTTCGCCGAGCCACATCAGGAACATCGTTCCTGTGACCAGACTTACAACAGCAGCGAAATAGAATGCAAAGCCTGGATTAATCACTAGACCTTGCATACCAGGCATATTCGGCAGACCGGTAGCAATACCGATCGACTGGAATATCGCCAACACCAAAGTACCGTAGCGGGTGTACTGGCTGATCTTGCGACGACCAGACTCCCCTTCCTTCTTCATTTCTGCGAGGGTCGGATGAACGACCGTCAACAGCTGGATAATAATTGATGCCGAAATATACGGCATGATACCCAGAGCAAAGATTGAAGCACGGCTGAGTGCACCACCAGAGAACATGTTAAACATTTCAATGATGGTGCCTCGCTGTTGTTCAAGCAGTTTGGCAAGTACAGTGGCATCAATACCAGGGATCGGAATGAAAGAGCCAATGCGGAACACAATCAGCGCGCCGATTACAAACAGCAGTCTGCGTTTCAGCTCGCCTAAGCCACCTTTGGCACTTTGAAAATCTAATCCCGGTTGTTTAGCCATCTGCTACTTATTCCTCGATTTTACCGCCAGCAGCTTCGATAGCAGCACGAGCGCCCTTAGAAACACGCAGGCCACGAACAGTTACCGGACTTGAAACTTCACCAGCCAGGATCACTTTCGCGAACTCGATCTGGATACCGATAATGTTTGCTGCTTTCAGCGTATTCAGGTCTACAACGCCGCCTTCTACTTTAGCCAGATCGGACAGACGAACTTCTGCCGTGATCATCGCTTTACGAGAAGTGAAGCCGAACTTCGGCAGACGACGGTACAGAGGCATCTGACCACCCTCGAAACCACGACGTACGCCACCACCAGAACGTGAGTTCTGACCTTTGTGACCACGACCGCCGGTTTTACCGAGGCCAGAACCGATACCACGACCAAGGCGTTTTCCCGCCTTCTTAGAGCCTTCGGCCGGAGACAGAGTATTTAAACGCATCTCTTACTCCTCAACTTTAACCATGAAGGAAACCGCGTTGACCATACCACGAACAGCGGGAGTATCTTCACGCTCAACGGTATGACCAATACGACGCAGACCCAGGCCAAGCAGCGTTGCCTTATGTTTCGGCAGACGACCGATTGCACTGCGGGTTTGAGTGATTTTAATAGTCTTTGCCATGGTCAATTACCCCAGAATTTCTTCAACGGATTTACCACGCTTGGCAGCGACCATTTCTGGAGAATTCATATTTTCCAGGCCATCTATAGTTGCACGAACCACGTTAATCGGGTTGGTAGAACCATATGCTTTAGCCAGTACGTTATGAACTCCAGCGACTTCCAGAACGGCGCGCATTGCACCACCGGCAATAATACCGGTACCTTCTGAAGCCGGCTGCATGAATACACGAGAACCCGTGTGAACACCTTTAACCGGGTGCTGCAGGGTGCCGTGGTTCAGCGCGACGTTAATCATATTGCGACGGGCTTTTTCCATCGCTTTCTGGATCGCTGCTGGAACTTCACGCGCTTTACCGTAACCAAAACCAACGCGACCGTTACCATCGCCAACAACAGTCAGAGCTGTGAAGGAGAAAATACGACCACCTTTAACGGTTTTAGATACGCGGTTAACCGCGATCAGCTTTTCCTGCAGTTCGCCAGCCTGTTTTTCGATGTGAGCCATCTTACACCTCTACCTTAGAACTGAAGGCCAGCTTCACGGGCAGCATCTGCCAGTGCCTGGACACGACCATGATATTGGAACCCGGAACGGTCAAAAGAAACATCTTTGATGCCTTTTTCCAGAGCGCGTTCGGCAACAGCTTTACCCACAGCTGCAGCAGCGTCTTTGTTACCGGTGTACTTCAATTGTTCAGCGATAGCTTTTTCTACAGTAGAAGCAGCTACCAGAACTTCAGAACCGTTCGGTGCAATAACCTGTGCGTAAATATGACGCGGGGTACGATGTACCACCAGGCGAGTTGCACCCAGCTCCTGGAGCTTGCGGCGTGCGCGGGTCGCACGACGGATACGAGCAGATTTCTTATCCATAGTGTTACCTTACTTCTTCTTAGCCTCTTTGGTACGCACGACTTCGTCGGCGTAACGAACACCCTTGCCTTTATAAGGCTCAGGACGACGGTAGGCGCGCAGATCCGCTGCAACCTGGCCGATCAGCTGTTTATCAGCGCCTTTCAGCACGATTTCAGTCTGAGTCGGACATTCTGCGGTGATCCCCGCTGGCAGCTGATGATCAACAGGATGAGAGAAACCCAGAGACAGGTTTACTGCATTCCCTTTGACCGCTGCACGATAACCTACACCAACCAGCTGCAGCTTCTTAGTGAAGCCTTCGGTAACACCGATAACCATTGAATTCAGCAGGGCACGCGCGGTACCAGCCTGAGCCCATCCATCCACGTAACCAGCACGCGGACCGAAGGTCAGAGTATTATCTGCATGATTCACTTCAACAGCATCGTTGAGAGTACGAGTCAGCTCGCCGTTTTTACCTTTGATCGTAATAACCTGACCGTTGATTTTTACATCAACGCCGGCAGGAACAACGACCGGTGCTTTAGCAACACGAGACATTTTTTCCTCCGATTAGGCTACGTAGCAGATAATTTCGCCACCAAGACCAGCTTGGCGCGCTGCACGATCAGTCATAACACCTTTAGAGGTAGAAACAACTGCGATACCCATGCCGGCCATAACTTTCGGCAGCTCATCTTTTTTCTTATAGATGCGCAGACCTGGGCGGCTGACACGCTGAATGCTTTCTACAACAGCTTTACCCTGGAAATACTTAAGCGTAAGTTCCAGTTCCGGCTTGGTGTCGCCTTCAACTTTAAATTCTTCAATATAACCTTCTTCCTTCAGCACGTTGGCGATTGCCACTTTCAGCTTGGAGGAAGGCATGGTGACCGCAACTTTGTTCGCGGCCTGACCGTTACGGATACGGGTCAGCATATCCGCGATCGGATCTTGCATGCTCATCTGTCTTTACTCCCGTGATTCAATTGGTGACAATTACCAGCTAGCCTTTTTCAGACCCGGAATTTCACCGCGCATAGCGGCTTCACGGACCTTAATACGGCTCAACCCGAACTTCCGCAGGAAAGCGTGCGGACGACCAGTTTGACGGCAGCGGTTACGCTGACGAGACGGGCTGGAATCACGCGGCAGAGTCTGCAGCTTCAGAACTGCATTCCAACGATCTTCGTCGGTTGCGTTCACATCAGAGATGATAGCTTTCAGTTCAGCGCGTTTAGCGAAGAATTTATCAGCTAAAGCTACGCGTTTTACTTCGCGTGCTTTCATTGATTGCTTAGCCATTCAGTAACCCTACCTTACTTGCGGAACGGGAAGTCAAAGGCAGCCAGCAGAGCACGGCCTTCTTCATCAGATTTCGCAGTAGTGGTAATGGTAATATCCAAACCACGGACGCGATCGACTTTGTCGTAATCGATTTCTGGGAAGATGATCTGCTCACGGACACCCATGCTGTAGTTACCACGACCATCGAATGACTTAGCGGACAAGCCACGGAAGTCACGGATACGTGGAACAGCAATAGTGATCAGGCGCTCAAAGAACTCCCACATGCGTTCGCCACGCAGAGTTACTTTACAGCCGATCGGATAGCCCTGACGGATTTTGAAGCCTGCAACAGATTTGCGTGCTTTGGTGATAAACGGTTTTTGACCGGAGATTGCTGCCAGGTCAGCTGCTGCGTTATCCAGCAGTTTCTTGTCAGCGATCGCTTCACCAACACCCATGTTCAGGGTGATCTTCTCGACCCGAGGGACTTGCATGACAGAATTGTAGTTAAACTCAGTCATGAGTTTTTTAACTACTTCGTCTTTGTAGTAATCATGCAGTTTCGCCATCGTACTACTCCAAATTACTTGATAGTTTCGCTGTTAGACTTGAAGAAACGGACTTTTTTGCCGTCTTCGAATCTAAAGCCTACACGGTCAGCCTTGCCGGTTGCCGCATTGAAGATAGCAAGGTTAGAGATCTGAATAGCTGCTTCTTTCTCTACGATGCCGCCTGGTTGGTTCAGAGCCGGAACCGGCTTCTGGTGTTTCTTAACCAGGTTGATACCTTCAACGATGACCTTGCCGGAAGACAGGACATTTTTTACTTTACCGCGCTTACCTTTATCTTTACCGGTTAACACGATAACTTCGTCATCACGACGGATTTTAGCTGCCATGATTCGCTCCTTAGAGTACTTCTGGTGCCAGAGAGATAATTTTCATGAACTTTTCAGTACGAAGTTCACGAGTTACCGGCCCAAAAATACGCGTACCGATAGGCTGCTCACTGTTATTGTTTAAAATAACGCATGCATTACCATCGAAGCGAATGACAGAACCGTCCGGGCGACGAACACCCTTCCTGGTGCGCACCACTACCGCCTTCAGCACATCACCTTTTTTGACCTTACCACGCGGAATTGCTTCCTTGATGGTGATCTTGATGATGTCGCCTACGCCTGCGTAGCGACGGTGCGAGCCACCCAGAACCTTGATACACATTACGCGACGTGCACCGGAGTTGTCGGCGACGGTCAGCATAGTCTGTTCTTGGATCATTTCAGTGCTCCGCTAATGTCAACTACTACTTTGGGACCCAAATCTCGGGTCGTTAAAAAGCCCCATATCGGGGGCGCGGCATTATAACACCGCTTCTTAGATATGGGTAGAAAAAATAAACGGCCCATTTCTGGACCGTTTATCGTTGAGAATGCGTACTGTATTACAGAATCGCTTTCTCTACAACGCGAACCAGCGTCCAGGACTTAGTCTTGGACAGCGGACGGCATTCGCGGATTTCAACCACGTCACCAGTACCGCATTCGTTGTTCTCGTCATGTACGTGCAGTTTGGTCGTACGCTTGATGAATTTACCGTAGATCGGGTGTTTCACAAAACGTTCGATAGCAACAACGATGGATTTCTCCATTTTATCGCTAACGACGCGACCTTGCAGAGTACGGATTTTATCGGTCATTACGCACCCGCCTTCTCAGTCAGTAAAGTCTTAACGCGTGCGACATCACGACGCACTTGCTTCAACAGGTGAGACTGTTGCAGCTGGCCACTGGCTGCCTGCATACGCAGGTTAAACTGCTCACGCAGCAGATTCAGCAGCTCGGTGTTCAGCTCTTCAACACTCTTCTCACGCAGCTCTTTTGCTTTCATTACATCACCGTCTTAGTTACAAAGGTGGTTTTAATCGGCAGTTTCGCTGCTGCCAGCTTGAATGCTTCACGGGCCAGCTCTTCAGACACACCGTCCATTTCATACAGGACTTTACCTGGCTGGATCAAGGCAACCCAATACTCTACGTTACCTTTACCTTTACCCATACGCACTTCGAGCGGCTTTTCGGTGATCGGTTTGTCCGGGAATACACGGATCCAGATCTTACCTTGACGCTTAACTGCACGGGTCATAGCACGACGTGCTGCTTCGATCTGACGTGCAGTCAGACGACCACGGCCAACAGCTTTCAGACCGAAAGTGCCGAAGCTAACATCCGTACCCTGCGCCAGACCACGGTTGCGGCCTTTGTGCACTTTACGGAATTTTGTACGCTTTGGTTGTAACATCAGCGACGCTCCTTATTTCCGGCCTTTACGCTGCTGCTTTTTAGGTTGAGCAGCCGGTTTTTCCGGTTGTTCAACAGCAGCCATACCACCCAGGATCTCACCTTTGAAGATCCACACTTTAACGCCGATTACACCATAAGTGGTGTGCGCTTCAGAGGTGTTGTAGTCGATGTCAGCACGCAGCGTGTGCAGCGGAACGCGACCTTCGCGGTACCATTCGGTACGTGCGATTTCCGCGCCGCCAAGACGGCCGCTAACTTCAACTTTGATACCTTTAGCGCCAAGACGCATTGCGTTCTGTACAGCACGCTTCATAGCACGACGGAACATAACACGACGTTCCAGCTGTGAAGTGATGCTGTCAGCAACCAATTTAGCGTCCAGTTCCGGTTTACGGACTTCGGCGATATTGATCTGTGCAGGAACGCCAGCGATATCCGCTACGACCTTACGCAGTTTTTCGACGTCTTCGCCTTTCTTACCGATAACGATACCCGGGCGAGCAGTGTGAATAGTCACACGGATGCTCTTAGCCGGACGCTCGATAACGATACGAGATACGGACGCCTTCGCCAGTTCCTTAGTAAGGTACTGACGAACTTTAAAATCGCTGTCCAGGTTGTCAGCGAATTCTTTGGTGTTCGCAAACCAGGTAGAGTTCCATGGTTTTACAATACCCAGGCGAATACCATTAGGATGTACTTTCTGACCCATTGCTAGTCTCCAGAGTCTCAGCGATCGGACACAACCACAGTAATGTGGCTGGTGCGCTTCAGGATGCGATCTGCACGACCTTTCGCACGCGGCATAATGCGCTTCATGCTTGGGCCTTCGTCTACGAAAATTTTCGCAACTTTCAGATCGTCAATGTCAGCGCCATCGTTGTGTTCAGCGTTAGCAATGGCAGATTCCAGAACCTTCTTGACCAGTACAGCCGCTTTCTTGTTGGTGTAGGTCAAAATGTCCAGGGCCTGCGACACTTTCTTACCGCGAATCAGGTCTGCCACCAGGCGAACCTTTTGAGCAGAAGAACGAGCGTGGCGATGTTGAGCTAAAGTTTCCATCTCTTCCTCCTACTTATTTCTTCTTGGCTTTTTTATCAGCCGCGTGGCCGCGATAAGTACGTGTCGGTGCAAATTCACCCAGTTTGTGACCGACCATTTCGTCGGAAACAAATACCGGAACGTGCTGACGACCATTATGGACAGCGATGGTCAAACCGATCATGTTTGGAAAGATCGTTGAACGACGGGACCAAGTGCGCAGGGGCTTCTTGTCACCGCTTTCCACCGCTTTCTCTACCTTCTTCAGCAAGTGCAGGTCAATAAAAGGACCTTTCTTGAGAGAACGTGGCATGGCTTATCCTCTAATATTATTTGCTACGGCGACGTACGATAAATTTATCAGTACGCTTGTTGCTGCGGGTCTTCTTACCTTTGGTCTGAACGCCCCACGGGGTTACCGGGTGCTTACCAAAGTTACGACCTTCACCACCACCATGTGGGTGATCTACCGGGTTCATCGCCGTACCGCGAACGGTAGGACGAACACCACGCCAGCGTGCAGCACCTGCTTTACCCAGAACACGCAGCATATGCTCAGCATTGCCAACTTCGCCCAGAGTTGCGCGGCAGTCAGCTTCAACTTTGCGCATTTCGCCAGAACGCAGACGCAGGGTGACATAAGCACCATCACGAGCAACGATCTGAACATAGGTACCAGCAGAACGCGCCAGCTGACCGCCTTTACCTGGTTTCATTTCTACGTTATGAACGGTAGAACCAACCGGGATATTGCGCATCGGCAGGGTGTTACCCGCTTTGATAGCAGCATCAACGCCAGATTGGATCTGGTCGCCAGCTTTCAGGCCTTTAGGGGCCAGGATGTAACGGCGTTCGCCGTCTTTGTACAGAACCAGCGCGATGTTCGCGGAGCGGTTCGGATCGTACTCAAGACGTTCAACAACAGCCGGGATACCATCTTTGTTGCGTTTGAAGTCAACAATACGATAAGCCTGCTTATGGCCGCCACCGATGTGACGAGTGGTGATGCGACCATTGTTGTTACGACCACCGGATTTGCTGTTTTTTTCAACCAGCGGAGCAAAAGGTTTGCCCTTATGCAGCTCAGGGTTAACCACTTTAACAACGTGGCGACGACCCGGAGATGTCGGTTTACACTTAACAACTGCCATTGTATTACTCCTCCGACTTACTCAGCGCCGCCAACGAAGTCCAGGTTCTGGCCTTCTTTCAGGGTGACGTAAGCTTTTTTCCAGTCGCTACGACGACCGATACGCTGTCCGTGACGTTTAACTTTCCCTTTAACTACCAGGGTGTTAACGACTTCGACTTCGACTTCAAACAGTTTCTGCACAGCAGCTTTGATTTCTGCTTTGGTCGCGTCTTTAGCAACTTTGAGAACGATGGTATTGGTTTTTTCCATCGCAGCAGACGCTTTTTCAGAAACGTGCGGTGCACGAAGCACCTTCAGCAGACGTTCTTCACGAATCATGCCAGCATCTCCTCAACTTGCTTAACAGCATCAGCAGTCATTACGACTTTGTCGAAGGCGATCAGGCTAACCGGGTCGATACCTGCTGCGTCACGTACGTCAACCTTGTGCAGGTTACGTGCGGCCAAGAACAGGTTCTCGTCCAGCTCACCGGTGATGATCAGCACATCTTCCAGAGCCATGTCTTTCAGTTTCTGAGCCAGCAGCTTAGTTTTAGGCGCTTCTACAGAGAACTGCTCGACAACGATCAGACGATCCTGACGTACCAGTTCGGACAGAATGCTTTTCAGCGCGCCGCGGTACATCTTTTTGTTAACTTTTTGACTGTGGTCCTGCGGACGTGCAGCGAAGGTTACGCCACCGGAACGCCAGATCGGGCTCTTTACAGAACCTGAACGCGCACGGCCAGTACCTTTCTGACGCCACGGTTTTTTACCAGAACCAGTTACTTCAGCACGGGTCTTCTGAGCACGAGTACCCTGACGAGCCCCAGCTGCGTAAGCAACTACAACCTGGTGTACCAGCGCTTCGTTGAAATCACGACCGAAGGTAGTTTCGGAAACAGTCAGCGCGCTCTGCGCGTCTTTCAATACTAATTCCATTGCTATCTCCTCACGCCTTCACAGCTGGTTTAACGATCAGGTCGCTACCGGTTGCACCCGGGACAGCACCTTTAACCAGCAGCAGGTTGCGCTCAGCGTCAACACGCACTACGTCCAGGCTCTGAACAGTTACACGTTCGTTACCCAGCTGACCTGCCATTTTCTTGCCTTTGAACACTTTGCCCGGAGTCTGGTTCTGACCGATAGAACCCGGAACGCGGTGAGACAAGGAGTTACCGTGGGTAGCGTCCTGGGTACGGAAGTTCCAGCGCTTAACGGTACCAGCAAAACCTTTACCTTTAGAGGTACCGGTTACGTCAACTTTCTTAACTTCAGCAAACAGCTCAACGCTAATGTCCTGGCCTACAGAGAATTCTTCACCGTCAGCAAGACGGAATTCCCACAGACCACGGCCAGCTTCTACGCCAGCTTTAGCGAAGTGACCCGCTTCCGGCTTGGTGACGCGGTTAGCTTTTTTAGCACCGGTGGTTACCTGAACAGCACGGTAGCCGTCGTTAGCCAGGTCTTTAACCTGAGTCACGCGGTTTGCTTCTACTTCGATTACGGTTACTGGGATAGAGACGCCATCTTCAGTGAAGATGCGGGTCATACCCACTTTTTTACCGACTAAACCAATCATTGTATCAACCTCTCAATCGCTCGATGACCTGATTAACCCAGGCTGATCTGCACGTCTACACCGGCAGCCAGGTCCAGACGCATCAGAGCATCAACGGTTTTCTCGGTTGGCTCAACGATGTCAACCAGACGCTTGTGAGTGCGAATTTCGTACTGATCGCGCGCATCTTTGTTAACGTGCGGAGAGATCAGAACGGTAAAGCGCTCTTTGCGGGTCGGCAGCGGGATCGGACCACGGACCTGCGCACCAGTGCGCTTGGCAGTCTCGACGATTTCCGCGGTTGATTGATCGATCAGACGATGATCAAACGCTTTAAGACGGATACGGATTCTTTGGTTCTGCATGAGACCAGAGCTCCAATTATTTTATAGACAAATAGCTACTCCTCATACCCATTACGATTGATGGGAGAGTGTAACCGTTCTTACAGAGTTCCCCGATTGGGAACATTGTTTGGTAGCCAAAAAGCGCTGCCAGGGTTCATATCGAACCAGCCGTCAATTACGACAAGCCGGCGTATTATACTTATACATAGTCTGGATGCAAGTTCTTACGCTTCAAAATTGCACGATATTCTGCACACCGTCACGGTTGTTTGCCGTCCACTTCTTTCAGCGCTTGCTGTACGCGCATCCGCCCCGGCATCCCTAATATCGGCGACCTGCTCTTTTTCCGCTGGCGGGATGATCATCCATGCTGGCGGCTTTATCGCCTCAACACTCAGCCAGCCAACGGTGAATGCCAGTCCTGCGTACAGCGTTAGCAAAATCCCGTACCGCATAACGTTGCGCTGTGGTGCCAGCATATGAATGAGCTGTCCCTCTTGCCGCGCGGTCAGTGTGGCTGGCTGCTCTGCGCCAACTGATGTGCCGATCTAGCCAGCCGGCTGAGCAGCGCAAGATTCCCCGTGCCGCCATAGCCGCCCGACAGGTAAACGCACGGCGGAGCAGTACCGGCTCGTTCTCATCGACGTTGATTTCATGAAGTTTAAAAGTATGAGTGTCGTCAGTATCGGGCGTGTTCAGGCACACCGGTAAGTCTATGAACTGCTTGACCTGTTTATGGCGCAGTAACCCTTCGCTGCCGATCAGTAGCAGGTTGGCACCCGCCCGGTGCGATGCTGCCAGCTGACGGAAATCATGTATAAACACCGGCAGTTGCCGGGCCAGCACATGGGCATTATCAATAATGAACAGTACAGGTTGATCGGGGTTGGTTACGGCTGGGATCGCGCGCTGCCAGAAATGCGTTGCCGCCACGAACTGAGACTCGGCATCAACCGCGGTTGTGGGCATCATCCAGCTACGATATTTGTCGCCCCGACACGCCAGACGCAAGCCTGCCCTGGGTACGCCGCAGCAAGCTGATAGGCCAACGTCGACTTGCCGCATCCCGGCGGGCCATACAGCAGTCCTACACTGCCGGATCTTAGTGTCTGAATGAAAATTTTTTAATTAATTCAGATCCTGGAAAGGATATAACATCGATTGACGTTTAAAACTGCTCATTTATAAAAGCCATCCATCCGACACGTTAATATTATCAGCGCGGGATATAAAAAGAGGCGTACTGGAATTTCACTACAATCATCATTAATTATGATAAGGTTGAATACGAAATTTAATGACTATACCATACTGAACTTATTCAGGATAAGTACGCGCGCTCATGGACACCAGAATTAAGCATCTGACTTGCACAATTAAACAAGAAAGACAGACCGTATTATGTGGACTCGTGTTTTGCCTGTCCATGATACTTATTATTTATTCTATCAATGACTATTCACGCTTTTACCATATGTCTCGTGCGCAGGAGAGCATCCCAGTTGGCCAGGGCCAGCGTACCGCCATCAACCTGTCGACCGGCCTTCCGCCGTTCAATAACGAGAAAACCAGGCATACTGAACGTACGCCACTGAACTTGGTAATTAATGGCGTGAACGCCAGTACGGTGAAGAATCGCTCCCAGTCTATTATTACGGTGAATAATAAAACAAACATATAATCCCGGCGATTATATTGAAGGCTTGGCCGGCGTATTTATTGCCGCAATTGAGTTCAATGGCATTACTGTAAATTACGATGGCGATACACAGCTTTTCGCCCTGCCTGAATCAGCGGGATTATTATCAGCGCCACTGTCGTCAGAGAATCCTGAAAAAAACAATATTTATCTCGACTATTTATTGATTACTAACCTGGTTTATCAACTGGAAGCCTTACAGGGCATCAGGCTGAATATTCGCCCTGATGCGGATAGATCTCTGACGGTGGGGTTTAAGCCTGGCGATCTGACGATCAAAATGAACAACTACAGCCTGATGCGTAATGAATCTGTCGAAGCTGCCATGCAAGCGCTGGCATCATTACTTACCGCGCAGTTTACCGTGGTGCGCAATGGTCAGGAAGAACTGGTCAACGTGTCCACAAACACGCGTGACAATGAAAAGGATAAGTAAATTGCACAAGGGAATAACCCGAACCGCCGCATGGCCGCTGGCGTTACAACTCCGCTGCGCGGCCCCTTCATTAATAGCGGCGCAATTCTCTGCTAACTTCAAAAACGCAGACATCAGGGATTTTATCTCGTCGGTCAGTAAGCAAATTGGCAAAACCATTCTGGTCCATCCCTCCGTACAGGGAAGCATCTCGGTGCGCAGCTTCGATAACTTCAATGAAGCGGAGTACTACCAGTTTTTCCTTAGCGTGCTGGATATTTACGGCTACACAGCCGTGACGCTGGATAACGGTCTGCTGAAAGTGGTGCGCTCCGCCGCGCTTAAAACTGCTCCCGGCGTCTTGCTGGAATGCTCTCAACCTGCGGTGGGCGATGAGTCTATAACCCGTGTGGTGTCGTTAAAAAACGTCCCCGCCCGCGACCTCGCGCCTTTACTGCGTCAGATGATGGAGGGCAGTCAGCAACTGACCGGTGACATACCAACGCTCATCCAGAGCAGCGCCGCCCAGGCAGGTCTGAAAGTAGCAGTGACACCTGCCACGCCTCGCCATTTTACCGTCGCGCTTTCCGCCGCCCGCAGCAGCGCATTTTTCCCGTGGCTGGATGAGATGCAGCGCCGCGGCCTGCAGGTTTCACAGTTACACTTCAGCGCTGGTAGCGCGCCGGGTAGCATCACGATCGCGTCGCTTGAGCTTTATCAGGTAGGTCAGCATGATTGACGACCTGCACATTGCACTGCTGGCGCTGCTGGGATTGCTTGCCGGCAGCTTTATGAACGTGGTGGTGTATCGCCTGCCGCTGATGATAGAGAGCGATTACGGGAATCTTGCCGCGCCGCCATCCCACGGCCCGCACTGTCAGCATCGCCTGCGTTACAGCGACAATATTCCGCTGCTCAGCTGGCTGTTGCTGCGCGGACGTTGCCGCACCTGCCAACAACCAATTCCGGTGTGCTATCCCTTAACGGAACTGATCTGCGGCGTGGCATTCGCTCTGATTTTCGCGCTGTTCCCGACCGCTACCGATGCCCTTGCCGGGATGGTGCTGTTCTGGTTTGTGCTGGCGCTGGCGCAAATCGATGCACGCACTTATTTGCTGCCGGACCGGCTGACGCAACCACTGATCTGGCTCGGTCTGCTTTACCATGCTCTGTATCAGCAGGATAACTTAACGGATGCGCTGTTCGGCGCGGTAGTGGGCTATCTTTCGCTGTGGCTAGTGCATTTGGGATACCTGTTTTTCACAGGTAAAGAGGGGCTCGGAATGGGGGATGCAAAATTACTGGCAGCATTGGGCGCGTGGTGTGGCTGGCAGGCGCAGTCAATGATACTGCTCGGTGCGTCGCTGATGGGGATTGGCTGCTGGATAGCACTGCGTCTGTTACGGGGTGCACAGGTGCCGCAAATCGCGTTTGGTCCGTGGCTGGGTCTGGCAGGCTGGATTATTTTCAGTATGCAGTTGCTGGGGATCGAGATTTACTGAAGCAGAGCGGCGGATTGGTGCCGCCCTGTAGATAATGCTTATTCTTCGCGGATCTGGGCCTGCAGGTAATTCTGAATGCCCATTTTCTGGATGAGATCCAGTTCCGTTTCCAGCCAGTCGATATGCCCTTCTTCATCGGCCAGAATTTCAATCATCATGTCACGGCTGACATAATCATGAACGCTGTCTGCCCAGGCAATGGCTTCACGCAGATCCTTTGCACCATCCAGTTCGAGTGCAAGGTCAGAGCGCAGCATCTCTTCAACGTCTTCACCAATGTTGAGTTTGCCCAGATCCTGAAGATTAGGGATCCCTTCAAGGAATAAAATACGCTCGATGTATTTATCGGCGTGTTTCATTTCATCAATGGATTCATGGTATTCGACGTCGTTGAGACGTTTGAGACCCCAGTTTTTAAACATGCGTGCATGTAAGAAATACTGGTTGATTGCGACAAGCTCGTTTCCCAATAATTTATTGAGATAATTTATTATCTTAACATCACCTTTCATTTTATCGTTCCTCCGCTTCCACTACCTACAAGCGTAGTAGATGCAAAGGAAAACGATTAAGAAAAGAACAAATTCAGGCGATTTCTTTAAACTCAGGCAGTTGCATTAACTCATCTTGCATGATTTCACGTGCCGCCCGTACGCACTTCCCGCACTGGTTACCCACCGGAATAAACTTCCTCAATTGCTGGAATGACTGAGGACTAAACTGGCGTACTGCCTGGCGGATCTTCTTATCGCTCACGCCGTTACACAGACAAATGTACATATCAACTCCCGTTCAAAATCTAAACAGATTTTAAATGAGAATGGTTCTGATTTCAATGTCAGATAAGTCGAGCAAACATTTAGAGTATTGGTAACCGTTAGCGTCGTGTCGTGGGGGCAAAAAAAAATGCCAACCACATAGTGGCTGGCATTTCTATCAAATTAACCCGTAAAAGGGTTAACTTTTATCAGTAATTAGCTGATAACTTTAGCAACAACGCCCGCACCAACGGTACGGCCGCCTTCACGGATTGCGAAACGCAGACCGTCGTCCATCGCGATCGGGTGGATCAGGGTAACAACCATTTTGATGTTGTCGCCCGGCATTACCATCTCTACGCCTTCCGGCAGTTCGATGGTGCCAGTCACGTCAGTTGTACGGAAGTAGAACTGCGGACGGTAGCCTTTGAAGAACGGAGTATGACGGCCGCCTTCATCTTTGGACAGAATGTAAACTTCTGATTCGAATTTGGTGTGCGGCTTGATTGAACCCGGCTTAGCCAGTACCTGACCACGTTCGATTTCTTCACGTTTGATACCACGCAGCAGAACACCTACGTTCTCACCAGCACGGCCTTCGTCCAGCAGTTTGCGGAACATTTCAACGCCAGTACAGGTTGATTTCGCAGTATCTTTGATACCAACGATTTCAACTTCTTCGCCTACTTTAACGATACCGCGCT
>NZ_JAHUXA010000032.1 GCF_019218745.1 Enterobacter sp. ENT03
TTTTGTGTAAGCCCACTTCATCCTTCAGGCTGCCTCGTCGTTGGCTGCGTTCACTCACCCCAGTCACATAGTGAACTATGCTCCCGGGGATTCGCTCGCTTGCCGCCTTGATGCAACCTGAATGCTTATGTGTAGGCCCACTTCATCCTTCAGGCTGCCTCGTCGTTGGCTGGCTGAAGGGTGAAGCGGATCGGTATCTGGTCTTACGGCAATTTAATGTTTCACTATGACTCTGAATTACTGAAAAAGTTTACGCAGCCAGCAGTTCTTTGGCGTTTGCCAGCGTATTGCGGGTGACTTCGCTGCCGCCCAGCAGACGCGCCAGCTCTTGCAGACGAGCGCGTTTGTCCAGCGGCTGCATGTGCGTTTCTGTCATGGCACCGTCCGTCTCTTTACTGACGTAGAAATGATGATGCCCGCAACCAGCCACCTGCGGCAGGTGCGTGACACACATCACCTGCGTGGACTCGCCAAGCTGGCGCAGCAGTTTGCCGACCACGGCGGCAGTCGGGCCGCTGATACCCACGTCCACTTCATCGAAAATCAGCGCCGGGGTTTCCATTTTACGGGCGGTGATCACCTGGATGGCCAGCGCAATACGCGACAGCTCGCCGCCGGAGGCGACTTTAGAAATCGGCTGTAACGGCTGGCCAGGGTTAGTGGTCACCCGGAACTCAATGCGATCCGCGCCTTCCTGCGTTAAATGACGGTCATCGAAACTGACATCAATGTTAAACACGCCGTGTGGCATCGAAAGTGAGTGCATACTTTCAGTGATTAACCCGCCCAGTTCCTGCGCGTACTTCACACGCTCTGCATGCAGCAACTGTGCGGTAGCCAGCGCCTGCTGATGGTGTTTCTGTACCGCCAGCGACAGGGTTTCCTGTGAGTCGGCCTGATCGTCCAGCAATTGCTGTTCGTTCAGCAGCTCCTGATGGAACGGTGCCAGTTCTTCAGGGCTGATGTGATGTTTACGCGCCAGCGAAATGTACTTGGCGATGCGCTGTTCCAGTTCAAACAGACGGTTTGGATCGAGGTCAAGACGCTCGCAGTAATGGCGCAGCTCTTCGCTGGCTTCGCTGATCTGGATCGCAGCTTCTTCCAGCATATCCAGTACTCCGGAAAGCTTCGCGTCTATACCCGCCAGCTCGGTTACCAGCTGACGCGCGTTATACAGCTGGCTTTGCAGGTTGGCATCGTCGTCATCCGCCAGCAGGTTAAGCGCACTCTGGCTGGTGCTGAGCAGCTGACCGCTGTTTGCCAGGCGTTTGTACTCTTCGTCGATCTGCTCAAACTCGCCTGCCTGCGGGTTAAATTCGTTCAGCTCTTTCAGCTGATAATGCAGTAGCTCAGCGCGGGCGGTGCGCTCCTGGCTGAGCTGCTGATGCTGCGCCAGTTCGCGACAGCTCACGTTCCACTGACGGTAGTGCTCCGCCATCTGTTGCATCAGTGCTGATTCACCGGCATAGCCGTCGAGCAAGGATTTCTGATGTTCAGGTTTAATTAACAGCTGGTGCGCGTGCTGGCCGTGGATCTGGATCAGCAGTTGTCCGAGTTCGCGCAGCTGAGAGAGAGGCACAGCCGTGCCATTGATAAAGCCACGAGAACGCCCGTCGCTGCTAATGACGCGGCGAAGTAAACACTCACGTCCATCTTCAAGCTGATTGGCTTCAAGCCAGCGCAGCGCGGCGGGAGTATCTTTGAGGGAGAAGCGAGCGCAGAGATCGGCGCGGGCGGCGTCGGTGCGCACCATGTCGGCATCAGCGCGACCGCCGAGGCACAGACCGAGCGCATCAATAGCAATAGACTTACCGGCACCGGTTTCCCCGGTGATGGCGGTCATCCCGCTGTGAAAATCAATTTCAAGCTCACGTACGATTGCAAAGTTGCTGATGGTCAGTTGTGCCAACATAGTTGCTTTCCTGTATGAAAAACCATAACTGTGTTTTCGTACAGTATAAACTGGTTTTATATACAGTAAAGCCCTGACGCTGAATTTAGAACAATTTTTTTGACCAGCCGAGTTTGGAACTTAATGTGTTGAAATAGTTGTAATCTTTTGGATGGATCAGGTTGAGATGGTAATCGCAGCGGCGGATCAGCACGTCTTCTCCCTCCTGAATGGGCAGGGCTATCTGGCTGTCGCAGCTGATTTCCAGATCGTTGCGGCGATGCGAGAAGCGAAGGCGAATGGTGCTGCTACTGTTGATCACCAGCGGTCTTGCCGACAGCGTATGCGGGAACATCGGCACCAGCGTAATGGCATCCAGCTGTGGCGTCAGGATAGGGCCGCCCGCCGAGAGCGAATAGGCAGTCGATCCGGTCGGCGTGGAGATAATCAGGCCGTCGGAGCGCTGGGAGAAGGCGAAGACTTCGTCGATATAGACTTCAAATTCAATCATGTGCGCCACTTTGCCAGGATGCAGCACCACTTCGTTAATGGCCGTGCTGATGCGCTTCTGGCAGTCCTGCTGGCAGACCTGCGCCTCCAGCAAGAAGCGTTTTTCCGCGATGTAATGGCCCTCTAAGACGTCGGCCAGCTGCTGTTGAGCGTTGTCCGGGTCGAGATCGGTTAGGAATCCGAGGTTGCCACGGTTGATGCCGATAACGCTGATGTCATAGCGAGCCAGCGTGCGCGCTGCCCCCAGCATATTGCCGTCGCCACCTACAACTACGGCCAGATCCGCCTGCTGGCCAATGTCGGCAAGTGTGCCCGTCTTCACATTTTTGAGACGAAGTTCCTGGGCAATCTGCTGCTCGACGATGACATCGAAGCCATTGCCGCACAGCCAGCGATAGAGCATTTCATGTGTGGTGAGGGCGGTAGGGTGGCGCGGATGACCCACAATACCAATACACTTGAAATGATTATTCATTTTCTGGAGATCCTTGTGCCGGATGATGATGACAATCTCACTGCTTCCCTTGAATCCCGGAAACATATCCCCATAATAAGCGAAGTTAGCGAGATGAATGCAAAAAAACGCGGAGAAATTCATGAGCAGTAAAGAACAGAAAACGCCTGAGGGGCAAGCCCCGGAAGAAATTATCACGGAACAGCATGATGAGATCGAGGCGACAGAGTCCGATGCGTCTGCTGAGCAGGTGGATCCGCGCGATGAACAGATTGCGAACCTCGAAGCGCAATTAGTTGAAGCGCAAAATCGCGAGCGCGAAGGTGTGCTGCGTATTAAAGCGGAAATGGAAAACCTGCGCCGCCGCACCGAGCTGGACGTTGAGAAGGCGCATAAATTTGCGCTGGAGAAGTTTATCAATGAACTGCTGCCGGTGGTCGACAGCCTGGATCGTGCGCTGGAAGTAGCCGATAAATCTAATCCTGATCTGGCCCCGATGGTCGAAGGCATTGAGCTGACGATGAAATCGATGCTGGATGTGGTGGGCAAATTCGGCGTGGGAGTGGTGGCTGAGACGAACGTGCCACTGGATCCTAACGTGCATCAAGCCATTGCGATGGTGGAATCCGATGAGGTGGCTGCCGGTAACGTGCTGGGTGTGATGCAAAAAGGTTATACGCTGAACGGTCGTACGCTTCGTGCGGCGATGGTCACCGTCGCGAAAGCGAAAGCCTAAGTAGGTTTTTTAGTGCCGGGTAGCGGCTGACGCCTCACCCGGCCTATATTTCCGCCAGATCCGGCCTGTTTATCCCCCGACGCTTTCCCGTAGCGGTTTCACCGGGATCACCTGCACCTGCTTAATCATATTTTCCTGCACGTCCAGAATATCAATATCATACTGCCCGATGCGCACCCGCGTGCCGATCGCCGGGATCTCCTCCAGCGCTTCCAGCAGCATGCCATTCACCGTACGCGCTTCTTCTTCCGGTAGGTGCCAGTTAAACGCCTTATTGAGTTCACGCACGTTGGCGGTGCCATCAATGATCACCGAGCCGTCATTCTGCGGCGTCACTTCCTCTGCCAGCGTTGGCGACATCGAGGTGGTGAAGTCGCCGACGATCTCTTCAAGAATGTCTTCCACGGTTAGCAGACCCTGAATATCGCCATATTCGTTAACCACCAGACCGACTTTCTTTTTATTGCGCTGGAATTTGACCAGCTGAATGCTCAGCGGCGTGCCTTCGGGGATGTAGTAGATTTCATCCGCCGCGCGCAGCATCACCTCTTTGGTGAACTCGTTTTTCTCGGTCATCAGGCGATAGGCTTCGCGCACGCGCAGCATGCTGATGGCGTTATCCGGCGAATCCCGCCAGAGCACGATGCGGCCATGGGGCGAGTGGGTTAGCTGGCGAACAATCGACTTCCAGTCATCGTTAATGTCGATCCCGACGATCTCATTACGCGGCACCATGATGTCGTTGACGCTCACTTTTTCCAGATCCAGCACCGACAGCAACATATCCTGATTGCGGCGGGAAATTTGCGAGCGCGATTCGTTGACGATGGTGCGCAGCTCGTCTTTGCTGAGCGCACCGCTGACCACCACATCTGCTTTAATGCCCACCATCCGCATCAGCAGGCGCGTCACCATGTTTAACAGCCACACCAGCGGCATCATGATGATTTGCAGCGGACCAAGCAGAAAGCTGCTCGGGAAGGCGACTTTTTCCGGATAGAGCGCAGCGATGGTTTTTGGCAGTACTTCTGCAAACACCAGCACGACAAAAGTTAAGACACCGGTGGCGATGGCGACACCGGCATTACCGTACAGGCGCATGCCGACGATAGTGCCGATTGCCGAGGCGAGAATATTGACGAGGTTATTGCCGATCAGCACCAGGCTGATTAAGCGATCCGGTTTGCGCAGCAGCTTTTCGACGCGCTTCGCCGCACGGTTGCCCTGTTTTGCCAGGTGACGTAGCCGATAGCGGTTTAGCGTCATCATGCCGGTTTCAGAGCCGGAGAAATACGCCGAGACGATCACCATGATAACCAGCGTAATGATGAGCGTGGTGGTTGATATATGTTCCAGGGGAAGATCCTTTGTTTCTTAGCCTGCCAGCTGTTGTAAAACGCGGCTGCCGAAATAGGCCAGCGTCAGAATGCCTGCGCCCGCCACGTTGAACCAGACGACGCGGCGTCCGCGCCAGCCTTCATGATAATGGCCCCACAGGAGCACGATATAGAGGAACCAGGCGATGATCGACAGCACGGCTTTGTCGATATTTTCCATGCTGAACAGGTTGTGCATGTAAAACAGCCCGGTGCACAGCGTCAGGGTCAGCAGTACGACGCCGATCTGGGTGATATGGAACATTTTACGCTCAATGCTCATCAGCGGCGGCATTTCGCTGCTAAAGGCGAGGCGTTTGTTCTTTAACTGGTAATCGATCCACGCTAACTGCAGGGCGTACATGGCGGCAATAATCAGCGTCGCATAGGAGAACAGCGACAGGCCGATATGTACCATCATGCCGGGCGTGGTTTCCAGATGCGTGATGTATTCGTTAGGAACGAAAATGGCAAAGGCCAGGTTGATCAGCGCAAAGGCGTAGACGATGGGCAGCAGCAGCCAGCCGCGATTTTTTGAGGCAACGATGGTCATCACCGTACAAATCATCAGGCTGACCAGCGAGCCGACGTTTAACAGGCTCAGATTCTGACCGCCTTCGCCCGGCGGGAAAATCCGCGCTTCAAGGGCAACGGCGTGACTCACCAATGCGATGACGGCTGAGACGATAGCCATGCGCCGCCATCCACTGTTTTTTTGCAGCAAACCGGGAATTATCAGCGCCAGGCTGATGGAGTAGGCAATGAGTGCAATCAGTGCAAAAACGGGCATATAAGTGTCGATAGTGGCTAGTAGAGAAAGAAAAGCAGTATAGCGTCAGGTGACGTCGGCTCCAACCGTTGCATCACAACAAAGGCGGCTTCATGTTATACTGCGGCAAAATTGTATGTATGTGTCGCTTCAGGCGGCCAACGTTTCTGACTCAGGCGAGAGACAATGTTTGATAATTTAACCGATCGTTTGTCGCGCACGTTGCGCAACATCAGTGGCCGTGGACGCCTCACCGAAGAAAACATCAAAGAAACGCTCCGCGAAGTGCGCATGGCGCTGCTCGAGGCGGACGTTGCCCTGCCGGTGGTGCGCGATTTCATCAACCGTGTTAAAGAAAAATCGGTTGGCCAGGACGTCAATAAAAGCCTGACCCCCGGTCAGGAGTTCATCAAAATCGTGCGCGGCGAGCTGGTTGCGGCGATGGGTGAAGAAAACCAGGTACTTAATCTGGCCGCCCAGCCGCCAGCTGTGGTGCTGATGGCAGGTCTGCAGGGTGCGGGTAA
Source organism: Enterobacter sp. ENT03 (assembly GCF_019218745.1). GTDB lineage: Bacteria > Pseudomonadota > Gammaproteobacteria > Enterobacterales > Enterobacteriaceae > Enterobacter_D. The sequence continues at coordinate 6,261 of NZ_JAHUXA010000032.1, forward strand.
AACCACCAGCGTGGGTAAGCTGGGGAAATTCCTGCGTGAGAAGCACAAGAAGAAAGTGCTGGTGGTGTCGGCGGACGTGTATCGCCCGGCGGCGATCAAACAGCTGGAAACCCTGGCCGAGCAGGTAGGCGTGGATTTCTTCCCGTCTGACGTGGCGCAGAAACCGCTGGACATCGTCAATGCGGCGCTGAAAGAAGCGAAGCTGAAATTCTACGATGTGCTGCTGGTGGATACCGCCGGTCGTCTGCACGTCGATGAAGCCATGATGGACGAAATCAAACAGGTTCACGCCGCGATTAATCCGGTGGAAACGCTGTTTGTGGTCGATGCCATGACCGGTCAGGATGCGGCGAATACCGCGAAAGCCTTCAACGAAGCGCTGCCGCTGACCGGCGTGGTGCTGACCAAAGTGGACGGCGATGCCCGTGGCGGTGCGGCGCTCTCTATTCGTCACATTACCGGTAAGCCGATCAAATTCCTCGGCGTCGGCGAGAAAACCGAAGCGCTGGAGCCGTTCCACCCGGATCGTATCGCGTCGCGTATTCTCGGCATGGGCGATGTGCTGTCGCTGATCGAAGATATTGAAAGCAAAGTCGACCGTGCGCAGGCTGAAAAGCTGGCGACCAAACTGAAAAAAGGCGACGGCTTCGATCTGACCGATTTCCTGGAGCAGCTACGCCAGATGAAAAATATGGGCGGCATGGCAAGCCTGATGGGCAAACTGCCAGGCATGGGCCAGATCCCGGACAACGTTAAATCACAAATGGACGACAAAGTGCTGGTGCGTATGGAGGCGATCATCAACTCGATGACGCTGAAAGAGCGCGCTAAGCCAGAAATCATCAAAGGTTCGCGCAAGCGCCGTATCGCAGCAGGTTGCGGTATGCAGGTGCAGGATGTTAACCGTCTGCTGAAGCAATTCGACGACATGCAGCGCATGATGAAGAAGATGAAGAAAGGCGGAATGGCGAAAATGATGCGTGGGATGAAAGGCATGATGCCCCCAGGCTTCCCTGGCCGCTAAAAACAAGGGCATAAGGCTATCTTGTTTGCCATTTTAGCTCCGGGGTGTGCTCAAAATGCTCACGTACTCTGTGTACGCTCCGCTTTTTGCGCGCACGCCGGAACTAAACTGGCTGCACCGATATACGCCTTATATCCCTTGTTTAAGGCGCTACGCTAAGATGCTGATTGCAATTTCCGCAGAAATCAGTAAAATTTTCGGGCTTTTAATATAACACCGGGCTCCGTCCCTCGAGGGGGCCCGGTGTTTTATTCACACAAGAGGATGTTATGGTAACTATTCGTTTAGCACGTCACGGCGCGAAAAAGCGTCCGTTCTACCAGGTTGTTGTTACTGACAGCCGTAATGCACGTAACGGCCGCTTCATTGAGCGCGTTGGTTTCTTCAACCCGATCGCCAGCGAAAAAGAAGAAGGCACTCGCCTGGATCTGGATCGCATCGCTCACTGGGTTGGCCAGGGCGCAACTATCTCTGATCGCGTTTCTGCGCTGATCAAAGAAGCTAAAAAAGCAGCTTAATCTGTCACGGTGGTCATGATGAGCAAGCAACTCACCGCAAAAGTGCCTGTTGAACCGGTAGTACTGGGCAAAATGGGTTCTTCCTACGGTATTCGTGGTTGGCTCAGAGTGTTTTCCTCCACCGAAGACGCCGAAAGCATTTTTGACTATCAGCCCTGGTTTATCCAGAAGGCGGGTCAGTGGGAGCAGGTACAGCTGGAAGGCTGGAAGCACCACAATCAGGATCTGATCATCAAGCTGAAAGGCGTTGACGATCGTGATAGCGCGAATCTACTGACTAATTGCGAAATTATGGTAGATACCTCGCAGTTGCCGGCCCTCACCGATGGCGACTACTACTGGAAAGACCTTATTGGTTGCCAGGTAGTGACCACCGAAGGGTACGCGCTGGGTAAAGTCATCGATATGATGGAAACCGGCTCGAATGACGTGCTCGTCATCAAGGCAAACCTGAAAGATGCATTTGGTATCAAGGAGCGGCTGGTACCGTTCCTCGATGGGCAGGTTATCAAGAATGTCGATCTCACTACTCAAACCATTGAAGTAGATTGGGATCCTGGTTTTTAAAACCTCCGGATAAATAGTAAAAGTCGGTGCTAAGGGGATTGGCGCGTGTTTATTGGTATCGTTAGCCTGTTTCCTGAAATGTTCCGTGCGATTACTGATTACGGGGTAACTGGCCGGGCTGTAAAAAATGGCCTGCTGAGCATCCAGAGCTGGAGTCCTCGTGATTTCGCTCATGACCGGCACCGTACCGTGGACGAACGTCCTTACGGCGGCGGACCCGGGATGCTGATGATGGTACAACCCTTGCGGGACGCCATCCACGCAGCGAAAGCCGCGGCGGGTGAAGGCGCAAAGGTGATTTATCTGTCACCTCAGGGACGCAAGCTTGATCAAGCGGGCGTCAGCGAGCTGGCAACGCATCAGAAGTTGATTCTGGTGTGTGGTCGCTACGAAGGGATAGACGAGCGCGTAATCAAAACCGAAATTGACGAAGAATGGTCAATTGGCGATTACGTTCTCAGCGGCGGAGAGTTACCCGCAATGACGCTGATTGACTCCGTTTCCCGGTTTATTCCGGGTGTACTGGGACATGAAGCGTCGGCAACTGAAGATTCATTTGCCGATGGATTGCTGGACTGCCCGCACTACACCCGACCTGAAGTGTTAGAAGGGATGGAAGTACCGGCGGTATTACTGTCGGGTAACCATGCCGAGATACGTCGCTGGCGTCTGAAACAGTCGTTGGGCCGCACCTGGCTTAGAAGACCTGAACTTCTGGAAAACCTGGCTCTGACTGAAGAGCAAGCAAAGTTGCTGGCGGAGTTCAAAAAAGAGCACGCAGAACAGCAGCATAAACATGATGGGCAGGCGTAAGCCCCCAAATATCAGTTTACCCAGGATAAGAGATTAAATTATGAGCAACATTATCAAGCAAATTGAACAAGAGCAGATGAAGCAGGACGTACCTTCCTTCCGTCCGGGTGACACCGTAGAAGTGAAAGTATGGGTTGTTGAAGGTTCCAAAAAACGTCTGCAGGCATTCGAGGGCGTGGTTATCGCTATTCGTAACCGCGGTCTGCACTCTGCATTCACTGTTCGTAAAATTTCCAACGGCGAAGGCGTTGAGCGTGTTTTCCAGACTCACTCTCCGGTTGTTGACAGCATTGCTGTTAAGCGTCGTGGTGCTGTACGTAAAGCTAAACTGTACTACCTGCGTGAGCGCACTGGTAAGTCTGCTCGTATCAAAGAGCGTCTTAACTAAGATATCGCTTTCGCGACATCCCATCAGAAAAGGGCTGACCTGCGGGTCGGCCCTTTTTTTATCCTGCCGATGCCCACAAACTGCCCACCGAATTAACCAAACATCAATAAATCGTTTACAATAACGCCTCGCATGCGGAGGGGTAGTGGGATACAGCGCATTTCATCACATCAGTATTACGCGCAAAGCAGCATGGCTCGCCCTGTTTGCTATTTTGCTGATCCTGGTGGCGCCCCTTATCTCTGTCAGCCTGCAAAAAGATCCGATGGCGACCATGCCGGGCATGCATCATGACATGAGCATGATGACCGAGCATCACGACAACACCCCCGCTGTAATGCCGCTCGATCATGCCGAAGCCTGTGGCTACTGCGTGCTGCTGGCGCATGCCCCTGGTCTTATCCTGCTGGCGGTGCTGCTGCTTTCCGCCACGCTTACGCGAGCTCACATTGCACCGCTTCCGCCACCTGTGCGGATATGGCGTTTTATCCCCTGGCTCTACCCGCAAACCCGCGCGCCGCCGCATCAGTCTGCTTTTTCCTGTTAAAACCCGTTAAGCCTGTGCCTGTGCACAAGGCGAACCTTTGCTTTGAGTAAGGAAAAGTATGACTACCTGCACCCCTCGCGCGGCATGGTTAAACCTGCTGCGGCGTCTGCATTTCTACATTGGTCTGTTTGTCGGACCCTTTATCTTTGTGGCAGCTCTGACCGGAACGCTTTACGTGACCACGCCACAACTGGAAAACCTGTTTTATGCCGATACGCTTTATGGCGCTGCCCGCGGCGAACGACACTCGCTGGCGGAGCAGATTGCGCTGGCGGAACAGGTGACTGGCGGCCAGCTGCGGCTACATGCGGTGCGTCCGGGACTGGCGAACGCAGAAACTACCCGCGTGATGTTTGCCGATCCAGCGCTCGGCGTATCGGAGCACCGGGCTATTTTTATCGATCCGGTAACGCTGACGGTAAAAGGGGATCATAAGGTATACGGCACCAGCGGCATTCTGCCGTTACGGCAAATCATTGACTACGCGCATCGCTCGCTGCTGCTTGGTGATACCGGGCGGTTGTACAGTGAACTGGCGGCATCGTGGATGTGGGTGGCGGCGCTGGGCGGCATTGTGCTGTGGTTTTCTACCCGTCCGAAACGTCGCCTGAATAACAGGTTCCAGAACACCCGCCGGGTGCACGTCACTCTCGGCTGGATCCTGCTGGCGGGGATGCTGCTGTTTTCCGCCACTGGCCTGACCTGGTCACAGTGGGCAGGAGGCAATGTCGATAAGATGCGTGCCGCCTTCGGCTGGATGACGCCGCAGGTCAATACGCAATTGCACGGTCCGGCGCAGGAGGTCGATCCCCATGCGGAACATCACGGTCATCATCATGGCATGGAAATGCCCGCCAGCACTGATGATACGGTACTCTTCGATGACGTATTGCAGGCCGCACGGGGAGCGGGTATCGACGCGGCAAAACTTGAGATCCGGCCGCCGCGGGATGCGAACAGCGCCTGGACGGTTACAGAAATCGACCGGGGCTGGCCGACGCAGGTGGATGCCGTCGCGGTGGATGCCAGCGACATGTACGTCATCGACAAAACGCGCTTTGATGATTTCCCGCTGATGGCGAAACTGACCCGCTGGGGTGTGGATTTCCATATGGGCGTCCTGTTCGGGCTGCCCAATCAGCTGGTGTTGATCGCCTTTGGCCTGGCGCTGTGCGTGATGATTGTCATGGGTTACCGGCTCTGGTGGCTGCGCAGGCCTGCCGGGGCGAACGTCAGTCCCGTACAGACGCTGGTGCAAAGCTGGCTGGCACTGTCTGTCGCCGGGCGTACTGGCGTGAGCGTTGTGGCGTTACTGCTGGGGATAGCGTTACCGGTGCTGGGCGTCAGCCTGCTGTTGTTTATGATCGTGGACGTGCTGCGCTGGCGTCAGACCAGTGCCCTGCGTCATGCGGAGTCGGCTGAATAAGTCAGGGCGCGTTTGCGTGCCGCTGCCACAGCGCATGGCGGTTTTTAGCGGCGAGATCCAGCAGGGTCTCGCTGGTTTCATGTTCGCAGGTGAGGGCATAACTGATGCGAAATGTCACGGCAGCGGTGCTGGCATCTGGCAGATCGAACGGGCGCAGCAATCGCCCTGAGAGCGTCGTGGCAAGGCGCTGCACGTCATGTTCCGTGGTAATGCCTGAGAGGATCATGACAAATTCATCCCCGGCGAGGCGGAAAATCATTTCTGGCTCGCAGCCAGTCGCTGACAATCTCTTTGCCACCTCAATCAGTACGCAGTCTGCGGCGGCGTGACCCCAGGCCTCGTTAATCGCCCGAAAGTTCTCGCCATCAATAAACAGCAGCGCAGCACTGCGGCGCGCTATATCGTCCTGCATTACACGGCTGATGGCGTGGCGGAAGGCGGCGCGGTTGGGTAATCCGGTAAGCGGATCGTGCAATGCGGTGCGCATCAGGTGCGCATTTTTTGCCTGCAAACTTAACTGCCACTCTTCCACTTCATCCAGCATGCCGTTGAGATCCCTGATTAGCGGATGAAAGGCTTTCACAGGCGTGGCAGCTACGCGGCGAGAGAAATGCCGCTGGATGCGTACCTCATGGATTGTCGATGCGATACCGTGCAGCGCGGTAATCACGCCTTTATGCCGGCAGCGGTCAATCATCAGTGCCAGCGCGCAGGCGATAAACATGCACCCGCTTATGATGCTGAGCATGAACACAATGGCGCGGGGGAGGTGATCCTGTACGGCAGGGGAGAAGGCATCGGGCAAGAGTGTGAACGCCAGCACACAGGCAGTGGAAAGCAGGAGCCAGACCAGCGCCATGCTGATGATGATGCTGCTCTGTGTGATACGTCGAACCGTTCGTGTGAACGTCAGGCGTGAAAGATCCGTATTCATATTCATTCCCCCGCACGACTCAAATACCAGGGCAGTGGAACACGGGTATTGCTGAAAACCCGCGTTCCGATGAGGGGAATTATAATGGACTTAAGAAAATGCTTATCCTGCCGTATTCACAAATTCGTTAACTGAGGCATTAATTCAATAAGCTGTCGCGGGATCCTTCTTCCATACCTTTTTGCCAGGAGGCGCGCAAGGTACTGGCTTTATCCAGTGTGTCACAGCCTGCGGGATAGATTTTCCCGGCGCGACCCCAGGCATAAAGGAAATCATCCTGGCAGATCTTTTTCAGGCCATCCGCGTAGCCTTTTAAATAACGGGGGCGATTAATTTCTTTGCTGTTGTGATCGTTTGCCAGCGTCTCATCGCTTTTAATCACCGCGCCTGACATAGCATCTTCTTTACCGGCGCTATACCAGTCCGTGCCCGTCCAGGTGGGCGCATGGCTGTAAGGCTCGACAGAGCAGCCGGTTAACAAAAGGGGTAAAAGCAAAACCATTCCTGTCTTCATTGTGCGCTCCTGTGTTTCGTTTAAGCGTAGCCTGGATAACGGCTTTTGCGGTGGTGTATCATTATGTTTACAATAAAAAGCAAATAAAAGAGCTAAAAACCACCTGTTGTAAAGTATTGTGTACGTATTATGGATTGAAATGTTTACCAAGTGTGGTATCGTTAAATCACTCTCACAACGAGACACTATCGCAAACGAGCTATACAGGATCGCCATCATGCAAAAAGACGCGCTGAACAACGTACATATTACCGACGAACACGTATTAATCACGCCCGAGCAGCTGAAAGCGGAATTCCCGCTGACGGCAGAACAACAGGCGCAAATCGAGCAATCCCGTCAGACGCTGTCTGACATTATTGCCGGACGCGATCCGCGTCTGCTGGTGGTTTGTGGCCCGTGTTCTATTCACGATCCGGAAGCGGCGCTGGAATATGCTCGTCGGTTTAAAGCCCTTGCCGCAGAGGTCAGCGATAGCCTCTATCTGGTGATGCGCGTCTATTTTGAAAAACCCCGTACCACCGTTGGCTGGAAAGGGCTGATTAACGATCCGCACATGGATGGTTCGTTTGATGTGGAAGCGGGACTGAAGATTGCGCGTCGTCTGCTGGTGGAACTGGTCGGCATGGGCCTGCCGCTGGCAACTGAAGCGCTGGATCCTAACAGCCCGCAGTACCTGGGCGATCTGTTCAGCTGGTCGGCGATTGGCGCACGTACCACCGAATCGCAAACGCACCGCGAAATGGCGTCAGGTTTGTCCATGCCGGTAGGCTTTAAAAATGGCACTGATGGCAGTCTGGCGACGGCAATCAACGCCATGCGCGCCGCAGCCATGCCGCATCGTTTTGTCGGTATTAATCAGGCGGGACAGGTTTGCCTGTTACAAACGCAGGGCAACCCGGACGGGCATGTGATCCTGCGCGGCGGCAAAGCGCCAAACTACAGCCCGGCAGATGTGGCGCAGTGTGAAAAAGAGATGACGCAGGCGGGACTGACGCCGTCGCTGATGGTAGATTGCAGCCATGGTAATTCCAATAAAGACTACCGTCGCCAGCCAGCGGTTGCGGAATCTGTCGTGGCACAGATTAAAGATGGCAACCGTTCGATTATTGGTCTGATGATTGAGAGCAACATTCACGAAGGTAATCAGTCATCCGAGCAGCCGCGCAGCGAAATGAAGTACGGCGTTTCCGTTACCGATGCCTGCATTAGTTGGGAAACGACCGATGCGCTGTTGCGCGAAATCGATAAGGACCTTCGCGCTCATCTGGCGACGCGTCACGCTTAAGAGGTTGTTATGGTTGCAGAATTGACCGCATTGCGCGATCAAATTGATGAAGTGGATAAGGCGTTGCTGGATCTGCTGGCGCGCCGCCTGGCGCTGGTCGCTGAAGTAGGTGAAGTCAAAAGTAAGTACGGTTTGCCGATTTATGTTCCGGAGCGCGAAGCCTCTATGCTGGCCTCGCGCAGGAAAGAAGCGCAGGCGCTGGGTGTGCCGCCGGATCTGATTGAAGATGTGCTGCGCCGCGTGATGCGGGAATCCTATTCCAGCGAAAACGACAAAGGCTTTAAGACGCTGCATCCGACGCTGCGCCCGGTGGTGATCGTCGGCGGTGGCGGGCAGATGGGGCATTTGTTCGAGAAAATGCTCCAGCTTTCCGGCTATGAAGTGCGTATTCTGGAAAAAGAAGACTGGCCGCGCGCCGCGTCTATTGTGGCAGATGCAGGCATGGTGATCGTCAGCGTGCCTATTCACGTGACGGAATCGATTATCGCTAAACTGCCGCCGTTGCCGGATGACTGCATTCTGGTGGATCTGGCGTCAGTAAAAAGCGGGCCGTTGCAGGCGATGCTGACGGCGCATACCGGCCCGGTGCTGGGGCTGCACCCGATGTTCGGGCCAGACAGCGGCAGTCTTGCTAAGCAGGTGGTGGTGTACTGTGATGGTCGCCAGCCGGAAGCCTACCAGTGGTTCCTGGAACAGATCCAGGTATGGGGCGCACGGCTGCACCGCATCAGCGCGGTCGAGCACGATCAGCACATGGCGTTTATTCAGGCGCTGCGTCACTTCGCGACTTTTGCCTATGGCCTGCATCTGGCGGAAGAAAACGTCCAGCTTGAACAGTTACTGGCACTCTCCTCGCCGATTTACCGGCTGGAGCTGGCGATGGTAGGGCGACTGTTTGCCCAGGATCCGCAGCTGTACGCCGACATCATTATGTCGTCGGAAAACAATCTGGCGCTGATCAAGCGCTACTATCAGCGTTTTGGCGAGGCGATCGGCCTGCTGGAGCAGGGCGACAAACAGGCCTTTATTGACAGCTTCCGCAAAGTGGAGCACTGGTTCGGTGATTACGCTGAACGGTTCCAGAGTGAAAGTCGTGTCTTGCTGCGCCAGGCGAACGACAGCCGTCAATAACTGAAAAGCTGCATATACTTGAAGCCAGCGGGCGATCCGCTGGCTTTTTTTATGAGAAGGGATTTGTTATGGCTGAACCGCAACCGCTGTTTGATTATACCGGCCATCTGCCGGAATGCCCGACCTGGAGTGAGGCGGAACAGGCGCTTTACTGGGCCGATATTATTGAAGGGGAGATCCACCGCTATCATCTGGCAAGCGGCGAGCATAGCGTGCTGCGCTTCCCGGAAGAGGTGGGATGCTTTGCGCTACGCGAGAAGGGCGGCTTTATTGTCGCCATGCGCAATGCGATATGGCTCGCCGATAAACGTGGACTGCTGACCAATAAAATCTGCGATAACCCCTCCAATCCACAGCTGGCGCGTTTTAACGATGGTGGTACCGATCCGCGCGGGCGTTTCTACGCCGGGACGTTCTGGGGACCGGGGGACTATAACGGCGCGCAGCTGATGCGCATCGACAACGATCTGACGCCAAAAGTGATCCAGTGCGACATCAAGGGCGCCAACGGGCTGGCCTTCAGTCCTGACGGCAAATGGATGTTCACCTCGGACACACCGGAGAAGGTCATCTACCGCACGCCGCTGGACGCCGACGGCGAGCCGGGGCAACGCGAGGTTGTGCGTCGTTTTGCGGACGGTGAAGGGATGCCCGATGGCGCGGCGGTGGACGTCGAGGGCGGTTACTGGAGTGCGCTCTATGATGGCTGGCGCATCGCGCGTTTCTCACCGCAGGGGGAGCAGCTTGAAGAGTATCGCCTGCCGGTGCGCTGTCCGACCATGGTCTGTTTTGGCGGCCCGGACATGAAAACGCTGTTTATCACCACCACCCGGGAAAATATGACCCCGGAGGAAACGGCGCAATATCCGCTTTCCGGGGCCATTTTCACCCTGCCCGTGAAGGTGGCAGGCATGAAAAAGTCCTTGTTTGTAGAACGTTAGGCCGGTTCAACCGGCACGACGTTTTCGCCCGGATAACAGCCCAGCACTTTCATTGAGCGGGTGATCTCGCTCAGTTCGTGCAGGGCTTTTTGCATGGCGGCGGATTCGACGTTGGCCTGAACATCCAGATAAAACATCTCTTCCCACGGATTGCCGTAAATCGGGCGAGATTCCAGCTTGGTCATGATCAGATTGTGATTACGCAATACCAGCAGGGCTTCTACCAGCGCACCCGCCTGCTGGCCGGTGGCGATGAGCAGCGTGGTCTTTGCCGGCACTTGATCGGAAACTTTCACCGCCTTGCGAGCCAGCACGATAAAGCGCGTAATGTTTTGCGTCTGGTTTGCCAGGTTGCGCTCCAGCACCTGTAAACCATAAAGTCCGCCGCCCGCTTCGCTGCCGAGCGCCGCCACGTGCGGCGACTGCGCCTGGGTGACCCGTTCCATCGCCGCAGAGGTGCTTTCGCAATACTCAATTTTCCAGTGAGGATAGCGATTCAAAAACTGACTGCACTGCTGGAACGGTTGCGGATGGCTGTAAACCGTCTGGATCTGATCCAGGCTCGACGGCCCGGAAACGAGCACGCAGTGGTCGATAGGTACCGTCATTTCCGCCACGATAGATAAACTGGTGTGCTGCAACAGATCGTAAACATCGTTAATGGCACCGGAGCTGGTGTTTTCAATCGGCACGACCGCGTAATCCGCCTGGCCCGTTTCCACCTGATTAAAGATGTCATGAAACTTCGCGCAGCCGCTTTCGATGAACTGCTCGAAATGGCGGGCGGCATATTGACGTGCTGCAAGGTGAGAATATGACCCTTTAGGACCAAGAAATGCGATGCGCGCCGAGTGCGGATTGGTTTGATTGAGGTGCTGCTGAAGCAGTGCCTGCTGGGTCAGCACGGAGTCTTCAATGATCAACTGGAACAGGCGGGTGATGTAGTGCGCGTCCAGATGGTGTGCTTTACCGAGGGTAATGAGGCGCTCCAGTAAATCGCGCTCACGATCGATGTCGCGAACCGGGCGATGGGAAGCCAATTTCGCTTTACCCACTTCCACGGCAAGCAAACGGCGTTCTGCCAGTAACGTCAGTAACTTTTCATCGAGGGCGCTGATCTTCACGCGCAGATCCAGTAACGGGTTTTCCGGTGTCATAGTGTTGCCTTTTTTATTGTTATCAATAAAAAAGGCCCCCCGGAGTGGGAGGCCTTGTTGTTCGTCTTCGCATTCTTTATCACACGACGAAACGCCTCCCGGTCAGGGGAAGGTAAAAAAGAATGCGAAGAAAAACGGGACATGTTTCATGGTGCGTTCCTGAACAAGTGTCTGAGTAAAGTAACCGTACTGATTTCGCCCTGTCAATCAAAAACAAAAAACGCGCCCGAAGGCGCGTTGGCGATACACTCAATGTAAAGGATTACTCTTCTTCTTCAACTTCAACGAAGTTTGCGTCTTTCACCGAGGTGGTGGCACGACGCGCTTCACCTTTGTGTTGCAATTTATTGAGCTGCCGTTCCAGCTTGTTGATCAAATCGTTAATCGCGGTGTACATATCTTCATGCTTCGCACTGGCGACCAGATGCCCGTTAGGTGTATTGATGGTGGCATCCGCGGTGAAGCCCTGCGGCTCTTTAGAGAGAATGATATGTGGGTTAATCAGGTGTGTTTGCCATTTATCCAGTTTGGCGAGACGGTCTGTGACATGCTGGCGAATTGCCGGAGTAATTTCCATTTGCTTGCTGGTAATGTTCATTGTCATAGATGTTACCTCTTGTCTTTCCGTCTTGGTATTAACAAGCATACCTCGCAAAACGTCAAAATGTGTGATGAGAATCACATTATTTCGTCACTTTTTGTCAACGAAGACTTTTTGTGAGTCAGGACAGGAACAGACGATTTTTACCTTGTTGAAGTGGCTATTTGCGGTCATAGTTGACTGGATGACCTGAACGGAAACCAGTTCAACCGCCAGGTAAAATGCATAAAAAAACGGCAGCTCACAGGAGCTGCCGTTTTACGTTGTAGAGGACAATCAGGTATTGCTGCTGTTGGCGGCAATGATTTTCGCCACTTTATCCGCCTGTGCATTCAGCTGCAGTTTGCGGTAGGCATTTTCCATTAGCGGTAAGGCATCGCGTGTTGCCTGCGTGTCCGGATAATCACGCAGCATACCTTCGACGCGGTTAACCACCGCAACCCATGCGCCACGATCGGTATAATATTGTGCGACGGAGTATTCATACTTCGCCAGACGATCTTTCAGGAATACCAGACGTTTGGTGGCATCCGTGACATACTGGCTGTTCGGGTAGCCGCGCACCAGTTTTGAGAAGTCATTAAATGCATCACGCGCGTGTTGCGGATCGCGGTCACTACGGTCAACGCCGAAGAAGCCCTGTAGCGCACTGTCATCTAGCGCCATATCGGTCAGGCCGCGCATGTACATGACGTAATCAATGTTTGGATGAGTCGGGTTCAGACGCATGAAACGATCGATCGCAGCCTGAGCCAGCGGCAGGTCGGCGTTTTTATAATACGCATAGATCAGATCCAGCTGCACTTGCTGGGAATACGGGCCAAACGGATAGCGGTTATCCAGCGCTTCCAGTTGCGTTATTGCCTGTTTCCAGTTACCGTCCTGCAGCTTTTGCTGAGCAGTCGCGTAGATTTCATTAGGCGGATTATCAGGCACCTCTTCCTTTGAACCGGAGCAACCCACCAAAGCCAGGCTCAGCGTGGCGGCTGCCACCAGATATTTCATGCGCGTCATGACGTTTTGACTTTCCTCAAAATGTTTATGCGGGAGGATTCTCTGTTCCTGCTCCCGATTAAGACCAGCTACAATAGCACACTATATTAAACGGCAAAGCCGTAAAAACCCAAGGTTAACGAAGAAGCTGTCTATGGCACAACTAGTACAACTCACCGCAACGGTGTCCGAAAATCAACTCGGTCAACGCTTAGATCAGGCATTGGCCGAAATGTTCCCTGATTATTCGCGTTCGCGAATAAAAGAATGGATCCTTGACCATCGCGTCGAGGTTAATGGCAAGGTGTGCAGCACACCAAAAGAAAAGGTGTTGGGGGGCGAACGTGTCACCATCAATGCTGAAATCGAAGAAGAAGCGCGTTTTGAACCGCAGGATATTCCGCTGACTATCGTCTATGAAGATGATGACATTCTGGTGATCAATAAGCCGCGCGATTTGGTGGTTCATCCGGGGGCAGGGAATCCGGATGGCACCGTGCTCAACGCACTGCTGCATTACTATCCGCCGATTGTCGATGTTCCTCGCGCCGGTATCGTGCACCGTCTGGATAAAGACACCACCGGCCTGATGGTGGTCGCCAAGACCGTACCTGCGCAAACACGTCTCGTGGAGTCGCTGCAGCTGCGTGAGATCACCCGTGAATATGAAGCGGTCGCAATTGGTCATATGACCGCAGGCGGTACTGTGGAAGAGCCGATCAGCCGCCACCCCACCAAACGCACGCATATGTCGGTGCATCCGATGGGTAAACCGGCGGTGACGCATTATCGCATCATGGAACACTTCCGTGTGCACACGCGTCTGCGTCTGCGTCTGGAAACCGGACGTACACACCAGATCCGTGTGCATATGTCGCATATCACCCATCCGCTGGTGGGCGATCAGCTGTACGGTGGCCGTCCGCGTCCGCCGAAAGGCGCGTCTGATGAATTCATTGCCGCGCTGCGTCAGTTTGACCGTCAGGCACTGCACGCCACCATGCTGCGTCTTTATCACCCGATTACCGGTATCGAAATGGAATGGCATGCGCCGATCCCGCAAGATATGGTCGATTTGATCGAAGCGATGCGTGCAGATTTCCAGATCCATAAGGACAGCGTGGACTGGTTATGACGCAACTGATTATCCCGCAATGGCCGCAGCCTGAGGGCGTGGCGGCCTGTAGTTCAACCCGCATCGGCGGCGTGAGCCTGGCGCCCTGGCACTCACTAAACCTGGGGGGGCATTGCGGTGATAACCTGGAGCATGTCGAGGAGAACCGCCAGCGGTTGTTCGCGGCAGGCGGTTTGCCATCGAAACCGGTCTGGCTTGAACAGGTACACGGCAACGGGGTACTGCGTCTGGATGGTGGGCCGTATGCTTCAAAACGTGCAGATGCGTCATACAGCAATACGCCTGGCACCGTATGTGCCGTGATGACGGCGGATTGTCTGCCGGTGCTGTTCAGTAACCGCGCCGGAACAGAAGTGGCGGCCGCCCATGCCGGCTGGCGTGGCCTGTGTGCCGGTGTGCTTGAGAATACCGTGGCCTGTTTTGCAGACAGCCCGGAGAACATTATTGCCTGGCTTGGCCCGGCGATTGGTCCGCAGGCGTTCGAGGTGGGGCCGGAAGTCCGTGAGGCATTCATGGCGGAAGATCCGAATGCGGATGCCGCGTTTGCTGCCCGCGGTGAAAAGTACCTCGCCGATATTTATACGCTGGCGCGTCAGCGTCTGGCACGCGCTGGCGTTGATCAGATCTTCGGCGGCGACCGGTGTACCTTCACAGAAACGAATGAATTTTACTCATATCGCCGCGACAAGATCACCGGGCGTATGGCAAGTTTCATTTGGCTGAGATAACCTAAAGAATCAAGACGATCCAGTGCGCGTGATTTTCTTTCCATATTATTCAGGTCATTAACCTTGAATAATTGAGGGATGACCTCATTTAATCTCCAGTAGCAAATTTGACCTGTTTCTTATGGGAGGAGTTATGCGTCTGGATCGTCTTACCAATAAATTCCAGCTTGCTCTTGCCGATGCCCAATCTCTGGCGCTGGGGCAAGACAATCAATTTATCGAACCTCTTCATCTTATGAGCGCCTTGCTTAATCAGGAAGGGGGATCGGTACGTCCTTTATTAACCTCTGCTGGCGTCAACGCTGGCCAGCTGCGCACCGCGATTGAGCAGGCGCTAAGCCGTTTACCGCAGGTAGAAGGCACTGGCGGCGATGTGCAGCCCTCGCAGGATCTGGTTCGCGTGCTGAACCTGTGCGACAAACTGGCGCAAAAGCGCGGCGACAATTTTATCTCATCAGAACTGTTTGTTCTGGCGGCGCTTGAATCGCGCGGTACGCTGGCCGACTTACTGAAAGCCGCTGGTGCGAATACCGCTAACGTAACGCAGGCAATAGAACAAATGCGCGGGGGTGACAGCGTGAACGACCAGGGGGCAGAAGATCAACGTCAGGCCCTGAAAAAATTTACCGTCGATCTGACCGAGCGTGCGGAACAAGGCAAACTTGATCCGGTGATTGGTCGTGACGAAGAGATCCGCCGTACCATCCAGGTGTTACAACGTCGTACCAAAAACAACCCGGTACTGATCGGTGAACCTGGTGTCGGTAAAACCGCCATTGTTGAAGGGCTGGCACAGCGTATCGTAAATGGTGAAGTACCGGAGGGGCTGAAAGGCCGCCGCGTACTGGCCCTGGATATGGGGTCGCTGGTGGCGGGCGCGAAATATCGCGGGGAGTTCGAAGAACGCCTGAAAGGGGTGCTTAACGATCTGTCGAAACAGGAAGGTAATGTGATCCTGTTTATCGATGAGCTGCATACGATGGTGGGCGCAGGTAAAGCTGACGGCGCAATGGATGCCGGGAACATGCTGAAACCGGCGCTTGCACGCGGTGAACTGCACTGCGTGGGGGCGACCACGCTTGATGAGTACCGTCAGTACATCGAAAAAGATGCCGCGCTGGAGCGTCGTTTCCAGAAAGTGTTTGTCGCAGAACCTTCTGTTGAAGATACCATCGCGATCCTGCGTGGTCTGAAAGAACGCTACGAGCTGCATCACCATGTGCAGATCACGGACCCGGCGATTGTCGCCGCGGCGACCCTGTCGCACCGTTATATTGCCGATCGTCAGTTGCCGGACAAAGCCATCGACCTGATCGATGAAGCGGCATCCAGCATCCGTATGCAGATCGACTCCAAGCCAGAAGAGCTGGATCGTCTCGACCGGCGTATCATCCAGCTGAAACTGGAACAGCAGGCGCTGCTGAAAGAGTCTGATGAAGCCAGTAAAAAACGTCTCGAGATGCTGAACGACGAACTGTCTGAGAAAGAGCGTCAGTATTCTGAACTGGAAGAAGAGTGGAAAGCGGAGAAAGCCTCGCTCTCGGGCACACAGACCATTAAGTCGGAACTGGAGCAGGCGAAAATCGCCATTGAACAGGCGCGTCGTGTTGGCGACCTGGCGCGGATGTCTGAACTTCAGTACGGTAAAATTCCGGAGCTTGAGAAACAGCTCGAAGCCGCTACGCAGTCAGAAGGCAAAACCATGCGTCTGCTGCGTAACAAAGTTACGGATGCGGAAATCGCTGAAGTACTGGCACGCTGGACCGGTATCCCGGTCGCCAGAATGCTTGAAGGCGAGCGTGACAAGTTACTGCGTATGGAGCAAGAGTTGCACGGGCGCGTGATCGGCCAGAACGAAGCGGTCGAAGCCGTATCGAACGCGATCCGTCGTAGCCGCGCCGGGTTATCAGATCCGAATCGCCCGATTGGTTCGTTCTTGTTCCTCGGCCCGACCGGGGTGGGTAAAACCGAGCTGTGTAAAACGCTGGCAAACTTTATGTTCGACAGCGATGACGCGATGGTGCGCATCGATATGTCCGAGTTTATGGAAAAACACTCGGTGTCACGTCTGGTTGGTGCGCCTCCGGGATATGTCGGTTATGAAGAAGGCGGTTACTTAACCGAGGCGGTTCGTCGCCGTCCTTACTCTGTCATCCTGCTGGATGAAATAGAGAAGGCGCATCCGGATGTGTTTAACATCCTGTTGCAGGTGCTTGACGACGGACGCCTGACGGACGGGCAGGGGCGTACGGTCGACTTCCGTAACACGGTAGTCATTATGACCTCAAACCTGGGTTCCGATCTGATTCAGGAACGTTTCGGTGAACTGGATTATGGTCATATGAAGGATGTGGTGCTGGGCGTGGTCAGCCAGAACTTCCGTCCGGAATTCGTCAACCGTATTGATGAAGTGGTGGTCTTCCATCCGCTGGGTGAAAACCATATTGCTTCTATTGCGAAGATTCAGTTGCAACGTCTGTATCAACGTCTGGAAGATCGCGGCTATGATGTTCATATCTCCGATGAAGCATTGAAATTGCTTAGCGCCAATGGGTTTGACCCGGTTTATGGTGCGCGTCCTTTGAAACGTGCCATCCAGCAGCAAATTGAAAACCCGCTGGCTCAGCAGATCCTTTCCGGGGAGCTGATTCCGGGCAAAACAATCCAGTTGGTCGTGAAAGACGAGCAAATTGTTGCTGTGCAGTAATTCGCAAAACCAGTAAAGCGAGCCCTGCGGGGCTCGCTTTTGTTTAAAAACTAGGCAAAAATGCGCTTTTATAATGCGTTTAGTATGAAAATTAAGCGATTGATAAGTTTTTTGCATTTTAGACTTGTCAGCCCGGAATAACTCCCTATAATGCGCCTCCACTGACACGGAACAACGGCTTACAGGCCGGCGGGTCAGAAGGTCTTCCTCCGGGAATGACCGGCAGAGAAAAGCAAAATAATCGCTTGACTCTGAACGGGGAAAACGTAATATACGGGACCTCGCGACACAGCGCCAAAGCGCGTCGCAACTGCTCTTTAACAATTTATCAGACAATCTGTGTGGGCACTCAAGGACATGGATTCTTAAACGTCCTCGGACGCTAAATGAATACCAAGTCTCTGGAGTGAACATACGTAATTCATTACGAAGTTTAATTCACGAGCATCAAACTTAAATTGAAGAGTTTGATCATGGCTCAGATTGAACGCTGGCGGCAGGCCTAACACATGCAAGTCGAACGGTAGCACAGAGAGCTTGCTCTCGGGTGACGAGTGGCGGACGGGTGAGTAATGTCTGGGAAACTGCCTGATGGAGGGGGATAACTACTGGAAACGGTAGCTAATACCGCATAACGTCGCAAGACCAAAGAGGGGGACCTTCGGGCCTCTTGCCATCAGATG
>NZ_JAHUXA010000033.1 GCF_019218745.1 Enterobacter sp. ENT03
ATTAAGCAGTAAACCGGGGTGACAGCCGGGAGTTGTAAAGAAATTCGGTGGAGCGGTAGTTCAGTCGGTTAGAATACCTGCCTGTCACGCAGGGGGTCGCGGGTTCGAGTCCCGTCCGTTCCGCCACTTATTAAAGAAACCGCATCTCTCACGAGGTGCGGTTTTTTTTGTTTTTCACTTCTGGCTTTTAGATAATACTGCTGGCAGTGCCACATGCTCGCTGAGAAAGTCAATAAATGCGCGGATACGGGTACTCACCGCCCGGTCACTGTAATAGACGGCGCTGAAAGGCATATCCACCGGCAGGCGCTTCTCCGGCAGCACTTCAACCAGCTCGCCGCTGGCAATCTCTTTATCGATCATATAATCCGAAAGACAGGCGATGCCGTTGCCGCCGAGGCACAGCTGTTTAAGCGTTTCGCCGCTGTTGGATGAAATACCACTGGTGATCTCATACAGCTGTCCGTCAGGACAGGCTACAGGCCAGGTATTCAGTGAAGCCGGCTCGGTGAAGCCAAGACAGGTGTGCTTTTCCAGGTCCTCAACGGTTTGCGGTGTGCCGTAGCGCGCCAGATAGTCCGGCGAGGCGATCATGCGGCGGTAACTGCTGAACAGGGGGCGGGCGCGCAGACTGGAGTCGGTGAGCTTACCCACGCGGATCGCCACATCCACTTTACGCTCAATCAGGTTGATGAATGTTTCAGAAGAGACCAGCGACAGCGTCATCTCCGGATACCGCTCGCGGAAAGGTTTGATGAGCGGCATTAAATAATGCAGCACTACCGGGGTCGCCGCATCGATGCGCAGCAGACCGCGGGGGATCAGCCGGGCTTCCATCACCTCGTTTTCCGCCGCCGCCATCTCCTGCAAAATAAGCTGTACACGGCGGAAGTAGCGCTCGCCTTCTTCGGTTAGGCTCAGCTGGCGGGTAGTGCGATTAAGCAGGCTGACGCCCAGCTTCATCTCTAGCTTTTTGACCGCCCGACTGACGGCGGAGTTGGCCTGGCCCAGCTGTTCCGCTGCCCGGCTGAAACTGCCGCTTTCTACCACCGCCACAAAAATGGCCATCTCTTCCGACGTCGCCTTCATTATTGCCCCTGTCGCAAAATTATTACGCTATTTTAATGATAAATGACACTTATGCATCATAGTTTTTCCCAAGCAGAGCTGCCGCCAGCCAGCCATTAATGATGTTTTACCCGAATGGCGTTGAAAGTGTGCGCTAAAATCCCTATAACAGAAAGGCTACTCTGCTTCCGGGGCGGCTTACAGCGACAGAGGTTTAATACCAAACGTGCGAAAGAATACCTATGCTATGCGCTATATTGCCGGACAACCTGCGGAGCGAATTTTGCCGCCAGGTTCATTCGCGAGCATTGGTCAGGCACTCCCTCCTGGCGCGCCGTTGAGCAGTGATGACAAGATCCGCGTGCTGGTATGGAACATCTTTAAACAGCAGCGGGCGGAGTGGCTCTCGGTACTGCAAAACTTCGGTAAAGACGCCCATCTCGTGCTGTTGCAGGAGGCGCAAACCACCCCTGAACTGGTGAGATTCGCCACCACCAATTATCTCGCTGCCGATCAGGTTCCTGCTTTTGTTCTGCCTCAACATCCCTCTGGCGTGATGACGCTCTCTTCGGCACATCCGGTGTATTGCTGCCCGTTGCGCGAGCGTGAGCCGATCCTGCGCCTGGCGAAATCAGCGCTGGTGACTGTTTATCCGTTGCCGGATTCACGACTGCTGATGGTGGTGAACGTTCATGCGGTGAATTTCAGTCTTGGCGTCGACGTTTACAGTAAGCAATTGCTGCCAATTGGCGATCAGATCGCCCAGCATAACGGCCCGGTGATCATGGCCGGTGATTTCAATGCCTGGAGCCGCCAGCGTATGAACGCGCTGTACCGTTTCTCCAGGGAGATGGCGATGCGGCAGGTGCGCTTTACCGACGACAATCGCCGCCGTGCCTTTGGTCGTCCGCTTGATTTTGTTTTCTATCGTGGTCTGAACGTGGATCAAGCCTCCGTGCTGGTGACCCGCGCCTCCGATCATAACCCGCTACTCGTCGAATTCAGTCCCGGCAAACCTGATAAATAAAGGCGTGTCAGGTCTGCCCCAGGGCAGGCCTGCAATCATGGCGCTGCCCTTCATTTAACCCACAGAAGGATGACTCCATGACCACGAACTCCCATCACGATCACGTCGAAAAACAGTTTGGCTCCCAGGCAAGTGCGTATTTAACCAGCGCCGTGCACGCTTCTGGGCGCGATTTACAGCAGTTGCGGGCGCGGCTGGTCGAACTTCCCGACGCGCAGGTTCTGGATTTGGGCTGCGGCGCAGGTCATGCGAGCTTCACTGCCGCCGAGGTGGTGGCACAGGTGACGGCCTATGATTTATCCGGCCAGATGCTGGAAGTGGTGGCGAATGCGGCGAGGGAAAAAGGGCTGACGAACGTGAATATACAGCAGGGGTATGCAGAAGCGCTGCCTTTTGCCGATTCCTCCTTTGAGGTGGTGATCAGCCGCTATTCTGCGCATCACTGGCACGATGTCGGGCAGGCGCTGCGACAAGTTAAACGCGTGTTGAAACCCGGCGGGATGCTGATCGTGATGGATGTTATGTCGCCGGGCCATCCGGTGCGAAACATCTGGCTGCAAACGGTCGAAGCGTTGCGCGATACGTCTCATGTGCAGAATTATTCATCAGGGGAATGGTTGGCGATGATCGCTGAGGCCGGGCTGATCTGCCGGACGCTGACGACCGATCGTCTGGTGCTGGAGTTTGCTTCCTGGGTGGCGCGGATGCGTACGCCGCAGCCGCTGTGCGAGGCCATACGCCTGTACCAGCAAAGTGCTTCTCATGACGTGCAGCGCTATTACGAACTCAAGGAAGACGGTACCTTTACCAGCGACATCATTATGGTCGAGGCGCAGAAAGCGCAATAAAAGCGGGAGAAATAAAAAGGCACCGGGGAAGCGGTGCCTTTTTTGTATCATCAGGAGTCAGGCGTCGCGCTGTTCTTCACAAACAGCGTCAGCTGGTCGCCAGGTTTCAGGTCGGCAGTACTGTCGTTCCAGCGCATCACATCTTTAATGTTTACGCCATGACGTTTAGCAATGCTCGACAGCGAGTCGCCTTTGCGAACGCGATAGGTAATGCTATCGCTGTTATTCGCCAGGGTCTGCGCGCTGCTACCCGCACCGACGGTCAGATTCTGGCCGACTTTCAGGCTTGCACCCCGCAGATTGTTCCATTGCTGGAGATCTTTGGAGCTCACACCGAGGCGTGACGCAATGCCTGAAAGCGTATCGCCTGAACGTACTTTATAGCTTCGGCTGGTCAACGGTTTATTATCCGCGAGCAGCGTCGGCTGTACGGCAGCGATCTCACCGGAAGCCAGTGATTCACGCAGCTTTTCTGCGTGTTTCTGCGGCACCATCACATACTGAGGACCGCTTGAACCGAGCGTCGAGCCTTTAACGCCTGCGTTAAAAGTTTTCAGCTTGTTCACAGGTATTCCCGCCATTTCAGCCAGTTGATTAATCTCAACCGGGCTGTTCAACCTGACGCGTGCCAGCGCACGGCTTTCATCTGTAGAAGGCAGACGAACACCATAACGCTTGCTGTTCTTGAGAATATCGCTCAAAGCCAGCATTTTTGGCACGTAAATCTTGGTTTCCTGTGGCAGTGAAAGTGACCAAAAGTCCGTGGGTTTGCCACGTGCCTTATTCGCTTTCATTGCCTTCAGTACACGACCTTCACCGCTGTTATAGGCTGCGACGGTTAATAACCAGTCGCCGTCAAACATACGGTTCAGACGCTGCATCATGTCGAGAGCGGCCGTAGTGGACGCCACAACATCACGACGCGCATCGTAATTGCGTGTCTGCTTTAAACCATAATTGCGCCCCGTGCTCGGAATGATTTGCCAAATGCCTGCGGCATTGGCACCAGACGTCGCGTGTGGGTCAAAAGCGCTCTCCACTATGGGTAGTAGTACCAGTTCCATGGGCATGTTACGTTTCTTAACTTGCCCTGCTATCCAGTACATATACGGCTCTGCCCGTAAAGTTACATCGTGGAGATAGCTCTTATTGTTCAAATACTTCTGTTTCTGTTCGCGAATCCGGCCATTCTCCGGAATTCCCATCTTTAGCTCGTCGCCAATGAGAGTCCACAAGTCTTGATCCTGCGCGAAGGATGTCCCATCGTCCATCCAGCGTGCTTGACTCGTAAACTTTCCTGCTTCCCCTTGACCAGCTGCAGAAAGGCTCTGTGCATGCTGTTGTACGTTACCATCTTGATGAGCCTGGCAACCCACAAGCAGAACAGAGGCGAGTAATATCGCTTTTGCCTTCATGTGTGTGTCAATAGTTGCTTAAAAGACGACCGATCATAACGGCGAAGTTTGCAGAAGACAAGTATAACCGTCAGAAGTTATCTTTCTTTGCCCTCAACCATGCGAAACGCTGCTCAGGCTGTTGCAAATTTGTTTCTTTGTTAATTTGATCAATTAAAACAGTATCTTGCGTACGTAAAAATAAATTTATATGGCGTTCATTTTTCAGAAAAACGGGTAGTGTCTTTTCTTTTCTTGCTCGTAAGTCGTTAACTTTATTGTAGTAATCGTTTATGAGCGAATCGTGCGGAAGGATGCTGCGGGCAAACTTCATATTGGCTAACGTGTATTCATGTGCGCAACAAACCAGCGTATCGTCCGGAAGGGCGGCAATTTTAACGAACGACTGATACATCTGCTCTGACGTGCCTTCGAACAGTCTGCCGCATCCGCCTGAAAACATCGTGTCGCCGCAAAAAAGATAAGGAAAACTGAAGAAACAGATATGTCCTAAAGTGTGACCTGGC
This sequence comes from Enterobacter sp. ENT03, assembly GCF_019218745.1. Taxonomy (GTDB): domain Bacteria; phylum Pseudomonadota; class Gammaproteobacteria; order Enterobacterales; family Enterobacteriaceae; genus Enterobacter_D. The sequence continues at coordinate 4,865 of NZ_JAHUXA010000033.1, forward strand.
GTGGAAATGACATCGAAATCGAGGCCCAAAACGCTCACTTTATCGCCTTCAGTGACGATTTCAGTAGTGCCTTTACCCTGGGTTTCTTCCGGGCCATAGACTGGAATATCGGGATAGTGTTGCAGTAGCGTCTTCACTCCGCCGACATGATCGTTGTGATGGTGCGTCAGGAAAATTGCGGCGGGCTGCCAGTGGTTTTCTTTTATTGCGTCCACTACCGGCGCGGCTTCGCCTGGATCGACAATCAGACAGCGTCCCTCGTCGTTGCTGAGCACCCAGATGTAGTTGTCCTGAAAAGCGGGAATACTGTTAAGATTCATAATTACCTCTCAAAGCGTAGCGGAAGGTTGTGATGAAACCGGCAAGGATACCTCAAACATTTGTGGCACCCGAACACTGGAGTGACTTTCCCAGAGGCGAATACTATCGCGCGGCGCTGGAACAGCAACTCAAGCCATGGCTGGCGAAAATCTATGGCTTTCACCTGCTTAAGATTGGCAATCTCAGCGCAGAAATCAATGTCGAAACTTGCGCTATCTCACACCAGGTCAATGTTGCCGTACAGGGGGATGCTCTGCAGGTTAAAGCGGATCCATTGCACCTGCCGTTCGCCGATAAATCCATCGACGCCTGTTTGCTGGCACATACCCACAACTGGTGTGGCGATCCACACGGCTTACTGCGAGAAGCCGATCGCGTGCTGATTGATGATGGCTGGCTGGTAATAAGCGGATTTAACCCGGTAAGTCTGCTGGGACTGCGTAAAATCGTGCCAATACGCCGACAGTCGGCGGTCTACCGAAGCCGTATGTTTACGATGATGCGCCAGCTGGACTGGCTGGCGCTGCTTAATTTTGAAGTATTGCATTACAGCCGCTTTCACGTCTTGCCGTGGCGCAGACAGGGCGGAAAACTATTAAGCGCCCATTTGCCTGCACTTGGCTGTATGCAGCTGATTGTCGCCCGTAAACGGACCATCCCGTTGACGCTCAATCCTATGAAACAGAGCAAAACTCGCCAGCGTGTCAGGCAGGCGGTTGGCGCAACGCGTCAGTACCGCAAACCCTGATCATGCCTCCGGCTGATAACCGACATCGTCCTGGGTAGGATTCATGGCGGCATTACGTGCCAGCTCATCGCAGCGTTCGTTTTCCGGGTGTCCTGCGTGGCCTTTTACCCATTCCCAGCGGATCTCATGCTGACCGAGTGCGGTATCAAGGCGCTTCCATAAATCGACATTTTTCACCGGTTTTTTGTCGGCGGTTTTCCAGCCACGCTTTTTCCAGTTATGGATCCACTGCGTGATCCCCTGGCGAACGTACTGGCTGTCGGTACTTAGCACCACTTCGCAGTGCTCTTTCAGCGCTTCGAGTGAGACAATCGCCGCCATCAGCTCCATGCGGTTATTGGTGGTCAGTCGATAGCCTTCACTGAAGGTTCTTTCATGGCCGCGATAGCGTAAGATTGCGCCATAACCGCCAGGGCCTGGGTTACCGAGGCAAGATCCATCGGTGAAAATTTCTACCTGTTTAAGCATCTCTGGTAGACTTCCTGTAATTAGAAACGGCAAGTAAAACGATAAGTCTGACATAAATGACCGACATGAGCACTGCAATTACACGACAGATCGTCCTCGATACCGAAACCACCGGTATGAACCAGCTTGGCGTTCATTACGAAGGGCATAAAATTATTGAGATCGGTGCGGTTGAGGTCATCAACCGTCGTCTGACCGGCAATAACTTTCACGTTTATCTCAAGCCGGATCGGCTGGTGGATCCCGAAGCCTTTGGCGTTCACGGTATCGCCGATGAGTTTTTGTTGGATAAACCCACCTTTGCCGATGTGGCCGATGAGTTTCTCGATTACATTCGCGGTGCGGAGCTGGTGATCCACAACGCATCGTTTGATATCGGCTTTATGGACTATGAATTCAGCAAGCTGAATCGCGGTATCCCTAAAACCGAAACCTTCTGCAAGATCACCGACAGCCTGGCAATGGCGCGGAAAATGTTCCCCGGTAAGCGAAACAGCCTGGATGCGCTCTGCTCGCGTTATGAAATAGATAACAGCAAACGTACGTTGCACGGGGCGTTACTTGACTCCCAAATCCTGGCTGATGTCTTCCTGTTAATGACCGGCGGGCAGACCAGCATGGCCTTTTCCATGGAAGGGGACACGCAGCAACAGCAAGATGCAACGGGGATCCAGCGGGTTATTCGTCAGGCGAGCACTCTGCGGGTCGTTTTTGCCAGTGAAGATGAAGTGAATGAGCACGAGAAGCGGCTCGATCTGGTACAGAAGAAAGGCGGAAGCTGTCTGTGGCGCGCCTGATTCACGGTGAAAAGCGCTAAAAACCAGCATGTGGGCGATTTTTGCAGCAACTGATTCAAAACTTAAGAAAAAGCGTTGACGCCTTGTCTGGCAAACCGTAATATTCGCCTCGTTCCCACGGGAACAGTGGAGCGGTAGTTCAGTCGGTTAGAATACCTGCCTGTCACGCAGGGGGTCGCGGGTTCGAGTCCCGTCCGTTCCGCCACTATTCAAAAGGCCTGAATCAGTAATGATTCAGGCCTTTGTCGTTTCTGACGCTGCACAGTGCCCCCTCCTGAAAGAAGAGGGCTATTCACACTTACTCAAGCGTAAACGGATCCGCATCCTGCCAGGCAGGAAACTTCTCGCGATACTCCTTCAGCGCCGTCAGCGACAGTTCCGCTTCGATGCGCGTGGCCATATGCGGCTCGGCGGTCGCCAAAATCTCACCCTGCGGGCTGACAATACGGCTGTCGCCCCGATAATGATGTCCGTTGCCGTCTGTGCCGACGCGGTTACAGCCCACTACGTACGCCAGGTTCTCAATCGCCCGCGCCACCAGCAACGACTGCCAGTGCAGCGAACGCGGCGCAGGCCAGTTAGCGACGTACAGCGCCAGGTCATAATCGTTGCGATTGCGCGACCACACCGGGAAACGCAGGTCATAACACACCAGCGGCAGAATACGCCAGCCACGCCACTCGAACACCACGCGTTCATGGCCAGCTTCATAATGATGATGCTCATCGGCCATGCGGAACAGGTGGCGTTTGTCGTAGTGATGCAGCGTGCCGTCCGGCTCGACCAGCAGGAAGCGGTTTACCGGCCCGCGTTCGCTTTGTAGCGCCGCACTGCCGGCCACCAGCGCATTGGTCTGCCGGGCCTTGTCATGCATCCAGGCGACAACTTCAGCCTGAGGCAGCGATTGCTGCGCGGCTTCCATCGCAAAGCCGGTGGTGAACATCTCCGGCAGCACGATCACATCGCGCCCGGTGATGGTTTCCAGTTGTCTGTCAAAATGACGCAGATTCGCCGGACCATCCATCCAGACCAGCGGTTGTTGCAGTAACGTAATTTTCAAACCAGGCACATTGCATCTCCCGAAGACCAGCATTTTGACACTGTAGCACGGCGTTCAGGGAATGTGTTGGCAATAAAAAACCCCGCACTGGGCGGGGTTTGCTGGCATACCTTAATGTCAGGCAGCTTCGATTTTACGAATATTCTCTGGCGGAGATGACGGCTTTACCGGCTGTGTCGCCAGCGCTTCCGGCTCGAAGTCATCAACGTTGATACTGCGTAAACGGCTCTCTTCTGCTTTGGCCAGAATCGCGGCTTCTTCAGCGGTAATAATGCCTTTCGCCAGCGCATCACGTCCCAGCACATCCAGACGGGTGAACGGCAAATTGCGGCCCGCTTCTTTACAGATTCGCTGGTGGATCGGATCGGCGGCTATGACGTCCAGCAGCGCCTCTTCCAGCAGACCAATCGGGTTGTATTCGCTCGGCGTCAGATACTGACCGCGACCAATACGCGACCGGGTGGCGCTCGGCGTTTGCAGGATCTTCGCCACTTTATGATCCAGTTTGTCAGACGGGGCCAGGTAGTGACGGCCGGTCGGGAAGATCACCGCTCGCATCACGCCGGCCACCGCGCGGTTCGGGAAGTTCGCCAGCAGATCGTCAATTGCCTGTTCAGCTTTGTAAATCGCATCCTGAACACCCCAGTGCACCAGCGGCAGATCCGCTTCGTGACGGCCCTCATCGTCATAGCGTTTCAGAGTCGCGGAAGCGAGGAACACCTGGCTTAACACATCCCCCAGACGGGCAGAGATACGTTCCCGGCGTTTGAGACTGCCGCCCAGCACCGCCATAGAAATATCTGACAGCAGCGCGAGGTTTGCGCTCAGGCGGTTCAGATGCTGGTAATAACGTTTCGTTGCATCCTGCGTTGGCGTGCGGCTGGTGAGGCCGCGCGTCAGGCCAAGCCAGAAGCTGCGCACCATGTTGCTGCCGACGTGCCCGATATGTTTAAACAGCAGCTTATCAAAGGCGTTCAGATCGTTTTTCTGCGCGGCGGTCATCTCATCCAGCACATACGGATGACAGCGGATCGCCCCCTGGCCGAAGATCATCATCGTACGGGTCAGGATATTCGCGCCTTCAACGGTAATGGCGATAGGCGAACCCTGATAGGCACGCGCCAGGAAGTTACCTTCGCCCAGCATGATGCCTTTACCGCCCGCAATATCCATGGCGTCAATGATTGACTGCTGACCGCGATGGGTACAGTGGTATTTCACAATCGCCGACAGCACGGCCGGTTTTTCGCCGAGCATAATGCCGTAGGTGATGAGTGAAGCCGCGGCATCCATCACGTAGGCGTTGCCGCCAATACGCGCCAGCGGCTCTTCGATACCTTCCATCTTGCCGATCGCCACTTTGAACTGACGGCGGATGTGAGCATAGGCACCGATACCCATCGCCACCGATTTCAGGCCACCGGTAGAGTTTGACGGCAGCGTAATACCGCGACCCACCGACAGGCATTCCACCAGCATACGCCAGCCCTGACCGGCCATTTTCGGGCCGCCAATAATGTAATCAATAGGCACGAAAATATCGTCGCCGCGGGTCGGGCCGTTCTGGAACGGCACGTTCAGCGGGAAGTGACGACGGCCAATTTCCACGCCCGGCGTGTTGGTCGGGATCAGCGCACAGGTGATGCCCAAATCAACTTCACCACCGAGCAGTTTTTCCGGGTCGGAGAGTTTAAACGCCAGGCCCAGTACGGTGGCGATAGGGGCCAGCGTAATATAACGTTTGTTCCAGGTCAGGCGCATACCCAGCACCTGCTCACCCTGCCAGTCACCCATGCAGACAATCCCGGTATCCGGAATGGCACCCGCATCGGAACCCGCTTCCGGGCTGGTCAGCGCAAAGCAAGGGATTTCCAGGCCACGCGCCAGGCGCGGCAGATAGTGATTTTTTTGCTCGTCAGTTCCGTAGTGTTGCAACAGCTCGCCCGGACCTAATGAGTTAGGCACGCCGACGGTGATCGCCAGGATACCGGAAACGCCGGACAGTTTTTGCAGCACGCGAGACTGGGCGTAGGCCGAGAATTCCAGGCCGCCGTACTCTTTTTTGATGATCATCGCAAAGAAGCGATGCTCTTTCAGGAACGCCCACAGCTCCGGCGGCAGATCGGCCATCTCATGGGTGATCTGGAAATCATTCGCCATGCGGCAGGCCTCTTCCACCGGCCCGTCAATAAACGCCAGCTCTTCCGCCGTCAGGCGCGGCTGCGGATAGTTATGCAGCTTTTTCCAGTCCGGGTTGCCCTGGAACAGATCGCCTTCCCACCAGGTGGTGCCGGCATCAATCGCTTCTTTTTCCGTGCGCGACATCGGCGGCATCACTTTACGGAAGGTGCGGAATGCCGGCGCTGACATCATGGATTTACGCATCGACGGCACGTTGAACGGCACCAGAATGATCGCCAACGGTAACAGTACCCAGATGGACCACAGTCCCGCCAGGCCCAGCGCGGCGGTCCACGCCAGCAGAATGACGCTACTTAATACCAGACTGACACGGTGATAAAACAGCACGCCGAGCAGTACCACGGTTGCGAGGATACTCAAAATCATCATAGAAAAATGCTCCCTGTCTTGTAGGAGGTCTGACCACTTGTGATGTTATGGTTGTAGTGGATGTCATTTTATTTAGCAATGTGTTTACAAGATAATTACAACCTGGTTCACATTGTTGAGGGGAGGAAGCGCACGGAAAACGAAAAGGCCCGGTGATATGTCAGGCTTATGCTTCTCGCCTGAAACGCTATCCGGTACACTGCGACGAGTTATCTCATCCCTATTTAAGGATACCCTCATGTACCAGGATCTTATTCGTAACGAACTGAACGAAGCGGCGGAAACGCTGGCTAATTTTCTGAAAGATGAAGCCAATATCCACGCCATTCAGCGCGCGGCGGTACTGCTGGCAGACAGCTTCAAAGCGGGCGGTAAGGTGCTTTCCTGCGGTAATGGCGGTTCACATTGCGATGCCATGCATTTTGCCGAGGAACTGACCGGACGCTATCGTGAAAACCGTCCTGGCTATCCGGCTATCGCCATTTCTGATGTCAGCCATATTTCCTGCGTCAGCAATGATTTCGGTTACGACTATATTTTCTCGCGTTATGTGGAAGCGGTGGGCCGTGAAGGTGACGTGCTGCTGGGGATCTCGACTTCCGGTAACTCCGGCAACGTGATCAAAGCCATTGCTGCGGCGCGTGAGAAGGGCATGAAAGTGATCACCCTGACCGGTAAAGACGGCGGTAAAATGGCCGGCTCTGCGGATATTGAAATCCGTGTGCCGCATTTCGGTTATGCTGATCGTATTCAGGAAATCCATATTAAAGTCATTCACATCCTGATCCAGCTGATCGAAAAAGAGATGGTGAAGGCATAACTCTTGGCGGGGGCGCCTGCCCCCGAAGCGTGGTGGAGGTGTTGTATGTGCGAACTGCTAGGGATGAGCGCCAATGTGCCTACCGATATTTGCTTCAGCTTTACCGGGCTGGTCCAGCGCGGAGGCGGCACCGGGCCGCATAAAGACGGCTGGGGTATCACCTTTTACGAAGGCAAAGGCTGTCGCACGTTCAAAGATCCGCAACCCAGCTACAACTCGCCGATAGCGAAACTGGTGCAGGATTACCCGATCAAATCCTGCTCCGTTATCGCCCATATTCGCCAGGCAAACCGCGGTGAAGTGGCGCTGGAAAACACCCATCCTTTTACCCGTGAACTCTGGGGCCGCAACTGGACCTATGCTCATAATGGCCAGCTGACTGGCTATAAATCGCTGGAAACCGGTAACTTCCGCCCGGTGGGTGAAACCGACAGCGAAAAAGCATTTTGCTGGTTACTGCATAAGTTAACCGCACGCTATCCGCGTACGCCGGGCAATATGGCGGCGGTGTTCAAATACATAGGGACGCTGGCGGAAGAATTGCGTAAGAAGGGCGTGTTTAACATGCTGCTGTCGGACGGACGCTATGTGATGGCGTACTGCTCGACCAATTTGTACTGGATCACGAGGCGCGCGCCCTTTGGCGTGGCAACGCTACTGGATCAGGATGTGGAGATCGACTTCCAAAAAGAAACCACACCGAATGATGTGGTTACCGTTATTGCCACGCAGCCGTTAACCGGCAATGAAACCTGGCACAAGATCATGCCAGGCGAGTGGGTCTTATTTTGCCTCGGGGAGCGTGTAGTTTGACGCCAGCTGAGGCTGGATCGTGCCTTTGCTGATCGGCTTGCTCACCACGTAACGCCCGTCCACCACCGACACAACAGGGGGTTGATGGGTACTGGCGAAATAATCATATCCCGGCTTCAGCTGCTTCCAGAAATCCGCATAGTACGAATATTTGTGGCGCGTCATATTGGCGTCAGTCATGCGGAACGGATAAATGCTCACCTGCACGCTTTGCTGACCAAAAATCAGCGCACCGGTTACAAACTGGAAGATCTCATCAATGCCGGTATCGGTCATGGCATAGCAGCCGACAGATACACAGGCGCCATGGATCATCAGGTATTTGCCTTCATAACCGTGAGCACGATCGTAAGCGTTCGGGAAACCGATATTGATGGCTTTATAGAAGCGGCTGTCAGGCTTCAACTGGCTGCGTTGAACGTTATAAAAGCCTTCCGGACTTTTGAAATCGCCCTGGCGCTGTTTCGGCCCCAGGCCACCGGAATAGTTACAGATTTTATAACTATCAAGAAGCTGATACTGCTCGCCCATTTTGACGTAGAGATCAAGGGTGCGTTCTTCTTTGAAGATCTGGATATAAACTGGCGAGCCCATCAGCTGCTGTTTGTACTCTTTGCTGACCGGCGTGGTTGAACTGTTGCTGCTAAGCAGCCCGGCAAAGGAGACGCACGGGATCAAAAGCATCGCAAGAAAGAATGCGATTTTGCGCATACTACTGGTTCCTTGATAAAACATCATTCACATTGCCAGGACGGCAAAAGGGATCCGAAATCAGACTAATCTGTGTCAGGAGCGCTCACATTAGCACCCCGGTAGTTTTTCGCAAGTCCGGATAAGCGCGTTTACACGATGTTTAATTGCGCCATTGCCGTTCATTATCCCATTGCTCACAAAATCATTACAACCTCTTCTCATCATGGCCATGAAGGCTGTATACTTATCCAGTATGGGTGAGGGTCTGCGATGCGTAAGATAATACACGTTGATATGGACTGCTTTTTCGCAGCAGTGGAAATGCGCGACAACCCCGCGCTGCGTGATATTCCACTCGCCATCGGCGGCAGCCGGGAAAGGCGTGGCGTGATCAGCACAGCGAACTATCCGGCGCGCAAATTTGGCGTGCGCAGCGCCATGCCCACGGCAATGGCCCTCAAGCTCTGTCCCCATCTCACCTTATTACCGGGTCGTTTCGACGCCTATAAAGAAGCCTCCGCGCACATTCGGGAAATATTCGCCCGTTACACCTCGCGCGTTGAACCGCTCTCCCTTGATGAAGCCTATCTGGATGTCACCGACAGCGTGCACTGTCACGGCTCCGCCACGCTGATGGCCCAGGAGATCCGCCAGGCTATTTTTGATGAGTTGCAGCTCACCGCCTCGGCAGGCATTGCACCGGTAAAGTTTCTGGCGAAAATCGCCTCCGATCTCAACAAGCCTAACGGGCAGTACGTGATCACGCCTGATGAGGTGCCACAGTTTGTGCGTACCTTACCCTTAGCGAAAATCCCCGGCGTGGGAAAAGTCTCGGCAGCGAAGCTGGAAACGCTGGGGCTGCGTACCTGTGAAGATGTGCAGCGCGCCGATCTCGCCATGCTGCTCAAGCGCTTTGGCAAATTTGGCCGTGTGCTGTGGGAGCGCAGTCAGGGGATCGACGAGCGGGAGATCACCAGCGAGCGGTTACGCAAATCGATCGGCGTGGAGCGCACGCTGGCAGACGATATTCATGAGTGGTCAGCGTGCGAAGCGCAGATTGATTTTCTTTATGACGAGCTGGAACGGCGGCTGGCAAAGGTTAAGCCGGATCTGCTGATTGCCCGTCAGGGGGTGAAATTAAAATTTAACGATTTTCAGCTCACCACGCAGGAGCACGTCTGGCCGCGCTTAAACAAAGCGGATTTGATCGCCATCGCCAGAAAAACCTGGGATGAACGGCGGGGCGGGCGGGGAGTCAGGTTGGTGGGGCTGCACGTGACGCTGCTCGATCCACAACTGGAGCGGCAACTGGTGCTGGGGCTTTGATTCGAGCGTCAGTACCGGGTGGCGCTGCGCTTACCCGGCCTTGTATTATGCTTCCCGTGCACAAAGAACCGGCCGGTTCTTTCTGCCATGCAGTCCACATGCCGTACCCGGCCTCAGGCTTGCAGCCTGTGACGTAGATTTATGCAGTGGACTG
>NZ_JAHUXA010000034.1 GCF_019218745.1 Enterobacter sp. ENT03
TACGGCGGGCCAACCAATGGCAACGCCCTGCGCTTTGATGACAAGACGGGTGGGGAAGAGGTGTGGTTTCATGCGGAAAAAGACCTGAACACCGTGGTGAAAAACAATGAAACCCACACGGTGAATGCGGATCGTACAAAAACCATCATCCACAACGAAACCTCGACGGTAAAAATTGATCGCACGGAATTTGTGGACGGCAAACACACGGAAACCATTAAGGGAGACCGGGATATTACGGTGACGGAGGGCAAACAGTCACTGACGGTGAAAACTGGAAACAGAACGGTAACGGTGGAGACAGGCACCAGCACTGAAACAGTGGAACAGGATATTACCATCACATCAAAAAGCGGGGCCATAAATCTCACCGCCGCCACGCAAATCACCCTGACGGTAGGGAAAAGCACTCTCATCATGAAGGCAGATGGCACCATCACCCTCAACGGCCCCACCCATCTGGCGCTCAACCCGGAATCATAATAAGAACATACCAGGACATATTCCCATGCAATACCTGATTAACGAAGGGCATTTTTCCCTGCCAGGAAACTGGCAGGACAGTTCCATGAACATCCTGACGCCGGTGCTGAGCGATATACCCGGTGCAAACCTGGTGGTCACGCGCGAAATGCTGCCGGAAGGTGCAGAGTTCAGCGACTACCTGGCGGTGCAGAAGAAGAAATTTCGTACTGAACTGAAGGCGATGACGTTCACAGTGGAAGAACCCTGCCAGGTAGAAGGTCGCCCGGCGGAATACTGGGAATTTAGCTGGAATAACCAGGGGGTGACGATACAGCAACTGTTGTTGGTGATGTTGAATGGTCGCCAGGTGCTGACGCTGACCTATTCCTCCACACAGGCACTGGCAGAAGCGGATCGCAAAGCAATGCGGGGGACGCTGTTGCAGTTTCGTTTCGGGATACCGCAGGGCGGAAAATAAGGGTAATGGATATACCGCAAGGACGAACACATGACGGAAAAAAGTGCGCAGGAAAAGCTGACGGAACTGGATCAGCGCGACAGCAATGCAGGTACAGTAAATACAATCGAGACCGTGGGGCATGTTGTCAGTGGGGGGGTCCTGGTTGGTGGTGGTGTTGTTGCCACGGCAAAGGTCTGGGCGGCCGCTTCAGCTTCAGCCTGTAATTCAGGGGCTGTAGCCGCCACAACCGCTTTCGGTGCGACGCTTGTTGCGGCAACGGGCGCCGCACTGGGAGGGGCGATGCTGGGCGGAATGGTAGGGTCCGCTGTGGGTAACTGGGTGATGGACACTATTGGCAGTGATTATGCTGTTTCTGGCCCCAGCAACATTCCGGCCTGCCGGGAGCATAAAATAGTTCACAACAATGCTTTTTTGGGGGCGCTACTGGGACTGGCGGCTGCGGTTGCTATTGGTGCGCTGATTGTTTGCACTGGTGGGACGGCGCTGGCAGTTATTGGCTCTGCATTTTTAGCGGGGGCTGCGGGCGGTTTTGTCGGTGGCGCGATTGCGGCTATTGGCTCCCGCCTTGCTTCTGAAACTGGGCAGATCAAAGAGGGTTCACCCAATGTCACCTTTGAGGGGAAACCCGTGGCACGGGTGACAGACCCGGTTGACTGTAGTAAGGATCCGGGCAGCCCGCCGCCACAAATAGCAGAAGGCAGTCTGGTTATTTCTGTCAACGGTCTGCCGCTGGCGCGTAAGGGACATAAAATCACCTGTGCAGCGGTGATTCAGGAAGGGTGTAAGACCATTACGGCAGACCGCACAACCCGTACATACGGAAAAATTAATGCAGATGTGACGGTACTGGAACAACTTGTGCTAAGCACGGCCGAAGTGCTGGTCTCGGCATGGGGTGCCAGACAGATGTTTAAGGCCGCGATAGAGCGTATTAAGCAGGGGTTTGGCGACCCGGTGGACGCCGGAACCGGAGAGTTCCTGAACTGGCGCACGGACTTCCACTGGCCGCATATTCTGCCGCTGACGCTGCGGCGGGTCTACACCGGTCGCCAGCGCGTGGAGGGGCTGCTGGGCAACCGCTGGCTGTGTAACTGGTCACAGTATCTGGAATTTGACCATGACGGGCGGACGGTAACTTATTTTGATGCCGATGGCCTGTGCCCGGCCTACAACACCGCACAGGAACCGTTCAACTGCCGCAACCTGCTGGTACCGCACTACCGTCTGCTCGGGGATCGTGAACGGGCCATCATCTTCGATGAACAGACCCAACTGGGCTACATCTTTACCCCTGCCTCGCCGGGAGCACGTCGTCTGCGTCTGTCAGCGATAAAAGACCGCAACCGCAACGAAATCGATTTCATCTATAACGGCGTGGGTCATCTGGTGCAGGTGCAGCACAGCGGCGGGCTGACGCTGGGGGTGATGTGCGGGCCACAGGGGCAGATATACCGCGTGACGGATGAGGCGGATGGCAGCGAACTGGTGCGCTATGACTATGTTAATCACGCTGATGAATGGCGGCTGAGTGATGCCCGGACGCGGTTTAACGGCACGCTGTACTACACCTATACGACGCAGGGCTGGCTGAGTTCATGGCGGGATAACGGCCCGACGCAGTTTCACCTGCGCTACGACGATGAAGGCCGGGTGGTGGCAACGGGAACGGAAGCGGGACTGTATAACGACCGGTTCCGTTATTTTCCGGCAGAGCGGCGTACTGAGTATGAAGACGCCACCGGCGCGGTCACCACGCTGTGGTTTGATGAGACGTGGCTGCTGGTGAAGGAGCGAGACCCGCTGGGGCGTATCACAGTGCGGGAGCGTAACGAATACGACCAGTTGCTGTGCCTGCGCCAGCCCGGTGGACAGACAGCGCAGCTAAAACGCGATTATGCAGGGCGTATCCTCAGCGAAACCGACGAAACCGGGCGCAGGCGGGAATGGCAGTGGAACGAATTTGGCCAGATAACGGCATACCGGGACCACCGTACCACAGCGTCATACCGCTATAACAGCGAAGGCCGCCTGGTTCAGCGGGAGGTGAATGGCCGGTGCTGGCAGTACCGTTACACCGAAGACGGCCAGATGAAGGCGGCGCAGTACCCGGACGGCAGCCGTGAACAGTGGGCGTATAACGCGCAGGGCAGCCTGATGGCGCACACGGATGCGGCAGGCAGAACGACGCATTACACGGAAGACCGCTGGCTGCGGCTGACGGGGCTGGAAGATGCGGAAGGCCGCCGGGTGGAGTGGCAGTACCGTCCGGGCGCGGAGAATCCGCATGAGAAGGTGAGTGCGGTCATCCGGGCAGACGGGGGCACGGAGACGTTCCGCTACGATGGCGAGGGTAAAATCGCGGTTCACTGCGGGGCCATGGGGCAGACGACGCGTTACCGTCACGGGGCATTCGACCTGCTGCGGGAGGTGGAAGATGCGGGTGGTCAGCGTATTGTCTGCGACTACGACGGCGCGGCGCGGCTGACACAACTTACCCGTTCCGGCAACCAGCAGTGGCGGCTGCACTATGACGCGGCGGGCCAGCTGGCAGGCGAGGATGACTGGTCGGGGCGCAGAACCGTTTACCGGCGCGACGACGAGGGCCGGCTGACGGAGAAGGTACGCCCGGACGGCAGCGTGTGGCGGTATACGCGGGATGAGTACGGGCGGGTAACGGCCATCACCGGGGAGCGGCAGCAGATACGTTACAGTTACGACCGATATGACCGGATGGTGAGCGCGGAAGTCCACGAATGCCGCGATGCCACGGTGGAGGATTACACGCAGACCAGCCGCATCACGCTGGAGTGGGATGAACAGCACCGTCTGGTGGGGGAAGAGCAGGACGCGCAGCGCACGGAATACCGCTACGATGAGGCGGGCCGGCTGACGGGGACGAAGACGGCAGACGGCGAAACCACGCGGGAATACGACCTCTCCGGGGTATTAACCGGCTACCGCAGTAACGGCCACCGGATGGAATTCGGACACACACCGGCGGGACTGGAGCGCAGCCGCCGTTACCGTCCGGAGGATGAAGAGGCATGGCTGGCGCAGACGCCGCTGAACCACGCGGTGTATACGGAAGAGCAGGGTTTTGATGCCTGTGGCCGCCCGGCGTGGCGAAAGCAGGGCGCGGAGCGGCTGGCCGGAAGCCATGAGAGCGTGGCGTCATGGCGACCGCTGGGTGAGCATCGTTACGAATGGGATACATCGGGCAGGCTGACGGGGCATGAGGTGTGGTCAAAAACCCGGACAGAGCGGGAAACCCGCTACCGCTATGACAGCCGCGACCAGGTAACGAGCGTGTTGCGACAGAACGCGGACGGCCCGGCACAGGAAGAGCGCTACCGGTACACCGTCAACGAGCAAATCGCGGAGAGCCGGATAAACGGCATTATCGCACAACACGATTATCACAATGAATGCGTGAGGCAGGCAGGTGACAGTCGTTACGAATACGACGCCTGTGGCCGGGTGACCCGACGCACGGAGCAGAAGCGGGGTTTCCGGTCCCGGGAATGGCGCTACCGGTGGGATGACTTCGACCGCCTGCGGGAGGTGAGGACGCCGGATGGCGAGGTGTGGCAGTACGGTTACGATGCATTCGGGCGCAGGACGACGAAGCGCTGCGTGGTTCGTGCGGGCTGGAAACAACAAAGCCACGTCGTCAGTGAGGTGCATTATCAGTGGTCGGGGATGGCGCTGTCGGCGAGCGAGAAGCGGTACGCGGACGGGAGTCCGGCGCTGCGGGAGCAGTGGCACTACCGGGGCGGGTTTGAGCTGCTGGCGAAGGAGAGCAGAGCGGCCAACGACGACAGAAGCTGTTTTTACCCCATCGTCAATGGCCCGGACGGCGCGCCGGAAGATATGTACAGCGCGAACGGGCGGAAGGTGTGGACGCGGCAGCGGAGCCTGTGGGGGCAGGGGGCGGCGAACGACTCACCGTTCAGCAGCAATGACCCTGAAAGCTGCGATGCGGGTTTTATGGGGCAGTGGAGGGATGAAGAGAGCGGGCTGTGGTATAATTTACACCGCTACTACGATGCCGGGACGGGGCAGTATTTAAGCCAGGATCCACTGAAACTGGCTGGCGGGCTGAACACACAGTCGTATGTGCATGATCCGGTGGGGTGGTGCGATCCGTGGGGGTTGATGGATTGTCCACGTATTAATGCTGAACATGTTTTCCATGGTGAAATTAATCGTCGAGGATCAGCGGTTGGATTCCACCATGAAGGGAGTATTGGCCATCAGGGTAAAGCAAGGGTAACCCAAATCACTAACTCTCCTAATGCTCAGGGCGTTTATAAAGGAAAAGTAGAAATATTTAATTCAGCTACGGGTCAATGGATACCAAAAGGACCGTCGTCAACTTTTTTCCCGAAATCATGGAATAGAGCCCAAGTAATGACTGAAATTAGAGGTGCGTATAACAATGGAACAGTGCTACCTAATGGGAAATGGTCAGGAGTATCTCCAGGTGGTGTAAAAATAGAGGGATGGTTAGACTCATCTGGGAATATAAATACAGCTTATCCAATATATTAACAATGGAGGCACTATGAAATTTTTCTTTGACGAACAAGGATATCCATTTTTAGATATAGATTATGAATATCATGTATTAGCTGATTTTTTGTCTGGGGATATACAACGTAGTTTATTTGGTGTGAATGAGTATATAACCGCTTGTAATCATGTTGATTCAGGAGTGATAGAAGCATGGTCAGGAACAGGAAATGCACATACCGTTACAATAAAAAAAGATGGTGTCAATATTTTTAATGAATATTCTGAAGAAGAGTTGGATATAAGCTCTATTGAAGAATTCAAAAGCTATCTTGAAAGTTGGAAAAAATTACTTATAAGTAATGGAATAGAAAAATAATTCTATACCGGAAAGATCCCTCGATCTTCCCGGCTATTTTTATACGTTTATCCTGCTAAACCCCCATCCCCTGGAGCGCCGCTTTCACGGCGCAGGTAAAGATCACCAGAAGTATGTTTTTTGCACAGATAAAATAGCATCTTTTGCTTATGAAATGTACAATTTACTGTCTGCAAAAACTACCATTTTGCTGTTAATTATTATCAACTATCTCCTGAAAATGAGGAGATACAACATGGATATCGAAACAGTAATAGCACACATATCAATTATTCCTGATTACAGACAAGCTTGGAAAGTAGAGTATAAATTTTCAGATATTCTACTTCTGACGATCTATGCCGTTATTTATGGTGCTGAAGGTTGGGAGGATATTGAGGATTTTGGTGAAACCCATCTTGATTTTTTGAAATTCTATGGATATTTTGAATATGGTATTCCAGTTCATGACACGATAGCTCGTGTAGTTTCCTGCATAAGCCCTGAAAAATCCCATGAATTATTTATTAGCTGGATGAGAGATTGCCATAGCTCAGACGATGGAGGTGTCATTGCTATTGATGGTAAAACGTTGCAAGGATCATATGATAAAAGTCGAAGACGTGGAGCGATCCATATGATTATGCATTCTCTACAGCGAATGGTGTTGTTCTGGGTTAGCTAAAAACAGCCGAAAAAAGTAACGAGATTACAGCGATCCCTGAATTAATTAACTTACTGGATATTAAGCGAAAAATCATTGCCACGGATGCCATGGGTTGTCAGAAGGATATTGCGGAAAAGATAATTTATCAGAAAGGGGATTACTTATTTTCTGTTAAGGGAAATCAGGGAAGATTACTTCATGACGTTGAAGAAAAATTCCCCCTGAAAGAGCTGAATAATCCTGAATACGATAGCTATTCAATAACTGAAGAAGGGCATGGGCGGAAAGAAACCCGATTACACATAGTGAGTTATGTCCCTGATTATTTAATCGATTTTACCTTTGAATGGAAAGGGTTAAAGAAATTATGTGTGGCAGTGTCTTTTCGTGAAGAAATAGCCGCTCAGATGAAAGAACCGGAAATATGTTTTCGTTATTATATCAGCTCAGCCGATTTAACTGCGGAGAAATTCGCAAAAGCAATAAGGGATCACTGGCACATTGAAAACCGTTTGCACTGGTACCTGGATACGGCAATGAATGAGGATGATTGTAGGATAAGAAGAGGGAACTCAGCTGAATTATTTTCAGGCATGAGACATATTGCAGTGAATATTTTGCGGCAGGAGCACGTATTCAGGGCGGGATTGCGTCGCAAGATGAGAAAAGCGGCGATGGACAGGGGTATCATGGCTACAGTCCTTGCTGGCTGCGGAGTTTCGTAATATTGTCCTGGTATCTATAGGGGGTTCTCAAGGGCTTATTTTTATATTCAATCTATTGGAGTTATTACCAAAAGTTTGAACAGAATAAATTCTGGTACTATGTTCCCGTCAAAAATGTAAAGAAATGAATTTAGTTGATATGGTTGCTGTTTCCATCTTAATAGCGGGCGTAACAACAGGTGGCGTAGCTCGCATTCCTGAACATGCTTATCTAAATGCCAGCGGTATGTATAACGGAACTGGAGTCGCGATTTTGATTGAAAAACATGGGCGACCTGAAAATGATTTTATAAATCCCGTTATAAGTTCGTTGGTGAATATTATAACGGTATAGAGTTATCTATTGTTCGACAAATCCTGATTTCAAAGATATCCCTATTAAAGAGATGTTCTGGCATCTTCGCGATGACCTGAATCTGACATGCTGGTTTCATTATAAAGACGGACAATGGAAAGTCATCTCTTATATTTTCTGGCCACCAGGCGCTGTATTTTAATCCGGTATTAAAGGAGTATTACCATGAGTTTTGTATCTCCAGGCAATAAATCTGCTGGCGGAGGGCCAGCCATCACCACGCCGCCGATAATGAGTGAAAATGGTGGAATAGCAGCCGGGTCAGCCGCCGCAGGTGTGACGGGGGCTGTTGAAACGGCGGCGGGACAGGCGGTGGAATCGCTGATGGGAGATTTGCCGGAAGCATCAGGGCTGGTAAAGGCGGCAGTGGCAGCCGCACAGGCGGCCGCGGCGGCAGCGGGTGCGACGGGTATGACACAGGATACGGTATCGTCCGTTGTTTCCGCAGCCGGCGGGCCGGGGTCACATAACGTGACGGTGAGCGGTAGCGCAGTACCACCGCAGATGCTGCTGTTTTCCGCTCTGAGCGGTTCGGAAGCGCTCGGGAGTTTGTTTACTTATACCGTACAGCTAAAAACCCCGGACATGCTGAATCTGGGTTACGTTTCCCCCGCCGCCAACCTGCCGCTCAAGCCGATGGTAGGCAAAGACCTGTGCGTCAACATTGAACTGGACGGCGGCGGCAAGCGGCATATCAGCGGACTGGTGACGGCAGCGCGGGTACTGGGCCACCAGGGGCGGTCGGTAACGTATGAATTGCGCATTGAGCCGTGGCTGAAGTTGCTGACTCATACCAGCGATTACAAAGCGTTCCAGAACAAAACGGTGGTGGACATTCTCGACGAAGTCCTGGCCGATTATCCCTTCCCGGTGGAAAAACGGCTGGTGGAGAGCTACCCGACCCGGACCTGGCAGGTACAGTATGGTGAGACGGATTTTGATTTTATCCAGCGGCTGATGCAGGAGTGGGGGATTTACTGGTGGTTCGAGCACAGCGAGGACAGCCACACGCTGGTGCTGGCGGACGCCATCAGTATTCACAAAGCGTGTCCGGATTCGCCGGTAGTGGAGTGGCACCAGGAAGGGCTGAAACTGGACAAAGAATTTATCCATACCCTCACGGCAAACGAGAGCCTGCGTACCGGGCAGTGGGTACTGGACGATTTTGATTTCACTAAGCCGCGTTCGCTGCTGTCAAACACCGTGGCCGACCCGCGCGAAACAGGCCATGCGAACTATGAGCACTACGAATGGCCGGGCGACTACTTCGACAAAGGTGAAGGGGAGATGATGACGCGCATCCGGATGGAAGCGCAGCGCAGTCCGGGCAGCCGGGTCCACGGTGGGGGCCATATTCGTACTCTGATGACGGGTTATACCTTTACTCTGATGAACCATCCCACGGCAGAACTGAATCAGGAGTACCTGGTGGCGCAGACCACGCTGTTTG
>NZ_JAHUXA010000035.1 GCF_019218745.1 Enterobacter sp. ENT03
AAATCTACGTCACAGGCTGCAAGCCTGAGGCCGGGTACGGCATGTGGACTGCATGGCAGAAAGAACCGGCCGGTTCTTTGTGCACGGGAAGCATAATACAAGGCCGGGTAAGCGCAGCGCCACCCGGCACATTCCCTTCTCCATTTGACTTAGCGAAACGTTTCGACGGCGATCACAATTCCGTTACGTCGTGATGGTTTTATGAACATTTTTAGCGCTACACTGCAATCAGCGAAACGTTTCGCTAGTGGAGATAAAAATGAAGAAAGGGTCTGTACTGAATTCTGATATGTCGTCGGTTATATCCCGTCTGGGACATACTGATACGCTGGTCGTGTGCGACGCCGGATTGCCGGTTCCCCATAGCACGCAGCGTATTGATATGGCTCTGACGCAGGGCGTGCCCTCCTTTATGCAGGTGCTGGAGGTCGTGACGACGGAAATGCAGGTTGAGGCAGCCATTCTCGCGACGGAAATTAAAGATCATAATCCGCAGCTCCACGAAACGTTGCTCCGACACATAGAGCAGCTGCAACAACACCAGGGAAATACCATAGACGTTCGTTATGTTTCACACGACACGTTTAAACAACAAACCGCAGACAGTCAGGCGGTGATTCGCAGCGGGGAGTGTTCCCCGTATGCGAATATCATTCTCTGTGCTGGCGTCACATTCTGAGGCTGCCATGGACGCATTATTGCAACTTAAGGGGATCGATAAAGCGTTCCCCGGCGTAAAAGCCCTGTCGGGCGCCGCGCTTAACGTTTATCCCGGCCGCGTGATGGCGCTGGTGGGCGAAAACGGCGCGGGTAAATCCACAATGATGAAAGTCTTAACGGGCATTTATCAGCGTGATGCCGGCTCACTGTTGTGGCTCGGTCAGGAAACCACTTTTACCGGACCGAAATCCTCCCAGGAGGCCGGTATCGGTATCATTCATCAGGAACTGAACCTGATCCCACAGCTCACCATTGCGGAAAACATCTTTTTAGGCCGTGAATTCGTAAACCGGTTCGGCAAGATCGACTGGAAAAAGATGTATGCCGAAGCCAACGTCCTGCTCGCCAAACTGAACCTGCGCTTTAAAAGCGATCGGCTGGTGGGCGATCTGTCGATTGGCGATCAGCAAATGGTGGAAATCGCCAAAGTCCTGAGCTTCGAGTCAAAAGTCATCATTATGGATGAGCCGACCGACGCCCTGACCGATACCGAAACCGACTCCCTGTTCCGCGTCATTCGCGAACTGAAATCTCAGGGACGCGGCATTGTTTATATTTCCCACCGCATGAAAGAGATCTTCGAAATCTGCGACGACGTGACGGTTTTTCGCGACGGGCAGTTTATTGCCGAACGTGAAGTCACCACGCTCAGTGAAGATACGCTGATTGAAATGATGGTGGGACGTAAGCTGGAAGAGCAGTACCCGCATCTTGATAAAGCGCCTGGCGATATTCGTCTGAAAGTGGATGCCGTCTGCGGACCGGGCGTGGATAACGTCTCCTTCGTGCTGCGTAAAGGCGAGATCCTGGGCGTTGCCGGGCTGATGGGCGCCGGACGTACCGAGCTGATGAAAGTATTATACGGCGCACTGCCACGCACCAGCGGCTATGTCACGCTCGACGGCCATGAAGTGGTCACCCGCTCACCGCAGGATGGGCTGGCGAACGGCATCGTATATATCTCCGAAGACCGCAAGCGTGACGGGCTGGTACTCGGCATGTCGGTAAAAGAGAACATGTCGCTCACCGCGCTGCGCTATTTCAGCCATGCCGGTGGTCGCCTGAAGCACAAAGATGAGCAGCAGGCGGTGGGGGATTTCGTTCGCCTGTTTAACGTTAAAACGCCGTCGATGGAGCAGCCGATTGGCCTGCTGTCCGGCGGGAATCAGCAAAAGGTAGCCATCGCCCGCGGGCTGATGACCCGGCCGAAAGTGCTGATTCTGGACGAACCTACGCGCGGTGTGGACGTGGGGGCGAAGAAAGAGATTTATCAGTTAATCAATCAGTTTAAAGCTGAGGGATTGAGCATCATCCTGGTGTCATCGGAAATGCCGGAAGTGATCGGCATGAGCGATCGCATCATGGTAATGCATGAAGGGCATCTGGGCGGAGAATTCACCCGCGAACAGGCCACCCAGGAAGTGCTGATGGCTGCCGCCGTTGGCAAGCTAAATCGCGAGACGCAGGAGTCCAGGCAATGAGTACCCAAACCGTTTCACCCCGCCGCTATTTCAACAAAGCGTGGCTGATGGAACAAAAATCGCTGATTGCCCTGCTGGTGCTGATTGCGATTGTCTCCACGCTCAGTCCGAACTTTTTTACCGTTAATAACCTGTTCAACATTCTGCAACAGACGTCGGTTAACGCCATTATGGCGGTGGGGATGACGCTGGTCATTCTGACCTCCGGGATCGACCTGTCTGTCGGTTCGTTACTGGCGCTAACCGGCGCGGTGGCCGCTTCGCTGGTGGGGATGGAAGTGAATGCGCTGGTGGCGGTGGCAGGTGCGCTGGCATTAGGTGCAGCTATCGGTGCCATGACCGGCGTTATCGTCGCGAAAGGCCGCGTGCAGGCATTTATCGCCACGCTGGTCATGATGCTGCTGCTGCGGGGTGCGACCATGGTCTACACCAACGGCAGCCCGGTAAATACTGGCTTTACTGAAAACGCCGATGTGTTTGGCTGGTTTGGTATCGGTCGTCCGCTGGGGATCCCTGCCCCGGTGTGGATCATGGGATTTGTCTTCCTTGCCGCGTGGTATATGTTGCATCACACCCGTCTTGGTCGGTATATCTATGCGCTGGGCGGTAACGAAGCGGCAACGCGTCTGTCCGGCATCAGTGTGAACAAAATTAAGATTATCGTGTATTCGCTGAGCGGCCTTCTGGCTTCTCTGGCGGGCATTATTGAAGTTGCGCGTCTCTCCTCCGCCCAACCGACGGCGGGCACCGGTTACGAGCTGGATGCCATCGCGGCGGTAGTGCTGGGGGGAACGAGCCTTGCGGGTGGTAAAGGCCGAATTGTTGGCACGCTTATCGGCGCATTGATTCTGGGCTTCCTCAATAATGGTCTGAATTTGCTAGGTGTTTCCTCCTATTACCAGATGATCGTGAAAGCAGTGGTGATTTTGCTGGCGGTCCTGGTAGACAACAAAAAACAGTAATCAATGACATTACAGGACATCTGAATATGAACATGAAAAAACTGGCTACCCTGGTTTCTGCCGTAGCACTGAGTGCGACCGTAAGCGCGAACGCCATGGCGAAAGATACCATCGCGCTGGTGGTCTCCACCCTGAATAACCCGTTCTTCGTCTCCCTGAAAGACGGCGCACAAAAAGAAGCCGACAAACTGGGCTACAACCTGGTGGTTCTGGATTCGCAGAACAACCCGGCGAAAGAGTTGGCGAACGTTCAGGATTTAACCGTACGTGGCACCAAATTGCTGTTGATCAACCCGACCGATTCCGACGCGGTAGGTAACGCCGTGAAGATGGCAAACGAAGCTAAAATCCCGGTGATCACCCTTGACCGCATGGCCGCCAAAGGCGAGGTGGTCAGCCACATTGCTTCTGATAACGTGCTGGGCGGCAAAATCGCTGGTGACTACATCGCTAAAAAAGCGGGTGAAGGCGCGAAAGTGATCGAACTGCAGGGCATCGCCGGTACCTCTGCGGCGCGTGAGCGTGGCGAAGGCTTCCAGCAGGCCGTTGCGGCTCACAAATTCGACGTGCTGGCCAGCCAGCCGGCTGACTTTGACCGTACCAAAGGTCTGAACGTGATGCAGAACCTGCTGACTGCGCACCCGGACGTGAAAGCCGTATTCGCACAGAACGATGAAATGGCGCTGGGCGCACTACGTGCGCTGCAAACTGCCGGTAAAACCGACGTGATGGTAGTAGGTTTTGACGGTACGCCAGACGGTGAAAAAGCGGTAAATGACGGTAAACTGGCGGCGACCATCGCACAGTTACCGGAGCAGATCGGCGCGAAAGGCGTTGAAACCGCTGACAAAGTGATCAAAGGCGAGAAAGTTCAGGCGAAATACCCGGTTGATCTGAAACTGGTTATTAAACAGTAATGTTATTGTCCTGCCGCCTTACGCGGCGGCAGGAAAAAGAACATAAAAGAAAAGCAGGGCACGCGCCACTCCGGGTGGCGCAATGACAGGATGATCCAATTATGAACATGGCAGGTAAACTCGTCGTCCTTGGCAGTATTAATGCCGATCACATTCTCAACCTTGACTCCTTCCCGACGCCGGGTGAAACCGTCACCGGCAACCAGTATCAGGTCGCTTTTGGTGGTAAAGGTGCCAACCAGGCGGTTGCCGCCGGACGTAGCGGCGCAGATATTGCGTTTATCGCCTGCACGGGCGACGACGACACGGGTGAACGGGTCCGTAAGCAACTGGCGAGCGACAACATTGATGTCGCGCCGGTCAGCGTTATCAACGGTGAATCCACCGGCGTGGCGCTGATTTTTGTCAACGCTGAAGGGGAGAATGTCATCGGTATTCATGCGGGCGCTAACGCTGCGCTGTCTGTGGCGTTGGTTGAAGCGCAGCGCGATCGCATCGCTGCGGCTTCCGCACTGCTGATGCAGCTGGAGTCGCCGGTGGAAAGCGTGCTGGCAGCGGCGAAAATCGCCCACCAGAACCGCACGCGCGTGGCGCTTAACCCCGCTCCGGCCCGGGAGTTGTCTGACGAACTGCTGGCGCTGGTGGATGTGATCACCCCGAACGAAACCGAAGCGGAAAAACTGACCGGCATTAACGTCGAAACGGATGAAGATGCCGCGCGGGCCGCGCAGGCGCTGCATGCCAAAGGCATCGGAACCGTGATCATTACGCTTGGCAGCCGTGGCGTGTGGGCCAGCGTTAATGGCGAAGGCCAGCGCATTCCGGGTTTCAAAGTGAAAGCCATCGATACTATCGCCGCCGGTGACACCTTTAACGGCGCGCTAATGACCGCACTGCTGGAAAATCACCCGCTTGAGCAGGCGATCCGCTTTGCCCATGCGGCGGCCGCTATTGCGGTCACGCGTAAAGGCGCGCAACCCTCCGTGCCGTGGCGCAATGAGATAGACGACTTTCTGGCGCAGCAGGGGTAACGCGTCATGGCAACCATGAAAGATGTTGCCCGGCTGGCGGGCGTGTCCACCTCCACCGTCTCGCACGTTATCAATAAAGATCGGTTCGTCAGCGAGGCGATCACCGCGAAAGTGGACGCGGCGATCAAAAGCCTGAATTATGCTCCTTCGGCGCTGGCGCGCAGCCTTAAGATCAACCAGACCCGCACTATCGGCATGCTGATCACCGCCAGTACCAACCCCTTCTATTCTGAGTTGGTGCGCGGCGTGGAGCGCAGCTGCTTTGAGCGTGGCTACAGCCTGGTGTTGTGTAATACCGAGGGCGATGAACAACGCATGAACAGTAATCTGGAGACGCTGATGCAAAAGCGCGTCGATGGCTTACTGCTGCTGTGCACCGAAACCCATCAACCCTCGCAAGAGATCATGCAGCGTTATCCGTCTATTCCAACGGTGATGATGGACTGGGCGCCCTTCGATGGTTACAGCGATCTCATTCAGGATAATTCGCTGCTGGGCGGCGATATGGCAACGCAGCATTTGATCGGCAAAGGCCACACCCGTATCGCCTGTATTACCGGACCGCTGGATAAAACCCCGGCGCGTTTACGTCTTGAAGGGTATCGCGAAGCCATGGTGCGCGCAGGCCTTGAAATACGCGAAGGCGATGAGATCGTCGGTAACTTTGAATTTGGTGGTGGGTTCGAGGCGATGCAGATCCTGCTGGCGCAAAAAGAGCGTCCGCAGGCGGTGTTTATCGGTAACGACGCCATGGCGTTTGGCGCGTATCAGGCGTTATATCAGGCCGGGCTGAAAGTGCCAGAGGATATGGCGATTGTTGGCTACGATGATATTGAACTGGCGCGCTATATGACGCCTCCGCTGACGACTATCCATCAGCCGAAAGATGAACTGGGTGAGCTGGCTATCGATGTATTACTGCATCGCATCACCGATCCCACCCTGGCCCAGCAGCGCCTGCAACTGACGCCGGTATTAATGGAACGCGGCTCGGCTTAAGCTTTGTGCCGCTCTTTAATCAGGTTACGTCCGTCTTTGGCTTTTAACAGCATAAAGACGGAAGCGGAGAGCAGCGTGATCGCACCCATGGTAATAAAGGTGTAGTGAAACTGCTCCACGGTATTCGCGTTATCAAACCCTTCGTAAAAACGCAGCACCGCTGCACTGACGGCCACCCCCAGACTGATCGACAACTGCTGCGTAACGGCCAGCATACTGTTCCCGCTACTGGCGTTCTCATCATTCAGATCGGCAAGGGTGATGGTATTCATGGCGGTGAACTGCGTGGACATCGCCATACCTAAAACGAACAGCGGCAGGATCAGCATCCACAGCGCCATCGACGGCGACTGTAGTGAGAACTGGGCAATCATCACACCGATGATTACCGTTATGCCAACCAGCGTATTGCGATAACCAAAGCGGCGCAGGACCTGAGTCACCACGGATTTGGCCAGAATGGAGCCCATCGCAGTAGGGGCCATAATGCAGCCAGCGATCAGCGCCGGGTAGCCAAAGCCCACCTGTAACATCAGCGGCATTAAAAAGGGCACGCAGCCGGTACCGAGGCGGGATGCCAGATTACCGGCGATGCCGACGGAAAACGTTCGCGTCTTAAACATCGGCAGCGCAATAAGCGGCGTCGGGTGTCGCCGGGCGTGGCGGATATAAGCCAGTAAAAGCAGAATGCCAGTGACAATCACCGACAGGGCGATCCAGCTGGCGACAATCTTCTCGCCAAACAGCTCCATTCCGCAGGAAAACAGCACCAGGCTCAGGCCGAACAGGAAAAAGCCGCGCATATCGAAGCCACGGCGCGGCGTCGTGAAGTTCGGCATATATTTACGCGCATAAAACAGCCCGGCGATACCGATGGGAATGTTGATCAGGAATATCCAGTGCCAGCTCGCCCAGGTCACCATCACGCCGCCAAGTACCGGGCCGAGGATCGGACCTATCAGGCCTGGCATAGTGACGAAGTTCAGCACCGGCAGCAGTTCACTGCGTGGATAGGCACGCAGGAGTGCCAGACGCGCCACCGGCATCATCATTGCGCCTCCGATCCCCTGCACTACCCGGAAGATGACCAGCATACCGAGCGAACTCGACAGGGCGCAGGCCAGCGAACCCAGGGTGAAGAGCGACACGGCAAGCATAAAGACGCGACGTGTGCCGAAGCGGTCTGCCAGCCAGCCGCTCGCCGGGATCAGCATAGCGACCGTCAGGGTATAGCTGATAATCGCCGACTGCATCGCTAAAGGAGAGCGATTCAGACTCTGGGCGATGGCCGGCAGTGCAGTGTTCAGAATGGTCGCATCCAGCGCCTGCATAAAGAAAGCCATTGCCGCGATCCACGGCAGGCCCGCCATACTGCGCGCTTTTTTCTCAGTCATGCGAATTCCTGTTATTTAGCCGGGTGGGGAGTATTCAATAAGAGCTGGCAGGCCTCATAGGCACGCTGAGCATCACTTTTCTGAATGGCATCCACAATCGCCTGATGGTTTTCAAGTTTAACCACTTCGTTTTGCGTAATAGAGGTGAAGTAGGTGTGGTACACCGAATGGAAAAGGGCGGCGAAAGAGGTGAGGAAGGGATTACCGCTCATGGCATAGATATGTTCATGCCAGGCCATATCCACTTCTATCCAGCGCTCGCGCTGAAAATGCTTCTTTAATTGCACCATCTCATTCATCAGCGTATTCAGGTGTGCTTTCTGCTCTGCGTTGCCGAGAAGCGCGGCGAGCTGGCATGCCTGCGGTTCGAGGGTGCTGCGCAGAACCAGGAAGTGCTGGATCACTTCCTGGAAGTTCTCTTCGGTCATCCACCAGGAGAGCAACTCTTTATCAAGGAAGTTCCAGCTACTTTTCGGCATCACGCGGGTACCGATGCGCGGGCGGGGCAGCACCATGCCTTTGGCGGTCAGGGTCTTTACTGCTTCTCTAACTGCGGTACGGCTAACGCCGAACGCTTCACCTAACTCCATCTCCGCAGGGAGGATGCTACCGGGCGCGTACTCACCGGTTAAGATCCGTTGTGCCAGTTTTTCGGCCAGTACATAAGAAAGATTCTTTTGTGCCGCCAATTGTTGTGCGCTTAAAGGCATTCGTCACATTCCTGTTTCTCATTTTTACGTTCTAGTATGCCATCTGCGGGTGGATGTCGATGATAAAAAGAGCAAATACGCCTGATGGTGATGCTTTTTACGACGCTTTGATGAAAAAAAACGCGCTTGAAAAGTTTTTTGAAATTAGGGGTTGTCAGCCCGGAATAACTCCCTATAATGCGCCTCCACTGACACGGAACAACGGCTTACGGCCGGCGGGTCAGAAGGTCTTCCTCCGGGAATGACCGGCAGAGAAAAGCAAAATAATCGCTTGACTCTGAACGGGGAAAACGTAA
>NZ_JAHUXA010000036.1 GCF_019218745.1 Enterobacter sp. ENT03
GGGTCTCCCCATGCGAGAGTAGGGAACTGCCAGGCATCAAACACGCGAAAGGCCATCCTCACGGATGGCCTTTTTGCGTTGTGCTTTGAGATATTCCTGAACGCTGTTGTCCACGCGACTAACCACAAGCGATCTCGTCATATATACGGTAAACTAACCGTGTTTTTGTCTCTGGATAGCGTCTATGAATCACTCCCTCAAGCCCTGGAATACGTTTGGTATTGCACATAAAGCTGCACATATTGTTCGTGCAGAGAATGCGCAGCAATTACTCTCTGCCTGGCAGGATGCGGTTAAAAATCATCACCCGGTGCTGCTACTGGGAGAAGGCAGTAATGTTCTCTTCCTTGAAGACTTTGCCGGCACCGTCATCGTGAATCGTATTATGGGTATTGATGTCGTCGAGCAGCCAGATGCCTGGCATCTGCACGTCGGAGCGGGGGAAAACTGGCATAATTTTGTTCAGTACACACTCAATAATGGTATGCCTGGCCTTGAAAACCTCGCCTTGATCCCTGGTTGTGTCGGTTCATCCCCTATTCAGAACATCGGTGCTTATGGCATTGAACTGCAATGTGTCTGTGAATACGTCGATTGCCTTGAGCTGGAAACAGGCAATATGCTGCGTCTTAGCGCTAAAGAGTGTCGCTTCGGCTATCGGGACAGCGCTTTCAAACATCAATATCAGGATCGTTATGCCATCGTCGCCGTCGGTTTTCGTCTGTCGAAAACATGGCAGCCGAACCTGACTTATGGCGATTTGACCCGTCTCGACCCGCGCACAGCTACTCCCCAGGATGTATTTAATTCAGTGTGCCATATGCGTATGACTAAGCTTCCTGATCCCAAAGTGAATGGTAATGCCGGCAGCTTCTTTAAGAACCCGGTGATCACCGCTCAGCAAGCGCAGGCGTTGCTGGCGCAGTATCCCGCCGTGCCGCATTACCCTCAGGCAGATGGCAACGTGAAACTTGCCGCAGGCTGGCTCATCGATCAGTGTGAGTTAAAAGGTATGACACTGGGTGGCGCAGCAGTTCACCGCCAGCAAGCGCTCGTTTTGATTAACACTGGCCATGCCACCAGTAAAGATGTGGTGCAGCTTGCCCATTACGTTCGCCAGCAGGTTGGTGAGAAATTTAATGTCTGGCTGGAGCCGGAAGTACGATTTATCGGCCAGACGGGTGAAGTGAATGCCGTGGAGGTGATTGCGTGAAGGACAATACCATTCCATTAATGCTGATCTCCATTCTGGCAGACGGTGACTTCCATTCTGGCGAACAGCTGGGCGAACGCCTCGGGATGAGCAGAGCGGCAATTAATAAGCATGTTCAGACTTTACGTGACTGGGGCGTGGATGTATTTACCGTGCCCGGTAAAGGTTACAGCCTACCTGAACCTGTCCAGCTGCTTGATGAGAATTTTATCAAAGGGCAGCTTACTGAGGGTACAATTGCCGTTCTGCCGGTGATTGACTCAACGAACCAGTATCTGCTGGATCGCATGGACACCTTACATTCGGGCGATGCCTGCATTGCTGAATACCAGCAGGCTGGACGCGGACGACGCGGGCGCAAGTGGTTCTCTCCCTTTGGTGCCAATTTATATCTCTCCATGTACTGGCGTCTTGAGCAGGGACCCGCTGCTGCGATGGGCCTTAGCCTGGTGATCGGGATTGTCATGGCTGAGGTACTACAGACATTGGGTGCCCAAAAGGTGCGTGTAAAATGGCCTAACGATTTATACCTGCAGGACAGAAAGCTCGCGGGTATTCTCGTGGAACTGACGGGTAAAACGGGAGATGCAGCGCAGATAGTAATCGGTGCGGGTATCAACCTCGCTATGCGCAAAGTTGAGGCAGACATCATCAACCAGGGATGGATCAACCTGCAGGAAGCGGGGATCGCCGTGGATCGTAACCAGCTGGCGGTACGCCTCATCATCGAGTTACGAAAAGCACTACGTCTGTTTGAGCAAGAAGGCTTGAGCCCTTATCTGACTCGCTGGAAAAAGCTGGATAACTTTATTGACCGGCCGGTAAAATTAATTATTGGTGATAAAGAGATCTTTGGCATTTCCCGTGGCATCGATGCTCAGGGCGCATTACTACTGGAGCAGGACGGTATTATTAAACCATGGGTCGGTGGTGAAATATCATTAAGAAGTGCCGAATAAAAAAAGGAGAGCATAATGCCTCCTTTTTTATTATTTACGTAAGCGTACTTGTTCTACCGCATGATCCGCACTTTTGGTCATGATCAGACTGGCACGCTCGCGGGTTGGTAGTATATTTTCCTTTAAATTCAGCCAATTGATCTCTTTCCATAAGGAGGTTGCAATACTGACCGCTTCTTCAGTCGATAATTTGGCATAGTTATGGAAATAAGAATCTGGATTACTAAAAGCGCCTTCACGGAATTTCAGGAAGCGGTTGATATACCAGGTCTGTAATAAATCTTCCGGCGCATCAACATAAATAGAGAAGTCGACAAAGTCCGATACAAATACATGATGTGGATCGTGTGGGTAATCCATGCCGCTTTGCAGTACATTTAAACCTTCCAGAATAAGGATGTCCGGCTGCGTTACCGTCTTATCACCATCGGGGATGACATCATAGATAAGATGGGAATAGACAGGCGCTTTGACGTTGGGTACGCCAGATTTGAGATCGGAGACAAATTTCACCAGCCGGTGCATATCATAAGAAAGCGGAAAGCCTTTCTTTTTCATCAACCCGCGTTCTTTCAACACCTCATTAGGGTGGAGGAAGCCATCGGTAGTGATCAGTTCAACACGGCGATGCTCAGGCCAGCGGCTCAACAGCGCCTGCAGTACACGGGCTGTAGTGCTTTTACCCACGGCCACGCTGCCAGCAATGCTGATGATATAAGGAATACGTTCCCCATTGGTGCCCAGGAACTGCTCCAGAACCGCCTGACGACGTAAATTCGAACTGATGTAGAAATTGAGTAAACGTGACAACGGCAGGTAGATCTCTGCAACTTCTTCCAGAGACAGGTCTTCATTGATGCCTTTTAACCGCGCGATTTCACCTTCTGTCAGGGTCATCGGCACTGAATCACGAAGTGCAGCCCATTGGCTGCGGTTGAACTCAAGGTAAGGCGTCATTAACGATTGCTCTTTTTTACTCATAAGCACATTTTTGCCTGCCATGCTCATTAACCGCTCAATGACTGACCCATCGGTGAGATGCCGACTTTTCAGACCGCAAGAATGGCATGCTGCATGTAAGTTAAATTTGGACAATACGCAGGAGGGTAACACCAGATGAAAAGGAATAATAAGAAAAAATCACCTTCAATGAACGATTCAAAGGTCAGTGTCACGAAAGCGGGAAGTAGAGTATATAGGGGCAGAAAAGAGAGAAGCCCATGCTTCTATATATAAAGGTGCGAATCTTAGTAGGCATCCCCTTATCCAACATAGCGATCGCCACTCGATTATTGTTTATCTACTCCATGGCTTTTTCTACTAAATTACAGGCTTTAGAGCTGAATATTTGTTCTACTCTGCATAAAATTACAGCATTTATCGACGTTGGCGCACAAAATGTGAGCGATAGAACGTTTTTTGCGATTTTTTTGTTGCATGCAGACGCAGGTCTACCTAGAATGCGCGCTACTTGATGCCGACTTAGCTCAGTAGGTAGAGCAACTGACTTGTAATCAGTAGGTCACCAGTTCGATTCCGGTAGTCGGCACCATCAAGTCCGGTGGGGTTCCCGAGCGGCCAAAGGGAGCAGACTGTAAATCTGCCGTCACAGACTTCGAAGGTTCGAATCCTTCCCCCACCACCACTTTCTGGCAGCGTGATTGCTGTCTGAGCTGGTTGAAAGATTCACTGGCTCAAGCGAAAAAGAGACATGTCTCTTTTTTTGTTACAGAAAGAACTGGGTAGCCGAGTTTCAGGATGCGGGCATCGTATAATGGCTATTACCTCAGCCTTCCAAGCTGATGATGCGGGTTCGATTCCCGCTGCCCGCTCCAGACGTGCTGATATGGCTCAGTTGGTAGAGCGCACCCTTGGTAAGGGTGAGGTCCCCAGTTCGACTCTGGGTATCAGCACCACTTCACTTCTCCTTCCCGTTTCTCTCTGTGTAAGCTTAAATATTCAACATTTCAGGCATATCGCCTGGTTGATGTGGTGATATCACCGATTTATCCGTGTCTTAGAGGGACAATCGATGTCTAAAGAAAAGTTTGAACGTACAAAACCGCACGTTAACGTCGGTACTATCGGCCACGTTGACCATGGCAAAACAACACTGACCGCTGCAATCACTACCGTTCTGGCTAAAACCTACGGTGGTTCTGCTCGTGCATTCGATCAGATCGATAACGCGCCGGAAGAAAAAGCTCGTGGTATCACCATCAACACTTCCCACGTTGAATATGACACCCCGACTCGCCACTACGCACACGTAGACTGCCCGGGCCACGCCGACTATGTTAAAA
>NZ_JAHUXA010000037.1 GCF_019218745.1 Enterobacter sp. ENT03
GGTGTGTTCGAGTCTCTCAAATTTTCGCAATCAGAAGTGAAACATCTTCGGGTTGTGAGGTTAAGCGACTAAGCGTACACGGTGGATGCCCTGGCAGTCAGAGGCGATGAAGGGCGTGCTAATCTGCGATAAGCGCCGGTAAGGTGATATGAACCGTTATAACCGGCGATACCCGAATGGGGAAACCCAGTGCAATGCGTTGCACTATCATGTCATGAATACATAGTGGCATGAGGCGAACCGGGGGAACTGAAACATCTAAGTACCCCGAGGAAAAGAAATCAACCGAGATTCCCCCAGTAGCGGCGAGCGAACGGGGAGGAGCCCAGAACCTGAATCAGCATGTGTGTTAGTGGAAGCGTCTGGAAAGTCGCAGGGTACAGGGTGATACTCCCGTACACAAAAATGCACATGGTGTGAGTTCGAAGAGTAGGGCGGGACACGTGGTATCCTGTCTGAATATGGGGGGACCATCCTCCAAGGCTAAATACTCCTGACTGACCGATAGTGAACCAGTACCGTGAGGGAAAGGCGAAAAGAACCCCGGCGAGGGGAGTGAAACAGAACCTGAAACCGTGTACGTACAAGCAGTGGGAGCCTCTTTTATGGGGTGACTGCGTACCTTTTGTATAATGGGTCAGCGACTTATATTCTGTAGCAAGGTTAACCGTATAGGGGAGCCGAAGGGAAACCGAGTCTTAACTGGGCGTTAAGTTGCAGGGTATAGACCCGAAACCCGGTGATCTAGCCATGGGCAGGTTGAAGGTTGGGTAACACTAACTGGAGGACCGAACCGACTAATGTTGAAAAATTAGCGGATGACTTGTGGCTGGGGGTGAAAGGCCAATCAAACCGGGAGATAGCTGGTTCTCCCCGAAAGCTATTTAGGTAGCGCCTCGTGAATTCATCTTCGGGGGTAGAGCACTGTTTCGGCTAGGGGGTCATCCCGACTTACCAACCCGATGCAAACTGCGAATACCGAAGAATGTTATCACGGGAGACACACGGCGGGTGCTAACGTCCGTCGTGAAGAGGGAAACAACCCAGACCGCCAGCTAAGGTCCCAAAGTCATGGTTAAGTGGGAAACGATGTGGGAAGGCACAGACAGCCAGGATGTTGGCTTAGAAGCAGCCATCATTTAAAGAAAGCGTAATAGCTCACTGGTCGAGTCGGCCTGCGCGGAAGATGTAACGGGGCTAAACCATGCACCGAAGCTGCGGCAGCGACACTATGTGTTGTTGGGTAGGGGAGCGTTCTGTAAGCCGTTGAAGGTGGACTGTGAGGTCTGCTGGAGGTATCAGAAGTGCGAATGCTGACATAAGTAACGATAAAGCGGGTGAAAAACCCGCTCGCCGGAAGACCAAGGGTTCCTGTCCAACGTTAATCGGGGCAGGGTGAGTCGACCCCTAAGGCGAGGCCGAAAGGCGTAGTCGATGGGAAACAGGTTAATATTCCTGTACTTGGTGTTACTGCGAAGGGGGGACGGAGAAGGCTATGTTGGCCGGGCGACGGTTGTCCCGGTTTAAGCGTGTAGGTGTGTGTTCCAGGTAAATCCGGTTCACTTTAACACTGAGGCGTGATGACGAGGCACTACGGTGCTGAAGTGACAAATGCCCTGCTTCCAGGAAAAGCCTCTAAGCATCAGGTAACATTAAATCGTACCCCAAACCGACACAGGTGGTCAGGTAGAGAATACCAAGGCGCTTGAGAGAACTCGGGTGAAGGAACTAGGCAAAATGGTGCCGTAACTTCGGGAGAAGGCACGCTGGTGCGTAGGTGAAGCGACTTGCTCGCGGAGCTGAAACCAGTCGAAGATACCAGCTGGCTGCAACTGTTTATTAAAAACACAGCACTGTGCAAACACGAAAGTGGACGTATACGGTGTGACGCCTGCCCGGTGCCGGAAGGTTAATTGATGGGGTTAGCGGCAACGCGAAGCTCTTGATCGAAGCCCCGGTAAACGGCGGCCGTAACTATAACGGTCCTAAGGTAGCGAAATTCCTTGTCGGGTAAGTTCCGACCTGCACGAATGGCGTAATGATGGCCAGGCTGTCTCCACCCGAGACTCAGTGAAATTGAAATCGCTGTGAAGATGCAGTGTACCCGCGGCAAGACGGAAAGACCCCGTGAACCTTTACTATAGCTTGACACTGAACACTGGTCCTTGATGTGTAGGATAGGTGGGAGGCTTTGAAGCGAGGACGCCAGTTCTTGTGGAGCCAACCTTGAAATACCACCCTTTAATGGCTGGTGTTCTAACGT
>NZ_JAHUXA010000038.1 GCF_019218745.1 Enterobacter sp. ENT03
CGGGAGGCAGCAGTGGGGAATATTGCACAATGGGCGCAAGCCTGATGCAGCCATGCCGCGTGTATGAAGAAGGCCTTCGGGTTGTAAAGTACTTTCAGCGGGGAGGAAGGTGTTGTGGTTAATAACCGCAGCAATTGACGTTACCCGCAGAAGAAGCACCGGCTAACTCCGTGCCAGCAGCCGCGGTAATACGGAGGGTGCAAGCGTTAATCGGAATTACTGGGCGTAAAGCGCACGCAGGCGGTCTGTCAAGTCGGATGTGAAATCCCCGGGCTCAACCTGGGAACTGCATTCGAAACTGGCAGGCTAGAGTCTTGTAGAGGGGGGTAGAATTCCAGGTGTAGCGGTGAAATGCGTAGAGATCTGGAGGAATACCGGTGGCGAAGGCGGCCCCCTGGACAAAGACTGACGCTCAGGTGCGAAAGCGTGGGGAGCAAACAGGATTAGATACCCTGGTAGTCCACGCTGTAAACGATGTCGACTTGGAGGTTGTGCCCTTGAGGCGTGGCTTCCGGAGCTAACGCGTTAAGTCGACCGCCTGGGGAGTACGGCCGCAAGGTTAAAACTCAAATGAATTGACGGGGGCCCGCACAAGCGGTGGAGCATGTGGTTTAATTCGATGCAACGCGAAGAACCTTACCTACTCTTGACATCCACGGAACTTGGCAGAGATGCCTTGGTGCCTTCGGGAACCGTGAGACAGGTGCTGCATGGCTGTCGTCAGCTCGTGTTGTGAAATGTTGGGTTAAGTCCCGCAACGAGCGCAACCCTTATCCTTTGTTGCCAGCGATTCGGCCGGGAACTCAAAGGAGACTGCCAGTGATAAACTGGAGGAAGGTGGGGATGACGTCAAGTCATCATGGCCCTTACGAGTAGGGCTACACACGTGCTACAATGGCATATACAAAGAGAAGCGACCTCGCGAGAGCAAGCGGACCTCATAAAGTATGTCGTAGTCCGGATCGGAGTCTGCAACTCGACTCCGTGAAGTCGGAATCGCTAGTAATCGTGGATCAGAATGCCACGGTGAATACGTTCCCGGGCCTTGTACACACCGCCCGTCACACCATGGGAGTGGGTTGCAAAAGAAGTAGGTAGCTTAACCTTCGGGAGGGCGCTTACCACTTTGTGATTCATGACTGGGGTGAAGTCGTAACAAGGTAACCGTAGGGGAACCTGCGGTTGGATCACCTCCTTACCTGAAAGAACCTGCCTTGCAGTGTCCACACAGATTGTCTGATAGAAAGTAATGAGCAAGACGGCTACGAAGTCGTGACACATCGTGTCCCCTTCGTCTAGCGGTTAGGACTCCGCCCTTTCACGGCGGCAACAGGGGTTCGAATCCCCTAGGGGACGCCACTTGCTGGGTGTGAGTGAAAGGCACAACCAATCAGTATCTCAAAACAGACTTGCGAGTCTCGTTTGAGATATTTGCTCTTTAAAAATCTGGATCAAGCTGAAAATTGAAACGACGCACTGTTTCTTTTCTCCGTAATAAGAAAAGAAAAACGGTGTGTTCGAGTCTCTCAAATTTTCGCAATCAGAAGTGAAACATCTTCGGGTTGTGAGGTTAAGCGACTAAGCGTACACGGTGGATGCCCTGGCAGTCAGAGGCGATGAAGGGCGTGCTAATCTGC
>NZ_JAHUXA010000039.1 GCF_019218745.1 Enterobacter sp. ENT03
TGAAGTGGTCAACAAAAACTGGCCACCGCGTTAGAGTTTTTCCAGTATCGTTTTTCCGATTCGTTTGGGGGTAAGCCACCGTTATATTCATGCGGCCTGAGCGTGCTGTAATATCCAACGATATAGTCCGTTATTGCGTGGGCTGCATCGCTGAAGTTTATGTAACCCGTCACCGGTACCCACTCATTCTTCAGGCTCCGGAAGAAGCGTTCCATTGGGCTATTATCCCAGCAGTTTCCACGCCGGCTCATACTCTGCTTGAGCCGGTATCGCCACAGCAACTGCCGGTACTGCCTGCTCGTATAATGACTGCCCTGATCGCTGTGGAACATCACTCCGGCTGGCTTGCCGCGCGTTTCCCATGCCATTTCCAGCGCTTTCATGGTGAGTCTGCTGTCTGGTGAGAACGACATTGCCCAGCCCACTGGCTTTCTCGCAAACAGATCGAGAACAACGGCGAGATACGCCCAGCGTTTGCCTGTCCAGATATACGTCACGTCGCCACACCACACCTGATTCGGCTCTGTCACTGCGAACTGCCGCTCAAGGTGATTAGGGATAGCAACGTGTTCATGGCCACCACGTTTATAGCGGTGAGTGGGTTGCTGGCAACTGACCAGTCCCAGTTCTTTCATGAGCCTGCCAGCAAGCCAGCGCCCCATCTGATAGCCTCTCTGGGTCGCCATGGTGGCAATGCTCCTGGCCCCGGCCGAACCGTGGCTGATGCTATGCAACTCAAGCACCTGGCTTCGTAATACTGTTCGTCTGCCGTCTGGTTTTTCAGGACGGTTTTTCCAGTATTTGTAGCTGCTACGATGAACCCCGAACACTTGGCAGAGAGTGGCTACAGGATAACGCGCCCTGAGTTTCCCGATTATCGAGAACTGTTCAGGGAGTCTGACATCAAGAGCGCGGTAGCCTTTTTTAATATTTCATTTTCCATTTCAATACGTTGTAGTTTTTTCCTGAGCTCACGGATTTCAATTTGTTCCGGGGTAATGGGGGAGGCTTTTGGTGTTTTTCCCTGTCGCTCATCACGCAACTGCTTCACCCATCGCGTCATTGTGGAAAGGCCGACATCCATAGCGCTGGCTGCGTCTGCAACGGTGTAGTTCTGGTCAAGTACCAGTTGAGCGGATTCGCGTTTGAATTCAGGACTGAAATTTCTTCTTTTCATTGGAGCACCTGTGTTGTTCTGAGGTGAGCATATCACCTCTGTTCAGGTGGCCAAATTCAGTAAACCACTTCA
>NZ_JAHUXA010000003.1 GCF_019218745.1 Enterobacter sp. ENT03
GTACCAGTTGAGCGGATTCGCGTTTGAATTCAGGACTGAAATTTCTTCTTTTCATTGGAGCACCTGTGTTGTTCTGAGGTGAGCATATCACCTCTGTTCAGGTGGCCAAATTCAGTAAACCACTTCATACAGTTTGCTACGGAAGCAGCGTCACGATAGTTCTATCTGCGCGTCTGTTGTCCGTCAGTTTTACGCGGAACTACAATTTACTGAAAATATTAGTAAAAGAGTGTGGTTACAATAAAGAATAAAATTAACAGGAATGAGTAATCTACCTGTTTCTGAAAAACCGCTGTTTAGCGCTGAGTGGCAGACATAAAATGCGGGGGTGCTAACTTCATGCAAACGTTCATCGCTAACCCATTCCTCGTCGGTAACTGTGGCATTTTGCCATCCTTCATCGTTCACAATCTTAATATCGCTGGAAAGGTTCTCCAGATCGCAAGGTCTGGACTCCAGTCAGAGTTCCTCAAGAACAGTGCGCAAAACGTCAGTTATTCCCTGTTTATGTCCCAGGTTTATAAGCAGATGGATATTGCGAGCCAGGACTCTGGAGAAACGCTTTGCTGAACGGCGTAACGCCTGATGTTGCACTGGTGCTGTCGGGTACGGGGCGCGCCTTCGAGAAAGCCTTTATCCACGATAACCCGCAGTAATACGGTGAAATGCTGAGTTTTCAGTGGGGTGATGAGCAGATGGTGGATGGTAGTTAAGACAGGGTTCTGGGCGAACCGCCGGGATTGACCAGCAGATAAAAACCGTGTGAATCGGAGAGTTTTACAGGACGGGAAGACAGTATTACGTTACGGATTTTAGAATCGTTTAAAGATATTTGGGAGGTACTTCAGAGTCGAACCAAACCTGATCACCAAATTAACCGGATGCGGGGGGAATATACACCGGGAAAGACTTTTACGCTAACGTATTGAATCACAATAAAATAAGGACTCATAAGAAAGCGTAAGAATCAAAATTTGGCTCCTCTGACTGGACTCGAACCAGTGACATACGGATTAACAGTCCGCCGTTCTACCGACTGAACTACAGAGGAATCGTGTGAACGGGGCGAATAGTAGCGGCGCGATCCGGGCTTGTCAAAGGCTGCATCACCCCATTTCAACCGTTTGCTGACAAATTCAGCAATCCGCTGATTTCCTCACCGAAACATGTATCCGTGCACCAGTACAGTGCAGGCGTGCCTCCTCATGGACCGCCTGCAAATCGCTGTTTCAGTGATGAAAACGCACCGGGTAATTAGAATCTCTTATTATCTGGCGGCTTACGGGCATATACGGCGGCCTCGCCAAAACTGGCAAGTATCTTGCAACTCCTCCGACATGATGACTGCCAGCGTGGCACTGTTATTCCGTACCGGAGGCAATATGAACTTTAGACGACTGAAATACTTCGTGAAAATCGTCGACATTGGAAGCCTGACTCAGGCTGCAGAAGTCCTGCATATCGCGCAGCCCGCCCTGAGCCAGCAAGTTGCCACCCTGGAAGGGGAACTCGATCAGCAGTTGCTGATCCGCACCAAGCGAGGCGTCACGCCAACGGAAGCAGGCAAAATTCTTTATGCTCATGCCCGTACTATTTTGCGTCAGTGTGAGCAGGCGCAGCTGGCGGTACATAATGTTGGCCAGACATTGCGCGGCCATGTGTCGATCGGCCTTGCACCGGGAACGGCGGCCTCCTCCATTACCATGCCGTTATTGCAGGCGGTGCGTATGGAACTGCCGGACGTTACCGTCTATCTGCATGAAAACAGTGGCATGTCGCTGAATGATAAATTGCTGAGCGGTCAGCTGGATATGGCGGTGCTGTACGAACGTTCGCCGGGCGCGGGTATTACCAGCCAGCCGTTGCTGAAAGAAGATCTTTACCTGGTGGGAACCCGTGATTGTCCGGGTCAAAGCGTCGATCTGGCGGCGGTGGCGGAGATGAATCTGTTCCTGCCGCGGGACTTTAGCGCGGTGCGCCTGCGCGTCGATGAAGCCTTTTCCCTGCGCCGTCTGACGGCGAAAATTATTGGTGAAATTGAATCCATCGGCACGCTCACCGCAGCTATTGCCAGCGGAATGGGTGGCACGGTGTTGCCGGAATCCGCCGCCCGTTCGCTGTGTGAGGCCACTAACGGCTGGATGGCGCGGATCACCTCACCGTCCATGAGCCTGCCGTTGTCACTGAACAGTTCATCACGCGCGCCGCTTTCGCCGCAGGCCCAGGCGGTGAAAGAGATCCTGATGTCACTGGTCAGCCGTCCGTCGCTGGAGGAGCGCGAGTTGTTGCTGGTGGGCTAGGGTTATTCCATTTCGACATAAGATGCAGGTTTTTATTATTTGTTCCCCCGGCCTTCAGACTCTAACAATAGCGTCATGTCTGATGGCCCGGGAGAGAAGGGTGAATTTCCAGCAACTTAAAATAATCCGTGAGGCGGCGCGCCGGGATTTCAATTTGACCGAAGTCGCCAACATGCTTTACACCTCGCAGTCCGGCGTCAGCCGCCATATCCGCGAGCTGGAAGAAGAGTTAGGCATCGAGATTTTTATTCGACGCGGCAAGCGACTGCTGGGGATGACCGAGCCGGGCAAGGCGCTGCTGGTCATCGCCGAGCGCATTCTTAACGAAGCCAGTAATGTGCGACGGCTCGCGGATCTCTTCACCAACGATGCCACCGGCGTGCTGACCATTGCCACCACCCACACCCAGGCGCGCTACAGTTTGCCGCCAGTGATCAAATCCTTCCGCGCCCTGTTCCCGGAAGTGCGCCTGGAGCTTATCCAGGGCACGCCGCAGGAAATCGAAACGCTGCTGCATAATGGCGGGGCGGATATTGGCATTGCCAGTGAACGTCTTAGCAACGATGCGGCGCTGGTGGCTTTCCCCTGGTTCCGCTGGCATCACAATCTGTTGCTGCCAGTGGATCATCCGTTAAATACTGTCAATCCGTTAACCCTTGAGGAGATTGCCCGCTGGCCGATCATTACTTATCGACAGGGGATCACCGGGCGCTCACGTATTGACGAGGCGTTTATGCGCAAAGGGCTGGCCCCGGATATTGTGTTGAGTGCGCAGGACTCCGATGTGATCCGCACCTATGTTGAACTGGGGCTGGGTATCGGTCTGGTAGCGGAGCAGTCCGGCGACGGGCTGGAGTCCGGCGGCCTGGTGCGTCTGGATACTCGCCATTTGTTTGATGCTAACACCGTGTGGCTGGGGCTCAAGCGCGGGCAGTTGCAGCGCAACTATGTCTGGCGTTTTATCGAGCTTTGCAATGCCGGGCTGTCGCTGGAGGAGATCAAACGTCAGGCGATGGAGCCGGATGAAGTGGCAATCGATTATCAGATTTAATGAAGTATGTGATGCCCGGCGCAGGCCGGGCATCAGGTCAAAACTTAAAACTGCACGGAATAGTTAACGCCAAAGGTCCGTCCGCGGCCTTTGTATTCGTAGAGCGAGGACGCGCCGTAAGTCGGGCTGTAGAGCATCTGCGCGCGCTGGCCCCAGACGGTGGTGTAATCCTTATCCAACAGGTTTTCGATGCTGAATGCCAGATTTCCCACCGGTAAGGCGTAGCCGCCGATCAGATCAACGGTGTTATAGCCGTTAATTTTGTTGCCGTTAGCATCGCTGACGTCAAATGACTGGGTGGTCTGTAGGCGCAGCGTCCAGGGATCCGGCGCCCAGCCGACGTAAGCGGTCGCTTTTGACGGGCTGGCATAACTCACATCCCATTTTTCCCATTTGCCGTCGACGCGGGTTTCGGACTTCAGCACGTTGAAGTTCACGCCGGTGCTCCAGTCGCTGTCCGGAATAAAGTAATCCACCGCGCCTTCCACACCATAAATGCGGCGCTTATCGTCATCGACGTTAATGGTCATATCACTGCGGTTTATGGAAATAGATTTATCAGACAGGGAATAATAGGCCGCCAGTTGGGTGCGCAGTGCATCGCCGGTGTAACGCCAGCCCAGCTCGTAAGAGTCAACCTTGATCCCCTGCAGTTTTGACTGCCCCACGTTGACGCTGTTCATCAGGCGATAGTGACCGTCGACCAGCCGATAGGTGCCGTTACCGTAGTATTTTCCCGGATCCGGTAATTCCACGCCCTGGGAGAAGTTTACCCAGGCCTGTTGGCGTTCGGTCAAATGGAGCAGGAGCCCCGCGTTATACAGGAAGTTGTCGTAATCCGTGGTGCCGCCTGGGATCTCGTCTGCCGAGCGGGCTGTCCCTTTGGCGATGGCCTGTTGTTGGGTGTAACCGACAAAATCCTCAATCGAATTGCGCGTGTTCTGGTAACGCACACCGCCGCTGAGGGTAACCATGTCGTTCACGTCATAGCTGGATTGCAGGAAGGCGGCGAGATTGGTGATTTCGTAGCCCGGATAGCGCCCGGTCGTGAAGATACGCTGGTTATTCAGGCCGCCGGAAGCGCTGGATTTGGCCAGATCGAAAAACATCTGGTTTGAGGTGAAACGTTCGTGATCGGCATCAAGGCCGTAGGTCAGTTGTAAACCGTCTACTGGCTTGCTGTTCAGCGTGAGTTTTGCGCCGTATTGATCGGTATCCTGCTGGGATGAGGAGAGGCTGGTCACCGCGCCGCCTGCCACCGTCGGGAACGGGTAAAAGGTGAGGGATTCATCGCGATAATAGATCTGGCTGACCAGCTCCTGACCGAGAAAATCCGTGTTCGAATACTGCATGCTGATCAGGTGACGCTCGGTACCCGGTATGCGATCCGAGTTCAGGCCTTTACTGGCATAGGCTTTACCGTTACCTGTTACCGCCGAGAAATTCTCCCCGAGGAACAGGCCATAATCATCGTCCCCCTGGCTTTTATAGTACTGGCTGACCAGCTGCAATTGCTGCGTGTCGTCGATAGCCAGCGTGCCGGTGCCCGTAACGTCCAGACGATCGGAGTACTGTAAGCCGGTCTGGGTATTATCCAGCAGCGTGGCATCGCCGTTACCGTCATACCAGCCGCCAAACTTCTGCCAGGCCACGGCCATGCGCCCGGAAATTTTGTCGTTACCGCCGGAGATGGCGCTGGCGACTCGTTCATCGTGATCTTTGCTGCTGTTAAAGCCGGATTTGGTGCCGGTTTCAAATTCCAGCAGGGTCTCCGGCTGGCCTTTTTTGGTGACAATATTAATAAGCCCGCCGGTACTGCCGCCGCCGTAGAGGGCGGTGGAGCCGGAGATCACTTCGATATGCTCAATGTTAAAAGGATCGATAGCGTCCAGCTGGCGGCTGTCGGTACGGGAGGAGTTCAGGCGCACGCCATCAATCAGCACCACAATGGCGCGGCCACGCATATTCATGCCGTAATTGGTACGCCCCTGGCTGCTGACGTCAATACCAGGGATCAGTTGTGCCAGCGCGTCTTTCAGCTCTTTGCCGCCCTTTACCTGCTGCTCCAGTTCGGCCCCCTCAATTACCCAGGTGGTTTGCGCCATTTCAGCCACGGTGCGATGAGTACGGCTGGCGGAAACTACCAAATCCTGTTCGCTGGTTTGTTGCGCCATCGCAGGCGCGATCATCGCCAGCAGCAGGGGGTTGAGCGCCCAGAGCGTTTTTTTGCAGGTGTTCATTATTATTCCTTAATTTTCATACGTAATAGTGCAATCCGCTGGCACAGCCATCCCGGAATGACACCAGTAAAATCAGTCACAAATGAAAACTTTAATTTTTGAGAATAAGAATTCTGCCGATAAAGGTTCTCATTAGCAATATTAATTGTAAGAGGCTGTGAATTTTGGTGGGGAAGGTGAGGGAAGAAGGGTGTGACGCGCCAGAAAAGCAAAAACCCCGCTCAGGTTTCCCTGAGCGGGGTTTCGAATTTGGCTCCTCTGACTGGACTCGAACCAGTGACATACGGATTAACAGTCCGCCGTTCTACCGACTGAACTACAGAGGAATCGTGTGAACGGGGCGAATACTACTGGCCCCCGATAATTGTGTCAACCGCTAATTTAACTGGCTGATTCAACTGGTGAATTTTAATTCAAATTGCTGTTTCAGTGAACATAAGGTGGTTCATCGTTAATCGCGGTACTATTGCCCCGCAGCCGCGCCAGCGGATCCTGACGATAGAAATGGCAGAAACGTTGCCACAGCGCCGGGAAGCGTGGTGCGAAAAGCTCGGGTGCGCTGAAGAAATACTCTGACAGCACGGCAAAACACTCTGCGGGATCGGTGGCAGCATACGCATCAATACTGGCAGCGCTTTCGCCAACCAGATCGATTTCATCCTGTATGTTGTTCATGGCGGCGTGGATATCATGCTCCCAGCCAGCCACTTCGCGCAGCGGGATCAGCGGAACGCCGCTGGCGCGGTCGCCGTTTCGCGTGTCGAGCTTATGCGCCACTTCATGAATGATCAGATTGAAGCCTGAGGTGTCGAATGAATCCTGAATATCAAGCCAGTTTAAGATCACCGGCCCCTGTTGCCAGCTTTGCCCCGACTGCACCACGCGCTGATTGTGCACCAGACCAATATCATCTTCCCACTCGTCGTCCACCACGAAAGGCGCAGGATAAATCAGCACCTCGTGAAAACCGTCGAGCCACTCGATACCCAGCTCCAGCACCGGTAAGCAGAAGAGCAGGGCGATACGACAGCTTTTCAGCTCATCAAGCTCCAGTCCCTGCAGGGCCACCAGCCGTTTTTGCTGCAAAAAACGATCGGCAAGCTGAACCAGCCGGTGTTGTTCCTCCGGGGTCAGACTCGATAACATCGGGACGGCAAGCGCATTTTCCCAGGGGAGCGCCAGAGTCCGTACCGTTTCATTTGCTTTCCAGGGCCATTTAATCATCGCTTTGCTCGCAAACTCGTCACTTGAACACAATTGCAGGGACAGGGTCTGTTAAAATGCCAAAGAACCTGGCATGATGGCAACCATCAGAACGGAGAGATGCCGGAGCGGCTGAACGGACCAGTCTCGAAAACTGGAGTAGGGGCAACTCTACCGGGGGTTCAAATCCCCCTCTCTCCGCCATTATTCAATCACTTATCCCGCTTCCTTTCAGTGACCGACGTCCCGTTGAGAAAATCCTTTATTCCTGTCGCCATCGGATAGTAGTCTGCCCGCCGTTATCTTGCTACCGCTTTATTCTCAAAGTACAGGTATAAAAAAGCCCGCACAACTGGCGGGCTTTAGGACGTTATGTCATCAGAACTGGTAGGTCAGGCCGACACCGACGACGTCATCCGTTGAGATGCCGTTGTCTTTGTAGAAGCTGTCATCTTTATCCAGCATGTTGATTTTGTAATCAACATAGGTGGACATGTTTTTATTGAAGTAGTAAGTCGCACCCAGTTCAATGTAGTTCACCAGATCCTGGTCAACGTAGTCTGTACCGTGGCTGGTGTTGTTGCCGCCCAGGTCGTTACCTTTTGAGTAAACCCATGCCAGAGACGGACGCAGACCGAAGTCGAACTGATACTGCGCTACGGCTTCGAAGTTTTGGGTATTGTTCGCAACGCCTGTATCACCATAAGGCGTCATATTGCGTGTTTCAGCGTACATCATAGCCAGATAGACGTTGTAGGCATCGTATTTCATGCCGAATGTCCACGCGTCCGCTTTATCGCCGCCAGCAAATTTGCTGTAACGATTGTTAAGACCACCCAAAGCAACCTGTGAATTAGTACGGTCAGAAGAGGCGTAGGCGGCACCGATGCTCAGCCCTTCCAGATCGCCCTGGAAGTTATAGGAAGAAGACAGACCGAAGCCGTCGCCATTTTCTAAACGGACATTATCACGACCGTTTTTAGTACCTTCCTGATCTTCATTAGCGTTAGTGCCTTCGTTATTACCCTGATATTGCAGGGCAAAATTCAGGCCTTCCACCGCACCGAAGAAATCACTGTTACGGTAGGTTGCTACGCC
The DNA here is from genome assembly GCF_019218745.1 of Enterobacter sp. ENT03. Taxonomy (GTDB): domain Bacteria; phylum Pseudomonadota; class Gammaproteobacteria; order Enterobacterales; family Enterobacteriaceae; genus Enterobacter_D. The sequence continues at coordinate 7,893 of NZ_JAHUXA010000003.1, forward strand.
GTTAGCACGGCCCACCATAAAGTTATCGGTCCAGGTGTAGGAGTCGCCACCGAATACCGGTAGCATATCGGTCCAGGCTTCAACGTCGTACACCACGCCGTAGTTACGGCCGTAGTCGAATGAGCCGTAGTCAGCAAACTTCAGACCAGCAAAAGCCAGTTTTGCATAGTATTTGCTACCTTCGCCTTCAGTAGTATTTGCTTCAGTTTTAGAAAGGAAGTTACCGTAACCGATGAGATCACTATTGATCTGGGTTTCTCCTTTAAAGCCCAGTTCTACGATAGTTTCGTCGCCATCATCACCTGAGTTATCAGAGAACGTATGACGGGCATCGACTTTACCGTACAGGTCCAGTTTATTGCCGTCTTTGTTATAAATTTCAGCCGCGTTAGCCGCGCCAGCCACTAACAGGGCAGGCACAATGATTGCCAGTACTTTTCTTTTCATTATTTAATCCCTTTGCATCATATGAATAATAAATTATATGAATATGTGTGATTTCGGATTAAATCACAGTGCCGATACTATTCTATAAAGTTCATATTTTTTTAAAAGAAAGGTGTAAGTAAATCATATTATATATTGCAATTTATTTCTTGATTGGTAGTTATTTTTTCCATGAATATCAAGAAGATGAAATCATCCATGTGGGTTATGATATGCCTTTTAAATTAATGAGTTGTGAACATTACGTTTATATTATTCACGGTGGTTAATTGGTGCTTCAAATTCATTCATGGTGATTATGATTATATTGAGTGCGAAAAAAAACCAGCCCTGATGGGCTGGCAATGTTTACGCATTGGCATGATAACGAAATGCAAAAAATAGTTAAATCGTTCAGGTTAATAACGGCGAAATAATGGCATGCAGAAATTCCGCGCGCAACGGGATTTCGCTTTTTCAGGTGCAATAAGCTGCGGCTGCTAAACTGGCGCTATAGCAGACAGTAAAGGAGAAAACCCGGCGATGACGGATGTGCATGACAAAGCGACACGCAGTAAAAATATGCGTGCCATCGGGACGCATGACACGGCAATAGAAAAGCGGCTTTCCGGATTACTCACCGGCCTCGGGCTGGTTTTTCACGTGCAGGATGCCGCGCTTCCCGGTCGGCCGGACTTTGTGATTGATGATTATCAGTGCGTCATTTTCACCCATGGCTGCTTCTGGCATCACCACAACTGTTATCTGTTTAAAGTCCCGGCGACGCGCACGGATTTCTGGCTGGGGAAGATCGGCAAAAACGTTGCCCGTGACCAGCGTGATATTACACAGCTGCGGGCGGATGGCTGGCGGGTGCTGGTGGTGTGGGAATGTGCCTTGCGCGGGCGGCAGAAGCTGAGTGATGAACAACTGAGCGTTCGGCTGGAGGAGTGGATCTGCGGCGGCGGGGAAGCCGCGCAGATCGACACGCAGGGGATCCAGACTATTTCTTGATCTCGCACGGTGTCACCACCGGGCGGGCAGGGAACAGGTATTTCCCCAGCGTTACCAGCACTACCGCAAGAATAATGATGCCCAGCGCCAGCCACTCCACCGGCGACAGGACCTCGCCGGCAAAGGTGGTACCCAGCAGCACTGCCACCACCGGATTCACATAGGCGTAGCTGGTCGCGACAGCCGGGGTGGTATTGCGAATAAGGTACATGTACGCACTAATGGCGATAATCGAACCAAAGATTGCCAGATAGCCCACCGCTAAAAAGCCTGACAGCGTCGGCAGGGTGGTGAGGCTTTCCCCGGTGATCCAGGACGCCGCCAGCAGCACGATGCCCGCCGCCAGCATTTCAATAGCACCCGCCATCATGCCGACCGGCAGTGCAATGCGCGAACCGTACACCGAGCCAAACGCCCAGCTTAGCGAGCCGATTAAGATCATCACTGCGCCCAGCGGATTTCCGCTCAGGTTACCGCCACTGTTAAGCAGCACAATGCCGCTGAGGCCAATCGCAATGCCAAGCCACTCCAGCTTGCGGGTTTTAATGCCAAAAAAATGGCTAAAACAGAGCGTGAACAGCGGCACCGTTGCCACGACCACCGCGGCAATCCCCGACGGCACATTCTGGTGCTCCGCGACGGTGACCATGCCATTACCCACCGCCAGCAATAACACGCCGATCAGTGCGGCATTAAGCAGTGGACGCAGCGGCGGTAACCGGTGCCCGGTAAACAGCAGAAACGTCAGCAACAGAATGCCGGCGGTGAGAAAACGGACGCCCGCCATCATTAACGGCGGCCAGCTCTCGACCCCAACGCGGATAACAAAGTAAGTGGAACCCCAGATAATATAAAGCGCGAAAAGAGAACCTATAAGCGGTAAAAGCTGCCTGAAACGCATACGCCCTCGCGGCGGAATAAAAAGAAGATTTACAGTAAACGACAAAACTACTTAGCTGGCGAGTCATTTAGTTACCCGGTGAATGTTAATTTTTTGTTGACTTCAGGGCGGGCATTTCGCGGCGGGCATTTATGCTCCATACTTATTGTTATATCAACAAAAAACAGAAGGAACGTATTTTGGCGGGAAGTAGTTTATTAACCTTACTGGACGACATTGCCACCTTACTGGATGACATCTCCGTAATGGGCAAACTGGCGGCGAAAAAAACGGCGGGCGTGCTCGGCGATGATTTGTCACTCAACGCGCAACAGGTATCCGGCGTACGCGCCAATCGCGAGCTGCCGGTGGTGTGGAGCGTGGCGAAAGGCTCGTTGCTCAACAAAGTGATCCTCGTGCCGCTGGCGCTGCTCATCAGCGCCTTTATTCCCTGGGCGATCACGCCGCTGCTGATGGTCGGTGGGGCATTTTTATGTTTTGAAGGGGTGGAAAAGGTGCTGCATACGCTGCACGCCCGTAAGCATAAAGAGACGCCGGAAGCGCGCCAGCAGCGCCTCGACGCCATTGCCGCGCAGGATCCAAAAACCTTCGAGCGCGATAAAGTCAAAGGGGCGATCCGCACCGATTTTATCCTGTCGGCAGAAATCGTTGCGATTACGCTGGGGATTGTTGCCGACGCGCCGCTGCTTAACCAGGTTCTGGTGCTCTCCGGCATTGCGCTGGTGGTGACCATTGGCGTGTATGGCCTGGTCGGCGTGATCGTCAAACTGGATGATGTGGGTTACTGGCTGGCGGAGAAGCCCGGTGCTGTGGCAAGATCGGTGGGCAAAGGCCTGCTGGTGGTTGCCCCCTGGCTGATGAAGTCGCTCTCCATCATCGGTACGTTAGCGATGTTTCTGGTGGGTGGTGGGATCGTGGTGCACGGCATCGCTCCGCTGCACCATGCGATTGAACACATGGCTGGCGCACACGGTGCGGTGGTGCAGGCAACCTTACCGATGCTGGCTAATTTAGTGCTGGGCTTTGTGATAGGCCTGGCTGTTGTGGCGGTGGTGAAAGGGATCGCGCGGTTACGCGGCGCGACGCAGTAACCAGTTCTTGCCCGGCAGTGCCGGGCATTTTTACCGGCACAATCTCAAACTCAGGAAAACGAGCTGTGCTGTTAAAAAAAATGCGCCACTATTTTGATCCCGGTCGGATCGTTAACCTTTGCTTTGCTTTTGTGCTGGTCAGCTCAACCGTGCTCACCTGGCGCGAGGCTGAGGTGCTGGAAGATGCTTACGCCGGCAGCCAGCAAACGACACTTGATAAGGCCGCCTCAGCGCTGGATCGGCAGATGCAAACCGGCGTCAATTTGCTGCTGTTTTATCATAATAGTATGCAGACTGCGATGCAGACGCCCCTCGCATTGAAGGTAGTGTACGACACCCGAAATCAGTATGCCGCCGTCCGCCAGCACCCCTACTGGCAGATTAATGCCGATGCCCGACGCACGCTGTCGATAAGCGGCGTAGGCGAGGCGTTTGTCAGACACCATCCTTTACTGAATTACGACGTGCCCCTACTGAATAATGAAATGAGCGCCGCGCTGGAAATGGGTTATATGATGCGTCTGTCCGGCGTCTGTCCGGCGTCTGTCCGGCGTCTACCCGGTTGCGCCGGTACGTGCAATCTACGTTTCTCGCGCCGGTTATTTTCTTTCAACCGATGCTCCGCCCGATACCGCCGCTATCATTACCCGCTTTGAAGATCTGCTCGACGCTGACTGGTTCACCGGCCAGTCGCCTACTAAAAACCCTGCCCGTAGCGTGCACTGGTTTGCTGACGGCGGCGACCATGTCACCGCCAGTATTCCGCTCGATTATCAGCACTACTGGTACGGTACCATCGCGTTGCAGTTTCCGTTGAATCAACTGAAAAAACAGCTGGAAGATTCCCTGACCGACGAGGATCAAGGGGAGTATCAGCTGTTTGACAACCAGTTCAGGTTGATCACCGCATCAACCACTAATAATGCCACGCCGCAATCATTCAGCGACGCGCACAGGCAGGAGCTTATCCAGGCGGTGGCCCTGGATCCCACTGGCAACCTGCGCCTCGGCAGTCAGTTTATCAGCTGGCAAAAACTCAAACATTTCGATGGTGTATTAATCCGCATTCACTCCCTGAGCGCGGGTCTGGATGGCGACTTTGGCACCATCAGCATCGTCATTGCGCTGCTGTGGCTGTTATTTACCACGATGGTGCTGTTGTCGTGGATGGTGATCCGCCGGATGGTACGCAACATGTACCAGATGCAAAATTCCCTGCAGTGGCAGGCCTGGCACGATCCGTTAACCCGCCTGAGCAACCGTGGTGGGCTGTTTGAACAGGCAAAAAAACTCACCGCCCATAGCCAGCAGACCGGCGAGGCGTTAGCGGTGATCCAGATTGACCTTGACCACTTTAAGCAGGTTAACGACCGCTACGGTCATCAGGCGGGCGATCGGGTACTGACGCATGTGGCGCGGCTGATCAGTGACACGCTGCGCGTTGGGGATGTAGCAGGGCGCGTGGGCGGTGAAGAGTTTTGCGTGATTTTACCGAATACGACGCTGGCGCAGGGCGCTGCCATTGCGGAACGTATCCGCGCGCGCATCGCTGCTAAAGAGATCCTGCTGGCGAAAGGCCGCACGTTGCGGATGAGCGCTTCATTGGGCGTCAGCAGCGGCGTGGTGGAAGACATGATGAATTTTGAGTTATTGCAGTCCGTTGCCGATAACCGTCTCTACCATGCCAAACGCAGCGGGCGCAATCAGGTGTGCGCCCACGATGACTATCAGGACTCACCCAGCCAGTGATCGAGGCCTTCACGCCAGCCCGCCGGGCCCTGCAGGGTTGTATGGTAAACGCGATCAGGATCCTCATTACGCAGCGCCACACCGTCGCGGTTCAGGCCTTTCACCACCACGGCGAAATCGACGTTATCGAGCAGAGGGGCATCGTTTGGGCCATCCCCGAGGCCCAGGGTGAGATGTGAATGGCCATCGCGCTGGCGGTACTGTTTGGTCAGCCAGTTTACGGCCTGATCTTTGCCGCCGCGTTCATCCAGCACGTGCCAGTAACGCGCACCCTGCATAAAACGTAATCCCAGCCCCGCCAGCGTGTCGCTGAATACGGCCATGCGTTCATCACTGTCGCGCCAGATCAACGTCTCAGAGGCTTCATGGAGCCGCGCGAGGCCCGCCTGCGCAGGGGGCAGTCCGGTAACGTCTGCCAGCACCCGGTCGTCGAGCTCGCTGAACAGCGTGAATTTATAACCATTCTTGTCACGTAACTGCGTCAGCACGCTGACCACCTCGTCATGCGTCGCGCCGTTAATCAGCCGCGGATAATCCGCATGATCCTGCCAGTCGCTATCCAGCTGGATCACCGCGCCGTTCTCAGCAATAAACGGCAGGTCCTCCAGGCCGAGATTTTTCTGCAACGCGATCATTTCAGCGGCGGTTTTGCTGCTGCACAGGATGACCGGGATACGATGTTGCCCAAGGCGGCTCAGCCACTCGGCGGCGGGTTGCCAGTCCCAGGTATGGCTGTCCAGTAGCGTGCCATCGAGATCGGTGAAAACCAGTAACGGGTCGTGCAGGGTTGGCATAAAAACGGCTCCTGTAATCCGGGTAAAGGTGCGCGATGCTAAGAAAAATCCCAAATACTGTGAAGGTTTGTAAGGCTTTCTTTCTGGGGCAAGGGAGCGCAAGTCTTCTGCGGCGCGACCTTGCAATTCATAACCTTTATGAATTCTATGTTAGTGAATTATTACCAATGTAAATATATCCTTGTCACTTATATCAATAGTAGATACAGTCTCTGCACATCAGATTTCCTGGTGTAACGAATTTTCAAGTGCTTCTTGCAATCGCAAGCTTTAACCCGGCCTCCCCAGGCCGGGTTTTTTTATATCCTTGATCTTAGCGGTTAATTTCCGATGCGCTAAAGTCATGAATATCCAGCTCAAATGCCTCTGCCAGCTCCCGCCACGTATGATAATCGCGCCCGTCAACGCTTACCCGTTGTCCGTCATCGCTTTCAACACGATGAATAGTGCTTTCGCTGATTTCATTAATGGCCGCCAGCAGGGCGTCGACATTGATTTCGCCTTCAGTAGAAGGGGTATTGCCGTGATCGCCTTTCATTGCCGTTACCTTTTCCAGCTGCGACAGCGTAAGTATAGACGGTGGAGAAAACAGCAATCAGGCAGATGAACACTGTCAGAACACGGGTTTTGTTCTACACTGGCAAAAATGCACTCTGGAGGATGAAAATGAAGGTAAACGATAAGGTTACAGTTAAAACGGACGGGGGTCCTCGCCGTCCGGGAGTCGTACTGGCCGTCGAGCCATTCAGTGAAGGCACTATGTATCTGGTTTCCCTTGAGGACTATCCGTTAGGTATCTGGTTCTTTAATGAACTGGGGCACCCGGACGGAGTATTTGTGGAGAAGCAGGGCTAGTAAACCCTCCGGCGGGGGGAGGGTGGCGCCCGCTTACCCTCTCACCGCATATTAACGAAAATACCGTTGGTCACATTATCGGTGAGTCGTACCACGTGATAGATCACTTGCTTATTATGCGTTTTTATTTTTCTTTTAATATTACCCTTATGTGATGATACCGTCTTCGCTTTAATATTCATTTGATCGGATATTTGAATGGTCCCTTGTCCTGACATCCACATTTTCAACATGCTGGATTCAGTCCGGCTTAACGAGAGTGTTGGCAGGTTAATGGAACCCGTGCCCTTTGCCTCTGTACTCAGGCAACCACCCAATATTTCGTCCAGAGATTCGGGCTTAATCGATTTCGAACTAATTAATAAGTTTTTGCGTACCAGCAGATATTCATCAAAGTGGATATTGGCAATCGCCATAAACACAATAAACATTGTTTTCGGATACTGATTAATGATTTGCTTAATTTGCAGGCTGAGTTCCTGGTCATGTATAAAGCAGTCTTCATTAATAAATACCACTGCGGGTTTTAGCGCCGCGCAGGCAGAACCAAGCTCATCAACGGTCTGTACATCATTGATTTCTCGCTTTTTTACTCCCCGGCTTGTCAGGTATCCGGTTAATCCCAACCTGGTATAACTGCATAAATCCATAATAATCGTTGACATGGCATACCCTCACTCAATGCGTAACGATAATTCACCCTGCCTGAATGCTGTAGATCAGCCAACCGGATGAAAATAATCTAAAAAGCGTTTGAGCAACACAAGACTTTCAGGCGAACTCACTATCCCGTAAAGTTACGTATAATTTGCCAGGAATCATCTTAAAGTAAAGTAAATGTTTCGATCTGTGAAGGGGCTAAAAACAATTAAGCCGCGCCAGTTATATCCTGGTAGATGTGCCTGTAATTAATTTTTAGGAATAACCTCAGAAAGGGCGTACTAACTTTATGGGTTAGTATTCTGCGGCATCTCACTGACAATATCCGCCAGCAAATTGAAGATCTCACTGAATAAATGCTCGCAGAACGGCGCGATGAGCGGCATCAATAAGGCCATCAGCAGGATGCCTACGCTCAGCGTGATTGGGAAGCCAATCGCGAAAACAGAGAGTTGCGGTGCCATGCGGTTGAGCAGGCCAAGGGAGATGTTCAGGGTCAGCAGCATGGTAATTACCGGCAGGGCCAGCATCAGGCCGTTGATGAAAATTAACCCCCCGGCACGCGCCAGCGCGAGGAACGCGTTGCTGTTAACCGGATTGTTACCGACCGGCAGCGTATGGAAGGTATCCACCAGCATGGAAATCAGCCACAGGTGACCATCAAAGGTCAAAAACAGCAGCAGCGCCAGCAGATCCATAAAGCGCGCCAGCACCGGCATATTCAGGTTACTGGCGGGATCAAAGAAGGTGGCGAACGACAGGCCCATTTGCAGGCCGATAAGCTCGCCCGCGGTACGGATCGCCGCAAAGGCGAACTGCATGGTAAAGCCCAGCGCAATACCAATCATAATTTGCTGCAACGCCAGCCACAGGGCGTTAGCGGAAAAAACGGTGACGTCGTTGGCAGGCAATGACGGGGCGATCACAAAGGTGATCACCAGCCCCAGGCCCAGTTTGACGCGCTTGGGCACGGTGCGTTCGCTTAAGATTGGGGCGGTGGAGATCAGCGCCAGCACGCGCAGCAGTGGCCAGAAATACATACTTAGCCAGTGCAGCCACTGGTCGCTGGTGACGTGCAGCATCTCAGGCGTTATCCGATGATGTACGGGATGTTGTTAAACAGACCGCGCATATAGTCGAGCAGCAAATTCAGCATCCACGGGCCAGCCACCACGATAGCCGTTACCACCGCGATGATTTTAGGAATGAACGACAGCGTCATTTCGTTAATTTGCGTTGCCGCCTGCAAAATACTGATCACCAGACCGGTGACCAGGGCGACCAGCAGCAGCGGCGCAGCAAGGGCAAGGGCGATTTTCATCGCATCCGTGCCCATCATCATGACCGATTCAGGCGTCATTGTGCCATTCCTTAACTGTAGAAACTCTGGGCCAGCGATCCGACCAGCAGCTGCCAGCCGTCAACCAGCACGAACAGCATCAGCTTAAACGGTAACGCAATAGTGGCGGGCGGCACCATCATCATCCCCAGCGCCATCAGCACGCTGGCGATCACCAGGTCGATGATTAAAAACGGAATGAAAATGGTAAAGCCGATCTGGAAGGCGGTTTTTAACTCGCTGGTGACATACGCCGGTAGCAGAATGCGCAGCGGCACCGCTTCCGGGCCCTGCAACGGGCCGGTATTTCCCAGGCGGGCAAACAACGCCAGATCCGCTTCACGGGTCTGACGCATCATGAACTCTTTTAACGGCTGCGCGCCTTTTTCCAGTGCCACGTCGACGGAAATTTTACTTTCGGAAAACGGCTGGTAGGCCTCTGTATAAATCTTGTCGATGACCGGGGACATAATGAAAAAGGTGAGAAATAACGCCAGACCCAGCAACACCTGGTTCGGCGGCGCGGAGGGCGTACCCAGCGCGTTACGCAGCAGGCCAAACACAATAATGATGCGCGTGAAGCTGGTCATCATCAGCAGAATGGCAGGCAGGAAGGTGAGCGAGGTGATAAACACCAGCGTCTGCACCGGCAGCGACCAGCTTTGACCGCCACCGGCGAGCGGCTGGCTGATCAGACCCGGAAGCTGGGCAAACGCGGAGGGCGCAACCAGCACTAAGCCAGCCAGCGCAAGGGACAACAAACGGCGCATCAGGATCTCCCGGAACGCTTGAGCAAATTCTTCAACACGGCCTGGAAATCCGGGGCGTTCTCTTTCAGACCTTCCGGCTCTGGTTGGGCAGGCGGGAGGGTGTGCAACAAGGAAATATTCGACGCGGTAATACCCAGCACCAGACGGGCGTCTTCCACATCAACGATCACCACGCGCTCGCGCGGGCCGACCGTGGTGCTGGCGCTGACCTTCAGGCCGCGTGCGCTGGCGGTTTTACCGGCAAAGCCCACGCGTTTTGCCACCCAGGCCGCGACCAGGATCAGGGCAATAATGGCCAACAGTGCGCCGCTGACTTGTAACAGCGGCGAACCGGGTACGGCAGAAGGATGGGCAACGGTTGCCTGGGTTTTCATACTCAGCGGCTCAGGCGACGCATACGCTCGGATGGCGTAATGATGTCGGTAATACGCACGCCGTATTTATCCGCGACCACTACCACTTCACCCTGCGCGATCAGATAACCGTTGATCAGAATATCCAGCGGCTCGCCGGCCAGACCTTCCAGCGCCACCACCGACCCCTGCGTCAGACGCAGCAGCTCTTTGATGGTCATGCGGGTACGGCCCAGTTCAACGGTCAGTTTGACCGGAATATCCATGATCAGATCGATGTCCTGCAAGGTGCCGCTGACATCGCCGCCGCCAAACTGCTGGAACACCGCGTCGGCGGAGCTTTTGCTGCTGGTGGTGGTTTTCTGTTCGTTTAACGCATCAGCCCAGATATCGTCCATTGCTTCGTTGTTTTCATCGGACGGATTGTTCATGTCACTCATTTGGGCTGTTCCTCATTCAGCGAATTCAAGATCGGGTTGATCAAATGCTCTACACGCAGGGCGTACTGGCCGTTAATCGTGCCGTACTGGCTGGTGAGCACAGGCACACCGTCCACATGGGCAATGATGCGATCGGGTTTTTCGATCGGCAGCACATCACCGGGTTGCAGTTTCAGGATCTGCGACAGGCGCAGCGGCACATCGCCAAAGTTTGCGATCAGCTCCAGCTCAGAGTGCTGAACCTGACGTACCAGGTTATCGCGCCAGTTCTGGTCCTCATTGCGGGAGTTCTCCAGCGGCGGGTTAACCAGGGTTTCACGCAGCGGCTCAATCATGCTGAAGGGCAGACAGATATTAAACTCGCCCGTCAGGTTACCGATTTCCACGTGGAAAGGGGTATTGACGACAATATCGTTCGGCGATGTGGTGATGTTGGTAAATTTAACCTGCATCTCCGAACGGACATATTCAACGTCCAGCGGGTGGATCGCTTTCCATGCATCGCTATAGCCTTCCAGCGCCAGCTTCAGCATGCGGTTGATCACGCGCTGTTCAGTATGGGTAAACTCACGGCCTTCCACTTTCGTCGGGAAGCGACCATCGCCACCGAACAGGTTATCCACGGCGATAAATACCAGGCTTGGGGAAAACACAAACAGCCCGGTGCCGCGTAACGGTTTCAGGTGGATCAGGTTAAGGTTTGTCGGTACCGGCAGGTTACGCGCAAACTCGTGATACGGCTGAATACGGATCGCGCCGACGGTAATATCCGGGCTACGACGTAACAGGTTAAACAGTCCCATACGGAACTGGCGCGCAAAACGTTCGTTGATGATCTCCAGCGCCTGTAAACGTTCGCGAACCACGCGACGCTGGGTATTAGGATCATAAGGGCGAATTTCGCTCTCGAAGCCGTCACCGGCTTTTGGAGCATCGTTACTATCGCTGTCGCCGTTTAGCAGCGCATCGATTTCAGCCTGAGAAAGAATACTGTCGCCCATGTCTTTACCGCAAAATGAAAGCTGTATAAAGAACGTCAGTCACTTCCTGCTTCGGTTGCCCGGCGACTAACGGCGTAGAGAGCGTCTCTTTAATGGCGTCTACAAGTTTCTGCTTGCCTTCCGCGGTTGCCAGTTGTGATGCATCCTGACGCGAGAAGAGTAACAGTAAGCGGCTACGCACTTCCGGAAGATATTCGCTCAAACGTGTACGCGTCGCGTCGTCTTTCAGACGCAACGTGATCCCCACGTACAACACCCGATCGGCGTCGCCCAGGTTCACGGTAAAGGTATCGAGAGCAAAGAAGACCGGTGCCGGAGGCGGCGGTAGTTCTGCTTTTACGCTGGCGTCTGCCGGATGCTGTTGCATACGCCAGTAGCTGTAACCAGCGGTGGCGCATGCAGCGAGGGTGATTAACACCAACAGCGGGATCCAGATCCCACGCTTACTTTTTTTGGGAATGGCGGAGTCAGTCATCTGTTACTAGCTTCCTGTTTCGGTACTGCTGATAGAGTGATTATCCCGTGTCTGCCGCCTGTCAAAGGGTGGAAAAGACGGAGATAATCACGCTACCTTTCGCGTTTAGGCAAAGATGTCTACTGAACCCGTGCCGCGCGCGGCGGATTGCAGGCTGGCAGGCACCACCAAAGATTCATCATCTTCTGCGCCAAAATCATCACGGCCAGTGCCGCGTGACGCCTGTTGCTGGGAAGAGGACTGCTGCTGACCGGCAAAACTCTCACTGCTGATGCTGCTCTGACCAAGCTCAATACCGCTCTCTGCCAGGTTCGTCCGCAGTACCGGTAACGCGGCTTCCAGTGCGGCACGCACATGGCTGTGCGGCGACACCATCTGAATTTGCGCCTGATTTTCATCCAGCTTAAGGCTGATCTGCACCTGACCCAGATTTTCCGGGTGCAGACGCAGTTCGGCGCTTTGTTTGCCCTGACGGGTAAACAGCGTGATGTTCTGGCTGATAGTCTGTTGCCACTCACTGCTACCGAGCGGCGCGCTGATCACCGGGGCGGCAACCGGCTGGCTGACCTGGGCGGGTGCGGCTGTGCTGACGGCAGGGGCGGCGCTGAGTGTGGTATTAACCGCATGAAGTGCCGCCTGCGACTCACCTTTTGCAGCGTTAGCGGCGACCGGCACGGCGGCCTGTTGGGCGCTATCGGCACTCTGCAACTGACTGTTCAGCGCGCTGTTCGCGCCTTTATAGGTCGTCTGTCCGGCAGCGGCATCCGCCTTGTCGGTTAAGCCCGCGTCGCGGGTATCGGCGCTGGCGATGTTCAGCGTGCGGCTACCGGACGCGGTGGCTACCGCGGCGGACGCGGCAGTGCCGGTTGCGGTAACCGGCGTGGCTTTGGCATCCAGTTGATGTGGCAGCATCGCCATCAGCGCACTGAGGCTGGCGAGTTCATCATCGCTGAGGTTCGCCGTCTCTTTGTCATCTGCTTTGACGCTTTTCGTGAGCAACGCCAGGCTGTCGGATTTCAGACCGCTGGTCAGCAGCGGCGTCACGCCCTGTAACTGCGCAGCATCCTCCGCCAGCGCATCTTCCTGCACGCCCTGACGCGCCAGAATATCGGCAAGTTTTGCCGCCGGCGTGCGCAGATCCGCATCGCCCGTGTCTTTGAGCAACCCTTTCTGTAATTTCGCGCCGACTGTCTGTAAATCGGCCAGCGACAGCGACCCGGCTTCACCCTCAACCGCAGTACCGGAAATCGCACCGGTCAGCAGCGCCATAAAATCTTGCGCGCCGGTGTCGGCTTTTCCGGACAGCAGCCCGGAGGTCGCCGGGGCGTCTGCATCAGTCATTACCAGTTTTGGCAAAGAGATCATTCAATTTTCCTCGATGATGCGCGCTGCGCAAACTCGTCCATTTTTTTCTGGTCCAGCCGGTTTTCCGCCAGTAAGGCCGAGGCGGATTGCCGTTCCTGTAAGGTTTGCCACGCCTGCAACCGTTGTTTCTTTTCACGCCAGCAGGTTAACGCCTGATCCACTTTATTGGCCCACTGCGTCAATTGAAGACGGTGCTGCTCGATGGCTTTTTCTAACGTCGAAATAAACTGCTGGTAGTTCTGCCAGCGCTGACTGCCGATGCCCTGGGTCATGTCAACGTTGAGATTGTTTCGGTACTCGTTCTGGTAATCCATCAGCATCTTGAGCTGTTCTTCAGCTTGCTGACAGGCGCGACGCATATCCCCGAGGGTCACTGCGGCGTCATCGACTTCTTTTTCTGCCAGATCCTTTAGCGTCGCTAATGCGCTATGTTGCGTCATAAAGGAACCTCATGTTGCTTATGCTGACGGGAAAATCAGATCCAGCGCCTGGATCGAATCTTCCCACCCGGCACGTTCAAAAATGCCCTGTTGCAGAAAAGCTTCAAGCTGCGGCCACAATGCGATGGCTTTATCCAGCATCGGGTCGCTGCCGCGCGCGTAGGCGCCAACGCTGACCAGATCACGGTTGCGCTGGAAGCTCGACAGCAACTGTTTAAACGTTCTTACTTTTGCGTAATGCTGCTCAGAAATAAGGGCGGTCATGGCACGGCTGATAGACGCTTCGATGTCTATCGCCGGATAGTGGCCCGCTTCCGCCAGACGGCGGGAGAGCACGATATGGCCATCAAGGATGGCGCGTGCCGAGTCGGCAATCGGATCCTGCTGGTCATCGCCTTCGGTCAGGACGGTATAAAACGCCGTGACGGAGCCGCCGCCGTCCACCCCGTTACCGGCGCGTTCGACCAGCGCCGGCAGTTTGGCAAACACGGAAGGCGGATAGCCTTTGGTGGCCGGTGGTTCGCCAATCGCCAGCGCGATTTCACGCTGCGCCATGGCATAACGGGTCAGGGAATCCATAATCAGCAGCACATGCTGACCGCGATCGCGGAAATCTTCCGCAATGCGCGTGGCATAGGCTGCGCCCTGCATACGCAGCAGGGGAGAGACGTCTGCGGGGGCGGCTATCACCACCGAGCGCGCGCGACCCTCGGCACCGAGAATGTTCTCGATAAAATCTTTTACTTCGCGACCACGCTCACCGATAAGCCCGACGACAATCACATCGGCCTGGGTGTAACGCGCCATCATGCCCAGCAGCACCGATTTACCGACGCCGGAACCGGCAAACAGCCCCATACGCTGACCACGGCCCACGGTTAACAGGGCGTTGATCGGACGCACGCCGGTGTCCAGTACATGTTCAATGGCGGTACGTTGCAGCGGGTTCACCGGTTGGGTGATCAGCGCGCCGGTTTCCGTGGTATCCGGGGCGGGCAGGCCATCGAGGGGCTTGCCGCTGCCGTCCAGCACACGACCGAGCAGCGCCGGGCCAAGCGGTAACTGTTTGCCGCTGTGCAGGCCATCGCCGCTGGCGTTACGCGCGTAGACGCGCGCGCCGGGTAAAATGCCTTCCACTTCTTCCAGTGGCATCAGGAACAGGCGCTGGCCGTTAAAACCGACCACTTCGCTTTCCACTTCGCGGGTTTCGTTGGCGTCCTGACGCTCAATAATGCAGGTCGCGCCCAGCGGCAGTTGCAGACCGGTGGCTTCCAGTACCAGACCGGTGGCGCGGGTCAGACGACCGTAACGACGCACCGCAGGTAACTGCGTCATCTTGCTTTCAAAATTATCCAGCGTGTTCAGCCAGCGGGTCAGGCGCGCAGTCATCAGACGACTCCCGGTGCCGCAAGACGGCACAGTTCCTGCCAGCGCGTCGCCACGCTGGCGTCCAGATCGCCCTCATCGGCGGAGACTTTGCAGCCGCCCGGATGCAGGGTCGGATCGCCACGCAGACGCCAGCCGTGCAGGCTGAGCGTCGCGCCGAGCATCTCTTCAACGCGCTGTAAATCGTCCGGGTGCACGCGCAGCTGCGGTTTGCCGCTGAACAGCGGCTCCTGCTGCAACAGCGTCTGGATCTGTTTGATCAGCGCGTTGTTGTCCACACAGGCGGTCTGGCCGATCACCTGACGCGCGGCTTCCAGCGCCATCTGCATCAGACGGGAGGCGATCACGCTGTCGAGCGCATCCAGGGTGTACTGGAATTCACTGACCAACTGCTGCATGCGGGCATGCAACGGCGCCTGTTGCTGATGGGCCTGCGCCAGACCCTGTTCCTGACCCTGGGCCAGGCCTTCTTTATAACCTTGTTCCTGACCGATCTTGCGACCTTCTGCCAGACCGGCGTTATACCCCTGCTCATGGGCCTGCATCTGCATCTGCGCCAGCTGTTGCTGGAGTTTCTGCTCATCAGAGATCGCTTCTTCGGCGACGTCTTCGTTATCGTCGTTCGGCTCAGCGCGCAGGGCGGCGGGCACGAATTCCGATAACGGCATCGCCAGATCTTCAGGCTTCCAGATTTTCCATGGCAGCTCGTTAGACATAGGTATCCTCGCCGCTGCCAATTACCATCTCGCCGGTTTCGGCCAGACGACGCACAATAAGCAGAATGGCTTTCTGTTCGTTTTCCACCTGAGACAGACGTACCGGACCACGGTTGGCCAGGTCGTCGCGCAGAATATCGGCCGCACGCTGGGACATGTTGCGCAGGAACTTCTCGCGCAGCGGCTGTTCCGCACCTTTCAGGGCGATCAGCAGCGACTCGGAATCCACTTCCTGCAGCAGGCGCTGGATACTGCGATCGTCCACTTCGGCCAGGTTTTCGAACAGGAACATCTCGTCGATAATTTTCTGTGCCAGCTCGCCGTCGAATTCGCGCACCGCGGTAATAACCGCTTCTTCCTGCTGCGTTTTCATCAGGTTGATAATTTCGGCTGCCGTTCTCACGCCGCCCATTTTGCTGCGCTTGAGGTTCTGGCCGTCGAGCAGGCTGTTCAGCACTTCCGTCAGTTCTGCCAGCGCGGCTGGCTGGACACCGCCGAAGGTGGCGATACGCAGCATCACATCGTGACGCATACGCTCGTCGAACAGCGCCAGAATATCGGCCGCCTGACCCCGTTTGAGGTGTACCAGGATGGTGGCGATAATCTGCGGATGCTCGTCGCGGATAAGGTCGGCGGCGGTCTGCGGCTCCATAAAGTTGAGCGTTTCGATACCGCTGGAGGTGTCGCGGGTTTCGAGAATATCTTCCAGCAGGCTGGAGGCACGCTCTTCGCCCAGCGCTTTGATCAGCACAGAGCGCAGGTAATCATTGGCGTTGATATTGAGCGCCGCGAACTGCTCGGCTTCCTGCTCAAACTCTTGCAGTACGTCGGTCAGTTGCTTGTTGGAGATCTGACGCACACCCGCCATGGCGGTACTCAGATGTTGAACCTCACGCTGGGAGAGGTGCTTGAACACCTCCGCCGCGCGGTCTTCGCCAATCGTCATCAACAGAATGACGCTTTTCTCAGTTCCGGTAAGGTTACTCATGTTCTTCGTTACTCATCCACTGGCGAATGACCAGCGCCACGACGCGCGGATCGTTATCTGACATTTCGCGAATACGCTGACTCAGGACTTCTACGCCCATACGCTGGTTCGCGCGGCGCTGTTGCAGTTGCTCATCTTTACTGAGGCGAACTTCCACCGATTCTTCAATTTCCTGACGATTCTGCGTGGCTTCCTGCGCGGCCTGGGCCTGCTCAGCGCGACGGGTCAGCTGTGGACGAATCGCTTTACGCCACAGGATCCACGCCACAATCAGCACCAGTAACCAGCGACCGGCAGACAGCATCTGGTCGATAAACCACGGTTGCTTCCAGAACGGCGGCTCCACCAGACCATCATCAGTGCCGTTAAACTGCGAGTTAACCACGTTCAGGCTGTCGCCACGCGTCTCGGAATAGCCCATGGCTTCGCGGGTCAGATTCTCAATTTGTTTTAACTGGTCAGCGGTCAGCGGCAGCGGTTTACCGTCGGCAAGCTGGCGATAGTTCACGACCACGGCAACCGACAGACGCTGGACATCACCGACGTTCATCTTGGTGTGGCGGATCGTACGGTCAACTTCGTAGTTGGAGGTTTCATTACGCGAGCTGTTACGCGGGCCACTGCTGGCGGCGGTAGACGTCTGCTGCGTGTTCTGATTCTGCTGACCGTTGGCGTTCTGCTGATTATTCGCCGCCGGCGTGGTGATCGGCGCGGTATTCGCCGGGGCAGGCTGGTTAGACAGCGCGCCCGGTACGCCACCGGCGCTGCCGCCGGACTGTTCGGTTTCATTGATCTGACGAGAACGCAGCACGGCCTGCGCCGCATCGCCGTTCGGACGGTAGTTCTCTTCCGTCTGCTCTTTATTCGCGAAATCAATCTGCGCGGTAACCTGCGCATGGACGTTGCCGGTGCCCACGATCGGTGAAAGGATCGCTTCGATACGGCGCTGAATACGGCCTTCTACATCGCCGGCGTATTTCAGTTGGGCGTCGTTCAGATCACGACCGCTGGTGTTGGATTGTGTCAGCAGGTGACCGGCCTGATCGACCAGCGTCACGTTACCCGGCGGCAGGCCTGCGACGGCGCTGGAAACCAGGTGGACCACGGCGCTGATCTGGCCTTCATCCATCGCGCGGCCCGGTTCGAGATTCAGGGTAACGGAGGCAGACGGGGATTTTTGTTCGCGCACGAACAGCGACGGTTTTGGCATCGCCAGATGCACACGGGCGACTTTTACCGGCCCGAGGGTTTCGATGGTGCGCGCCAGCTCACCTTCCAGCGCACGCTGGTAGTTCACCTGCTCGCTGAACTGGCTGATGCCGAATTTTTCTTTATCAAGCAGCTCAAAACCGACTGCGCCGCCTTTTGGCAGGCCTTGTTGAGCCAGACGCAAGCGCAGCTCGTGGACTTTGTCAGCAGGGACTTCCAGCGCGCCGCCGGTATCGGAGAAGCGGTAAGGGATATTCATTTGTGTCAGTTGGGTGACAATCGCGCCCCCATCCTGATCGGATAAATTGCTGTACAGCGTGCGGTAATCGGGCTGTTTCGCCCACAGGACCATGGCAACGATGATGGCAACCGCAGCGGCGCCCGCCACCATTAAAGGGATTTTAGGGTTCGCGCGCAGGCGGTTCATCCACTCGAGAGATTTATTTTGTGATGCAGTCGTTGCAGTCGCACTCATTGCGCACCTCTTAACTCTGGGTGGACGGCGTTATTCGTGTAGTGAAGCAAAACAGACTCCCGGGTCGGCAAACACGACAAAAGTTCCATGTTGATGGCGGAGTCATTATTTGATGATTCGGATTTTTCTATGGGTCAAATAACCTGGTTTTTTATCGCTATTTAGCGCCATTATCTTATTGACAAGCTGTTAGGCTTACCCGGAATCAGATCATGTGGGGTAAAACCATGTCAGTACAGGGTATTGAAGGGGTCATCAGCCAGTTGCAGGCGACGGCGGGGATCGCGAAGAATCAGAGTATGCAAAGCGAACCGACGGTGAGCTTCGCCGGACAGCTGCATGCGGCACTGGATCGCATCAGCGATACGCAAAACGCAGCGCGCACGCAGGCCGAGAAATTCACCCTGGGTGAACCCGGCGTGGCGCTCAACGACGTGATGACCGATCTGCAAAAATCGTCCGTGTCCCTGCAAATGGGCATTCAGGTGCGAAATAAACTGGTTTCCGCCTACCAGGACGTGATGTCCATGCAGGTGTAGGTTTGCTAAATATCTGAAATATATTGTCTTTTTAAGTCGGATCCAACTGCTCGGGGCATGGGTGGGGCAACAGAGGATAATTTCTGGCTCAGGATTGTCACCTGATCCATATTGTTCTCTGCCATCCATGGCCCGTAAACTCTGTACACCATCTGTGCGTCAGAGTGACCCATCTGCTTAGCGATAAAATTTGGATTAGCTCCGGCTGCTAATGACCAGCATGCATAGGTGTGCCTGGACTGATATGCTTTCCGGTATCGAATCCCGGCTCGCCGCATTGCTGTCTCCCAGTTTTGGTTTATCGATCCAACCCCGTAATGATACCCTGCCAGGCTATTGCGCGTTACTTCCTGCGGATTGAACACGAACGTGCACGGAGGCATCACACACCTGCCATATTCCCTGAGCTTAACCGTCACTTCATACTGCTTTCCTGACCTGGTCATTTCGGCCTGGCTTCTGAGTACATCTATCGCTGGCTGAAAAAGGTTTACCGCCTTTCAACTGGTGTTAAATCGCCAGCTTTGCTAACAAATTCTCCTTCTGTCCGAAGTGCGGGCAGAGGGTTGAGCAATAAGCCATGACACAACTGAGCAGAGAAAGGCTGGAAAATCTACTCCAGTGCAACGATGAAAGTTCTTCTTCTGCAAACGCAGAAATGTTGGAAGTGAATGAAATGGCCCGCCGACTTCTGGCGGCCGAAGTGCAGGAGGCAACCAAATGACATCAATCATATTTGCAGCTGGATTCTTCGCTTTACCGGGGCTGGTATGGAAAAACGGAAAGGTGATGTGATGGAAATTTTTAAAGATTATTCGCTTCTCGACTTGCTAATGCTCACGCAACTGATGCCCATCCGGGTATTTAACGCATTCAAATCCGGTGCGTGGTTATTTGATTTTCTGCCGAAAAAGGTTGGCGATTGTGGACATGGCCGAAACCGAATGCTCTGTCTAGGTTGAAATGGTTTATCGTCAGATCGAAAACGCCGGGGTTATTCCCGGCATTATAAGTCAGATGATGTGTTATTTAAGCCGAAATCATAACCTGGTAAGCAACAAACAGGCAGATACTAATAATTACAATGGCTGCAATCACATTGAAAATTATTTCTCCTGGGGTCGCTGGCAGCTTTTTCCCACCATATCCAGCTCCGCCAGCATGGTTGCCTGCAAACGGATTACTCGGTGGTGAAGGATGTCTGTATGTAGTGGGGTTTGGAGTAAAATCAAACCTAACTTTGGCGCGTTCTTTCTCTTCGCAGTCAGGGCAATGGTAATTAGTAATAGTTCTAAAACATTTTGGGCAGGTAGCCATAGAAACCTCTTATAAAGGGAGTGAAGCAACACATAAACCGTCTACTTTATATTGTTTAGTTTATATTTAATTCCATGATGTGATTAGGCTACTCTTTGGCTGGCATTCACTGGGCGTGGCTTTTACTTTTACAAAAGTTACAGCTTCTTTCAATTCCCATTTTTTAGTGGGCAATGTTTGCCATGCCTCTCCCCCATAAATAGTGACTAACATGGCCTTCTTAAGGTTTTTATCTGGCATAGCCCTTAGATTCTGCGCCGGCGAGAGAAAAGATACTGTAGATGCGCGAAGAGTGAGAGCAGGCCGGCTATGTGGTGCGCTCTTGGGCGATCTTTGCCGATTATTAAAATCACATGGTCATAGGGTGTCGATGCAGGTGAGGCGCTGTTATATAATTCTTATTTATTAGGATTTACTGGCTTGTTAGGCCTGTAAATCCTTATTATTGTGTATTAACTCCGTTCTCTTTCTTCTGTAAATCTATAATCATCTCTGTTACGCGCAGTTTAAGGCGAAAACCACAACATGATTGATTTCACGTTTAGCAAACCCGACGTGATCGTTACTCTACTGTGCCAGCGCTTACGGCTCATGCGTATCGCGCAACAAATGACGCAGGCCGAGCTGGCTGGCAGGCGGGCGTGAGCGCCAACACGGTTTCCAGTATGGAAGCGGGGCGTAATATCGCCTTTGAAAACGTGGTCCGTATCGCGATGGTGCTTGGCCGGGGCAAGGAACTAGAAGAACTGTTCAAGCCGCAGCTCACGACACTTGAGGACCTGCGCCGTTACGAAGAGAGCACGATCCGCCAGCGTATCAAAGAAAGGACCCTGGCTGATTAAATTCCCTGCCGGGCGGACAGGCGGCTTTTGGCACGCGACGTTTTGATCGTCATAACGGTCTGCGCGTCCCTATGCAAAGTCTGGCCATCCGGCGGGAGCACATTTATCGCCTGGGTATTCAGGAAGCGGAATTAACGGCAGCGCAAATCAGCGCGTTAATAACAAAATATGCTGATGTGGCGAGCGGCTTTACCGCCAGGGCGAATGCCCGTTTCACGAAGGAGATCACCCGGCAGACGCTGGGGGAGATTCAGGCCAGCATTGATGACAATCTCAGCCGCCTGTAGCAGTAAAGCCCTCCCGCCAGGCTGCGGGAGGCGGGATCCTATTTCTGGATCAGATAGCGAATGGTTGGCCCGTCCTGCTGAATATCCAGCACGGTGTAGCCGTGGTTTTGCGCATCCAGCGGAATGTTGTTGATCGACTGTGGGCAGTCGCTGACCACTTCCAGAATTTCGCCTTTTTTCAGCTGTGGCATCGCCTCAAGCGTGGCGACGGCCGGGTAAGGGCAGGGCTCGCCCACCATATCCAGACGGTAATCCGGCACGATAGTTTTCATACTGGCTCCTTAATGGCGACGCGCGCCGCCCGTTTAAAGAAATGTTTTTCCCACGCCACCATCAGCAGGAACGCCGCCAGCAGCATGGCGTAGGTGACCAGCAGCCCCCCGAGCGGGCCAAAGGTGTTAAGCAGGTTAATCTTATCCCAGCTTGTCGCCAGCGGAGCGGACAGGTCGTCCCAGAAATACGCCAGCAGGGTCGAGCCGATCACGTTGCCAAGCCCCACCCACCAGTAATGCACCTGACCTTCCACCGCGCGATACATCCAGCCGGTTTCACAGCCGCCTGCCAGCACAATGCCAAAGCCAAACAGCAGACCGCCGAGCACCGCATTCGGGCCTGCCCACATGATTTTCGGCTCCACGCCTAACTGCACGTAGCTGTAAATGCCGATGGCGCTGACCGCCATCCCCAGCACGATGGCTTTGGCCAGATGGGTGCGGCCGGTGATCCACATATCACGGAACGCTGAGGTAAAGCAGATCTGCGCCCGTTCAATCAGCAGACCAAAGCCCACGCCAAATAGCATGGCGAGGCCCAGCTTCGGCTTATCCATCGCCGTTAACAGCGCCCAGCCGATCATGCCGATAAACACCAGCACGCCAAGACGAAAACGACGTCGCGCCTGTTCGGGCTTCTGGGTTAACGGCGAGGCGCTGGAGACTTTCTGCATTTTCACCGGAATACGGAAGACAGGCAGCAGGGTGACGCGTGCGCCAAACCAGGTGCCGACGGCGGTCGCGAGGGCGAAGAACCAGGCGTGCAAAGAGAACTGCGGAATGCCGGTAAAGAAGGCCGCCAGATTACAGCCCATCGCCAGACGCGCGCCAAACCCGGCAATAATACCGCCGACGATGGCCTGCGCGATGCGGATGCGGTTCCGCGGCATACGCAGCTTGACGTTGTTCGCCCACAGCGCGGCGGCAAAGCAACCACCGAACATGCCGATGATCATCATGCCGTCGATGCGCGTCAGCGGCGTTCCTTCCAGATGGATCAGCTTATAGTACCCCCACTCTTCGGCATGCACGCCCATTAGCTGCAACAGCTGACCGCCCCAGCGGGTAAACTCGCCGGTGACCGCCCAGAAGGTGCCGGTAATGCCGAAATAGTAGGTAGAGAGGATCCCTGCGGCGATAACGGCAGGGGCGGGGGCCCAGAATTTAATTAACCAGGCCTGTTTGAATTGTTGCCACGACATATTTGAGCCTCTGAACTCAGAAGGTTTTCAAAGAAGACGCGATACTACACATCCCGGCGGGTTTGCAAAGCAGAAAAACGCTTTTCTCTGGCAGAGATCAATTTTATGCGGTGACGGTGAAAGGCTGGCAGGGGCAACGCTTTAATGCCACACTGTTTTTTTTCTTCATGAGCAGGATAACAGATGAAAAAAGTAGCAATTTTGGGCGCGTTGCTGGCGCTGACCGGCTGTGTGCAGGTGGAAAATTATCAGGCGGTGGTAAAACATCCGGCCCCGGCGGGACTGGCGGGTTACTGGCAATCAAACGGCCCGCAGCGTGCGCTGGTCAGCCCGGAGGCGATGGCCAGTTTGATCGTCACCCAGGACGGTGACACGCTGGACTGCCGCCAGTGGCAGCGAGTCATTGCCGTACCGGGAAAACTGATGCTGAGCGGCGATGATCTGAAAAACGTCACGCAGAAACTTGAAGTGTATGGCGTGGAACGTGAAGGCAACCAGCTTGAGTACGCCGGCATGACCTTAACCCGCGTGGAACGCCCGACCAGTGAATGCGCCGAGGCGCTTACGAAAAATCCGTTGCCCTCGCCATTACCCTGATTGACCGGGCAGAGGGGTGCGCCGCTCTGCCCACGGTTTTACGCCGCCTCTTCGATGATCCACACGCTTACGCTGCCGCCGTTACAGGTGAAAGTACCTTCCCCCTGTGCGTTGGTGGACACCGTTTCCGCGCGGTTGCCGAGAAAATCACGCCACACTTTATTGCCATAGTTATCGCCGAGACTCAGCGTTTTTTCGCCGTCGTCCCCGTTGGAGAGCACCACCACGCAGCCGGGATCGTCCAGCGTGCCGCTGCGGCTGAAGGCAATACAGTTAGGGTGATCGAACCACAGGGTCTGCATGCCGTGGGCAAAACGCTGACGGGCGAGGATCAATTGGTCAAGCTGGTGGATGATCGGCATATCGACGTGATGCACCTCGCCGTCGCCGCCGGTGTCGTCATAACTAGCGCCATACAGATCCGGATAAAACACCGAGGGCACGCCGTTTTCCCGCAGCAGGATCAGCGCGTAGGCGAGGGGCTTAAACCAGGCTTCCACCGGCGCTTCCAGCGCCTGCAACGGCTGGGTATCGTGGTTGGCGACCAGCGTGACGGCATGAAAGGGATCGGCTTCCACCAGCGTACCGGTGAAGATCTGGCTCATGTCGTAGTGACTGCCCTGTAGCGAGGCTTCGTGGAATTTCATGTGCAGCGGGGCGTCGAACAGCATCGTTTTGCCGTCCACCTGATCGATATACTGCTTCAGCTTGTCGACGTCGTGGGACCAGTATTCCGCCACCATAAACAGCGGTTGCGGCGCAACGTCCTGCACATGCTCGATCCACTCTTTATAGAACCAGGCCGGGATATGCTTCACGGCATCGAGGCGAAAACCCTGGCAGCCAGTCTGCTCCATAACCCAGCGCGCCCAGTATTTGATCTCTTCCGCCACCGCGGTGTTACGAAAATCAATGTTCGCACCCATCAGGTAGTCAAAGTTCCCCAGTTCATCATCCACCTGATGGTTCCAGCCATCGCCGGTATAGTCATTGACGATTTTGAACACCCCGTCTTCGTCAGGGTTTTCGATATGGTCGATGCCGCTGAAGCATTTATAGTCCCAGACAAAGCGTGAATACTTGCCGTTACGCACCGGGAAGCTGTAGCGCGTCCAGGCTTCGCATTCAATGACGTCTTCGCCAATTTGCGTGCGATCCTGTTCATTCACCCGGTTGACGTGGATCGCCTCTTTTTCGTCGGCGCCCATTTTATGATTTACCACCACGTCCAGCAGCACCGCGATGTCGTTTTCCCGCAGGGCGGCAATCGCCGCCAGCAGCTGTGTTTTATCACCGTATTTGGTGGCAACGCTGCCTTTCTGGTCAAACTCGCCCAGATCGAACAGATCGTAGGTGTCATAGCCCACGGAATAACCGCCCGATGCGCCTTTGGACGCCGGGGGAAGCCAGACCATATTGATACCAATGTCATTGAAACCTGAAGCGCGTTCGGCGATTTCCGGCCAGAGTTTTCCGCCGTCAGGGTAATACCAGTGAAAGCATTGCAATAAGGTGGGGTTTTTCATCTTCCATGCTCCGAGTGGGGATCAACGAAGTATGGGTGAAAATTAAAAAATGACGCGGGTGTAGTTTATAAAAACCGCCACCCGCCGATCAGAAGCGGAGCTTAAAGCTCGCTCGGGAACAGAATATTACCAGAAAGACGTCCATATGCTGAATTCAGGTTATGTTGACGGGAGGTTTGCCCCACCAGCGTCCGCAGCTCTTCCATGCGCTGATGTAACAGGGTTTTTAACTCAACTTCATTATCCAGGATTTGCTTAAGCAACGGGCGAACCTGCGCCTGGACGGCTGTCGCCACGTCGCCTGCATCCTGAAACTGCGTCAGCTTTTCCACTGCCGTAATGTAGTTAAGTTCATGTTCTATCAGATCGTCCCAGCGGCCTTCTCGTGCGAGATTAAGCATACTGCAACTGGCCAGGAGCAATTGTTGATAGTGGTGGAGCAACCCGACATTGGCTTCCATTAGAAAGACTCTCGCGCATTAGGATTATTGGGACCAATTTCTTTCCAGGCGTCCGCAATGTTGTTGAGCAAAATTGTGACTTCCTCAATGGCGCTGACGTCATTGTGCAGATTGGCGTGTAAAAGACGTCGTGTCATGTAGTCGTACAGGCTGTCCAGGTTTGCGGTGAGCTCACCACCGACATCGTGATTAAGCCCCGCGCGCAAACCGTTGGTAATGATATTGATGGCTTTGGACAGCGCTTGTCCTTTACCGGGAACGTCTCCCTGTTCAATCAAAATGACTGCTTTTTTCATGGCGCTTAACGCGCCGTCAAACAGCAGAACCACAAGTTGATGGGGACTGGCGCTCAGGACGGCGCTTTCCACGCCGACCGTTGCATAAGCCTGAATTCCCGATTTTGTATACATAGCAAACCTCAATAAATAACTTATGAATTCATCGCGTTAAATTGCTGAGTCAAATAGTTACCGGTGGATGTCAGGGAGGAAACCATTTTACTCAGCGCGGTAAACTGCGATTTATACCGTGCCATAGTGGCGGTAATTTGTGCCGTAACTCGTAATTTTTGCTCATCGAGTAATTTCAGCGACTTGTTAATACCATCAGTAGCGCTTTTTAATGATCCCTCATTACCCAAAATATCTTTAAGCAAGTCGCTGGTCTGTGTTGCAAAACCCGTCTTTTTACCATCCCCGGTCAGAAAAGAGACGACATCCGCGGACTTTTCATTCAGTGCTTTCGCAAGCTTCGTATTGTCTACTGTCAGTTTCCCTTTCACGTCCTGGGTAATGCCCATTTGTGACAATGCGGTAAGTGAATTCCCATCAGGCTGAGTAGTAGAGAGCATCGAGCGTAAACGCGTCTGGATATTACGCAGTGTACCGTCCCCTAACAGGTCGCCATTGCTGGCATCCTGGCCGTTGGTGGCACCCTTATCAACCGCCGTATATTTGGTCTGACTGCCGATAGTGGTTTGCAGCGAGTTATAGGCATCAACGAACGCATTAATGGCCGCGGTCATTGGTGCGTTATCTTTAACGATTGTCAGGGTTTCTGGGGTGCCAACATTGGTTTTTGTCAGGTTCAGCGTCACGCCTTCCGGCGCATCGGTAATACTGTTGCTACTGCGGGTGATCTCAATGTTATTGATTTTCACTTTTGCGTCAGCCGCGGCAACTTGTTCTGTCATATTGCTTGGGTTAGTGCCGGTGGCGTCATAACCAATGTATTTCGCCAGTTCGCTGTCATTGGTGGTCACAGTCATGGCATTGGTGGTACCGCTGTCGCGAGAGGTCAGCGCCAGGTAATAGCTGTTATCGTCCGCTTTAATAATGCTGGCGGTGACGCTGCCCTGCTTGGCGTTGATGGCATCACGAATATCAGTGAGGCTGGTTTTATCCGCTGCGAGGGTTACTGTCAGCGGATCTTTCTGGCCCGGCTGCGCGATGGTAACCGTACGCGAGGCGAGGCTGGTATCGCCCAGATCGGTATCTTTGCTGGCCACTTTCGGGCTAAGTAGGGACTGTGAGGCCGCCAGCGCCGTCACTTCCACGGAGTAGGTACCCGCCGAGGCGTTGTTAGACAGCACGGCGCTGAAGGCAGTGTTGGTGCTGGATACTTTAGCTGAAGCAATTGCAGAGGTGTTTTTCAACGCGTCGGAAGCCGTCTGCAGTTTATTCAGCGCGGTTTGCACCACGTTCCACGCGGTCAGCTTTGCTTTATATGAAGATTGCTGCGTGGTAATAGGGGTTAACTTTGTCTGTTCGGCGGTTTCCAGGCTGGTATATAAGGTATCCAGATTCAGGCTGGTACCCGCGCCAATTGAGCTTATCGATGCCATTGATTCATCCTTTCTTATTTAGACAATCACTGGATGGTCTATCGGCAGCGACAGCAAAAAGATTAGAGTCTTTTAAAAAAAACAATGGCGGAATAAAGCACGAAATCTGCAGGTAGTTTGCTTGTTTAAAAAAATGATTTTTTTTCTAAAGGTTATGGGAACGCTGTCGATAATCTGGTTAACGGCGCAAGAGCCGTGGGCCAGCGGCCTCAAACCTAACACTTATGAAGGAATCAAAATTATGGCAGTAATCAATACTAACAGCCTGTCGCTGATGACGCAGAATAACCTGAACAAATCTCAGTCTTCTCTGGGTACGGCTATTGAGCGTTTATCTTCTGGTCTGCGTATCAACAGTGCAAAAGATGACGCTGCTGGCCAGGCGATTGCTAACCGCTTCACCTCTAACATCAACGGCCTGACCGTTGCTGCCCGTAACGCCAACGACGGTATTTCTCTGTCGCAGACCGCTGAAGGCGCGCTGAGCGAAATTAACAACAACCTGCAGCGTGTCCGTGACCTGACCGTTCAGGCACAGAACAGCTCTAACTCTGCCTCTGATATTGATTCCATCCAGTCTGAAGTTAACCAGCGTATGGAAGAAATTGACCGTGTTACCAAACAGACTGACTTTAACGGTATTAAAGTTCTGGATAACCGTAAAGGGGAGGCTGAAACTTATAACTTCCAGGTTGGTTCAAAAGACAGCGAGCAGATCGGTATTAAAATCGGTTCAAGCGCAGGTTGGAACCTGGCAGCTGCAGGTGCTGACAACACTTCCGGTACAAAACTGAACACGAATCAGGCCGGTGTAGACGCCGCTAAAAAAGCATATGATGAAGCAGTTCAGCCTTTATATCTCTCTCAGCTTGATAAAGGTAAAGCAGAGCATGCAACCTATATGACTGATGCAGCTGCAGCAACTACAGCAGCAACAGCAGCAGCAGGTGACCCGGCAGATCCGGCATTGGCAGCAACTGCTGCATCAACAGCAGCAACAGCAGCAACTTCTTTAACAGCATTTAAAACAGCTGCAGGAATTGATTCTACCGCTACAATTTCTGATGCAGACCATACAACATTAGCAACTTACTATGCAGCAGCAGCACCAACGGATGCCGAAAAAACTGCAGCTTACGATGCAGTAAAAACTAAAATGACAGCCTCAGTGACAGCTGATAGCTTGAAATCAGCAGGTGCAGCTGCCGCGGAAGCAGCAACTCCGGGAGTAGTAATCAATGGCAACCTGCGTACGGTAGCCGCTACCGGTTTCGATGTTCGCAGCGGGACTGTTGATTCTACAGGCAAAACAGATGGTAACCCGTTGGCCGATATTGATGCTGCAATCAAAGCGGTTGACACTCAGCGTAGTATCCTGGGTGCTTCCCAGAACCGCTTTGAATCTACCATCACTAACCTGAACAACACCGTTACCAACCTGACTGACGCGCGTAGCCGTATTCAGGATTCCGATTACGCAACAGAAGTTTCCAACATGTCCCGCGCGCAGATCCTGCAGCAGGCTGGTTCTTCTGTACTGGCTCAGGCCAACCAGGTTCCGCAGACCATGCTGTCCCTGCTGCGTTAATTCGCAAAATCCTTACAAACCCCGCTACGGCGGGGTTTTTTGTTGGTTGCAGATCATAAGATTCAAATAACCCCCCATTTCACCCACTATTCATCCGATTAAAACCCCTCCAGAATCGGATAATCATGCCGATAACTCATTAACGCAGGGCTGTTTATCGTGAATTCAATGTATACCGCTGAAGGTGTAATGGATAAACACTCGCTGTGGCAGCGTTATGTACCACTTGTGCGTCATGAAGCATTGCGCCTGCAGGTGCGTCTGCCGGCGAGTGTGGAACTGGACGATCTGCTACAAGCGGGCGGTATCGGTTTACTCAATGCAGTCGACCGGTACGACGCTCTGCAAGGAACGGCATTTACCACTTACGCAGTGCAGCGTATTCGTGGGGCGATGCTGGACGAATTGCGCAGCCGTGATTGGGTGCCGCGCAGCGTCCGGCGTAATGCCCGCGAAGTGGCACAGGCGATGGGACAGCTGGAGCAGGAACTGGGACGCAACGCGACGGAAACCGAGGTCGCGCAGCGGCTGAGTATTCCTGTCGAAGAATATCGTCAGATGTTGCTCGATACCAATAACAGCCAGCTCTTCTCTTATGACGAGTGGCGGGAAGAGCATGGCGATAGCATCGAGCTGGTGACCGACGATCACCAGCAGGAGAACCCGTTACACCAGTTGCTGGAGAGCAATTTACGTCATCGCGTGATGGAGGCTATTGAAGCCTTACCCGAACGTGAGCAACTGGTCCTGACGCTGTACTACCAGGAAGAGCTGAATCTTAAAGAGATTGGCGCGGTACTGGAGGTCGGTGAGTCGCGGGTGAGCCAGCTCCATAGCCAGGCCATTAAGCGCTTACGTACCAAGCTGGGTAAGTTATAGGCAGGTGTTTAGCGCCTGAAGAATGCCGCACAATGTATTGACAACCAGGAGTTATCATGACGGTGCAGCACGCTAAAAGACGGCCCCTAAGCCGCTACCTGAAAGACTTTAAACACAGCCAGACGCATTGTGCGCATTGCCACAAACTGCTCGATCGCATCACGCTGGTTCGCCGCGGCGAAATCGTCAACAAGATTGCGATTTCGCGCCTCGACACCCTGCTGGATGAAGCCGCCTGGCAACAGGAACAGCAAGAGTGGGTAGCGCTATGTCGTTTCTGCGGCGATTTGCATTGCAAAGAGCAGAGCGATTTCTTCGATATTATCGGCTTCAAACAATACCTGTTTGAGCAAACCGAAATGAGCCATGGCACGGTGCGTGAATATGTCGTCCGCCTGCGCCGTCTCGGCAACCATCTCAAAGAAAATAATGTCTCCCATGATCAGCTGGCCGATGGCTTCCTTGATGAAGTCCTTGAGCCGTGGCTGCCCGTGACCAGCACGAATAACTACCGGATTGCCTTGCGTAAATACGCGCAGTTCAAATCACAGTCACACTTTATGTCCGCGCAGAAAATCGCGCCGCAGGCAACTTCTGATATATATTAAAAATGAATAACATGTAGCGTAGTGGTGTTTGACCAAAAGGTCCTGCACCATGCACTATCGTGAAAATTTTCTTATTCGGGGTGACTATGAAACTAGTACAGTTAGGTCGTCAGGCGTTGATGGGTGTTATGGCCGTTGCGCTGGTAGCAGGTATGAGTGCGACAACGTTCGCGGCAGACAATGTGCTGAATGAAGTTAAAGAGCGCGGGACGTTACTGGTCGGTCTGGAAGGCACCTATCCGCCGTTCAGTTTCCAGGGTGACGACGGCAAACTGACTGGCTTCGAAGTGGAGTTCGCGCAGGAGCTGGCGAAACATCTCGGCGTGAAAGCCGATCTGAAACCCACCAAGTGGGACGGTATGCTGGCCTCGCTGGACTCAAAACGCATTGATGTGGTGATTAACCAGGTCACCATCTCCGATGAGCGTAAGAAAAAGTATGACTTCTCCACGCCGTACACCGTTTCAGGTATCCAGGCGCTGGTGAAAAAAGGCAACGAAAGCGGCATCAAAACCGCGGCCGATCTGAAAGGCAAAAAAGTCGGCGTGGGTCTGGGCACTAACTATGAAGAGTGGCTGCGTAAGAACGTACAGGGTGTGGACATTCGCACCTATGATGATGACCCGACCAAATATCAGGATCTGCGCGTAGGCCGCATCGACGCCATTCTGGTTGACCGCCTGGCGGCACTGGATCTGGTGAAGAAAACCAAGGATACGCTGGCTGTTGCAGGCGATGCGTTCTCCCGTCAGGAAGCCGGTGTCGCCGTGCGTAAAGGCGACGAGGATCTGCTGAAAGCCATTGATGCTGCCATTGCTGAGATGCAAAAAGACGGCACCCTGAAAGCGCTGTCCGAGAAATGGTTTGGCGCTGACGTGACGAAATAATCACCGACAGTTAACGAAAAAGGCGCTGATAAGAGCGCCTTTTTTATTTATTTCGCCGTACCGTGCATAATCAGTGAATGACTCGTTACCCCGCACCGGAGATTTCATGTCCCTGCATAATTTAACCCGTTTCCCGCGCCTCGAATTTATCGGCGCACCCACGCCGCTGGAGTACCTGCCGCGTCTTTCCGACCATCTTGGCCGCGAGATCTTCATCAAGCGCGATGACGTGACGCCGATTGCCATGGGCGGCAATAAGTTGCGTAAGCTGGAATTTCTCGCCGCCGATGCGTTGCGTGAAGGGGCCGATACGCTGGTCACCGCCGGCGCTATTCAGTCGAATCACGTCCGCCAGACGGCGGCGGTCGCGGCAAAGCTCGGACTACACTGCGTGGCGCTGCTGGAAAACCCGATTGGTACGCGCGCCGAAAATTACCTGTCCAACGGTAACCGTTTACTGCTCGATTTATTCAGTGCGCAGATTGAAATGTGCGATGCGCTGACCGATCCGGTGCGTCAGCTGGATGAACTGGCTACTCGCGTCGAAGCGCAGGGTTTTCGTCCCTACGTCATTCCGGTGGGTGGCTCTAATGCACTGGGAGCGCTTGGCTATGTGGAAAGCGCGCTGGAAATTACCCGTCAGTGTGAAGGAGCGGTGGAGATCGCTTCGGTGGTGGTCGCCTCCGGAAGCGCCGGGACGCACGCCGGACTGGCGGTGGGCCTTGGGCAGTTAATGCCGCAGGCGGAGCTGATTGGCGTCACGGTGTCGCGCAGTGTGGCGGATCAACAGCCGAAAGTGGCAACGCTGATACAGGAGCTGGACACGCTGCTCGAGGTGCAGACCCACGCGGACATAGTGTTATGGGATGACTATTTTGCACCGTCATACGGCACCCCGAACCCGGAAGGGCTGGAAGCGGTAAAACTGCTGGCGCGGCTGGAAGGGATTTTGCTCGATCCGGTGTATACCGGCAAAGCCATGGCGGGCTTAATCGATGGTATTAGCCAGAATCGCTTTAAAGATCAGGGACCGATTCTGTTTATCCATACGGGCGGCGCACCGGCGCTTTTCGCCTATCATCCCCACGTCTGATTTGCGAACAGAAGAACGATAATGCAAGAAAGTATACAACTGGTGATCGACTCCGCGCCGTTCCTGCTCCGTGGGGCGGTGTTTACGCTGCAGCTCAGTATTGGCGGTATGTTCTTTGGCCTGCTGCTGGGCTTTATTCTGGCACTGATGCGCATGTCGCCGCTGTTGCCGATCCGCTGGCTGGCGCGCTTCTATATCTCCGTTTTCCGCGGCACGCCGCTGATCGCGCAGCTGTTTATGATCTATTACGGTCTGCCGCAGTTTGGCATTGAACTGGATCCGATCCCGGCGGCGATGATTGGTCTGTCCCTTAACACCGCGGCCTACACCTCTGAAACGCTGCGCGCGGCCATTTCGTCTATCGATAAAGGCCAGTGGGAAGCGGCGGCGAGTATCGGCATGACGCCGTGGCAGACGCTGCGTCGCGCGATCCTGCCGCAGGCGGCGCGGGTGGCGTTGCCGCCACTGAGTAACAGTTTTATCAGTCTGGTGAAAGACACCTCGCTGGCGGCAACTATTCAGGTGCCGGAGCTGTTCCGTCAGGCGCAGCTGATCACCTCCCGTACGCTGGAAGTGTTCACCATGTACCTGGCCGCGTCGCTGATTTACTGGGTGATGGCAACGGTGTTGTCTGCGCTACAAAACTATTTTGAAAATCAGCTTAACCGTCAGGAGCGTGATCCAAAATGAGTGCGATTGAAGTGAAAGACCTGGTGAAAAAGTTTCACGGCCAGACGGTGCTGCACGGGATTAACCTGGAAGTGGAAGAGGGCGAAGTGGTGGCGATTATCGGCCCCAGCGGTTCCGGTAAAACCACGCTGCTGCGCAGCATCAACCTGCTGGAACAGCCGGAAAGCGGCAGTATCCGCGTGGGGAAAATCGCCATTGATGCCGGGCGTTCCCTCAGTTCGCAGAAAGCGGCGATCCGGGAACTGCGTCAGCGGGTTGGCTTTGTCTTCCAGAGCTTTAATCTGTTCCCGCACCGCACGGTGCTGGAGAACATCATTGAAGGGCCGGTGATCGTCAAGGGCGAAGTGAAAAACGAGGCGACCACCCGCGCCCGTGAACTGCTGGCAAAAGTGGGGCTAAGCGGCAAAGAGACCAGCTATCCCAAACGTCTGTCGGGCGGTCAGCAACAACGTGTAGCTATTGCCCGCGCACTGGCGATGCGCCCGGATGTGATCCTTTTTGATGAGCCGACGTCGGCGCTCGATCCGGAACTGGTGGGCGAAGTGCTCAATACTATTCGTCAGCTGGCGCAGGAAAAGCGCACCATGGTTATCGTCACCCATGAAATGAGCTTTGCCCGCGACGTGGCCGATCGCGCTATCTTTATGGATGAAGGGCGAATTGTCGAACAGGGCCCGGCAAAGGCTTTGTTTGCAGACCCGCAACAGCCGCGCACCCGGCAGTTTCTTGAGAAATTCCTGATGCAATAAACAAAGGAGGATCGTCTCAGGCGATCCTCCTTTAATTTGCGATATGTTGAGTGATTTATCCGGCGGGTGCGTTATTTCCTTTCGCTATTAATAATTCCAAATATTTCTAAAGCAGTATATGAAATACCGCTATTAATGCTGAAAGGGCACAACTACACCTCAATAAAATGCGGGTTACTCCCAGTGCCATCGTTATTTTGTATTTATAAATAAGTTTTATGTGTTAGTTTTACACATTCATAATAATGATGATTTCAAGCAGGGGTTTTACCGGTATATATGCAGGAAACAGACTTTTTCACCTGGCGACGGGAGTTGCTGCATCTTTTTCAAGGGATGACATCAGCAGCAGAGGTTTATAAGGAGCTACAGCGCCAGACGCAGCAGCTGGAATTTGATTACTTCTCACTTTGTGTGCGACATCCGGTGCCTTTTACACGGCCCAAATTATCACTGGAAACGACCTATCCTGACGCATGGATATCGCATTATCAGGCGGAAAATTATTTCGCCATCGACCCGGTGCTGAGGCCAGAGAATTTTATTCAGGGGCATCTGCCGTGGAGCGATCGTTTATTTGTGGATGCACAGCCCTTATGGGATGGTGCTCGCGATCACGGTCTGCGTAAAGGCATTACTCAATGCCTGATGTTGCCCAACCGGGCGATGGGATTTCTTTCCGTGTCGCGCACTGATGTGCGCAGTAAAATGCGCGCAGACGATGAAATAGAGGTGCGGCTGCAATTTCTGGTGCAAATGAGTTTGCTGACCTTGAGCAAGCTGAATGATGCTACGGTGGCTGCACCAGAGATGAAGTTCAGTAAGCGTGAGCGTGAGATTCTGAAGTGGACGGCGGAAGGGAAGACCTCGGCTGAGATTGCAATGATCTTGTCCATCTCGGAAAATACGGTGAATTTCCACCAGAAAAATATGCAGAAAAAATTCAATGCGCCCAATAAGACACAGATAGCCTGTTACGCTGCGGCAACCGGGTTTATCTGAAGGGCAATACGTTTCGCGTGTCGAGCGTTACACCGGCTGACGGGCAATTCACTGTCAGCCGGTTTCCTTTTACTGACGGTAAGCCTGTTTAATCTGCTTAACAGTGGCAGCAAAAACGTCAGCCTGAGCGGTATCTTCCATCTGTGCAATCTGCTTTTCCAGCTTCAGGATCACCCGGCCTGCGTCCGCCTGGCCCATCGCCTGTAACATCAGGGTAACCAGCGCTTTCATGCAGGAGACTTCCTGAGCCAGTTCATGGCCATTTTCGGCAGTGGTAAAATCGGGTGTGTTCATGTAACGTCCTCGGTGTGTAACAGCGCCTGAATGCGCCAGTGAATGTAAAGGCGGCGGAGTATACCACAAGGCCACCCCAAAATAGCAGTGCTTGTTTTTTGATCGTTATTGTTGCCGATTATCATTACTGCCTCAAAAATGATTACCCCTATAATTATGTGTTACACAATATATGTTTATAGGCAGTATCTTGCTGGTTAAATAATGTTAAAAAGGCAAGCATTATTTACCGCTTCGTTTATCAACGGTAAATGAATGACTGAAAAAACCTCTTTTAAATCGCCTCTTTTCAATGGCATTTAGCGCTTCGCCTCTCCAGACATTGTACAATTCTATTTCCACGACATGACCGGAAACACACTGGCCGCATTTTTGGATTTTTATCTTCCGCTAAAAAACGGTAATATGTGCAGAATTAACTGAACGTAGCGTTATCCCTATTCTGGAGATGTCCTTTGATCAACGTCCTTCTTGTTGATGACCACGAACTAGTGCGCGCAGGGATACGACGCATTCTTGAAGATATTAAGGGTATAAAAGTTTCCGGCGAGGTTTGCTGTGGTGAAGATGCCGTTAAATGGTGTCGCGCTAATCCTGTCGACGTCGTGTTGATGGATATGAACATGCCCGGTATCGGCGGTCTTGAAGCCACGCGTAAAATTGCGCGGTCCACTGCTGATACCAAAGTGATTATGCTGACCGTGCATACTGAAAACCCGCTGCCGGCAAAAGTCATGCAGGCGGGGGCCGCTGGCTATCTCAGCAAGGGCGCAGCCCCTAAAGAGATGGTTAACGCCATTCGCTCAGTATATGCCGGCCAGCGCTATATCGCCTCTGACATCGCCCAGCAGATGGCGCTCAGTCAGATTGAGCCGGAAAAAACCGCATCACCGTTCGCAAGTTTGTCGGAACGCGAGTTGCAGATTATGCTGATGATTACAAAAGGTCAGAAGGTGAATGAGATCTCAGAACAACTGAATCTCAGCCCTAAGACGGTGAACAGCTATCGCTATCGAATGTTCAGTAAATTAAACATTCACGGCGATGTTGAGCTGACCCATCTGGCTATTCGACATGGTCTGTGTAATGCGGAGACGTTATCAAGTCAGTGAGTGATGTTTTTGAACCCAAAGCCTTCCTGAGCACGGTGACCAGCAAACCCGGCGTTTATCGAATGTACGACGCCGGTGGTACCGTCATTTATGTCGGTAAAGCCAAAGATCTCAAGAAGCGGCTGTCCAGCTATTTTCGTACCAACGTTGGCTCAAGAAAAACCGAGACGCTGGTGGCGCAGATCCAGCAAATCGATGTCACGGTTACCCATACCGAGACCGAAGCCCTGCTGCTCGAACATAACTACATCAAGCTCTATCAGCCGCGCTACAACGTGCTGTTGCGCGATGATAAATCCTATCCTTTTATTTTCCTGAGCGGTGATACCCATCCACGGCTGGCGGTGCATCGCGGAGCGAAGCACGCGAAAGGTGAGTATTTCGGGCCGTTCCCTAACGGCCATGCGGTGCGTGAAACCCTCGCGCTGTTGCAGAAAATCTTTCCTGTTCGCCAGTGCGAAAACAGCGTCTATCGCAATCGTTCGCGCCCGTGCCTGCAATATCAAATTGGCCGCTGTCTGGGACCCTGCGTGGCAGGATTGGTCAGTGAAGAAGAGTATGCGCAGCAGGTGGAGTATGTCCGGCTATTTCTGGCCGGCAAAGACGACCAAGTGCTCAACCAGCTGATTGAACGTATGGAAAAGGCCAGTGCGTCGCTGGACTTTGAACAGGCCGCGCGCATTCGCGATCAGATTCAGGCGGTACGCCGCGTGACTGAAAAGCAGTTTGTTTCTAATAACGGCGACGATCTCGATGTTATCGGCGTCTCCTTCGACGCGGGTATGGCCTGTGTCCATGTACTATTTATCCGCCAGGGGAAAGTGCTTGGTAGCCGTAGCTACTTCCCGAAAGTGCCTGGCGGTACTGAACTGGGCGAAGTCGTGGAAACCTTTGTCGGCCAGTTTTATTTACAGGGCAGTCAAATGCGCACCTTGCCATCGGAAATCCTGCTCGATTTCGACCTTGCTGATAAAACGCTGCTGGCCGAGTCGCTATCTGCCATTGCAGGGCGTCGCGTTAACGTACAGACCAAACCGCGCGGCGACCGGGCGCGTTATCTGAAGCTGGCGCGTACCAATGCAGCCATCGCGCTCAGTACCAAGCTCTCGCAGCAGTCGACGATCCATCAACGAATGGCCGCCCTTGCGGCGATGCTGAAGTTGCCAGAAGTGAAACGCATGGAATGTTTCGACATTAGCCATACCATGGGCGAGCAGACGGTGGCCTCCTGTGTGGTATTCGATGCCAATGGTCCGGTTCGCGCGGAATATCGTCGCTACAATATTACCGGTATCACGCCAGGAGATGACTATGCAGCAATGAACCAGGTGCTGCGCCGTCGTTATGGCAAGGCTATCGAAGAGAGTAAAGTGCCTGACGTTGTGCTGATTGACGGCGGTAAAGGGCAGTTGGGCCAGGCAAAAGCCGTGTTTGCTGAGCTGGACGTGACATGGGATAAGCATCATCCGCTGTTGCTAGGGGTAGCGAAAGGCACCGATCGTAAAGCCGGGCTGGAAACCTTATTCTTCGAACCGGAAGGCGAGGGCTTCAACCTGCCGCCGGATTCTCCGGCGCTGCACGTGATCCAGCATATTCGCGATGAGTCACACGATCACGCCATCAGCGGGCATCGAAAAAAACGAGCAAAAGTTAAAAATACCAGTACGCTTGAAACTATCGAGGGTGTAGGCCCGAAACGCCGGCAAATGTTGTTGAAGTACATGGGCGGATTGCAAGGTTTACTCAACGCCAGCGTTGAGGAAATTGCAAAAGTGCCGGGTATTTCGCAAGGCCTGGCAGAAAAGATCTACTACTCGTTGAAACATTAAGGGCTATGTAGCAACATAGAGCTAATTTTTACTGACAACAGACA
The DNA here is from genome assembly GCF_019218745.1 of Enterobacter sp. ENT03. Taxonomy (GTDB): domain Bacteria; phylum Pseudomonadota; class Gammaproteobacteria; order Enterobacterales; family Enterobacteriaceae; genus Enterobacter_D. Next base: position 46,001 of record NZ_JAHUXA010000003.1, read on the forward strand.
GTTACCCGTCACTATGCGATTTAATATCCCGACGTTACTAACGCTTTTTCGTGTCATTTTGATCCCGTTCTTCGTAGTGGCATTTTATCTGCCGTTCGTCTGGGCTCCTTTTGCATGTGCGCTGATTTTTTGCTTTGCAGCGATCACGGACTGGTTTGACGGTTTCCTGGCGCGGCGCTGGAATCAGAGCACGCGTTTTGGCGCGTTTCTCGATCCGGTGGCCGATAAAGTGCTGGTGGCTATCGCCATGGTGCTGGTGGTACAGCATTATCACGTCTGGTGGGTAACCTTACCGGCGGCCACCATGATTGCGCGGGAGATCATCATCTCTGCACTGCGTGAGTGGATGGCAGAGATGGGCAAACGCAGCAGCGTGGCAGTGTCCTGGATCGGTAAAGTAAAAACCACGGCGCAAATGGTTGCCCTGGTAGGTCTGCTGTGGCGTCCTAATCAGATCACAGAGTACGCTGCGGTGGGGCTGTTGTTTGTGGCGGCGGTGCTGACGCTGTGGTCGATGCTGCAATATTTAAACGCTGCACGCGGCGATTTGCTTGAACCGTGATCGTTTCGCCGTAAATTTCAGCAAACGATCCTGAGTTTGAAAAAATATCGTTGACTCAGTGCGTCAGGTAAGTAGAATGCATCGCATCAGACGGCGGCAGTGCTTGCCAGAAGATAGTAAAATCAAGTGATTAGCTAAATCACACGATATTGCGGGAATAGCTCAGTTGGTAGAGCACGACCTTGCCAAGGTCGGGGTCGCGAGTTCGAGTCTCGTTTCCCGCTCCAGTTAATTGCATCGGCACATTGCGGATGCAGGTTGCAAGACCTGAAGATTTTGGCGCGTTAGCAAAGCGGTTATGTAGCGGATTGCAAATCCGTCTAGTCCGGTTCGACTCCGGAACGCGCCTCCAATTTCTTCCCGAGCCCGGATGGTGAAATCGGTAGACACAAGGGATTTAAAATCCCTCGGCTTATGGCTGTGCGGGTTCAAGTCCCGCTCCGGGTACCATGGGAAACCTCGAATAAAATCAATGATAAGCAGTGTCGTGTAAGCCACCTTCGGGTGGTTTTTTTATGCCTGTTTTTCAGCACTTAGCACAACAGTGGTTCACTGATTATCGTGATGGCGTTGAAGATTGACCCGGCTGGGTAGCCGGGTACTGCGGTTTAAGCTACTTGCCGCGAAGCAACACTTTTCCTTTCAGCAACACAGTCGCCCAATCTCTTTTCCCATACAATCTGAACAGGTTAAACCATCTGTTTTTTCCCAGATAATTTAATTTTATCAAATCCGGTCTGAGATGATGGCACATGATGAAGATACCCTGGTCGTCATCAATCACATGATTTTTAAGGGTGATATTTTGACAATGGACCACCAGCTTAAATAACGCCTTCCATTTCTCTTTAGTCGCCACAATGGCGCCGCCAATGATGAAGGACCGATTACCAATCATATAATCGAAAACCTGATCGAGATTTTTAGTTCGTAACCCTCTTTTGACAGTAAACATATTTACTTTTTCTTTATCAAAAGGATACGACCAGTGGGTCAGCCCTCGCGTGACTGAGGGCGTACGACAATAGCCAAAATCAACCCATGCAACCATGTCATTATTTACCAGCTGCAACTCGATGGCTTTTGTGACAAAGAACGATTTTAAATTGCAAACCAGCACATAATCCGTTGCCCAGTATTCCGGGTTGATTAACTGCCGCTGCTCCAGTCTGCTGCGGAAACGATCGCTGGTCTGAATACTTCTGATCTTATTCCGTGTTCCGGTAAATTTATCTGCAATATCAAACGCGATCACAGTGGTGCGCTTACCTGCTCGGGCTGCTTCAATTTTGGGTTTCAGATCGCTGGAAGTGAATATCACCATCTCATTGTCGAGGGTGGCGAGGTTTTTGAAATACTCGATATAAGTGTCAGTCGTTCTTTCGAGATGAGGGGAGAAGCCTTTGTCACTTGTCCAGTCGCCACGCCCAATATCGTAAAATGCTGAAACAATAGTAATCGATGAGTTCATTGTATAATCCGGGTGCTGTGATTTTATCCGTTAACGTGCCTTACAATCAGCGTATCGCTCACCCATTGCAGAACCTGTTGAAGCCTAGATTTTCAACGAAACATCCGTTTAGATCGCAGGCACTTTATGTTTGTGTAACATTATATCGGAATGTAACCCTTTATGTTACCGCAGACATAGCCTCACCGTAATTTCATTAACTCGGTCTGCTCCGGCTAATGCCAAAATTTTCACGTCACTTGTGGTAACATCCCCTTCATATGGCGCGCATTTCGCACCCTGCAGAGGAATATTGACGATGAAAACCGGACCACTGAACGAGAAAGAGCTGGAATGGCTCGAAGACGTACTCATGAAGTACGGCACCGAAGCGTCCATTATGGATGTTGCAGAGCTGGACGGCTTACTCACTGCGGTGTTGAGCTCTCCGGTGCCGATTGAGCCAAGCCAGTGGCTGGTGGCGCTATGGGGCGGTGCTGATAAAGTGCCGAACTGGTCGTCGGAAAAAGAGATGGAGCGCTTCATGATGCTCGCTTTTCAGCATATGGACGACATCGGCGATCGTCTTGCTGAGTACCCGGAACAGTTTGAACCGCTGTTTGGGACGCGCGAAGTTGAGGATCAGGAATTGACCATCGTAGAAGAGTGGTGCTTCGGTTATTTGCGTGGCGTCAGTCTCAGCGACTGGTCGTCATTACCGGCCACGTTAAAGCCGGCGCTCGCCGCTATTGAGCTGCACGGCAAAGAAGAAAACTTTGAACGCGTAGAGCAGATGACGCCCGAAGCATTTGAAGAGAGTATCGAGGCGATCAAACCCGCTGCACTCGCACTGTATGATTACTGGGCCGATAATCAACAGGAGATCGAGGTGGCGAAGCCTTTCACCGCTGGCGATAAAGTGGGCCGTAACGATCCTTGCCCGTGTGGTAGCGGCAAAAAATTCAAACAGTGCTGCCTGCACTGATAGCCATACCCATCAACATAAATTGCCCGGCGGCACACGCTTGCCGGGCCTGCAAAATCTTCATGCCGGTAGTTGCCGGGTAAACGCAGTATCAACCGCCAATAACATGAGCGCGGTTAACCTACCTCTGGCAGTAAGCCTGCCGCGATAGAAAACTGCACAGCAATCACCGCTATTCCGCATAAAAACACCAGTACCAGCGCCGGCGTGCCGCCGCTGACGCGCCAGGCCGCCTGTGAATTATTCTTACGGCTCTGCCACGCCAGCATAGAGGGAATGAGAAGCGCCAGCACCGCCAGCGCCACGCCAGCATATCCCAGCGCCATCACAAAACCGCGTGGATAGAACAGCGCAAAGGCCAGCGGCGGCAGGAAGGTGATCGCCCCGGTCTGCAAGCGTCCAATGGCGTTATTGCGACGATTAAACAGGTCCGCCAGATAATCAAACAGCCCCAGCGCCACGCCGAGGAACGACGTCGCCAGTGCCAGATCGGCAAACAGATGCACCGCCAGCTCCACATGGGGTGAAGCGACCACTTCCCGTAGCGCCTGCAATAACCCGTTCAGACCGGCCTGATCCGCCAGTAATCCCATAAAAGTGGACGAGTTAATGCTGCCCAGCGTTGCCAGCTGCCAGAAAATATAGGCCACCAGCGGAATGGCGCTGCCGGTAATAAACACGGTACGCAGCTTGCGGATGTTGCCGTTCATGTAGCTGACAATGCTTGGCACGCTGCCATGAAATCCAAAGGAAGTGAAAATGACCGGGATTGCAGAGAGCGCCAGCCCTTTCTCCAGCGGCAGCGTCAGTAAATTGATGCTGTGCACGTGCGGCATTAACAGCGCCAGCATGATCACCAGAAACAGGATCTTGACGCTGAACAGAAAACGGTTAAACAGATCGACCAGCGAGGTGCCCGCGCAGACTACGCCGCCTGCTATCACGGTAAACAGCAGCACACCGGAAACCGGCGAAACGGTGATGTCGAGCCATGAACTGAGGCTGGCGGCCAGTAGCTCGCCCGCGCCGGTCATATAGGCGGCAGTGAGAGCGTACATCAGGAACATCATACTGAAACCGGTCAGCCACTGGCCGTAACGACCCAGATAACGCCCGGCCAGCGACCCCAACCCGGTATCCGCCGGGACATGCTGATAGACCTCCAGCAACAGCAGGGCGGTATAACACATCAACGCCCACAGGCCGAACAGCAACGCTAAGGTAACGCCAAAGCCTACACCTGCCGCCGCCAGCGGCATCGCCAGCATACCCGCCCCGATTGTCGTTCCCGCGACGATAAAAATACTGCCCAGCGTCCGATTCTTCACGCTTTCCTCTGCCTGTAAATCATTACACATTCGAATATGCGGCGCAGGGTAAGGGAAAAAGACAGGTTCGTCAAACTGGCGTTACAGGTGGTGTAATCAGAAATTTACAGAGAAACTGCGGCGGTGACAGTGTCACCGCCCGGGGGATTATTGTTGCGCGTCGAGTGTGGCCAGTTCTTTATCGATGAAATACAAACCTTCGCCGCTTTTTCCTGCCAGCGATAATTTATCGATAACCGATTTAAATAATTTCTCTTCTTCGTGCTGTTCCGCCACATACCATTGCAGGAAATTAAAGGTCGGATAATCCTGTGTGGTCATTGCCACATGCGCCAGTTCATTAATTTTTTGCGTGATCAGCTGTTCGTGTTCATAGGTGGAGCGAAACAGTTCATCTAAAGACGCATATTCAGCCATCGGTGACGGAATAGTATTAATGCAGGGCAGGCTGCCGGTGTCGGCCAGATAATCGAACAGGCGCTGCATGTGGGTCATCTCTTCCTGCGCATGGCGGCGCAAGAAGGCTGCGGCACCTTCAAAACTGTGGTAGCTGCACCAGGCGCTCATCTGCTGATAAAGCAGGGAGGAGTAAAGCTCCAGATTCATTTGCTCATTTAATTTTTCGATCATTTCAGCTTTAAGCATGATGCGGCTCCATTAAGGGTGCAGGAAAGGAATAAAAGATAAGTTTAATCATGCGGGCACTATAATTTGTTATTTAATTATTTGCAAAAGGTAAAATAAAATAATTACTCTGAATGGTAATGTGAATAATACGCATTAAATGTGAAGTTTAAATTAATTGATAATAATTCTTTATATAATAAATAACCGCCACCCGCGAAATAAGGCAGGTGGCGAAAATGTCTAGTAGCCAGTCGCAGACTGGGACAGCGCAAGGCCCTGACACTGATACTGCAGGGTGATTTTTTCATTGAGGCACAGCGAACCGCTGAACACGCTACAGGTGCGGATAGGCTGGCCGTAAGCGGCGGCGGTGGCATAGCCCATTTGCTGGCACTGACGCGTGGCGGTGCCGTGGGTGGTATATTCATCAAAGCGCGCATTTTGCAGCATGGCCTCGTTAAAATTCAGTCGTACCACACCGGTCGTCTGATTAACCTCGCTCACCTGCGGCTCTTTGGTGATGGTGCATCCTGCCAGCAGCAGGGCTGCGGCGGCTAAAAGCATACTCTTCATGGAAGCGCTCTGATTCAGTTTCGATGTTCTCATCCTACAACCTGTCTACGCCAGCAATGGCCTGAATAGCCGGATTTTCATGGCTTACTAATCGTAACGGTCAGCGAAGCGGGGAAAACTGTGAGCGCCTCGCAACTTTTTAAAACGTTTTTTCACTAAATTTGAAAGTATGTTTGCTTAGTAGTAAGGTTTGTAAAACGTTCGCTATTCACGGCGGGACATCCCGCAACGCTTCAGGAGAAGACACCATGAAAATTGCACTGATGATGGAAAACAGCCAGGCTGCCAAAAATGCCATTATCCTTAACGAGTTGAAAACCGTCGCGGATGAGAAGAACTTCCCGGTTTACAACGTCGGCATGAGCGACGAAAACGACCATCATCTGACCTACATCCACTTAGGTATTATGGCCAGCATTCTGCTGAACTCCAAAGCCGTCGATTTCGTGATCGCTGGTTGCGGTACCGGCCAGGGCGCGCTGATGTCGCTGAATATCCACCCGGGTGTGAACTGCGGCTACTGTATTGATCCGGCGGATGCTTTCCTGTTCGCGCAGATCAACAACGGTAACGCGCTGGCGCTGCCATTTGCCAAAGGTTTTGGCTGGGGCGCAGAACTGAACGTGCGCTTTATCTTCGAGAAAGCCTTCACGGGTCGTAAAGGTGAAGGCTACCCGCCGGAGCGTAAAGAGCCGCAGGTGCGCAACGCGGGTATCCTCAACCAGGTGAAAGCCGCGGTGGTGAAAGATAACTATCTGGACACGCTGCGTGCCATCGATCCGGAACTGGTGAAAACAGCCGTGACCGGTCAGCGTTTCCAGCAATGTTTCTTCGAGAACTGTCAGGACAAAGAAATCGAAGCGTTCGTGCGCGAAATCATCGCGTAACCTGCGCAAGGCCAGCGTTACGCTGGCCTTTTACCCCCGTTGTTTACTCGACACTGCACTTCCGGCATCTTTAGTCAGCCGCAGCGTATCAAACATCCCCACCAGACAAATCAGCGCGATCACCACAAACGCCAGCCGAAAACCGATCCCCGGCACATCCCCCAGCGCCAGCCAGTCGCCGACCCGCTCGCCGATACGTATTCCGATTGCGCCGAGCGTAATGCCCAGCCCGACCGCCAGCTGCGTCGCCGTGCTGAACAGCGTATTGGCATAGCTCATCTGTGCCGACGGCACATCCGCAAATGCCAGGGTACTGACGCCGGTAAACTGCACCGAACGGAATACGCCGCCGAGATAGAGCACCAGCAGGATCACCCACACCGGCGTCGTGGGTGTCAGAAACGCGCAGGCCAGCAGTGCCAGCACATTCAGCGCGCCGTTGATCAGCAGCAACTTTTTGAAGCCCAGCCAGCGAATAAGCGGAGTGGTAGCCGGCTTGATGGTCAGATTGCCGACAAACACCGCCAGTACCAGCAGCCCGGCATGAAACGCGTCCATACCAAAACCCACCTGGAACATCAGCGGCAACAGGAAAGGCACCGCGCTGATGGAGGCGCGAAACAGCGAACCGCCATACATGGTGACGCGAAAGGTAGGCACCTGCATGGCATCGAGTCGGATCATCGGCCAGCGGGCGTGCTGAAAATGGCGCAACGCATAGCACAGCGTGCCCGCGCCCAGCAGCAGCATACCCGCCGTCAGCCACCCTTGCGGCTGCTGCGCACCCAGTGACTCCATGGCGTACACCAGGCTGACCATCGCGACAGCAGTGGAAAGGAAACCAGGCATATCAAATGGCCGTCGCTCGGTTTCGCGTATATCCGGAATGAGGCGTAGCGCCAGCGCAATGGCGACGAGGCCCAGCGGGACGTTAATAAAGAAGATCCAGCGCCAGCTGGCGAAGCTGGTAATAAAACCACCGAGCGGTGGGCCGATAATGGGCGCAACGAGGGCAGGCCAGGTGAGGGTGGCGATAGCGGTGATCAACAAATGTTTGGGCGTGGTGCGCAGCACCGCCAGCCGCCCGACCGGCACCATTAGCGCGCCGCCGACACCCTGCAAGATACGCATGGCAACAAACCATTCGACGCTCACTGCCAGCCCGCAAAACGCGGAGGCGAGGGTGAAGATCGCCAGTGCTGACGCGAAGACTTTTCGCGCGCCAAAGCGGTCAGCGATCCAGCCGCTGGCCGGGATCAGCACCGCCAGCGTGATCAGATAGGCGCTGATGCCGATGTTCAGATCCACGGCATCGACGCCAAAGCTGTCGGCCATATCCGGCAGGGCGGTGGCGATCACCGTCCCGTCGAGAAACTCCATAAAAAACGCACCGGCGACCAGCAGGGCGGCGGGAGAAACGCCGCGCCGGGTCTCCGGAGGGATGCTGTCAGTCATTTTTGGTCTGCCATTTTAAAAAAAATTTTAATTTTTTACAGAAATGAAATGTTCGTAACTGTCGGATTTATCATTATTTTTCTTAACAACACGCAGCCGGATTTCCATTTTTAAGTGTGATAAGTATCACAAACGGGTTGATTTTTGTGATGCAGGTCATATTATGTGCGCATAGAGAAATAACACCTGCATAACAAAATTCGCCGGAGAGAAACATGAAACTGCTTAAAATCCTGAAAAGCATTTTTGAAACCTACTGCAAAACCTTCAAAGACGTCCCGCCTGGCGCGATGTTCTGATAAAAAAACCTGCTGCGGCAGGTTTTTTTATAGCTGTCGTCCGGCAGGCTGGTCGGGCAAACTACCTTTTCACCGCACTTCCCGCTACTATGGCGTCCTTATTGAAAGGAGCCTTCCATGTCTGAATCCCTGAGTGCCGATCAAGAACTGGTATCTGATGTTGTCGCCTGCCAGCTCGTGATCAAACAGATCCTCGACATTATCGACGTTATCGCACCGGTTGAAGTGCGTGAGAAAATGTCGCAGCAGTTAAAAACCATCGATTTCACCACCCATCCGGCGGCTGCCGATCCGGTGACACGCCGCGCTATTCAGAAAGCGATTGCGCTGATAGAGCTGAAGTTCACCCCGCAGGGCGAGGCGCACTAAGTAAAGTAAACCTTCGTTTTGAATTATTCAAACGGATGTTTTCGCGGGGCGGGCGCGTCAGCCCGATGTAAAACGGCGGGGGAACCCCCGCCGGCAGGATCAAAACAGCACCATCACCAGTGCATAGCTTGCCGCACAGGCGCAGCTGACGCCAATCAGCCCTGGAATAATAAAGCTGTGGTTAATGATGAATTTCCCGATGCGGGTGGTGCCTGACCGGTCAAAGCCGATGCAGGCCAAATCGCTCGGGTAGGTGGGCAGCACGAAATAACCGTAGGATGCCGGGAAGAACGCCAGCAGCATTTTTGGCTCGACGCCCAGCATCAGCGCCATCGGCGCAACGGCGGTCAGGGCGGCAGCCTGGCTGTTAACCAGTTTGGACACCAGAAACAGCACAATCGCGTAGGTCCAGGGGTGATTCTGCACCACGCCTTCCAGTGCCACTTTTAGCTCTTCCAGATGCGCCTGAAAGAAGGTGTCACTCATCCACGCCACGCCAAACACCGAGAAAATCGCGACCATCCCGGCCTTGAATACCGCGCCGCTGGAAATCGTCGACGCGTTCACCTTGCAGACTATCAGCATGACCGCCCCGGCAATCAGCATCATCATCTGGATCACCAGATTCATCGACAGCGGCGTCATTTTACCTTTCACGTCGAATGCCGGACGCAGCGCCGGCAGCGCCCCTAACAGCACCACCACCAGAATACCGGCGAAGAAAATCCAGGTTGACCAGTACGCCTGCTTTGGAAAGCGTTGATCCATCAGCGTTTCGCTGCTGCCGTAGATAAATTCACGTTGTTTAGGATCCTTGAGCTTCTCCTGAAATTCCGCGTCATCCGCCAGATCTTTACCGCGCCGCAGGCTCCACAGCGCGGCGATGGCCACCCCAAACAGCGATGCCGGAACGGAGACGGCGAGGATCTCCAGAATACTCCACGCGTGGCCGATCCCCTGTTGTGCCGCCAGTATAGAGACCAGCGACACCACGGCCACCGACACCGGCGAGGCGGTGATCGCCATTTGTGACGCCACCGACGCCACCGCCATCGGGCGCTCCGGGCGGATGCCTTTTTTCAGCGCGATGTCGGCGATAATCGGAAACATGGTGTAAACCACATGTCCGGTGCCGCATAAAAACGTCAACATCCAGGTGGTGAAGGGCGCAAGCAGGGTGATGTGCTGAGGATGGCGGCGCAGCAGCCGCTCGGCAAACTGCATCATGACGTTCAGCCCGCCAGCGGTTTGCAGCGTCGCGGCGCAGCCGATAACCGCCAGAATAGTCAGCATCACGTCGACCGGCGGTTTACCCGGTTGCAGGCCAAAAACAAAAGTCAGAATGAAAAGGCCGATACCGCTTATCAGGCCGAGGCCCATGCCGCCGAAGCGCGTACCGACCAGCAGGCAGAGGATAATGACAACAAACTCAAGAGTGATCATGAAGCACCTGTGTAATTAAACATTGATGCTCCAAATCATTACATTTTGTAAGGGTGATCGTTGCGAGCCAGATCGACTTTGTAAAACGTGCTGTAATCAATGACTTATAAACATTTCTGCAACATTAAATTGCAAATAATAACAACCCCGACGCAGGCCGGGGTTAACGCGAGGTGAGCGATTAATGCTGCTGGAAATTGACGATATTAAGTAAATGCTGATCGGTCTGCGGTAACCCCATACCCGACAGCTGCGCGTTATGCACTTCTTCCATAATGGTCTGCAACAGCAACCCGTCCTGCTGCTGCTCTTTGTCCAGTTGCTGCAAAAACTCCAGCGTACAGGCATCGTTCATGGCCGCAGCCTCCGCCGTCAAACGGGCGAGGGTGGTGCAGCGTTGTGAATACTCATCGAGCATTTTCGTAAACAGATCTTCGAGGGTGGAATAGTCGTCATGAGAGGGTTCTGTGGCTTTTACCACGGGATTCGCCCCTTCACGTTTCATATATTCAAACACACGCATCATTTGTGTGATATTGCCCTGCGCCTGGGTGCGCAGGAAAGTCGCGGTTCCGTTCAGGCTATGCGCCGCGCACCATTCGCTGAGCGACAAATAGAGACTGGATGCCTGAAACTCAAGATTCATTTGCGTATTGAGTTTTTGAACCATTCCGACAATAGCCATAGCGAATATCCTTATTATGAGTAACTGGCTACAGCATAGAAAGATTAGCGGCGACATTACTGTGACCCATAAGGCACTTAAGCGAAACGGGGGAAACTCTCCGGGAATAAGCGCGGCGTGCGATAACTTTGAACTTGCAGTTTAATTTTTATGAAATTAGGTTTAAGGTGATTTCATCTCTTACCTGAAGGAATAAAAAATGAAAAAAGTGGCGGTATTACTGGCCCCGGGATTTGAAGAAGCCGAAGCCATTGTCACCATCGATATTCTGCGTCGTCTGCACATAGGGGTTGAAACCCTGGCCTGTGCCGCCTCCCGCGCAGTAGAAAGCTATCACGCCATTCCCATGGTCGCAGACAGCACCCTCGCTGAGCGTCTGGAAACCCTGTATGACGCCGTGGTGCTACCGGGCGGGCCGCAGGGCAGCGTGAACCTGGCGGCCAGCGCCGATGTGATCCGCTTCGTGAAGGCGCATGATGCAGCGGGCAAACTGATTTGCCCTATCTGCTCGGCGGCAGCGCGCGTGCTGGGTGGTAACGATCTGCTGAACGGGCGGCGCTACGTCTGCTCCGGCGACCTGTGGCAGGACGTCAAAAACGGGGAATATGTCGATGCGCCTGTCGTGGAAGATGGCAATCTGATCAGCGGCAAAGGATTAGGCCACGTCTTTGATTTTGCCTTCACCGTGTCGGCGCGCTTACTGGGCGATGAAACGCCGGTACGCGAACACGCTGAACATATCTATTATCGCTGGTGATGAACCGCCCGGATGTGCAACGCATTCGGGCGACAAGGATAAGCTGGCTGGGGTTATGGATAATTTCACTGTCACCCCTGCTAATTGTCCGACAAATACGGCTTTTATTATGTCATTTTCCGCTGAATTTATGTACGCAATTACTGTAATTCTGCCGTGTGATGGCGCTCTCCTATGGATGATTAATTTCCCGCTAAAACTACTCCCCAGCAGAAGCATATCCTGAACAGTATCGGCTAATGCTTTGTTTTCTGTCTGATTAAACAACAGAATAACCGCTTTTCCCTACATAAAAGAACGCTAAAGCTGGAGTTAACCATGCACAAATTCACTAAAGCGCTGGCAGCCATCGGTCTGGCTGCCGTTATGTCACAATCCGCTATCGCCGAGACCATGAAACTCGGTTTTCTGGTGAAACAACCGGAGGAACCGTGGTTCCAGACAGAATGGAAATTTGCTGATAAAGCCGGCAAAGATCTTGGTTTTGAAGTGATTAAAATCGCCGTACCGGACGGGGAGAAAACCCTGAATGCCATCGACAGCCTGGCGGCCAGCGGTGCGAAGGGGTTCGTCATCTGTACGCCGGATCCGAAACTTGGCTCGGCCATCGTGGCAAAAGCCAAAGGCTATGACATGAAAGTCATCGCCGTCGATGACCAGTTCGTTACCGCTAAAGGCAAACCAATGGAATCCGTGCCGCTGGTGATGATGGCAGCGAGTGAAATTGGCGCGCGCCAGGGCCAGGAACTCTATAAAGAGATGCAAAAACGCGGCTGGGACGTGAAAGATACCGCCGTGATGGCCATCACCGCTGACGAACTGGACACCGCCCGTCGTCGTACCACCGGTTCGATGGACGCGCTGAAAGCCGCCGGCTTCCCGGAAAAACAGATCTATAAAGTACCGACCAAAGCGAACGATATTCCAGGGGCCTTTGACGCCGGTAACTCCCTGCTGGTGCAGCATCCGGAAGTGAAACACTGGCTGGTGGTGGGCATGAACGACAACACCGTGCTGGGCGGCGTGCGCGCCACGGAAGGTCAGGGCTTTAAAGCGGCTGATGTCATCGGTATCGGCATCAACGGGGTGGACGCCGTGAGCGAGCTGTCGAAAGCGCAGGGCACCGGCTTCTACGGTTCACTGCTGCCAAGCCCGGACGTGCATGGCTATAAAACCAGCGAAATGCTCTACAACTGGGTAGAGAAGGGCGTGGAACCGCCGAAATTCACCGCTGTTACCGACGTGGTGCTGATCACTCGCGACAACTTTAAAGAAGAGCTGGCGAAAAAAGGACTGGGCGTTAAGTAATCCGCATATCTGGTTGTGCCCTTCACCTGCCGGGTGGAGGGCCAGACGTACATTGAAAAGCGTTTCGGAGATGTTATGCAACAGTCAACTCCATACCTGTCTTTCCGGGGGATTGGCAAAACCTTCCCTGGCGTAAAAGCGCTCAGCGACATCAGCTTTGATTGCTATGCAGGCCAGGTTCACGCCCTGATGGGGGAAAACGGCGCGGGTAAATCCACGCTGCTGAAGATCCTCAGCGGGAACTATGCACCCACCACCGGCACGCTGGCCCTGCGCGGGGAAGACGTCACTTTTGCTGACACCCCGGCTGCGCTGAATGCCGGGGTCGCCATTATCTATCAGGAACTGCATCTGGTGCCTGAAATGACCGTGGCGGAAAATATTTACCTCGGTCAGTTGCCGCACAAAGGCGGTTTCGTCAATCGCTCGCTGCTGAACTACGAAGCCCGGCTACAGCTGGAGCATCTTGGTCTCGACATCGATCCGCAAACGCCGCTGAAATACCTGTCGATTGGCCAGTGGCAGATGGTGGAGATTGCCAAAGCGCTGGCGCGTAACGCCAAAGTGATCGCCTTTGATGAGCCGACCAGTTCACTGTCGGCGCGTGAAATCGACAACCTGTTCCGCGTCATTCGTGAACTGCGCGACGAAGGGCGGGTGATCATTTATGTCTCGCACCGCATGGAGGAGATTTTTGCCTTAAGCGATGCCATTACCGTCTTTAAAGATGGTCGTTATGTCTGCACCTTCGACGACATGCAACAGGTCAACCACGATTCGCTGGTTAAGGCGATGGTGGGTCGTGATCTGGGGGATATATATGGCTGGCAGCCGCGTGAAACCGGTGAAGAGATGCTGCGCCTCGATGAAGTCAAAGCGCCGGGCGTGCGCAAGCCGGTAAGCCTGTCGGTGAAACGCGGCGAAATCGTCGGCCTGTTTGGGCTGGTGGGGGCGGGACGCAGCGAACTGATGAAAGGGTTGTTTGGCGGCACGCGCATCACTGCAGGCCAGGTGTGGATCGACGGCGAAACCGTCAACATCCAAAAACCCGGCCATGCCATCGCCGCCGGCATGATGCTGTGCCCGGAAGATCGTAAAGCCGAGGGTATTATCCCGGTGCATTCAGTGCGCGATAACATCAATATCAGCGCCCGCCGCAAATACATCCGCGCTGGCTGTCTGATTAACGACGGCTGGGAAGTGCAGAACGCCGATCACCATATTCGATCCCTGAACATCAAAACCCCTGGCGCTGAGCAGCTGATCATGAATCTTTCTGGCGGCAACCAGCAAAAGGCCATTCTGGGTCGCTGGTTATCTGAAGAGATGAAGGTCATTTTGCTCGATGAGCCAACGCGCGGCATTGATGTCGGCGCGAAACATGAAATTTACAACGTGATTTATGCGCTGGCGGCACGCGGTGTCGCGGTGCTATTTGCCTCCAGCGACCTGCCCGAAGTGCTCGGCCTCGCCGACCGTATCCTGGTAATGCGCGAAGGGGAGATCGCCGGTGAATTACTACACGGTCAGGCGGATGAACAACAGGCGTTAAGCCTTGCCATGCCTAAAGTTAGCCAGGCTGTTGCCTGAGCAAGGAGAATATGATGTCGTCTTTAACCACGTCCGGCGCACCAAAGTCGCCATTTAACCTCGGTCGTATCTGGGACCAGTACGGCATGCTGGTGGTGTTCGCCGTGCTGTTTATCGGCTGCGCTATTTTTGTGCCGAACTTCGCCAGCTTTGTGAACATGAAAGGGCTGGGGCTGGCAATCTCCATGTCCGGTATGGTGGCCTGCGGCATGTTGTTCTGTCTCGCCTCCGGGGATTTCGATCTTTCCGTCGCCTCGGTTATCGCCTGTGCAGGCGTCACCACGGCGGTGGTGATCAACATGACCGAAAGCCTGTGGATCGGTATCTTTGCGGGTCTGATGCTCGGTGTACTCAGCGGTCTGGTCAACGGCTTCGTTATCGCGCGGCTGAAAATCAACGCCCTGATCACCACGCTCGCCACCATGCAGATCGTGCGCGGGCTGGCCTACATCATTTCCGACGGTAAAGCGGTCGGCATTGAAGATGAGCGTTTCTTCGCCCTGGGTTACACCAACTGGCTCGGTTTACCGGCTCCAATCTGGCTGACCGTTATCTGTCTCGCCATTTTCGGATTTTTACTAAATCGTACAACTTTTGGTCGAAATACGCTGGCGATTGGCGGCAACGAAGAGGCGGCTCGCCTGGCGGGTGTGCCGGTGGTTCGCACCAAAATCATCATCTTTATTTTGTCGGGTCTGGTGTCGGCTATCGCGGGGATTATTCTGGCGTCGCGCATGACCAGTGGACAGCCGATGACCTCAATCGGTTACGAGCTGATCGTCATCTCAGCCTGCGTGCTGGGCGGGGTGTCGCTGAAAGGGGGCATCGGTAAAATCTCTTATGTGGTGGCCGGGATCCTGATCCTTGGCACCGTCGAGAACGCCATGAACCTGCTTAATATCTCGCCATTCTCGCAGTATGTGGTGCGTGGTTTGATCCTGCTGGCGGCGGTGATTTTTGACCGCTACAAACAAAAAGCGAAGCGTACCGTTTAAGCACAACCTTTAAGTTTATCCCCTCTCTTGCCAGCCGTCTCGTCGGCTGGCAAGCCATTCTTAAAATGGCGAGCGTCGTCACACTGTCTATACTTACATGGCTAATGATAATGCGATGCGTCTGCAGGAGCAGGGCATCAGAACTGTAAGGAGGAGACCAGAGTGGCCGACCAGTTAACTGTACCGCCGATTTTTTCTGGTAATTTTGCGTTCTTTTTTGACCTCGACGGAACCCTCGCTGACATCAAACCCCATCCCGATCAGGTAGCCATTCCCGCCAGGGTGCGGGACCAGTTGCATCAACTTGCTGAGATGAACCAGGGCGCCGTTGCGCTGGTATCTGGCCGTTCGATGCGCGAACTGGATGCGCTTGCCAGTCCTTATCACTTTCCGCTTGCGGGCGTCCACGGTGCAGAGCGCCGCGACCATAACGGCGAACACCACGTGGTGACGCTGCCCCCTGAGCTGGTTAAGCAGATTGAACTGGAACTGATTGCCGGGCTGGATGGTCTTGAGGGCGCCGAACTGGAGGCAAAAGGAATGGCATTCGCACTCCATTACCGTCAGGCCATGCATCATGAAGAGGCCATTTATGCGCTGGCACACGCGCTGGAAGCAAAACACGAAGAACTGGCCTTACAGCCAGGCAAATGCGTTGTTGAACTGAAACCGTGCGGCATCAGTAAAGGTGCTGCCATCGACGCATTTATGCAGGAACCCCCGTTTGCGGGCAGAACACCCGTATTCCTGGGCGATGACCTCACCGATGAACAAGGATTTAAGGTTGTGAACCGTCAGGGTGGCGTCACGATCAAAGTCGGCTTAGGGGACACCCAGGCAAAATGGCGACTGGACGGCGTTTCAGCTGTGCACCAGTGGCTCGAACAGATGATTGATCATCAATTACAACAAGAAAAATTAGCGCTAACAAACAGGAGAGATGGCTATGAGTCGCTTAGTCGTAGTATCTAATCGCATTGCACCGCCGGACGATAAAAAAGCAGGCGCCGGTGGTCTGGCTGTCGGGATTTTAGGCGCGCTGAAAGCAACCGGTGGACTTTGGTTCGGCTGGAGCGGTGAGACAGGAAATGAAGATCAGCCGTTAAAAAAAGAGACACGCGGCAATATCACCTGGGCCTCATTTAATCTCAGCGAACAAGATTATGAAGAATATTACAACCAGTTCTCCAATGCCGTATTGTGGCCTGCATTCCACTATCGGCTGGACCTCGTGCAGTTCCAGCGCGAGTCATGGGAAGGCTATCAGCGTGTAAACGCCTTGCTGGCAGATAAACTCTTACCGCTGCTGGAAGAAGACGACGTACTGTGGATCCACGATTACCACCTGCTGCCGTTCGCCCACGAACTGCGCCAGCGCGGGGTGAAGAATCAGATTGGTTTCTTCTTGCATATTCCGTTCCCGACTCCGGAAATTTTCAACGCCTTACCGCCACACGCGGAGCTGTTAGAACAGCTGTGCGATTACGACCTGCTGGGCTTCCAGACGGAAAGTGACCGGGTGTCCTTCCTCGACAGCGTAGCCAGCCAGACGCGCGTGATCGCCAAAGACAAAAAGACGCATACCGCCTTTGGTAAAACCTTCGCCACTGAAGTCTATCCGATTGGTATTGAGCCAAAAGAGATCGCCCAGGCTGCCGCCGGGCCGCTGCCGCCAAAAATGGCCCAGCTGAAGGAAGAGCTTAAAGGCGTCAAAAACATTTTCTCCGTTGAGCGCCTGGATTACTCGAAAGGGCTGCCGGAGCGTTTCGCGGCGTTCGAAACGCTGCTGGAGAAATTCCCCGAACATCACGGCAAGATCCGCTATACGCAGATTGCGCCAACCTCGCGTGGTGATGTCCAGGCGTATCAGGATATTCGGCACCAACTGGAAACCGAAGCGGGGCGTATTAACGGTAAATATGGTCAGCTGGGCTGGACGCCACTGTACTATCTTAACCAGCATTTCGACCGTAAGCTGCTGATGAAAGTGTTCCGCTATTCTGATGTCGGGCTGGTCACGCCGCTGCGTGATGGTATGAACCTGGTGGCAAAAGAGTACGTGGCCGCGCAGGATCCGGCGAATCCCGGCGTGCTGATCCTTTCACGCTTCGCCGGGGCCGCCAATGAGCTGACCTCCGCGCTGCTGGTCAACCCGTACGACCGCGATGATGTGGCAGCTGCCATGGACCGTGCGCTGACCATGCCGCTGGCAGAGCGTATTTCCCGCCACGCCGAGATGCTGGAGATTATCCAGAAAAATGACATCGATGCCTGGCAGAAGAGGTTTATTGCCGACCTAAAGCGCATTGCGCCGCGTAATGCAGAAAGTCTGCTGCAAAATAACGTGGCGACCTTCCCGAAACTTGCCTGACCGTCAGTCTGCTCCCGCACCCGCGGGAGCCGCTTTTTGATCCCTCCAAATGCCATCTCCCAAACGTTTTTGCTGCCCGCATACTCTTTTTTGAAAAAAATTGCAACTACGAAACCTGTTAGTTTTATGACGCAGTTAATAAATATTCATTAATTATTCTTACAACTGGAATAGTTCACAATGTAACCATGTTGCTCAAAAATGATCTCTTAACGTAAATTTTCGCAGAAAAAAATCATAACGCTGTTTTATTAATCCTGATGATTAACATTTTTGTAATCGTTACCAAAAGTGACTAATAGATTTTTATGAATTTATAACTTCATGATTTTTATGTGATAAGTTTTTATGTCTCTACAACAGAGATCGTCGGCCTGCGCTAAGTCGTTGCTTTCGCTGACAGTGCATTGTTTTGACTCACAGGTCCGAGCTGTTTGCATGGCTATTCGTGCGAAAAGAATAGAAAACACGTTTGATAGAACGAAAAATATTCAATCCAACAGTCATATTGATAGATTTATTCGTAATATTCGCTTAAATTATGTGACGTAGATCACATTTTTTTCAAAATACTACTTGCTCACATTGTATGTCTCAGAGTCCGCGAGTACAGTTGCCTCGATTTAGGAAAAATCTTAGTTTGTGTAAGAAATGATGAGAACGTGTGAAGGAGTAGATCGCACAATGAGGTGATCGCCTCCACGTCAAAACACCTGAATCGTAGTAATGCATTTTGCCTTGTCTTATTTATTTTACCGGGTTTTTTCCCGGCGACATCACGGGGTGCGGTCTGACCGCTTAAGATTTTCGTTGGTTATTCTGGATGGGAAAAATGCATACATCCGAGTTGCTGAAACATGTTTATGACATCAATTTGTCATATCTCCTTCTTGCACAGCGTCTGATTAGTCAGGACAAAGCCTCCGCGATGTTCCGCCTGGGGATGAGTGAAGAAATGGCATCCACAATGGTCGAGCTGACGTTGCCGCAAATGGTTAAACTGGCTGAAACCAATCAGCTGATTTGCCAGTTCCGCTTTGACAGCCACCAGACTATTACCCGTCTGACACAGGAATCCCGTGTCGACGATTTACAGCAGGTCCATACCGGAATTTTGCTTTCAACCCGTCTGCTAAGTGACGCAGGTCAGACGGTTGATGCACCTGCCCGGAAGAAAAGGGCCTGATCTATGACCGTTAAAAGTATCGTTCAGGAAGCGCGCGACATCCAGTTAGCCATGGAGCTGATTACGCTGGGCGCGCGGTTACAAATGCTGGAAAGTGAGACGCAGCTGAGCCGTGGTCGACTCATCAAACTTTATAAAGAACTTCGCGGCAGTCCGCCGCCGAAAGGCATGCTGCCGTTTTCCACCGACTGGTTTATGACGTGGGAGCAAAATATTCATGCCTCCATGTTCTGTAATGCCTGGCAGTTTTTACTGAAAACAGGACTTTGCAGCGGCGTCGATGCCGTGATCAAAGCGTACCGCCTCTATTTAGAACAGTGCCCGCAGCAGGAAGAGGGGCCGTTACTGGCCCTGACCCGCGCCTGGACACTGGTCCGTTTCGTTGAAAGTGGCATGCTGCAACTTTCTCGTTGCAACTGCTGCGACGGCAATTTTATCACCCATGCACACCAACCCGTGGGCAGCTTCGCCTGCAGTTTGTGCCAACCGCCTTCCAGAGCAGTAAAAAGACGTAAACTTTCCCCGGAAGTTGCCGATAGTAATTCACAACTGCTGGATGAACAGATCAATCAGGCTGTTTGACCGAACGGTGTGAGCAACACTCCAGCAGCGGTAAGCAATTACCGCTGCTTTTTTTTGCCCCGCCGCCGTGCCAAACGCAAATCTGTTTCTCCTTGCCTTAGTCAACAGTGAAGGATGATGTCGTGCTGATCTTATTAGGTTACCTGGTTGTTCTCGGTACAGTCTTTGGCGGTTATATGATGACCGGCGGACACCTTGGGGCACTTTATCAACCTGCCGAACTTATTATCATCGGTGGTGCGGGCATAGGTGCGTTTATTGTGGGCAACAACGGCAAAGCCATCAAAGGGACGATGAAAGCGTTACCTCTGCTGTTTCGCCGTTCGAAATACACCAAAAGTATGTACATGGACTTGCTGGCGCTGCTCTATCGCCTGATGGCGAAATCCCGTCAACAAGGCATGTTCTCGCTGGAACGTGATATTGAAAGTCCAAAAGAGAGCGAAATTTTTGCCAGCTACCCGCGTATCCTTGCCGATCCGGTGATGCTCGAATTTATCGTGGATTATCTCCGTCTTATTATCAGCGGCAACATGAACACCTTCGAAATCGAAGCGCTGATGGACGAAGAGATCGAAACGCATGAAGCCGAAGCGGAAGTGCCCGCCAACAGCCTGGCGATGGTCGGTGACTCACTGCCGGCGTTCGGCATCGTGGCGGCGGTAATGGGCGTGGTTCACGCCCTGGCCTCGGCGGATCGCCCGGCGGCAGAGCTGGGTGCGCTGATTGCCCATGCGATGGTGGGAACCTTCCTCGGCATCCTGCTGGCCTATGGTTTTATCTCGCCGCTGGCGACCGTGCTGCGTCAGAAAAGCGCCGAAACCACCAAGATGATGCAGTGCGTGAAAATCACGCTGCTGTCGAATCTGAACGGTTATGCGCCGCCGATTGCCGTGGAGTTTGGCCGTAAAACCCTGTACTCGAGCGAACGTCCTTCCTTCGTTGAACTTGAAGAGCATGTGCGTGCAGTCAGAAACCCAAACCAGCAGACCACGACTGAGGACGCATGAAAAACCAGGCCCACCCCATTGTCATCGTCAAACGACGTAAACATAAAGGACACGGAGGCGGCTCGCACGGATCGTGGAAGATTGCCTACGCCGATTTTATGACGGCAATGATGGCGTTCTTCCTGGTTATGTGGCTGATTTCCATCTCCAGTCCTAAAGAGCTTATTCAGATCGCGGAATATTTCCGCACCCCGCTGGCAACGGCGGTCACGGGCGGTGCGCGAATTTCGAACAGCGACAGCCCAATCCCCGGTGGTGGTGATGATTTCACTCAGCAAAAGGGTGAAGTCCAGCGTCAGCCGAACGTGGAAGATCTGCGCAAACGTATGGAACAGAACCGCCTGAGCAAACTGCGTGGCGATCTTGACCAGTTAATTGAAGCCGATCCAAAACTGCGCGCCCTGCGCCCGCATCTGAAGATCGACCTCGTGCAGGAAGGGCTGCGTATTCAGATTATCGACAGCCAGAACCGCCCGATGTTTAAAACCGGCAGTGCCGAGGTGGAGCCGTACATGCGCGATATTCTGCGTAAGATCGCCCCGGTACTGAACGGTATTCCTAACAGAGTCAGTCTGTCAGGCCACACCGATGATTTCCCTTATGCCAATGGCGAACGAGGCTATAGCAACTGGGAACTCTCCGCTGACCGCGCAAACGCATCGCGTCGTGAGCTGGTCATCGGCGGCCTGGACGACGGTAAAGTCCTGCGTGTCGTGGGCATGGCGGCTACCATGCGGCTTAGCGACAAAGGCGCTGATGATGCGATAAACCGCCGCATCAGTCTTTTGGTTCTTAACCGGCAGGCAGAACAGGCAATTTTGCATGAAAATGCCGAGAGCCAGAACGAGCCAGTAAGTTTATTAAAACAGCCAGAGGCGTTGCCCCAGGCGACAGTTCCCACATCGCCACAACCCGATCCGAGGTGATAGCGTGAGCATGGATATTAGCGATTTTTATCAGACGTTTTTTGATGAAGCTGACGAGTTGTTGGCGGACATGGAGCAACATTTGTTGGATCTGGTGCCTGAAGCCCCGGACTCTGAACAACTGAATGCTATCTTTCGGGCCGCGCACTCTATAAAAGGCGGCGCAGGCACGTTTGGCTTCACCATTTTGCAGGAAACCACGCACCTGATGGAAAACCTGCTCGATGAAGCCCGGCGCGGTGAGATGCAGCTCAACACCGATATAATCAATCTGTTTTTGGAAACCAAAGATATTATGCAGGAACAGCTCGACGCCTATAAAAGCTCACAAGAGCCAGATGCCGCCAGCTTTGAATATATCTGCAATGCCCTGCGTCAGCTGGCACTGGAAGCGAAGGGTGAAGTGGTGCCTGCCGTTAACGGTGCAAAACTGACGGTAGTCGACGCGCAGGATGAACAGGCTGACGTGTCCACCGCGCCTGCTGCCAACAGCGACAAGCTGCGCATCGTGATTTCGCGTCTGAAAGAGAACGAAGTCGGCCTGCTGGAAGACGAACTTAAAAACCTTGCCACCTTAAGTGACGTGGTAAAAGGCAGCGACTCCCTGAGTGCGACGCTGGATGGCGGCGTGAGCCAGGACGATCTGATTGCTGTGCTCTGCTTCGTGGTAGAGCAGGATCAGATTGCTTTCGAAACCGCACCCGCTGCCGCAGCGAACGCTGAACCGGCGAGCGCGGTGGTTGCTGAAAGCGCACCGCAGGTGCCGGTCGTGGCCGCAGCACCCGTGCTGAAAGCCGTACCGAAAGAACAGGCTGCGGCGGGCCGCCAGGAACGTGAAAAACCGGCGCGCGCCAGCGAATCCACCAGCATCCGTGTGGCGGTGGAAAAAGTTGACCAGATCATTAACCTGGTGGGCGAACTGGTGATCACCCAGTCCATGCTGGCC
Organism: Enterobacter sp. ENT03; assembly: GCF_019218745.1. GTDB lineage: Bacteria > Pseudomonadota > Gammaproteobacteria > Enterobacterales > Enterobacteriaceae > Enterobacter_D. The sequence goes on from NZ_JAHUXA010000003.1 coordinate 68,335, forward strand.
CAGCGCTCAAACGAACTGGATCCGGTCACCCATGGCGATCTGATCACCAGCATGGGCCAGTTGCAGCGCAACGCCCGTGACCTGCAGGAATCGGTGATGTCCATCCGTATGATGCCGATGGAATATGTTTTCAGCCGCTTCCCGCGCCTGGTGCGCGATCTCGCCACCAAACTGAACAAGCAGATCGAACTGACCCTTATCGGTAGCTCCACTGAGCTGGATAAGAGCCTGATCGAACGCATTATCGATCCGTTAACGCACCTGGTGCGTAACAGCCTCGACCACGGTATCGAACTGCCGGACGTCCGCGTTGCCGCCGGTAAATCCGCCGTGGGTAACCTGGTGCTCTCCGCCGAACACCAGGGCGGCAATATCTGTATCGAAGTGACCGACGATGGCGCAGGCCTTAACCGCGAACGTATCCTTGCGAAAGCCATGTCTCAGGGTATGGCGGTGAGCGAAAGCATGTCTGACGAAGAAGTCGGGATGCTGATCTTCGCGCCGGGCTTCTCCACCGCTGAACAGGTAACCGACGTGTCGGGCCGTGGTGTCGGCATGGACGTGGTGAAACGTAACATCCAGGAGATGGGTGGCCACGTCGAAATCAAATCCAAACAGGGCGCGGGCACGACCATTCGTATCCTGCTGCCGCTGACGCTGGCGATCCTCGACGGCATGTCCGTGAAGGTCAGCGAAGAAGTCTTTATCCTGCCGCTGAACGCTGTGATGGAATCGCTGCAACCGCGTGAAGAAGATCTGCACCCGCTGGCGGGTGGCGAGCGCGTTCTGGAAGTGCGTGGCGAATACCTGCCGCTGGTAGAACTGTGGAAAGTCTTTGACGTCAAGGGCGCGAAAACGGAAGCCACCGCAGGTATCGTGGTGATCGTACAAAGCGCAGGACGTCGTTACGCCTTGTTGGTTGACCAGTTGATCGGTCAGCATCAGGTGGTAGTGAAAAACCTGGAAAGCAACTATCGCAAAGTGCCGGGCATTTCTGCGGCGACCATCCTCGGTGATGGCAGTGTCGCGCTGATTGTGGATGTTTCGGCGTTACAGGGATTAAACCGTGAACAACGTATGGCGCATACAGCCGCCTGATTTAGGTAAGAAGGTATAAACATGACCGGTATGAGTAATGTAACGAAACTGGCTGGCGAGCCATCAGGTCAGGAATTCCTGGTTTTCACCCTTGGCGGGGAAGAATACGGTATCGATATTCTGAAAGTGCAGGAAATCCGTGGTTATGATCAGGTAACCCGCATTGCCAACACCCCGGAATTCATCAAAGGGGTGACCAACCTGCGCGGTGTGATTGTGCCTATCGTCGATCTGCGCGTGAAGTTCAGCCAGATGGACGTAGAGTACAACGAAAACACCGTGGTGATCGTGCTGAACCTGGGGCAGCGTGTGGTGGGCATCGTGGTTGACGGCGTCTCCGACGTGCTGTCATTGGCCGCGGATCAGATCCGCCCGGCACCGGAGTTCGCGGTTACGCTGTCCACTGAATACCTGACCGGCCTCGGCGCGCTTGGCGACCGTATGCTGATCCTGGTGAACATCGAAAAACTGCTCAACAGCGATGAAATGGCGCTGCTTGACGTGGCGGCTACGCACGTCGCCTGACGTTCCGCATTGAGTTGACCTGTAGGCCCGGCAAGCTTGCGCCGCCGGGCAAAACCGGTAAAAAAAACGCTCTCTTTCCCGAGAGCGTTTTTATTTTTCCGGCCTTTTATTAAATATATCTCCCGCAATTTTTAAAATAACCCGCGTTTATTATTATTCCTCTGCGCAATAATTAAGTGCCAGTTAACTAATATTAACGACAAATAAATGTAACGACAGAAAACGGCATTTTAATTTGTGATTCAAATCACGCCAGCGGCAATATATCCTTTTTAGAAACGTTTGTTTACATCCTGTTTTATTGTCTAACAAGCTGAAAATTAATGATAATTTGTGTCAATCACCCGTCCATATGACCCCTGTTTTACAGGGTAGTTCTTTACCTCTCCCTGAGCTAAATTTCTGTTAATCCTGTTATTTCCCCGGCAGGATAATATCCCCGGCAGCTCATCCTTTATCGCAATAAGCGGAAAGCTTATTTACTGGAGGCGATAACATGAACAGAAATTTACGTATTCTCCTCGCGGGTAGCGCATTGTTATTCGCCGGGCAGAATGCTCAGGCGGTGACCAGTAACGGGACCATCGGTGCCACCCTGACGTTGACCAACGGCTGCCTGATAAACGGATCCCCAAACCAGAACGGCATCAACTTCGGTACGCTGAACTTTGGTGAACATCCGGCAACCTTCTCGACACTGACCACCCAGCTTACCGGCTCGGGGGGCGGAAACAGCTTCGGCATTCAGTGCACCACCGACAGCTATACCGTCCAGATCACCGGCAACACCAACTCCACCGCACCCGGTACCGTGGTCGGTACGCCAGGCACCCCGGCCCGCTATCTGGTGAATACCACCAACACTGCGCAGGGCGTGGCCTACAGCCTCTACAGCGACAGCGGCTTCAGTAACGTGGTAGCGAACAACGCGCCATTGCCTGTTGCCTCAACCACCGGCGGCGTCAACAACTACACCCTCTATGGTCGTATCCAGGGCGGCGGTAACAGCGTGACGGTCGTACCAGGTACCTATACCGACACCATAAACGTGAGCGTTATTTACTAACGCTCCGCACGATGAAATCTGATGGAGCGCCAGCTTCCCTGCGGGGAAGCCGGGGAGTCCTGCGCCTTATTTTCGGGCTGGCGTTAGCAGGACTCATGATGCAGGGAACCGCCCTGGCTGTTACCAGCCAGTCATTCCGGGTGGGAGCAACGATAACGCCGGGCTGTTCGGTGACCAGCGGTACCGGTGGCGTGCTGGGTACGCTGAATTTCGGCACCCATAGCGGCGTGGAAAGCGGGCGTGTCTCCACCAGTTTCGTGCCCAACTCCTCTTTACTGCTGGCCTGTACCCCCGGCGTGGCGCTGAGCATGAGCATCAACGGCGGGCTGAATTACACCAGTGTGCGCAATATGCGGCGCAGCGGCGGCACCGAGGTCGTGCCGTATCGCCTGTACAGCAGCAGCACGCTGGCGGCCAATACGGAGATCGCCCAGAACCAGTCGGTTTCGGTCACTTACAGCAACAGTAACAACATTGCGCTTACGCTGTTCGGCGCGGCGCAGCTGACGGGTTTGAGTCCCGCAGGCAACTATAGCGATCAACTCACCGTGACCCTGACATGGTGAGACAGGGAGACGTCTATGAGCATTTATCCTCGACAGGCAGCGCTGCTGCTCACTACCGCGCTGGCCCTAAGTGCGCCGCAGGTACAGGCGGCAGCCACCATTCTGTTATGGCCTATCGATCCGTGGCTGGCAGCGGATACGCCCGCCACTGAACTGTGGATCCAGAACCAGGGCGACACCCCGACCACCATGCAAGTGCGCATCGTGCGCTGGCGTCAGGATGGCGGCAACGAACGCTACCAGCCGCAACAGGACGTGGTCGCCAGTCCACCTATTGTGCGCATTGAGAAGGGCAGCAAACAGCTGATCCGCCTTATCAAACAGACCACGGTGCCGGCAGGCGTCGAACAGGCTTACCGTATTATTGTTGATGAGATCCCCCAGCCCCAGGATGACAAAACACCGCAAATCGGGCTGAAGATCCAGATGCGTTATTCCATTCCGCTGTTTGCCTACGGGCAGGGCATCGCCACCCAGCGGGAAGGGGCGAACCACGCGCTGGTGGAGGCACGGGATCTGAGCTGGCGCGCCGTGCGCGACGGCGGCAAACCGGCCATCGAAATCACCAACCGCAGCGATGTGCATGTGCGGTTAAGTAACGTAAACGTTCAGCAGGGCGGTCAGAGCAGGGAACTGGCGGATGGTCTGCTGGGTTATGTTCTGCCCGGCAGCACCCGCCGTTTTCCGCTGCCCGCCGGTATCAGTTCCCCCTCTGCCATGACGGCCACCATTAACGCCAGGGATACGACATGGCAGTCAGCCCCCGCGCGCTGATCGCAATGATGATGCTGAGCCTCGGCAGTACCGGCAGCGTGCAGGCCGCCAACGGGGACGACGCATTGCCGCCGCCCCCTGATGCACAGGCGCTGAACGACGAGGCGACGTTTCACCTTGCGCTGGTGGTCAACTACCGTGATACGCAGCAGGTGGTGCCGGTGATCCGTCGGCAAAACGCCTTTTTTGTTGACAGCGAAAACCTCCGGCGCGCCGGACTGCCCGCCGACCGTCTGCCGAAGGGCGAGGTTAACGTCTCGGCGCTGCCGGAGGTGCGTGTCGAGTATGACAGCAGCGGCCAGCGGCTGATGCTGTTTGTGCCCCGCGAATGGGTGGGGGAAAACAGCACCTCGTTTACCGGCGACAGCGAACGCAGTGAACCGATGTATGGCCGTGGGGCGCTGCTCAACTACGACATCTACACCAGCCAGACGGAGAACATCGGCAGCCAGATCGCCCTGTGGCATGAGCTGCGTTTTTTTGAGCAAAACGCGGTGCTCAACTCTACCGGCACGCAGCGGCAAAATCTCTCCGGCGATGTGCAGCAAAAACAGGGTTATATCCGCTACGACACCACCTTAACCCTGACCAACGAAGACGACGCCACCGTGTGGGATCTGGGGGATGTGATTTCCGATTCCCTGAGCTGGAGCAACAGCGTGCGGCTTGGCGGCATTCGTTACGGACGGGATTTCACGGTGCGTCCCGACCTGGTCACCTGGCCGCTGCCGCAGTTTTCCGGCGAGGCGGCGGTGCCGACCTCCGTCGATGTGTTTATCAACGGCTATCGCGCCGGGAACACCCGCTTACAGCCGGGGCCATTTACGCTGACCAATCTGCCCTATATCAACGGCGCAGGGGATGCGGTGCTGGTGACCACCGATGCGCTGGGCCGTCAGGTGAGCACCACGCTGCCGTTTTATGTCGCCAGCGAGGTGCTGAAAAGTGGTCTCAGCGACGGCGCGATCAGCATCGGCAGCCTGCGGCGTAACTACGGCATCGACAATTTTGATTACGGCCCGGCCGCCGGTAGCGGCACGCTGCGCTACGGCCTGACCGATTATCTGACGCTGGAAGGCCACGGCGAAGCCGCGCAGGAGCTGGCGCTCGGCGGCGCGGGAGCGGTCGTTAAACTCGGCCAGTTCGGGGTGGTGAATTCGGCATGGACGCAAAGCCGGATGCGCGATAACAGCGGTAGCCAGTTCAACTGGGGCTACCAGTACAGCACCAGCCGCTTCAGTATCACCACCCAACACAGTCGCCGTGAGCGCGGCTTCGGCAACCTCGCGCTCTACGATCAGACGGCGCTCTACCAGTACGATGATGATAACCGCCGCCAGCCCGTCGCCACGCTGAGTCGCAATACCGAACAGTATTCGCTGACCTTCAATATGGGCGATTTCGGCAACGTCGGCGCGGCGTGGATCGGTGTCCGCAGCTTCGACAACGATAAAACCGAACTGTTAAACCTCTCCTGGAGCCGCAACCTGTGGGGCAGCAGCAGTATTAACCTTGCGGCCAGTCGCGACAATCAGCAAGGCGACTGGACCTTTGGCATGTCGCTGCAAATCCCGCTCGGCGAACGCGACAGTGCGGCCATCAGCGTCGAAAAACGGCCTTATTCTGGCAATACGCAGCGGGTGAACTACAACCACGCGATGCCAACCGACGGCGGCTTTAGCTGGAACATGGCCTATGCCCGTCAGTCCCAGGCCGACAGCTATCAACAGGCCACCCTCGGCTGGCGCAACAACCATGTGGAGTTGCAGGGCGGTGGCTACGGTGAAACCGATATGTTTACCTGGTGGGGGGAAGCCATGGGCTCGCTGGTGCTGATGGATAACCAGGTGTTCACCGCCAACAAAATCAACGATGCCTTTGTGGTGATCAGTACTGGCGGCAATCCGGCCGTCCCGGTCAACTATGAAAACCAGCCGGTGGGCACCACCGACGAAAACGGCTATCTGCTGATCAGCGGCGTGTCGGCGTACTACCCGGCGAGTTACAGCATTAACACGCTTAACTTACCGGCGGATACGCGCCTGAAAGAGACTGAACGGCGTATCTCCCTGCGGCGGCAGAGCGGTTATCTGGTGGAGTTTCCGATGGTGCAGGAGCGGGTGGCGAGCGTGATCCTGCATGATGAAAACGGCGAGGCGCTGCCGCTGGCAAGTCAGGTGTGGCGTGACGGCAAACCGACAGCCATCGTTGGCTATGACGGCATCGCCTGGCTGGAAAACCTCGACAGCGTAAATCCGCTGCGGGTGACGACCCCGGACAACAAAACCTGTTACACGACCCTGCAGGTGGGCGCGAATCCCGGTCATAAACTGCAAACTTTTGGTCCTCTTACCTGTCAGGAGAGACGCTGATGCTGCGCGCCGGTCTGTTACTGATCTTATTTATGGCCTTAAGCCCGCAGGCGCTGGCAGCCTGTACCGCCAGTACGGTGGCGGCGTCGTTTGGTCCGGTCACCTCGTTTGCGCTGAACACTACCGCGCAGACCACCACCGGGCAATTGATCGTGCAGTGTGACCGCGTGCTGGGGCTGCTGACGAATGACACCATCACCGTGAGCATGACCAGCGCCTCGTCGTCTGCCAGCAACCGCGCGGCGATGAAACGCACCGATAATCTGACGGTCACGGATCTCATCCCCATCAGCGTGTGCGGGCAATCCGGCTGTAACAACAACAGCGAAGTGACGATTAACGCCACGCCTTATACCTGGAACGCCTCGGCGCTGCTGGGGTTACTTGGCTCACAGCGTTATACGCTGCCGATCTTTTTGCGCACCGTCGCCGGGCAAAATGTCTCTGCGGGACCGTATCAGGTGACCCTTAATCTGACCGTCAATTACAACGTCTGTGCGCTGGGGGCGCTCGGCCTGTGCGGCACACCGCAAAGCGGCACGGTGAATACCACGTTGCAGGTTAACGGCACCATCACCAATGACTGCTCAACCATCACCGCCCCGGCGGTCAATTTCGGCAGTTCACCGCTGGTGCAGAACTTCCCGACCATCTCACAGGCGGTGACCATGACCTGCACCAAAGGCAGCAATTACACCGTCGGGCTGAGCAACGGGCTGTACCCGAACGGCGCGGTACGCAACATGGCGAGCGGCAATAACCGCCTGAGCTATGAGATCTACAAAGGCAACACCACTAACCGCTGGGGCAGCACCGGCAGCGAGCGCTGGGACAGCGGCTTGTCATCGCAGCTCAGCGGTGATGGCCTGACCCGCACCTTTAATTACACCGCCAAAGTGCTCACTACGCAGGCCACGCCGCCTGGCGGGACCTATGAAGACACGGTGATTGTGGATGTCGCCTTTTAGGACTGCGCTGATTTTTTACTTTTCGCAAATGTAAAGTTCCCTTAAGTCGTGCCGATAACACCGTTAATAAGTCATCAATAAGGTGTTGTTGCATGTTGAATCGTATCCGTGTTGTCACCATGCTGATGATGGTGCTGGTGGTCTTCGCACTTCTGCAGCTGGTTTCCGGTGGTCTGCTGTTTTCTTCCCTGAAAGAAAACCAACAGAGTTTTGCTGTTTCTAACGATCTCCGCTCGCAGCAAGCCGAGCTGACCAGCACCTGGGAGCTGATGCTGCAAACGCGCATCAACTTAAGCCGCTCGGCGGCGCGCATGATGATGGATGCGAACAATCAACAAAGCAGCGCCAAAACGGATCTGCTGAAAAACGCCCATGCCTCGCTGGCTGAGGCGGCAAAACATTACGAGGCTTACCAGGCACTCCCGGCCCAGGCCTCAATGGTGCAGGCCGCACAGACGCTGGATGAAAAATACCGCGCGTATTCAACGGCCCTCGCTGAGCTGATCCAGTTCCTGGAAACCGGCAACATGGATGCCTATTTCGCCCAGCCGACGCAAGGTATGCAGAACGGCATGAGCGATGCCATGAAACAGTACGCCACCCTGAGCGCGTCGCTGTATCAGGACGCCTTCACGCAAAGCGTCAGTGATTACCGCTTTGCCAAATGGCAAATGGCAACCCTCGCGGTGGCGTTAGTGCTGGTGCTGATGGTGGTGTGGTTCGGCATCCGTAAAATCCTGCTCGATCCGCTTAACCGCGTGATCCGCCATATCCGCGAGATCGCCCAGGGCGATCTGACGCAAACGCTGGCCATTGAAGGTCACAACGAAATGACCGATCTGGCGGACAGCGTGAACCACATGCAGCAGTCGTTGAGCGATACCGTGACCCGCGTGCGTCAGGGATCGGACGCCATTTACAGCGGCACCAGCGAAATCGCCCTCGGCAACCAGGATCTCTCTTCGCGTACCGAACAGCAGGCCTCTGCGCTGGAGGAAACCGCTGCCAGCATGGAGCAGTTGACCTCCACCGTGAAGCAGAACGCTGACAACGCCCGCCAGGCCTCACAGCTGGCGCAAAGCGCCTCCGACATCGCTGAACGCGGCGGCAACGTGGTGAACAGCGTGGTGAAAACCATGTCGGACATCGCCGGCAGCTCGAAGAAAATTGCTGACATTACCAGTGTGATCGACGGCATCGCTTTCCAGACCAATATCCTCGCGCTCAACGCCGCGGTGGAAGCGGCCCGCGCCGGAGAGCAGGGACGCGGCTTTGCCGTGGTGGCCGGGGAAGTGCGTAACCTCGCCAGCCGCAGCGCCCAGGCGGCAAAAGAGATCAAAGCACTGATTGAAGACTCCGTCTCGCGTGTTGATACCGGCTCTGAGCTGGTGGAGAGCGCCGGGGAAACCATGAACGATATTGTCAACGCGGTTACCCGCGTCACTGACATCATGGGTGAAATTGCTTCCGCGTCGGATGAACAGAGCCGCGGGATCGATCAGGTTGCGCTGGCGATTTCCGAGATGGATCGCGTCACGCAGCAGAATGCGTCGCTGGTACAAGAGTCTGCGGCTGCTGCCGCGGCATTAGAAGAACAAGCCAGCCGACTGAATATGGCCGTATCCGCTTTCCGTCTTGCCACTGTACCCGGCATACCGGCAAAGCCTGGCGTCACGCCATCGTCTGTGATCCCACAGGCGGTGGCCGCCCGTCAGACCCGCACCGGACAAGATGCTAACTGGGAAACTTTTTAAGTGACAGCAACGTGGCAATGCCACCTGATGGGAGCGTGAATGTTTAATCGTATTCGTATCTCGACCACACTTTTTCTGATTTTGATTGTTTGCGGCATTTTGCAGGTAGGCAGTAACGGGTTGTCGTTCTGGGCGTTTCGCGATGGCTATCAGCATCTCGAACAGATCGAGAAGAGCAATCTGCAACGTAACACGCTGGCGCAAATACGCACCACCCTGTTACAGGCCGGGATCGCGCTGAACAAGGCGGGCACGCTGACCGCGCTGGCATACCCGCCGGAAGATATTAAAGGACTGATGGTGACGGCGAAGGAGAGTTTGCAGCAGGCGCAAAACCAGCTGAAAACCTTTCTCGCCATTGAAGCGACGTCTGCCGAGGGCAACGCGCTGAAAGAGAAAACGAAAACGGCGTTTACCGCCTGGCATGACGATTTAAGCCATCAGGCCACCTGGCTTGAGAACAACCAGCTGTCGGATTTTATGACCGCACCGGTTGAAACCTCCCAGGCGGCGTTTGATAACAACTTTATGGCCTGGCAGAAGCATATTGACGCATTTGTGGAAACCGCCAGCGTCAACGGGCAGAAAAATTACCATATGTCGGCGGTGATCTTCTTCACCGTGGTGGTCCTTGCGGCGCTGCTGACCACCAGCGCGCTGTACTGGTCACGCAAAATGATTGTGCAGCCGCTGGCGATCATCAGCAGCCACTTTGACAGCATCGCCGCCGGCGATCTGGCGCGACCGGTGCTGGTGTACGGACGTAACGAGATCTCGGCGATTTTTGCCAGTCTGAAGACCATGCAGACCGCACTGCGCGGCACCGTGACCGAGGTACGTAACGGCAGTAACGCCATGCACACCGGTATTGCCGAAATTGCCGCCGGTAACAACGATCTCTCGTCGCGCACTGAACAGCAGGCCGCGTCGCTGGCCCAAACCGCCGCCAGTATGGAGCAGTTGACCGCCACCGTCGGGCAGAACGCCGACAACGCCCGTCAGGCGTCGGGGCTGGCGTCCAGCGCGGCAGAAACCGCGCGTAAAGGCGGCGAGCAAACCACCCGCGTGGCGCAAACCATGCAGGACATTGCCGCCAGTTCGCAAAAAATCGGCGACATCATCAGCGTGATCGATGGTATTGCCTTCCAGACCAATATCCTTGCGCTGAACGCCGCCGTCGAAGCGGCGAGGGCAGGGGAACAGGGCCGCGGTTTCGCCGTGGTGGCGGGCGAAGTGCGTAACCTCGCGAGTCGCAGTGCGCAGGCGGCAAAAGAGATCAAGGGCCTGATTGAAGAGTCCGTCTCCCGCGTGCAGCAAGGTTCCGGGCTGGTGGGTACCGCCGCCCAGACCATGACCGACATCGTGCGGTCTGTTACCCAGGTCAACGACATCATGGGCGAAATCGCCTCGGCGTCGGATGAACAACGCCGCGGTATCGAACAGGTCGCCCTTGCGGTCAGCCAGATGGATCAGGTGACGCAGCAGAACGCCGCGTTGGTAGAAGAAGGGGCGTCGGCCACCGAACAACTGGCCAATCAGGCAGACCATCTGACATCACTGGTCGCCGTATTTAAGCTCGATGAACACCATTCAACACCTGCCGGGACACTGCCTGAAGCCGTGCCCGTTGTAACCTGAAAGTAATTAAGAAGGCGCTATGACCTCATCCATGCCCAACGGGCAAACATCGCTGCTGTTACAGATGACACAACGTCTGGCGTTGTCCGACACGCAATTTCGTCGGATATGTGAACTGATTTACCAGCGTGCAGGGATTGTACTGGCTGACCATAAGCGTGACATGGTTTACAACCGCCTTGTTCGCCGCTTACGCGCGCTGGGCCTGGATGATTTTGGTCGCTACCTGAGCATGCTGGAAGCGAACCAGAGTAATGCCGAGTGGCAGGCGTTTATTAACTCCCTGACCACTAACCTGACGGCGTTTTTCCGTGAAGCACACCACTTCCCGGTGCTGGCTGACCACGCCCGCAAACGCAGCGGAGAATACCGCGTGTGGTGCGCGGCGGCCTCCACCGGCGAAGAGCCGTATTCGATTGCTATCACGCTTGCCGATGCGCTGGGGATGGCACCGGGTCGCTTTAAGGTGATCGCCAGCGACATCGATACTGAAGTGCTACAGAAAGCCAAAAGCGGGATCTACCGCGTGGACGAGCTGAAAACGCTCTCTCCGCAGCAGTTACAGCGCTATTTCATGCGCGGTACGGGTCCACACGACGGCCTGGTGCGCGTACGTCAGGAGCTGGCGAATTACATTGAATTCACCCCCGTTAACCTGCTGGCGAAGCAGTACAACGTACAGGGACCGTTCGACTCGATCTTTTGTCGTAACGTAATGATTTATTTTGATAAAACGACACAGCAGGACATTTTGCGCCGTTTTGCACCGTTGCTTAAGCCCGACGGATTACTGTTTGCCGGGCACTCGGAGAATTTTAGCAACCTCGCGCGTGAGTTTACCCTTCGTGGGCAGACTGTTTATGCGCTGAGTAAGGAAAAAGCATGAGTAAAATCAGGGTATTGTCCGTTGATGACTCCGCACTGATGCGCCAGATTATGACGGAAATCATCAACAGCCACAGCGATATGGAGATGGTGGCAACCGCGCCAGATCCGCTGGTGGCGAGGGATTTAATCAAAAAATTTAACCCCGATGTCCTGACGCTGGATGTTGAAATGCCGCGCATGGATGGGCTGGATTTTCTTGAAAAGCTGATGCGTCTGCGGCCGATGCCGGTGGTGATGGTTTCTTCATTAACCGGCAAAGGTTCAGAGGTCACGTTGCGCGCGCTGGAGCTGGGGGCGATTGATTTCGTCACCAAACCGCAGCTGGGTATTCGCGAAGGGATGCTGGCGTACAGCGAGATGATCGCAGAAAAAGTGCGTACCGCGTCCCGTGCGAAGCTGGCGGCGCATAAGCCGACCGCCGCACCGGTTACCCTGAAAGCCGGGCCGCTGCTCAGCTCAGAAAAACTGCTGGTGATCGGCGCGTCCACCGGCGGCACCGAAGCGATCCGTCATGTGCTGCAACCGCTGCCGCTCTCAAGCCCGGCGGTATTAATTACCCAGCATATGCCGCCTGGTTTTACCCGTTCTTTTGCCGAGCGTCTGAACAAACTCTGTCAGATTAGCGTGAAAGAAGCAGAGGACGGAGAGCGTGTATTGCCAGGACACGCCTATATTGCGCCCGGTGATCGGCACATGGAACTGTCGCGCAGTGGGGCAAACTATCAAATCAAGATCCATGACGGCCCGGCGGTTAATCGCCATCGTCCGTCTGTGGATGTGCTCTTTCATTCGGTGGCGAAGTTCGCAGGTCGTAATGCCGTGGGGGTGATCCTCACCGGTATGGGCAACGACGGCGCGGCCGGTATGTTAGCGATGCACCAGGCGGGCGCCTGGACCATCGCACAAAACGAAGCAAGTTGTGTGGTGTTCGGCATGCCGCGCGAGGCTATCAATATGGGTGGCGTTAGCGAAGTGGTCGATCTTAGCCAGGTAAGCCAGCAGATGCTGGCAAAAATCAGTGCCGGACAGGCAATACGTATTTAACGAGGAGTGTAGTTTTATGGCGGACAAAGAGCTCAAGTTTCTGGTTGTGGATGACTTTTCCACCATGCGTCGCATCGTGCGCAACCTGCTGAAAGAGCTGGGTTTCAACAACGTCGAAGAAGCAGAAGATGGCGTTGACGCGCTGAATAAACTGCAGGCGGGTGGTTTCGGTTTCGTGATTTCTGACTGGAACATGCCGAACATGGACGGTCTGGAACTGTTAAAAACCATTCGTGCCAGCGGCACCATGGCATCGCTACCGGTGCTGATGGTCACAGCGGAAGCGAAAAAAGAGAACATCATTGCGGCCGCGCAGGCAGGCGCAAGCGGCTACGTGGTGAAACCGTTCACCGCGGCAACACTCGAAGAGAAACTTGGCAAGATCTTCGAGAAACTTGGCATGTGAGGGCAGGATAATGATGCATCAACCGCAGATTAAACCGTCAGACGAAAACGCTGCCGGAGACATTATCGCCCGTATCGGTAGCCTGACACGTATGCTGCGCGACAGCCTGCGTGAGCTGGGGCTGGATCAGGCGATTGCCGAAGCGGCAGAAGCCATTCCGGACGCGCGCGACCGTCTTGACTATGTTGTGCAGATGACGGCGCAGGCCGCTGAACGTGCGCTTAACAGCGTCGAAGCCTCGCAGCCGCATCAGGATGCCATGGAGTCCGGCGCGAAAGCGCTGACCAAACGCTGGGATGAGTGGTTTGAAAATCCTATCGAGCTGACGGATGCCAAAGCGCTGGTGACCGATACGCGTCAGTATCTTGGCGACGTGCCGGGTCATACCAGCTTCACTAACGCCCAGCTGCTCGACATCATGATGGCGCAGGATTTCCAGGATCTGACCGGTCAGGTGATCAAGCGCATGATGGACGTGATCCAGGAAATCGAGCGTCAGCTGCTGATGGTGCTGCTCGACAACATGCCGGAACCGGCTGCGCGCGCGAAACGTGAAAACGAGAGCCTGCTGAACGGACCGCAACTGGACACCACCAAAGCAGGCGTTGTTGCCAGCCAGGACCAGGTCGACGACCTGCTGGACAGCCTCGGCTTCTGACCGTCAATCCCGCTTTCCGTCTGCGCAGTCCGGCAGACGGGGAGCGGGGTTAATGGTTTTGCCTCGATTTTCTGCATTCTTTGCATTCTCTGCCTTCTCTGCCTTCTCCCGATGCTGCGTACACGCCGCAGGGTTCCTGTTGCCTGAAAAAACCGCCTTTTAGTCTCGCTTATCTGCCCATTGCTCCGGCTTGTCTCTGGCATCATGCTACAAACTTGTATCTCCGGAACTTCGGCTGTGTCAGAAGATAGCGACGACAAAACAGAAGCCCCCACACCCCAACGACTAGACAAAGCGCGTGAGGAAGGGCAGATCCCCCGATCCAAAGAACTGACGTCACTGCTGATTTTAGTGGTGGGCGTAAGCATCGTCTGGATTGGCGGGGAGTCGATCGCCCGACGGCTGGCGGGGCTACTGTCATCGGGGTTACGGTTTGACCACGGTATTATCAACGACCAGAAGCTGATCCTGGGGCAGATAATTTTGCTGGTGAAAGAGGCGATGTATGCGCTGCTGCCGCTGATCACCGGCGTGGTGATCATCGCACTGGTTTCACCCATCCTGCTGGGCGGCTTGATTTTCAGCACCAAATCGCTGGCGTTTAAATTTTCCAAGCTCAATCCCATCACCGGTATCGGACGTCTGTTTTCCGCGCAGGTGGGGGCAGAGCTGCTGAAAGCGGTGCTGAAATCGGTGCTGATGGGCGGCGTGGCCGGGCTGTATCTGTGGAACAAATGGCCGGAAATTATGCGGCTGATGAGCGAAGCGCCGACCACGGCGATGAACAACGCCCTCGACCTGGTGGGCATGTGCGTGCTGCTGGTGGTGCTGAGTATCATCCCGATGGTGGGCTTTGACGTTGGTTTCCAGCTCTATAGCCACTTCAAGAAACTGCGCATGTCCCGTCAGGATATTCGCGACGAATTCAAACAGACCGAAGGCGACCCGCACGTGAAAGGGCGCATCCGGCAGATGCAGCGCGCGGCGGCGCGTCGTCGCATGATGGCCGATGTGCCGACGGCAGATGTGATCGTCACCAACCCGACGCACTACTCCGTGGCGCTGAAGTATGACGAAAACAAAATGAGCGCGCCGAAAGTGATCGCCAAAGGCGCCGGGCTTGTGGCCCTGCGCATCCGTGAAATTGGCAACGAGAACCGAATTCCTACCCTTGAAGCTCCCCCGCTGGCACGTGCGCTATATCGTCATGCGGAAATTGGTCAGCAGATCCCAGGGCAGCTTTACGGCGCCGTGGCAGAAGTGCTGGCCTGGGTATGGCAGCTGAAACGCTGGCGTCTGGCGGGTGGTAGTGCACCTGTTAAACCTGCAAATCTTCCTGTGCCTGAAGCACTGGATTTTATGAACGAGAAGGACACTGATGAATAATCTGGTGGCAAAGTTGCGCTTACCTGGCAACATGAAGTCGATTCAGTGGCAGATCCTTGCCGGACCGATCCTCATAATGCTTATTTTGTCGATGATGGTGCTGCCGCTTCCGGCGTTCATTCTTGACCTGTTATTTACGTTCAACATTGCGCTGTCGATTATGGTGCTGCTGGTGGCAATGTTCACTCAGCGTACGCTGGAGTTCGCCGCGTTCCCGACGATCCTGCTGTTTACCACCTTGCTGCGTCTGGCGCTGAACGTCGCCTCGACCCGTATCATTCTGATGGACGGACACACCGGCGGCGCGGCGGCAGGTAAAGTGGTTGAAGCCTTTGGCCACTTCCTTGTGGGCGGTAACTTCGCCATCGGTATCGTGGTGTTTATTATCCTCGTCATTATCAACTTTATGGTGATCACCAAAGGTGCCGGGCGTATTGCGGAAGTGGGCGCGCGCTTTGTGCTGGACGGGATGCCGGGTAAACAGATGGCGATCGACGCCGATCTGAACGCCGGGCTGATTGGCGAAGAAGAAGCGAAAAAACGTCGCTCTGAGGTGACGCAGGAAGCCGATTTCTACGGCTCAATGGACGGGGCGAGTAAGTTTGTGCGTGGCGACGCCATCGCGGGCATCCTGATCATGGTGATTAACGTGGTCGGCGGCCTGCTGGTGGGCGTACTGCAACACGGGATGGACGTCGGACATGCGGCGGAAAGCTATACGCTGCTCACCATCGGTGATGGCCTGGTGGCGCAGATCCCGGCGCTGGTGATCTCTACCGCGGCGGGCGTGATCGTCACCCGTGTGGCAACCGATGAAGATGTTGGCCAACAGATGGTGAGCCAGCTGTTCACCAACCCAAGCGTCATGGTGTTAAGCGCCGCGGTGCTGGGTCTGCTGGGCCTTGTGCCGGGGATGCCAAACTTTGTCTTCCTGCTGTTTACGGCGGGGTTACTGGGTCTGGCCTGGTGGCTGCGCGGTCGCGAACAGCAAGCGCCGGTGGAAGCCGCTCCGGTCAAAATGCCGGAAAATACCCAGGCGGTGGAAGCCACCTGGGGTGATGTGCAGCTGGAAGATCCGCTGGGCATGGAAGTGGGCTACCGCCTGATCCCGATGGTGGATATGCAGCAGGATGGCGAGCTGTTAGGCCGCATCCGCAGTATTCGTAAGAAATTCGCGCAGGATATGGGCTTTCTGCCGCCAGTGGTGCATATCCGCGACAACATGGATCTGCCGCCGGCGCGTTACCGTATTCTGATGAAAGGCGTGGAAATTGGCAGCGGCGATGCGTATCCGGGCCGCTGGCTGGCGATTAACCCTGGCACCGCAGCGGGTACGCTGCCGGGTGAGCAGACTGTCGATCCGGCCTTTGGTCTGGCGGCGATCTGGATCGAAAGCGCCCTGAAAGAGCAGGCGCAGATCCAGGGTTACACCGTAGTGGAAGCCAGTACCGTGGTGGCAACACACCTCAACCATTTGATCGGCCAGTACTCGGCTGAACTCTTTGGTCGTCAGGAAGCCCAGCAGTTGCTGGATCGCGTCGCGCAGGAGATGCCGAAGCTGACAGAAGATCTGGTGCCGGGCGTGGTGACGCTGACCACGCTGCATAAAGTGCTGCAAAATCTGCTGGAAGAAAAAGTGCCGATCCGCGATATGCGCACCATTCTGGAAACGCTGGCGGAACATGCGCCGGTGCAAAACGATCCGCATGAACTGACGACGGTGGTCCGCGTGGCGCTGGGTCGCGCCATTACCCAACAATGGTTCCCAGGCAGCGGCGAAGTGCAGGTGATTGGTCTGGATACGCCGCTTGAACGTCTGCTGTTGCAGGCCTTGCAGGGCGGCGGCGGTCTGGAGCCGGGGCTGGCGGATCGTCTGCTGGCGCAAACCCAGGAAGCGCTGGCCCGACAGGAGATGCTCGGCGCGCCGCCGGTTCTGCTGGTGAACCATGCGCTGCGTCCGCTGCTGTCGCGCTTCCTGCGCCGCAGTCTGCCGCAGCTGGTAGTGCTGTCGAACATGGAGCTGTCGGATAACCGCAGCATCCGTATGACTGCCACCATCGGAGGTAAATAATGCGCGCACTGGCATGGTTAATCGCACTGCCGCTGGTCGCGCAGGCGGCGGGTGAGGGAGCGTGGCAGGCCAGCAGCATCGGCATCACGCTGAATCATCGTGGACAGGCGGCGTCATCTCAGCCGCTGTCGGCCTCCCAACCCGCCAGCGGCGTGATGACGCTGGTGGCCTGGCGCTACGAGCTGAACGGTCCGACCCCGGCGGGGCTGCTGGTGCGTCTGTGCTCGCAAACGCGCTGCGTGGAACTGGACGGCGAAAGCGGCACCACCATGGGCTTTGCTAATGTTTCGGCAGCAGAGCCGCTGCGTTTTGTCTGGGAAGTGCCCGGCGGCGGTCGCTTGATCCCGGCGCTAAAAGTCAGTCGCAACGAAGTCATCGTTAACTACCGCTAATCGCCCGTCTTTTAACCCGCCACTGTTGATTTCTTCTGCAATCCGGTGGCGGGCTCTCATAATTTGACCCCGCCTTTTGAACCACAAGAAACACTGTTTTATAAATCAGTGACACGCATGATGAGACTCTTTGCATTTTTGCCAGTTGCGTCCGTATGCTGGCAGAAACAGAAAGGTATCTCTCATCACATAATTCTACTTTAGCCGTGTAATGTTCCTCTCAGGCTACGCCAATTGCCTGAGGGCTCCCAATAACAAAAAGGGTTTGCGGCAATGAAAACACGTAAAATTGGACTGGCAAACTACCTGGCTTATGGCTCGGGTGATTTCCTGGGGGCGGGCACCACAGCGCTGACCGCCGCCTGGCTCCTCTACTTCTACACTACCTTCTGTGGCTTAACTCCCATCGAAGCGACCTTTATCTTTGCCACCGCCAGGGTTCTGGACGCGGTGATAAGCCCGCTGATGGGCTTTTTAACCGATAACTTTGGCTCGACCTGGCTGGGGAAACGCTTCGGGCGTCGTAAGTTCTTTATCATGCTCGGCATTCCGTGCGTGTTCAGCTACTCCATCATGTGGGTAGGGGACATGGGCTTCTGGTATTACCTGCTGACCTACCTGATTTTTGACATCGTCTACACCATGATCCTGGTGCCCTATGAAACCCTGGTGCCGGAGATGACCGATGATTTCAAACAGAAAACCAAATTCTCTGGCGCGCGTATCGGTATGGCGCAGATGTCCGCCATTCTGGCGTCGTTCCTGCCAGGCATTCTGTTAACCCATTTCGGTAAAGACAATCCGGTTTCCTTCTTTTATGCCAGCCTGGTGTTCTCGGTGCTGTGTGCGCTGATGCTGACTTTTGTGTGGTTCTTCACCTGGGAACGGCCGCGGGAAGACTGGACAGAGGCGGCACTGCGGGCGGAAGAAGAGAAGAAACATCTGACCTTTGGCCAGAGCATGAAACGTCTGTTCGTCGAGCTCAGCTCCACGCTCCGTATTAAGATCTTCCGTCAACATCTGGGCATGTACCTCGGCGGCTATATCGCGCAGGACGTGTTCAACGCCGTGTTTACCTACTATGTGGTGTTCGTGCTGATGCAGGATGCGTCTATGGCGTCGAACCTGCTGGGCACCATGGCCATCTTCCAGTTCATCGCGGTCATCATGATGATCCCGCTGTGTATCCGTTTCGGACCAGCGCCGTCCTACCGTATGGTGGTGGTGCTGTTTGGTCTGAGCTCGGTTTCTTACGCCATTCTCTACTATGCCGGTCTGAGCGATATTTATTCGCTGTTACTGCTGATTTCTGCGGTGGCGGGACTGGGACGCGGCGGCATCAACTATGTGCCGTGGAATACCTATACCTATATCGCTGATATTGACGAAGTGGTGACCGGCCAGCGCCGTGAAGGGATTTTCGCCGGTATTATGACCCTGACGCGTAAAGCCTCCCAGGCGGGTGCCATCATGCTGGTGGGTATCATCATGCAGGCATCTGGTTTTGTTTCCGGCCAGAAAACCCAGGTGGAGTCAGTCAGCCATACCATTCTGATGATCCTCTGCTTCGGTACCGTGGCGGTGCTGCTGTGCGGCTTCCTGGTCTCCCTGCGCTTCAAACTGAACCTGAAAACCCATAGCGTGCTGCGCCAGGAAACCGAGAAGATGCGCCAGACAGGCCGCGTGATGCCGGAAACCGTCACCCCGGAAGCCCGTGCGACGGTAGAAATGCTGGCGGGGATGCCGCTCGAATCCCTGTGGGGCAATAACAACATTGGCTATCTGAACCGTAATAAGCCAGCCCCGGGTTCTCTCAAAGCTCGCGCCACGACTGAATTCAATACTCAAGAGGTGAAGTAAATGATTGTTTATCCTGTCAAATATAGCCCTTTACTGTGTCAGCCGGAGCGTTTTATTGCCCGCGATGAACTGAAGGCACTGATCCAGAAAGTGACCCATAACCTGGTTAACATTCGGGATGAATCCGGTGAGTTTTTACTGCGATTAGATGACGGACGCATCATTGATACCAAAGGCTGGGCGGGCTGGGAATGGACGCACGGTGTCGGTCTGTATGGCATCTGGCAGTACTACCAGCAGACCGGCGATCTGGCGATGCGCGATATTATCGACGGCTGGTTTGCCGACCGCTTTGCAGAAGGCGCGACCACCAAAAATGTCAACACCATGGCGCCGTTCCTGACGCTGGCGTACCGTTATGAAGAGAGCCGCAATCCGGCGTATCTGCCATGGCTGGAAAGCTGGGCAGAGTGGGCGATGCACGACATGCCGCGCACCGATCACGGCGGTATGCAGCACATCACGCTGGCCGAAGAGAATCATCAGCAAATGTGGGATGACACACTGATGATGACCGTGCTGCCACTGGCGAAAATCGGCAAGCTGCTGGATCGCCCGGCGTATGTGGAAGAGGCGGTGTATCAGTTTCTGCTGCACGTGCAGAACCTCATGGATCGGGAAACCGGGCTGTGGTTCCACGGCTGGAATTACGAAGGCAACCATAACTTTGCGAAAGCGCGCTGGGCGCGGGGCAACAGCTGGCTGACCATCGTGATCCCGGACTTCGTGGAGCTGGTGGATCTGCCGGAAAACAACGCTGTGCGTCGCTATCTGGTGCAGGTGCTGAATGCGCAGGTCGCGGCGCTGGCGAAATGCCAGGATGACAGCGGTCTGTGGCATACGCTGCTCGACGATCCGCAGTCGTATCTGGAATCCTCGGCAACGGCAGGTTTTGCCTACGGCATTCTGAAAGCGGTGCGTAAGCGCTATATCAGTCAGGAGTATGCGGCGGTGGCGGAGAAAGCCATCAAAGGGATCGTGCAGAACATTTCGCCGGAAGGGGAGCTGTTGCAGACGTCGTTTGGCACCGGCATGGGATCGGATCTGGAGTTCTATCGTAATATCCCGCGCACCTCGATGCCCTACGGGCAGGCGATGGCGATGTTATGTCTGACGGAGTATTTGCGGAAATACTTCTAAACGATTGTGTTAACTGAAACCGGTCAGCATTGCTGGCCGGTTTTTTATTATTAAAAGCATTTGGAACTATATTTATATTGTATGTGATCATTGCAAATATTTATGTGCATTATTAATGAAGCCTTTTCAATTATTAATTTACCGGAATTGGTGGCTTTGTATATTTTTTGAAGCCAGGTCACATTCCAGTAATCATTACCGTCTTAAGCTGTTTTTGCGTTAACGAGAAATTAACTGGAAGCTCAATCTGAAATATTAAGGACACTAATATGAATAAATTCGGTGGGTGGTCATTCAATCCGACAGTGAATAAAAATATCCCTGCCATGCAAGTGGAGCATCTGGATATATTTAATCAGGCGTTTGAGGGATTTGACGGTGCCGGTTATGAACCATTGATGCATCTCGGTCAACAGTTGGTATCAGGCATGAATCATAGCTTTATTGCGAAACAAAGCCTGCTCACGTCCAGTCCTGAACACATCGCGGTAGTTAAAGTCACTATTTATGTGCCGCTAGACGCTGCGCCGGTTATCACTGCCATTGAGGCTATTTGATTCAGCTCGCGATGATCCTGGAAAGAAGGAGTTTTATTATGTGGAAAGTCCCCGACAATAGATTTATTCCGTTAGATTGCCCGGTTGCAGGTTATGAAAAAGGTGTTCCGGGTGTACAGGGTTCTGCGCCGATATTTATCATTCGCGCACGTATTAAGGGCGGCATTCATCCGGGGAAATGGGTTTATGGAAATAGCGCATATGTTCCCTGGGGTGGCACCGAATACACTGTTACAGAGTTCGAAATATATACCGGCCCGGTGAAATGGGTGCCGGTAAAAGGAAAAAATATCCCTCTTGACGCGCTGGTGGGTGGGCAAGAAGAAGATGGCCGTCGACTCTATATTGCGCGAGCGAAGTTTGAGCAGGGATTATTTACTGGTAAAGCAGGAAGTCATTTAGCGAAGGGCTGTAGCGTAAGCTACAAGGGCAAAGAACACGATATTGACGAGTATGAAGTGCTGGTTCAGGCCTAACGGTTTTCCTGTCCTGTAACGATCTGGCCCGCCGCTTTATTCCCTGCATCCCCAGGTGAATAAAATGGCGGGCTTTTTGCATTACATACGTTCTACGGTTTCGATACCCAGCGTATCCAGACCCAGCTTCAGCGTTTTCGCCGTCAGCAGTGCCAGCTTCAGGCGGCTCTGACGGGTAGTTTCGTTTTCAGCGCTGAGGATCGGGCAGTGCTCATAGAAGCCGGAGAACAGACCTGCCAGATCGTACAGATACGTACACATCACGTGCGGTGTGCCTTCACGGGCAACCACGGTCAGCGTTTCTTCAAACTGAATCAGGCGGGCCGCCAGCTGCACTTCGCGATCTTCGGTGAGGATCACCGGCGCATCGCTGAGGGTGCTTTCGTCCAGACCGGCCTTACGGAAGACGGACAGCACGCGGGTGTAGGCGTACTGCATGTACGGCGCGGTATTGCCCTCAAACGCCAGCATGTTGTCCCAGTCGAAGATGTAGTCGGTGGTACGGCTCTTGGAGAGATCCGCGTACTTCACCGCGCCGATACCAACCGCGTTGGCCAGTTTTTCCAGCTCGTCTGCCGGCATGTCCGGGTTCTTCTCGGCAACCAGACGACGTGCGCGCTCCAGCGCTTCATCCAGCAGATCTGCCAGCTTCACTGTCCCGCCAGCGCGAGTTTTGAACGGCTTGCCGTCTTTGCCGAGCATCATGCCGAACATATGGTGTTCCAGCGGCACGCTCTCCGGTACGTAACCGGCTTTACGCACGATGGTCCACGCCTGCATCAGGTGCTGGTGCTGACGGGAGTCGATGTAATACAGCACGCGATCCGCATGCAGCGTTTCATAGCGGTATTTCGCGCAGGCGATGTCCGTGGTGGTGTAGAGGTAGCCGCCATCCTTTTTCTGGATGATGACGCCCATCGGCTCGCCTTCTTTATTTTTGTACTCATCGAGGAAGACTACGGTTGCGCCTTCGCTTTCCACCGCCAGACCTTTTTCTTTCAGATCGGCCACGATGCCCGGCAGCATCGGGTTGTACAGGCTTTCACCCATTACATCTTTGCGGGTCAGCGTTACGTTCAGACGCTCATAGGTGATCTGGTTCTGGGTCATGGTGATGTCGACCAGCTTGCGCCACATCTCACGGCAGTATTCGTCGCCGCTTTGCAGTTTCACCACGTAGTTACGGGCGCGCTCGGCAAAGGCGGCATCGGCGTCGTAATGGGTTTTGGCAGCGCGGTAGAACTCTTCCAGATCCGCCAGCGCCATTTCACCGGCGTTTTCTTGCTGCTTCAGCTCCAGGAAGGCGATCAGCATACCGAACTGGGTGCCCCAGTCGCCGACGTGGTTGGCGCGAATGACGTTATGGCCGAGGAACTCCAGCGTGCGCACTGACGCATCACCAATAATGGTTGAGCGCAGGTGGCCAACGTGCATCTCTTTGGCGACGTTAGGCGCGGAGTAATCGACAACCACGGTTTGCGGCGCAGGGCGGGAGACGCCAAGGCGATCGGACGCCAGCGCCTGATCGACCTGGGCTGCCAGAAATGCAGGCTCAAGGAAAATATTGATAAAGCCAGGTCCGGCGATTTCCACTTTGCTGGCAATGCCGCTGAGATCGAGATGAGTCAGCACCTGCTCTGCAACTTGTCGCGGCGGCATGCCCAGTTTTTTCGCAACTGCCATCACGCCATTAGCCTGATAGTCGCCAAACTGTACTTTTGCTGACTGACGAACCTGCGGTTCGCAATCCGCAGGCGCACCTGCGGCAATCAGTGCCTGACTGACTTTTTCTGAGAGAAGAGCCTGAATATTCACCGTGATACCTTTGGTTAATGGCGCAGCGCGTAAGGGCTGGCTGCGCCCGGATGTTGATCATCAAAGGCGGGAGTATACTGCAATTGGCCCGTGCCGTCAGCCCTGCGACCGGGTGCAGAATGCGCAAATAAACTGCCGCAGATCCATGAATAATCATTCAGTTGCACCACCAGCAAATCATCGGTTGGTAAGCCACCGGCAACAGGGTAAATTAGCGGTTTTGCGACCCGTGAAAGGCAATGACGATGGCAGACTGGCAGACAATTGATGAACTGCATGATATTTCCGCGGATTTACCGCGCTTCACCCAGGCGTTAACAGAACTTGCCACCCGGCTCGGTCTGGATATTGCGCCTCTTGATGCCGATCACATTTCCCTGCGCTGTCATCAGAATGCCACCGCCGAACGCTGGCGCGCCGGGCTTGAGCAGTGCGGGGATTTACTTAGCGAAACGCTGATCAACGGGCGGCCCATCTGCCTGTTTACGCTGCACGAGCCGGTCAGGGTGGCACACTGGCAGTTTACGATAGTGGAATTGCCGTGGCCGGGGGAGAAGCGCTATCCCCACGAAGGCTGGGAGCATATCGAAATTGTGCTGCCCGGCGATCCAGAAAGCCTGAATGCCCGGGCGCTGGCGCTGCTGGCGGATGAGGGGCTGAGCCAGCCGGGTATTTTTGTGAAAACCAGCGCCCCGAAAGGGGCGCGTGAGCGTCTGCCGAATCCTACGCTCGCGGTCACCGACGGCAAGGTGACGATCAAATTCCATCCGTGGTCGATTGAGGACATCGTTGCCAGCGAACGCTAACCGGCATTTAAGGAGAAAACCGTGGCATTACTGGAAATCTGTTGTTACAGCGAGGAGAGCGCGATCGTTGCCGCACAGCACGGCGCCGATCGCATTGAGCTATGTGCCGCGCCGAATGAGGGCGGGCTGACCGTCTCATACGGTGTGTTAAAACGGGTGCGGCAACGCGTGACCATTCCGGTACATCCGATTGTGCGTCCGCGCGGCGGGGATTTTTGCTATAGCGCTGCCGAGTTCAGCGCCATGCTGGAAGACATCGCGCTGATCAAATCGCTGGGTTATCCGGGCGTGGTCATCGGGGTGCTGGATGAAGACGGGAACGTCGATGTGCCCCGCATGCGGCACATAATGGCGGCTGCGGCCGGCATGGCGGTCACTTTTCATCGGGCGTTCGATATGTGTCAAAATCCGCATGAAGCGTTTGATAAGCTGGGGGATTTAGGCGTGGCGCGTATCCTCACTTCGGGGCAACAGGCGTCGGCGGAGCAAGGAGTTTCATTAATTACGGAACTAAAAGCACGATCCGGTGTTCCAATCATTATGGCTGGTGCAGGTGTACGCCTTTCTAACCTTGAACGGTTGCTCGACG
Source organism: Enterobacter sp. ENT03 (assembly GCF_019218745.1). Classification (GTDB taxonomy): domain Bacteria; phylum Pseudomonadota; class Gammaproteobacteria; order Enterobacterales; family Enterobacteriaceae; genus Enterobacter_D. The sequence continues at coordinate 93,184 of NZ_JAHUXA010000003.1, forward strand.
CGGGTATCGCGGAGGTGCATAGTTCAGCGGGAAGGTGGACGCCGTCACCCATGCGTTATCGTCATTCAGGATTGTCGATGTCTTCGGATGCCAGCGCGGATGAATATTCCCGTTATGGCGTTGATGGCGACGCGGTTTCTGAGATGAAAGCGATGATTGCCCGTCATCGCTTTTGTTAACCCTTTTTACCGCGCATCATGTCGCCCAATGTGATGCTTGCTTGTACCAGGCCCCTGCAATTTCAACAGGGGCCTTTTTTTATCTTTTTCCTGCCGGGTTTCGGCCTGCAACTGCGTTGGCTTTCCTCGCGCACCCCGGTCACTTACTTATGTAAGCTCCCGGGGATTTGCTGCGTCGCCGCCTTGTTGCAGACCGAACCCGTTTGGAAAAAGTACATTGATGACCAGTTAAATTGATGGTCGGTTAAATTGTAGGCCCGGCAAGCTTGCGCCGCCGGGCAAGCGTCCGACTCCAGATCACGGCTTGCGGGCAATCAATACCGCGCGCTGTGGGGCCGGGTAACCTTCCACCGTTTTGCTGGTATCAAGCGGATCGAGGAACTCGGCCAGCGATTCGGTGATCATCCAGTCCGTGCGCCGTTGCTCGTCAACAGACGTCACGCTGACGTCGGCGATACGCACATCCACGAAGCCACATTTTTCCAGCCAGTTTTTCAGTGCCAGCGCCGACGGGATAAAATAGACGTTACGCATCTGCGCATAACGATCGCCCGGTACCAGCACGGCGTTTTCATCCCCTTCAATGACCAGCGTTTCCAGCACAAGCTCGCCATCTTTCACCAGTTGATCTTTCAGTTGCCACAGATGCTCCAGCGGCGAGCGGCGGTGATACAGCACGCCCATCGAAAACACGGTGTCGAAAGCGTTGAGCGCCGGCAGCTGCTCAATGCCGAGCGGCAGCAGATGCGCGCGCTGATCGTTGCCCAGCAGTTTGCGCACGGCTTCGAACTGGCATAAAAAGAGCTGCATCGGATCGATACCTACCGCCAGATGCGCCCCTGCGCCGATCATGCGCCACAGGTGATAACCGCTACCGCAGCCGACATCCAGAATGGTGCGCCCGGTCAGATCCGACAGATGTGGCAGCACGCGATCCCACTTCCAGTCGGAGCGCCATTCGGTATTAATGTCCACGCCATAGAGCGAAAACGGCCCTTTGCGCCACGGCATCAGGTTACGCAGCAGCGTTTCAATACGTCTGATTTGCCCGTCGCTTAACGGTGTTTCGCTTTCGGCGGTCACGCTGTGCAGCAGATCCAGCCGATAGGGCGTCATCTCTGGCAAGAATTCAACGGCGTTATTCCACTGCTTAAACTGACCATGCAGGGCTTCGCGCTGCCAGCTGGCGATCTGCGCGGGCAGGGTTTCCAGCCAGTGGGAGAGGTGATTTTTAGCGATGAGCTGATAAAAATTGCCGAACTCGATCATTGTGTATCTCCGGCTTTCAGCGCCACCAGCGAGCCAAAGTTAAAGCACTGGAACCAGAGTTCGCTGTGTTCAAAACCGGCCTTGTGCAGGCGCGCTTTGTGCGTCTCCACGGAATCCGTCAGCATGACGTTTTCCAGCATGCTGCGCTTCTGGCTGATTTCCAGTTCGCTATAGCCATTAGCACGCTTGAAGTCGTGATGCATGTTGAACAGCAACTCACCCACCTCGGCATCTTCGAAGCTGAATTTCTCCGACAGCACCAGCGCGCCGCCGGGGACCAGCCCCTGATAAATGTTATCCAGCAGCGCCTGACGTTCGGCAGGTTCAAGGAATTGCAGGGTGAAGTTCAGCACCACCATCGAGGCATTTTCAATGCGCACCGTGCGGATGTCGCCTTCCACGACCTCCACCGGCGTCGGGGCTTTAAAGGCTTCGATATGACGGCGGCAGCGTTCGATCATCGCCGGAGAATTATCAACGGCAATGATTTTACAGCCGTCGTGGGCGATGTTGCGGCGCACCGACAGCGTTGCCGCACCCAGAGAACAGCCCAGATCGTAGACCTGCGTATTCGGCGTGACGAAACGTCCGGCCAGCATGCCGATCATAGAGATGATATTCGAGTAGCCCGGAACGGAGCGCTGGATCATATCCGGGAAGACTTCGGCTACCCGTTCATCAAATGTCCAGTCGCCCAGGCTGGCGATTGGCGCAGAAAAAAGCGTGTCGCGGTGAGGCATAACGTAAAAATCCGAGAAAACAAAAGTGGCGTATTGTGCGCTAATGCAGGGAGAAAACCAACTCCCAGGGCATATACCACAGGTTAGCCAGCACCAGCAGGATAAGCGCACACCAGGTGGCGCTCATGGCGGAACGACGCCAGAAGAACAGGTGATGGTGTAATCCGTAGTAATGCATCAGCCGTCCGCTAACCAGCAGCAGACCGCAAAAGTGTACCATCCAGGTTTCTGCGCCGTTCATTTCCATAAACAGCAGCAGGATCAGGCCGACGGGCAGATACTCCACCGCGTTACCATGTATACGGATCGCCGTTTGCAGTTCGCTATAACCGCCATCGCCGAGGGAAACCCGGTACTGCATGCGTAACCGTACGACATCAATGGAAAACTTCACCAACAGCAAAACGCTCAGCACGGCATACAGCGCGCTAACCATAACAACTCCGTTATAGGGACAAAGATGGCACCCCTCTATGATAGCGCGACTGATTCAGAAAAGAGAGGATTGTTGTGGAATCGACGGGGCGGGGCCAATAGACGGCATTGCCGCGCGCAGAGAGGACCAGAGGGTGTCCACCAGTTCCGGGGCGTGAGCGATATCCGGCGTATGTAAAAACAGCCACGGCGTGCTGTTTTGTTCCCACAGCGGCAGTTTTTGCAGCCAGACGTCGAACAGCGCACGATTTTGTGCCATGTCGTCGCTGCCGATAAAGCGCACCATCGGATCGGATGCAGTGACCACGGCGTGAACCGGCAGCTTTGGCTTTTTACGCTGGGCGTCAATAATGGCCTGATTACTGGGGATCGCGCTGTGTACCGGGCGGCTGTCTAAGATTACCCGGTTAACGCCACGCATATGCAGGCCACGGTTGAGCTGGGTTTCTGCCTCGCCTTTGGCGAAGAATTCCGCATGGCGAACTTCCACGCCATAGGTAAAGGCTTTCGGCAAACCGTCCAGGAAGTCCCACAGCGCGGGTAACGCCTGCGGGCCAAAGGTCGCCGGAAGCTGGAGCCAGTACTGGCCCAGGCGATGTTCCAGCGGCGACAGGCGGGTGAAAAACTCCTGCGTTAAATCCTCACAGTTGCGTAGCGCCGCCTGATGGGAAATCGTTGCCGGAAATTTAAAGCAAAAGCGGAAATCGTCATGGGTCTGATCGTGCCAGCGGGCGACGATCTCCGCTTTCGGCAGGGCGTAGAGGGTGGTGTTGCCCTCCACGCAGTTAACATGGCGGGTAACATTAACTAACTTACTGATTTTAAAAATGCTCCACTAATGCCTTGTGGTCGATGGGGCATTGATGGGGCAAAGTCGCCAAGCTTTTGGTTGAGCATCGCTATCTGCTCTGTACTGCTGTCAGCCATCCAGGCCCCGTACACATTGAATACCATCTGGGCGCTTGCATGGCCCATCTGACTGGCAATGAAGCTGGGGTTTGCGCCAGCGGATAGTGACCAGCATGCGTAGGTATGGCGTGACTGATAAGCCTTCCTGTGCCTTATTCCTGCTCGCTTAACCGCCGCGTCCCAGGAATCACCTATCGAATCGGCCTTATAAACAAAACCTACCTGAGCGCTACGCCTGACTAACTGAGGATTAAAGACAAACGTGCAGTCGTGCCTCTCGGTCCTGCCATATTCTCGCAACTGAACATCAATCTGATGCTGCTTGCCGAGCCTTGTCATTTCAGCCTGGTTTTTCAGTACGCTAACAGCTGGCTCAATCAGGTGGATCACTCTGTTCGTACTGGCAGCAGTTTTCGGTAGAGTGAATTCACCCAGTTTCGTATAATTACGGCGGATTGTTATTGTCCCAGCTTTAAGATCGATGTCCTCCCATGCCAGGGAGAGCAGTTCCCCGTGACGCACCCCTGTGTATACTGCTAATGACCACAGGTTTTTCGTCTGCTGATGCCGGCATGCATCAATCAGGCGGATAAATTCGTCACGAGTCAGCGGATCGGGTTCTACCCTGGCTTTTTTCAGCGGTTTAATTCCTTCAAACGGATTCGCCTTTATATAGCCATGATCTGCAGCGAACTGGAACATTCCGGCGATTGTTGTCATGTAATAATTTACAGTAACAACGCTCCTGCCTTTGGTCAGGGAATTGCCTTTCTGTCTTGCCCGATGCCCGGTCAGCAAATCCTTCCTGATGTACAGTAAATCCTCTTTGGTCACCGATCCTACCAGTCTTCCCGCTCCGATCCGTGGCACAACATTTCTTACGACCGACTCATAGCGATTGAGGGCGTTCGCAGAAATCTCCATCTTTTTCAGATCCAGCCACTTTTCTTCGAGTTCTTTCACTGTAATTTCTTTCCGGCCTACCCCAAAAGTTTTGAGGTGAGGTGATTCGGGAAACTGTGTCGCATAGTCGAACGTCCCTGTGCGGATTGCGAAACATACCGATGTCCTCAGTTCCCCGGCGATCTTCCTGTTCTTTATGGTGTCAGGGACACCGAGGTTTTCCCTGACACGCTTACCTTTATAACTAAACCAGATGCGCAAAGAGCCACCGTGGTTTTCGACGCCTGTCGGATATATGGCTTTAACCATCGTTCCCTCCCGACGCCCAAGAGCGATGTGAGCTTACCTTTTTCATGGTATCAAATCACCCAGGTTGTTTATTTCTGAGCGAGGCAACCCACGCATCTACTGCCTTGCGGTTATACATACACTCACTGGATGGTTTCGGATTGCCATCCGGGGAAACGTGAATATATTCCCGCCCAACCATCCAGCATTCTTTTCTGGCCCGTAGGATGGTCCCCGGCTTCAGCCCGGTCACCGTGATAAGAACACTTTCGCAAACCCACTCGTTAGGCGCTAACTGAATCACTTCTTGCATAGTTACCTCCACTTAGCCCGGCTGCACCCGGGTTTTAATCAATACTGCTGGTGGTTGAAATCAGCTGCGCTCCTGCTTTATCGCATACAGCTTGGTTCCCGGCTCTACATTAAAGTCCAGCCAGCGGAAATCGACGTTCCGCTCATGGTTTGGGTGGTTCCTGGCCACCACTTCCCCCACCAGATGAGTTGAATACTCCGGGTTTACATGTGTGGCGGCAAAATGCTCAACAGCTTTTTCCCAAATTGCTTTTATGTTCGTCCAACTGACTGGCAGGGTAATTTCAATTCTTCCACTGCCATCGCAGGTTTCGCATTCTTCATCACCAAAACATTCAGGACAGTTGATAAACTTTGTTTCTGAAAACTCACCAGACATCGCACTTTTTGCGCCGTTCTCAGCGGTGAGTCTATTCGGCACCAAGACATAACCATCAGGCACCGCGACGAGCTGCGGGGCGGCGTATAAGTCTGTGCCAATCGGGAGACTGAAATTCATCCTGTCGCTGTATTCACCAACACCGTCATCAACTACGTGGGTCAGGTACTCGCCCGGCTTCTGCGCTTCGGCAGCCTGCATAGCAGCCAGCAGTTCCCGCATACACGCAAGCTCAAATTCTTCTCGCAGAGATATCCCGATAGTGGTACTGCTCTGGATAGTCGCCAGGTCGGTAATCCGGGCGGTCACATTTTCAATGGTTACCTGTTTCATTCATCCCCCTCGATCTTCAATTTGAAGCCAGCAGGCGGCGGCAAATCTCTCGTACAGCATTAATTCCGAGGTCGCCCACCTGCGCGCCGTGCATAATAATTTCTTTGGTTATTTCCACGATTCAATCCTCACCGAATGATTTTTACAGCGGTTCTGCGCCGCGCTGGGCCTTTTATCGAGGCCATAAAAGTGAGTCGGCAAATGCGCGACACCTGAAGGCGCGTAGCGAACGGTCGCGCGATTGGATATGCGAATGCGATCACCGGGTTTGACAAACAGAAACTTCGCTTTGCGGTTCTTCACGCTCACTCCCCCTCGACCTGCAATTTGAGGCCCAACTCGGCGCAGGCGATGGCAACAGCCTCCAGCGTCCGGTTTTGTGCGTACAGCGGCGCTCTATCCAAAACGTCGGGCAGCTTCACGGTGAGCGCTCTGGCCTCAAGCTCGGCTATGCGAGAGTCCCGCTCAGCAATGAGTTGTACCAGGGCATCGCCATTTTTCAGGGCCGCTTCTCGTCTGTATTCTGCGTCCTCTACATCTGATTGAAGCTCAGCAATCCGCTTCTCTGCGGCTTCGAGCTTCGCCTCCAGTTCTGCTATGCGCCGCTCTGCCCCGTTAGCCTTCATGTGCTGCGTGATAAGCGCGCCATTAGCCATTAGTAATTGTTCATGCTCTGTTTTAAATGCCTTGGCCAACTTATCAGCGCGAAAACGTTCGTTATCAAAACTGTTGCGCCAGTTATCTCGCTCCCTTTCTGCGGCTTCCAGCGCCTCTGTCAGTGCCAGAAAGTCAGACTCTTTGAACAACTTAGTGGCTGGCAAGCGAGGCTCAGTAAAACTCGCCTCTCCATGCTTTATGTGATGCCAGCGCTGACCGAGTTGTTCAAAAATGAACTCACCTACCGGTTTCAGCTTCGCCGTCAGTTCGTTGATGTCAGTCATGATTCACCTCGTTGCGCAGCTGTGCGGCGAACGCTTTTGCATCTCCGGCATGTTGTTCAAGCCAATCAACCAGCGATTCCATGTCAACTACGGCGGGATTATCAAGAATGCTTTCGTATATCCTTTTAGCTTCTTGCGCCCGCTGCTCGGCGAGGAAGCGAGCCGTAGCGGGAAGTAACATCACAGCCAGTTTGCCAATGATTTTCTGCACTTCTGTAGGGCACTGTTCGTAATGCTCATCGGTGATAAACGCAGCGTCATTGCGAATCGCTCTTATCGCCGCATTCTCAGCAGCCAGCTGATCGCGCTCGTTTTCTGTACTATTCAGTGCAGCCATTGCACCTATATGCGCCAAATTTAGCGCCTCCAACCGAGAGGCCATTTCTCGTACCAGCTCAGAATAAACGCCGGTCTGCTTGATGCTGGTGGAGTAGTTGTGTGCCGTTCTGACCAGCTCAATGATGGTCATTTTTGCCAGTTGCTCTTTCATTGGCGCGCCCCGCTCAGTTCATTGAAGCGGTTCATGAACAGGCCAAAGGCCTGGCCCGGGCGCAGTGGATTGATCTGGATGAGGTCTGATGCCGGTATGCCTTCGAGAATCGGCCAGTGCGTACCATTGTCGATTTCGAGATCCCGGCGCTCGGTTGCCAGCATGACCAGATCGGCATATTTAACGGCGGTAGATTGGTTAAGCGGAAGACCGAACTTACTGCGGATCAGGTCATCCACTTGTGCTTCGATGCGGCGATAGTCCGGCAGCAGTGCTTTCAACGGCGCGGGCATGTCCAGACAATAAGCTTCAGCTGCATCGTGCAGCAACGCTTCAAAGGCGTATTCCTGCGGCACGATCTGGCTGCACAGAACGGAGTGCTGCGCCACGCTGTAAAACTCGGGCAGGTGGCCGGCAAAGCGGCAAATATTCGAGAGGGCAGTAGCGATGTCCTCAATATCGACATCGTCTGTTTGCGCGTTCAGGTAATCAAAATGCTTACCGCTCAGGGTTTGAATAAAGGACATCGTTATTTCTCCGTGTTATTTCGCGCTGCACCGCGTCGAATTTTGGTTGCAGCAACCCAACCCATTGCGATGGGGTAGTTGCTGCTGAGTTTTTACGCTGCTGGTTTTTGGTCTTGCGGATCTTTATAAGAGAGGAGTTCGCACAGGCCGTTTACCACCTTACTGAACTGGAAAAGATCGGCGCCTGCCTGATGCCGCCATTGATATGCCCGGTCATCTTCTGGATTGAAGGTGTGATCCTGGGTGTCAATACGGCGGAAGTGGAAGTTTTCCGTAAGCAGGAAATGCACACCCGCACCGACGAGTTCCATCTGGTCAACTGTAAATCCGCTATTCAGGCTCTCGATGATCTCTGCCGCAACTGAATTATGTTCAGCTGAGTAGCGAATAGTTTCCTTCTGATCTGCGTGTCTTGAGAGTTGGATATAGTCACCAACAGCGAAACCATCGAACGCTTCGCTGTTACCGGCCAGGTGATTCTGCAAGCGAGTTGTCAAGCCGTTCTTTATGTCGCTGATATGGATCGTTTCGGTCTTAACGGAACCAATTACCTTAATCAGGAGTGCGCAGGCCAGCGAGGCCATATTTTTGTTCGAAGTGTTGATCACCAGAAGGTTATCGGCGGATTTATACAGCGCCAGGATGAGGGAGGATTTAACGAAAGCCTTTTTGCACAGATCGACTTTCACCTGAGCAGCAATCTGGCGGCGCTCGATACGCTTTACTTTTTCGCCTCTGAGCAGCTCTACTTTGTTGACGCGCTCCTGCGTTTCGCGAACTACAACCTGCGCAGGTAATATTTTCTGATCATGGCGAATCACGATGGCATATCCGCCAGTAAGCGGGGTGACAAGTTCGCCTGTAACCGGATTTGGCACGAATGACGCACGGGAAAACTCGGTTTCGCCAATATCGCTGTAGGGCAGCTCCAGCAGGTGACCCTCAACTGCTTCAATGCTTGGCAGCGTAGCCCGATAAACTATGGCGCTGCGGAATTTGGATAATTTCATTGGTTCGATCCTCTGCACAAGGGGTTAGTTTCTCCACACAACACAGAAGAGCACCTGCACAATACCGCGACTGCAATCGCCTTATGTACCCGGGTGGATTGGGTTATGAGCCCGTCGCCCGGTGATGCTCTTGTGTGTAGCGTAAAAAAGTGCGGCATCCTCACGGGTAAAGATCAGATGCCGCCAAAGACAGCAGTTGGCATTTTTTGGCTGTGACACCGGGGCGCTACACCCGCTTACTTCCCGCCGCTCTGTTTTGGTATTGGTCACCAGTACCTGTGACTCAGCCGATTACGGGTCTTTGCGTCGGCCGGCGCTGCAGTTCGCTTGAACACGTCACAACGGAAAGAGCATTGCGTAACCTGGCACCGATCTGGCCGCCGGTCGGTTTGTACTGGATTCTTCCCCAGCCACTGGCCCGGACAACGAAGCTTCTATGTGCGTTACAACCAATGCTCTTTCCTGTTGTGTGCGAATCATCCGGTCATTCATACGCCACCGGCGGCTACTTCGTGGGCGTCCCGCCTGTTCGCTGTTGCTTGTAGGTACATTATGTACCGTTAGGGTACATTGTCAAGCATAAAAAAACCCGCTTTCGCGGGCTCAAGGTGAAAATTAATTTTTATGTAAGTACCTTCGGGGCTTACCTGAGAAGATGACTGTTCCGATTATGGAGCAATTACCGTCTATCTTAACGTAAGGCTCAGGCCAGCTTTGATTCAAAGCTTTCAAATACTTACTGCCACCATCTTCAATCAACCTCTTGAAAGTGGTTTCACCGGAATCGTGCATAAGCGCTATGACATCATCTCCATGACCTGCCGGGATCTCGGGGTCTACAAAAATCATGTCGCCGGGCCGGTACTCATCGATCATTGAGTCACCGATAACACGTAAAATATACGTCATGGGTCCGCACGGCACAGGGCACGGATAAGTTTCAACACCGTTCAAGTCCACCTCAGCAAAGCCAGCTTCCGTCCATGCTCCTGCCTGCACCCAGGAGATAACCGGAACCAATGTTATGTTTCTATTAGTGTCTGATACATCAGGACTTTTCGCAATGTTAGTGGTTTGGTGTTCCTGATCCAACCAGCCTAACGGTAAATCAAAGCATTTTTCAATATGGCGCGCCATCGCATCGCCAATATTTTTAGACGCGCCTTCCCCCATAAACCTGCTGGTTTGGGTGGGCTCTCTGTCGATCATGGTGGCGAAGTAAGTGTTTCCACCGACACCATCACGCAGCTTCCTGGCGTTTAACCGCCTAATTTCCTGAATCGTTTTCATCCCAGAATTAAACATTGTGTACCTTATTGGTACAAGTACCTTGTAGGTTCATATTATTCGTGTAATATGTACACAGGAGGTACATATCATGAAAGAATATTGGGACTCTTTATCCAAAGAGCAGCAGTTTCAATTAGCAGTAAGTGTTCGCTCAACGCCTGGCTATCTGCGTCTGGTCTTCAATGGCTACAAAAAAGCGGGATTTTCTCTCGCGAAAAAGTTGGAGGAAATCACCGCAGGTGCAATCACGAAGTCAGATCTGCGTCCTGACATCTATCCAAAACAGTAACCATGAAAACGAATAAAAGTAACCACAGCTACAAGGGGTTAACCGTGGATAACAAACACTGGCAAGTAGAAAAGCAGCCCGCCTGGCTGGTGGCCGCAATCAAAAAGACGATCTCCAGTCTGCCCGGCGGCTATGCCGAAGCGGCTGAATGGCTCGGTGTTACCGAAGATGCACTCTTTAACCGCCTGCGTACCGGCGGCGATCAGATCTTCCCGATGGGCTGGGCAATGGTGCTCCAGCAGGCCAGCGGTACAAAGCATATTGCCGACGCGGTATCGCGCCAGTCCAACAGCGTTAACGTTCCGCTCGTGGAAATTGAAGACGTGGACAACGCCGACATCAATCAGCGCCTGATGGAAACCTTTGAATGGATCAGCGAGCACTCCCGCTATGTCCGGCAGGCTACAGCCGACGGAGTTATTGACCAGGCAGAACGCGCTCAAATCGAAGAGAACAGCTATCAGGTAATGGCTAAGTGGCAGGAGCACTTAACGCTGCTTTATCGCGTTTTTTGTGCGCCAGAAAAGAGTGACGCCAGCGAGTGTGCAGCTCCTGGCGTCGTGGCGTGTCGTAACGTGGAGAAACTAACGCATGAACAGTTTAACGGTAAATAACCGCTTACCGCAACTGCGGATGATCCCGGTGCCGGGCCAGCCGCTGTTTCGGTATGAACGCAGAATATCAAACCGCTGGGTGGAGTGTAACCACAGCCGCGCGCGGGCAATCGTGGGTGTGTATTACCGGAGGGCGAAAGCGTTATGCGTGAACTCAACCGATGGTTCAAAGACCATCACGGCATTCCCGTCCGGGTCATCAGATGGGAGCCAGAAACCCGGCGCGTTATCTATCTGCGAAAAGGTTATGAGTACGGCGAATGTTTCAGCCCGCTCGAACAGTTCCAGCGAAAGTTCAGGGAAATAGAGGGCGATCATGAGCACTAAATTAACCGGCTACGTCTGGGACGCATGCGCCGCTTCAGGCATGAAGCTCTCCAGCGTGGCGATTATGGCCAGACTGGCCGACTTCAGTAACGACGAGGGCATCAGCTGGCCTTCCATCGGCACCATTGCCCGTCAGATTGGCGCGGGCGAAAGCACCGTGCGTACCGCGATCGCACAGCTGGAAAAAGACAACTGGCTTTCGCGTAAACAACGACGCCAGGGAAACCGCAATGCATCGAACGTCTATCAGCTGAACGTGGCAAAGCTCCAGGCCGCTGCATTCTCTCACCTGTCAGATTCTGACCCGTCAAATTCTGACGCATCAAAATCTGATGCATCAAAATCTGACCCCTCAAAATTTGAGGCATCAAAAAACAGGGCTGGCGGCAGTTTTGACCCGTCAGAATCTGGTGGGGATCCGTCAGTAAAATCAACTACAGATCCACAAGTAAAACCAAAACCCTCTTGTCCGGTTGCTGCGCAACCCGACTCGGAAGTTGTACTGACTGATTTTGCAATCGAAGTGCTTTCTCATCTGAACCTGATCAGCGGATCCCGTTACCAGAAATCCAAAACGTCGCTGGAGAACATCCGGGCCAGGCTGCGGGAAGGTTACAGCGTTGCGGATCTGAAGCTGGTGATTGACCTGAAACACGAGCACTGGCGTGAGAACGACGAGCAGTACCAGTACATGCGTCCTGAAACGCTGTTCGGTCCGAAGAAGTTCGAAGGCTATCTGCAAAGCGCAACGCGCTGGGAAGCGAAGGGGCGCCCGGCGCGTGAAACGTGGAATAAAAACCAGGAGCGGGATGTTAATGCGATCACCGCCTGCGATAACAAGATTCCAGAGGGGTTCCGGGGATGAGTAACATTTCGAAGGTACTTGAATACATCAAAAACAACCCTGGCGTGTTGCCCTCTGAGGTCGCCGCTGCGCTGCCCCATATCAACAAAAGCACCGCCTTCGGGGCAGTCGAAAATCTCTGGCAGACCGGAAAAATACAGCGCGTAGAGAGCGCAGATGGCTTCCGCTATATGGTCGATCAGCGGGGGCTGAGCAGTAATAGCGTGCTGGCAGCACTCGAAAAGCGCGCTGTTGAGCTGGAGAACAAGAGACAGTGGCGTCGTGCTGCAACGCTGTGGCTCCAGGCATATGACGCAGCAACCGTAAATGCAGATCGTGAAAAGTACCGTAAACGCCGGGCGCGCTGTCTGAGCGGAATGACCCGGGGTAAGCCGGATGGCGGACAGGTCGCCGGTCACTATGTAGGGGGCAACTGATGTCTCTGGCCAATGAGTGCGGCACTGATACACCTGAGCTGGCAGCCCGCCGTGTATGGCGGCGGCCGTTCCTGAAATGGGCTGGTGGTAAATATCACCAGTTGCCTGATATTGATCGCCTGATCCCTGCCGGCCTGCGCCTGATTGAGCCGTTTGTGGGTGGTGGCTCAGTGTTCATCAACTCCGATAAGCACAGCTCCTTCCTGCTGGCGGACGTCAATGCGGACCTGATCCACCTCTATCAGATGCTGGCCGTGGCGCCGGATGCAGTATTACGGCATGCCCGCCTGCTGTTTGGCTCTTTGAACAGCGCCGAAGGTTATGCTGCTGTCGCTGACGAGTTCAACGCGCAGCTGCTGGGCGGGCCGGAGCGCGCCGCCGCTTTCCTGTACCTGAATCGTCACTGCTTTAACGGGCTGATCCGGTACAACCTCGCAGGTAAATTTAACGTCGGCTGGGGTAAATACCCGAATCCGTATTTCCCGGAAAAGGAGATCGAGGCGTTTACAGCACTGGCGCATAACTGCGTATTCATGATCGCGGGGTATCGCCGCACGCTGTCGCTTGCGAGTGAGGGTGATGTCGTTTACTGCGATCCACCTTACGAGCCTTTACCCGGCACCAACGGTTTCACGAACTACGCCCCTGGCGGGTTTAACTGGGACGATCAGGTCGCGCTGGCAGAGTGTTGTGTTGCCGCCCACCAGCGTGGCGCCGCAGTTGTGATCAGTAACTCCAGCGCACCACGTATCACCGAGCTTTACGCGCAGCATGGCTTCACGCTGCATCACGTTCGCGCCCGCCGCTCAATATCCAGCAAAAGCAGCACGCGTGAAACCGCAAACGACATTGTTGCCGTTCTCGGAGGGATGAACAGTGGAAAATAAACCTTTAACCGTTCGCCAGCGTGAAGTTTTCGATCTGCTGGTGGCTTTCCAGAAAACGCACGGCTACCCGCCTTCACAAAAAGAAGTTGCCGACCTGATGGGGGCATCGTCAGCGAACGCGGCCACTGACATGTTGCGCGCACTCCAGCGCAAAGGCGCGATCAACCTGGTGCGTGGCGTGAGCCGGGGCATCTCGATAAACAGCCAAAGCGCAGAGGATGAGGCTATATCACTGCTGCGCTCGCTGGTGGCTGGCGATCAGCATGCACGTGAAGAAGCTCTCGCCTTTCTCGAAATGCGCGGGGTGCCCGTATGAAACTGACGCTGCCGTTCCCGCCGAGTGTTAACACCTACTGGCGCGCCCCAAATAAGGGGCCGCTGGCCGGTCGCCATCTCATCAGCGCCGCCGGGCGCAAATATCAGAGCGATGCCTGCGCGGCGATCATCGAGCAACTGCGCCGCTTACCGAAGCCGTCAGCGGAAGCCGCTTCCGTTGAAATAACCCTGTACCCGCCGGACGCCCGCCGCCGGGACATCGACAACTACAACAAAGCGCTATTTGACGCGCTGACGCACGCTGGTGTCTGGGAGGACGACAGCCAGGTGAAACGAATGCTGGTGGAGTGGGGGCCAGTGATAAAGAAGGGAAGGGTAGAGATCACGATCAACCTTTTCAGGCCGGTAGTGGATGTACATACAGGTAAGGTTGAAAGTTATGCAAATCAGAATTAAGGTCGATATGTGCAAACGAAACGGGAGTGCAGTCCCGTTCGTATCAAAAACCGTGGAGAACACTATGAGTCAATTACTCGTGATTGACGGCGTTTCTGTACGCCGTGATATTTTTGGCCGTTACTGTCTGAACGATCTTCATCGCGCTGCTGGTGCTCAGGATAAACATAAGCCAGCGTTCTGGCTCCGGAACGAACAAACCGAACAATTAATAAGCGAGTTGCAAATTAGCAACTCGGACACGCCTGATCCTGTCAGCGTCATCCGTGGCGGCAAAGAGCAGGGCAGTTACGTCTGTAAAGAGCTGGTTTATTCTTACGCTATGTGGATCAGCCCCCAGTTCAGCCTGAGGGTGATCCGGACGTTCGATGCAGCAGTAAACCAGCCGGTAACCACGCAGAGCCTGGCAGCCGACAAAATGCAGGCCGGCGTTATCCTGCTCGACTTTATGCAGCGATCCCTGAACCTCTCCAACTCTTCCGTGCTCGGCGCCTGCCAGAAATTACAGGAGTCCGTGGGTCTTCCGAGCCTCGCCCCACAATATGCTATCGACGCGCCGGCTGGTGCTCCCGATGGCTCAAGCCGCCCCACGCAATCCCTGAGCGCCCTGCTTAAAGCCAGCGGTATCCGTATGACGGCTTCGCTGGCATACCAGCAGCTGGCTAAGCTGGGGATCGTTGAGCAAAAAGAACGCCGTAGCCGGTCAGGTGCGAACGGCGTGAAGCGCTTCTGGTCGATGACCGCCAAAGGCTGCATGTACGGGAAGAACATCACCAGTCCGGCTAACCCGCGCGAGACGCAGCCGCATTTCTTCGAATCGAAATTTCCTGAGCTGCTGCGTCTGCTCGAAACCGTCCACTGAGGTGATACGTGAGAGCACTTCTGAAACCTGTAGTGGTCCGGGAGCTGGGTGTGGTGATGTTCCGTCCCGGAGCTGAGTTGCTGGCGCACTTCAGCCGCGGGCGCATGCTGCTGGAGAACGAACCGGAACGTCTGGCCGGGTTACCGTCCGGGCAAATCCCGCCCGCCGCGCAGCCACTGGCAGAAGATCCGATGCTGGTACCGGTGTTTGAAAACGAAAAGGTAATTGCTCGCGCCGGCGGCATGTCCGGTCTGGAAAACTGGCTGATGCGCGGCGGAGAATGCCAGTATCCGCACGGCACCTACCATATGGAAAACGTGACGGCGTTTCATCATGCGCCCGGCGTGATCCGTGTCTGCTGGCACTGCGATAACACACTGCGCGGCCAGTTCACTGAGCGCCTAGCGGGCATCGCCCGGACGAACCTGGCGCAGTGGATCATTGAGTTCGTGCGGATGGCGCTGGGCTTTGATGATACCCACCAGCTGACGATCCCGGAGCTGTGCTGGTGGCTGGTACGTAACGATCTGGCTGACGTTATTCCCGAAGAGCTGGCGCGCCATGCGTTACGCCTGCCGGTGGCAACCATTCCGTCGGTGTATCGCGAAAGTGAGTTGGTACCGGCCCCGGCGGCGGCCAGCATTATTGAGGAAAAAGCTAAGCAGGTGCTGGCACTGCGCATCGATCCGGAATCGCCGGAATCCTTTATGCGCCGTCCGAAACGCCGGCGCTGGGAAAACGAGAAATACACCCGCTGGGCGAAGCAGCAGCCCTGTGCGTGCTGCGGTAATCAGGCAGATGATCCGCATCACATCATTGGCTACGGCCAGGGCGGAATGGGCACCAAAGCGCATGACCTGTTCGTGATACCGCTGTGCAGAGCGCATCACGACGAGTTGCACGCTGACATGAAGGCGTTTGAAGAAAAATATGGCACGCAGCCCGAGCTGCTGCTGAAGACATTAGACCGCGCGCTGGCGATCGGCGTACTGGCGTAACTTAGTGGAGAGAATTGATGCGTGATATGTACGAAGTAATGGATTTGTGGGGTGCCTGGGCTGCTTCAGATCATAGTGGAGTAGATTGGCAGCCAATTGCTGCAGGGTTTAAAGGCCTGCTTCCACACGGAAAGAAATCACGGAATCAGTGTGATGAAGACACAGGCATTATGATCGATGGATGTGTCGCTCGTTTGCGTAAATATAAAGCCGAAGAATATGAGCTTGTTATTGCTCATTTTGTGATTGGCATATCGTTAAGGACAATTGCTAAAAAGCGAAAGTGTTCAGATGGAACAATAAGAAAGGAGCTACAGACTGCTCTTGGGTTCATTCAGGGGGTGCATTCTATGCTAACATTGTAAGGTTGAAAGCCGCGTAAGCGGCTTATTTTGTGTTAAGTTCGCGTTTTTCTCTGAATAGCTCTTTGATTTTTAATGGTATGAAAGTGGATTGAATAAATGAAAAGCATGTAAGAAATGCAATCATATGCCCTACCACTGTTTTTACTAAAACCAACAGCCCTGACGTATTATTCTTATCTTTTGATATAAGATAGAAAATAAAAATTAATGCTAATGTTAAAATATATAGCAAAAATAGAAGATAGTATTTATTGAATCTCATTAAGAATCTTTTTTCTTGGTTTGCTGCGTCAAGGGCGCTTATGTTTGTCATTATTGTGGAGTTTTCCCCAGACATTGTAATTACTAATAGTAAAAAACCAGATAGTATGGAGAATACATTTGCCACCAAATTTAGGGCATCAGTGTTATTGGTCAAACTTCCAGTGAGAAAGTAAGAAAAACTAACCGAGGCTAAAATGTTCAGTGCCGAGATAGACAAACCTGTTTTATCAATGTTTCTGAACATACAAGCCTCCTTTTGTTTGACTGTCTCAATTATAGCTCTTTTGTAGCAAAATCAAGAAGGATTTCTTTTGCATATTTCGCATTTATAGACTTAGAACCATAAGGCACAGTATAATAAGTTTTGGTAAGTTTCAAATCATCACCAAAAATTTTCTCGCCTTTTTTGGTTTCAATATAAAAATCTGAGTCTAAATCACTGATCCAATTAGCTGGATTTGATTCTATGGATTGTGCTAAATCTGCATTACCTTTAGCATCAATTGTAAAATGACCTGAAATACCCTTCGCTTTGAGTTGAGGTTCTTTCTGAAATAAAGAACCAATCATGCTAGGAGGTTTAACGAAATCAGATTCATCTACACTTATATTCAAATGTAAAGCCTTTAACTTATCATCTTTTATCCGTTGTATTACTGCTTTTTGCAATATGGCAGTTGGGGTTACATCAATACCAAATTGCTCGAGTATTTTTGCAATTTTCACTTCACACCAATTTGTTGAGATTTGCATTAATGATGCAAGGCGATTGTCTTTTATTAAAAGAAAAGCATGGAGGTCATCAAGGTTTTCGACATCTAATAAGTCGCTTGAAGATGGAAGCAAAGGAGAGATAGATACCTGAGCTTTAGGGTTATATAGCGCAACATGAATATAATGTTGATTATTTCTAGTTTCAAACTCTTTAACTTTAAGGTGCTTTTCGCTAGAAATTTTTATGACAGAGTTTACTTTAATCTTTGTCGATTTAGAAATCTGATCAAAAAGAATATCAGTGGTTGTTGTGTTTACTTTGAAACCCCTAACAAGACACTTCTTAGAGAGCCCATCCTTTTTTGTATAAGAAAAATTCATAAAAATCCCTAGTTTCTGAGTGGAAAAAATATTGTAATCAAATGCTAACGCGTACGCAAAAACTATCGTAACCTGTTAAGAGTGGTTTCTTCGCCACGGACTTAAAACCATTTCTTAACCTCGTTGTTGCGAGGACTTATCTTTATGAGGGCTGCCTAAGGGCGGCCTTTTTTATTTCCCCTCACCTGAGAGGATCCACAGCAATGACGAGGGGGCTAAATGTCCGAACCTGTATCCGGATCTGTTGCAGCGGCTAGTGCATTAACGGGGGCCAGCATTTATGGATTACTGACCGGCACAGACTATGGTGTTGTGTTCGGCGCGTTCGCTGGTGCCGTTTTCTACGTGGCCACTGCGGCAGACCTGAC
This sequence comes from Enterobacter sp. ENT03, assembly GCF_019218745.1. Classification (GTDB taxonomy): domain Bacteria; phylum Pseudomonadota; class Gammaproteobacteria; order Enterobacterales; family Enterobacteriaceae; genus Enterobacter_D. The sequence continues at coordinate 111,271 of NZ_JAHUXA010000003.1, forward strand.
GATTTTCCGCCGATCTGCATACTTCATCGTTTCCTATTTTGCCGGGGTATATGGTTCCGGGCTGGTGGGCTCCTGGCTCGCCAGCATGACCAGTTACAACGACAAGCCGCTTGATGCTCTGGGCGCTGTTCTCCTGTCCGCCGTTGCTATCAAGACACTCACGTTTTTCAGTGAGCAGGATCCGCTGACGTTATTGCAAAGGTGGAGAGGAGGAACCAATGGTAATAAGTGATCCTCTGGTGCTGACCAACGTAATGACATGCACCGCGATTGTTCTGCGCCTGATGATGTTCCGTAAGCCGGGCGGAAAACATAACTGGTGGGCGTCCTGGCTGGCGTACCTGATTATCCTGGCGTATGCCTCGGTGCCGTTCCGCTTCCTGTTCGATTTCTATTTCCACGCCCACTGGGCGACCGTCACTATCAACTTAATCATCTGCGCCGCCGTGTTCAGGGCACGGGGTAATGTGGCGCAGCTGTTCCAGGTACTGAGGCCAGAATGAACCAGACACAATTTCAACGGGCGGCTAATCTCAGCGCCAGTTTAGCCGCGCGCTGGTTTCCGCACATCGATGCGGCGATGCGTGAATTCGGCATCACCGAACCGGTGCAACAGGCCATGTTCATTGCGCAGGTAGGCCACGAATCAACGGGCTTTACCGCGCTGGTAGAAAGCTTCAATTACAGCGTGGCAGGGCTGGCCGGTTTCATCCGCGCAGGGCGTATCACGCAGGACCAGGCGAATATGCTTGGCCGCCGCGCTGGTGAATCCTCTTTGCCACTGGAGCGACAGCGGGCGATCGCAAATTTGGTCTACAACAAACGCAATGGCAACAAAGGTCCACAGGATGGCTGGAAATATCGCGGTCGCGGTCTGATTCAGATCACCGGGCTGGAGAATTACCGCAAATGCGGTGCCGCCCTGAAACTTGATCTGGTCACTACGCCTGAACTGCTGGCGGAAGACCGCCACGCAGCCCGATCAGCGGCATGGTTCTTTGCCACCAGCGGTTGCATGCGGTATCCTGGCGATGTGGTGCGGGTGACGCAGATCATCAACGGTGGGCAAAACGGCATTGATGACCGCACCAAGCGTTATGAGGTAGCGCGGCGGGCACTGGCATGAACCTCGCCTTCCTGAAGGCAGGGTGGAAACCGCTGGTTGTACTGGTGGTGTTCATTCTCCAGCTGGTGGCTGCCTTCCATTATTACGATAAAGCTGCTGACCAGCAGCACCGCGCCGATACCGCCGAACACAACCTGAAGCTGGCGACGGACACCATTACCGACATGCAAACTCGCCAGCGTGAAGTGGCTGCGCTCGATACCAAATACACGAAGGAGCTGGCAGATGCCCAGGAAACTATTGATCAGCTTGAGCGTGATGTTTCTGCTGGGCGTAAGCGGCTGCGGCTCAACGCCACATGCCCAGAGAACGGAGCGGCCAGCGCCACCAGCGTGGATGATGGCACCGGCCCCAGACTTGCTTACGCCGCTGAACGGGATTATTTTCTACTCAGACAACGAAGCCAAACGATAACCACCCAGCTTAAGGGATTGCAGGAGTATGTGAAAACCCAGTGTAATTAAGATAGAAAGCACTAAAAAAAGTGCGAATTTCAATTAAAATCTTTTATCTAAATGATTAAAAAAATCATTAATATTTGTGTGGTTTATCTGGGATGATAAGAAAAAAACATGGGAATGAAAATGGCAGAGTTAAAGTACTCAAAAGGAGAAATCAATAGAGCAGGGGCGATCCTGCGCTCTACTGATTCAGAGGAATACAGTATCGATGATTTTATATGGGCTCTTGAAGTCTTGAACAATCTTAGAGAAATGTGTGTTCATCCTCTAAATGCATTTCAGACAACTCTTCGCCGAAAGATGAAGGTTGCTGATCCAACTGCCATTGCATCCCAACGCTTAAAACGCATACCCTCTATAATAGGTAAGCTTAAAAGAAGCCCAAAAATGCAGTTAGCTAGGATGCAAGACCTTGGTGGCTTACGAGCTGTTGTGTGCTCTATGGATGCGGTGAGAGAACTTGAAAAAAGCTACTTAAATAACTCTTATAACCGTTTCAGGCACGTTCTTACATCTCATAAAGATTACATTAACGAGCCCAAAAGCTCAGGATACAGGGGTATTCACTTAGTCTATAAATATCAAGGTGCTACCAATCCACACCATAATGGTCTCTTACTTGAAATTCAAATACGCACAAAAATGCAACACGCATGGGCTACTGCTGTGGAAACCATGGGGACTTTTATAGGGCAATCTATAAAGTCAAGCGAAGCAGATGAAGCATGGAATGAATATTTCTCGTTGGTTGGTAGTGCTTTTGCATTAATGGAAGGTTGTAATCCTGTACCTCAGTATGCTCATCTTGACAAAATGCAAACTTTTAAACTTGTCGAGGAAATGACTACTCGGTTAGCAGTTGTTGATCGTCTTTTGGCCTTTAGAGTAGCGGTAGAGGATATCACGAGAAATGGTGGGAGCTATCATCTGTTAATTTTGGATACTGCATCACAAAATGTACAAATAAAGAGTTTCGGGATTAGACGTATAAACGAAGCGACAGCAGAATATTTAGAGTGGGAAAAAAAGGCTGAAGGTAACTTATATATGCAAGTGGTTTTGGTTTCTACAGAAAACGTAAGTAACCTTAAAGCTGCTTATCCCAGCTACTTCTTGGATGCAGAAGAGTTTGTACGAATTGTAAATCATATAAAAGCTGAGTGCCTTTGATAAGACTTTACAAAAAGAAGTTTCACGCTTAACCCCATCTCTACCTATGAAAAGGAGTTTGCAATGTTAGAACGCTATATTTCTGCTACTGATACTGAACAAAATAGAGTGGAAGTTGTTAAAGCCGCTCTTGAGATAGCCAAAGCTGCTGTTGGTGCTACGGGTGCTAACAGCGGTATTAAGTCAGGATTTGACTTAGATAATGTAATCAATAAAATCAATCAATTAGCGGATTCTATTCAGGCAGCTATTGATAATAAAAAATGATAATGCATGCACTTAATTCCAAAGCCATTGGCATCAGCTGGTGGCTTTTTTATTGGAGTGAATATGTGTTCCAGTTCGCCCTGGCATAACCTCTACAATACTAAGCGCTGGTACCGCCTGCGCTATCATCAGCTTCAGAAACAGCCACTGTGCGAGTTTCATCTCAAACGCAAGCAGGTAGTGTCAGCCTCAATCGTTGACCACGTCACACCGCATAAGGGTGACGAGACACTCTTTCACGACCCGGACAACCTTCAGTCGCTTTGCAAACGTTGTCACGACTCAGTGAAGCAGCGGATGGAGAAGGGCGGAACGGTGACAGAGTTCGACAGTGAAGGGCGGGTAATCTGGTAAAAGGAGCATACAATGCAGGACCTCAGGGTTGAATACCGCGAAGTTAGGCTGGTTGAACTGAGCATTGATGGCATCAGCTTCAGCTCACTAACAGCGATCAACCTCCATCATGAGGTAGGAGAGACGCTGCCCACGGTTACGTTGACCATTCCCCTCGGAACCCGCGAACGGCTGGTGCCGCATTATCAGCCCCGTGAAAACCTGCGCATCATCGAGAAGTGAGAGCAATTCTCATTTGTTAGGCCGGAAGGGCTGGGGGAGGGGTAAAACTCTGATGGCAAAATCTTAAAGACCGCGCCCTCAGTCTTTTTATTAAAAACGTCCAGAAAAAAAGGAAAAAGTGATGGCACAGCGAGGCAGAAAGTCTCTCGCTGCGACGTCTGCTGTCTCGCTGCCGGCGCTGGCTGAAAGCAGATTACAGCCGTCGCTGCATCTCAGCGATCCGGAGATCAATGTCTGGATCCGTCTGGTCAATGACAATCCGGCCAGCTCGTTCACCGAAACCCATCGCGACATGATGGAGATGTACTGCCGCCATGTCGTTCAGGCCAGGATCATCACCACGCAGCTGGAAGCGTTCGAGCTGGAATGGCTGTCACGTGAAGATGGCCTTAAGCGTTACGACCGGTTGCTGACTATGCGTGAGCGTGAAGTCCGTTCCGCATCTTCACTGGCTACCCGCCTGCGGATCACGCGCCAGGCCACCACCGACCCGAAAACAGTAGGGCGGGCGCATAACAATCTGGCGCGGGAGAAAAAGCCCTGGGAAATTGATTAAGGCTGAGTAGCTGATGGTTAAAAAGACCCTGACACGGGCTGAACGAAACATCCGGTGGTGTGAGCAGAACATCCTCATCCCTGAGGGCAAGTTTGTCGGACAGCGGCTGAAGATGGCCGACTTCATGAAGGATGACTTCAGGGCAATCTTTGATAACGTGCATGGCACCCGCCGCGCGATCATCAGCAGGGGGCGTAAAAACGCCAAGACGGTGGAAACCGCCATGCTGATGCTGCTTTATCTGGTGGGGCCGGAGGCGGCACACAACTCCCAGCTTTACTCAGCGGCCCGTTCCCGCGATCAGGCTGCAATCCTCTTTAACCTCGCCTCAAAAATGTGCCGGATGAACCCAGTGCTGATGCAGTACGTGGCGATTAAAGACTCAGCCAAAGAGATCCACTGCCCTGAACTGGGCTCCTATTACCGGGCGCTGAGCGCCGAAGCGACCACCGCTTACGGATTCTCGCCGCGCTTTGTCGCCCACGATGAGTTAGGCCAGGTTCGTGGCCCGCGTGATCCGCTTTATGAGGCGCTGGAGACAGCAACCGCCGCGCAGGAAAACCCGATCTCGGTGATTATCAGCACACAGGCACCGGATCCCAGCGACCTCCTGAGCCTGTTAATTGATGACGGGCTGACCGGCGCCGACCCGCGAACGGTGGTCCGTTTACAGACCGCGCCAGAAGATATTGATCCGTTTTCGGTTGAGGCGATCAGAGCAGCAAACCCGGCATTTGACGTGTTCATGAATCAGCAGGAAGTGCTGGACATGGCCGCCAGCGCCAAACGTCTGCCTTCGCGTCAGGCTGAGTTTGAAAACCTTGTCCTTAACCGGCGGGTTGAGGCGAAAAGCCCGTTCGTCAGTCAGACCGTCTGGCATATGAATAAAGAAGAACCTGACAGCCTGGCCGGTTCCACCGTCTGGGGCGGGCTTGACCTGTCCAGCGTCTCGGATCTTACGGCACTGGTGCTGAATTCTGCCAGAGGCGATGTGCACTGTAAGTTCTGGCTGCCAGCGGAAGGCCTGGCTGATAAGGCCCGTAATGATCGTGTGCCTTATGACATCTGGGCGCGGCAGGGTTACCTCAATACGACACCTGGCAAAGCCATTGAGTACGCCTTTATCGCAAAAGAACTTCGCGACATCTTCGATACCTGCAACGTCAGGGCGCTGGCCTTTGACCGTTACAACATGCGCTTTCTTCGTCCGCACCTTATTGACGCCGGATTCACAGAAGCTGAACTCGAACGGTTCGTGGAATTCGGGCAGGGCTTTGTATCTATGTCACCGGCGCTGCGTGAGCTGGAAACCAAACTGCTCGGCGCGCAGCTGAAGCATGGCAATCATCCGATCCTGGAGATGTGCGCCAAAAACGCGACCGTCATCACTGACCCTGCGGGCAACCGCAAGTTCGTAAAAGGCAAATCCAGCGGGCGCATAGATGGCATGGTTGCGCTGGCAATGTCCGTCGGGGCACAGAACAGCGACGAGGTGGAAGAGCAGGGTGACGTTAACGATTTCATTTACAACTTCTTGAGCGTGTAAACATGGCTGATACCGATTACAGCATTGACCTGCGAACGCGATCGCCATTCTGGGCGCGCATGGCTTCCATCCTGACCGGCGGCCGACTGGTGACTCCGGATAAAGGCTCACAGATGGCGGGAACATCTGCGCACGGTGTGGTTGGTGACTCTGTGGTGACTGACGAGCGTAATATGCAAATCAGTACGGTGTGGGCCTGTATCAGGCTTATCTCCACCGTCACCGCATCGTTACCCCTTGATGTCTACCAGACCAAAGATGATCAGCGCAGCAAAGTGCCGGGTACTCACCCTCTCGCAAAGCTGCTGCGATTCCGGCCTAACAATTTCATGACTGCGCTGGAGTTTCGCGAAGCCATGACCATGCAGCTTTGCGCCTACGGCAACGCCTACGCACATGTGGAGCGAAACAGCGTCGGCGACGTTATCAGCATGGTTCCGCTGATGAGCGCCAATATGGAGGTCCGGCTCAGCGAGAACAGTAAATCCATTATCTACCGCTACCGCCGTGACACGGAATACGCCGACTTTTCACAGAAAGAAATCTTCCATCTCAAGGGATTTGGCTTCAACGGACTTACCGGCCTGTCCCCGCTGGCGTTCAGCGCGAAGTCTGCCGGTGTTGCCATTGCCATGGAGGATAATCAGCGGGAGTTTTTCGCGAACGGCGCGAAGTCTCCGCAGATCCTCATGACTGACGGCAAGGTACTGACCAAAGAGCAGCGCGGTCAGCTGGAAGAAAACTTCAAAGAGATTGCTGGCGGCCCGGTTAAAAAGCGCCTGTGGATCTTGGAGAGTGGGTTTACGACACAGGCTATTGGGGTTTCGCCTCAGGACTCGGAAATACTGGCAGCGCGTAAATTTCAGGTTGCCGAACTGGCCCGGTTCTACGGCGTGCCACCGCACCTGGTCGGTGATGTTGATAAAACCACCTCATGGGGATCCGGTATCGAGCAGCAAAACCTCGGCTTTCTCCAGTACACCCTTAAACCTTATCTCGATCGCTGGGAATACAGCATTGAGCGCTGGCTGGTTAAAGAAACAGAGCAGGGTAGTATCCACGCCGAACATAATCTTGACGGGCTGTTGCGCGGCGATTCTACAAGCCGGGCATCCTTTATGCAGATCATGGTTAATACCGGGATCCGTACCGTTAATGAAGTGCGACGGCTGGATAACCTGCCGCCCCTTCCCGGTGGCGATGTGGCGACGCGCCAGTCGCAGAACATCCCGATTACAGATCTCGGAACCAACACTAAGCCCCTCACTGAAGGGGCTTAATTTTTATGGGGGCTTCAATGCCGGACATCCAGAAAACCCTGTCCTTTAACCAGGCAGAGATCAAATTCGCAGGCGATGGCAGCCAGGGCATTTTTGAAGGCTACGCCTCCGTGTTTAACAACACAGACTCTGATGGCGACATCATTTTACCGGGTGCATTCAGGAACACGCTTGCCACGCAGAGCCGCAAGGTGGCGATGTTCTTTAATCACCGCACCTTCGAGATCCCGGTCGGCAAATGGGAAACACTCCAGGAGGATGAGAAAGGCCTGTATGTGAAAGGGCAGCTCACGCCAGGCCTCAGTGTTTCATCCGATCTGAAAGCCGCCATGCAGCACGGCACGGTTGAGGGTATGTCAGTCGGTTTCTCCGTATCGAAAGACGATTACAGCGTCGGTACCACGGGCCTGATTTTTAAAAACATCTCTTACCTGCGGGAGATTAGCGTCTGTACGTTTCCCGCCAACGAGCTGGCGGGCATCTCCGCCATGAAAAGCATTGAGACAATCAAAACCATTCGTGACGCGGAAGCCTTCCTGAGGGAGTCAGCAGGGCTGTCGCGCGCAGAAGCACAGGCGTTTCTCGCCAGTGTTAAGTCCGCAGGCCGGAGCGAGTCCGGTAGCGGCGACATTGACGCGCTTGCACAGCGCATAACCTCATTTGCCGCTAATCTGCGGAACGCATAACGGAGCACCACATGTCTGAATTATCTGTACTGGAAAAAGCGATCGAGAATTCACAGAAAGAAGTGAAGCAACTGATCGATGAGCAGCGTAAATCCATTAATGAAAATGGTGAGATTAACAAACAACTCCAGGCCGACCTGACTAAGGCGCAGGATGAACTGAAAACCACCGGTACGCGCCTGTTCGATCTTGAGCAGAAGCTGGCCGGCAACGCCCCGGATCAGACCGCGAAGAAATCTTTTGCCGAGCGGGTATCCGAAGACCTGATGAAGGGATGGGACGGCTCGCGTACCAAAGCGAAAGTGACCAGCTTCGATAAGGCCATCGGATCGGGGGCGAACTCTGCCGGCTCCCTCGTTCTTCCGCAGCAGCAGCCGGGCATTCTCATGCCTGGCCTGCGCCGCCTGACCGTGCGTGATCTGCTGGCGCAGGGGCGTATCACCAGTAACGCGCTGGAATATGTTCGCGAGAACGTGTTTACCAACGCTGCCGCGCCAGTGGCGGAAGGTACCCTGAAACCAGAAAGCAATATCACCTTTACCAAAGAAATGGCGAACGTGAAGACGATCGCCCACTGGATCCAGGCATCCCGTCAGATTATGGACGATGCTCCGGCTCTGGAGTCCTATATCAACTCCCGCATGATGTATGGCCTGGCGCTGGTGGAAGAAAACCAGATGCTGAACGGGGATGGCACCGGCGACAACCTGCAGGGCCTGAACGTGGTCGCCAACGAGTATGAAACCGCGCTGAACGCCTCCGGTGATACGGGCGCTGACGTGCTGGCACACGCTATTTATCAGGTATCGCTCAGCGAGTTTGAAGCCAACGGTATCGTTCTCAACCCGGCAGACTGGCATCGCATCGCGCTGCTGAAGGACGCGAACGGCAATTACATCCTTGGCGGCCCACAGGCGTTTGCCTCGAAGTTGCTCTGGGGGCTGCCGGTAGTGTCCACCACGGCGCAGGCTGCAGGTAAATTCACCGTGGGTGCCTTTGGCCTGGCCTCGCAGGTCTGGGACCGCATGGATGCCACCATCGAAATCAGCAACCAGGATCGCGATAACTTTGTGAAAAACATGCTGACCATCCTGTGCGAAGAGCGACTGGCGCTGGCGCACTACCGTCCCGCGGCTATCGTCACTGGCGATATTGCGGTTTCTTCCGGCGAATAACAGAAGGGCGCGGTCAGTAATGGCCGCGTAAACGCTATGAAAATTAAAGCTCTCCGTATGTTCTCGCACTACCACCTCGGCACTTTTTCACAGGGCGAAACCCGGATTGTGAAAAAAGAAACTGGCGAGATGCTGGTGAAATTGCATCTGGCCGAAGAGGTTGAACCGGCGACGAAAAAACACACCATGCCTGAACAGCCTGAACAGCCTGAACAGCCTGAACAGCCTGAACAGCCTGAACAGCCTGAACAGCCTGAACAGCCTGAACAGCCTGAACAGCCTGAACAGCCTGAACAGCCTGAACAGCCTGAACAGCCTGAAAAAGTCAAAACCGGGGGTAAAGGTGGAAATAAGCGCGGAGCAGATGGCGCAGATAAAGACGCATCTGAAAGTTGACAGTGATGGTGAGGACGATCTGATTGCTGCCTATGCGTCGGCAGCTGTCGATTACGTTGAGCACTTCTGTGACGGCGCGCTGGTGGAATCGCTGACTCTTGCCCAGGAAGGAAAAGAACCTCCCCGCGAGGTTCTTTTCACTTCCGGTATCTGGGCGGCGATGCTTCTTCTTATCGGTCACTGGTACGCGAACCGCGAAGCAGCGGCACAAAACCTGACAGAAGTGCCACTGGGCGTAGAGGCGTTGTTGATCAGGCACCGGAGGTGGAACTGATGGCCTGTGCAGGTTGTGCTGCCCGCCGGGAGTGGCTTAAAAAGTGGATGAAAATTGCCTATGAACGAGCAACAACACAAAGATCTGCTGGCAGCGATGGCGGCCCAGACCGCGGCAATGATGCGGCTGGCGGAGTCAAACGAGGCCCTGGCGGCGATGATTTACCAGTCAATGGTCGGGGAGATTGAAACGACCACGATCGACTCCCCGGTGCACACTTATCTCAGCAGTAAACCCAGGGGGTAAGCATGCAGGCCGGAAAGCTTAACAGGCGCGTCATGCTCCAGAAGCCCGTGAAAACACAAAGTCCTGTCACTGGGTCCGTCACCAGTGGCTGGGCTGATGTCACCGAATTGTGGGCCAGTGTTGTTGATTTATCTGCGCGCGATTTTGTGGCCGCGCAGGCCGCACAAAGTGAGGTGACTACACGGATCACCATTCGCTGGCGGGAGGATGTCACAGATAAACACCGCATTGTTCACCGGGGGCGCATCTACAACATTCATGGCGTACTCGAGGACGACAAAAGCGGCCGGGAATACCTGACGCTGCCGTGTTCGCGGGGGGTTAACGATGGCTGATGGTATTGACTTCAGCATTACCGGGCTTGAATCCCTGCTCGGGAAACTTGATGCAGTCAGTGATGATCTGCGGCGTAAAGGTGGCCGGGCGGCGCTGCGGCGCGCAGGCAACGTAATTGTCGAAAAAGCCAAAGAGAATGCCAGCCGTATTGATGATCCGGTAACCGGGCGCAGCATTGCCGCAAACGTGACGCAGCGCTGGAATGGTCGCCTGTTCCGGCGCACCGGCGATCTGGGCTTCAGGATCGGCGTGCAGCATGGCGCCGTACTTAAAAATCACCCTGATCTGAGCGAGAACGCCCCGACGCCGCACTGGCGACTGATTGAGTTCGGTACCGAAAAGATGCGTGCTCAGCCTTTTATGCGCCCGGCAGCTGAAAGCAACCTTAATGAAGTGACAGACACCTTTGCCACTGAATACGAAAAGGCGCTCGACCGGGCAATCAGGCGCGCGCAGAAAAAAGGAGTTCCACCATGATCGCGCCCGTATTCGCCGTTTGCGCTGCCAGTCCGCGCGTCAGGGCATTGTTGGGCGCTGATCCGTTACGTGTGTATCCATTCGGCATGCAGGACGACGCCCCCGTTTATCCTTATGCGGTCTGGCAGAACGTCACCGGCTCCCCTGAGAACTACCTGGCGCAGCGGCCTGATGCTGACGCATTCACGTTGCAGGTGGATGCCTATGCCGACACGGTGGATGAGGTGATCGCCGTCGCCGCTGCGCTGCGTGATGCCATAGAGCCGCACGCATACATCACGCGCTGGGGCGGGCAGGAGAAAGACCCCGAAACAAAACGCTACCGCTATTCCTTCGACGTTGACTGGATAGTTCCGCGATAACCATTCCCGCTTTAACCTGCCGGCCCTGAGCCGGTTTTTTTATGACCGGAGATAACCCATGTCTGTATTAACGCAAGGCACGCAGCTCTTTGTGCTTACTAAAGGCGCAGTGAGTGAAGTCGAATGCATCACCGCTTTTTCACCTGGCAGCAACCCTGCCGATCAGATCGAAGACACCTGTCTTTCTGAAAAGAACGATCGCACGTACAAGCGCGGTCTGCGCACGCCTGGCCAGGCTTCACTAACGCTTAATGCCGATCCTAAAAACGCCAGTCACATCATGCTCTACAACCTGTCCATTTCTGATGATGAAGAAGACCAGGAACTGACATTTGCGATCGGCTGGTCTGACGGGGAATCTTCGCCGACGGCGGCGGCATCCGGCACCGCCGGGGCGGTTGATGGTCTGGTTCTGCCGGACGATCGCACCTGGTTTGTGTTCAAGGGCTACGTAAGCGACTTCCCGTTTGATTTTGCAGCCAATACGGTTGTCTCCACTTCTGCCTCTATCCAGCGTTCCGGCTCTGCCGTATGGATCCCGAAAGTACAGGCAGGCAGCTGATAACCGGCGGGCATGCGTCCCGCCAGGTTTCACATTTAACAGGATAAGATATGAAACTCAGTATTGATTCACTGAAACAGGCGGGTGCGTTTACCGGCCGCCCGGTAGAAAAAGAGATCACATGGACGCAGGGAGATCAGGATTTTACCGCAACAGTTTATATCCGCCCGCTGGGTTACCACACCGCCATGACCGACGTGATGGCGGCTAACGGGCGTCTTGATGGTGTGGCCGGGCGCATCGCTGCATCAATCTGTGACGAAGAAGGTAAGCCGGTATTCACTCCGGCGGATATTACTGGCGAAGCAGACCCGGAGCGCGGCGCGCTGGACGGTGCGCTGACTATTGCTCTGCTGGTGGCCATCCAGGAAGTTAACGATCTGGGAAAGCCGACCTCACCGGCGAAGACGAAATCTGGTGCGAGCTCGTCCTCAACGGGATCGGCGGACGAACAATAGCGGAGGCGCGGGAGCAATTGAGCTTCCGTGAGTTTCAGATGTGGGTGAAGTACCGCCACCAGTATGGCAACCTGAACCCGATGATGCGAATGGAATGGGGCGCAGCGCTGGTCGCCTCCGTGCTCGCTAACGTTAACCGGGGTAAAGATGATCCGCCGTTTCGTATAAGCGATTTTGCACCTCACATCGGTGAGCCCGCGGTTTCTCTGGAAGATGCTATGAAGACCTGGATTTAACATTATCATGGTTTTGTCATTCCGCTATTCCTGCTACCCTTTTAAAAAACATCTTAGAGGGCACGAAATGAAAAACGCTGGATGGCTATTGTCAATAAGCGGAGTGATCTTGGCATTGTACGCTTTATTCTTTATGGACGTAAGTGTTCCAGTAGGTGATGGTACACGCGTAAATAACATTGGCTTGCTGGCGCAACAGCAAAATCTAATAGTGATAGCTGGAGTGTTATTTATAGCGGGTGTTTTGATTTCTGCTTTGAAAAAGAGAAAAGATGTTCCTGATATAGATTATTCTCAAATCAACAATATTACTGGTGAATTCTTCTTGCAAGAGGCTGGGGATGGTCAACATCTTGATTTAAATTCAATAGATAAATTATCTTTAATGCTATTGAAAAAACATGGAAGAAGCAGTGTTAATGAAATACTGTTCATGAACGGCCCAACGTTAGATAGGATGGAGGGCAACCTACCGGAAAATTTACGCAAAGAGTTTCGTCGTAAATTAATGGAAAGACTTAAAGAAAATAGTTAAATAGAACCCGCTAAGGCGGGTTTATTATTCTTGGAGCAAGCATGGCTGGTAAATCACTTGGAACTTTGACGATCGATCTCGTAGCAAAAGTTGGTGGTTTTGTTGCTGGCATGGACAAGGCGGAGCGTTCTTCATCAAAGTGGAGAAAACAGGTTGAGCAGGATGTTAAGGCTGCTGGATCTTCCATTGCTACATTAGGTGCAGCAACAGCAACAGCTGCTATTGGAGTTGGAGCGGCAGGGATTGCTTTATTAAAATCAACGTCTGAGCAAATTACTGAAACTGATCGATGGGCTAAATCCCTTCGCATTTCAACTCAAGAATTATTGGCTTGGCAATTTGCCGCCGAAAAAGCCGGAGTGTCGGGCGATAACATGGCCGATATTTTCAAGGACATTGGTGATAAAATTGGTGATGCTGTTCTTAATAAATCAGGCGAAGCTGTAGACGCACTTAATGCTTTAGGGCTATCAGCGGAAAGGCTATCAAAGGCAGCTCCAGACGAGCAACTTTTGGCTATAGGTGAAGCCCTAAGTAAGGTAGGAACAAACGCCGAAAAGACAACTATTCTTGAGAGTTTAGGGAATGACTTGTCGAAGTTGCTGCCCTTATTTGATAACAATAATGAAAAACTTAAAGCGTTTATTCAGCAAGCTAAAGATTATGGTGTTGCGCCCAAACCAGAATCAATCAATGACTTGATTAAAGTAAATGAGGTTTTTCAAGACATAGAATCGCAAGTTAAAGGACTAAAGATTGAAATTGCCAGTGGCTTGGCTAAAGTCGATCTCTCTGGTTTAAGTAACTCTCTTGATAAAATAAAATCCACTTTTACCGATCCAAAAGTATTACAAGGATTAGTGTCCCTTGTTAGTGAAATAGCAGAGTTGGCGGGACTCATGGCGAAAGCTGCTGCCGAGACGGGAAAGTTAGCTGCCTATTCTTCTAACCGCATTGCGGCGCTCGGAGGCAATGTTGATCTAACGAATATTGATCAGATAAACGAACGTATAAGCTACCTCCAAAATAATTTATCTAACAGGAAAGGCATTTACTCACAAGGTGAATCATTTTTTTCTTGGTTAACCGGGGGTGATGATAGCGTTGCAACACTAAATGATGAGGTTAAAAAGCTCGTAGCGCAGCGAGAAAAACTAATCCAGCAGAATAATAAAGTCAATGCGCCACCAACTGGTAAAGCGACCGTGGTTGATGGCAAATCATTTGCACTTGGGAATAATGAAACAAACGGCAAAACAACCCCTGATGCTGGTGCTAAAAAACTCGAAAACGCATTCAAAGTCACAGAGCTGAGTTACCTTCGCCAGATTTCGCTGATCGACACAACCGGCAAAAAATCAGCCGAAGTGACCGAGCGGCAGAAGCTTCAGTTCGACATCGCCGATGGCAAACTGTCCGGGCTTAACGACACGCAGCGCCAGCGCCTTGAACTTCTGGCAACAGAAGTTGATCGCCTGAATGGAGTGAAGAAGGCCAATGAGGAAAACCTGAAGGTCGCTGAATATGTGGCTAATCTTCAGCGAGAAAATGCTAACTCTGCAGCCTCGTTAAATGCGGATATTATTGGAGCTGGGCAGGGCGACAAAGTGCGGGAGCGCCTGCGAGAACGGCTGGATGTGGAGCGTGAGTTCAACGAAAAGCGGGCCGATCTTCAGCAGCGTTACCAGAGTGGGGACATTAAAAGCCAGGCAGAATACGATCGCTATACCGCCGAGCTTGAAAAGGCGCTTTCACAGCGGCTGGAAGGATATGAAGGCTACTACCAGCAGATTGATCGGCTTAATACAGACTGGGTAACCGGCGCGCGTGACGGATTGGCTAACTGGGTTGATGACTCCACAAATTATGCTTCACTGGCTGCAGGCGCCATGCAAAGCGCTATGTCCGGGATCAGCAGCAATATTGTCGACATGCTTAACGACAACAAGGCCAGCTGGAAAGACTGGGGTGTCAGTGTGCTCAAGGTGATTGAGCAGGTAATGGTTAACATGGCAGTAGCCAGTGCTGTTAGCTCAATTGGCTCCCTGTTCAGTTTCGGGGCTTCATCTGCCAGCTCGACTCCCTCAGGAGCATACAACTCAGCCGCGGCGGGAATTAAGCTCAATGCTAAAGGTGGCGTTTATGAATCAACAGATCTCAGCAAGTTCAGTAATAGCATCGTAAGCAGCCCGACCATGTTTGCGTTCGCCAAAGGTGCTGGTCTGATGGGCGAGGCCGGGCCGGAGGCTATCATGCCACTTACCCGTGCATCTGATGGATCGCTCGGCGTCCGGGCTCTGGGCGCAGTGGGTGGTGGTGGCACGATGTTCAACATTAATGCCCCTGTCTCTATCACCCAGGGTGATTCGCGTGACGAGGTGAATAACGCAAGCACAGCCAGCACCGCCAGACAGCTTGAAGGTATTGTGCAGAAGACCCTGACTGATCGCCTGCGAAAAGAAATATCGCCAGGCGGTATCCTTTATCGCCGGACGTGATATTCCGGTTCATTTCGGAAAACATATGGCAATCGATACGTTTACCTGGTGCGTCCGCACCGATGCAAGTGGCACAACCAATGTGGCCACGTTGCAGGCGCAATTTGGTGATGGCTATAAACAGGTTGCCAGCGCCGGAATTAATACGGCTGCCGAGACATGGAATTTGACGTGTAGCGGAAAATTATCTGCCATGAAGCCGGTGCGGGAGTTTCTCCTGAACCATGTCACGAAATCTTTCTGGTGGGTGAATCCATGGGGGGAGAAAAAACTCTATCGGGTAAAAGCCGATTCTGTCAGTCCCACATTCCCGAACGGTGGTTTTGTTGAAATATCGTTTGTGTTTGAGCAGGCCTTCGCGCCGTAAATCAGGCAGCCGAAAAATGGCTGCCGCTTAATAAGGCTACT
The DNA here is from genome assembly GCF_019218745.1 of Enterobacter sp. ENT03. Taxonomy (GTDB): domain Bacteria; phylum Pseudomonadota; class Gammaproteobacteria; order Enterobacterales; family Enterobacteriaceae; genus Enterobacter_D. The sequence continues at coordinate 126,902 of NZ_JAHUXA010000003.1, forward strand.
CGGCGGGCTTGAATTTAGCCGGGTAATATTCTGTCAGAAAATAAGAGAGGTGATCAAATGCCCACTTCAGACCGTCCTGCTCGCGCTCCCGGAACGTCACGTTTACTTGTGAGTAAGATTCACCGTAGATTTCAAGAGGAGATGAAAGCCAAAGGAGAATGCCCTGAACATATTGAATGGCCCGCAGGCGGGTTTCCTCATCCGGTATGGCCTGTGAAAGATAGGAATAATATTGATCATCAAGATTAATCAAATCCTCCTTTATTGCCTCTGTAGTATCTGGCCGACACGTAAAATCTACATAGCCATATAAACTGTCATTTATGTAGCCGATTGCGCACCCCAGAGTCATGAATAGACCTGATGTCTTATTTACGCATTTAGTAAATTCTTTAAACCATGGGTAATCTGTAATCTCATGGATGTCGTTAATTTTTTCAGGGAACTGAATCAGATCAAAACCACCATTATTGATGTCACCGTTCTCTCTTATATCTCTCCGGTAAGGGAAACGGATGAAATTGACGCGCTCTACCTTATCCATTTTTAGCTTTAAATTGCTGTGCAAGGGTAATCAGCCATTCCTCATTTGCTGAATGCACCCATGCGGCTACATGGGCGAGCTGAATAACCAACATACGCGGGGATGTTACTTAGCAACATCCTGATATTCGATCAGTAGCCACCTCCGGGTGGCTTTTTTATGGGCCTAATATGAGTTTCTCAGGTGACATCCAGCAACTGGAGCCGGGCCAGCTTATCCGGCTAATTGAGATTGACGGTACCGCTTTTGGCATGGATACCGTGCTGCGCTTTCACGCGCACAACATTGAATCCACAGGCTGGGCTGCATTCGCCGCTGATAATCTTCCCGCCATCATCTGGCAGGGCCAGCAGTACGATCCGTACCCGTATGAGCTAAAGGGCATGGAGTTGTCCAGCACCGGCGCACAGCCGACGCCCACGCTATCCGTGTCGAATATCGGTAACTACGTCACCGCGCTGTGTCTGGAATACGACGACATGGTCAAAGCAAAGGTGAAAATACACACCACCCTGGCGAAATACCTCGATGCAGCAAACTGGACAGCGGGCAACCCGAACGCCAGCCCGGCAGATGAGCGGGTGCAGCTGTTTTACGTCAACGCCAAAACCGCAGAAACGCGGATGCAGGTGGATTTCGAATTGTGTTCACCCTTCGATGTTCAGAACCTGCAACTACCCACCCGGCAAATTACGCCTGTCTGCACCTGGTGCATGCGGGGCTGGTACCGAACCGGCAACGGCTGCGATTACGCCGGAAACCGGTATTTCCTGAAAGACGGAACACCAACGAACAATCCGGCGCTGGACGTCTGCGGTGGCCGGCTGCCTGACTGTGAGGCCAGGTTCGGGGAAGGTAATCCGTTATCGTTCGGCGGATTCCCGGCGGCAAACCTTCAGGGGAAATAAGCATGCGCAAAAAGTTAATGAAAGCCATTGCTGATCATGTAGCAGCGGAATATCCGAATGAAGCGTGTGGCGTCGTGGTGCAGTCCGGACGGGCGCAGAACTACATTCCGTGTCGCAACATTGCAGAAAATCCGACTGAGTCATTTACCCTGGCACCGGAAGACAAACTGGCGGCGCAGGAGCAGGGCGAAATCATCATGATCGTTCACTCGCATCCGGACGTAGTGCAACTGGTGCCGTCGGAGCACGACCGTATCCAGTGCGACTGGTCCGGCGTGGAGTGGGGGATCATGTCATGGCCTGACGGTGATTTTTGCACGCTCTCGCCAAGAGAAGACCGGGATTACACCGGGCGGCGCTGGGTGCTTGGCTTTGCTGACTGCTGGTTGCTTATTCGTGAGTGGTACCAGCGTGAGTACGGCATTGCCCTGGGCAATTACTCGGTGCCTTACGAATGGTGGGAGCAGGGCGAAAACCGCTACGACGATAACTGGCAGGCTGAGGGTTTTGTCGAAGTTGACCCGACGGCTATTCAACCGGGCGACATGATCATGATGCGCGTACAGGCGCAGGTCACCAATCACGCCGCGGTATACCTCGGCGACAATCTCATCCTGCATCATATCACCGGGCAACTTTCGGCCCGGGTGCCATACGGAAAATATTACCGCGACCGCACCGTTCGGGTGGTGCGTCATAAGGAGCTGATAAATGCTGAAAACATTGATCCTTGACGGGCGCATGGCGAAGAAATTCGGGCGCGTACACAAATTTGATGTGGTGGATCTGCCGGAAATGCTGCGCGCGATGTGCAGCCAGGTGCGGGGCTTTAAGCGCTACCTGTCAGAAGGGCATATGCATGGAATTCGCTTCGCCTTCTTCAACGGTAAGCACAACATCGGCCTTGATGAATTCGATATGACTAATGGATCGGAGATGTACCGGATTACGGCTATCACCGAAGGTTCAAAGCGCGGCGGCGTATTGCAGATTGTCATCGGTGCCGTTGCTCTGGTGGCGGCTTACTTTACCGCAGGCGGCAGCCTTGTCGCACTTGGCATGAGTGCAGCCGCCGCGACGGCGACCACTACGGCATTAACTGGCCTGGGTCTGAGCATGATGCTGGGCGGTGTGGTTCAGCTGCTCACCCCGCAACCAAAATACAACGTCGGCGCATCTTCCAGCACGGATAACAAACCCAACTACGCATTCGGCGCGCCGGTGAACACCGTGGCAATGGGCTACCCCGTACCGGTTTTGTTCGGTGAGCGTGAGATTGGCGGGGCCATTATCAGTGCGGGAATTTTCTCCAGCGATCAGCAATAACAACAGGTGAGATATGCGTTTACTGGAAAACGAAACCATTCAGGGCAGGAAGGGCGGCGGGGGCGGTAAACAGCATACGCCAGTTGAACAGCCGGACGATCTGCTGTCGGATGCAAAACTCAAAATGCTGGTCGTGCTGTCTGAGGGTGAGATTCAGGGCGACCTGACCGCGCAAAAGATTTACCTGAACGATACGGCGCTGGCAAACGACGACGGCAGCTATAACTTCACCGGCGTCAAATGGGAATATCGCAAGGGCACACAGGACCAGCCTTATATCCAGGGACTGCCGGAGGTGGATAACGAGCTGTCAGCTAACGTGGCGGTGACCACCACCGTGCCATGGACCCGACAATTCAGCAATCTGACGCTTGATGCTGTGCGAATCAAACTCAGTCTCCCCGCGCAGTACATGTACAAAGACAATGGCGATATGGTCGGCACCGTCACTCAGTACGCCATTGACCTGTCGACGGATGGCGCTGCATGGCGCACCGTAGTAGACGGGAAATTTGACGGTAAAACCACATCTGAATATCAGCGCGATCACCGTATCGACCTCCCGGAGGCAACCACGGGATGGTCAATCAGGGTACGCCGCATTACAGCAGATTCCACGTCTTCCAAACTGGTGAACGGTTTCAAGGTATTCTCTTTTGCTGAAGTGATCGACAGCAAGCTTCGTTATCCGAACAGTGCCCTGCTTTATATCGAGGTCGACAGCAGCCAGTTTTCCGGCGGCGCACCGAAAGTAACGTGCAGGCCGAAGGGCAAATTAATCCGCGTTCCGGACACTTACGATCCGGTGACCCGCACCTACAGCGGGACGTGGTCTGGCGGTTTTAAGCTGGCCTACACCAACAACCCGGCGTGGATTTTCTATGATCTGGTGCTGGATGAAATTTACGGCATGGGTAACCGCGTTGATGCCAGCATGATTGATAAGTGGGCACTTTATGCCATTTCTCAGTATTGCGATGAGAAGGTGTCGAATGGTGCTGGCGGCACAGAACCTCGCTTCACCTGTAACGTGTTCATCCAGAGCCAGCAGGATGCATATACCGTACTGAGCGATCTGGCCGCTGTGTTCCGCGGGATAACCTTCTGGGGCAACGATCAGATATTCGTGCGCGCGGATGTGCCGCAGGACGATGTGGATTTTGTTTACCACGCATCAAATGTGACTGACGGTCTTTTCACCTACGGTAGCGGCAGTTATAAGAACCGCTATTCATCTGCACTGGTGTCCTGGTCAGATCCGCAGAATCATTACAGCGATACCGTTGAAGGTGTTTATGACGAACAACTGGTAGAGCGTTACAACGTCAACCAGATGTCACTTACTGCGATTGGCTGCACGTCACAGAGTGAAGCGCACCGCCGGGGCCGCTGGGCAATTCTGTCGAACGCGCGTGACGGTACTATTTCTTTCGGAGTGGGGCTGGATGGCTACATTCCGTTACCGGCGGAGATCATCGGCGTGGCTGATCCGTTCCGCGCTGGAAAACAGAACGGCGGGCGCATCAGCGCGGTGAATGGACGAAACATCACCCTTGACCGGGCCGTTGAATACGCGGCAGGTGATCGTCTGGTGGTTAACCTTCCTGACGGTACGGCGCAGACACGTACCATTGGCGCTGTCAGCAGTGACAAGAAAACAGTGACTGTTAATACCTCATTCAGCCAGCCACCGGCGGTGGGGGCTGTCTGGGCCATCGACAGCGACAGCCTGGCGATTCAGTATTTCCGCGTGACCTCTGTCAGTGCGAATGATGACAGTAACGGCGGCTTTACCATTACTGCCGTACAGCACGACCCGAACAAATACCGCTACATCGATGACGGTGTGCGCATCGACCCGGCGCCGATCACGGTCACCCCGATCAGTGTAATACCCGCGCCGAAAAACATCATCATCACTGAGGTGGACCATGTGGCCCAGGGGCTGAATGTCGCCACGATGAACGTCACCTGGGACAAGGTTGTCGGCGCTATTCGCTATATGGCCCAGTGGCGCAAGGATAACGGGGACTGGATCAACGTCGCCGTCACCAGTGCGCAGGGCTTTTCAATTCAGGGTATTTATACCGGCAGCTACGATGTGCGGGTTCGCGCCATGAATGCGCAGGAGTCATCATCTCCATGGGGCTACGCTGACACCACTTATCTGACCGGTAAGACCGGGAAGCCCGGCACACCGCAGAATCTGATGGCAACAGATGATGTTGTGTGGGCGATAGATGTAACGTGGTCCTTCCCGGATGGATCGGGAGACACGGCATATACCGAGCTGCAACGCGCCACGACGGACGACAAAGCCAACCCTGAGCTGCTGGCGCTGGTGCCATACCCGGCAGTCAGTTACCAGCACGGTCCTATGCCTGCCGGAGTACGACAATGGTACAGGGCGCGACTCGTAGACCGTATCGGGAATGTCGGCGACTGGACGGCATGGGTCATGGGTACCTCTTCCATTGATGTCAGTGCCATCACCGATGACATTCTGAATGATATGAAGGACTCGGAAGTACTTAAGGAACTGATTGAGAACGCCGTAGAGAGCAATGAAACGATTGCCGGAATGGTGACAGATATTCAGCAAAATGCCGATGATTTAGCGAATCAGGCAACGTTAATTGCGCAAAACGCTGAGAAGACTGGCCAGCTGGAGCAGTCAGTTTCGTCTCTTGACACGAAGGTGGATGGCGTGACATCGAGCGTCACTCAGCTGTCACAGTCTGTGGCTACGGCTGACGCAGCGCTCGGTCAGCGGATCGACAATATCAGCGTATCGATGGACGGCATGACTGGCGGCGTCAAAAACTCATCAATTGCCGTGATCCGAAACAGCCTGGCGCAGGTGACGGCGCGTCGCTCCCAGACTGCCACCAATAATGGCAATGTCGCAAAAATTGACCGGATTGATACCACAATTGCCAGCACCAGTGAGTCGGTGGCGCGGGCGCTTGTCACCCTTGATTCTTCTGCTGCCGGTAATGTCGCCAATGCCACTGACCTGACCGAAACGCTGGCCAACTTCACTCAGGCATCCGCAACGAAGATTAATTCGCTGACGGTGACTGTAAACGGGCAGACAGCAGCGATTACGCAAAATGCTCAGGCTACGGCTGATCTGTCAGGTAATCTGAATGCGATGTACAGCATCAAGGTTGGCGTCGACTCCAACGGCGTCCAGTACGCTGCCGGGATGGGGATCGGGGTTCAGAACACCCCTTCAGGCATGCAGTCCCAGGTGATCATCCTGTCTGACCGTTTCGCCGTTATGAGCCAGGCTGGCGGGGTAGTGTCGCTGCCTTTTGTCATCCAGAACGGGCAGACCTTCATCAGGGATACCTTCATCCAGGACGGTACTATATCCAATGCCAAGATAGGTAACTTCATTCAGTCTAGTAACTATGTGGCTGGTTCTGCTGGCTGGAGACTTGATAAGGGCGGCACCTGGGAGAATTACGGAACGGACGGCACTGGTGCTATGAAGCAGACAAACGTCACAATCAGCGTCAGGGATGAAAACGGTCGACTGCGCTGCCAGTTCGGTAAAATTACGGGGGTATTTTAATGGCGTGGGGGTTTCAGACGTGGGATGCCAGCGGGAAGCCCAATAACTACGGTCTGGTGCCGGTAACCGTAGTCGGCCGGTTGTCGGTCACCTTTGAGCAGGTCAGCGGATCGGCGTCTTACACGGTTCCTGCTGGTTATGTACTGGACTATATTCAGGCCCCTGTCAGCTTTGGTTATACACAGGTCAGGCGTTCGATAACGATTAATGGCGGTACGATTACTGTTGGTCAGGCCGCGCAATCGAGTTTCGGCGCGGGAACTGAGTCAGCTCAGGCCGCTATTATTGTTCTTTATCTGAGGAAAGTATAATGAACTGGGGGGCGCTTATTACCGCTGATGACGGTACGGCATTTATTACTGATGAATCAACGCCTATCTCTCTTCAGGGTATATACACAGCATCCGGAAGCAGGACGGTTACGCAATCAATACCCGTTAACACCGACGATGTAGTATTGCCGTTTTGCCTGGCAACCGGAGATGCTTACTTTACCTATGGAATTAACGGCTCAATACTGAACGTTACTGCGCAAACAAATGACTCTAATTCCTCTCCATTTTCTTTCACATGCTATGTCTTTACCACCCGCGCTCAGCCCCTTCCTGCATGGGGTGTGGCAATATGGAATAAGAACGGAAAATGTATTTTAACAAGTGAAACAAAGGTTCTTACCGATGTGGTTAATATTGGGACAAAAGGTGGTTCCAGTTCAGGGATGAACCTGACCAGCACAAGGGCCGGAAAGTGGGCAATAATTCCGGAGGTGGCAGGATTCTATGTTGGGGTCATTCAGCAGCGGCCATTTCAGATAGGGGTAGGTTTTACGGCGAGATACAATGGTTCTAATACTGTAATCACGGGTATTATGGGATCAACTGTGCCTGCTGGCGGCCAGCTCGGCACCCCCTTAGATATGAAGACAGCTGTGAGAGCTATCGATGTGTCACGCTATGAGTAGTTTATAGATTTAGTCGATCAATAATCGATAAACGATCTGATTTATGCGTTTCATTTATTCAAAATCAGCTGGTAGCGTCCTTTATTATTTATATAAGGTAGCTGCACATGTTTAAAAAAATCATTATCGCCATTCCTTTTCTGCTATCCGCCTGTGCTGGCTCCTTGCCTTCACAAAAACCGATTTGTCAGTCCACCGCTATAACCGGCGGCCAGGAATATAGCGTTAATATCTACGGAGTGCGCAAGCAAAATGGTCAGACGCTTTTGAAGGCAGGTTATCCATTTAACTGGCAGTGGGTTAATCTTTCTAACTTTACGAACACCAACTGCAAATAATACAAGTCCAATTCACAAGCCCGCCTCGGCGGGTTTTTTATTGCCCGGAGAAAAACATGATTTATAACGCAGGTACGATTTCATTCAGCGGGAATACGGTTACAGGTAACGGGACCAGCTTCACTGCGCCAGCCAGCCAGATCCGTATCGGGCAGACGCTGCTGATTGCATCCAACCCCGTGCAGCTCGTTCAGATAACGGCAATCAACAGCGCCACATCCCTGACCGTTACTCCGGCAGCGGCACCGGCAGTTTCTGGTCAGAAGTACGCTATTCTGGTCACAGACAGCCTTTCGGTTGATGGACTGGCTCAAAGCATCTCACTCCTCATTAATGAATATGATGAGAACATCGGCGCATGGGAGGCTTTTGCCAGTACGAGCGCAAATCAGAGTGTCACAGTCACCATCAACGGCCAGAGCATCACTATTCCTGCGGTGGGTAAGCTATTGCAAAAAGGAAGCAATGGCGCGCTGGCGGTTAAAGACGGCGGTACCGGCGCAAATGACGCCGCAGGCGCTCGCTCAAACCTCGGTTTAGGATATGGCACCACAGCAGGCACTGTTGCTGCCGGGGATGACTCGCGATTTAATACCATCGATGGCAAGACCGGTGGCGTTATTAAGGGTGGCACGACTGTCACGCCTGTATCGGGGGATTTAACCGGTCCACGGTCATTTATTGGTGCCGGCAGCCTTGATCTTTACGCCTCATCACTTCCCAATGTTGCATTTTATTACGGGAACGCCGCGACTTACACATCGCGATTCATCGAAGCCTCGGCAGGCGTAATGGCGTTGCAGGCTGGAGGCGGCATAGCCAGATTAAGGGTCGAGGGCGGGATTGTGTGTCGCGCCGGGTTGACCGGCGTCTCCCGCCCGAATTGCTTTAACTTCGACTTCTCAGGCGGGACCCTGCTTTACATCGATCAGACCCTGATAGGCAGCGTCAACACGTCATCCGTTTCTGATAAGCGACTAAAAAAAGAGGTTGTTTACCAGGACGACTCGGACAATATCGCCGCCTATGAACAGGTAATGCAATGGCGTCCGGCGACCTACAGGTTCAAAGCTCGCGGTGAGCTGATCCCCGAGTCGGATACTAAACTCGGGATTATCGCGAATGACCTCGTAGAGATTAGCCCCGAGTGTGTAGACGGGCATGGTCTTGATGATTCCTATGATGGCATCAACCCCTATAACGCATTTTATCTGGATCATGATGCCATGCTGATGAAACTGACTATGGCTATTCAGCACCAGTCCGGGCTGATTGAAAAGCTTCAGAGTGAGATTCAGGAACTTAAATCTGGTTCATAACAACTTATCGGCTGTTCAGCGATATTAACAATCGAGCAGTGGGCGCAGGCCGGGAGGCTTATAGAAAACGGCGTGAACAGAAAGCAGGTGGCGATCATCTATGACGTGGCAGTGTGCACTTTGTATAAAAAATTCCCGGTGTCAAAACAGGTTTAACTGCGCGCACATCAAGTATGCAAAGAAAATTTACAAATACCACAATTCGATAGACGAGAAAAACTTCCACTCGAAGCCGTGAGGCTTTGAGCGGGTGGCACCCAGGTAGACTCTTGCGTTTCTTTCGGAATAAAACTACTGTATATATAAACAGTGTTGGTTTAAGGAGGGAAGTCATGCCGCGTTACGACGATAAAATTACCGCATTCACCAGGTCGATCAACCGAGAGCCATCAGGGCGCAAGATCGTCAAGACCAGTGCATTCGTGCGCAACCTTGCCGCGCTGAATCACGACCTGTCACTCGATGAGGCGAACCGGTGGGTCAGGATGAACGCGCGCACGTTCCGAGACGCATCGACGGAAGAGGGCGAGGATAAATTGTGGTTCCAGTTCAATCCTAACGGAGGGCTTTGACATGGGATTTCCTTCACCGGCGGCTGATTACGTGCAGACTACCGTAACAGCCGACAGTATTTGCGGACTGACCTCGAACAGCCTGGTTATCCAGACGGATTCCGGCCTCGCAGTAATTGACCGTGGTCTGCCGGTACGGCAGGGCGACGTACTTCTCGCCAGCCTGGAGGGGAGGAGCTACTTCGGGAAGATATGGGGGCAGGCATTCATCACACATGATGGTGATGTGATAGAAGGGGAGTGTCTTGATGACCTTCAGGTGATCGGCGTCGTCACCCATTTCATTACCGACACGCGGAATGGGCTGGATGATGACTGCCCGGTGATGTGATGGGGCATGCGTGGGGCAAAAAATCCTGTAATGGGGCATCAGTGGGGCATTTATTTATGCATGAACTTTACCGAATTACATATGAATTTTTTTATAACGTTATGAATAGGCTAAAGAAAACACATGCTCTTGGGCGTTCTTTAGTGTTTTTTATTCTTCCCGCTCCACGCAGTTAAAGTGTCGGGCATACTCTTCGAGTCCCTGAATGCCAAGCCGCGCCCATTTCGGGTGCGACCATTGGGGCAGCCCGATGTAGATCATAACGCCGCCAGCACCTCTTCGGTGCTACGTACACGACCGATGCGCGGGAAGATGTGGGTCATGCTGCCAAGGTGCTGCTCGCTGCTGGCGGCGCTACAGGCGTCTTCCACGATCACCAGCTTAAAGCCCATCTCCCAGGCGTTGCGGGCGGTGGATTCGACGCCGATATTCGTGGAAATACCGCACAGGATAATGGTGTCGATGCCACGGCGGCGCAGCTGCATTTCCAGATCGGTACCGTAGAATGCCCCCCACTGACGTTTAATGACCTCCAGATCGCTCTCTTTTTTACCCAGCGCGATCGGGTAATCCCACCAGTTATCCGGCAGGCTGTGCGCCGGGAGCGCTGCATCGACGGGCTGTTTCAGCGCTTCGGCAAAATCCGCAGACCAGCCAACGCGTACCATCACCACCGGCGCGCCTTTGACGCGACATTTATCCGCCAGTCGCGCGGCGCGGGCTACCACATCCCCGGCGCTATGCGGACCACCGGCGAACGGCAGGATCCCTTCCTGCAAATCAATAACGACCAGTGCGGTGGTGGCGGCGTTCAGTTCCAGCATAATAACTCCCGTTTATTGAATGACATCGCAAGTACCTTACCCGTATAAAAGGGTAGCGCGGCTGGCAAATATTGTTAATTTTTGTGAGATTACGCAATAAGCGCGCAGCAATCGCGCGTCCGCACGGCGTGGCACTTATCGTCCGCCAGAATTTCCAGTATAATAACCCCCTTTTTTCATCCAGTTGTGACATTAGGCTAACGCTGCGACAACGTGGCCTGCACGGCAGGCGACAATCGGCCTGCGGCAAAGTTAAGGGATATCTCATGCGTACAGAATATTGCGGACAGCTTCGACTGTCCCACGAGGGGCAGCAGGTGACTCTGTGTGGTTGGGTCAACCGTCGTCGTGATCTCGGCAGCCTGATCTTTATCGATATGCGCGACCGCGAAGGTATCGTGCAGGTGTTTTTCGATCCGGATCGCGCGGACGCATTAAAGCTGGCTTCCGAACTGCGTAATGAGTTCTGCATTAAGGTCACCGGCACCGTACGCCGCCGTGACGAGAAAAACATTAACAGCGACATGGCGACCGGCGAAATCGAAGTGCTGGCGACCGATCTGGAGATCATCAACCGTTCAGAATCGCTGCCGCTGGACTCCAATCACGTCAACACCGAAGAAGCGCGTCTGAAATTCCGTTACCTGGACCTGCGTCGCCCGGAAATGGCGACCCGTCTGAAAACGCGCGCCAAAATCACCAGCTTCGTGCGCCGCTTTATGGACGATCACGGCTTCCTCGACATCGAAACCCCGATGCTGACCAAAGCCACGCCGGAAGGCGCGCGCGACTATTTAGTGCCTTCACGTGTGCACAAAGGCAAGTTCTACGCGCTGCCGCAATCCCCACAGCTGTTTAAACAGCTGCTGATGATGTCCGGTTTTGATCGCTACTATCAGATCGTGAAATGCTTCCGCGACGAAGATTTACGTGCTGACCGCCAGCCTGAATTTACCCAGATCGACGTGGAAACCTCCTTCATGACTGCACCGCAGGTGCGCGAAGTGATGGAAGCCCTGATCCGCCAGCTGTGGCTGGAAATTAAAGGCGTCGATCTCGGCGAGTTCCCGCAGATGACCTTCGCCGAAGCTGAGCGTCGTTACGGTTCCGATAAACCGGATCTGCGTAACCCGATGGAACTGGTGGACGTAGCCGATCTGCTGAAAGACGTGGAATTTGCGGTCTTCGCAGGCCCGGCGAATGACGCTAAAGGCCGCGTAGCTGCTCTGCGTGTACCCGGTGGCGCTGCCCTTAGCCGCAAACAGATCGACGACTACGGCAATTTCATTAAGATCTACGGCGCGAAAGGCCTGGCCTATATTAAAGTGACCGAGCGGGCGAAAGGTCTGGAAGGCATTACCAGCCCGGTGGCGAAATTCCTTAACGCTGAGATTGTGGAAGCGATCCTTGCCCGCACTGACGCGCAGGATGGTGACATGATTTTCTTCGGCGCCGACAACAAGAAAGTGGTTGCCGATGCGCTGGGCGCGCTGCGTCTGAAACTCGGCAAAGATCTGAACCTCACCGACGAGTCCAAGTGGGCACCGCTGTGGGTTATCGACTTCCCGATGTTTGAAGACGACGGCGAAGGCGGCCTGACGGCGATGCACCATCCGTTCACCGCGCCAAGCAATATGACGCCGGAAGAGCTGAAAGCGGCACCGGAAACGGCTATCGCCAACGCTTATGACATGGTGATCAACGGCTACGAAGTGGGTGGTGGTTCCGTGCGTATTCACCGCAGTGAAATGCAGCAGACTGTGTTTGGCATTCTGGGCATCACCGAGCAGGAGCAGCGCGAGAAATTCGGCTTCCTGCTGGACGCCCTGAAATACGGTACACCGCCACATGCGGGCCTGGCTTTTGGTCTGGATCGCCTGACCATGCTGCTCACCGGTACTGACAACATTCGTGATGTGATCGCGTTCCCGAAAACCACCGCCGCAGCCTGTCTGATGACGGAAGCGCCGAGTTTCGCTAACGACGCGTCCCTGACCGAACTGGGTATTCAGGTCATTAAAAAAGAGTCCCCGGAGAATAAATAGTATGCAATATAAGCGTCCCGTTTCCGTGCTGGTGGTGATTTACGCGCAGGACACGAAACGGGTGCTGATGTTGCAGCGACGCGACGATCCGGATTTCTGGCAGTCGGTAACCGGCAGCCTGGAAGAGGGGGAAACCGCGTCGCAGGCCGCCCTGCGTGAAGTAAAGGAAGAGGTCGTCATTGACGTTGTGCAAGAGCAACTGACCTTAGTCGACTGTCAGCGCACGGTGGAGTTTGAGATCTTTACTCATTTGCGTCATCGCTACGCGCCGGGTATTGAGCGCAACACAGAATCCTGGTTCTGTCTTGCGCTGCCCCATGAACGGCAGATTGTGTTTACGGAACACCTGACCTACCGCTGGCTTGATGCGCCCGCTGCGGCGGCATTAACCAAATCATGGAGCAACCGGCAGGCGATTGAAGAATTTGTAATTAACGCCGCCTGAAAGGGCGAGGCTTTTGGAGATATTTTTATGGCAGGTCATAGTAAATGGGCCAACACCAAACACCGCAAAGCGGCACAGGATGCCAAACGCGGTAAGATCTTTACCAAAATTATTCGCGAGCTGGTTACCGCTGCCCGTCTGGGTGGGGGCGATCCAGGATCAAACCCGCGTCTGCGTGCTGCTATCGATAAAGCGTTGTCGAACAACATGACCCGTGACACCTTAAACCGCGCCATCGCGCGTGGTGTGGGCGGTGATGAAGACAACAACATGGAAACCATCATTTATGAAGGTTACGGTCCTGGCGGCACGGCGGTCATGGTTGAATGCCTCTCTGATAACCGTAACCGTACGGTGGCGGAAGTGCGTCACGCGTTCAACAAATGCGGCGGTAACCTCGGCACTGACGGCTCCGTAGCCTACCTGTTCAGCAAGAAAGGCGTCATCTCCTTCGAAAAGGGCGATGAAGACACCATCATGGAAGCAGCGCTGGAAGCCGGTGCGGAAGACGTGATGACCTTCGACGACGGCGCTATCGACGTTTATACCGCCTGGGAAGAGATGGGTGCGGTGAAAGATGCGCTGGAAGCGGCTGGCCTGAAAGCCGACGCGGCAGAAGTCTCCATGATCCCGTCCACCAAAGCGGATATGGATGCCGAAACGGCGCCGAAACTGCTGCGCCTGATCGACATGCTGGAAGACTGCGATGACGTGCAGGAAGTCTACCATAACGGCGAGATCTCTGATGAGGTTGCGGCAACGTTAGAATGACGTGCCTGGCAGGCCGTGATGACGGAGGTGCGTGATGTCGATTATTCTCGGTATTGACCCCGGCTCACGCATCACCGGTTATGGCGTTATCCGTCAGGTCGGCAGGCAGCTGACCTATCTCGGCAGCGGCTGTATTCGGACCAAAGTCGATGATTTACCGTCCCGTCTGAAGCTGATTTACGCGGGCGTGACGGAAATCATTACCCAGTTCCAGCCGGACTATTTCGCTATCGAACAGGTGTTCATGGCGAAAAACGCCGACTCGGCGCTGAAGCTGGGGCAGGCGCGTGGCGTGGCGATTGTCGCTGCCGTAAACCAGGATCTGCCGGTGTTTGAATATGCCGCAAGGCAGGTAAAACAGACGGTGGTGGGGACCGGCAGCGCCGAGAAAAGCCAGGTTCAGCATATGGTTCGTACCCTTCTGAAACTGCCGGCGAATCCTCAGGCCGACGCCGCCGATGCACTGGCGATTGCCATCACGCATTGTCACGTCAGCCAGAACGCGGTGCAAATCAGCGACACCCGGCTCAACCTGGCGCGCGGGCGATTGCGATAATTGCAAATCAGGCTGGATATTTATCCAGCCTTTTTTATATGATAGCCCCCAATAACTTTGCTCATTAACGCAGGAGCGCAATGTGATAGGCAGACTCAGAGGCATTATTCTCGAAAAACAACCCCCGCTGGTACTGCTTGAGACGGGTGGCGTAGGCTATGAAGTGCATATGCCAATGACCTGCTTTTATGAACTGCCGGATGCCGGGCAGGAAGCCATTGTCTTTACGCAGTTTGTGGTACGCGAAGACGCGCAACTGCTGTACGGTTTTAACAACAAGCAGGAACGTACACTGTTTCGTGAGCTGATCAAAACTAACGGCGTCGGCCCGAAGCTGGCGCTGGCGATCCTCTCAGGCATGTCTGCCCAGCAGTTCGTGAATGCCGTAGAGCGCGAAGATCCCGTGGCGCTGACCAAGTTACCGGGTGTCGGTAAGAAAACCGCGGAACGCCTGATTGTCGAAATGAAAGACCGCTTTAAAGGGCTGCATGGCGATCTGTTCACTCCCGCCAGCGATCTGGTGCTGGCATCGCCAGCCGGTCCTGCGGAAGACGATGCGGAGCAGGAAGCAGTTGCTGCGCTGGTGGCGCTGGGCTATAAACCACAGGAAGCCAGCCGCATGGTGAGTAAAATTGCTCAGCCGGGTGCGAGCAGTGAGCACCTGATCCGTGAAGCGCTCCGCGCTGCAATGTGAGGTAGTAAAGGATGATTGAAGCAGACCGTCTCGTTTCGGCCGTAAACCTGACGCCCGAAGAAGCGGTGGATCGTGCGATCCGCCCAAAACTGCTCGACGAGTATATCGGTCAGCCGCAGGTACGCTCGCAGATGGAGATCTTTATTCAGGCGGCGAAGCTGCGCGGTGATGCGCTGGATCATCTGCTGATTTTCGGCCCGCCTGGGCTTGGGAAAACCACGCTGGCAAATATTGTCGCCAATGAAATGGGCGTCAACCTGCGCACGACCTCCGGGCCGGTACTGGAAAAAGCCGGCGATCTGGCCGCCATGTTGACCAACCTTGAACCTCACGATGTGCTGTTTATCGATGAGATCCACCGCCTGTCGCCGGTGGTGGAAGAGGTGCTTTATCCGGCGATGGAAGACTATCAGCTGGATATTATGATCGGCGAAGGCCCGGCAGCGCGCTCGATCAAAATCGACTTACCGCCCTTTACGCTGATTGGCGCGACGACCCGCGCTGGCTCCCTGACCTCTCCGCTGCGTGACCGTTTCGGTATCGTGCAGCGACTGGAGTTTTATCAGGTGGCCGATTTACAGCATATCGTCGGGCGTAGCGCGCGCTATATGGGGCTGGAGCTGAGCGAAGAGGGCGCGTATGAAGTGGCGAAGCGTTCCCGTGGCACACCGCGTATCGCCAACCGTCTGCTGCGTCGCGTGCGCGACTTTGCAGAGGTGAAGTACGACGGCACCATTTCGCTTGAGATCGCTGCACAGGCGCTGGACATGCTCAATGTCGATGCCGAAGGTTTTGATTATATGGACCGCAAACTGCTGCTGGCAGTGATCGATAAGTTCTTTGGCGGCCCGGTCGGGCTGGATAACCTGGCGGCAGCCATTGGCGAAGAGCGGGAAACTATCGAAGACGTGCTGGAGCCGTTTCTTATCCAGCAGGGCTTTTTACAGCGTACACCGCGCGGACGCATGGCGACAATCAGAGCCTGGGATCACTTCGGCATTACGCCCCCGGCTTTGCCTTAGACGGATCACCCTTCGGAGTCGGGCCGGTATGCCACGAACTGAATATCGCCCGAACCACGCGCAGCGGGCAGGCGCGGGGCATGAATACTGCGGGGCACTGCAATTCATAAAGCGCAGGGTTTGCGATGAGATCACCCGAACTGCCGGAAATGCCATCTGGCAGGAGTGCCCGGCAATATTCCCCTCTGTGAACTTTATGCCATCAAGTGCTTCACCCAGTCCCGGAACAGCTTAACTTTTACAGAATTCATCGCCTCCTGTTTCCATGTCATGATATACCGGTTCCCGGTAAAAAGAGGTGCTTCACAGGGAATGATGAGGTTTCCCTGTAATAAATCTTTCTTTATGGCAAATCGTGGTAATAGCGCAATGCCTAAACTGGAACGCACGGCGGTAATAAGCATCGACAGCAAATCGAAACTTGGTCCTTTGTTCACATCCGGGTTAGTGATATTAAACTCCGCGAACCATTCCTGCCACCCTTCCGGGCGGGAGTTCTGGTGTAATAAGGTGAACTCCGAAAGTAAATTCTCGACGCTTATTTTTTTGTTGTTATCACTTAAAAGCGTTTTACTGCACACCGGGAGTAATTCTTCTTCAAATAGCGGTTCCACAAACGCCCACGGCGTACAAAAATTCTCGCGCATGATCGCAATATCACTTTTACAATTCAGAAAATCATTGACGCAGGAAAGTGCAGTCATATTCACGACAATGTTATCATTCAGCGCGGAAAACTCCTGCAGGTTAGGAATTAACCATTCCGTGCTAAGTGTGGGGGTTGTCGCAATTTCCAGCGATTGTTTCTTTTGATGGAATCGGCGAATGTGATGAGTGTCAGTTTCCAGTTTGACCAGTACGTCTCGTACCAGTGGCAGGTAATGGCGCCCGGCGTCGCTTAAAAACAGCTTTTTTTTACAACGTGAAAATAGCGGTACCTGCATGAACTCCTCAAGCGTTGCTATTTGTCGGAAAAGCGCACCTTGTGTTAATGATAACTCTTCTGCCGCCCTGGCAAAACTCTGATGCCTGGCGACAACTTCGAATGTGACTAATAATTCTGATTTCGGGATCTTCTTTTTCATAAAATTCCTACACTCGCGCAGTTATTACAAAAAAATAACCATGATGTCCGCTTTATTTAAGTTAATTGTTGGGGTTAGCAAATAACTTAAACGTACAGTTAATGAAATGGGTTTTGGCGCGAATTTCAAGTTATCTTCATTTTTTTTCAATTGCCTTATCAAGTTGCCCACCCTATATATATTCTGCCCTTGCAAGATTAATTCACAATTAAAAAAATAAGAGATGAGATATATGTCACAGATTCAAGTTGAAGACGAAAAATATGCATCTTTTATTCAGCTTAATAGTAATGAAAAAGCGTCCGATAATTTAAAGTTAATTATAATCGCTTCTTTTTTAACGTTAATGTTAATTTTCAGCTTGTGTGCGGGTGATGTTTGGTTAACTCCAGCACACTGGCTTAGCCCTGAAGCCAAAATGTTTGTCTGGAATCTACGGTTTCCGCGCGTGTTGAGCGTTATCGGCGTTGGTGCGGCACTGGCGCTAAGTGGGGCGGTGATGCAGGCATTATTTAACAATTCTCTCGCCGATCCGGGGTTGCTTGGCGTCTCTAATGGCGCAGGCGTCGCGGTGGTGATGGCGCTCTTTTTAGCCGGTAACAGCCTGCATTTAGGCCTGCTCAGCGGATTCGCCATTTGCGGTGCCATGGCTATTACCCTGCTGCTGATTCTATTTTCCATGAAGCAGGGGATAAATAACACCCGATTGCTGCTTTTTGGGATGGCGCTGGGCATTGGCTGTAGCGCTTTTATGACCTGGGCTTTTTACTTCAGCAATAATATCGATATGCGCAAAATCATCTCCTGGACGCTGGGAGGATTTGGCGGCATCGACTGGAGTGAAGCCTGGCTGACGCTGGCGCTGATCCCGCCTGTTGGCTGGCTCTCCTGTCAGGGAAAGACCATCAATATTATCGCGCTGAATGAGTTAACCGCGAAGCAATTAGGGGTAAACGTTAAGCACTGGCGTCTCTTGCTGGTGGTATTTATTGGCTGGCTGGTGGGCGTCAGCGTGGCGCTGGCCGGTATGATCGGCTTTATCGGCTTCGTGGTGCCGCATTTGCTGCGGCTGTGGGGGATCACAAACCATCGGCGTTTGCTGCCGGGCTGCGTGCTGGCGGGCGCGTTGGTACTTCTCGCCTCTGATACTTTTGCCAGACTGGCGCTCGCGTCGGCCGAAATTCCAACCGGCGTAGTCACTGCCACTCTCGGCGCCCCCGTCTTTATCTGGATGCTGCTTCGCACACCGGGCGGAGGGGTAAAATGACGTACCTTAATATCAGCCAGCTCTCGGTGCAGGGCCGCCTTGCCCCTTTCGATGCCTGCGTAAGCCTTGGACAACTGGTGCACCTTATCGGTCCCAACGGTGCGGGGAAAAGCTCGCTCCTGCTGCGCCTCGCCGGGCTTATCAACGGCGGCGGGTCTATACATTTAGGCACGATCCCTTTCTCGGCGATGACCGCTCACGAACTCTCGATGTACCGCGCCTGTTTAATCCAACAGGATCTCCCGGATTTGTTAATCCCTGTTTTTGCTTATCTGGGCTTTTTTATTCCTAAAGGCGCATTGCCAGACGCTGTTGATGCTGCCGTTCACACGCTGTGTGAAAGACTCTTTTTAAGCGACAAACTGACTCGCCCGGTTAATCAACTTTCTGGTGGAGAGTGGCAGCGAGTACGGCTGGCATCGGTTTTTTTACAGCTGTGGCCAACGCTTAACCCCGCTGGAAAATTACTTATTCTCGATGAGCCGGCCACCAGTCTGGATATTGTGCAGCAAATTGCGCTCGACAGGCTTATCGAAGAGATGTGCGCTCACGGAATATTAGTGATTTCAAGTTCCCATGAATTAAATCACACCCTGCATCATGCCAATGAGGTCTGGATGATAAAAAAAGGTCAGATGGTCATGCGTGGCCAGTGCAAAGAGATTATGCAGCTCCCTCAGCTCAACCATTTATTTGACGCCAGATTTCATTGGGGAAAAAACGATACCGACAATTTACGATATTCATCAACTTAGGAGTAAATTTAATGCCTACCGCAGGAATAGATCAACTTCGCCGATGCGGCTGGGGAATGCCGCTATTATTTGCATTCCCCGTCATGGCGGAACAAACCATGACTGTCACCGCCAACCGCTTTTTACAACCCGTCAGCACCGTTCTTGCCCCAATGAACGTTGTCACCAAAAAAGAGATACAAAAGTGGCAGTCTAAATCCGTCTCCGACGTTATTCGCCATCTGCCTGGGGTCGACCTGGCGCAAAATGGCGGCATGGGGCATACCTCTGCGCTCTATATTCGCGGAACTGAAGCCCGCCATGTGCTCGTACTGATAGATGGGATCCCTGTACCACGTTCCGGTATTGCCAACGATCCCGACTTCTCGCAGATCCCGGTCGCCATGGTACAGCGTATCGAATATATTCGCGGTGCTCGCTCGGCGATATACGGCTCCGGCGCAATGGGCGGCGTTATCAATATCATTACTCAACATGATGACGATAAAATCCAGCTCGATAGCGGGATCGGCTCTAACGGCTACCAGCAATATGGCGCCACCATCAATAAAAAAATCGATAAAACGGTGCTGACGCTTGCGGGTAATTATGCGCGAACGAAAGGTTATGAAGTCATGCCGGACTCCGCCTATGCAGGCGATCATGAGAATAAAGGCCACCACGACAAATTCCTTTTTGGCAGCGTCTCAACCGAATTTAGCGACACCCTCAACGGCTCCCTCCGCGGTTACGGTCATTCTGGTAACACCGCTTATTCTCAGGGGGATTATGGCTACGATGGCGGTAATAATCATCTTAAAAACGACACGCAATCCTGGGATGGCGCACTGCATTACCAATCCGGTATTTACGCATCACAACTAACAGCAAGCTACCAGCGGATTAAAGACTACAACTACAACGATGCCGCAGGTCCTTATATTTCTCCCGCCACGCTGGATGATATTGAGCAGTACTATTTGCAATGGGGAAATAACATCGTGGTCGGCCACGGCATGGTGAGTGCCGGTGTCGACTGGAAGCGCGAAAAATTGACTACCACCGGCGAAACGTTCGGTCTCAAACCGGTATTTTCCAGCCAGAACTATTCGCGCGATAACACGGGGTTGTACATGGTGGGCGTGCAACAGTTTCAGGACGTGACGCTCGAGCTTTCCGGACGTGAGGATCACGATGAACAGTTTGGCTGGAACGGTACCTGGCAAACCGCCATCGGGTGGCAGTTTGCTGAAAACTACCAGACAACGCTCTCTTACGGCACCGCTTTCCTCGCGCCGTCCTTAGGCCAGCAATATGGTGCCACGCGCTTTAATATCGTCTCTAACCCGGATCTGAAACCCGAAGAGTCACGGCAGTGGGAGATGGGTCTTGAAGGTCTGACCGGCCCGCTCGACTGGAGGGTTTCGGCCTATTACAACCAAATTACCAACCTCATCGATTACAAGATGGGCGGCGACGATATGGGGTCGAGCGGTGTCTACTATAACGTCAACAAGGCCATCATTAAGGGAATCGAGTTAACCGGGCAGTTTGCAACCGGACCCATTGACCACAACGTGACGCTGCAATTTATCGATCCGAAGAATGATGTAACCGGACAACAGCTGCTGCGTCGGGCAAAAGAGCAGGTGAAGTACGAGATGAGCGGTGAAGTGGCGTCGCTGGGCTGGAACGTGGTGTACAACTACGTGGGCAAACGGAAAGACACCAGTAGCAAGGATTACAGCACCATCGACGTGGGTGGATCGTCGCTGTGGGACGTGGGCCTGTCCTGGCCGTTAACGCGTCAGCTCACTCTGAACGGTAATGTGAATAATATCTTCGACAAAACCTGGCAGACGGCCAACAGCTATAATATGCCGGGCCGCGAATACACCCTAAGCGCAAGCTACCGGTTCTAAGTCATCAAGCCTGCCACGCGAGCCATACTCTGGCTTGCGAGGCAAACCGAGGACCCCGCATGAAATCTTACCCGTCTGCGAAAAGGTCGCATTTTCTGGCGATCGCTTTTTGTCTGCTCTGTTCCACACAAGCCTGGGCATTACGCGTGGTAAGCCTTGCGCCGCATACCACCGAGATGGCTTGGGCCGCTGGTCTGGGGCCTTCTCTGATCGCCGCCAGCGACTATTCCGACTACCCCGATGCCGCGCAAAAACTGGAGCGCGTAGCCTCCGGTAACGACATTAAATTTGAACGTATTTTGCTGCTCAAGCCTGACCTGGTGCTGGCTTCCCGCGAAACTAACCCGCAGCGTGAACTTGAGAAGCTGCAAAAGTATGGGATCCCGGTGGAGTTCATTGATTCGCACCGGCTGGAGGAGATCCCACAGGACATTGAGCGTCTGGCGCGTTTTAGCGCTAATCCGGAAACCGGGGCGCGTAATGCCCGTGATTTTCGCCAGAAACTGGCGGCGCTCAGCAGAGAGTATGCAAGAGAAGACAAGATCCCCGCCGCGCTGCTCTTTGGCCTTAGCCCGTTGATGACCGCGAACGGTGAATCGATACAAAATGACGTGCTGCGGGTATGCGGCGTTAAGAACATTTTTGCCGACAGCCGGGTGGCCTGGCCGGTGGTCAGTCGTGAGCAAATTATCTCCCGTCAGCCACGATTACTGATTACCGGTACCCATCAGGAAGGCGATGAGCAGGAAATGTATTTTTGGCAACAAAAAACGGGTTATCCGGTCATTAATTTAAACCCTGACTGGTTTAACCGTAGTGGCCCTCGCATTTTATTGGCGGCACAAGATCTGTGTCAGAAAATAAAAAACGGTAGATTTTAAATCTGGCTGTGATTGAAATCACAGAACCTTGAATTAAATAAAGTAGTGAAAAATTCCTGCACGATCACAATTTTACGAAGCCGATATTTACCATAGTGGTAGCAATCAGTGCTGAGTGTATTTTTATCTGTTTAACGCATTGTTATTATTGGATTTTATCGCATGGTTTTTATCGAATAAACAACGTCAAGTTGTCTTCAGATTTTATCAATTGCAGAAATAAAACACCCAATGCATATTGCCGTCAGCAAAAGGGATTTATTACCGTCTTACCCCCTTCAACATAAAGGATAGTTAAATGAAGAAACCAACGTTAGTTATCGGCGTAATTGGGGCAGATTGCCATTCTGTTGGAAATAAAATCATGGAGCGTGTTTTCACTGAGTTTGGATTCCACGTCACAAATTTGGGTGTGATGGTGAGTCAGGACGAATATATTGATGCTGCGATTGAAACGGGTGCTGACGCAATTATTGTTTCCTCTATTTATGGTCACGGAGATACCGACTGTCTGGGTATGCGCGATCGCTGTATTGAGCGTGGTATTGGCGATATTTTGCTGTACGTCGGCGGCAACCTGGTGGTGGGAAAATACGACTTTAACGAAGTGGAACCTAAGTTTAAGGCGATGGGTTTTGATTTCGTGATGCCACCGCATCAGGAACTGGAACCTCTGTGCGACCAGATCGTTTCGGACGTTAAATCTCAAAACGAGAAATTAGCCCTCGAGGTTTGCTGATGCGAACGTTATCAATTGATATTGGCTCAACCTGGACCAAAGCGGCGCTATTTGCCGTAGAAGATCGCGAGCTGACGTTAATTAATAAAGGTCTGGTACCCACGACCACCGCAAATTTAGCCGACGGCTTTTTCAGCTGCGTGGAAAATATCTTACAGGAAGATGTGCGCGGCTTACTGAGCCGGGGCGAACTGTCGGTCAATTACTCTTCGTCGGCGAAAGGTGGACTTGCGGTGGCGGCCCTGGGTCTGGTGCCCTGCATTACGCTTGAATCTGCGAAGGTCACTGCACATTCAGCGGGCGCTAAGATTGTTCACTATTACTCCTACAAGCTGACCCGTCACGATATTCACGAGCTGGAAAGCTCACCGCCTGACATTTTGCTGTTTACCGGCGGAACCGACGGCGGCGAAGAAAAATATGGTCTGGTCAATGCCCGCATGCTGGCTGAATCACGTCTCGACTGCGCGATCATCTTTGCCGGTAACCGCGACATTCAGGATGAGGTGCGCCATCTATTGCGCGACAAGGATCTTACGATTGTCGACAACGTGCTGCCCGATCTTAATACCCCAAATCCTGAACCGGCGCGCAAAGCTATTTGCGACGTTTTTTTAAAACGCATTGTGAAAGGTAAGGGGCTGGACAAGATTGTCGATGTCATAGGCAAAGAGCCGCTACCGACACCGTACACCGTGTATGAGCTGGTGGATCATATTAGTCAGTCTTCCGCAGACTGGCGCGAGTTTATGTTATTTGACATGGGCGGAGCCACGACCGACGTCTATTCCACCTGCGATAACATCCTGACGCCGGATACGTTTAAGCACGGTCTTGAAGAGCCGTTTTTAAAACGCACGGTAGAAGGCGATCTCGGTATGCGCGTGTCGTCTGTCACGGCAGGCGACAGTGCGCGAGCGCTGGTTGAAACACTCTTTGCAAATAAGCCAGACGAGAAAGCAGCGTTTTATGACTATCTGCGCCGGGTTAATGCGCAGCCGGAACATACCCCTCGCAACGCCACGGAAGCCGGGTTTGACACCGTGCTTGCCGGGTTGAACGTGGGATATGCCAGTGAACGCCATGCCGGTACCAAACGGACGGTGGCAACCGTCGCGGGCAATCGCGAACTGCAAATTGGTCGGGATTTAACCCCTGTTCGTAAAATTATTGGTACAGGCGGGTGGTTATCGCGTGCGCAGGACTTCGATATTCACCAATGGATCAAATACCGCGATATGGATGCGCAAGGCAAAAAGATCCTTTTACCCACTGAATTTGAATATTACCGGGATAGCCAGGGATTAATTCCCTTACTGGCAAACGTTGCCCGTGAATATCCCGAACATGCTGCAATGACCAGTATTAAAAATTTAACTGACAACCGAGGCCGTAAATATGGACATTCATAATAAAAAAATAGCGCTCGATGATTTTATGAAAGAGCGTAAAACCGTGTTAACCACCTGGGAAACCGGTAAAGACGTTCAGAGCATTGAAGACGGCATGGCGTATCAGCAAACCATTCCAGATTCCAAAAATTTTGCGTTAACGCTGCTCAAAGCCGATCAGGCGGGGATCACCCTGAGCCAACCGCGTGCCGGTGTGGCGCTGATGGATGAGCACATTGCGCTGCTGAAAAAACTGGAGCCAGACTGTGACTTACTGCCATCCACCATTGATGCCTACACCCGCCACAACCGTTATGAAGAAGCGGCCATTGGTATCAGGCACTCCATCGAAGCAGGCACCTCGAAGTTAAACGGCCTGCCGGTCGTTAATCACGGTGTGGCCGAATGCCGTCGCTTAACCGAAGCGCTGGTGAAACCGGTTCAGGTGCGCCATGGCACGCCGGATGCTCGCCTGCTGATGGAAATCAGTATGGCCTCGGGATTTACCTCTTTTGAAGGCGGCGGTATCTCCTACAACGTGCCGTACACCAAGCGTGTCACTATCGAAAAATCGCTGCGCGACTGGCAGTACGTCGATCGCCTGTGCGGCATCTACCAGGAAAATGGCATCACCATCAACCGCGAACCGTTCGGCCCGCTGACCGGCACGCTGGTGCCGCCGTTCATGTCTCATGCCATCGCGCTGATTGAAGGTCTGCTGGCGCTGGAGCAGGGCGTGAAATCGATCACGCTCGGTTACGGTCAGGTGGGTAACATGGTGCAGGACGTGGCGGCCGTTCAGTCTCTGCGCGAGCTGGGCCATGAGTACTTTACCGAACATGGCTACTCCGATTACGAGCTATCCACGGTGTTCCACCAGTGGATGGGCGGTTTTCCGGAGCAGGAGCCGAATGCGTTTGGCTTGATCTCCTTCGGTGCGCTGGTTGCTGGCCTTGCCGGTGCGACCAAAGTGATCACCAAGTCGCCGCATGAAGCCTTTGGTATTCCGACCGCTGCCGCCAACATTCAGGGCCTGCAGGCTTCCCGCCAGATGCTGAATCTGGTGCGCGATCAGAGCTTCCCGCAGTGCGGCGACGTGCAGCGTGAAGTGGACCTCATTAAAGCGGAAGTGCGCGCCGTCATGAACAAAGTCTTCGCGCTGGGCGAGGGGGATCTGGCTCGCGGTACCGTGCTAGCCTTCGAAGCCGGGGTGCTGGATGTCCCGTTCGCGCCATCAATGTACAACCAGGGCAAGATCCTGCCGGTCCGTGATAACAAAGGCGCTATTCGCCTGTTTGAACACGGCAATATTCCGCTGCCAGACGACATTCTGACGCTGCACCGCGACTTTATCGCCGAGCGCGCCACCGCTGAAAAACGCAAACCCTGCTTCCAGATGATCGTTGACGACATCATGGCAGTTTCCGATTCCCAGTTAATAGGACGTCCGCAATGAAAATTAAAAATGTGATTTTTACCCCAGGCTATTCATCTTTTTATTTTGACGACCAGCAGGCAATTAAAAACGGCGCGGAACACGATGGCTTTACCTATACCGGAAAGCCTGTCACGGAAGGTTTCAATGCTATTCGCCAGGCGGGTGAGTGCGTGTGCATCCAGCTGATTCTGGAAAACGGTGCAGTAGCCGTGGGCGATTGCGCAGCCGTGCAGTACTCCGGTGCCGGTGGTCGCGATCCGCTGTTTATTGCGAAAAACTTTATTCCGCAACTTGAAAATGACATCAAGCCTCTGCTGATGGGGCGCGAGGTGAGCGAGTTTCGCAAGAATGCGCAGTATTTCGACACGCTCAAAATCGACGGCAAGCCGCTGCACACCGCGATCCGTTATGGGCTTTCTCAGGCGCTGCTTGATGCCACCGCGCTGGCTAACAACTGCCTGAAAGCCGAAGTGGTTTGCAAAGAGTGGGATCTGCCGGTGATCGCCGATGCTATTCCCCTGTTTGCCCAGTCTGGCGACGATCGCTACCACGCCGTCGACAAAATGGTGCTCAAAAGCGTGGATGTCCTGCCGCATGCGCTTATCAACCACGTTGACAGCAAGCTTGGTCGTGAAGGTGAGAAGCTGCGTGAATATGTGCGCTGGCTGTCTGACCGCATCATGACGTTACGGACTTCGGCAGATTACAAACCGACGCTGCACATCGACGTGTACGGCACCATCGGCCTTATTTTCAACAACGATCCGATTAAATGCGCGGCGTACATTGCAAGTCTGGAGCCGGAAGCACAAGGCCTGCCGCTCTATATCGAAGGCCCGGTTGATGCGGGTAACAAACCGGATCAGATCCGCCAACTGACTGAGATAACCCAGGAACTGGCGCGCCTTAAATCTGGCGTAAAAATCGTCGCCGACGAATGGTGCAACACCTTTGAAGACATCGTTGATTTCACCAACGCGAAATCCTGCCACATGGTGCAGATCAAAACCCCGGATCTCGGCAGCATCCACAACGTGGTCGATGCCGTGCTGTATTGCAACGATCACGATATGGAAGCCTACCAGGGCGGTACCTGCAACGAAACCATTAACAGCGCCCGCACCTGCGTGCACGTCGCCATGGCGGCACGTCCAGTCCGTATGCTTGTTAAGCCGGGCATGGGCTTCGATGAAGGTATGAACATCGTTTACAACGAAATGCATCGCACCATAGCGTTGCTGAAGGCGGAAGAGACTTATGCCTAAGACGTTTAAAATCCTGTCGCCGACAGCCATTCTCGGCTATGGCTTTCCGGAAGAGAGTTTTAACCGCGCGATGCTGGAAAAACCGGATTTGATCGCGGTTGATGGCGGATCGTCGGATCCGGGTCCACATTATCTGGGCTCGGGAAAAGCATTCACCGATCGCGAAGGGGTGAAGCGCGATCTGCGTTACATGATCCGCGCTGGGGTGACCAACAATATTCCGGTCGTCGTCGGCACCGCAGGCGGATCCGGGGCAATCTCACACCTGTCATGGTGCCGCGATATTGTTCGTGAAATCGCTCAGGAAGAGGGGCTAACCTTTACACTCGCGACTATTCCGACCGATATTGACAAGGCAACAGTGCATGAAGCGCTGGACAAGGGCAGGATCCACGCACTGGACTGCGTACCGGAATTGACACACGAGGCGATCGACGACACCACCGCAATCGTGGCGCAAATAGGTCTGCAACCTTTCCAGGACGCGCTTGCGGCGGGTGCGCAGGTGGTGCTGGCGGGGCGTGCTTACGACCCGGCCTGCTTTGCGGCGCTGCCGGTGATGCTTGGTTTCGACGAAGGCCTGGCAATGCATTGTGGCAAAATTCTCGAGTGTGCAGCTATCGCCGCAACCCCGGGTAGCGGGTCTGACTGTGCGATGGGTATCATCGACGACGTGGGCTTCACCCTTAAGGTTTTCAACCCGCTGCGTAAGTTCACCGCGACCTCGGCGGCGGCGCATACGCTGTATGAAAAATCGAATCCTTACATCCTGCCTGGACCGGGCGGGGTACTGAACCTGGAGCGTTGCGAATTCACCAGTGTCAGCGAGGATGAGGTTTATGTAACAGGTTCGCGCTTTGAAGCCACCCCCTACCAGTTGAAGCTGGAAGGTGCGCGCCGGGTCGGTTACCGCTGTATCACGATTGCCGGGACGCGCGATCCCATCATGATTGCAGGTATCGACGGCATTCTGGAGAAAGTGAAGACCCAGGCCATCAAGAACCTGAAGGTGGCAGAAGATACCATCAGGCTCAACTTCCATCTCTACGGCAAAAATGCGGTGATGGGGAAACAAGAGCCGTGCCAGCAGACACCGCATGAGATAGGCGTTTTGCTCGACATCGTTGCGCCAACGCAGGAGATGGCCAACAGCGTATGCTCGCTGGTGCGTTCAACGTTGCTGCACTATGGCTACGAGAATCGTGTGGCGACGGCGGGCAACCTGGCCTTCCCGTTCTCACCGTCAGATATTCCGACCGGTGAGGTGTATGAATTCTCGCTATATCACCTGATGGATGCAGAAGGTCTGAATTTTGCCTTCACTATGGAAACGGTATCACCGGAGGGATGCTAATGATGACACCCATTACCGATATGGCGCTGGTGATCCGCTCCAAGAACGCCGGACCCTACGAGCTGGTTCTCGATATTTTATTCAAAAATCGCGAGGACTATCTGAAGGTAAAACGGACCGGGCAGTTTACCGCTGAAGTCGTTTCCGGTCTTTATAAAATGAAACCGGAAGAAGTTCTTAATATTGTCTGGTTTGACCCTGCCAATGCCGTAAAAGTCGTTTTGCCACGGCTTATTATTTCCGGTGGTATTGGTGATTCAGATGTTTATGGCGCACAGCAGCACGCACCGCTATTAGCCATTAACTTCAATATGGATTAAACCCATTAGCCGGGGAGATCATCCTCCCCGGTCTTCTGATTAGGATAATTATAATATGTTTAAAAAACTCAATCTGACGACAATGATTGTCATCGCCTTAATACTGGGTAGTATTGTCGGTGTCATGATCAATGAAATGGCTGCGCCGGAAACGGCAAAGATTTATGCGGAAGATATTAATATTCTGACCGCCATATTTTTACACTTAATTAAGATGATTATTGCACCGCTCATTATTTCTACGCTGGTCGTGGGGATTGCCAAAATGGGCGATGCGAAAACACTGGGGCGTATTTTTTCCAAAACCCTGACGCTGTTTATTTTGGCCGCGCTGATCTCTATCGCCCTTGGCCTGATTATCGTTAACATCTTTGGGCCAGGCCACGGCATCAACTTTGTCGCGACCGGTACAGAACAAGTCGTTCAGGCACAGGCCTTTACCTTCAAATCCTTTATTCTTCATGCGTTCCCGTCGAGCATTTTTGACGCGATGGCGAAAAACGAAGTGCTGCAAATTGTGGTGTTCTCGATTTTCCTCGGCGTGGCGTTAGCCTCGGTAGGGGAGCCAGCCGCAGCGATTGTCCGTGGTCTGGACGCGCTGGTTCACGCGATGTTGAAACTGACCGGTTACGTGATGCTATTTGCGCCGCTAACCGTTTTTGCCGCGATTTCCGGCATGATTGCTGAACGGGGTCTTGGGATCCTCGTCACTACCGGGATTTTCATGGGGGAGTTCTATTTTACGCTGGGCCTGCTGTGGGTGATCCTCATTGGTGTTTCCTGGATGCTGATCGGGCCTTGTATCAAACGTCTGGTGCGCGGAATTGGTCAGCCAGCGGTACTGGCGTTTACCACCTCAAGTTCTGAAGCGGCTTTCCCGGGTACCCTGAAAGCGCTGGAGAACTTCGGTGTAAGCCCAAAAATCGCCAGCTTCGTGCTGCCTATCGGTTACTCCTTCAACCTGGTGGGTTCGATGGCGTACTGCTCCTTCGCGACCATCTTTATCGCGCAGGCCTGCAATATTCACCTCAATCTGACTGAACAGATAACCATGCTGTTGATATTGATGCTCACGTCGAAAGGGATGGCGGGTGTACCGCGTGCATCGCTGGTGGTCATCGCCGCAACGTTGAACCAGTTCAATATTCCGGAAGCCGGTCTGATTTTACTGATGGGGGTCGATCCTTTCCTGGATATGGGGCGTTCTGCAACCAACGTGATGAGTAACGCGATGGGCGCGGCTTTGGTATCTCGCTGGGAAGGTGAACACTTTGGCGAAGGTTGCCGTGGTGCACCGATGGATCCAAATGCCATTGCACTGGAAAACGTGAAGCCCGTTGAGCAAAAAGCGTAATCCCTGCTTCGGTCGATTTCAGTCGACCGATTCTCTATGCACAGGAAAATAATAATGAAGATGAAGTTAATTGGCATCGGCGTGGTGAGCTTTACTCTGCTGATGGGTGTGCCTGCGCAGGCAACGACCACCCCGGATTATGCCCAGTTGGTTGAACAGGCACACGCGAAATACAAAAACCTCAATGACGGCAAAGTCGCGGATTATATTCCGGCGCTGGCAAGCTACAACCCGAAAAATTTTGCCATCGTGCTGGCGACAGTTGACGGCAAAATCTATCAGGCCGGAGATGTGAATAAAGCGTTCCCGATCCAGTCCATATCGAAAGTCTTTACCATGGGGCTGGTGATGCAGCAGAGCAATCCGGAGACGGTTTTAAATAAGCTCGGTGCGAATGCGACTGGTCTGCCGTTTAACTCTGGCGTAGCCCTTGAAGCCAGCAAAGGCGCGCTGGAAAACCCGATGGTGAATATTGGCGCGATGAGCGCGGTTAGCCTTGTTCGCGCCGAAAACAACGCCGAACGCTGGGGCAAAATAAAATCTAATCTTGATGCTTTCGCCAACGCGAATTTAGTGGTGAATGAAGCGGTGTTTAAATCCGAAATGGACACCAATCAGCACAATAAAGCGCTGGCTTATCTGGCGAATTCTTATAACCGTTTTTATAGCGATATTGACGGCGCGGTTGAGATTTATACCCGCCAGTGTTCGATAGATGTCACTACCCTGCAACTGGGGCGCATGGGGGCAGTGCTGGCAAATAATGGTAAATCGCCTTTTAACGGCCAGCAACTGATTAGCCGGCAGTATATACCCTATGTGCTGGCAGAGATGGCGATTGCCGGACTGTATGACGGCAGCGGCAAATGGCTGTATCAGGTTGGTATTCCGGCGAAGAGCGGTGTAGGGGGCGGAATTCTCGCCGTTGTGCCGGGTAAATATTCCATTGCCGTGTATTCCCCGCCACTGGACGAGGCAGGTAATAGTGTGCGTGCACAGGCCGCGATTAAATATATCGCCGATGCCACGCAGGCTAATATTTTCGTTACCCCAAAATCCACACTTTGATCCGTTTACTTAGCTTGATACGGAGTATTCATGACCACACTTTTCAAATATCAACCTGATTTTCCGCTGTCTGAGGATAGGACGGAATATGAGTTGATCAGCCAGGATTTTGTTTCAACCATTCAGGTTGGCGAGCGGGAAATTCTTTCCGTTTCAAAGGAAGGGTTAACCTGGCTTGCTCGTCATGCTTTTCATGCGGCCTCATTTTATTTACGTGCTTCTCATATGCAACAGGTCGCCAGTATTCTGGACGATCCAGAAGCCAGTGATAACGACCGTTATGTGGCATTGCAGTTATTGCGTAATGCGGCGATAACCGCGGAGGAAGAATTACCGCTATGCCAGGACACGGGAACGTCCACCATTATTGCGGAGAAAGGTCAGCAGGTTTGGGTGGATGGCAATGATCGGGAAGCCTTGAGTGAAGGGGTATTCCACGCCTTCCAGGAGAACAGCCTGCGCTATTCACAAAACGCACCCCTCGATATGTACACCGAGGTGAATACCCGGACCAACTTGCCGGCGCTCATTGATATTGCGGCGGTAATGGGCAATGAGTATCGCTTTATGTTCATGAACAAGGGTGGGGGTTCGTCGAATAAAGCCGCGTTGTTTCAGGCAACCAAATCAATACTTAACCCGACCTCGTTAAAGCGCTTCCTGGCGGAGAAAATGATCGCCCTCGGTTCTTCTGCATGCCCGCCATATCACATTGCATTTGTGGTGGGTGGACTGTCCCCTGAGCAGGCGCTGAAAACAGCCAAACTTGCGTCGACTAAATACTACGATGGCCTACCGGCGGAGGGAAACCAGTATGGTCAGGCCTTCCGTGATCACACGCTGGAAGCGGAGCTGCTTAAAGTCGCGCAGGAGACCGGGACTGGGGCACAGTTCGGCGGCAAATACTTTGCCCACGATATTCGCGTTGTTCGCCTGCCACGCCACGGCGGATCCTGTCCCATCGCCATGGCGCTCTCCTGCTCCGCCGATCGTCAGGTGAAGGCGAAGATAAACAAAGCGGGCATCTGGATGGAGAAACTTGAGCGCAATCCGGCGCGCTATCTGCTGAACCTGCAAGACATGCACGTCGGGGCTGAGGAGGTGCACCTCGATTTAACCCGTCCGTTTAATGAGACACTTGCCACCCTGAGCCGTCTTCCGGTGTCGACACGCCTGAGCCTGAGCGGGCCGATCGTCGTCGTCAGAGACATTGGCCACGCCAAAATACAGGAGCGGCTGGATAACGGTGAGCCAATGCCTGAGTACCTGACCAGACACGTGGTGTATTACGCCGGGCCTGCGAAAACGCCGCCAAATCATATCTGTGGTGCGCTGGGGCCAACAACGGGTGGCCGCATGGACTGTTACACCGAAGCGTTCCAGTCGGCAGGTGGGAGTCTGGTTATGCTCACCAAGGGTAACCGTAGCCAGCAGGTGACGGATGCATGTAAAAAATACGGCGGCTTTAGCCTGGGCAGCGTAGGTGGCGCCGCTGCACTGCTGGCTAAAGAGCATGTGATGTCTCTGGAGTGCCTGGAGTATCCGGAATTAGGAATGGAAGCGATTTACATGATGGAGGTGAAGAACATGCCTGCTTTTATCATGGTAGATGATAAAGGGAACAACTTTTATCAGTTTGTAGACCAGCCTTCGTGCCACCCCTGCTTAAAGGAGCTGTAAAGGAATATGCGTGCAGATTATGAAGAACACAAACAGAGTCAGAGGGTGCTGAAAAGCTTAGTGGATGAGCGCGTAAAGCAGGCAACCATCAGCAAAGGGGTGATGATAATTTATACCGGCAATGGTAAAGGTAAAACCACGGCGGCGATGGGGACAGTGATACGTGCTATCGGGCACGGCAAAAAAGTTGGCGTGGTGCAGTTCATCAAAGGAAAGTGGGAAAATGGGGAATATAACTTCTTAAAAGCCCACAATATTGATTTCTTTATGATGGGGACAGGGTTTACCTGGGAGACGCAGGATCGGGAGAAGGATACTGCCGCGGCGGAGATGGTCTGGAAAGAGGCTAAGCGCATGTTAGCTGACCCGACCTATGACCTGGTTGTCATGGATGAAATTACTTACATGACCGCCTATCACTATATTCCGCTGCAAGAACTCATCGCGTCGCTGCAGAGCCGTCCTGAATCTCAGAGCGTTATCCTTACCGGACGTGACTGCCATAAAAAGCTGATGGTCCTGGCTGATACCGTGACCGAGATGGTCGCTTTAAAGCACGGCTTTGACCAGGGGATTAAGGCGCAGAAAGGGATTGACTGGTAATGTCTGTCGGTAGGCGCAAGCGGGTAGCCTCTAACAGGATGCCGCGTGGGTGATGCTTTCCGCACATACCGGGACCGGAAGCCAGTCTGAGCCTTTGTCAGACTGGCTATTCACCGCACAGAATTTCATTTTTAACCCTCTCCCTGAAGAAGAGGGTGATAAGAAAATTACATGGCGGGCTTTTTCAGCATGCTGAGAATAAACAGCACCGCGGCGCACAGCACCACTGACGGACCCGCTGGCGTATCGTAAAAGGCGGAGAAGGTCAGGCCACCCGTTACAGCAATCACGCCCATCCCTACGGCCACACCTGCCATCTGTTCCGGCGTACGTGCGAACCGACGAGCAGTGGCAGCCGGGATGATCAGCAGCGACGTAATAATCAGCGCGCCGACAAACTTCATCGCGACCCCGATAGTCAGGGCAGTGACCAGCATCAGCAGTAATTTCACCCGTTGCAACTTCACGCCATCTACAAACGCCAGATCCGGGCTGACGGTCATCGACAGCAGGTTACGCCACTGGCTGAGCAGAATGGCGATCACCACGCTGACGCCGAGGGCAATGGAGATCAGATCTTCCGGCGTGACGGCAAGCAGATCGCCAAACAGATAGGCCATCAGGTCAACGCGAATATTCGACATCAGGCTCACCACCACCAGACCCAGCGACAGTGCGCTGTGAGCCATAATTCCCAGCAATGTATCAATGGCGAGGTGCGGACGCTTTTCCAGCCACACCAGACCGGCCGCAATCAGCAGCGTGACGGCAATCACCGCGTAGAAGGGATTGACGTCGAGCATCAGTCCAAAAGCCACACCGAGCAGTGACGCATGTGCCAGCGTATCGCCAAAATAGGACATCCGACGCCATACAACGAACGAACCAAGCGGTCCGGCGGCGCAGGCGAGCATAATACCGGCCAGCCAGCCGGGGAGTAATAATTCAATCATGAGTGTCCATTCCCCCGACGCAGCACAATACGGCCCTGCAAATCGTGACGATGATTATGGTTATGGCGGTAAATGCCGAGCTGTTCCGCGCCACGCGGGCCAAACATCGAAATAAATTCCGGGTGCATGGAAACCACTTCCGGCGTGCCGGAACAGCAGATGTGGTGGTTCAGGCACAGCACTTCATCGGTTTTCGCCATCACGAGGTGCAGATCGTGGGAGACCATTAACACGGCGCAATCCAGTTCGCGACGCAACTGATCGATGAGATCGTACAGCGCCACCTGGCCGTTGACGTCCACGCCCTGGGTGGGTTCATCCAGCACCAGCAATTGCGGTCGGTTTAACAGCGCGCGCGCCAGCAGCACCCGCTGAGTTTCGCCGCCGGAGAGTTTTTGCATCGGCGCGTCAATGAGATGCCCGGCCTGCACGCGTTTCAGGGCGGGCAAAATGTCGGCTTTGCGGGTCGCCGGACGCAAGCGCAAAAAGCGGCTGACGGTTAACGGCAGCGTGGCATCCAGATGCAGTTTTTGCGGTACGTAGCCAATGCGCAGTTGCTTATCGCGTTTGATTACCCCCGCCTCCGCTGCTACAAGGCCTAATACCACGCGCACGAGCGTCGATTTACCGGCGCCATTTGGCCCCAGCAGCGTTAAAATCTTCCCCGGTTTCAGTTCAAGCGAAATGTCAGACAGCACGCGGCGTTGACCGAAAGAAACCGATACTTTTTCCAGTGAAACTAAATTCGTCATAGCGTTTAAAGGCTTGCACAAGTGACAGAATGTTATAATATCACATTCCACCAATTCATTACGATGATAAGTCGCATTATGTTACATAAAAATACGCTTCTTTGCGCAGCGGTTTCCGCTGCTTTATGGGCTGGCCTGAGCACTGGCGCAAACGCCGCTGTGGTCACCTCGCTCAAGCCAATCGGATTTATTGCATCTGCCATTGCTGATGGCGTCACGACGACAGAAGTCTTACTTCCGGATGGCGCCTCAGAGCATGATTATGCGCTGCGACCGTCGGATGTAAAACGCTTACAGAGCGCGGACTTAGTTGTCTGGGTTGGTCCTGACATGGAAGCCTTCATGCAGAAGACCACACAGAAGATCCCGGCCGCGAAACAAGTGGTGATGGCGGAGCTGCCAGGTGTGAAGCCGTTGCTGATGAAAGGCGCCGATGAAGATGAGGACGATCATGACGGCGGCCATGAGCACAATGAAAAAGGTGACCACCATCACCACCATGGTGAATACAACATGCATATTTGGCTTTCACCAGACGTAGCGCGGCTGGCAGCGGTTGCAATCCATCAAAAATTAGTGGAAGTTATGCCGCAAAGTCGAGCCAAACTTGACGCCAACCTGAAGGATTTTGAGGCACAATTAGCCCAAACCGATGAGCAGGTAGGTAAAGAGCTGGCACCGGTGAAGGGTAAAGGGTACTTCGTTTTTCATGACGCCTACGGCTACTTCGAAAAACATTATGGTCTGACGTCGCTCGGCCATTTCACCGTGAACCCGGAAATTCAGCCAGGTGCTCAGCGTTTACATGAAATCAGAACACAGTTGGTTGAGCAAAAAGCAACCTGCGTTTTTGCTGAGCCACAGTTCAGGCCAGCCGTAATTGAAGCTGTTGCGAGAGGTACCTCAGTTCGCATGGGGACCCTGGATCCGCTTGGAACCAGTATCAAATTGAGTAAAGCGAGCTATCCCCAGTTCCTGACTCAACTCGCCAACCAGTATTCGGGCTGCCTGAAAGGAGAATAACGAGGAAGTGAATACGTGCAACAGATAGCCCGCGCGGTCAGCCTGGCGTTTAATAATCTGCCACGGCCCCATCGCGTTATGCTGGGGTCTCTTACTGTTCTCACATTAGCGGTCGCCGTCTGGCGACCCTATGTCTATCATCCCCAATCCCAGTCCGCGCCCATTGTAAAAACCATCGCGCTGGAAAAAAGTGAAATACGATCGTTACTCCCGGAAGCCAGTGAACCTATCGATCAGACCATGCCGGATGAAGTGGAAGCCATTCCACAGGATGAGCTGGACGATAAAACGGCGAACGAAGCGGGTGTGCATGAATATGTCGTTTCCACCGGCGATACCCTGAGCAGCATTCTGAATCAGTACGGTATCGATATGGGCGACATCAGCCTGCTCGCGACGGCGGATAAAGAGCTGCGTAACCTGAAAATTGGTCAGCAGATCTCCTGGACGCTTAACGATGCCGGTGAGCTGCAACGCATGACGTGGGAAATGTCGCGTCGCGAAACCCGTACTTACGACCGCGTTGACGGCGGCTTTAAAATGAGTGCCGAAATTCAGAAGGGCGACTGGGTCAATGCCACCATGAACGGCACCGTTGGCGGCAGCTTTGTCGGCAGCGCGAAAGATGCTGGCCTGACCAGCGCAGAAATCAGCGCGGTCATCAAAGCCATGCAGTGGCAGATGGACTTCCGTAAGCTGAAAAAAGGTGATGACTTCTCCGTCCTGATGTCCCGCGAAATGCTGGACGGCAAACGTGAACAGAGCCAGCTGCTGGGCGTGCGTCTGCGTTCCGAAGGGAAAGATTATTACGCCATTCGTGCCGAAGACGGTAAATTCTACGACCGTAACGGTACCGGGCTGGCGAAGGGCTTTATGCGCTTCCCGACCTCCAAACAGTTCCGCGTGTCCTCAAACTTCAATCCACGTCGGTTAAACCCGGTTACCGGGCGCGTGGCGCCGCATAAAGGCGTCGATTTCGCCATGCCGCAGGGCACGCCGGTGTTGTCCGTTGGTGACGGTGAAGTGGTGGTAGCAAAACGTAGCGGGGCGGCAGGTTATTACGTGGCTATTCGTCATGGTCGCACCTACACCACGCGTTATATGCACCTGCGTAAACTGCTGGTGAAAGAGGGGCAGAAAGTGAAACGCGGCGACCGCATTGCGCTCTCCGGTAACACCGGCCGATCCACTGGCCCGCACCTGCATTATGAAGTGTGGATCAACCAGCAGGCGGTAAACCCGCTGACGGCGAAACTGCCACGTACCGAAGGGCTGACCGGCTCGGATCGTCGCGATTATCTTGCGCAGGTCAAAGAGGTCATACCGCAGCTTCGCTTCGATTAATTCACGTAAGTAATAAGCCGGGTGATGGTTCATGCCCGGCTTTTTCTTTTGTGCAGAAAGACCCACCTCGCTACACTTACGCATTATCTTTTTCTTACCCGAGTCCCTGACCCTGGAAGATGCATGGAAACGAAAAAAAATAACAGTGAATACCTCCCCGAATTCGAAAGGGAATTTTTACATCCGCGCTATTGGGGCGCATGGCTGGGCGTGATGGCTTTCGCCGGTGTGGCGATGATCCCGCCGTCCGTGCGCGATCCGTTGCTGGCAAAACTGGGCCGGTTTGGTGGACGAATGGGCAAGGGCGCCCGTCGCCGCGCGCAGATCAATCTGCTGTACTGCTTTCCGGATCTGAGCGACGCGCAACGCGAAGCGCTGATCGATGAGATGTTTGCCACTGCGCCGCAGTCTATGGTGCTGATGGCCGAGCTGGCGCTGCGCGGGCCGGAAAAAATTCTGCCGCGTATCGACTGGCAGGGGCGGGAGATCATTGATGAGATGCACCGTAACAATGAAAAAGTGATTTTCCTGGTCCCCCATGGCTGGGCGGTAGACATTCCGGCGATGCTGATGGCGGCTACCGGACAGCCGATGGCTGCTATGTTCCATAACCAGGGCAATAAAGTTTTTGATTACGTGTGGAATACCGTGCGTCGCCGCTTTGGTGGGCGTCTTCACGCGCGTAACGATGGCATTAAGCCCTTTATTCAGTCGGTACGTCAGGGATACTGGGGCTACTATCTTCCCGATCAGGATCATGGGGCTGAGCACAGCGAGTTCGTTGATTTCTTTGCGACCTACAAAGCCACGCTGCCCGCAATTGGGCGGTTAATGAAGGTCTGTCGCGCGAGGGTCGTACCGCTGTTCCCGGTGTATGACAGCACCACGCACCGACTGACCATTCAGGTGCGTCCGCCGATGGACGATCTGATGACCGCAGACGATACCACTATCGCCCGGCGCATGAATGAAGAAGTGGAAATTTTTGTTCGCCCGCATCCAGAGCAGTACACCTGGATCTTAAAGCTGTTGAAAACGCGCCGATCCGGTGAAACCGAGCCGTACCGTCGTAAAGAACTTTTTCCGAAGAAGTAGCCGTTTTAAATGCCCGGCGGCGCTGCGCTTGCACGGGCCTACGGGGCTGAAATGATGCATGCCCGGCGGCGCTGCGCTTGCACGGGCCTACGGGGCTGAAATGATGTATGCCCGGCGGCGCTTCGCTTGCATGGATTTACGGCGCTGGAATGGTGTATGCCCGGCGGCGCTGCGCTTGCACGGATTTACGGCGCTGGAATGATGTTTGTCCGGCGGCGCTGCGCTGATATGGGGTTACGGAGCTGGAATGATGTATGCCCGGCGGCGCTGCGCTGATATGGGGTTACGGTGCTGGAGTAAAGTAGGCCCGGCAAGCGAAGCGCCGCCGGGCAAGGTTGCTTATTCGACGGTCAGAATACGGGTGGTATTGGTGGTGCCCACGGTGCTCATCACGTCACCCTGCGTCATAATCACCAGATCGCCGGAAACCAGATAGCCTTTATCCCGCAGCAGGTTCACGGCTTCGTTCGCCGCCACCACGCCATCGGCGCTGCTGTCGAAGTACACCGGCGTCACGCCACGGTACAGGGCGGTCAGGTTCAGCGTACGCTCATGACGGGACATAGCGAAAATCGGCAGCCCGGAAGAGATTCGCGACGTCATTAACGCCGTCCGGCCTGACTCCGTCATGGAAATGATCGCCGTCACGCCTTTGAGGTGGTTTGCGGCGTACATCGCCGACATAGCAATCGCTTCTTCAACGTTATCAAACTGAATGTCCAGACGGTGCTTGGAGACGTTGATGCTGGGGATCTTCTCCGCGCCCAGACAAACGCGCGCCATGGCGGCAACTGTTTCCGCCGGATACTGACCGGCTGCCGTTTCTGCTGACAGCATCACTGCATCGGTGCCATCCAGCACGGCGTTAGCCACGTCCATCACTTCCGCTCGGGTTGGCATCGGGTTAGTGATCATCGATTCCATCATCTGGGTGGCGGTGATCACCGCACGGTTCAGCTGGCGGGCGCGACGGATCAGCGCTTTCTGGATCCCCACCAGTTCCGGGTCGCCAATTTCAACGCCGAGATCGCCACGGGCGACCATTACCACGTCGGAGGCCAGGATCACATCGTCCATCGCGTCCTGGCTGCATACCGCTTCGGCACGTTCCACTTTGGCGACGATTTTCGCGTCGCAACCTGCATCACGGGCGAGGCGACGGGCATAGTTCAGATCTTCGCCGCAGCGCGGGAAGGAGACGGCCAGGTAATCAACGCCGATTTGCGCGGCGGTCACGATGTCGGCTTTGTCTTTGTCCGTCAGGGCTTCAGCAGACAAGCCGCCGCCCAGTTTATTGATGCCTTTGTTGTTCGACAGCGGACCGCCGACAGTCACTTCGGTGAATACTTTCATGCCCTGAACTTCAAGGACTTTTAACTGCACGCGGCCGTCGTCGAGCAGCAGAATATCGCCCGGCACCACGTCAGCGGGTAAGCCTTTATAGTCGATTCCGACGCGCTCTTTATCGCCTTCGCCTTTGCTAAGGTTAGCGTCGAGGAGGAATTTATCGCCAATATTGAGGAAAACTTTGCCTTCTTTGAAGGTGGAAACACGGATTTTTGGACCCTGCAAATCGCCAAGAATAGCAACGTGACGTCCCAGTTTTGCCGCAATCTCGCGCACTTTATCGGCACGCAATTTATGATCTTCCGCCGTGCCATGTGAGAAGTTCATGCGCACCACGTTGGCGCCCGCGGCGATAATTTTCTCAAGGTTATTATCACGATCGGTAGCTGGACCCAGGGTGGTAACGATTTTGGTTCTGCGAAGCCTTCTGGACATGTATTACTCCGTTGACTGAAACAACCGGTGTTGCGTGAATTAAAATTCGGTGACGTCTTGCGCCTCTGAGGGCCGCTATGAACTTACCCGAATGGCGTAATAAGTTACAACTTTGTTATCAACTTTTAATGTTTTCCCCTCTTCCGAGGAGGTCCTTATCAAAGCGCGATTCTTTAAGCGCTTCTTTGACTCGTTTCAAGTTATCTCTGAATTTTGCGCCGCGGCGCAGTGTAAAACCTGTTGCCAGCACATCAATGACCGTCAACTGCGCCAGTCTGGAAACCATTGGCATATAAATGTCAGTGTCTTCAGGCACGTCCAGGGTGATGGAAAGTGTGGCTTCCCGCGACAGCGGCGTACCGGCAGAGGTAATGGCGATCACCATCGCGTCGTTTTCACGCGCCAGCTGGGCCAGTTCCACCAGACTTTTAGTGCGCCCGGTGTGGGAGATAAGCACCACCACGTCGTCCTCACTGCAGTTCATGCAGCTCATACGTTGCAGGACAATATCATCGGTATAAACCACCGGTACGTTGAAGCGGAAAAACTTATTCATCGCATCATGGGCGACCGCCGCAGAAGAACCGAGGCCGAAGAAGGCGATTTTTTTTGCCTGCGTCAGTAAATCCACCGCCCGGTTAACCGCTGCCATCTCCAGCGACTGCCGCACATGATCCAGCGTCGCCATCGCTGATTCGAAAATTTTACCGGTGTAGGCTTCAACGCTGTCATCCTCGTCGACATTCCGGTTCACATAAGGCGTACCATTTGCCAGACTTTGCGCCAGATGTAGCTTAAAATCAGGAAAGCCGCGCGTGTCCAGACTACGGCAGAACCGGTTGACGGTAGGTTCGCTGACGGACGCCTGTTGGGCGAGGGCAGCGATACTGGAATGGATAGCCTGATCGGGGGAGGCGAGGATCACTTCCGCCACTTTGCGTTCGGATTTGCTAAGGTGTTCCAGTTGAGACTGGATCTTTTCCAGCATATTCATGTTTAACAGGGCGCTCTTGGGTAAAATCGATTGCAGACAGTGATGAAACCGCGATGCGTGTTACTCGATATTACCCTTGTGACGTCATTAAGGGTAAATAACAACAGAAAAAGTTGTTGTTTTTTTTCATTACTTGATCAGAGTCGGATTTTAGCGACAGCTGCGCAGGAAAAACCCCTGCTATTTCAGGGCGATTCCCCGTTCTGGACCGGCAGATACCTTTAGCGCACAAGCGGCAAAACGTTAACGGTTTCGGTAATTACGTAAAAGCAGTACAGTGCACTGTAATAAAATTACAACTAAGGCCTGGCAGAAGCACCAGGATAGCTAACTGAGGAGAATGACATGGCGGTAACGCAAACAGCCCAGGCATGTGACCTGGTCATTTTCGGCGCGAAAGGCGATCTCGCACGCCGGAAATTGCTGCCTTCCCTGTATCAACTGGAGAAAGCGGGTCAGATCCATCCTGAAACGCGCATCCTGGGCGTCGGGCGTGCCGACTGGGACAAAGCGGCGTACACCAAAGTCGTGCGTGAAGCGCTGGAAACTTTCATGAAAGAGAAGATTGATGAAAGTTTGTGGGACACGTTGAGCGGACGCCTCGATTTCTGCAATCTTGATGTTAATGACACCAAATCCTTTAAGCGCCTCGGCGGTATGCTGGATCAGGAAAATCGCGTCACCATCAACTATTTCGCCATGCCGCCCAGCACCTTCGGCGCGATCTGTAAAGGTCTTGGCGAGGCGAAGCTGAACGCCAAACCGGCGCGTGTGGTAATGGAAAAACCGCTCGGCACCTCGCTGGACACCTCCCGTGAAATCAACGACCAGGTCGGCGAGTATTTCGAAGAGTGCCAGGTGTACCGTATTGACCACTATCTCGGTAAAGAGACGGTGCTTAACCTGCTGGCGCTGCGTTTCGCTAACTCCCTGTTTGTGAACAACTGGGATAATCGCACTATCGATCACGTGGAAATTACCGTGGCCGAGGAAGTGGGTATCGAGGGCCGTTGGGGTTACTTCGATCAGGCCGGTCAGATGCGCGACATGATCCAGAACCACCTGCTGCAAATTCTGTGTATGATCGCCATGTCTCCGCCGTCGGATCTGTCTGCCGACAGCATCCGTGACGCGAAGGTGAAAGTGCTGAAATCCCTGCGCCGTATCGATCGCTCGAACGTGCGGGAAAAAACTGTGCGTGGTCAGTACACCGCCGGGTTCGCCCAGGGCAAAAAAGTGCCGGGCTATCTGGAAGAAGAGGGCGCGAATAAATCCAGTAACACCGAAACCTTTGTGGCGATCCGTGTGGACATCGATGACTGGCGCTGGGCCGGCGTACCGTTCTACCTGCGTACCGGTAAACGTCTGCCGACGAAGTGTTCCGAAGTCGTGGTCTATTTCACCACCCCGCAGCTGAACCTGTTTAAAGACTCCTGGCAGGATCTGCCGCAGAACAAGCTGACCATCCGTTTACAGCCGGACGAAGGCGTGGATATTCAGATCCTCAACAAAGTGCCGGGTCTGGATCACAAGCACAACCTGCAAACCACCAAGCTTGATCTGAGCTACTCCGAAACCTTCAACCAGACGCATCTTGCGGATGCCTACGAACGTCTGCTGCTGGAAACCATGCGTGGCATCCAGGCGCTGTTCGTGCGTCGTGATGAAGTAGAAGAAGCCTGGAAATGGGTGGACTCCATCACCGAAGCCTGGGCGATGGATAACGATGCGCCGAAACCGTATCAGGCGGGTACCTGGGGGCCGGTGGCGTCTGTGGCGATGATCACCCGTGATGGCCGTTCATGGAACGAGTTTGAATAACGATTTCACGTACCGGATGTCTCTTATTTTACCGGTAACATGATCTGACTCAGACTCCTGAACAATATTTCAGCTTTTAAGCCCCGCGTGGATTCACCCGCGGGGCTTTTTTTATTACACTAGCTGAAGCGATTTTGCCACCGGGCGACGGCGTACCAGCGTTATTATTGCCGGAACATATCGAATGTTCACCCCCGCCCATGACAGATAACTTCAGGAGTTTCTATGAATGCAAAAATGTTACGGGTAACGGAGCGAATTATTGAACGTTCCCGCGAGACGCGTGCTGCTTACCTTGCCCGCATCGAGCAGGCGAAAAGCGACACGGTGCACCGTTCATCACTGGCCTGTGGCAATCTGGCGCACGGTTTTGCCGCCTGTCAGCCGGACGATAAAGCGTCGCTGAAAAGCATGCTGCGCAACAATATCGCCATCATTACCTCTTATAACGACATGCTTTCCGCGCATCAGCCCTATGAAAAATATCCGGATGTCATCCGTAAAGCGCTGCATAGCGTGAACGCCGTCGGCCAGGTGGCGGGCGGGGTCCCGGCGATGTGCGATGGCGTTACCCAGGGCCAGGACGGCATGGAACTGTCGCTGCTGAGCCGCGAAGTGATCGCCATGTCGGCGGCGGTAGGGCTGTCGCACAATATGTTTGACGGCGCGCTCTATCTGGGCGTCTGCGATAAGATCGTTCCCGGCCTTGCGATGGCGGCGCTGTCGTTTGGGCATCTGCCGGCTATTTTTGTGCCGTCTGGCCCGATGAGCAGCGGTCTGCCGAACAAAGAG
The DNA here is from genome assembly GCF_019218745.1 of Enterobacter sp. ENT03. Lineage (GTDB taxonomy): Bacteria > Pseudomonadota > Gammaproteobacteria > Enterobacterales > Enterobacteriaceae > Enterobacter_D. Next base: position 170,795 of record NZ_JAHUXA010000003.1, read on the forward strand.
AAAGTCCGTATTCGTCAGCTGTACGCCGAAGGCAAAGTGGATCGCATGGCGCTGCTGGAATCCGAAGCCGCGTCCTATCACGCGCCGGGTACCTGTACTTTTTACGGCACCGCCAACACTAACCAGATGGTGGTAGAGTTTATGGGCATGCAGCTGCCGGGCTCCTCGTTCGTGCATCCGGACGCGCCGCTGCGTGAAGCGCTGACCGCCGCCGCTGCACGTCAGGTCACTCGTCTGACCGGCAACGGAAACGAATGGATGCCGCTCGGCAAAATGATCGACGAGAAAGTGGTGGTCAATGGCATCGTGGCGCTGCTGGCGACCGGCGGCTCCACCAACCACACCATGCACCTGGTGGCGATGGCGCGCGCGGCTGGCATTATCATCAACTGGGATGATTTCTCCGACCTCTCTGACATCGTGCCGCTGCTGGCGCGCCTCTACCCGAACGGCCCGGCGGATATTAACCACTTCCAGGCGGCGGGCGGTGTGCCGCTGCTGATGCGCGAACTGTTGAAAGGCGGCCTGCTGCATGAAGATGTGAATACCGTTGCCGGTTTCGGTCTGTCCCGTTACACCATGGAGCCGTGGCTGAACAATGGCGAGCTGGACTGGCGCGACGGGGCCAGCGCCTCGCTGGATGAAAACGTGATCGCCACCATCGACAAACCCTTCTCTCACCACGGCGGCACCAAAGTGCTGAGCGGTAACCTGGGCCGCGCGGTGATGAAAACCTCCGCTGTGCCGCTGGAAAATCAGATCATCGAAGCCCCGGCTGTTGTTTTCGAAAGCCAGCACGACGTGCTGCCCGCGTTTGAAGCCGGTTTACTGGATCGTGACTGCGTGGTGGTTGTCCGTCATCAGGGGCCAAAAGCCAACGGGATGCCAGAATTACATAAACTGATGCCACCACTTGGTGTATTATTGGACCGCCGTTTCAAAATTGCGTTAGTTACTGATGGACGGCTCTCTGGTGCATCAGGTAAAGTGCCGTCAGCAATTCATGTCACCCCGGAAGCCTACGATGGCGGATTGCTGGCAAAAGTACGTGATGGCGACCTCATCCGCGTGAATGGACAGACGGGGGAATTAACTCTGCTGGTGGATGAGAATGAACTGGCCGCACGTCAGCCACACATTCCTGACCTTCGCGCGTCGCGTGTGGGAACAGGGCGCGAGATGTTCAGCGCATTGCGCGAGAATCTCTCCGGTGCGGAGCAGGGCGCGACCTGTATCACTTTCTAAGACTTAAAAATTGTAGATCTGGCGAGAGAAAAAACTCTGATGAAAAACTGGAAAACGAGTGCAGAAGCAATCCTGAAAACGGGCCCGGTAGTGCCGGTGATCGTGATTAATAAACTGGAACACGCGGTACCGATGGCGAAAGCGCTGGTAGCCGGTGGCGTGCGCGTGCTGGAAGTGACGCTGCGTACCGACTGCGCCATGGACGCTATCCGCGCCATCGCCAAAGAAGTCCCGGACGCTATCATCGGCGCAGGCACCGTACTGAACCCGGCGCAGCTGGCGGAAGTGACGGCAGCTGGCGCGCAGTTTGCCATCAGCCCAGGTCTGACAGAACCGCTGCTGAAAGCGGCTACCGAAGGCTCTATCCCGCTGATCCCGGGTATCAGCACCGTGTCCGAACTGATGCTGGGTCTGGATTATGGTCTGAAAGAATTTAAATTCTTCCCGGCAGAAGCGAACGGCGGCACCAAAGCGCTGCAGGCTATTGCAGGGCCGTTCTCGCAGGTACGTTTCTGCCCGACTGGCGGCATCTCTCCGGCCAACTACCGTGACTACCTGGCGCTGAAAAGCGTGCTCTGTATTGGTGGTTCCTGGCTGGTGCCGGCGGACGCGCTGGAAGCCGGTGATTACGATCGCATCACCAAACTTGCACGCGAAGCCGTTGAAGGTGCTGCGCTGTAATAGAGCGTTAGGCCCGGCGGCGCAAGCTGCCGGGCATACAGACACGTTATCCTTTCACCGTCACACCCGCTGCTGCTGTTTTGGCACGCGCCACCGCATCATCCACATTCTCCGCCGTCGCTAATACCACGCCTAAACGACGCGAACCGTCAATGTCCGGTTTGCCAAACAAACGCACCTGCAACCCTGCGCCCGTGGCGGCGTCAACGTTATCAAAGGTGATATTCTGGCTGGACAGCGTGGGCAGGATCACCGCCGAGGCTGACGGGCCATACTGACGAATGCCGCCAACCGGCAAACCAAGAAACGCGCGGACGTGCAGGGCAAACTCAGAGAGCTCCTGCGAAATCAGCGTGACCATGCCAGTATCGTGTGGACGCGGTGACACTTCGCTGAAAATCACCTCATCGCCGCAGACAAACAGCTCGACGCCAAACAATCCGTAGCCGCCCAGCGCCAGCACCACCTCGCGCGCCACGGCTTCGGCGCGTTGCTGCGCCAGGTCGCTCATCTGCTGTGGCTGCCAGGACTCGCGATAGTCGCCATCTTCCTGACGATGACCAATCGGCGCACAGAAGTGGACGCCATCCACGGCGCTCACCGTCAGCAGGGTAATTTCAAAATCAAAATCCACTACACCTTCGACAATCACCCGCCCCGCGCCCGCGCGTCCACCCCGTTGGGCATAAGCCCAGGCATCGGCAAGCTGATCGGCGCGGCGGATCAGGCTCTGGCCTTTACCGGAGGAGCTCATTACCGGTTTGATGATGCACGGCAGGCCGATCTCGTTTACGGCTTCCAGAAACGCGGCTTCACTATCGGCAAAACGATAGCGGGAGGTCGGCAGTTTTAACGTTTCTGCCGCCAGGCGACGAATGCCTTCGCGATCCATGGTTAACTGTGCCGCCCGGGCGCAGGGCACCACGCGCTGCCCCTGGGCTTCAAGCTCCACCAGCATATCGGTGGCGATAGCTTCGATTTCCGGCACGATAAAGTTCGGTTGTTCCTGCGCGACCAGCGCCTTTAACGCCGCGCCGTCCAGCATATTAATCACATGGGCGCGATGAGCGACGTGCATGGCGGGGGCATCGGCATAACGGTCTACGGCAATCACCTCGATGCCCAGCCGCTGGCATTCAATCGCCACCTCTTTTCCCAGTTCACCGGAACCCAGTAACATTACGCGTGTGGCTGCGGGGCGCAGCGCAGTACCTAATAAAGTCATAGCAATTCTACCGTTAAAAAAGTTGGCTGCAGTATAAACGAAATCGTTTGCGTGCGTCATCCTGATGACAAAGCCGCGACCTTTCCTTCCATCCCGGCTTGCCATAAGCCGGGCGTTCAGTTATCATGCACTGTATAAATAACCAGTAATGGGAGGCTGCATCATGGCGGTTGAAGTTAAATACGTAGTCATTCGTGAAGGTGAGGAAAAAATGTCTTTTGCCAGCAAAAAGGAAGCCGATGCTTATGACAAAATGCTCGATCTGGCGGAAGTGCTGGAGAGCTGGCTGGAGCAGGGGCCGGTAACCCTTGACGACGATCAGCGTGAGCAATTGGGGATGTGGATGGCGGAACAAAAAGACACGCTGAACGCCATCCTTAAATCCGGCAAGCTGCACAACGACGAGGCAGCGGCTGACGAAAACGTTACGGATATTCCGACACCAAAACGCACAAAAGCGGCCTGATCCGCGCTTGCACTGCCGGTAATTTGTACCATGCTTTGAGTGGGTTAGACTCACAGGAGAAAAGCATGAAAACAGCAGGGGTAGTATTCGGTCTGGTATTGCTGGCAGGCAGCGTTACGGCGCAGGCAGCGAACGACAAAACGGTGAACTTTCCGGGATGCGAAGGGCTGAAGGAAGATGGCATTGCCGCTGCCGTGAAGCGCGACTATTTGCAAAATCGCATTGCGCGCTGGGCGGACGATCAGGAAAAACTCGGGCAGGCGGATCCGGTGGCGTGGATTAACGTCAAAGAGGTTTCCGGCAAGGACGATGTCTGGAATGTACCGCTTACCGTGCGCGGTAAAAGCGCCGATATTCACTATCGCGTGAAGGTGGACTGCAAAGCCGGGCAGGCAGATTATCAGGCGCAATAACGCCCGTTAATTTGCGCATCTTTTGCTGATTTAGACGTTTCCTGACAACCCCTCGCTTACGCTGTGGCAATTATTATCAGCTATTCGAGGGGAATCATGGCTAACTGGATGGATCAATTACAGTCGCTGCTCAAGCAAAAAGGCGCGTCGATGTCGTCATCGGGCGATCAGGGCTACAGCAAAATGCTGCCCGGCGCGCTTGGCGGTCTGGCGGGGCTGCTGGTCGCCAGCAAATCGTCCCGCAAGCTGTTAACTAAATACGGTACCAGCGCGCTGCTGGTGGGCGGCGGTGCTGTCGCCGGAAGTGTGCTGTGGAACAAATATAAAGATAAAGTGCGAGCGGCCCATCAGGATGAGCCGCAGTTCGGCATGCAAACCTCGCCGCTGGACGTGCGTACTGAACGTCTGCTCCTCGCGCTGGTGTTCGCCGCGAAAAGCGACGGGCACATCGACGACAAAGAACGGGCCGCCATCGACGCGCAGATGCGTGAAGCGGGCGTTGAGGAGCAGGGCAGAGCGCTGGTTACCCAGGCCATCGAACAGCCGCTGGATCCGGAACGGCTGGCGCGTGGTATCAAAAATGAAGAGGAAGCGCTGGAAGTCTATTTCCTGAGCTGTGCGGCGATTGATGTCGACCACTTTATGGAACGCAGCTATCTTAACGCGCTGGGCGATGCCCTGAAGATCCCCCAGGACGTTCGTGAAGGGATTGAACAGGATCTGAAAGCGCAAAAACAGGCGCTTCCCGGCTAACGCTTTGCGCCCCGGTGGCCCGCTACGCTTGCAACATGCGCGTCTTTTGCCACCCTTATAGGGTGTAAACTGCAAAAGACAGATGCTATCTATGCCACCAAAAGCCAGAAAAATTCCCCACGCCATGACCGCGCATGGCGACACACGCATCGACGATTACTACTGGCTGCGGGATGATTCACGCTCGCAGCCCGAGGTGCTGGATTATCTCCATCAGGAAAACGACTATGGCCGTGAGGTCATGGCGTCTCAGCAGGCATTGCAGGATCGCCTGCTGGCCGAAATCGTCGATCGTATCCCCCAGCGTGAAGTCTCCGCGCCATTTACCCGCAATGGCTACCGTTACCGCCATGTCTACGAACCCGGCTGTGAATACGCCATCTATCAGCGTCAGTCGGTACTTAGTTCCGAATGGGATGAGTGGCAGGTGTTGCTGGATGCCAACCAACGCGCTGCACACAGTGAGTTCTATACGCTCGGCGGGCTGGCGATCTCGCCGGATAACAACATTATGGCGCTGGCGGAAGATTACCTTTCGCGTCGCCAGTATGGTATTCGCTTTCGCAATCTGCAGACCGGCAACTGGTATCCGGAGATGCTCGCCAACGTCACGCCGGACTTTGTGTGGGTCAATGACTCAGAAACGCTGTACTACGTGCGAAAACATCCGACCACGCTGCTGCCGTATCAGGTCTGGCGGCATACCGTCGGTTCCCCCGTCTGTCAGGATGAGCTGGTCTATGAAGAGCAGGACGATACCTTTTACGTCAGCCTGCACAAAACCACCTCACAGCACTATGTGGTGATCTCGCTGTCAAGCGCCACCACCAGCGAATCATTACTGCTGGACGCGGAGCTGCCGGACGCCCAGCCGCTGCGCTTCCTGCCGCGCCGTAAAGATCATGAGTACAATCTCGATCATTATCAGCACACCTTTTATCTGCGCTCTAACCGGGAAGGCAAAAACTTCGGTCTTTATCGCACCAAAGTGCGCAGCGAGAATAAATGGGAAGTGCTGATCCCGCCGCGGGACGCCATTATGCTGGAGGGGTTTACCCTGTTCACCGACTGGCTGGTGGTGGAAGAGCGCCAGCGGGGGCTGACCAGTCTGCGGCAGATCAACCGTAAAACCCGTGAAGTCACCGGCATTGCCTTTGACGATCCGGCCTACGTCACCTGGCTTGCGTATAACCCGGAGCCGGAAACTTCACGCCTGCGTTATGGCTATTCATCCCTCACTACACCGGACACGCTGTTTGAGCTGGACATGGATACCGGCGAACGGCGCGTCCTTAAGCAGACGGAAGTTCACGGATTTGAGGCCAGCGACTACCGCAGCGAACACCTGTGGGTCAAAGCCCGCGACGGCGTTGAAGTGCCGGTATCGCTGGTTTATCACCGTAAGCATTTTCGCAAAGGGCAGAACCCGATCCTGATTTACGGTTACGGCTCGTACGGCTCCAGTATGGACGCGGATTTCAGCAGCAGTCGTCTGAGCCTGCTGGATCGCGGCTTTGTCTACGCTATCGCTCACGTGCGTGGCGGCGGTGAACTGGGGCAGTCGTGGTATGAAGACGGTAAATTCCTGCACAAGAAAAATACCTTCAACGATTACATTGACGTCTGTGATGCGCTGCTTGCGCAGGGCTATGGATCACCGCGCTATTGTTATGGCATGGGCGGCAGTGCGGGGGGCATGTTAATGGGCGTGGTCATTAACCAGCGGCCAGGGTTGTTCCACGGGGTGATAGCCCAGGTGCCGTTTGTCGATGTGCTGACCACTATGCTGGATGAATCCATCCCGTTGACCACGGGTGAATTTGAGGAGTGGGGCAACCCGCAGGATCCCGAATATTACACCTATATGAAAAGCTACAGTCCGTATGACAACATACAGCGTCAGGCCTATCCGCATCTGCTGGTGACCACCGGGCTGCATGATTCGCAAGTGCAGTACTGGGAGCCGGCAAAATGGGTCGCCCGGCTGCGTGAGATGAAAACCGATGATAACCTGCTGTTACTGTGCACGGATATGGATTCCGGGCACGGCGGGAAATCAGGCCGCTTCAAGTCATATGAAGGGGTGGCGCTGGAATATGCCTTTCTCATCGCCCTGGCGCAGGGCACTTTACCGGGACGCCAGGCTACTGCTCGTTAAGGTAGTGCTTCAGCGTCAGACGCAGTTCCGGACTCATGCGGTCCAGGTTGTTAAACAGCCAGCGCAGGTAGCCCGGATCGCGCTCCGCTACTTCGGACACCGCTTTACCCCGGTATTTACCAAAGGTAAAGGTAGTCATCAGCGCCGGGCGGCCCGTGATGGTCGCCATCTGATCCGGCGTCCAGCCTGACGTATTCATGATGTCGATAAGCAATGCGGCGGTGATATAGCAGTCATACAGCGCCCGGTGATGATGCAGCCCGGCCGGCGTCTGGACGCTTAGCTTACGGGACTTGTACAGCGCCATATTGCTGTATTTGATCCCCGGCCACAGGCGGCGCGCCAGCTTCATAGTACAAATCCATTCTCCGGGCATTTCCGGCAGCACACGCCGGTCAAAACTGGCGTTATGCGCCACGTACCATTCACTGCCCAGATAATGCGGGATCACCTCTTCAATCCACGGCTGATCCGCCACCATCGCTTCCGTGATGCGGTGGATAGCCATCGCCTGTGGGCTGATGGGACGATCCGGGCGCACCAGATGGCTCATCGGATTCATTATCTGTCCGTCAATAATATCGACGGAGGCTATCTCTACAATCCCGCCCTGCAAATCGCAGGTTTCGGTATCTATCACGCGTAACATGACGGTTTCCCTTAACTGGTGAAGCACATTTATTTCATTTTCGGCTCATAAGGCAGCCGTGACAGCGACACCGAGGCCAGGCGATGGGCAATCAGGCGCTCGCGGAACCAGTCACGCAGGTGCGCAGGCTGCTCGCGCTCTACCGCTTCGGCAATCACCGGCATGTTATAGCGCTCTTTAAAGGCCACGCCTGCCGCCGCCAGATCGACATTCACTTTATCCATCTCATCCTGAGGAAGGGTAGCGAGATTCTTGTTCATAGACTTCTCCTGAGGGTTCGGCGCAAAACTTACTAAGCCTGCTACAGAAAGGCAAGCCAGCCAGCAACCAGACTCGACTCATACATACATCGGGGTTATTCTCGTTGCTGAGATATAACAAAAAGGAATGGTATAAATGACTTTCATGGTATCCCGTCTCTGTTCTGCCCTGGTGCTGGTGGGCGGAATTCTCACCGCACCCGCTGTTTTTGCGCATGCTCACCTGAAACATCAGTACCCGGCAGCGAATGCTAACGTCGATGCGGCACCGCAGGCACTGACGCTCAACTTCTCGGAAGGGATAGAGCCAAAATTCAGCGGCGTGAAAATTACCGGGGCAAAACAGCAGGATGTGAAAACCGGCCCGGTGAAGCGCAATGAGAAAGACAAGACGCAGTTAATAGTACCCATTGAGCAGGCGCTGACGCCGGGAGAGTATACCGTAGACTGGCACGTTGTGTCGGTAGACGGACACAAAACCACGGGTAATTATCACTTCAGCGTCAGATAAGCGATGCTGGCATTTCTCTATATCGCGCTGCGATTTATCCATTTTGCGACCCTGATGCTGGCCACCGGCAGCGCCTGGTTCAGCGCCGTGCTGGCGCCTGCCGCGCTGCAACCGGTCATCACTAAGCGCTTTAAGCGTCTGCAACGCATCACGCTGACCCTGAGCGCTATTAGCGCGCTGCTGATGTTTGCCGTGCAGGGCGGCATGATGGGCGAAGGCTTTCCGGATACGCTGCGGCCAGACATCTGGCTGGCGGTAGCGCAGACGCAGTTTGGCAGCGTCTGGCTGTGGCAAATGCTGCTGGCGGTGGGGACGCTGGCCGTCGTGCTGGTGCAGCCGCGCAGTCAGGGGCGATTATTGGGTCTGCTCATCGCGCAACTGCTGTTGCAGGCCGCGGTCGGCCATGCGGCAATGCACGACGGATTGACCGGCATGGCACAACGCGCGACCCATGCCCTGCATCTGCTATGTGCGACGGCCTGGTTTGGCGGTCTGCTGCCGGTCATTTTCTGCACGCGACAGGCCGAGGGACACCGGCGCGACGCGGCGATCATTACGCTGATGCGCTTTTCCCGCGCCACCCATCTGGCGGTGGCACTGGTTATTGTCAGTGGCGTCCTCAATGCGCTGCTGATCCAGGGCCTTGCGTTACCCTGGCAGAGCGATTATGGTCGCCTGCTTTTGTGCAAATGTGCTCTGGTGCTGGTGATGCTGGTAATTGCGGTCGTGAATCGTTATGTTCTGGTGCCACGCTTCCCTACGCATGGCCGTCAGGCGCAGAACCTGTTTATTCGCATGACCCAGGCTGAAGTGATCCTGGGAACGCTGGTGCTGGCCCTGGTCAGCCTGTTCGCAACGCTTGAACCTTTTTGAATAACTGGCGAAGACAATGAAGAAAAGTATTCTCTCTCTGTTATTACTTACCTGTTCCGCCGCGGCGCTGGCCGCCCCGACAGTGATCACGGTAAGCCGTTTTGAAGTCGGCAAAGACAAATGGGCCTTTAATCGCGAAGAGGTGATGTTAACCTGCCGACCGGGCCACGCGCTGTTTGCGATAAATCCGTCAACGCTGGTGCAATATCCGCTGAATGACGCGGCGCAAAAGCAGGTGGACAGCGGCCAGGCCAAGGGCACCTCTATTAGTGTGATCCAGGTCGATAATCCGCACAAAAGCGGTGAGAAAATGAGCCTCGCGCCGTTCATCGAACGCGCTGAAAAACTCTGTTAAATGCCAAAAATATCTTTTTGATTTCCAATAAAAAAACCGCAGCCCTGATATAAAAGTGCTGCGGTTTTTTACTTTTATGACGTGACTGTCACCGGTTTTACCAGAGCACCATTGATGGCGACTGGAAAAGCTGGCGCTGTCATCTATTCTTAAAGTGCCAGGCGTAGTTTGCCTGCATTAATGCCAACTTTTAGCGCACGGCTCTCTCCCAAGAGCCATTTCCCTGGACCGAATACAGGAATCGTATTCGGTCTTTTTTTATTCCTTTTTCACATCAGAGACTTAGACATCAGCAGCCGGTTCAGTGCTGGATGTCTGTCGCACTGTCACAAGGTAAACGTTTTTTGGAGCGTATCCAACCCCTTTTTAGCGCTTTTCGGCCTCTGTGTGAGATACCTTAGTCACCCTGATGTTAGCGGGGCACACGAAGGTTAAGTTCATTTAATTGATCTGTAGTATTCTCTCGCGCTTATAAAATCATATCTGCGCGCAAAACATTTATCAGGGTTATATATGAACCAGAAACACAGCTATATTGATTCAGATATTCTTGGTCTGAATAATTCATCGGAAGCACATTTTAAATGGCTGGTGAAGGTTTTACATTTTATTACCAATAAAACGGCAGTAATGCCTGAACTGACCTGCTGCGATGCGCATAAGATTTGTGATTTTGGTCAATGGCTCAATGAACGGCTGGCGGAAGAACGCAATGACAGAAGTTTTCTTCTTAATATTGATCGCTCGCATACCGATATTCACTTCACCTGCCGGGCGCTGGTGGAGGCGGTGCGTCGTGGCGAGGCAACACCTGCGCGTTTCGAGCGATTTGAAACATCGCTGTTAGATTTCAACGCCGCGCTGATGGACTATAAAACCCATCTGTTGCAGTTGCGCAGCAGTTACGATGCGCTGACGGGGCTGCCGTTACGCCGTACGCTGGATGAATCTTTTGCCGGCATGGTGGATCAATTTAGTCAGACCGGACTTTATGCGTTATTACTCGACATCGATCATTTCAAAAAAATAAATGATAACTACGGGCATTTGGTAGGCGATGGTGTTTTACGTTGTCTGGCGCTGACGCTGGAAGATAACGTCAGAAAAAGCGAGACGGTATACCGCTATGGCGGCGAAGAATTTATTATTATTTTGCACGCAGACACGCATAAAGAAGCCTGTATTGCCGCCGAACGTATCCGCCAACTGATCGCCACTAAAATCATGAGCGTTTCTGGCCACAAAATTACCATCACCTTTACTGCCGGACTGACCAGAATTAATGAAGACGAAGCATTACGCGAAGTGCTGGAAAGATCGGATAAAGCGTTATATCACGGCAAAGAAACCGGACGGAACCGCTGTATTTATATTGACCGTGAAAAAACAATGGCAAGAATTGAGGTTTAAACAAATAAATAATCCCTCCCCGCAGCGATGCGAGAAGGGATATTTTAACGTTGCAGGAAGAGGGCGTTTTCTCGCGGTGACCAGTCTTTTTCTGAAAAATCAAATACCGGGAAGGTGGCATCCCGCACCCCCTGCGCGAGCAGCATTTCCCGCGCTTCAACCGGCAGGCTTTCCTCACGGAACAATTCAGCGATCACAAACATGGCATCGTTAAATGATAGCTGTTTAATTTCGAAAGGCTTCCAGCCGGTGCGCTTAAAAATCAGGTGGTACAGCGCTTCTTCGCCGGACAGCGGCACGTAGACGCTGGCATATTTATCGCGATGACGGGCGAGCAGCACTTCGAGGATGAATATCTGTGCGATACGCTGCCGGGTGGCATTCCCCAGGTGACTGTCGTCGTTTTCCATTTCGGCAAAGGGAATATCGTTATTCTCACGCACCCGCTTTTCAATGGCACTCCATAACTCATCAAACTTTTGCATACCGCTACCTTGTTAAAAATGTTAACAGCCGTACGACAATAACAGAGAGGCTGCGACGCCGCCAGAAACGCGCACTGGTCGCTGCCTGAGGCGTCAGCAGGTGCAGGGTAGCCATTAAAAATCGCTGTACTCCTGAGCCGGACGCCAGAAGCCATCAATGAAATCTTCAACAGGATAGCAGCCGCCGTGCCGCAAACGTTGCTCGTCCATGGCCACCAGGCACTGTTGTTCGGTGTTAAAGACATCAATCACAATGTCATCACACCCACCATCCAGGTAACAAACAAATAAAACCAGTGCGAACATTCCATCCTCAGATCGGGCTAACGTAAGGTAAGTGTAGGGGATGAACGTAAGCGGGGGAAATAAGCGGAGTAAATAACCCGTCCCAAAGACGGGTTCTTCGGATCAGGCAAGGCGCATAATCCAGGTATCTGACTGCTCATCGTAATGTTCGCGGTAAAGGACCGAATGTTCGCCATCCAGCAGCGCCGGAATGCTGGTATCCGCATCCCAGGCATCAAGTTGCATGCACAGGTCCGGGTCGGAACTGCATGGAATGCGCAATGTTCGTTGGCCCTGCTGTTCGCCTTGCAGCTCAGCATCATCGATTTCAAAGGTGCCAATTCGCACGCTGGTTTTCGTCATAATGCTCTCCGTTACGTTGCTATAGTGGTACGACCAGTAAAGTCACCCATTTTTTAGCCTGGTTCACATACACGAAATACGCCAGTCAGAATGTGCTTAATTTTTTCTGTAGGCTACGGTTTCGCCGCAAACAAACGCCCGTCGCGCACCAGTTCACGGGGATAACTGTTTTTCAGCCGCGAGCCGATTTTTTTTGCCAGCCCCAGCGGTTGCCCCTGGAAAGTCACGATCACATCATCCTGGGGCGGTGTGGTTTGCGGATAGACATCCCGCCCGCGGTACCACTCCTCGGCCTCCTGATGCGTCAGTTCGAAGGCCAGCGGGTTAGCAGTGCCAGCGAGGGCGATAATCGCCTCGTGCTGCCAGCGGAAACCCTTGTTATGCACCTCGGCAAGTTTGATACCGAGACGGGAGAAGCGCACTTTGCCAATCATCGGTTCGATGGCCGCCGGGAATAACCAGATCTCTTTGTCGCGCTGCCACAGCCGCAGTTGCTCGTCCCAGTGCAGCCCGATGTGGCCTGCCGCCTGCACGACATTCGCGCTCTCGCGGGTTTTCATCGGCGCGAAAGGGAAATTACCCACTTTGTAAGTCGGGGCCGGTAAAGGCGGCACGGAGGCCGTTTTACGCAGTCGCGCCACGAAGAAGCCTTCACAGTCGTAAATCTGCGGAAATACGTGCAGGAAACCTTCAGCAGTAAGGGCCGCTTCTGCATTGGGAAACAGCGTGGCCAGCGATTCAAACTCCACGGCGTCCGGGTAGCGCGCTTTCAGCCACTGACAGATAGCTTCATTTTCATCGGTATTCAGCGTACAGGTGGAGTACACCAGCGTCCCGCCTGGGCGAAGCGCATGGAAGGCGCTGTCTATCAGCTCGCGCTGGGTGGCGGCGATCTCCAGATTGCTGACAACCGACCAGTTTTTCAGCGCATCAGGATCTTTGCGCACGACGCCTTCGCCGGAGCAGGGCGCATCCAGCAAAATGGCATCAAAGGCCTCTGGCAGCGCGGCACCAAAGACACGGCCGTCGAAATGGGTGAGGGCGACGTTATGAATGCCGCAGCGGCTGATATTGGCATGCAAGACTTTTACGCGGCTGGCGGAATACTCGTTGGCGAGGATCGCCCCGCGATTATGCATACGGGCGGCGATTTGCGTCGTTTTGGAACCCGGCGCGGCGGCAACATCCATCACGCATGTTGGCTGTGCATCTCCGGCGAAGAGCGCGGCGACCGGCAACATAGAACTGGCCTCCTGAATATAAAACAGGCCGCTCAGGTGTTCCGCAGTGCTGCCGAGCGGCACGGCATCTTCATCTTCCCGTTCGATCCAGAACCCTTCTGCACACCAGGGCACCGGCGTCAGATGCCAGTCATACGGGGCCACCAGCGCCAGAAAATCCGTCACGCTGATCTTTAAGGTATTGACGCGAATGCTGCGGCGCAACGGGCGCTGACAGGCGGCAAGAAAGTCGTCGAAGGAGAGATGCGACGGCATGGCCTGGCGCATTTGCGTAAGAAAATCTTCAGGAAGGTAAACAGAATTGTGGGCCACGCGCGTATCACCAGCAAAAAAACAGGCGCGCAGTGTAGCACAAAGGCCCCGACGCAGACACGCCGGAGCCTGAAGGTGATTAGCGTGGCAGGGCGGTGCCCCACTGACGCCACTCTTTCGGTTCACTGTCCTGTAACAGGAAGTGTTTACCGACCTGCGCTTTCGGTGCCAGCGGCGTTCCCGGCGGCGTCGCAAAGGCAATCCCGCCGCGAATGAACTGGTTGAAGGTACCGGTTTTCACCACGCCGCCGGTCAGGCCAAAGTCCAGCGAATAACCGGAGGCCAGCCAGAAGACGGAGTTGTTACGCACCAGATGCTCATAGCGCTTACTGATACGCAGACCGACCATCACGCGATCGGACAGCGTACCCAGCGTCAGGCCCGTCACCGTACCCACTTCCATGCCGCGGAACAGCACCGGCGTCCCGATATTCAGCCCGCCTGCTTCCGGTACTTCCACCACGATACTCAGTCCGTCGAGATAACGGGAATCGGCAATGGTCGCTTCCTGAAGTTCGAAATCACGACGCGCGTTGCCGCGCCCTGGTTCAACGTTGATATAAGGCTGCAAAATGGTATCCAGATGTTCAACGCCAGCGGCGGAAATCTGCGGCGTGATCACCGAGAAGCGCGTTCCGGTACGGGCAAAGGTCTGCACATATTCTGGATAGAGCACCGCTTTAGCCTGGACTTCATTGCGCTCGGTGATCAGTTTCAGATCCTGCACCTGACCAATATCAATGCCCAGATATTTGATCGGCATACCCGCAGAGAGTTTTCCGGCATCAAACGCGTGCAGCGTGATCTGCCCGCCGACGGCGCGCGCGGCGGTTTCGGACGGGAACAGCACCCGCTTGTCACCTTTACGCGTTGAGGCACTGGCACCGGGCAGGTTATCGAAGCTGATTGCGCCTTTCAGCGCACGGGACAGCGGTGAGGCCTGTACCGTCAGACCACTGCCATTGAGCTGCACTTTCGCACCACCCTCTGCCCAGAACACGCTATTGCTGGTCAGCAACGAGCGGTATTCAGGCTTGATATGCAGCTGAATGTCGAAGGCGTTGGCGCGCGGCGTGACGGTAATGACTTCGCCCACTTCAAATTTACGGTACAGCACCACCGATCCGGCCTGTACGTCTGGCAGGGTTTCGGCGGAGAGCGTCAGGGTCGTGGTTGGCAGATCGCCAAGGCTGTTTTCCAGCGCTTTGTCGAGGTTGGCGAACAGCGGATAGGTGGATTTCATCTCGCCTTTATTGCCGGGCAGGATGCGGATCCCACCGCTGATCCATTCGCTGGCGCTGGCGGCGAGAAACTCCACGCCGTCCAGTCCGAGTTTCACGTCCACGCGGCTGTTCACCACAAACTTACTGTCGCCGTGCAGCAGATCGCGGTATTGCGGATCCAGCGCCACCGCGAAGGTAACGCCTTTCGCGGTCAGATTACGCTCCAGTACCTGGCCCACCTGGACGCCGTGCAGAACCACCGGCTGACCGGCGTCGATGCCGTAGCTTTCCGGTGCGGTGAGCGTGGTAGTAATGACGCCTGGCTCCTGTAGCAGGGTTTTATCGGCGGGCAGCACCACAAAGTGATCCCGCGGCTCGCCTTCTCCCGGCACCAGCTCCAGCGTGTTGCCGGTCAGCAGCGAGCTGAGGCTGGTGTCGTTAAGCGAAATTTTCGGGCTGCGCATTTCGATTCGCGTGTTATCACGCAGCAGGTTGACGACGCTGGGATCCACCGTCATTTCGCCGGTCACCCCACCGCCCGGATTGAGGTTGATTTTGGTCAACTGGCCCACTTCCAGACCCTGATACATCAGCGCCGTGGAGTTTTCTTTCAGCCCCTGGCCGCCCGGCAGATCGAGTTTGATCAGCACGCCGCGCTGGCTGTGGGCTAAGTCTTCGTAAAGCCCGAATTCATCATCAGGCTCTGCCAGTTTTGAACTGTCCGGCGAGTCAAAGGCAATGGCACCGTTGACCAGCGAGGCGAGGCTTTCCAGCTCCACCTTCGCACCGCTGAGGCCCACATCCGCTTTGACGCCGGAAACGTTCCAGAAGCGGCTGCCTTTTTTCACCAGATTCGTAAAGCGGCGCTCGATCAGTACGTCGATGGTGACGCCCTGTTTATCTTTATTAATGGCGTAATCATAGACGCGGCCTACCGGGATTTTACGGAAATAGACCAGCGAGCCGCTGTTCAGCGAGCCAAGATCCGGCGCATGCAGATGGATCATCAGCTCACCGTTATTAAGACGGTATTTAGGCTGCGTATCCAGCGCGGTAAAGTGATCCTGCGGTTCGCCTTTGCCCGGCATCATGCCGATATAGTTGCCGCCTACCAGCGCATCCAGACCCGAAATCCCTGCCAGCGAGGCTTTTGGCGTCACCAGCCAGAACTGCGTATCGTTACGCAGCGCGTCTTTCATATCGGATTTGATACTCGCCCGTACCTCAATTTTATTGAGTTTTTCGCTCAGGCGAATGTCCTGCACTGTGCCAACCTCAACCCCCTGATAACGGACCGGTGTGCGTCCCGCCACAATGCCATCGGCAGAAACGAAGTCGATGGTAATGGTATTACCGCGATCCTCGAAACTGCTCCAGACGAGCCAGCCAGCGATCAGTAAGGCAATGACCGGCAGCAGCCAGAAAGGTGAAATACGACGTTTAGTTTTAATTCGCGCTTCAGTCGGTGAAGCGGGGGTTTCCTGACTCATGTGCATCCCAAAGTAAGCGGCTGTCCAGCCATTCCACAGCAAGAATAGTCAAAATTACCGCTGCGCCGAAATAAAACGCAGCTGGCCCCATCGTAAACGCGAGCAGCTGATCGCGATTAATCAAAGACATGGTGAGAGAAATGACAAACAAATCCAGCATCGACCAGCGCCCAATCCAGGTCACCAGCCGCAATAACAATACACGAGTCCGTAAACCTTGCTCGCATTTAAAATGGATGCTGATAAGCAGTGTCAGCATCACCAGAACCTTGGTGAAGGGCACCAGAATACTGGCGATGAAGACGACCGCGGCGACGGCGATATTGCTGCTGGCCAGTGAAATAATCCCCGACATAATGGTGTCTTCCTGGCGCGCGCCGTTAATGTAAACCACCGAAATGGGCAACAGATTCGCCGGTAACAGAAAGACCATAGACGCCAGCAGCGCTGCCCAGCATTTTTGAACACTCTGCCGACGGCGAAAGCGTAACGGAATATGGCAGCGTGGGCAGCGTCCACGGGCATCCGGCAGCCCGGTAAAATGACAGCCGAGGCAGACGCGCAGATTCTCATGTGGACGGGTGGCGGGGCGCTGGGGGTAAAAACGCTCCCATAACTGCTCCACGTTAAGATGAATAATGGTCAGAATGCTGAGGATCACCAGTGCGATAAACGCCAGCAGCCCGACGCCCGGTTGCAGAAAGGCGTAATCCTGCACCTTGATGGAGGCAACGCCGATGCCGACCAGATAAATATCCAGCATCACCCACTCTTTGAGGCGCTCGATCATCAGCAGTACCGGGCGCAGGTTCATGCCTAGAATATTGCCGAACCACAAATAGGCAATGGCGGCGACCAGCACCAGCGGCGCACCCACGGCACAGAAGAAAACCATTGCTGCGGTCAATGGATCGCCCTGGGCCGTCATCTGCCAGATCCCCATCAGCAGGTTGGCATCAATGCGCGTACCCAGCAGATAGAAACGCAGTAATGGCTCGCTCCAGGCGAAGGGCATCAGCAACAGCATGGTGACAGCCATCGCTGCCAGCCGGGTGAGTGACCAGTCGCGCCCGTCGCGGATCTTAGCGTCACACCGCGGACACCAGGCGCTCTGGTGCGATTTCATCACCGGTAACGCAAAAAGCGTATCGCACTGCGGGCAACGCTGATAATGTGCACGAGGCAAAGCATCACCAACCGAATGAACGGTGATTTTTTTGTCCGGTATTACCTGCGAGATTTTTAAAGCCATGGTTTCAGTAGCCAGTGAGGGAATGCATCTATATTAACTCATGAATGGAATCATCTTGAGCAAGAACGCATTTAATGCTTATTTTATTAGGCTATGCAGGAATTTTGTAAGACAACCAAGTGATTAAATAATGACCAAAGCAGATTTCTATGCGGATTTGAACCGCGATTTTCAGGCATTAATGACAGGTGAAAGCAGCTTCTTAGCCACCCTTGCTAATACCAGCGCGCTGCTGTTTGAGCGTCTGGAAGGGGTTAACTGGGCAGGTTTTTATCTGCTTGAAGGTGAGACGCTGGTGTTAGGCCCGTTCCAGGGAAAAATCGCCTGCGTGCGAATTCCTGTTGGTCGCGGGGTGTGCGGCACGGCGGTGGCGCAAAATTGTGTGCAGCGTGTGGATGATGTTCATGCGTTTGATGGTCACATTGCCTGCGATTCCGCCAGTAATGCTGAAATTGTGCTGCCGGTGGTAGTAAATAATCAGATACTGGGCGTGCTCGACATCGACAGTACCGTCTTTTCCCGCTTTACTGCTGAGGACGAAGAAGGCCTTCGCCAGCTGGTATCACAGCTTGAAACGGTACTGGCGGCGACCGATTACAGTAAATTCTTTGCGACCGTCGCAGGATAATCAACGGATAACGTAGCATTTACTGATAGCGTCATTATAATGACGCCTGTTCATGCCTGCGGCTAGTTGGCTACGTCCGTTGTAATCAGGAAATTTCATGGAAAATCAACCTAAGTTGAACAGTAGTAAAGAAGTTATCGCATTTTTGGCCGAACGTTTTCCGCTCTGTTTCAGTGCAGAAGGCGAAGCGCGCCCCCTGAAAATTGGTATTTTTCAGGATTTAGTCGAGCGTGTTGATGGTGAGATGAACCTCAGCAAAACTCAGCTTCGCTCCGCATTGCGTCTTTACACCTCCAGCTGGCGCTACCTGTACGGTATCAAAGCGGGTGCAGCACGTGTCGATCTCGACGGCAACCCTTGTGGTGTGCTGGATGAGCAGCACGTAGAGCACGCTCGCAAGCAGCTGGAAGAAGCCAAAGCCCGTGTGCAGGCACAACGTGCCGAGCAGCAGGCGAAAAAACGCGAAGCTGCCGCCGCTTCCGGTACTCCGGAAGAAAACGCACCGCGTCGTGAACGTAAACCGCGCCCGGCGACGCCACGTCGCACTGAAGGCGGTGAGCGTAAACCGCGTGCCGATAAGCCAGCAGCCAAGCCACAGCGCGCACCGCGTGAAGAGCCGAAGCACACCCCGGTGTCAGATATTACTGCACTGAGTGTTGGGCAGAATCTCAAGGTGAAAGCGGGCAACAATGCTATGGATGCCACCGTAACGGAAATCACCAAAGATGGCGTTCGTGTGCAGCTGACTTCTGGTATGTCAATGATTGTACGCGCAGAACACTTGTTGTTCTGAAACGGAGGCCAGGCCTGGCATGAACACTTTGTTTAAGCGCACCGCGTTGGCTGGCCTGCTCCTGATTACAGGGCAGGCTTTCGCCGTCGAAGATATTACGCGTGCTGATCAAATCCCGGTACTAAAGGAAGAGACGCAGCATGCAACGGTCAGTGAGCGTGTGACCTCGCGTTTCACCCGTTCCCATTACCGTCAGTTCGATCTGGACCAGGCGTTTTCCGCCAAAATCTTCGATCGTTATCTGAACCTGCTTGATTACAGCCATAACGTGCTGTTAGCCAGCGACGTCGCTCAGTTTGCGCAAAAGAAAGGCGTGATTGGCGATGAGTTACGCACCGGTAAACTTGACGTTTTCTACGATCTCTACAATCTGGCGCAGAAGCGTCGCTTTGAGCGTTATCAATACGCGCTGAAGGTGCTGGAACGTCCTATGGACTTTACCGGCAACGACAGCTTTAACGTTGATCGCAGCAAAGCGCCGTGGCCGAAAGACGAAGCCGAGCTGAACGCTCTGTGGGACGGCAAGGTTAAGTTTGACGAGCTGAGCCTTAAGCTCACAGGTAAAAACGAAAAAGAGATCCGTGAAACCCTGACGCGTCGCTATAAATTTGCGATCCGCCGTCTGGTGCAGACCAACAGTGAAGATGTGTTCTCACTGGCGATGACCGCGTTCGCGCATGAAATCGATCCGCACACTAACTATCTCTCGCCGCGTAACACCGAACAGTTCAACACGGAAATGAGCCTCTCGCTTGAGGGGATCGGCGCTGTGCTGCAAATGGACGATGACTACACCGTCATTAACTCGATGGTGGCAGGTGGTCCGGCAGCGAAAAGCAAAGCCATTACCGTTGGCGATCGCATTGTGGGCGTCGGTCAGACCGGGCAAAACATGGTGGATGTGATTGGCTGGCGTCTTGATGATGTCGTGGCGCTGATCAAAGGGCCGAAGGGCAGCAAAGTGCGTCTGGAGATCCTGCCGGCTGGCAAGGGTACCAAAACGCGCATTGTGACGTTGACCCGCGAACGCATCCGCCTCGAAGATCGCGCCGTGAAAATGTCTGTGAAAACCGTTGGCAAAGAAAAAGTCGGCGTGCTGGATATTCCGGGCTTCTACGTTGGCCTGACGGATGACGTCAAGGTGCAACTGCAGAAGCTGGAAAAACAGAATGTCAGCAGCGTGATCATCGATCTGCGTACTAACGGCGGTGGCGCACTGACTGAAGCGGTATCGCTCTCAGGTCTGTTTATCCCATCTGGCCCGATGGTGCAGGTGCGTGATAACAACGGTAAAGTGCGTGAAGACAGCGATAACGACGGCATTGTCTACTATAAAGGCCCGCTGGTGGTGCTGGTTGACCGCTTCAGCGCCTCGGCATCGGAGATTTTTGCCGCTGCCATGCAGGACTATGGTCGTGCACTGATTGTCGGGGAACCGACCTTCGGTAAAGGGACCGTGCAGCAATATCGCTCGCTGAACCGCATTTACGATCAGATGCTGCGTCCGGAGTGGCCAGCGCTGGGCTCGGTGCAGTACACCATCCAGAAATTCTACCGCGTGAACGGCGGCAGTACGCAGCGTAAAGGCGTAACGCCGGACATCATCATGCCAACCGGCAATGAAGAGACGGAAACCGGTGAGAAGTTTGAAGATAATGCCCTGCCGTGGGACAGCATCAACGCCGCGACCTTTGTGAAGTATGGCGATTTAACGCCATACGGGCAGCCGTTGCTGAAAGAGCACAACGAGCGTATCGCGAAAGATCCTGAGTTCCAGTACATCATGAAAGACATTGCCCGTTTCAATGCCATGAAGGAAAAACGGGATATTGTGTCGCTCAATGAGGCACAGCGCGAGAAAGAGAACGCTGAGGATGACGCCATTCGTCTGGCGCGTCTGAACGATCGCTTTAAACGCGAAGGTAAGCCGTTGCTCAAGAAGCTGGATGACCTGCCAAAGGACTACAAAGAGCCGGATCCGTATCTGGATGAAACGGTGCATATCGCTCTTGATCTTGCCCATCTCACTAAAGATCAACCGGCGGCGAAGCCCGCTCCCGCAAAATAAAAATCACAGGCACAAGAAATTGTGCCTGTTTTTTTTAACAAACATCTGTTCACGTCAGCATTGCCATACTCAATGTAAAGTTGTGTCTTTCTGGTGACTTACGAAGCCGGGATCCTTGAAAATGCCGCGTATACCCATACGATGTGGGTAATCGCATAGTGCGTTTTGTTAAACTGGGGTTAAAAGAAAATTATGATGCGGATCGCGCTTTTCCTGCTGACCAACCTGGCCGTGATGGTGGTTTTCGGGCTGGTGCTTAGCCTGACAGGCATTCAGTCCAGCAGTATTCAGGGCTTGTTAATCATGGCGCTGCTTTTCGGTTTTGGCGGATCCATCATTTCACTGATGATGTCGAAATGGATGGCGCTGAAATCGGTGGGTGGGGAAGTCATTGAGCAGCCGCGTAACGATATGGAACGCTGGCTGATGCAAACCGTTGAGCAGCAATCCCGCCAGGCGGGGATCGCGATGCCACAGGTCGCTATCTACCATGCGCCGGACATTAACGCTTTTGCCACCGGACACAGCCGTAATGCCTCGCTGGTAGCGGTGAGCACGGGCCTGTTGCAGAACATGAGCCGCGATGAAGCAGAAGCGGTTATCGCCCATGAAATCAGCCACGTGGCGAATGGCGACATGGTGACCATGACGCTGGTGCAGGGTGTGGTGAACACCTTTGTGATCTTCATCTCCCGTATTCTGGCGCAGCTGGCGGCGGGCTTTCTTGGCGGTAACCGCGAAGAGGGTGAAGAGAGCAACGGCAACCCGATGATCTATTTTGTAGTGGCGATGGTGCTGGAGCTGGTGTTCGGTATTCTGGCCAGCATTATCACCATGTGGTTCTCTCGCCATCGTGAATTCCATGCGGATGCGGGCTCCGCCCGTCTGGTTGGCCGCGAAAAAATGATCGCCGCGCTGCAACGTCTGAAAACCAGCTATGAGCCGCAGGAAGCCAGTACCATGATGGCCTTCTGTATCAACGGTAAATCTAAATCGCTCAGCGAGCTGTTTATGACGCACCCGCCGCTGGATAAACGCATAGAAGCGCTGCGTAGCGGTGCTTACCTGAAATAAGACGTCAATTGACACTGCAAGCGCGCCATCCGGCGCGCTTTTTTGTGCCTTCCGGCAGGATATTCGGTTTTATGTCGCAGATTTGTAAAGAAGATGCGAAACGCGCATTGCGGGAGGACGCCCGCGAATTTATAATAAAAACCGGTTCTATTTTTTATAAAACACTGGCGATGAGGTGATTAATGGCAATCGCAGATTTGGATAAACAGCCAGATTCTGTCTCTTCAGTTCTGAAGGTTTTTGGCATCCTGCAGGCGCTCGGCGAAGAGCGCGAAATTGGTATTACCGAACTCTCGCAGCGGGTCATGATGTCAAAAAGCACTGTTTATCGCTTTTTGCAGACCATGAAATCGCTGGGTTATGTGGCGCAGGAAGGGGAGTCAGAAAAGTATTCGCTGACGTTAAAGCTTTTTGAGCTGGGCGCACGTGCGCTGCAGAATGTTGATTTGATCCGCAGCGCGGATATTCAGATGCGTGAACTGTCCCGTCTGACCAAAGAGACAATCCACCTGGGCGCACTGGATGAAGACAGTATTGTCTACATTCATAAAATCGATTCCATGTACAACCTGCGCATGTATTCCCGTATTGGCCGCCGCAACCCGCTGTACAGTACCGCGATTGGTAAAGTGCTACTCGCATGGCGTGACCGTGAAGAAGTTAAGCAGATCCTGGAGGGGGTGGAATACAAACGCAGTACCGATCGCACCATCACCTCGACCGAAGATTTGCTGCCGATGCTGGATATCGTGCGTGAGCAGGGGTATGGCGAAGATAATGAAGAACAGGAAGAAGGCCTGCGCTGCATCGGCGTACCGGTATTCGACCGTTTTGGCGTGGTGATTGCGGGTCTGAGTATTTCGTTCCCGACGCTGCGTTTCTCTGAAGAGCATTTGCACGATTACGTGGCGATGCTGCACACCGCCGCACGTAAAATCTCCGAACAGATGGGCTATAACGACTACCCATTCTGATCCCTGATAATTGCCCGGTAGCATGATTTTACCGGGCAATCGCTTAATCGATCACGGTGTTGCTTTTACGCAGTATCGGGCAATTCGTAAAACCAATGATTCCGCTGTCGGTATGAATGTACTGCGCTGTGCTGAAGCCCTGGGCCGTCAGGTAGCGACATTGCAGACCCAGCCCAGCGGCGTTTTCTTTGCTACCCACCAGCACGCCGTATCCACTCAGCAGTACGCCAATCCACAGCAGGGCGATGATCATAATGATGCGAACGGTCATGCGCATATAAACTCCTTTTATTCTCGTATGCCTGAAATCCTGATAGTTTTTACGCAATGAAACAAGTCACGCATTCCTAAAAACGCCGGATAGCGCTACAGTTACCCGCGGTTTAATAAACGCGTGATAACCTTTGGGATAAGGTATTAAGTCGGAGAGTGTAGTGAGAAAATTTCGGTGGCTTATCGTGATCGCCGCACTGGTTGCCTGCCTGTTGCTGTGGACCCAGATGCTTAATGTGTTATGCGATCAGGATGTGCAGTTTTTCAGCGGTATCTGCGTTATCAATAAATTTATACCCTGGTGACAGCATTTTTTCAGTGAATGATTTCCTTCCTTAATGCCAGTGGTAAGATAGCGCGTTAACATTGAGGTGGTGAAATGAACGAAGTACTGAATTCGGGCGCGTTGAATCTTGCGTCTGTGGTTGTATCGCTGGTGGTGTTGGTCGCAGGGCTTATCCTGTGGTTTTTCGTTAATCGTCTGAGCTCACGCACCAGTGAGCAGATCGAATTGCTTGAAGCGTTGCTCGATCAGCAAAAGCGGCAAACCGCCTTGCTGCGCCGTCTGTGCGAAGCGAATGAACCTGAAAAAGAGGTCGCGGAAAAAGCAGTCAACGTGCAGCCTGATGGCGACGACTTTATTCGCCTGGTCGCCGAGCGCTGACAGTCGGGGGAGGGTGCAGCATGGTATGGAAAAACCCCTGGTACAATCCTGATTTGCCGCATCACTCCCCTGATGGCTTTCGTAATCTGTCCGACACCGGGCATCAACCTGGCGATGTAGAACGCTGGCGTAAAGAACGCCGCGCTGCCGGGTTACCTTTAGCGCCGCAGGGCGGCTATCCCGCATTTATTGATACCTGGTGGCAACGTGCGGTTATTTCCGGCGAAGACGATCGCGTCTGGTGGCTGGGTCATACCAGTATGCTGTTACGACTCGATGGAATTTCACTGTTGATCGACCCGGTATTTTCACATCGTGCCTCACCGGTAAGCTTTAGCGGGCCACAGCGAAAAACCCCGCCGTCGCTGAACGTCAGCGATTTATCCGCCCTTGATGCCATCCTGATCTCCCACAACCATTATGATCACCTTGATAAACGCACAATTCGCGCGCTGGTAAAGCGCTTTCCTGACGTCACGCTCTTCGTTCCGCTTGGTCTTGGCGACTGGTGTCGCCGTCGCGGCGTGCGCCATGTGATTGAACTGGACTGGTGGGAGGAGCGCGAATTCAGAGGGCTGACCCTCAGCGCGACCCCTGCTCAGCACTGGAGTATGCGCACACCGTGGGATCGTAATCGTTCACTCTGGTGCGGCTGGGTGGTGGCTTCCTCCGCACAGCGTTTCTGGTTTACTGGCGACACCGGCTTTACCCCGACACTGGCGGAAATTCCGCGCCGCCTTGGACCCTTCGATATGGTGGCGCTACCGGCAGGGGCCTATGCACCACGCTGGTTTATGGCGTCGCATCATATGGATCCACAGCAAGCAATACAGCTCTGGAAGATGGCCGGTGAGCCACTGGCGTTTCCGGTTCACTGGGGCGTGTTTGAACTGGCGGATGAGGCGCTTGATGATCCGGTTCGTGAGCTACGCCACGAATTAAACGAAGCGGGAGGAAAAGGCGATAACTTCCACATCCTGAAAATTGGTCAGTATTTATCCTTTCCTGCGAAAATATCTTCATAAGCTTTTACTTATTACTACTATGGCCCTTAATCGTTATTATTTTTTGCACCAGCGAAACGTTTTTCCTGCTTTAACATGAGGCAACGTCATTAAAATTTCATTATTATGGTGCAACATTGACATTATTTGCTTAACTTCTATCCGCTCTTTTAAGTCCTTTGTATAACCATACATAATTAGTTTTGGATTGACATTTTCATGTTAAATTTCTATGTCAGAAGAAAAAACTATAACGATATATTTTATATTATATCAACCGGTTAGCCATATCTGGATCAAATGAACCTAATACGCTATGGTTCTAAAGTCGTGGATTTGACAGCCTCACTCAACGTGCCGCAGCGCCTTATAGGTATCGCAGGCGTTAAGTTTTAGGCCTTATCGCGCAAATGTAGTTACGGCTACTACTGAATTTGTGCGGCGGATCCAGACATGTTTAAAAATGGCTTGCCATATTTGATGTTGTATGTGATAACACATTGTGAGTCGAACGAGGTACAGTTCTGTTTATGTGTGGCATTTTCAGTAAAGAAGTCCTGAGTAAACACGTTGTCGTTGAATACCGCTTCTCTGCCGAACCTTATATTAGTGCCTCAAGCAGTAATGTCTCAGTTTTATCTCAAGTAATGCCTGCGGGCTAAGTAAACACTCTAAGGAATTTTGCAAATGGCAAAGATTAAAGGTCAAGTTAAGTGGTTCAACGAATCTAAAGGTTTTGGCTTCATTACTCCTGCTGACGGCAGCAAAGATGTGTTCGTACACTTCTCTGCAATCCAGGGTAACGGCTTCAAAACGCTGGCTGAAGGCCAGAACGTTGAGTTCGAAATTCAGGATGGCCAGAAAGGCCCGGCAGCAGTTAACGTTACCGCTATCTGATTTCTGCCACCGACTTGAGCGCCGCGGGCGCGTCAATGTCAGCATAAAGCCTCGCCCGGTGCGGGGCTTTTTAATGTCTTCATTTCAAAGTGTTACTCTCTGCCTGCTCATTATTCTTTTGTAGCAAACCCATACCGTTATTAGCACAGTTTTTTCCCTTTCAGCGCCTGTTTCCCGTTAAATCAGCGGGTTAATTTATTTCAGGAGCCACGGTGAAAAAGAACAGCGTCACCCGCAATTTTACCCCCCTGCGTTTTACTCTGCTGTGCATCGCCATTCTCTTTTCGCTTGGCATACTGTTGGGACGAACCGCCTGGCTGCAAATCATCGCCCCGGACAAGCTGGTCAGGCAGGAAGACATGCGTTCTTTGCGGGAAGTGAAGGTTTCATCGCCTCGCGGCATGATCGTCGATCGTAATGGTCTGCCGCTGGCCGTCAGCGTGCCCGTTGATGCCATCTGGGCCGATCCGAAAGTTATCCACGAAAAGGGCGGCGTGAAGGATGACGGGCGCTGGCAGGCGCTGGCGAACGCGCTGCATATGCCGCTCGGTGAATTGTCTTCGACGCTCCTCGCCCGATACGCCCAGTCGCGTTTTGTTTATCTGGCACGACAGTTGGATCCGCAGCAGGCGCAGTGGATAGATCATCTCAATTTACCAGGGATTAATCTGCAAACGGAATCGCGCCGTTTTTATCCTGGAGGACAGGTTGCCGCCAATCTCATTGGTTTTACGAATATCGACGGGCAGGGTATTGAGGGCGTTGAGAAAAGCTTTAACGCGCAGCTCACCGGCAAGCCGGGTCTGCGGGAAGTGCGTAAAGATCGCTATGGGCATGTGATCGAAAACATCACCGAAACACCCGCAGTACCGGCACAGACCCTGACGCTGAGCATCGATAAACGCCTGCAAACGCTGGCGGAAGATGCGCTGGATAACGCCGTCAGCTGGAATAAAGCCGAGTCCGGTGCGGCCGTGCTGGTGAAGGTGCAAACGGGTGAAGTGCTGGCGATGGCGAACTACCCGGATTTCAACCCCAACAACCGCAGCGGCGCGACGCTGAACGATTTTCGCAATCGTGCCATCAGTGACACCTTCGAGCCTGGCTCCACCGTAAAGCCAATGGTGTTGATGACCGCCCTGCAACAGGGGATCGTGCAGCCCGACAGCGTGGTGGATACTCACCCGTATGTCATTGACGGGCACCGTATCCACGACGTGGGCTATTACCCGGAACTGACCCTGACCGGCATACTGCAAAAATCGAGCGATACCGGCGTGTCACGCCTGTCGCTGGCGATGCCGATCCAAAAGCTGCTCGATACCTATAAAAATTTTGGCTTTGGTATGCCCACCGGACTCGGCCTGACCGGTGAAAGTCGCGGTAGCCTGCCGGTACATCGTTACTGGGGACAGCTGGATCGTGCCACCTTTTCCTTCGGTTATGGCCTGATGGTTACGCCATTACAACTGGCGCATGTCTACGCCACTATTGGCAGCTTTGGCCTGGCGCGACCGTTATCGATTACCCGCGTCGATCCGCCGGTAATGGGCAGGCAGGTGATGCCCGCTAACATCGTTCATCAAGTGGAACACATGATGGAGAGCGTCGCGCTGCCAGGCGGCGGTGGCACCAAAGCGGCGGTTCGCGATTACCGGGTGGCGGTAAAAACCGGTACCGCGAAGAAAATTGGCGATGACGGCAAATACGTTGATAAATACGTTGCTTATACTGCCGGGGTTGCCCCCGCCAGCCAGCCGAAATATGCGCTGGTGGTGGTGATTGACGATCCGAAAAACGGTGCTTATTACGGCGGTGCGGTCTCAGCGCCGGTATTCAGCGAGATTATGACCCGCGTGCTGCGCATCGAGAACGTCGAACCCGATGGCCTGCGCCCCGGCGATGCTCATCTGCTGGTGCTTAATTCTCCAACCGGAGCCGACGCCACACGCTAAATCATTTCCCGTCGGGGCGATTGGCGTTACACTTTCGCCCTTTATGACCGCCCGGAGTTGTTATGTCGTTCAGTTGCCCCCTTTGCCATGCGCCGTTGCGCCGCCAGGAAAATAGCTTTGTCTGCCCGCAACGGCATCAGTTTGATCGGGCGAAAGAGGGCTACGTCAATTTGCTGCCCGTTCAGCATAAACGCTCCCGCGAGCCGGGTGACAGTGCGGAGATGATGCAGGCGCGCCGCGCCTTTCTGGATGCCGGACATTATCAACCCCTGCGTGATGCCATCAGTCAGCAACTGGATGCGCGTTTACCATCGCAGGCGAGTGGGCTGCTGGATATTGGCTGTGGCGAAGGGTATTACACCGATGCGTTCGCGCAGATCGCCGCCCGACACGGGGCGCAGACCTTCGGGCTGGATGTGTCAAAGCCTGCCATCCGCGCGGCAGCAAAACGCTATCCGCAGGTGATGTTCTGTGTGGCGTCAAGCCACCGTCTGCCGTTTGAAGATTGTACGCTGGACGCGGTGGTGCGAATTTATGCCCCTTGCAAAGCGCAGGAGCTGGCAAGAGTGGTGAAAGTGGATGGTTGGGTGATAACTGCTGCGCCCGGTCCGCACCATTTACAGGAGCTGAAAGGGCTGATCTACGACGAGGTACAGCTACATGCACCGCAAAACGAGCAGATCGACGGCTTTACACTGGTGCATCAACAATCGCTGGGTTACAGCATGACGTTGAGTGGGGCAGAAGCCGTGGCGCTGTTACAGATGACGCCTTTTGCCTGGCGGGCAAAGTCGGCGGTCTGGGACGCACTGGCGAACAGGGCGCAGTTTACTTGCCAGACGGATTTCAGCATTCAGTGCTGGCAACGTCACCGCTAACCGGCGAAGTGGCTCCAGAGGATCTGCGAGCCGATACCAATCAGCACTATCCCGCCAAGAATTTCGGCCCGTTTACCCAATAGCGGGCCGATAAACCGGCCAATCATTATCCCCAGGGTGGACATCACCAGCGTAGCGCAGCCGATGGCGAGGGCGGTGGTAATAATATTGACGTGCAGAAAGGCCAGCCCGACGCCGACTGCCATGGCATCAAGACTGGTGGCGATCGCGGTGGTCACCAGCAGCCAGAAACCGTGACGCTGGATCGGCGTATCGTCATTGTCGTTTCCGCGTAGCCCTTCCAGCACCATCCTGCCGCCCAGAAACACCAGCAGGATAAAGGCGATCCAGTGGTTCCACTCCAGCACAAACTGGCTGGCGAGCATGCCCAGACCCCAGCCGATCAGCGGCGTCAGCGTTTCAATCACGCCGAAGATCAGACCTGTACGCAGTGCATCAGAAAATTTAGGTTTGTGTAGCGTGGCACCTTTACCGATTGAGGCGGCGAAGGCATCCATCGACATACCAAAAGCGAGCAGCAGTGTAGCGGAGATATTCATTAGAGCGTCCTGACCGGGGTATCCATATAACACATCACTGCCCCCAGTAATCAGCAGTTGATGTGTCAATGGTCTCGCCAAATCAAACGACTACTCGGTTTGATTCGTACGCGCCACGTTTTTCAACGAGTATGTTGACGCGCACATTTCCGGGGTGAATGGAAATCGGCTACTCCCCAACGACGGGCGCAACCTTACCATATTTTTTAGCGACAGAACAATCACAGAAATTTATCGCTTTTATTATCAGATGATAACGATTTGCATTTGTCTTTATTGGTAAAGTTAACGTTAAGAAATATAAGTTACAGGGCCGGAAAATAATATAGCAGGGGCTATATCTGCGCTGATTTTATGGGCAAAAATATAGCCTGCGCTATATTTTAAGTTATTGAGTTTTAAGCATTACGTGGTAGATCCGTTCCAAATCTTTGATATTTCGTACACGGATCAAGAGTCGCCGCTGCTCTAATTGCATTACCAGCACACCATCTTCGGATAAATTCATCTCCTTAATCCGGTGATACGCAATCCAGACATTGGCGAAGAAAAATCCCTCTTTCTTGAAAATGATCTTTGGGGCGCGAACCCAGAACAGATAAATAGCCATCAGCGCCAGTGCACATAATAACCATGTGGTTAAAACAGCACCGTTATTGACGATGTTATTATAAATAAGGATCACCAGCAGTCCGGCGAAAATGAAGCCATCTATCCGGTTAGGTCGTAGCAGGGGAACGCTAAGCAGCGTCTCGCCGTGGCGGCGGGGCATAATGAATTCATCATAAAGTGCGTAAGCTAACAGTGCCGCAACAAACAAAATCAATACGATAGCCGTGATCGTCATTCATCCTCCCGAAAAAAAGCCGGGGCAAATGCCCCGGCGCACAGCATAAAACTTACAGACCCAGCAGGCCGACAGCGTAACCGGCAATACCGATAACAAAGAAACCGACGATGATCCACAGCGGGTTCACTTTCTTACGCAGCAACCACATACAGGCAAAGGTCAGCAGCAGCGGCACCAGACCCGGCATCAACTGGTCAAGAATGGTCTGCACGGTGGTGACGTTGGTTTTCCCGGTCTGGTCAGTGATCTCCGACACCACCAGCGGAATATTTACGTGCGTCCACTTGTTAACTAACGCCCCCATGACAAACAGGCCGAGAATTGACGCCCCCTCGGTCAGTTTCTGCAGGAAGCCGCCGCCCATGTCTTTTACGATGTCCACCCCTTTACGGTAGCCATAGGCCACGCCGTAATAACGGGTTGCCAGACGCACAGCGTTAAACAGGATGAAGAACAGCAGTGGCCCGAGCAGGCTACCGCTCATTGCGATCCCGGCTCCCAGCGCGGCGAAGACCGGACGCACCGTACCCCAGAAGATCGGGTCACCGACACCAGCCAGTGGCCCCATCAAACCGACTTTAATACCGTTGATGGCACCGTCGTCAATTTCTGCGCCGTTGGCACGCTGTTCTTCCATCGCCAGCGTCACGCCCAGTACGGGCGCCGCTACATAAGGATGGGTATTGAAGAACTCCAGGTGGCGTTTAATCGCCTGGCGACGCGCTTCGTTGTTTTCCGGATACAGACGTTTGATCGCCGGCACCATCGAGAAACAAAAGCCCAGCGCCTGCATACGTTCGAAGTTCCACGACCCCTGGAACAGGTTAGAACGAATGAACACGCCACGAATATCACCCGGAGTGAGTTTTTTCACCGCGGTAGTTTTTGTCATATCAACCATGTCGCTCACCTGCTAGTCCAGTTCGTTATCAAGATCGTTTGCACCCGCGGCCGGTACCGGGCCACCTGCTGAACGGTTGTATTTCGGGCTCAGCTGGATGTAAAGGATGGCCATTACCGCACCAATCACACCCAGCGCGACCAGGTTGAAGTTGGTGAAGGCAGCCGTGACGAAGCCCAGGTAGAAGAACGGCATCAGGTAGCCCGCGCGCATCATGTTGATAACCATCGCATAACCCACCACGACGATCATGCCACCGGCGATGTTCAGGCCGCTGGTGACCACCTCAGGGATGGCGTTCAGCATGTTCTGCACTTCGCTGGTACCCACAGAAACCGCGACGATCACCGCCGGAATGGCGATACGCATTGCCTGCAGGAACAGGGAAGAAACGTGGATCCAGGAGAGCGCCGTGAGGTTGCCGTTGTCGGCCGCCTTATCCGCCGCGTGCTGGAAAGCCACGGTAATGGTACGCACGATGATGGTTAACACCTGGCCTGCAGCGGCCAGCGGGATGGCCAGGGCGATACCGGCACCAATGCTCTGACCACCGGCAATGACCAGCACGGTAGAGATTATCGACGCCAGCGCAGCATCTGGTGCCACCGCGGCGCCGATGTTCATCCAGCCGAGGGCGATCATTTCCAGCGTACCACCGATGATGATGCCTTTTTGCATATCACCAAGCACGATACCGATTAACGTACAGGCCACCAGCGGACGGTGGAACTGAAACTCGTCGAGCACCGATTCCATACCGGCAATACAGGCCACGACAAACACCAGCACAATCTGAAGAAGGGTGATCTCCATTGTACTTCTCCTATAACTAAGACGTAGTTGTGAAAACTGAGTAATTCAGCCTGTGCTGGCTACTTCGCCACTTTGCTGATCAAATCCATCATTTTCAGTTTCGGATCGTTTGAGACTTTGCGAACTTCGAGTTCGATACCGCGGGCATTCAGTTTTTTGAATGCTTCAATATCTTGCTCATCAACCGAAACGGCGTTGTTTACCTGGGTTTTGCCCTGACGATAAGCCATACCGCCGATATTGACAGAGGTGATCTTCACCCCGGCTTCAACCAGACGTTCCACATCGGTAGGATTGGTAAACAGCAGCATGATGCGTTCACCCGCGTATTTCGGGTTGTTATAAACGCGGATCATCTTAGCCACATCCACCACGTGCGCCGTCACGCCGGGCGGCGCAACCTGCGTCAGCAGCGTTTTACGCACGGTATCAGCGGCCACTTCGTCGCTGACCACGATAATGCGCTGTACGTTGGTTTCTTTGGTCCAGCGTGTTGCCACCTGGCCGTGGATCAAACGGTCATCGATGCGCGCAAGGCCGATCACCATGTAATCATCCGCGCCCATCGGCTTCACCGGCGCGGCGGGTTTCGCCACGGCGGCAGGCGCGGCGGGTGCGGCGACTTCCGGTGTTTTTGCCTTCAGTGCTTTCACCCCTTCACGGCCGGTTTCGACCGCCAGCGCTACCAGATTATCAAACGTTGGGTTGTCATCGCGTCCCATCAGGGTTTCCACCAGCATCGGAATGTTGACGCCGGCAACCACTTCGTAATGCTCTTTATCGACGACAATGCGACTGGCAGCGTTAAACGGGCTGCCGCCCCATGTATCGACGAGAAACAGCACGCCTTGACTTACGTCGAGTTTTGCTAACTGAGCATTGTATTTTTCGATTAACGTTTCGGCGTTTTCACCGGGAACGAAATCGATCCAGCCCACGTTTTCCTGCTCACCCAACAGCATTTCGGCTGTTTTAAGCAACTGCTCAGCCGCCCAGCCATGTGTGCCTATTACAATAGCAATGGTCACTTGCTACCTCCGTTATTATCGTTAACACACCTGTAACAGATATGTTGTGAATCATTCCCGCGTACCGAATCGATTCAGATAAGGGTTTGAAAGAAAAGTTAAAACTTCCGTGAATTATTTTAGACATCGAAAAAATAATTTTTGTGATGCGCATCCGTAATTTAGCTTTCGCCATTTAGAAATTTCGGCCTGCGAAATAACCACAAAATTCCAATTGCAAATTCCGGTAAATCTTTGCAAAACATTAATTCTCTCTGCTATGTTTACCCTCCGTTTAACAATCAAGGAGTACAGGGCAGTAGCCCCGTGTATGGACCGTCACCGACGTCAGTTAACCCAATGGCCGCTTCGTGCCACGCAATCCGGCGTTTTCCGCCACCTTTCATTCTCATCTGCTGTCATCACGCCTGTGCTTAATGCACCGTTTTGCCATTCCGTAAACAGGAGCCTGTCATGGAATTCTTAATGGACCCCTCGATATGGGTGGGGTTGTTGACGCTGGTTGTTCTTGAAATTGTTCTTGGTATCGACAACCTGGTGTTTATCGCCATCCTTGCCGATAAATTGCCGCCCAAACAGCGCGATAAAGCCCGTCTGATCGGCCTGTCGCTGGCGCTGATCATGCGACTGGCTCTGCTGTCGGTGATCTCGTGGATGGTCACGCTCACAAAGCCTCTGTTTACGGTGATGGATTTAAGCTTCTCCGGCCGTGACTTAATCATGCTGCTCGGGGGACTATTCTTGCTGTTCAAAGCGACAACAGAATTACACGAGCGACTTGAAAACCGGGAACACGACAGCGGACAAACGAAAGGTTACGCCAGCTTCTGGGTGGTCGTGGTCCAGATCGTCATCCTTGATGCGGTGTTCTCACTGGACGCGGTGATCACCGCGGTCGGTATGGTGAACCATCTGCCGGTGATGATGGCGGCGGTGGTCATTGCCATGGCGGTGATGCTGCTGGCGTCAAAACCGCTGACGCGCTTTGTTAACCAGCACCCGACGGTAGTAGTGCTCTGTCTGAGCTTCCTGCTGATGATCGGTCTGAGTCTGGTGGCAGAAGGCTTTGGCTTCCATATTCCGAAAGGCTACCTGTATGCCGCGATCGGTTTCTCAATCATCATCGAGTTCTTTAACCAGATTGCGCGCCGTAACTTTATTCGCCATCAGTCCACGTTACCGCTGCGTGCCCGTACCGCCGATGCTATTTTGCGTCTGATGGGCGGTCGCCGCAAAGACAGCCAGCAACATGAGCCGGACAGCGAAACGCCGGTGCAGATCCCGGAAGGGGCCTTTGCGGATGAAGAGCGTTATATGATCAACGGCGTGCTGACGCTGGCCTCGCGCTCGCTGCGCAGCATTATGACGCCGCGCGGCGACATCAGCTGGGTCGATGCCAGTCTTGATAAAGAGGCCATTCGCCAGCAACTGCTCTCATCACCGCACAGCCTGTTCCCGGTCTGCCGGGGCGAACTGGATGAAGTGATCGGTATCGTGCGCGCCAAAGAGATGCTGGTGGCGGTGGAAGAGGGCGGTGACGTCGCGGCCATTGCCTCTGCATCCCCGGCGATTGTGGTGCCGGAAACCCTGGATCCGATCAAACTGCTTGGCGTGCTGCGCCGCGCGCGCGGCAGCTTTGTTATCGTCACCAACGAATTTGGTGTGGTACAGGGTCTGGTGACGCCGCTCGACGTTCTGGAGGCCATTGCCGGTGAATTCCCGGATGCCGACGAAACCCCGGAAATCATCGCGGATGCCGATGGCTGGCTGGTCAAAGGCACTACCGACCTGCATGCGCTGCAACATGCGCTGGGGCTGGATAACCTGGTTAACGACAGCGAAGACATCGCCACCGTTGCGGGTCTTGTAATCGCCATTAACGGCCAGATCCCGCGCGCGGGTGACGTGCTGCAACTGGCACCGTTGACCATCACCGTGCTGGAAGCCAACGACTACCGTGTCGATCTGGTACGGGTTGTTAAAGAGCGTCCGGAACACGACGAAGAAGAGTAACGCTACTGCACCGGCAATGACGGCATCATCTGGCCGTTATGCCGGGCTGGCGGCGGGGTACTTCCCGCCAGCCAGTCCGGGAAATCTTTCAGCGGCATCGGCTTCGCATAGAGAAATCCCTGCAAAACATGCACCCCGCGCAGGCGTAAATGTGCCGCCTGTTGCGGGGTTTCCACCCCCTCCGCCACCATTTCCAGCTTCAGCCTTTTTCCCAGCGCGATGATCATGTCCGTCACCGTCGAGTTCACCGCATCGGTGCCAATCGCCGCGATAAAGGATTTATCAATTTTCAGGATGTCGGGATTGAGTTTTTCCAGCCAGGACAAGGACGTATTGCCGGTGCCAAAATCGTCAATCGCCACTTTTACGCCCATGCGATGCAGCTCACGCACGATGCGAAAATCTGCCTCGCTCAGGCTGTCCCGCTCGGTGAGTTCAATGACCAGTTGCTGAACAGGACGGACGTTAAACCAGCGACGGTTGAGATCGGCAATCAGCTCCCCGTGTCCGAAATGGCTGGCGGCAACGTTAATGCCGATCTGAAACTGCGGCGAAGGCGGAAACAGCGCCAACTGACGATGCGTTTCGGTCAGTACATAGCGCGTCAGCGGCGCGATCAGCCCCTGATTTTCGGCGATGGGGATAAACACATCCGGCGAGATCCACCCCTGACGGCGGTTATTCCAGCGCAGTAAAATTTCCACCCCCACGCACTGCTGGGTTTGCGCATCCAGCAGCGGCTGACAAAACAGTTCAAATTCGTTTTCCGCCAGCCCCAGATGGATCTCCCAGGCAAAACTCATGCGGTTCGCTGTCGCCACCCAGGCGATATACCCCACCAGCAAACTCAGCAACAGCGCCAGCGGGAACTGTGACGGCAGATGCCGCAGCGCCAGCTCGCTCGCGCCCGGCCCGCGCACATTGACGGTAAAAGGATAACGTTCAGAAGATTGCGAAAAACGCTTCTCGTCTGTAAGCGCAGGCAGGGACTCCACCACGCCCGCGCCGTACAACAAATGGCGGTGATTCACCGTCAGACTGGCGCCGGTGATGAGCGGCTTCTGCGGCTCCAGCATCAGATTCGTGAGCAGCGTGATATTCAGGATCGCCATCACGCCGCTGTCTTTGCCTTCACCGGTCGGAAACCACTGGATCAGTACCGGACTGCCTTTTAGTAACGACTGGTCGGTGGAGAGGATCAGCCGCGGCTGGCTGTCAGGCAACAGGGGCTGTAACTGGCGCATCGGGACATTGCGAA
This sequence comes from Enterobacter sp. ENT03, assembly GCF_019218745.1. Taxonomy (GTDB): domain Bacteria; phylum Pseudomonadota; class Gammaproteobacteria; order Enterobacterales; family Enterobacteriaceae; genus Enterobacter_D. The sequence continues at coordinate 207,076 of NZ_JAHUXA010000003.1, forward strand.
ACCCAAAAATACTTGAGCAGTACAGTATGCCGTTATCTACCAGACCAATAGATCGAAGGGTCTGCAATGCGGCGGCTTCCGTGCGCAGCGTCAGATGCACATCGTCGCAAGGTTTTCCCACAAGTGGCACCAGCACAGGGCGCTGGAGTTCAACCGCGGCGAGCACTTTTTCGAGAGAGGAAACGGCATGGGACGTAAAAGACAACAGACGCTGTTGATTGAGATCGCGCTCCGACATATATCGTGCGCCGAGCGTCAACAGCAGCATTGAGATAGCCACCAGCACGCAAACCAGAATGCGTTTTCGCCGGTAGTTCCTTATGATCCGTTGCGCAGTCTGCATGAAGTCATCGTCCGGTTATTTATACCGTTGATTGCGAAAGGCAACGGCACCACAGCAAGTGTAGTGTGGAAAAAATAAACGGACGAGAATTGCACAAAATTTAGCCCTTCTGTTGCAGAAGGGCGGGGGGAAGTATTAGTCGCACTGCACCTTGATCGCCAGGCCACCGCGCGAGGTTTCGCGGTATTTGGCGTTCATGTCTTTACCCGTTTCGTACATGGTTTCGATAACCTTATCCAGCGACACGCGCGGCGCGCTGGTGCGGCGCATCGCCATACGTGAAGCGTTAATGGCTTTCACCGACGCGATGGCATTACGCTCAATGCACGGCACCTGTACCTGACCGGCCACCGGATCGCAGGTCAGACCGAGGTTATGCTCCATGCCGATTTCCGCTGCCACGCAGACCTGCTCCGGGCTGGCGCCCAGCAGTTCCGCCAGACCGGCAGCGGCCATCGAACAGGCCACGCCCACTTCGCCCTGACAGCCGACTTCCGCGCCAGAGATAGACGCGTTCATTTTGTAGAGCGCGCCAATGGCCCCGCAGGCCATAAAGTAGCGGATATAAATATCCGGCGTCACCGGCTCAATAAAGTGATCGTAGTAGGCAAGTACCGCCGGAACGATACCGCAGGCGCCATTGGTCGGGGCGGTCACCACACGGCCACCGGCGGCGTTTTCTTCGTTTACCGCCAGGGCAAACATATTCACCCAGTCGATGACGTTCATCGGATCGTTCGACAGCTTATCACTGGCGACCAGCAGACGGCGCAGGGCCGAGGCACGACGCGGCACACGCAGTGGACCAGGCAGTACGCCTTCGGTATTGATACCGCGATCGATACAGGCACGCATGGTCTGCCAGACATCCGCGAAGTAATCTTCAATTTCCTGCTTGCTGTGCAGCGCCAGTTCGTTCTGCATGACCATGCCGGATAACGACAGGCCGGTTTCATGGCAGTAATCGAGCATCTCTTTCGCGGAAGTGAACGGATAAGGCACGCTCACTTCATCGCTGGCGTCTTTGCCGAAATGCTCTTCATCGACGATAAATCCGCCGCCGATGGAATAGTAAGTTTTGCTGTAGATCGTCGTGTCGCCGTTATACGCATGGATCTGCATGGCGTTTTCATGCAACGGCAGGTTATTGCTCTGGAAGCGCATCCCGTTGTCTTTCGGGAAATCCACTTCATGACGACCCTGCGCCAGCGGCAGGCGTCCACGGGTTTCAACGTCGCGGATAAACGCCGGAATAGCGTCAATATCGACCGTCGCCGGGGCATTGCCCGCCAGACCCATAATAATAGCGATGTCAGTATGATGACCTTTACCGGTCAGTGACAGCGAACCGTAAACGTCTACTGCCACGCGGGTTACGCTCTCAAGCAATCCCTTTTCGACCAGGTCATCGACGAACTGTTTGCCAGCCTTCATCGGGCCAACTGTGTGGGAAGAGGAGGGACCAATCCCCACCTTAAACATGTCGAATAGACTAATCACATTAACACTCCTGACAGGGTTATCGGACTTTCCGATAACGATGTAATAATTGCGCATAGTGTATGAGGGAACCACAGGATCGGCTGGAGTATTCGCATGAATTAAACTAATGCCTGACTATCAAATTACTAATGACGGGACGGGGATCTCACTTCGGCAAACAGGGACATTGCATAAAGAATATTCAGGGCTTAATGCCAATCTGTAACGCCAGTTCACGAATGATGCCCGCCGTCATTCCCCAGACGAAATAGTGTTCATACCACGACAGCCAGACGCGATGATCGTTGCCGCGACGATGGATATCTAATGGATGATAGCGCCCCAGACGCAGGGCTTCCGCCAGCGGCATCTCAAACACCGCTGCCACTTCATCTTCGCTGGCATGATAGTGCAGGTCAGGGGGAATAATGCCCACCACCGGCGTTACCTGGAAACCCGTCACGCTGTCGACGGGGGGCAACACGCCAATCACATCTACCGCCTCGGGCGGGATCGCCACTTCTTCATGGGCTTCACGGAGTGCGGCGGCGATCAGCGACGCGTCGGTGCTGTCCACCGCGCCGCCGGGAAACGCCACCTGACCGGCATGTTTGCGCATCTGCGCCGAGCGCTGGGTCAGCAGCAGACCAGGTTGTTCACGGCGAACCACCGGGATCAGTACCGCCGCTTGACGGGCGTTCAGCGAGGTGCGGCTCGCCTGCGGACGTAAAAGTTGAAATCGCGATAAAAAGTCATCCAGTGTCAGCGCCTGTAAATCCAAAATCAGCTCTCCAGTTGATGCAGAATACGATTAACTTTATCAAAGGTTTCCTGATATTCCGCCTGCTCCTCGCTGTCAGCGACGATCCCGCCGCCCGCAGAACAGTATAGCTGGCCGTCACAGGCGCTCAGCGTGCGGATGGTAATGCTGGTGTCCATATTCCCGCACAGACTGATATAGCCGATGCTGCCACACCAGGCGTTCCGGCGATGCGGTTCCAGGGCATCGATAATCTCCATAGCGCGCACTTTTGGCGCACCGGTGATGGAGCCGCCCGGAAACGCGGCGCGCAGCACATCGCAGGCGGTGCGTGAGGTGGGAAGGCGGGCGGTGATGGTACTTACCAGGTGATGTACCGCCGGGAAGGGTTCCACCACGAACAGCTCCGGCACCCGTACCGATCCCGGTTCGGCGACGCGGCCAAGGTCATTGCGCATCAAATCGACAATCATCAGGTTTTCGGCGCGATCTTTCGGCGACTGCGCCAGCCGGGTGGCCTGTCGGGCATCGGCATCCGCCTCGCGCAAGCGCGGCAGGGTGCCTTTGATGGGGCGGGTCTGGATGGTGCCGTTATCGATCTGAATAAAGCGTTCCGGCGACAGGCTGAGAATGGCTCCCTGCGGCAATCGCAGGAAGGCGCTGAACGGCGCGCGGTTGGCGCGGTTCAGCTGCATGAACGCCTGCCACTCATCGCCGGTGTAATGCGCCTGAAAACGCTGGGCGAGGTTAACCTGATAGCAGTCGCCGCTGTGCAAAAATGCCTGTACCGCGCGGAATTTCTCGCCATACTGCGCGCGGGTCATGTTCGAGCGCCAGGCAGAGGTCAGGCGAAACGGCTGCGTCCCGGCGGGCTGCTGCGCCTCCAGCCAGGCCAGCCGCGCCGCTACGTCACCGTAGCTGAGCAGGGTGACTTTTTGTTGATGATGATCGACAATCAGCGCCCAGTCGTACAGCCCGACGGCCATATCCGGCAAAGCGAGATCCTGTTCGGCCTGCGACGGCAGCGTTTCAAAACGCCGTCCGAGATCATAACCAAACAGGCCCAGCGCGCCGCCGGTAAACGGCAGATCGGCATCGCAGGGCGGGGCCAGTTGCATGGCGTCCAGCTCACTTTGCAGCAGCGCCAGCGGATCCGCGGTGGACGCGGTACTCACACCCTCGCGGGTGACGGTGGTGATGTCGCCGTGCGTCACCAGCGTACAGCAGGGTTGCGCCACCAGAATATCAAAGCGGTTATGGGCATGATCCGCCTGACCGGAATGCAGCAGCATGGCCCATGGCTGGGTGTTGAGTGGGGTAAACCAGTGGCTGGCGGCCTCGGGGTGCCACGGCAGCGAAATAACGGCGGGTAATAACGTCTTCATCAATCCAGACTCTTTGCTATCCGGTAACCGGCTTATGGGGTAGCATGTTTGATCAGCGCGAACAATTTAGCAGGAGTTCACTATGTTTGCAGGTTTACCTTCCCTCACGCATGAGCAACAACAACAGGCCGTCGATCGTATTCATACGCTGATGTCTGAAGGCATGAGCAGCGGTGAAGCCATTGCCCTGGTCGCCGCCGAACTGCGCGCCAGCCACAAAGGCGAACGGGTTCTGGCACGCTTTGAGGACGACGAGGAAGAAGAGTAATCGCCCTTATACGGCGGCAATAATTTTAATTTCGACTTTATATTGCGGGTTCATTAGCGTGGCCTGCACTGTACAGCGCACCGGCGCATGACCCGCAACCACCCACGCATCCCACGCTTTATTCATCGCTGCAAAATCTTTGCTATCCGCCAGAAAAATGGTGGCATCCAGAATGCGTGATTTATCGCTGCCCTGGCTTTCCAGCATGGCATCAATTTGCGCCAGCGTGTTGGCGGTTTGTTCAAAGGCATCCGCCTGCAAATTTTCCGGCACGCCGGTGTAATACAGCGTCTGATTGTGGATCACCGCATCGGACCAGCGGGCTGCGGCATCAATACGCACGATTGTCATGACCATCTCCTTAATTTCCATTGGCGCGCCAAGACTGCCACAGAGTTTTTAACCTGTCACGACTTCGGCTGGCTAAAAGCCATCGCCCCTGACATAATCACTGGCGATTTAACCAGGGGGTAGTGTGGCGAAAAACAGTGAGACGGACGATTTTGCAATCGACGGTCAGTTAGCAAAAGCGATACCGGGATTTAACCCGCGTGAACCGCAGCGGCAGATGGCGCAGGCGGTGGCTGAGGCCATTGCGCAAACCCAGCCGCTGGTGGTGGAAGCGGGGACCGGCACCGGCAAAACCTACGCTTACCTTGCCCCCGCGCTGCGCGCCGGTAAAAAAGTGATTATTTCCACCGGCTCGAAAGCGCTCCAGGATCAGCTTTACAGCCGCGATCTGCCCACTGTTTCCCGCGCGCTGGAGTACACCGGTAAACTGGCCTTGCTGAAAGGGCGCTCCAACTATTTGTGCATCGAACGTCTGGAGCAGCAGGCGCTGGCCGGTGGCGATTTACCCGTCCAGACACTGAGCGATGTCATTCTGCTGCGCTCATGGTCAAATCAGACCATTGATGGCGACATCAGCACCTGTGCCAGCGTGGCGGAAGATTCTCCCGCCTGGCCGCTGGTCACCAGCACCAACGACAACTGCCTTGGCAGTGACTGCCCCCTGTATAAAGACTGTTTTGTGGTGAAGGCGCGTAAAAAAGCCATGGATGCTGATGTGGTGGTGGTGAACCATCACCTGTTTCTGGCGGATATGGTAGTGAAAGACAGCGGATTTGGTGAACTGATCCCCGAAGCTGAGGTGATGATTTTTGATGAAGCGCACCAGCTGCCGGACATCGCCAGCCAGTATTTTGGCCAGTCCCTCTCCAGTCGTCAGCTGATCGACCTGGCGAAAGATTTCACTATCGCTTATCGCACCGAGCTGCGCGATACCCAACAGCTGCAAAAATGTGCCGACCGGCTGGCGCAAAGCGCCCAGGATTTTCGTCTGCAACTGGGCGAGCCGGGCTATCGCGGTAATCTGCGCGAACTGCTGGCAGACAGCCACATTCAGCGCGCTTTTCTGCTGCTCGATGACACCCTTGAGCTGTGTTACGACGTGGCAAAACTTTCCCTTGGCCGTTCAGCCCTGTTGGATGCCGCCTTTGAGCGCGCCACCCTCTACCGCGCCCGCTTAAAACGCTTAAAAGAGATCAACCAGCCCGGCTTCAGCTACTGGTACGAATGCACCTCGCGGCATTTTACGCTGGCGCTGACGCCGCTGTCGGTGGCGGATAAATTCAAAGAAGTCATGGCGCAAAAGCCGGGCAGCTGGGTATTTACCTCCGCTACGCTGTCGGTGAACGACGAGCTGCACCACTTCACCGCCCGGCTGGGCATTGAAGACGCGCACTCGCTGCTGCTACCCAGTCCGTTCGATTATGCCCGCCAGGCACTGCTGTGCGTGCCGCGCAATCTGCCGCAGACCAATCAGCCGGGCGCGGCCCGTCAGCTGGCGGCGATGCTGCGGCCGCTTATCGAAGCTAACAATGGCCGCTGCTTTATGCTCTGCACCTCCCACGCCATGATGCGCGATCTGGCGGAGCAGTTCCGCGCCACGCTGTCATTGCCGGTGCTGCTTCAGGGTGAAACCAGCAAAGGCCAGCTGTTGCAGCAGTTCGTCACCGCAGGCAATGCGTTGCTGGTGGCGACCAGCAGCTTCTGGGAAGGTGTGGATGTGCGCGGCGACACGTTGTCGCTGGTGATCATCGACAAACTGCCGTTTACCTCCCCGGACGATCCGCTGCTGAAAGCGCGCATGGAAGATTGCCGTCTGCGCGGCGGCGATCCCTTCGATGAAGTCCAGCTGCCGGATGCGGTGATCACCCTGAAACAGGGCGTCGGCCGCCTGATCCGCGACATTGACGATCGCGGTGTGCTGGTGATCTGCGACAACCGGCTGGTGATGCGGCCCTACGGCGCGACGTTCCTCGCCAGTCTGCCGCCCACACCACGCACGCGCGACATCTCCCGCGCGGTGCGCTTTCTCGCCGTCCCGCCGACGCAGTAATTTGCCGCAGAGTGTGGTATTATGCGCGCCATTTTTCTACCGAGAGCGCGCGAAGACCCATGCGAATTCTGGCTATCGATACCGCAACTGAAGCTTGTTCAGTTGCGCTGCTGCATAACGACACCACCCATGCCCATTTTGAACTCTGCCCGCGAGAGCACACGCAGCGCATTCTGCCGCTGGTTCAGCAGATCCTGAACGACAGCGGCGTGGCGCTGCGCGATCTCGACGCGCTGGCGTTTGGCCGCGGGCCGGGAAGTTTCACCGGCGTCCGTATCGGCATTGGCATCGCGCAGGGGCTGGCGCTGGGCGCAGAACTGCCGATGATCGGCGTCTCCACCCTCGCTACCATGGCGCAGGGCGCATATCGTAAAACCGGCGCAACGCGCGTGCTGGCTGCCATTGACGCCCGCATGGGCGAAGTTTACTGGGCGCAGTACGAGCGCGATGAGAATGGCGTCTGGCATGGCGAAGAGGCGGAAGCGGTACTGAAACCCGATGCCGTGCGTGAGCGACTGGCACAGCTGGACGGTGCATGGGCTACCGTGGGCACCGGCTGGCCGGCATGGCCCGATCTGGCCGCAGGCAGCGATCTCACGTTAACGGACGGTGAGGTACTGTTACCGGCTGCGGAAGATATGCTGCCGCTCGCCTGTCAGCTGCTGGCGGCGGGAAAAACCGTCACCGCCGACACAGCCGAACCTGTTTATTTACGAAACGAGGTGGCGTGGAAGAAACTTCCTGGCCGCGAGTGAATCTTAGATTACAGGACGTTAATAACGGGAGTCACAACATGGCACTGAATAAACGAGTTGTACGCGGGGCCGTCGCCGCGCTGGTGGCCGTCGCGCTTAGTGGCTGCGTCACCGTACCGGATGCCATTAAGGGCACCAGCCCGACGCCGCAGCAGGATCTGGTTCGCGTGATGAACGCGCCGCAGCTCTATGTGGGTCAGGAAGCCCGTTTTGGCGGCAAAGTGATCGACGTGAAAAACGAGCAGGGTAAAACCCGCCTTGAGATCGCCGCCGTGCCGCTGGACAGCGCCGCGCGTCCGGTGCTGGGCGAGCCGTCCCGTGGGCGCATTTATGCCGATGTCAGCGGTTTCCTCGACCCGGTTGATTTCCGTGGTCAATTGGTCACCGTCGTCGGGCCGATCACCGGCACTGCCGACGGCAAAGTGGGCGACACGCCGTATAAATATATGGTGATGCAGGCTAACGGCTACAAACGCTGGCGTATTACCCAGCAGGTCATGATGCCGCCGCAGCCTATCGATCCCTGGTTCTGGGGGCCTGGCCCGCATCCGTGGCGCTACGGTTACGGTGGATGGTATAACCCCGGCCCGGCACAGGTTCAGACGATCGTAACCGAGTAACTCCCTGTTACGAAAAGAGAAGAAACAGCGGCCGGTCCGCTGTTTCTGCGTTTTGACGATCATAAGAAAAATAAATAGTGACGCGCTTCGCAACCTTAAATCCGTTTAATTATTAAACTGGTACGCTGAGTTAATATAATGTTAACGACTTGTTTATTAACCGGGGTTGCGATGACAACAAATACTCAATTCAGAGGTGATGCATTGAAGAAGGTTTGGCTTAACCGTTATCCCGCCGACGTGCCAGCAGAGATCAACCCCGACCGCTACCAGTCGCTGGTAGAGCTGTTTGAGCACTCCGCGGCGCGCTATGCCGATCAGCCAGCATTCGTGAACATGGGGGAGGTGATGACCTTCCGCAAACTCGAAGAGCGCAGCCGGGCGTTTGCCGCTTATCTCCAGCAGGGCCTGGGGCTGAAAAAGGGCGACCGCGTGGCGCTGATGATGCCCAACCTGCTGCAATATCCGATCGCGCTGTTTGGAATTTTGCGGGCAGGCATGGTGGTGGTTAACGTCAATCCGCTCTATACCCCGCGTGAGCTGGAGCATCAGCTCAATGACAGCGGCGCGGCGGCAATTATCATCGTCTCCAACTTTGCCCACACGCTGGAAAAAGTGGTGGAAAAAACCCAGGTCCAGCATGTGATCCTCACGCGCATGGGCGACCAGCTCTCGCCGGCAAAGGGCACGCTGGTGAACTTCGTCGTCAAATACATCAAAAAGCTGGTGCCGAAATATCACCTGCCGGATGCGATTTCGTTTCGTCAGGCGCTGCATAACGGCTACCGCATGCAGTACATTAAGCCGGACGTGGTGACTGACGATCTGGCCTTTTTACAGTATACCGGCGGCACCACCGGCGTGGCGAAAGGCGCGATGCTGACGCACCGTAACATGCTCGCGAACCTCGAACAGGTGAACGCCACCTACGGCCCGTTGCTCCATCGCGGCAAAGAGCTGGTGGTCACTGCACTGCCGCTGTATCACATCTTTGCGCTGACCATGAACTGCCTGCTGTTTATCGAGCTGGGCGGGCAGAACCTGTTGATCACCAATCCGCGCGATATTCCGGGGCTGGTCAAAGAGCTGGCGAAATATCCTTTTACCGCGATGACCGGCGTCAATACGCTGTTTAACGCGCTGCTTAATAACAAAGAGTTCCAGCAACTGGATTTCTCCTCGCTGCATCTCTCCGCCGGTGGCGGCATGCCGGTGCAACAGGCGGTGGCTGAACGCTGGGTGAAGCTGACCGGGCAATACCTGCTGGAAGGCTATGGGCTGACGGAGTGCTCGCCGCTGGTGAGCGTCAACCCGCACGATATTGACTACCACAGCGGCAGCATCGGTCTGCCGGTGCCCTCTACCGAAGCTAAACTGATTGACGATGAGGGCAATGAAGTGGAACACGGTCAGCCCGGCGAGCTGTGCGTGAAAGGCCCGCAGGTGATGCTCGGTTACTGGCAGCGTCCCGCCGATACCGATCAGATCCTCAAAGACGGCTGGTTACTCACCGGCGACATTGCGGTAATGGACGACGAAGGTTTCCTGCGCATTGTCGATCGTAAAAAAGACATGATTCTGGTTTCCGGCTTCAACGTTTACCCTAACGAAATCGAAGACGTGGTAATGCAACATCCTGGCGTGCTGGAAGTGGCGGCGGTGGGTGTCCCGTCCGGCAGCAGCGGCGAAACGGTGAAACTGTTTGTGGTCAAAAAAGATCCGGCCCTGAACGGCGAGGCGTTGATCGCCTTCTGCCGCCGTCAGTTAACTGGCTATAAAGTGCCAAAACTGGTGGAATTCCGCGATGAACTGCCGAAATCGAACGTTGGCAAAATTTTGCGACGAGAATTGCGTGACGAAGCTCGCGCCAAAGTAGACAATAAAGTCTGAGCTTTGAGTAAGTCGCCCGACGCCGGTTAGCCGGCGTTTTTTATGGGCGCAAACCTGAGAGAACCCGATTTGAATTACCAGATGATCACCAACAACGACGCGCTGGCCGCCATGAGCGAGGCCGCGCGTGCGTTTCCCGCAATCGCCCTTGATACCGAATTTGTCCGTACCCGCACCTATTACCCACAACTGGGTTTGATCCAGGTGTTTGACGGCGAACAGGTTTCGCTGATCGATCCCCTGACCATCACCGACTGGACGCCGTTCCGCGCGTTGTTACAGGATCGCAGCATCACCAAATTTCTGCATGCGGGCAGCGAAGATCTGGAGGTGTTCCTTAACGTCTTTGGCGAACTGCCGGAGCCGTTGATCGACACGCAGATCCTCGCTGCCTTCAGCGGACGCCCGATGTCCTGGGGTTTTGCGGCGATGGTCGAGGAGTACACCGGTACGGCGCTCGACAAGAGCGAATCCCGCACCGACTGGCTCGCGCGCCCGCTAACCGAGCGCCAGTGCATTTATGCGGCGGCGGATGTCTGGTACCTGTTACCTATCGCCCACAAGCTGATGGCAGAAGCGGAAGCCGCAGGCTGGTTGCAGGCGGCGCTGGACGAGTGCCGCCTGATGCAGCAGCGTCGTCAGGAAGTACTGGCCCCGGAAGACGCCTGGCGTGACATCAGCAACGCCTGGCAACTGCGCACTCGCCAGTTGGCCTGTCTGCGTCTGCTCGCCGACTGGCGTCTGCGTAAAGCGCGTGAACGCGATCTGGCGGTAAACTTCGTGGTTCGTGAAGAGCACCTGTGGGCCGTGGCTCGCTATATGCCGGGCAGCATGGGCGAGCTGGACAGCATTGGTCTGTCCGGCAGCGAGATCCGTTTCCATGGCAAAACGCTGCTGGCGCTGGTGGCGAAAGCGCAGGAATTGCCGGAAGAGGCGCTGCCTGAGCCGCTGGTCAATCTGGTGGATATGCCGGGCTATCGTAAAGCGTTCAAAGCCATTAAAGCGCTGGTGCAGGAGGTGAGCGCTGCAAGCGGTATCAGCGCCGAACTGCTGGCGTCCCGTCGCCAGATTAATCAGTTACTCAACTGGCACTGGCAATTAAAACCGCAGAACGTGCAGCCGGAATTAATTTCCGGCTGGCGCGGCGATTTAATGGCGCAAAAACTTAACGCATTGCTGGTGGAATACCCGCAGTGATTTTACTTTTACCCCTGTAATTAATTACAGGGGTAATTGCAGGTAAATAAAAAGGCAGCGATGAGGCTGCCTTTTTTTATTTCTTATATTTTAACGACTAAGAAATGTTTATTTACTGTCTTCGGTTTCCGGCAGCGTAACGTTCAGCTCCAGAATAGAAATATCGCCATCGCGCTGTTCCAGTTGCACTGAAACCATTTCCGGATCGATTTGCACATAGCGGCAAATGACTTCGAGAATGTCCTTTCTCAGTTGCGGCAGGTAGTGCGGTTCAGCATCGCTACGACGACGCTCAGCAACGATAATCTGTAAACGTTCTTTCGCGATGTTGGCGGTACTTTTCTTTCGTGAGAGAAAAAAGTCGAGTAAAGCCATAATTTATCCTCCGAACAGGCGTTTGAGGAAACCTTTCTTCTCTTCTTCTACGAAGCGGAAAGGACGATCTTCCCCCAACAGACGATCCACGGTATCTGCATAGGCCTTGCCCGCGTCTGACGCGGCGTCCAGGATCACCGGCTCCCCCTGGTTTGATGCGCGCAGTACCGACTGATCTTCCGGGATCACACCGACCAGCTTGATACGCAGAATTTCCAGCACGTCTTCCATGCTCAACATGTCGCCTTTGCTGACGCGGCCCGGGTTGTAGCGGGTCAGTAGCAAATGCTCTTTGATGGGATCCTGGCCGCGTTCTGCACGGCGTGATTTTGACGCGAGAATACCCAGAATTCGGTCAGAGTCACGCACGGAAGAGACTTCCGGGTTGGTGGTGATCACCGCTTCGTCAGCGAAATAGAGCGCCATCAGCGCGCCAGTTTCGATACCTGCCGGTGAGTCACAGACAATAAAATCAAAGTCCATTTTCTGCAGATCGTCGAGAACTTTTTCCACGCCCTCGCGGGTCAGCGCGTCTTTGTCTCGCGTTTGTGAAGCAGGCAGAATGAAGAGATTTTCAGTACGCTTATCTTTGATAAGCGCCTGATTTAACGAAGCATCGCCCTGAATGACGTTAACGAAATCATACACAACGCGGCGCTCGCAACCCATAATCAGATCCAGGTTACGCAGGCCGATGTCAAAATCGATAACGACGGTTTTCTTCCCCTTCTGGGCTAAACCTGTCGCGATGGCCGCGCTGGAGGTGGTCTTGCCGACGCCCCCTTTACCCGAAGTAACAACAATAATGCGTGCCATAGGTATTCCTTGTTAAAAGGGCTTAGTTCAATGGTTGAACAGTCAAAGCGTTTTCTGCAATCAGCAGACGCGCCGCTTTGCCATAAAATTCGGCCGGGATATTCTCGCTCAGCCAGTATTCTCCCGCGATAGACACCAGTTCCGCGGTGAGATGGGTACAAAAAATTTGTGCTTCACGATCGCCGCTGGCACCAGCCAGCGCACGTCCGCGCATCATGCCGTAGACATGAATATTGCCATCGGCAATCAATTCGGCACCGGCACTGACATGACTGGTAACGATCAAATCAGAGTTCGGGGCATATATACGCTGGCCTGAACGCACCGGCGTATCGATTAATCGTGTGATGGTGTGCGGCGTGGCAGCGGGTTCTTCTACTACTGCGACGGGGGCAGGGGCCTGACGTACCGCCTGCTCCTTGCCTTCCGTGAGTAACGGCAAACCGGCTTGTTCGATTTCGGCTTTCAGGGCGACATCTTTACAGCCGCTGATCCCGACCACACGCAGACCCGTACTGGCGATCACTTTTTGCAGCGTGGACCAGGAAATACTTCCTTCCACATCAGCAACATTGATCACCACCGGCGCGTGCTGTAAAAAAGCGGGAGCCTGCGCGATTTTGTCTTTCAACGCCTGACGAATTACCTCGGGCTTTGCATCATGCAAATGAACCACTGATAAGGTGAAGCTACTGCCTTTTAGCTCGATGGGCGTGTTTGACATCCTGACCTTACTCAATTTGCTATTATCACCCGTACAGCGGGTAATATTCCGAAGACCAGAAGGCATGTTATAGTCAGGATTATATTGAGGCAAGTCACCTCCCGACAAATAAGAGCAAAAGAATGTTTTGTGTGATCTATAAAAGCCCACGACGTGAACAGACCTACCTTTACGTTGAAAAAAAAGACGATTTTTCCCGTGTGCCGGACGCCCTGATGCAGGGATTTGGCAAACCGCAACTGGCGATGCTGTTACCCCTCGACGGGCGTAAAAAACTGGTCAACGCCGATCTGGAAAAAGTGAAAGAAGCGCTGAAAACCCAGGGCTATTATTTACAGCTGCCCCCACCGCCGGAAGATTTGCTGAAACAACATCTGGCGAGCGCGGGTAAAGGTTAACCTCATACGCGATTTGCGTGTCAATCAGGGGGATTCATGTATCAACATCACCACTGGCAGGGCGCACTGCTGGAAATGCCGGTCAGTAAGGTTGTCTGCGTCGGCAGTAACTACGCAAAGCATATCCAGGAAATGGGCAGCGCCACGCCGACGGAGCCGGTGCTGTTTATTAAGCCGGAAACCGCACTGTGCGATCTGCATCAGCCGCTGGCCCTGCCACAAGGCCTGGGTTCGGTGCATCATGAAGTCGAACTGGCCGTGCTGATTGGTGCCACCCTGCGTCAGGCGAGCGAAGAGCACGTTGCGCAGGCGATTGCTGGCTACGGCGTGGCGCTGGATCTGACGTTGCGCGATATTCAGGGGCAAATGAAGAAAGCGGGGCAGCCGTGGGAGAAAGCGAAAGGCTTTGATAATTCTTGTCCGATCTCCGGTTTTATCCCGGTATCCGAATTCCAGGGCGATCCGCAGAACACGCCGCTCAGCCTGAAGGTCAATGGTGAAGTACGCCAGCAGGGCACCACAGCCGATATGATCCACAAGATCGTGCCGCTGATTGCCTACATGAGCCGTTTTTTCACCTTACGCGCCGGCGATATTATCCTCACCGGTACGCCGGAAGGCGTTGGCCCGCTGCACAGTGGTGATGCGCTGGAAGTCAGCCTCAACGGGCTAACCATCAATACCCGCATACTCTGAGTGCGAAATGCCGTCCATAAGGGCGGCAAAGCTTGCATCGACGTGCCAGACTGGTTATAAGGTGCAGCTTGATTTTCTACTGGCGGATCCGCTTATGACTGACATTCCTTTCTGGCAAAGCAAAACACTTGAGCAGATGACCGACGCCGAGTGGGAATCGCTGTGTGATGGCTGCGGGCAGTGCTGCCTGCACAAACTGATGGACGAAGACACGGATGAAATCTATTTCACCAACGTCGCCTGCCGTCAGCTGAACATCAAAACCTGCCAGTGTCGTAATTATGAGCGCCGCTTTGAGTACGAACCCGATTGCATCAAACTGACCCGTGATAACCTGCCGACGTTCGAATGGCTGCCGCCGAGCTGCGCCTACCGTCTGCTGGCGGAAGGAAAAAGTCTGCCAGTATGGCACCCGCTGCGTACCGGCTCCAAAGCTGCCATGCATGCCGAACGTATTTCCGTGCGTCACATTGCGGTTAAAGAGTCAGAGGTAAACGACTGGCAGGACCATATTTTGAATAAACCCGAGTGGGCGGACTAAAAACAAAAAAAATCCGGAAACGCCAGGCATTTCCGGATTTCTGTCACGTTCTGCGTAAAGACTAGCGCCCGAACAGATCGCGTTTCTTTGGTTTGAACGCCTGTGCAATGACGACCAGCACGGCAACCGCAAAGTACGCGATAAAGATACCGAGCAACCATTGCGGCATTTCCAGTGACAGGAACGACCACTGACGCTCTGCGCAGTCGCCGGACGCCACAAACACCTGCGGCAGCCACTTATCGAGCGGCAGCCAGGTCGGGAAGCGGGCGGCAAAATCACAGGTCGCAAACGGATTCGGGTGCAGCATGATGTTAGTGTGTTCCCAGGCCAGCTGGATCCCCCGCCAGGCGCTGTACAACCAGATCCCCATAGCCACAAAGCGCAGCGGCGTTTTAGGTGCGATGGCTCCCACAAGCCCTGCGCCCATCACGCCAAACAGCGCGCTTCGTTCATAAATACACAGGACGCAAGGTTTGAGCAGCATCACATGCTGGAACCACAACGCCACCATTTCAAGCGCCAGCGCGGTCAGTGCCATTAACAGCCAGGCACCGCGTCCGTGAGAGCACTTGTTTAAAAATCGCAACATAATCATTTCCCTGAGACTAACGTGGACACCGCAGTGTAAACGAATTCACTCCCTACGCCACCCGTCCAATAAAAAAATAACTGCGGGAACGGGTTGCCGCAAAACACCGCCAGGTCGCGCCAGGATAAGTGCATCCTTTAAGTCTGTTTGCTGGATTTAATCACCAGAAAACCGCCCCTGATAAAATCCTAAAAATGAAGTCCTGATCCCTTTTTCTTCACCCCTGGCGCTATCTGCGCCTGTATCGCTCTGGTATGATGAGTGCCTTTGTTTCGTTGCGTAATGGAAATCTCACTATGGTCATTAAGGCGCAAAGCCCGGCGGGTTTCGCTGAAGAATATATCATCGAAAGTATCTGGAATAACCGCTTCGCCCCAGGGACCATTCTGCCTGCCGAGCGTGAGCTTTCTGAACTGATTGGTGTCACTCGAACCACCCTGCGTGAAGTGTTACAGCGTCTCGCCCGTGATGGCTGGCTGACCATTCAGCATGGTAAACCCACCAAAGTGAACAATTTTTGGGAAACATCGGGGCTGAATATCCTTGAAACGCTGGCACGCCTCGATCATGAAAGCGTTCCTCAGCTGATCGACAACCTGCTTTCCGTCCGTACCAACATCGCGACTATTTTTATCCGCACGGCTTTCCGTCAACATCCTGAAGATGCGATGAAGGTGCTTGCCACGGCGAATGCCATTGAAGATCACGCCGATGCGTTTGCCGAGCTGGATTACAACATTTTTCGCGGGCTGGCGTTTGCCTCAGGCAACCCGATTTACGGCTTGATCATCAACGGCATGAAAGGCCTGTACACGCGCATTGGCCGTCACTACTTTGCCAATCCGGAAGCCCGCAGCCTGGCGCTCGGCTTTTATCACAAGCTGGCGCAGGTGTGCGAGCAGGGTGAACTGGATCAGGTGTATGACACGGTTCGTCGCTATGGACGCGAGAGCGGCGAGATCTGGCACCGCATGCAAAAAACGCTGCCTGGCGGCATCTCAATGCACGGACGTTAAGACGAAGAAAAACCCCTCTCATCCGAGAGGGGTTTTGTTTTACAGGCTGTTCGGACGCGGCGGGCAGCGGTCTAACAGCTCCACGCTACCATCCTCATTTTGCTGCTCCAGCGCGACATCAAATCCCCATAGACGATGCACATGCTTTAACACTTCCCGGCGGCCCTTATCCAGCGGCGCGCGATTATGCGGAATATAACGCAGCGTCAGCGAGCGATCCCCGCGCAGATCCACATTCCATACCTGAATATTCGGCTCCAGATTGCTCAGATTGTACTGGGCTGACAGTTTCGAGCGGATCTCCCGGTAGCCATCCTCGTTATGGATAGCGGCAATCTCCAGATAATTATTGCGATCGTCATCCAGCACGCTGAACAGGCGGAAATCGCGCATTACCTTAGGCGACAGAAACTGGCTGATAAAGCTCTCGTCTTTAAAATCACGCATCGCAAAGTGCAGCGTTTCCAGCCAGTCGGAGCCAGCGATGTCCGGGAACCAGTAGCGATCTTCTTCAGTGGGCGACTGGCAAATACGCTTAATGTCCTGGAACATGGCAAAGCCCAGCGCATACGGGTTAATGCCGCTATACCACGGGCTGTTATAGGGCGGCTGGAACACCACGTTGGTATGACTGTGCAGAAACTCCAGCATAAAGCGCTCAGTCACTTTTCCTTCGTCATACAGGTGATTGAGAATGGTGTAATGCCAGAAGGTCGCCCAGCCTTCGTTCATCACCTGCGTCTGTTTTTGCGGATAAAAATACTGGCTCACCTTACGCACAATGCGCAAAATCTCCCGCTGCCAGGATTCCAGCAGTGGCGCATTTTTTTCCATAAAGTAGAGCAGGTTTTCCTGCGGTTCAGAAGGATAACGACGCGCTTGCGCCACCGCTTCGACCTCTTCTCGTTTAGGCAGGGTGCGCCACAAGGTATTCACCTGGCTTTGCAGATACTCCTCACGGCTTTTTTGCCGCGCTTTCTCTTCCTGCAACGAAATTTTCTGCGGACGTTTATAGCGGTCAACGCCGTAGTTCATCAGGGCATGGCAGGAGTCGAGCAGCTTCTCTACCTCATCCACCCCATAGCGTTCCTCGCAGTCGGTAATGTATTTCCGTGCGAAGATCAGGTAATCGACAATCGAGCTGGCATCGGTCCAGCTGCGGAACAGGTAATTATTTTTAAAGAAGGAGTTATGCCCGTAGCAGGCATGCGCCATCACCAGCGCCTGCATGGTAATGGTGTTTTCTTCCATCAGATAAGCAATACAGGGGCTTGAATTAATGACGATTTCATACGCCAGCCCCTGCTGGCCGTGCTTGTAGAGTCGTTCTGTCTCGATAAACTTTTTACCAAAAGACCAGTGGGGATAGTTGATCGGCATCCCGACGCTGGAGTAGGCGTCCATCATCTGCTCCGAGGTGATCACCTCGATCTGATGCGGATAAGTATCCAGGCGGTAGAGTTTTGCCACGCGGTCAATTTCGGCAAGATAGGTATCGAGCAGCTCAAACGTCCAGTCAGGTCCATCGCAGAGACGTGTCGTATCCTTATTCATGGAATCAATCATAGCCATTAGCGCGCCCTCATTGTTGGCGGATCTCTCTGTATGGAGAGCCTCATTTCAAGCATAGATCAAGGTGTCACAAAGGGTCTGCCCGGTAAATTTTTTTCTTCACCATTTCGCCTTGCCGGAATGGGGTAAAAGCCCCTGTTCGCAGAATAAAATACTGACTAAAAAGGTGGCTCAGCAGGAGATCCTAAAACCGCCGTCACAGGCGGCGCGGGCTAAGATGTGAGGTGAGTCACCATAAAAAAGCCATATGTTGAATAACATTTTCATCTGGGTTATCAATTTGTAATCAGAACATTGTTCTTTCTCATAGGGAGTGGTTATGCGCATTGTCGTACTGGGAAGTGGCGTGGTGGGTGTCACCAGCGCCTGGTATCTGAATCAGGCCGGGCATGAAGTCACGGTGATCGAGCGGGAACCGGGTCCGGCGCTGCAAACCAGCGCCGCCAATGCCGGACAGATCTCACCCGGTTATGCGGCGCCCTGGGCCGCGCCTGGCGTGCCGCTAAAGGCGATCAAGTGGATGTTTGAACGCCACGCGCCGCTGGCTATCAGTCTGGATGGCTCTTCGTCACAGTTGAAATGGATGTGGCAGATGCTGCGCAACTGCGATACCCGTCACTATATGGAAAACAAAGGCCGCATGGTGCGTCTTGCCGAGTACAGCCGCGACTGCCTGAAAACCCTGCGTGACACCACCGGCATCCAGTACGAAGGACGGCAGGGCGGCACGCTGCAACTGTTCCGCACCGCGCAGCAGTATGACAACGCCACCCGCGACATCGCGGTGCTCAAGGAGGCGGGCGTACCCTATCAGTTACTGGAAGCGTCCCGTCTGGCGGAGGTGGAACCGGCGCTGGCCGAAGTGTCCCATAAGCTGACCGGCGGCCTGCGCCTGCCCAACGATGAAACCGGCGACTGCCAGCTGTTTACCCAGCGGCTGGCGGCGATGGCAGAGGCGGCGGGCGTGGTATTCCGCTACAACACGCCCGTTGAGCAACTGCTGCATGAAGGTGAAAAAATCTACGGCGTGAAGTGCGGCGACGAGGTCATCAAAGCCGATGCCTATGTAATGGCATTTGGCTCTTACTCCACCCGAATGCTAAAGAACATTGTCGATATTCCGGTCTACCCCCTTAAGGGGTATTCGCTGACCATTCCGGTTGCGGAAGATGACGGCGCGCCGGTTTCGACCATACTGGATGAGAGCTACAAAATCGCCATCACCCGTTTTGACCAGCGCATTCGCGTCGGCGGGATGGCAGAAATCGTCGGTTTTAATACCGAACTGTTGCAGCCGCGTCGTGAAACTCTGGAGATGGTGGTACGCGATCTCTTCCCGCGTGGCGGCCATGTGGAACAGGCGACCTTCTGGACCGGGCTGCGGCCAATGACGCCGGATGGCACGCCGCTGGTAGGGCGCACGCCGTTCAAAAATCTGTGGCTCAACACCGGTCACGGCACGCTGGGCTGGACCATGGCCTGCGGATCCGGCCAGTTGCTGAGCGATTTGCTGTCGGGTCGTACACCGGCGATCCCGTTTGAGGATCTGAGCGTGGCACGCTACCAGCCCGGTTTCACCCCGGCCCGACCGCAGCAACTGCACGGTGTACAAAACTAAAAGGAGCAGTCATGTCTCGTCCTGTACAGGCCACCATCGACACGCAGGCGCTGCGTCATAACCTGCAGATTGTCCGGCGGGCCGCGCCTGTGTCCCGCGTCTGGTCGGTGGTGAAAGCCAACGCCTACGGACACGGTATCGAGCGGGTATGGAATGCGCTCAGCAGCAGCGATGGCTTTGCGATGCTCAATCTGGAAGAGGCGATCCTGTTACGCGAGCGGGGGTGGAAAGGGCCGATCCTGATGCTGGAAGGTTTTTTTCATGCCGATGAACTGGCGCTGTTCGATCAGTATCGCCTGACCACCAGCGTACACAGCAACTGGCAACTGAAAGCGCTGCAAAACGCCCGATTACAGGCGCCGCTCGATGTTTACCTCAAGGTGAACAGCGGCATGAACCGTCTCGGTTTCCAGCCGGAGCGGGTGCACTCGGTGTGGCAACAACTGCGGGCGATGAGCAATGTTGGCAGCATGACGCTGATGTCACACTTTGCTGTCGCCGAGCGTCCCGACGGTATCGACGAGGCGATGGTGAAAATCGAACAGGCCGCCGAGGGGCTGGACTGTGCGCGTTCATTGTCTAATTCGGCGGCCACGCTCTGGCATCCGGCGGCGCATTTCGACTGGGTCAGGCCGGGCATTATTCTTTATGGCGCCTCGCCGTCCGGCCAGTGGCAGGATGTGGCGACCAGCGGCCTGAAACCGGTCATGACGCTCAGCAGCCAGATCATTGGCGTTCAGACGTTAAAAGCAGGTGACAGCGTGGGCTATGGACTGCGCTACCGGGCGCGAGGGGAGCAACGCATCGGCATTGTCGCCTGCGGTTACGCCGACGGGTATCCGCGTGTGGCCCCGGACGGTACGCCGGTGCTGGTGGACGGCGTGCGTACCCGCACCATCGGCGCAGTTTCTATGGATATGCTGACGGTAGATCTGACCCCATGCCCGCAGGCCGGGATCGGCACGCCGGTAGAGCTATGGGGGCAGGAGATCAAAATCGATGATGTGGCGAGCGCCGCAGGCACGGTGGGCTATGAACTGATGTGCGCCTTAGCCCCGCGCGTACCTGTTGTGACAGTGTAACATTAAACGGGGCGGTCAGGCCGCCTCGTCTTCCATTGGACGAACCCCGACCTTGCGCACCGCGTTATCTTCTTTCTCCGCTACCGTCCAGATCATCCCGGCGAACTCTACCTGATCCCCGACCACCGGCGCGGCCCCCAGCAGTTTCTGAATAATTTCCCCCAGCGTCTGCTGCTTGTCGCGGTAATCCGCGCCGACATCAATGCCGTAAATCAGCGCCACATCCGCAAATTTCGCGTTGGCTTCGAGGATAAAGTCGCCGAAGAAGCGCTGATCCAGCGCCACCGGCGGTGAATGGCTGAACAGCTTGCCAAGTGCGGGCAGGTCTTTTTCACGGCCAATCACGCACAGCACATCCCCCTCGCGCAACCGGGTGCTGCCGGTAGGATGTAAGAGGGCGTTATCGCGGAACAGCGCCGCAATGCGCGTTTCGGCAGGCATATGCAAATCCCGCAGCGCCGCGCCGACGCACCATTTATCGTCGCTAAGCTGATAGATAAACTGCTCCCACGGGTTTTCCGGGTGAATGTCCAGTCCGACGCGGGACTCCGGCCAGCCCACTGGCGGCACCACCACTTTGGCTTTTTTCGCCGCCCAGCCGAGGGAAGAGCCCTGGAACAGCAGCGAAATCAGCACCACGAAGAAGGCGATATTAAAGAACAGTCGCGCATTTTCCAGCCCGGCCATCATCGGGAAGACCGCCAGAATAATCGGTACTGCGCCGCGCAGGCCGACCCAGCTGATAAAGATCCTTTCGCGCAGGTTAAAGCCACGGAACGGCAACAACCCGGCAAATACCGACAGCGGGCGGGCGAAGAAGATCATCCAGGCCGAGAGGATCAGCGCCGGAATAGCAATGGCCAGCAGATCGGACGGTGTCACCAGCAGGCCGAGCACAAGGAACATGGCAATTTGCGCCAGCCACGCCAGACCATCAAAGTTTTGCTGAATGCTGTAGCGGTTGCGCAGCGGGCGGTTGCCCAGCACAAAGCCACACAGATAGACCGCAAGAATACCGCTGCCTTCCAGCGCAGTGGTAATCGCGAAAACCATGATGCCGCCGCTGAGCGCCAGCAACGGATACAGCCCGGCGGGGAGGGCGATGCGGTTGATCATCTGCTGTAACAGATACCCCCCGGCCAGACCCAGCACAATGCCCAGTCCAAACTGCTGAATAATATGCACCGCAAACATCCAGCTCAGGCCGCTTTCATGCTGCTGGATCATCTCAATTAAGGTGATGGTTAAAAACACCGCCATCGGATCGTTGCTGCCGGATTCAATCTCCAGCGTCGAGCCAACACGCTCATTAAGCCCTTTACCGCCAAGCAGGGAGAACACTGCTGCGGCATCCGTGGATCCGACAATCGCGCCGACCAGCAGGCCTTCCATGATGTCCAGATGAAACAACCAGGCGGCCATCATCCCGGTCAGACCTGAGGTGATCAACACGCCAACCGTCGCCAGCGACAGGGCAGGCCCCAGCGCCACCCGGAAGGAGCTTGCCTGGGTGCGCATCCCGCCATCCAGCAGGATCACCGCCAGCGCCAGGTTACTCACCATGTAGGCAAAGGGGTAGTTATCAAAGGGGATACCGCCAACACCATCCACCCCGGCGAGCATGCCGATGGCCAGGAAAATCACCAGGATGGGAATACCGAGACGAGAGGAGAAAGAACTTAATAAGATGCTACAGGTTACCAGTACAGAACCCAGAATAAAAAGACCGATTATCGCCTCTGCTTCCAATGTCGAATTACTCCTCAAAACGCCGTTACTGCCAGACAACATGCACGATCGGCGACCGTGCATCTCAATACGCTTCTTTATATTAACGGCAGGACATCAGATTTGATAAGGGCGATGAATACATTTTTTACTCATGCAGCACAGAATGCCCTGTCAGGGTAAGCCGGGTGTGCACGCCATCGTGGTCAAGGGTCGCCTGTGCGCCGAGCGGCAGAGTAACCGTTTGCGGCTCATGGCCGAAGGCCAGACCGGCGATTAACGGGATGGCGAGCTGCGAGCGCATAAAGTCGATCATCGCCGCCAGGCTGTAGCCCGCATCGTAATCGTTGGGCGCGCTGCCGCTGAAACTGCCGAGGATCACCGCCCGCTGGCGGGACAAAATCCCGGCGTGGTGAAGCTGCAACAGCATGCGTTCGACGCGGAACGGGTGTTCGTTGATGTCTTCGAGCACCAGAATGCCATTGTCGATGTCCGGCATCCACGGCGTGCCGATAAGCGATACCAGCATCGCCAGATTCCCGCCCCACAGCGTGCCCTGCGTGTGGCAAGGCTGCCCGTCACCGTGCCACTCCACCGTGAACGTCGCATTGCGCAAGGCCAGCCAGAAGTGCCGTTCGGTAAAAGCATCCGCCGTTTCGGCACCGACGTTGCCCGCCAGCATCGGCCCGCTGAAGCTCCCCACGCCGTGCTTAAGCAACCCCAGCTGAAAGGCGGTGAAATCGCTGTGCCCGCAGATCAGCAGCGGATCCTGCTGCTGACGCCGCGCCAGTCCCGCCCAGTCCACCGAGGTCAGCAAACGGCTGGCGCCGTAACCGCCGCGCACCGGCATGACAATCACGTTTTTACCGGCCAGCGTGGTGAGTCCGTTGAGATCCGCCAGCCGTTCGTCATCGCTGCCGGCGAAGCGCTGCCAGCGGCGGGCGATCACCTCGCGGTTATGCACCTCATGACCGGCAGCCTCCAGCCGCGCAACACCACGGGCGGCCGCCGCCTGATTAATGCAGTAACCCGAAGGCGCAATTAAATGAAACACAGACATGGCAAATCCTTGCTGACATATAAAGTGAAACGTTTATCATGCCGCTTACGCCCGCCATACTTCAAGCGGCATCTGCTGGCTGGCGGGCGACTGTAAATTACATACCGGTAAAAGGATCGTTGGCGTGAAATTAAGATGGTTTGCTTTTTTGATTGTGTTACTGGCGGGATGCAGTTCAAAACAGGACTATAAAAATCCACCATGGAACCCGGAAGTGCCGGTTAAACGCGCCATGCAGTGGATGCCGATTAGCGAGAAAGCAGGGGCAGCGTGGGGCGTCAGCCCGCGACTTATTACTGCGATCATCGCGGTGGAATCCGGCGGTAATCCGACCCTGGTCAGCAAATCCAATGCGGTCGGCCTGATGCAGCTGAAAGCTTCTACCGCCGGACGGGAAGTGTACCGGCATATGGGCTGGAAAGGGCAACCCTCCACCAGCGAGCTGAAAAACCCGGAGCGTAATATTTCGATGGGGACGGCCTATCTGAGCATTCTGGAACATGGCGTGCTGGCAGGGATTGAAGATCCGGAAGTGATGCAGTATGCGCTGGTGGTGTCCTATGTGAACGGCGCGGGCGCGCTGCTGCGCACCTTCTCATCGGATCGCAAAAAAGCCATCAAAGAGATCAACTCGCTGAGCCCGGATGAGTTTGTCGACCATGTCGCCGACAATCACCCGGCACCTCAGGCCCCCCGCTACATCTGGAAAGTGCAGCAGGCGATGGATGCCATGTAACCCTTAGCGGACGTTGTTGGCGCGTTGATGCGCTTCGCGCTCCAGCGAGAAGATGATGCGCTGGAGCTCGCGCTCAACCGCCGGGTTGACGTTCAGAAAGCGGAAGCTCAGGCGCGGGGTGGACACCGTTTCGTTTTTACCATCCACCACCGTGCGCTCGCTGATCGACAGCAACTGGGCATCAAAATAGAACTGCCCCCAGCCCGCCATATCCAGCTCAATTTGCGTAAAGCGCAGCCCTTCTTTCAGCGCCTCCGGCGCACTGCCTTCCAGCAACGCCCCCATGCCGCCGAGCGATAAATCGAACAGACGAAAACGCAGTAGGGATTTATCCGGCATTCTGGCTTTGCAGTAATAGGCCGGATAGAGCGGGGCGGAGATGCGGAAATACTCCCGACGCTGGATAAACCACAGTTCGGCGGGCAGCGGCGTAATAAACGCAGGCAGCGCCTGATATTCGCCGCTAAAAAGTTTGGGCAGTGTAAATTCGACTTTTGCGCCACGGGTTTCTGCGGTAACGGCGATATTCTCGGCGCGCTGAACGGCTTTGTTATCGTATTCCTGGCTACCGAAATCCATCACCAGACCTTCCGGCGAGACGTCGAGGATCTTGCTGATAAACTGACCACTGGACCATGAGATGCGCAACGGCACCTGGCCTTTTTGCAGATCGCGCAATACCCCCAGCACGGCCAGCGGGGTCTGCTTCAGAAACTGCTCACTGTAATTACTCACGCCGGATGGCTCCTTGGTAGCGTATCGCCTGTCGGGGATATATCGGCATGGCGACGGGAAACTTAATACAAACGAAGAAATATTTTTTGCGATTAAACTGAATTAAGTCTGTGACAACTAACCCTTTTGCTGTGTTTGCCTATACTTAGCGTCGTGGGCAGGAAATCATTCTTGCGGTATCGAGTCACAACAAAAAGAGGACATTGCAAAATGGGCATTATTGCGTGGATCATTTTTGGTCTTATTGCCGGTGTTATCGCTAAATTTATCATGCCTGGGCGTGATGGCGGTGGTTTTATTCTGACCTGTATTCTGGGTGTGGTAGGTGCCGTGGTCGGCGGCTGGCTGGCAACGATGTTCGGTATCGGTGGGGATGTGACGGGCTTTAATCTGCACAGCTTCCTGGTAGCGGTTGTCGGTGCGATTGTGGTGCTGGCGTTGTTCCGCCTGCTGCGTCGGGGATAAGTTCAATTCTTGTATGTTTTGTATAGTGGTCTGTTGCGCTCTTACTGACTTCTGAGAACAACACAGAGTTCAGGCGCACAGAGCGCGCAGGGGTCGGCCAGTCGCCGCCGCCCCCTGCACCCCCGGGCTTCCGGCAAGAAAATCGCCGCTACGCGGTGGCCTTCGGCTTATCCCTTCCGGCTTCGGGTCGGGCGCGATGCAGCGTCCCTGCAACTCGCGCCCTCAGCCCGCATCCATGCGGGCTGCCCCGGCCGTAAGTGAACGCCTCAGCGATTTTCAGCCGACCCCACACACTTCCAGATTTCTAAAAAAACACCCCTCACAGCTCCCTGTAAGTTCAGAAAAACATAAAGCCACTCAGTCGCTTTATAAAAAACAGAGATATTCACGCGAGGGGTTGAGTCCCCGCTGAAACCGGCGAGCCGGAGGCCGGATGACAAGGGCTGGACGCCATGGATGGCGGCCAGAGGCGACATGAGGCAGGAGGCCGAATCGAGCCGACCGCGGGCAGACGGGCGGGAGGTGAGCGCAGTGCGCAGCACCGGTTTCTTTGCGGGGCCGCGGGGATTGACAAGGGGGACGCGGTGTCCCCCTTGTCACGTTCACCGTCAGCGGCGTCACGCCTGATGCCGATCTAAAAGTGAACGGAACCTTCCACCGAACGGAACCTAAACAAACAACTTAAAAATCATACCCCACGGTTGCCACCACACTCCGCTCCGCCGCGTAGTAACAGTTATTCGTCCCGTAACAACCCGCCACGTACTCGCGATCCCCCAGGTTATTCGCATTCACCTGCACAAACGCCCCTTTCAGCGGCGCTGACCACTCGCCCAGATCCGCACGCACCGACGCATCAAACACCGTCGCTGACGGCAGACGCGACGAGTTAGCATCATCGGCCCACTGCTTGCCGATATAACGCACGCCCGCACCGACGCTCAGGCCGTAATCAAACTTATAGTTCGCCCAGAATGACGCCATCTGATCCGGCGTCAGCTGCGGCGTGTTGCCGGTATTGCCGTCCAGCGAATCCTTATACTTCAGGCGATTCCAGGTATAACCCGCAATGGTGCTCAGGCGCGGCGTTAACTGATTACGCGCTTCAAGTTCCACACCCTGGGAATGCACTTTCCCGGCGGGCAAATAGGTCGCGGTGGCGATATTGATGTCGCGTGTGGCGACATCTTTCTGCGTCAGGTCGTACATCGCAATGCTGTACATATCCGACGTGCCCGGCGGCTGGAATTTCAGACCCGCTTCATACTGCTCGGCGGTTGTCGGTTTCAGCAGCGTACCGTCTGGACCCGGCAGGGAGGCCGGGGTGATCGCCTGGCTGTAGCTCATGTACGGCGACAGGCCATTGTCGAAAGCATAAAGCAGCGAGGCTCGGCCGCTGATATGGTCATCCTGACGACGGTTCGAGGTGGAATTTGAGTCGCTAACCTGTTCAGAGACGATGCGATCATAGCGACCAGAGAGATCCATATGCCAGCGATCCCACACCATTTCATCCTGCAAATAGACGCCGGTCTGGTAGTAGCGACGGTTATTGTCATCGTTATACGTCACGACGTGACCGTTCTGTGCGGTGTAACCGGTATACGGATCCAGCGGCGATGCGCTGCCGGCACCGGTCCACAGGTCGTTACGATAGCGATGGTATTCACCGCCGAGGGTCAGCGTGTGCGTCACATCGCCGGTATTAAAATCAGCCTGCACGCGGTTATCGGTAGACCACGCATCCAGCGAGCCACGGTTGCCGCTGTAGCCGCGCGCCAGCGTGTTGGTGTCATCGATCCAGCCCAGCTGATACACCTGATCCAGCGACACGTTCGCATGGGTGTAGCTGCCGCTGGAGTGTACCGACCAGACATCGTCGAACTGGTGATCGAACTCCAGGCTGTAAATCTGCTCCCGGCGGCGGTAACCGTCATCGCTCTCGCCTTCGTTGGTACTGGTGGCGAGCTTGCGGCCATTATGCGCAAAACGGGTGCCGTCGAGGGGCAGGGAGCCGTGATAGCCGCCAGTCGGATCTTTTTGCAGATAGGCGCGTAACAGCAGGCTGGTATCGGAATCCGGCTGCCACAGCAGCGACGGGGAAATCGCGTAACGCTCTTCGCGAGTGTTGTCGTACTGGGTATCGCTGCTGCGGGTCATGCCGATGATGCGGAACGCCAGCTGCTCGTTGATCGCATCGGTGTAATCGAAGGCGCCGCCTTTGGTATTGTGCGTTCCGCCGCTAACCCGGAAATGTCCTTCCTGTTTAAACTGCGGGCGTTTCGAGGTGAGATTCACCAGACCGCCAGGCACACTCTGGCCATACAGCGCCGAGGCCGGGCCTTTCACCACGTCCACCCGCTCGATAAACCACGGATCGATCTGTAATACGCTGTGGCTGCCGCCATCACTCATCAGACGCATCCCGTCGAGGAACAGGTTATCCACGTCGCCGCCATGGAAACCGCGCAGTGAAATGGCGTCAAAGCGAGTGGCACCGCCGCCGAAACCGGCATAGACGCCTGGCGTGTAGGCCAGCGCCTGGGACACAGTCGCCACGCCCTGATCTTCCATCTGCTGACGGGTAACGACAGACACGGACTGACCGGTGGTGATCAGCGGCTGGTCGGTTTTCGTCGCACCGCGCGTAGTTTGCACGGTATAGCCTTCGGTCGGCGCCGTGGCTGACTGCGGGGCAGTGGCTGTTACCACCACGGTATCTTCGGCGAGTACCGCATGAGGAAGTGCCAGCGCAAGGGCGCACAGCAAGGACGAACGTTTCAGGGATAATGTCGTGGTCATTCCGGGATCCTGAGTACCGTTGCGCGCGGGGCATCGGCCGCCGCCACAAACGGGAAATTTGTGTCAACAAATGTAAAAGGAATGCGAATTATTATCGTTTACGTTAGAAAATACAACGGAAAATCAGTGTGGGATTAATCGAGGGGAGAGCGAGGAGATTGCGCCAGGCCCGGCAAGCCTGCGCCGCCGGGCAATGTGTTGATTTCGCAGACTAAAACCTGCTACCAAATTTGGTAGCAGGCAACCCACTTACTGCGCGACTTTTTCTGCCGCAGGAGCAGGAGCAGGAGCAGGAGCAGGAACAGGAGCAGGAGCAGGAGCAGGAGCAGGAGCGCTTGTCTGTGCCGGAGCCGTTTGCGCGGCAGGCGGCGCGTCTGGCACGTTGTCACACGGTTGCGCTTTCGGGCAGACCAGATCCAGCATCATCAGCGTCACGCCGTTGCTCCAGCCAAAGCCGTCCTGCAACGGGTATTCACCGCCGCCACCGCCGGTGCCGGTGCTGCTGACGTCATATTTCTCCACCAACTTCTGCTTGCTGTCATAGGTATGCTGCACGTTTTTCAGGAAACGCCAGGTCACATCCATCGCCAGCTTCTCGTGGTCATAATTTTTCAGACCGGCAGTGGCGACCCACTGCAGCGGTGCCCACCCGTTCGGCGCATCCCACTGCTGGCCGCTGTTGACCGTCGTGGTGGTCAGGCCGCCTGGCTTGATCAGTCGCGCTTCGGTGGCCGCCGCCACTTTATCCGCACGATCTTTTGCCGCCGCGTTAACGTACAGCGGGAACAGTGCGGCGGCGGTCAGCTGATTACGCACCTTATTGGTTTTCAGATCGTAATCGGCGTACCAGCCCTCTTTGTCATTCCACAGGTTGGCTTCCATCGCTTTTTGACGCGCATTGGCCAGCGCTTCAAACTTCGTGGCTTTTGCGCTATCCCCGGAGGCCTGGCTGGCGCGGGCGATCATTTTCTCCAGCTTGTACATCAGCGCGTTCAGATCCACCGGCACAATGCTGGTGGTACGGATAGTGCCGAGCTGTTGGGGATCGTCCATCCAGCGCGAACTAAAGTCCCAGCCGGACGCCGCCGCCGCGCGCAGATCGCGATATATCTCGGTTGCCGGGCGGTTCGGGTTATTTTTGGCGGTGGTGACATCGGCAAGCCAGGATTCCGGACGCGGGGTGTCGCGGTCATCCCAGTAGCGGTTGAGCAGCGAACCGTCCTGCAATTTGACGACGCGTTTGCTGGCATCGCCCGGTTGCAGGGCGTCTGCGCCTTCCATCCAGTACTGATACTCTTTTTCCATCTGCGGCAGATACTGCTTAAGCGCGTCATCCCCTTCATGGGTGGCTAACAGCTCAACCATAAAGGCGAAGAACGGCGGCTGTGAGCGGCTCAGGTAGTAGCTGCGGTTACCGTTAGGAATGTGGCCCCAGGTGTCCAGCTCATAGGCGAAATTATCCACCATATCCTGCACCTTATCCCAGTGATTGCTCTCCGCCAGCCCCAGCATGGTGAAGTAGCTGTCCCAGTAATAGACCTCGCGGAAGCGTCCCCCTGGCACGACGTAAGGTTTTGGCAGCGGCAGCAGGGAATCCCACTTGCCCGTGGTGTCGGTGGTGCGCGTCAGCACTGTCCACAGGCCGTCGATGTGCTCGCGCAGGCTCTGTCCGGCAGGCGGCACATACTTTTTGCCCTCGCCGGGCACCTCAAAGTTAACGTCCACGAAGTGACGCAGATCGAAGCCGGACAGGTTGCGCTGCATGCGGTAATCCGCCAGCACCATCAGCGGATCGCTTTTAGGCACCGCATCGGCAAAGGTTTTTTGATCCGGGAAGAGTTTGGCGGTTTGTACATCGCTAAACAGCGGGCCAAGCAGCACATCCGGCGATTGCGGCTGGCCTTTGTTCTGAAGTTCATCCGCCAGCAGCGGGGCGGAAAGGGTCAGCAGTGCGCCACTAAGTGCGAGTTGCATGGCAAAAAACAGCGAGTGGGGACGGCGCATGAAAGGTTTGGTCATTAATTATTCTCCTTAGGGGGTGAACAGCGAAACCGCTGCAATCAACCTTGAGAAAACAGTAGACGAATATCGGGCGGGGTGCGTGGTGGATTTGGCTTTTTGCGCTTTGGGAGGCAAATTTTATTTAGGGGGGGAGGTTCCGTTTGGTGGAAGTTTTCCGTTCGGGGGAAGTGTTCCGTTCGGGGGGAAGTGTTCCGTTCGGTGGAATTGTTCCGTTCACTTTGGGTTTCGTGTCAGGCGTGACGCCGCTGACGGTGAACGTGCTAAGGGGGCCACCGCGGCCCCCTTAGCAATCCCCGCGGCCCCGCAAAGAAACCGGTGCTGCGCACTGCGCTCCCCTCCCGCCCGTCTGCCCGCGGTCGGCTCGATTCGGCCTCCTGCCTCATGTCGCCTCTGGCCGCCATCCATGGCGTCCAGCCCTCGTCATCCGGCCTCCGGCTCGCCGGTTTCAGCGGGGACTCAACCCCTCGCGTCATTACCGCGTTTTTTATATTGCGACTGAGTGGCTTTAGTTTTTTATGAACTTACAGGAACCTGGGAGTTGGGTTTATAAAAGAATCTGGAAGTTTGGGAGTCAGGCTGAAAATCGCTGAGGCGTTCACTTACGGCCGGGGCAGCCCGCATGGATGCGGGCTGAGGGCGCGAGTTGCAGGGACGCTGCATCGCGCCCGACCCGAAGCCGGAAGGGATAAGCCGAAGGCACCGCGCAGCGGCGATTTTCTTGCCGGAAGCCCGGGGGTGCAGGGGGCGGCGGCGACTGGCCGCCCCTTGCGCGCTCTGTGCGCCTGAACTCTGAGTTGTTCTCAGAAGCCAGTAAGAGCGCAACTTACCCCAGCACTCAACACCAGCACTTAACCATTGCATCCACAACAAAAACAAAGCATTAGCGCTAATTCTACCCCTGCGGATTAATCAGCCACGTACCCGGCGTGGCGATCACCAGCGACTGCGTATGCGACTGACTCCCGCTTTGCAGCGTAATATCATACTTACCCGCCGGGAGCTGAATAAACGCAAACCCGCTTGAGGCGGCGACCGCTTTCTGCGACTTGCCGTTCACCAGCAGTTGATCCGCATCGCTCATGCGAATATACACCCTGGCAATCAGCCCGCCCGCAGGCGTGGGTGTCACCGGTGTGGCGGTTGGCGTGGCGGTGGCCGTTGGGGTCGCATCCTGAACATCCGGCGACGCTCCGCGGAACAATAATGCCCCGACGATCACCCCGACCAGCACGCCCGCCGCGATTTGCAACGGGGTTTTGGCGCGCGCCCATAGCGGACTGGCCGCGGCTTTTTCGTCTTCCACCGGTACCAGCATGGTGCCGGTCTTTTGCAGCCTGGCGAGCTCCGTGCTGCGACGGGTGGTGATTTCCGCCAGTGCCGCAAACTCTTCGATTGACTGTGGACGGGCTTCCGGTTTCAGCGCCAGCGCCTGATCCACCGCCCGTAACAGCGCCGGTGACCAGCCCGCTGGCGGGTTTTCCGTCAGCCGAATGCAATTGTCCTGAATGCTGCGCGTCACGCTGGCGGGCGGCGCAACGCCTGCGATCAGCGTATAGAGTACGGCGCCCAGCGCGTAAATGTCGGTCCACGGCCCAATCTGGTTTTCCAGATCGCTGCTGTACTGCTCCAGCGGCGCATAGCCGGCGTGCAGCATGGTGGTATTAAGATCGCGCACCTCGTCACCCTGTGGACGCGAGACGCCAAAGGTCAGCAGCAGCGGAATGCCGTTGTCCTGGATCTGAATGCTTTTCGGCGATAAATCCCGGTGGATGACGCCTTCCGCATGCAGCGCCGCCAGCGCGCCGCACAGCATCGGCAGGATGCGCCGCACCCACTCTTCGTCCAGCACGTCCGGCTGTTGCTGATGCAGTTCGGCCAGCGTGATGCCGCTGTAGTAACGCGTCACCGTGTAGGCGGTGTCGTTTTCCGTCCAGAAGCGCAGCACCTGCACCAGCTCCGGATAGTTAAACTTCGCCAGCCGACGGGCATCCTGAATAAAGGCGGTGAGGCCGGTGTTGTACGCCGGCTGATCCTGTTGGCTGCGCAACGCGAGGCTCATGTCGTCGCTGCGCACAACCATGGCGCGCGGCATATATTCGCGAATGATAACGACGCGTTCCAGCTGATGATCCCACGCGCGATAGATGATTTCGCACGGCGTGGTCTGCAAAACGTCCTGTATTTCAAATTCGTCAAAACGATAACCCGGCGGCAGGGCGTCGGCTATCGCGGGAGTGTAATCGCTGGTTGTCATTGTGCGGCTTCTCTGTTGCAGACGGACATGATCATTTTTGCGTGCGCCACGAGCCGGCGGCCGGATCGCGAAGTTGCGGATGCAAATTATCAATTAATAGCAGCGTCAGCGGCGTACCCGGCTCCAGCCATTCCGACCAGACCTTGCGCACCGCATTCAGGCGCGTCTGTAAGCGCGCTTCGTCCAGCGCCAGCTCACGGGAGACTTCGACCGCGACCGTGCCGTTGCTTTTCCAGCCGTTAATGTCCTGGCTGTAGGGCAGGATCATCCAGCTTTGCGGGGCCTGCTCGTTACTGACCACCATGCGCTCATTATTGACGCTGGTGATAAGCAGCGTATCGGCATTCACCGTACTGCTTAATCCACTGACCGGGAAACCGTGCACGAAGGTCATCATCATGCGCTTATCGCCGTTGACGCCGCTTTGTACCATTTCGCTGCGGCCATTCAGCCAGCCGCCTTTCTCACATTGATCCTGCGCTTTGGCAGGAATAAACAGTGCCGAGGCATTGGCATCGCCGCGCCAGAAGGTGCGCAGGTGACAGCCGTCCTGGAGGGTAAATTCCAGCCACGGCGTGCGGTCAGCCGGGGCGGAAAGGGTGGCCTGCGCCGGTGCGCCTTGCGGCTCCAGCGTTTGCGGCGCGATGTCCAGCGCCCAGGCGCTCTCTTTACTGGCCGTGCCGGTCGCCAGCACGTGATCCTGGGGATCGACCAGTTGCCAGCTGATCTGCGTCAGCGTGCTGCACTGGCTTAACAGCAGTTTGCCAAGGCGTGGCATAAAGTTACTGAGAATGAACGGGTTCTTGTCGCCCATCGTGGTAATACGCAGCGGGAGTTCAGCGGCGCACCAGCTTTGCGGGGAGTTATCCTTTATATCGTCTATCCAGACATCCAGCTTCTGAGAAGGGGATTGCACGATGCGATAATTCCCAGCTGACGCGGTAGTGGTTGCCAGTAGCAATGCCAGACCGGAGAGCCAGAGTTTCATAAAAATCCTTGTTAGCCTGTGAAAAATGAAGTCGCGACTTCATCACCCTGGATATGTATTTTAGTTCAGAATTATCTTATGAAAAGAGGGAGCGACATTGCATCGCTCCCCGTAACAGAATTAGTCGATGATCCAGGTACCGCTGTCGCCTTTCTGACAGGCTTTGCTGCTGTTATCCACCGCCACGCAGGTAGATTTTTTTGCCGCCCGTTTCGGACGTGGACGGTCACTTTTCAGCGCCTGCTCGTAACGTTCGCTAACCACCAGCGCCCGCTCGGGCACATAGCCCAGCAGTTGCGGATTGTCGGTGGTGCTGATCGCCAGCCACGACTGCTCGACAAAACCTAATACCACATAGGTTTCACCGGTTTTCAATTCGCCCAATACCTTACCGCTGAAATCAGGTTTGCTTAAGATTGAGCCTGGGTACATCGCCCGATATTCATCGTTAACCGGATTAAATTCTTTAGGCGGGACCACAATATGACGGTGAGTCAGCGTTACACCATTTACCTGACTGGTCACGATGGTATCGTCGGTGATCTTCGGCGGCGGCGCTTTACACCCTACAACGGTGCTGACCACTAAAAGGAGTAACAAGCTTCGCAAATTCATCGTAACTTTCCCTGCTATAAAGTTGAACCCGACGTGAAATATGCCATGCCGCTGAGATAACCGGTGCACCGGCAAACCTGCCTGCGCAAAACGGTAAAGCAATTAACATGGATTAGCATAATCGTTGTGATTTTACATTGACTGCTTAACAATTCAATGGCGTTTGAAACGCCGTCGTACACAATGCTGAATAAAGCGCCATCGTGCATATGTATGAGATTAAGTTGATTCTTATCCCCAGCCGCGCTGGGGGTAATGTCCACGCAATTAATCTCATTGAGTAAAGGCTATATTGCGTTATTTCGCACGTCACAATCACCTAAAAAAGAGGATTTTTCTTAGGGTAAATCGCCGCATAAAAATATCATTCATTAGAAAGGATGAATAATCCTGTTGCACCGCTTTGCGGCATTGCCCCATTTTGGGTCGCTATTTTTGCCCGTTGCCACGACATCCTCCCCGCAAACCGCCCACGAAGCGTAACCGCAAAACTGGCACAGCCCTTGCTTGGTATGAAGCAGAAGGCAGCGCATCAGACATCATTCTGTAAAAAATAGCGGGCTAGGGTTCCGGTTCACCTCGGTGAATGCTGGTCCGAGAGCTGGCGACCTCAGCGAGGTTACACGGCGGGACAAAAACCCGGGAGACAGCAGCACCAGAAGGTGTCGCGCTGCTCCTGTTTTGTCCAACCAGAGGTCGAACCATGAAGACATTGCCACTGCTCCGCTCCCTCGTACTGTCACTCGTGATGTTAACGAGCCTGCCCGCGCTTGCCGCCGTCAAAAAAGAATTCAACGTCTGCTGGACCATCTATGCCGGCTGGATGCCGTGGGGCACCATCGCCGGCGATAAAATCATCGACAAATGGGCCAGTAAATACGGCATCAAAATCAACGTCGTGCAGCTTAACGACTACATCGAATCCATTAACCAGTACACCGCGGGCCAGTTTGATGGCTGCACCATGACCAACATGGACGCCCTGACCATTCCGGCCGCGGGCGGCGTCGATACCACGGCGCTGATCCTCGGCAGCTACTCCGAAGGCAACGACGGCGTGGTGGTGAAAGGGGAAGGCAAGACCCTCGCGGATCTGAAAGGCATGAAGATCTATCTGCCGGAGCTGTCCGTTTCCCACTACCTGCTGGTGCGCGGCCTGGAAAAAGCCGGGCTTGCGGAACGCGATGTGACGGTGGTGAATACCTCCGATGCGGATATTGTCTCCGCGTTCAGCACGCCGGACGTGAAAGCGGCGGTGGCCTGGAACCCGCAGCTGTCGGTGATCAAAAGCACCCCCCAGGCGACTGAAGTCTTCAGCTCTGCGGCGGTACCGGGCGAACTGATCGATATGATGGTGGTGAACACCGCCACCTTAAAAGACAACCCGGCGCTGGGCAAAGCCCTGACCGGTGCATGGTATGAAATGATGGGCCTGATGAAAGCCCAGGACAGCAACGCGCTCAACGCCATGGCAGCGGCGTCCGGCACCGATCTGGCGGGCTACCAGGCGCAGCTCAAAACCACGCATCTGTTCTACACCCCGGCGGATAACCTTGCCTTTACTACCTCAGCCGAACTGGCAAAAACCATGCAGCGCGTGGCGCAGTTCTCCTTCGACAAAGGTCTGCTGGGCGATGGGGCGCAGAGTGAAGATTTCATCGGGATGGCCTTCCCCGGCAACGTCACGCAGGGCGATGCCAGCAATATCAAGCTGCGCTTTGATGACAGCTTCGTGAAAATGGCCGCGGCCGGGACGCTCTGATGCGCCAGATTAACCGTCATCCGCCCCAGGGAATGCGCATCATGCTGGTGCTGCTGCCGTTTATTCTGCTGCTGGCGGTGTATTTCATCAGCTCAGCGGTACGGCTTGACGCTAACCCGCATGACAAGCTGCTGCCGGGGCTGGATCAGATGCTGAGCGCCCTTGACCGGATGGCGTTCACGCCAGACCGCCGCAGCGGTGAATACCTGTTCTGGATGGACACGCTGGTCAGTCTGGCGCGTCTGCTGACCGGGCTTTTCATCGCCTCGCTGCTTGGCCTGTGCATCGGTATCACCGCTGGCGTTTTCCCGCTATGGCGGGCGTCGCTGTCGCCGCTGATGACCGTCCTGTCGATGATCCCGCCGCTGGCGATCTTACCGGTGCTGTTCATCGTCTTCGGGCTGGATGAACTGTCGAAAATCATGCTGATTGTTATTGGTATCACACCGATGCTGGCGCGGGATCTGGAGCACCGCGCCCGTGAAATTCCCCAGGAGATCATCATCAAAGCACAAACGCTTGGCGCTAACAGCTGGACGCTGGTGCTGCGTGTGGTGCTGCCGCAACTGCTCTCACGCCTGTTGACCTCACTGCGGCTGCTGCTTGGCTCGGCGTGGCTGTTTCTGATTTCCGCCGAAGCGATCTCCTCTACCGCCGGGCTGGGTTACCGCATCTTCCTCGTGCGCCGCTATATGGCGATGGACGTGATCATTCCTTACGTGGTGTGGATCACGCTGCTGGCATGGCTGATGGATCTGGCGCTGCGCAAACTGCACCGCGTCTGTTTCCCGTGGGCGGAAGGGGACAAAGCATGAGTTTTATCAACATCAACAACATCTGGCAGGAGTACGGCGATCATGTGGTGCTGGAGCGGGTAAACCTGCAAATCCAGGAAGGGGAGTTCTGCTCCATGGTCGGGGCGTCAGGCTGTGGCAAATCTACTTTCCTGCGTCTGCTGCTCGGCCAGGAAGCGCCCAGTCGCGGCAGTATTACCCTTGACGGTAAACCGCTTGCCGCCGAACCGGATCGCAGCCGGGGCGTGGTATTTCAGCGCTATTCGGTGTTTCCGCATCTCAATGTGCTGGATAACGTGGCTATTGGCCTGGAACTTCCTCACGCGCCGCTGATCGGAAGGCTGTTTGGCGGTCGCAAAAAAGCTGCCCGTGAACAGGCAGCGCAAATGCTGCACAAAGTCGGGCTGGGGCAGGCGCTGCACAAATACCCGGCGCAGCTCTCCGGCGGCATGCAACAGCGGCTGGCGATCGCCCAGGCCTTCATTATGCAGCCGCGCGTGCTGCTGCTCGACGAGCCGTTCGGCGCGCTCGATCCGGGGATCCGCAAAGACATGCACGGCCTGCTTTTACAACTGTGGAGCGAAACCCGCATGACGGTGTTTATGGTCACCCATGACCTGTCCGAGGGCTTCAACCTCGGCACCCGCCTGCTGGTGTTCGACAAAGTGCGCCTCGATCCCCATGAACCCAATGCTTATGGCGCACGCATCACCTATGACATCCCCCTCAACGAGGCACGCATGGCAGAAGTGATGGCCGCAGCACCGCCAAACGTCGTATCCATTAAGGAGTACATCTGATGACGCAACTTTATCATTCCGCCCCCGCGCTGCGCGAAGAAACCGTCCCAGGCGGCGGTCATCTCTCTTTTATTCTCAAGCGTGGTCAGATCCTGCGCATGACCGATCTACAGGGCGGAGGCAACGTCAGCATGATGATGCTCAACGCCCATGAAAAAAGTGAACGCTTAAATCTGCCGGACACGCTGAAAGGTCAGCACACCGCGCGACTGACCGCCGGGCACTGCTTTTATTCGGATATGGGCCGCGTGCTGACCGGCATTCTGGCGGATACCTGCGGCTGGCACGATCCCTTCGGTGGCGTGCTGAATGCGGCAGAAACCCTGGAGAAATACGGCGCGGGGCGCTATCAGGAACAGCGCAACGGCTTTTACCGCAACGGCATGGATAACCTGCTGGTGGAGATGGGCAAATGGGATCTGAACCTGGAAGATCTGCTGATGGTGGTCAACTTCTTCAGCAAAGTGAGCGTCGAGGCTGACGGCAGCTTCCGCTTTCAGCGGGACTTCTCCGCGCCGGGCAGTGCAGTCGAGCTGTATGCGGCGATGGATACGCTGATTGTGCTCACTTCGTTACAACATCCTTTAGATCCCAACCCGGCGTATGCGCCGCGCCCGGTGGCGCTCAGCTGGTTCACGGCAGACGACGCGCATGCCGCTGAACAGGCGCTGTTAACGCGCCCGGAAAATGGCCGCGCGCTGGACAACACTCACCTTTTCGCCCTGTAAGGAGACGCATCATGACGCTGGTTGAAAGCCAAAAAAATCCACAACAGGCGGTGTTTCGCCATGTGATCCCGGCCGGGGAGCATTATCTGTTTGACGTCAAACGCGGGCAGACGCTGCGTCTGGTCGATCTGGAAGGGAATCAGGCGATCGATACGCTGTTCTATAACGCCGATAACCCGCGCGAACGCTACGATCCCCAGCGCACGTTGCGCCGTCAGGAGAACGCCTATCTGACCACCGGCAGCGTGCTGTGGTCCGGGCTGGGCAATCCGCTGTTGACCATCGTGGCCGATACCTGCGGGCGTCACGATACCCTCGGGGGTGCCTGCGCGCAGGAGAGCAACACCGTGCGCTACTCACCGGAGGTGCGCTATATGCACAGCTGTCGCGACAACTTTCTCTGCGCCTGTCTGCACGATGGTCGGCTGCACAAGCACGACATCGGCGCGAATATCAATTTCTTTATGAACGTGCCGGTGACGCCGGAG
Organism: Enterobacter sp. ENT03; assembly: GCF_019218745.1. Lineage (GTDB taxonomy): Bacteria > Pseudomonadota > Gammaproteobacteria > Enterobacterales > Enterobacteriaceae > Enterobacter_D. Next base: position 245,584 of record NZ_JAHUXA010000003.1, read on the forward strand.
GGCGGGCTGACCTTTGCCGACGGCATTTCCGCGCCAGGTAAATACGTCGAGCTGCGCGCCGAATGCAATGTCATCGTGCTGATTTCCAACTGCCCGCAGCTGAATAATCCCTGCAACGGCTGGAACCCGACGCCTGCGGAGGTGCTGGTATGGAACTGACGCGCTTCCAGAAACTGCGCCGCGCGCTGTATCGGCTGTTTGAAGTGCGGGCTAATCGGCTGAACGCATGCTCATTGCCGGGTGGCGCTGCGCTGACCCGGCCTACGAATCGGCCTGCGGATCGCTGATGGTTGCAGGTTTTGTAGGCCCGGCAAGCCTGCGCCGCCGGGCGTCAATAACCTCGCCATGACGCACAACCTATAAGAAATGACTTTTCCCCCTGGACGACCAGGCGGCGACACCTTTTTCGGCGGGACGACCCGCCACGGTTCGGGGCTGGATCATGTTCACGAAACTCTTAATAGCCAACCGCGGCGCGATTGCCTGCCGCATTCTGCGCACCCTGCGCGACATCAACGTTCAGGGCGTCGCCGTCTGGTCTGAATCGGACGCCAGCAGCCTGCATATCCGCGAAGCCGACGAGGCGATAAGCCTCGGCAGCGGTCCGGCGGCGCAAACCTATTTGCAGGTGGATAAAATTCTGGCCGCCGCGCGTGAAACCGGCGCACAGGCGATCCATCCCGGCTACGGTTTTCTCTCGGAAAACGCCGCCTTTGCCGACGCCTGTGAAGCGGCGGGCATCGCCTTTATCGGCCCGACGGCAGAGCAGCTGCGCGTTTTTGGCCTGAAACACACCGCCCGCGCGCTGGCCAGACAGCATGGCGTGCCGCTGCTCGAAGGCACCGATCTGCTGGCCGACTGCGACGCGGCGCTGGTGGCGGCTGCACAGGTCGGTTACCCGGTGATGCTGAAAAGCACTGCCGGCGGCGGCGGGATCGGCATGCGCGTCTGCGACACCCCGCAGGCGCTGGCGGAAGCCTTCGACGTGGTACAGCGTCTTGGCAAAAACAACTTCAGCGACGCGGGGGTGTTTATTGAAAAATACATCCCGCGCGCGCGTCACCTCGAAGTGCAGATCTTTGGCGACGGGCAAGGCGAGGTGATCGCCCTCGGCGTGCGCGACTGCTCCGTGCAGCGGCGTAACCAGAAAGTGCTGGAGGAAACTCCCGCGCCGGGCCTGCCTGCGGGCATGGCGGAGGCCCTGTGCGCCGCCGCCATTCGCCTCGGGCAGGCGGTGCAGTATCGCAGCGCCGGGACGGTGGAGTTTGTCTATGACAGCGACGCCGGACAGTTCTATTTCCTAGAAGTGAATACCCGTTTGCAGGTAGAGCACGGCGTCACCGAACAGGTGTGGGGTGTGGATCTGGTGCGCATGATGATCGAACTGGCGGCAGGCGATCTGCCGCCGCTGCCTGAGATTGCCGCCCGGCTCTCCCCGCGCGGTCATGCGGTGCAGGCGCGCGTCTATGCCGAAGATCCGGGCCGCCAGTTTCAGCCATCCCCCGGTCTGCTGACGGAAGTGGTGTTCCCGCCGCAGGATCGCCAGGCGCTGCGCATCGATACCTGGGTGGAAGCGGGCTGTGAAGTACCGCCGTTTTTCGATCCGATGCTCGCCAAAATCATCACCCATCAGCCTGGCCGCCACGAGGCCATTGCCGCGCTGGATGCGGCGCTGGCACACACCCGGATCTACGGCGTGGAAACTAACCGCCACTATTTGCGGCAAATCCTGGCGGATGCGCCCTTTGCCAGCGGCCAGCCGTGGACGCGCTGCCTGGAAAATCTGCACTATCAGGCCGATACCGTCGAGGTGCTAAGCCCGGGTACCCAGACCACGGTACAGGATTTCCCTGGCCGTCTCGGTTACTGGGCGGTGGGCGTGCCGCCGTCCGGCCCGATGGACGATCGCGCGCTGCGGCTCGGCAACCGTTTACTGGGTAACGCGCCCGGTGAGGCGGCGCTGGAGATCACGCTGAGCGGTCCGACGCTGAAATTCAACACCGATGCGGTGGCCGTGATCACCGGCGCTGCGCTGAGCGTGACGCTGGACGGCGAATCGCAGGCGATGAACCGCGTGTTTGCCATTGCGGCGGGATCCACGCTGCGGCTGGGGGATCTGACGGCGCAGGGGGTGCGCAGCTATCTCTGTCTGCGCGGCGGGTTCGCGGTGCCGGATTACCTCGGCAGTAAAAGTACCTTTACCCTCGGGCAGTTCGGCGGCCATGCCGGGCGCGCCCTGCGTACCGGCGATGTGCTGCACCTGACGCCGCTCACCGACACCCGTACCGGCGCGACGCTGCCGGAGGCGCTGCATACCCGGCTGCCAGCCGTGCGTGAACTGCGGGTGATCTACGGCCCGCACGGCGCGCCAGAATATTTCACTGCCGGCTATATAGACACCTTTTTCGCTACCGACTGGGGAGTGCATTTCAACTCCAGCCGTACCGGCGTGCGTTTAATCGGCCCGAAACCGGAATGGGTGCGGGAAAGCGGCGGCGAGGCGGGGCTGCACCCGTCAAATATTCACGACAACCCTTACGCTATCGGCGCGGTGGATTTCACCGGCGATATGCCGGTCATTTTAGGCCCGGACGGGCCGAGCCTCGGCGGTTTTGTCTGCCCTGTAACGATTATTGAAGCGGATCTCTATCAGCTCGGCCAGCTCAATGCCGGAGATAAGGTGCGCTTTGTGCCGGTCAGCATCGATACCGCACGGCTGCTGGCCCACGCCCGCGCGCAGGAGCTGGCCTCGCTTGCCCCGGTCAATATCAACTGGCACCCGGAACCGCTCGCCTCACCGGTGGTAATGGAAACCGGTCATGGCGACAAACGGCTGGTGGCGCGTCTGTCCGGTGACACGCATCTGTTGCTGGAAATTGGCGACGCCGAGCTGGATCTGGTGCTGCGTTTTCGCGGTCACGGGCTGATGCAGGCACTGGACGCGCTGGCGCTGCCTGGCGTTATCGACCTGACGCCCGGCATTCGTTCGCTGCAAATCCACTACCAACCGGACGCGATGCCGCTGGCGACACTGCTGAACATCGTGGCAGAGGCCTGGCGGGGCGTCTGTCAGCAGGAGGATTTACAGGTGCCGTCGCGCATCGTCTGGCTGCCGCTCTCCTGGGACGATCCGGCGTGCCAGAAAGCTATCGATAAATACATGACCACCGTGCGGCGGGATGCGCCCTGGTGTCCGAGCAACCTGGAGTTTATCCGCCGCATTAACGATCTGGAAAATATCGATGCAGTGTATAAAACCGTCTTCGACGCCAGCTATCTGGTGATGGGACTGGGGGATGTTTATCTCGGTGCGCCGGTGGCGACGCCGCTCGATCCGCGGCACCGGCTGGTGACCACCAAATACAATCCGGCGCGCACCTGGACGGCGGAAAACTCGGTGGGCATTGGCGGGGCTTATATGTGCGTCTACGGCATGGAAGGGCCGGGGGGCTATCAGTTCGTCGGGCGCACGCTGCAAATGTGGGATCGCTATCATGAGGTGCCGGACTTTGGCGGCAAACCCTGGCTGCTGCGCTTTTTCGATCAGATCCGTTTTTACCCGGTAACCGCCGACGAGCTGCTCGACATTCGCCGGGATTTCCCTCTTGGGCGCCATCCACTGCGCATCGAATCCACCACGCTGCGACTGGGGGAGTATCAGCAATTTTTGGCAGCGGAAGCCGACAGTATCGCCGCCGCCCGTCACCATCAGCAGGCGGCTTTTGATGCCGAACGCCAGCGCTGGGAAGCCTCCGGTCAGGCGCATTTTGACAGCCACGAGGCGGCGGCAGACGACGGCGATGAAGCCCCGTTGCAAGCCGGTCAGCGTGGCATCGACAGCCCGATTGCCGGTAATCTGTGGCAGGTTAACGTCGCACCTGGCGCGCAGGTCCGTGAAGGCGATGTGCTGGTGGTGCTGGAGTCGATGAAGATGGAGATCCCGCTGGTGGCAAGCGTTGACGGCGTGGTGGCACAGGTCCGCGTGCAGCCAGGCTCCCCGATACGCGCCGGTCAGTGTGTGGTGGTGATCATGGAAAAATAAGGACTTAGCGTCGTAACAAGGATGTTATTTGCATGTAAATGGAATAATTTCATTTAGCGATCAAGTTATCCCTCCCCGCGCCGATAGATCTTATAAGGGATGTTGCTGCACAGGTTGTGCCACACAGATTAATGCAACTCCGGGGAGAGCCGTAATGGCCACACAACACAATAAGAAAACATTAAGTACACGCGCACAAATGCTGCTGACCGGCGCACTGACCATCACGCTGGGCTTTGCGGTGACTATTGGCGTACTGAGCTGGCAATCCAGCCGCCAGCAAAAACAGCTCGCCGATGAGTATTTGCAGCAAATCGCACAAACCAATGCGTTGAAGGTCCAGCATGAGCTGAGCTACGCGCGTGATGTGGCGCGTAACCTCGGACATAACCTGATTGCGTTGCCGGCCTCCGGTAAAGCCGATCGCGGCATCGCTGATAAAATGGCGGAATACACGCTGCGCGCCAACCCCGACTATCTCTCCATTTCCGTGATTTTCGAAGAGAACGCCCTCGATGGCCGCGACGCCGAGTTTGCCGCGCTGCCGGATCAGGCTCCGGGCGGGCGTTACGCCTGGTTTGTTGATAAAGATGCCGCCGGTAAATACAGCATGCACCCGCTGACCAGCTATCTGACGCCGGGGCAGGGGGACTACTACCTGCTGCCGCAAAAATCCCGCAAAGATACCGTCACCGAACCCTATACCTACGCCTATAACGGCGTTGATACGCTGCTGACCTCGGTGGCTGCGCCCATCGTGGAAGATGGCAAGCTGTGGGCGATCGTCACGTCCGATATTTCGCTCGCATCATTGCAGGACAAAATCTCGCAGATCAAACCCTGGCATGGCGCAGGCTATGCGGTGCTGCTCTCCAGCAAGGGCAAAATCGTCGCCTATCCGGACAAATCTTTGACCAGTAAAGCCTGGTTTGAGCCGGTGGAAAGTCTCAGCACCACAATGACTGAACGTCACGATCCGATCCTTGGCGAAGACGCGCTGGTCACCTGGCAGCCCATTACCGTGGGTAACAGCGATGAGCACTGGCTGCTCGGCGTTGTCGCACCGGTGAGTCTGGTGATGGCGGCGGCTAACCGCCAGTTGATGTGGGCCATCGCGCTGATGGTGTTAAGCATCGTGCTGGTGAGTGCATTACTGGGGCTGGTGTTCAGCCGCAAAGTGCTGAAACCGCTGGGCGGTGAACCGCGTCAGGCGGCGAGCATTGCGCTGGCGGTGGCCGATGGTCGTCTGAGTAACGCCATTAGTGTGCGCGGCAACGATCGCAGCAGCCTGTTTTACGCGCTGGATACCATGCAGACACAGCTGCGGGCGATTGTCGGACAGATCAAAGACGCCAGCCAGTCCGTGCGCCAGGGGGCAGAAGAGATCGCCAGCGGCAACCTCAATCTGGCCTCCCGTACGGAACAGCAGGCCGCAGCGCTGGAGCAGACGGCGGCCAGCATGGAGCAGATCACCGCGACGGTAAAACACAATACCAGCAACGCCCATCAGGCCACTGAGCTGACGGCCAATGCCACCCGCATTGCCAGTCGCGGGGAGAAACTGGTCGGGCAGGTGGTGCAGAACATGGCGCAGATTGACGAGAGTTCCCGCAAGATCAGCGATATTACCACCATGATCAACAGTATTGCTTTCCAGACCAATATTCTGGCGCTCAACGCCGCCGTCGAAGCGGCGCGAGCAGGCGAGCAGGGCCGTGGCTTTGCCGTGGTGGCGACCGAGGTGCGGAACCTGGCACAGCGCAGCGCCAGCGCGGTGAAAGAGATCGCTACGCTGATCGAAGAGTCGACCCAGCGCGTGGAAAGCGGGGTGCAGCTGGTGCAGGACGCCGGTAAAACCATGCAGGAGATGACCCACGCGGTGAGTTCGGTGCAGAGCATTATCGGCGAGATCGTCAACGCCTCCGAGGAGCAATCACGCGGTATCAGTCAGGTGACGATTGCGGTCAATGAGATGGACGGTGTGACGCAGCAGAACGCCGCGCTGGTGCAGCAGATGTCTGCGGCAGCGAGTTCGCTGGAGGATCAGGCGGGGCAACTGGCGCAGACGGTGGCGCAGTTCCGGCTTGAGGCGTAGGGTTTTATTTGCTGTGGACGTTTGGTAGCGGGTAGGTTGCGCTCTTTTTGACGTCTGAGAACGGCGTCAGGTTCTGAGGCACAGAGCGCGCAGGGGGCGGCCAGTCGCCGCCGCCCCCTGCACCCCCGGGCTTCCGGCAAGAAAATCGCCGCTGCGCGGTGCCTTCGGCTTATCCCTTCCGGCTTCGGGTCGGGCGCGATGCAGCGTCCCTGCAACTCGCGCCCTCAGCCCGCATCCATGCGGGCTGCCCCGGCCGTAAGTGAACGCCTCAGCGATTTTCAGCCTGACTCCCACACACTTCCAGATTTCTAAAAAACACCCCTCACAGCTCCCTGTAAGTTCAGACAAACGCAAAGCCACTCCGTCGCCTTATAAAGAGTAAAGATAATAACGCGAGGGGTTGAGTCCCCGCTGAAACCGGCGAGCCGGAGGCCGGATGACAAGGGCTGGCCGCCAGGGATGGCGGCCAGAGGCGACATGAGGCAGGAGGCCGAATCGAGCCGACCGCGGGCAGACGGGCGGGAGGTGAGCGCAGTGCGCAGCACCGGTTTCTTTGCGGGGCCGCGGGGATTGCTAAGGGGGCCGCGGCGGCTCCCTTAGCACGTTCACCGTCAGCGGCGTCACGCCTGACACGAAACCCAAAGTGAACGGAACCTTCCACCAAACGGAAATTCCACCACCCCGTACATTCCCGTGAACCGAACAGAACATACCTCACACTCCCCACACATAAGCTTAATGTTTCACCTCCCCCCGCCGATAACCGAATAACGTCATGAAATGAGGGAATATCATGCAAGTCCGGTCACCACTCTCCACCACCATCAACAGCCTGCTGGCGCCGCGCGTGCAGCCTCTCCAGGTCACGCACAACAAATCCGCCGCGGTGCAGCCATCCGCTATTGTCTCACTGAACAACGGCAACGCGCTGCCGGCGGTTTACAGCCTTAACCCGGCGAAAACCGTCAACACCGCCGGGCTGGATCACAGCCAGCTCAGTATTCTGATGAGCACCAACGTGCGCGGCGCGCAGGCGGATGCTTTCCAGGGGCTTGGCAAAGCGCTGCTTGAAGGGCTGACAGACCATCCCCAGGGCATCACATTGTCAGCCGTCGCTGAAACCGGCGAGGCGCAGGCGCGTCAACCGGATCGTGCGGTTGCGCTCACTATCACTACCGCGTCCGGCATTAACGTCAGCCTTGGCATGACGCGCAACCAGAACGGTCTGGTGGTGGAACTGAAAACGGAAGGCGGCGAATTAAGCGAAGAGGAAACGGCGGCCATCGCGGGTCTGGCCGATGCGTTCCAGAGTGCGCTGGATGGGGTGTCTGCTGAGCCGCCCTCGCTGAACATCCAGGGGCTGATGGATCTTGACAGCACGCTGTTGAAAGCCGTCGATCTGCAAACGGATGTGCGAAAGGATGCCGATTCCATCCAGGCGCTGAAATTGCACGCCGACAGCAGCGCCCGCGCCCTGAGTTATAAAACCGATGCCGTGGCGTTCGACCTGAGCACCGATCTGTCGCACCCGGAAACGGTGGGCAGCTACGGTCAGCAACAGCAGGCGCTTGCCAGTTGGGCCAGCCAGCTCGACAGCGCCCGTGCGCGCGGGCAGGGGGATAAAAACCTCATTGATATGTTCAGAAATAGCTTTATGGCGCTGAACAGTCGATATGGTTCAAATGAAGTGGATAATCGTCTGAATATTATTACGCGGACTAACGATAATATTGTGCAGGAGAATTTAAGCGGACTGGCAGATTATTCTGCGAATTTTAAACAGGCCGATAAATCACCGAATCCATTCCGTAAAGATGAACGCGATAGCTTTGCTTATTCCTCTTCGCAGCGCACAGAACGCGGAACGGCCTATAATCTGACGCAGAAAACGACGTCGCATTTGCAGGCCAGTTATCATCAGCCGCTGGACAGAACCGTGCCGCTGGCATTAACGCTTGAAGCCTCATCGCAAAACTATAGCTATCATCAGATTGATGAACGTAGCGCCGCTGAAACCACGCTGGCGTTCAATGACAAAGGTGACGTTAAGTCCGTCACCAATGCGACTGAAAAGCATAATGTCGAGACGGTGAAGAAGTACAATGCCGGGCGTCTGATTGAAGAATCCCGCACGCCGTATGACGATCAACAGACCAGCACCCGCGCGCTGATTGTTGACAGCCTGAAGGTTGACCACCGTAGCAGCAGATAACCGTTCTGTTTTCTCTACCAGGCCACGCTCTTGCGTGGCTTTTTTTATGTAAAAAAAACCTCTGTCGTAGTGCAATAATTATATATAAGCGCTAACTTTCGAATAACGCCATGATAATTACTTTACGCGCTTTAGATGAAGCTGGAATAAATTTACATACAACTAAAGTATGATATTAATTTATTTTTGCGCGAAATTTTAAGTCTGGTGTATTGAATTAAAACTGGTCATATTGCCGCAATAAATTAATGAAAAGCTCATCTCTGGTATAAGGATATAAGGACAGTTATGTTCAGTATTCGACGACATGAAAATTGCGTAAAACGCTTAAGCCCCGGAACCTGTTTATTTACAGCGAGTATGCTGTTTCCGGTTTTCGCCTGGGCTGAATCCCCGGTTTACGATGCGCTGATTATTCAGGCTCGCAGCGGAGACAGTGCGCCACTACTGAATTATCTCAAACAGCAGGAAACAGAAACACGCCTGACGCCGGGTCAGGTCGCAGACTGGCTTCAGGTGTCAGCCTGGTCAGATAACGACGCGCAAACCCTCGCTATCTGGGAACGCTATCGCGACAGTATGGCAATCCCGGCACGGGGAGAGCTGGCGGTGGCGCGGGCGCTGCGTAATCAGAAAAAATGGGATGCCTCGCTGGCCGTCTGGGACAACGTGCTCCAGGAGATGCCCGATGACAAGGACGCCCGCGCGGGGTGGATCATGACGCTGGCGGATGCCCGTCGTAACCAGGAGGCCATCACTCAGGCGACCGAGTGGGCGCAACGCGCGCCGGGGCCGGAAAGCGATGCGGTGCTGGCTTACGTCTATCACGCTCAGGGCAAAAACTGGGACGCGCTGCTGGCGGCGAGCCGCGCCCAGGCGCAGGATCCGCAGAACCGAAGCGTGCAGCCAACGCTGCTGGCCGCGATGTCGGCAAACCGCATCGCCGGACCGGCGCTCGAGCTATCGGAAGCCAGTAAAACCCCCGACGCGCTGGCACGCAGACTGGAGCTGGACGCCGCGGCGCAGACGGTACGCACCTCCTTTACGCCAACGCGAAATGAAGACGAACGTTTTCTGGTGGCGGATAAAGCGCTGGCCCGCTATGACCGGCTTATCGCCGCCTGGCAGAACGATCCGCAGGCAGCGGCCGATCTGCGCCGCGCCCGCATCGACCGTCTGGGCGCGCTGGTGATCCGCAAACGCACCGCCGAAGCCATCCGCGAATATGAGTCGCTTACCGCCGACGGTCAGCCGGTTCCCGACTATGCAAAGCGCTGGGTGGCCTCCGCCTGGCTTACTGAAGAACAGCCCGATAAAGCCGAAGCCATGCTGGAGGAACTCTATTTCCCGCGCGGCCCGCTGCCGGTAACGCCGCTGACCGACGACGATCAGCAGGAGCTGTTCTACGCCCGTCTTGATAACAACCATTTTGACGAGGCCAAAGCGCAGGTCGATACGCTGATCAAAGAGAGCCCTTACCTGAAGCGAGTCTATGGCTCGCCGACGCCGCAGCCCAACGATAACTGGCTGCTGGGCCAGATGCTGCTGACGGAATATGAGGTCGCGACGAACGATTTGCCCGCTGCCGAAAGCCATGCCGAACGGCTGGCGCGTACCGGTTCGGGTAATCAGGCGCTGCGTATTGCCTACGCCTCTGTACTGCTGGCGCGCGGGCTGCCCCGCGAGTCTGAGCGCGAACTGAAGCTGGCGGAAGTGATTGAGCCGAGCAACCTGGCGCTGGAGCGTCAACAGGCGTACACCGCGCAGGAGTTGCAGGAGTGGCAGCAGGCGAAAGAGATGACCGCCGATGTGATGGCCCGCAGCCCGGACGATGCCGCCAGCCTGCGTCTGCAACGCCTGCTTGAGGTGCATGAGAAAGCCGAGCTGCGCATCAGCGGCGGGCAGGGCATCGATTCCGACAGCCCGATCAGCGGCCAGCACGATTTTACCCTCAACTCTGCGCTTTACAGCCCGCCGATCAACGACAACTGGCGCGTGTTCACCGGCTTCAACTTTGCTACCGGCGAGTTTGAAGAAGGAAAGGGGATCAGCCGGGATATAGCCGCAGGCGTCGAATGGACCTCACGTAACAACTGGGCGGAACTTGAGATCTCCGGGCGCAACTATGGCGACGGACAAAAGATCGGCGGTCGCTTTTCCGGCTGGCACGATTTTAATGACAACTGGCGCATCGGCGGCTCTGCGGAACGGCTGTCGCGCAACACACCGCTGCGCGCCCTGCGCAATGGCGTCAGCGCCGACGGCGGCGATCTCTGGCTGCGCTGGTACAAAAATGAACGCCGGGAATATGCCGTGTCGGTGTCCGCCGCGCATTTCTCTGATGGCAACGATCGCCTCGAATACAGCCTGAGCGGAAAAGAGCGGCTGTGGACCACGCCGCGCTTCACCCTCGATTTCACGCCGGGGCTGAGCGGTAGCCATAACACCAAAGAGGACGTGCCCTATTACAACCCGAAACGTGACTTCTCGCTGGCACCGGGCCTCAGCGCGGAGCATGTGATCTATCGCCATTACGACACGGTATGGAAACAGCAGTTTCAGGCTGGCGCGGGGCGCTACTGGCAGAAAGGCCAGTCCAGCGGCGCTATCACCCAGTTCGGTTACGGGCAGCGGGTGCAATGGAATAACGTGGTGGATGCCGGGGTGATGCTCACCTGGGATAAGCGTCCCTACGATGGTAAGCGGGAGCGCAACATTGCCCTCGCTTTTGATTTGAATGTCAGGTTTTGAGGACGTTTCATGTTTAGACGATGGCTGCACGCCGGGATCATTTTTGCGGGTTTACTCCTGATCACTGCGTGCGGGAGCGCCGAGACGCCCCGCTATGTTCCGCCCGCCAACCGGGTACCGCTGAATGCGGATCACCCCTGGCCGAAAAACAGTTTCCTCGTACTGGGGTATCACGATGTCGAAGATGACGCCGCGGACCAGCGCTATTTGTCAGTGCGTACCAGCGCGCTGAACGATCAGCTGGCCTGGCTGCGCGACAATGGCTATCACCCTATCAGCGTGCAGCAGATTGTGGATGCGCACGCCGGGAAGATCACCCTGCCGGAAAAAGCCGTGCTGTTAACCTTCGACGATGGTTACAGCAGTTTTTATACCCGCGTCTGGCCGCTGCTGGAACGGTATCAGTTTCCGGCACTCTGGGCGCCGGTCGGCAGCTGGGTCGATGCCCCGGCCAACCAGCCGGTGGATTTCGGCGGTCTGAAAACCGCGCGCGATAAATTCGCCACCTGGGAGATGGTGCGTGAGGTCAGTAAATCGCCGCTGGTGGAGATCGGCGCGCATACCTGGGCGTCGCACTACGGCGTACCGGCGAATCCGCAGGGCAGCAAAGAGCCGGCGGTGGCGAACCGCTCATACGACAAAAACACCGGCCAGTACGAAACCGATGCGCAATATGAAGCGCGTATTAATGCCGATCTGGATCGCGTAACCAAAAAAATCACTGAGGTGACCAGTAAATCACCGCGCGCCTGGGTCTGGCCTTACGGCGCGGCCAACGGCACGACGCTAAAACTGGCGCATCAGCACGGGTATCAGATGGCCTTTACCTTAAACCCTGGCCTTGCCAACGCCGCGAGGCTCGACGATGTGCCGCGCATTCTGATTTCGGATAACCCGTCGCTACGCACCTTTGCAAGCCAGGTCGCCCAGGTGCGCGAGGAGCAGACAATGCGCGTGATGCATATCGATCTGGATTACGTGTATGACAAGGATCCGGAGCAGCAGCGTAAAAACATCGACAAGTTGATCCAGCGCGTTTACGACATGCGCATTTCCCACGTCTTTTTACAGGCGTACGCCGATCCGCAGGGCGACGGCAATATCCGTGAGCTTTACTTCCCAAACCGCTGGCTGCCGATGCGCGCCGATCTGTTTAACTTTATTTCCTGGCAGTTGCAGACCCGTGGCGGGGTGAACGTCTATGCGTGGATGCCGGTGCTGGCCTTCGATCTGGATGCATCTGTGCCGCGTGTTACCGCCTGGTCGCCGGACAGCGGGCGAGCGGCGGTAGATCGCCAGCATTATGTGCGCTTGTCACCCTGGAGCCAGGTGGCGCGCCAGCGGATCAACGACATCTACGAGGATCTGGCGCGTCACGCCTCCTTCGACGGCATTCTGTTCCACGATGACGCCATGCTGACCGACTTTGAAGATGCCTCTCCGGACGCGATGCGCGCTTATAAAGCCGCCGGATTCCCTGCAAGCATCGCGGAGATCCGCCGCGATCCGCAGATGCTGGAACGCTGGTCACGCTTCAAGAGCCGGGCGCTGATCGACTTTACGAAACAGCTGACGGAAACCGTGCGGGCGGTGCGCGGCCCGCAGGTGGAGACGGCGCGTAATATCTACGCCATGCCCGTGCTCGATCCGGCCAGCGAAACCTGGTTTGCACAAAACCTGCATGATTTCCTTGGCACCTACGACTGGACGGCACCGATGGCGATGCCGCTGATGGAAAACGTGCCGCCAGAACAGGCCGATGCCTGGCTGGACAGCCTGGTAAACCGCGTGGCCCGTATTCCCGGCGCGCTGGATAAAACCGTCTTTGAGCTGCAGGCGCGAGACTGGCGGAAAACCGGTGAGCACGCCGACATCAGCGGCGAGCAGCTGGCCGACTGGATGCGCCAGCTGAAGCTGAGCGGTGCAAAAAATTATGGCTATTATCCCGACGATTTCCTGAACGATCAGCCTGAAATGTCGGCAATACGCCCCACCTTTTCCTCTTACTGGTACCCGCAAAAATGACCGATCGCATCGTCGCGTTTCTGATCCTTTGCCTGATGTTCAGCTTCCCGCTGGGCGTGGCTGCCATTTTCACGGGTGAAGTGATCCTCAATTTCGTGTTTTTCTGGCCGCTGTTTATGTCCGCGCTGTGGATCAGCGGTGGGCTGTACTTCTGGTTCTACCGTGAGCGGCACTGGCCGTGGGGTAAGGGCACGCCCGCACCTGAGCTGCCGGGTAACCCGCTGATCTCCATTCTCATCCCTTGTTATAACGAGGGGCTGAATGCGCGGGAAACCATCGAGGCGGCACTGGCGCAGCGCTATCAGAACATCGAGGTGATCGCCATTAACGACGGCTCGAAAGATAACACCAAAGCGGTGCTGGATGGGCTGGCGGAGGAGTATCCGCGCCTGCGGGTGATCCATCTGGCGGAAAACCAGGGCAAGGCGGTGGCATTGCAGGCCGGCGCGGCAGCGGCCAACAGCGATTTTCTGGTCTGCATTGATGGCGATGCGCTGCTGGATCGTGACGCTGCTGCTTATCTGGTGACGCCGCTGCTGCTCTACCCGCGCGTCGGGGCGGTGACCGGCAACCCGCGTATCCGCACCCGCTCGACGCTGATTGGCCGCGTGCAGGTGGGGGAGTTCACGTCGATCATTGGGCTTATCAAACGCACGCAGCGCATCTATGGCCAGGTGTTTACCGTGTCCGGCGTCATCGCCGCTTTTCGCCGCCGGGCGCTGGCGGAAGTGGGCTACTGGAGCCCGGACATGATCACCGAGGACATCGACATCAGCTGGAAGCTGCAACTGCGCCACTGGTCGGTATTTTTTGAGCCGCGCGCGCTGTGCTGGATCCTGATGCCGGAGACGCTAAAGGGCCTGTGGAAGCAGCGGCTGCGCTGGGCGCAGGGCGGCGCAGAGGTGTTTATCGTTAACATGCGTCGCCTGTGGGCCTGGGAGTATCGCCGCATGTGGCCGCTGTTTCTGGAGTTTTGCTTATCGACGATATGGGCCTTCGCCTATGCGATCAGTATTTTGCTGTTCCTCATCGGCATGGTGCTGCCTATGCCGGATTCCTTGCATGTTCAACATCTGTTTCCGCCAGCCTTTACCGGGCTGATGCTCGGCGTGGTCTGTCTGCTGCAGTTTTTGGTTAGTCTGCTGATCGAACGGCGTTACGAAAAGGGCATTGCGGCGTCGCTGTTCTGGATCATCTGGTTCCCGGTGGTCTACTGGATGTTGAGTTTGTTTACAACCCTGGTGGCTTTCCCGAAGGTCATGCTCGCGCGTAAGCGCAGCAGGGCGCGCTGGGTCAGCCCCGATCGCGGTATCGGGAGAATCGAACCATGAATCAACCTCTGATTTTTACTGAGCAACGGATCTTTCCACGGCTGATGGATGCCGTGCTGACGCTGGTGGCCTGGCTGGGCTTTTCGTATCTGATCTATGGCGGGCTGATGGTGGCGCTGGCCGAGTCGCCCTATAGCGGCGTGCGGCCCTTTTACAGCACGTACGCGACGGTGATGTTGTACATGGCGGTGGCGCTGTTCATCGGCGCGGTGCTGATCGGCTGGGCGAAATATAATCAGCACCGTTTCCGGGTGGAGCGCCGTCGTCGCCGTCCGGGGCTGGAGAAGCATGAAGTGGCCGCCAGTTTTTCTATTACGCCGGAGCTGGCGCTGGAGATGAGTAAAGCGCGGGTTCTGACGCTGGCGCATTACGACAGCGGGGCGATTGACCGGGTGTACATGGCGAAGCTGCTGGCAGACGAGCCGGAGTATGAGGTGCGGCGGTAGCGCGGCGCGTGATGCGTGATGCCGGGTGGCGGCTACGCCTTACCCGGCCTGGAAATTTGCGGGCCTGGAAATCAGCTTAAACCGTAGGCCCGGCAAGCGTGCGCCGCCGGGCGCGGTGCTCATGTCAGACCGTCGGGCGCTTTTCAAGGCGGCGGTACAACGTACTGCGGGAGATGCCTAATTTGCGGGCGGCGAGACTCATGTTGCCCTGCGCCTCGGCGATGGCCCGCTCGTCCGTGAGGGTGGGTTCGGGCGCGGCGGCGCGCTGACCGGGCAGATCCGCCAGGGTGATCTGCGCGCCATCGTCTGCCAGCGCCATCAGCACCCGCAGCTGGCTTAACAACTGGCGCACGTTGCCCGGCCACGGGCGGGCCGCCAGCTCATTGACCACCGCCTCGCTCAGCGTTAACCGTCGCTGTGGTGCGCCCAGTTCATTCCACAGTTTATGTATAAACGCCTCCCGGTTTTGCCATTCCCGCAGCGGCGGCATGCGCAGATGGAATTCCTGAATGCGATAAAGCAGATCTTCCCGGAACGCGCCAGCGGCCACGCGCGCTTCCAGATCCTGATGCGTGGCGCAGATCAGCGCAAAATCCACCTCCCGGCTGGTACTGGCTCCGAGCGGGGTGACTTTTTTCTCCTGCAAGACTCGCAGCAGCCGCGTTTGCAGCGTCAGCGGCATATCACCGATCTCATCGAGAAACAGCACACCGCCGTTGGCTTCGCATAGCTTGCCGCTGTATCCGCGGGCACTGGCACCGGTAAAGGCACCGGGCGCGTAGCCGAACAGCTCGGATTCAATCAGGTTTTCCGGCAGCGCGGCACAGTTGATCGCCACGAACGGACCGGTGCGCCAGCGGCTGCCAGCGTGCAATTCACGGCTCAGATGTTCCTTGCCGCAGCCGGTTTCCCCGGTCACGCACAGGGCGATCCCGGCGTTAAGAATGCGCAGCGCTTTGGCCTTCAGCGGATCGACCTCGGCCTGCGGCGGGGCAATGCCGCGTCCGGGATAACGACGGGCAGGCGGCGTCTGGCGCAGGGCGTAGTGCCGCTGGTTACAGGCGAGGGTGCGGGTGGTGCCGCCAGAGAGTGCGATCTGCGGCAGCAGCGTGCTGATGGCAGTGTGACCGAAATGTGCGGGCAGCAGGGCAAACTCCTCCATCGCCCGGCGGTTCGCGCCGAGCAGCACGTTATCCTCGACGATGAACAGCAGCTCTCCGGCGGTGCCAAGCAGGGCGGGATCCTGGTGCAAACTCAGCAGCCAGCGTTGCGTACCGGCGGCGCTGGTGGTCCAGGTGTGCTCGATCTGGCAAACCGCCCGCTGGACGATGACTGCCGCATCGGGGCGAGGCGCATGGGCAGGGGTCGAGAGATCCAGTACCCCGGCCATCAGCCCGTCGGGGCGAAACACCGGTGAGGCGGAGCAAAACAGCCCGGCGTTGCGGCTCAGGTAGTGCTCGCCGCCGGAGACTTCGCAGTGCTGTTGCAGGGCCAGCGCCGTGCCGATGGCATTGGTGCCGCGGGCATGTTCGCCCCATAAATTGCCGGGGGAGAGCGCATAGCGCTGGGCTTTATGCAGAAAATCGCTGTTGCCGTGGGTTTCCAGCACCAGCCCGCTGGCATCGGACAGCACCATAATCGAGGGATGACTGGCAAGTTCCGGGTGCAGCCGTGCCAGCAGCGGCTCCGCCAGCCGGTTAATCCAGGCGTTTTCTGCCCGCGCTTCGTTGAGCTGCCCTGAGGCGACCCACGGCTGGCTGTCGTCATCACGTTGCAGGCCGTAATTCAGGCTGCGTTGCCAGGAGGCTTCCAGCTGGCAGGGTACGGGTTGCGGCATCGCGATCTCCGGGATGATGAATGTTACAAATGTGTAGCATAAAGGTGTATCGCGTGTAGCGACGTGCAACACACTTCCGCAACAGGTTGTGGCGAACGGTGGCACTGGACGAGACAAGAACGGGATCGCATTTAAATAAATTATTGATAGTTATGTGAATAATAAACTCATGCTGTCGGGCGCCGAACTGGCATAAGAACTGCTTATAAAACCCTGTCCGCCCCCGGCGAGACGCCTCACCTGTACCTATAAAAAAATAGAGGAACATCTTATGCGTTATGCTCATCCTGGCCTCGACGGCGCGAAAGTCTCGTTTAAAACACGTTATGGCAACTATATTGGCGGCGAATTTGTCGATCCCGTTGAAGGGCGCTGGTTTGACAACACCACGCCAGTGACCGGTGAGGTGATCGCACAGTTCCCGCGTTCGGGCGCGGCAGATATTGAAAAGGCGCTGGATGCCGCCCATGCCGCCGCAGAGGAGTGGGGAAAAACCAGTGCGCAGGAGCGTGCAAACGTGCTGCTGGCGATCGCCGATCGCATTGAACAAAATCTGGAACTGCTGGCGCTGACGGAAACCTGGGATAACGGTAAACCGATCCGTGAAACGCTGGGAGCCGATCTGCCGCTGGCGGTGGATCACTTCCGTTATTTTGCCGGTTGTATCCGCGCCCAGGAGGGCACGGCGGCGGAGATCGACAGCACCACCGTGGCCTATCATATTTATGAGCCGCTCGGCGTGGTCGGGCAGATTATTCCGTGGAACTTCCCGTTGCTGATGGCGGCCTGGAAACTGGGTCCGGCGCTGGCGGCAGGCAACTGCGTGGTGCTCAAACCGGCGGAACAAACGCCGCTCGGCATCAGCGTGCTGATGGAGCTGATTGGCGATCTGCTGCCGAAAGGCGTGCTCAACGTGGTGCACGGTTTCGGCACCGAAGCGGGTGAACCGCTGGCACGCAGCAAACGTATCGAGAAAATCGCCTTTACCGGCTCCACCTCCATCGGGCGGCACATATTGTCCTGTGCGGCAGAAAACATTATTCCGAGTACCGTTGAGCTGGGCGGCAAATCCCCGAACATCTTCTTTGAGGATGTGATGAATGGTGATGCTGATTTTATCGATAAAGCGATTGAGGGCGCGGTGCTCGGCTTCTTTAATCAGGGCGAGGTGTGTACCTGTCCGTCACGTGTGCTGGTGCAGGAGTCGATCTATCCGCAGTTTGTGGAGAAGGTCATCGCCCGCATGGAAACGATCCGCAAGGGCGACCCCTTTGATACCGACACGATGATTGGTGCGCAGGCGTCCCGCGAGCAGTACGACAAGATCCTGTCATACATTGATATTGCGCGGGAAGAGGGCGGCGAGATCATCACCGGCGGGGCGCATATCGATCATGGCGATACGCTGCAAAATGGCTTCTATATCCAGCCGACGCTGATCAAAGGCCATAACGGGATGCGTTGTTTCCAGGAGGAGATTTTTGGACCGGTGCTGGGCATCACGACGTTTAAAGACGAAGAGGAAGCGCTGCGCATCGCCAACGATACGGAGTATGGTCTGGGCGCGGGACTATGGACGCTGGATATTAATCGCGCATGGCGTATGGGGCGGGCGATTAAAGCCGGTCGCGTGTGGACCAACTGCTACCATCTCTATCCGGCGCATGCCGCGTTTGGTGGGTATAAAAATTCCGGCGTCGGACGTGAGACGCACAAGATGGCGCTTAACCAGTACCAGCAGACCAAAAACCTGCTGGTGAGTTACAGCGGTAAGCCGTTGGGTCTTTATTAAGATTGAAATGCCCGGCGGCGCTACGCTTGCCGGGCCTACAATGTTTATCAGCCGGGTGGCGGCTGCGGCTTACCCGGCCTACATCAAAGCGAATGCTCCCGTAGGCCCGTGCAAGCGCAGCGCCGCCGGGCAACCAGTCACAAACCGCGTTTCGCCATCAACCGTGCCAGATCCACCAGCCGGTTCGAGAAGCCCCATTCGTTGTCATACCAGGCGAGAATTTTCACCAGATTGCCGCCAATCACCAGCGTGGATAACCCGTCGATAATGGATGAACGGGGATCGCCACGGTAATCACTCGACACCAGCGGTTCGTCGCTGTAGCCCAGAATGCCCTGGAGCGGGCCGGACGCGGCGGCCTCGCGGAAAGCCGCGTTCACCTCATCGACGGTGACGTCACGTTTCAGGGTTACTGTGAGATCGACAATTGAGACGACCGGTACCGGGACTCGCAACGAATAGCCGGTCAGACGCCCATCCAGTTCCGGGATCACCTTGCCGAGCGCTTTTGCCGCGCCGCTGGAGTACGGCACAATCGACTGCGCCGCCGCGCGCGCACCGCGCAGATCTTTTTCCGGCTGGTCGTGCAGCGCCTGGCTGTTGGTATAGGCATGCGTGGTGTTCATCAGCCCGTGCTCAATACCAAAATGCTGATGCAGAACCTGCGCGGCAGGCGCGAGGCCGTTGGTGGTGCAGCTGCCGTTACTGACCACGAAGTGTTTTGCCGGATCGTAATTGTCGTGGTTAACGCCCAGCACCACGGTCAGGTCGTCGTTTTTGGCCGGTGCAGAGATGATCACACGTTTTGCGCCGCCGCGGGTGATGTGTACTTCGGCTTTTTCACGCTCGGTAAAGAAGCCGGTGGCTTCGATGACGATCTCCACTCCCACGCTGCTCCACGGGATATTCGCCGGATCGCGCTCCGAGAAGACGCGGATGGTCTGCCCGTCAACGTGGAGTTCGCCTTCGCTGGCTTCCACCGGCGCGGCAAGCGTGCCTAGCAGGGTGTCATATTTCAGCAGATGGGCAAGGGTTTTGCTGTCGGTGAGGTCGTTAATCGCCACGATCTGAATGTCGTCGCTGCCCAGTGCGGCACGCAACATATTGCGTCCGATCCTGCCAAAGCCATTAATACCAATCTTAACCATGATAGCCTCCTGTTATGCGGTTTCTGCATCCAGAGTAGGCTGGGCCAGGAATGGCGTAAATGACAAAAATGGATCACTTTACGCCAGATTGCGACTGTGGAAACGCTGGCGATACTCGCCGGGGGTGAGCTTAAGTTGCTTCTCAAAGATGCGGCGCAGATTGATGCTGGAGCCGAAGCCGGTGGCGCTGGCCACGCGATCCAATGTTTCGCGGGTCTGTTCCAGCTGGTGCCGTGCGGCGGCGAGCCTGGCTTCTGCCACAAAGCGTGCCGGGGAGACGCCGGTTTCGCGCGTAAAGACGCGGGTGAAATTACGCGGGCTCATCGCCACCCGATCCGCCAGTTTTTCTACCGATAAATCGGCGGCCAGATTGACCAGGATCCAGCGTTGCAGCTCGCCTATCGGACCGGGGATGTCACTGTTTTGCAGTTGAAAGCGGCTGAACTGCATCTGTCCACCGGGACGGCGTAAATACATCACCAGATCCTGAGCCACTTCACGGGCGAGGGTGAATCCGTAATCGTCCTCCACCAGCGCGAGGGTGAGATCGAAGCCGGAACTGACGCCACCGGAGGTCCAGATCGGCCCGTCCTGAACGTACAGCGGCCCGCTCTCCACCTTCACCCCGGGAAAGTCGGTTTGCAGTGTATCAAGCAGCCTCCAGTGCGTGGTGGCACGGCGGCCATTGAGCAGGCCCGCCTGAGCCAGCAGCATGGCACCGCCGCAAATGGATACCACCCGACGGGCATGTGGCGCGGCGAGACGCAGCCAGTCGACCACCGCCACGCCTTCATCTTCATTGATGCCGCGCCCGGTGATCATGATGGTGTCGCGCGGTTCGCGTGGATCGAGCTGGGGCAGGCGATAATCCGCCAGCAGGTTCAGCCCGGACAGACCATGGATGACCTGATGCGGCTGCGTGGTGGCAATGGTGATGTGATAGCGCGGCGGCGCATGCTGCTCTGCCTGCAGACGGTTGGCCTGCATCAGAATATCGGCGATACCGGCGGCTTCAAATAGCATGCCGCCATCCGGGACAATAATCAGAAAGGTTTTCATGTCCTGAAAAGTACGCTGATAACAAAATAAGTCAATATGTGCGAGTGAATCTGGCGAGAAAAGAACGGGTGCGTTGAGAACTGAATCCGGCAACCAGATACGCGGGGATCGCTCCCCGCGTTCAGGCTACTTCTTCGTTTCGTAAGCGAGAACGGCCTTAAACTCCATACCACGCTCGCGGATACTCAGTTCACAAAGTGAATCGCGTACCATCAGCGTGAATCCCAGTGCCGTCAAACACAGCACGATGATTGCCACCAGGGCGTACTTTGTCAGCATGTCTTGCCTCCGTGCGAAGAAGAGACTAACATCTGAATTGCGAAGTTCATACGTTGGCCTCAGGTTGATTAACATCTCCTGGGGCTTTCGTCTTTCTGGACTTCAGCACCTGCCCGAAGCCAAAAAGCCTCAAGCACCCGCCGGGATTTTACCTGCTCATCGCGTGTAATTTGTTACCTCTTATCGACCCGGTTCGCTTTTAGGAATTCATCAAGGTTATTCCCGTCCGGTATATAAAATCCCCACACCGTATTTTATTGGAATATAAAAAATAATGTCTCCCTGCATGTTGCCTGGTAATAAAAACCGTCCCGGCTCGCTGGTGGTGCGGGTGTCAGGCACTATAATTATAAAGTGGCAATGCGCTACAAGCCCTGAGGAGTGATTTGTGAATTGCAATGCGTTGCAGGTAAAGCGGGACGGTAATTAATTACCTGAAGTCCTGATAATAGTATTCACCCACTAAGCTCGCAGGGAGGTTTATGTCCGAACGCCCAGATTATGATGATCCGGTCCCCTCAAGACCATTAGACGATCCTGAAGGGTTACCACTCGACGATGATGACGATGATCCTGTGGAACCCGGTTTAGACCAGTCACGATATGCGCCAGAAAGATTCAATGGGCCATAATCGCGAAAAATAAAGCCGCTTACGGGCGGCTTTTTACTCGTTTGCCTTCCACCCTGTAATAGTAATCATAAGAGAGTATTTATTTTTAAAAATATTAATTTTGTCATTTACACTAGTTATTAAGTGGTATATTTCACTATTTCATATTAATAGAATGCTTATAATAATTAACCAGTAAAAGCCTGCCAAAAAAAGTAGTCCAAAAATTATTAAACAGGTATATGATATGCCACATAAGTTTTCCCCTCCCGTTAAGTCAGACTTAACGAGAACAATGAGGTTGAAAC
Source organism: Enterobacter sp. ENT03 (assembly GCF_019218745.1). Taxonomy (GTDB): domain Bacteria; phylum Pseudomonadota; class Gammaproteobacteria; order Enterobacterales; family Enterobacteriaceae; genus Enterobacter_D. The sequence continues at coordinate 267,520 of NZ_JAHUXA010000003.1, forward strand.
ATGCAGCATATTATTATCCCCCCTAATTATATTCACACCCGCAGCACGCCATTCTGGACGAAAGAAACGGCCCCCGCCTCGATCTGGCGTCGCCATCTTGATGCCGGCACGCGGCAGGGCGTCTATCCTCGTTTGAGTGTGATGCGAGGCGTTATTCGCTATTACGGCTATGCCGATGAAACAAGTCCGGAAATTCTTGAAACGCTGACCATTAATGCCGGTGAGTTCGGCGTGTTCCCGCCAGAAAAATGGCACAATATCGAAGCGCTTACCGATGACACGGTATTCTGCGTGGATTTTTATGTAGACCCAGAAATTTTGATTGCAGGTTAAAGGAAATACCATGACCACCGAAAACAAAGGCTATTCTCTGGCAGTAACAAATCGCCGCACGCAAGATGTACAGGAAAAAATTTACCTGAAACCCATGGCGCTTTATGTCCCGGATATTGCCGTTCAGGCGGTAGCTGATTTAGTGGCAGGATTGCCAGAGAGTCAACAAAACGAGAATGATATTGTTCTGAGCGTCACCAATAATAATAACGGTGTATCCGTGGATAAAGATTTTAACAGTATTGCCGAACTCAGGGATCCCCTGATTGCCGCTGATGCCGTGAAAGACCTGATTAATATCGTTCGTGGCTACGAGTCAGATGAAGAAACCAATGTTTGTGGCTGGTAGCACGACTCAAACCGGAGGTTCACGTTATGGCTTTACAAATCCCCATTCACTTTCGTCACACTCGCTCAACACCATTCTGGACTAAAGACACGGTTCCCCAGGCGCTGTTGACGCATCACAACACGAAGAAAGGCGTATATGGCCGGTTGTCCGTTATGCAGGGCGCCGTGAAATACATCGGCTTCGCCAGCGAACATGACACCACGCCGGAAATCGAAGTGGTTATTGAGGCCGGACATTTTGGCATCAGCCCGCCGCAATACTGGCATCACGTCGAGTTACTGACCGAGGATACGTACTTCAACATTGATTTCTTTGCCGATCCGCAAGAAACGCTGGAAGGTAAGGGTATCGGTCAGGTCGTGAATACGCATCGCGGATAGATCCCCTGCGGCCCGTTACAGATCGGTTAGCGCTGACTGGTCTGTAAATATCCTTATTTAAATTAAGTTAACCATACCATTTGCCGATAACTGCTTAAGACGCTCTTCATTCCGAGGCGTTCGTTTTCACAGCACTATCATGCAAGGGTATATCATGTCAGTAAGGCGTTTTTCAGTTCTCGTTTTCACTTTTTTACTCTGTATTTTTCTCGCAAGCGCAGCGTCCAGCCTGTGGTCTCTCACCCGAAGTAACCAGTCGCTTGATAATGTAAACAAAGAAATTCGCGTCGTGCTCTCGGTTATCGATCCGATTAACCACAGTCGCACGCTGCGGGTACGTCTGATGGAGGCGATGATTAACGCTTCGCTGGGTGATACCCAGAAAGCCCAGGCGTCGTTGACCAGTGCCGGCGAGACGATAGAAAAAGCGACCGCTGCCTTTAATAACTATCAGTCGGCCCCGCATGTGGCGGGCGAAGAAGCGCTGGCCGCGCCGTACCGCCAGGCCTGGCAGACGTATGTCGATGAGGGGCTGCGCCCGTTAATGGATGCCGCCAGCCGCAACGATACTGCGCGCTTTAATGAGCTTGTCAGCACCTCCATCCCGCAGCTCGACCGCCAGTTTGAAATCACGCTGGATAATCTGCTCGCCTTCCGCGAGAAATATGCCCAGCGCCTGAACAACGAAGCGCAAAACCGTTTTATGAACAGTATGCTGACCATTGGTCTGTTTGCGCTGCTGTTTACGCTGATCATTGCGACTATTTATGTCTTGCTGCGCCGCCGCGTGTTGTCGCCGCTCGATCAGGCGCGTCTGCACTGCCAGAAAATGGCGGCGGGGGAGCTGCATATCCCGGTGGTGTCCCATGCGCGGGATGAAATTGGCGACATGCTCTCCTCGCTGGATCAGATGCGTCTTTCGCTGGTGGAGATCATTGCTCAGGTGCGTAACTCCAGTCAGAGCGTGGCGCATGCGGCTGAAGAGATTGCCGCCGGCAATACCGATCTTTCAGCGCGTACCGAAGAGCAGGCGGCCTCGCTGGGGCAAACCGCGGCCAGCATGGAACAGCTCACCTCTACCGTGAAGCACACCTCAGAAAACACCCTCCAGGCCAACACGCTGGCCAGCACTATGCGCAGTGCTGCGCAGGAAGGGAATGCCATTGTGGAAGAGGCGGTGGTGTCGATGAAGGAAATCGAGTCCAGCTCCGGCAAAATCGACACTATCATTGGCATCATCGAAGACATTGCTTTCCAGACGAATATTCTGGCGCTTAACGCGGCGGTGGAAGCGGCCCGTGCAGGCGAACAGGGGCGTGGTTTTGCGGTTGTGGCAAGCGAAGTGCGTAACCTGGCACAGCGCTCGTCCGTGGCAGCGAAAGAAATTAAAGAGCTTATCGAGCAGTCCGGTAAACAGGTGCAGATGGGCAGCGAACGCGTGACCAGCGCGGGCGCAAGTATGCAACGCATCATTACGTCGGTCAGACAGGTTTCCGAGCTGATGTCGGAAATTGCGCTGTCCACCGGCGAGCAGAGCCGTGGCATTGAGCAGATTAATCAGGCGGTGGCGCAGATGGATACCGTCACGCAGCAAAACGCCGCGCTGGTGGAAGAAGCCTCGGCGGCAGCCCAGTCGCTGCAGGAACAGTCTAAAGTTCTGGAAGAAACGGTGGCGGTATTTAAACTCCGCTAATCCAGCAAACGACCTGTCCACGCTACGGCGTGGATTTTTTTTGTCTGAACCACTGCGCGGCGGGGATCCGTCGCGTTGTATCACTTATTCTCTGCATAAAATAATACTGGATAAATACACAGCTATTGTTTATTATTTCTTCAGTTTGGTGATTTTTGTGTCAATGAAGTGAGTGGTGAACCCTATGATGATTTCTGTAAATACTCTCCCTGCGCAGAATCGGGCCGTGACCATGAGCAGCCGTGAACTGGCTACGCTGATGGGCGTTGCCCACACTGAGGTGAAGCGCATGGTCAAAAGCCTCGAAACGGCGCAACGCCTCTCATCGCCCGTGACGGGCAGTCAGTACGAATCCGACGGTGAGGTGCGGGAAGAGTTTTTGTTGAATAAACGGGACTCGCTACTGACGGTGGCACGTATTTCTCCAGCCTATACCGCAGAGATGCTTGACCGCTGGCAGGAGCGCGAAAAAGACATTAGCCTGCCGGATTTCACCAACCCGGCTGCGGCGGCGCGCGCCTGGGCTGAGCAGTATGAGCGCTGTCAGCGCGCGGAAGAGCAACTTGAGCTTTTCGCCCCAAAGGCCGCTTTCTTTGACGAATTTATTCAGGTCAGCGAATCGCTGGGCTTCCGTCAGCTGTGCAAAATGCTGAAGGCGAAAGAAGTGGAATTCCGTAAGTTCCTGCTGGAGCGCAATATCATGATCCGCAATAACGGCACCATGACTCCCGCGCTGCATCATATTCAGGCAGGTTATTTTACCGTGCATAGAGGCACTGGCGAGAACCGTCACACCTGGTCTCAGGCGCGCTTTACGCAAAAAGGGGTGAAGTGGGTCGCGGATCTGTGGGCGAAGCATCTCGCCGCCCGTCCGATTGAAACCCGGCCGCCTGAGCGTAAAGAGCTGGCGCAGGGACCGGGCTGGTTTTAATCACGCAAAAAACGGCTGCCTCAGTTATCTGGCGCAGCCGTTTTTGTGTTATTCAGGAATAGTGGCGTGATCCTGTTGTGACGGCCATTTCCATCCCTGTACTTCTGGCAGATCCTCTCCGTATTCCCGCACATAACGGTGATGGTCGGCGATCTTTTCCGCCAGCGCATCGAGGATCGCATCCGCTTTTCCCGCCAGCGAAGGGATATTCAAAATAGCGTCCTGCGCCAGATGGAAACGGTCCAGCTCGTTTAACACGGTCATGTCAAACGGCGTGGTAGTGGTGCCTTCTTCGATAAACCCGTGTACATGAAAATGCTGATGATTATTCCGTTTATAGGTCAGACGATGGATCAGACCCGGATAGCCGTGGAAAGCGAATATCACCGGCGTATCAGCAGGGAAGAGTGCTTCGAAAGTCTCATCGTCAATACCGTGGGGGTGCTGATCCTGCGTCTGTAGCGCCATCAGATCCACCACGTTGACCACCTGAATGCGTAACGCCGGCAGGTAGCCACGCAGCAGATCGACCGCCGCCAGCGCTTCCATGGTCGGCACATCCCCCGCACAGGCGATCACCACATCCGGTTTTTCCCCTTCCCGCACGGTCCCGGCCCAGTGCCAGATCCCCATGCCAGCCGCGCAGTGTTTCTCTGCCTCATCCAGCGTTAACCACTGGGGCGAGGGCTGTTTACCGGCGACAATCACATTGATGCGATCCCAGGTTTTCAGGCAGTGATCGGCAACGCACAGCAGGGTGTTCGCGTCTGGCGGCAGATAGATGCGGACAATATCGGCTTTTTTGTTCGCCACATGATCGATAAAACCCGGATCCTGATGGCTGTAGCCGTTATGATCCTGACGCCAGACGTGCGACGACAGCAGATAGTTAAGCGAGGAAACAGGCTTACGCCATGGAAGCTTGCGCGTCACTTTCAGCCACTTCGCATGCTGGTTGAACATGGAATCGATAATATGAATAAAGGCTTCATAGCAGTTGAACAGCCCATGACGACCGGTGAGCAAATACCCCTCCAGCCAGCCCTGGCACTGATGCTCGCTAAGGATTTCCATCACCCGGCCATCGGCAGCCAGCTGTTCGTCATAGGATTTTTTCGGTAACAGCCAGGTGCGGCTGGTGACGTCAAACACTTTTCCCAGCCGGTTCGATTCGGTTTCATCCGGCCCGAACAGGCGGAAATTATCCGGGTTTTGCTGAAATATGCCCGCCAGATACGCGCCCAGTGCGGCAGTGGTGCCGGTTTGCGTCTCGCCGGGAGAGGTGATGGCAACCGCGTATTCGCGCAGTGGCGGAGTGTTCAGTTCGCGGCGCAACAGGCCACCGTTCGCCCAGGGTGATGCGCCCATGCGTTTCTCACCCTCAGGGGCGAGGGCGCGCAGCTCCTCTTTCAGCTGACCGTTCGGGTCAAAGAGATCGTCCGGCTGGTAGCTGCGCATCCAGCTTTCGAGTATTTGACGATGCTCGTCATTCTCCCGACAGGCGGAAACCGGCACCTGATGCGCGCGCCAGAAATCTTCAACTTTTTTGTCATCCACCGTCTGTGGACCCGTCCAGCCTTTCGGACTGCGCAGGATGATCATCGGCCAGCGGGGAAGCGTCGAAGAGGGCGAGCCGCTGCGCGCCTGCGACTGATAGTCGCGGATTTTGTTGAGCGCGTTATCGAGAGTTTCCGCCATCTGACGGTGCATTTTCTCTGGCTCATGTCCGCTCACCAGCAGCGGTTCATAGCCGTAACCGCGGAACAGATCCTGCAAATCCTCATCGCTGGCGCGCCCGAGGATCGTCGGATTAGCAATTTTATAGCCATTGAGATGCAGGATCGGCAGCACCGCGCCATCGCGTGCCGCGTTAATGAATTTATTGCCGAACCAGCTGGAGGCGAGCGGGCCGGTTTCCGCCTCGCCGTCGCCGATCACACATGCGGCAATCAAAGAAGGATTGTCAAACACCGCGCCGAAGGCATGCGAAAGGGAATAGCCGAGTTCGCCACCCTCGTTAATCGATCCCGGCGTTTCCGGGGCGGCGTGGCTCGGAATACCGCCGGGGAAGGAGAATTGCTTAAACAGCTTTTGCATCCCCTCGGCGTTCTGGCTGATGTCCGGATAGATGTCGCTGTAGCTGCCTTCCAGCCAGGTGTTCGCCACCATGCCTGGGCCGCCATGACCGGGACCACAAATATAGATCATGTTGAGATCGCGCAGGCGGATCGCCCGGTTGAGGTGGGCATAAATAAAATTCAGGCCCGGCGTGGTCCCCCAGTGTCCCAGCAAACGCGGTTTAATGTGTTCCGGGCGAAGCGGCTCGCGCAGCAGGGGGTTATCCATCAGATAAATTTGCCCGACCGAGAGATAGTTGGCGGCTCGCCAGTAACGGTCGATGAGTGCAATGTCGTGATCAGAAAGAGACGGTGTCTGTGTCATGCGTTACCCGAATGGTGAGCGGCGCCGTTATAACGGCAGAGACTTCAAGCCTGGCATAGATCAGGCAGAGGGGGAGGCGGGTACAGCCGAGGATCGTCTGAAAAGAAAAATCCACGCCGGGGCGTGGATTAAATGTCGGGGCAGGACGCAGATCAGACGTTGAACAGGAAGTTCATCACGTCGCCATCTTTCACGATGTAGTCTTTGCCTTCAGCACGCATCTTACCGGCTTCTTTTGCACCCTGTTCGCCTTTGTAAGCGATGAAGTCTTCAAACGCGATAGTCTGCGCGCGGATGAAGCCTTTCTCAAAGTCGGTATGGATTTTACCGGCAGCCTGCGGTGCCGTCGCGCCAACCGGAATGGTCCATGCGCGCACTTCTTTGACGCCCGCGGTGAAATAGGTTTGCAGGTTCAGCAGTTCATAACCGGCACGGATCACACGGTTCAGCCCCGGCTCTTCCAGACCCATTTCCGCCATAAATTCTGCGCGGTCCGCATCGTCCAGCTCAGCGATGTCAGCTTCAACCGCGGCACAGACGGCCACCACCACAGAACCCTCTTTGGCGGCGATCTCGCGCACTTTATCGAGGTACGGGTTATTTTCATAACCGTCTTCGTTAACGTTGGCGATATACATGGTTGGTTTCAGCGTCAGGAAGCTCAGGTAGCGGATCGCCGCTTTGTCTTCATCCGTCAGATTCAGGGAACGCAGCATGCCCGCTTCGGCCAGATGAGGCAGACATTTTTCCAGCGCGGCCTGTTCAGCTTTCGCGTCTTTATCGCCGCCTTTGGCTTTTTTCTGCACGCGGTGCAGGGCGCGCTCGCAGGTGTCCAGATCGGATAGCGCCAGCTCGGTGTTGATAACGTCGATGTCGTCAGCCGGATCGACTTTATTATTCACGTGGATAATGTTGTCGTTTTCAAAGCAGCGCACCACGTGACCAATGGCTTCGGTTTCACGGATGTTGGTCAGGAACTGGTTACCCAGGCCTTCACCTTTGGACGCGCCTTTTACCAGACCTGCGATGTCCACGAACTCCATGGTGGTCGGCAGAATACGCTGCGGCTTAACGATTTCAGCCAGCTGATCCAGACGCGGATCGGGCATCGGCACAACGCCGGTATTCGGCTCAATGGTACAGAACGGGAAGTTCGCCGCTTCGATGCCCGCTTTGGTGAGCGCATTGAACAGGGTAGATTTACCGACGTTCGGCAAGCCGACGATACCGCATTTGAATCCCATGGTTTAAATCACCTTAATGTCTTGATATTCAACCTGTTAGAGATGACAGATTGTAGAAAAGTTAGTAACTCTGCCTATTATACACGTAACCGCTCGCGCGCGGGGCAAAAAAGCCGTTCGCGGCAGCTACTGCGCTTTAAAGGCGTGAAGTCGGTTGGTTGCTTTTGTTAAGCCGTCCGACAGCCAGATTTCCGTGCAGCGCGCCGCTTCGTCTACGGCATCGTCGATAAGCTTCTGTTCTGAAACGGGTGGTTTCCCGAGTACAAAGCCGACAACTTTGTTTTTATCGCCCGGATGGCCAATTCCCACACGTAAGCGGTGAAAATTCGGGTTATTACCCTGTTTACTGATGATGTCTTTCAGGCCGTTATGTCCACCATGACCGCCGCCAAGTTTGAATTTCGCCACGCCCGGCGGCAGATCCAGCTCATCATGCGCCACCAGAATTTCATCGGGATTGATACGGTAAAACGTCGCCATTGCCGCCACCGCTTTGCCACTCAGGTTCATAAAGGTGGTGGGCACCAGCAGACGCACATCCGCACCTGCGACGTTAATACGTGAGGTAAAACCGAAGAATTTCGGCTCTTCACGCAGAGGCGCGCGGAAACGTTCGGCCAGTAAATCAACATACCATGCACCCGCATTATGTCGGGTGGCTGCGTACTCAGCGCCTGGATTAGCCAGGCCGACAATGAGTTTAATCGTCACGTCTTCGTTCCTGAAGGGATCACATTCTGGCGCGTAGTTTACGTTGTGTGGCGTCGGTTGACAAAGTTCTGCTGAGAACATGAGAAAATCCTAATAATTCAACTTGCGAACTATTAGAAAATCATCCAGTTCAGGGGCTTATATGTAAAGTTGTGTTTAACCGATGTTAATAACTGTGATCGCCGCCGCAACCGATCCGTGGGGTGTTGCCTATACTTTACACACAAGGAGCAAGGGCTTTTCCCTTGCAGTCTGGCATCCGGAGGTGACAGATGAAACGCAAAAACGCGTCGTTGCTCGGTAACGTATTAATGGTCCTGGGGCTGGTGGTGATGGTGGTCGGTGTGGGGTATTCCATTCTGAACCAGCTTCCACAGCTTAACCTGCCACAGTACTTCGCCCATGGAGCCATTTTAAGTATTTTCGTTGGCGCCGTCCTGTGGCTGGCGGGGGCGCGCGTCGGCGGGCATGAACAGGTGTGCGATAAGTACTGGTGGGTGCGTCACTACGATAAACGTTGCCGCCGCGATCAGAATCATCGCCACAGCTAATCTCCTTGCCGGGTGATGCATCGTTCACCCGGCCTGCACGAGTCATTCCCTGGCCCGGCCTGCTTACGCCGCCGGGCATTCCCATTAAACGTCAGCCAGCGCTGCGTTTTTATCCGGATAAAAAGACAACCGTCCTGCTATTGGCTTAATACCCGCACGGGCCATGGTGCGCAGCGGCTGAAACTCCAGATTACTCACCCGTAACTCACAGCCTTCTGGCAGACGTTCCACAAAGCGCTTAAACGCATCCAGCCCGCCCGCGTCCAGCACCGGTACCGCGTCACATTTCAGCACGACAATGCGTTTGCCTGCGCAGCGCGCCGCGAGATCGGTAAATAAACTGTCTGCCGCCGCGAAGAATAACGGGCCGATCACCCGCAGTACCAGCACATCGTCCGGCACCTCAACATTGACCGGCGCAAGGCGCGTCATGCGTGCGATACGGCGCATAAACAGCAGTGAGGCCAGAACGATGCCGACGCTGATGGCGATCACCATATCGAACAGGACGGTCAGCGACATGCACAGCAGCATGACGATGATGTCGTCTTTCGGGCCGGTACGCAGCAGGTTCACCACTTTATGCGCTTCGCTCATGTTCCATGCCACCATCAGCAGCAGGGCGGCCATGGCCGACAGCGGCAGCCAGGAGAGCAGCGGGGCTAAGATCAGCAGGGCGAGGATCACCAGCAAGGCGTGGACCACCGCCGAAACGGGCGACGTTGCCCCCGCACGCACGTTGGCCGCTGAGCGGGCAATAGCGGCGGTAGCGGTAATGCCGCCGAAGAACGGCGCAACCAGGTTACCCAGCCCCTGACCAATCAGTTCGCCGTTGGCTTTATGCCGCGTACCCGTCATGCCGTCGAGCACCACCGCGCACAACAGCGATTCGATGGCACCGAGCATCGCCATGGAGAACGCCGCCGGTAACAGTGCCTGAAGAGAAGCCCAGCTCAGGGTGAAGTCTGAACCCGGCATATCCCACGGCAGCACCAGTTGCGGCAGCAGTTGCGGAATGCCGTTACCCTGGGTGCCATCCGCCAGCACATAATGGAACTGCGAACCGATGGTTGCTACGTGACCACCGGCGAGATTGACCACCATCATCACCGCGCAACCGGCCAGCAGTGCCGGTAAATGGCCTGGCAAGCGTATACCGAGCCGTGGCCATAAAATCAATGTACCGAGAGTGACCACACCAATGGCGGCATCACCGGGGTTAAAGGTCGGCAGAGCGCCCGCCAGCGCGCCCACTTTTTGCAGATAATGTTCGGGCACCTGGGTGAGATGCAAACCGAGAAAATCTTTGATCTGCATGGTGCCGATGGTGATGCCGATCCCGGAGGTAAACCCGAGCGTGACCGACAGCGGAATGTATTCAATGAGGCGGCCAAATCGGGCGAGGCCAAACAGGATCAGGAACACGCCGGACATCAGGGTGGCGACGAGCAATCCCGCCAGCCCGAACTGCTGTGATACCGGGTAGAGGATCACCACAAAGGCGGCGGTAGGACCGGAAACACTAAAGCGCGAGCCACCGGTCAGGGCGATGACAATCCCGGCAACCGCCGACGTGTACAGGCCATATTGCGGAGCTACACCGCTGCCAATCGCCAGCGCCATCGCCAGCGGGATCGCAATGATGCCGACGGTGATCCCGGCAATCAGGTCGCGGGTAAAGCGCGACAGAGAGTATTTTTCTTTCCAGCAGGCGTCGATAAGGGCGCGAAAAGGAAGAGCATCAAAAGACGTCAATTTTTTCACTTTTTTCATTTCATCGCTGAGCAAACCATCTGTTTGTTATATACCAGATATGGAATGCATAAATCATACAAATGGAATTCACAGACAAAAAAACCCGCCGCGGCGGGTTTTTATGCTGTGTCCGATTAGTGCTCGAACATAGCAGAAATGGATTCTTCGTTGCTGATACGACGAATCGCTTCGGCCAGCATACCTGACAGGGTCAGGGTACGGACGTTCGGCAGAGATTTAATTTCGTCAGTCAGCGGAATGGTGTCACAAACCACCACTTCGTCGATGACGGAATGACGCAGGTTATTTGCCGCATTGCCGGAGAAGATCGGGTGAGTCGCGTAAGCAAATACACGTTTCGCGCCACGTTCTTTCAGGGCCTCAGCCGCTTTACACAGCGTACCACCGGTGTCGATCATGTCGTCAACCAGTACACAGTCACGACCCGCCACGTCACCAATAATGTGCATGACCTGGGAGACGTTCGCGCGCGGACGACGTTTGTCGATGATGGCCATGTCGGTATCGTTGAGCAGCTTGGCAATCGCGCGAGCACGTACCACGCCGCCGATGTCCGGAGAAACCACGATCGGGTTATCCAAATTCAGCTGCAACATGTCTTCGAGCAGGATGGGGCTACCAAACACGTTATCAACCGGCACGTCAAAGAAGCCCTGGATCTGTTCAGCATGCAGGTCAACGGTCAGTACACGGTCAACGCCAACGCTTGACAGGAAATCGGCGACAACTTTTGCGGTAATAGGCACACGCGCAGAACGCACACGGCGATCCTGACGGGCATAACCAAAGTAAGGGATAACAGCGGTGATACGACCTGCAGAAGCACGACGCAGCGCATCAACCATAACAACCAACTCCATCAGGTTGTCATTGGTGGGAGCACAAGTGGACTGGATGATGAAAATATCACCACCGCGTACATTTTCATTAATTTGTACGCTGACTTCGCCGTCGCTAAAGCGACCTACAGCGGCGTCGCCGAGGGAAGTGTACAGGCGGTTGGCAATACGTTGTGCTAGTTCCGGGGTGGCGTTACCAGCAAAAAGCTTCATATCAGGCACGAGAAGAACCTCAGGCATGCGTCCAGTGGTGGATAGCGTCGCCGAAAACTGTGCGGGCCAGGCAAAACGCTATCCAGCGGTGTATTAAAGAGCGCGATGCAACGTCTGGAACAGGGTGACGTTGTCACCAGAGCTCAGGTTGCCCAAACATAGCCTGGTGGAGCGGAGAAAGGTTTACACCTTTCGCGACAAAACCATGTAGCCAGTCCGGGGCTTGCTCCAGCACCTGACGTGCAGAGGACTCGGTGTCAAATTCAGCAAAGACACAAGCTCCTGTGCCAGTCAGGCGCGACGGCGCGTATTCTAACAGCCAGGAAAGCGCGGCATCAACCTCGCGAAAACGTTTTCTTGCGATAACCTCGCAATCGTTGCTGAATTCACAATTTAGCAACGTATTAATTGACCTTTTCGGCGTGTCTCTTGGCAAATCAGGATCTTTGAAAATGACCGGCGTAGGGATGCTGACGCCCGGATGCATCACCAGATACCATTTTTCCGGCGGATCGACGGGCGTAAGCTGCTCGCCAACGCCTTCCGCGAAGGCCGCATGACCCCGCACAAACACCGGTACATCCGCCCCCAGTTGCAGGCCCAGCGCCGCCAGTTCATCGATGGATAAGCCGCAGCCCCAAAGATGGTTCAGGGCTACCAGCACGGTGGCGGCATTGGATGAACCGCCGCCCAGCCCGCCACCCATCGGCAGCCGTTTTTCAATGCCAATGTCAGCGCCGCTGCCGGCAGGCAGGCAGTCACGCTGGCGGGCCGCATTCATCAATAAACGGGCGGCGCGCATAATCAGGTTTTCGTCATCAGCCACGCCAGCCACCGGCGTCAGCAGGCGGATAGCGCCGTCGTGACGCGGCGCAATGCCGATAGTGTCACCATAATCCAGAAACTGAAACAGCGTCTGAAGCTCGTGATAGCCGTCGCTGCGCTGGCCGGTGATGTATAAAAACAGATTAAGCTTTGCCGGAGAGGGCCACTGGGTCATCATTTCACAATCCAGTTATCCATTTTCAGCTTGATGCGCTGGTCGTCCTGGGTCAGCTCCATGCTGGCGGGCATACTCGGTTTGGTCTTCTCATCGTAATCGCCATATACCACTTTCCAGGTTTTACCGCCCTCGGAATAGTTCAGCTCGCTAAGGCGATACTGGCTGTCGAGTTTGTAGTCGGTGGCGTCCCCCGGCAAGCCGAGGATCCACTGGCGCAGGCTGTTGAGTGGGATAGGCATACCGGTCAGCTTGCTGATGGTTTCTTCAGCATCGGTGGCGGTATAGCGCTGGCCTTTATTGTCGACGATCTGCACATTGCCCGGACGGGCAGTCAGCTCAAGCTCAGTGCTGCCCAGCGGGTTAGTCAGCAGCAGGCGATAGTTATCCTGACCAGTTTGCTGCCAGAAATAGCGGGCATACACTTTTTGCTGCGGCGAAATATAGGCAAAGGCACCGCGGGTCTGATACTGGTTCAGATTACGCACATCCTGCTGGTGCTGCCGCCACTGCGGGGAGTCAGGGCTTTTACCCGGTCCTTTTGGCGCGGTGAGCGTACAGGCGGTCAGCACAAGGCTGGCGAGCGGCAGAAGGCGGAACAGACGGGTAGTCGCTGACATCATAATGAGGAAAAATCCTTGTAATACGTTGCAGTTATATCGTTAATGCTAGCGCCGCGGCGGCACAGCGTCTACGTTCAACTTGTCTTAAATCATTATATTATCGATTACTCCAAAAGGGGGCGCTCTCTTTTATTGACCTCACGCATCCTGTATGATGCGCACAGACTAACCTTATCAACACTGGTACTACTCCCGCTGACATGACTCTTTTAGCGCTCGGCATCAACCACAAAACTGCGCCTGTTGCGTTGCGAGAACGTGTTTCGTTTTCGCCGGATACGCTCGACGAGGCGCTGGAAAGCCTGCTGGCACAGCCAATGGTGCAGGGCGGGGTGGTGCTGTCGACGTGTAACCGCACCGAGCTTTACCTCAGTGTAGAAGAGCGTGATGATTTGCAGGAAGCGTTGATCCGCTGGCTGTGCGATTACCATCATCTGAATGAAGAAGAGCTGCGTAAAAGCCTCTACTGGCACCAGGACAACGATGCCGTCAGCCATCTGATGCGCGTCGCCAGTGGTCTTGATTCGCTGGTGCTGGGCGAGCCGCAGATCCTGGGACAGGTGAAAAAAGCCTTCGCCGATTCCAGCCGTGGCCATCTGAATGCCACCGAACTGGAGCGCATGTTCCAGAAATCTTTCTCGGTTGCAAAACGCGTACGCACGGAAACTGACATCGGCGCCAGCGCCGTCTCTGTGGCTTTCGCCGCCTGTACGCTGGCGCGTCAAATCTTCGAATCGTTATCCACCGTCACGGTGCTGCTGGTCGGCGCGGGCGAAACCATCGAACTGGTGGCACGTCATCTGCGCGAGCATAAAGTTAAAAACATGATCATCGCCAACCGCACCCGCGAACGTGCGCAGGTGCTGGCCGATGAAGTCGGCGCTGAGGTGATTTCGCTCAGCGACATCGATGAACGTCTGAAAGACGCCGACATTATTATCAGTTCCACCGCCAGCCCGCTGCCGATCATCGGTAAAGGTATGGTGGAGCGCGCCCTGAAAGCCCGCCGTAACCAGCCGATGCTGCTGGTGGATATTGCCGTGCCGCGCGACGTTGAGCCGGACGTCAGTAAGCTGGCCAACGCCTATCTGTACAGCGTTGACGATTTACAAAGCATCATTTCCCACAACCTGGCGCAGCGTAAAGCCGCCGCCGTGGAAGCGGAAACTATTGTTGAGCAGGAAACCAGCGAATTTATGGCCTGGCTGCGTGCGCAAAGCGCCAGCGAGACCATTCGCGAATACCGCAGCCAGGCAGAACAGGTGCGGGATGAACTGACAGCCAAAGCCCTTGCCGCTCTCGAAAAAGGCGGTGATGCGCAAGCCATCATGCAGGATCTGGCGTGGAAACTGACCAACAAGCTGATCCACGCCCCAACCAAATCTCTTCAGCAGGCCGCCCGTAACGGGGATGACGAACGCCTGCATATTCTGCGCAACAGCCTCGGGCTGGAGTAGCACAACAACCTCTAATAACAGAACAGGGTGCATTTACGCCTATGAAGCCTTCTATCGTTGCCAAACTGGAAGCCCTGCACGAGCGCCATGAAGAAGTTCAGGCGTTGCTGGGTGACGCGGGGACCATCGCCGATCAGGATCGTTTTCGTGCGTTATCGCGCGAATACGCGCAACTGAGCGATGTCTCCCGCTGCTTTACTGACTGGCGACAGGTTCAGGAAGACATGGAAACCGCGCAGCTGATGCTCGAGGATCCGGAAATGCGGGACATGGCGCAGGAAGAACTGCGCGAACTGAAAGAGAAAACCGAACAACTGGAACAGCAGCTGCAGGTGCTGTTGCTGCCCACCGATCCGGACGATGAACGTAACGCCTATCTTGAAGTGCGTGCCGGTACCGGCGGCGACGAAGCGGCGCTTTTTGCCGGCGATCTGTTCCGCATGTACAGCCGTTACGCAGAATCCCGCCGCTGGCGCGTGGAAATCATGAGCGCCAACGAAGGCGAACATGGCGGATACAAAGAAATCATCGCTAAAATCAGCGGTGAAGGCGTCTATGGTCGGCTGAAATTTGAATCCGGCGGTCACCGCGTACAACGCGTACCCGCGACTGAATCCCAGGGCCGTATTCACACCTCGGCCTGCACCGTGGCGCTGATGCCAGAGCTGCCGGAAGCGGAACTGCCGGACATCAACCCGGCGGATCTGCGTATCGACACCTTCCGCTCATCCGGCGCAGGCGGTCAGCACGTTAACACCACCGATTCGGCGATCCGTATCACCCACATCCCAACCGGGATTGTGGTGGAGTGTCAGGACGAACGTTCCCAGCACAAAAACAAAGCCAAAGCGCTGTCGGTGCTGGGATCGCGTATTCGCGCCGCCGAAATCGCCAAACGCCAGCAGGCGGAAGCCTCCACCCGTCGTAACCTGCTGGGCAGCGGCGACCGCAGCGATCGCAACCGCACCTACAACTTCCCGCAGGGCCGCGTCACCGACCACCGCATCAACCTGACGCTTTACCGTCTGGATGAAGTGATGGAAGGAAAACTGGATATGCTGATCGAACCTATCGTTCAGGAATACCAGGCCGATCAGCTTGCTGCCCTCTCAGAGCAGGACTGATGGATTATCAATCCTGGCTTCGCCTTGCTATTGATAAGCTTGCGGGCAGCGACAGCCCGCGGCGCGATGCTGAGATCCTGCTGGGTTTCGTCACCGGACGCGCGCGCACCTTCATTCTTGCCTTTGGTGAGACGGTACTGACAGACGCGGAACAGACACAGCTTAACGCGCTGCTTGCCCGCCGCGCGCAGGGCGAGCCGGTGGCGCATCTGGTGGGCGTGCGTGAATTCTGGTCTTTGCCGCTGTTCGTTTCACCCGCCACGCTGATACCACGCCCGGACACCGAATGCCTGGTTGAGCAGGCGCTTGCCCGTCTGCCTGATTCACCCTGTCGTATTCTCGATTTAGGCACCGGCACCGGCGCGATAGCGCTGGCGCTGGCCAGAGAGCGCCCGGACTGCGACGTCATCGCGGTTGATATGATGCCTGAGGCGGTGGCGCTTGCCCGCCGTAATGCGGAGCATCTGCAAATCCGCAACGTAACCGTGCGGCAAAGCCACTGGTTCAGCGCGCTGGACGGCGAGCGGTTTACGATGATCGTCAGCAATCCGCCCTACATTGATGAGCAGGATCCGCATTTGTCACAGGGCGATGTGCGTTTTGAACCGCGCACCGCACTGGTGGCTGGCGATCAGGGTATGGCCGATCTGGCGTGGATTATTCATCATGCCCGGCAATTCCTGCTGCCCGGCGGCACGCTGGTGCTCGAGCATGGCTGGCAGCAGGGTGCCGCAGTGCGCGCCTGTTTTGCCGCTGAGCAGTACGCGCAGATCGAAACCTGCCGCGATTACGGTGATAACGAGCGCCTGACGCTGGGCCACATGCCGTTATAAAGGAAGGAGTATGGCTGACGGAGAGGTCATTTGGCGTTATCATCACTGCGTTTTGGGTTTTCTTGCGCCGGGTCATAATTGCCTGCGCAGCCAGCAGTACGGGTTTATCGCCTTTCTGCTGGCGCTGGTGGTGCTGTACATCATCATTAAACTCGCCACCACAAAATACCGTTACTGGGGTAAATGATGAAGTCGTTGGCAGATTTCGAATTTAATAAAGCACCGTTATGTGACGGGATGATCCTCGTATCAGAGTTGATCCGCGAAGATTTCCCCTCACAGTATGTCTACGATGAACTGGAAGGCCTGGTCAGTCTGGCCAGGGAAGAGATCAGCGAGGCGAAGCCTCAGGACTGGCAACTGGAGAAGCTCATCGAGCTGTTTTACGGTGAGTGGGGCTTTCAGGACACGCGCGGCGTTTACCGCCTGTCCGATGCCCTGTGGCTGGATCACGTGCTCAAAAATCGCCAGGGCAGCGCCGTCTCTCTGGGCGCTATTCTGCTGTGGGTCGCCGGCAGACTGGACATTCCGCTGATGCCGGTGATTTTCCCGACACAGCTCATTTTACGTGCCGAATGGATGGACAGCGAAATGTGGCTGATCAATCCGTTCAATGGCGACACGCTGGACGAGCACACCCTCGAGGTGTGGCTCAAGGGCAATATCAGTCCGATTGCTGAACTGTTCAATGAAGATCTGGATGAAGCCGACAACGCCGAGGTGATCCGCAAGCTGCTGGATACGCTGAAATCGGCGCTGATGGAAGAGCAGCAGATGGAGCTGGCCCTGCGCGCCAGCGAAGCGCTGTTGCAGTTCAATCCAGAAGATCCGTACGAAATTCGTGACCGCGGGCTGATTTATGCTCAGCTCGACTGCGACCATGTCGCGCTCAATGATTTAAGTTATTTTGTAGAACAATGTCCGGAAGATCCGATCAGCGAAATGATCCGCGCGCAGATTAACAACATTGCGCACAAGCAGATCACGCTGCATTAATGACTCCCGACCCCCAACCTGATAAGGCGATCCTATGAAACAAAAAGTGGTTAGCATTGGCGATATTAACGTGGCAAACGACCTGCCGTTCGTGCTGTTTGGCGGTATGAACGTGCTCGAGTCACGCGATCTTGCGATGCGCATTTGTGAACACTACGTCACGGTTACGCAGAAAATGGGTATCCCGTACGTGTTCAAGGCCTCTTTTGATAAAGCTAACCGCTCGTCGATTCACTCCTACCGTGGCCCGGGCCTCGAAGAAGGGATGAAAATCTTCCAGGAGCTGAAGCAGACGTTTGGCGTTAAAGTGATCACCGATGTGCACGAAGCCAGCCAGGCGCAGCCAGTGTCTGAAGTGGTTGACGTGATCCAGCTGCCGGCTTTCCTCGCGCGTCAGACCGATCTGGTCGAAGCGATGGCGAAAACCGGTGCGGTGATCAACGTGAAGAAACCGCAGTTCGTAAGCCCCGGTCAAATGGGCAATATCGTGGATAAATTCCGCGAAGGCGGTAACGAGAAAGTGATCCTCTGCGACCGTGGCGCGAACTTTGGCTACGACAACTTAGTGGTGGACATGCTGGGCTTTAGCGTGATGAAGAAAGTCTCCGGCAACTCCCCGGTTATTTTCGACGTGACCCACGCCCTGCAGTGCCGCGATCCCTTTGGCGCTGCATCAAGCGGTCGTCGCGGTCAGGTGACCGAACTGGCGCGCGCCGGTATGGCGACCGGTCTGGCGGGGCTATTCATCGAAGCGCACCCGGACCCGGATCATGCGAAATGTGACGGCCCGTCTGCACTGCCGCTGGCCAAGCTGGAGCAGTTCCTCACCCAGATCAAAGCCATTGATGATCTGGTGAAAAGCTTCCCAGAGCTGGATACCGAGAACTAAAAAACGCCTCTTAATCGCCATGTCGTTTACCCGAAAGGAAACGGCATGGCGTTTTCATTTGTTACGCGGCATTTTGCGTAGCGCCTCGCACCCGTTGTAAATACCCCCGCCAGCCCTTGTTCAGGGCATTCCGCCTCATTAACCTATTTGCATAATTTGGCATTCAGGTTAATAATCATGACCGAAAAAGGAACTGTGCATACCCGTCTGTCTGTGGTGAAAGCGCTGGTGCGTGCAGGAAAAACCCGCACTACGCTCACCGCGCTTAATGATGCAGCGGCGCTGGGATTCAGTAGCCTGGAAGAGATGCTCGTTGTCATTCTGGCGCTGGAGACAAAGGATTTTTATAAGAGCATGACGGCTTATCACGATCATACGTGCTGGCATGACGTTTACCGGCCTGTTTTTAATGGGCTGCGTATCTACATGAAGTTCATCGTTAAAGATGACGTGCTGATCGTCTCATTTAAGGAGCTATGACCATGAAATGCCCGGTTTGCGGAGGCGCAGAACTGCAGCATCTGACGCGTGATGTTGACTATGAATACAAGGGCCGTAAAACGCAGGTGTGCGGTATCACCGGTGATTTTTGCGGGGCCTGCGGTGAAATGATTTTAAATGAAGCGGCGAGCGCGCGTTATATGGCCGCCATCAGCGCGTTTAATCGCGCCGTCAATGCAGAAGCGGTCGATCCCCATTTTATCGCCAGGGTACGTAAACGTTTTAAACTGGATCAGCGCCAGGCTGCGGAAATCTTTGGTGGCGGGGCGAATGCTTTCAGCCGCTACGAAACGGGCCGGGTGGCACCACCAAAACCGCTTGTTCTGCTGTTTAAAGCGCTGGACAGGCATCCGGAGTTGTTTGACGAGTTGATGCAGGCATAGCGACTTACCAATAAGGGAAGCCGCATAACGCGGCCTCCCGTGAGGCAATGCCGTCAGGCAAAGATCGTCATCAGATAGGCGATAAACAACGCCAGATGCGCAGCACCGTTCAGCACATTGGTGCGGCCAGTAGAGAACGACAGCTGGCACAGCAGCAGCGATGACAGCATCACAATCATCTCCGGGCCGCCCAGGCTAAACACCAGATCATTACCCGTCGCCCAGGCGATCAGCGTCACCACCGGTACGGTCAGAGAAATGGTCGCCAGCACCGAACCGAAGAACAGGTTCATGGCGCGCTGCACCTGATTATTCAGCACCGCACGCAACGCCCCCAGACCTTCCGGCGACAAGATCAGCAGCGCCACCAGGAATCCGGTAAAGGCCACCGGGGCATTAAGCTCTGTCAGCAGCGTTTCCAGCGGATTCGCGTTCACCTTGGTAACGGCGATAACGGCGACCAGGTGAACAATAAGCCACAGCGCATGCCAGGTACTGCTGTGCGCGGATGGCTTACCGTGATGCGGATCGTCACCATCGTCTTCGTGTTCGTAAACAAACAGGCTCTGGTGGGTTTTGGTCTGGATGAGCAGAAACACGCCGTACATCGCCGCGGAAATCAGCGCCACCAGCAATGCCTGCGAGGTACTGAAGTTTCCCGTCGGCAGTGCCATCGGGAACACCAGCACGATCACCGCCAGCGGGAAGAGGGCGATCAAATACTGTTTAATGCCAAACAGATTCATATACTGGGTGGCAAATTTCTGACCGCCGAGCAGCAGCGAAAAGCCAACCAGACCGCCGGTCACAATCATAATGATGGAATAGAGCGTATCGCGCATCAGCGTGGGCGCGGCATCGCCGGTCGCCATCAATGCGGAAATAAGGCTCACTTCGAGAATAACGACGGAAAGACTTAAAATTAATGAACCATACGGCTCGCCCAGACGGTGGGCCAGAACATCGGCATGACGAACCACACTAAATGCGCTACTTAAAATCCCTACCAGCGCCAGCAGGTTGATACCAATGACCACTGGCAGTGACTGGCTGCTTCCCCAGAGCAGCAGCACTGCCAGGGCTACCACCGGGAAAATGAGAGAGGTCTCCTTGTGGCGGGTTTTAACCGCCTCGATCGTTGTCGGCATTTATTATCTCCATGTTTGCAGGTGCGTAATTAGTGTAGTTTGAAAAAATCGCAGACACGTAAAATAACAGATCCTGCCATACGGCGGGGATATGTTTACTTAATTTTACGGGAATAGAGGATTATCAATTTGAAGTAACCGAATTCATAAAAATTGATTTTTATTCTTATATATAACAGTAAATTATGACGCTAAGATTTCAAATCTTTATGCTGACTGGCAACCACGCCGCTTGTCGTCCACACTTAGGTTTTATCCCTGAATGAGGACCTGTCATGCCGTTTAAATCCCGAACCGACTTACCGGACAGCGTACAGCATGTGCTGCCCGCCCATGCGCAGGATATTTATAAAGAAGCGTTTAACAGCGCCTGGGATCAGTATAAAGACAAAGACGACCGTAAAGGCGACGCCAGCCGGGAAGAAACCGCGCATAAAGTGGCGTGGGCGGCGGTAAAACATGATTACGAAAAGGGCGACGATGACAAATGGCACAAAAAGAAGTAATCGGCTGAAATAAATACGCTTTAGATTTTCCTCCACCGCCCGATAACAATAACAGCGCCGCTTACGCCTGCATCTGGCTTGCAAGCGGCCCGCGAATTGCATATCGTCGTAACGGGTTGCTTTCTAAATGAGCACCTAAAAAGCCTGGAAGGCGTCAAAAAAGCAGTCGTATGGACACACGCAGTGGTGGAGGTAAACGATGTTAACGCGTGATTTTCTGATGAAGGCTGATTGTAAAACGGCCTTTGGCGAGATTGAAGAATCCCTGCTCTGGTCAGCAGAACAGCGGGCAGCCTCGCTGGCGGCGACCCTGGCCTGCCGCCCGGACGATGGCCCGGTGTGGATTTTTGGCTATGGCTCCCTGATGTGGAACCCGGCGCTGGAATACACCGAATCCTGTCCCGGCACCCTGGTGGGCTGGCATCGTGCCTTTTGCCTGCGCCTGACCGCCGGACGGGGCAGTGCCTGCCAGCCGGGGCGGATGCTTGCTCTGAAAGAGGGCGGACGCACCACGGGCGTGGCATACCGGCTCGCCGATGAAACCCTGCACGACGACCTGTCGCTGTTGTGGAAGCGCGAAATGATCACTGGTTGTTACCTGCCAAGCTGGTGCAAACTCACTCTTGATGATGGCCGCACCATCAACGCGCTGGTGTTTATTATGGATCCGCGCCATGCGCTGTACGAAGCCGATACCCGTGCGCAGGTGATAGCACCGTTGATTGCCGCCGCCAGCGGCCCGCTCGGCACCAACGCGCAATACCTTTTCTCGCTGGAGCAGGAACTGATTAAGCTTGGCATGCACGACGACTGCTTAAACGAGCTGGTGGGAAAAGTGCGCGGTTTATTGTGCGAAGAAAAACCTGGCCCACAGATGCAGCCAGGTTTTGCCTGAGGTGACAAGCGGCGCAGATCGTTGCGCCGCCTGACGTTCAGATGCGGAAATGACCCGCGGTTTCCGCCAGCTCCGCCGCCTGTGATTGCAGCGCCCCTGCTGCCGCGGCGGATTCCACTACCAGTTCCGCGTTCTGCTGCACCATGCGATCAAGATCGACTACCGCGTGGTTAATCTCCTGAATACCTTTCATCTGCTCGCTGGTCGCGATGGTGATTTCACGCATGATCACCGACACGCTGTCGATGCCCGACACAATATCGCCCATGCTTTCCCCCGCCAGCCGGACATAGCGCGAGCCGATAGAAACGCTCTGGGTGGTGGATTCGATCAGTGATTTGATCTCTTTGGCCGCCTGCGCACTACGACTGGCAAGGGTCCGCACCTCTCCGGCCACTACCGCAAAGCCGCGCCCCTGCTCACCAGCACGCGCCGCTTCCACCGCCGCATTCAGCGCCAGAATATTGGTCTGGAAGGCAATGCCGTCAATAACGCTGGTAATATCGCCAATTTTGGCGGACGCCTCTTCGATAGACTGCATAGTGGTGATCGCCTGTTTCACTACCTGACCGCCCCGTGACGCGGCTTCCGACGCGGCCTGCGCCTGAGTGTTGGCCTGGGCGGCGGAATCGGTGGACTGCCCGACAGAGGCGGTGATCTGCTCAATCGCGCTGGCGGTACCGCGCAGGCTGGAGGCGGCCTGTTCAGTACGCCCGGAGAGATCCTGGTTGCCCGCTGCGATCTCCTGGGCGGCGAATTTCACCGAGGTGCTGGAGTCGCGCAGTTTCACCATCACCACCGCCAGTTTGTCGCTGAAGGCGTTAAAGGCGCGGGCAATTTCCGCGATTTCATCATTGCCGTTTTCCGGCAGACGCTGGGACAGGTCATCGGTGCCGTTGCTGATGGCGTGCATGGCATCGCGGATGGTCATCAGACGTTTGAGCAGCGTGGCGACCAGCCAGTGCATTACCGCACCGCCGAGCAGCACCAGCACGATCAGCGACAATGCCGAGGCCTTCAGCTGGGCGCTCAGGCCGCTGGTGGCATCATCGCTGTCCAGCGCCACCACCAGCAGCCATTGGGTGCCTTTCACCGGCGTGGCAAGTAGCGTTTTGCTGGCTCCGGCCAGCGTTCCTTCCTCTGCGTTACCCGCTTTAAGGTCGTTGAAATTCACGCCCTGAATGGCTTCGTTAAAGGGTTTTAACGTCAGCGCGGGGTCATTGGCGGCGATCACCGTGCCGTCGCTGTCCAGCAGCAGGCCGCTACTCTTTGGCGTCGGCTGGATCCCGTGCACGTTCGCCACCACGCTGTCCATGGCGACATCACCGGCGACCACTGCGTTCAGCGTACCACCTGTTTTCACCGGCACAGCAAAGGTCACCACCAGTTTGCCGGTGCCCGCGTCCACATACGGCGCGGTGACGACCGGCGCATCGGCTTTCAGCACTTGCTGATACCACGGACGGATAGTGGGATCGTAATCCGCCGGGACGCCGGTCGGATCGGAGAATTTGGCGGTTTTGGTGGCATAACCGACATAGACGTTGGTAAATCCGCCAGCCTGGGCGATTTGCTTAAACACCGGCACCGGATCGTCCTGCACCGCCACGTCCGGTAACGAGGCAATCATGGTCATTTTGCTGTTCACCCAGTCAGCGATCGCCAGGCTATGGCTGTTACTGGTGCTGGCTAAAATATCGTGCTGGGTTTGTTGGTTGTCCTGACGGGCGACCTGAAAATTGATAACGGTGTTAAGAAGCAAAGCAATAGCCAGACAGCCAGCTGTCGCCACAATAATGCGCGCGCGAATGGATTTGATCATGATGTTGTACCTGCTGTGTTGTTATAAAAAAGCTATCGGCAACGCAGCAGGCAAACTTGATGACTGGATCACATCTATAAGAAAAATATATTAAAGCGGGGTAATTATTAGAAGGTTAATACTTTATCCGCCGCCAGTGTCCACTGTGCCAGCTCCACCAGCGTGCCGATCTCCACCCCCTCAACCAGCGGCAGTTCGCTAATCCCCCGGCCATCGGTGCAGGTTTTGCACAACTTCACCGGTACGTTCTGCGCCGTGAGGATCTCCAGCATCTGCTGAATGTTATAGCCCTCGGCCGGGCGCTGGCCGCGTAGCCCGGCGGTGACCGCATCGGACATTAAAAACAGGCGCAACTCTGGCGCGGGATCCTGCTCACGCAGGGCGATAGCCAGACGCAGGCTGTTAAACAGGGATTCACTGCCATACGCCGCGCCGCTGGCGACGATCACTATCTTTTGCATTTTTCACTCCTTCGACAAGGCATGATTATTGCTTTATTCAGCGGACACATTGACCGGGAGAATAAGCATGACCATGAATGCTGACCGCGCGAACTGCGCCATCGACTGGTTTCGTTACGCGCGCCAGATCCAGAAACAACAACTCCGCCAGCTGGCGCAGTCGGGTGCGCTGGCAAGCAGGATCTGCCATCTGGTGCATATGCTACAGTGCGAACGCGGCGCTTCCAACATCTGGCTCTGCTCGCAGGGGCGATTATATGACGCCGAGTGCCGCGCCAGTCGCGCACTGGTGGATGAACAACGGCTGGCGTTAATGCCATTACTGCATGATGACCCGCCGCTGACCAGCAGCGCGCTGTGCCAGCGCATCGCCGCCGCGCTCTGGGGTCTGGAGCAACTGCCGGAGTTACGCCAGCGCGTACAGGCGCAACGCATTGATGCCGCCGAGGCAATGGAGCAGTTCAGCGCCACCATCCGCCATCTGTTAAGCATTGTGCCGCAGCTCAACGACACCCTTGACGATCCGCGCATCGTGCAGCCGCTGGTGGCGCTCTACAGTCTGATGCAGGGCAAAGAGCTGGCGGGGCAGGAGCGGGCGCTGGGGGCGCTCGGGTTTACCCTCGGCCATTTCAGCGACGCCCTGCGCCAGCGGCTGGTGGATCGCATCGACGGCCAGCAACCCTGTTTTGACACCTTCCTTTCACTTAGCAGCGCCGGCCTGAGCGATATTTTCCACACCCGCTGTGAGGCAACGCTTGAGATCGAACAACTCCGTCGTCTGGCCTGCACCCGCCAGCCGCCGCAGGATCAGGGGGAAAACGCGCTGCACTGGTTTGTGCTGCACACGCAGCGGCTGGAGGAGTTACGCGCGCTGGAAGAATCGCTGATCGACGCCCTGATGCAGACCGTTGCAACTTTACTGGCTGAGGAGGATCTCCCGCCGATAAGCGCCGCCTTTCTGGAGCCTGCCGGGGATGCGCTATCGCTGCGCCCTGATAATCAGCTGTTGCCGCTGGTGCGTCAGCAGGCGCGCGAACTGGAGCAGCTGACTGCGCAGTTGGCCTCGCTGAAAGCCTCTCTTGATGAGCGCAAGGTGATCGACAGCGCCAAGCATGTGCTGATGACGCACCAGAATATGACCGAAGAGCAGGCGTGGCAGTGTCTGCGCAAAATGGCGATGGATAAAAATCAGCGCATGGTAGAAATCGCCCGCGCGCTGTTAACGGTGAAAAATCTCTGGCAGTAATCCCAAAGGAGTAGCTGCACGATTTGCGGGCAAAATATGCACATACCCGGTGCGAGCCCCCCTCACCCTAACCCTCTCCCTGTACAGTCCGGGGACATCATGAACACTTGTTCGGGGACATGGTAGACACTTACAACTAAGGCATAAGAACCCGTTTATGGAGTCGCTTATGCCCTGGGATGCGAGAGATACCATGTCATTACGTACTGAGTTTGTTTTGTTCGCCTCGCAGGACGGGGCGAACATCCGTTCCCTTTGCCGTCACTACGGCATTTCTCCTGCCACCGGCTATAAGTGGCTTAAACGCCGGGCTGAGGAAGGTGTATCCGGTCTTCAGGACCGCTCCCGCGCACCTCATCATTCTCCGAACCGTTCTCCGGACGACATCACTGACCTGCTGCGCATGGCGCATGCCCGCCATGAGCGCTGGGGCGCGAGCAAGATTAAGCGCTGGCTTGAAGACCAGGGACACCGCATACCCGCCAGCAGCACCGTCCATAAACTGATGGCCCGTCACGGCCTGCTGCCGGGCACGGCACCGGGTATCCCGGCCACGGGACGGTT
>NZ_JAHUXA010000040.1 GCF_019218745.1 Enterobacter sp. ENT03
GCCAGCCTCACCCTGACCAGCCTTGGCCGCGCCCTTCCGGGCAGGGCGCACGTCAAAAATAAAATTAAACGTGTTGACCGTGCTCTTGGCAATACAGCCCTTCATCGTGATATTCCCCGTATTCAGCACCTGCTCACACATACCATCACCTCCCTGATGCCTTTCTGTGTTATCGCTGTCGACTGGACCGGCTGGCATGACAGGAACTGGCACCTTCTGCGGGCAAGTCTGGTCTGTAATGGCCGCTCAATTCCGCTGATGAGTGAGGTGGTTCCTGCAGAGCTGGCGCAGAACAGTAATGTTCAGTGCCGCTTCCTTGACCGCCTCCGTGATGCCATTCCGCAGAATAAAGCCGTCACCATCATTACTGACGCAGGCTTCCGGACAGACTGGTTCCGTCATGTCAGTCAGATGGGCTGGTGCTTCACCGGCAGGGTCAGGGGTTGTATCAGCTTCCGGCTGGACGGTGATAAAAAGTGGATGAAAATCAGTGAGCTTGAGGCTACCGGACAACCGGTCTGCGTGGGTTACGGCGTCCTGTCCCGTAAACCACGAACGCCCTGTTACGGCCGGTTCTATCTGCATAAGCGCCCTGACGCAGGACGTCACGGAAAAGGGGGAATGCCGAAAACACAGCGGGAGCACCGCAGTAGTGCCCGGGAGCCCTGGCTCCTGTTCAGTAATGCGCAGGGACTGGAGCCGCACCAGATAATGACACTGTACAGCCGCAGAATGCAGATAGAACAAAACTTCCGGGACGACAAGAGCCCCCGCTTCGGGTTCGGTCTTAGACAGAGCCGTAGTCAGGGTCAGGGCCGACTGGAAGTGCTGAATCTGGTCGCGGGGATGGCAAGTCTGGTGATGTGGCTGACAGGATACATGGCAGAAAAGCGGTGTCTGCACTGGCATTATCAGGCAAGCAGCGTCAGGGTCAGGCGTGTGCTGTCTTACCTGAGGCTGGCAGAGGAAGTCATCCGGCATGAACCGGGGAAAGTGAGGC
>NZ_JAHUXA010000041.1 GCF_019218745.1 Enterobacter sp. ENT03
GCTCGCCCTGTGCACACTGCTCCCCGAGTCGTGCTGCCGCGGCGTCAGTCCCGCGAACGCCGCGAACTGTCTCGCCTGTCCGAACCGCTCTTTCAGCCCCGCATACGCCAGCAGCACCGCGGAGGTCTTCGGACCGATACCCGGTATGCTGTCCAGCAGCTTTCGCCGGTGCTTCATATCCGGGTCGTTGTCCGTCAGGTCTTTTATCTGTTTTTCCAGACGTTTCAGTTCTGCCGCAAGCCACAGCAGGTGCGCATCTATACTCGGCATCTGCACCTCCCGCGCCGTCTCCCGACGGTTCAGCTCCTGCGTGTGCATATCCGTCAGCGACTGATGCCGCAGCACCAGCGCCCGCAGGGCCCGTTCCACCGGGTGCGGCGCTTCCCAGGCGGCAGGACGCTTCTGACGGCAGAACGCCGCCAGCATCCGCGCATCCACGGCATCGGTCTTGCTGCGCAGGCCTTCGCTTTGTGCAAAGGCTCTGCCCAGTGCCGGGTTGATGACGGAGACGATAAATCCGGCCTCGCTGAGGTGTGCGGCAGCGTCCTCCATGTACGTACTGGTGGCTTCCATGCAGATATGGGCCGCAGCCACGTGATGGCTGCGCAGCCAGTGGACCAGCTCGTCGTGGCCCTTCGGGGTGTTGTCAAACTTTTTGCTGCGGTGACGGCCGTCAGGACGCAGCACATCGACATCGAGCTTTGCTTTAGAGACATCAATGCCAATGAAGTGCAGTTCGTGTTCCATAGTGAAACCATCCTTGTCAGTGCGGATTACCGGAAAAAA
>NZ_JAHUXA010000042.1 GCF_019218745.1 Enterobacter sp. ENT03
CCGGGTTGCGGACAGTGTCTGGTGGGTAGTTTGACTGGGGCGGTCTCCTCCTAAAGCGTAACGGAGGAGCACGAAGGTTAGCTAATCCTGGTCGGACATCAGGAGGTTAGTGCAATGGCATAAGCTAGCTTGACTGCGAGCGTGACGGCGCGAGCAGGTGCGAAAGCAGGTCATAGTGATCCGGTGGTTCTGAATGGAAGGGCCATCGCTCAACGGATAAAAGGTACTCCGGGGATAACAGGCTGATACCGCCCAAGAGTTCATATCGACGGCGGTGTTTGGCACCTCGATGTCGGCTCATCACATCCTGGGGCTGAAGTAGGTCCCAAGGGTATGGCTGTTCGCCATTTAAAGTGGTACGCGAGCTGGGTTTAGAACGTCGTGAGACAGTTCGGTCCCTATCTGCCGTGGGCGCTGGAGAATTGAGGGGGGCTGCTCCTAGTACGAGAGGACCGGAGTGGACGCATCACTGGTGTTCGGGTTGTCATGCCAATGGCATTGCCCGGTAGCTAAATGCGGAAGAGATAAGTGCTGAAAGCATCTAAGCACGAAACTTGCCCCGAGATGAGTTCTCCCTGACCCTTTAAGGGTCCTGAAGGAACGTTGAAGACGACGACGTTGATAGGCCGGGTGTGTAAGCGCAGCGATGCGTTGAGCTAACCGGTACTAATGAACCGTGAGGCTTAACCTTACAACGCCGAAGATGTTTTGGCG
>NZ_JAHUXA010000043.1 GCF_019218745.1 Enterobacter sp. ENT03
GGCTCTGAACCGGCCTGAAGGTCGCTGATGTTCAGCCAGCGATGTGTCCCCTCCAGACGGAAGCTGACCAGCCCTCTGACCCGCCCGGTATACTGCCAGCCCAGGTGACGGACATGCCGGAACCAGTCAGTCCTGAAGCCTGCATCCGTCACGATAATAACCTGCTTCCCGGCCGGGATTGCCGCATGCAGACGGTCAAGGAAGGCGCACTGCACCTGACTGTTCTGCGCCAGTCCGGCAGGAACGACTTCGCTCATCAGCGGTAGCGAACGTCCGTCACAGACGAGACTTGCCCGGAGCAGATGCCAGTTTTTGTCCGGCCATCCGGTCCAGTCAACAGCAATAACGCAAAAGGGCATAAGCGAGGTAACAGCGCGGGTGATAAGTTGCTGGATACGTGGAAGGTCGCGGTGAAGGGCGGAGTTTCCCAGGGCCCGATCAACACGTTTGATTTTATTTTTAACGGTTGCGGGACCGGAGAGAGAACGGCCGATACTGGTCAGGGTGAGGTCAGCACCATTGCACAGAGCGGCGGCCATGGACGTCAGGGCATTTATGCGAAAGGCATGAATGCCCTGTAAGGACGAGGAGAAAAATTTGTGGCAAACTGTCTGTAAAGGCACGATGAGGTCTCTTCTGTATTGTTAGCGCAACCAGTAGATCACACTTCATCGTGCCTTTCATTTTTCTGGGGATACCTCAGCCC
>NZ_JAHUXA010000044.1 GCF_019218745.1 Enterobacter sp. ENT03
ACGTTCTCACCAGCACGGCCTTCGTCCAGCAGTTTGCGGAACATTTCAACGCCAGTACAGGTTGATTTCGCAGTATCTTTGATACCAACGATTTCAACTTCTTCGCCTACTTTAACGATACCGCGCTCTACACGACCGGTTACTACAGTACCACGGCCGGAGATGGAGAATACGTCTTCGATAGGCAGCAGGAACGGCTTGTCAATCGCACGTTCTGGTTCCGGGATGTAAGAATCCAGGTAGCCAGCCAGTTCGATGATTTTCTCTTCCCACTGTGCTTCGCCTTCCAGCGCTTTCAGAGCAGAACCACGTACGATCGGGGTGTCGTCGCCCGGGAAATCGTACTGAGACAGCAGTTCACGAACTTCCATCTCTACCAGTTCCAGCAGCTCTTCGTCATCAACCATGTCGCATTTGTTCAGGAACACGATGATGTACGGAACGCCTACCTGGCGACCCAGCAGGATGTGCTCACGGGTCTGCGGCATCGGGCCGTCAGTCGCAGCAACAACCAGGATTGCGCCATCCATCTGAGCAGCACCGGTGATCATGTTTTTAACATAGTCGGCGTGGCCCGGGCAGTCTACGTGTGCGTAGTGGCGAGTCGGGGTGTCATATTCAACGTGGGAAGTGTTGATGGTGATACCACGAGCTTTTTCTTCCGGCGCGTTATCGATCTG
>NZ_JAHUXA010000045.1 GCF_019218745.1 Enterobacter sp. ENT03
TACCACTTTGTGATTCATGACTGGGGTGAAGTCGTAACAAGGTAACCGTAGGGGAACCTGCGGTTGGATCACCTCCTTACCTGAAAGAACCTGCCTTGCAGTGTCCACACAGATTGTCTGATAGAAAATAAAGCAGTAAGAAATCTCTGCAGGCTTGTAGCTCAGGTGGTTAGAGCGCACCCCTGATAAGGGTGAGGTCGGTGGTTCAAGTCCACTCAGGCCTACCAAATTCATCCTGGACCTGCGTTGCAAAACGCCCTGTCTCAGAAAGAATACCGGTAACGAGATTTGCAATTACGATGGGGTTATAGCTCAGCTGGGAGAGCGCCTGCCTTGCACGCAGGAGGTCTGCGGTTCGATCCCGCATAGCTCCACCATACTTTACTGCTGACAACAAGAAAACTTCAGAGTGTACCTGAAAAGGTGCACTGCGAAGTTTTGCTCTTTAAAAATCTGGATCAAGCTGAAAATTGAAACGACGCACTGTTTCTTTTCTCCGTAATAAGAAAAGAAAAACGGTGTGTTCGAGTCTCTCAAATTTTCGCAATCAGAAGTGAAACATCTTCGGGTTGTGAGGTTAAGCGACTAAGCGTACACGGTGGATGCCCTGGCAGTCAGAGGCGATGAAGGGCGTGCTAATCTGC
>NZ_JAHUXA010000046.1 GCF_019218745.1 Enterobacter sp. ENT03
GCGCTTACCACTTTGTGATTCATGACTGGGGTGAAGTCGTAACAAGGTAACCGTAGGGGAACCTGCGGTTGGATCACCTCCTTACCTGAAAGAACCTGCCTTGCAGTGTCCACACAGATTGTCTGATGAAAATGAGCAGTAAAACCTCTACAGGCTTGTAGCTCAGGTGGTTAGAGCGCACCCCTGATAAGGGTGAGGTCGGTGGTTCAAGTCCACTCAGGCCTACCAAATTCTTCCCTGTTCTGCGTTGCAGCTCCGGCTCGCATACTTTCAGTATGCTTCGCAAAGCTGTGCCCTGACCATGAAAGAATTACGGTGCTTAGAGGTTGAACTACATCTGTATGGGGCTATAGCTCAGCTGGGAGAGCGCCTGCCTTGCACGCAGGAGGTCTGCGGTTCGATCCCGCATAGCTCCACCATACACTGCTCAACAAGAAAACTTCAGAGTGTACCTGAAAAGGTGCACTGCGAAGTTTTGCTCTTTAAAAATCTGGATCAAGCTGAAAATTGAAACGACGCACTGTTTCTTTTCTCCGTAATAAGAAAAGAAAAACGGTGTGTTCGAGTCTCTCAAATTTTCGCAATCAGAAGTGAAACATCT
>NZ_JAHUXA010000047.1 GCF_019218745.1 Enterobacter sp. ENT03
CCAGTGGTCGAAGGCACGCTGCAGCTCACCGCTGTCCGCGAACCACCTGCCCTGCAGGACTTCCGCTTTCAGACTGCGGTGAAAACGCTCCAGCTTGCCCTGTGTCTGCGGATGATACGGCCGGGAATGCCCCACCCGGATCCCCTGGCGCATCAGCCACAGCTCCAGAGCCGTCCAGGTGCCGGTGGTGTCGCCCCACGGCGAGCCGTTGTCCATCGTCATCCCGTCCGGCAGACCGTAGCGTTCAAACACACTGAGCAGCCGCTGCTGCACGGTCTCGCGTCGTTCATCGGTGCAGGGCGCCAGACACAGGGAGAAACGGGAGTGGTCGTCCAGCAGGGTGAGCGGATGGCAGCGGCCCCCGCCGAAGGGAAAGTGGCCCTTAAAATCCATCTGCCAGAGCCGGTTCGGGGCGTCATGTTCGAACCGTCCCGTGGCCGGGATACCCGGTGCCGTGCCCGGCAGCAGGCCGTGACGGGCCATCAGTTTATGGACGGTGCTGCTGGCGGGTATGCGGTGTCCCTGGTCTTCAAGCCAGCGCTTAATCTTGC
>NZ_JAHUXA010000048.1 GCF_019218745.1 Enterobacter sp. ENT03
CCCGTCGTCTCACCGTGTTGGCCTGATATGCACGATGACGCTGCTTTTTCTCCGCCTGATAACCCGTCAGCCACATCACCAGACTCGCCATCGCCATCACCACACTCAGCACCTCCAGACGCCCCTTGCCCTGACTTCTGCTGTACCGCAGACCGTAACCGAAGCGCGGGTTCTTCTCGTCGCGGAAGTTCTGTTCGATTTGCATCCGTCGGCTGTAGAGCTTCATTATCTGCTCCGGCTCACGCCCTTCGACATTGCTGAACAGCAGCCACGGCGTCTGTGCACTTGCCCGGTGTTCCCGGTTGGTTTTCGGCATTCCGCCCTGACTATGGCGTCCGGCTGATGGTCGTTTTTGCAGGTAAAAGCTGCCGAAGCACGGCTCGCGTGGCTTACGGGCCAGCACACCATATCCCACCCTGACTGGCTCTGAACCGGCCTGAAGGTCGCTGATGTTCAGCCAGCGATGTGTCCCCTCCAGACGGAAGCTGACCAGCCCTCTGACCCGCCCGGTATACTGCCAGCCCAGGTGACGGACATGCCGGAACCAGT
>NZ_JAHUXA010000049.1 GCF_019218745.1 Enterobacter sp. ENT03
CCGGGCAGCCGGGTCCACGGTGGGGGCCATATTCGTACTCTGATGACGGGTTATACCTTTACTCTGATGAACCATCCCACGGCAGAACTGAATCAGGAGTACCTGGTGGCGCAGACCACGCTGTTTGTACAGGACAACGCGCAGCACAGCGGGCAGGCGCAGCACTTTTCGTATTCAACCAGTTTTGAACTGCATCCGACCCGCGAAGTTTACCGGCCGCAGCGGACGGTAAGCCAGCCGCGCACGAAGGGGCCGCAGAGCGCCATCGTGACCGGCCCGGCGGGCCAGGAGATCTGGACCGACAAATATGGGCGGGTGAAGGTGCAGTTTGGCTGGGATCGTTACGGCAAGCGGGATGAGAACAGCTCATGCTGGATCCGGGTGAGCCAGCCGTGGGCGGGTAAAGGATTTGGGACCATTCAGATCCCGCGTATTGGTCAGGAAGTGCTGGTGGACTTCAAGAACGGCGACCCGGACATGCCGATCATAGTGGGCCGTGTTTACAACCAGGA
>NZ_JAHUXA010000004.1 GCF_019218745.1 Enterobacter sp. ENT03
GGAGAAATGCCGTAGTGACGGCAAAGGGAACGGATGTTCGCCCCGTCCTGCGAGGCGAACAAAACAAACTCAGTACGTAATGACATGGTATCTCTCGCATCCCAGGGCATAAGCGACTCCATAAACGGGTTCTTATGCCTTAGTTGTAAGTGTCTACCATGTCCCCGAACAAGTGTTCATGATGTCCCCGGACTGTACAACGGGAGAGGGCCGGGGTGAGGGGCATAAAAGTTAATACCCCGCCGCTAAATCATCCACCGACCGCGGATCCGACGCGCCGTACAGCGTACCGTCAGGGGCGATCATAATACTCTGCGTGCTGCCCATCGCCTCTTTCACCGCGACTTTCTGCCCTTTTTGCTCCAGCAGTTTCAGCGTATCCGGGCTGAAGCCCTTCTCCACGCGCAGCTCGTCCGGCAACCACTGATGATGGAAGCGCGGCGCGTTGGTGGCTTCGGCGACGTTCATTCCGAAATCAATGCTGTTGACCACCATTTGCAGCACGGTCGTGATAATACGGCTCCCACCGGGGCTGCCGGTGACCAGCCAGGTTTTACCGTCTTTTACCACGATCGTGGGCGACATCGACGACAGTGGACGTTTACCTGGCCCAACGGCGTTCGCATCGCCGCCCACCAGCCCGTAGACGTTCGGTACGCCCGGCTTGGCGGAGAAATCATCCATTTCGTTATTCAGCAGAATACCGGTATTCCCCGCCACAATGCCCGTGCCGAACGTGGTGTTCAGGGTATAAGTCACCGCTACCGCATTCCCGTCTTTATCCACCACCGAGAAATGCGTGGTCTGGTTGCTCTCGTAAGGGGCCAGCTTGCCGGGGCGGATCTGGCTTGATGGCTTCGCCTTTGTCACATCGATCTGCTGCGCGAGGGATTTGGCATAGTCCTTACTGGTCAGCGCCTGCCACGGCACTTTCACAAAATCCGGATCGCCTAAATATTCCGAGCGGTCGGCATAGGCATATTTTTCTGCTTCAGCCATCACCTGCATGGCATCGGCGCTGCCAAAGCCGTATTTCGCCAGATCGAAGTTTTCGAGGATATTGAGGATCTGCACGATGTGGATCCCGCCAGACGACGGTGGAGGCATGGAGAAGACCTCATAACCGCGATATTCGCCGCTAATGGGCGTGCGTTCGACGGCTTTATAAGCGGCCAAATCGTCTTTGGTGATCAGGCCGCCATTTTTGCTCATCTCCTGGGCGATCTGATCGGCAATGGCGCCTTTATAGAAGGCTTCCGGACCTTTCTCCGCGATCATCTCCAGGCTTTTAGCCAGATTGGTCTGCACCAGCTTGTCGCCTTTTTTCAGCGGCTCGCCGTTTTTCCAGAAGATCGCTTTACTGTTTTCATAGTGGGGCAACACTTCGCTGCCGTAGGTTTTCAGATCGTCTGCCAGCGCGTCGTTAACGGTAAAGCCCTGCCTGGCAAGTTTGATGGCTGGCTGCACCACTTTGTTCAGCGGCAACGTGCCATATTTTTCCAGCGCCAGCGAGAAGCCCGCCACCGTGCCCGGTGTGCCAGTCGCTAAATGTGAAGTGAGGGATTTTTTACTGTCGGGATTGCCCTGCTCGTCTAAAAACATATCGCGCGATGCCTGGGCCGGCGCCATTTCGCGGAAGTCGATGGCGGTTGTTTGTCCGTCTTTGGTGCGCAGCAGCATAAAACCGCCACCGCCGAGATTGCCCGCCTGCGGATGCGTGACCGCCAGCGCATAGCCAACCGCCACGGCGGCATCCACGGCGTTACCGCCCTGCTTCAGGATGTCAACGCCGACGCGGGTGGCTGTTGCATCCACTGACGCCACCATGCCCTCTTTGGCCTGCACCGGATGGAAGACATCCGCTTCCACGCCGTATGACACTGGCGGTGGCGGCGGCGGTGCTGCGCCCACGCCAAAACATCCCCCTGCCATCAGGGCGGCAACGGCCACCCAACGCACAACTTTCTGTTTCATCATCGCGGTTCTCCAGAGATATGAGCAACAGGCCCCGCTTAAGCCTGGTTCACTACTCTTAAAAAATCATCGTTTTGCTGGAGAGCAAGTAAACTTAAGCTATTCCCCATGTATTCCCCATGAGAGGAGATGATGATGAAACCCTACCTGATTCTGGCGGCGTTATTTCCGTTTGGCGCTTTCGCACAGCCACTCAATACGATGAATAACCCGAATCTGCCGGACTATCAGATCCCGTCCCAGCAGCGAATGCAGACGCAGATGCTTAACCAGCAGTCGCAGCAAAAAGGCATGCTGAATCAGCAGTTACAGACGCAGACCCGTATTCAGCAACAGCATCTGGAATCGCAGATTAACAACAACTCGCAGCGGATCATCCAGTCCCAGCCGGGCGAGCTAAACCTGCCGCGTCAGCAACCGTTGCCAAACAGTAATGGCGGGATGTTGAATAACAGCGATGCCTCGCTGAACTCGCAACAGCAGCATATGCTGCCGCAACAGACTCACGGCAGCATGCTGAATCAGAACAGCGGCAGTACGCCGCAGGCGAATTTGCCGCTGAAAACCCTCAGCCCCTAAGGCTGAAAGTCAGGACCAATGATGTCGATACGGTCAGTACAGATAGCGTCCACCCCGGCGCGCAGCAGTTCAGCGGCGCGCTCGGGCTTGTTGACGGTATAAACCAGGATACGCAGCCCGGCGTCTTTCAGCGCGGCAATGCGGGCTTCATCCAGCAGACGGTGGTTGAGGTGGATGGAGACGCAGCCAAGCTGTGTTGTCAGCGCGCGCCAGTCATCCCGCCACTCATCAAGCAGCAACCCGCGCGGTAACTCCGGTGCGGCCTGCTGTGCAGCGTCCAGCGCATCAATATCAAATGACGATAACAGCGGCGGTGTCATGTCTGCCCACAGCTCACGTGCCGCCCGCGCCACGGTTTCGCCAGTCAGCGGGCCGGTGCCGGTCGTTGGTTTGATCTCAATGTTCGCCATCATGCCGTGCTCGCGGCAGCGCTGCGCCACCTGCGACAGCAAGGGCAAAGGTTCACCTTTGAATGCAGTGCTGAACCAGCTCCCCGCGTCCACCTGTAACAGATCGCTCCACGGCAGTCTGCCCGCCACGCCCCAGCCGTTACTGGTGCGTTCAAGGTTGTCGTCATGCAGCAGGAAGATCTGCCCGTCCTGCGACAATTTCACGTCAAATTCAATCATGGTGTGGCCGAAGCGTGCGCCGGTATCAATGGCGGCCAGCGTGTTTTCCGGGGCCAGTTTGCCGCCGCCACGATGCGCGACAATGTGGGGATAGGGCCAGTTGCTCATACTCGTTGTCCTGTTTCACCGTCGAAAAGGTGCAGATGGTTTTCCGCGAAATGCAGCCACAGCGTGCTGCCAGGCGCAGGACGTTCATGATGCGGCAGACGGACCACCATTTTCTGTTCGCCCCAGCGCCCGTGGGCCAGGTTATCAGCGCCGAGCATTTCCAGCGTGTCCATCACCAGCGGGATCCCGCCTGCGGAGGGTGAGCTTAGCGTAATATGCTCCGGGCGGATACCCAGCGTCATGTTGCGCCCGGTATAGCCCCGGTAAACCCAGTTAATGGGCAACGACATGCCACTGTCGAGATCAAAATGGGTGCCACTGGTGCTGATACGCCCTTCCAGCAGGTTCATCGCCGGGCTGCCGATAAAGCTTGCCACAAAGCGACTGGCGGGCTTCTCATAGACTTCCACCGGCGTGCCGATTTGCTCCGCCACGCCTTTGTTCATCACCATCACGCGCTGGGCCAGCGTCATCGCTTCCACCTGATCGTGGGTGACGTACAGGGAGGTGGTTTTCAGGCGGCGGTGCAGCTGTTGCAGCTCAAGGCGCATCTGCACGCGCAGTTTGGCATCAAGATTCGAGAGCGGTTCATCAAACAGGAAGACAGCCGGATCGCGCACAATCGCGCGGCCCATCGCCACACGCTGCCGCTGCCCGCCGGACAGCTCGCGCGGACGGCGTTTGAGCAGGCCATCCAGCTCCAGAATGCGCGCGGCGTCCTTTACCCGCTCCGCGATGTGCGCTTTGCCCATACCGCGGATTTTCAGGCCCCAGGCCATGTTCTCTTCCACGCTCATGTGCGGATAAAGCGCATAGTTCTGGAATACCATGGCAATACCGCGCTCTTTGGGTTCCATGTCGGTGACGCGCTGGCGATCGATCCACACATCGCCGCTGGACACGCGCTCCAGCCCCGCCACCATGCGCAGCAGCGTCGATTTGCCGCAGCCGGACGGCCCGACCATGACAATAAATTCACCGTCCGACACGTCCAGCGTCAGCGGCTGAATAATCTGCGTTTTGCCGTTGTCCCAGCTTTTGGTTACTGCCTGTAATTTCAGACCTGCCATCTTATTTCTCGCTATCAACTAAACCACGCACAAAAGCACGCTGCATGGCTAAAACAATGACGACCGGCGGAATGAGCGTCAGCAACATCGCGGCCATAACGTGGTTCCACTGCGTGCTGCCCTCACCGGTGGCGATCATGCCCTTGATGCCCGCTACCGCGGTGCCGAGGTTCACGTCGCTGACAATCAGCAGCGGCCACAGGTACTGGTTCCAGCCGTAGATAAAGGTGATGACAAACAGCGCCGCGAGATTGGTTTTCGACAGCGGCAGCACGATGTCGCGGAAAAAGCGCATCGGGGAGGCGCCATCAATGCGCGCGGCTTCGATCAGCTCGTCGGGCAGCGTCATAAAGAACTGGCGAAACAGGAAAGTGGCGGTCGCCGAGGCCATCAGCGGCAGCGTCAGCCCGGTATAGCTGTCGAGCATGTTCAGCCGGGCGATCACTTCCACCGTCGGGAAAATACGCACCTCGACGGGCAGCATCAGAGTGATAAAAATCATCCAGAAGAACAGGTTACGCAGCGGGAAGCGAAACCAGACGATGGCAAAGGCGGAGAGCATCGACACCACGATTTTCCCGACCGTAATGCTGAACGCCATGATAAAGCTGTTCAGCAGCATCACACCGAAAGGTGCGCTGTTCGACCCGACGCCTTCCCGCCAGATGGTGCGGATATTTTCCAGCAGATGCGTGCCGGGGATCAGCGTCATCGGCGTTTCAAATACTTGCTGGTTATTCAGCGTGGCGGCGACAAAAGCCACGTACAGCGGAAACAGAATGGCGGCGATCCCAAGGATCAACATGAGATGGCTGAAGATCGTCAGCCCGCGGCGGTTCTCGATCATTGGTAGCGCACCTTACTTTCCACATAGCGGAACTGCACGACGGTCAGCCCGATAACCAGCAGCATCAGCACCACCGACTGCGCGGCAGACGCCGAGAGATCCAGCCCGGCAAACCCTTCGCGGTAAATTTTGTAGATCAGCGTCGTGGTGGCCTGCACCGGCCCGCCCGCCGTCGCGGCGTCGATCACCGGGAAGGTGTCGAAGAAGGCGTACACCAGATTCACCACCAGCAGGAAGAAGCTCACCGGCGCGATCAGTGGTAACGAGAGCTGGAAGAAACGGCGCACCGGCCCGGCACCGTCAATGGCGGCGGCCTCAACCAGCGAGCGAGGGATCGATTGCAGGGCGGCGAAAAAGAACAGGAAGTTGTAGCTGATCTGCTTCCAGATGGAGGCGAATACCACCAGGAACATCGCCTGGCCGCTGTTCTGCGCATGGTTCCAGCTGTATCCCACGGCTTCCAGCGCATGGGTGATCAGGCCGCGCCCCGGATTAAATAAGAAAATCCACAGCACGGCGGCAATGGCTGGCGCGACAGCATACGGCAGCAGCATCAGCGTCTGGTACAGGCGGCTGGCGCGGATCACGTAATCCACCAGCGCGGCGAAGAATAATGAACTCAGCAATCCCCAGAAGGTGACCATGCCGCTGAACTTGATGGTGGTCCAGAAGGAATCGAGGTAATAGCGGTCATGAAACAGGGCAACGAAGTTGTCCATGCCGACGAACTGGCTCGACAGCCCAAAGGGATCGACGCTTTGTACCGAATACCACAGCGCTTCGCCCGCAGGCCAGATGAAGAAAATCAGGGTGATAATCAGCTGCGGGGCAACCAGCACATAAGGCAGCCAGCGCGAACGGAATACCGGACGGGAAGATGACATGAAGAGTGTTTTCCTGAACAAAGCCGGGTGGTGGCTTCGCCTGATCCGGCCTACGCGTGCTGAAAACGCCGGGTGGCGGCTTCGCCTGACCCGGCCTACAACTCATCACAACGTAGACCCGGTAAGCGCAGCGCCACCGGGCAATTTTTTACGACTTAGTAGACTGCTCGAAGCGGCGCAGCAGCTGATTACCCCGCTCAACGGCGGAATCCAGCGCCTGCTGCGCGGTTTTCTTGCCGGTCCACACCGATTCCAGTTCTTCGTCCACAATGGTGCGGATCTGCGGCATGTTGCCCAGACGCAGGCCTTTGGTGAACGGCAACGGCGGCTTGTTCAGCATCTGACGGGTGGCGGTATCAGCGCCTGGGTTTTTATCGTAGAAGCCCTGCTCGCGCGTCAGGTTATAGGCGGCGGTGGTGATCGGCAGATAGCCGGTTTTCTGGTGCCATTCGGCGGCATTTTCAGGCTTCGCCAGAAACTCGAGGAACTGCGCCACGCCGGTGTAAGTCGGCTTGTCTTTACCCTGCATTACCCACAGGCTGGCCCCGCCAATAATGGCGTTCTGCGGCGCGCCTTTCACGTCGGCGTCATAAGGCATCATGCCGACGCCGTAATTGAATTTCGCATAGTGACGAATATCCGCCAGCGAGCCGGAAGAGGCGGTAGTAATAGCGCAGTCGCCGTTATAGAACTTCTCGGTCGACTCATCCTTGCGCCCAAAGTAGCTGAAATCGCCTTTCTTGTTCAGATCGGCCAGCAGGGCGATGTGTTTTACCTGCTCCGGCTTGTTGAATTCCAGTACCGCATCGGTCCCGTCAAAGCCGTTGTTTTTGGTCGCGACCGGCAGACCATGCCAGGCGCTGAAGTTTTCGATCTGGATCCAGCCCTGCCAGCCGCTGGCGTAACCACACTTCATGCCTGCCGCTTTCAGTTTGGCGGTATAGGCAGCGAGATCCTGCCAGGTTTTCGGCGGTTGCTCCGGATCTAAACCGGCTTTTTTGAAGGCGTCTTTGTTGTAATACAGCACCGGCGTAGAGCTGTTGAACGGCTGGGACAGCAGGTGGCCGGTTTTTGAATCGGTGTAATAACCGGCAACCGTCGGCACGAACTGCGATTCATCAAACTTGATGCCCGCATCGCTGAACACTTCGTACACCGGTTTGATAGCTTTGGACGCCATCATGGTGGCGGTGCCAACTTCATATACCTGTAACAACGCAGGCGCATTGCCGGTACGGAAGGCCGCAATACCGGCGCTCAGGCTCTGCTCGTAGTTACCTTTGTACACCGGCACAATTTTGTAATCCGGATGGGTGTCATTAAAACGTTGCGCCAGGGATTCCACTTCTTTACCTAACTGACCTTCCATTGAGTGCCAGAACGGGATGGTGGTGACAGCCATCGCCTGACCTGCACATGCCAGGCTTAATGCCAGTCCTAAAGCTGTATGTCGTAACGAAGTCATGCGGTTATCTCTCTTGTTGTGCCGATGCGCGAAAACACGCGTTTTATGCTCGCGAGGTAACATGACACGCGCGAATGACAGAAAAATAACCGTTTCGTTACATAAATGTGACGCAAACGTGATGCCGCGATGTACCGGGCATGACAACCCTTTCCCTCATCGTGGAAAATGGGAACGGATGAGAAGTCGTGATGACAGTCCTCTGCTGCTGGCGTGCTACTGATAACGCAAAACAGAGGAGGAACCCATGAAGACTTTTTGCACGTTTATTATCGCGACGGCGGGACTGGCCGCAGGCCTTACCAGCGCCCATGCCGCCGAAGGCCAGACTAACGTGGTGTGCAGTTATCATCACACCGCCGGCGACGATGCCATTATGATGCCGGGCAAACCGGGGCTGGCGATGTGGCATGACTTTTTCGGCAATACCAGCACCGATGCGTTTTCTAACTACACCCGGTTGCAGGAGAAACCGCAGACCACCTGCGATAACAAAGCGGACGCCTCTGCCTACTGGGTGCCGACCATGATGCTGCCGGACGGGCGGATCGTGTATCCGGCGTACCAGAAAACCTATTATCAGGCCGACGAGGTGGCGAAATACCCGGTGCAGCCCTTCCCGCCAGGGCTTGAGCTGCTGGCGGGCAATCACCACGGCACCACCCCGCCGACGCAGATTAACTTTTTCTGCGGCAGCGGCAGCTATTTCACCAAAATCGGCCGCATTTGCGGCCCGCGTTCGCCTGACGGCCCGGTACAGTTCAACATCGGCCTGCGCTTTCCGAACTGCTGGGATGGCGTCAGCCTTAAGCCGTCACGGGGACGACCAAACGCGGTTTACGCCGTAAATAACCTCTGCCCGGCGGATTTCCCGGTCAAGATCCCGACGGTGAATATGAACGTCTCCTGGGTGTTAAAGGAGGTGAAGAGTCTGGATACCAGCCAGATCAAATTGTCG
Organism: Enterobacter sp. ENT03; assembly: GCF_019218745.1. Taxonomy (GTDB): domain Bacteria; phylum Pseudomonadota; class Gammaproteobacteria; order Enterobacterales; family Enterobacteriaceae; genus Enterobacter_D. Next base: position 8,515 of record NZ_JAHUXA010000004.1, read on the forward strand.
ATGGATCCCAACCTTGTGGGCAGTAAACGGGAGGATAAATGGGGGAGCTTGTATACCGCCCACGCTGATTTCATGAACGGCTGGACCGAAGACGGCGCGCGGTTTATGACTGACCACTGTCTGAACCGGGCGATCCATTGCGGGCTGAATGTGCCGTTTAGCCTGAGCGTGGCGCAGGAGAGCAGTTGGATCGACAGTGAGCATCCTGAGGCAATCAATAACCGTGACAGGCAGATCCATATTGTTGATAACTGGGCCGCGCCGGGACGTGACGCCCATCCGCAAAAACTGGCCCTGCTGAAATTCACTATTCCGGCGCTGCCGGCAAACATGCCGCCGGAGGATGCCGCGCTGTTTAAATATTACGTCCGCGTGCACGGTAAAAACGTCAGCGACTCGGCCACCCGTATGCTCTATATCTATGCCATTGATGACACCTGGCAGGCCGCGAGCGTCAACTGGACGACACGCCCACCGCTGTCCACGGTATCCGTCGCCACATTGCGCCACGGCAGTAACGAAGGCGATAACTATTTCGATGTCGATAAATACGTTCGCCAGCAGGCTGCGAAAGGCAATAAAGCGGTGTCGTTCTATATTGGCGGTGAGCGCCAGGGACGGGAGTTTGTGTTTGACAGCGCGACCGGAGCCGTTCCCCCGCTGCTGTTAGTCAAAGGCATGCGCGAAACGCCACAACCGTAGCGTTTCAGCACATGAAAGTGTGAAGCAGCAACTAGCGCGCCCGAAACTCCTCCAGTTCACGCTGGAAACGACGATCTTCCCGGCGTTCCCGTTCGCGCTGAATGTCCGATTTTTCATCTTCCCACCGGGTGACGCAGGACAGATGATCGCTCGTTTCACACGGCAGACGTTGCGGTAAAGAGGAATCAACGGGGAATTGGTTATGATGCGTCACTGGCGGTTCCAGCCCGTCAGAGCGCGTCATGCCATCCGGATTGAGCGGACGTAACAACCCCGGTTCGCGCGGCCACGGCAGCATTTCACTGAGTGCTTCCGCGCTGATCCCCTCTTCGTGTTGCTCCTGAAATGCCTGCGCTGTACTCGCCAACAACCCGCAAATCACCAACGTCATTTTTCCCAAAAACTGCATAGTTACTCTCCTTAGTTAACGTTTTCAAAGCTGATCGGACGCAGCGCACGCAGAGGATGAGATCAACCCCCCAGATAAGCGCTGCGTACGGCTTCGTTTGCCAGCAGCGCGTCGCCGGTATCTTCGAGCACCACATGACCGTTCTCCAGCACATAGCCGCGATCGGCGAGCTTCAGCGCCTGGTTGGCGTTCTGCTCGACCAGGAAGATGGTCATCCCTTCCTGACGCAGCTGTTCGATAGTGTCGAAGATTTGCTGGATAATAATCGGCGCAAGCCCCAGCGACGGCTCATCAAGCAGCAGCAGGCGCGGCTGGCTCATCAGCGCACGGCCAATCGCCAGCATCTGCTGTTCTCCGCCAGACATGGTGCCTGCGCGCTGGATCCGGCGCTCATACAGGCGCGGGAACAGTTCGTAGACGCGCTTGATGCGGCTCTGGAACTGGTCGCGGTCGGCAAAGAAGCCGCCCATCGCCAGGTTTTCATCCACCGTCATACGGGAAAACACACGACGGCCTTCCGGCACGATCGCCACGGCTTCCCGCATGATTTTCGCGGTCTGCCAGTCGGTAATATCTTTGCCGTCAAACACCACTCGCCCGCTGGTGGCGCGCGGATCGCCGCACAATGTTCCCAGTAGCGTGGTTTTACCCGCGCCGTTGGCGCCAATCAGCGTAACGATTTCCCCCTGATTGATGGTCAGGCTCACCTCGTGCAGCGCCTGAATTTTGCCGTAGTGGGCACTTACTTTGTCAAAGGACAACATGACTTTTTCCATCTTATGCCTCACCTAAATAGGCACGGATAACATCCGGGTTATGACGAATTTGCTCCGGCGTCCCGTTGGCCAGCGGCGTGCCCTGGTTCACCACGTAGATGCGGTCGGAAATGCCCATCACCAGCTTCATGTCGTGTTCAATCAACAGGATGGTGGTGTTGTGATGATTACGCAGCTCGACGATCAGCTCGTCCAGCTCTTTGGTTTCTTTCGGGTTCAGACCGGCTGCCGGTTCATCAAGCATCAGGATCTCCGGCTGCGTCACCATGCAGCGGGCGATCTCCAGACGACGCTGATCGCCGTACGCCAGGTTGCTCGCCTGCCGGTTAGCGTGTGCTAACAAACCAATGCGGTCAAGCCAGGTGGCGGCGCGATCCAGGGCTTCACTTTGCGCACGACGGAACGACGGCGTTTTCAGCAGACCGGAAAACAGCCCGGTTTTTAGCTGTTGATGCTGCGCCACCAGCAGGTTTTCGATCACCGTCATTTCACGGAACAGGCGCACGTGCTGGAAAGTTCGCACCACGCCCATTCGGGCGATCTGCTGGCCCGGCAGACCTTCCAGATGCTGTTCGCGCAGCATGATAGTGCCGCCGGTCGGCTTATAAAAACCGGTCAGGCAATTGAACACCGTGGTTTTACCCGCGCCATTCGGCCCAATCAGCGACACGATTTCCTGCGGATGCAGATCCAGCGAGACGTTATTCACCGCCAGCAGACCGCCGAAGCGCATCATCAGGCCATTAACGGACAATAAAGGCTGACTCATGCCTGCTCTCCTTTCGCGGCTTCCCCGGTTTTCAGTTTCAGCTGTGGACGGGTCATGGGCAGCAGGCCCTGCGGACGCCAGATCATCATCAGCACCATCAGGCCACCGAGCATTAACATGCTGTATTCATTGAAATCACGCATCAGTTCACGGGACACCACCAGCAGGATAGCCGCGAGGATCACCGCAAACTGCGACCCCATGCCGCCAAGTACCACAATCGCCAGCACAAACGCGGATTCTGCAAAGGTGAAGGATTCCGGGCTGACAAAGCCCTGACGCGCGGCAAACAGCGTCCCGGCAAAGCCGGCAAACGCAGCGCTGATGGTGAACGCGGTCAGCTTGATGCGGGTCGGGTTCAGGCCCAGAGAACGACAGGCGATTTCATCCTCGCGCAGCGCTTCCCACGCACGACCCAGCGGCATACGCAGCAGGCGGTTGATGACAAACAGGCTCAGCACCACCAGCAGCAGCGCCACCAGATAGAGGAACACCACGCGGTCGCTCGGATCGTATTTCACGTTAAAGAAGTTGCTGAAGGTATCCCAGCCGCCTTCACGGGCAGAACGGCTGAACTCCAGACCAAACAGCGTCGGTTTCGGGATCTGGCTGATACCGTTCGGCCCGCCGGTCACTTCGGTGTTATTAAGCAGCAGAATACGCACAATTTCGCCGAAGCCGAGGGTAACAATCGCCAGATAGTCACCGCGCAGACGCAGCACCGGGAAGCCGAGCAGGAAGCCTGCCGCCGCCGAGACCAGCCCTGCCAGCGGCAGACAGGTCCAGAAGCCAAGGCCGTAATAGTGATTGAGCAGCGCGAAGGTGTACGCGCCAATGGCGTAGAAGCCGCCGTAGCCCAGCACCAGCAGACCGGACAGCCCCACCACCACGTTCAGCCCCAGACCAAGAATGATGTAAATCATGGTCAGGGTAGCGATGTCCACGGTGCCGCGCGACACCATAAACGGCCAGGCCACGGCCAGCACCAGCAATGCCAGCAGGAACAGTTTTTGTTTTACCGTGGAGCCATCAATGGCTGGCAGCACGAATTTCGGCCCGGAAAGGCCTTTAATACTTTTCTGGAAAGCAGGGCGCAGCAGCTGGAAGAAAAAGACCACCGCAGTGCCAACGAACACCCACTGCCAGCGAATATCCGCTGCGTGTCCGACCACCAGCCTGGTGCCATCCAGTTGCAGTTGCACGCCCATAAAGACGCCCGCGAGGATGAAGAACATCGCGGCCGACAGCAGCGCCATTGCAAAATGCATCGGTTTCATACTTTCTCTACCTCCGGACGGCCGAGGATCCCGGTCGGCATCACCAGCAGTACGCCAATCAGCAGCGCGAAGGACACCACGTCTTTATATTCCGTGCTCAGGTACGCCGAGGAGAGCGACTCCGCCACGCCCAGGATCAGGCCGCCAATCATCGCGCCCGGAATGCTGCCGATACCGCCCAGCACCGCCGCCGTGAAGGCTTTCATCCCCGCCATAAAGCCGATATACGGGTTAATTACGCCGTAGAACTGACCGAGCAGGACGCCCGCCACCGCCGCCATCGCCGCACCGATCACAAAGGTCAGGGCGATCACGCGGTCGGTGTTGATGCCGAGCAGGCTCGCCATCTTCAGATCTTCAGCGCAGGCGCGACAGGCGCGGCCCATGCGGGAGTAGCGAATAAAGAGCGTCAGCGCCAGCATGGCCACGAAGGTCACCACCCAGATCACCAGCTGCATGGTAGTGATAGAGGCAGAGAAGTTTTCACTGCTGCCCACTACCCACTGCCCGTTAAACAGGCTCGGCAACGCCACGTCGCGCGACCCTTCCGTCAGGCTGACGTAGTTTTGCAGGAAGATAGACATACCGATGGCGGAGATCAGCGCGATCAGGCGTTTGGAGCTGCGCACCGGGCGATAAGCCACCCGCTCGATACTCCAGCCGTAGGCGCTGGCAATCACAATCGCTCCGACAAAGCCAGCACCTACCAGCAGCCAGCTGCTGTCGATGCCCATCATCATCAGCGCGGCGATGATCATAAAGGAGACATAGCTGCCGATCATATACACCTCGCCATGGGCGAAGTTGATCATGCCGATAATGCCGTAAACCATGGTGTAACCAATGGCGATAAGCGCGTAAGTGCTTCCCAGCGTAACGCCGTTAAACATTTGCTGCACGAAGTAGAGAAACTGCTCGGACATAGGGAAACCTTTTTATTCCCGCCCGACAGTGCCGGGCGGCGGGAGTATTATTTGGCTACCGAGGATGAACCATCGGCGTGCCACTGGAAGACGCCAAATTCAAATCCCTTCAGATCGCCTTTCTCATCCCAGTTCAGCGGCCCAATCACGGTCTTAGCACCGTTTGCTTTTAAATCTTTTGCCAGCGCTAATGGCTCATCGCTGCCGGTGCGTTCCAGCGCGGTCGCCAGCGACTGCACAGCGGCATAGGTGATCCACACATATGGGCCAGACGGATCTTTCTTATCGGCCTTCAGCGCCGAAACGATAGCGCTGTTTGCCGGATCCTGGTCATAGCGTTTTGGCATCGTCACCAGCATGCCTTCGCCCGCGTCACCCGCGATATTCGACAGCGACGCATTGCCGACGCCTTCCGGCCCCATAAACTGCACTTTCAGACCGTTAGCACGCGCCTGGCGCAGCATCTGCCCCATTTCCGGGTAGTAACCGCCGTAATAAACGAAATCGATATTTTCTTTTTGCAGGCGCGCGATCAGCGCAGAGAAATCTTTTTCACCGGCAGTAATGCCGTCAAAGAAGACCACATTGGCACCGCCTTTTTTGAGGCCGTCCTGCACCGAGCGCGCGAGGCCTTCACCGTATTGCTGCTTGTCATGAATAATGGCGATACGCTGCGGCTTTACCTTTTCCAGAATGTATTTTGCGGCAGTCGGTCCCTGGGAGGAGTCCAGCCCGGCAGTGCGCATAATGTGCTGATAGCCGCGCTGCGTCAGTTCAGGGTTGGTCGCGCCAGGCGAAATCATCAGGATGCCTTCGTCTTCGTAAATATCAGACGCTGGCTGAGTGGATGATGAGCAGAGGTGACCAATTACGTACTGAATACCGTCATTAACGATTTTGTTGGCCACCGCCACGGCTTGTTTTGGATCGCAGGCGTCGTCATATTCCACCGCGACCAGCTTGTCGCCCTTAATACCGCCTTTGGCATTAATATCTTTGATGGCCTGACGGGCACCGTTGAATTCCATATCGCCCCACTGGGCAACCGGACCGGACATCGCCCCGACCACCGCCACCTTAATATCGGCAGCAGTAGCGGTTTGCGACATCGCCAGTGCGATCAACCCCGCGATCAACGTCTTCGCGTTCCTGTTCATACCTGAAAATCCCCATTCGTGATGTCGTGTTTACACGTCTGGCTACCGGCGAAGGGGTGCTTCGCGGCAGCTCATAATAATTGTGTATAAAATTGGTCTGGTAGTGGTTAAAAATAACGCTGGTGATTTAATGCACAATGCTATTTTTACCTGTGCCTTTAATGGTTTAGCGTAGTTTTTTACTGAAAACCACACTAAATTCCCTATTTTTCAGGCGATTAAGAACAGATAATATTCTGTATTTATCCAGAGATAAACAAAAAAAGCGCCATTACCAGCATAAAATAACGGCACAATGAGCGGAATAAAACACTACCTTTCAGGGTTAAATACTGCTTATTTTTCGATCCCTGACGTTTAAAACTGCTCTGGCGGCTGTGTCAGAAGTAATCGCCTGATGAATGGAAATAAAAAGGGAAAGCGCCTGAGGACGAAAATTGAGTACACTGCACCCTCACTTGACGTTCTGGACCCGCAGTAAATGAAACTGACCATCATCCGTCTGAACACATTCAGCGAACAGGATCATATCGATTTAGGCAAAATCTGGCCGGAGTACTCGCCGGAGTCGTTAGCGGTTGACGACAACCATTGCATCTACGCCGCCCGGTTTAACGATCGCCTGCTGGCCGCGGTGCGCGTGACATTAAGCGGCAAAGACGGGGCGTTGGATTCGCTGCGCGTACGCGACGTCACCCGCCGCCGTGGCGTGGGCAAGTATTTGCTTGAGGAAGTGCTGCGCGCGCATCCGGAGATTAGCGTCTGGTGGATGTCAGATATTGCAGTCGAAGATAAAACGGTGATGGATGCGTTTATGCAGTCGGCAGGTTTCAGCGCCCGCGCGGACGGCTGGCAGAAGCGATAAATCCCCTCACCCCGGCCCTCTCCCGGTGGAGAGGGCTAGCGCGAGGGGGAAACAAATTATTTCGCGTCGGTCGCGGTACCGTTTGCATGCCAGGTGAACACGCCGAACTCGAAGCCTTTCAGGTCGCCCTTCTCATCCCAGCTCAGTGGACCCATGACGGTTTCCACGGTGTTGGCTTTCAGGTATTTGGCGATTTCGGCCGGATCGTCTGACTGCTCCAGACCCGCTTTCAGGGATTGCAGCGCCGCGTAGGTCGTCCATACGAATGCCCCGCTCGGATCCTGTTTCTTCGCTTTGATCGCGTCAACAATCGGTTTGTTCACCGGCAGCTGATCGTAGTTCTTCGGCTTGGTAACCAGCATACCTTCGGCAGATTCACCAGCGATGTTAGACAGCGAGACGTTCGCCACACCTTCCGGGCCCATGAACTGGGTTTTCAGACCGGCAGCTCGCGCCTGACGCAGCATCTGACCCATTTCCGGGTGGTAGCCACCGTAATAAACGAAGTCGATATTCTCTTTCTTCAGACGCGCCACCAGCGTGGAGAAGTCTTTCTCGCCTGCGGTCAGACCGTCGAAGAACACCACATTAGCGTTGCCTTTTTTCAGGTTTTCCTGCACGGCACGCGCCAGGCCTTCACCGTATTGCTGTTTGTCATGAATGATGGCGATACGCTGCGGCTTCACTTTTTCGAGGATGTATTTTGCCGCGGTCGGGCCCTGATCCGAGTCCAGCCCCGTGGTGCGCAGCAGCAGTTTATAGCCGCGTGCCGTCAGCTCCGGCGCGGTGGCGGCCGGGGTGATCATCAGAATGCCTTCGTCTTCATAAATGTCAGACGCCGGCTGGGTAGAGGAGGAGCACAGGTGGCCGATAACATATTTGATACCGTCGTTAACCACTTTGTTGGCAACCGCAACGGCTTGTTTCGGGTCACAGGCATCGTCGTACTGCACCGCAACCAGCTTGTCACCTTTGATGCCGCCTTTGGCGTTGATGTCTTCGATCGCCTGTTTCGCGCCGGTGAATTCCTGATCGCCATACTGCGCTACCGGGCCAGACATCGCGCCCACAACCGCAACTTTAATATCTTTCGCGAATGCTACGTTGCTCATGGCCAGCGCGATACATCCTGCCAGTAACGCTTTACCCTTCATTTTCATCCTGAGAATCCCCATTATTGTGGTTATTACATTCGTTGTGATGTTGTTGTTCAGCACTTTATTTCATTTATTGGTCGGCTGCTCGTGCTTTAACAGCATACTCTGCTAAAACATACCCCATTTTTCAGAATATGTAACAACTTTTTTACCGGGTTAGCGACGCGTGAATAATATCCAGCGCCTGTCGGAACTGTGCTTCTGGAATGGTCAGGGGATAGAGGAAACGGATGACGTTACCGTACACGCCACAGTTAAGCAGCAGCAGTCCGGCCTCCAGCGCCCGCGCCTGTACCTGGCGGGTAAACTCCGGCGATGGCTCGCCGCTGTGCGGATCGGCGAACTCCACGGCCACCATCGAACCCAGCGCGCGGATCCCGGCAATCTGCGGGCAATCGGCCCGGGCTTTCTCGAGCACTTCCACCAGATGCTGACCGAGATGCGCGGCGCGCTGGCAGAGGTTTTCTTCGTCGATCACTTCCAGTACCGCCAGCGCCGCCGCCACTGCCAGCGGGTTACCGGCATAAGTACCGCCCAGCCCGCCAGGCGCCGGGGCATCCATCACCTCTGCGCGTCCGGAGACTGCCGACAACGGTAGCCCACCGGCGAGGCTTTTCGCCATGGTGATGAGATCGGGTTTTACGCTGAAATGTTCCATGGCAAAAAGTTTGCCGGTACGGGCAAAGCCGGTCTGCACTTCATCGGCGATCAGCAGAATGCCGTGGGTATCGCACAGGGCGCGCAGCCCCTGCATAAAATCATCCGGCGCGATGACAAATCCGCCCTCGCCCTGCACCGGCTCCAGCACGATAGCTGCCACCTGATCCGGCGCGATGTCTGCTTTGAAAATGCGCTCAAGGCTGTTCAGCGCATCGGCGGTACTCACGCCATGCAACGCATTGGGATACTGAGCGTGGAACACCGAGCCGGGAAAGGGGCCGAAGCCGATTTTGTAGGGTGCGACTTTGCCGGTCAGCGCCATCGTCATATAGGTACGGCCATGAAAACCGCCGCCAAAGGTGATGAGGCCGGGTCTGCGGGTATAAGCACGGGCGATTTTCACGGCGTTTTCCACCGCTTCGGCACCGGTCGAGAAGAAGGCGGTTTTGGCAGGCCCGGCGACCGGCACGCGTGCGTTGATCTTTTCCGCCAGCGCCACATAACTTTCATACGGCACGATCTGGTAGGCGGTATGGGTAAAGGCATGCAGCTGTTTTTCCACGGCGGCTATCACTTTGGGATGGCGATGCCCGGTATTCAGCACGGCGATGCCGGCAGCAAAGTCGATCACCTCGTTGCCTTCCACGTCCCACAACGTGGCGTTTTCCGCTTTATCTGCATAAAAATTACACATCACGCCGATGCCACGCGGTGTGGCTTGTAAGCGCCTTTCGTTTAGTTCGTTATTTTTCACCCTGTCCCCCTGAGATGCCATTGTTTACATAGTGCGCATCTGTAAGTGTTTGCCACAGGATAAGAAATCGCCAGAGCAGGCGTAAAAAAACAAAACCCCCGGATTTTCATCCAGGGGTTTTTGGCGTGACACCGCAGAAAACGGTGCAGCGAAGATTATGCTTCGATGGCGATACGCAGCTTTTTCATGGCGTTCTTTTCCAGCTGGCGCACACGCTCAGCGGAAACACCATAGCGGTCAGCCAGCTCCTGCAGGGTGGACTTGTTATCTTCGTCCAGCCAGCGGGCGCGAATGATTGCCTGGCTACGTTCGTCCAGACCCTGCATCGCATCGGTCAGTTTGTTGGCAGCCTGTTCTTCCCAGTTATCATCTTCAATGCCATCGGCAAAGTTAGAGGTTTTATCCTGGAGATACAGTACCGGCGCCATCGGATGGCTGTCGGACTCATCGTCCGGCGACAGGTCAAACGTCATGTCCTGTGCAGCCATACGCGATTCCATCTCACGCACGTCTTTGCTGGAAACGCCCAGCTCACGAGCCACCATTTCCACTTCGTCCTGGTTAAACCAGCCCAGACGCTGCTTGGTTTTACGCAGGTTAAAGAACAGCTTACGCTGTGCTTTAGTGGTGGCGACTTTCACAATACGCCAGTTACGCAGCACGTATTCGTGAATTTCGGCTTTGATCCAGTGCACGGCGAAAGAGACCAGACGCACACCCACTTCTGGATTGAAGCGGCGCACGGCTTTCATCAGGCCAATGTTACCTTCCTGAATCAGGTCAGCCTGCGGAAGGCCATAGCCCGAGTAGTTACGAGCAATATGAACAACAAAGCGCAGGTGCGACAGGATCAGCGTTTTAGCTGCTTCCAGTGAACCCTGGTAATGCAGCTTTTCAGCAAGCTCCCGCTCTTCATCAGCCGTCAACATCGGCCATGCGTTCGCAGCCCGGATATAAGACTCCAGGTTACCAACAGGGGCTAAAGCTAAAGTTTGCATTTCTTTGGTCATTCAAATCCTCTCAATGTACTTCTTACTGGCGGCGGATTGTCCCCTTCAGGCAACAAACATGCCAGCGTTTGTGAGCAACGAGAATATCATCCACACTTTTATCAGACAGTGATTTTATCCACAAGTTCCCTGCAACGCTGTGAATAAATTACGCACAAATTGTGACATAACGATGATAAAACCTGCGCAGAGAAAAGAGAAATCAGGGGTGCTTTCCCTGCTGACAGACATCCGATGCAGCAGGGAAAGAGTATATCAGAGAATTTTTAGTCGGGGGTAAAGTGACGTAAATGTTGCACGGTTGCCAGCCACGCGGCCAGCCAGCCAATCATCGAACACACCAGCAATAGCAACAAACACTCATCAAACGACAGGCCGCTTAACTCAAACTGGGTGCCGAAAATCTTCGCCACGTCTGTCACCGCCGATGACAGACGCATCACCAGAATTTCAGACAAGATCAGCGACAGGAATGCGCCGCTAAAACCGAGCAGTGCACCGCCGTAGAGGAACGGACGCAGGATAAAGCCATCCGTTGCGCCAATCAGTTTCTGTACGTTAATGCTGTCGCGACGGGAGAAAATGCTCAGCCGTACACTGTTACCAATGACGAGGAACACCGCTGCCACCATCAGGATGCCGATCATTACCGACACGCGCCCCACCAGCCCGGTCAGCGCCGCCAGACGGGCAAACCAGCTGTCGTCCATCCGTACCTCATCAATACCATTGATGCGGGTGATACGGTCGCGCAGGGTGTTGAGCGATTCGGTATTCTGGAAGTCGATCTTCGGTACCACCACCGCCACGGCGGGCAGCGGGTTCTCTTCCAGCATATCGAGCGCCCCGCCAAAGCCTGACCAGTTGCGGAATTCGCCCAGCGCATCCTCGCGTGAAAGATAATTTACCTTTTCGACGCCCTGTTCCGCCTGTAACTGCCCGACCACCTGCTGCGCGGCACCGTCATCCAGCGCTTTATCGAAGTAGACGGTAATTTGCGGCGACGGATAATACTGTGAAGATGCCTGGTGCACGTTTTTGTACACCATATAGCAGACGCTCGGCAGCGTCAGGGAGATGGCAATAACCATCACCGTCAGCAGGGTCGCCAGCGGTTTGCTTTTCAGATCCTGCACCGCGCCCTGCCAGGCGTAGCGCATCTGTTCGTTAAAGACGTTGGTTTTGCGTGAACCGGGTTTCGGCGGCGTTTTGCTGCGGCCGGACGCGCCGCGGTTGCCGCCGCTGCCCTGCCCCGGTTTACGGAAACGGTCCAGTTTATTACCGAACTGGCGGATTTGATTCACTGCGTCGCGTTTATTCACCCGTCAGGCCTCCATGCAAATGACCGTCGCTCAGACTCAGCATACGGTACGAGCGGCGCGCAATCAGGCTCAGGTCGTGCGTCGCCATCAGCACCGTTACCCCGACGCGGTTAAACTCTTCAAACAGACGCAAAATCCCTTCAGACAGTGCATCGTCCAGGTTACCGGTCGGTTCATCCGCCAGCAGAACCGCGGGTTTGTTCACCACCGCACGGGCTATGCCCACACGCTGCTGTTCACCGCCGGAAAGCTGAATGGGAAAGTTTTTCGCTTTGTCGAGCAGCCCGACTTTATCCAGCGCCGCCGACACGCGACGACGAATATCTTCACCGCTGGCCCCGGCGATAATCAGCGGGATCGCCACATTGTCAAAGACCGTGCGGTCCATTAACAGATGGTGATCCTGAAAAATCATGCCGATCTGCCGACGCAGAAACGGCACTTCACGGTTTTTCAGGCGACTGATCTCATGCCCGGCAAACCAGATCTTTCCGGCGCTTGGCCGCTCGATACCGCAGATAAGCTTTAACAGCGTACTTTTACCCGCGCCGGAGTGGCCGGTCAGAAACGCCATCTCGCCCGGTTGCAGGTGGAATGTCACCCCCTGCAACGCTTGTCTCCCACCGAGATAAGCCTTGCTGACATGTTCAAAGCGAATCATTGTTAATCCTCTCGGGCAAAAAGTGCCTCTATAAAATCGCCCGCATTAAACGGACGTAAGTCTTCAATACGTTCGCCGGTCCCGATATAGCGGATCGGAATACCGAACTGGTCAGCGACCGAGAAAATCACGCCGCCTTTGGCGGTACCATCAAGTTTGGTCAGGGTGATCCCGGTCAGCCCGACCGCTTCATGGAACAGTTTCGCCTGGCTTACCGCGTTTTGTCCGGTGCTGGCGTCGATGGTCAGCATCACTTCGTGCGGCGCGTCGACATCCAGTTTTTTCATCACGCGGACGATCTTCTTCAGCTCTTCCATCAGATGCGCTTTATTCTGCAAGCGCCCTGCGGTATCGGCGATCAGCACGTCCACTTTGCGGGATTTTGCCGCCTGGATAGCATCGAAAATCACCGAGGCGGAATCCGCGCCGGTGTGCTGTGCAATCACCGGAATGTTGTTGCGCTGACCCCAGACCTGCAACTGCTCCACCGCCGCTGCACGGAAGGTATCGCCTGCCGCCAGCATCACCGATTTACCCTGCTGCTCAAACTGACGCGCCAGCTTACCGATGGTGGTGGTTTTACCCACGCCGTTCACGCCAACCATCAGAATAACGAAAGGCGTTTTGCCTTCAATATTAAGCGGTTCGTCGACTTTTGCGAGAATATCGCCCATTTCATCTTTCAGCAGGCCATACAGCGCTTCCGCGTCACGCAGTTGCTTGCGGCTGGCCCCTTCCGTCAGATTGGTGATGATTTTACGGGTGGTTTCCACGCCAACATCGGCAATCAGCAGCTGCTCTTCCAGCTCTTCAAACAGATCATCATCGATTTTTTTGCCGCGGAACAGACTGATAAATCCGGAACCGAGGTTTTCTTTTGTTTTCAGCAGGCTGCGTTTTAAACGCGCAAAGAAACCTTCTTTGGTCGGTTTTTCCTGCTCAACGATCGCGTCAGGCTGAGGCGCTTGCTCAGGCTCGTCGTCGGCAACGACGGTGCCTTCTTCGGGCAGCCACGCTTCCGGCTCCGGTTCGACGGCTTCAGTTTCTTCCGGCACCAGCAGCTCTTCGTGCTCAACGACCGCCTCAGGCTCAGTCATCACCTCTGGTTCAGCAACCGCTTCCGGCTCGATGACCACTTCCGGTTCCGCAACCACCGCCTCTTCGACGATGATGTCTGCCTGCTGCTCTTCGCGCTCGATCACTTTTTCCGTGACGTCCACCACTTCCGCGGCAAAGGCCTCGGATTCGATCAGTGAATGCGGCTCAGCCTCGACAGGCGTATGTTCCTCAACAGCGATGTGTTCTTCTACAGGCGCCTGTTCTTCAACAACCGCCTGGGATTCCATTTTCTGTTCTGGTGCGGCTTCCTGCGGCTCCTCTTTCTGACCAAAGCCTAACCAGGAGAACAGACCACGTTTTTTCTCTTTTGCCATTTGCGACTACACTCCTCGCGGTTTATTCATGGCGCAGCCCGCATTGTCGCAAACAGGGGGCTGAAAAATGAGTAAGATGTAATGATAAGTCTTTCGTTAGTCTACCACTTTCCTTGCAACACAGCACCGCCTGAGGATTAAGGTTCCCCCCCACGTCTCCCGCCGTTAAAATAGCGGGATAAATTTGTGATCAGAGCTTTCACTATGAAAAAAACCAACCGTGCCGCCAGCGGCCAGATTCGTATTATTGGCGGACAGTGGCGTGGCCGTAAACTGCCGGTGCCCGACAGCCCTGGTCTGCGCCCGACGACCGACCGCGTGCGCGAAACCCTGTTTAACTGGCTCGCGCCATCCATGGTCAATGCCCGTTGCCTCGACTGCTTTGCCGGTAGCGGCGCGCTGGGTCTGGAAGCGCTATCGCGTTATGCGGGCGCGTCCACCCTCATTGAGATGGAGCGCGGCGTGGCGCAGCAGTTGCAGCAGAATCTGGCGACGCTGAAAGCCGCTAACGCCAACGTCGTCAACACCAATACCCTGACATTCCTCAATCAGACCGGCACACCCCATGACATTGTTTTTGTCGATCCGCCGTTTCGCAAAGGGCTGCTCGACGAAACCTTACGTCTGCTGGAAGTGAACGGCTGGCTGGCGAACGACGCGCTGATCTATGTTGAAAGCGAAGTGGAAAACGGGCTGCCGCAGGTGCCGGTTCACTGGGATCTGCATCGTGAAAAGGTGGCCGGCCAGGTCGCCTATCGTCTGTATCACCGCACGGCTCAAGGAGAGCAACATGTTGATTAATCTGGGACGTTTATTGATGGTGGGCGTATGGGCATTTCTCATCCTCAATCTGATCCACCCCTTCCCGCGCCCGCTGAATATCTTCGTTAACGTCGCGCTGATTTTTACCGCCTTTATGCACGCCCTGCAGATGGTGATGCTGAAAACCGCGCTGCCGAAAGACGGCCCGCAGATGACCACCCTTGAGCAGTGGCGCGTTTTCCTGTTCGGCGTCTTCGAACTGCTGGTCTGGCAAAAGCGCCTGAAAGCGATGCAAAACAAAAAATAATCCCGACCTACTGCCTCAGAAAATGCGGAAAGTCCCTCCGCTGGCCGACGGGGCGTTGCCATCCGCGTTGCGCGACCACTACACTGAAGACAGGGCTGTGGGCGCAACGCCCACGCGACAATAACGAATTCAAGGAATTAAGATGCTTTGGTCGTTTATCGCTGTATGTTTTTCTGCATGGTTGTATGTTGACGCGTCGTATCGCGGTCCGGCATGGCAACGTTGGGTATTTAAACCCGTCACCTTACTGCTGCTGTTGCTGCTTGCCTGGCAGGCACCGATGTTTGATGCCATCAGTTATCTGGTGCTGGCAGGCCTGTGCGCCTCATTGATCGGGGATGCGCTGACGCTGCTCCCGCGCCAGCGCCTGCTGTACGCCATCGGGGCGTATTTCCTCGCGCATCTGCTCTACACCATCTACTTTGCCGGTCAGATGACGCTGTCCTTTTTCTGGCCGCTGCCGCTGGCGCTGCTGGTCATTGGCGCCCTGCTGATCGCGGTGATCTGGACGCGACTTGAAGATCTGCGCTGGCCGATCTGTACGTTTATCGCCATGACGCTGGTGATGGTGTGGTTGGCGGGCGAGCTGTGGTTCTTCCGCCCGACGGCCCCTGCATTGTCTGCCTTTGTGGGTGCCACGCTGTTGCTGCTGGGGAATATTGTCTGGCTGGGCAGCCACTACCGCCGCCGCTTCCACGCCGACAACGCTATTTCTGCCGCCTGCTACTTTGCCGGGCATTTCCTCATCGTCCGGTCGCTCTACTTATAACGCTTGACTCTGGAGTGGACTCCAGAGTGTATCCTCCGGGTAATGAGAAAATTATCGTTCCCGGAGGATGCCATGATCACGCCCCCGCCCGTCAAAAAAACGCCGCAGTTTGCCCGCACCACGCTGCGCCCGTTACCCCCTGCGCCTGAAACCGCCTGCTGCGCTGACCATGCCGAACCGGCATCCGCGCCGCTGTCCGGCGATCCGCAGGGCAGCCGTTTTTCCTGGCAGGTCGCCGGGATGGACTGCGCCGCCTGCGCCCGGAAAGTCGAAACCGCCGTGCGCCAGGTTGCAGGCGTGAATCAGGTGCAGGTCACCTTCGCGACCGAAAAACTGATTGTCGATGCCGGGCACGATGTGCGTGCGCAGATTGAAGCCGCTGTACAGCGCGCCGGTTATACGCTGCGTGATGCCGAGACCCCAGCGGCGCAAACCTCTGTCCTGCGGGAAAATCTGCCGCTGCTGACGCTGGTGATCATGATGGCCATCAGCTGGGGGCTGGAACAGGTTAATCATCCCCTCGGCCAGCTGGCGTTTATCGCCACCACGCTGGTCGGTCTGTTTCCCATTGCCCGGCAGGCGCTGCGGCTGATCACAAGCGGCAGCTGGTTTGCCATTGAAACGCTGATGAGCGTGGCGGCCATCGGCGCGCTGTTTATCGGGGCTACCGCCGAAGCGGCGATGGTTTTGCTGCTGTTTTTGGTCGGCGAGCGCCTTGAAGGCTGGGCTGCCAGCCGCGCCCGCCAGGGGGTTACGGCACTGATGGCGCTGAAACCGGAAAGCGCCACGCGGCTCAGGGGAACGGCGCGTGAAACCGTGGCTCCCGAGAGTCTGCGTCCCGGCGACGTGATTGAAGTGGCGGCGGGCGGGCGCTTACCGGCGGATGCCCGACTGCTCGCCGCCTTCGCCAGCTTTGATGAAAGCGCGTTAACGGGCGAGTCGGTGCCCGTCGAGCGCCGCGCCGGGGAAAAAGTCCCCGCCGGGGCGACCAGCGTCGACCGGCTGGTCACGCTGGAAGTTATCTCCAGGCCCGGGGAAAGCGCCATCGATCGCATTCTGCAACTGATAGAAGAAGCCGAAGAGCGTCGTGCGCCCATCGAACGCTTTATCGATCGCTTCAGCCGCGTCTATACGCCGGTCATCATGGCCGCGGCGCTGCTGGTCGCCGTGCTGCCGCCGTTGCTGACGGGCGCGGCATGGTATGAATGGATTTACAAGGGCCTGACGCTGCTGCTGATTGGCTGTCCGTGTGCGCTGGTGATCTCCACCCCTGCCGCCATCACCTCCGGGCTGGCGGCGGCGGCGCGTCGCGGGGCGTTAATCAAAGGCGGCGCGGCGCTGGAACAGCTGGGCCGTATTCGTCAGGTGGCTTTCGATAAAACCGGCACTCTGACGGTCGGTAAACCGCAGGTGGTAGGCGTGTCGCCGCAGGGGATCGGCGAAGACGAACTGCTGGCCTGCGCCGCTGCCGTGGAGCAAGGCTCTACCCATCCACTGGGGCAGGCTATCGTGGGGGAAGCACAGGCGCGTAACCTGCCGCTGATGCAGGCGGAAAGCCAGCGCACCCTGCCCGGCAAGGGCATTGAGGCCCAGGTTGACGGACAACGGATCTTCATTTGCGCGCCGGATAAACTGCCTGCCGGTGTACTGAACGAGCGCTGGCAGACGCAAATTCAGCAACAGGAAGCGCAGGGCCAGACGGTGATTGTCGTCCTGCGCGACGGCGAACTGTGCGGCACTCTGGCGCTGCGCGATACGCTGCGGGACGACGCAACGGAAGCGGTCAATTCGCTGCGTCGGCTGGGGATCAGCGGCGTGATGCTCACCGGCGATAATCCCCGCGCGGCGGCAGCGATTGCCGGCACGCTGGGGCTGGAATTCCGTGCCGGATTACTGCCCGCCGATAAGGTGGCGGCGGTGAGAGCACTGGATCAGCAGTCGCCGCTGGCCATGGTCGGCGATGGCATTAACGACGCACCGGCGATGAAATCCGCCACCATCGGCATCGCCATGGGCAGCGGTACCGACGTGGCGCTGGAAACCGCCGATGCGGCGCTGACCCACAATCGTCTGACGGGACTGGCGCAAATGATCCAGCTGGCCCGCGCTACCCATGCCAATATCCGCCAGAACATTGCCATCGCGCTGGGCCTGAAAGCCATTTTCCTCGTCACGACGCTGCTCGGCATCACCGGCCTGTGGCTGGCGGTGCTGGCAGATACGGGCGCAACGGTGCTGGTCACCGCGAATGCGCTGCGGTTGCTGGCTAAAGGACGCTAAGATCCGCATGTAAAAACCCCTTGCGTTCCGTTCCCTCTCCTTGCGGGAGAGGGTCAGGAGCGGGACTACTGCATCCCCAGCAATCGCGGCAGCCACAGCGAGATCGCCGGGATGTAGGTCACCATTCCCAGCACCACCAGCAGCATGCCGTAGAACGGCAGCATCGCGCGCACCACCGACTCGATCTTCTGCTTACTCACGGCGCTGGCGACAAACAGCACCGATCCCACCGGCGGGGTGATCAGGCCGATCCCCAGGTTAACCATCATGATCATGCCAAAGTGCACCGGATCGATGCCCAGCGCATTGGTGACCGGCAGCAGCACCGGCGTCAGGATGAGGATAATCGGTGCCATATCCATCAGCGTGCCGATCAGCAGCAGCATAACGTTGAGGTACATCAGGATGACGTACTTGTTATCCGACAGGGAGGTAAAGAAGCCGGTAATGCGTTCCGGCAGCTGCATGTAGGTCATCACCGCACCAAAAGCGGCGGCAAAGCCTATCAGGATCATGACGATCGTGACGGTTTTCACCGTGCGACACATCAGCTTCGGCAGTTCGCTCCATTTATAGTCACGGTAGATAAACATGGTGACGAAAAATGCCCACAGGCAGGCCACGGCCGCGGATTCGGTAGCGGTAAAAATGCCCGACAAAATCCCGCCGAGGATGATCACGACGGTAAACAGCCCCCACAGCGCATCAAAGAAAATCTTCAGCGCCTGCTTAAACGGGATCCTGTCGCCTTTCGGGTAGCCGCGCTTATGGGCAAAGCCAAGGCACATGATCATCAGACTGACGCCCAGCAGCAGTCCCGGCAACACACCGGCGATAAACAGCGTGGCGATGGACACCGTGCCGCCTGCCGCCAGGGAGTAGATCACCGAGTTGTGGCTGGGCGGGATAAGAATGGCCTGCACCGAACCGCTGGCCGTCACTGCCGCCGCGTAATCACGCGGATAGCCCTTCTTTTCCATCTCCGGGATCATCACGCTGCCAATCGAGGCGGTATCCGCCACCGACGAGCCGGAAATCGCGCCGAAAAAGGTGGAGGCGACGATATTCACCAGCGACAGGCCGCCGCGAATAAAGCCGACAAAAATATAGGCGAAGTTTACCAGCCGACGGGCAATGCCCCCTTCCGCCATGATCGCCCCGGCGAGAATAAAGAACGGGATCGCCAGCAGCGTAAATTTGTTCACCCCGCTGGTGATCTGGATCATCAGCGCCTCAAGGGGTAAATCGATCCACAGCGCGCCCGCCACGGCGCTCAGGCCGACGGCAAAGGCCACCGGCATTCCCACCGCCAGCAGCACGGCGAGGGTGAACAACAACACAAATGCATCCATCTTTCACCTCTTAGCCGTGATTACCAATCAGCACCACCGGGCGGTTCTCCTGGGAACCGAACAGCAGCCGTTCAAGCACAAACAGGATCAGGATCGCCGAACCGATAGGCAGCGGCAGATAGCTCTCCCCGGACGTCAGCACCGGGAACTCCGCCACTGGCTGTTCCCACAACTCCAGGCACAATAAATAGCTGTACCAGAAGATCAGGCTGGAGATGAACAGCATCAGCAGGTCCACCAGCCGCGCACAGGCGTTTTTCAGCGCCAGCGGCAGACGGTCGATCAACATGTTGACGGCGATGTGCGATCCGGCGCGATAGCCCACCGCCGCGCCAATGAAAGTAAAAGTCACCATACAGATAATGGCGACCGGCTCCGGCCAGGACTCGCCGCGGTTAAGCACGTAGCGCGAGAAAATGCCGATGGGGATCACAATGGTCATCACCAGCAGGGAAATCCCTGCCACCCCCATGGCGAGCAGGTACAGGCGATCCATCCACTTCAGGTAGATTTCGGACATAGGTCCTCCACAAGGCGTTACGCGCCAGCAGGCAGCTGGCGCAGCAGAATTACTTCACATCCGCGATGGCTTTCATCAGATCCTGGTGCTTGTCGCCATACTGCGCGCGCACCGGCTCTGTCGCCTTCACAAAGACTGCCTTGTCGATTTCCTGGAACTTCACGCCGCCCGCTTTCATTTTCTCTACCGCGTCGGCGTTATACGCCTGCCACAGCGTGCGCTGTTCGGCCTGCGCATCACGGGCGAGGGTCAGGATTTTTTGCTGATCGTCGGCGCTGAGTTTGTCCCATTTCACTTTTGAATAGAGCAGCATTTCCGGGGTAATAAAGTGGCCGCTCAGCGTGTAATTCTTGGCGATGGGCAGGTAGTTATGGGCCACGAAGGTAGGCGGGTTATTTTCCGCGCCATCGATAACGCCGGTTTGCATGCCGCTGTACACCTCGCTCACTCCCATCGCTACGGCGTTTGCACCCATGGCTTTCAGCGTTGCCAGCGCCACCGGGCTGCCCTGTACGCGGATCTTCATCCCTTTCAGCGCCTCGGGCGTGGCTACCGGCGCTTTGGTGATCAGGTTACGCGTGCCGGAATCCATCCAGCCAAGAAACACCAGCCGCGATTTTGGGTTGTTCGTCAGCTTCTCACCGATGCTTTTGCCAATATCACCGTCGATCACCTTGTGCATATGATCTTCATCGCGGAACACGTACGGCAGGGTAAACACTTCAATGTCCGGCAAAATGGCGGCAACCGGTGCCATGGAAACACGAATAATATCAATCGCCCCCATCTGCGCCTGTTCGATCATCTGCTTTTCATCCCCTAATACGCCGCCAGGGAAGACTTTAATTTCTAATTTGCCATCGGTTTGCTGTTTCAGTTTTTCGCCCATGTTCTGCACGGCCACCACGTTCGGGTAGCCCTGCGGATGGACGTCGGCGGCTTTGATCACCTGTGCCATAACGGCAGGGGCAAAAAGTAATGACGCGGTGGACAGGCACAAGGACGCCAGTAACGGCTTGAGGGTCGTTTTCATCGGGTCAGCTCCAGGGTAGGGGTCAGCGGTAAAACTGTGTTTTATTTTTACGCTTAAAAATTAGCCTGGGTTGTGACGGGCAGGGGTGAAGCGGTTCACAAAAGCGCTAAAATAATGAAACGGAGGTTTAACAATGTGACAACAGAGGTTCTTTTTGCAACGGGCGACTACTCGCCCTTACGCAGCAGATAGCGATAAGGCAGGGATTCGGTCTCCTGCACCACCAGCTCGTGCTCCATAAAACGACAGAAACCGGGGATGTCGCGCGTGGTCGCCGGATCGTCGGCAATAATCAGCAGCGTTTCGCCCGGCTGCATACCGCGCACGGTTTTGCGCACCATCATGACGGGTTCCGGGCAACGCAGCCCCAGCGCATCGAGAGTGTGGTCAGGTGTGGTAAACAGATCGCTCATGGTTGTCTCATCCGGTCAAAAACCGCCTTAGTTTACGCCGCCATTTTTGTGACGCAAGTCAGGTTAACGATTGCGTGAAAATTAGCCATTGCAATGGTGAACTAAAGCAGTATGATGCGGCGGCTTTATAAAATTACGTCGCATTAATTGGGTTCCCTAACCCCAACAACTAAAAAGGTCACAATATGTCGCAGTTCTCTCAATCCCAGCGCGTAAAAGCGTTGTTCTGGTTATCGCTATTCCATTTACTGGTGATCACCTCCAGTAACTATCTGGTGCAGTTGCCGATCTCTGTTTTCGGTTTTCACACCACCTGGGGCGCGTTCAGCTTTCCGTTTATTTTCCTCGCCACCGATCTGACCGTGCGTATTTTTGGCGCACCGCTGGCCCGACGTATTATCTTTGCCGTAATGATCCCAGCGCTGGTGGTGTCTTATATCATCTCGTCGCTGTTTTATATGGGCAGCTGGCAGGGATTCGGCGCGCTGGCGCATTTCAACCTGTTTGTCGCCCGTATCGCCGCCGCCAGCTTTATGGCTTATACACTGGGGCAGATCCTCGACGTGCGCGTCTTTAATCGCCTGCGCCAGAGCCGCCACTGGTGGCTTGCGCCGACGGTTTCCACCGTTTTCGGTAACGCCAGCGACACCATCGCCTTCTTCTTTATCGCCTTCTGGCGCAGTCCGGATGCGTTTATGGCGCAGCACTGGATGGAAATTGCGCTCGTGGACTACAGCTTTAAAGTGCTTATCAGCCTGGTATTCTTCCTGCCTATGTATGGCGTATTGCTGAATATGTGCCTGAAAAGACTGGCAGATAAATCTGAAATTCCTGCGTTGCAGGCCAGTTAAAGGTACGCCTGACAACTTGTGATAAGATGGACGAATGAGCCGTTATGGCCGTTTATCGAAAGGAAGAAGTCAATGCGCAATCTGGTTAAGTATGTCGGTATTGGCCTGCTGGTAATGGGGCTGGCGGCCTGTGACAACAATGATAAAGCGACGCCGGCGCAGGCTGCGTCGGCGGAAGCCAATGCCACCGGTCAGCCGGTAACGCTGCTGGATGGCAAGCTGAGTTTCTCGCTGCCCGCAGACATGAGCGACCAGAGCGGCAAGCTGGGCACCCAGGCAAATAACATGCACGTTTACTCTGATGCGACCGGTCAGAAAGCGGTGATTGTTATTGTCGGCGACAACAGCAACGAAGAACTGTCGGTGCTGACCAAACGTCTGGAAGATCAGCAGCGCAGCCGCGATCCGCAGCTGCAAGTAGTGACCAACAAATCCATCGACGTGAAAGGCCAGAAAATGCAGCAGCTCGACAGCATTATCTCTGCCAAAGGCCAGACAGCCTGGTCGTCCGTGGTGCTGGGTAAAGTGGATAACAAATTGCTGACCATCCAGGTCACGCTGCCGGCGGAAAACCAGCAGCAGGCGCAAACCGCGGCTGAGAACATTATCAACACCATCGTGCTGAAATAAGTCTCTGCCGGACGTAAACCGCTACACCACGGCCTCCATGGGAGGCCGTTTTTTTAACCGCCACGCCAGCAGCAGCGCCACCGCAACCAGTCCCGCCGCGGCCAGATAGATCACCGACACGCCCGCCCACGCCATTAACAGCCCGGCTGCCGGTCCGGTCACCCCGAGCGACAAATCCATAAAGACTGTATAGGTCGCCAGCGCCGCGCCCTGATTTTGCTGCGGTACGGCTTTTACCGCCACCACGCCCAGCGCCGGGAAGACCAGCGAAAAACCCGCCCCCGCGAGCAGCACACCCACTTTTGCCATCCAGGGATCGACTGCCAGTCCCACCAGTACCAGGCCGAGCGTTTCCACCACAAAGCAGACCATCGCCACGTTCAGGCCACCGACGCGGTTAACGGTATTGGGGAAAAACAGTCGCGTGCCGACAAACGCACAGCTGAACAACGTAAGCGCAAAGGCCGCGCCATCCCAGCCGCGGGCATCGTAAAACAGGGTGATAAAAGTGGCGATCACGCCAAACCCGGCGGAGCCAAGCGCCAGCGCCATGCCGTACAGCCAGACCCGGCCCAGTACCGCGCGAAACGGCAACGGCTTGCCTTTGCTGACCTTCACCGCCGGACGGCTCAGCGCGAACAGCAGCGCCGTCACCGCTACCGCCATGATAATTACCGCCAGTCCCGTCAGGCCGGTGTAGTGATAGCAGAGCACGCCCAGCGGCGCACCGATCGCCATCGCGCCATACGAGGCAATCCCGTTCCAGGAGATCACTTTACCGATATGCAGCGATCCCACCACGCCAACACCCCACAGCGTAGCCCCGGTTCCGGCAAAGCTCTGCCCGATGCCGAGGATCACGCGGCCCAGGCACAGCAGCAGCAAACAGACCACCGGCGTGGCGGTGCTCAATCCCGCCAGCAGATAAAACAGGCCGCTCAGCACGCAGCCGCACAGGCCGAAGACGACAATTTTTTTCGGGCCGAACAGATCGGCGTAGCGTCCGGCATGAGGGCGACTCACCAGGGTGGCAAAATATTGCAGGCTGATCACCAGCCCCGCCCAGAACGCGCTAAATCCCATCACATCATGGACATAGCCCGGCAGCACCGCCAGCGGTAAGCCAATGGTCAGATAACTGGCGAAGTTAAAAATAACGACAGAGATGATGCGCAAATTAAGACGCAATCCGTTCAGCGCCGGTTCGGCAACGGGTTCAGGCATGGAGCTCACCACATTTTTTACAACAGTGTTTCACTATTATCATGATGACGGCTGAAAATCAGCAGCAGATTCAGATAATGCACGTCATGCGAAGCGCCGCCGACGCACTACACTTAGCGGGACTGCGGATAAAGGAATTCACTATGACCACCCCCCAGCCCGATAAAGCGGGTTTGCACATACTTCTTAAACTGGCCTCTCTGGTTATTATTCTGGCGGGCATACATGCTGCCGCCGACATTATTGTTCAGTTATTAATGGCGCTGTTTTTCGCCATCGTCCTAAACCCGCTGGTGACCTGGTTTTTGCGTCGCGGCGTAAAACGTCCGGTGGCGATCACCATTGTGGTGGTAGTGATGATGATTGTGCTGACCGCGCTGTTTGGCGTGCTGGCGGCGTCATTTAATGAATTCATCACCATGCTGCCTAAATACAACAAGGAATTAACCCGCAAAGTCCTTCAGTTGCAGGACATGATGCCGTTCCTGCATCTGCATATGTCGCCGGAGCGCATGCTACAGCGTATGGACTCCGACAAAATGATGGCCTTCGCCACGTTACTGATGACCGGCCTGTCGAACGCCATGGCCAGCATCGTGCTGCTGGTGATGACCGTGGTGTTTATGCTGTTTGAAGTGCGCCATCTGCCGTACAAACTGCGCTTCGCGCTGAACAATCCGCAGATCCACATCGCCGGGCTGCACCGTGCGTTAAAAGGCGTGTCGCATTATCTGGCGCTAAAAACACTGATCAGCCTGTGGACCGGGGCGATTATCTGGCTGGGATTAATGCTGCTGGGCGTCCAGTTTGCGCTGATGTGGGGCGTGCTGGCGTTCTTGCTTAACTACGTACCCAATATTGGCTCGGTGATTTCGGCTATTCCGCCGATGATCCAGGCTTTCCTGTTTAACGGTTTCTACGAATTTATGATGGTGGGGATCCTGTTCCTGGTGGTGCACATGGTCCTCGGGAATATGGTGGAACCGCGCATGATGGGTCATCGACTGGGCATGTCGACGATGGTGGTGTTCTTATCGTTGCTGATTTGGGGATGGCTGCTCGGTCCGGTGGGAATGCTGCTCTCGGTGCCGCTCACCAGCGTCTGTAAGATCTGGATGGAAACCACCAAAGGTGGCAGCAAGCTGGCGATCCTGTTGGGGCCAGGCCGTCCGAAAACCAGGCTACCCGGTTAGCGGCTAACGTAAACGGAGAAAGTCAGGCGGCCGCGATAATTTTTAGCGATAATCTAGCGAATTGATGATCAAACGCCGGGATTAAGTATGTACCGAGTGGTGCGCGGAAAAATTTCGACACTCAGCAAAGGGGATGTACCGCCTGCGCTGCTTTCACAAGCGCCAGAGGGTGCTCGCCGGGCGGCGTGGCTGGCAGGGCGTGTGCTCCTGTCGCGCCTGTTTTCGCCGCTGCCGGAGGTGATTTACAGCGAGCACGGCAAACCGCTGTTTGCCGGCCAGAGCGAGTGGTGGTTTAACCTGAGCCATAGCGGCGATGACATCGCTCTGCTGCTGAGCGATGAAGGCGAAGTGGGCTGTGATGTAGAAGTGATCCGGCCGCGCGCTAACTGGCAGGCGCTCGCCAATGCGGTGTTCAGCAATGCTGAGCACGCCGAGCTGGAGCGAACACCGGCCGCGCAGCAACTGGCGGTGTTCTGGCATATCTGGACGCGCAAAGAAGCCATCGTCAAACAGCGTGGCGGCAGCGCCTGGCAAATCGTCAGCGTCGATAGCCACGGCCTGCTGCATTTTTCGCTCAGCCACTGTCAGATCGACAACCTGAGCCTTGCCGTCTGCACCCCCACGCCGTATACCCTGCTTGCGGCGGATATTCAGTTGGTAGAGTAATACAGACATTCCTGACTTACCCTCTCCCGCACCATGCAACTGCTACGCTTAACGGTCTGAAGAAACATCAATAATGACCGGGAGCAGACCATGAAAATCGATTTAACGGGCAAACTCGCGCTGGTTACCGCCTCTACCGGCGGGATCGGCTTTGCTATCGCGCGCGGGCTTGCGGAAAGCGGTGCGGAAGTGATTATCAATGGCCGCAGCGAAAGTTCGGTGAATCAGGGCATCCAGAATTTACAGCAGGTCGTGCCGGGCGTGGCAGTGCGCGCAGCGGTTGCCGATCTCAGTACGCCAGAAGGCGTGGAGTCGGTGCTGCGCGCGGCGTCGGGCGTCGATATTCTGGTGAATAATGCCGGGATTTACGGTCCGCAGGATTTCTACTCCACCGACGACGAGACGTGGGAAAACTACTGGCAAACTAACGTGATGTCCGGGGTACGCCTCGCCCGCGCACTGCTGCCCGGCATGGTGCAAAAAGGCTGGGGGCGGGTGGTGTTTATCTCCTCTGAGTCGGCGCTGAATATCCCGTCGGATATGATCCACTATGGCGTGACCAAAACTGCGCAGCTCTCCCTTGCGCGCGGGCTGGCAAAATTTGTCGCCGGTAGCGGCGTGACGGTCAACAGCGTGCTGCCGGGGCCAACAATGTCAGACGGTTTTGCCGCCATGATGAAAGACGAGATGGAACGCACCGGCAAATCTCTGGATACGCTGGCAAAAGAGTTCGTGATGGCGAACCGCCCCAGCTCGGTGATCCAGCGCGCGGCCACGGTCGAAGAGGTCGCTAATATGGTGGTGTATGTTTGTTCGACCCAGGCGTCGGCGACGTCAGGCGCAGCCCTGCGCGTGGACGGCGGCGTGGTGGATGATATTGTTTGATATGCAGCCCGCGGCGCCAGACCGGCACCGCGGGTGTTACACAGATTAGATTTTGAAGCTGGTCACGATTTTTTCCAGGTGAACCGTCTGTTCTTCCATGGATTGCGCCGCAGCCGCCACTTCCTGCACCAGCGCCGCGTTTTGCTGGGTGGTGCTGTCGAGCTGGTTGATCGCCATATTAATCTGATCGATGCCCTTGCTTTGCTCGTTGCTCGCGGAACTGATCTCAGAGATTAAGGTGGTCACGCTCTCCACTTTCTCCACCAGGCCATTCATGGTGACACCCGCCTGCCTGACCAGACTTCCCCCCTGCTCGATATTAGCAACGGATTCTTCGATCAGCTTTTTAATTTCCTGCGCCGAGGTGGCGCTGCGCTGTGCCAGAGAACGCACTTCACCCGCAACCACCGCGAATCCACGCCCGTTTTCACCGGCACGCGCCGCTTCAACTGCTGCGTTCAGCGCCAGGATGTTGGTCTGGAACGAAATTCCGTCAATGACGCTGATAATGTCGACAATTTTCACCGACGAATCATTAATGCGGCTCATGGTAGTGACCACTTCATTCACCACAGAAGCGCCCTCACGTGCCGCACCCGATACCTGATTAGAAAGGCGATTCGCTGCAACGGCGTTATCGGCGTTCTGACGTACGGTGCTGGTCAGTTCTTCCATAGAAGCCGCGGTTTCCACTATCGAGGAGGACTGATCTTCGGTACGGCCAGACAGGTCACGGTTGCCCCCGGCAATCTGGCGCGATGCCGACGAGATCGCCTGCGCGCTTTGGCCTACCTGCTGCATCAATTCCTGCAAATAGGTAATAAAGGCATTGAAGTTCTGAATGATCGCGTTGAACTCCGGGCTTTTGCTCTCGGTTAAACGTTGGGTGAGATCAGCACCACCGCTGGACAACGCTTCGATATTTTTATTTAACAGGCTAACGTTTCTGAATATGTTGCGCACAAAAACCATTAAGACGAGGATTAAGATGATCCCCAATGATAATTGCACAATGGTTAACTTGGTGAGAATAGAATTGGATGCCTGCGCCAGTTTACTGCTCGGCAAATCGACGGCCAGGTACCAGGGGCTTCCTTCTATAGGCAGCACAAATAAAGCGTGCTCGCCGTCAGATGCGGAATATTTTCCTTCATAAGATTTTTGTTGCCCGGCGCTGAGCAGTTTTAATAATGCGTCGGAGGAAGGCAGGTTGAGATCGCGTAAATTACTCAGCGCTTTGCCGCCTTCTGTGGAGGCCGCATTACCCACGATTTTCCCGTCCTGCTCAATAATCAGGACGTTACCGTCAATGGCTTTGCTCATGTTTGCCGCCAGCTGATTAAAAAAGCCCAGGGTCACGTCAATCGTGGCCACGCCCCAGGGTTTACCGTCACGCCAGATGGTCATGGCACAGTTTGTCCGTGGCTGTGGGCTGGCGGCATCCTGATAAGCACGCGCCCAGGCGCACTCGCCTTTGGCTGCGTTCAGGCCATCTTTATACCAGGGCTGTTCCCAGTATTTCTCGGATTCCGGCTGGTTCCACACGGTATTGACCTGCAATACGCCACCGGCATCGCGTGCAAAAAAGGTGCTGAATTTTTCACGCTCTGGATCGCGCAGACGCGGTAAGGGCCAGATGCCGCCGCCAAACACGTTCAGATCGCCATACTGGTTAACCAGGTTAGGCAGCAGCTGATCGATCTGCGTACTGTCGAGCGTGCTGACCAGTTCCGTAATCACTTTTTGCTGTGCTTTGACGCGATTCATTTGCTCTTTGATGGCGTCACTTTGCAGGGCGACGGTATTACGTACCAGCTCGGTTTCAGTAGCGACAATTTGTGGGGAAACAAAGCGATTAATTACAAAGAAAGTAACCAGCAGTAATATAAAGAAAAATCCAACAAGAAGCAGGCTAAAACGACCTTGGGTTGTTTTCCATAGCATGATGAATATGACTCAGGTGGGGGGCTATAACATTTATAACGGCATACTGATGGATAACTTTAGTTTTATAAATTGGTTAGCTATAAAAGCTTATTTAATTAACGTCCTGAGAAAACGCGCTAAATAAAGTAGCCCGAACGCTATCGGGCTTAATGCAAAAATTATTTCGATGCAATCAACGATTATTCGCCGATCAATGCCTGTGCGCAGGCCCAGGCGCTGGCCCAGGCCCACTGGAAGTTGTAGCCGCCGAGCCAGCCGGTGACATCCATCACTTCGCCGATGAAATAAAGTCCGGGTACGTTGCGCGCTTCCATGGTGCGTGACGACAGCTCGCGGGTATCCACGCCGCCCAGCGTCACTTCCGCCGTGCGGTAGCCTTCGGTACCGTTTGGCTGCACCCGCCACCGGGTCAGCGTTTCGATAAGCGTTTGCTGGTCGCGCGGATTTAGCTGCTTCAGCGTCACATCCGGGATCTGCCCCAGCGTTTGTAAGCACTCCACCAGGCGCTTTGGCAGTTGCAGGGCAAGCGTATTTTTCAGGCTCTGATTCGGGTGCGCCGCCCGCTGCTCATTGAGCAGGCTTTCCAGATCGCACTCTGGCAGCAAATTAATGGTGACGAATTCGCCAGGCTGCCAGTAGCTGGAAATTTGCAGGATCGCCGGGCCAGAAAGACCGCGATGGGTAAAGAGCAGGTTTTCGCGGAAAACCGTGCCGTCCTCAGCTTCAATCACCGCGGGCACTGAGACGCCAGAGAGCGTTTGTAGCTGCTCCAGTAACGGCTTATGCAAAGTAAAAGGCACCAGTCCCGCGCGGGTCGGCAGCACCTTCAGGCCAAACTGCTCGGCAATTTTATAGCCGAAAGGCGTGGCGCCAAGGCCTGGCATTGAAAGACCACCGCTGGCGATCACCAGGTTGTCAGCACTGACGGTATCGCCATTCAGCGTCAGCGTATAACCGTCGTCATCGCGGGCGACTTCCAGCACTTCGCTACGCAGCCGTATCACCACATTGCCCGCTGTACATTCCGCCACCAGCATATCAACAATCTGCTGAGCAGAATCGTCGCAGAACAGCTGTCCGAGCGTCTTCTCATGCCACGCGATACCGTGCCTGCCGACAAGATCGATAAAATCCCACTGGGTGTAGCGCGCCAGCGCAGATTTGCAAAAATGCGGGTTCTGGCTGAGATAAGCCGCAGGCTCGATATAAAGGTTAGTAAAGTTGCAGCGACCGCCGCCAGACATGAGGATCTTGCGGCCCGGTTTTTTACCGTTATCGAGTAACAGGACGCGCTTCCCCGCCTGTCCGGCCTGCGCGGCACAAAACATTCCGGCCGCTCCGGCTCCAATTACGATGGCATCAAACCTTTCCACACGACGATCCTCTTGATAAATGAGCGGCGAATTGTAAATTTTCGCCGCTGGTCGCACCAGCGAAAATATGTCAATTCAATGACAGCCCGTTGAAAAATAAAAGATAATTGTTTTTACGCTTTGACAACCTAAGGAAAATTATCAAAAAAAGTCTATATTTCACTTTCCCCGCACCGCGGTTGTCCACGATAATGCGCCGCGTTCATGACCTCAAAATGGCGTAACGTATATGCTACATTTATTTGCCGGCCTGGATTTACATACCGGGTTATTACTTCTTCTAGCTCTGGTCTTTGTCCTGTTTTACGAAGCCATCAATGGTTTCCATGACACGGCGAACGCGGTTGCAACGGTCATCTATACCCGTGCGATGCGTTCTCAACTCGCGGTGATTATGGCTGCGGTGTTCAACTTTTTCGGCGTTCTGCTGGGCGGGCTGAGCGTAGCCTATGCGATTGTGCATATGCTGCCAACCGATCTCCTGCTTAACGTCAGCTCGGCACATGGCCTCGCCATGGTGTTCTCTATGTTAACGGCGGCGATTATCTGGAACCTTGGTACCTGGTATCTGGGTCTGCCGGCCTCCAGTTCTCATACCCTGATTGGTGCGATTATCGGTATTGGTTTAACCAATGCGCTGATGACCGGCTCTTCGGTGGTGGATGCGCTGAACATTCCTAAAGTAATCAATATCTTCGGTTCCCTGATCATCTCGCCCATCGTGGGCCTGGTGTTCGCTGGTGGGCTGGTGTTTTTGCTTCGCCGTTTCTGGAATGGCAGCAAAAAACGCGATCGTATTCACATGACCCCGGCAGAACGTGAGAAGAAAGACGGCAAGAAAAAGCCGCCGTTCTGGACACGCATTGCCCTGATCCTGTCGGCTATCGGTGTGAGCTTCTCTCACGGCGCTAACGACGGTCAGAAAGGCATTGGTCTGATCATGCTGGTACTGATTGGCGTAGCGCCTGCGGGCTTTGTGGTGAACATGAACGCCTCCGGCTATGACATCACCCGTACCCGTGACGCGGTGAATAACGTCGAGACTTACTTCCAGCAGCATCCTGCACTGCTGCAAAAAGCCACCGGTGTGGATCCGCTGATCCCGACGCCGGAAGAAGTGGCGACTAAACCGAACGAGTTCCATTGCCATCCGGGTCGTGCCATTAGCGCGCTGGAGCTTGCCAAAGGCATGCTGACCAATATCGAAAGCTACGACAAGCTGCCGGTAGAACAGCGCGGCCAGCTGCGTCGCATTTTGCTGTGTATCTCTGATATTACCGACAAAGTGGCCAAACAGCCGGATGTCAGCGCTGAAGACCAGCGTCTGCTGAAGAAACTGAAAGGCGACATGCTGAGCACCATCGAATACGCACCGGTCTGGATCATCATGGCGGTAGCGCTGGCGTTGGGTCTGGGCACCATGATTGGCTGGCGTCGTGTGGCGACCACCATCGGTGAGAAGATCGGTAAAAAAGGCATGACCTACGCACAGGGGATGTCAGCGCAGATGACGGCGGCAGTCTCCATTGGTCTGGCAAGCTACACCGGGATGCCGGTTTCCACCACGCACGTCCTCTCCTCCTCCGTGGCGGGTACGATGATTGTGGACGGCGGCGGTCTGCAAAGAAAAACCGTCACCAACATTTTAATGGCCTGGGTCTTTACCTTACCGGCGTCGATTATTTTGTCAGGTGGGCTGTACTGGATCGCGTTGAAGTTGATTTAAGGGCGGGCAAAAACAAAAAAAGCGGGTCAGTTTACTGGCCCGCTTTTTTTATGCTCAGTGCCAGATCAGCAGAGCGATCAGGCTGACCACCACCAGGCCGCATAGCGCGCTGGTTAAAATAAAATGCTGACGAACGCGCTGGCAACGACGGATAAACTCATCATCATGATGATCCAGATAACGTTGCTGGTAGATATACCACACCAGACGCATCTGTTTACTGGGCTGGCCGTGCGAGGTAAAAAATCCTCCGCCATCCACATATTGATAGAGCAACGGATCGCAACCACGAAGTACCACTAATAATGCGCGTAATGATGAGAAGTAACGCGCCATATTCACCACACAAACGACACACAAAGCCCAAAACAGCGCGACGGTGCTGACCATACCCCCTCCCCGGCGATCCGCCCACGGAGAAATCCTCCGGGACTCTCGCTCCCCGATACTCAGCGAAAACTGTTCAGTGAAGCGTATTACCAGAAACCGAGCGGGATCACGTTTATTTATCCGGACGGCTCATTTAATAGTGTAGGAGATCCGTTAATTTTTTTACCACAACGTTAACCGTAATCATGGCATGCCGATCGATTATTTGTTGCAGTAAAGCGTGAACCAGGCGGATTGACGGCAGGGATCGTGCGTTATAAGGTAGAAATATCTTCTACAATTATACTCTTAATGCCGGGTATCACTCGCGCAAATAGTATGCAGGACGCGGGGCACAGCACGACGCAAGATATGCTGCTATCCCACTGGTCATCGACAACTTATGGAAGGAGTAACATTATGGCTTACACACATATTCTGATCGCAGTCGATCTTTCCCCAGAAAGCAAAGTGCTGGTCGAGAAAGCGGTATCCATGGCGCGCCCTTACAACGCTAAGGTGTCGCTGATCCATGTGGATGTTAACTACTCCGATCTCTATACCGGCCTTATCGATGTAAATCTCGGCGACATGCAGAAACGCATTTCCGAAGAGACACATCATGCGCTGACTGAACTGTCCACCAACGCGGGCTATCCAATCACCGAAACCCTGAGCGGCAGCGGCGATTTAGGTCAGGTGCTGGTAGATGCGATTAAGAAATACGATATGGACCTGGTGGTTTGCGGTCATCACCAGGATTTCTGGAGCAAACTGATGTCCTCCGCGCGCCAGCTGATCAACACCGTTCACGTTGATATGCTGATCGTGCCGCTGCGCGACGAAGAAGACGAGTAAGGTTCAGACAGACCCTCTCCCCAGGGAGAGGGTTTTTTATTCCGCTGTGCCAGCATAAATATCAAAGCGATGGCCCTTGGTGACTACCGCGTTTGGCGTGGCAACGCCCGCCAGCGGCGGCGCATAGTCCGGCCGCTTCACCACCACGCGTTTAGTGGCCAGCCGCCGCGCCGGTTCCAGCAGCCCGTCGGCATCCAGATCCGGCCCCACCAGCGACTGAAACACCCGCATCTCTTTTTTCACCAGCGCGCTTTTCTGCTTATGGGGAAACATCGGGTCGAGATAAACCACCTGCGGGCGCGGCGCGATCTCATCAAGCCCGCTCAGGCTGGAGGCGTGGATCAGCTGTAATCGCTCGCGCAGCCACGGGCCAATCTCCGCATCCGCATAGCCTCGCGCCAGACCATCATCCAGCAGCGCCGCCACCACCGGATTACGCTCCAGCATACGAACCCGGCAACCAATGGACGCCAGCACAAACGCATCACGCCCTAAACCTGCGGTCGCATCCACCACGTCCGGCAGATAGCTGCCCTTGACGCCAATCGCTTTCGCCACCGCTTCGCCGCGTCCACCGCCGAATTTGCGTCGATGGGCCATCGCCCCCGCGACGAAATCCACAAAGATGCCACCCAGCTTCGGCTCATCGCGTTTACGCAGTTCAAGATGCTCAGGGGTGAGTACCAGCGCCATCAGGTTATCTGCGTCATGCTCCAGCGCCCAGCGGGCCGCAAGAACAGATAAGGCACCGTCTCCGGTGCCTGATTCATCTAACAAACAAATTTTCACGCTGCGGTTAGCCTTCGATGCCGTAATGCGCCAGCATGGCGTCCAGCTGTGGCTCGCGGCCACGGAAGCGTTTGAACAGCTCCATCGGCTCTTCCGAGCCGCCGCGGGTCAGAATGTTATCGAGGAACGACTGACCGGTTTCGCGGTTGAAGATCCCCTCTTCTTCGAAGCGGGAGTACGCATCCGCTGCCAGCACGTCGGCCCACAGGTAGCTGTAGTACCCTGCCGCATAGCCACCGGCGAAAATATGGCTGAAAGCATGCGGGAAGCGGCCCCACGTCGGACCCGGAATGACCGCGACCTGTTTTTTGATTTCCGCCAGGGTTTCGAGGACTTTCGCCCCCTGCTCCGGGCTGAATTCCGCATGCAGGCGGAAGTCGAACAGGCCGAACTCCAGCTGACGCAGGATAAACAGCGCCGCCTGGTAATTCTTCGCCGCCAGCATTTTATCCAGCAACTCCTGCGGCAGCGGCTCGCCCGTCTCGTAGTGACCGGAGATAAACGCCAGCGCTTCCGGCTCCCAGCACCAGTTTTCCATAAACTGGCTTGGCAGCTCGACCGCATCCCACGGCACGCCGTTGATACCCGATACGCCCGCCGCGTCAATACGCGTCAGCATATGGTGCAGACCGTGTCCGAATTCGTGGAACAGGGTGGTTACTTCGTCATGGGTAAACAGCGCCGGTTTGCCGTTCACCGGACGGTTAAAGTTACAGGTGAGATAGGCGACCGGTTTTTGCAGCGAACCGTCTGCTTTACGCATCTGCCCTACGCAGTCGTCCATCCACGCCCCGCCGCGTTTGTTTTCACGGGCATACAGGTCGAGATAGAAGCTGCCGCGCAGTTCGTTGCTCTCGTCATAAAGCTCGAAGAAACGCACATCGGGGTGATAAACGTCGATGTCTTTACGCTCTTTGGCGGTGATGCCATAAATGCGTTTTACCACTTCAAACAGGCCGTTAACCGCTTTTTCTTCCGGGAAGTAAGGGCGCAGCTGTTCGTCGCTGATGCTGTACAGATGCTGTTTCTGTTTTTCGCTGTAGTAAGCGATATCCCACGGTTGCAACTCATCCACGCCGCACGCTTCTTTGGCGAAGGTGCGCAGCTGGGCGAGTTCACGTTCACCCTGTGGACGGGCGCGGCGTGCCAGATCGGTTAAGAAATCCAGCACCTGGGCCGGGTTTTGCGCCATTTTGGTCGCCAGCGATTTGTGCGCGTAGCTGTCAAAGCCGAGCAGTTGCGCCAGTTCGTGACGCAGCGCGAGGATCTCCGCCATCACCGGGCTGTTATCCCATTTACCGGCGTTCGGTCCCTGATCGGAAGCGCGGGTGCTGTAGGCGCGATACATCTCTTCGCGCAGCGCCTGGTTGTCACAGTAAGTCATCACCGGCAGATAACTGGGAATATCCAGCGTCAGCAGCCAGCCTTCCTGCTCTTTGGCTTCGGCCTGCGCTTTTGCCGCCGCCAGCGCGCTTTCCGGCATACCGGACAGTTCAGCTTCATCGGTGACGAGTTTCGACCAGCCCATGGTCGCATCCAGCACGTTGTTGCTGTACTGGTTGCCAAGTTCAGACAGCCGTGCGGCGATCTCGCCGTAGCGTTTTTGTTTCTCTTTCGGCAGGCCAATGCCGGAGAGTTCAAAATCACGCAGCGCGTTGTCGACGGCTTTTTTCTTCGCCACATCCAGGTCGTTATACGCATCGCCATCGCGCAGATTGCGGTACGCCTGGTACAGCCCTTCGTGCTGACCGACCCAGGTGCTGTATTCAGACAGCAGCGGCAGCGTCTGCTCGTAAGCTTCGCGCAGTTCCGGGCTGTTCTTGACGGCATTCAGGTGGCTGACGGGGGAAAACAGACGGCTCAGACGGTCATCCACTTCTGCCAGCGGCTGGCAAAGGTTGTCCCAGGTATAAGGCGCACCCTGCGCCACCACGCGTTCCACCGCCTCGCGGCAGTCGTCCAGCGCTTTGGTGACGGCGGGAACGACGTGCTCAGGTTTGATGGCGGAAAACGGCGGCAGTTCGAAAGGCGTCAGTAATGGATTGGTCATAAGCGCTGTCCTGGTTAATAAATAAGTTAAGCGCCCGATCAGCGCTTTTTCCGATAAGGTCTGGTATGGGGTTTAGTGTAGTTAATTTCAATGCCGGGCGTTGCGCTTTCGCGGTGGCGGCCACTTTTCGGTATACTGTCGGCATACTTCTTTTCAGGTCATTGGAACGCGCTACATGCTCAGTTATCGTCACAGCTTTCACGCCGGCAATCATGCCGACGTCCTTAAACATACCGTTCAAAGCCTGATCATTGAATCGCTGAAAGAAAAAGAGAAGCCTTTTCTCTATCTGGATACCCACGCCGGTGCCGGTCGTTATCAGCTCGCCAGCGAACACGCTGAGCGCACCGGGGAATACCTCGAAGGTATCGCCCGTATCTGGCAGCAGGACGATCTGCCGGAAGAGTTGACGCCGTACATCACCGTGCTGAAGCATTTTAACCGTAGTGGCACGCTGCGTTATTACCCCGGCTCACCGCTGATCGCGCGCCAGCTGCTGCGCGAGCAGGACACGCTGCAATTAACCGAACTGCACCCGAGCGACTACCCGCTGCTGCGCTCCGAGTTCCAGAAAGATGAGCGCGCTACCGTGGCGCGTGGCGATGGCTATCAGCAGCTGAAATCAAAACTGCCGCCGCCGTCCCGCCGTGGCCTGATCCTCATCGATCCGCCGTACGAAATGAAAACCGATTATCAGGCGGTGGTGCAGGGCATCAACGAAGGCTATAAACGTTTTGCGACCGGCACGTACGCCCTGTGGTATCCGGTCGTCATGCGTGCACAAATCAAACGTATGCTCAAAGAGCTGGAAGCCACCGGCATCCGCCGTATTCTGCAAATCGAGCTGGCGGTGCGCCCGGACAGCGATCAGCGCGGCATGACGGCTTCCGGCATGATTGTGATTAACCCGCCGTGGAAGCTGGAGCAACAGATGCAAAACGTGCTGCCATGGCTGCACAGCAAACTGGTGCCAGCCGGCACGGGGCATACGCTGGTGAACTGGGTGGTGCCGGAGTAATCGCAACCATCGGTGGAACCTTTTAAGCCGCGCGTTACACTTGCGCTCAAATGCGACTCAATTAAGGAACGGTCATGACTAAGCATTATGATTATCTCGCCATCGGTGGCGGCAGCGGCGGTATCGCCTCGATCAATCGGGCGGCCATGTACGGCCAGAAATGTGCGCTGATTGAAGCCAAAGCGCTGGGCGGCACCTGCGTTAACGTCGGTTGCGTGCCGAAAAAAGTGATGTGGCATGCGGCGCAGATCCGCGAGGCAATCGAGCTTTATGGCCCGGACTACGGTTTTGATACCACCATCAATCACTTCGACTGGAACAAACTGGTCGCCAGCCGTACCGCCTATATCGATCGCATCCATACCTCCTACGACAACGTGCTGGGTAAAAATCACGTTGACGTGATCCGCGGTTTCGCGCGTTTCGTTGATGCCCATACCGTTGAGGTGAACGGCGAAACCATCACCGCTGACCATATTCTGATCGCCACCGGCGGCCGTCCGAGCCACCCGGATATTCCAGGCGCGGAATACGGCATCGACTCCGATGGCTTCTTCGAATTACCGGCGATGCCGCAGCGCGTGGCCGTGGTGGGCGCAGGCTACATCGCGGTAGAGCTGGCGGGCGTGATCAACGGCCTGGGCGCACAGACGCACCTGTTCGTGCGTAAACATGCGCCGCTGCGCAGCTTTGATCCGATGATCACTGAAACCCTGGTGGAAGCGATGGCGGCCGATGGCCCTCAGCTGCACAACCACGCGGTGCCAAAATCGGTGGTGAAAAATGCCGATGGCAGCCTGCTGCTGACGCTGGAAGATGGCCGCAGTGAAACCGTCGATTGCCTGATCTGGGCGATTGGCCGCGAACCGGCTAACGACAATTTCAACCTGGCCGTCACGGGCGTGAAAACCGACGAAAAAGGCTACATCGTCGTGGATAAATTCCAGAACACCAGCGTACCGGGGATTTATGCCGTCGGCGATAACACCGGTGCCGTTGAACTGACGCCGGTGGCCGTTGCCGCGGGTCGTCGCCTGTCCGAACGCCTGTTTAACAACAAACCGGACGAGCATCTGGATTACAACAATATTCCGACCGTGGTCTTCAGCCATCCGCCAATCGGCACTGTGGGTTTGACTGAACCGCAGGCGCGCGAGCAATACGGCGACGAGGCAGTGAAAGTGTATAAATCGTCCTTTACGGCGATGTATACCGCCGTGACCTCTCACCGTCAGCCGTGCCGCATGAAGCTGGTATGCGTGGGCGAGGACG
The DNA here is from genome assembly GCF_019218745.1 of Enterobacter sp. ENT03. Lineage (GTDB taxonomy): Bacteria > Pseudomonadota > Gammaproteobacteria > Enterobacterales > Enterobacteriaceae > Enterobacter_D. Next base: position 46,677 of record NZ_JAHUXA010000004.1, read on the forward strand.
AGAAAATCGTCGGCATTCACGGCATTGGCTTTGGTATGGATGAAATTCTGCAGGGGTTCGCGGTGGCGCTGAAAATGGGCGCAACGAAGAAAGATTTCGACAATACCGTGGCGATCCACCCGACCGCCGCCGAAGAATTTGTCACTATGCGGTAATTAAGGCGGGGCTTCCCGGTCTTTTAGCATTACGGAAAACTGGCGCAATAGCGCCAGTTTTTTTCATCCGACCGCTAAAAGTTTTTATCCAGCGATAAGGTCAAACTACGCTGATGATAGTCGTAGAAATTGATATTGCTGTCGACCCGCTTATAGCTGAAATTAAGCTTCGGCATCACGCCAAAAATATACAGATCACGGTGCCAGAGCGACAAATTATAAAACTGCTCGTTGTCTTTGCGGCGCGTTTCGAATATTTCACTGTCCCCCTGATAATCGCGTTTTGCGAAAGCCGTGGAGGCTGAAAACGAGATCTGCCAGGGTAAATCCATCTGCATACCAACCCGCATACCCTTGCGCTTATTCGTTTCACTTTTTGCCGACGTTTGTTGTTCCTGAAAATCAACGCCCGCGTAAGCAGAAACTCTGTTACTGAACGCATGGGATAACGTGGTTGAAGAATACCGCGTGTAGCCGCGTAAAAAGCGATATTCGTCTGCGTCATAATCAAGTTTTTGATATTCCAGCGCCTGGCTAATTTGCCACGCCGGTGAAATCAGGTAGCTATATTCCGCCCGCGCACCAGGGCCGGAAGAATAGGCTTCGGTGCTGTACCATCTTTTTTCATAAAAAGGCAGCAGGGCAAACTGCTGACGGTAATCACGCCACTGATAGCCAGCATAGAAACGGCTGGTGATGTCATCAAAATCATGATTATTCCAGTAGCTTTTTCCGTTCACCGTGCCCATAAAACGCAGACCATGCTGGTTATATAACGAGACATCTTTTTGTAATACGCCGTTAAACCAGATGCCCTCTCCCCGCTGCGGGAAGCTGTCTTTATTGCGTAAAAAGAGACGATCGCCGACGCGAATAGTTTTACTCGTCGAGGCATTATTCACGTTGCTGTCGTTAAGATAACTGACGCTAAGCGTACCGGTCAGATCGCTGCCCTGCTGAATACGCTCTATGTAATATCCGATGATTTCCTGAATATTCTCAGGAGGATTACTTTGCAATACACGGCGAAATTGATATTCCGCCGTATCGTATTGATGGTTTTCATACATGGCGCGGGCCATGTCGAGGCGCACCGCATCGAATTCAGGATGTTCACTTAAAATAGCGCGGTATTGCGCGATCGCCTGATCGTGATGACCTTTACTGCGCGCCAGGCCCGCCTTCGCAAAGCGCACCAGCGTGCGATCCGCATCAGGAGAGGCTTCATACACGGGCAAAATAGCCTCCACAACCGGCCACTGCCCTTCACGTACAGCCTGATCCAGTAGCGCCATTGCCAGCACCGGCTCTGCCGCCAGCCGGGCATTGTCTACCGCGATCATCTTTCCGCTGGAAGGCGTGCTTTTTTCCTGCTGTGTGAGGCGTTCAAAATGTGGGGCCGCGGGAATGACGTCGGTTTCCGGCGGCGCAGCTAACGCAACACCGAGCGGACACAACAGGCTCATCGCCCCCATACGCAGGACATTCATAGGAATTGCTACCATCAAGAAAAATCCGGCCAGACTGGCTGGCCGGAAGACGATTTACTGACGCGTTGCGCCAAACGCAGCGTTTTTGGTGGTGTCAGCGAAGCTGGCAATACCGCCCAGTTCCTGTGCGACAGGACCGTTGAAATGTCCTGTGAAGGTGCCGTTCTGACCGCCTGACTGCGCCTTGCCGGTAAAGCCGCCGTCAGCAATCTTGCCCTGCATCGCCACGGCGCTGCCGAATTTTTCACCTGCGGCAATGTTGCCGTTGATGGTTTTCGCACCGAAGTCGATATTAAAGGTGGCATCGCTGCGCACGTCTTCACGTAAACCATGACCGACATAGGTCGCTGAACCCTGGGTCGGAACATTAACGGCCAGCGTCGGCTCGCCGGTATAGAACACGTCATGCTTGCCGGTCTTGAAGTCGGTCCAGGTACCAAACGTGGTGTAGCTCATGCGGCCACAGCACCAGGAGGTCGCGGAATGGCGGCTGCCATCCGTACTTTGCAGGGACTCGGTAAACACATACATCGCATTAATACCGGTACCACGCATGGTGTATTGACGGCCCTGCGGCGTGGTGTAGGTAAAACCTGAAATGCTACCGCCAGTCGCCTGGCTTGCCGGTGCGCTGGCAGGCGGTTTCGGCGTTGTACCGGCGTTATTGTCAGTCGAGCCGTTATCCGTTTGCGTCGGCGGCGTTGTTGTTGTCGGGGGTGCCGGATTGCCGCCACCACCACCACCGCCGCCGCCACCACAGGCGGTCAGAATACACACCGAAAGTAACAAGGCAGGCTTTAACATGGTCATAAGATGAACATCCTTTATTGTGAAATAAGTTGTATTATTTCTAAACATTATTTTTACACGGGAATTTACCGCAAAACGCTGCCCGGCAACTTAAAGAATCTTCACTTATCACCATTATAAGAATTATCTTAGAATAATTTAGCTTAAATATGACGTTGGTAAGCCTGTAAATTTATTCAGGCCTACCAACATTGGTGGGTTTATTAATTTTCCTGCTGCGGTACGGCCATCTGCATATTCATGTTCATGGTTGTGTCTTTTCCGCCATCCGGCGTTCTGACCACCATACTCGGTAGCGCCAGTTCAATATCATTTTTGATTAACCCTTCGAGAATACGGATATTAATCTCCTGCTGAATATCCATATATTTGTTGTAATCGGCGGTATTAACGATATGCACCACTTCAAAATTCAGGCGATCCTGGGTGAAAGCAAGGAAATGCGCACGGTCGAATTTGGTTTCACCCACTTCCTCAATAATCTCCTGGACCATTTTACCGATAATACGCAGCTTCTCCGGCGGTGTTGTACTGGCGACGCCAAAAGTGAACACAATGCGGCGGGTCTGCATACGTTTGTAGTTATGGATGGTCTGCTGTAACAGGATAGCGTTAGCGCAGACGATCTGCTCCCCGCTCAGACTGCGGATACGGGTAGTTTTCAGACCGATATGTTCAATATTACCGGCAACGTCGTTGAAAACGATAAAGTCGCCAATCTCGAAGGGTTTGTCGAAACCGATGGAAAGGGACGCAAAAACATCGCTGAGTACCGTCTGCACCGCCAGCGCAATGGCAATACCGCCGACGCCCAGACTGGCGACCAGCGCGGTAATATCCACGCCCGCATTGCCGAGGATCGACAGTAACATCATTGACCACACCAGCACGCGTAAAATCATGCCGAGGATCACCATGGTGACCGGGTTACGATTTGATCCCGGCGCATGTAATAAACGGTGCATCCACGACTGCACGCCCTGATCGAACCAGATGGCTACCTGGATGGCGAGCACCAAAAACCAGGCATGCGAAATCGTGGAAAATAAGCGATCCGGCAGGCCGGTAAACCGCAGGCTAAACAGGAATGAGGCAAACAGAATTAATAGCCGGTTGGTCTTTTTAAGCATATCAAAAAGAATAAACCGCAGATTCCCGCCATTGGCGTGTTTGTTATTCCAGTTATCTATAGCTTGATAAGCAAATGAAATTAATCGCCTGATTAAGTAATAAGTAATCAACGTCACTGCAAAGACTATTGTCAAATTTATCCAGAACGTGGTGGACAACATAATATTGACAATATTTAATCGGGACAGATATTCCATTTTACCTCCAGTAATGACTTAGCGGTGTAAGTATAGACCCCCTGCCCGTCTGCGAGGCTGTAATATTAAGGTGTTACCATTTTATTAATTGTCGTATTAATTGTCAGCTATCAGCATTTAAATCGCGGCTCACGCCGGGTATTTTCGTGGAAACCTTTGTGGTTGGCTCGTGGATGGAACATTTGCGTCAGCGTGAACGCTACACCATGAACGACAAGAAAATTCAGAATCGGGTGCTAGGCTTCCATCAGGGGCCGGATCTCCCGGAAGTTCGTTATCTCATCGCGCCAGAATAAGGCTCGACCTGTTAATTACATAGTCATCAACGAGGTAAAGCATGAGCACATTTAAGACGCAGGATGGTACGCAGATCTATTTTAAAGACTGGGGCGCAGGTAAGCCGGTACTGTTCAGCCACGGCTGGCCGCTGGATGGCGATATGTGGGACAGCCAGCTCAATTTCCTGGCCGAGAACGGCTACCGGGTTATCGCGTTTGACCGCCGTGGCTTTGGCCGCTCCGATCAACCGTGGAACGGTTACAACTACGACACGTTTGCATCCGATATTAACGACCTGATCACCCATCTGGATCTGCAACAGGTCACGCTGGTGGGCTTCTCCATGGGCGGCGGCGATGTGACGCGCTACATCAACAACTACGGCACGTCGCGCGTGGCGGGTCTGGTACTGCTGGGCGCGGTCACGCCGATCTTCGGTAAAACCGCGGATTACCCGGCGGGCGTCGATATGTCCGTCTTCGAAGGCATCCGCCAGGGGCTGCGTAAAGATCGCGCGCAGTTCATCAGCGATTTCGCCACGCCGTTCTACGGCATCAACGCCGGGCAGACCGTCTCTGACGGCGTGCTGACCCAGACGCTGAATATTGCGCTGCTGGCCTCGCTGAAAGGCACCATTGACTGCGTGACCGCCTTCGCGGAAACCGACTTCCGCCCGGATATGGCGAAAATCGACGTGCCGACGCTGGTGATCCACGGCAGCAATGACCAGGTGGTGCCGTTTGAAAGCACCGGTAAAGTGGCGGCGGAAATGATCGCGGGTGCAAAACTGAAGGTGTATGACAACGCGCCGCACGGTTTTGCCGTCACCCATACCGACGAACTGAATGCCGATCTGCTGGCGTTTTTGCAGTCGCTGTAACGGACATTTTATGTCCTGCCCCAAAAGACCGGCCATCGTGCCGGTTTTTTTATAAGAACATACTCAACTTTACTCTGTTTAGAGAGTACGCTTATTCGCATGTGCAGCATATTTTCTAAGGATTAAACATGGCTCACCAGTGGTTGAACGTCATTCATCTGATTACAGGGATGGTCTGGCTCGGCGGTTTATTGATGATGGCGGTGGTGGTCGTGGCCTGCGGGGTGGGAAATAGCAGCAATTATGCCCCGCTTATCGGACAGGTGCGCCGCTGGAGTCGCAGCGTAACGTCGCCTGCAATGCTGATCCTCTGGGCCTGCGGGCTGGCGATGATTATCAGTCACGGCGGCGGCCTGCCTCTGTGGCTGATCCTGAAAATCGTCGTGCTGGTGGTGCTGTCCGGCGTGCATGGCATGCTTTCCGCCACGCTGCGCCGCCTGGCAGAAGGGCAAAACACGCCTTTGCGCCCGTTTATTCGTTATACGCCCTGGATTGTCGTGCTGGCGACGGTACTGATTGTTCTGTTTGTTAAAATGGGACATATTCTCGGCTGATTGGCGGAAAATATTCACATTATATGGCATAGCGATTGCTCTGAATTATCGGGGCAGTCGTTGTTCGTGCATGCGAGAAATAAGTAATTTAAACAGCGGTTTATTATTTTTCACGCGTAAAACGAGGCGTGAGGAAGTGTGATCTACCGCACAGTATGCAACTCAACGGGTAAAAAGACTGTCTACGCTTATAAGTAGCCGGGCAACACCCGTATCTTTTTACGACGCCATCCGGAGGTCTGCATCACTATGTTCAACCAGAAACTAAAACCAGATGAATCCGTTGAATTCGTGATCGAAGCAAAAACCAGTTTTGAAACCGATCCGTACGAACTCAAGCTTGCGGAAATGCTTGAGGCCGAGCCGGAACCGGAGATGATCGAAGGCTACCCCGCCTCCGATGCCCTTACTCCTGCCGATCGCTATCTGGAACTGTTTGAACACGTACAGTCCACCCGACTGTTTGCCGACAGCAAAACCTTTCCTGACTGCGCGCCGAAAATGGATCCCTTAGATATTCTGATCCGTTATCGCCGAATCAAACGCCGCCCTGACTTTGATTTGCAAAAGTTCGTCATGGCGCATTTCTGGCTGCCGGAACAGTACGGCAGCGAGTACGTTTCCGATCCGCAAAATTCCCTTAAAGAGCACATCGACCAGCTATGGCCGGTGCTGACCCGCGAGCCGCAGGATCACATTCCGTGGTCGTCGCTGCTGGCGCTGCCGCAGGCCTATATCGTGCCGGGCGGACGCTTTAGCGAAACCTACTACTGGGACTCCTATTTCACCATGCTCGGCCTTGCCGAAAGTGGACGTAACGATCTGCTGAAATGTATGGCGGATAACTTTGCGTGGATGATCGAACGTTACGGTCATATCCCGAACGGTAACCGGACTTATTACCTCAGCCGTTCCCAGCCGCCGGTGTTTGCGCTGATGGTTGAACTGTTTGAGGAAGATGGCGTGCGCGGTGCGCGGCGCTATCTGGAACATCTGCTGATGGAGTACAGCTTCTGGATGGACGGCGCGGAATCGCTGGTGCCAAACCAGGCGTATCGCTCTGCGGTACGTATGCCGGACGGCTCAGTGCTGAACCGCTACTGGGATGACCGTGATACTCCGCGCGACGAATCCTGGCTGGAAGACGTGGAAACCGCCCGCCATTCCGGGCGTCCTGCCAGCGAAGTGTATCGCGATCTGCGCGCGGGTGCGGCCTCCGGCTGGGATTACTCTTCCCGCTGGCTGCGTGACGCGACCCGTCTCGCCAGTATCCGTACCACGCAGTTTATCCCTATCGATTTGAACGCCTTCCTGTTCAAACTGGAAAGCACCATCGCCAATATTTCTGGCGTAAAAGGCGACCGGGAAGGCGAGGCGATTTTCCGTCAGCGGGCGAGCGATCGCCGGGCGGCGATCAACCGCTATCTGTGGGATGAAGAAAAAGGCTGTTACCGCGATTACGACTGGCGTCGTGGTGAAATGGCGCTGTTCTCCGCCGCCAGTATTGTGCCGCTGTATGTCGGTATGGCGACCCATGAACAGGCTGAGCAGCTGGCCATGGCGGTGCGTGAGCGCCTGCTCACGCCGGGTGGCGTAATGGCAACCGAATACGAAACCGGCGAGCAGTGGGATAAACCGAACGGCTGGGCGCCCCTGCAATGGATGGCGATCCAGGGCTTCAAGCTTTACGGGAATGATGAGCTGGGCGACGAGATCGCCCGTAGCTGGCTGAAAACGGTCAACACGTTCTATCAACGTCACCATAAACTGATCGAGAAGTACCACATCGCAGGCGGTACGCCGCGCGAAGGGGGCGGCGGTGAGTATCCGTTACAGGACGGCTTCGGCTGGACGAACGGCGTGGTGCGTCGTCTGATCGGGCTGTACGGCGATCCCTGATTTATCCGTCAGTCACCCGGCAGCGCCCGCTGCCGGGTCTGCATGATTTAATCAATGACCTCATAAATCGCTGTCTGGATCGCCAGCCATTTTTTGGTGTGGGCGCTTGGCTCTGCCTGATCCCTGCGCCGCGCCTGCTCCATTTCATATTGCTGACGCTTCACGACCGCTGGCACCGTACAAAAGGCCTGCAAAAAGGCTTTGCGTGTTGAGGTGAGTTTTTCACCGGTGGCCATCGCATGGCTCAGGGTGCTGATAAAGCGGCGGCAGGGTTTCAGTTCCACCATTTGCAGCCGATAGCGCAGCAGCAGCTCTAACACATCATCATGATCCGCTGCCATCGCTTCTTCCGTCCACGACAGCTTCCAGTCCATCCCCCCCTGTAAAAACAGCTGCACCACGCGGGTATCGTTACGATTAATCGCCGCGCGCAGATTGTTTTCGTCCCAGGTAACGCCCATGCGGGCCAGCGTCTCCCGCGAGGATGGTTTTTCGCGCGACGGCTCGCTCTGTTCCTGCTGCACCACAGGTTGTGCGGCCTGCGCACTTTGCGGCGTGCCGCCACCGCTGAACAGCCACAGTCCGCCGCCCATGATCCCCAGGACCATCACTCCTACCGCGCCCCACAGCACGCCCGATACCAGTTGCTCACGCTGCTCCAGGGTGCGCGGTGCACGGTGGCCCGGTCGCTCAATGCTGTCGCGCACCTCGAAAATATCGCCGCCGGTGGCACGCGCTTTTTTACGCGCCCGCTCCCAGAAGGATTGCAGTTCGCCCGCGTCTGCCGCGAGTAAAAGGTCCGGGCTGATGCGGGTGCGGCCCTGCTTAAAAGCGTTCTGGACGGAAGTGGTGATCTGCGGGTAATAGCTGTCCAGTAAACGCAGCTGCGCCGGAGAGAGTAAATCCTGCGCGATCAGGGTATTACGGATCTGCCGAATATCATCAAGAAACACCTGCAAGGTTTTGCGCGGCTCAGCAAACAGCATCAGGGTTTGTGGATCGTTAAACAGCGCGGAGTAGTGCTGGGTGAACTCTTTTTTATCCACCAGCATCAGGGCCAGCTCGCTGAACAACATGCCGCTCAGCACGTCGTTGCGCTCGCCCAGCTTCAGCCAGCGCCGCACACGATCAACGCCAAACTGCGTTTTTAAATGGTTGCTGAGCAGGAGACTGTCCGGCCAGGCTTCGTACACCAGCGCTTTGATCATCAGCTCAATCGCCCGCAGCTGCGCCAGCGCCTGCTGCTGCTGTTGCGTCTCGTCCTGCACGCTGATTTGCGTGCTGTAAGTGAGCTGGGGCTGTTTTTCCCGCAGCAGCTCAAGCGACGTCATTAAGCGCATGGCGGTGATCAGCTGGTTTTCACTGACCTCCTGACCGCTTTCATACTGCGGCACCCGCTGTTGCAGATGGCGCAGCAGCAGCGTGAATTGCGACAGTTCGGCATCGGTGAGCCGTAACCGATGGGCAACCGCCGCCCAGCCCCCCAGATTCGCACGGGCGGCATCCAGCTGTTCCAGGAACCAGCGCAGATCTTTACCCTCGGTCACATCAATATCAAGCAATGACAAAATTTCGGTGGAGGCCTGACGGATGATGCCGATACAGTGTTCAAACTGTTCGCGAATGCCAGACGTTGAATTACGCATCTTTATTTTCCTTTAAGTGCAACCAGACGACGTTTATTTCGAGGGCGTTTTTTATTATTTTTTTCTTTTTTTCCAGCCACTTATACGATAGCCCAATTCGACGGGAATATCAGTGACGGCTGCACAGATCTGGAAGCGAAATATGATTGAACTGACGACGGAACGCCTCTGGTGCCGCCAGATCCAGTCAACCGACTGGCCGTTTTTCCTCGCGCTGTATGAAAATGCCGACATCCTGCGTTTTGTCTCTGATCCACGTCCGCAGGAGGAGATCCACGATGCGTTCGATTCCCGTCTGCCGCCATGGTCGCCGGGCAGTGCGCACTGGCTCTGTCTGATGGTGTTTGATCGCGCCAGCGGGCAGCCGCTGGGCGTCACCGGATACGTGCACCGCGAAGCAGACTGCGCCGAAGTGGGCTTTCTGTTTATACCGCAGGCGCAGGGCAAAGGTTTTGCTGGTGAATCGCTGCGCGCCGTATGTGATTACGCGTTTCAGCAGGGCGGTATTCGTCGGCTGATCGCCACGGTCACCGCCGGCAATACGCCATCAAAGCGGCTGCTGGAAAAAACGGGGTTCGTGCTGGAAGGGGAACTGCGTGAGGCATTCTGGCTGAACGGACAGTGGCAAAACGACTGGCTGTTTGGTTTGCTGCGCCACGAATACCGCTGATCCAGACGATTCGCCCTTCACAGTGCGCATGCTTATGCCAGGCTTAACAGGATAGCGAGGCAAAACTTAAGGAGTCAGCATGAGAAAAATGATTGTAGCCGCCACGGTCGCGGCGCTATTTGCCCTTCCGGCGCTCGCCGACGATAAGCCTGGTCTGAATACCGATGAAGCACCAAAACCAGCGCACCAGCTGGATGACGGTTACCGCGGCGCAGAAGATGCCCGCTCAATGACCATCGATCATGCGAAAGAGATGCACGACGATGCCTCGGTGACGTTTCGCGGCAACCTGATCGCCAAAAAAGGCAATGATATTTATACCTTCCGCGACAAAACCGGCGAAATCGACGCTTATATTCCTATGGCGGTCTTTAAAGATCGTGAGGTCAGCCCCGATCAGCTGATCAGTATTACCGGTTCGCTGGACAAGAAACAAAAACCCCTGCGGGTAAAAGTCTCGCGACTGCAAAAAGAATAACCAAACGGGGGCGAGGCCCCCGTTTTTTTGACGCTTACAAAAACATCCCGCCCGATACTTCGATGCGTTGCGCCGTCATCCAGGCCAGCTCATCGCTTAACAGCGCGGCGATGGCGTCGCCAATATCATCCGGCAGTCCGACCCGGCCCAGCGCGGTTTGCGAGGCGACAAACTGGTTCATCTGCGCGTCATCACGCACCCGTCCCCCACCAAAGTCCGTTTCAATGGCCCCCGGCGCGATAATGTTCGCCGTAATGCCGCGTGCCCCCAACTCTTTCGCCTGATAGCGGGTCAGCACTTCCATCGCGCCTTTCATGGCGGCGTAGGCACTGGAGCCGGGCAAGGCAAAGCGTGCCAGCCCGGAGGAGACGTTAAGGATGCGCCCACCGTCTTTCATCAGCGGCAACAGACGCTGCGTCAGGAAGAATGGCCCCTTGAGATGAATATTCATCACCTCATCAAACTGCGCTTCGCTGGTGTCGGTATAAGCGGCGTACAGCCCCACGCCGGCGTTGTTTAATAAATAATCAAAGCGGTCACGCTGCCAGACACGTTTTAACTGTTGCTGCACCTCGTCCACGAAGCCTGCGAAGGTGCTGGCATCGCTCACATCCAGTTGCAAGGCCACGGCTTTCGCACCGAGACGCTCAATTTCCTCAACCACAGCCGCCGCATCCTGGGCGTTGCTGTTGTACGTCAGGATCAGATCCGTGCCCTTTGCCGCCAGCTTCAGCGCGGCGTTTTTACCGAGGCCACGGCTGCCGCCGGTCACTATTGCGATAGGTTGTGTCATAAGAAACCTCATTTCCGGGTGTGTGGTGATTGAGAAGCAGCTTATTAGGTGGTAGAAAATCAATAAAGATGGCCCGTTACTCTTCACTGTTTCACTTACAACAACAATAGGGCGCGGTGATGGATAAAGTTTACGCAATGCAACTGTTCACGCGGGTGGCCGAGCTGGAAAGTTTTACCCGTGCGGCGGAGTCGCTGGGGCTGCCAAAAGGCAGCGTATCGCGCCAGATACAGGCGCTGGAGAACCATCTGGGCACGCAGTTGCTGCATCGCACGACTCGCCGCGTACAGCTCACCCAGGACGGCATGGTCTATTACGAACGGGCTAAGGATTTACTGATTAACCTCGATGAACTCGATGGTTTATTTTTGCACGATCCCTCGACCCTCAGTGGGCGGTTGCGCGTGGATATGCCCGTCGCGGTGGCAAAAAACGTGGTCATCCCTCGTCTGCCCGCGTTCGTACAGCAGTATCCCGGTATTGAAATTGAGCTGAGCAGCAGCGACCGGCTGGTGGATGTGATCCGCGAAGGCTTTGACTGCGTGGTGCGCGTCGGCACGCTGAAAGACTCGGGGCTGATCGCCCGGCCGCTTGGCAAACTGTCGGTGATCAACTGCGCCAGCCCCGATTATCTTGCGCGCTTTGGCTACCCGGAAACGCTGGACGATCTGAGCGGCCATGCGGTGGTGCACTATGCCGTTAACCTCGGCACGCGACCGCAGGGCTTTGAGTTATATCGTGATAATGCCACGCAGTGGATCAAAACCGGCGGCATTCTGACGGTCAACAGCACCGAAACCTATCATGCTGCTTGCCTGGCGGGACTGGGCATTATTCAGGCACCGCGCATCGGCGTGCGGGAGGCGCTGCGCAGCCGCAAACTGGTGGAAATCCTGCCGCAATATCGCGCGCAGCCGATGCCGGTATCGCTGATCTACCCCCACCGCCGCAACCTGTCGCGCCGGGTGCATCTGTTCATGGAATGGCTGACTGACGTGATGAAGGCTTACGTTGACCAATGACCGTCTATAATTTCTGTTACATCACGCTAACAACGAAGGAACACAGCTCTGATGACAGCGGAAAATAGCGAGAAACGACCGACTCAGGACCTGGACTACGAGCCGGTAAAAAAAATGGATACGACAGATAAACCGCAACCGGAGTCTGAAAAAAAAGAGGAGAGCGGCGGGGCCATCGAAACGGTGAAGGAAACCGCGGAGAAAATCCAGCGCCGCCCGATGGTGGCGCACCTGATCCGCGCCACCGAACGCTTTAACGACCGCATGGGCAATCAGTTTGGTGCGGCCATCACTTACTTCTCGTTCTTGTCGATGATCCCCATCCTGATGGTGTCTTTCGCGGCAGCGGGCTTTGTGCTGGTGTCGCACCCGACGCTACTGGAAGATATTTTTAACAAGATCCTCACCAACGTCAGCGATCCGACGCTGGCCTCCACGCTGAAAAATACCATCAACATTGCGGTGCAACAGCGCACCACGGTAGGCCTGGTGGGGCTGGGGGTGGCGCTTTACTCTGGTATTAACTGGATGGGTAATCTGCGCGAGGCGATCCGCGCCCAGTCGCGCGATGTCTGGGAGCGTAACGCGACGGATGATGAAAAGTTCTGGGTGAAATACCTGCGCGATTTTATCTCGCTGATTGGTCTGCTGGTGGCGCTGATCATCACGCTTTCTATCACGTCCATTGCCGGCGCGGCCCAGGAGATGATCATTTCGGCGCTGTATCTGGATTCGATTGAGTGGCTGAAACCGGTGTGGCGACTGATTGGCCTGACGATCTCCATCTGCGCCAACTATCTGCTGTTCTTCTGGATCTTCTGGCGACTGCCGCGCCACCGACCGCGTAAGCGGGCGCTGATGCGCGGGACGCTGATTGCCGCCATTGGCTTTGAAGTGATTAAAATCATCATGACCTACACTCTGCCATCAATGGTGCAGTCGCCCTCTGGCGCGGCCTTCGGCTCGGTGCTCGGCATCATGGCGTTCTTCTACTTCTTCGCCCGTCTGACGCTGTTCTGCGCCGCGTGGATCGCCACCGCAGAATACAAAGACGACCCGCGAATGCCGGGCAAAAAACAGCGCTAAACCTATCATCGGGCTGAATAAAAACGCAAAATTTCAGCCCGATTCATCATTTCAGCATTAAAAACCAGTCCGTAACTTTTATTTAACCGAAAACCAGTTTTATATTCCGATATTCAAAAAGTGTGAAGCATTTCATGGATGCCAAATCTCAGGCATGAAAATTATTCACTTTTTGCGCAATTAATCACCGCCTCGCTGTTTTGTAACAGATTGAAATGTCGCTTTTGCTGTGCGTAATATGGCCGTCCGTTCGCCATAAAATAAGAAATATCTATGCAAGCTACAGCCACAACCCTCGACAATGAACAGGAAAGCCCGCCGGTAAACTCACGCAATAAGGTCGTTGTTGCCTCCCTGATTGGCACCGCCATTGAGTTTTTCGACTTTTATATTTATGCCACCGCGGCGGTCATCGTCTTTCCCCACATTTTCTTCCCGCAGGGCGATCCGACAGCGGCCACGCTACAGTCGCTGGCAACTTTCGCCATCGCCTTTATCGCCCGCCCGATCGGCTCGGCGGTGTTTGGTCACTTCGGCGATCGCGTAGGACGTAAAACCACGCTGGTGGCGTCGCTGCTGACGATGGGGATCTCGACGGTGCTGATCGGCCTGCTGCCGGGCTATGAAACCATCGGTATTTTCGCACCGCTGCTGCTGGCGCTGGCGCGTTTTGGTCAGGGTCTGGGCCTCGGCGGTGAGTGGGGTGGCGCGGCGTTGCTGGCGACAGAAAATGCGCCGCCGCGTAAACGCGCGCTGTACGGCTCCTTCCCGCAGCTCGGCGCGCCGATTGGCTTCTTCTTTGCCAATGGCACCTTCCTGCTGCTCTCCTGGCTGCTGACCGACGAACAATTCATGAGCTGGGGCTGGCGCGTACCGTTCATTTTCTCTGCCGTACTGGTGCTCATCGGCCTGTATGTGCGTGTGTCGCTGCATGAGTCGCCGGTGTTTGCCAAAGTCGCCGCCGCCAAAAAACAGGTGAAGATCCCGCTGGGTACGCTGCTGACGAAACACCTGCGCGTTACCATTCTCGGCACCTTTATTATGCTGGCGACCTACACGCTGTTTTACATCATGACGGTCTACTCGATGACCTACAGCACCACGCCTGCACCGGTGGGTCTGGGCATGCCGCGTAACGAAGTATTGTGGATGCTGATGCTGGCGGTCATTGGTTTTGGCGTGATGGTACCGGTGGCCGGTCTGCTGGCCGATGCGTATGGTCGCCGTAAATCGATGATTGTCATTACCTCGATGATCATTATTTTTGCGCTGTTTGCCTTCCCTCCGCTGCTGGGCTCAGGGAGTCAGGCGCTGGTGATGGTGTATCTGCTGCTGGGTCTGAGCCTGATGGGCCTGACGTTTGGCCCGATGGGCGCGCTGCTGCCGGAGCTGTTCCCGACGGAGGTGCGTTATACCGGAGCGTCGTTCTCCTATAACGTGTCGTCGATTCTGGGTGCGTCTGTGGCCCCCTATATCGCCGCCTGGCTGACCGCCAATTATGGCCTGTTCTATGTCGGCATCTATCTGGCCGCGATGGCCGGCCTGACGTTAATCGCGCTGATCCTCACGCACGAAACGAAGGATCAGTCGCTGTAATAAATTTGCCCCTCTCCTGTTCAGGCGAGGGGCAAATACTCACGCCGTGCGCAGGTTCTGCGCGGCTTTCACCATGTTGGCCAGCGCGCTACGAGTCTCCGGCCAGCCGCGGGTTTTCAGGCCGCAGTCCGGGTTCACCCATAAACGCTCTGCCGGGACACGCTGCGCCGCTTTTTTCAGCAACGCTTCGATCCATTCCACGCTCGGCACGTTCGGCGAGTGAATGTCATACACGCCCGGCCCGATTTCGTTCGGATAGTCGAACTCTTCAAACGACTCCAGCAGCTCCATGTCAGAACGCGAGGTTTCGATGGTGATCACGTCGGCGTCCAGCGCGGCAATAGAATCCATGATGTCGTTAAATTCGCAATAACACATGTGGGTGTGGATCTGGGTGTCGTCGCGCACCACGGCGGCATTGATACGGAAGGCTTCCACGCCCCACGCCAGATAGTCATCCCAGTCGCTGCGACGCAGCGGTAAGCCTTCGCGCAGGGCCGGTTCGTCAATCTGAATGATGCCGATGCCTGCCGCTTCCAGATCTGCCACTTCATCACGCAGCGCCAGTGCGATCTGTTTAGCGATGGTTTCGCGGCTGACGTCTTCACGCGGGAAGGACCAGCAGAGAATGGTCACCGGGCCGGTCAGCATGCCTTTTACCGGTTTGTCGGTCAGTGACTGGGCGTATTTCGCCCACTCGACGGTGATGGCTTCCGGGCGGCTGACATCACCAATGACCACCGGCGGTTTTACGCAGCGGGAGCCGTAACTCTGCACCCAGCCATTCTGCGTGAACACGAAGCCGTCGAGGTGCTCGCCGAAGTATTCCACCATGTCGTTACGCTCGGCTTCCCCGTGTACCAGCACATCCAGCCCTAAGCGTTCCTGTTCGGCAATCGCCTGTTTAATATGTTCCGCGATGCCGGTGCGATAGTTGCCCGCGTCTAAACGTCCCTGTTTGAAATCCAGACGCAGGCCGCGGATCTCGGTGGTCTGCGGGAAGGAGCCGATGGTCGTTGTCGGCCACGCCGGCAGGTTAAAGCGCTCGCGCTGGGCTTTTGCGCGTTCCGCATAAGCGCTCTGGCGCTGGCTGTCCTGCGGGGTGATGGCCGCCAGACGTTGTTCCACGGCGGCATTGTGAACCCGCGTTGAACTGCGACGCGCCTGGATCGGGGCGCTCCATTCTGTCAGTTTTGCTGTCTCGCCGCTGTTTAGCGCATCGCGCAACAGCGCCAGTTCTTCGCATTTTTGCAGGGCAAAGGCGAACCAACTTTTAACTTCCGCATCGAGGCGGGTTTCCACTGAGAGATCGATCGGGCTGTGCAGCAGCGAGCAGGACGAGGCCACCCACAGATCGCGTTTACCGACGATCTCTTTAATCTGCGCATATTTCTCCGTCAGATCGGCGCGCCAGACGTTACGACCATTGATCACACCGGCAGAGAGCAGCCAGTCGGACGGCAGACGGCGGTGCAGTTCGTTGACGTCATCCTTACCGTGTACCAGATCCACATGCAGACCCTGGACCGGCAGCGCGGTGATGGTGTCGAGGTTTGGCGTCACGCCTTCAAAATAGGTGGTCAGCAGCAGTTTGACCTGCCCGGTGAGCGCATCGTAAGCCGGTTTGAACGCGTCCAGCCACGCCTGCGGCAGCTCCAGCACCAGCGCCGGTTCGTCAATCTGCACCCACTCCACGCCGCGTTTCGCCAGTTCACCCAGCACCTGCTGATAAACCGGCAGAATGTCCGCAAGCAGACTCAGACGGTCAAACGGCTCGCCTTTCACTTTGCCGAGCCACAGGTAGGTCACCGGGCCTAACAGCACAGGCTTGACGCTGTGTCCAAGGGCGAGGGCTTCGTCGACCTCTCCCAGCAGCTGCGTCCAGGTGAGTTTGAACTGCTGGCCTTTGGTGAACTCCGGCACCATGTAGTGATAGTTGGTGTTAAACCACTTGGTCATTTCTGCGGCCGCTGCCGGTTCGCCGGTCGGCGCACGGCCACGACCAATGCGGAACAGGGTGTCGATGTCGACGGATCCATCGTTGTTCTGATGACGAGCCGGCACGTTACCGAGCAGCAGGCTGGTGGTCAGAACATGGTCGTACCAGGCGAAATCGCCCACCGGCAGCAGGTCAATGCCCGCCTGTTTTTGCTGATCCCAGTGGCGGGCGCGCAGTTCGCGTCCCACCGCCAGTAATTCTTCACGGCTGGTGTTACCCGCCCAGTAGCTTTCTTGCGCTTTTTTCAGTTCGCGGCGCAGGCCAACGCGAGGGAAACCGAGGGTGTGGTTGCGAATTGTCATTTTGTACCCCTTATGGAATTTTCAGGATTTTAGCCGTCCAGATGTTTACACTTCCATAATGTGTAGGTACTGTATATTCCTCAAGCGCAAATTGTTCATGCCGGAGTGAAGGACTTTCATGATCGAGATTAAACATCTGAAAACGCTACAGGCGTTACGGAACAGCGGATCCCTTGCGGCGGCGGCGGCGACGCTGCATCAGACGCAATCCGCCCTCTCCCACCAGTTCAGCGATCTGGAGCAGCGCCTTGGCTTTCGGTTATTTGTGCGTAAAAGTCAGCCGCTACGCTTTACGCCGCAGGGCGAGATCCTGTTGCAGCTGGCGAATCAGGTACTGCCGCAAATCAGCCGGGCGTTGCAGGACTGCAACGAGCCGCAGCAGACGACGCTGCGCATTGCCATCGAATGTCATAGCTGTATTCAGTGGCTGGCGCCGGCGCTGGAGATTTTCCGCGCGAAATGGCCGCAGGTGGAGATGGACTTTAAATCCGGCGTGACCTTTGATCCGCAGCCTGCGCTGCAACAAGGCGAACTGGACGTGGTGCTGACCTCCGACATTCTGCCGCGCAGCGGTCTGCACTATTCACCGATGTTTGATTATGAAGTGCGGCTGGTGCTGGCCCCGGATCATCCGCTGGCGGCAAAAGCGCGTATTACCCCGGAAGATCTGGCCTGCGAAACGCTGCTGATTTACCCGGTGCAGCGCAGTCGTCTGGATATCTGGCGGCATTTCCTGCAACCGGCTGGCATCACCCCGGCGCTGAAAAGCGTCGATAACACGCTGCTGCTGATCCAGATGGTGGCGGCAAAAATGGGTATCGCGGCCCTGCCGCACTGGGTGGTTGAGAGTGTTGAACGCCAGAATTTGATTGTCACCAAAACCCTGGGCGAGGGGCTGTGGAGCCGGCTGTACGCTGCCGTGCGCGATGGCGAGCAGCGTCAGCCGGTGACGGAGGCGTTTATTCGCGGAGCGCGGGATCACGCCTGCGATCATCTTCCTTTTGTGCGGAGCGCGGAGCGACCCAGTGGCGATGCACCCACAGCGAAGCGACTATCACCGACCCACCAATGATAAAGCTGGGCCAGTGCGGCTGCTGATGCCAGATCGCCAGATTGACCAGCAGACCCGCGGGCACATGCATATTATTCATGATGCCCAGCGTGCCCGCATCCACCTGCGTGGCACCGTAGTTCCACATGAAGTAACCGATGCCGGATGCCGCCACGCCAAGAAACACCAGAATGCTCCATTGCAGCGTGGTTTCCGGTAATTTCTGCGCGTTGCCCATCATAAACCAGGCGATGACCGCCACCACAAACGCGCCCATATAGAACCAGGCAAAAGCGTTATGTTGCGGCATCGGGCGGGTTTCCATCAGGCGCTTATAGCCCACCATGCCAATCGCAAAACTGATATTCGACAACTGCACCAGCAGCAGGCCGGTCCAGAAGTGATCCGTCACCTGGTCGTAACGGATAATTCCCGCACCAATCACCGCCAGCAGAGCGCTAAAGGCGTAGCCCCAGCGCAGGCGGCGCTTGCTCATCAGGTCATAAATCAGGGTGATATACAGCGGCGTCAGGACGGTGAACAACAGCAGTTCCGAAACCGTCAGGTAGAGATAGGCATGGAAACTCAGCATATACATGATGCCGAGTTGCATGGCACCCACCAGCATATAGAGCGCGATGGTTTTCACATCATGCCCGCGGGTGCGCAGGAACGGTAAAAAGACCAGCGCCGCCAGACCGACGCGCACCAGCACGGCGAAATAGCTGTCAACATGACCGGCAAGGTATTCGCCAAACAGGCTGAAGGAAAACGCCCACAGAACGGTGGTGATGATCAGTAACGCCACAATGAATGTCTCTTTGATTAGTGAGCACTCATTGTAGCGGACTTCACGGTTGACAACTGACCACTATTTAATCAGTCGAGAAACAGTTTACGCAGATAGTTGGGGACGGCGTTATCGGCGTTAGTGCCGATCACTTCCAGCTCCGGATGCAGATCTTTCAGACGCTGGTGCGCATTCGCCATAATGCAGCCTTTGCCCGCCATCGAGAGCATCTCCGCGTCATTCATGCCGTCGCCAAAGGCGATGCAATTCTGTAAGCCATAGCCCATGGCTTTCGATACCGCTTCCAGCGCATGGCCTTTCGAGACGCCGCCCGCCATCACTTCCAGACAGGTGAGCGTGGAAAAACTCACGTTAACGCGATCGCCCCAGCGGGCGTTGATCGCCTGCTCCAGCGGCAGCAGCTTTTCATGACTTTCGCAGCTAAAGAAAATTTTACTGACGTTATCCGCATCCAGCAGCCCCGGCTCAAACAGCGAGTAGCTGAAGATCGCCTCTTTGAAAAAGCGCATTTCATCCGGGCGGTGACGGTTGATAAACCATTCGTCATCACGATAAACGTTGGTGAGAATATCCGGGTTCGCATGCACCACGCCAAACAGGTCGCTGGCGATGTCGCGATCCAGATTATGGGTGAAGACCAGATTGCCATCGGTGTCATGCACTCGCGCACCGTTGGAGGTGATCATATAGGCTTTGATGCCCAGATTATCGCGGATCTGGCCGACATCGACATGGTGACGGCCAGTGGCGAAGACAAAGTTCACACCGCGCGCGGTCAGCAGTTTTAACGTTTCTTTCGCGTAAGGTGAAAGGGTATGGTCGGGAGAGAGCAGCGTGCCATCTAAATCAGACGCAACAACCTGATACATAAGAAAATTCAACCTCTGGACAAAGCGGGAGACCCGCCGGGTGAGTTATGCCTGTCGAAAAAATCGACAATGGCGTTAAGCGCGACTGAGCGCATAGCGTCCTTTTCGAAAAGGATCTCATGGTAAGCGCCTGGAATAACCAGCGGTTTGCCTCCCTCGCAAGGATGGCCCGCTGCGGCGCGAATTTCACAAAAACGGTCATGCATGCGGTTATCCACGACCCGCTCTTCTTCCGCCTGGATAAGCAGCACCGGCGTGGCGTCGTTCGCCGCCCCTGCCAGCACCATTTCGCCCGCGCGTATTCCTTCCCGCACCCAGTGATTGGTCGGCCCGCCGACGCGCAGCTGTGGATCGTCAGCATAGAAGCGCAGATTGCGACGATAGCGCTCCCGACTGTGGGTCAGCACGTTAAGGCTAAAGGGCAGCGGCTGCCAGCGCCCGGTACCGATGGCGTAACTGTCGCGCATACGCGGGTTGCCTTCGGCCCAGTCAAGAATATGCCGCACCATCCAGTCCGGCAGACGTATGACAATGCCAAACATCGGCGCCGTCAGGGCGATGGCATCACACGCCTGCGGCATGCGTTGCAGGAACAGTGTGGAGATCGCGCCGCCCATCGAATGCGCCAGAATGTAGCGTTTGCGCCACGGGCCCGGCGTCACTTCCTGCGCCCAGAAGGCGGCCAGATCCTCGACGTAATCATCAAAATTATCGACGTGCCCGCGATGGCTGTCGGAAAGCAGACGCCCGGAGCGCCCCTGCCCGCGGTGATCAATGATCAGGACATCAAAGCCGAGATGAAACAGATCGTACGCCAGTTCGGCGTATTTCACGTAACTTTCGATGCGTCCGGGGCAGACGACAATGACCCGATCGTGGCTGGCGGCGCGAAAGCGCACAAAGCGTATCGGGATATTATCGACGCCGATAATTTCGGCTTCCTCGCGCTGACGCCAGAAATCGGTCAGCGGTCCGTGAGCGAATGCCGCAAACGCGTTTTCTCTTGTTTCCCAGTCCATTTTCTGCCGAAACATTGGGTCTGAACCCCCGACTGCCGTGTAATATCGTTTTTTCAGGCCGCGCCACACCGTACGCTAACAATAAGGTATTGTGGCATAAAAAATGTCATCCAGGGAGTTCACATGACCTTCGAATGGTGGTTCGCCTACCTCATTACCTCAATCATCCTCAGCCTGTCGCCGGGTTCCGGTGCCATCAACACCATGACAACCGCCATGACGCATGGCTATCGCGGTGCGGCGGCGTCGATCAGCGGATTACAGGCCGGTCTTGCTATTCATATCGTGCTGGTGGGGATTGGCCTGGGGACGCTGTTTTCCCGTTCGGTGATGGCCTTTGAAGTGCTGAAGTGGGCGGGCGCGGCCTATCTGGTCTGGCTGGGTATTCAGCAGTGGCGCGCCGCCGGGGCGCTGGATCTCAACACGCTGGCGAGCACCCCGTCGCGCGGGCACCTGTTCCGTCGGGCGGTATTTGTGAATCTCACTAATCCCAAGAGCATCGTGTTTCTTGCCGCGCTGTTCCCGCAGTTTATCGTGCCGCATCAGCCGCAGATCATGCAGTACGTGGTGCTCGGCACCACCACCATCGTGGTCGATATTATTGTGATGATTGGCTACGCCAC
Organism: Enterobacter sp. ENT03; assembly: GCF_019218745.1. GTDB lineage: Bacteria > Pseudomonadota > Gammaproteobacteria > Enterobacterales > Enterobacteriaceae > Enterobacter_D. The sequence goes on from NZ_JAHUXA010000004.1 coordinate 68,037, forward strand.
GCTGGCGACACGGATTGCGTCATGGATCAAAGGCCCGCGCCAGATGAAAGCGCTTAACCGGATCTTTGGCTCGCTGTTTGTGCTGGTCGGCGCGCTGCTGGCCTCCACCCGCCACGCGTAAGTAAATCGGGAAGGCGGCTCGCAAAATCCGTCTTCACGCAGTGCCAGAATGCCGCCACTGATGTCACCACGGACGGCATACCATGGCAGAAACAGCCACACCCCACGATTCGGTATTCAAAACGTTCCTTTCCCGCGTGGAAACCGCGCGGGATTTTATTGAAATACACTTACCGCCTGCCCTGAGATCGGTCTGCGATCTGCAGACCCTGCGCCTGGAATCCGGCAGTTTTGTCGAAGACGATTTGCACCCCTATTACAGCGATATTCTTTATTCACTAAAGATGACAGGCGGCGACGGCTACATCTATGTGCTTATCGAACATCAAAGCTCGCCCGATAAACATATGGCCTTCCGGTTGATGCGCTACGCGGTGGCCGCCATGCAACGTCACCTGGAAGCCGGGCATTCCGCCCTTCCCCTGGTGATCCCGGTACTTTTCTATCAAGGGCGGCGCAGCCCCTGGCCCTGGAGCCTGAACTGGCTGGACGGTTTTCCTCATCCGCAACTGGCCCGGCAGCTCTACAGTAGCCCATTCCCGCTGGTGGATATTACCGTCATCCCTGATGAGGAGATCATGCAACATCGCAGCATGGCGGCACTGACGCTCATCCAGAAGCATATCCGCCAGCGTGACCTCGCCCTGCTGCTGGACCAGCTCGCTGGCCTGCTGATAGAGGAGCACATGAGCGGACACCAAATTGCGGTACTGGTAAAATATATGATTCATGCCGGAGAAACGCATGACGTGAAAACGTTATTGTATGAACTGGCGCGCCGCGTGCCACAACAAGGAGATAAGCTGATGACAATCGCTGAACAGTTAAAATTGATGGGGCGGACAGAAGGACTCCTGCAAGGGATACAAGAAGGCATACAGCAAGGGATAGAGGAAGGACTCCTGCAAGGGATACAGGAAGGCATACAGCAGGGGATAGAGGAAGGACTTCAGCAAGGGATGCAAGAAGGGCTTCAGCAAGGGATAGAGGAAGGACTACACCAGGGGATCCTCGAAGGTCAACGCGCCGCACGGCAGGAGATTGCGCGACAGATGCTGCTAAAGGGTTTCGACAAGCACGCGATCATCGAAATGACCGGTCTGTCGCAGGAGGAGTTGCAGCACCTCTGCCATTAAAAACACCCACCCGTATTGACGCCGGGTGGGCATGCTTTTAACGGGAAACAATCAGATGGATCCCGAAGCCCGCGAACAGCGCCCCGGCAACACCATCGATCCATTTCGCCATCCGCTGGTAACCGCGACGCATCGTCGGCAGCGCAAACAGGCTCGCCACGACGGTAAACCAGGCGAAGGTTTCCAGCGAAATCAGAATGAAAATACCCCAGCGTTCCGCGGATCCCACGTTATCGCCAACAAACAGCGAGAAGACGGAACCGAAGTAAATAATCGCTTTCGGGTTGGCCAGATTGGTCAGCAGCCCTTTCAGGAAGCTGCGGCCGCTGGTCGCCAGTTCCACCTGCGGTGCCGGTGCGTCTGGATCTTTTTTCTGCAGCGCGCCACGCAACATCTTGTAGCCCATCCAGCACAGATACAGCCCGCCGCCGACCATAATGATGTTATGCAGCCACGCCATTTTTTCGAGGATCAGGTTCAGGCCAAGCAGCGCCACGCCCGCCCAGACCATGACGCCGGTGGTGATACCCAGTACGCCCATCATGGCTTCTTTACGTGAACGGCTAACGGCAGTCTGCGAAACAAAGAAGAAATCTGGCCCCGGGCTCATCAGCGCAACGATATGCACCAGTGCCACGGTGAGAAATAGCATTAACATAAACAGCTCGCGGGGGAAAAATTCATTGGGATCTCATCCTGACACTTTTTTACGTGATTGACTACTCGTCATCGTCGCCATCCACATGCGAGCGGATCAGCGCCATAAACTCTTTACCAAAACGCTCCAGCTTGCGCATTCCCACGCCGTTAACACTGAGCATTTCGCTGGCGGTGATCGGCGTCTGTTCCGCCATCTCGATCAGCGTTGCATCGTTAAACACCACATACGGCGGAATGTTCTCTTCATCGGCGATGGCTTTGCGCAGTTTGCGCAGTTTGGCAAACAGCTTGCGGTCATAGTTGCCGCCGAAGACTTTCGGGTTATTGCGCGCTTTGATAGCCACCACGCGTGGCACGGCGAGCTGCAACGGGACTTCCGCCCGCAAAAACGGACGCGCGGCCTCGGTAAGCTGTAGCGCGGAATGCTGGGCGATATTTTGCGTCACTACCCCCAGATGAATGAGCTGGCGGATCACACTGACCCAATGCTCGGTCGTCTGGTCGCGCCCTTCACCATAAATCTTGAGTTTGTCGTGACCTAAATCGCGGATACGCTGGTTATTCGCGCCGCGCAGCACTTCCACGACGTATCCCATACCGAAGCGCTGACCGACACGATAAATCGCCGACAGCGCCTTTTGCGCGTCCATTAACCCGTCGTACTGACGCGGCGGATCAAGGCAAATATCGCAGTTGCCGCACGGCTCCTGACGCCCTTCGCCAAAATAGTTGAGCAGCACCAGACGGCGGCAGGTCTGCGCTTCAGCGAACGCGCCCATGGCGTTCAGCTTGTGGCGTTCGATGTCCTGTAACTGACCTTGCGGCTTCTCTTCCAGACACTTACGCAACCAGCCCATGTCGGCGGGATCGTAGAACAGCATGGCTTCTGCGGGCAGGCCGTCACGCCCGGCGCGACCGGTTTCCTGATAGTAGGACTCGATATTACGTGGAATGTCGAAATGCACCACAAAGCGCACATTCGGCTTGTTGATCCCCATGCCGAATGCCACTGTCGCCACCACAATTTGCAGGTCGTCGCGCTGGAATTTTTCCTGCACCTCGGCACGCACGCTGTGTTCCAGACCGGCATGATAGGCTCCGGCGCTGAAACCACGGCTTTGCAGACGGGCGGCGGTATCTTCAACCTTGGCGCGGCTGTTACAGTAAATAATGCCGGATTTACCTTTCTGATCCTGCACATAGCGCAGCAGCTGATCGAGCGGCTTGAATTTTTCCATCAGCATATAGCGGATGTTCGGGCGGTCGAAACTGCTGACCTGGATCAGCGGATCGTTAAGACCCAGCAGGTGAACAATATCATTGCGGGTGGTGTCGTCTGCCGTGGCGGTCAGCGCCATAAACGGCAGCGACGGGAAGCGCGCACGCAGCTGCCCCAGGGCGGCATATTCCGGGCGGAAGTCATGGCCCCACTGGGAAATACAGTGCGCTTCATCAACGGCAACCAGTGCCGGATTCCAGTGGGCAAGATGCTCAAGGAAATTATCCAGCATCAGGCGTTCCGGCGCGATGTACAGCAAGCGGATCTGCCCGTTGCGACAACCTGCCATCACCTCTTGCTGCTGCTCGCGGGTTTGCGTGGAGTTCAGACAGGCGGCGGCCACGCCGTTCGCCAGCAGCTGATCCACCTGGTCTTTCATCAGCGAGATCAGCGGCGAGACAACAATAGTCAGACCGTCGAGTACCAGCGCCGGGATCTGATAACACAAGGATTTGCCGCCGCCGGTAGGCATCACGACCAGACAGTCGCGGCCTTCCAGCACGGTATCAATGATTGTCTGCTGACCGGGGCGGAATTGCTGATAGCCGAAGGTTTCCTGCAAGACCTGTTTCGCCAGCGATGCCTGATTCATTACTTCCGCCTGCGCCACATCTACCCCATTTACCCGAAATAAAAACAGGCGCTATTTTCAGCGCCTGCGAGTGAAACTGCAATGCTTTAGAACAGATCGTTTAGCATAACGCCAACGCCGACGCGCGTCTGGTTAAAGTTGTAATCGATGAGGGATTCACCGTAACCGCTATAAACCTGAGTATAAAGACGGACATGGCGGGTGATCGGATAACTCACGCCCAGCTCTGCACCGCCGTAACCGGTATTCCAGTTATATTGCCCTTTCGCGCTCAGGATAGCCTCACCCAGCTGATAACCGACTTTCAGCTGGTAGTAACCCATATATTTGGTGATGTCCGGGTTGTCATCGGTATCGCCCACCACGTACCACGGCTTCACTTCCACCAGCCAGTTGCCGTTTTGCGCCATCATACGGCTGTACAGACGGTTCCAGCTGCGGGAGGTCGGGTCGGAACGACCGTTTGAGTCGTGGTTAAAACCAAATTCCACATCGCGCAGCGTCCAGCCTGCCAGTTCATAATCCGTCGCAAAACCAAGGAACAGCTGCGGTTCGTAGTTGGTTTCACGGAACGGGGACGATTCGCCGCTGTTGGAGAGCTGCCACCAGGATTTCTGGGTATAAGACGCGCCGAGTACCGAGTTTGGCCCGATAATCCCGCGCCAGAACGGGAAGGCCAGGCTCAGCTGAAACTTCACTTCATCTTTACGTGAGTTTTGCGCCCAATTGTACGTTTCGATCGCTTCTTTGTTCAGATCGCTGGTTGCCGTGTAAATGGCGTAGTTCGATTCATACGGATACAACGTAAAAGGATTATCGTGCTCTTGTAAAAGATTGGCGATGATACTGCCGCGAACTGCCGGGGCGTCATGCACGGCTTTTACCGTCGCTTCCTGCGCAAATGCTGTGAACGGCAGCGCAACGGCCACCAGAAACCAACCCAGAAACGTCCGCATCGGTCTTGCTCTCCTGAACAAAATAATAGAGGTGAATAATTATCAGACGCCCATTCTACATATTTATTAATTAACTGCGCAGTTATCGTTTCTGAAAGTGGAAATCAACATTAACGAAGCATAAAATCAACATTTTAGTAACCAATGGATCAGGTGATTATGTCAGCCGTCCTTACAGCCGATGCCGCGTTACAGCTGGTCGGTGAGATTTTTGTTTATCACATGCCGTTTAATCGCGCGCTGGGGCTGGAGCTGGAACGCTACGAAAAAGCGTTTGCCCAGCTCAGCTTTAACAATCAGCCGATGATGGTCGGTAACTGGGCGCAGAGCATTTTACATGGCGGGGTCATCGCCTCGTCGCTGGACGTTGCCGCAGGCCTGGTGTGCGTTGGCAGCACCTTAACGCGTCACGATACCATCAGCGAAGACGAGTTGCGCCAGCGGCTGTCGCGCATGGGCACCATCGATTTGCGCGTCGATTACCTGCGCCCTGGCCGTGGAAACCGTTTTACCGCCACCAGCACCCTACTGCGCGCGGGTAATAAAGTCGCGGTCGCCCGCGTCGAACTGCACAATGAGGAGCAGTTGCATATCGCCACCGCCACGGCGACGTATATGGTAGGTTGAGCGGCAGAGATCGGGTAAAATGTCGTTACTTTTTAGTAACAGATGTTGGATGTACCGATGGATGCAAAGCAGACGCGGCAGGGGGTATTACTCGCCCTCGCCGCTTATTTTATTTGGGGTATCGCACCGGCTTACTTCAAACTGATCGATTTCGTTCCCGCCAGTGAAATTCTGACCCACCGCATTATCTGGTCGTTCTTTTTTATGGTGGCGCTGATCAGCGTCAGCCGCCAGTGGTCGCAACTGAAGAGGCTGCTCAGCCAGCCGAAAAAGATCCTGTTGCTGGCCTTGTCGGCGGTATTAATCGGTGGCAACTGGCTGCTGTTTATCTGGTCGGTGAATAGCCATCATATGCTGGAAGCCAGCCTCGGCTACTTTATCAATCCGCTGGTGAATATTGTGCTGGGGATGATTTTTCTTGGTGAGCGTTTCCGCCGTATGCAGTGGCTGGCGGTGCTGCTTGCCGCCTGCGGCGTGCTGGTGCAGCTGTGGACCTTTGGCTCGCTGCCAATCATCGCGCTGGGGCTGGCCTTCAGCTTTGCGTTTTATGGTCTGGTACGCAAGAAGATCGCCGTCGATGCGCAAACCGGCATGCTGATCGAAACGCTGTGGCTGCTGCCGGTCGCCGCCATCTGGCTGTTCGGTATTGCCGATACGACCACCAGCCATATGACGCAAAATCCGTGGTCGCTGAATCTGATGCTGATGGCGGCAGGCGTGGTGACGACCATCCCACTGCTGTGCTTTACCGGTGCGGCGACGCGTCTGCGTTTATCCACGCTGGGCTTCTTCCAGTACATCGGACCAACGCTGATGTTCCTGCTGGCGGTGCTGTTTTATGGCGAAATCCCCGGCGCGGATAAGATGGTCACCTTTGGGTTTATCTGGGTGGCGCTGGCGGTATTTGTGATGGATGCGCTCTATACGCAGCGGCGGGTACGGAAAGGGTTGTGATTTTTATCGGATGGCGCTTCGTTTAGCAGGCCTACAGGTTGCGTAGGCCGGATAAGGCGAAGCCGCCCTCCGGCACAGACATTTACAGCCAGTTACGGCGCTTGAAGTACAGATAGGGTGCAAGACCGGCGAGCATCATTAAAATGATCGCCCCCGGATAACCAAAGCTCCATTTCAGCTCCGGCATAAACTCGAAGTTCATACCATAGCTGGAGGCCACCAGCGTCGGCGGCAGGAACACTACGGACACCACCGAGAAGATCTTGATGATGCGGTTCTGCTCGATATTGATAAAGCCCATCGCCGCCTGCATCAGAAAGTTAACTTTCTGAAACAGGGATTCGTTGTGCGGCAGCAGGGATTCAATATCCCGCAGGATCTCGCGCGCCTGCTCCAGCTGACCGCCCGGTAAACGCGCCTTGCGCACCAGGAAATTCAGCGCGCGCTGGGTATCCATCAGACACAGCCGCACTTTCCAGCCGATGTCTTCCTGCTCCGCCAGCGCTGACAGCGCCTCGTCATACTCATCGCCCTGCTGGCCTTCCATAATGACGCGGCTCAGCTTTTCCAGATCGCTGTAAATGTTTTCAATTTCATCTGCCAGCTGTTCGATTTTGGTTTCGAACAGATCGAGCAGCAGTTCGTAAGCATTGCCGTCGATCATCGCCTGGCTGCGGGCGCGCATACGGTATAACCGGAAAGCCGGTAATTCGCGCTCACGCAGGGTAAACAGGCGGCCATCGCGGATGGTAAAGGCGACGGTGGAGTTACCGGCGTGATCTTCCGCATCTTCAAAAAAGAAGAAGGAGTGAATGTGCAGGCCGTCTTCATCTTCGAAGAAACGTGCCGAGGCCTCGATGTCTTCCAGCTCCGGGCGGGTTGCCAGGCTTTGCCCCAGTTCGGACTGTACGCGGTGTCGCTCATCGTCATCCGGTTCGACCAGATCCACCCAAACGGCGTCAATAAGGGGTTGTGACTCTTCCGCTTCCAGACGAGTCAGGCGATTATTTTCCAGTTGAAATGCGCTCAGCATGACCGGGACTCCCAATGCAAAAATTATCGGACAGTTCGGTGGGCACACAGAAACAAATTGGGTTTCAGACCATTAAACAGCCTGACTCAGTGCGACGGGTAAAAATGCGGTCGCTGACAACCACTAAGGCCATCAGCGCGAGGAGATAGCCTTAGGAGTTGTTCCTGGATGACAGGGAATTGAGCCAGTATCTACTGGGTGTGTCCAAGGCGAATGTCCTCTTAGCGTAATCGTGCGCGCATGTTACGCCAGCAGAAAAATGGCGTCAACACGCAACGGAACGGCTGAGGATATTAATTAACCTTACCGGTATAAGGCTAGCAGAACATTACAAAATTATGATATTTTTCTGAATGTTACACAGTTTCCAGCTTCGCATAGGCGGCAACCAGCCATTTGATCCCCTGACCCGGAAAGGCGATTTGCAGGCGACTGTGCTCGCCGCTGCCTTCCAGATTCACCACTGTCCCTTCGCCAAATTTTGCATGACGTACGCGCTGCCCCAGCTTAAAGCCGGAGTCGCTTTGGGTGATGGGCGTACCTAATTGCTTGTGCGTCACCGGGCGGCTAATGCTGGCGCGCAGACGGACTTCCTCCACACACTCTTCCGGCAGTTCGCCGATAAAGCGCGACGGACGATGATAGACTTCTTTGCCGTACAGACGCCGGGTTTCCGCGTAGGTCAGCGTCAGCTTCTGCATGGCGCGGGTGACGCCCACGTATGCCAGACGGCGCTCTTCTTCCAGACGCCCGCCTTCATCCAGCGACATCTGGCTCGGGAACATCCCCTCTTCCACGCCGACGATAAACACCTGCGGGAACTCCAGCCCTTTGGCGGAGTGCAGCGTCATCAGCTGTACCGCGTCCTGCCAGGTATCCGCCTGGCCTTCGCCCGCTTCCAGCGCCGCGTGGGACAGGAAGGCCTGCAACGGCATCAGATCTTCTTCTTCGTCGTTGTAGCTGAACTGGCGCGTTGCCGTCACCAGTTCCTCTAAGTTTTCCACGCGCGCCTGGCCTTTTTCGCCTTTCTCTTGTTCATACATGATGAACAGGCCGGAATCTTTGATCACCCGATCCGCCTGCACGTGCAGCGGCATGTCGGAGGTTTCCTGCGCCAGCGCTTCGATAAGCTCCATAAAGCGTTGCAGCGCACTGGCGGCACGACCGGCAAGGGCTTTCTCCTGCAATAACTCGCGGCAGGCTTGCCACAAGGTCAGCTGGCGGTCGCGCGAGGCCTGACGTACCACGTCCAGGGTGCGGTCGCCAATGCCGCGCGTCGGGGTATTGACTACACGTTCGAAGGCGGCATCGTCGTTGCGGTTGGCAATCAGACGTAAATAGGAGAGCGCGTCTTTAATTTCCTGACGTTCGAAGAAGCGCATACCGCCGTAGATGCGGTACGGCATCCCCACCTGCAAGAGCGCCTCTTCCAGCACGCGCGACTGGGCGTTGCTGCGATAGAGAATGGCGCACTGCTCAAGCGCGCCGCCGCTGTCCTGCCAGGTTTTGATACGGTTGACCACGAAGCGCGCTTCGTCGAGTTCGTTGAAGGCGCAGTAGAGCGAAATCGGATCGCCATCGATTCCGTCGGTCCACAGCTTTTTACCAAGACGCCCGTTATTGTTTTCAATCAGGGCGTTAGCGGCACGCAGAATATTGTTGGTGGAGCGGTAGTTCTGCTCAAGACGGATGGTTTCTGCACCAGGGAAGTCGTTCAGGAAGCGCTGGATATTTTCCACCTGCGCACCGCGCCAGCCGTAGATCGACTGGTCATCATCACCGACGATCATCACCTTGCCGGTGTCGCCTGCCAGCAGACGGATCCACGCGTACTGAATGTTGTTGGTGTCCTGGAATTCGTCCACCAGGATATTGGTAAAGCGCTCGCGGTAGTGATTAAGGATGTGCGGCTTGTTGAGCCACAGCTCATGGGCGCGCAACAGCAGCTCGGCAAAATCGACCAGACCGGCGCGATCGCAGGCTTCCTGATAGGCCTGGTACACTTTCTGCCAGGTCTGCTCCACCGGATTACCGAAGCTCTGAATATGATGTGGACGAATGCCTTCGTCTTTCTGGCCGTTGATGTACCACATCGCCTGACGCGGCGGCCACTGCTTCTCGTCGAGGTTCATGGCTTTGATCAGACGGCGTAACAGGCGCAGCTGATCTTCGCTGTCGAGGATCTGAAAATCCTGCGGCAGATTCGCATCCATATGGTGGGCGCGCAGCAGACGGTGCGCGAGGCCGTGGAACGTCCCGACCCACATGCCGCCCTGGCTGTTGCCCATTAACTGGCTGATACGGTGGCGCATTTCCGCCGCCGCTTTGTTGGTGAAGGTTACCGCCATGATGGAGTACGGCGAGCAGTTTTCTACCGTCAACAGCCAGGCGATACGGTGGACCAGCACGCGTGTCTTACCGCTGCCTGCGCCTGCCAGCACCAGCATGTTGGTGCGCGAGGCGGCTACCGCATCACGTTGTTTGTCATTGAGGCTGTCGAGCAGGTAAGAAACGTCCATTGGCACCGCCACCTAGTAATCAGAAACAGAACGAATTGCCCGCTGGCGCTTCGCTTACCGGGCCTACGCTATCGTAGGGCGGATACGCCTAACGCCATCCGCCAAAACCCTGGTATTTTATACAGAACTATTGGTGATTATATCAGCGAGGTCAGAGATGCCAACTGCGAAATTTCAACGTGCGGCAATAAACGGCTGTCCGTGGCGGTCATCAGGCTGGCACCTTGCGGTTTGATCCAGCACGCCTGCATGCCATAACGGATCGCCCCGGCTACGTCAGTGGTAAGGTCATCGCCGACATGCAGGATCTCCCCCGGCGGCACGCCGAGCTTTTCCGAGGCCAGTTGGTACATATCACTGAAAGGTTTTGAGCGACCATGCGGGCCTGCGCGCAGCACAAACGCAAAATAATTACCCAGACCGAAGCGCTCAGGCTCGGCGTTACCATTGGTGATGGCCACCAGCGGCCACTTTTTGCCCAGCGCCGCCAGGGTGTCGTGCGTGGCCTGCGGCACGTCGATGCGGCTGCGCCAGTGGGCGAAGTTTTCCATGGCAGCGCGAGCGCCGGCATCCGCTTCTTCCGCGTTCAGACCGGCGTTCAACATTGCCTGCATCACTGACCGACGTCGCCATTCGGTCACGTCGTGATAAATGTCCGGCTCGCTTTCGCGTAACGCCTGGCGCAACTGCTGAAAATCACTTTTTTGCAGCGCCTTTAGCGCCGGATGGTAATTTTGTACGAAAGTCAGCGACTCCTGCTCGGTACGCAGGATCACCGCATGGTTATCATACAAGGTGTCGTCCAGATCGAATGTCAGGGCCGAGATATGGCCCAGTGGGCGGTAAAAACGCATTATTTCCCCCGTTTGGCGCGTGGATGCGCCGCGTCATACACTGAGGCGAGGTGTTGAAAATCAAGATGGGTATAGATTTGCGTCGTCGACAGGTTAGCGTGTCCCAGCAACTCCTGAACGCCGCGCAGATCGCCGCTCGATTCCAGCATGTGGGTAGCAAACGAGTGGCGCAGCTTATGGGGATGCACGTGGCTATTCAGCCCCTGCTTGATACCCCATTCCGCAAAGCGCTTCTGCACGTTACGCGCCGAGATGCGCTTGCCCAGCTTCGATAAAAACAGCGCGTCTTCATCGCTGCCAAACAGACCGCGCAGATCCAGCCAGTGCTCGATCCAGATGACCGCATTACGGCCAATCGGCAGGCGACGCTCTTTGCTGCCTTTACCCATCACCCATACTTCGCCGCTCTCTAAATCCAGATGTTTAATATCAAGCCCGACCAGCTCTGACAGACGCAAACCCGCGCCGTACATCACTTCAAGCATTGCCCGGTCGCGAACCGCCAGCGGATCGTTGAGATCGATATTCAGCAGGCGATTCACATCGTCGACGTCGATATTTTTTGGCAGATGGCGCGGCGCTTTCGGCGCGGCGATGCCTTTGGCCGGATTGGCAGGCAACTCGCCCTGCGACACCATCCAGTCGAAGAAACTGCGCAGGGCAGACAAGCGCAGCGCAAGGCTGGCCGCGCCCAGGCCGTGGCGACGGCTACGGACCGCCATGGTACGCACGCTGGCGGCATCGCAATCGGCCCAGCGGGTCATGCCGGTTTCACGGGCGATCGCCATAATGGCGTCGAGCTGACGCCGGTAGTTGAGCAAGGTGACAGGGCTGAGCTGACGCTCAACGCCAAGATAGCGCAGAAAACGGCTTACGGCATGGTCAAGGGTAGGATCGCTCATACGCGCTCAATCCAGCGCTCCAGCAGGTCTGGTAGCAACAGGGCGATTTCCTGAAGCAGCTGGGTTCCCTGCCCCTGCTGATAATGGTGCACATCCCGGCTACTGAAGAGGATCACGCCGAGGTCACCGTCACGCCCCATCATCGACATCGCCACCGATCCGATAGCTTTCGCCTCGGGCATTACCACCAGCAGTTCCGGGCCGTTTAAGGTGCCAAGATAGTGATTTTCGTGGCCGAGGCGCTGAATACGCAGCGACTCGAAGGCCTGACGGCTCAGCGCCAGATGCGTAAAGCCAGACGGCGCGCCTATGCGCCAGCGATCGGGGAATAAACGAATGCTCGCCCCCGCCAGCCCCATTTCCCGCGCCCAGCGGTGGAAACGGTTGAGCAAATCCTCAAGGCTGGTAGCGGACGCCAGACGACCCTGCAGACGCAACAGGCGATTAAACAGGCTTTCGTTGGTGCTGGCCTGCTCCATCAGCAGCGTCATATTCTCTTCGAGCACATTAATGTGGTTGCGCGCGCGCGCCATTTGCCATTCGACGAGAGAGACGGCGCCACGCACCGGGTGCGGTACGCGGAGCAATTCCACGGCCCGCGCATTACGGATAAAGAACGCAGGATCGCGCAACAGATACTCCACGACGTCACTGTCATTAAGCGTGGCCTGCGCCTCCTGCTGTTCTTCCCCTGTCTGCTTCATAAATGAATAAATCCGTCGTAAACATGTGTCGCCGGGCCAGTCATATACAAGGGATGGCCCGGCCCCTTCCAGGCGATGTCGAGACGCCCGCCCGGTAAATCGACGCGTACTTCTTCCGCCAGTAATCCTTGCTGGATCCCCACAGCAACTGCCGCACAGGCGCCGCTGCCGCAGGCCTGGGTTTCGCCAGCCCCGCGCTCAAAAACGCGCAGACGGATCTGTTCGCGTTTCATCACCTGCATAAAGCCGATATTGGCCCGCTCCGGGAAGCGTTCATGGCTTTCCATCACCGGGCCGAGAGTTTCCACCGGCGCGTTGTCCACATCATCAACCTGAATGACGCAGTGCGGATTACCCATGGACACCACGCCGCAGAGAATAGTCTGCTCGGCAACGCGCATAATATAGGTCTTTTCCGCTTTGTTGGCGCGAAACGGTACCGCCGACGGCTCGAAGTTTGGCTCACCCATATTCACGCGCACCAGCTCATCTTCCGTTACGCTGAGCACCATCCGGCCATTGGCCGTGCTGACGCGAATATCGCGTTTATTGGTCAGCCCTTTCAGCCGTACAAAGCGGGCAAAACAGCGCGCGCCGTTACCGCACTGCGAGACTTCACTGCCATCGGCATTAAAGATGCGGTAATGAAAATCGAGATCCGGATCGTAAGGCGGTTCAACGATCAGCAGTTGATCAAAACCCACGCCCAGATGCCGGTTAGCCAGACGGCGGATCAGTTCTGGCGAGAAAAAGACATTCTGCGTTACCGCGTCGACGACCATAAAATCGTTGCCAAGGCCATGCATTTTTGAGAACTGCATCATCTACTCCATTCCCGCGGTTACAGAATAAAATCTGTTAGTAATTCACCTGAGTAGGGCCGTCATTGTTGCCACGATCGTTACGCGTCGGCGTCAGTTCTTGCTCGGTACTTTCTACTTTTTTCGTCGGCGGCGGTGCGGATTTATCGGCTGGCGGAAAATAGAGCGGGCCTTTCAGACCACAGCCGGCCAGACTGCACAACGCGACGAAAACAAAAAGCGTTCGGAACACATTCTTCATTATGGTTTGCCTGTAAGTTCATGCTTGCTGTTTCTATCATCGCAGGAGAAGCCGCAAAAGCAAGAGTTTGCGCACCCCCTGCATTGGGAATTGTTTCGCGTTATACTCGCGGCATCACGAAAAAAAGGAAAAAAAATGAACGATTCAGAATTCCATCGCCTGGCCGACAACCTGTGGCAGACCATTGAAACCCGTCTGGATGCGTGGGACGGCGACGGCGATATTGACTGCGAAATCAACGGTGGCGTGCTGACCCTGACGTTCGAAAACGGCAGCAAAATCATTATCAACCGTCAGGAGCCGCTGCATCAGGTATGGCTGGCGACCAAACAGGGCGGCTACCATTTTGATTTGAAGGGCGATGAGTGGATTTGCGATCGCAGCGGCGAGCGCTTCTGGGATCTGCTGGAGCAGGCCGCCACGCAGCAAGCGGGTGAAGCGGTCAGCTTCCGTTAAGAGAAATACTGCTGTAACAGCGGGGCGTCGTCATCCTGATTAGCCGGAGGGACGACGCTGATCGTCTGACTGCGGTACGGGATCACCTGCGCACGCCCGTCCACCTGCACAATCTGATAGAACTGCGGCAGGTTGAAGTTGATAAAGCTGGAGCCGTAGGTAAAGCGATCGTGCGACGAGGAGTAGAAGCGGCTGACGTCGCGCACCAACTCCTCGGTGCTGCCTTCACAGTGGTGATACACCTCTGCGCGGTTGCTCTCATCGAGGATGTAGATCGTAAAGCCGTTGTTGTCTGCCGACGCCTCGAAGAAGAACTGAATAATCCCTTCGCTGGCAAAACCATCGACTACCGACGGCAGTTTGACGTGATTCGTCTCGACCTGCACGGACAGTCCATGCAGCTTGTTATGAGAAATGGCACCGTAAAACTCGATGGCATTTTCCAGCTTCTGCACCGATACATTCAGACGTTCGAAGAACAGCCCCCAGGTTTGTCCCGCCACACGCAGCGCTTTGAAACGCCCGGTTTCCTGACGGGTGCTGGACAGGCGTAATTCAATACACTCGGACACCAGTTGCTGGACACGGGTACGGATCAGCCCACGCAGGTGCTGGCTGTAACAGAACACTTCGACGCTGTCCGGCGGCGCGGCGTCCTGATGCATTTTGCCGAGAATGGTTTTCAGCGCTTCGATCATCGCCTGTTCGCCGTTGAAGTGCAGGGTACGCACTTCATTCCACGAGTTGCGATAGAGCAGATCGACACTGCCCACCAGACAGTTTTGCTGTTCACCGAAGCTGAACACATCCAGCTTACGGAAATCAAAATGCACCACCTGATTGCGGAAGGCCGCCGTCGGGTCGTATTCCAGGTTGACGATAATCGCCAGATGGCGAATTTCACACGGGCTGTAGAGCGCTTTCGGGGTCGGTGCGGGTAAACGCAACGGGAAGTGGTGCGACACGTCAGCCACCATTTCCTGGAGCTTCGCCAGATCTGCCACGCCGTTGCCTTTAATGAACAGACGAGTGCGTGAAGTCAGCAGCCCGTTAAACCACGCCCAGGCCACCAGCTTATTCAGGTAGCGGTTATATTCCAGCGGCTGATGGCTGATGATGGCGTCCATGTTCGGCGCACGGTTGTAGAGATACCAGCCAGCGCGGTTAGCGCGGCCCGCCGGCACATGAATAAAGGTCAGGTTCGGCTCAGAGAGATCCGGCGAAATCTGTGGGTTGACCAGCGTCACTTTGCCAGGCAACGCTTCAAAAGCAGCGTACAACTTACGCGTCAACACGCCGATGTCCTGTGGACTGGCGGAAACGCTTAAATTATTGCGGCGGGCGAAACGGATCAGGTTGCGATAGGTTTGCATCATCGCATCCAGCAGTTCGTTGTGCGCTTCACGAACCTGCTCGATTTTCCAGTTAGCGCGGTTGTCGAGCATGGCAAGACGTTCATCGTCCCAGCCCCACTCTTTCACCAGCGAACTGATCACTTCACGACGCCAGCCCACGCAGGCGCGTTCGCGGCTCAGTTTTTCGCACACTTTTAAGTAGAAGCAGCGGCGTACCAAATCGAGACGGGTGGTGTCTTCGATCGCCGTCAGATAGGCGGTTACGCGCTCCAGCATCATGCAGTAGTGATCGAGACCAAAAGAGACGATCTCGCCGTCGTGCAGACGCTGTTTGATGTCTTTCGCCAGCAGGCGAGTGTTCGGGTATTCCCAGGAATAGGCTTCCAGCAGCAGCGTTTTCAGCACTGCTTTATATGGGGAATCGATACTTTTATACAGCTGCCACAGGCTGGCCCCGAAGTACTCTTCGGCAGACAGGGAGCTTAAGCCGCCCAGATCCAGCCATTCGTTCGGCGTCAGCACGCCCTGCGCGTAAAGCGACATCACGTAATCGTCGTAATGATCTTCTTCGTTACCCGGCACCATATTCCACAGAATACGTTTCCCGGCCAGACGCACAGCGGTGCGATAGAATTCGTCGAGCAGCAAAATATGCTGCGTGGAGCCGCAGTCTTCGCCGCCGAGGCTGCCGCTTTCGTTGTGGCGGAAGCGGTTTTCATCGATCAGGAAGAAGCTGACTTCCACACCAAGGGACGCGGCCCAGCTTTCGAGCAGGCTGCATTTGCGCTGCAGGAGCTGGCGCTCGTCGTTATCGAGCCACGACTGGTGGCAAACCCAAATGTCCAAATCCGAAGAACAGCTTTGTCCTACCGACGAGGTACTGCCCATGGAGTAGACGCCAGTGATTGGCAATTCGCCTTCCGGCGGAGTGTCCTGCGGCGGCAAATCGAGTTCGTTCAGATAGTGAAGTTGGGTTTCATCAGGCGTGTAGAGGCAAATACCACTGGGAACGTTACCTTCAAGGTAACCCGGCATCAGCGGATGGTGGTAATGCAGCAATGTAGGCAGCAGACTGTAAACCTGCTGGAAAGCAGGGCCCATAGCAGCCAGTGCGCGATCGACACGCAGTTGGTTTATGGCATCCAGTCTCTGTTTCAGAGTCTCAATATAGAGGTACAAGACGTATCGCCTGATGTTTAAACCTTCCCGGTTGCGGTTGCGATGGCCTTCCCGTCACCGAACTGTTCAGATTTCAGTATTTCAAAATTACCCGTCGCCACTTTTTCGCCCTTGTATTTTTAGGAGTACAGTCGAAAAAATGGTCTAAAACGTGATCAATTTAACACCTTGCCGATTGACCGTAAAGAAAGATGCACTACATACAAGTGTAGCATCAATCATTACGTGTAAATTCCCAAATACGGCTACGTCCCTCTTTCCCGCAATCCTCCGTGAAACCTGACACCCTATGGCAACAATGTTAGGATGGTCAGCGGAAGATAATGACGGTAACAAGCATGTTAGACAATGTTTTAAGAATTGCCACACGCCAAAGCCCCCTTGCGCTCTGGCAGGCACACTATGTTAAGCAGCGCCTGATGGCGTGTCATCCGGGCCTGACCGTTGAGCTGGTGCCCTTAGTGACGCGCGGCGATGTGATCCTTGATACCCCGCTGGCGAAAGTGGGCGGAAAGGGATTGTTTGTCAAAGAGCTAGAAATGGCGTTGATTGAACATCGTGCCGATCTGGCCGTCCACTCAATGAAAGATGTGCCGGTCGAGTTTCCGAAGGGGCTGGGCCTCGTCACCATTTGCGAGCGTGAAGATCCGCGCGATGCGTTTGTCTCCAATAACTATGACAGCCTGGATGCCCTGCCTGCTGGCAGCATCGTTGGCACGTCAAGTTTACGCCGTCAATGTCAGTTGGCGGAGCGTCGCCCGGATCTGGAAATTCGCTCGCTGCGCGGTAACGTCGGCACCCGTCTTGGCAAGCTCGATAAGGGCGACTATGACGCCATTATCCTGGCGGTTGCCGGTCTTAAGCGTCTGGAGCTGGAGGATCGCATCCGCATGGCCCTGCCGCCTGAGCTGTCGCTGCCTGCTGTGGGTCAGGGTGCAGTCGGTATTGAGTGCCGTCTGGATGATACCCGCACCCATGCTCTGCTGGCCCCGCTCAATCACGCCGATACTGCGCTGCGCGTAAAAGCCGAGCGTGCGATGAATACGCGACTGGAAGGCGGCTGTCAGGTGCCGATTGGCAGCTATGCTGAATTAGTGGACGGTGAAATCTGGCTGCGCGCGCTGGTCGGCGCACCGGACGGCACCGTGATGATCCGCGGCGAACGACGCGGTAAGCCTGAAGAGGCAGAACAGCTGGGCATTTCGCTTGCCGAGGAACTACTGGCTAATGGCGCGCGCGAGATCCTGACCGAGGTCTATAAAGGAGAAGCACCCGCATGAGTATTCTGGTCACCCGCCCATCCCCTGCCGGGGAAGAACTTGTGAGCCGCTTGTGCGCACAGGGCCAGGTGGCCTGGAGCTTCCCGCTGATTGAATTCACCCCCGGACGGGAGCTTTCGCAACTGCCGGACGTGTTTGCCGCGTTGACGGCGAACGACATGATCTTTGCCGCTTCACAGCATGCCGTCACCTTTGCCAGCGCGCATTTACGTAAACGTGGCCTGCGCTGGCCTTCTGCACCGCACTATTTCGCTATCGGCCGCACCACGGCGCTGGCATTACATACCGCCAGCAGTCGCAACGTGCGCTATCCTTCGGATCGGGAAATCAGCGAAGTGTTGCTACAATTACCTGAATTACAAAATATTGCAGGCAAACGCGCGGTAATAATGCGCGGCAATGGCGGACGAGAACTACTCGGGGATACGCTGGCGTCGCGCGGAGCTGATGTCGAATTTTTTGAATGTTATCAACGCTGTGAAAAGTCTTACGATGGGGCGGAACAGGCGATGCGCTGGCAGTCTCGCGGAGTCACGGACATTGTGATCACCAGCGGCGAGATGCTTCAGCAGCTTTTCGCGCTGATCCCCGCCTGGTATCGTGAAAACTGGTTACTTCGCTGCCGCCTGATTGTGGTCAGCGAACGTCTGGCGCACCTCGCCCGGGAACTGGGCTGGCAGGACATTAAGGTCGCTGATAATGCAGACAACGATGCGCTGCTTCGCGCATTACAATAACTTTCATAATGGGAAGCCATAATGACGGAACAACAGAACGACTCCGCCGTGGTCGATGAAACCAGGGAGGCGGTGGACACCCGTCCACAGCCAGAAAAAGCGCCAAAACATGAACGCGCCAATAAGACCAGCCTTGTGATTAGCGCCATTGCGATTGCCATCGCGCTGGCGGCCGGGGTTGGCCTGTATGGATGGGTGAAACAGCAGAACGCCACACAATCCGAAACCAGCGATGCGCTGGTCAATCAGATCTCTGCCCTGCAAAAAGCGCAGGAAACCCAAAAGACTCAGTTCGAAGGCATCATTAAGCAGCAGGCTTCACAGCTGGAAGACGCTCAGCGCCAGCAGGCGACGCTGGCGAAACAGCTTGAGGACGTACAGCAAAAAGTGGCGACCATATCCGGCACCGACGCCAAAACCTGGCTGCTGGCGCAGGCGGATTTCCTCGTCAAACTGGCCGGTCGGAAGCTGTGGAGCGATCAGGACGTCACCACCGCTGCTGCGCTGCTGAAAAGCGCTGACGCCAGCCTGGCTGACATGAACGATCCGAGCCTCATCACCGCCCGTCGCGCCATTACCGATGACATCGCCAGCCTTTCCGGAGTGGCGCAGGTGGATTACGACGGCATCATCCTCAAAGTGAACCAGCTGTCGAACCAGATCGATAACCTGCGTCTGGCGGACAACAACGACGACGATTCCCCGATGGATTCCGACAGCAGCGAGCTGTCCAGCTCCATCAGCGAGTGGCGCGTCAATCTGCAAAAAAGCTGGCAGAACTTTATGGACAGCTTTATTACCGTGCGCCGTCGCGATGAAACAGCTGTCCCCCTGCTGGCACCGAACCAGGATATCTACCTGCGCGAAAATATTCGCTCGCGCCTGCTGGTGGCCGCACAAGCGGTGCCGCGTCATCAGGAAGAAACCTACAAACAGGCGCTGGATAACGTCTCCAGTTGGGTACGCGCGTATTACGATACCGACGATGCCAGCACCAAAGCCTTCCTGGACGATATTGATAAGCTGAGCCAGCAAAGCATCACCATGAACGTGCCGGAGTCACTGCAAAGCCAGCCGATCCTCGAAAAACTGATGCAGACCCGCGTGCGGAATCTGCTGGCACAGCCGGGCGCGGCCGCGGGTGAGGCTGCGCAAGACGCGCCTGCCGCTGCGCGGCAGGGAGAATAATCATGTTAAAAGTATTATTACTCTTTGCATTGCTGTTAGCCGGGATCGTGCTGGGGCCGATGGTCGCGGGTCATCAGGGGTATGTGCTGATCCAGACGGATAATTACAATATCGAAACCAGCGTGACCGGCCTTGTGATCATTCTGATCCTCGCCATGGTCGTGCTGTTTGTGATCGAGTGGATCTTACGTCGCATTATGCGTACCGGGGCGCACACGCGGGGCTGGTTCGCCGGACGTAAACGTCGCCGTGCCCGTAAACAGACCGAACAGGCGCTGCTCAAGCTGGCGGAAGGCGATTATCAGCAGGTTGAAAAGCTGATGTCGAAAAATGCCGATCACGCTGAACAGCCGGTGGTGAACTACCTGCTCGCCGCAGAAGCGGCCCAGCAGCGTGGCGACGAAGCGCGCGCCAATCAGCACCTGGAGCGGGCATCGGAGCTGGCGGATAACGATCAGATCCCGGTGGAAATCACCCGCGTTCGCCTGCAACTGGCGCGCAATGAAAACCATGCGGCGCGCCACGGTGTCGACAGACTGCTGGAAATCACCCCGCGTCATCCGGAAGTGCTGCGTCTGGCCGAGCAAGCGTATATCCGTACCGGCGCCTGGGGTTCACTGCTCGATATTCTGCCGTCTATGGCCAAAGCGGGCGTCGCTGATGAAGCCCATCGCGATGCGCTTGCACAGCAGGCATGGATTGGGTTGATGGATCAGGCGCGTGCCGATCAGGGCAGCGATGGCCTGAAGGCGTGGTGGAAGAACCAGAGCCGTAAAACACGGCAACAGGTGGCGCTACAGGTGGCGATGGCGGAGCATTTAATCGAATGTGACGATCATGACACCGCCCAGCAGATCCTGCTCGACGGCCTGAAACGTCAGTATGACGAGCGGCTGGTAATGGTGCTCCCGCGTCTGAAAACTAACAACCCTGAGCAGGTTGAAAAAGTGCTGCGCCAGCAGATCAAAACCCAGGGCGATCGTCCGATCCTGTGGAGTACGCTGGGTCAGTCGCTGTTGAAACACGGCGAATGGAAAGAAGCCAGCCTCGCGTTCCGCGCCGCGCTGAAACAGCGTCCGGATGCGTTTGATTACGCCTGGCTTGCCGATACGCTGGATCGTCTGCATCAGCCTGAAGAAGCCGCCACCATGCGTCGCGACGGCTTGTTGTTGACCCTGCAAAACAATCCCCCGCAGTAAATTCCCGTTCCCCTCTCCCACCGGGAGAGGGCATAAAAAAATGCCCGTTCTGAAACCAGAACGGGCATTAACAGGTCTGTGTGACAACAATTCGGTGCTTCACTCAACGTTATGTCCATGGTGTTTGATGAGGCCGAAGCGACATCTGTCTGTGGACGATAAGCACCATTAAATGGCTCTGCGTCATTCCTGAGTTTATGAGGCCCTGAGGCGAACATAAGAGGTGGAATGAGCATCTACGCTTATATTATTGCATAACTCGTGCCAATTTTTTACCACTAAATCTTGTAGTGCCAGTTCTATTAAGATTTTTGAATTTTCATCACGTTACGCGGATGAAGGCTCGCGAATTTGTGATGTCAGGCAGAAAAATTGTCGCCATTGGGCGACACATATCATCAGATTTTAAAATATCTTTATAAAACAGTGAAATAGCTGTCTCCAATTCGCGACAGCTTACCGTCGTCACGTCGCCAGAAAGCAACAAGCAGGAAACAACAAGGAAAAGAAGAGATAACAGCATGAGGAAGAGCAGAAAACAAAAAACCCCGCCGAAGCGGGGTTCAAAATTGGTCGGCGAGAGAGGATTCGAACCTCCGACCCACTGGTCCCAAACCAGTTGCGCTACCAAGCTGCGCTACTCGCCGAAATACTGCTTTTTGACTTTTTAGTTAAATCAATTTGTGGTGCGAGGGGGGGGACTCGAACCCCCACATCCTAAGGACACTAACACCTGAAGCTAGCGCGTCTACCAATTCCGCCACCTTCGCATTCCACGGTACTCTTTGTAACTAATGGGGTGGCTAATGGGACTCGAACCCACGACAACTGGAATCACAATCCAGGGCTCTACCAACTGAGCTATAGCCACCACTGATATTCTTTCACGCGGCCCTGCTACTTTCACAGGCCACCGCAGCTCCAGCACCGGGTAAATGGTGCGCCCGACAGGATTCGAACCTGAGACCTCTGCCTCCGGAGGGCAGCGCTCTATCCAGCTGAGCTACGGGCGCTTAGCGCCGTTGCGGGGGTGGATAGTACGGGCTTCGGGCGTACCTGTCTAGTGCTTTTTAAAAGAAATCTCGAGAAAATGCGCGTTTGGTTATGCTTTGCGCATTTTGCTGCTTATTTCCCCAGCTTCTCCCGTTGAACATGATGATTGAGGCCTAAAACCTTGTAAACCACCGTCACAGCAGCGAGGAAGATGATGCCCACAAACAGCGACATACGGGTGTCCTCGTTAAAGCCCATGCCAATCAGTACGCAAATCAGGAACGCCATGGTGGCGTAGTTTGCCCACGGGAACAGCACCGAGCGGAACGGATGTGTGGCAATCGCCGCTTTATGCGCCTTACGGAAACGCAGCTGGCTTATCAGGATCACAAACCACGGCACCATACCCGGCAATACGCTGGCGCTATAGACATACACAAACACGCGCTGTGGGTTAGGGATAATGTAGTTCAGGCACGAGCCAATCAGCAGAATGACGATAGAGATCGCAACACCCGCCACCGGTACGCCGTTACGCGAGACTTTCGCCACCGCCGCCGGCAGTTGACGGTTCTTCGCCAGGGCATACAGCATACGTCCACAGCTGTACATGCCGCTGTTACAGCCGGAAAGCGCCGCCGTCAGTACCACAAAGTTAATGATCCCGGCCGCGGCCGTAATACCGATTTTCGCAAAGGTCAGCACGAACGGGCTGCCGTTGCTGCCAATTTCATTCCACGGGAAGATAGTCACGATGACGAAAATCGCGCCCACATAGAAAATCAAAATGCGCCACAGCACTTTGCCTACCGCGCTGCGCAGGGTGACCTGCGGGTTTTTCGCTTCGCCAGCCGTGATGCCAATCAGCTCCACACCCTGATAGGACGCCACCACGATACACAGTGCCGTCAGGAAGCCTTTCCAGCCGCCCGCGAAGAAACCGCCATGCTCCGTCAGGTTGCCAAAGCCAATAGCATGACCGCCATGGCCAAAGCCGAAGAAAATCACGCCCAGGCCCACCACAATCATCACAATGATGGTGGTGACTTTGATCATCGCAAACCAGAACTCAATTTCGCCGTACAGACGAACCGCCGCGAGGTTCGCCATGGCCACCAGCCCGACGGCGATAAGTGCCGGGATCCACTGCGCCATCTCCGGGAACCAGAACTGCACGTACACGCCAATGGCGGTGATCTCAGAGATGCCCACCGCCATCCACATAAACCAGTATGACCAGGCGGTGAGATAGCCGAAAAACGGGCTCATGTAGCGGTGCGCGTAGACGGCAAAGGAACCGGCCACCGGCTCCAGGAATAACATTTCGCCCATGGAGCGCATGATGAAGAAGACGAACAGTCCGGCAATAATGTAGGCCAGTAATACTGAGGGTCCGGCCCATTTCAGGGTGCTTGCCGCGCCCATAAACAGGCCAACGCCTATTGTGCCTCCAAGGGCAATAAGTTCGATATGACGAGCTTCCAGCCCACGCTGAAGCTCCGGTTTGTTCTCGGCCATAAATCCTCTGTTGTGTCTGCTACTGTTCCCGGCGGTGCGGGTTATTGTTATGCCTCAATGCAACGCATTGGGTGGGCGAATGGTTTCTTAATTCGGGGGAAATGGCAAATGATGTATAAAAAAAACATATGTATTGCTCAATAAAAAAGCAGGCAGCGCAACACATCGGCGCGCTGCCGGGGGATCATAGCTGGCCGCGATAGTGCCAGGCCAGGTAACGCAGCAGTTTCAACTGACGGGTAAGGCGGCTCGGTTGCGATAACAGGCGGTAGAGCCACTCCAGTCCCATGTGCTGCCACACTTTTGGCGCACGCTTCACATGGCCAGTGAAGACGTCATAGGTACCGCCAACGCCCATATACAGGGCATGCGGATGCACCTCGCGGCAATCGCGCATCAGGATCTCCTGGCGCGGTGAGCCCATCGCCACAGTGACAATCTTCGCCCCGCTGTCGCGGATACGCTCAAACAGCGCCTGACGTTGCTCCGCACTGAAATAACCGTCCTGGCTGCCGACGATATTCACCTGCCACTGCGCGCGCAGCTTTTCCTGCGTTTGCGCCAGCACGTCCGGCTTGCCGCCCACCAGAAAGACCGGGGTGCCCTCTTTGCCGGCGCGCGCCATTAACTCTTCCCACAAATCTGCGCCGGCCACGCGTTCGACTTTTGCCTGCGGATACTTTTTGCGAATAGAACGCACCACGCTGATACCGTCGGCATACTTATATTCTGCCGCTTCAATCAGCGCCCGTACCTGCGGGTCGTTTTCCACTGCCAGCATTTTCTCGGCGTTAATCGCCACCAGCGTGCCCTGCTTGAGCGATCCCCCGGCATAGAGGTGATCCAGCGCGTGTTGCATATTCCGCCAGCCAATCAGCTTCAGCCCGCGCAGGGTATACAGCGGCGCGTCGGTTGTGTCAGTCATGGTGTTCCTTATCAGACCTGTGAAAGGGTTTTGTGGGCGCGCATCGCCCGGGCATGGATCAGCCCCGCGCTGTCAAACAGCCAGTACAACAGTTTGGCCAGCACCAGACATGCCCCAAAGACGACGAGGAAAAAGACCACCCGCGAGACAAACGAGTCCAGCCCTTCCCTTGCCAGCACGATCATGTTGAAAATGGCCCCGAAACAGAAACTGTGCAAAATGGCGGCTTTATAACGGTTGGTTTCCCGGTTCCCCAGCTGATACAACCAGTCGAACCATTTGATGATCATCCCCACCACCACGGCGCCAAGCGGAATAAACCCTATGCCGCCCATCACCACCAGCGAGCCAATCAGCGTGGGCGAGATAGCCAGCCCGGAATGGTTGTTCAGCACTTCCCAGGTAAAGTAGTTTGCGGTATTCAGTACGATGCCTGGCCGGTCTGGCCACAGCCAGGTCGGGATAAACACGTAGAAATCGCGCACGATGGGCGCCAGCCCCTGGAACTCGATTTTGTCGTAATTTTGCAGCAGCAGCGACAGGTTTTCCCACGGCGAGAAGGTGTCACGCGTCAGGTAAAGGAAGGTATAAAAAGCTTCATCGCCGCTGACGTTCAGCCCGTAACGCTTAAGCGCCAGCCAGAACATGCCGACAATCCCGAGCGCCCCTGCCGCTACCAGCATCCACAGCGAGATCCAGCCGCGAATGATACCGATAAACAAAAAGATGGCGAAGGCGATAATGATATTGGCGCGTGTGCCGCCGACAATCATGTAAGTGAGCAGCCCAAAGGCCACGGTGCTGACGAGGAAAAACAGCCACGCCCGCCCGTCCTGACGCAGAAAATAGACCACCAGCATCGCCGGAATAAAGAAGTAGAAGAAGCGCTTGAGCGCCACGCCGGACACTTCGCTGGAGAAGATCTGGCTGTACGAATGCAGGCGGAACAGCAAAAAGCCGTTGTGCATAAAGAAAATGCCGACGCTCACCAGCGCGATGCCCATCAGCATCACCCATGTCAGATGTGCCTCTACGCGGTTTATGGTAAACAGCGGACGGCGTTCGCGTTCCTGCCCCACCGGGCGCAAACGCGTTTTATAGGTCACATAATAGATGGCGTAGAAACAGGCCGCGGCCAGCAGGCTTTGCATCATAATCCCCGGCGGCGCGACGCCCACATCGAAGCGGAAGACCAGCACGCTGGTGAGCGGGAAGCCAAAGAAGAAGGTCAGTAAAAACAGCAGCGAGAAGAAAACGTTGAAGTTAAAGCGCACGCGGCGGAATTCAAACCACGTCAGCGTGCCGATAAACAGCGAGGCCAGCAGCCAGATAACCAGTAATCCGCAGAACTCAAGCTGACTCATGCCACCTCTCCCGCCGCGATACGCAGCGCCTGATGCCAGGGCGTCAGATAATTGGGGCTAAAGAACGTAATCGCGTTTTTATCCACCGCCGCCAGCTGACGCTGCGCCTCACGGACTACCGCCTCGTTCAGCGCATCATTGGTAAACAGCACCGGAATGTGTTGCTCCACCATATCCTGCCAGAACGGGTTTTCGCGATTCAGTACGCACGGCACGCCCGCCTGGATCAGCAGACAGAGCGTGCCGATCCCCTGCTGACGGGCAAAAATAAAATAGCCCAGATCGCACTGGCGTAGTAAATCCAGGTACGCCGCGAATTCCATTTTCTCGTTGAGGATCCGCAAATGCTGCGGGCTGAACAGCGCTTCCCCCGCCTGGCGGACCTGCGCGATATACGCGTCGTTATTCGCCGGGTACCCCATCGGCACAATGACGTTCACCGTATCGCCAAACTGCTGATGAATAGCCTTCAGCGCAGCGATATGTTCATTGCTGGGATCGCCGGAGTTGCCCACCAGCAGCGTCAGTTTGCCTTCGGTACGCACGGGCGGGGCCATAATGTTGAGCGACGGATCCATACGGGTCGGGAAGTAGAGCAGCTCGCCGCGTACCTGCGGATGACGACGGGCAAAAAATTGCAGATCGCCGCGCGTGGCAAAAATACAGCCGACACGCGACTGAGCCAGCCGGCGCAGCGGATAAAACAGGCGAAACTTGAGGCTCTGCGACACTTCATACAGATCCGCGCCCCAGGCATGCCAGTTGAACTGGTGCGGCTTGATCGCCCCGCGCAGCAGCGCCAGCCACAGGTCGGTATTGAACTGGCCGTGAAAGAAGAAACGCTGCCCGCGATCGGCTTTCGCCTGCGCCACGACCGCCTGCGCCAGTGATTTTTTATCGCCAAAGAAACGCAGCCGCAGCGCGGGAAAAGCTGCGCTGTACCCGTCATCTGGTCCGGCGATCATAAAGTCGCGCGCGTGCTCACCCGTGGAGGCCAGGTGATCGTTAAAAAACCGCAGCACGGTTTGATTATGGTGTGGGATATTCGATCCCAGTACGTGAATGAGTGCAGTCATACCCTTTTACGCCAGAGTAAAAACACGCCACAACAGATGGCGAAATAAACAATATAGGTAGCCATGTAGGCCTGCGCTGCGCCTGCGGCCCCGTGTGTCGGGATCAGGAGGCGGGAAAAACCGGTGAGCAGGGCAAACTGGCTGATTTCCGCCAGAATATAAAACGTAAGCGAAGCGCGGGCGATCACCAGATAGCCGAAAACGTAAGCGCCCACTTTCAGTACATCGCCCACCAGTTGCCAGGCAAAGAGGTCACGCATGGCAGTAAATTTGTCTGAGAACAGCAGCCAGATGGCGACATCACGCAGCAACCAGACGGTGAAACTCGCCGCCGCCACCGCCGGTAATACAAACTTCAGCGACTTGGCGATCTCCCGCGTAATGTCCTGTTTCGTGGTCAGCCGCGAGAGCGTCGGCAACAGATACACGCTGAACGAGGCGGTAATAAATTGCAGATAGGCGTCAGAAATACTGCTGACCCCCTGCCAGATCCCCACGTCGTCCCAGCTGTAGTGCGCCGCGAGCATGTTTCGCATCATCACATAGGCCACCGGCAGGGTGACGGACGTGATGAGCGCCATCAGGGTAAATTTTGCCAGTTGCCCGGCGAACAGCTTATCCCACTGCGGCTTCAGATAACCCAGCGGGATAGTTTTCCGCCGGATAAGCAGAATGGTCGCCGGGATCACGACCAGCGCCGGCACCAGCGCCAGCCCCAGTAATGCGCCCTGATAGCCGCCGAAGCGGAAGCAGACGTAATAGGCCACCACGCCCACGATACTGCCGCAAATCAGCGCCAGCGCGTTTCCTGCCGCATCACGAAAGCCTTTCATCACCGCCAGCAGGAAATTTGCCCAGGCGATGCCCATCTGCACCAGCGCCACCAGTTGCACCAGCCCCTGGAAATGCGTATGACCAAACAACCCCTGACTGATCGGCGCTGCCGCCAGCAGGAAAACCAGCGCCAGCAGCGTCGAGAAGCCCAGCACCATCGCAGACGAGGTGCCGACCACATGACGCAGCTGCGCAGGCTCATCATGGTATTGCGCCACCAGCTTAGTGACGCCGTTGAAAATACCCGCCCCGGCGAGGACGCCGAGCACGGTCACCAGCTGACGGAAGTTACCCGCCTGGCCGACGCCCGAGGGGCCAAAGGCCACGGCGAGCAGTTTGACCACCAGCAATCCCGCGCCAATCTTGACCAGCGTGGACGCGGCGGTCCACACCGAAGCTTTAGCCAGCGACATCTTAGTTAAAATAGCTCAGCAGGGTGCTGATAACCGTACGTTGATTGACCGGTGCCAGATTGTAGAACAGCGGCAGGCGAAGCAAACGCTCACTTTCCTGCGTGGTGTAACGGTCTTCGCCGTGGAACTCACCAAACTGTTCACCCGCCGGGCTGGAGTGCAGCGGAATGTAATGGAACACCGCGAGGATTTCCGCCTCTTTCAGGAAAGCGATCAGTTTGCTGCGGTCAGCTTCATCGCGCAGTTTGATGTAGAACATGTGCGCGTTGTGGCTGCAATCCGCCGGAACCGTTGGCAGTTCAATGCGACCGGCGCGGGCCAGCGGGGAGAGCGCGTCGAAATAGGTCTGCCACAGCGACAGGCGCTGCTGGTTGATACGATCCGCCGCTTCCAGCTGCGCCCACAGATAGGCGGCCTGCAAATCGGCCATCAGATAGCTGGAGCCAATGTCGCGCCAGGTGTACTTATCCACCTGACCACGGAAGAACTGGCTGCGGTTAGTGCCTTTTTCGCGGATCACTTCGGCACGCTCAATCAGCGCGCGGTCGTTGATCAGCGTCGCGCCGCCTTCACCACCGGCAGTGTAGTTTTTGGTTTCGTGGAAGCTAAAGCAGCCGATATGGCCGATAGTGCCCAGCGCGCGGCCCTTATAGGTCGACATCACGCCCTGCGCGGCGTCTTCCACCACAAACAGGTTGTACTGCTGCGCCAGCGCCATGATGGTGTCCATCTCGCAGGCCACGCCCGCGTAGTGTACCGGCACAATGACGCGCGTTTTTTCGGTGATCGCCGCTTCGATGCGCGACTCATCAATGTTCATGGTGTCCGGGCGAATATCAACAAAAACGATTTTCGCGCCGCGCAGCACAAAGGCATTGGCGGTAGAAACGAAGGTATAGCTCGGCATGATGACTTCATCGCCGGGCTGAATATCCAGCAGCAGAGCGGCCATTTCCAGCGACGCAGTGCAGGACGGCGTTAACAGCACTTTCGCGCTGCCAAAGCGTTGTTCCATCCATTGCTGACAGCGGCGGGTAAAGCCGCCATCGCCACACAGTTTGCCGCTTCCCATGGCCGACTGCATGTATTCAAGTTCACTGCCTACTACGGGGGGTGCGTTAAAAGGGATCATCATGTCACCTGTATAACCAGTAGGCGGTGCTTTCCACATTCGCACCGCTTTGAATGTAACGTTTAAGCGCGGCGGTATTCCCGACCTGGGTCGCCACACGTAGCGTTGTCAGTTTGCGCGTCTGCGCCCAGTATGACGCCGCCTGCATCAGGACTTCACCCGCGCCGCGCCCGGCCAGCAGGCCGATACGCGCCTCGTGGTCATTGAGCTGGCGCAGGGAGACAAACGCGCGGATGTCGCCATCAGGGGCGCGAAATATCAGGCACTGGTGATCAAACTCGCCTTTGACGGCGTTTTCAATCCATTGGGCGTAAAAACGCCCGCTGGCGTCCGGCGGATACCAGGGCGCGCGAAAACGACTTTGCGCGAACGCCTGCGCCGCCAGTTCACGCAGCCGCGGAATGTCTTTCATTGCGGCGACCTGTGCCTGCGGATCGGCAACCGGCACGGAGAGGGTGAGCGCGAGATCCACTTCCCCTTCCACGAGCTGAAAACCATGCTGTTGCAGCGCGTCCAGCCGGGCCGTATCGCTGGCAGGCACTTTGACCTGCACCCGCGACCAGGCGTCCAGCTCCGCCCCGGTAATTACCGGGCCGCTGTCGCTCAACCGCACAATGGCACTGTTAAGGCCAAAAAACTGGTTTTCCCAGCTAAGGGATTCCAGCGAGCCATACAGCGGCGGTGCCGGGGTTTTCAACGCCAGACGCCTTTGGTATCAACAACATACTGCTGCGCGATGTCGTCACCCGGAATAGCTTTAAACTGCTGGTGATCCACCAGCATGACGATCACATTGGCTTTTGCCAGCGCCTCGTCGAGG
Source organism: Enterobacter sp. ENT03 (assembly GCF_019218745.1). Lineage (GTDB taxonomy): Bacteria > Pseudomonadota > Gammaproteobacteria > Enterobacterales > Enterobacteriaceae > Enterobacter_D. The sequence goes on from NZ_JAHUXA010000004.1 coordinate 97,904, forward strand.
CCTACCAGCTCACCAAGACCGGCGAGTTTTTTCGGCAGCGTCTCAATATTCGGCTCCACCATCAGGGTGTTACCGCTGTGCCATTCGGCGATCTGCCGGGCGATTTCCATCGCCGGGCTTTCACGCAGATCGTCAATGTTCGGCTTAAATGCCAGACCGAAGCAGGCGATGTTAAGTTCACTGGCGCGTTTGCCGCTCGCCGTCAGGCAATCCGCAACCGTCGCTTTAACCTGATTCAGCACCCACTGCGGTTTGCTGTCGTTTACTTCGCGGGCGGTGCGGATCAGCCGCGCCTGCTGCGGGTTTTGCGACACGATAAACCACGGATCGACGGCGATACAGTGCCCGCCCACGCCCGGTCCCGGCTGCAAAATATTGACGCGCGGATGGCGGTTGGCGAGACGGATCAACTCCCAGACGTTAATGCCCTGGTCGGCGCAAATCAGCGACAGTTCGTTAGCAAACGCAATGTTCACATCGCGGAAGCTGTTCTCGGTGAGTTTGCACATTTCAGCGGTGCGGGCATTGGTGACCACACACTCACCTTCAAGGAAAATGTTGTACAGCTCGCTGGCGCGGGCAGAACAAACGGGCGTCATGCCGCCGATCACGCGGTCATTTTTGATCAGTTCAACCATCACCTGGCCGGGCAGCACGCGCTCCGGGCAGTAGGCAATATTAATATCCGCCTGCTCGCCCACCTGTTGAGGGAAGCTGAGATCCGGGCGCATTTCCGCCAGCCATTCTGCCATCTGCTCGGTCGCGCCGACGGGTGAGGTGGATTCGAGGATCACCAGCGCGCCTTTTTTCAGCACCGGGGCAATGGATTTGGCAGCCGCTTCCACGTAGGCCATATCCGGGTCGTGATCGCCCTTAAACGGCGTCGGCACGGCAATCAGGTACGCATCTGCCTCTACCGGCGTGGTGCTGGCGCGCAAAAATCCGCCCTCAACCGCCGCTTTGACGACGCTGTCGAGTTCAGGTTCAACAATATGAATTTGCCCGCGGTTGATGGTGTCCACCGCATGCTGGTTAATATCAATACCCACTACCTGCTTTTGACGGGACGCAAACGCCGCCGCGGTTGGCAGTCCGATGTAGCCAAGGCCAATGACAGAAATGGTTGAAAAGCTCATAGCGTTACCCGATTGTGTTTAAGTGCGTGCAAAATTCGACCGCAGGCCTCACCGTCTCCATACGGATTGTGCGCGTGGCTCATCGCCTGCCACGCATCAAAATTAGTCAGCAGGTGCGTGACTTCATCCACGATACGCTGTCTGTCGGTGCCGATCAGCCTGACCGTACCGGCCTCCACGGCTTCCGGGCGCTCGGTGGTATCACGCATCACCAGCACCGGCTTACCCAATGAAGGCGCCTCTTCCTGAATACCGCCGGAGTCCGTGAGAATAAGCCAGGAGTGATTCATCAGCCAGAGGAACGGCAGGTAGTCTTGCGGCTCGATCAGAATGACGTTATCCACGTGCCCCAGAATGCGATTCACCGGTTCGCTGACGTTGGGATTGAGGTGTACCGGATAGACGATCTGCACATCGTCATGGGCGGCGGCGATGTCTGCCAGCGCGTGACAGATTTGCTCAAAGCCGCGCCCAAAGCTTTCACGGCGATGCCCGGTCACAAGGATCAGCTTTTTGGATTTATCGATAAACGGATAGCGCCCGGCCAGCTCCTTTTGCAGCGCGTCGTTGTTCAGCACGGTATCGCGTACCCAGAACAACGCATCAATAACCGTATTGCCGGTAACGAAAATTTTCTTGTCCGCCACGTTCTCCCGCAGCAGGTTATGGCGGGAGTTCTCTGTAGGCGCAAAGTGGTACATCGCCAGATGGCCGGTCAGCGTGCGGTTAGCTTCCTCCGGCCACGGCGAGGAGAGATCGCCGGTGCGCAGACCCGCTTCCACATGACCTACCGGAATACGCTGATAAAAGGCGGCAAGACTGGCGGCGATGGTCGTGGTGGTATCACCATGCACCAGCACGACATCCGGCTTAAAGGATTCAAGGATCGGCTTCAGCCCTTCCAGGATGCGGCAGGTAATTTCTGTCAGCCCCTGACCCGGCTGCATGATATTAAGGTCGTAGTCCGGGATGATCGAAAAGAGATGTAACACCTGATCGAGCATCTCACGATGCTGCGCGGTGACGCACACTTTCGCCTCGAAATAAGGATCCTTTGCCAGTGCATGAACCAGAGGCGCCATTTTAATGGCCTCTGGTCGTGTGCCAAATACGGTAAGTACTTTCACAACGATTCTCTTCGATTAGATGATGAAGGCACGGCGGCCTTCATCTCAGACGGCATTTAGTATGAGCGACGGCGGGTTAACGCCACACCAGCTCCGACTAACGCCCCCACAATGCCCCACATGATCATCAGGAAAGCACGACGCGGGCTGTCGCGTTTTACCGGCTCTTCCGGCGTGCGCAAATAACGATAAGTCTGAAAACGGGGATCCAGTGTAGGGCCAACGTTGAGCGTATTCAGCATGGCACGGTTCTGGTCATAATCCAGGTCAAACTCCGGACCGACGGAACGCAGGTTTTCGAGGCGCGCTTGCAGCATCGGGCGGCCCAGCAAGAACATCTCGGAATCAGGCAGTTCGTCAGCCGGCACTTCCGTTTCGCTACGGGAAATATTGTGTTGCTCAGCCACTTTCAGCGCCTGTTCCACACTGTGGACACGACGGTTGAAAATCGCGCGCGCCACCTCTTCCTGACGTTTGACCTGCGCCTTCATCTGGATAGTACGCGCCGCCCATGCGCCTTTTAGCTCATCATTAAGATGGCTGGCGGCACGCTGGCTGGCAAAGGCCACATACTGGCGCAGCAAATTATTGGCATCCGGCGCGGTTTCTGCCGTCAGCTTGACGTTGTCATTCACACTGCGCAGGGCATCGCCAGGTGTGTACTGGATAGAGTTGATCAAATCATCCAGCATCGCGGCATCGGCTTTGCTGTTACCCACCATGCGCTGCTTGTAGTAGTCGGTCTGTAACCAGAAATCACGGCGGGTGTCCCAGGACGCCAGCTGCATGATGAATTCTTTATAAGCATCATCCATTACCGAAGGCTGGTCGACCGGTGCCAGACTGGCTTTAACGTCCAGATTACGCAGGAATTGCTGCTGGGAGTAATAGCCTCCAAGCATGTTCACGGTAGGCCGATCAGTCATTGCCGTGGCGCTCCATTCCTGACGCGCGAAAAAGGTATAGGGCAATACGATCAAGGCGAAAACCAGCGCCACACCTACAATCCAGAATTTTCCTGCCCACAAAGTACGAAACAAACCACGGATATCCAGTTCATTTTCCGTACCTACTGATTGTGCTCCCGGTAATGGTTGAGTCATCGCTATCCCAGAATTACTTGGTTAATGGTGGATTATGTCTGCTTTTACGACGGAGCCGGCGCTTCACACGTTTAATGAAGCGTGCGACCTTCCAGGCCCGTTTGATACAGTAGCCATACAGGAAAAATGCTAGCAAGAATAATACCAACATGACCCATTCTGGCACGATATGTACATATTCCATCACAACGCCGATAGCGGCCAGCAAGGCGGCGGCCAGCGTGATAAGGACAAATGCCTGACGGGAGGTAAACCCGGCACGCATAATAAGATGGTGAATGTGCTGGCGATCCGGTGAGAACGGGCTCATGCCCTTACGCAGACGGCGATACATGATCGCGACCATATCCATCAGCGGAATGGCGATGATCCACAGCGCCGTCACCGGGCTAATAGGATGGCGTTGTCCCTGGGTGGTTTCCAGCAGGATCCAGATCACGGTAAAGCCAATCAGCGTGCTGCCCGCGTCGCCCATAAACACTTTATAGCGGCGGCCAAGCACCCCGAGGTTCAGCAGGATATAAGGCAGGATGGCGGCGATCATGGCGAAACACCACATCGCGAGGCTGGTCTGGCCGTCAAACCACAAGATGATGCCGATGGCGCCGAAGGAGACACAGGACAGACCCCCGAGCAAGCCATCAATGCCATCAACCATATTGAAAGCATTGATTGCGGCCCAGACGGCAAACAGCGTCAGGAAGAAACCGAAGGGTCCGAGCACCAGTTCCCACGAACCAAAAATATGTCCGAGGCTGAGAAGGTAAAGTTTACCGACGGCCATCATGACGATGGCAATAAGCGCCTGAATAGTGGCGCGAATTTTTACGCTAATATCAAAGCGGTCGTCCATTGCCCCGACGAAGACGAGCACGCCCGCACAGGCCAGATAGAGAGCAGCGTGAGGTATGTAGTAGTCAGCAATGTAGAAAGTGAAGCAGATCCCGGCGTAAACAGAGATGCCGCCCACCAACGGGATCAGCCCCTGGTGTCGCTTACGAAAATTAGGCTTGTCGACCAGGCCGATTTTTTTCGCAATTTTCCGTGCGAAAAAAAGAAAGATAAAAGTGAGTAAAAAAATACTGAATAACTCAGTAACCGCAGTGAGTAAATTCACAATGCATGCTCTCAGCGAATGTTGATCCCGGAAGTATAACGGCGTTGACCTTGCTCAAGAAGCAATAAAGCGGGTCATACACAGGGTCTGTTGTATGTTTTTCAATCAATTAGGCCATTCTTATAGTGAATGTTCCGTAATATCGCGCACTGCCCGAAGCATCCAGTGGCCCCGTGGTAATAGCGTATATTCCGCAAAAGAAAAACGCCACGTAAAACGTGGCGTTTCGGGGCTTTATTTGGATTAAGCGCGTTCTATCAACTTAGAAACTGCACTTTTTTTCCACATCTTCACATCATCCTGTTGATGCAAACCGCCGTCAAATCATTCACCAGAACCAGCAAAATTGATAAGACTTACGAACGTTTCATCATGTCGAAGAATTCGTCGTTGGTTTTGGTCATCGCCAGCTTGTTGATGAGGAACTCCATTGCGTCGATTTCGCCCATCGGGTGAATGATCTTACGCAAAATCCACATTTTCTGCAGTTCTTCCTGCGTGGTAAGCAGCTCTTCTTTACGCGTACCTGAACGGTTGTAATCGATCGCCGGGAACACACGTTTTTCAGCGATTTTACGCGCCAGATGCAGTTCCATGTTGCCGGTACCTTTAAATTCTTCGTAGATAACTTCATCCATTTTAGAACCGGTATCGACCAGCGCGGTCGCGATGATGGTCAGGCTGCCGCCCTCTTCCACGTTACGTGCCGCACCGAAGAAACGCTTCGGACGATGCAGGGCGTTAGCATCCACACCACCGGTCAACACTTTACCGGAAGCCGGTACTACGGTGTTGTAGGCGCGAGCCAGACGGGTGATGGAGTCGAGCAGAATGATAACGTCTTTCTTGTGCTCAACGAGACGCTTCGCCTTCTCGATAACCATTTCGGCGACCTGCACGTGGCGGGAAGCGGGTTCGTCAAAGGTGGACGCGACCACTTCGCCTTTCACCAGACGTTGCATCTCGGTCACTTCTTCCGGACGTTCGTCGATGAGCAGAACCATCAGTACGCAATCCGGATGATTGTAAGCAATGCTCTGGGCAATGTTCTGCAGCAGCATGGTTTTACCGGCTTTCGGCGGTGCCACAATCAGGCCACGCTGACCACGGCCAATCGGCGAAGCCAGATCGAGAACGCGAGCGGTTAAATCTTCTGTAGAGCCATTACCACGTTCCATACGCAGACGAGAGTTCGCGTGCAGCGGGGTCAGGTTCTCAAACAGGATTTTGTTACGCGCGTTTTCTGGTTTGTCGTAGTTAACTTCATTGACTTTCAACAGCGCAAAGTAACGTTCACCCTCTTTGGGCGGGCGAATCTTACCAGAGATGGTATCACCAGTGCGGAGGTTGAAACGTCGGATTTGGCTAGGGGAAACGTAGATGTCATCAGGACCGGCGAGGTAGGAGCTGTCTGCGGAGCGGAGGAAACCAAATCCGTCCTGCAAGATCTCCAGCACACCGTCGCCAAATATATCTTCGCCACTTTTAGCGTGCTGCTTCAGGATGGCAAAAATGATGTCCTGCTTGCGCATGCGAGCCTGGTTCTCAAGCCCCATATTTTCGCCGAGAGTAATCAGCTCAGAAACCGGCGTATTCTTTAATTCGGTAAGATTCATAGTGGTGTGGGTTCTTAAACTCGGGGTAAATCTCGAACTTAATTTGTGAATGGTATGGCAGGGTCATCCATGCCTGTTTTAGCGGCCATCAACTCATGTCTGTTCGCTGCCTGCTTACGGGAAGAACACAGAACTGAAACGACAAGACGGATTGAGTGACAAGCCCGGAATCTATCTACTTCTCTCGCGGCGATGGTGCTCAGCGGGAAGTATCGGGTACAAACTACAAAGGTATGTTTAAAACGAAGTCAAAACAAACTTAGCACGACTGAAGCCGGGCGTCCAGCGATCCCAAAAAATTAGGAACGCGGCACGCCAGGCTGGGTTTGCGCTGGATTATGCCAGGTTGGCGTCCAGGAACTCTTTCAGTTGACCCTTAGACAGCGCACCCACTTTGGTGGCCGCTACTTCGCCGTTTTTGAACAGCAGCAGGGTCGGAATACCGCGGATACCATACTTCGGGGCGGTGCCCGGGTTCTGGTCGATATTCAGTTTGGCAATGGTCAGTTTGCCTTGATACTCGTCAGCGATTTCATCCAGAATCGGAGCGATCATTTTGCACGGACCGCACCACTCTGCCCAGAAATCGACGAGGGTCAGCCCTTCAGCTTTAAGTACATCCGTGTCAAAACTGTCGTCAGTCAGGTGAATAATTTTATCGCTCATATTTAACTCCACAGGAATAAGCCTGGCGTGCTGATGTAGCATGAAACTACAACGTATTGATGCCACATTAACCAACTAAAGGTTGACTTTATTTCACCGGATACGCTTTCGTAAAGCAATAGTAAGCTGATATTCTACCACACTATGAGCAAAACACATTTAACAGAACAGAAGTTTACCGACTTCGCCCTGCACCCTAAGGTGATCGAAGCCCTTGAAAACAAAGGCTTTCATAATTGCACACACATTCAGGCACTGGCGCTCCCGCTAACGCTGGCTGGTCGTGATGTAGCAGGACAGGCGCAAACCGGTACCGGGAAAACGATGGCGTTTCTGACGTCCACGTTTCATTATCTTCTCTCTCACCCGGCGATCGAAGACCGCAAGGTGAACCAACCGCGCGCGCTGATCATGGCACCAACCCGTGAGCTGGCGGTGCAAATTCATGCTGATGCTGAACCCCTGGCACAGACGACCGGCCTGAAATTAGGTCTCGCCTACGGCGGCGATGGCTACGACAAACAACTTAAAGTCCTGGAAAGCGGCGTCGACATTCTGATCGGCACCACCGGGCGTCTTATCGATTACGCGAAACAGAACCACATCAACCTTGGCGCGATTCAGGTTGTCGTGCTGGATGAAGCCGATCGTATGTATGACCTGGGCTTTATCAAAGATATCCGCTGGCTGTTCCGTCGTATGCCTGGCGTGACAGAACGTCTGAACATGCTGTTCTCCGCCACGCTGTCTTACCGCGTGCGTGAACTGGCCTTTGAGCAGATGAACAACGCTGAATATGTAGAAGTTGAACCGGAACAAAAAACCGGTCACCGCATTCAGGAAGAGCTGTTCTACCCGTCTAACGAAGAAAAAATGCGTCTGTTGCAGACGTTGATCGAAGAAGAGTGGCCGGATCGCGCCATTGTTTTCGCCAACACGAAACACCGCTGCGAAGACATCTGGGGCCATTTAGCCGCCGATGGACATCGTGTAGGACTGCTGACAGGCGACGTCGCACAGAAAAAACGTCTGCGTATTCTGGAAGAATTCACCCGTGGCGACCTGGATATTCTGGTAGCAACCGATGTGGCAGCACGCGGCCTGCACATCCCAGCCGTTACGCACGTCTTTAACTACGATCTGCCGGACGATTGTGAAGACTATGTGCATCGCATTGGCCGTACCGGTCGTGCGGGCGCAAGCGGTCATTCCATTAGCCTTGCCTGTGAAGAGTACGCGCTGAACCTGCCGGCGATTGAAACCTATACCGGCCACTCTATTCCGGTAAGCAAATACAATCCGGACGCGCTCCTGAAAGATCTGCCGAAGCCGCTGCGCCTCACCCGCGCCCGTCCAGGCAATAATCAGCGCCGCCCTGGCGCACCACGAAACAGACGTCGCCCGGGTTAAAAACTGATGCTCAAGTCCACCTCGTTATATGCAGCAATAGATTTAGGCTCTAACAGCTTTCATATGTTGGTTGTACGCGAGGTGGCGGGAAGCATACAAACCCTCAGCCGCATCAAACGCAAAGTCCGTCTGGCGGCGGGATTGAGCAGCGATCTTGTGCTGTCCCCCGAAGCCATGGAGCGCGGCTGGCAATGTCTGCGCCTGTTCGCCGAGCGTTTGCAGGACATCCCTCAGGTACAAATCCAGGTGGTCGCCACGGCGACGCTGCGCCTGGCCGTCAACGCCCACGTCTTTATCACGAAAGCGCAGGAAATCCTCGGTTGCCCGGTGCAACTCATCAGCGGAGAGGAAGAGGCGCGTCTGATTTATCAGGGTGTAGCGCACACCACCGGTGGCGACGATCGTCGTCTGGTGGTGGATATTGGCGGGGCCAGTACCGAGCTGGTCACCGGCACCGGCGCGCAAACCACCTCTCTGTTCAGCCTGTCGATGGGCTGCGTCACCTGGCTTGAGCGCTATTTTACCGATCGCAATCTGGCGAAAGAGCACTTCGACGAGGCCGAACGCGCCGCGCGCGAGGTGATCCGCCCGGTTGCCGGTGAGCTGCGCACGCATGGCTGGAAAGTCTGCGTCGGCGCGTCCGGCACGGTACAGGCGCTGCAAGAAATCATGATGGCGCAGGGTATGGACGAGCGCATCACGCTGGCCAAACTTCAGCAGCTTAAGCTACGCGCCATCCAGTGTGGCCGTCTTGAGGAGCTGGAAATCGAAGGCCTGACGCTGGAGCGGGCGCTGGTTTTCCCGAGCGGGCTGGCGATCCTCATCGCCATCTTCACCGAACTCGACATCCAGTGCATGACCCTTGCGGGCGGAGCGCTGCGAGAAGGTCTGGTCTACGGCATGCTGCATCTGTCGGTGGATCAAGATATTCGCAGCCGTACGCTGCGTAACATTCAGCGCCGTTTCATGGTCGATACCGAACAGGCATTGCGCGTCGCCCAGCTGGCAACCCGATTTGCCGGGCAGGTAGAAGACGTCTGGGATCTTCAGCCGCTGTCGCGCGATCTGCTGGTCAGCGCCTGTCAGCTGCATGAAATCGGCCTCAGCGTCGATTTTAAATCCGCGCCGCAACACGCCGCTTACCTGGTACGTAACCTCGATTTGCCGGGCTTTACGCCTGCGCAGAAAAAGCTGCTGGCCACGCTGCTGCTCAACCAGACCAGCACGATCGATCTCTCGTCGTTGCATCAGCAAAATGCCGTGCCGCCGCGCGTGGCGGAACACCTGTGCCGTCTGCTGCGTCTGGCGATTATTTTCGCCAGCCGTCGCCGTGACGATCTGCTGCCCGCCATCACCCTGACGGCGGTAGAGGAAAACCTGACGCTGACGCTGCCGGATGACTGGCTGACCAGCCACCCGCTGGGCGCTGAACTTATCGATCAGGAGTGTCAGTGGCAGAGCTACGTCCACTGGCCGTTAACCGTCCTGTAATGCCTTTTATCATCGCCCTCTGCGGAGGGCATAAAGCACCACGTTAAAACCCATCCTCAGCATTTTACTCCACCGGCCCTGCCTTTCCGCGATTTGCACCGCGCCTGCACTGGCGTTAAGGTGGGGCAAATTCAAAAACAGACCGACAGAACACCTGCTATGACATTTTCACTATTCGGCGATAAATTCACCCGCCATTCAGGCATCACCCGCCTGATGGAGGATCTCAACGACGGCCTGCGCACCCCCGGCGCTATCATGCTCGGCGGCGGCAACCCGGCGCAAATCCCGGAAATGACCGATTATTTCCACCAGCTGCTTGCCGACATGCTCAATTCCGGTAAAGCCACTGACGCGCTGTGCAATTATGACGGTCCACAAGGTAAGTCAGAGCTGCTGGTGTGCCTTGCGCAGATGCTACGGGAAACCCAGGGCTGGGACATTGAGCCGCAGAATATTGCACTGACAAACGGCAGCCAGAGCGCGTTTTTCTACTTGTTCAATCTGTTCGCAGGTCGCCGTGCCGATGGAAGCACCCGAAAAGTGCTGTTCCCGCTGGCACCGGAGTACATCGGCTATGCCGATTCCGGCCTCGAAGAGGATCTGTTTGTCTCGGCGCGCCCCAACATTGAACTGCTGCCGGAAGGCCAGTTTAAATATCACGTCGATTTCGAGCACCTGCATATCGGGGAAGAAACCGGCATGATCTGCGTCTCGCGTCCGACCAACCCGACCGGGAACGTGATCACCGATGAAGAGCTGATGAAGCTGGATGCGCTGGCGAATCAGCACGGCATTCCGCTGGTCATTGATAACGCCTATGGCGTCCCCTTCCCCGGCATCATCTTCAGCGAAGCACGCCCGTTGTGGAACCCGAATACCGTGCTGTGCATGAGCCTCTCCAAGCTCGGCCTGCCCGGCAGTCGCTGCGGGATCATCATCGCGGATGAAAAAATCATTGCGGCGATCCGTAATATGAACGGCATTATCAGTCTCGCCCCCGGCGGTATCGGCCCGGCGATGATGTGCGAGATGATCAAGCGTAACGATTTGCTGCGCCTGTCAGAAACCGTCATCAAACCCTTCTACCAGCAGCGCGTGCAGGAAACGGTCGCCACCATCCGCCGCTATCTGTCGGAAGAGCGCTGCCTGATCCACAAACCGGAAGGGGCGATTTTCCTCTGGCTGTGGTTTAAGGATCTGCCGATCACCACCGAACTGCTGTACCAGCGTCTGAAAAAGCGCGGCGTGCTAATGGTGCCGGGCGACTACTTCTTCCCCGGCCTCGACAAACCCTGGCCGCACACCCATCAGTGTATGCGCATGAACTACGTTCCTGACCCGGATAAAATCGAGGCGGGCATTAAAGTGCTTGCGGAAGAAATTGAATTCGCCTGGCAGGAAAGTCAGCTTTAAAAAGAATATATCCGGGCTTATGTGATGTAGCCCGGGTATTTTTCATGGTCATAACCAGCTGCATTAATAAAATAATGTTTTTGATGCGATATATCGCAACCAATAATTAGCAGACATAACTAATGGTTGGAGTCAGTTAATTTACGCTACACACCCCGTCTACATTTCAGTGCCGCTTACGCCTTTCATATAAAAACTAAATAATTGAAATTAAATGACTTTTATGATTACGTTAAGCCAAAAACCAGGAATAATCATAATTTAATAACTTTATAGAAAAATAAACCCGGTAAAAGTGGTAGCGGTTAAAAATAGTCTTACACTCATTAATACGCCGTCCGGCGTTTTATTTAGTGGAGTATTATCATGGCTACTAATAACGTTAGCCACCTGAGCGTCATTACGGTGGCCGTACTTCTTGCATTCTCATTATCTGCCTGCAGCGGCGGCGGTTCTCATTCCACGGCGAAAAAAACGCCGACCACAGGGACGAGCACGGGAGGGGGTGCTAACGATGGAACGTCGACGGCGAATAACGGATCGGGCGGCAGCGGTTCTGGTTCCGGTGGTAGCGGTGGCACAGGTAGCGGCAGCACTGGCGGTTCAGGTGGCTCCGGTACTGGCACAGGCGGATCGGGTTCCGGCGGCAGCGGTGGAGGTACAGGTGGTGGTGGTACAGGCGGTGGCGGCACGGGTGGCGGTTCCGGCGGCACAGATACCGCGGCGAACGGCGCGATCAGCACTATTCTCAGCGATACCGGCGAAACCGTCTCCGGCGTAGGCACCACCCTGGATAATCTCGGCAGCCAGTTGCCGACCAACAATCCGGTCACCTCAACCGTTGCGACAACCGTCAGCGGCGTGGGCAGCGCCATTGAAACCACCGGCGGCGGCATTACCAGCGGCATCGGCGATCGTTCGAATCTCAACGGCGTGGGCACCACGCTTAGTGGCGTCACCACCACCGTGACCTCACTGGGCGGCACCGTTTCTGATGTGGGTACTCACCTTGCCAGTACCACCTCAGGATCGTCATTAAGCGGTATCACCGGCGCAACGGGCGCCATCGTGAACAGCACCGGTCAGGTAGTCAGCGGCACAGGCACCGCGCTGACCAACGTGGTGCAAAGTGATGGCGTATCCCGTCTCACTACCGGCACCACCACGCTGGTTAACAACACCACCGCGGGCGTAGAGCGTGTCACCCAGGGCGTGGGTGGCGCAACCGGTCTGGGAACGCCGGTCAGCAATCTGTTAACCAGTGTCGGCAATGGCGTCAGCGGTGTGGGTACCAACGTCAGCAGCAGTAATCCAGGCCTGAACGGCGTCGGCCAGGTCGTCACCAATCTTGGTCAGACGGTTACGGATGTGGGCGGCGTGGTGAAACCGACCACCGTCACCACGCCAGGGGCCACGCCAACAGGCGGGATCGCGGTTGATGCCACGGCGGATGCCAGTAAAACGGGTCTGGTGGCAAACGTCGGTGCCACGGTTAATAACCTGACCGCCGGACTGACCGCAACCGTAGACAATAACAACACCAGTGGAACCTCCGCCTCGGGCCCGCTTAGCGGCGTGACCGGTGTCGTAGGCGGGCTATTAAGACCGAAACAATAACACGCTGTACCGTGCCCCCGCCCGGGGGCACGTTTTCCTGCGATTAGGGATTGCATCATGAGACTACCCCTCTGCTATGCGCTCATGTGCGGCGCGGTGCTCGGCATCGCCCGGGCGGATACCCTCCCCGCCATTATCGACCCGGTTAACCCCTCAAAAGCCGCGCCCGGTCAGCAGGACCCCGGCGCGATTAAACGCAGCGCGCCGACCGTCTCGTTACCTCAATCCGGCACGCAGCTCACCCCGGAAACGCCTGTTCTCGTCGGGCATATCCAGTTTATCGGCGGCAAGCTTTACCCGCTGAAAAGCCTGCTCGCGCCTTTTCGCCCTTATGCGGGCAAAACCGTGCCGCTAAAGGAAATCATCCGGCTGGTGAATGACATCACGGCCCGCTACCGGGCCGATGGCTACCCGCTCTCTTACGCCTGGCTGCCGGACAATAATTTCCAAAACGGCAACATCAATATCGTGCTGGTCGAAGGCTACGTCGCTCACAGCGCGATCCAGAGCAATAACGCCGGCATCGCGGCGCGCTTAAAACGCCTGGCGGAAAAAATGATGGCCGAAAAACCATTACGCCAGGCCACCTTTGACCGTTATAGCCAGTTGATGACCCGCACGCCAGGCACCAAAGTGGATGTGAATGCGCAGCTGCCGAAGAATATTTATGGCGCGGCGGTGATGAACGTGGAGGCCAGTCAGCCGCGCATCTGGGATCTCTCCTCCACGCTCGACATGCGTAAAGGTGAAAATCTGGCGCTGGTTAACGGCACGCTAAGTAACCTCACCTCCTATGGCGATCAGCTCGGCGTTGCCACCTTTGTGCCGCTGGACGGTGACACCCGCAAGACCTATATCGGCCTTAATTATCAGCAGTTTCTCACCGACGAAGGGCTGAGTATGCAGCTCAAAGGCAGCTTTTATCGCGACGACCCTGACGACTTCACCCCCTTGCTGAATCTTCCCGGTTTCACGGTGGATGCCCGCCAGCAATCAACGCAATATAACGGTGGTATCAGTTTTAGTTATCCGTTGCTGCTGACCCGCCAGAAGCAAATCAGCCTCTCTGGCGGGGTGGATTACACCAACAAACGTAACGATATTGACCTGCGGGCGCGCGGCTTTGGGCAGACGATCCCGCTTGCGTCACAGAGCCAGCACACCCGCTATCCGGCGCTGGATCTGGGTATTACCGGCTACCGGGAATTTAGCAAGGCGAGCATCAATGCCCGTCTCAACCTGCGGCAAGGGCTGGATACGTTCGATGCCGACATCGCCCCGGCGGCCGGTACCGATCTCAGCTTTACGCGCTGGAAAGGCAACGTCGATGCAGGCTGGATGGTGGCGGAAAAATGGCGGTTAAGTTCATCGCTGGAGGGCGTCTGGTCTGACACCACGCTGCCGGATCCGGAGCGCGTACAGTTCGGCGCACAGCGTTTCGGGCGCGGCTATCAGGATGGCGAAGCCAGCGGCGATTACGGCTACGGCGGGCAACTGGAGCTGCGCTATCTGCACAGCCGCAAAGAAAGCACCTGGCTTGCGACGGTACAGCCCTACGTGCTGGCCGACACCGCGCGCACCTGGTATAACGCGCCCGGTTTTCGCCAGCAGCGGTTAAGCTCGGTGGCGGCGGGCGTGATGGTGGGCGATAACAAACACTATACGCTGGCGGTGGAAGCCGCCCGTCCGACGGGCGATCTCCCCACCGACTCCCACCCGCGCGACTGGCGTTATAACCTCACGGTGACGTGGAATTTTAATAACTTACGTTGAGCCGTTTTCACTGACGTCTACTTGCGGCACGGAAAAACCCAGTTCACTGGAGATCGCCTGCGCGGTCTCGCGCAGCGGTTTGAGCAGATTCTTTTCGCCAATCTGCTTAAGCCGCGAAGTGGAAAGCGAAATGGAAATCGCGTAAGGCACACGACGATGGATGTCGAACACCGGCACCGCAATGCACGACACGCCCAGCTCATTCTCTTCACGATCCATCGCCATACTGCTGTCGCGGATCTGCGCCAGCTCGTCATACATCGCGGGCAGTGCCGTGATGGTGTTGCGCGTCAGCGGCTGGATCTGCTCCTGATGGCTCTCCCAGTACGCTTTCACATACTCCGGCTGACCAAACGCCATATAAATTTTGCCCATCGCCGAGCAATAGAGCGGCATATGTTGGCCGATATAGGCGCGCGTACGCAGCATGCCGGTGGTTGGCTCCAGCTTGTAGATCAGGATCGCGTGATCGTCTTCGCGGCTGGAAAAGTTAATGGTTTCGCCGGTGGCAATGTTAAGCGCTTCCAGGTGCGGGGCCGCGACATGAATGATATTCAGCGAGCTTAACGCCTTCTGACCCACGGCAATAAATTTGGTTGTTAGCCGGTAGCTCCCTGCCGCCGGTGCGGGGGTGACGTAGCCACAGGATTGCAGGCCCTGCAGCAAACGATGCACGGTGCTTTTATTCAGTCCGGCCAGTTCTGACAAATGGGCCAACGGACAACCGTTCGGATAATTGCTGAGAATTTCAATCAACATCAGACCGCGAAACAAACTCTGGCTCCCGGCGGGCCGCTCTTTTTCTTGTGCCACGTCTGTCACGTCAGCCTCTTTGCGTTTCATCGCTTCCACTCCCGTTTTTATCGCGCCCTGATGGTAGCGCAAAGTGTGTTTCAGTTCACGATCTGGACAGAAATATTGTAACTAACTGATTTTGAAGAATATCACAAATGACGCTGTCGATTGCTTTGTTAAAAAGTGATCGCTATATTTGAAATCAGATTTCGCATAGTGAAATTTAGCGAGAAAAAAGCGATCAATTGCCCACCCAAAAACAGGAGTCCTACGGCATGAAAGTGAGCTTTGAACAGTTAAAAGAGGCGTTCAGTCGGGTGCTGCTGGCGCGCGGTGTTAACGCCGACACCGCAGAGGCCTGCGCAGAGATGTTTGCGCGCACCACCGAATCCGGCGTCTCTTCCCACGGCGTGAACCGCTTCCCACGTTTTATTCAGCAACTTGATAACGGCGACATTATTCCGGACGCCGAGGCGAAGCGGATCGTCAGCCTGGGCGCAATTGAACAGTGGGACGCGCAGCGCTCCATCGGCAACCTTACTGCTAAAAAAATGATGGATCGCGCCACGGCGCTGGCCGCCGACCACGGCATTGGACTGGTGGCGGTGCGAAACGCCAACCACTGGATGCGCGGCGGCAGCTACGGCTGGCAGGCAGCGGAGAAAGGCTATATCGGTATTTGCTGGACCAACTCGATAGCCGTCATGCCGCCATGGGGCGCGACCGAGTGCCGCATCGGCACTAACCCGCTGATCGTCGCCATTCCGTCCAGCCCGATCACCATGGTGGACATGTCGATGTCGATGTTCTCTTACGGCATGCTGGAAGTGAACCGCCTGGCAGGGCGTCAGCTACCGGTGGACGGCGGCTTTGACGATGCCGGAAACCTGACCCGCGATCCGGCCCCCATTGAGAAAAACCGCCGCATTCTGCCGATGGGCTACTGGAAAGGCTCAGGCTTATCCATTGTGCTGGACATGATCGCCACCCTGCTGTCAGACGGCGCATCGGTGGCTGAAGTGACCGAGGATAATCGCGATGAGTACGGCATCTCGCAGATTTTCATCGCCATTGAAGTCGATCGCCTGATCGACGGCGCATCAAAAGAAGCCAAGCTGCAACGCATCATGGACTACATCACCAGCGCCGAACGCGCCGATGAAAACGTCGCTATCCGTCTGCCGGGGCACGAATTCACACGCCTTGCGCAAGAAAATCGTCGTCACGGCATCACCGTAGATGACAGCGTATGGGAAAAAATCCAGGCGCTGTAAGGAGGCTGATCATGCTTTTCGGTCATATTGCTCAACCTAATCCCTGCCGCCTGCCGGCAGCGATTGAAACCGCCCTCGAATTTCTGCGTACCACCGATTTTCGCGCCCTGCCGCCGGGCGTGGTGGAAATCGACGGCAAAAACATCTTTGCGCAGATTATCGATCTCACTACCCGGCCCAAAGAGGAGATCCGCCCGGAAGTCCACCGCCAGTATCTGGATATTCAGTTTCTGGCGTGGGGCGAAGAAAAAATAGGTCTGGCGATCGACACCGGCAATAACGTGATTAGCGAATCCTTATTAACCGAGCGCGATATTATTTTTTATCACCACAGCGAAAACGAATTCTTTTTTGAAATGGTGCCGGGCAGTTATGCGATATTTTTCCCACAGGATGTACATCGCCCTGGCTGTAATAAAAGCAGCGCCACGCCAATTCGAAAAATTGTCGTAAAAGTAGCACTCAGCGCACTGAATTAATTCCGCCTGACAGGCAGGAGCCATAAAATGCAAAACCCTGACGCCGGTTATATTATCGGCGCGTATCCCTGCGCGCCGTCGTTTCACCAGAAAAATGAACATGAGGAGGCTACCTTCTGGCGGCAACTTGCCGACACGCCGCATATTCGCGGCATCGAACAGCCCTGCCTGGAAAATTTACATCCGTATGGCGATGCATGGTTACTGAAACACACGCCCGCCGACTGGCAGATTGTGGTGACGGCGGTGATGGAAACCATGCGTCGCCGCGCCGGTAACGGTGGATTTGGCCTCGCCTCCGCCGATGAAGCGCAGCGCCGTGCTTGTGTGGCCTATTACCGCCATCTGCACAGCAAAATCAACGACATCAATGAGGCGCAGGCGAACAAGATCATCGCTCTTGAACTCCAGGCCGCGCCGCAGGCGGGCAATGCCAGCGTGGCCGACGCCCGCGATGCCTTTTCCCGCTCCATCAACGAGATAGCCAGCTGGGACTGGTCGTGCGAGCTGGTACTGGAACACTGCGATGCCATGACGCAGACCGCGCCGCGCAAGGGTTTCCTGCCGCTGGATGCGGTGCTGGACTGCATTGCCGATCTTAACGTCAGCCTGTGCATTAACTGGGCGCGTTCCGCCATCGAAGGCCGCAGCGCCGACTTGCCGCTCGCCCATGTCCACACCGCCCAGGCCGCCGGGAAATTCAGCGCCCTGATGTTTTCCGGCACCAGTGAAAATGGCCCATACGGTGACTGGCAGGATCTGCATGCGCCTTTCGCCCCCTTCTGCCCGGAAAGTTTATTAACGGCAGAGCGGGCGCGAGAATTATTTAATGCGGCGCCGCCCGCAGCGTTACTTTTTTCCGGTATCAAGCTGCTGGAAATTAATGCTAATGCTGATGTTGACCATCGGATTGCGATATTACGCGATGGCATTACTGCGTTAATTAATGCCACACAATAATAAAAAAATAACGCCAATACCTTAATCATAACTCCCGTTTTTAATGAGACGACAACGATGAACACTTCCTCTACACCTACATCTGAACGTAATATTATCCCGCGCCAGCGCTGGCTGCGAATTATTCCCCCCATACTCATTGCCTGTATTATTTCTTATATGGATCGGGTCAATATTGCTTTTGCAATGCCGGGCGGTATGGATGCCGAACTCGGTATTTCCGCCACCATGGCGGGGCTGGCTGGTGGGATATTTTTCATTGGCTATCTCTTTTTGCAGGTCCCCGGCGGCAAAATCGCCGTGCACGGCAGCGGTAAAAAGTTTATAGGCTGGTCGCTGGTAGCCTGGGCGGTGATCTCCGTACTCACTGGCCTTATCACTAATCAGTATCAACTGCTGGTGCTGCGTTTTCTGCTCGGCGTTGCCGAAGGGGGAATGTTGCCGGTGGTGCTGACGATGATCAGCAACTGGTTCCCCGACGCCGAGCGTGGACGGGCAAACGCCATCGTTATCATGTTCGTGCCTATAGCCGGGATCGTCACCGCGCCACTTTCCGGCTGGATCATTACCGTTCTCGACTGGCGCTGGCTGTTTATTATTGAAGGCTTGCTCTCGTTGCTGGTGCTGGTGCTGTGGGCGTTAACCGTTTATGACCGTCCACAGGAAGCCCGCTGGATAAGCGACGCCGAGAAAAACTACCTTGTCGACACGCTGGCTGCCGAGCAGCGCGCTATCGCCGGAAAAGAAGTGCGCAATGCCTCCCTGAGCGCGGTGCTGGCGGATAAAACCATGTGGCAGCTGATTGCCCTTAACTTCTTCTATCAGACCGGCATTTACGGCTATACCCTGTGGCTGCCCACCATCCTGAAAGAGCTGACCCACTCCACCATGGGCCAGGTGGGAATGCTCGCCATTCTGCCTTACGTCGGGGCGATTGCCGGGATGTTCCTGTTTTCTTCCCTGTCGGACAAAACCGGCAAGCGCAAGCTGTTCGTTTCCCTGCCGCTGATCGGCTTTTCGCTGTGCATGTTCCTGTCGGTCGCGCTGAAAGACAACGTCTGGCTGTCTTATTCGGCGCTGGTCGGCTGCGGCTTTTTCCTGCAATCCGCCGCAGGGGTGTTCTGGACCATTCCGGCCCGCCTGTTCAGCGCCGAAATGGCCGGTGGCGCGCGCGGGGTGATCAATGCGCTGGGGAATCTTGGCGGCTTCTGCGGCCCCTATGCCGTCGGCGTGCTGATCACGCTCTACAGCAAAGACGCGGGCGTTTACTGCCTGGCCGTGTCGCTGGCGCTGGCGGCACTGATGGCGCTGCTGCTGCCCGCCAAGTGCGATGTGGCCCGCGCTCCGTCAAAACCGAACCTCAGCCAGCGTAAGCATGCGGCGTAACGGCAACGCCCGGCGGCGCAAGCTTGCCGGGCCTACAACGTCCACACCACCCGGCAACACCACCAAACCACAGACCGGGTAAGCGAAGCACCACCCGGCAACGCCAAACAGTAGGCCGGGTAAGCAAAGCACCTCCCGGCAACGCCAAACAGTAGGCCGGGTAAGCGAAGCGCCACCCGGCAACGCGTGCACCGTAACAGAGGTATCAGTATGAATAACAAACAGCCCTTCTGGCTGGGTATTGATTGTGGCGGCACTTACCTGAAAGCAGGGCTGTATGACCGCCATGGCAACGAGCACAGCATCGAACGCCAGCCGCTGCACACGCTGAGTGAAAAACCTGGCCGTGCGGAGCGCGACCTGCACGATTTGTGGCAACACTGCGCCGCCACTATCGCCCGCTTGCTGCAACGCACCGGCGTCACCGGCGAGCAAATCCAGGGCGTGGGTATTTCCGCACAGGGTAAAGGCCTGTTTCTGCTGGATAAAGAGGACCGTCCACTGGGCCACGCCATCCTGTCATCCGACCGTCGCGCGCTGGAGATCGTCCGCCGCTGGCAACAGGATGGCATTCCGCAACGGCTCTATCCGCATACCCGACAGACGTTGTGGACCGGACATCCGGCCTCGCTACTGCGCTGGATCAAAGAGCACGAGCCTGCGCGCTACGCGAAAATCGGCTGCGTAATGATGGGCCATGATTATCTGCGCTGGTGCCTGACCGCCGAAAAGGGCTGCGAAGAGAGCAATATCTCCGAGTCCAACCTCTACAACATGTCTTGCGGATCTTACGATCCACAGCTCACCCGCTGGCTCGGCATCAGCGAAATTGACGCCGCCCTGCCGCCAATTGTGGGATCGGCACAAATTTGCGGGGAAATCACCGCTCAGGCAGCCGCCATAACCGGTCTGGCGGCGGGTACGCCCGTCGTCGGTGGCTTGTTTGATGTGGTTTCCACCGCACTCTGCGCGGGTCTGAAAGATGAGCATCAGCTTAACGCGGTGATGGGCACCTGGGCAGTAACCAGCGGCATCACCGGAGGATTGCGGGATAACGAAGCCCACCCCTATGTCTATGGTCGCTTTGTTAACGACGATCAGTACATCGTCCATGAAGCCAGCCCCACGTCTTCCGGCAATCTCGAATGGCTGACCAGCCAGTGGGGCGCGATGCCGTTTGCAGAGATCAATCAGGCCGTCGCCACCCTGCCGCCCGCGGGCAGCGATCTGTTTTTCCTGCCGTTTCTTTACGGCAGCAACGCCGGGCTGGATATGACCAGCGGTTTCTACGGTATGCAGGCGCTGCACACCCGCGCCCATTTGTTGCAGGCGGTGTATGAAGGCGTG
The DNA here is from genome assembly GCF_019218745.1 of Enterobacter sp. ENT03. Taxonomy (GTDB): domain Bacteria; phylum Pseudomonadota; class Gammaproteobacteria; order Enterobacterales; family Enterobacteriaceae; genus Enterobacter_D. The sequence goes on from NZ_JAHUXA010000004.1 coordinate 118,617, forward strand.
GTGTTCAGCCATATGACGCATCTCACCCGCATGCGCGAGCGCTTTCGCGATGTGCGCGTGCTGCGTGTGACCGGCGGACCTGCCCGTTCTGACGTCTGGATGCAGATGCTGGCGAACGTCAGCGGTCTGCCGGTGGAATTACCACAACTGGAAGAGACGGGCTGCTTCGGTGCGGCGCTGGCCGCCCAGGTGGGCACCGGCCTGTACACCACTTTCCGCGACGCGCAGCACCGCCTGCGGCACGAGATCCGCACCCTGATGCCGGAGATGGCCGCCTACGCCGCATATCAGCGCAAATATCACCACTATCAACTGTTGATTGAAGCACTTCAGGGCTTTCATGCCCGTATTAAGGAGCACACCCTATGAGCCGACCACTACTGCAACTGGCGCTCGATCACACCCGCCTTGCGGCTGCCCTGCGCGATGCCGCGCTGTTACAGGACCATGTCGATATTGTCGAAGCCGGCACCATCTTGTGCCTCAGTGAAGGGCTGAACGCTGTGCGCGCTCTGCGAGAGCAGTGCCCGGATAATATTATCGTCGCTGACTGGAAGGTCGCCGACGCCGGGGAAACCCTCGCCGGGCAGGCGTTTACGGCGGGCGCTGACTGGATGACCATCATCTGCGCCGCGCCCCTCGCCACCGTAGAAAAAGGGCATGCCGTGGCGCAGTCAATGGGCAGGGAGATCCAGATCGAACTGTTCGGCAACTGGACGCTGGAGGATGCCCGCGCCTGGCATCGTACAGGCGTGCGCCAGGCTATTTATCACCGGGGACGCGATGCGCAGGCCAGCGGTCAGCAGTGGGGCGACGCGGATTTAGCGCGTATGAAAGCGCTGTCTGACATTGGCCTTGAACTCTCCGTCACCGGCGGCATTACACCTGCCGATCTGCCGCTGTTCCGTGACATCAACGTCAAAGCCTTTATTGCCGGACGCGCGCTGGCTGGCGCTACCCATCCGGCACAGGTCGCCGGGGAATTCCACGCACACATCCGTGACATCTGGGGAGATCGCTGATGCGCAGCCATCCGTTAGGCATTTATGAAAAAGCCCTGCCCAAAGATCTGCGCTGGCCGGAGCGGCTGGTGCTGGCGAAAAGCTGCGGCTTCGATTTTGTCGAAATGTCGGTGGATGAAACCGACGAACGCCTGGCGCGCCTCGACTGGAGCACCGCCCAACGCGCATCCCTGGTGGAGGCAATGCTGGAAACCGGCGTCGCCATTCCATCGATGTGTCTGTCGGCGCACCGCCGTTTTCCGTTCGGCAGTCGCGACGAAAACGTTCGCCTGCGCGCCCGAGAGATCATGACCAAAGCTATCCGCCTGGCGCGTGATCTGGGGATCCGCACCATTCAGCTTGCCGGGTACGACGTCTACTACGAAACGCATGATGACGGCACCCAGCAGCGCTTTGCCGAGGGGCTGGCGTGGGCCGTCGAACAGGCCGCCGCCGCTCAGGTGATGCTGGCGGTGGAAATCATGGACACCGCTTTTATGAATTCCATCAGCAAATGGAAAAAGTGGGATGAACTGCTCGCCTCGCCGTGGTTCAGCGTCTATCCGGACGTCGGCAACCTCAGCGCCTGGGGCAACGATGTCGCAGCTGAACTGACGCTCGGCATTGACCGCATCGCGGCTATCCATCTGAAAGATACCCAGCCGGTCACCACGCACAGTCCCGGCCAGTTCCGCGATGTGCCCTTTGGCGAAGGCTGCGTCGATTTCGTTGACGTGTTTAGCACGCTGCAACAACTCAACTATCGCGGCGCGTTTCTTATTGAAATGTGGACGGAAAAAGCCAGCGAGCCGGTACTGGAGATTATCCAGGCGCGCCGCTGGATCGAAGCCCGCATGCAGGAAGGAGGATTAACATGTTAGAGCAACTGAAAGCCGAGGTGCTGGCCGCCAATCTGGCGCTACCGGCGCATGGTCTGGTGACGTTTACCTGGGGCAACGTCAGCGCCATGGATGCCACGCGAACGCTGATGGTGATCAAACCCTCCGGCGTTGAGTACGACGTGATGACAGCGCAAGACATGGTGGTGGTCGAGATCGCCAGCGGCGCGGTAGTGGAAGGCAGTAAAAAACCCTCCTCTGATACGCCGACGCATCTGGCGCTGTATCGCCGTTATCCGGACATCGGCGGCATTGTGCACACTCACTCGCGCCACGCCACCATTTGGGCGCAGGCCGGGCTGGATCTGCCCGCCTGGGGCACCACCCATGCCGATTATTTTTACGGGGCGATCCCCTGCACCCGCCAGATGACCGACGATGAAATCCACGGCGAGTACGAATACCAGACGGGGGAGGTGATCATAGAAACCTTCGCACAACGCGATCTCAACCCGCAGCACATTCCGGCGGTACTGGTGCACTCTCACGGCCCCTTCGCCTGGGGAAAAGATGCCGCCGATGCGGTGCACAACGCCGTGGTACTGGAGGAGTGTGCCTGTATGGGACTGTTTTCCCGCCAGCTCGCGCCGCAACTGCCGGAGATGCAGTCTGCGCTGCTGGATAAACATTACCTGCGTAAACATGGCGCGAACGCCTATTACGGGCAGTAACGTTATGAGTTGATATGCTCTTTGCAGTAGCGTCGTTTCCAGACGGCGGGCGTTAAGCCGGTGTGCTTACGGAAAATTTTTCTGAAATAACCGACGTCGCTAAAACCGCACAGCGTGGCAATCTCTTTTAGCGAACGTGCATCACTGAGTAAAAATTTTTCCGCCGCCCGCACCCGCTGGCGGTGGATCGCTTCCGTCAGCGTCAGGTGAAACGTTCGCCGGTAAACGCGCCCGAGGTAATCGGCATTGCAGTGTAATTCCCGCGCGAGCGTGGCGGTGGAAACTGGCCGATGAAACTGGGTGCGAATAAGCTGCTGCGCTTTCCAGGCAAAAGAGACGCCGCGATCGTCCTGCTGCCTTTCAACGCTTCCGGTCAGGGTTATTTGTTGCAGGATCAGTAATAAAATAAGTTCCAGCGCGGCGCTGCGCGTTAATTTTTCCTGCTCGCTTAAAAACTGGCGGAATAACGCAATAATATATTGCGGATCCCTGGGCGTCGTATGCTGAGGGACCGCAAGCGGTAGCGTCGGTTCACCGATCCTGTTGCTGGTCTGTACTTCAAAATGCAGCCAGTAGAATTTAAGATCGGCGGGAAAATCCTCCACGCCAACGTGACGCCGCTGCGGCCATAATAATAAACTCTCACCGGCGTTCACCCGAAATAGCCGCCCTTCTTCTTCGATCGTCAACGTTCCCTTTTCGACATAAATCACCTCCCACGACGCCAGTTTACGCGCCGGATGGCGACCTACACCGCGTGAAATAAATAGCCCGCCGTTTTGCACTTTAATCGGAAGTGTTATGGATAATTCAAGCATGAATATTCAATTTCCTGTTTTTATCACCGGTAATTAAACGCTTATAAATTGATTATTAATGAATTATTTTCCACCAGCCCGATCGGCTTCACATTTTGTGGATGAGGTCGGGATCGTCATCTTTTTATACTTATTTGTTGCCTTGTTGCCGCCTCTAATCCGGGCAGAATGAATAAGGTCATAACCCATAATAACGGCCTGTGGTGTTTCACGGGCAATGTGAAAACGACCTCTCCACGCTGCGAGGAGTTATCGATGACCTCTACATCTCTGTCCGGAACGGATATTGCCCATCATGATCGTGACGCCATATTATCGGTACGCGAAAAAATAGGTTACGGCCTGGGCGATGCCGGCGGCACGGTTATTACCTGCCTGATAATGAATTTCCTTACCTTTTTTTATACCGATATTTTTGGCCTGACCCCGGCGCTGGTCGGCACGTTGTTTATCGCCTTACGCGTCTTTGATGCTATTTCCGATCCGGTCATGGGCATTATTGCCGACCGTACGCAAAGCCGTTGGGGACGCTTTCGTCCCTGGCAGCTGTGGGTAGCCATACCAATTGGCATTATTGGCGTTCTGACCTTCACCGTACCGGATGCCAGCATGGGGGTAAAAATTGCCTGGGCGTTTGGTACCTATCTGCTGCTCTCCGTGGGCTACACGGCGATTAACGTTCCCTATTGTGCGCTGATCAATACCATGACGACCCGGCACGATGAGGTGATTTCGTGTCAGTCCTGGCGCTTTGTATTGTGCGGCGTCGCAGGCTTCCTGGTGTCGGTCGGCCTGCCATGGATGGTTGACGTGCTCGGTCAGGGCAATGCGGCCAACGGTTACCAGGCGGGTGTCGGTGTCCTTTGTGCACTCGCCGTGGTGATGTTCTTATGCTGTTTTTTCTGGGTGCGTGAACGGGTGCCGCTGGCGCTGATGGGTAAATTCACCCTGCGCGAACACCTTGCCGGGCTGCGTAAAAACGATCAGCTGTTACTGATGCTGGTGATGTCATTCCTGCTGATCAACGTGTTCAATATTCGCGGTGGTGGGTACATGTATTTCATCACCTACGTGCTAGAAGGCAGCACGGCGTACACCTCGCTGTTCTTTACCATGGTGACTTTCGCCTCGATTTTAGGCTCGGTGATCGTTAACCCGCTGACCCGCCGTATTGATGCCGTGAAACTGTATTACTACACCAACCTGGTGCTGGCAGCACTGGCTATTGGAATGTGGTTTTTGCCGGGCGGCCCGGCGTATCAAACACTATGGCTGGCGGTCATTCTCGGTAACGGCGTGATCCTCGGCTTCACGCTGCCGCTGCACTTTTCACTGATGGCCTTTTCCGATGACTACGGTGAATGGAAAACCGGCGTGCGCTCATCCGGCATGAACTTCGCCTTCAATCTGTTTTTTATCAAGCTTGCCTGGGCCTCCAGCGCCGGGATCATCAGCCTGCTGTTTATTTTCGTCGCTTACCAGCCAGGCGCAGGCAATCAAACTGCCGCGTCGCTACAGGGCATCACGGCGATGGAAACCCTGTTGCCCGCCCTTTTCCACCTGCTGCTGGCCGTCACTATTCGCGCCTGCAAACTTAATAACCCGATGATGTCGCGCATTGCCACCGATCTGCGTCAGCGTCATGTTCAGTCCTGAGGAGAAGATGATGAATGTAATGGAAACCGACCTGCACACGCTTAAGGTCACTGATCCGTTTTTAGGTCAGTATCAGCAACTTGTGCGCAATGTGGTGATCCCTTACCAGTGGGATGCGTTGAATGACCGTATTCCGGATGCCGATCCCAGCCATGCGATTGCGAATTTCCGCATCGCCGCCGGTCTGCAGGAGGGAGAATTTTACGGTATGGTTTTTCAGGACAGCGATGTGGCGAAATGGCTGGAAGCGGTGGCCTGGTCCCTGTGCCAGAAACCCGATGCCGAACTGGAAAACACCGCCGATGAGGTGATCGCGCTGATTGCTGCCGCGCAGTGTGACGACGGTTATCTCAACACCTGGTTTACCGTTAAAGCCCCTGGCGAGCGCTGGACAAATCTGGCGGAATGCCATGAGCTGTACACCGCCGGACATATGATCGAAGCGGCGGTGGCTTATTTCCAGGCCACCGGTAAACGCACGCTGCTCAATGTCGCCTGCCGCCTTGCCGATCACATTGATCGTGTCTTTGGCCCCGGAGTGGATCAGTTGCCTGGCTACGACGGGCACCCGGAAATAGAACTGGCCCTGATGCGCTTGTTTGAAGTGACCGGCGAAAAACGTTATTGCGATCGGGTGGCCTGGTTCGTGGAACAGCGCGGTACGCAGCCGCACTTCTATGATGTCGAATTTGCAAAGCGTGGCGGCACCTGGCACTGGCCGAATCACGGCACCGCGTGGATGGTAAAAGACAAGGCCTATAGCCAGGCGCATAAGCCGCTTTCAGAACAGGACACCGCCATCGGCCATGCGGTACGTTTTGTCTATCTGATGACCGGCGTGGCGCATCTGGCGCGGCTGGCCGGTGATGAGGGCAAGCGTCAGGATTGTCTGCGTTTGTGGCAAAACATGGTCCGTCGTCAGCTCTATATTACTGGCGGTATCGGATCACAGAGCCGGGGCGAGGCGTTCAGCCACGATTACGATCTGCCGAACGATACGGTGTACGCCGAGAGCTGCGCCTCCATTGGCCTGATGATGTTTGCCCGGCGGATGCTGGAAATGGAAGGCGACAGCCAGTATGCCGACGTTATGGAACGCGCGCTGTATAACACGGTGCTTGGCGGCATGGCGCTCGACGGAAAACACTTCTTTTACGTTAATCCTCTGGAAGTACAGCCCCGTTCGCTGCCATTTAATCATATTTACGACCACATCCAGCCGGTGCGCCAGCGCTGGTTTGGCTGCGCCTGCTGTCCACCCAATATCGCCCGTCTGCTGACCTCTATCGGCCATTACATTTACACCCCGCAGGCGGATACGCTGTTTATCAACCTTTACATTGGCAACCGGGCAGAAATCCCGGTCGGCGATGGGACGCTGCGCTTACACCTTAGCGGTAATTTTCCCTGGCAGGAAAATCTCACCCTGCGTATTGAGTCGCCGGAGCCGGTGTCCCATACCCTGGCGTTACGCCTGCCCGACTGGTGCCCTGAACCTGCCATTATGCTAAATGGCGAACCGGTCGCCGGTGAGATCCGCAAAGGTTATCTGCATCTTCATCGTGTCTGGCAGGAAGGTGATACGGTGTCCCTGACGTTGCCAATGCCTGTGCGGCGGGTGTATGGCAACCCGCTGGTGCGCCATCAGGCTGGTAAAGTCGCCGTACAGCGCGGTCCGTTGATTTATTGTCTGGAGCAGGCCGATAACGGCGAGGAGCTGCATAACCTCTGGCTGCCGAAAGAGAGCGTCTTTACCGCGATTACGGGCAAGGGGATTTTTGCGCATAAAATTCTCATCCAGACCGATGGCTATAAACAGACTACTGCACAGGCCGACCAGCAGCCGCTGTGGCATTACGATGCCTCCCCGGCGAGCCGTACTCCGCAGAAATTAACGTTTATTCCGTGGTTCAGCTGGGCGAATCGTGGCGAAGGGGAAATGCGCATCTGGATTAATGAAGGGTAACGCGGCATTCGATCCGCGCGAGAATTCAGCCCATAATAAACATTCTATAAATTCAACAGGATGTTGTATGAACACTGAAAACCGCGCGGTGATCGATACAAAACGTATTAAAGCCCGCAGCATTTATCGTTTACTGCTTATCGGCCTGAGCATTCCCATGGGCGTGCTGGGCTTTATTTTTGGGTTATTCGGCTGCTTTGGCTACGACACCGTGAGCTGGAACCAGCAGTATATCCATGGGCTGCTTGCGCTGCCGGTCGGGCTGTTTATCGGCGTCCTGATGAGCGCGATCATGACGGCCATCATCGGTTCGCTAAGTTGCCTTGGTCTGTGGATTTATAGCCGCTTCAGACCGCTAAAAATAACGGTCCTGGATTAAGCATTTCCACCACCGTGCCAAAATTTAAGAATGAGTGAAGGTGTTTATTACCTTACTTTACATTGCGTTGGTTGGCCTGAGCCATACTTAGCGCAAGCGGGTATCACAGGAAACAAACTATGCAGCTTTTTATCGGTTTTGACGTGGGTGGCACACATATCAAGCATGGCGTAATTGATGAGAACGGCGAGGAGCTGACCTCAGACGAGTATGACACGCCGGACGACATTGAGACGTTCAAGCAGAAATGGCAAGCGGTGGTGGAGGGGTATCAGAAGGATCACGACATCGCCGCCGTTGGTGTCAGTTTCCCGGGTTATATCAACATCCGTACGGGTATCGCCCTGAAAGCCGGGGCGCTGGATTTTATGGACGGGACTAACCTGCGCGAGCTGTTTGCCGGGCTCTGCGATCTGCCGGTGATTGTCGAAAACGATGCTAACTGTGCGGCGCTGGGCGAGCGCTGGCGCGGGGCTGCCCGGAATTACGATAACGTGGTCTGTATCACCGTGGGCACGGGTATCGGCGGCGGTATCATTTTTGACGGCGAGCTGTATCGCGGATCGCATTTCCGTGGGGGCGAGTTTGGCGTGATGCCGGTCGGCAACGAGGGCGAGAGCATGCATGAAGTCGCTTCCGCCCGCGGTCTGATGGAGGCGTGCCGCCGTGCGCTTGCGCTGTCTGCCGAAGAGATGCCCCACGGAAAAGAGATCTTCGAACGCATGGACAGCGACGTACACCTGCGTGAAGCCGTTAACCAGTGGGCGCGCTTTTTATCGCGCGGTATTTACAGCGTGATTTCCATGTACGACCCGCAGGTGGTACTGATCGGCGGCGGGTTAAGCGAGCAGGAAAAAGTCTATCAGCTGCTCGATCGCCATCTGGAAACCTTCGAGATGTGGGAATTTCTGAAAGCGCCGATTCTTCCCTGCAAACTGGGTAACCAGGCGGGCAGGCTCGGCGCGGTATGGCTGGCGAAGCAGCAGGTGAAAGCCGGGTGACACCCCGGCTGGATTCAGTGGTTTTCCGGAAACAGCTGCGCATCACGCAGCAGATGGTCGTTGCCGCGTCGGCGGGTAAAGCCGATGCGGTCAAAATATTCGAGGATCTGGATCGCCAGCTTACGTCCAACGTTCAGCCGATCGCGGAAATCTGCCGCACAGGTTGATCCCCGCGCCTGATCCAGTTCGCGGATCATACTGGCAAAAGCCACGATCCGGTCGTTACGGTAATAGCGATCTTTTACGATCGCGGTGATCAGCCCCTGCTGCGCCGCCTGTCGTAATACACTGCGCATTAACGGCTCATCGGTACCCGTTTCCCGCGCCAGATCGCGGACCCACCAGGGCTCATCAGCAAACAGCGCTGCCGCACGCTGCCAGATCGCCGCCTGTTCTTCGGTGAAACCGGCTTTATGATCCGGCAGATGCAGCCAGCCGTGATGGCTGGCAATGTCGCCGCTTTCACGCATCCGCTCGATTAACGTCAGCACCAGAGCGTCGTCTTCCATCGGCAGCGCCATGCGCCGCAGACGCTCGCGTCCGGGACCGGGTTCGTCTTTATGCTGTTCGTGATAGGTCGCCAGCGTGTCGAGCAGTTTACGCTGCCAGCCTGCGGCCACCGCCACACTCAGTACGCTGTCCCCCGACTGGATCAGCCCGTCATGGCGCGTTAACGCGTCCAGTCCACTGCGACTTAACTGCCGCACCCAGCCAAAGCGGCTGAGGGAGACGGCACCGCGCGTCAGATGCGCGGCCAGCGCGCTGGCGTCGTCCCCGGCGGCGGCAAGCGTGGCGAGCCAGTCGAGATATGCCGTTTTACGCTTGCCACGACGGGGAGGATCGAGCATCACGACTCGCGCCCCGGCCAGCGTGGTGCGCGCCGAAATATCACGCAGCACCAGCCGATCGTTGTCTGCCAGCCACAGCGGGCTGTCGAGCACCAACTCGGCCAGATCGTCGGTCAGCAGCGAGACGCGCCCGGTGATATGGCTGGCGGCATGGTGAATATGTAAGGGCTGCCACTGCGTCAGGGGCGTATGGCTTTGCAGCGCAACAATAACGCGGGATGACGGCTCCGTGGGCGCCTCGCTGAGCAGCCAGTCGCCGCGGTTGAGCGCCTCTTTTTCGGCATCGCCGGTAATGTTCAGGGCGATACGCTCCCCGGCCATCGCATGATCGACCGGCTGGTTTTGCGCATGCAGACCGCGCACGCGCATGGGTTTGTTGATACCGGTCAGCCACAGGGTATCGCCGGTGCGCACATCGCCCGACAGCGCCGTGCCGGTTACCACCAGCCCTGCGCCCTTCACCGTAAAGGCGCGGTCAATCGCCAGCCGGAAACGCTGATGCTGCACATGTTCCCGCTCCGGGAGATGCAGCAAATGCTCGCGCAGTTCATCGATGCCGCGCTGGGTGGTCGCAGCGGTGATAAAGAGCGCCGCATCGGTAAAGCCGTATTCGCGCAGCGTGGCGCGCACCTCGTCCTGGACGGCGGCAATGCGCGCCTCGTCCACCCGGTCGGCTTTGGTCAGCGCCACGGTCAGGGTTGGCTGTCCGGTCAGTTGCAAAATCGCCAGATGTTCGCGGGTCTGGGCCATCACGCCATCATCACAGGCCACCACCAGCAGCGCGTGATCGATACCGCCGACGCCTGCCAGCATATTGGCGAGAAACTTTTCATGGCCCGGCACATCAATAAATCCCGGTACACGGCCATCGGCCTGCGGCCAGTAGGCATAACCCAGATCGATGGTCATGCCGCGTTTTTTCTCTTCCGGCAGACGGTCGGCATTGACGCCGGTGATCGCTTCCAGCAGCGTCGTTTTGCCGTGATCCACATGTCCGGCGGTGGCAATAATCATTTCAGTAACATCTCCAGAAAACGGGTTTCGTCCTCAAGACAACGTAAATCGAGCCACAGGCGGCCATCGGTGATGCGGCCGATCACCGGCACGTCGCGCGTGCGCCATTGCGCCGCCAGCGTTTCCAGCCTGCTACCGCGCCCGTCCTGCGGGGTGAAGGTGAGGGCCACGCTCGGCAGCCGATCCACCGGCAGCGAGCCGCTGCCAATCTGCGACAGACAGGCTTCCACCTGCACGTGGAAGTCAGGAAAATGCGCGGCAAGGATGGGCTGAAGTTTTTCCGCCACGGCGCGGATCGCCGCGGTATCGCGGGTCAGCAGGCGCAGCGTCGGCAGATCCTGCGTGAGTTTTTCCGGATGCAGATAGAGGCGCAGTGTGGCCTCCAGCGCGGCGAGGGTCATTTTGTCGGCCCGCAGCGCACGTTTTAACGGGTGCTGTTGCAGGCGGGCAATGAGCGCTTTTTTGCCGACGATGATCCCGGCCTGCGGGCCGCCGAGCAGTTTATCGCCGGAGAAGCTGACCAGGCTGACACCCGCGGCGATCAGCGCCTGTGGCATGGGCTCTTTCGGCAGCCCGTACTGGCTGAGATCCACCAGCGAGCCGCTGCCCAAATCCACGACGACCGGAACGGCGTGCTCGTTGCCGATGGCGACCAGTTCCGCTTCGTCCACGGCTTTGGTAAAGCCTTCGATCTGATAATTACTGGTATGCACTTTCATCAGCAGCGCAGTGTTGTCGTTGATGGCCTGACGATAATCTTTGGCATGGGTGCGGTTGGTTGTGCCGACTTCATGCAGCACGCAGCCCGCCTGGCGCATGACGTCCGGAATGCGGAACGCGCCGCCAATCTCCACCAGTTCGCCCCGCGATACCACCACTTCCTGGCCGCTCGCCGTGGCCGCCAGCATTAACAGCACCGCCGCCGCGTTGTTATTGACGATACAGGCGTCTTCCGCGCCCGTCAGACGACACAGCATGGCCGCCAGCGCGCTGTCGCGATGCCCGCGCCCTGCACCGTCCAGATCGTACTCCAGCGATACCGGGGAGCGCATGGCTTGTGCCACCGCCTCTATCGCCGCTTCCGCCTGCAATGCCCGTCCGAGATTGGTGTGCAGCACCGTGCCGGTGAGGTTTATTACCGGACGGATGGCGCTTTGCTGTTGTTGATGAAGGTGCTGGCGCGTCGCCCCGGCCCAGTCAGCGCTCCACGCTGGCAGCGTCTGGCTGTCATGGATAGCGGCGCGGGCCTCGTCCTGCAACTGGCGCAACGCTTCCACCACCCGCGTATGACCAAAAGTCGCTACTAGCGGGCGGAAAGCGTCATCGCGCAATAAACGGTCGGTTGCCGGGATCTGGCTGAACAGGGAACGATTTTCAGGGGTCATGACACTGCCTTGCTGTGATTGGCCCCTCCGTCGGGAAGGGGTCGACGTGAGGGGATTGTACAGCGTCTTTGCTCAGGCTGTCATAATGCGTATCAAGCCTTGGGCGGTTCGGTGCGGGCAAAGCTTTCGCGCTGGAAGAGCGTTTCCACCAGCTTCACCAGCTGCGGGCGCTCGACGCACCAGCCCGGCGAGACGCGGCGGAAGTTCAGATAGCCGATTGCGCAGGCGACGGCGATGTTCGCCAGATCGAGGGACTGCGACTGCAACACGCCGTTGGCGGCGTATTGTTCAAGCGCATCGAGCGCGCGGCTGATTTTTTCCCGCTGGCGCACCAGTTCGCTTTCCGACTGCTGCGCTGCCGGACGGGTCTGCTCGCGCACGGAGGTCAGCGCCGCATCCATAATGCCGTCCGCCAGTGCTTCCAGCTGGCGCACCCGCAATGCGGCTTTCGCATCGGTGGGCAGCAGCGCAGGTGCCATACCCAGCTGTTCCAGATATTCCGCAATAATCGGCGAATCAAACCAGGTTTCGCCGTCGTCAGTGACCAGCGCAGGCACTTTGCCGAGCGGATTGAATTGTGAAACGCCATTCTCTGCGTTATAGGGCAGTTCATTGACGAATTCGAAGGTGATGCCTTTTTCCAGCAAAATCACGGAAATCTTTCGCACAAAGGGGCTGGTATAACTGCCGATCAGTTTCATGGCCGGGTCCTTAATCGCCTGTGAAAAGATCATTATGGCCCACCGTCGCGCAAAAGGCAGGCGAGCCTTCATAAATGTGAAAACTCGGTTTCGTAGGGTGTGAGGCGTGTAAGGAAGTTACATCCGGCGGCGACGCGCACAACACAGTTTGTCTTTGAGCACAGTCAGAAAACGCCTGGCAAAAATTTCTTGTGATACAAATCACAAATTAACAACAAAGTCGCCACATAAAAATGTGATTAAAATCACATTAACCCCCAATTGGGGCATGATTTTTCGTCATTGTTCTTTTTTTACACAAGTATTTTGTGATTCAGATCACGTCAAATTACCGGTCACACCCTATGTTTATGTGATTTAGATCACACCAAAGGTCACGATCTGGACAGAAAGACGATTCGGTGCCAGATTTCGCCTCACACACATCATGGGTCCGGCTACCTCTGCCGCCACATTAACAACAAACCTCGGGCTTCCGGCCTGTGCGATAGCAAACATAAGAAGGGGTGTTTTATGTCATCCGATATTAAGATCAAAGTGCAAAGCTTTGGTCGATTCCTTAGCAATATGGTGATGCCCAACATCGGCGCGTTTATCGCCTGGGGTATTATCACCGCACTGTTTATTCCAACGGGATGGTTACCGAACGAAACGCTGGCGAAACTCGTCGGCCCGATGATTACGTATCTGCTGCCACTGCTGATCGGTTATACCGGTGGGCGTCTGGTTGGTGGCGAGCGTGGCGGCGTAGTGGGTGCTATCACCACCATGGGCGTTATCGTTGGCGCAGATATGCCGATGTTCCTCGGTGCCATGATTGCTGGTCCGCTGGGCGGTCTGTGCATCAAGAAATTTGATGCCGCGGTAGACGGTAAGATCAAATCCGGTTTCGAAATGCTGGTGAATAACTTCTCCGCTGGCATCATCGGTATGATCCTCGCCATTCTGGCGTTCCTCGGCATTGGCCCGGCGGTTGAAGTGCTGTCTAAAGTACTGGCGGCGGGCGTTAACTTCATGGTTGTCCATGACATGCTGCCGCTGGCGTCCATCTTTGTTGAACCGGCGAAAATCCTGTTCCTCAACAACGCCATCAACCACGGTATCTTCTCGCCGTTGGGTATTCAGCAGTCTCACGATCTCGGCAAGTCCATCTTCTTCCTGATTGAAGCCAACCCGGGTCCGGGTATGGGCGTACTGCTGGCCTATATATTCTTCGGTCGCGGTAGCGCTAAACAGTCTGCGGGCGGCGCGGCAATCATCCACTTCCTGGGTGGTATCCACGAAATTTACTTCCCGTATGTGCTGATGAACCCGCGTCTGCTGATCGCGGTGATCCTCGGCGGTATGACTGGCGTGTTTACGCTGAACGTGCTGGGCGGTGGTCTGGTATCTCCGGCGTCTCCGGGTTCTATCCTGGCGGTACTGGCGATGACTCCGAAAGGTGCTTATTTTGCTAACCTCGCCGCGATTTTCGCCGCGCTGGCCGTCTCTTTCGTGATCTCCGCCATTCTGCTGAAAACCAGCAAAGTGAAAGAAGAAGACGATATTGAAGCCGCGACCCGTCGCATGCAGGACATGAAAGCCGAGTCTAAAGGTGCCTCTCCGCTGACGGCGGGCGAAGTGTCCAACGACCTGAGCCATGTACGTAAAATCATCGTCGCCTGTGATGCCGGTATGGGTTCCAGCGCCATGGGCGCAGGCGTGCTGCGTAAGAAAGTGCAGGATGCGGGGCTGACTAACATCTCCGTGACCAACAGCGCGATCAACAACCTGCCACCGGATGTTGACCTGGTGATCACGCACCGCGACCTCACTGAGCGCGCGATGCGTCAGGTACCGCAGGCACAGCATATTTCGCTGACCAACTTCCTCGACAGCGGCCTGTATACCAGCCTGACGGAGCGTCTGGTTGTCGCGCAGCGCCATCTGCAGAATGAAGAAAAAGTCCGCACCAGCCTGCAGGACAGCTTCGACGAAAGTAACAGCCACCTGTTCCGTCTGGGCGCAGAAAACATCTTCCTGGGCCGCACGGCGAGCACTAAAGAAGAAGCCATTATTTTTGCCGGTGAGCAACTGGTAAAAGGCGGCTACGTTGAGCCGGAATATGTGCAGGCGATGCTGGATCGCGAAAAACTGACCCCGACCTATCTGGGTGAGTCCATCGCTGTGCCGCACGGTACGGTGGAAGCGAAAGACCGTGTTCTGAAGACCGGCGTGGTATTCTGCCAGTATCCGGAAGGCGTGCGCTTCGGTGATGACGCCGATGATGTTGCCCGTCTGGTTATCGGTATTGCTGCCCGTAATAACGAGCACGTACAGGTGATCACCAGCCTGACCAATGCACTGGACGACGAGTCTGTGATTGAGCGCCTGACGCACACGCAGAGCGTTGAAGAAGTGCTGGCTCTGCTGAACAAGTAAGGTTACGCCCTTTCCCCTCTCCCATTGGGAGAGGGTTAGGGTGAGGAGAATTCGCCTCCTCACCCCAGCCCTCTCGGGTAAAAACATTAATGAAGGTTAATTCTATGAAAGCATTACATTTTGGCGCAGGTAATATCGGACGTGGCTTCATCGGCAAATTGCTGGCGGACGCGGGTATTGAGCTGACATTCGCCGATGTGAATCAGGCGGTGCTCGACGCCCTGAATGCCCGTCATAGCTATCAGGTTCACGTTGTCGGTGAAAATGAACAGGTGGACACCGTTTCGGGTGTTAACGCGGTCAGCAGCATTGGCGACGAGGTTATCGATCTCATCGCGCAGGTTGATCTGGTGACCACGGCGGTTGGCCCGGTGGTGCTGGAGCGTATCGCCCCGGCTATCGCTAAAGGCCTGGCAAAACGCAAAGCCCAGGGTAACGACACGCCGCTCAATATCATCGCCTGTGAAAATATGGTGCGCGGCACCACGCAGCTGAAAGGTCACGTGTTTAACGCGCTGGCGGAAGAAGATAAAGCCTGGGTAGAAGCACATACCGGCTTTGTGGACTCCGCCGTTGACCGTATCGTGCCGCCGTCGGCCTCGGCCACCAACGATCCGCTGGAAGTGACGGTGGAAACCTTCAGCGAGTGGATCGTCGACCAGACGCAGTTCAAAGGCACGCCGCCGACCATCGCGGGTATGGAGCTGACCGATAACCTGATGGCCTTCGTTGAACGTAAACTGTTCACTCTGAACACCGGTCACGCTATTACCGCTTATCTCGGCCAGCAGGCCGGTTTGCAGACTATCCGTGACGCCATCCTCGACGAGAAAATCCGTACTGTGGTAAAAGGTGCGATGGTAGAAAGCGGTGCGGTGCTGATCAAACGTTATGGTTTCGACACGCAGAAACACGCCGCCTATATCCAGAAAATTTTGGGTCGTTTTGAAAATCCTTATCTGAAAGATGATGTGGAGCGCGTTGGTCGTCAGCCGCTGCGTAAACTGAGCGCGGGCGATCGCCTGATCAAACCGCTGCTGGGCACGCTGGAATATGATCTGCCGCATCACAACCTGGTGCTGGGCATTGCCGCGGCGATGCACTATCGCAGCGAGCAGGATCCGCAGGCGATTGAACTGGCACAGCTGATAGAAGAGAAAGGCCCGCAGGCTGCGCTGGCGCAGATTTCCGGTCTGGACGCGACGAGCGACGTCGTGGCAGAGGCGGTAAACGCGTACAACGCAAAGGCATGATGCCAAACCCGGCGCGGAGCCTTCCGCGCCTGAACAACAGATTGTCGGATATGCAGGCAATAATGGAAGAAACCCAGGCCTTTGAAAACCGTGTGCTTGAGCGTCTTAATGCAGGCAAAACCGTACGCAGCTTTTTGATTGCCGCCGTCGAGTTACTCACCGAAGCGGTAAATATTCTGGTGCTTCAGGTTTTTCGCAAAGACGATTACGCGGTGAAATATGCCGTTGAGCCGCTGCTTGACGGCGACGGCCCGCTGGGCGATTTGTCTGTGCGCTTAAAACTCATTTACGGGCTTGGCGTGATCAGCCGCCTGGAATATGAGGACGCCGAACTGCTGATGGCGCTGCGGGAAGAGCTGAACCACGACGGCAGCGAATACGCGTTTACTGACGACGAGATCTTAGGCCCCTTCGGTGAGCTGCACTGCGTTGCCGCCCTGCCGCCTGCGCCGCCGTTTGATCTCAGCGATGCCGACCTCTACGCGATGCAAAAGCAGCGTTATCAACAGATTGTGCGATCCACCATGGTGCTTTCCCTGACAGAGCTGATCTCCCGTATCAGCCTGAAAAAAGCCTTTCAGAAGTAACCGCCCGCGGATTAGTGTATCCTTAGCGCAATATCTCCCCGATTTAGAGTCCAATTGTCATGAAAGAAGTTGAAAAGAGTGAAATTAAACGCCTGAGCGATCGCCTTGACGCCATCCGCCACCAGCAGGCCGCGATCTCGCTGG
Organism: Enterobacter sp. ENT03; assembly: GCF_019218745.1. Classification (GTDB taxonomy): domain Bacteria; phylum Pseudomonadota; class Gammaproteobacteria; order Enterobacterales; family Enterobacteriaceae; genus Enterobacter_D. The sequence goes on from NZ_JAHUXA010000004.1 coordinate 135,361, forward strand.
CCGAAGCCGCCGACAAATACGCCGAGCTGGAAAAAGAAAAAGAGACGCTGGAAGGTGAAATCGCCCGTCTGCGCGCCCTGCATGGGCACAAGCTGAGCAAAGATGCGCAGAAACTGGCAGACATGCCGTTCCGCCGCGCGATCACCAAAAAAGAACAGGCCGACATGGGCAAGCTGAAGAAAAGCGTGCGTGGCCTGGTGGTGGTGCATCCGATGACCGAGCTAGGTCGCGAGATGGAACTGAAAGAGATGACCGGCTTTTCGAAAACCGAATTCTGAACCCCGCTTTCTGACCTCTCCCCACCGGCGGGAGAGGTTTTATCTGTGTTCCCCGCCTGATGTGGTCCTACCAATTCTTTCCCTCAGCCTTTGTTCGCTCACAAAACCCCAATTTCACGTTACACATGCATTGCCAGTCAATAACATTTGGTTAACCATTCATTGTCATTAACCCTACAACCCTTAACTGGCAGGGCCACTTTTACAGACAATGTGACGCGAAGCTGAGCGCAGACTCACCGCGCGACAGGATGAATGGCCCTCAGGAGATCTCCATGAGCCTCTGGCAACAAAACTACGATCCGGCAGGGAATCTGTGGCTGTCGAGCCTTATCGCCTCGTTACCGATCCTGTTTTTCTTCTTTGCCTTAATTCAGCTCAAGCTGAAAGGCTATATCGCCGCCAGCTGGACAGTAGCCATCGCGCTGGCCGTTGCGCTGTTCTTCTACGATATGCCGGTGGACAACGCGCTCGCCTCGGTGGTGTACGGCTTCTTTTACGGCCTGTGGCCGATTGCGTGGATCATCATCGCGGCAGTTTTCGTCTATAAAATCTCGGTCAAAACCGGGCAGTTCGAGATCATCCGCTCATCCATCCTTTCGATTACACCGGACCAGCGCCTGCAAATGCTGATCGTCGGCTTCTCGTTCGGGGCCTTTCTGGAAGGGGCCGCCGGCTTTGGCGCGCCGGTCGCCATTACCGCCGCGTTGCTGGTGGGGCTGGGCTTTAAACCACTCTATGCCGCCGGGCTTTGCCTGATCGTGAACACCGCGCCGGTGGCCTTTGGCGCGATGGGCATCCCGATCCTCGTGGCAGGCCAGGTGACCGGGCTGGACAGCTTTGAAATCGGCCAGATGGTGGGCCGCCAGTTGCCGTTCCTGACGATCATCGTGCTGTTCTGGATCATGGCGATTATGGACGGCTGGCGCGGCGTGAAGGAAACCTGGCCGGCGGTGATGGTGGCAGGCGGCTCCTTTGCCATCGCCCAGTACCTCAGCTCTAACTTTATCGGGCCGGAACTGCCGGACATTATCTCGTCGCTGGTTTCGCTGGTATGCCTGACGCTGTTCCTGCGTCGCTGGCAGCCGGTGCGTATTTTCCGCTTTGACGATGTGAATGCCACTGCGGGGGATGCCGCCGTTACGCCGAAACACTACTCCCGCGGGCAAATCCTGCGCGCCTGGTCACCGTTCCTGTTTTTGACCGCCACCGTTACCCTGTGGAGTATTCCGCCGTTCAAAGCGCTGTTTGCGCCGGGCGGCGCGATGTATGACTGGGTGATCAACATTTCTGTGCCGCATCTGGATAAGCTGGTGGCGCGTATGCCGCCGGTGGTGAACGCGGCCACGCCTTATGCGGCGGTGTATAAATTCGACTGGTTCTCTGCCACCGGCACGGCCATTCTGTTCGCAGCGCTGATCTCCATCGTCTGGTTGCGCATGAAACCGAAAGACGCGCTCGTCACCTTCGGCAGCACGCTGAAAGAGCTGGCGCTGCCGATTTACTCCATTGGCATGGTGCTGGCGTTCGCGTTTATCTCCAACTATTCCGGGCTGTCCTCAACGCTGGCGCTGGCACTTTCCCATACCGGTCATGCGTTTACCTTTTTCTCGCCGTTCCTCGGCTGGCTGGGGGTGTTCCTGACCGGCTCCGATACCTCATCAAACGCGCTTTTTGCTGCGCTGCAGGCGACCGCCGCCCAGCAAATCGGCGTCTCGGATGTGCTGCTGGTGGCGGCGAACACCACCGGCGGCGTGACTGGCAAGATGATTTCGCCGCAGTCTATCGCCATCGCCTGCGCAGCGGTGGGACTGGTGGGCAAAGAATCCGACCTGTTCCGCTTTACCGTTAAACACAGCCTGATTTTCACCTGCATGGTGGGGGTGATCACGACACTACAAGCCTACGTTCTGACCTGGATGATCCCATGATAGTGATGCCCGTGCGTCTGTCCGACACCATCGCCGATCGCTTGCGTGCGCTGATAGATGAACAGCAGCTTGAGCCAGGGGCGCGCTTGCCCGCCGAGCGCAAGCTGGCGGCGCAGTTGGGCGTCTCCCGCAATTCCCTGCGGGAGGCGATTGCGAAGCTTATCAGTGAAGGCGTGCTGCTCAGCCGACGCGGCGGCGGCACTTTTGTGCACTGGCCGCAGGAAGACTGGTCCGAGCAAAACATTGTCTATCCGCTAAAAACGCTGATGGCGGACGATCCGGATTACAGCTTCGACATTCTGGAAGCCCGCCATGCGATTGAGGCGAGCACGGCCTGGCATGCCGCCCTGCGCGCCACCGCCGCAGATAAAGAAAAAATTCAGCTCTGCTTTGATGCCACCCTGAGTGATGACCCGGATCTGGCCTCGCAGGCGGATGTGCGCTTTCACTTAGCCATCGCTGAAGCGTCCCACAATGTGGTGCTGTTGCAGACCATGCGCGGCTTCTTCGATCTGCTGCAACTGTCGGTGAAACAGAGCCGCCAGCGGATGTATTTCGTGCCGCCGGTGTTCGCGCAGCTCACCGAACAGCATCAGGCGGTAATGGATGCCATTATGGCCGGTGACGCCGACGGCGCGCGTAAGGCGATGATGCTGCATCTGGAATTTGTGCATACCACCATTAAACGATTCGATGAGGATCAGGCCCGCCAGGCGCGCATCACTCGCCTGCCCGGTTAACCCAATGAACTGTCAGGGAGAAACCCATGATTATTTCCGCAGCCAGTGATTACCGTGCCGCAGCACAGCGTATCCTGCCGCCCTTTCTTTTCCATTACATCGATGGCGGTGCCTACGCGGAATATACGCTGCGCCGCAACGTGGAAGATCTCTCGCAGGTGGCGCTGCGCCAGCGCGTGCTGAAAAACATGTCCGATCTGAGCCTGGAAACCACGCTGTTTAACGAAAAGTTGTCGATGCCGGTGGCGCTGGCCCCGGTGGGGCTGTGCGGCATGTACGCGCGGCGCGGCGAAGTGCAGGCGGCCGCGGCAGCCGATGCCAAAGGCATCCCTTTCACCCTGTCGACGGTATCCGTCTGCCCGATTGAAGAGGTCGCCCCGACGATTAAGCGTCCGATGTGGTTCCAGCTGTACGTGCTGCGGGATCGCGGGTTTATGCGAAACGCGCTGGAGCGCGCCAAAGCGGCAGGATGTTCAACGCTGGTGTTTACCGTCGATATGCCGACACCGGGCGCACGCTACCGGGATGCGCATTCCGGTATGAGCGGTGCCAACGCGGCGATGCGCCGTTACTGGCAGGCGGTAACACATCCGCAGTGGGCGTGGGACGTCGGCGTTAATGGTCGCCCTCACGATCTGGGCAACATCTCCACTTACCTCGGCAAGCCGACCGGACTGGAGGATTATATTGGCTGGCTGGCGAATAACTTCGATCCGTCCATCTCCTGGAAAGACCTGGAGTGGATCCGCGAATTCTGGGACGGCCCGATGGTGATCAAGGGGATCCTCGATGCAGACGATGCGCGCGATGCGGTTCGTTTTGGCGCAGACGGCATTGTGGTGTCGAACCACGGCGGGCGTCAGCTGGACGGCGTGCTCTCGTCTGCCCGCGCGCTGCCGGCGATTGCCGATGCGGTGAAAGGTGACATCGCGATCCTCGCAGACAGCGGCATCCGTAACGGGCTGGACGTGGTGCGAATGATCGCCCTGGGCGCAGATACCGTGCTGCTGGGCCGTGCCTATCTGTATGCGCTGGCGACCCACGGTCAGGCGGGAGTGGCGAACCTGCTGAACCTGATCGAAAAAGAGATGCGCGTGGCGATGACGTTAACCGGCGCACGTTCGATAAGCGAAATCAGCCGCGACTCGCTGGTGCAGAACGTTGAGCATGAATCGGTGTTTGCGCCGGTGAAAACAGGCGATGCCGCCTGATTTTTGCTATGCTGCCCGCCATTCTTGAGGGGGCAGCATGCTGAACATTGTCTTATTCGAACCTGAAATCCCGCCGAATACCGGGAATATTATCCGCCTGTGTGCCAACACCGGGTTTCGCCTGCACATCATTGAGCCAATGGGCTTTACCTGGGATGACAAGCGTCTGCGCCGCGCCGGGCTGGATTATCACGAATTTACCGCAGTGGTGCGTCATGCCGATCATGCCGCTTTTGTGGCGGCAGAAAATCCGCAGCGGCTGTTTGCCCTGACCACCAAAGGCACGCCGGCCCACAGCGCGGTGAGTTATCAGGACGGGGATTATCTGATGTTTGGCCCGGAGACGCGCGGTCTGCCTGCCGCTATTCTGGATGCGCTGCCCAAAGAGCAGAAGATCCGCATCCCGATGATGCCGGACAGCCGCAGCATGAACCTGTCTAATGCGGTGTCGGTGGTGGTGTATGAAGCCTGGCGTCAGCTTGGCTATCCGGGCGCGGTACTGCGCAGCTAGCGTTAAATACCGTCGCCGTATTCGAAACGGTGATTCGCACCATTGAAATGCTGATCCATATCCATCGCGGGTTTGTCTGATTCCGGCTTGCCAACAATGCGGGCCGGTACACCTGCCACGGTCGTGTGCGGCGGCACCGGTTGCAACACCACGGAACCTGCGCCAATCTTCGCGCCACGCCCGACTTCGATGTTGCCGAGAATTTTCGCCCCGGCGCCAATCATTACACCTTCGCGGATCTTCGGATGGCGATCGCCGCTGGTTTTGCCGGTTCCGCCGAGCGTGACCGATTGCAGAATAGACACGTCATCTTCCACTACCGCCGTTTCGCCCACCACAATACCGGTGGCATGGTCGAGCATGATACCGCGGCCAATCTTCGCCGCCGGGTGAATATCCACCTGGAAGGACACCGACACCTGATTTTGCAGGAAAATTGCCAGCGCGCGGCGGCCCTGATTCCATAGCCAGTGACCGATACGGTAAGACTGCAGGGCGTGAAACCCTTTCAGATAGAGCAGCGGCGTGGAGTATTTATCTACCGCCGGATCACGGGTGCGCACGGCCTGAATATCGCAGGCGGCGGAGGCAATCATTTCCGGGTCAGCGGCGTAGGCTTCTTCTACCACTTCACGAATGGCAATAGCGGGCATGATCGGCGACGCCAGCTTGTTCGCCAGCATATAGCTCAGCGCGCTGCCGAGGTTTTCGTGCTTGAGTAAGGTTGCGTGATAAAAACTGGCCAACATAGGCTCACAGTCGGCCAGCGCCCGGGCTTCGGCTTTAATATTATTCCAGACGAGATCCAGTTCTTCACACGGCATTGCATACTCCAGGCGAAATAAAATGACCGGCCACTCTGCGATGGCCGTGTCAGTGATGAGGATTAGGGAGCCGGATGGCTGGTACGCTCATCCTTACGGGAGCGGCCTAACAGGGTCAATGCTGCCTCGCGCGCATTTTTTCCGCAATACAATACTTGATAAATTTCCTCGGTTATTGGCATTTCGACACCAAAGCGGTGTGCCAGCTCGCGGACTTCTTTCGTATTGCGGTACCCTTCAACGACCTGGCCGATACTTTCCTGTGCACTTTTTACGTCCATGCCCTGACCTAACGCCATCCCGAAACGACGGTTGCGGGACTGGTTGTCAGTGCAGGTTAAGACCAGATCGCCCAGACCGGCCATGCCCATAAAGGTGGAGGGATCGGCACCCAGCGCCACGCCCAGACGGGACATTTCGGACAACCCACGGGTGATCAGCGCGGTACGCGCATTGGCACCAAAACCGATGCCGTCGGACATACCCGCGCCGATGGCAATCACGTTTTTCACCGCCCCGCCCAGCTGCACACCGATAAAATCCGGGTTGCTGTAGACGCGGAAGCTTTTGCCGCAGTGCAGCAACTGCTGCAAGTCTTCAGCAAATACCTCATCGGTGGAGGCCAGGGAAATCGCCGTTGGCAGGCCCGCCGCCAGTTCTTTGGCGAAGGTTGGCCCGGAAATCACCGCCAGCGGAATGGCATCGCCCAGCGCTTCACGCGCTACATCCTGCAACAGACGGCCCGTTTCGGCTTCTAAGCCTTTGGTCGCCCAGACCACGCGCGCGTCGTCGCGCATTAATGGTTTGATTTGTCGCAGCACGTCGCCAAAGACATGGCTTGGCACCACCACCAGGATATTGCGACTCGCGGCAAGCGCCGTGGCTAAGTCGCTTTCAAGGTGCAGCGTATCGGGAAAGGGCACATCCGGGAGGAACGCCACGTTGCAACGATCATGTTGCAGCGTCGCGATATGTTTTGGATCGTGGCCCCAAAGCACCACTTCGTGGCCATTTCTTGCCAGGGTAATGGCAAGAGCGGTGCCGTAAGAGCCGGCACCGATCACAGTCATATGAGCATTTATCGTACTCATCAGGCATCCTGAGGTTGTTCGGTACCTTCGCCTGCCTGCTGCTGCAAATAGTTCATGAACAGCGCATCGAAGTTGACCGGTGCAAGGTTCAGCTGCGGGAACGTACCGCGGGAAACCAGGCTGGTGATGCATTCGCGGGCGTACGGGAACAGAATGTTCGGGCAGTACGCGCCAAGGCAATGCGCCATCTGGGTACCTTCGATACCACCAACGGAGAAGATACCGGCCTGCTGAACTTCACACAGGAATGCCGTTTCTTCACCCAGGCTTGCAGTCACAGTGACACGCAGCACCACTTCATAAACGTCGTCAGCGAGCTGGCTGGAAGCGGTGTCCAGATCCAGTTTTACTTCCGGCTGCCAGTCTTTCTGGAAGACGTGCGGCGCATTAGGCGCTTCGAAAGACACATCCTTGGTGTAAATGCGTTGGATCTGGAAAGCCATTTCGGTGTTATTTTGTTCTGACATGAGTAAAACCCTTAGTGTTGTCCTAAATACGCTTTAGCGTAACAGGGGATCGAGTCCACCACGCGCGTCCAGCGCATACAAGTCGTCACAGCCGCCAATGTGCTGTGCATCAATAAAAATCTGCGGCACGGTCGTACGGCCACTACGTTGAATCATCTCTTCACGCTTCACCGCATCACCATCAATCGGCAGCTCTTCAAAGGCAACGCCTTTGCTGTTGAGCAGCGCTTTTGCACGATGGCAAAAAGGGCAGGTCGCTTTGGTATAGATTTCAATGTTGGCCATGACTGCACTCCACTTGTGATTTATTTACCGCGCACCAGCGGGAGGTTTTCACCACTCCAGCCAGCTACGCCATCTTTCAGTACATAGACCCGCTCGAAGCCCGCTTTAATCAGCTCACTTGCCGGGGCTTGCGCCTGCATACCGGTGCCATCAACTACAATAATGGGTTTGCTTTTGCTTTTCTCAAGCTCACCGAGGTTATTGGCTTTAATGTCGTTGGGCAGCAAATTGACGGCACCCGCGATGTGACCTTTGCGGAAATCGTCACGCTGACGCAGATCCACAACCACGGCATCTTCTTTGTTAATCAGACGCGTTGCTTCACCACGCGTGATGATTTTAACTTTCGATACCAGACCTTTGAAGGTGGTGAACAGCACCGCCGCCAGTAAGACAACCCATCCGATACAAAGTATGGGGTGACGGCTAACAAATTGCATAATTTCTTGCATGGAGGGCAACAACTCCCGACTCAGTGATTAAAAACCAGGGAAGGAGTATACCTGTGCGGTGTAGCAAATACAGCCAGCGAGCACAACGGAATGCATTTTCTGCGGCGCGTTACGAAAAAAATGCTTAAAGCCATTAAAAACACCGCCCTTCCCCCTACCAATCTTTGATCTTCTGCGGCTATTTGATCGATTCAGCTGTAGTAAAATTACGCAAATTTTTGACTCATGAGCATGAGGTTGTCGCAATGTCGGTTTCTAAAAAACCTATGGTACTGGTGATCCTGGATGGCTATGGCTACCGTGAAGACCAGCAGGATAACGCTATTTTTAACGCTAAAACCCCGGTCATGGATGCCCTGTGGGCTAAACGTCCGCATACGCTTGTTGACGCATCCGGCCTCGAAGTGGGTCTGCCGGACCGGCAGATGGGCAACTCTGAAGTCGGTCACGTCAACCTGGGTGCGGGTCGTATCGTTTATCAGGATCTGACCCGTCTGGATGTTGAAATTAAACAAGGTACTTTCTTCAGCAACCCGGCGCTGACCGCCGCAGTGGATAACGCCACTGCCAATGGCAAAGCCGTGCATATTATGGGCCTGCTGTCTGCGGGCGGCGTGCACAGCCATGAAGATCATATCCTTGCGATGGTTGAACTGGCAGCCCAGCGCGGCGCAGAAAAAATCTATCTGCATGCTTTCCTGGATGGCCGCGATACCCCGCCACGCAGCGCAGAATCCTCCCTGAAACGTTTTGAAGACAAATTTGCTGAACTGGGCAAAGGCCGCGTCGCCACTATTATTGGTCGTTACTATGCGATGGACCGCGATAACCGCTGGGATCGCGTGGAACAGGCGTACAACCTGCTGACGCAGGCGAAAGGCGAATTCCAGGCAGACAGCGCGGTCGCAGGTTTGCAGGCGGCGTATGCCCGTGATGAAAACGACGAATTCGTAAAAGCGACGGTGATCCGCGCGGCAGGCCAGGCGGATTCCGCGATGGTCGATGGCGATGCGCTGATTTTCATGAACTTCCGTGCTGACCGCGCCCGCGAAATCACCCGCGCCTTTGTGAATGCCGATTTCGACGGCTTCGCCCGTCAGAAAGTGGTGCAGTTTAGCGATTTCGTTATGCTGACCGAATATGCCGCCGACATCAAAACCACCGTGGCTTATGCACCGGCATCACTTGCGAACACCTTCGGCGAGTGGATGGCGAAGCATGACAAAACCCAGCTGCGTATCTCCGAAACTGAGAAGTACGCCCATGTGACCTTCTTCTTTAATGGTGGCGTCGAGGAGCCGTTTGCAGGGGAAGATCGCATCCTGATCAACTCCCCGAAAGTGGCGACCTACGATCTGCAACCGGAAATGAGCAGTGCAGAATTAACTGAAAAACTGGTCGCGGCGATCAAGAGCGGCAAGTACGACACCATCATCTGCAACTATCCGAATGGCGACATGGTGGGTCATACCGGCGTATTCGAAGCGGCAGTTGCCGCTGTTGAAACGCTGGATAACTGCATCGCGCAGGTCAGCGATGCGGTGGAGTCCGTGGGCGGTCAGCTGTTGATTACCGCGGATCACGGCAATGCTGAGCAGATGCGCGACCCGGCAACCGGTCAGGCGCATACCGCGCACACTAACCTGCCGGTGCCGCTGATCTACGTTGGCGATAAATCCGTGAAAGCGGTTGAAGGCGGCAAACTTTCCGACATCGCACCGACCATGCTGGCGCTGATGGGGATGGAAATCCCGCAAGAGATGACTGGTAAGCCGCTGTTCATCGTGGAATAATCGCTCCCCATGAGGGGAAAGGCGATTTTTTCAAACACCAGGACTGTGTCGATCCGGTCCATTATCTACGCCAGCGCGCTCAGCGCTGGCGTATTGTTGTGCGCCTTTTCAGCCCATGCGGATGACCGCGATCAGTTAAAATCCATTCAGGCTGACATTGCCGCCAAAGAGCGTGCCGTCCGTCAGCAACAGCAGCAGCGCAGCAGCCTCCTTGCCCAGTTAAAAGCCCAGGAAGAAGCGATTTCCGCTGCCGCCCGCGCCTTGCGCGAAACCCAGAACACCCTCGCCCAACTGAATAAACAAATCGATGCCATGAATGCGTCTATCGCTAAACTGGAGCGCCAGCGCGCCAGCCAGGAGCGCAATCTGGCCGCGCAGCTCGATGCGGCATTCCGTCAGGGTGAGCACAGCGGGATGCAGATGATCCTGAGCGGCGAAGAAGGCCAGCGCGCACAGCGTTTGCAGGCCTACTACGGCTATCTGAATCAGGCGCGTCAGGAAACCATCGCGCAGCTCCAGCAGACTCGCGAAGAAGTCAACGCCCAGAAAGCCGAGCTGGAAGAGAAGCAGAGCCAGCAGCAAACCCTGCTTTATGAGCAGCAGGCGCAGCAGGCTAAGCTTGAGCAGGCGCGCAACGAGCGTAAGAAAACCCTCTCCGGCCTTGAGTCGTCTATCCAGCAGGGCCAGCAACAGCTGAGCGAGCTGCGGGCCAACGAATCACGGCTGCGCAATACCCTTGCCCGCGCTGAAGCCGCCGCCAAAGCGCGTGCGGAACGTGAAGCACGCGAAGCCCAGGCGGTACGCGATCGCCAGAAAGATGCCACGCGCAAAGGCACCACTTATAAGCCGACGGAAAGCGAGCAGTCGTTAATGTCCCGCACCGGCGGTCTGGGATCACCGCGCGGCCAGGCCTACTGGCCGGCACGCGGCACTATCCTCCATCGCTATGGCGAACAGTTGCAGGGTGAGCTACGGTGGAAAGGGATTGTGATCGGCGCGTCTGAAGGCAGCGAAGTGAAAGCCATTGCCGATGGCCGTGTGATCCTCGCTGACTGGCTGCAGGGCTATGGTCTGGTGGTGGTGGTGGAGCACGGTAAAGGTGACATGAGCCTTTATGGCTATAATCAGAGCGCGCTGGTCAGCGTGGGTACGCAGGTGCGTGCCGGTCAACCGATTGCCCTTGTGGGCAGCAGTGGCGGTCAGGGCAGACCTTCACTCTATTTCGAAATTCGCCGCCAGGGTCAGGCGGTCAATCCACAACCGTGGTTGGGAAGATAAGTTTTGCTTCAATTTCGTCGTCTGTGTTTTTCTCTTATCAGCCTTATGGTTTTTGCCGCGCCGGTATTCGCCGGGAAACTCGCCATCGTGATCGATGATTTTGGGTATCGCCCGCACAACGAGAATCAGGTACTGGCGATGCCAGCGGCCATCTCCGTTGCGGTGCTGCCTAATGCACCCCATGCGCGGGAAATGGCCACCAAAGCGCATAACACGGGCCATGAAGTGTTAATACACCTGCCGATGGCCCCGATCAGCAAACAGCCGCTGGAAAAAGACACGCTGCGTCCGGACATGAGCAGCGATGAAATCGAACGCATTATCCGCACTGCGGTAGACAACGTGCCCTATGCCGTTGGCCTGAATAACCATATGGGCAGCGCCATGACCTCTAACCTGTTCGGTATGCAGAAGGTGATGCAGGCGCTGGCGCGTTACGATCTCTATTTTCTCGACAGCATGACCATCGGCAACAGCCAGGCGATGCGCGCCGCCACCGGTACTGGCGTGAAAGTGATCAAGCGAAAAGTCTTCCTCGACGATACGCAGAACGAGGCCGATATTCGCCGCCAGTTTAACCGCGCGGTAGAACTGGCGCGCCGTAACGGCTCGGCGATTGCTATTGGCCACCCGCATCCGTCGACAGTGCGTGTGCTGCAACAGATGCTGCCTACCCTGCCGCCGGATATTACGCTGGTGCGCCCGGGCAGCCTGCTCAATGAGCCGCAAGTGGATACGTCGACGCCAAACCGAACGCTTCCAAAGAACGACGCGCCGCGTAATCCTTTCCAGACGGTGAAGATCTGCAAACCGAAAAAACCGTTAGCGCCGGTCAACGCTGTGAAGTTCTTCGACGTGCTCGGCGAAAGCATCAAGCAGAGCACGCTGATAAGCTACTTCCAGCATCAATGGCAGGGCTGGGATAAATCGATGGGTGCCCGCGGCATAAACGCTAACGCAGATTAAATGCCTTACGCACGACGTGATAGGGCGAGATTGTCTTATCGCGCCAGCGCCAGAGTCGATAAGACCACAGGAGCGCCTGGTACGCGACTTTAGCGCTGCGTACATTCGTCACCATCCGTTTGTACATTCCGGAGGTAAAAATCTCCGCGATCATCTGCTGACGTGTTAACACATCCGGCTCTTTGCGCACCGCATGGCAAACGCGTAATGCTTCATAAGTTATCTGCTGATGGAATTCCGGGTAGATCGTAATTCTCCCGGCATAATCATGGTTAAGTTTTTCAAGCAGGCGCGTGATCTTAATATAATGGCGCTGGTAACGAAGATTTTTACAGCCCTGCCGTTTCAACCGGCTGACTGAACTATCATGCAGGAAATATTTATACAGGCAGGCTTCGGTATATTTCACCCGACGCGCATTAAACATTACCTCAGTCGTCCAGATAATATCCTGATGATGTAGTCCGGGAATAAAGGTAATTTTATTACGTGTAATAAGCTCGCGGCGATATACCCCCATCCATACCACATGCGTCCAGCGACGCGACGCAAGCCCCATACGTAACCACTCGGGCCCATTCAGCACCTCCGTTGTGCGTACACGATCAAGGGGGATAGAAGGCCAGGTATTACCCGTGTCACGTATACACCAGTCCGCATTACATTGGGCAACATCCAGGTCGTCCTTTAACGCCATGGTCATCAAGGTTTCATACATCTGCGGATAGGTCAGATCATCGGCATCGACAAAGGCAATATACTCACCGGTCGCTATTTCCATTCCGCGATTGCGGGCAACTGAAGCCCCTGAGTTCGCTTGATGCAGCAGAGTGACGTGTGGATAGGTATCAGCGTATTTTTGCGCTATCGCTACAGAATTGTCCGTGGAACCATCATTTACAATGATAATCTCCAGTGCCTTCCACGTTTGCGCGATCAGGGATTCCATACAGGCCTCAAACTCATGGCCTGCGTTGTATAAAGGAATGATGACGCTCAACGTATCTTTACATTTTTTCATGATAATACTGGCGATCGTGGTGAGTGATACATGCGTGCTTTTTACACCAGGTTTATTAAGGAATTATTAAGAGGCGCGGTAAAGTTCGGGAAGGTTATAAGTCAGGCAGGACATTGAGGATTATTCTTATTCTGAAACATTCATCCAGTTAATATATATGGCCTGGCCATTCTGTTAAAAATAATAAAAAATCAGGTAGCCAGTAAGATCTGCGCTAACAACCACGCGGCGCCCAGCCGCAAAGAGCAGTGCCGCACAAATGAGTCAACATCGCAGAACTCACACAATGTATACTCAGTGCTTATGAGTTTTGCGCAAAAATAATTATCTTGAGGGAAGTGATGACCATCAGTAAGACACATGTCAAAGGCTATACAGTTTACTGCAAAGAGGCTGAAAGCGATCTACAGGTCCTGATGGAAAAGTACATAAACAATGAGGTTAGCGGCAAGCCACTCAGCAGCGGCAACCCTATGCGTAGCGTAGAGATTGTTGAATATAAGTCACAGAAATTTATAATAAAAAATGACCGTGAACGCGATCCTCGCCTTGAAAAAAAATTACAGGATTTCATTTCCGGCCCCTTCTATTCTCGTTTGATCAAGATACTTGATCGTCTGTCACCAGAAGCGCGTGCCTGCACCGCCGATCTCTACTGTGTTGCTGAAAAAACGCGTTTTCGCCAGTGCTATGATGTCTATACTATTCATGAGTATATTGATGGTGAGCCCTTACGCAGTATTGATGCTACCAATGCTGACGAGGTCAAAGCGTGCGTGTTGCAGCTTCATCGCGCCGGGCTGGCGTCTAATGACATTCATCCGGGGAATTTTATTCGTACCCCGGGCGGGGCGCTAAGAATTATCGACTTATCCTGCAAAGGAAATATGAAAATTTGCCAGGCTAATGATATTTTGGCGTTACACCGAAAATATAATATTAATATTGCCTCACAGGGTGTGACTTATAATTTCATCGTACTGAAAGAAAAATTCCGCCAGCTATCCAGAAAACTGCGCGGCAAATAATTGCCTGGTACTATGGCCGGGTTATCAGACCCGGCCATATTATTATTACCGCTAACGGCTTATCACTTATCCCAACTCAGGATGACTTTTCCTGACTGACCGGAACGCATGGCGTCAAAGCCTTCCTGGTAGGCATCGATTGAGAAACGGTGGGTAATGATCGGCGTTAAATCCAGGCCAGACTGGATCAATGCCGCCATTTTGTACCAGGTTTCAAACATCTCACGGCCATAAATGCCTTTAATAAACAGGCCTTTGAAGATCACTTTATTCCAGTCGATGGACATCTCAGACGGCGGAATACCCAGCAGCGCGATGCGACCGCCGTGGTTCATGGTGTCGAGCATGGTACGGAACGCCGCCGGTGCGCCGGACATCTCCAGACCCACGTCAAACCCTTCGGTCATGCCCAGTTCGGTCATCACATCGTTCAGGTTCTCTTTAGCGACGTTGACCGCGCGGGTCACGCCCATTTTACGCGCCAGATCCAGACGATATTCATTCACATCGGTGATCACCACATGACGCGCGCCGACATGTTTCGCCACCGCCGCGGCCATAATGCCAATCGGGCCTGCGCCGGACACCAGCACATCTTCGCCCACCAGATCGAATGACAGTGCGGTATGCACCGCATTGCCGAACGGGTCAAAAATAGACGCCAGCTCGTCGGAAATATTGTCCGGGATTTTGAAGGCGTTAAACGCCGGGATCACCAGATACTCGGCGAAACAACCCTGGCGGTTGACGCCCACGCCGATGGTGTTGCGGCACAGATGGGTGCGGCCACCGCGGCAGTTGCGGCAATGCCCGCAGGTAATGTGCCCTTCGCCGGAAACGCGATCGCCGATTTTAAAGCCTTTCACTTCCTGCCCAATGCCGACCACTTCGCCGACATACTCGTGCCCTACCACCATCGGCACGGGAATGGTTTTTTGTGACCATTCGTCCCAGTTATAGATATGCACGTCCGTGCCGCAAATCGCAGTTTTACGGATTTTGATCAGCAGGTCATTATGGCCGACGTCCGGTTGCGGCACATCGGTCATCCAGATCCCTTCTTCTGCTTTCAGCTTCGATAAGGCTTTCATCACGGGTCCTCAGGCAATCACGCCAAGTTTTTTACCGATGCGGGTAAAGGCGTCCACCGCACGTTCGATTTGCTCAGGGGTATGCGCCGCCGACATCTGGGTGCGGATACGCGCCTGGCCTTTTGGCACCACCGGGAAGAAAAAGCCGGTGACGTAAATGCCTTCTTTTTGCAGCTCGCGGGCAAAGTTCTGCGCGACTACGGCGTCACCCAGCATCACCGGGATGATGGCGTGATCGGCTCCCGCCAGCGTAAAGCCTGCGGCGGTCATTTTTTCACGGAACAGGCGGGCGTTGGTCCACAGACGATTACGCAGCTCGCTGCCTTCCGCCAGCATCTCCAGCACTTTGATGGAGGCGGCGACGATCGCCGGCGCCAGCGAGTTGGAGAAAAGATACGGACGGGAGCGCTGACGCAGCCATTCCACCACTTCTTTGCGCGCCGCCGTATAACCGCCGGATGCGCCGCCGAGGGCTTTACCGAGCGTCCCGGTAATGATGTCGACACGGCTCATCACGTCGCAGTATTCATGGGTGCCGCGACCATTTTCACCGACAAAACCGACCGCGTGGGAATCATCCACCATCACCAGCGCATCGTATTTGTCTGCCAGATCGCACACGCCTTTCAGGTTGGCGATCACGCCGTCCATCGAGAACACGCCGTCGGTGGCGATCAGCACGTGACGCGCCCCGCCGTCGCGGGCTTCTTTCAGACGCGCTTCCAGCTCCTGCATATCGTTGTTGGCATAGCGGAAACGCTTCGCTTTACACAGGCGCACACCATCAATAATTGAGGCGTGGTTCAGCGCATCAGAAATAATGGCGTCTTCTGCGCCCAGCAGGGTTTCAAACAGACCACCGTTGGCATCGAAACAGGAGGAGTACAGGATTGCATCTTCCATGCCGAGGAATTCAGCCAGCTTCTGCTCCAGCACTTTGTGGCTGTCCTGAGTGCCACAAATGAAACGCACCGACGCCATGCCGAAACCATGAGAATCCATCCCCGCTTTGGCGGCGGCAATCAGTTCCGGGTGGTTCGCCAGACCCAGGTAGTTATTGGCGCAAAAGTTGATCACCTGGCTGCCGTCACCGACGGTAATATCCGCCTGTTGCGCCGAGGTGATGATACGTTCTTCTTTAAACAACCCTTCCGCACGCGCGGTTTCCAGGTCATGGCTTAACTGTTTGTAAAAATCCCCACGCATTGCAATTCTCCAGACTGGACAAATTTCGGCACATATTACCCAAAGCTATACGTTGATACGAGATGACGCATCATCCATTGTTCATTTTGCAGCATAAATCACGTGTCGTCGGGAAGGTTGGCGGTGAATGGCTGAAGGGTCTGCAATGTGATGGTATGATAAGAAATATTCGTGTCCGGGATTGTCCCGGCGCGCCTCAATTCAAAGGTCACAGTTATGATTATCGTTACCGGCGGCGCAGGCTTTATCGGCAGCAACATCGTTAAAGCGCTGAATGACAAGGGCATCACTGACATTCTGGTCGTGGATAACCTGAAAGATGGCACCAAGTTTGCGAACCTGGTGGATCTGAATATCGCCGATTATATGGATAAAGAAGACTTCCTGATCCAGGTGATGGCAGGCGAAGAGTTCGGCGACATCGAGGCGATTTTCCATGAGGGTGCCTGTTCGTCCACCACTGAATGGGACGGCAAGTACATGATGGATAACAACTATCAGTACTCCAAAGAGGTGCTGCACTACTGCCTCGAGCATAATATTCCGTTCCTGTATGCCTCTTCGGCGGCGACCTACGGTGGCCGTACCTCTGACTTTATTGAATCCCGCGAGTACGAAAAGCCGCTGAACGTTTACGGCTACTCCAAGTTTTTATTCGATGAATATGTGCGCCAGATCCTGCCGGAAGCGACATCCCCGATTGTCGGTTTCCGCTACTTCAACGTCTATGGCCCGCGCGAAGGCCACAAAGGCAGCATGGCAAGCGTAGCTTTCCATCTCAACACCCAGCTGAACAACGGCGAAACGCCGAAGCTGTTTGAAGGCAGCGAAAACTTTAAACGCGATTTCGTTTATGTGGGCGACGTGGCAGCGGTGAACCTGTGGTTCTGGGAAAACGGCGTGTCCGGTATTTTCAACCTCGGCACCGGCCGTGCAGAGTCCTTCCAGGCCGTGGCCGATGCGACCCTGGCGTTCCATAAGAAAGGCAGCATCGAGTACATTCCGTTCCCGGAAAAACTGAAAGGCCGCTATCAGGCGTTCACTCAGGCGGATCTGACTAACCTGCGTGCCGCAGGCTACGACAAGCCATTCAAAACCGTGGCCGAAGGCGTAGCGGAATATATGGCCTGGCTGAACCGCGACGCGTAAGGTACCCTATGCGAATTCTGGTGATTGGCCCGTCATGGGTGGGCGACATGATGATGTCGCAAAGTCTCTATCGCACGCTCAGGGCGCGCTATCCTCAGGCGATTATCGACGTGATGGCACCCGCGTGGTGCCGTCCGTTATTGTCGCGCATGCCGGAAGTCAACGAGGCGATCGCCATGCCACTGGGACACGGTGCGCTTGCGCTTGGCGAGCGTCGTAAGCTCGGGCATAGCCTGCGTGAACGGCGTTACGACCGCGCTTACGTCCTGCCGAACTCCTTTAAATCCGCGCTGGTGCCGTTCTTTGCGGGGATACCGCACCGTACCGGCTGGCGTGGTGAAATGCGTTATGGCGTACTCAACGACGCGCGCGTGCTGGATAAAAACGCCTGGCCGCTGATGGTAGAGCGCTACGTGGCGCTGGCCTACGACAAAGGGGTGATGCAATCGGCGAAAGATCTGCCGCAGCCGCTGCTGTGGCCGCAGTTGCAGGTTACTGAGGCGGAAAAAGCCCAGACCAGCGATGCGTTCGGCGTGTCTTCTGAACGTCCTGTTATCGGCTTTTGTCCCGGTGCGGAATTCGGCCCGGCAAAACGCTGGCCTCACTACCATTACGCGGAACTGGCTAAGCAGTTGATCGATGAAGGTTATCAGGTTGTCTTGTTCGGTTCGGCAAAGGATCACGACGCCGGCAATGAGATCCTTGCCGCGTTGAGCATTGAGCAGCAGGCCTGGTGCCGTAACCTCGCCGGTGAAACCCAACTCGAGCAGGCCGTCATTTTACTGGCTGCCTGTAAAGCCGTAGTTACTAACGACTCCGGTTTGATGCACGTCGCCGCGGCGCTGAACCGTCCGCTGGTGGCACTGTACGGACCCAGCAGTCCCGATTTTACTCCGCCGCTGTCGCACAAAGCCCGCGTGATCCGCTTGATCACCGGCTATCACAAAGTGCGCAAAGGCGACAGCGAGCAGGGCTATCATCAGAGCCTGATCGACATCACACCGGAACGTGTGCTTAACGAACTAAACGCGCTATTAGTGGCAGAAGAAGGATAACGGATGCGGGTGTTGATCGTAAAAACCTCGTCGATGGGCGACGTGCTGCATACGCTGCCGGCGTTAACCGACGCTATGCAGGCTATTCCGGGTATCCGTTTTGACTGGGTGGTGGAAGAAGGTTTCGCACAGATCCCAAGCTGGCATGCCGCTGTCGATCGCGTTATCCCGGTGGCGATACGCCGCTGGCGCAAAGCGTGGTTTTCCGCGCCTGTTCGCGCTG
Source organism: Enterobacter sp. ENT03 (assembly GCF_019218745.1). Lineage (GTDB taxonomy): Bacteria > Pseudomonadota > Gammaproteobacteria > Enterobacterales > Enterobacteriaceae > Enterobacter_D. The sequence goes on from NZ_JAHUXA010000004.1 coordinate 153,961, forward strand.
AACGGCAGGCATTTCGCGACGCGGTTCGTAGCAAGCAGTATGACGCTGTTATTGACGCACAAGGCTTAGTAAAAAGCGCCGCACTGGTGACCCGCCTGGCGCGCGGCGTGAAGCATGGCATGGACTGGCACAGTGCCCGCGAACCGCTGGCGAGCCTGTTTTATAACCGTCGCCATGCCATCGCGAAAGCGCAGCACGCCGTGGAGCGTACCCGCGAACTCTTCGCCAGCAGCCTGGGTTATACCAGACCGCAGACTCAGGGCGATTACGGCATCTCACAGCACTTTTTGAATAATCTGAATTCAAATACCGGGAATTATGCGGTATTTTTGCACGCCACCACTCGCGATGATAAGCACTGGCCCGAAGAAAACTGGCGGGCATTGATAGGGTTACTGAAGGATTCAGGGTTGCGCATCAAGTTACCCTGGGGCGCGCCTCACGAAGAAGCCCGCGCACGGAGACTGGCAGAGGGATTTGATTATGTGGATGTTTTGCCGCGTATGAATTTAGAAAGTGTGGCGCAGGTACTGGCAGGAGCGAAATTTGTGGTTTCGGTTGATACCGGCTTGAGTCATCTGACAGCCGCTCTTGATCGACCGAATGTTACCCTCTATGGCCCTACGGATCCGGGTCTGATCGGGGGTTACGGGTTGAATCAGATTGCCCTTAAAAGTAAAGATAATAAATTATCTTCTATTATGGCTGATTGCGTTTTGAAAGACCTATACTATTGATTCTTATTACTTAAAAGAGTTCACTATGCTTTTTGGCCATGTCTTCTCAAATAATCTGGATCGGGCTGCGATAACACCGTTTGCAATTGCAGAATGGTTGTTTAAAGCAGGCTGCCTGTTGTCATTTTCTTTGTTACTGATCAATCCAGATTTGGCGCTAAAGTTTTTTATTGCCACCACAGGGCTATCGTTACCCGTCATTGGTAAAAATTTGCGCAGCGTACTGGCAGACAAGCGTGTTTTAATCCTCCCTGGGCTGATGATTCTTTTTGGTGTCCTGCAAATAGTTTGGGTGGACGTGTTCAAACATTCGGAATCAATATTCACTGCGGCGTATCGTTCTTATCAAAACGGCGGCAAAGTTTTAATTTTCTCGGGGTTTGTAGCTCTGGGAATTTACTGTCAGAAACGCACAACATCTACATCCCTACAAGCCACCTCTGCGGTGGTCATCCTCGTTGCACTCATGCTTTATCTATACGGGGCGTATCAGTATTTTGTATCACCGGGCAGTTTAACTACCGACTATCGGGTAACGCTGGGCTTTGAACATGCAACGGGTACAGCTTATGCTCTGACTTTCATCGCGTTAATTGCTTCCCAGGCCATATTGAACCTGGGAAAAAAATTCGCAGTGGTATTCTACTTTTTACATTTTATTATTTCTTTTGCCTTAATTATATTAACGCAAACGCGTGCAGCCATTCTCTTATATCCTGTTCTGGCAGTAGTTTTTCCCTTGCTTCATTTCCGGAAAAAACCGCGTATTCTAATGCAGTCGATTGCTGCCTTTTTAGTGATTATGTTTATTTCTGTATTTGCTCTACAGCCGGTGCTCGAAAAGCGTTATACAGATTTTAAAAGAGATATGCATGCTTACAGTAAGCAGAACAGCAGGACTTCAATAGGTGCAAGGCTCGCAATGCAGCACGCCGCGTATATCGCGGGAGTCGCCAGCCCCCTGGGCCAGTCCCTTGAGCAACGTAATGCTTATGTAAAAGCCGCAGCCACGAGCGATCCCTCTTTGAAAGGGGCAACGGTATTCCTCAACGTCCATCTGCATAATGAAATAATGGATACTTTTTCATTAAAAGGAATACCAGGGGTAATCGCGTTGTTAATGCTGTATCTGGCGATGCTTTATACCGCATATATTTATAGAAACCCCCTGTTAGGGATTACGACATGCGCTATCATATTATATGGTATGAGCGATGTACTACTTTATGCCAAAGGAGAGGCACTAAGCGCTATGCTTGCCATCTGCATAGCCTCTATGCTAATACCGGGTAATAGTACGGTGAGAGAAAAATCGTATGAGTAATCTTTCGGGCTATTTGCTAAGCATCATAATACCAGCATATAACAACGTTAACTTTATCGGTGAAACGTTGGCCTCTTTACAAGTCGGTATCACTGATGAAGTTGAGCTGATCATTATTGATGATGGCTCTACCGATGGTACAGGAGAAGTGATCACTCAGTATTTACAGCAAAACCCGGACTCACATATTAAATATTTTCATCAGGAAAATAGTGGCGTCGCGCTAAGCAGAAATAAAGGCCTTGAACACGCGACCGGTAAATATATTGGTTTTGTTGATAGTGATGATAGCGTTAGCCCAGTCTATTTTGACGTTTTATTACCCATTTTAAGGGAAGAGCAATATCATATTATTGATTTTAATCTTACCCGAGATGTAAAAAAATTAGTTACCAGAAATAGCCACATACCTACGGATACCATCGCTCTGAAGGACCAGCAGATGCTGGCTTTGATGCCTATTTTCCGTGCAGCACAATGGCATTTGGTAACAAAAATTTTTCACAGGAATATCATCGGCAATGATCGTTTTGAAGCGTATCGACGCTATGAAGACATGATTTTTTGTCCATTCCAGTATTTCAAATGCGAAAAAATATTAAAAATCAAATGCGCACTGTATTATTACAGATTAAATTCTTGCAGTATCACTGAAAATTTAATTGTTGATGATGCCAGACATATGTTTTTCGCAATGAATAAAATGTGTGACTACATTTGTGAACACCCTGAAAAAAGAACTATCGCCACACTGATGGTTGTAAATTCTTTTTTAGAAGGTCGTAAAATTCTGCGCAAGACCAAAGGATATTATGGCTACGACACAGATATGTTGAATGTAATAAATAAAGCCCTGGCCTGTTTCGACTCCAGAATGGTGAGTAGAAAAGTATTTTTTAAAATGAAATTTACTACGATCGATAGCAATTTGTCTTATATACGTCACCGTCTTTCGAAAGTCTATAAAAATTTCTGGGCGACAAGGAATTGATATGAACGGTAATGTTAACAAGATACTTGTTTGTAAATTAAAATTTTATGGTGATGTGCTATTGACCACTCCAGTCATCGCCAGTTTGCGTAGCCGCTATCCCGATGCAACTATTGATTTATTGCTGTATAAAGATACAAAAGCAATCTTATCCGCCGATCCGCGTATCAATCAGTTTCATCTGCTTAATAAAAAGGACGGCTTTTGGCAGAAGATTACTAACTTTTTTAAGCTGCGAAAGGATTTAAAGAATAACTCATATGATTTGATCATTAACCTGTCGGATCAATGGCCCATTGCTTATCTCCTTTCTTCACTGCATCGTGACTCCATTGCCTTTAGACGGCAGGAAGAACGCTGGAATAAATTGTTCACAAAAACGGTTCCCGTTTCTGGGGTCAATATTGTTGAGCAAAATCTTTCGATTCTAAAAGGATTAGATTTTGCTGATAAGGATGTCATACCAGAACTGACGCTTTACTATCGTGAAAGCGACTATCAGTCGCTCTTCGGCATTGATGCGGGATTCAATGCAAAGAATTACATAGTCATACAACCCACTGCCAGACAGCTTTTTAAATGTTGGGATGATGATAAATTTGCCAAGGTTATCGATCATCTTACTCGCTCAGGTTACCAGGTTGTTTTAACCAGTGGGCCGGCAGAAGCGGAACGTCAGCAAGTTGAAAATATTGCATCGATGTGCGTCATTAAACCTAATACCGCCTTTGCGGGTAAAACCACTTTTTTACAACTTGCTGCCCTGATTGATCATGCAGTCATGTTTATCGGCGTGGATTCCGCGCCAATGCATATGGCCGCAGCGCTTGATACTCCGCAAGTATGTTTATTTGGTGCCACTAATTATCAGCAGTGGCGACCATGGTCTAAAAAGGCAACGCTACTCTGGGCGGGTTCTTACCATGAAATGCCCGTCAGAGATGAACTTGATCGTAGTGGCCAATATTTAACGTGGATACCGGCTGAAGCTGTAATAAGCGCTGTCAATGAAAAATTGCAAGACATTAAGCTAAATCAACAAGATGAGAGAGACTGAGATGGACAATGATGTTACGCCAACAATCCACATCGCTTATTGCACAGATTCTAATTATTTAGAATATGTTGCAACGTCCATCATGTCTGTTGTCGTTAATAATCTGCAGGTTAATTTAGCATTCCACGTATTTGTGTATGATGTTTCGCAGGAAGACATTGATAAACTTAAAAGCACATATCACAATATCAACGTTGAAAAAATAAACAATGAGGATATTGATAAATTCCAGAATGAATTCAAAATAAAACATATCAATAAATCGACCTATATGAGACTCGCTGTGCCGAGACTATTGCAGGGGTCGGTAAAAAGGTTTATCTACCTGGATGCTGATACGCTTTGCTTCCGCGATATAAGTGGAATAGACGAAATCGACATTAGTGACGTTATATGCGCGGTAAGTCATGATGCTCTGGAAGGTAAAGAGAGCAGGCATTCTAAACGGCTTAGTCTGACATCACCCTATTATTTCAATGCCGGTTTTCTTTATATCAATATTGATAAATGGATTGAACATGACATTGAGAATAAAGCCAACGCGATCCTGTTTGAAAAGGGTAATACGCTCCCCTATCTTGATCAGGATGCACTTAATATCGCAATGGAAGGCCATGTAAAATTCATTGGGAATGAGTGGAACTATATTTTCAACTGGTATTCAGAGCCACACAAAGATACTTTTTTTTATGACAAAAAGGCTCTGCCAAAGATTGTGCATTTTACCGGTGGAAGGAAGCCATGGTTTACTGAGCACACTGGCTTATCTCAGGATCTTTTCCTTTTTTATCACCACCTTACTCCATGGGCAGCAGAACCATTAAAATCCTACGCCTCAAAAATGCGTCCTACTGATTACCGTGTTTACTCAAGAAATAGTTTTGCAAAACATCACTATTTAGCGGCATTAAAATGGTATGCAAAATATTTAAAATCTAAACTCAAATAATAAAGATTGCTCCCACCAGGGAGCAACTTTTTATTTAGATTTTAGCTTTGCCAATAAATACCCACAATAACTAGATATTGCATCCAGGTATTTACCTTGTAGTTTTTCGTGACGAAATTTTTTCTTAAACTGTTTTGGGGTTCGGGGTCCAATAAGCGGTTGCCCTGACCAGGGAGACGCCAGGTAAGCCTTTTTGAAGTATTGTGCTGAAGGGTAATCAGCCCATGTATTCCAGGGTTTGGTGACGCCAATATAATGAATCAATACGGTCGATTCAGTAATGATATTTTTATACTTAGTAATATCCTTAAATTTTAACTCGTTTTTAATACCATAAATACGGTTAAAATTTTCGCTCAGGAAATGAGTATGACCTAATAAAAGAAGATTTAAAACATCTTGATCGAAAAACTTAAGGCTATCTCTTTTGTTAATTAAAAGCTCAAGTGCTTTATCAAGAAAAGCATTATCTCTCCATTTTGTTAACAGTACATACATAACGCCAGCATTGAAATAATTACCATTTAACGTTAACGAACCTAGGCGAGTGCCGGCAACATCTCGAATTTCAGCCACATCTTTTACCACGGCAGCATATTCATGTGTGCTAAACTCTAATTCTGTCAGATATTTTAGCGAGCCTTTACACATTACATCTGCATCCAGGTACAGCAATTTTTCAGTCGAAGTTGATAAATACTCAAAAGCTATAAAACGATAATAAGTTGCCGTCGACCATGCTGCTGTGCTAGGTAAGAAATTAAAATAATTATCATCTATTTTATAAATTGTTATTTTTACAGAGAAATCCTCTGCCACTTTATGAAGATTTTTATTATATTGCTCATCTTCATAATCAGAAAAAATATGAAAATGAAGATTGAGATCAGGATTGTTCATTACTACTGAAACGATCGAAACTCCTGCACCAAGCTGGAAATTCTTATCAATTCCATAAGCAATATCTAATTGTGCAGTTTTATTTTCATCCAGCTTACCGTAGCTTTTTTGGGTGATTATCGCATCTGCCACATTGAGTTTCATTTTGACTCCACTTACACTTAAATATCAGGATAGAATTTTACTTTTTATATACATGACATGGCTTAAAACGGATCTAACATATTTCTTTTGTAGTTTTTCGTGCCTGGACTTTCTTTTATAGAGTTTTGCCGTATGTGCTTTCAGTAAGCCATGGTTTGCCCACGTCGATTTTTTATAAGCGGCAAGAAAATATTGGGATACTGGGTATTTAGCCCATGTATGCCAGGGCTTTGTCACGCCCACATAATGTATTAAAATCGTATTGTCGTTAATATATGTTTTATACACATCATCACTTTTATTTACTAATTCCTGATCAACGCCATAAATGCAATTAAAGTCACGTCGCAGATGGATCAATTTACCGACAAAAAGAATATTTAACACATCCTGATCGAAATACAGTAAATCCTTGTGCTTCTCATGTAAAATCGCAAAAGCTTTTTCTAAAAGATTTTCTTTCTTCCAGGTAACCAGATTAGCAAATACCACGCCGGAGTTAAAATATTGCTGTGAAAGTTCAGGTATACCCAGTCTTTTCCCGGATTTCAGACGAACTTCATCAATATCATTAACAACAGCAGCATACTCATCGCCAAAATATATATCTGTCAGCTCTAATAAAGATCCTTTACAAATAACATCTGCATCTAGATAAAGCACTGAATTAAGCTCAGCACTTAAATATTCAAATGCAAAATAGCGATAGTACATAGCGTAAGTCCATGACTTTGTACTGGGCAAGCTTCTGAAATTTTCATTATCGAAAACTAAAATGGTGATGCATGTATGATACTGCTCGGCAAGCAGTTTTACACAATCTAAATAGTCTTCATCAACATAATCAGTGACAATAAAGAAATTTAGCGCAATTTCAGGATTGTTAACAATAACTGATGTCATTGAAACCCCTGCACCAAATAAAAAGTTACGGTCAACCCCGTAAGCAATGTTTAAACGTTTAGTTTGTATATTGCTAGAATGATCAAAAATAAATTTTTTTGTTATCATTTTATGGAAATCAATTTTCATTTCAGGCAACCTATAAAACCTGAGCATGTATGCGGATTCATAATGCTCTTTTGATCGTTCTCGCTTGAATACTTTGCGCCTTTGTGGCCGCATTCCCAATAAGCTTTGCTTCAGATTGTAAAATTTCCCGCAAAGGTAACAAAAAATAGCCTTTTAAGAAACGATAAATATCACGATTTGTCAGTCCAATATCGAGAGAAGAAAAATATAAGCCGATAAGATCTTTATCACGCCATCTTACAGGTACTTTCTTGCGGATTTGGGCTCGATGTAAATCAATCACTGATATTTTCATATCTGTGAGCGCTGCTGGCATCGGAAGATGCAGTAAAAAATGGCAAATATAACAATCTCGGTGATTTACACCACCGCGATGCATTTTACCTACCATTTCCGCAACCCGTGAAATGATGGCGCGCTTGAGGTGCAGATCCGGGGGATTAATTTTCCAGTCCCTGCAATAGTCTTCGAGACTCACCGTTGGCGAGAGATCTTCTGTAATAATGAATGAGGTTCGAGCAAGTGGATTTATCCCCTTCTGCCCGAAAGCCTTACCTTCCATAGTGTCTACGCCGAGCATTTTTAATCGGTGGATGGCGTTCCATTCTCGATCGGCACCTAACACCGGCAGACGTAAGGAGACTAAATTTTTTATTACTTCTTTAAGGGTGGTGCCATGATGAAGTTTTAAAAAATACCCTGCGCCGTTAACTTCAAAGCGTAACGTTCTGCGCGTTTCGAGGGCGCGAAATACCTCACCATTAAGTGTTTCCACCTCTGCGAAGGGATCTTTATCAGCCCACAGAGTCGAAAAAGGTTCTTTTAATTCAATCATGTTGAGAGCCTAAAATGATGTCAGCCGTTTTATCTGCCAAACTATAGAGGTCTTCTGTATCAGCGTAACTTCTGGCCTTTTCCGCCCATGCCTGCCGTTTTTCGGCATCTGTTACTGCCTCAAAGAGGGCAAGGTTTAATGATTCCTGCGCGAAGGGCTCAGGGATAACCACACCGCAGCCTGCCGTTTTAATATGATGAGCGTAACCACAAACCTCACTCACTATCACGGGCAACCCTGCCACTACGCCTTCAAGGAGTACAATTCCCGCAGCTTCCTGATACGCAGGATGGAGCAGCAAATCTGCCGCAGACATCAGTTCAGCCACATCATCTCTGCCTGCAAAGAAGACCACCTGGTCAGCGATACCTAATTGCCTGGCTAAATTTTCATAACGTGCTGACTTATCTTGCCCGACGACGTAATAAAGACACTGGCTTCGCACATTTTCAGGTAAAGCAGCGATGGCACGAAGAGATCTTTCCACACCTTTACGTCTAAAATCCGAACCCACTTGCAGGAGCAGGATCTGTTGTTCGCCAATGCCATTTTTTTTGCGGAAAGCATCTCTGCTGCCGGCAGGCTGGTTACTGTATTTACGGTCTGGATAAATTCCAGGTGGCAGAATATGAAAGCGTGACTTTTCAGTATGATAGTGCTTTACAAAATCACTGATCTGCGTAGCCGTGAGCATTAAAAGTTGTGTCCTGGCACCCCTTTCAAAGGTTGCCCGCTCAAAGGAAGCATAATGTCGATAACGCGGGGTGAGCTTGTATAAGAAACCTTTTTCGCGCGCGACTTTTTCGGCATAACACACATCCGCTGCGTAGTAGAAATCAAGCCCAGGCATTTTGTTGAAACCAACGACGCAGTCAACTGCGTACTGCTTTAACCTGGCGGCGACCCAACGGTGATACTGCGCGTTTTTTCCGTGATTTGTCCTGGCGGTAACAGGCACGATGACAATCTCAAAGCCTTGCGGCCGCTCACCCTGCCACTGTTGGGTAAATATAATTACCTTATGACCACGTGACGCTACAGTCTGTGCAATACGCAAGAAATCACGCTGCAACCCGCCATAAGGAAAATATTTGTACAAGCAAAAAGCAATGATCATACCGTTACGCTCGCGCTGCCACATCGCACCAGATGAAATGAGTAGTCGTTATTGTACCATCTCTTAGCGCTTATTCCGAGCCGTATGGTTTTTACACAATAGCGAGAATTAACATTGAAAATCAGCTAATTATAAGAGCGAACAAGACACATGTGTTTTCCGGCTACATACCAAAAATGGCACAAAAATCGCTTTTTTCTTTGCCGTAAAATTTTTTGCTGCATTAATAATATGCTCATTGTACTCACGATCTTCAGCCAAGGCCTCAAAAGTAATGGTAATGCCACAGTGAAATACATAGAATCCTCAATACATTCATAAGCCAGTTATGTCCTATGCTCCAGTTGCTTTACACCACACTGTTCTACCTTATCCAGCCGCTCATTTGGGTGCGTCTGTGGATGCGTGGTGCTAAAGCTCCGGCCTACAGAAAACGGTGGGGCGAGCGCTACGGGTTTTACAGTAAGCCCCTTAACGCCGGCGGCATAATGCTGCACTCAGTTTCGGTGGGTGAAACGCTGGCAGCGATTCCCTTAGTGCGGGCGTTACGCCACCGCTACCCTGATTTACCGATCACCGTTACCACCATGACACCTACCGGCTCAGAACGTGTTATGTCGGCCTTCGGGGACGATGTTCAGCATGTATACTTACCTTATGACCTGCCCGGGTCTATCAACCGTTTTCTGGATAAAGTCGATCCTAAACTTGTGTTGATCATGGAAACTGAGCTGTGGCCGAATCTGATTGCCGCGCTGCATAACCGTCATATTCCCTTAGTCATTGCCAATGCTCGTCTGTCCGCGCGCTCCGCCAAAGGCTATGCGAAATTAGGTAAGTTTGTGCGCACCTTATTACAGCGTATTACGCTTATCGCCGCGCAAAATGATGAAGATGGCGAGCGTTTTATTGAGCTGGGTGCAAAACGCAGTCAACTCACGGTTACTGGCAGCCTCAAATTTGATATTTCAGTTACCCCCCAACTTGCTTCTCGTGCTGTAGCACTACGTCGCCAGTGGGCGCCACATCGCCCGGTGTGGATTGCGACCAGCACGCATGAAGGTGAAGAAACTATTGTTTTAGATGCGCATCAGGCGCTACTGGAACGGTTCCCCGATTTGCTTCTAATCCTGGTGCCACGCCATCCAGAGCGTTTCCCGGATGCTGTAAAGCTGGTTCGTGATCGTGGATTACGTTATACCACCCGTTCTTCAGGTGAAGTCCCGGCCGCCGCGACGCAAGTGGTCGTCGGTGATACCATGGGCGAGCTTATGCTGCTTTATGGTATTGCCGATGTTGCCTTTGTCGGGGGATCGCTGGTAGAGCGAGGCGGGCACAATCCTCTTGAAGCAGCGGCACATGCTATCCCGGTGCTGATGGGCCCACATATTTTCAATTTCAAAGATATATGTGCGCGCCTTTCACAAGCTGAAGGGTTGATTACCGTGACCGATGAAGCGTCACTGACAAATGAAATTACCTCTTTACTGACCGATGCGGATTACCGTAACTTCTATGGTCGACATGCCGTGGAAGTGCTCTATCAGAACCAGGGAGCGCTACAGCGCTTGTTGCAATTACTTGAACCCTATTTGCCACCTAAAGCTCATTAAGGTCGATTATGCAAAATCGGGCGATCTATCCCGGCACGTTCGATCCCGTCACTAACGGTCATATCGACATCATCACCCGTGCGGCCTGCATGTTTGATAAGGTCATCATGGCGATTGCCGCCAGTCCAGGAAAAAAACCGCTGTTCAGTCTTGATGAGCGCGTTGAAATGGCACGCCAGGCCACCGCGCATCTGGCTAACGTTGAAGTGGTGGGTTTTAGCGATCTGATGGCGAATTTTGCCCGCGATCAGCAGGCCAATATTCTTATTCGCGGCCTGCGTGCCGTCGCTGACTTCGAATACGAGATGCAGCTCGCCCACATGAACCGTCATCTGATGCCGGATCTGGAAAGCGTCTTCCTGATGCCATCCAAAGAGTGGTCGTTTATCTCGTCGTCGCTGGTCAAGGAAGTGGCCCGTCATCAGGGTGACGTCACCCACTTCCTGCCGGCACAGGTGCATCAGGCGCTACTTGAGAAGCTACAGGCGTAGCGCCTGCGCGCTTTACTTCTGGCAGTTACGGCAGTAAAAGGTTGAGCGCTGGGCATGCTTGCTGGCCACGATGGGCGCAGCGCAAATACGACACGGCTGGCCTTCCCGACCATACACCTGCAGTTCCTGCGCAAAGTAACCCGGTTTGCCATCACTTTGCAGGAAGTCTTTCAGCGTGGTACCGCCCTGCTCAATAGAGCGTAACAACACCGCCTTGATCACCCGCACCAGTAATTCACACTCGTCGACCGACAGCGACGACGCCAGACGATCAGGATGGATCCCGGCAGCAAACAGCGACTCGCTGGCATAAATATTACCGACGCCAACAACCAGCTTGTTATCCATCAGCCAGGGCTTGATGGCAATCTTCTTCTTCGCGCTTTTCTGACGCAAATACTCTGCATCAAAGGCGTCACTGAGCGGCTCAGGGCCTAAATGTGCCAGCACGTTATGGCCTTCAAGAGATCGCGTCCACAGCCAGGCACCAAATCGACGGGGATCGGTGTAACGCAGTACTTTGCCATTGCTCATCACCAGATCGACGTGGTCATGCTTTTCCGCAGGCATTTCATACGGCAGGATCCGCAGGCTCCCGGACATGCCGAGATGAATAATAATCCAGCCGTCGGGCAGCTCCAGCAACAGATATTTGGCGCGACGCTGCACGCTCAGCACCGGTTTGTCGCTCAGCGCATGGATTTCATCAGAAACTGGCCAGCGCAGGCGTCCGTTGCGCACGACAGCATGCAGAATAGTTTCGCCCACCAGGTGCGGCTCAATGCCACGGCGGCTGGTTTCCACTTCAGGTAATTCAGGCATGATTTCTCCGGAAGCTGAATGCAAAAAACCCCGCACAGGCGGGGTTCTTGTACATCAAAGCGAAAATTATTTAATTTTTGCTTCTTTGTAGAGCACGTGCTGACGGACAACTGGATCGAACTTTTTCAGTTCCAGTTTTTCCGGCTTAGTGCGCTTGTTCTTCGTGGTGGTATAGAAGTGACCAGTACCAGCAGAAGAAACCAGCTTGATTTTCTCACGAATACCTTTAGCCATGATTTATTTCCTCTAAGTACTTAGTACTTTTCGCCACGGGCACGCAGTTCGGACAGAACTGTATCAATGCCTTTTTTATCGATTACACGCATACCTTTAGCAGATACACGCAGTGTGACAAAACGCTTCTCGCTCTCAACCCAAAAACGGTGAGAGTGCAGGTTCGGCAGGAAACGGCGTTTGGTCGCGTTCAGTGCGTGGGAACGGTTATTACCGGTCACCGGACGCTTGCCAGTAACTTGGCAGACTCGGGACATGTCTATTCTCCAAAAATCAAATTAGCTCGAGCTTCGTATAGGGTTATGGCGCCTCGTCAGGCTGCAAACCTGGCCTCTGGCGGTTCAATGTGAACCCACAATGCCAGGCCCATAATGCCAAACCCGAGATTCTCAAAGGTGGCGTAGTATACGCTGTGTAATCGATGTGCTCAAGTCCCGAACAGACAAAGATCCCAATGGATCGCGTAAAGTGGTCTAAATCCAACCCCGTTCGGCAAATGAAACATACTCTCCACGGCCAATAACCAGATGGTCAACCACCCGAATGTCCATGAACTGGCAGCACTTTACCACATGATCGGTGATGATTTTATCGGATTTACTGGGTTCCGCGCTGCCTGACGGATGATTATGCGCAAGGATCACGCCGACGGCATTAATTTTGATGGCTTCACGGACAATTTCACGCGGATGCACCTCTACATTGGCGATAGTGCCGGTAAAAAGACGGCTATGCTTGAGGATCCGGTTCTGGTTATCAAGATAGATCACCATAAAGATCTCGCGTTCTTCCGCCGTTAACTGACTTTTCAAAAATGCTAACGCGACATCGGGAGACATAATGGCAGGCTCGACTGCCACTTTAACTTCATAAAAACGGCGCGCCAGTTCGGCAATTCCTTTCAGTTGCGCGTACTTCGCCAGACCAATGCCGCCCACCTCGCTGAACCTGTCAAATTCTGCGGTCAGCAGCCCATAAAGCGAGCCAAAATGACCCAGCAGATGGTGTGCCAGCGCCATCACATTTTTACCGGGCATTCCGGTACGTAAAAATAGCGCCAGTAATTCAACGTCACTGAGCGATTTAACGCCAAACTGCAGCGTTTTTTCACGCGGCAGCATAGATACCGTTTCTTCCATGGACCTTACCTCCCTGTTGAGTCGCTATCCTGGCACAGAACGGGTTGACGGCTTTGCGTAGCGCCTCGCAAAGTGAACAATGCGCAAAAGCACGACCGATTCAGGATTGTGATAAAATGCCCGCCTTCTGGTGAAATCCAACAGGAAAGAATCATGATGAGTCTGGCCGGTAAAAAAATCGTTCTTGGCGTCAGCGGCGGTATCGCGGCCTATAAAGCGCCGGAACTGGTGCGCCGCCTGCGCGATCGTGGCGCGGAGGTGCGTGTCGCCATGACCGAGGCCGCCAAAGCCTTTATTACGCCCATGAGTTTGCAGGCGGTGTCAGGCTTTCCGGTTTCCGACAGTCTGCTCGATCCGGCCGCCGAAGCGGCGATGGGTCATATCGAACTGGGTAAATGGGCCGATCTGGTGATTCTGGCCCCCGCCACCGCCGATTTAATCGCCCGCGTTGCTGCCGGGATGGCCAATGACCTGGTATCGACAATTTGTCTTGCCACGCCGTCTCCGGTCGCTGTCGTGCCCGCCATGAACCAGCAAATGTACCGGGCGGCCGCCACTCAGCATAATCTGGGTGTACTGGCCTCCCGCGGCTTGCTGCTCTGGGGGCCGGACAGCGGTAGCCAGGCCTGCGGCGATGTCGGCCCTGGACGGATGCTCGATCCGCTGGCAATAGTCGATCTGGCCGCGGCGCATTTTTCGCCAGTCAAAGACCTGCAACATCTTAATATCATGATTACCGCAGGCCCGACGCGGGAGCCGTTGGATCCGGTGCGCTACATCACCAATCACAGCTCCGGGAAAATGGGCTTCGCCATTGCCGCGGCAGCGGCACGACGTGGCGCGAACGTCACGCTGGTCAGCGGGCCGGTATCACTGGCAACGCCGCCGCAGGTTACGCGTATTGACGTCACCACGGCGCTCGAGATGGAAGCTGCCGTGCAGGCAAATGTGCAAACGCAGCAGATTTTTATTGGTTGCGCCGCTGTGGCAGACTACCGTGCCGCCGCCGTTGCCGACGAGAAGATCAAAAAGCAAGGTGATGAAATCACACTGAAAATGGTGAAAAACCCGGATATTGTGGCGGGTGTCGCCGCGCTACCCGCGCATCGCCCTTACGTCGTTGGGTTTGCTGCCGAAACAAATAATGTGGAAGAATACGCCCGACAAAAGCGTAGCCGTAAAAATCTTGATCTGATTTGTGCCAATGATGTTTCGGGCGCACAGCAGGGTTTTAATAGCGATAACAACGCACTGCACCTGTTCTGGCAGGATGGCGATAAAGTCTTACCGCTTGAAAGCAAGGCACTTCTGGGCCAACAACTACTGGACGAGATCGTTACCCGTTATGATGAAAAAAATCGACGTTAAGATTATGGACCCGCGTGTTGGTCAGGAATTTCCGCTGCCAACCTATGCCACCTCCGGCTCTGCCGGTCTTGACCTGCGCGCCTGTCTTGATGACGCCGTAGAACTGGCGCCAGGCGCCACCACTCTCATTCCGACCGGTCTGGCGATCCATATTGCTGACCCAACGTTGGCGGCGGTGATCCTGCCGCGCTCAGGGCTGGGGCATAAACATGGCGTGGTGCTGGGCAATCTGGTAGGCCTGATTGATTCCGATTACCAGGGGCAACTGATGGTGTCCGTCTGGAATCGTGGACAAAACAGCTTCATCATTGAACCTGGCGAGCGTATCGCCCAGATGGTTTTCGTGCCGATTGTTCAGGCAGAATTTAATCTGGTAGAAGATTTTGACGCCACTGAACGTGGTGAAGGTGGCTTCGGCCATTCAGGCCGTCAATAAGCGGCTTTTTAAACGCATTTCGCAGCGCCATAACGTCATAACATTACCGCAAACTTCGGTTTGTGGTCGCTGCGTGGATGTCCGCCTGACAAGTGCTTATTTTCAGGGGTATTTTGGAACATGGCAGAAAAACAAACTGCGAAAAGGAATCGTCGCGAAGAAATACTTCAATCTCTGGCATTAATGCTGGAATCCAGCGACGGCAGCCAGCGCATCACCACGGCAAAACTGGCGGCCTCCGTTGGCGTTTCAGAAGCGGCGCTTTATCGGCATTTCCCCAGCAAGACACGGATGTTCGATAGCCTGATTGAGTTTATCGAAGATAGCCTGACCACACGTATTAACCTGATCCTGAAAGATGAAAAAGACACGACCGCCCGTCTGCGTCTTATCGTGCTGCTGGTGGTGGGATTCGGTGAGCGTAATCCAGGTCTGACGCGCATTTTGACCGGTCATGCGCTGATGTTCGAACAGGATCGCCTGCAAAGCCGCATTAATCAGCTTTTTGATCGTATTGAATCGCAGCTGCGCCAGGTACTGCGCGAGCGAAAAATGCGAGAAGGCGAAGGTTACACCGTAGACGAAGCGCTGCTGGCAAGCCAGTTGCTGGCCTTCTGCGAAGGGATGCTGTCGCGCTTTGTGCGCAGCGAGTTCAAATATCGTCCGACGGAAGATTTTGACGCCCGCTGGCCATTGATGGCCGCGCAGTTGCAATAATGTTCAGGCCCGGTAACGCACCGGGCCTTTTTACTTACACGCCGTACGCTTCGCGGTACGCCCGTACCGACGCCAGATGGTCAGCCATTTCTGGCTTCTCTTCCAGATACGCAATCAGATCTTTCAGCGTGATAATTGAAATCACCTGGCAACCATAGTCGCGTTCGACTTCCTGGATCGCCGAGATTTCGCCGCGTCCGCGTTCCTGGCGGTCCAGAGAAATCAGTACGCCCGCCAGCGTCGCGCCGTGCGCCTGGATAATTTCCATCGACTCGCGGATCGCGGTACCGGCGGTGATCACATCATCCACCAGCATAATGCGGCCCTGTAACGCGCTGCCCACCAGGCTGCCACCTTCCCCGTGATCTTTGGCTTCTTTACGGTTAAAGCAGTACGGCACATCACGTTCATGATGCTCCGCGAGCGCAACGGCAGTAGTGGTGGCAATCGGAATGCCTTTATAAGCCGGACCAAACAGCAGGTCAAAATCAATACCGGAGTCCACCAGCGCTTCGGCATAA
Source organism: Enterobacter sp. ENT03 (assembly GCF_019218745.1). Classification (GTDB taxonomy): domain Bacteria; phylum Pseudomonadota; class Gammaproteobacteria; order Enterobacterales; family Enterobacteriaceae; genus Enterobacter_D. The sequence goes on from NZ_JAHUXA010000004.1 coordinate 170,388, forward strand.
AAACGGCCTAACAACGCCAGATCGCGTCCGGTATTAAACAGCCCGGCATTGAAGAAGTAGGGACTTTTGCGCCCGGATTTCAGCGTAAATTCACCAAACTTCAGTACCTGCTTGTTGAGCGCAAATTCAATAAACTGGCGCTGATACGGTTTCATGGATTTGCTCCTTAAGCGTTTTTCAGACGTAAAAAAGGCGACTATAACGTCGCCTTAAAATCAATTTTCTAACGCCGCCTTCTGCATGGCGACAATGGATTCGATGCCTCCCCGGGCCAGCGCCAGCAACGAGAGCAGCTCTTCGTGAGTGAAGGGTTCGCCTTCGGCGGTGCCCTGCACTTCAATGATGCGGCCATCTTCCGTCATCACCACGTTCATGTCGGTTTCAGCGGCGGAGTCTTCAACGTACTCCAGATCGCACAGCGCTTCGCCCTTGACGATGCCCACGGACACCGCCGCCACCATACCCTTCAGCGGGTTGGTTTTGAGCTTGCCTGCCGCCACCAGCTTGTTAAGTGCATCGGCCAGCGCCACACAAGCACCGGTGATAGAAGCGGTACGGGTGCCGCCATCTGCCTGGATCACATCGCAGTCCAGCGTGATGGTGAACTCACCGAGCGCTTTTAAATCCACAGCAGCACGCAGTGAACGGGCAATCAGGCGCTGAATTTCCAGGGTACGGCCGCCCTGTTTACCTTTGGCAGCCTCACGCGCGTTACGGGTATGCGTCGCGCGGGGTAACATGCCGTATTCGGCGGTGATCCAGCCCTGTCCCTGACCTTTCAGGAAACGTGGCACACCTTCGTCAATGGACGCGGTGCACAGAACTTTGGTATCACCGAATTCGACGAGCACGGAACCTTCAGCGTGTTTTGTATAATTTCGGGTCAGGGTGACGGGACGCACCTGATTGGCACTACGGCCTGCTGGACGCATGATGATTTCTCCGGCTTCTACGAATGTGGCTGCGCATTATACGGATTAAAGTCGCTTATTCCTATCCTGCGTAAGCCCCGAAAGCTATAATCCCCCCATCTCTCCTTCAAAACAGGAACGTTTATGATCCGCAGTATGACAGCCTACGCCCGCCGTGAAATCAAGGGTGAATGGGGCAGCGCAGTCTGGGAACTGCGCTCGGTAAACCAGCGTTATCTGGAAACCTGGTTCCGCCTGCCGGAACAGTTTCGCAGCCTCGAACCCGTGGTGCGCGAGCGGATCCGCACGCGTCTGACGCGTGGCAAAATCGAATGTAACCTGCGTTTTGAACCCGACGCCAGCGCGCAGAGCGAACTGATCCTCAATGAAAAACTGGCCAAACAGCTGGTGACCGCCGCCAACTGGGTCAAAATGCAGAGTGACGAAGGTGAAATCAATCCGGTGGATATTCTCCGCTGGCCTGGCGTGATGGCCGCGCAGGAGCAAGATCTGGATGTGATTGCCGCAGAAATTCTCGCAGCACTGGACGGTGCGCTGGACGACTTTATCATCGCTCGTGAAACCGAAGGCCAGGCGCTGAAAATCCTTATTGAGCAGCGTCTTGAAGGGGTCAGCAAAGAAGTGGCGAATGTACGTGCGCAGATGCCGGAAGTGCTGAAATGGCAGCGCGAGCGTCTGGTCGCCAAACTGGAAGACGCCCAGGTACAGCTGGAAAATAATCGTCTTGAGCAAGAACTGGTGCTGATGGCGCAGCGCATTGATGTCGCTGAAGAACTCGATCGCCTCGAAGCCCACGTAAAAGAAACCTACAACATTCTGAAGAAAAAAGAAGCGGTTGGCCGTCGTCTGGACTTCATGATGCAGGAGTTTAATCGCGAGTCGAATACCCTGGCGTCCAAATCCATCAATGCCGACGTCACCAATTCTGCGATTGAACTGAAAGTGCTGATCGAGCAGATGCGTGAGCAGATCCAGAATATCGAATAACGTTTAACGTTTTTTTCAGCTCGTATCCCTTATAAAAAGGCCACCGTAGAAGGTGGCCTTTTTCTTTTGAATTTAAAAATGCTCGTCCAGTTTTCGGTTGTCCGGGGTTTGCTGAAAACGCCACACTCATCCGGCACCTCACTTACCGGAGAAAAACATGGACTTCAACACGCTTCACCATCAAACCCAACCGTTGCTTATCGGCAATGTCTGGGATGCCAGCAGCGCACAGGCGGCGCAGCAGGCCGGTTATCACGCTATCGGTACTTCAAGCGCCGCCATTACCTCGATGTTAGGCTATGACGATGGCGAAAGTATAAGCTTCGACGAACTCTTCTATGTCGTCACCCGCATTAAGGCGGTGACAGACCTGCCGCTAAGCGTGGATATAGAAGCCGGTTATGGCGACCAGGCAAGCGGCATTATTAGCAATATCCAGCGGTTGGCAGATCTCGGCGTAGCGGGGATAAATATTGAAGACAGCCGTGTAGTAGGGAACGTGCGTCGTCTCGAAGATGCGATCGCTTTTGCCGACAAACTTCAGGAATTAACCCAGGCCTGCCCCGACATGTTCTTTAACGTGCGCACTGATACATTCTTACTCAACACCGAAGATGCACTGGCAGAAGCGCTTTACCGGGGTAAGCTGTATGCGAGCCATGGCGCTAACGGTTTTTTTATTCCTTGTGTAACGCGCTCAGAGGATATTGCTGTTCTGGTTCGCCATATCGCCCTGCCACTGAACGTAATGTGTATGCCTGATCTGCCGGATTTCAGCACATTAGCTGCACTGGGTGTAAAACGAATTTCAATGGGTAATTTTATCCATGCAGCTTTACAGGCCCGGCTGCGGGATGTGTTAGAGAAGATCCAGTCACACCACTCTTTTTCGGACGTTTTTTGCCATGAAAATCACTGATATTTCCCGTTGCGACATGTGGTACCAGGCATTACTTGATCGCGCGGTAGAATTTACCGGCGTATTTTTCGTTGGCGTTAAAACAACTGGTGTGTTCTGTATTTCCGTATGCCGCGCACGAAAGCCTAAGCGAGAAAACGTCGAATTTTATAATGATTTTAAATCCGCACTGGCTGCTGGTTTCCGTCCCTGTAAAGTCTGTCGACCGACAGAAAATGCCTGTACTGCGCCTGAATTTATAGAACAGGCGTTGCAGTTGGTACGAGAAAACCCGAAAGCACGCGTCAGTGATAATGCACTGCGGCACCATCACATTAGTCCGGAACGGGTACGTCGCTGGTTTTTTGCAAAATCACGGTATGACTTTTCAGGCGTTTCAACGCATGCAACGCGTTAATGTGGCATTGCAGGAACTGAAAGCGGGCCGTTCTACAACCGATGTGGCATTCGACAATGGTTATGAGTCATTAAGTGGCTTCGGATATACCTGCAAAAAATTGACCGGGGCCGCGCCGAGCACGGGCAGACAGGTCATATTGATCTCCAGATTCACTACCCCCTTAGGCCCGATGTTTGTCTGTGCGACCGGGCAAGGCATTTGCCTGCTGGAATTTGTTGACCGACGCGCGCTTGAAACCGAATTCCGCGATCTGCAACACCTGTTCTCGGCAAATATCATCGCAGGAGAAAATCGACATACTCGTCAGGCAGAGAAAGAAATTGGCGAGTATTTTGCGGGTCAGCGGCAAACGTTTAGTCTGGCGCTGGATACGCCAGGCAGTGAATTCCAGCGTCTCGTCTGGAAGGGGTTACAACGTGTTCCCTATGGAGAAACAACGCACTACCAGTGGCTGGCAGCAGATATTGGCAAACCCGCGGCAACTCGCGCCGTAGCCTCAGCCAATGGTGCAAATCGGGTGGCGATTGTCATTCCTTGCCACCGTATTATCGGTAAAGATAACTCAATGACCGGCTACGGGGGCGGCATTGCTCGTAAGGCATGGTTAATAAACCATGAAGCTACGCTCAGAAAACGTAACGGCTGCTGATGTACCGGCGGGTATTCCGGTGGTGATCGTAAACCGCCTCGGACACTATGCCGAAAGCCACCTGGTGCATTTTGATGATAAAAACCTCGTCGGCATCCAGTATCTGCTCACCTATGCCGAGCCGATGATCTCGATGGTCTGTTCGCTGAATCAACATCATAAGGTTTACCTTGTTCGTCCTGTCCCTGAAATGGATGTCAATGTGTCGCGCCACCTTTCCCATGCCCTGATGATGGGTAAACAACCGCAGGACGTCTCCATCCCGGAGGCTGAATATCGTAAGAAAACAGAATTTATCTGGCAGGCGCAGGACAGAGCAGTCAATCAGTGTGGCGTTAAGGTTATCGATCCCTCCCGTTGGTTATGTACAGATGGCCGCCGTATGGGCAGTAAAAACCTGCAACCTCTCTATTTTGATGACAGTCATTTGAGCGAGACGGGTAACCGCGTCCTGATCCCAATGTTTAAAGCTCTTTTCCATTAAGTTCACAATGTGCCATACAATTTCTAATGCGTTTTTCATGACTACTCTGCTTACAAAGGTACTGTGACTCGCATAATGCATAAGTTAAAATAATCAATTAACCTGATCCTGAAAAAATCTCAATCGAGATCCCCGCTACGAATCGCTACCCTGCGCCTTCATTCACGGGGGCGCATATGCTGTTACACATTCTCTATATTATCGGGATCACTGCTGAAGCCATGACCGGTGCACTGGCGGCAGGGCGTCGCCGTATGGATACTTTTGGCGTCATTATTATCGCCACCGCGACCGCTCTTGGCGGCGGCTCCGTGCGTGATATTTTGCTGGGGCATTATCCGCTTGGCTGGGTGAAAAACCCGGAATATGTGATTATCGTTGCCACCGCGGCGGTGCTGACCACCATTGCCGCACCCGTGATGCCTCATCTTCGTCGCCTGTTTCTGGTGCTTGATGCGCTGGGCCTGGTTGTGTTTTCCATTATCGGAGCGCAGATTGCGCTCGACATGGGCGAAGGCCCGATCATCGCCACGATCGCTGCGGTCGTGACTGGTGTCTTCGGCGGTGTACTGCGGGATATGTTCTGCAAGCGTATTCCGCTGGTCTTTCAAAAAGAGCTGTACGCTGGCGTCGCCTTTGCCTCTGCGGTGCTCTATATCGCCCTGCAACATTATGTCTCCAGCCACGATGTGGTGGTCATCGCCACCCTGCTGTTTGGTTTTACCGCTCGCCTGCTGGCGCTGCGCCTGAAGCTGGGCTTACCCGTCTTTCATTACACGCATAACATGCATTAATACGTAGCGTTAAAAGCCGCTCACCCCCTGGGCGGCCAGCCATGCCGTAAGCGATTGCAGCACGTCATGGTGCGTAAAGTTGACCAATTGCGCGGCTTTTTCTCGTCCGATACCGGGTAACTGCTGCCATTGCTGTTCGTTTCGTACCAGCAGTTGTTGCCAGCGATGATCACCTGCCGCCTTCAGTGCCTCCTGCGACAGCGGCGTACCCAGCGCGGTGACCCAGCGCATAAATGGACGCTTTCGAGCCAGCGCAAACTGATGCCACAGCTTCTGTCCTCTGGCCGGCGAGATCCCCGGCGTGTGCTGCAACTGCTGAGGCGTTAACGTCAGCCAGGAGAAAATATGCTCAAACTGCCAGGCCTGGTGCAACGTGCGCCAGACCGCCTCTCCCAGTCCGGTTAAATCCAGCGCCTGCGGCGAGCTTAACCATACCAGCCGGGCAAGAAACTGCTCTTCACACTCCGGTGCGGCGTAAAAACAGGTCAGTGCGTTAAAACGGGAAGAGGGTGGCTCAGGCTTTTCCCGCACACCACTCCGCCAGGCCACCCCATCAATTCGTGGGATCCCCTGCCCGGCAAGGCTGATTTGCACCTGATCGCCGGGGGCGATGTCCAGTTCATGCCAGCGGCGGATCGAGCCGAGATTAACTCGCCTGACGCGTTTATCATCCAGCAGTACGGGGTCCAGCTCCGCCACCACCGCAATTTTCCCGCTGCGTCCGACGCTAAAACGGATGTTTTTTACTTCTGCCACCTGTACCGCTGGCGGGTATTTCCATGCCACCACCCAGTCGCCCTGCCCCGGCACCCATTGCTGACCTGCCGGTTCACGTGCCGTCCTGACGATTACGCCATCGGTCACAAAGGGTAGCGGTGCGGTAAACCAACGGGCGCGAAGGGTTTCAACGTCACCGGCGTTGTTAACCGGCTGGCTGTATTGCGAAATCCAGACAAATCCCGCCTTGTTAAGCTGCTGTAGACGTTGCGCCATATCCTGCGGACCATCGGGCCACGCCCAGATAAACAGTCCCAGTCCCTGTAGTGCAGATGAAGCTTCCTGCCGCATCAGTGTGCCTGCCACTTTTGCCCGTGCATTCATGCCGCCCATCTGCTGCTGGATGTGTTTATCGCGCAGCAAAAAAATCTCGCCCTGCAGGACGCTGTTAGCCAGCGGGCCGTTCACCTTTTTGGGCAGAGAGGGGATCTGCCGCACTTTATCCGTCCAGTCTTCTCCTTTCAGGCCATCGCCACGACTGATGGCCTGCGCCAGTTCCCCTTGACGATAAACCAGCGTAACGGCAACGCCATCCACTTTGGGCTGGATCCACAGGTCGCGCCTGGTTGCCATCCACTGCGTCAGGGCAGCTTTATCCGCCAGTTTGCGCACGCCTGTATGGGCGATCGGATGTGTGAGGGTACCCGTGTCCGGCGGTGCCGGTTCATCAAGCGAAACGGGCGGCGCAAAGCAGCGCTGCCAGTACGCCAGCCGTGCACTCAGCTGATCATAAACGTCATCGCTGACTTCGCTCTTGCCCTGGCGCCAGTAAGCGTCGTTCCACTGTATGATTTGTTGCTGCAGCCGCGCGATCTCCTGCTCTGCCCGTGCAGGCGGCCATACCGGGCAGGTCGCCAGGCTAACGCCGCTCCAGAACAAGAGGAAAACTATCCATCCCACACGCTTACCCATTTTTTGCCTCCCTTACTGTGTTCGCACCGGTATACCCCGATGTCTGATGCAAGACGAGCAGCAAAAAGCCGCCTTACGAGGCGGCTTCAGGGAATTGTGCATGCTTGCTGCAAACGACAGATAAATCAGGGAAACGCCTCGCAAAACGTAAGAATCTCGCGCAAAAGTGTGACAAAGGCTACGTCACGTTGCGGCGACGTGTATAATAGGCACGTATGTAGACATTCCCGTTCGTTCATCACATACAAAAGATACTCATGGCTCAAGGCACGCTCTATATTGTTTCCGCGCCCAGTGGTGCAGGTAAATCAAGCCTCATTCAGGCTTTGTTAAAGACCCAACCGTTGTACGACACCCAGGTTTCTGTTTCACACACCACGCGCGCGCCGCGCCCGGGTGAGGTGCACGGTGAACACTATTTCTTTGTGGATCATGATGAATTTAAAAGCATGATTGGCAAGGATGCGTTTCTTGAGCATGCAGAAGTGTTTGGTAATTATTACGGCACCTCGCGCGACGCCATTGAACAAGTTCTGGCGACGGGTGTGGACGTTTTCCTCGACATCGACTGGCAGGGCGCGCAGCAAATCCGCCAGAAAATGCCTCAGGCGCGCAGCATCTTTATTCTGCCGCCGTCGAAAGATGAGCTGGACCGTCGCTTGCGCGGTCGCGGCCAGGACAGCGAAGAGGTGATCGCCAAACGCATGGCGCAGGCGGTTGCAGAAATGAGCCACTATGCCGAATATGATTATCTGATTGTGAATGATGATTTTGATACCGCCATTAGCGATATGAAGACCATTATTCGTGCTGAACGTCTGCGTATGGGTCGCCAAAAACAGCGACATGACGCTTTAATCAGCAAACTATTGGCAGACTGAACGTACTTTCAGTATCATGCCCAGTCATTTCTTCACCTGTGGAGCACTTAAAGTATGGCACGCGTAACTGTTCAGGACGCTGTAGAGAAAATTGGTAACCGTTTTGACCTGGTACTGGTCGCCGCGCGTCGCGCTCGTCAGATGCAGGTTGGTGGTAAAGATCCGCTGGTTGCGGAAGAGAACGATAAAACTACCGTGATCGCGTTGCGCGAAATCGAAGAAGGTCTGATCAACAACCAGATCCTCGACGTACGTGAGCGCCAGGAGCAGCAAGAGCAGGAAGCCGCTGAAATTCAGGCCGTCACCGCGATTGCTGAAGGTCGTCGTTAATAATACTGCAGGTCACCCTTGTATCTGTTTGAAAGCCTGAATCAGCTGATTCAAACCTATCTGCCGGAAGAGCAGATAAAGCGTCTCCAGCAGGCGTATCTCGTTGCACGTGACGCTCACGAGGGCCAGACACGTTCAAGCGGTGAACCCTACATCACGCACCCGGTGGCGGTAGCCTGTATTCTGGCCGAGATGAAACTCGACTATGAAACACTGATGGCCGCGCTGCTGCATGATGTGATTGAAGATACCCCCGCCACCTACCAGGACATGGAACAGCTGTTTGGCAAAAGCGTTGCCGAGCTGGTGGAAGGGGTGTCCAAGCTTGATAAGCTTAAGTTCCGCGACAAGAAAGAGGCGCAAGCCGAAAACTTCCGCAAGATGATTATGGCGATGGTGCAGGACATTCGCGTCATCCTCATCAAACTGGCTGACCGCACCCACAATATGCGCACGCTGGGCTCACTTCGCCCGGACAAGCGTCGCCGCATCGCCCGTGAAACTCTCGAAATATACAGCCCGCTGGCACACCGTTTAGGTATCCATCACATCAAAACCGAGCTTGAAGAGCTGGGCTTTGAAGCGTTGCACCCAAACCGCTATCGGGTGATTAAAGAGGTAGTCAAATCCGCACGCGGTAACCGTAAAGAGATGATCCAGAAAATCCTCTCTGAAATCGAGGGCCGTTTGCAGGAAGCCGGTATTCCCTGTCGCGTAAGCGGACGCGAGAAGCATCTCTACTCCATTTACTGCAAAATGGTCATGAAAGAGCAGCGTTTCCACTCGATCATGGATATTTACGCCTTCCGCGTTATCGTTCACGATCTGGATACCTGCTACCGCGTGCTCGGTCAGATGCACAGCCTCTATAAGCCGCGCCCGGGGCGCATGAAAGACTATATCGCCATTCCCAAAGCGAACGGCTATCAGTCTTTGCACACCTCGATGATTGGCCCGCACGGTGTCCCGGTTGAGGTGCAGATCCGCACCGAAGACATGGACATGATGGCGGAAATGGGGGTTGCGGCGCACTGGGCTTATAAAGAGCACGGTGAAAGCAGCACCACGGCGCAAATCCGCGCGCAGCGCTGGATGCAGAGCCTGCTGGAATTACAGCAGAGCGCCGGCAGTTCGTTTGAATTTATCGAGAGCGTGAAATCTGATCTCTTCCCGGATGAGATTTATGTTTTCACACCGGAAGGGCGCATTGTTGAGCTGCCTGCCGGTGCTACCCCGGTCGATTTCGCCTATGCCGTGCATACGGACATCGGCCACGCCTGCGTGGGTGCGCGCGTGGACAGACAGCCCTATCCGCTGTCGCAGCCCCTCGCCAGCGGCCAGACGGTTGAGATCATCACCGCACCTGGCGCCCGCCCGAACGCCGCATGGCTCAACTTTGTCGTCAGCTCCAAAGCCCGCGCCAAAATTCGCCAGATGCTGAAAAACCTCAAGCGCGATGACTCCGTAAGCCTGGGTCGTCGTCTGCTTAACCATGCGCTTGGCGGCAGCCGTAAACTGGCGGAAATCCCGCCAGAAAACATCCAGCATGAGCTGGAGCGTATGAAGCTGGCGTCCCTTGACGACTTGCTGGCGGAAATCGGTCTTGGCAATGCCATGAGCGTCGTGGTCGCGAAAAACCTGCAACAAAGCGAAACAGCGGCACCGGTGCAGGCGGGTCAGGGTCATGGACATCTGCCGATCAAAGGCGCAGACGGGGTGCTTATCACCTTCGCGAAATGCTGCCGTCCTCTGCCTGGCGACCCGATTATCGCCCACGTCAGTCCTGGTAAAGGGCTGGTGATCCACCATGAATCCTGCCGTAACATCCGTGGTTATCAGAAAGAGCCAGAGAAATTTATGGCAGTGGAGTGGGATAAAGACACGGCGCAGGAATTCATCACCGAAATCAAGGTGGACATGTTTAACCACCAGGGCGCGCTCGCGAATCTGACGGCGGCAATCAACACGGCCTCTTCCAATATTCAAAGTCTGAATACCGAAGAAAAAGATGGTCGCGTGTACAGCGCGTTTATCCGCCTGACCGCGCAGGATCGTGTTCATCTGGCAAACATCATGCGTAAAATCCGCGTATTGCCGGACGTGATTAAAGTCACCCGTAACCGAAACTAGCTCTAGCCACAAAATCATTCGAATTGCATCAAGGCGGCAAGCGAATGAAGCCCCAGGAACGTACTGAAGTACATGACTGGGGGGAGTGAGTGCCGCCAACGCAGAGGCAATTTGAAGGATGAAGTGTTTATGAATGCACAGCGTTATGCGCGAATCTGTGAAATGCTCGCCAGGCGTCAGCCGGATCTGACGGTCTGCATGGAGCAGGTCCATAAGCCTCATAACGTCTCTGCTATTATCCGCACCGCAGACGCCGTTGGCGTGCATGAAGTGCACGCCGTCTGGCCGGGTAGCCGTATCCGCACCATGGCCTCTTCTGCGGCGGGTAGCAACAGCTGGGTGCAGGTTAAAACCCATAGCACCATCAGCGACGCCGTTTCCCATCTTAAAGGCCAGGGCATGCAGGTTCTGGCGGCACATCTGTCTGATAAAGCCGTCGATTTTCGCGAGATCGATTACACCCGCCCGACCTGTATTATGATGGGTCAGGAGAAAACCGGCATCACGCAGGAAGCGCTGGATCTGGCGGATCAGGACATCATCATCCCCATGATCGGCATGGTGCAGTCGCTTAACGTCTCCGTCGCCTCTGCCCTCATTCTGTATGAAGCCCAGCGTCAGCGGCAGAACGCCGGTCTGTATGCGCGGCACAACAGCATGCTGCCGGAAGATGATCAACAGCGTTTGCTGTTTGAAGGCGGCTATCCGGTGCTGGCTCGCGTGGCAAAACGCAAAGGTCTGCCGTATCCCCACGTCAACACGCAGGGCGAAATCGAAGCCGATGACGCGTGGTGGGCCACTATGCAGTCAGCGAAATAATCATGAAAGGCCGCCTGCTTGACGCCATTCCGCTAAGCTCGCTGACCGGCGTGGGCGCAGCGCAGAGCAGCAAGCTCGCCAAAATCGGCCTCGTCAACGTGCAGGATCTGCTCCTGCATCTGCCTTTACGCTACGAAGATCGTACCCAGCTTTATACCATCGCCGATCTGCTGCCGGGCATTTATGCCACGGTGGAAGGCGAAGTGCTGAACTGTAACGTCACCTTTGGCGGGCGTCGTATGATGACCTGTCAGATCAGCGACGGCAGCGGCATTCTCACCCTGCGCTTCTTTAACTTCAGCGCGGCGATGAAAAACAGTCTGGCGACGGGAAAACGCGTGCTGGCTTACGGTGAAGCGAAGCGCGGTAAATATGGCGCGGAGATGATCCACCCGGAATACCGTGTGCAGGGCGACCTCAGTAGCCCGGCGCTGGCAGACACCCTGACCCCCGTTTATCCAACAACCGAAGGCATTAAACAGGCGACGCTGCGCAAGCTGACAGATCAGGCGCTTGAGTTGCTGGATACCTGCGCCATCACAGAACTGCTGCCCGCTGAATTAGCCCAGGGCATGATGAGCCTGCCGGAAGCGCTGCGCACACTGCATCGCCCGCCGCCGACCTTACAGCTTGCCGATCTGGAAAGCGGTCAGCATCCCGCCCAGCGCCGTCTGATCCTCGAAGAGCTGCTGGCACATAATCTCAGTATGCTGGCCTTACGCGCAGGCGCGCAGCGTTTCCACGCCCAGCAGCTTGCCGCGCAGGATCAGCTGAAAAATCAACTTCTCGCGGCGCTGCCGTTTAAGCCGACCGGCGCGCAGGCGCGGGTGGTGGCCGAAATCGAACATGACATGGCGCTCGACATCCCGATGATGCGTCTGGTGCAGGGCGACGTTGGCTCCGGTAAAACACTGGTGGCGGCCCTTGCCGCACTGCGTGCCATCGCCAATGGTAAACAGGTGGCGATGATGGCCCCCACCGAACTGCTCGCTGAACAGCACGCCAGTAACTTCCGCGCCTGGTTTGAACCGCTGGGTATTGAAGTCGGCTGGCTGGCGGGTAAGCAGAAAGGCAAAGCGCGCGTGGCGCAACAGGATGCCATTGCCAGCGGTCAGGTACAGATGATTGTCGGCACCCACGCCATTTTCCAGGAGCAGGTGCAGTTTAATGGCCTGGCGCTGGTGATCATCGACGAACAGCATCGCTTTGGCGTTCATCAGAGGCTGGCGCTGTGGGAAAAAGGCCAGCAACAGGGCTTTCATCCCCATCAGTTGATCATGACCGCAACCCCTATCCCGCGTACGCTGGCGATGACGGCGTATGCCGATCTCGATACCTCTGTGATCGATGAAATGCCGCCGGGCCGTACGCCAGTTACTACAGTCGCCATTCCCGACACGCGCCGCAGCGATATTATCGATCGCGTGCGCCAGGCGTGCATCAGCGAAGGCCGCCAGGCTTACTGGGTCTGTACGCTGATCGAAGAATCCGATTTGCTGGAAGCCCAGGCGGCGGAAGCCACCTGGGAAGAGCTCAAGCTGGCGCTGCCGGAACTCAACGTCGGTCTGGTGCATGGCCGCATGAAGCCCGCCGAGAAACAGGCGGTGATGCAGGCGTTTAAGCTGGGCGAGCTGCATCTGCTGATCGCCACCACCGTCATCGAGGTCGGCGTAGACGTGCCGAATGCCAGCCTGATGATCATCGAAAACCCGGAACGTTTAGGCCTTGCGCAACTCCACCAGCTGCGGGGCCGCGTCGGTCGTGGCGCTGTGGCATCCCACTGCGTGCTGCTGTACAAATCTCCGCTGTCGAAAACCGCTCAGAAACGCTTGCAGGTGCTGCGCGACAGCAACGACGGCTTTGTGATTGCGCAAAAAGATCTCGAAATTCGCGGCCCTGGCGAACTGCTTGGCACCCGTCAGACCGGTAACGCCGAATTTAAAGTCGCCGATCTGCTGCGCGACCAGGCGATGATCCCCGATGTGCAGCGTCTCGCCCGGCACATTCATGAACGTTACCCGGAGCAGGCGCTGGCGCTGATCGAACGCTGGATGCCGGAAACCGAACGCTATTCCAACGCCTGACGCAAATTTTTAGTCATTCCCGCTGACCTGCGCATATCGCTATATCCCGCCCGCTTTTTATCCCTTTTAATTATGAGTTTTTTTGTTGGCAAACGTTTGCTTTTACCAGGCAGTCCGATAAAATCCCCGCTTTTCCATCATGGGATCGCCAGAGATGTCCGTTAACACCGTCGAGTCTGAAAATGCGCAACCGGTTGCGCCAATGCACAATAGTGAGCTGATCTACCGTCTGGAAGATCGCCCGCCGCTGGCACAAACGCTTTTTGCCGCCTGTCAGCATCTGCTGGCGATGTTCGTTGCGGTCATCACGCCGGCGATGCTGATTTGTCAGGCGCTCGGCTTACCGGCGCAGGACACGCAGCACATCATCAGCATGTCGCTGTTCGCCTCCGGTGTGGCGTCTATTATTCAGATCAAAGCGTGGGGGCCGGTTGGCTCCGGGCTGTTATCCATTCAGGGCACCAGCTTTAACTTTGTGGCACCGCTGATCATGGGCGGCACGGCGCTGAAAACCGGCGGCGCAGATGTGCCGACCATGATGGCGGCGCTGTTTGGCACCCTGATGCTGGCGAGCTGTACCGAGATGGTCCTTTCCCGCGTGCTGCACCTGGCGCGGCGCATTATTACGCCGCTGGTATCTGGCGTAGTAGTGATGATTATCGGTCTGTCGCTGATCCAGGTCGGTCTGACCTCTATCGGCGGTGGCTACAGTGCCATGGCCGATCACACCTTCGGCGCCCCGAAAAACCTGTTGCTGGCGGGCGCGGTGCTGGCAGTGATCATTCTGCTTAACCGTCAGCGCAACCCGTACCTGCGCGTGGCTTCGCTGGTGATCGCCATGGCAGTGGGTTACATCCTCGCCTGGGCGCTGGGTATGCTGCCGGAAAACACGGCACCGACCAGCAGTGACCTGATCATGATCCCCACCCCGCTCTATTACGGATTAGGCATCGACTGGAGTCTGCTGCTGCCGCTGATGCTGGTCTTTATGATCACTTCGCTGGAAACCATCGGCGATATTACCGCCACCTCTGACGTCTCTGAACAGCCAGTATCCGGGCCGTTGTACATGAAGCGCCTGAAAGGCGGCGTGCTGGCGAACGGCCTCAATTCGTTTGTGTCGGCGGTGTTCAACACCTTCCCGAACTCCTGTTTTGGTCAGAACAACGGCGTGATCCAGCTGACCGGCGTAGCCAGCCGTTATGTCGGTTTTGTGGTGGCGCTGATGCTGATCGTGCTCGGCCTGTTCCCGGCGGTGAGTGGCTTCGTGCAGCACATCCCTGAACCGGTGCTGGGCGGCGCGACGCTGGTGATGTTTGGTACCATAGCCGCATCCGGGGTGCGTATCGTGTCCCGCGAGCCGCTGAACCGCCGCGCGATCATGATTATCGCGCTGTCGCTGGCGGTCGGCCTGGGCGTCTCCCAGCAGCCGCTGATCCTGCAATTTGCGCCGGACTGGCTGAAGAACCTGCTTTCTTCCGGGATCGCTGCGGGCGGCATCACCGCTATCGTGCTGAACCTGGTTTTCCCGCCGGAAAAAAACTGATTTTTACGGCAACAGCGGGCCTCGCCTGCTGTTGCCGTAACACGCTTTCACCATTCCCTCCTTGAGCATTGCGCATAAATCGTGCATAAATTCCCTGTCTGCATTGAGGAAGGGAAGACGATGAAACGCATTGGAAACCTACTGATTTTTCTGCTGATCGCGCTGCTGGTGTTGATTCTGGCTGGCTATTTTCTGATCCAGACGCGCTGGGGTGCGGCACAGGTGGGCTACTGGGTCACGGATAACAGCGACTATCAGCTCACCGTTGAGGCGGTGGATCACCGTTTTTCTTCGCCTTCCCATGTGCTGTTAAAAAACGTCACCTTCGGCCGTAAGGGCCAGCCCGCCACCCTCGATGCGAAAGCGGTGGATATTGGCTTCAGCAGCCGTCAGTTTACCGATCCGCTGCATGCCGACACAATTTCACTGGCAGACGGGACGCTGAATTTATCCCCCACGACCGCCCCGCTGCCTTTCCAGGCGGATCGCCTGCAACTGAACAATATGGCCTTCAACAGCCCCGCGACCGGCTGGGATCTCAGCGCCCAGCGCGTGACCGGCGGCATCAGCCCCTGGCAGCCAAAAGCGGGTAATGTGCTCGGCAGCCAGGCGCAGATCCAGGTGAGCGCAGGGTCGATGACGCTCAATGGCGTCCCCATCAGCAACGTCCTCATTCAGGGCAGTATCGATAACAATGAAGTGACGCTGAGCACTATTGGCGCAGACATGTCCCGCGGCTCGCTCACCGGCACCGCCCGCCGCACGGCTGATGGCGGCTGGATCGTCGACAGCCTGCGCCTCAATGACATCCGTCTGCAAAGCGATAAATCCCTGAGTGATTTCTTCACGCCGCTCACCACGCTGCCGTCGTTACAGATCGGCAGACTGGAAGTCACCGACGCGCGCCTGCAGGGTCCGGACTGGGCGGTGACCGATCTGGATCTGAGCGTGCGTAACCTGACGCTGAGCCAGGGCGACTGGCAGAGCGACGACGGCAGGCTGTCGATGAACGCCAGCGAATTTATCTACGGCTCGCTGCACCTGTTTGATCCTATTCTCAACGCTGAGCTTTCGCCGCAGGGCGTGGCGCTGCGGCAGTTCACCTCGCGCTGGGAAGGCGGCATGGTGCGCACCGCCGGCAACTGGTTGCGCGACGGCAAAGCGCTGGTGCTGGATGACGTGGCGGTTGCCGGTCTGGAATATACCCTGCCCGCCAACTGGAAACAGGTGTGGATGGATCCCCTTCCCGGCTGGCTCAATGCCGTAATGCTGAAAAAATTCAGCGCCAGCCGCAATCTGGTGATCGACATCGATCCCGCCTTCCCGTGGCAGATCACCGCGCTCGATGGCTATGGTGCTTACCTGCAACTGGCGCGCGACGGCAAATGGGGCGTCTGGGGCGGCAGCGCCAAACTGAACGGCGCGGCGGCCACCTTTAACCGCGTCGATGTGCGTCGTCCATCGCTGGCGCTAAGCGCGAATAACAATGCGGTGAACATCAGCGAACTGAGCGCCTTTACCGGGCAGGGATTACTGGAAGCCACCGCCGTGGTGTCACAGCTGGCGGATCGTCAGGTCAAAGTCAGCCTCAACGGGCGCGGCGTGCCGGTGAACGTTCTGCAACAGTGGGGATGGCCCGCGCTGCCGCTCTCTGGCGACGGCAATTTTCAGCTGACCGCCAGCGGGAGTGTCCGGGCTGACGCCCCATTAAAGCCCACTGTGAACGGGCAACTTCACGCCGTGAATGCCGATAAACAGCAGGTTACGCAGATCCTGCGCGCAGGTGTCGTGACGGGGGATGCTGTCCCATCAAGCGGGTCCGCGGCGACTGCCCCTGTTATGCCGTAATCTTCTGCTGTCGTATCCGGAAGCCTGCCATCCGGATACGACATTATTCGTAGCGGATAGAACAGGTATTCATTTATCGGCTATTTGTACCTATTTCCCGCAACAGGTTTTTATCCCCTGCCTGGCTTGTTATTATCATTTCGCTGGAAAACCCTTAAAAAATTAAAAGTACCCTTCATATAAATGATAAGGAATAGCCATGTCTGTAATACGTCAACGTATTCTGGCGGATATGCAAAAATTCTCCAGAGCCATGATCGGGACAGTTTTATTTTTACCGGTCATTGGATTAACCCTGGCATTAAGTTCGGTATTGACCAACCCCACATTAATTCCTGAAAGCAGCTTTTTACACCCGATCGGTAAGTTACTTGGCGATACATTCTGGCCATTATTTGGCAATCTGGGATTACTTTTTTGCACCGGCATAAGTTATGGGCTGGCAAAAGATAAAAAAACCGAAGCCGCGCTGGTTGCCGTAATGTGTTTTATTATGTTTCTTGGGGCTAACCACTCCTGGCTGGAATATACTCACCAGATCGCAGAAAAAGTAAATGGCGAATATTACGGTACCGGGCAAACACAGATATTAGGTTTTGTGGTTGTCGATATGGGCATTTTTTTAGGCATTATTCTCGGTTGCACGCTTGCCTGGGTACACAATAACGTCTCTGATGCTGAGCTTCCCGGCGCGCTCTCGATGTATGGCGGGGCTAAATTAACGTTAATTGCCATGACGCCAGTGATTATCTTTTATGCCATCATTTTTACCTGGTTCTGGCCCATTATGACGCACGGCATCACCGCCTTAACGGGCTTCATGAAAAATGCGGGCGTCGCGGGTGTCTTTGTCTATGGTTTCTTTGAAAAATTCCTCATTCCTACCGGCCTGCATCATTTTGTCTGGTCGCCGTTTCAGTTAACGCAGATTGGCGGAACGCTGAGCATCGACGGGCAAACGGTCTCCGGTACACAGGCCATTTTTCTGGCCTATATGCGGCACCCGGACCTCACGCCGGTGATGAATGACGCACTGCGCTTCGCACAGCAAGGCATGACGACAATGTTTGGTCTTACTGGCGCGGCACTGGCGTTCTACCACACCGCGACACCAGCGAAGAAAGTGATGGCGAAAGCCATTCTGTTGCCGGCGATTATTACGTCTATTCTCACCGGGATCACAGAGCCGATTGAATTTACCTTTCTGTTCATTTCACCTTTGCTGTGGCTGATTCATGCCACCTTAACCGCCACGTCGCAGGCGATATGCGATCTGCTCACCGTGCGCCCTTGGGGCGCAGCAGGGTTGATTGAGTTTTTAATTTATAACCTACCGCTGCCTGTTTCGCTGACGCGCTGGCCTGTCTACATTCTGATCGGCATTGGGCAGTTCGCCGCCTACTATGTAATTTTCCGAACGCTGGTCGTCAGACTTCATTTAAAAACGCCGGGACGTGAAGATGAGCAGGATGTAAAGCTCTACAGTAAAGAGGATTACCGTAATAAAAAAGCGGCGACAGACCAGACGGTAGCCACCGATATTATTACCGGGTTAGGCGGCAAAGAAAATATTATTTCTGTGGATAACTGCTTTACACGTTTACGGGTGGCGCTTCATCACCCTGATAAGATTGATGAAGCCTTATTAAAAAGTACCGGTGCAAACGGCGTGGTGCGTAATCGCAATGAAGTTCAGGTTATTTATGGTGTAAATGTTGGGCAGGTTCGTTCCCGGGTCGATAACTGGCTGGCAAATAATTAATCAGGAGATGTTATGAAATTAACCGTATTAGGCGGGGGCGGTGTACGCTCCGCATTCCTCGCAAAGTCACTGGCCTATAATGCGCATCGAATAAACTTAAAGGAAGTTGTATTTGTTGATACGTCAGAAGAAAACCTGAACATTTTTGGTGAGATCGCCCGTTATATTTTTACGGCGATTCGCCCGGATATTGATTTCCGCCTGACGACCGATGCCGTTTCGGCATTAAAAAATAGCCACTATGTGATCACCACTCTGCGCGTTGGCGGCGATGAGAGCCGTGTGCGCGATGAACGCATCGCGCTTAATCATAATACGTTAGGCCAGGAAACCACCGGCGCAGGTGGCTTTGCGATGGCGATGCGGTCTATCCCTGCTATTTTGCAATATTGCCGCCTTATAGAAGAACATGCCGCACCGGACGTAATACTGTTTAACTTCACCAACCCGTCGGGTCTGGTAACCGAGGCAATTATCAAGTCCGGGTTTAAACGCCGGGTTTATGGCATCTGCGATGCGCCCTCAGAACTCATTCGTGAGCTTCCGGCGATCCTCAACTGCAATGAGGCAGATTTACAGGTCGAGTGTTATGGGCTGAATCATTTCTCCTGGTTTACCCATTTTACGGTGCAAGGGGAGGATGTTACCGACAAGCTGGTCAGCAACCCTGAGTTGTACCGTAAAACGGCCATGCAGTATTTTTCACCTGCCCTGGTTCAGCTTTGCGGCAAGCAGTTACTGAATGAATATCTCTATTACTACTACTATCGCGAAGTGGCCCTGAAAGCGATTCAGGATTCACCGGAAACGCGGGGGGAAATGATTGCGCGCATTAATCAAGACATGCGGGCGGCGCTTGAGCCTGTTAATGTCAAAGAAAACCCTGAAGCGGCATTCACGATCTGGATGGAACATTACCTGCGTCGTGAAAACAGCTATATGCAAAATGAATCGCAGCAGGAAAAATTCAACGCCCGCGCCCCGCTCACCTTGCAGCAGTTTATTGAAGCGCCTGACACGGGCGGTTACGCAGGCGTGGCGCTGGACATTCTGGAGGCCGTTAACAGCAACACCACGAAGCGTATTGTCGTATCGCTGCAAAATAACGGTACGCTGGATTTTTTACGTGCGGATGATGTGATTGAAATCAGCTGCGACCTGAGTAAAACGGGACTGCACCCCGTCACCCCCCTTCATGTTCCTGACGCCCAGAAAAATATGATTTCCTGCGTTAAGGAGTACGAGCGGCTGGCGGTTGCTGCCATTATGCAAAAAGATAAATCCCTGGCGGTAAGGGCATTAATGGCGCATCCGCTTATTGGCTCCTGGTCACTGGCTGAAAAACTCGTGAATGCCTATCTGGATGACGCGCATTTCAGCGACTGGCAATAATCGTCGTCGGGGCGTCCACGGATGCCCCGGCTGACGCTTGCATAAACCACAGCTTTAGCAGATGTTCAAAACCCAGAATGCAATATCCAAAAAACGGATTGCTCCAGTAAATATCATCATCAAATTTTTGCGGATCGTGGATAATCACCGCCGTATCGGCGGCCTGCGCCAGTGGACTTTGATAATCGCCGGTAAAACAAACCAGATCGGTATTTTTTCCTTCCAGCGCCTTTACCCAGTTGAGCGCTGAGCTGCTGCGCCCCGATTTAGAAACCAGCCAGATAGCATCAAATTTTGCGGCGGTTTTTTGCTCCAGTATTTCATAATCCGGCCACAGCGCGAGGCTGGCATTCACCCCCGTCACCAGAAATTTATTATAAATATACTGGGCGACAAGCTGAGAGAAACCGCTGCCATGAATAAGAATGCGATCCTGTTCCAGGCGTCTTAACAGGGGACTGAGATTATCCGCGGGCTGGATCGTCATAAAATTCACGTCATTCGTGACGTCACGTTTTGGCAGCGTGATATTAAATTTGATGAAATAAACCAGTTCCAGCCAGCCGCTAAATTTGAGTTTTTTTGCCAGCCGGACCAGCGAGGAAGGATTACTGTAACAGCGCTCCGCTACGGCTCTGATCCCCTCGCGAATAGTCTGCTCAGGGTTGTTTTGAATAAAGCGTAAAACAGCGATCTCTGTCTTATTCAGTTTAACGTCACGAAATATATTCTCCAGCTCCATGCTCTGCTCCCTGACCCGCCTTGAAAGTTACGCTTATCCGACCTGCACTGAATTGCAGGCCGGTAAGCGTAACGCCATCAGGCAAATTAAAGAGTGATAGTCAGCGCATTATCCTGCGCCGTGATGGTTGCTCCCCACTCACTGCCTGCCTGCGAACCGCCCTGCACAGCGTGCACCTGCGGTATATTGCGCAGGCATAACGTCCAGTTGCGGGCGTCACCGGTGCCGGTGACCGTAAGGGTATTTCCTTCCCGCCGCGCCTGTAGCGTGAAGGCCACCGAGCCATCGTCCGCCGGGACTTCGCAGCGGGCTTCGCGGCCGTCAGCGAGGTTGAACAGCTGGAAAGCTGTGCCGTGGTTCCACGCATAGTCCGGCTTCTGATCGTTATTGCCCAGCGCCAGCAGGGTGTTATCCCGCACGTAGACCGGCAGGCTCAGGAAATCATGCTGCTGTTTGTGCCAGCGGCTGCCGGTGATCTCATCGTTGCGCCAGAGGTGCGTCCAGCGGCCTTCCGGCAGATAAAACTGCACGTCACCCGCCTCCGAGAAGACCGGCGCGACCAGTACCGCATCGCCGAGCATATACTGGCGGTCGAGGTATTCACACGCCGGATCGTCCGGGAATTCCAGCATCATGGCGCGCATCATCGGCGTGCCCGCATCACGGGCCAGCGCCGCCTGGCGGTACAGATACGGCATCAGGCGGCATTTTAGCTGCGTGAAGTGGCGCACCACGTCGCAGGACTCCTCATCGTACGCCCAGGGGACGCGATAGGATTTGCTGCCATGCAGGCGGCTGTGGCTGGAGAGCAGCCCGAACGCGCACCAGCGTTTATAGACGTGCGCCGGAGCGGTGTTTTCGAAGCCGCCAATATCGTGGCTCCAGAAACCAAAGCCGGACAGACCAATCGACAGCCCGCCGCGCAGACTTTCCGCCATGGATTCGTAGTTGGCGTAGCAGTCGCCGCCCCAGTGCACCGGGAATTTCTGCGCCCCTACCGACGCTGAACGGGCAAACAGTACCGCCTCTTCTTCGCCCACCGTCTCTTTCAGCACCTTCCACACCAGCTCGTTGTAAATATAGGCGTAATGGTTATGCATTTTCTGCGGGCAGGAGCCGTCATGCCAGGCCACGTCCGTCGGGATGCGCTCGCCGAAATCAGTCTTGAAGCAGTCCACACCGATGTCCACCAGCCCTTTCAACTGCTCCGCGTACCACTGGCAGGCTTCCGGATTTGTAAAATCATAGATAGCCAGCCCCGGCTGCCATTTATCCCACTGCCACAGGGAGCCGTCCGGGCGTTTCAGCAGATAGCCCTTCTCTTTCAGCTCCCTGAATATCGGCGATTTCTGGCCGATGTACGGGTTGATCCAGACGCAGATTTTCAGCCCTTTCGCCTTCAGGCGTTTGATCATGCCCTCCGGATCCGGGAAGGTCAGCGGATCCCACTGGAAATCGCACCACTGGAAGGCTTTCATCCAGAAGCAGTCAAAATGGAACACGTGCAGCGGCAGATCGCGCTCCGCCATGCCGTCGATAAAGCTGTTCACCGTGGCTTCGTCGTAATTGGTGGTGAACGACGTGGTCAGCCACAGGCCAAACGACCACGCTGGCGGCAGCGCCGGGCGACCGGTCAGTTGCGTATAGCGGTTCAGCACGTCTTTTGGCGTCGGACCGTCGATCACAAAATACTCCAGATGTTCAGACTCCACGCTGAACTGCACTTTGGAGACTTTTTCCGAACCGATTTCAAAGGATACGCACTGGGGATGATTCACCAGCACGCCATACCCGCGACTGGTGAGGTAAAACGGAATGTTTTTATACGACTGCTCAGTGCTGGTGCCGCCGTCGCGGTTCCAGGTTTCCACCGTCTGCCCGTTACGCACCAGCGCGGTAAAGCGCTCGCCGAGGCCATACACGGTTTCGCCGACGCCCAGATCCAGCCGCTCAAACAGATAATTGCGGTTGCTGGCGGTGTCCTGCACGTAGCCGTTGTTTTTTACCTGGCTGCCGGTGATGCGCACGCCGTTGCGCAGAAAATCCAGCGCCCAGGCGTCGCCTTTGGTCACACGCACGCTTAACGCGCCGCTTTTCAGTTCGGCGAACGCCGCTGTGTTCTGCATCTCGACAGGCACGTCCTGCACATTCAGCGGATAATGCGGGCCGTTGTTTAGCGCGCCCTGAAAATGTTCCATGCGCACGCCGATCACGCCTTCCTGCGGCGAGAAAAAGCGCATCGTAAATAAAGGGGTGTCGAGCTGCCAGGTACGCTCACGCACATCGCGCGGCGCGGCGTATACCACCATCTCATTGCCCTGCTGTTCGACATCGAACACCTGGATCGGGTGAATGAGGTTCAGCCCAGGCTGAATAAGCCAGTTTCCATCACTGATTTTCATTATCGGTTCCTTTTAATGCGGTAATTCTTTGGCAACAGGTGTCTCGTTAAACGTCTGTTCGTTGCGTCGCGCACCCTGCGCCAGCTGATCCATGATTTTCACCAGCAACGGCGTTTTCAGGGTGTAGTAGCGTTTGGCGATGATGGCGCTGAGGAAATAACAGGCTGCCGGAACAAGGGTGAACAGCGCGACAATAATGGTGATGGTGGTGCTGTTCTGCGTTTTGGCCGCCGCGTCATAGCCGCCACCCGCCAGCGCCCAGCCGATGAGCGCGCCGCCAATCGCCAGCCCCAGTTTCAGCACAAACAGCGTACCCGCGAAGCTGATCCCGGTCAGGCGCTTGCCGTTACACCATTCGCCATAATCGACGGTGTCGGACATCATCACCCACTGGATCGGCGTCACCAGCTGATGCAGCACGCCGATGATAAAGATGAAGGCAAACATGGTGATGCTGGCGCTGACCGGTACAAAGAACATCGCCACGCTGAAAATCGTCAGCAGGGCGTTAGTCCACCAGAAGATACTGACCTTGCATTTCCAGTCGGTGAGCGGCTTCGCCAGCGCGCTGCCGATCAGGTTTCCGACGCAGTAAGTGGTGAGGAAGGCGACGAACACTTCCGGCGTGCCGAGGATCCAGGTGACGTAGTACATCATCGCGCCGCCGCGCACGCAGACCGCCAGGATGTTGAGGATGGTCAGCAGGCCGACGATACGCCACTGGTCGTTGTTCCAGATGTCGCGCAGATCTTCACGCATCGGCGTGGTGTTCGGCGGTACCTGGATACGCTCTTTGGTGGTAAAGAAGCAGAACGTCAGCATCAAAAACGCCACCACCGACAGCACGGCGATGCCGCCCTGATAGCCCAGCGCTTTATCTTCCCCGCCAATCAGATTCACCAGCGGCATCATCAGCACGGTAGAGAGCATGCCGCCCGCCGTCGCCAGTACGAAGCGCCAGGATTGCAGAGAGATACGCTGCGTCGGGTCGTTGGTGATCACGCCGCCCAGCGCGCAGTAAGGGATATTCACCACGGTGTAGAGCAGGGTCAGCAGCGTGTAGGTGACGGCAGCGTAAATCATTTTGCCGTTCATGCTCAGATCGGGCGTGCTGTAGGTGAGGACGCAGACGATGCCGAAAGGCAGCGCGCCAAACATCATCCACGGGCGGAATTTACCCCAGCGACTGCGCGTGCGGTCGGCGATAAGCCCCATGCAGGGATCGGAAATCGCATCCAGCGCTCGAGCCAGTAAGAACATGGTGCCGACAAACCCGGCGGGAATACCGAAAATATCCGTATAGAAAAACATCATGTACATCATTACGTTATCGAAGATGATATGACTGGCGGCGTCCCCCATGCCGTAACCAATCTTCTCCTTCACAGAAATAATCTGACTCTTCATCTTTCATCCTTTTGCTCTGAAGTGTGCTGATACCGGTTGCAGACGTTTTAAACCATCGTTCCAGAAGCGGGTATTCCGTTTTCTGGTTATCAGATTACGATTCTTGTTTTATGTGATCGCGGTATCTGAAAAGAGGGGGGGAGGGTAAGCAATGGATTTAATAGGGTTTTAACTAAAATCAGAGGGGCGTTTGACGTTGAAGTGATAAAAAAGTGTGACGGGGTATGTGGTTACGCAAGGAAAGTGGCTATAATGCGCCCCGCCTCCATGTAGCAATGAAGGCCAGGAAGATCGTCGTCTCCGGTGAGGCGGCTGGACTTCAAATCCAGTTGGTGCCGCCAGCGGTGCCGGGCAGGTTCGACTCCTGTGATCTTCCGCCACTTGTGGCGTAAATCCTCTGCAATATTCTCCTGCTTAACGCAAATTTTGCGAACTACCCCCACGTTTCATTTCTGTTTTTTTACTCCTGTTTGTTTTCACATACTATGTTGATAACCGTGTTTATGGCATTCATGGTAACGTCATGAACGTTTAACATTCTGATAGGTCCCAAATAATTTTCGTCCAGCGTTAAAGGAGGCAGCATGACAGAGGAACTTTCAGGCCAGGCTCCGGCAGGCGAGTTTATTATGTTTGCCAGTGATGACGGCGAAGTGCGCGTGGAATGTCGCTTTGAACAGGAGACGCTATGGCTCCCTCAGGCAACTATCGCAAACCTTTATCAGATTACCCCGCAGGCCGTTACGCAGCACATCAAGGGGATCTACGAAGAAGGCGAACTTGAACAAAATGCAACCTGTAAGTCTTACTTACAAGTTCAGCAGGAAGGCAGTCGTCAGGTGAGTCGTAACAGACTTCATTACAGTCTTCCTGTCATCCTTGCAGTTGGTTATCGAGTCCGCTCTGCACGAGGCACTCAATTCCGTCAATGGGCAACCCAGACGCTACAGCAGTACCTGCTTAAAGGTTTCGTCATGGATGATGAACGGCTTAAAAATCCGCCAGTTGATTCTTCGACCGTGCCTGACTATTTCGACGAGATGCTGGAGCGCATCCGCGATATTCGGGCCAGCGAACGCCGGGTTTATTTACGGGTTCGCGAGCTCTTCGCATTAGCCGCTGACTATCAACCCTCCCTGAAAGAAACGACGCAGTTTTTTCAAACCATCCAGAACAAGCTCCATTATGCCTGTACCGGACACACAGCTGCGGAACTCATCCACAAACGTGCTGATGCCAATAAACCACATATGGGATTAACCAGTTATAAAGGCGAAGAGGTGCGCAAATGTGATGTGACGGTAGCTAAAAACTACCTTACCCAGGATGAGGTCAGCGAACTTAACCGCGTAGTTAACATGTGGCTGGATTTTGCTGAAGATCAGGCCAGGCGCCGCAAAGAAATATTTCTGCGTGACTGGCAGGATAAATTGGATCAGTTCCTGCAATTTAATGACCGAGAAGTTCTGGACGGCACAGGTTCCGTCAGTAAAAAAATGGCAGACGAGAAAGCGCAGGCAGAATATAAACAGTTTGCCGGGCAGCAGCGCCTCACAAAAGAAGCCGAAGGTGAGAAGGATATTGCCGCTTTGCTACAGTGGAAAAACGAGGACAAAAAGTCGCTGTAATTGCCCCAGATCCCATCGGGAATGCCATTTTGGGGTGATTAAGCGTCAGGTTTCTGCAATCGCATCTTGCAGGCTTCTTTCACCCACTTACTAAAATTCCCTTTTCCCGCCGCTTTCTCAATCTGTTCCAGAAGCTCATCTTCAAAACGAATGTTCTTCATCGTGCTTTTGGTGCGGTCGAAGTGTGGTTTCTTTTTTTCTTGCATGGTAGGTACCATTTCGGTTAATTTAGACGCATGTGGTACCTACCACATACACACAGGAATTAAACAACGCTCCGATGTGCAGCAACACAGCCGGAGCGTCTAACCTCACCAACTATCAAGGAGTTGATTATGGCTGATCCGCATTCTACCCCAGAGTCAGAGATTAAAAAAAGCGAGCGTTCCGCGATCGTGGGCTATCGCCCGCGCGGCCGGGATAAAAGCACGCCGAACCTGATCCTCAAAGGGAAATGGCTACGGGAAGCGGGGTTTGATACCGGACACCAGGTAACGGTAAAAGTGATGAATGGATGCATCGTGCTGATGGCATACAACGAGCAGGAGCAGCGGCTTCAGGATGAGTTAAAAGCGGCGCAGCAGAGGATAAAAAGGATCGAATCGACGCTGGC
Source organism: Enterobacter sp. ENT03 (assembly GCF_019218745.1). Taxonomy (GTDB): domain Bacteria; phylum Pseudomonadota; class Gammaproteobacteria; order Enterobacterales; family Enterobacteriaceae; genus Enterobacter_D. The sequence continues at coordinate 196,826 of NZ_JAHUXA010000004.1, forward strand.
AGCGCGAATTAAGGTGACTTCGTGCCGGATAAATCCTCGGATGCTCCGGCATATTTCCCCACCTCACCCCTTCACCATCAACCGGCTATACGCCGCAGGGGTGATCCCTGTGACGCGGCAAAACACCCGGCGCATCACGTCGGCACCGGAAAAGCCGCTCATGGCGGCCAGAGTTTTTGCCGGTAGCTTTTTTTGCTCCAGCAACTGACGGACCTTTGCCACGCGCTCGCGTTCCAGCCACTGTTTCGGGGTAATACCCAGCTCCTGCCGAAACAGGCGCGACAGATGCCGCTCACTGATGTTCAGATGTGACGCCATCATCGACACCGTTTTCACCGTCTCAATGTGCGTGATCGTCCAGCGCTGTAATTCCTGAAATGCCGTGCGCCCGTCGAGGGAGACGCCGTTGCCGCGAATAAAATGCGTCTGATTCACCGGGCGGCGGAAGAACATCACCAGCTGCGCCGCTACGTCCTGGGCGATTTCCCGGCCTAAATCCTCCTCCACCAGCCGCAGCGCCAGATCCAGGCCCGACGTTACGCCTGCCGCTGTGCGCACCCGATCGTCTTTTACACACAGGGCATCGGCAGTGACGGTGACGCCGGGATATAACGCCGCCAGCCGAGCAGCGCAGGCCCAGTGTGTCGTCACCCGTTTGCCTTCCAGCAATCCGGTGCGGGCCAACAGCAGCGCACCGCTGCACACGGAGCCAAAACGCTGGCTGCGCTGACACAGACCGGCGATCTGCGCCGTTGCTGTCGCATCCGGCACAAAACGGTCGATATCAGGGGCACCCGCCACCAGAAACGTGTGCGGCGCGTAGTCTGTGCTGTTCGCCAGCATAAGGTCAGCGGCGAGCCGTACTCCAGAAGATGCCAGCACCTCCGGTGCCGCTACCGAGATCACCTTGTGGCTGTACACCTGGCGCTTCATCAACCGGTTGGCTTCCGCGAACACATCCAGCGGCCCGCACACATCCAGCAGCTGTACGCCTGGCACTGCCAGAATGGCTATTTCGTAACGCATTGCGATCCCCGTGTCGTAAAAGGTCAGTATGTCCTTAAACATCTTTAAACCACGCTTTAAGACATGAATGATGCGTCTTATTCTGGACAAAGACAACCCACAGGAGAGAAAGATGAGTATGAACATCACCGGGATCCGCGTTCCCGACAGCAAAATGGCGCGCGAGGCGACAACCTTCATTCGTGATACGGAATCGGACCTGTTGTTCCACCATTCCAGCCGGGTTTACTACTGGGCGGCGCTGGCGGGTCAGCAGCGCGGGCTGACGGTCGATCAGGAATTGCTTTATGTTGGCTGTATGTTTCATGACATTGGCCTGACGCATGAACATTGCAGCTGCGACAAGCGTTTCGAAGTGGATGGCGCAAATGCGGCACGGGCGTTTCTGGAAGGCTATGGCGTAAAACCTGCCGATATCGACAAGGTATGGACCGCCATTGCGCTGCATACCACGCCGGGCATCCCGGAGTTCATGGCACCGGAAATCGCACTGGTGACGGCAGGGGTTGAAATGGACGTGCTGGGAATAGGCTATGACAACTTCAGCGACGCGGAAATCAACGTGGTGACGGATCTGCACCCGCGTCCGGCGGCGTTTAAAGAAGAGATTATTCAGGCATTTTATGACGGTATTAAGCATAAAAAGCAGACCACGTTCGGCAACGTGAAAGCGGATGTTATTCAGGATAAAGAACCGGCGTTTTCACCGCTGAATTTTTGCAGCGTGATCCGTCAGTCGCGCTGGAAGGGCTAACCTGCCAGCGGTGCAGCCCGGCTATTGGCGCTGCACCGCATCCCGCCCTACAAAAAGTGAATATGCTTTTTGCCGCTGAAGCGGGAAATCTCCACTCTGGCTTCGACGTGAAAAACCTCGCGCAGCATCTCTTCGGTCAGCACCTCGTCCGGCGTGCCGCGTGCCACAATCCCGCCGTTCTGCATCACCACCAGCGAATCGCAGAACATCGCCGCATGATTCAGATCGTGGATCGCCACAATACTGGTGACCGGCAGCGCGCTGATCAGCCGCATCAACTGCATCTGATGGTGAATATCCAGATGGTTTGTCGGCTCGTCGAGCAAAATCTCCGAGGGTGACTGCGCCAGCGCGCGGGCAATGTGTACCCGCTGACGCTCGCCGCCGGACAGACTCTGCCAGCCCTGCTGCTGGCGGTCGAGCATCTCCACCCGCGCCAGCGCGGCGGTGACGATCTCGTCATCCGCATGCGTCCACGGCGAGAGCGGTGAATGGTGCGGAATGCGCCCCAGCTTCACCACATCGATCACCTTGATGTTGGAATCCGTCGCCGCGTGTTGCTCCACAAAGGCCACGCGCTTCGCCAGCGCCTTTTTGCCAAGCTCGCGCACATCGCCGCCGTCGAGCGTCACCCGGCCCGCGTCGGGCCGACGCAGCCCCGCCAGGATCCGCAGCAAGGAGGATTTCCCGGAGCCGTTCGGGCCGAGCAGCCCCATGGTCTGGCCTGTGGGCACGCTGAGCGACACATCGTTAACAATGACTTTTTTTCCGATACGCCAGGACAGATTTTCGGCACCGATACTCATGAAAATTTCCCCGAGCGATAAAGAATAACGGCAAAGAACGGCACGCCAACCAGCGCGGTCACCACGCCCACCGGCAGGCTTTGCGGGGCGATCACCGTGCGGGAGGCGATATCAGCCAGCACCATCAGGATCGCGCCCATCAGCGCCGACGCCACCAGCAGTTTGCGGTGCAGCGGGCCAAAGAAGTAGCGCATCATATGGGGCACCACCAGGCCGACAAAGCCGATGGAGCCGGCCATGCTGACGATGGCGGCGGTCATCAGCGCCGTGACGGAGAAGAGGATCAAACGGATCACACCGACGGGAATACCGAGCGATGCCGCTGCGTCATCCCCGAAGGTAAAGGCATCCAGCGCTTTCGCATGGTACAGACACACCGCAAGGCCAATCACCACCACCACCAGCACCAGCTGAAACTCCGGCCAGCGCACGCCGCTGAAGCTGCCGAGCAGCCAGAACATCACATCGCGCGCCTGCTGCGCATTGGCAGAGGTGCTGATGGTGTAAGCGGTCAGGGCATTGAACAGCTGCGACGCTGCCACACCCGCAAGAATGGTACGTTCATTGCCGCCGCGCGCGCCGTTGGTCAGCAGTGCGACGAACAAGAACGCGGCGAAGGCCCCGATAAAGGCCCCGGCGGAGAGCGACACCGCCCCCGCACCCACGCCCAGTACCACCACGGCCACCGCGCCGGTGGAGGCACCGGCTGACACGCCCAGCACATACGGCTCCGCCAGCGCGTTTTTCAGCAGGCTTTGCAGCACCGCGCCGCAGATGGCCAGCCCCGCGCCGCTACAGGCGGCAACCAGCGCCCGGCTGAGACGGAAATCCCAGATCACCGTCTCATGGATGCGGTTTAACGTTACGCCGGTCAGACCGAGCTTATTGGTGATAGCGAAAAACGTGGTTTTTAACGGGATCGACAGCTCGCCCACCCCGACGCTGAAGGCGATGGTGATACCGAGCACCAGCACCGCGCTCAGCAGCAACACCACGGATCGCATATTTTCAACTACCGAGCGGGACGCAACAGACATCAGTTCAGATCCATTTTCTCTAATTGTGCCGCCACCTGCTCCGCGCCATAAATCGTGCGCACGGTCGGGTTCATCGCCTGACCATCCATCACCACGATATGGCCTTTTTTCACCGCATCCAGCTGGCTGACCGCCGGATCGGTTTTCAGGAATTTAATTTTTTCTTCGGCGCGATCCAGCACCCAGCGGTTACGGTCGAGGCTGGCAACGACAATCACGTCCGGGTTGGCGCTGATCACACTTTCCCAGCTCACCGTCGGCCATTCAGCGTCGGTATTCAGGGCGATGTGACCGCCCAGCATATTCGCGATAAAGCCGGAGGCGCTGTTCTTGCCGCTCATGTGCGCATCGGCTGACGGCGAGGCGCTCGAGAACCAGAAGACGAACGACAGATCTTTATTGCCCTTGTGGAATTTCTCGCGCAGATCGGCTTCGCGCTTTTTAAAGCTCGCCACCAGCGCATCACCGCGATCCTGCACGTCGAAAATCGCCGCCAGGTCGTTAATTTCTTTGTACAGCTGGGTCATGTCCCACATCTGTTTGCGGCTACCGTAGATGTCACCGGTGTTTTTGGTGGTGGTGCAGACGCCCGGCGATAAATAGCTGTTTACGCCCACGGCGGCAAAATCTTCGCGTTTGGCGACTTTACTGTCCGGCCCGAGCAGCAACGGCAATTGTGCCGCCACAAAATCCGGCTCCTGTGCCAGAATGGACTCCAGCGTCGGGATCTCCACGGTCAGCACTTTGACTTTTTCATTCTGCTTTGCGAGTTCCGGTAAGACTTTTGTCGGCCAGAAGGCGCTGGCGACCATTTTGTCCTGCAAACCGAGCATCAGCATGATTTCGGCGGAGTTCTGCCCCAGTGCCACCACGCGCTCCGGCGCTTTGTTGAAAGTGAGCGTTGTGCCACAGTTATCAAGGGTTAACGGGTAGTGAGTCGCCAGGGCAGAGGCCGTACTCAGGCAAAGCATTCCTAAAGCTAACAGCGATTTCTTTAAAACCGGCATTCGTCTTACTCCAGAGGATCAGTGGCTACGCGCAGGTAAATGCAAATCATTCTTAAGTGGTGGACTTATACCCATCGCAAAATATATTGTCAATTTTCATCACTCAACTTCGGTTATGGCATGTTTTCAACTTCGACAGACGCAACAAAACGCACCTCCCCTTATCTGCTTTCCGGCTGCCAGCTGGTCTTTAATATTGGCTTCTATGCCGTTGTGCCTTTTCTCGCAATTTACCTGCGCGATGACCTGCTGCTGTCAGGCTGGGTGATCGGGCTGGTGATTGGCTTGCGCACCTTCTCGCAGCAGGGGATGTTTCTGGTGGGCGGCGCGCTGGCGGACCGCTTTGGTGCGCGGGTGGTGATCCTCAGCGGCTGTCTGGTGCGGGTGAGCGGCTATCTGCTGCTGGCGCTGGGGGAGTCATTCTGGCCGGTGGTGCTGGGTGCCTGTCTGACCGGCGTCGGCGGGGCGTTGTTCTCCCCTGCTATCGAGGCGCTGCTGGCCAAAGCCGGTACGCAGAGTGAAGCCGACGGCAAGCGCAGCCGCCAGGAGTGGTTCGCGCTGTTTGCCGTTTGCGGCGAACTGGGCGCGGTGCTGGGGCCGGTGCTCGGCGCGCTGCTGGCGGGATTTGGTTTTCAGCGCGTGGCGCTGGCCGGTGCGGGGGTGTTTATCGTCGCGCTGGTGGTGTTGTTTTTCAGCCTGCCCGCTACGCCGCACAAGGCCAGCGAGCTAAAAATCACGCCCTGGTGGGAGACGTTCCGCCAGCCGCGTTTTGTGGCTTTTATCATCGCTTACAGCGCCTATCTGTTCAGCTATAACCAGCTTTATCTGGCGCTGCCGGTGGAACTGCGCCGCTCCGGCAGCCGGGAAACCGATCTCGGCCCGCTGTTTATGCTCGCCTCGCTGCTGATCGTCTGTCTGCAACTGCCGCTGGCGCGCTTTGCCCGTCGCCTCGGCCCGTTGCGCACGCTGCCGCTCGGCTTCGGGCTGTTGAGCGCCTCGTTCGCCAGCGTGGCGTTTTTTGCCGCCGACGTGCCGCCCGATAACTGGCAGCGGCTGATCCCGGCCATTTGCATGGTGACGCTGTTAACGCTCGGACAGATGATCATTGTGCCGGTGGGCATGGATTTAGTGCCGCGTTTCGCCAGCGAGCATAATCTCGGCGCACATTATGGCGCACTCGCCTCGATGGGCGGCGTGGCGGTGCTGGCGGGTAATTTTCTGCTCGGCGGCCAGCTCGATCACGCGCTGACGCCTTCCCCGCAGGCGATAATGCCCTGGCTGCTGCTCGCCGCCGTGCCGCTGTGCAGCGCCATCGCCATGCTGGTGATCTGCCGCCCGCTGCAACAGCGTTAACGCGGGCAAAGTTGCGAGCCACTGCCCACAGGTTATCAGCACGAGCGCTCATCCCACCTGGTGCCACCTACAGCGAACCGGGCAACGATGTATTACACAGCGTAATGGGCTAAATAATGACCGTGATGTTTTGCAAGGGGCAGATGAAGTCAGTAAGAAATTGATCGCTTAGTGACATGGTACTCCCTGCGATTTCTTCCCTCTTTATTAATCAAAATCTGCCTGAACGAAATGCCGGATAACGCGCATCCGGCATTCCTGGGGTTGTCACACCAACGCTTTGACTATCTCCATTAACCTGACGACATCCTCGGGCCGTGTGTTGCCCGTTTGCGGGTCGATAATCGAGCTGTATATGTGCGGCATCACGCGCGGTACGCCAGCCTCCAGGCAGGTTTGCAAAATAACGCCGATGTTATCCAGGTCTATACCGCCTGTTGGTTCTATTAGCATCATCCCATTGCGGGCGGCAACAGTCGCCAGCATATACAGTTCCGGTAAGGACTTCTCGCCACCCATCGGGAAAAACTTCGCCGCGTGCGCCCCCATATCCTGCATCATGCGTACTGCCGTATCGCACGAGACACGGGCAGGCTTCCCCTGACTGCTGCTGACGCCAGTGGAGATCAGCACCTCGCCCGGTGTGCCGGTTGGGCTGACCAGCGCGTTGATATATGTCTGCTCGCCCCCCGTCGCCGCCAGCGCCCCGGCAGCAAAACCGCATCCGGTAAAGGTCTGGTTGACGTGCGCCGGGTGCACCCGTGCGGCGATCATCGCCGCTTTGTAATACTGCGCCGGATCGCCCGCTCCCAGCCCGACGGAAACAGACGGCACTTCAGCCACCCAGCGTTTTACCTCCTGAACACCTTTCTCCACGCAGGCAAACTGTGCTGAAAGGATGCCGATCACCGCATGGCCTTCGGCAGCGTCAAAGATTTCCCGGGCGTTAGCCATGTCCTTCGCCAGCACGTTAATCGCTACACGTTGGCGGTAAAAATTAATCTGCTGCATGATCTGCAATCTCCTTCAGTCGCGCCACGATTAACGCCATTTCGCCTTCTGCGACCGTGCGTGGGTCAAGGCTAAATACGCCCTGGTGGAGTTGATAGCAACGGGTGTAAATGGCGATGTCGCCACCGCGCAGTCGGGCTTCGACTTCGCGGGCATTAAGCCCCAGTTGTTGTGCGTTGACCCGGATGCGGATGCGCCAGATAGCACGCCCGGCTTCATCTTGCTCAATATCAGCATACAGTCCCTGAATTGCCGAGATAGCTTCTGCTGTCGGCTGAAGCTGTTCGGTGGTCACCACGGCCTGTCCCTGATGGTAATTCTCCAGCGCGTACACCAGCCCGACCATGTTCTCCTTGCCGATTTTCATTGCCCTGGCAATGCCGTGATGCTGCGCTTTACAGGCCGCGATCCACGTTTTTTTGCCGGTGATAAACCCGGAGGTTGGCGCGTTAAACGCTTTCGCCCCACTGTAGACAACCATATCCGCACCGCTCGCGGCCCAGGCGTGTAAATCCTCCTCGGCGGCGGCATCGACAATCAGCGGCAGGTTGTGTTTCTGTGACACCTGCACAAAATCCTCAATGCTCAGCATCCCCTTTTGCACACAGTGGTGTGATTTCACATACAGCAGCGCGGCAGTATTGTCGGTAATGGCGCTCTCCAGTTGCCAGCGAGCGGACAGATTACTTGACCCCACTTCTACTACCCGGCCACCACCAAGCCGGATCGCGCTGGTAATTGGCGCACCGTAATCGATATTATGACCGCGCAACATCACCACCTCGTTAGCCATGCCGGTGCTGTCTGGCAGCAGTGACACCCCAGACGGATCGCCGCGAGTGATGGCGGCGGCCACAGCGATGGCGATCCCCGCCGACGCACAAGACGTCACGTAGCTGTCCTCAGCCCCCGTGTAACGGGAAACCAGTTCGCCAGTTCTGTCCACCAGCCTGTCGATCTCCACAAAAGCCGAGGCTGCCTGTGCCGTGGCATGCATCACCTCTGGCGCGACGCTGGAGACGCCCAGAATCGTCATTTTGCCGCAGGCGTTGATCACCCGTTTGAGTCCAAGCTGTTGATAGATATTCTGCGTCATGATTTACAGCACCCCCAGCAGCGAACAGACCACGCTAAGCAGAACAATCGACAGCAGAATAGTGGTGTAACGCGGGCCTTTTTTCACCAGATAGAAGTAGATGGCGAACACCGCCGCCAGCGGCAACAGGCCCGGCGCGATAGAGTCGAGAATTTGCTGAACCACCACTTCAGAACCTTTCAGGGCGCTAATCTTCAGTGGCGTGGTGATCTTGACGTAGCTTGCCGACAGCGCCCCCATCATGATCAGGCCCAACACGTTAGCGCCGTAGATCAGTTCTTTGATTCGCCCTCCCTGCAAGAGTCCGACGATGGAGTCACGTCCCAAGGTGTAGCCTTTGTGGATCAGGCCATAGCTTATCGCCAGCGTAATTGCCGGGTAGAGGATCAGCGGTGCAATCCCGCCGAACGCGCTGCCATTGGCGGCGAACGGGATAAAAATAGCAATCAGCAGAGGCATGACTGCTGCCCAGATGATAGCGTCGCCCATGCCGGCCAGCGGCCCCATCAGGCCCGTTTTAATCCCGGTGATCGAGGCGTCGGCAATTGGCTCGCCGCGCGTTTTTTGCTCCTCCATGGCGATGGAAATCCCCTGGATCACCGCGCCAAAGGTTTGCTCTGAGTTGAAGAAATTCAGATGGCGTTTCAGCGCCTCCACCTGCTCTTCTTTTTGTGGGTAGAGTTTTTTGATGATCGGTGTCATCGAGGCGCAGAAAATCAGGCTCTGCAAACGTTCATAGGAGTTGGATAATTCCGCCCCCAGCCAGTAAATTAGCCAGGCTTTGGTGATGTCGGCTTTGGTCAGGGCTGCACTTTCCCGCGCGCGCTCAACCAGATCATGTTGCATTACATCGCTGCTCATCATGCTGCTCCTTCATTTTTCGCCAGGCTCTTAATCAGGAAGGCCACACAGGTGCCAAATATCGCCATTGCCATGATGTCCACCTTGAGATACAGCACCGCGAAGAATCCGCCGATAAACCACGGCAGCAGGCTCTTTTTACCGATCACCATAATGGTGATCGCAAAGCCCAACGCAGGCAGGATCCCGCCCATAATTTCAAAGGAATGGGTCAACCAGTGCGGCATCAGTTTGAGGAAGCTTTCCACCACGTTCTGGCCGAAATAGTTGGCGGCAAACACCACCGGAAAGCGTAGCGCCAGGCCGAGTAGCGCTGGCCAGAGAAAGGCGCAGCGCATAATGCCCGCCATGTTTGCCGTTTCTGCGTGTTTATCCGCCATATGCACCCAGGCGGCGTTCAGGGTACGGCGCAACTGGTCAAGGAAAACGCCGATTACACCAAACGGGATCGCCAGCGCAATCGCCAGGTTCGGGTCCATCCCGGCCTTCACAGCGATTGGAATCGAGATACAGGCTGCCAGCGCCGGGTCGGACGGCACGTTGCCGCCCGGCGTTGAAGTCACGCCGAGATAAACGAGCTGCATACCCGCGCCGATGATCATCGCCGTCTGCATATTGCCGAGCAGCAGGCCGACGAAGACCGCAATAACTACCGGCTGAATCAGCATCGCGGAGAAGGTGTAGCCGAGGCGTAATCGGGCAAACCAGTAATACAACCCCATCAGGCTTGCAAAAACTAAAGTATCCATCGTTATTTACCCTGTTATCAGAGAATTAGAATTTTTTCAGGATGTCGTCCAGAGACTGCGGCTTATCTTCCGGGATGGTCTGGAATATCGCCTTAATCCCCCGGCTTTTCAGGTCGTTCAGAATGCCGACGTCTTTTTCATCCAGCGTGATGTTCTGGAAAACCGCTTTGCGGTTTGGCCCGCCGCCTAAGCCGCCAACCTGAATAGTGATGACATCAAATCCCTGCTGCACGGCCTGATGGATCGCTGCCAGAGAAGGGAACAGCACCAGTACATTGCCGTCGCCGAGCTGGTTTTCTTTCCACGCTGCCGCAAAGCTCTGATTGCTGTAGCAGTCCACTTTGATGTTCGGCGGCGCGGCCATCAGGTAGATGTTTTTCATAAACGGATCGGCGTCCAGCTCGTCGCTGACCACCGCAATCCGGTTGGCCTGCGACTGCCCGACCCATTTGGTCACTACCTGCCCATGAATGAGTCGGCTATCGATGCGGCATAAGACAATGTTTGCCATGATAATTTCCTTATTGTGATTGTTGTAATTGACGAACGTGGGCGACAACGTCCAGACAGCTGCTGCGTCCGGCTTCCACCAGGCCGCTCACGCAGGCGCTCAGCGGGCCATGTTCGCGACGGTCCAGCGCATCCAGCAGCAGGGAGGCGTTCAGCCCGGAAATCACCGCCACCGGATAATCGGCACTTAGTCGCGCCGCGACGTTGGACGTGGTGCCGCCCACAAAATCGGTCAGGATGAGTGAGCCTTCCGGCATGGTTTTCACCAGGGCCTCAACACGCTGGTAAAACTCCCCCAGCGTATCGACGGGCATCAGCGCAATTTCCATCACGCCTTTAATTTCGCCCGTTACCATCCGCAGGCTATTGCAGAGGTGTTGTCCCCAGCCGCCATGCGTCAGCAGCAGGATTTCAGGCAAGGGTTCAGTAGTCGTCAAAATGGCCTCCTGGCATGATTAATTGGGACTGGCAATGCCCGGTGGTGCTGCGCTTACCGGACCTACGGTGATATTCATTCGTAGGCCGGATAAGGCGTTTACGCCGCCATCCGGCAAAACTCATCAGAGTAAAGGCAAAGGCTGTGCCAGATTTTGTGTCACGCGGGGAAGAAAGGCGGTCTGACGTGTCGAAATGCCACGCCAGATAAGGGATCAGCTATAAAGCAGTTCGTAAATATAAAAATATTCCGCATCCGATAAACGGACGGCATACGCTTCTTCAATGGGCTGAAATGCAGATTTGATGACACTAAAGGCGCGAGGATCCAGATCTCGCTTGTTTTCCAGCGCCATCTGTAACGGTTTGCGGTTAATCACGATACGCTCGACCATGCAGCAGCAGTGGATCAGGAAGCGTAGTGTCACCTGGCGGCTCGGTTGCAGGCCAAGCTCGCGGGTCAGGTAGTTGAACACTCCTTCCATCTCTTGCAGAATGCGCTGCGGATTGAGCACCGAAATATGGTTGATGATGCTTTCCATTGTGAGCGCGCTGATAAAGCGCATCGCGCTGCGCTCCATCTCAAGACGACGCTCGCTATTTGCAAGATCCGGCATTAGCAGACTCAGTACCAGTTCCGGCCCTTGTTCGGAAAACAACTCCTCCAGCGAGATAAAGGGAATATCCGGTAGCCCCGGCTGGAAAGTGCCGACAATGCCCGCCAGCCGTTCACGGCCATGAAGCGACTGCTGGACGCGCTCCAGACTGCGCACTTCGTTGTAATCGAGTATCACCATCCGCGTGTCCTGCGACATCAGTTCACCAAAGCTCTCCTCCAGCACCTTTTTGATTTTCTCTGCGGTGCCCATACCAGTAATGCAGGAGATCACGAGCACCTTGCCGCCGTTTTCTTGCTGCGGCGTACAGAGCTGACAGGGAATATTCTTGCTCTGCATTAACGCCGCCAGCTGCGGTAAATCACTGGTTTCATAACTCAAATCCAGCCCCACTTCCAGCAGGCTGGTCAGGGTAATATCAGGTATCAGCAGAACATCAATCTTAAATAACTTACTGATAGTACTACCAAAATGCACCAACGAACCAATATCTACCATCAGAATTAACCGTTGCCAGCGCCGGATCTGGATCCACTGCGTCAGCGTTTCCAGAGTGTCATGAACCGACTGTTCAAACGGCATATCAATAGCGCTGAACAGCTCACGCTCCAGCACCCGGTTCACATACTGCGCCTGGCTAGTGGCTGTCGTCGCCCCGTGCGCAATCAGAATCACGCCGCATTCCGGGCTGGCATCAATACGCTGGCGGTAATGGCGGCACTCTTTCAGGAACAGGCACAGCCAGACGATTTCCGTCGCCGGACACTGAATATGCAGGAGTTCATTGATTTTCCGACACAGCAGCGTGGCGTTGTCGTATTCATCTTTGCAGCGGTCGAGGATTAGGCTGGAGGAGTAAAGTTGCGGGATCAGCCCGCGCTGCACGTAACCAATCAGCGCGAGAAAATGTTTGCGTAGCGGATTGACCAGATTCTCTGGCAGAGTAAACCTAAGCACCTGCTCCACGCAGCCAATCAGCAGCGTCACGCGCTCCTCAATTTGATCGCCATAGCGTGGTGGATGAACAACGTTGTCGCGGCTGTAGAGACCATACTCAAAAATCGAGCTAAGTTTATTTTTCAGGATCGCCAGCGTTTCCGCCGGTGGCACATTGCTGTTACGCAGATTGACGTATTCGCGCGTCAGAAAGCTGTAAAAGAGATCGCTCTCCTCAATCTCCGCCCCGGTTGCCAGCGATGTTTTCAGCGCAGGCAGCGTGCGCGCATCCACACTCAGTCGCTCTTTACCATTAAACAACGTATCGACCAGCAGACGCTGTTCGGGTGTGGCATTAAACGGCACGTCCACTAACCGTTTATCCAGTTGCAACGTGTCATTGTGCTCCGTCATCCCCGATGCCCACGCCTGAGCACACAGAAACTGAATATCACTTTTGAGCTGGCCGATGTTGCCTTCGAGCGGTTTGTTGAGCAGCCAGAGCAGCAGCGTCTTGTCGATGCACACCGTACGCTCGATTTTGCGGCTTTCGCGTTGCATGAAACCAATAATCAACTCGATCTGCTCCTCGACCGAACGCTGCCGGATGCCGGGTAAATCAATGCATACCTGAATACGCCGCTGAAAAGTGCGCAGCAGCGCGGAACTCACCGCTTCGGTGGTGGCGCAAATCAGGCGTACCGAAATCGATCGCGCCGTGGCGCTTGATCCCAGCGGACGATATTCACCTTTATCGAGAAGAGAGAACAACTTCTCCTGTCCTTCATAGGGCAGGCGATGTACTTCATCAAGTAGCAGATAGCCGCCGTCCGCCTGTTCCACCAGCCCGGTTTTATCTGCATGTGCACCGGTAAAAGCCCCCTGCCGATGACCAAACAAATGAGAAGAGAGCAGTTCCGGGTTATGGGAATATTCCGCGCAGTTAAAGTAAACCAGTGGTGGCGGCGAGCCTGCAGCGTGCTCACAGGCGAAACGGTGCATCAACTCCGCAAAGAAGGTTTTACCGACACCGGATGGCCCGGTCAGCAGCACATGCAGCCCTTGGGGATAAAGCACCGCCGCGCGACCTTTTTCCACTGCGTCGCGCAAGCTGCGATCGTATCCCGTCAGGCGGGTAAAAGGATCGTTGTCAGCATGGGCGTTCTGATACGGCAGCAGATCGGCCACCGAGCGCACCTCTCGTTCGCCATCGCCAAGCTTACGTCCCAGCAGCGTTTCTAGCGTCTGACGATGCAAAAAGAACACCGGACGACCACGGCTTTTAATCGCCAGTCCCTCATGCCAGAGCGAATTGAGATCTTTACTGACGGAGTTACGCGCCAGTCCGAGATTGAAGCCTATCGCCTCTGCCGTAAAAGCGGTTTCCTGCGCCAAATCGGCAAGGCTCAGGCCACGTGTCAGTCGCTCCAGCTCCCCCAGTATTACCTCAATCCGCCTCATCTCTTTACCGCTTAAGAAGTTTATGATTGTTCAAACCATACCTTATTTAGCCAGGCAAAAAAGAGAAGCCGACGTCAGAGACAGCGCGCGGCGTTTACGTTATGAAGATTTAATCAGTCTACAAAATAGGTGTTTTGATACCGGCAGGCTCTTTGCTACAGGTCATTTATCCATGAATTAAACGTGCGCATTTCAGCAGGCTGGCGCAACGATTTGTGATCCTGACCTAACATTAGGGAACGTTCCCTTTTATTTAATGATTATTGCCCGCTACCCTTTCTCCGTCATTTTTAATGACCCCGCAATTAAATGCATATTTAATTCAGCAAATAAATATTATTTACTCCTCCCAATTAAATTAATCCGCTGAATATAAGGAAATTAGATGAACGGAATCTTACAACGTTATTTCTCTGCCCTTGGACGATCATTTTTGCCTGCCGTGGCGGTGATGAGTTGCTATGCATTGCTGTTGTCCATCGGTGCGGTACTTAAAAACCCCCATTTTGTCAGTCAGTTTGTCTTGTTGCAGGCTAGCGGCGTGCAGTTTTTTGCCAATGTGTTAACGCAAACGGGGCTGGTGATCATTACCTATTTACCGCTGATTTTTTGCCTTTCCATTGCCATCGGCATGAGTGAAAAAGGGAAAAAAGAGACGGCGGCGTTCGCGGCGTTAATTGCCTATCTGTGTATGCTGATATTTTCCGGATTAACGTTAAGACTTTCTGGAATGGCGCTGAAACCGGACGTAACGATCGATGTGCAAAATATGGTGGCGCTTGCACAAACACTGGCCATGCGTGAAGCGATGCAAAATACTGTGCTCGGTATTCAGACCGTGGATACGGGCGTATTAGGCGGCATCATTGTAGGTGCAATGGCGGCGTCTATTACCCGGCACAACAGCGAACGCACGCTGCCACTGATCTTCGGCTTTTATCAGGGACGCCATCTGCCGCCAATCCTCGCGGGGCTTGCTGGCGTACTGATCGGGCTGGTGCTGCCGTTTATCTGGCCGTGGGTGGGCGGCGGGCTGTCGTGGGCAGCGTCGGCACTGACTGGCGCGGGTATCGCAGGCTCGTTTGCTTTCGGCTTTATTGAAAAACTGCTGTTGCCGACCGGCCTGCAACACATCTGGTATTCACTGGTGCACTACACGCCGATTGGCGGCACGCTGGAGATCCAGGGCCAGACCTATGTCGGCACCAAAGCCATCACCATGGCGGCACTGGCAACACCGGACTTCACTGACAACATCTCTCATATCACCCGGCTGTGGCTCGGTCAGGGCGATACGCCGGGCAAAGTGTTCGGCATTCCCGGCGCGCTGGTAGGCATTTATCTGGCGGCAAAAGATCGCAGTAAGGTGAAAACGGTGGCGATCTCGGCGGCTATTGCGGCGATGTTCGCGGGCGTGGTCGAACCCTTCACCTTTATGTATCTTTTTTTAGCGCCGCCGTTATTTTTGCTGGATTGCGCGTTGCAGGGACTGTCGTTTGCTGTGCTTGATGCCTTCCACGTCTCCTATCTCGGCGGCAGCACGGTACCGGAAATCCTCTTTAACGGCGTATTGCAGGGACATAAATCAACCTGGATACCGATTGTGCTGCTTGGCGTGGTGCTGTTTTTCGTCTATCTGGTGACCTTCAAATGGTATATCGAAAACTACAATGTCATGACGCCAGGCCGGGAAGAGAGCGCCGGTTCAGGTGAAAAACTGCTGTCGCGTGAAGAGGTGGCGCGGACACTCCTGCAAACCCTGGGCGGCATCAGCAATATCAAAGAGGTCAACAACTGCATGACACGACTGCGCATCCAGATCCACGATGCAAGCCGGGTGGATGAGCAGGGCCTCAAATCGATCCCGGATGCGGCAGGCGTGGCGCATCCTGCCAGCCATGAATATCAGATTATTTTCGGAATGCGTGTTTCTGAATACAGACAAGCCGTCGATAGCCTAATCGATACCAGCAAGGATGCTTCCTAATGAAAGAACAGATAGACATTCAGCTTCAGGCCCCGGTGTATGCCAGTGCCGATGTGGTGGTTACGGGCGCAGGCCCGGCGGGGGTCGCGGCGGCAATCGCGGCGGCGCGGGCGGGTAAGCAGGTGATTTTACTGGAGCGATCTGCCCAGCCCGGCGGCATGGCGACGCTTGGCAACGTTAGTATTTTTATGACCGTCGGCAATCTGACCGGGATCTATAAAGAGCTTATCGGAAAAATCCGTCCAGACTTTTTTAGTCAAGTCGATCCGCACTTGCTGAAAATCCAGTTCAACCCGCTGCTGCTGCGCTATCACCTCAATGAAATGCTGGCGGCGGCGGGCGTCACCGTGCTGTTCCACGCTGATGTTGTCGCGCCGTTAATGGCCGAAAATCAGTTAACCGGGGTGCTGGTCAATACCCGTGAGGGGCTGCGAGCGATTAACGGCAAGGTATTTATCGACGCGACGGGAGATGCCCATGTGGCACAAGCGGCGGGGGTGCGCTGCTTTAGCGGGCGAGAGAGCGATGGCTTAACGCAGCCGATGACGCTGATGTTCCAGATGCAGAATACCGGCAGTCCGGTGGTACCGCATCTGCCGGAGGGCTGTTATCACTACGAGCGGGTGGAGGATTTACCGCAGGGCCGCCGCCTGCTGTGGGAGCTGAAACCTGACGGCACGTTGATCGTCAACATGACGCGCATCAAGGGCAACGGCGCGACCATCAAAGAGGGCAGCGACGCGGAAAGAGAGGGGCTGAAACAGGTTTTTTCCGTGGCGTATTACCTGCAACGCAACGGCTTTGAGAACTACATTTTGTCGCACGTTGCAGCGCAAACGGGCGTGCGCGAATCCCGGCGCATTGAGGGACTGTATACATTAACCGAAGCCGATCTGCTGGCGGCCCAAACCTTCTCGGATGTGGTGGCGCAAACGAATTATGCCATCGACATTCACAGCCCGGACGGGGCGAAAAGCTGCGATGAGCGCAAGCTGGCGCAGTACGACATTCCTTACCGCTGCCTGGTGCCACAGGGCGTGGAGGGCTTGCTGGTCGCCGGGCGGGCGATTTCCACGACACATGTTGCGCTCTCGTCCGTGCGGGTGATGCCGACTTGTTTTGCGCTTGGTCAGGCGGCGGGGATCGCGGCGGCGCTGGCGATTGAGCACCAGCGCCGACTGGCGGCTGTCCCGGTGGATGAACTGCATGCAGAGCTTGCCCGCCAGGGCGTGATGCTGGACATTGCGTTTTTACCCTGGACCGAACACCGGGTGAGGGGCGGTTAATCCGTCAACAATCGCCGTCATCTGCGCGCGCAACATGCCGTGCAGCTGACGGATCGCCGGTGAAAACTGCTTACGGTGCGGGCAGATGAGATTAAGCGGTGCCGCCTCGCCGGCAATATGTGGCAACAGCACTTCCAGCCTGCCTGCGGCCACATCGGCGCTGACGTCTATCCAGGATTTATAGACGATGCCCATTCCGGCAATCGCCCAGCGGCGGGCGACGTCGGCGTCATCGCACAGCATCCGGCTTTTCACCGTGAGCTGGCGGCGCAAACCGTTTTCATGGAACGTCCATTTATCGTGAACGTGGCTGTGCATGGTGTATAGCAGGCATTGATGATGGGTTACATCGCCCAGCGTTGCGGGACGCCCGTGCGCGGCCAGATAATCAGGCGACGCCACCAGTACACGGCGGTTTTTCTCCGCCAGCGGCAGCGCAACGTAGCTGCTGTTATCCAGCACACCATAGCGGATCGCCACATCCACCGGATCGCGAAAAATATCGCTGATCTGGTCGGACAGCGACAGCCGCAGGGTGATTTTCGGATGCTGCGTGCAAAAATCGGTGATCAGCGGCAGCAGCACATTGCGGCCAATGTCCGACGGCACGGCGACTTTCAGCTCGCCCTGGAGTTCGTCATCGCTGCTGTGCAGACTCTCTTGCCCCGCCTGCACCACCGCCAGCATCTCCTGGGCGAACGGCAGGTATTTTTCCCCTTCCGCCGTCAGCCGCAGGCTGCGCGTGGAGCGCACGAACAGCCGCTTATCCAGATCGCGCTCCAGCCGGTGCACGGCAGCGCTCACCTGACCGGGCAATAAATCCGCCTCACGGGCAGCATTCGAAAAACTGCCTAACGCCGCAGCGCGCACAAACAAGGTCACATCTTCAAGGCGGATCATGACGCTCTCCGGAACAGGAAAAAACGGTCTTCATTGTTGCCAGAAACGCGCCAGTGCGCATCTGGTATCTTGAGATTTCGTTAAAATGAACACGGTCAGATCTGTTTGTTGGCAAGCCCTTGCGCCGCTAAGGTCGTCGAGTTTCCCGCAGAAGGAATTGAAAAAACGGTATTTCATTGTCCATGTTACAACCAGGGAATAATGTAACCTAAACAAGAAAAGGGAATGATCTTATGGATACCACCGAAGAACTGGGCGGCACGTACTTTTACCACGGCAACGCCAACCTAACCCCGCAAGAGCTATTCTGGCTGATATTTGCAGAGTACCTGGCGGATCATTTAGGGGTTGAGATAGAAACAGCTGCAACCATCCTTGCCGGTCAGCCCATACTACCTAAGCGTGTTGTCCTGGGTTCAAAAGTTAAACGAACCAGCATTGCGTCTAAGTTATCCCGCAGAATACTCAAGAACGTTCGCCTTCCGGGTGGAATGAAAATGGGAACCAGCGTATTGGGGCATAGCCGTGATACAAACAAGGTAGGAGCTATAGTAGGTAGAGCGGTCCCTTACGTTGGTTACACCCAGGCAGTGATCATATTTGCCATTGTCGCCAGAGAAACGAGAAAGAAATACAACCTCATCGCCCGGTCAAAAGATCGGATTGCATGGACCTATTTCTAATGCTGCGGCCTGATGAGCAAGAGCTGCTGGATTACGTCACTGAGAAGTACGGCGAGCGTGATCAACCAACGCAGAAAGAATGGACATTTCAAGAACACTTTAATTTCTTCCAGGAAGATCTGGAGGAAATGCTGTTTGACCTGTTCACCCGGTACGGCATTGAGCATAGCAATTTTAATATCGACAACTATTTCATGCCTGAATTTTACTGGTGGCAGTTCAATCTTAAGAAGGAGTGGCGCGACCGCCAGTTCAAGACACTCACGCTTGAAATGATTATTGAATCGGCTAAAGCTGGACGCTGGCTATATGATTAAGGGGCACACCATTACACACCGAGTTTTCTCTGACAGCGGCAGCGCGACATCTCAAGCCGTGATCATTTGTGCCATTGTCGCCCGAGAAACAAGGAATAAATACAACCTGATTGCCCGACCAAAAGATCGGATTGCATGGACATATTTCTGATGCTGCGGCCTGATGAACAAGAATTCCTGAATTACGTTACCGAGAACTACAGCGATCGCAAGCACCCAGCAAAGAAGGAATGGACCTTTCAGGAACATTTCAATTTCGTGCCGGAAGATCTGGAGGATATGCTTATTGACCTGTTCACCCGGTACGGCATCGAACATAGCACTTTTGTTCTGGATAATTACTTTGAGCCAGAGCTTCACTGGTGGCAGTTTAAACTTCGTAGAAAGTGGGAAGGTCGCCAGTTCAAGCCACTCACGCTTGAAATGATTATTGAGTCGGCTAAAGCTGGACGCTGGCTATATGATTAAGGGGCACACCATTACACACCGAGTTTTCTCTGACAGCGGCAGCGCGACATAGCTGGTGTTATCCAGTACGCCGTAACAGATCGCCACATCCACCGGATCGCTAAAAATATCGCTGTTCTGATCGGGCAGCGTCAGCCGCAGGCTATGCGTGGAGCGCACAAACAAGGTCACATCTTCAAGGCGGATCATGACGCTCTCCGGAACAGGAAAAAACGGTCTTCATTGTTGCCAGAAATGCGCCAGTGCGCACCTGATTTTCATCTTTAAAGTGAAAGTGCTGCACCGCAGGACAGGTTTTTCTGCGTCGGCTTTGGCGCTATTCTCAGGCGAACAACCGTTACGTTTCACTTTTTGGAAGGAAAAAATGATGACGCTTAATGATGCCGTGCTGAGCCGCCACACTGTTAAAGCTTTTGAACCCGGCCAGACCCTGCCGGAAAACGATATTGAAACCCTGCTGAACGTGCTGCAAAACAGCCCGTCGTCGGTGAACTCCCAGCCGTGGCATTTTGTGGTGGCTTCCACCGCCGAAGGCCGCGCCGCGATCGCCAAATCCACCGCCGGGGCTTTTTCCTATAACGAAGCAAAAGTGCTGAATGCTTCCCACGTGATCGCCCTGTGCATGAAAAGCGATCTGACGGAAGAACATCTGCAAAACGTGCTGGAACAGGAGCAGAAAGATGGTCGCTTCGCCAGCGAAGAAGCCAAAGCGGGACAGGATAAAGGCCGCCGTGGCTACGTGGATATGCATCGTTATGAACTGCGCGATGTGCCGCAATGGATGGAAAAGCAGGTATACCTTGCGCTGGGCGGTCTGCTGCTGGGTGCCGCGATGCTCGGCATCGACGCCACGCCGATGGAAGGTTTTGACTCCCGCGAACTGGATCTGGCGCTGGGACTGCGTGAGAAAGGCTTAACCAGCGTCGTGCTGGTGTCGCTGGGCGTGAAAAGCGACAAAGATTTCAACGCCAGCCTGCCAAAATCCCGCCTGCCGCGCGACGAGATTTTTACGTTTATTTAAGCAGCGTCCCGGCGTTTACGCCGGGATAGCAATTAA
Source organism: Enterobacter sp. ENT03 (assembly GCF_019218745.1). Classification (GTDB taxonomy): domain Bacteria; phylum Pseudomonadota; class Gammaproteobacteria; order Enterobacterales; family Enterobacteriaceae; genus Enterobacter_D. The sequence continues at coordinate 217,183 of NZ_JAHUXA010000004.1, forward strand.
CGCGTTCTGCGATCCGGGATAATTAAATCACCGCGCAGCACGCAGGCGCCCAGTACGCTTTGCGTTTTTTCGGTGAGCCAGCTGACAATACGGGCGGCCATCGCATCCATCGAATACTCGATAGCGGGAATGCTCGGAATGCCGGGTAATTGCAGCGAACCGGCAAGGCTGAACACCATAATGTCGCCCGGCACCGATTTATTAAACGCCTGCAGCTGGCTGATCACCCGCTGCGCTTCCTGTTCGTCGGCCACCAGCAGCGCGTTAAAGTTCAGCGTGGTCGCGTTGTTAAGCAGCACCTGTAAGGCCACCGACGAGCTGGTCGAATCCATAAACACCAGATTACGATTAAACGGCAGGAAATTGTTTTCCAGCGCGTGTTTGTAACCGAGTAAAACCTGATCCGCCGCGCCGCTGGTGTCCGGGTGGATCACGGCGATCTGACGTCGGCCCTGACTAATCAGGTAATTACAGGCGGTTTCGGCGGCGAAAGCGTGATCAAACTGGATGCTGTTAGGGGTTTCTGCCTCGGCGCAATCCACGAGGATCACGCTCTCATCGATGTTGCCCAGCGGGAAACGCGCGCCAATGATCAGCACGTCATCACACAGGCCGCAGGTCAACTCCTCCAGCGCATTCATCACACCCGCTTTGTTATTGGCAAAACGCAGCAGCAGATGTTTCTGATGCTGGCTGAGATGTTTCTCAAGGGCATACAGGTAACCGGTGGTCTGGTTGACGTTATCCTGCGCGCAAATCACGCCGATACAGCCTGTGGACTGGCTCAGTAATGACTGGGCGATGACGTTTGGCCGGTAATTCAGCTCGTCGACCGCTTTTAATACCGCGAGGCGGCTGGCTTCCTTGACCCCTCGCGATCCACTCAACACCCGTGACACTGTGGCTTTTGAGACCCCAGCTAAACGTGATACATCGTTGATTGTAGACATCTTTATCCCCTGGTGGCCCGGCGAGGGCCAAAAAATTCCAAATCGAACAATGGCTCATAATATCGCCATTCGCAGTATAACCGCTTTCCATTTTTCATGGAAACCGATTTTCCAAAGGCACTTTCTTGCTATCAGAATCGCCTCAAAATCTGTGATGCAGCGCTAATAAAGAAAGCTTATACATCACAGAGATTGACGGGCTTCACATTTCATTTGCGAACAAATGGAAACCGGTTTCCGTTTGTTATCCAATCAGCCCCGCAATAACTTTTAACAATTTGAGGATGGTTGTCGATGGTCAAGATCATGCTGTGTTGTTCCGCGGGCATGTCCACAAGTCTGCTGGTCAGGAAAATGGTCGAAGAGGCGCAAACCAGGGGTTTGCCGGTGGAGATCGATGCCTATGGCGTCGCGGAATTTGATACGCAGTTCTCGCGCTACCAGGTGGTGTTGCTCGGCCCACAAGTGAAATATATGTTAAACACGCTTTCCGAAAAGGCTGCCACCTGCGGCATCCCCGTTCAGCCCATCAACCCGATGGACTACGGTATGCAGCGCGGTGATAAGGTACTGGACTATGCTCTGTCGCTCATCGAGGCGGCGCACTAAAAAGGTGTTCCTATGAGTTCGTTATATCAGTCAATGGTTGCCGTCATTGAACAATCCATTACCCCGCTGGCGGGCAAACTGGGGCAACAGAAATACGTTATCGCCATTCGTGATGGCTTTACCGCCGCGCTGCCGTTCATGATCATCGGTTCGTTTATGCTGGTGTTTATCTTCCCGCCATTCTCTGCCGATACCACGAACAGCTTTGCCCGTGGCTGGCTGGATTTCTCCCAGACCTACCGCGAACAGCTGATGCTGCCGTTTAACCTGAGCATGGGGGTGATGACGTTCTTTATCTCCGTCGGGATCGGTGCCAGCCTTGGGCGGCAGTTTAATCTCGATCCGGTGATGTCCGGTCTGCTGGCCTTTATGGCGTTTTTACTGGTCGCGGCACCCTATGCCGATGGCAAAATCTCCACCCAGTATCTGTCCGGGCAGGGGATTTTCACCGCGCTGATCACGGCGATTTACTCCACCCGCATGTATGCGTGGCTGAAGCAGAACAACATTACCATCCGTCTGCCGAAAGAAGTGCCGACCGGCGTGGCGCGCTCGTTTGAGATCCTCATTCCGGTACTGGTGGTGATTGCCACGCTGCATCCGCTGAACCTGTTTATTGAAGCGCAGACCGGCATGATCCTGCCGCAGGCGATTATGCACCTGCTGGAGCCGCTGGTATCCGCCTCGGATTCTCTGCCAGCCATTCTGCTGTCGGTACTGCTGTGCCAGATCTTCTGGTTCGCCGGGATCCACGGTTCGCTGATTGTCACCGGCATCATGAACCCGTTCTGGATGGCAAACCTCTCCGCCAACCAGGCCGCACTGGCCGCGGGCGCGGCACTGCCGCACGTCTATCTGCAAGGCTTCTGGGATCACTACCTGCTGATTGGCGGCGTAGGCTCCACCTTACCGCTGGCGTTCCTGCTGCTGCGCAGCCGTGCCACGCATCTGCGGACCATCGGCAAAATGGGCATCGTGCCGAGCTTCTTTAATATCAACGAACCGATCCTGTTCGGCGCGCCGATCATCATGAACCCAATGCTGTTCATTCCGTTCGTCTTCGTACCGATGATTAACGCCTGCCTCGCGTATGGCGCAACCCGTCTCGGCTGGCTGGCGCAGGTCGTCTCCCTGACGCCGTGGACCACGCCGGCACCGATTGGCGCCTCCTGGGCGGCGAACTGGGCGCTGAGTCCGGTAGTCATGTGCCTCATCTGTATGGTGATGTCGGCGCTGATGTACCTGCCGTTCCTGCGTGCTTATGAGCGCTCGCTGATGAAAACCGAAGAGCAGAAAGCGCAGGCCACCAACCCGCTGGCGGAAACGGTCAGCCCGTAATGAATAAGGAGAAGGTTGAGATGAAATACGCATTTCCCGCGCATTTTTGGTGGGGCAGCGCGAGTTCCGCACTGCAAACCGAAGGGGAAAGCCAGCACGGCGGTAAAAGCGCAACGACATGGGATCACTGGTACGCCAGCCAGCCGTGGCGCTTTCATCAGCAGGTAGGGCCTGCCGATACCTCGACGTTTTATCAGCACTGGCGTGAAGACATCGCGCTGATGAAACAGCTGAACCACAACAGTTTCCGCACCTCGATCAGCTGGTCACGGCTGATCCCGGACGGAACCGGCGAGGTGAATCCGCAGGCGGTGGCGTTTTACAACAATGTCATCGACGAGCTGCTGGCGCAGGGGATCGCGCCGTTTATTACCCTGTTCCACTTCGATATGCCGATGGTGATGCAGGAGAAAGGCGGCTGGGAAAACCGCGAGGTGGTCGAGGCGTTCAGCCGTTACGCGCAGGTCTGTTTTGAGCTGTTCGGCGATCGCGTGATGCACTGGTTTACCTTCAACGAGCCGATTGTGCCGGTGGAAGGCGGTTATCTGTATGACTTCCATTACCCGAACGTGGTGGATTTCAAACGCGCGGCCACCGTAGCCTATAACACGGTGCTGGCCCATGCGTCGGCGGTGCGGGCGTTCCGCGCCGGTCACTATGCCGGGGAAATTGGCATCGTGCTGAACCTGACGCCGTCGTACCCGCGTTCGCAGCATCCGGCGGATGTAACTGCCGCGCACCATGCCGATCTGCTGTTTAACCGCAGCTTCCTCGACCCGGTGCTGAAAGGCGAATATCCGCCTGATCTGGTGTCGCTGCTGAAAGAGTACGATCAGCTGCCCGCCTGCACACCGGAAGACGGCGCGCTGATCGCCGAAGGAAAAATCGACCTGCTGGGCATTAACTATTACCAGCCGCGTCGGGTGAAATGCCGTGAAAACGCCGTCAACCCGCAGTCGCCGTTTATGCCGGAGTGGTTGTTTGATTATTACGAGATGCCAGGCCGCAAAATGAATCCGTATCGCGGCTGGGAAATTTACGAGCCGGGTATTTACGACATTCTGACCAATTTACGCGTCAATTATGGCAACCCACGCTGCTTTATTTCTGAAAACGGCATGGGCGTAGAAAATGAACAGCGCTTTGTTGCGGAGGGCAAAATTAATGACGATTACCGCATTGAATTTGTATCCGGGCATTTGAAGTGGCTGCATAAAGGGATCAGCGAAGGCTGTAATTGCCTCGGTTATCACATGTGGACCTTTATTGATAACTGGTCCTGGTGTAACGGCTATAAAAACCGCTACGGTTTTGTCCAGCTGGATCTGAAAACCCAGACGCGTACCGTCAAAAAAAGCGGGGAATGGTTTGCCGCCACCTCAGCCAACAATGGTTTTAACGAAGAGTCTTTATCATGATCGAATTAGAAGAAGCGGTAATGGAAATTATCGTTAATGCCGGGCAGTCCCGCAGCCTGTGCTTTGAAGCCCTGCGCGCCGCGCGCGCGGGCAACATCGACGAAGCCAAAAGCCTGCTGCGCGAGGCCGACGGTTATTCGCGCCAGGCGCACCATATGCAGACCAAACTGATTGAGCAGGATGCAGGCGAAGCCCGCCAGCCGATGACATTAATTATGGTTCATGCCCAGGACCATTTAATGACCTCATTACTGGCTCGCGAATTATCGGAAGAAATCGTCCAGCTTTATCAACGTTAATTTATTTATCAGATAACGGAGAAATCGTTACGAGAATATTTTAATACAGCTGTACCCTCAAATAATATGACATGGTGATAGCACAATTATTCCGTTCAATACGGACGGGATGATTATTGTCTGAAAATAATTTACTACATTGAGACAAACATGAAATTAAATAAAAAACTTCCAGTGGCTCTGGCGGTCATGGCGGCGCTTTGCTCAGGAAACGTGGTAGCACAAGAGTTTACGCAGGAACAGATCGACGCCATCGTGGCAAAAGCGGTGGATAAAGCCCTGGCGGAACGTCAGGCCAAAATGGACGCGGCCATTGCGAAGAAAGCCGACGTCATTACCGAACCGCAAAGCGCTGCGCAGACGCCGGATATGGCGATCCCGTTCGGCGTGAAGTTCACCGGCTATGCGCGTTACGGCGCGCAGTTCCAGAGCGGCGATCAGAAATTTGTCGGCGTCGATGGCTCCTATAACGGCTCCTCGGCGATCGGTCGTCTGGGTAACGAAGGCAACGGCGGCGAATTCCAGCTTTCCAAAGCCTTTAAAGGCTCCAACGGCGCGATCTGGGACATCAACGTGATGATCGATCACTGGGGCGACGAGGTGAACCTGAAAAAAGCCTACGCCGGGGTGACCAACATTCTGGAATCCAACCCGAATGCCTATATCTGGGCGGGTCGTGACTTCCACCAGCGTCCACAACAGGGCATCAACGACTACTTCTGGATGAACCATGATGGCCAGGGCGCGGGGATCAAAAACTTCGACATCGGCGGCGTGCAGTTTGACGTGGCAACCGTGGCGGCAGTGGAATCCTGTAGCCCGGAAGTGATGAATGACGAAGGTAACCCGTCACGCATCACCTGTACCGGCGGCTCCGGCACCGGCGATAAAGGCAACTATGCCGTCACCTCAAAAATTCACGGCATGAAAGCGGGTCCGATCGACGTGGAGCTGTACGCTAACTATGGCTTTGACTCGAAAGCCGTGGACAGCGATGAGCGTCTGAAAGCCTGGCAGGGCGGCGTGGTGCTGAGCCATACCGGTGACAACGGCGTGAATAAAGTGATCGCCCGCTACTCGGATAACTCAGATAACAGCGTCTACAACAAAACCGACGAGCTGACGGCGATCTACGCCAGCTTCGAAGGTAACTACAAGTTTACCCAACAGGCGCAGGTCGAATACCTGCTGGCGTACCACGACTATTCAAACGATGCCAACAACATCGACGATCGCCGCAACTACAACGCTATTGTGCGTCCGATGTACTGGTGGAACCAGGTGCATTCTACCTGGCTGGAACTGGGCTGGCAGAAAGTTGATTTCGACCAGGGCGGAGATAACCACGGCTGGAAAGCGACGCTGTCGCAGAACATTTCCATCGACATGGGACCGGAATTCCGTCCGATGCTGCGCTTCTACGTGACCGGCGGCAAGGTGGATAACGAACGCACCGCGCGCATCAACAACACCAGCGATGAAACGCTGGATTCGTTCAACGTTGGCGCGATGTGGGAAGCGTGGTTCTGATTGGTGTGATGTGTAACGCCCGGCGGCGCAGGCTTGCCGGGCCTACAAAGACGTTGCAGTACAGTCAGGTCGGGTAAGGCGCAAGCCGTTACCCGGCAGACTCACCATTAACCCTCAATGCACCTCTTTTACGCGAACCTTCGCGGCCACCAGCAGGGCTGTTAACAGCATCAGGCTGCCGGAAATCACCAGCGGCGAGAGCAGACCGAGGTTATCGAGTGCATAACCGCCGACAGCAGCGCCACAGGTATTGGCAAGCTGGATCACCGCCACCTGAAGTGATCCGGCTTTTTCTGCCTGATCGGAAAGCGAGCGGGTGATCCACGTCGACCAGCCTACCGGCACCAGCGCAAAGCCTAAGCCCCACACCATCGCAATGGCGGCGGCCACGATTTTATTACTGCCCCACATGATCAGTACCAGCGCACTGACCGCCATCACCAGCGGCGCACAGGTCAGCGCCAGCTTCAGCGATTTTTTCAGGAACAGCGATGACATAGAGGTGCCGACAAAACTGGCGATGCCGAAGCTCAGCAGCACCAGCGTCAGGCCGTCCACGTCGAACCCGGCCATGCTCATGTACACCGGGCGGATGTAGGTAAAGAAGGCGAACTGCCCGGCAAACGCCATGAAAATAGCGCACATGCCCGCGAATACGCCGGGACGTTTCAGGATGCCGAACATGTCCTGCTTGTGCTGCATCGGCTCGCCCGGCAGCGACGGCAGCGCTTTCCACACCCAGACCGTGCAGATGACGCCCATCACGGCGGCGGCGTTAAACACGTTACGCCAGCCGATAATCCCGCCAAGGAAGCTGCCCAGCGGGGCGGCGATCACCAGCGCAATAGACACTGCGCCGAAAATCACCGACAGCGCTTTCGGCACGGTACGCGCCGGCACCAGTCGCATGGTCAGTGAGGCAGACATCGCCCAGAAGCCGCCGAGCGCCAGCCCCAGACAGGCGCGGCCCAGCAGCATCAACGTGAAGTTGTTGGCAAAAGAGACCAGCAGACACGAGAGGGTCAGCAGCACGGAGAATAAAATCACCACGTAGCGCCGATCGATGGTGCGGATGGTCTGGGTAATAAACAGGCTGGCAAACATGGCGACAAATGCCGTCACCGTGACGGATTGCCCGGCCACGCCTTCGGAAATGCCTAAGTCCTGCGCCATCGGCGTTAACAGGCTGACCGGCAGAAACTCCACCGTAATTAAGCAGGCCACGCAAAACGCGACGGCAAACACCGCCGACCAGTTTGGTCGCTGCTGTCCTTCTTTATGCTCACTCATGTCGTCCCCTGCGTCGGTATTGGCGAGAAAGTTGCGCAGTGTAACATTCTGAGTGTGACGTATTTAACGATTTAGCAACTTAAGGGCGGATTCAGGGTTTTCCCTCTCCCCACGGGCTGAGGGATCCCCAGTAATCTGGTCATTTATTCAGGACCAGATTACTGTACTCTTTTCCCAGCACTTTCAGCGCATTAACTATACTCATCCGTCTTACCTTTCCCGGTTCGTGCCTGAGTATCGCCGCTGCCAGACTCAGATAAGACAGCGCCCGTCGTCTCACCGTGTTGGCCTGATATGCACGATGACGCTGCTTTTTCTCCGCCTGATACCCCGTCAGCCACATCACCAGACTCGCCATCGCCATCACCACACTCAGCACCTCCAGACGCCCCTTACCCTGACTTCTGCTGTACCGCAGACCGTAACCGAAGCGCGGGTTCTTCTCGTCGCGGAAGTTCTGTTCGATTTGCATCCGCCGGCTGTAGAGCTTCATTATCTGCTCCGGCTCACGCCCTTCGACATTGCTGAACAGCAGCCACGGCGTCTGTGCACTTGCCCGGTGTTCCCGGTTGGTTTTCGGCATTCCGCCCTGACCATGGCGTCCGGCTGATGGCCGTTTTTGCAGGTAAAAGCTGCCGAAGCACGGCTCGCGTGGCTTACGGGCCAGCACACCATATCCCACCCTGACCGGCTCTGAACCGGCCTGAAGGTCGCTGATGTTCAGCCAGCGATGTGTCCCCTCCAGACGGAAGCTGACCAGCCCTCTGACCCGCCCGGTATACTGCCAGCCCAGGTGACGGACATGCCGGAACCAGT
>NZ_JAHUXA010000050.1 GCF_019218745.1 Enterobacter sp. ENT03
CCGTGCGCCTGTCCGCCGACGGCGGCACCGCGGCGGTGGTGACCACCGAGGTCCTCGACGCGCGCGACAGCGGCACCCACCCGGACGTGTACGTCCTCACGCGCGGTCGCGGCCTGCGCGGCTCGTGGTCGATGCCCCTCACGCAGGACGGCGGGCTGCCGACCGACACCGGCTGCGGGTGGACCGGGCTCAGCCTGAGCAGCAGCGGCCGCTACCTCACCGGCGCCTGCTCGGACGGCGGAATCGCGTCCCCGCCGATCGCCGACAAGCCCGTGCACCTGTGGTGGACCGACCGTCGCAGCGGGGCCACCCGCCTGGTCAACCGCACCCCGGACTCCGGGTCCGAGGTCGACGTCGCGCAGGTCTCCGACGACGGCCGGCGGGTGTTCTTCGGCGGTGACGAGCAGGAGTGGGCGCGGGCCGTGGCGTCGCGCCGCGACTACACGCGAGGAGTGTTCGTGTGGGAGCGCGGTCGCGG
>NZ_JAHUXA010000051.1 GCF_019218745.1 Enterobacter sp. ENT03
GCGTAGCGGTAGTGTTCGCCGGGATACGCACACTCCCCCTTCTTCCTTCCCCCCCCCTCCGCCCTTTCCCTTCTCTTTCTCCCTCCCCCTCCTTCTCCCCTTCCTCTCCCCCTTTCCCCTCTCCTCCCTTCCTCTTTTCTCTCCTCCCCTTCTTCCCTCCTTTCTTCCTCTCTTCTTCTTCCCTCCCTTCCCCCTCTCTCTCCCTCCCCTCCCCTCCCTCTCCCTCTTCTTCTTTTTTCCCCTCTTTCCTCTCCTTTCTCCCCCTCTCTCCCCCTTCCTTTTCCCCTCCCTTCCCTCTCTTTTTCCCCCCTCTTCTTCTTCCCTCCCTCCTTCCCCTTCCTTCCCTCTCTCTTTCTTCCTTTTCCTCTCCTTCCCCCCTCCTTTTCCCCTTTCTCTTCCCCTTTTCCTTTTTCCCTTCTTTCTCTTTTT
>NZ_JAHUXA010000052.1 GCF_019218745.1 Enterobacter sp. ENT03
GGTTATTAACCACAACACCTTCCTCCCCGCTGAAAGTACTTTACAACCCGAAGGCCTTCTTCATACACGCGGCATGGCTGCATCAGGCTTGCGCCCATTGTGCAATATTCCCCACTGCTGCCTCCCGTAGGAGTCTGGACCGTGTCTCAGTTCCAGTGTGGCTGGTCATCCTCTCAGACCAGCTAGGGATCGTCGCCTAGGTGAGCCGTTACCCCACCTACTAGCTAATCCCATCTGGGCACATCTGATGGCAAGAGGCCCGAAGGTCCCCCTCTTTGGTCTTGCGACGTTATGCGGTATTAGCTACCGTTTCCAGTAGTTATCCCCCTCCATCAGGCAGTTTCCCAGACATTACTCACCCGTCCGCC
>NZ_JAHUXA010000053.1 GCF_019218745.1 Enterobacter sp. ENT03
GTACGTAATGACATGGTATCTCTCGCATCCCAGGGCATAAGCGACTCCATAAACGGGTTCTTATGCCTTAGTTGTAAGTGTCTACCATGTCCCCGAACAAGTGTTCATGATGTCCCCGGACTGTACACCCAAAGGGCTGAGGGATCCCCGGTAATATGGTCATGCTGCCATGACCATATTACTGTACTCTTTTCCCAGCCTTTTCATCTCGTTACCTATATTCAGCCGCCTCACTTTCCCCGGTTCATGCCGGATGACTTCCTCTGCCAGCCTCAGGTAAGACAGCACACGCCTGACCCTGACGCTGCTTGCCTGATAATGCCAGTGCAGACACCGCTTTTCTGCCATGTATCC
>NZ_JAHUXA010000054.1 GCF_019218745.1 Enterobacter sp. ENT03
GCTGAATACGGGGAATATCACGATGAAGGGCTGTATTGCCAAGAGCACGGTCAACACGTTTAATTTTATTTTTGACGTGCGCCCTGCCCGGAAGGGCGCGGCCAAGGCTGGTCAGGGTGAGGCTGGCGCCGTGTGTCAGAGCGACAGCCATGGAAACAAGGACATTAACGCGGAAGTTGTGAATGTCCGGTAAAGACGTGGAGAAAAATTTCTGGCAGACTGTTTGTAAAGGCACGATGAGGTCTCTTCTGTATTGTTAGCGCAACCAGTAGATCACACTTCATCGTGCTTTTCATTTTTCTGG
>NZ_JAHUXA010000055.1 GCF_019218745.1 Enterobacter sp. ENT03
CTACTCTCGCATGGGGAGACCCCACACTACCATCGGCGCTACGGCGTTTCACTTCTGAGTTCGGCATGGGGTCAGGTGGGACCGCCGCGCTAGTGCCGCCAGGCAAATTCTGTTCGTCTAACACCACCACAGGCATTAAACGCTAATCTGTATCAGCTGAAAATCTCTCAAATCCGCCAAAACATCTTCGGCGTTGTAAGGTTAAGCCTCACGGTTCATTAGTACCGGTTAGCTCAACGCATCGCTGCGCTTACACACCCGGCCTATCAACGTCGTCGTCTTCAACGTTCCTTCAGGACCC
>NZ_JAHUXA010000056.1 GCF_019218745.1 Enterobacter sp. ENT03
CCAAGTCTCTGGAGTGAACATACGTAATTCATTACGAAGTTTAATTCACGAGCATCAAACTTAAATTGAAGAGTTTGATCATGGCTCAGATTGAACGCTGGCGGCAGGCCTAACACATGCAAGTCGAGCGGTAGCACAGAGAGCTTGCTCTCGGGTGACGAGCGGCGGACGGGTGAGTAATGTCTGGGAAACTGCCTGATGGAGGGGGATAACTACTGGAAACGGTAGCTAATACCGCATAACGTCGCAAGACCAAAGAGGGGGACCTTCGGGCCTCTTGCCATCAGATG
>NZ_JAHUXA010000057.1 GCF_019218745.1 Enterobacter sp. ENT03
TGAGTTCCCGACCGAATCGCTGGCAACAAAGGATAAGGGTTGCGCTCGTTGCGGGACTTAACCCAACATTTCACAACACGAGCTGACGACAGCCATGCAGCACCTGTCTCACGGTTCCCGAAGGCACCAAGGCATCTCTGCCAAGTTCCGTGGATGTCAAGAGTAGGTAAGGTTCTTCGCGTTGCATCGAATTAAACCACATGCTCCACCGCTTGTGCGGGCCCCCGTCAATTCATTTGAGTTTTAACCTTGCGGCCGTACTCCCCAGGCGG
>NZ_JAHUXA010000058.1 GCF_019218745.1 Enterobacter sp. ENT03
GATAGGCCGGGTGTGTAAGCGCAGCGATGCGTTGAGCTAACCGGTACTAATGAACCGTGAGGCTTAACCTTACAACGCCGAAGATGTTTTGGCGTGATTTGAGCGATTTTCAGCTGATACAGATTAGCGTTTAATGCCCGTGTTGGTGTTAGACGAACAGAATTTGCCTGGCGGCACTAGCGCGGCGGTCCCACCTGACCCCATGCCGAACTCAGAAGTGAAACGCCGTAGCGCCGATGGTAGTGTGGGGTCTCCCCATGCGAGAGTAGG
>NZ_JAHUXA010000059.1 GCF_019218745.1 Enterobacter sp. ENT03
TACTATAGCTTGACACTGAACACTGGTCCTTGATGTGTAGGATAGGTGGGAGGCTTTGAAGCGAGGACGCCAGTTCTTGTGGAGCCAACCTTGAAATACCACCCTTTAATGGCTGGTGTTCTAACGTGGACCCGTAATCCGGGTTGCGGACAGTGTCTGGTGGGTAGTTTGACTGGGGCGGTCTCCTCCTAAAGCGTAACGGAGGAGCACGAAGGTTAGCTAATCCTGGTCGGACATCAGGAGGTTAGTGCAATGGCATAAGCTA
>NZ_JAHUXA010000005.1 GCF_019218745.1 Enterobacter sp. ENT03
TTCCCGGCCGTATCATCCGCAGACACAGGGCAAGCTGGAGCGTTTTCACCGCAGTCTGAAAGCGGAAGTCCTGCAGGGCAGGTGGTTCGCGGACAGCGGTGAGCTGCAGCGTGCCTTCGACCACTGGCGGACAGTCTATAACCTTGAACGACCGCATGAGGCGCTGGACATGGCAGTGCCGGCCTCGCGGTATCAGCCGTCTGCCCGGCAGTACAGTGGTGCTCCGGTCCCGCCGGAATACGACGAGGGCGTAATGGTCAGGAAGGTGGACAGCAGCGGAAAGCTGAGCGTGAAAGGGCTGAGTCTGCAGGCAGGCAAGGCGTTCAGGGGAGAACGGGTCGGGCTGAAGGAGACGCAGGAAGACGGCAGCTACGAGGTGTGGTGGTACAGCACGAAAGTGGGGGTGATCGACCTGAAGAAAAAGTCGATCACCATGGGTAAAGGATGTTAAAAAGTGTTCACCATGTCCCCGAACACCTGTCTACCATGTCCCCGGACTGTACACCCGAAGGGAGAGGGGGAAAAGCATGAGCGCGCGGAGCACTCCCTCTCCCTGGGGAGAGGGTTAGGGTGAGGGGAGCAGCCCGATAAAACTGCGTTTTTTGCGCGGCGCCGACATCATGTCGTCCAGCTTTTCCACGCAGGCCAGATAGTGCGGCGTGTGCTTGTGGGCCAGCACCGCCGCCTCATCCTTATACGCCTCATAGATATAAAAACGTGTGTTCACCTCCGGGTCCTGTAACACGTCGAAGCGTAAGTTGCCCGGCTCTTTAATCGCCCCTTCGTGATTGGCGCGAAACACCTCCAGAAACTCATCGACCCGCTCCGGTTTGATATTGATCTCCACCAGCGTCACGTTCATTGCGCCTCTCCCTGTTTTTCTTCCTGCCAGAACTGGTACGCCTCGTGGGCGCTCATATTGTCATGCACCACTTTTTTCACCGCTTTCAGCATCGCCAGCGGCGCGCTGGACTGGAAAATATTGCGCCCCATATCGACACCGGACGCGCCTTGATCGATGGCACGGAAACACATCTCCAGCGCCTCGCGCTCCGGCAGTTTTTTACCGCCCGCAATGACGATCGGCACCGGGCAACTGGCGGTCACTTTCTCGAATCCCTCCTCGACAAAATAGGTCTTCACGAACTGCGCCCCCATCTCGGCGGCGATACGGCTGGCGAGGGAAAAATAGCGGGCGTCGCGCGCCATCTCTTTGCCGACGCCGGTCACCGCCAGCGTCGGAATGCCGTAGCGGTTACCGGCATCCACCAGTTTGATGATGTTGTTAATCGACTGGTGCTCGTGTTCGCTGCCGATATACACCTGCGCCGCCACCGCGCAGGCGTTGAGGCGCAGCGCGTCTTCCATCGCCACCGCCACGCACTCGTTCGAGAGTTCAGACAGAATGGAATTGCCGCCGGAGGCGCGCAGCACCACCGGTTTGTTGGTGGCGGGCGGCACCACGCTTCGCAGCACGCCGCGGGTACACATCAGCACATCGGTTTCACCGAACAGCGGCGCAATCGACAGATCGATACGCTCAAGCCCGGTGGTCGGCCCCTGAAAATAGCCGTGATCGAATGCCAGCATCACCGTGCGGTTGCTGGCAGGGTTGAAAATACGCGCCAGCCGCGACTGCATCCCCCAGTCCAGCGCGCCGCAGCCCTTGAGGGCGAACAGCGTGTTCTGTTGCGGCGTCTCCAGGCCAAAGTTTTTGCCTTCTCTGATGTCGTCTAAATCTGCCATTTTCTCCCCCGTCAGAAATCGTAGTTGCCGATGTTATCTTTGGTGAACACCACGCGCTCCGGCAGCAGCACAATGCCGTTGCCCTTCGCTTCATACTGGTAGCCCTGCACGCTGTTCGGCTCCACTTTAAGCGGGCCAAGCCCCTTCACGTCCACGCTGTCGCCAACGTTCAGATCGCCTTTTTTCAGCAACTGACTGGCGACGTTGACGGAGATTTTCCCCTGCTGCACCACGTCCCACAGGCCGAAGGCTTTCACCGTGCCGCGCTCCACATAAGGGCGCATAACGTTCGGCGTGCTAAAGCCGGTGATCGCCACGTTAGTACGCTTGAGGTTTTCCGCCGCCTGCGCCGCGGCGGGTAAAGCGTTGGCGTCCGGGGCGATGATCGCATCCAGATCCGGATACGCTTTTAAGATCCCCTCGGCGGTTTGCAGGGATTTGGTGGCGTCGTTATAGCCAAACTGGGTGGTGACGATTTTCCACTGCGGATGATCTTTGGCGATCTTCGCTTTCGCCGCATTCACCCACTGGTTCTGATCGGTCACCGTCGGGCTGGAGTAGAAAAACGCCACGTTCGCATCAGGCTTCGTCACCTGTTTTTCGGTCATCTCCACCAGCAGGCCGCCCAGCTGTTCCGGCGTGCCCTGGTTGATATAGATGCTGCGGCATTCCGGTTTGGTGTCGGAATCCCAGGTAAGCACTTTCACGCCGCGCTGCATCGCCCGCTTGAGCGCCGGACAGAGACCATCCGGCGACACCGCCGACACGATAATGGCGTTGTAGCCCTGGTTGACGAAGTTGTTGATCAGCTGCACCTGGCCGGAAACGCTTGGCTCGGTAGGGCCGTCGTAGGTGACGTCAACGCCGAGATCTTTCCCCGCCTCTTTCGCGCCGTTGCCGCCGCTGGTGAAGAAGCCGACGCCCACCAGTTTAGGGATAAAGGCGATGCGATCGGCGGCCTGCGCCGTGGCCACACAGGTGGCCAGCGCCAGCGCGCTCAGCTGCACTATCTGTTTTGCTTTCATCTTATGCTCCGATTGTTTTTCGCGAGAGAAGCCGACGCCAGGCCGTGCGCACCCATTCGCGGTGCAGGCTCAGCGAACGGCCCATCACCACCACAACCAACAGCGCACCTGACAACGCGCTCGACACCTGGTTGGGGATGCCGACCATCTGTAACCCCTGTTGCAGATACCCCACCAGCAGCGCCGCCAGTGCCGTACCCAGAATGGAACCCGATCCGCCGTAGATATTCGCGCCGCCGAGCACCGCCGCCGTCAGCGCCGGCATCAGCAAATCGCGCCCCAGATCCGAACGTGCCGATCCGAAGTAGGAAACCAGCACCAGCGCGGCAATCGCTGACGCCACCCCCACCAGCCCGTACAACGCGTAAGGCATGCCGTTCACCGGCAGTGCCGCATAGCGTGCCGCACGCGGGTTCTGACCAATCAAAAACAGGTGCCGCCCGAAACGCCCACGATGAGCGATCAGCCAGAAAATCAGGGTCAGCGCGCCGAACAGCACCAGCGGCACCGGCAGCCCGAACAGCGTCAGGCTGGCGAAAGCGGTGAAGCTGTCCGGGAAGCCGCCGATGCCCTCGTATCCTGTCGCCCCCGCCATGCCCGAGAGCAGCAGCGCCCCGCCGCCGTAGAGATAGAGCGTGCCGAGGGTGATCACCAGCGGGCTGATACCGGTGTAGTGGATCAGCGCAGCGTTCAGCAGGCCACACAGCAGACCCAGTGCCAGCGTCAGCACGATGGCGAGGCTCATTGGCCAGCCCGCCTGCATCATCACCCCCAGCGCAATGGCGCACAGGCCAATGGTGGAGCCGTGCGAAATGTCGATACCGCCGCTAATGATCACCAGCGTCAGCGGCAGCGCCACGATGCCGATGCAGATAAAGTCGCTGGTGCTGAACAGCAGCATGTTGATGTCCAGCATGCGCGGGTTAATCGCGCCGAACAGGGCAATCTCCAGCACCAGCAGGCCAAGCAGCGACCACTCCCAGTTGAGCTTCATTTACGCCACCTCTTTATTTTTGCGGTGCGGAAAGCGGGCGACATGCTTACCCCCTTTGTGGCCCGGCTGAAAACGGCTGTATTTGAGCTGCCGCTGATGACGGGCCAGCGCCTGGCGCAGACGCCCGTCCAGCACCAGCACGCCCAGCAGCACCAGCCCGGCGATAAAGTCGTTCCACCACGCCGGGAGCTTGAACAGCACCAGCACGGTGTCGATTTGCGTGAGGAAGAACGCGCCCAGAAACGCGCCGATCAGCGTGCCGGTGCCGCCGAGTAGCGAGATGCCGCCGAGCACGCAGGCAGCGATGGCTTTCATCTCCAGCCCGCTGCCGGTCTGATTGGGCACAAAGCCGATCTGCGCGGCAAAGACGATCCCGGCACAGGCCGCCAGCACGCCGTTTAAGGTAAAGGCCAGCATGCGGGTGCGGTTAACCGCCACGCCCAGTTGTCGGGCGGCGGCGAGGTTATCCCCCACCGCATAAAAATCTCGCCCGGAGGCCGTGCGCGCCAGCCACCACGCCCCCGCGCCCAGTACGGCTAATACCAGCAGGCCGAGGGGCGACACGCCCGCTGCCACCGGCACCGACAGGGATTTCAGACTGGCGGGCAGCCCTTCGATCCACTTGCCGCCAGTCCACAGCAGCATCGTGCCACGGTATAACCCAAGAGTGCCGAGGGTGGCGACGATGGCCGGAATGCGCAGCCCGACGACCAGCAGGCCGTTGAACGCCCCCGCCAGCGCGCCGATGCTCAGCGCAAACAGCATGGCGAGCGGCAGGCCGTAGCCATTGTTGAGCGCCACGCCGACGGCAATGGCGCTTAAGCCCACCGTTGAACCGACCGAGACATCAATGTTGCGCGTCAGCATCACCAGCGTCGCCCCCAGCGCCAGCAGGATCAGGATCTGGCTGCTGGCGAAAATCATCCCCAGCGTTTGCAGGCTCAGATAGGCCGGATCGAGGGCCACCAGCACGGCAAAGAGCGCGAGGATCGCCAGAAAAGCGCTCAGCTCGCGGTTTTTCAGTAAGGTCTTCATGCCTGTCCTCCGAAGGCCAGCGCCATCATGCGATCAACGTTGATCGCCTGCTGCGTCAGTTCGCCGCTGCGCATCCCCTGATGCATCACCACCACCCGATCGGCCAGACCGGGGAATTCATCGAGATCGCTTGAGATCATCAGCACCGCGACGTTTTGCGCCGCCACGCTTTTCAGCAGTTGATAAATATCTGCCCGCGCCGAAACGTCAACGCCACGGGTCGGCTCATCGACGATCAGCAGCAGCGGATTGGCCTCCAGACAGCGGGCGAGCAGCACTTTTTGCTGATTGCCGCCGGAGAGCGTGCGCGCCGTCTGATCGGCGCTGTTAAGTTTGATGCCCAGCGCCCGGTGATAACGCTCCACCACCGCCGCTTCGCGGCTTTTTTGCTGCCAGAGGGAAGGTTCGTTGAGCGTCACGGTGTTCCAGCGCACCGGTGCATCGAGGAACAGCCCGGAGACCTGGCGATCCTCCGGCAGGTAAACCAGCCCGCGCGCCAGCCGGGAGGCCGTATCGCGGCGGGTGATCTCCTGATTTTCCAGCCACACGCGCCCGCCGCGTACCGGGCGCAGGCCGTATAGCGTTTCGGCAAATTCAGTGCGCCCGGAACCCACCAGCCCCGCCAGGCCGACGATCTCCCCGGCGTATACGTCAAGACTCAGATCGATAAACCCTTCGCCGGTCAGATCCTCCACGCGCAGCACCGGAAAATCCTGCGGCTGGGTGCGGCGATTACCCGGCAATGCCAGCCACAGTTTTTGCGTATCGCTTAAATGGTGGGCGCGGCTGGCCGGGGTCATGGCACCGATCAGCGCCTGATCGTTAAAGTCACCCAGCGCACCGCTGAGCACCACCGCGCCGTCACGCATTACTGACACGCTGTCGGCCAGGGCGCGGATCTCCGGCAGCTTGTGGGAGATAAACACGATGCCGACGCCCAGCCCCTGCAAAGCGCGGATCTGCTGGAACAACCGCTCCGTTTCCCCTGGCGTCAGCGAAGCGGTAGGTTCATCAAGGATCAGAATCTGCGCATTACGCATCAGCCCGCGCAGGATCTCCACCATCTGCTGATCGGCCACTTCCAGCGTGCTGGCGGCGGCCTGCAAATTGAGCTGGCAGTTGAGCTGCTGAAGTTTTTCACTCAGCACGGCCTCGGTATTCCCGCTGCGCGGCAGGCGGAAGAGAATGTTTTCCCGCACCGTCAGATTGGGAAACAGCATCGGCTCCTGCGGCACCAGATAGATGCCCAACTGGTGCGCCTGGCCGGGCGTCAGGCGGCTGAACGCGCTGCCGTTAATGTGCAGCGTACCGCTGTCCGCGGTTTCCACCCCGGCGATGATCTTCATCAGCGTGGATTTTCCCGCCCCGTTGCCGCCCATCAGCGCATGCACCTGACCGGCAAGCAGCGTAAAATCAATGCCTTTCAGAACCGGCACGCCGGAGAACTGTTTGCGAATGTCACGGGCTTCAATGAGAGGGGTCATTCTGGCTCCGGTAATGAACATATGATTTTATAAATTCACAATGTTCAAAAAGCGTAGACGGTGAGCTATATTAATACCCGTGCCGGGATCACACTTTTTTGCATTCGGATCGTTGCTACAGTTTGCGCAGTGACAAAAGATCGGTTTTGCCGGGGCGCTCACATTTTATTCAGCAGCGCATAAGAACATTTGATCTAAAATTTTATAAGAGTTCATCACATGAGCGAAAAACGCAGTACGGATGAGAGTCGCTTTGCCGGGCTAACCTTATCGGAAGAGGAACTGGTGGCGCGGGTGGCGTGGTGCTACTACCACGATGGTTTAACGCAAAATGATATTGGCGAGCGGCTGGGGCTGCCGCGACTGAAGATCTCCCGCCTGCTGGAAAAAGGGCGACAGTCCGGGGTGATCCGCGTGCAGATCAACTCCCGTTATGAGGGGTGTCTGGCGCTGGAAACCGAACTGCAACAGCGCTTTGGGCTGAAGATCACCCGCGTGCTGCCCGCGCTGAACACACCGGCAATGAGCGTGCGGCTGGGAATAGGCGCGGCGCAGTCGCTGATGGGCGTGCTGTCGCCGGGGCAGCTACTGGCGGTGGGCTTCGGGGAAACCACCATGAGCTGTATCCAGCATCTGAGCGGCTTTATCAGTTCGCAGCAGATCCGCCTGGTCACGCTGTCCGGCGGCGTCGGCCCCTATATGACCGGCATCGGCCAGCTGGATGCTGCCTGTAGTATCAGCATGATCCCGGCTCCCCTGCGGGTGTCGTCGGCGGAGGTGGCGGAGATCTTAAAACGCGAATCCAGCGTGCGGGATGTGATCCTCGCCGCCACCGCCGCGGACGTCGCCGTGGTGGGTATTGGATCGGTTAACCAGAAACGTGACGCCACCATTATGCGCTCCGGCTATATCAGCGAAGGCGAACAGCTGATGTATGCCCGCAAAGGCGCGGTGGGCGACATTCTGGGGTATTTCTTGCAGGCGGACGGCGAGCGGGTGGACAACCTCGACATCCACCGGGAACTGCTCGGCGTCACCCTCGATGAACTGGCGCAACTGCCGACCATCGTTGGCGCTGCCGGTGGCACCGAAAAAGCAGAGGCGATTTATGCCGCACTCAAAGGTCGCCGTATTAATGGCCTGGTGACGGAAGAGACGACAGCACGCGCGATCCTGGCACTGGCGGAGTAACTCCGGCCTGCCGCGCGCCAACAGCGAGGCAAGCTCATGAGTTATCTTTTAGCCTTAGATGCCGGGACCGGCAGCATTCGCGCGGTAATTTTTGATTTGCAGGGGCGGCAGATCGCCGCAGGCCAGGCCGAATGGAAACACCTGAGCGTGGAAAATGTGCCCGGCTCGATGGAGTTCGATCTCACCACCAACTGGCAGCTGGCCTGTCAGTGCATTCATCAGGCGCTGACGCGGGCGCAGCTGACCGCCGCCGATATTCAGTCCGTCGCCTGCTGTTCGATGCGCGAAGGCATTGTGCTTTATGATCGCAACGGCGAGGCGATCTGGGCCTGCGCCAACGTCGATGCCCGCGCCAGTCGCGAAGTGGCGGAGTTAAAAGAGATCCACGACGATCGCTTTGAATCGGAAGTGTACGAGGTTTCCGGGCAGACGCTGGCGCTGAGCGCGATGCCGCGTCTGTTGTGGCTGGCGCATCACCGGCCCGATATTTATCGTCAGGCGGCGACGATCACCATGATCAGCGACTGGCTGGCGGCGAAACTCTCCGGCGAGCTGGCGGTGGATCCCTCTAACGCCGGCACCACCGGCATGCTGGATCTCTTCTCCCGCGACTGGCGTCCGGCGTTGCTGGACATGGCCGGGTTGCGCGCCGATATACTCTCACCGGTAAAAGAGACCGGTACGGTGCTGGGCGCGGTGACGCATACTGCCGCCATGCAGTGCGGCCTGCGCGAGGGTACGCCGGTGGTGATGGGCGGCGGCGATGTGCAACTGGGCTGTCTGGGGCTGGGGGTGGTGCGCGCCGGGCAGACGGCGGTGCTCGGTGGCACTTTCTGGCAGCAGGTGGTGAATTTGCCGCAGGTGCGCACCGATCCCGATATGAATATCCGCGTGAATCCGCACGTCATTCCCGGCATGGCGCAGGCGGAGTCGATCAGCTTTTTCACCGGGCTGACCATGCGCTGGTTCCGGGACGCGTTTTGCGCCGAGGAGAAGCTGATCGCCGAACGGATGGGGATGGACGCCTACGCGCTGATGGAAGAGATGGCGGGCCGCGTACCCGCAGGGTCCCACGGCGTGATGCCGATTTTCTCGGACGCCATGCATTTCAAACAGTGGTATCACGCTGCGCCGTCGTTTATTAACCTCTCCATCGATCCGGAAAAATGCAATAAAGCCACGCTGTTTCGCGCGCTGGAGGAGAACGCGGCGATTGTCTCCGCCTGCAATCTGGCGCAGATCTCGCACTTCTCCGGTGTCACCTTTGATGGGCTGGTGTTTGCGGGCGGCGGCGCGAAAGGCGCGCTGTGGAGCCAGATCTTAAGCGACGTAACCGGGCTGCCGGTGCGCGTGCCGGACGTAAAAGAAGCCACTGCCCTCGGCTGCGCAATCGCCGCAGGTACGGGAGCCGGGCTGTTCGACGATATGGCCACCACCGGCGAACGGCTGGTGAGCTGGAGCCGCGAATTCACGCCCAACCCGGCACACCGGGAGCTGTATGACGGCATGATGCAGAAATGGCAGGCGGTGTATGCGGATCAGCTGGGGCTGGTGGACAGCGGGTTAACCACCTCGATGTGGCAGGCACCGGGCCTGGTGCGGGCGTCGGCACCGTAAATCATGCCGGATGGCGCTACGCTTATCCGGCCTACGGTTTCGTGGCCCTGCTGGCGATGCGCTTATCCGGCCTGCGGTTTCGTGGCCCTGCTGGCGATGCGCTTATCCGGCCTGCGGTTTCGTGGCCCTGCTGGCGATGCGCTTATCCGGCCTGCGGTTTCTGCGGTTTCGTGGCCCTGTTGGCGCTGCGCTTATCCGGCCTGCGGTTTTGTAGCCCCGGTAAGCGCAGCGCCACCGGGGAAGTTCTTTGAGTTCCATCACAATCATTCGATCCCGCTTTTACCTTTCCCCCGGCGCTGGCTAAATTAGTAACTCATCCGACCACATAACAATAATTTAACACTGGAAGAGACTATGAGCCGCTATCCGTCGCTTTTCGCCCCGCTCGATCTGGGTTTCACCACGCTGAAAAACCGCGTGCTGATGGGCTCCATGCACACCGGCCTGGAGGAGCGCCCTGACGGTGCCGAACGACTGGCCGCTTTTTATGGCGAACGCGCCCGGCACGGCGTAGCGCTGATCGTCACCGGCGGCGTGGCCCCGGCATTTTCCGGCATCACCATGGAGGGCGGCGCAGTGCTGTGTGATGCCAGCCAGGTGCCTCATCATCAGATCATCACCGACGCGGTGCATCGCGAAGGCGGCAAAATCGCTCTGCAAATTCTCCACACCGGGCGTTACAGCTATCAGCCGCACCCCGTTGCGCCTTCCGCTATCCAGGCCCCGATCAACCGATTTAAACCTCATGCGCTGACGCACGAGGAGATCCTCACGCTTATCGACGACTTTGCCCGCTGCGCGGATCTGGCGCGTCAAGCCGGGTACGACGGTGTAGAAATCATGGGATCGGAAGGTTATCTGATCAACGAATTCCTCGCCGCCCGCACCAACCAGCGCGACGATGAATGGGGCGGTGATTATCCGCGGCGGATGCGCTTTGCCGTCGAGGTGGTGCGTGCGGTGCGGGAGCGGGTCGGCAGCGACTTCATTATTATTTATCGCCTGTCGATGCTCGATCTGGTAGAGGGCGGCGGCACTTTCGAGGAGACCGTACAGCTGGCGCAGGCCATTGAAGCGGCGGGGGCGAGCATCATTAATACCGGCATTGGCTGGCACGAAGCGCGTATTCCGACCATCGCCACGGCGGTGCCGCGCGGGGCCTTTACCTGGGCGACCCGCAAGCTGAAAGGCAAAGTGTCGCTGCCGCTGATCACCACTAACCGGATTAACGATCCGCAGGTGGCGGAGGAGATTCTGGCGCGTGGCGATGCGGATATGGTGTCGATGGCGCGGCCTTTCCTTGCCGATGCGGAGATCCTCTCCAAAGCGCAGGCCGGACGCGCGGACGAAATCAATACCTGTATCGGCTGTAATCAGGCCTGTCTGGATCAGATCTTCGCCGGAAAAGTCACCTCCTGCCTGGTCAATCCCCGCGCCTGTCACGAAACCAAAATGCCGGTGATCCCGGCGGTGAAGATCAAAAAGCTGGCGGTGATAGGCGCAGGCCCCGCGGGGCTATCGTTTGCGGTCAACGCAGCGGCGCGCGGTCACAGCGTGACGCTGTTCGACGCTCAGGCGGAACCGGGCGGGCAGTTTAACGTTGCCAAACAGATCCCCGGCAAAGAGGAATTTTACGAGACGCTGCGCTATTACCGCACCATGATCGCGGTGACAGGCGTCGATCTGCGGCTGAATCAACGAGTGACGCCTGACATGCTGGGCGACTTTGACGAGGTGATCCTCGCCTGTGGGATCGAACCGCGTACCCCGCCGATCGAGGGGATCACCCATCCGAAGGTGCTGAATTATCTGGAGGTATTGCGCGATAAAAAACCGGTGGGTGAGCGGGTGGCGATCATCGGCAGCGGCGGCATCGGTTTTGACACCGCGATGTATTTGAGCCAGCTGGGTGAGTCCAGCAGCCAGAATATCGCAGAGTTTTGCGCGGAATGGGGGATTGATACCAGCCTGGATCAGCCCGGCGGCCTGCGCCCGGAAGGCGCGCAGTTACCGAAAAGCCCGCGGCAGATCGTGATGCTGCAACGCAAAGCCAGCAAACCGGGGGAAGGCCTTGGCAAAACCACCGGCTGGATCCACCGCACCACCCTGCTGTCGCGTGGGGTGAAGATGATCCCGGCGGTGAGCTATGAAAAAATCGACGACGCCGGGTTGCATGTGCTGATCAACGGCGAGCCGCAACTCTTCGCGGTGGATCATGTGGTGATTTGCGCGGGTCAGGAGCCACGGCGTGAACTGGCGGAGCCGCTGCGGGAAGCGGGAAAAATCGTGCATCTCATCGGCGGCTGCGATGTGGCGCTGGAGCTGGACGCCCGCCGCGCGATTGCGCAGGGTACGCGGCTGGCGCTGGAGATATAGCTTCAGGGCAATGCCGGGCGGCGCTGCGCTTGCACCGGCCTACATACTGGAGAGATTGCGCGAGGGCAATGCCGGGCGGCGCTACGCTTGCACCGGCCTACATAGTGGAGATATAGCGCGAAGACAATGCCGGGCGGCGCTACGCTTGCACCGGCCTACATACTGGAGATATTGCGCGAGGGCAATGCCGGGCGGCGCTGCGCTTGCACCGGCCTACATACTGGGGAGATTGCGCGAGGGCAATGCCGGGCGGCGCTACGCTTGCACCGGCCTACATACTGGGGAGATTGCGCGAGGGCAATGCCGGGCGGCGCTGCGCTTGCACCGGCCTACATACTGGGGAGATTGCGCGAGGGCAATGCCGGGCGGCGCTGCGCTTGCACCGGCCTACTTGGGCTATATCAATCGCGTAGGCCCGGTAAGCGCAGCGCCACCGGGCGGGAAATTTACCGAATGCGTCCGGTTTTAACCGCTTTCAGGATCACAAACTTTTGGTTGGTGGCGATGGTTTCGCAGTTGCCGAAAATCTTCTTCAGCTTGTGGAAATAATCCAGGTGACGGTTCGCCACGATGCGCAGCTCGCCGTTGATCTTCAGGCAGCGGCGGGCGTGGTGGAACATCTCCCAGGCGATGTTATCGGTCAGCGCGTGCTGCTGATGGAACGGCGGGTTGCACAGCACCGCATCAAAACGGAACGGCTCGACGCCTGACAGCGCGTTGTTGATCATAAACTCGCAGCGATCCAGCGCCTCGGGCAGGTTGGTTTCTACGTTGAGACGGCTGGAGGCGACCGCCATCGGCGACTCATCCACAAATACCACGCTGGCCTGCGGATTCTTATCCAGCAGCGTCAGGCCAATCACGCCATTACCGCAGCCGAGATCGACAATCTCCCCTTCCAGGTTATCCGGCAGATGCTGCATAAAGAAGCGCGCGCCGATGTCCAGCCCGGTACGGGAAAAGACGTTGGCGTGGTTGTGGATGGTCCAGTCGGTACCGTCCAGTTTCCAGCTCAGCGTTTGCGGCGCATCGGCCAGCGTCGGCGCGCTGAAAGTGCAGTTAATCAGACGCGCTTTTTTCCACGCCAGCGTCGTCGTGGTCGGTCCGAGCACTTTTTCAAACAGCGCCAGCGTCGAGGTGTGAATATCACGCGCTTTGGTACCGGCGATAATGCGCGTTTGCGGCGTCACCACCCCGCGCAAAGCGCGAAGCTGCTGCTCCAGCAGGGCCATCGTTTTCGGGATCTTGATCAGCACTACGCCCGGTGCGGCCGGGTACGTCGCGGTGCTGTCGAGGAAGGTGACGTCGCCTTCGTTAAGATCGTTATGGCGCAGGTTTTCGCGGGTCGCCAGTTCGCTCAGGTAAGAGTCGCCAATGCTGTAAGGCTTGTGCTCCACCAGCGCGCAGGCCAGCGCACCAAAGGTATCGTTGAAAATCAGGACCGGGCCACTGATTTCAGTTTCGTCCAGTTGTTGCAGCAGGTATTCGTCTGCCGCTTCCCACGCCTGCAGTGGGTTGACGTCGTCCGTCTCCGGGAAACGTTTTAAATTAAGTGAACGGAAACCGTTGTCTGAATGGCTCATCGGCCCTCCTGGATGGTAAAATTCGGTGTGATCCCCTGAATGGGGGCGTGAGTATACCCTTTTTTGACTGCTATCGTGGGGCAATGATGAGCAAACTTCTCTATCTCCAGGGCTATCCTGAAAATCTGCTGGCCCAGGTTACGACGCTCATCGAGCAGAACCGGCTTGGCGAGGTGCTGCAAAAGCGTTATCTCGATACGCACAGCGTCACGACCGATAAAGCCCTTTATCACTATACTCAGGATCTGAAAAGTCAGTTTCTGCGCAATGCGCCGCCGATCAACAAAGTGGCCTACGACAATAAAATTCATGTGCTGAATAACGCGCTTGGCCTGCACACCGCCATTTCCCGCGTGCAGGGCGGCAAGCTGAAGGCGAAAGCGGAAATCCGCGTAGCGACGGTGTTTCGCAACGCGCCAGAAGCGTTTTTACGGATGATCGTGGTGCATGAGCTGGCGCACCTGAAAGAGAAAGATCACAGCAAAGCGTTTTATCAGCTGTGCTGCCATATGGAGCCGCACTATCACCAGCTGGAGTTCGACACCCGCCTGTGGCTGACGCATCAGGCGCTTACGCCTGTCAAAATCTGAAAATCCTTTCGCGGACTGGACTGTCATCGTGACAGGCATAGAATCAGCAGCCACAACTTTCGTTAAGGATAACGACCCGTGCTGCGAACACTTCTTAAATTAATCCCTGCCCGATTTTACACTCGTCCAACATACATGCTTATGATTCTTTTGCTGTTTATCACGCATGCAATCATAATGATTTCAAAGGATATTATTTATGATGCGACGGTTAAGCTCACCTGGCACGACGTTAATAAGATTCCACCGCGTGATGTGGGACTGGTGCTGGGCGCGAAACCTGGCAACGAATACTTTAAGGCGCGTATTAATGCAGCCGCCTCGCTTTATCATGCAGAAAAGGTGAAATGGTTGCTGGTCAGCGGGGATAACGGCCGTAAAGACTACGATGAACCTTCCGCGATGCAGCAGGCTCTGATTGCCAAAGGCGTACCGGCTGCCGCTATTTTTTGCGACTATGCGGGATTTTCCACGCTCGATTCCGTGGTACGCGCACAGAAGGTTTTCGGTGCGGACTATATCACGATCATTTCACAGGAATTTCATACCCGACGTGCGATCTGGATAGCAAAGCAATATGGCATTGACGCTATCGGTTTTAATGCCGTTGCTTTCAATAAGGAATTCACGCTTTATCCGCGTTCGCGAGAAAATCTGGCCAGGGTGAGCGCCATTATTGACGCCTCGATTCTGCATCGCCAGCCAAAATATTCTGGCCCACAGGTGAGTATTGGCCCTGACAGCGCGCATGGTTGCCCGGCGGGTAAGTAATGGTTCAGAGTGTGAGCCACCACGCACTGGTTTTGTCACACTGACGTGCTACATTGGCGGATGGTCCCCTTTTACGGAGCACAACGCCGTTTATGATACGTTTCGCAGTCATTGGGACGAACTGGATCACCCGCCAGTTCGTCGATGCCGCCCATGAGACCGGCAAATATACCCTTACCGCCGTCTATTCCCGCAGCCTTGAACAGGCGCAGCATTTCGCCAGCGATTACCCGGTCGAACATCTGTTTACCTCCCTTGAGGCGCTGGCGCAAAGCCATGACATTGACGCGGTGTATATTGCCAGCCCGAATTCCCTGCACTTTTCGCAAAGCGAACTGTTCCTGCGCCATAAAAAGCATGTGATCTGCGAAAAACCGCTGGCCTCGAATCTGCGGGAAGTGGAAGCCGCCATTGCCTGCGCGCGGGAAAATGGCGTGGTGCTGTTCGAAGCCTTTAAAACCGCCTCGCTACCTAATTTTCTGCTGCTGCAACAGTCGCTGCCGAAAGCCGGAAAGGTGCGCAAAGCCTTTCTTAACTACTGCCAGTACTCCTCGCGCTACCAGCGTTATCTGGATGGCGAAAATCCGAACACCTTTAATCCGGCGTTTTCTAACGGCTCGATTATGGACATCGGTTTTTACTGCCTGGCCTCAGCGGTGACGCTGTGGGGCGAACCGCACAGCGTGCAGGCCACGGCGAGCCTGCTGGACAGCGGCGTAGATGCGCACGGCGTTGTGGTGCTTAACTACGGCGATTTCAGCGTCACCCTGCAACATTCCAAAGTGAGTGATTCCGTGCTGCCAAGCGAGATCCAGGGTGAAGACGGCGCGCTTATTATCGAAAAAATCTCCGAATGCCAGAAAGTGTCCTTTGTACCGCGCGGCGGTAAGCCGCAGGATCTGACCCAGCCGCAGCATATCAACACCATGTTGTATGAAGCAGAGCGCTTTGCCGAGCTGGTGGAAAACCATGAAGTAAATCATCCGGGGATCGCAATCAGCCGCATCACCGCGAAATTGTTAACGGAGATCCGCCGCCAGACCGGCGTGGTTTTCCCGGCTGACAGCGAAGCCGCTGCCGATCCAGTGGCGTAAAACAATGTAAAACAGATGTTACGACCCATTGACGGAATGCGATCTCTGTCATATTTTGTTACCAGCAAAGGGGAGTAACTTCATCGCCGGTCGGTCGTCATTACGATGCGCAAGCATCCGGTCGCCGGGCATCCTGTACAGGAGCATCGCGTACAGAATGTAAGTGAGACCTTGCCGAAAGGCGAGGACCCGTGCATCTAAAATAAACGGCTATCGTCTTTCGACGTCAGCCGTTTTTTTTATGTAAGGAATTCTCTATGAATACTGTCGGCACACCGCTGCTCTGGGGCGGTTTTGCAGTTGTCGTCGTGATCATGCTCGCCATCGACCTTCTGCTTCAGGGGCGTCGCGGCGCACATACGATGTCCATGAAGCAGGCGGCCGTCTGGTCACTGGTCTGGGTTTCGCTCTCTCTGCTGTTTAACGCGGCGTTCTGGTGGTATCTCGCCAGCACCGAAGGCCGGGCGGTCGCCGATCCGCAGGCGCTCGCTTTCCTCACCGGTTACCTGATTGAAAAAGCGCTGGCGGTGGATAACGTCTTCGTCTGGCTGATGCTGTTCAGCTACTTCTCCGTGCCGCCTGCGCTGCAACGCCGCGTGTTGATCTACGGTGTACTGGGCGCGATTGTGCTGCGTACCATCATGATCTTCGCCGGTAGCTGGCTGATCTCCCAGTTCGAGTGGCTGCTGTATGTCTTCGGCGCGTTCCTGCTGTTCACCGGGGTGAAAATGGCGCTGGCGAAGGAAGACGAAGCGGGTATTGGCGATAAACCGCTGGTACGCTGGTTGCGCAGCCATATGCGCATGACGGATAAGATCGAAAGCGAGCACTTCTTCGTGCGTAAAAACGGTCTGCTGTTCGCCACCCCGCTGCTGCTGGTGCTGATCCTCGTGGAGTTAAGCGATGTGATCTTCGCGGTGGACAGCATCCCGGCGATCTTCGCGGTGACCACCGATCCGTTTATCGTACTGACCTCTAACCTGTTCGCGATCCTCGGCCTGCGCGCCATGTACTTCCTGCTGGCGGGCGTGGCAGAACGCTTTGCGCTGCTGAAGTACGGCCTGTCGGTGATCCTGGTGTTTATCGGTATCAAGATGCTGATCGTCGATTTCTACCACATTCCGATTGCCGTCTCGCTGGGCATCGTGGGCGGTATTCTGGCGATAACCCTGCTGCTTAACGCCTGGGTGAACCACCAGAACGACAAGAAAAAGCTGCAAAGCTGACAGACAGAACCTTCTCCGGCAACGGAGAAGGTTTAATTGTTGTCCATGTCACAAATATGTTATCAGACAGTTAAAAAATACGACACCGCCCGACAATCCAGCCTGTTATCCTTCCCCGCCGCCGCGGAATGCGTATACTCCTCTTTGCAAACATTTGTTACATCCCGACAAGAACATCCCTGAAGAGGATGTCCGGGATCGCATCATCACACCATCTAAGGAATTCTTCATGCGTACGCAACACTCCGCAGGTTTGCTGCACCGCCTGGTGCACGGCAGTCTGGTTAAACAAATTCTCATTGGTTTAGTGCTGGGCATTCTGCTTGCCTGGATTTCAAAACCCGCGGCCCTTGCCGCGGGCCTGCTGGGCACGCTGTTCGTCGGCGCGCTGAAAGCAGTGGCCCCGGTGCTGGTGTTAATGCTGGTGATGGCATCGATTGCGAATCATCGTCACGGCCAGAAAACCAATATCCGCCCGATTCTGATGCTCTATCTGGTGGGGACCTTTTCGGCTGCGTTAACCGCCGTGGTGTTCAGCTTCCTGTTCCCGTCCACCCTGCAACTGGTGACCGGCGCGACTGACATCACGCCGCCAGCCGGTATTACTGAAGTGCTGCGCGGCCTGCTGATGAGTATGGTCTCTAACCCGGTGCATGCGCTGCTGGAAGCCAACTATATCGGCATTCTGGTGTGGGCGATTGGCCTGGGCTTTGCGCTGCGCCACGGCAGTGACTCCACCAAAAGCTTGGTTAACGACGTGTCGGACGCGGTGACCTTTATGGTGAAACTGGTGATCCGTTTTGCGCCGATCGGGATTTTTGGTCTGGTGGCGGCGACGCTGGCCGAAACCGGCTTCTCCACCCTGTACGGTTATGCGCAGCTGCTGCTGGTATTGATCGGCTGTATGTTCCTTGTCGCGCTGGTGATCAACCCGCTGCTGGTGTTCTGGAAAATCCGTCGCAATCCCTACCCGCTAGTGCTGATGTGCCTGCGCGAAAGCGGCATGACGGCGTTCTTTACCCGCAGCTCAGCGGCGAATATTCCGGTGAATATGGCGCTGGCGGAGAAACTGAATCTGGATCGCGATACCTACTCGGTTTCTATTCCGCTGGGGGCGACGGTCAATATGGCGGGCGCGGCGATCACCATTACCGTGCTGACCCTGGCGGCGGTGCATACGCTGGGCATTCCGGTTGATGTGCCGACGGCACTGCTGCTGAGCGTGGTGGCATCTTTGTGTGCCTGTGGGGCATCAGGTGTGGCGGGTGGTTCACTGCTGCTGATCCCGCTGGCCTGTAATATGTTCGGCATTCCGAACGATATTGCCATGCAGGTGGTGGCGGTGGGCTTTATCATCGGCGTGTTGCAGGATTCCTGCGAAACGGCGCTTAACTCGTCCACCGACGTGTTGTTTACGGCGGCAGCGTGTCAGGCGGAAGATGACCGTCTGGCGAAAAACGCGTTGCGCAGTTAAGGATGTGTTGCCCGGCGGCGCAAGCTTGCCGGGCCTGGGGTAGTTCAGTTCTGTAGGCCGGGCAAGACGCAGTCGCCGCCCGGCAACAGGTTTACAGCGTTACGCCGCTTTTGAAGATCGCCAGCTCGCGGAAATCGTTGCGCTCGTTACAGGTCTGTTTGCCACTGGCAATATCCGCAATCACATCCACGAACTCGTTCAGCAGCTCCGGCATCATTTTGCCGTGGATCAGCTGACCCGCATCAAAATCGATCCAGTGCTTTTTCTTCGCGGCCAGCTCGCTGTTGGTGGCGATTTTCACCGTCGGAACAAAGCCGCCGTACGGCGTGCCGCGTCCGGTGGAGAACAGCACCATATGGCAACCGGCGCCCGCCAGCGCACTGGTGGCGACAGCATCGTTACCTGGCGCAGAGAGCAGGTTCAGACCGTGTTTTTGCAGACGTTCACCGTAGCGCAGCACGTCAACCACCTGGCTTGCCCCTGCTTTCTGGGTACAGCCAAGGGATTTCTCTTCCAGCGTCGTGATACCACCGGCTTTGTTGCCCGGCGACGGATTCTCGTAAATCGGCTGGTTGTGGGCGATAAAATACTGTTTGAAGTCGTTCACCATGGTGACGGTTTTTTCAAAGGTGGTTTCATCGACACAGTGGCTCATCAGGATCTGCTCCGCGCCGAACATCTCCGGCACTTCGGTCAGCACGGTCGTGCCGCCGTTGCCGATGACGTAATCCGAGAAGCGACCCAGCATCGGGTTAGCGGTAATGCCGGACAGTCCATCGGATCCGCCGCACTCCAGCCCAAACTTCAGCTCGCTCAGTTTACCCGGCTCGCGTTTGTCGTGGCGCATCGCTTCATATAACTGATGCAGATGTTCAAGACCGGCTTCCACTTCATCGTCCTGATGCTGACAGACCATAAAGTGGACGCGCTCCGGATCAAACTCACCCAGAGTTTCACGGAAGGCGTCGACCTGGTTGTTTTCACAGCCGAGGCCAATCACCAGCACCGCGCCCGCGTTCGGGTGACGCACCATGTTTTGCAGCATGGTGCGGGTGTTAATGTGGTCATCGCCCAGCTGCGAGCAGCCGTAGGTGTGGCTGAACAGGAACACGCCGTCGGTGCCTTCGGCATCGTGGGTTTCTTTCAGAAAACGCGTCTGGATCTGACGGGCGATACCGTTCACACAGCCAACGGTTGGCAGGATCCACAGTTCATTGCGGATCCCGACTTCCCCGTTAGCACGGCGGTAGATCTCAACGTCGCGATCGGCCCCCTGCGCGGCTTCCACCTGAGCTTCAGGTTGATAGCTATACTCGTCCAGATCGCTCAGGTTGGTGCGGGCATTGTGCGAGTGAATGTATTCACCCTCAGCAATGTCTGCCGTGGCGTGACCAATAGGCAAACCGTATTTCACCACGTTTTCGCCCTGAGGGATGGCGCGCAGGGCAAACTTATGCCCGCGCCCTACTGCCTGACGAAGCCGCACCGTCTGGTTATCAACGGTAACTTCTGCGCCTTCCGCCAGGTCAGCCAGTGCGACTGCGACGTTGTCCAGCGAATGGATCTTGATGTATTGCATATCAACCTCAAACGGCCTTAGTTCAGTTCAATCGCGAAGTAGTCACGCGCATTGTTAAAGCAGATATTTTTCACCATCTCACCCAGCAGCTGAATGTCGGCAGGGGCTTCGCCTGCTTCGACCCAACGGCCAATCATCTGGCACAGAATGCGACGGAAATATTCATGACGGGTATAGGACAGGAAGCTGCGGCTGTCGGTCAGCATGCCGACAAAACGGCTTAACAGGCCCAGCTGCGCCAGCTGCGTCATCTGACGTTCCATACCGTCTTTCTGATCGTTAAACCACCAGCCGGAGCCGAACTGCATTTTGCCCGGCATACCCTCACCCTGGAAGTTACCGATCATGGTGCCCAGCACTTCGTTATCGCGCGGGTTCAGACAGTAAAGGATGGTTTTCGGCAGCAGGTTTTCTTCGTTCTGTTTGCTGAGCAACTTAGACAGTTCTTCCGCCATCGGACGGTCATTGATGGAGTCAAAGCCCACATCCGGCCCCAGCAGTTTGAACTGACGCAGGTTGTTATTACGCAGCGCGCCAATGTGGTACTGCTGTACCCATTCGCGACGGGCATATTCCGCGCCGAGGAACACCAGCACCGCGGTTTTAAACTGCGCCACTTCATGCTCGCTCAGGGTTTCGCCGGACAGACGACGCGCAAGAATACTGTCAAGCTCAGCGTCGCTGGCTTCAGCAAACAGCACCACGTCGAGCGCGTGGTCGGAAACTTTACAGCCGTGCGCCGCGAAGTGATCCAGACGTTTGGTCAGGGCAGTTTGCAGATCGCTGAAACGGCGGATCTCGGTGTCGGAGACTTCACCCAGTTTCGCCATGTAATCGTTAAAGGTCGCCTGTTCAATATTGAAGGCTTTATCCGGGCGCCAGCTCGGCAGCACTTTAATGCTGAAAGAGGTGTCTTTCGCGACGGTGGCGTGATGCTCCAGCGAATCGATCGGATCATCCGTCGTGCCGACCATTTTCACATTCATCTGCTGCATGATACCGCGGGCAGAGAAGGACTCCTGCGCCAGCAGCTCGTTGCCCTGATGCCAGATTTCATCAGCAGTAGACGGCGACAGCAGTTTACCGGTGATGCCGAAGGGGCGACGCAGCTCCAGATGGGTCCAGTGGTATAACGGGTTGCCGATGGTATGCGGAACAGTGGCGGCCCAGGCATCAAACTTCTCACGATCGGACGCATCGCCGGTACACAGGCGCTCAGGGACACCGTTGGTACGCATGGCGCGCCATTTGTAGTGATCGCCTTTCAGCCAGATGTCATACAGGTTTTTAAAACGGTAGTTTTCTGCGATCTGTTGCGGCGGTAAATGGCAGTGATAGTCGAAAATCGGCTCATCTTTTGCGTAATCATGATACAGACGGCGGGCAAATTCGGTATCTAACAGGAAATCTTCGGTCATAAACGGAGTCATTATCGTCTTCCTCTAAATAGAGCGTAGATGTATGCCTTAATGCTGACAAAGTTATCACACCAATTTCTACAGGCCGAAGATATTTTCGTGAGTTAGATCAATAAATCCTGACAAATAAACTACCTCGATTGAGGTAAACCTCCCCGCAAGCCGCGCCAGCTCTGGCTTTAAAGACCCAAAATAAAAACCACACAAATAAAAACACTTTTGTGATGTCACTCACCTTTTAAAGTTGTATGACAAGTTATCTTTCTGCCGTCGCAATATATAGACCGACGGAATGCATTACAGGTGATCTAATCATCTGAATTAACGGTACGGATACCGAATTTCGCACAAATACAAATGGCAAGGTTTGGACCGTACCGGGATCCTGTCCCGATGTCGCTCCCCCGTTACATAACATCCTCCGACCACAATCGGGAGATGAACCGCCTGAGGCGGAAATAACATAACGATGAGGTTTACATGCGTAAAATTAAAGGGTTACGTTGGTACATGATAGCGCTGGTGACGCTCGGCACCGTGCTGGGTTACTTGACGCGTAACACTATTGCTGCGGCAGCGCCAACGCTGATGCAAGAGTTGAATATTTCCACGCAGCAATACTCCTATATTATTGCGGCCTACTCGGCGGCTTACACCATCATGCAACCTGTTGCAGGTTATGTGCTGGACATCCTCGGTACCAAGATTGGCTACGCGGTCTTCGCTGTGACCTGGGCCATTTTCTGCGGCGCAACGGCGCTGGCAGGAAGCTGGGGTGGACTGGCGCTGGCGCGTGGTGCTGTGGGTGCGGCTGAAGCGGCGATGATCCCGGCGGGCCTGAAAGCAGCGTCCGAATGGTTCCCGGCAAAAGAGCGTTCAATTGCGGTGGGCTACTTCAACGTGGGTTCCTCTATTGGCGCGATGATTGCACCGCCGCTGGTAGTGTGGGCAATCGTGATGCACAGCTGGCAGCTGGCGTTCATTATCTCCGGCGTGCTGAGCTTTGCCTGGGCGATGGCGTGGCTAATTTTCTACAAACACCCGCGCGATCAGAAGAAGCTCTCTGAAGAAGAACGTCAATACATCATTGGCGGTCAGGAAGCCCAACACCAGACCAACAACGGCAAGAAAATGACCGTATGGCAGATCCTGGGCACCCGTCAGTTCTGGGGCATCGCGCTGCCGCGTTTTCTGGCTGAACCTGCCTGGGGTACCTTTAACGCCTGGATCCCGCTGTTCATGTTTAAAGTCTACGGCTTTAACCTGAAAGAGATTGCGATGTTCGCGTGGATGCCGATGCTGTTTGCTGACCTCGGTTGTATCGTCGGTGGTTACCTGCCGCCGCTGTTCCAGCGCTGGTTTGGTGTGAACCTGATCGTCTCCCGTAAACTGGTGGTGACCATGGGTGCGGTACTGATGATTGGCCCTGGCATGATCGGCCTGTTCACCAGCCCGTACGTGGCAATCGGCCTGCTGTGCATTGGTGGCTTTGCTCACCAGTCACTGTCCGGCGCGCTGATCACCCTCTCTTCTGACGTATTTGGTCGTAACGAAGTGGCGACCGCGAATGGTCTGACCGGTATGGCAGCCTGGACCGCGAGCACCATGTTTGCCCTGGTGGTTGGTGCGCTGGCAGATACCATCGGCTTCAGCCCGCTGTTCGCTGTGCTGGCGGTCTTCGACATCATGGGTGCTATCGTCATCTGGACGGTGCTGAAAAGTAAATCGGCAGCGGAGCTGGAGGCGGAAAAAGCCGCTTACGGCGGACCCGCGACGCAACACTAGCCCCTTTCTGTTAATGCTGTAACGCCTAAGCCGCCCCTGTTATTCCGGGCGGCTTTTACTTTTCTGCGGTGGTGAGAATCGTCTAAAAGTGGTATAACAAATCTTATCTGCCTTATCCTGCCTGGAGTGCATATGGAAATCACCGACACACGACGTTTGTATCAGCAGCTCGCCGCTGAGCTGAAAAGCCGCATTGAAAACGGCGTGTATCTCGTTGGTGATAAATTGCCTGCCGAGCGCTTTATTGCGGATGAAAAAAACGTCAGCCGCACCGTGGTGCGTGAAGCAATCATCATGCTGGAAGTGGAAGGTTACGTTGAAGTGCGTAAAGGCTCCGGCATTCATGTGATGTCGAACCAGCCTAAATACCAGCAGGTGCCGGACGAATCGCTGGAGTTCGCCAACTACGGGCCGTTTGAACTGTTACAGGCGCGCCAGCTGATCGAAAGCAATATTGCCGAATTCGCCGCCACCCAGGTGACGAAGCAGGACATCATGAAGCTGATGGAAATTCAGGATCGCGCCCGCCAGGAAAAATGCTTCCGCGACTCTGAATGGGATTTACAGTTCCACGTGCAGGTGGCGCTCGCGACGCAGAATACTGCACTGGCCGCGATTGTCGAAAAGATGTGGACGCAGCGCGTTCATAACCCGTACTGGAAAAAACTGCACGATCATATTGATTTGCGCACCGTGGATAACTGGTGCGACGATCACGACCAGATCCTTAAAGCCCTGATCCGTAAAGACCCCCATGCCGCGAAACTGGCGATGTGGCAGCATCTGGAAAACACCAAGCAGATGCTGTTTAACGAAACCAGCGATGATTTTGAATTTAACGCTGACCGCTACCTTTTTGCAGATAATCCGGTCGTTCATCTCGATACGGCGGCTAACGCCGTAAAATAAATTTTTTGTCTTCCCACAGCAGGCGCAACTGCGCTTGCGGTGCTCCGCGCAGTAACAAAAGGTATAGAGTGTCAGCCTTTGTAAATACTCTGGTTTCCCCCCGCCAGCGCAAGTAAAAATCAATTCTTACATTTCATAAATTCTGAGACGCAGAACTCCGGCATTTGTTACAATTAGATGCAATTTGCCGCGCGTGCGCGTGCACAGGACCCGATCTGGCGTGACGTTAACCGATGTACCAGGAATAACGAATGGAACTATTTACTCAGCTACTTAATGCATTGTGGAGTCAGGATTTCGAGACGCTGGCGAATCCTTCCATGATCGGCATGCTTTATTTCGTCCTGTTTATGATTTTGTTCCTGGAAAATGGCCTGTTGCCCGCCGCCTTTCTGCCCGGTGACAGCCTCTTAGTACTGGTCGGCGTGCTGATCGCAAAAGGCGCAATGAGCTATCCGCTGACGATCGCGCTGTTAACCACCGCTGCCAGCCTCGGCTGTTGGCTGAGTTATATTCAGGGCCGCTGGCTCGGTAATACGCGCATTGTGCAGAACTGGTTATCACATCTGCCCGCGCATTATCACCAGCGCGCGCACCACATGTTTCACAAACACGGTCTTTCTGCCCTGCTGTTGGGGCGTTTTATTGCATTTGTTCGCACACTGTTACCAACTATTGCCGGGATCTCCGGTCTGAGTAACACGCGCTTTCAGTTTTTCAACTGGATGAGCGGTCTGCTGTGGGTCGTGATCCTGACGACGCTGGGTTATCTTCTGGGTAAGACACCCGTTTTCCTTAAGTATGAGGATGCGCTGATGTCCTGCCTGATGTTACTGCCAGTAGTGTTGCTGGTCTGTGGGCTCATTGGTACGCTGGTTGTGTTATGGAAGAAAAAATATGGGAAGCAGGATTAACCGGATGCTTATTCAACGCACGGCAATGAAGCGCGTTGCTTTGATGGTGGCAACCGTCATGTTGTTCACGATCTTTTTCTTTGCCTGGGCGACGCTGCAACAGCGTGAATCCACGCTGGCTATTCGCCCGGCCAGCCAGAGCGTCAGCGTGCCTGACGGCTTTTCTATCTGGCATCATCTGGATGCCAACGGCATTCGTTTTAACAGCATCACGCCGCAAAACGACACGCTGCTGATTAAATTTGATTCCAGCGCACAGAGCGCCGCCGCCAAAGTGGTACTCGATCGCACCCTGCCCCATGGCTATATCATCGCCCAGCAGGATGACGAGGATAAACCCGCGGCCTGGCTGTCGCGATTACGCGATACGCCACATCGGCTGGGTTGAGAACTTCAATAATTCCGAAACTTGGCCCGCTTTTTGGTTTTCTCCCCGTTAGTTACTATGCTTACTACACGGGCACCCATCTTACTCTTTAAATCAACTGGATTTCGGCGCCTCATGTTGAGGCCCGTAACAACAATGGAAGGTTTCAAGAATGAAATACCGCACCGCACTGGCGCTAGCCCTTTTTTCACTGAGTGCCGCTTCACAGGCTGCTTCCCTTTGTCAGGAAAAGGAGCAGGATATTCAAAAAGAGATCCGTTACGCCGAGAAGCACAACAATCAGAGCCGTATTGACGGTCTGAATACCGCCCTCAGAGAACTCAGAGCCAATTGCACGGACAGCAAATTGCGCGCCGATCATCAGGAGAAGATCGCCGACCAGAAAGAAGAAATTGCCGAACGCGAGCAGGATCTTCAGGAAGCGAAGCAAAAAGGCGATGCGGAGAAGGTGTCCAAAAGAGAACGCAAGCTGAAAGAGGCTCAGGATGAACTGAAAGCGCTTGAGGCTCGGGATTATTAAAGGAAGTTAACACTCACTCACTGGAGAGAACTATGTCTAAAGATACCAATACGGAACATCTGCGCGCTGAGTTGAAATCCCTGACGGACACCCTGGAAGAAGTGCTGAATACCTCCGGGTCTAAATCGAAAGAAGAGCTGAGTAAACTGCGTAGCAAAGCTGAACGTGCGCTGCACGAAAGCCGTCATCGTCTGGGTGAAACCAGTGACATTATTGCTAAACAGACGCGTGAAGCGGCCGGTAAGGCCGAAGACTATGTTCGTGAGAACCCATGGACAGGCGTTGGTATCGGTGCTGCGATTGGCGTAGTGCTGGGTGTGCTGATGTCGCGTCGTTGATTATGGATACTTCACGTCAATCAAACGGGCCCGGAAAAAGCGTTCTGGGCATCGGGCAGCGCATCGTAACAATTATCGTTGAGATGGTGGAAACGCGTGTGCGGCTGGCGGTGGTCGAACTGGAAGAAGAGAAAGCCAATATCTTCCAGTTGCTCCTGATGGTAGGGGTGACCATGCTGTTGGCCGCTTTCGGTTTAATGAGTCTGATGGTGCTGATTATCTGGGCTATTGACCCGCAATACCGTCTGAACGCCATGATTGCCACGACGGCGGTACTGCTGGTTGGCGCGTTAATTGGTGGTTTATGGACCATGCGTAAAGTACGCCGGTCCACCCTGCTGCGTCATACCCGTCAGGAGCTGTCCAACGACCGTTCGTTGCTGGAGGATGATTGAGATGAGCAGTCAGAGCGATCGTCAAAAGCGTAAGGCCATTCTGCTGAGTCAAATCCAGCAGCAACGGCTTGATCTCACCGCCAGTCGTCGCGACTGGGAAGAGCGCATGATCTCCTACGATCGCGGATGGAATACGCTGTTAAGCCTGCGCTCATGGGCGCTGGTGGGCAGTAGCCTGCTGGCTATTCGTACCATTCGCAATCCTAACCGGCTGGTACGCTGGGGCAAGCGCGGCTTTGCCGCCTGGAGTGCCTGGCGTCTGGTGCAAACCACCCTCCGTCAGCAACATCTCCGTTAATCTGTGATCTGTCCCCTGCCCGGCGGTTTTTCCGCCGGGTATATTCACCCCCGCTTATCATTACTCAGAATATTTGATAAAGATTGACAGTTTTCCTTGCTAACAATCTCGAATCGCTACGCTTATTATCCTCTCCATCGACGGCAAACGTGCGTTATGCGCCGTAACTGCCTGAACAATCACACCTGCACACAGCATGAGATTTCTGGAGAGTAAAATGAAAAAATTAGAAGATGTTGGTTTCCTGGTAGCGCGTATTCTGATGCCAATCCTGTTTATTTATGCTGGCTGGGGCAAAATCACCGGTTACGCCGGTACGCAGCAGTATATGGAAGCCATGGGCGTGCCGGGCTTCTTCCTGCCGCTGACCATCCTGCTTGAGTTCGGCGGCGGTCTGGCGATCCTGTTCGGTTTCCTGACCCGTACTACCGCGCTGTTCACCGCTGGCTTTACGCTGCTGACCGCGTTCATCTTCCACAGCAACTTTGCTGAAGGTGTGAACTCGCTGATGTTCATGAAAAACCTGACCATCGCTGGCGGCTACCTGCTGCTGGGCATCACCGGTCCGGGTGCATTCAGCATCGACCGCGTGCTGAATAAAAAGTGGTAAGGCTTCTATACTGAAGGCATCTACAACGACTGACGCATTATGTAGGCCCACGTAAACGTCGCGCCGCCTGGCATTATCACCATTTGCCAGGTGGCGTTTCGTTGTCCTGGCCTACATCTAGCTCAACCAGAAGGAGAACGTGATGGGACAACTGATTGACGGCGTCTGGCACGACACCTGGTACGACACCAAATCGACGGGCGGCAGTTTTAAGCGTTCGGTTTCCGCTTTCCGCAACTGGCTGACCGCCGATGGCGCGCCAGGCCCGACCGGTGAAGGTGGATTTGCCGCTGAAAAAGGCCGCTATCACCTCTACGTTTCCCTCGCCTGTCCGTGGGCGCATCGCACGCTGATCATGCGTAAATTAAAAGGTCTTGAACCTTTTATTGATGTCTCCGTGGTAAATCCGCTGATGCTGGAAAATGGCTGGACCTTTGATGACAATTTCCCGGCCGCAACCGGTGATACGCTCTATCAGCACGACTTTCTCTATCAGCTCTATCTGCATGCCGATCCGCACTACAGCGGGCGCGTCACCGTGCCGGTGCTGTGGGATAAAAAGAACCACACTATCGTCAGCAATGAATCGGCGGAAATCATCCGTATGTTCAATACTGCCTTTGATGCCCAGGGCGCCAAAGCGGGAGATTACTACCCGGCAGCACTGCGGGCGCAGATTGATGAGCTGAACGGCTGGATCTACGACACCGTGAATAACGGCGTCTACAAAGCCGGTTTTGCCACCAGTCAGAGTGCTTACGACGACGCCGTCACCGCGCTGTTCGCGTCATTGTCGCGCCTTGAGCAACTGCTTGGTCAGCACCGCTATCTGACCGGCGATCAACTGACCGAAGCCGATATTCGCCTGTGGACCACGCTGATCCGCTTCGATCCGGTTTACGTCACGCATTTCAAATGCGACAAGCACCGCATCAGCGATTACCTGAATCTGCATGGTTTTTTACGCGACATCTGGCAGATGCCGGGCATTGCTGAAACCGTAGACTTTGCGCACATCCGCACCCACTACTATTGCAGCCACAAGACCATTAACCCGACCGGCATTATTTCCATCGGTCCGTGGCAGGATCTTGATGAGCCGCATGGCCGCGATAGCCGTTTCGGCAGCCGCGACACCGAGTAATCTGAGCTGCGCGGCGGTGGCGTTTACAGACGCCGCAACCGCGCGATCAGTTCGCCCGCCTCGTCGATCACGGTTTGCGCCGAGGGCCTGCACAAACACTCCAGTGACATCGCCCCCTGATAACCCGCCAGCCTGAGCGTGGTGTATACCTCGTCCAGCGGCAGATGCCCGTACCCCGGAAATCCCCGGTTCGAATCCGCCAGATGCACATGACGCAACCGCGCACCCAGCATGGCGATGGCCGTTGAAAAATCGGCGTCCTCAATGCTGGCGTGAAACAGATCCCACAGCACGCCGACGTTTTGCGGCGCATCGCTGAATGCCATGTAATCCATCATCTCCTGCGCGCTGTGCAGCTGGCCCACTTCATAGCGGTTCAGTGCCTCAAGGATCAGCACCACGCCGTTGCGCCGGGCATACTCGACGCAAGGAAACAGCGCCGTCGCCAGCGCGTTCATGTACTGCGGCTTGTCCAGCGGCAGATCCGTGGCGCGCAGCGATCCGAGGGTGACGTGGCTGCCGAGCTGCGCCGCCGCGTCGATATGGGCAAATAACCGTTCCTGGGTGCGGCGCACCACGCTTTTCTCGGCCGACAGCAGCGTCAGCCCCTCACGCTTGCGTGCCTGGCCGGTGGCAATGGTCGTACAGCCAAGACCGGCGCGATCTAACGCCGCGCGAAGGGCCGTCACTTCCACGCCCTCGTAGTCATTGATGCACAGCTCGGCGGCGTCAAAGCCGCTGCGCGACAGCCACGCCAGTCCCTGACTGAACTGTGCCGCCGGAAAGGGCGAAAAAGGCGTGTCGTACTGACAGGCCAGAGTAGCGCTGAAGGTGATCATTTTTTAACGGCCCGCTGTAAAATGCGCCCGGCTTTTTTGGCAAACTGCGCCGCCGCCTGTTCAACGGTCATATTACCCTGATCGATATTCTGGATAGTGTCATGCCAGAGCGCCACCAGCTGCGGGTTGTCGAAGTAGGGCGAGGTCGGGATCTGATGCGGCAGCGCCAGCGACGATTTGATGCCGGTAACGGTAATATTGTCATCCTTGAGCACACCACTGGCGGAGAGCTGTGCCACCGCTTTTTTGCTCAGCGGCGTGCCGCGCTCCAGCCCCATTGCCGCCACGCCTGCCGGATCGTTCATCAGGAAGTCGATCAGCTTCGCCGCCTGCTGCGGATGCTTACTGGTTTTCGCCACGCTGAACATCATGGTCGGTTTCAGGAACAGCCCCGCGTCGGTAGCGCCGGGCAACATAAAGAACGGCCCCAGCTCCAGCGTGTTATAGGGCGCGGCGAGGTTGTTCTCGTACATCACCGCATTGGTGTTCCACATGTAGATCCCGCCCCACTGCCCCTGGATCCACGGCTTCATTTCCCAGGTATTGGATTTTCCGTACGACGACAACACGCGGGTGGAAGGGAAAACATGGTTGTCCACCAGATCTTTATAAACCTGGAAAAATTCCACCCACTGCTGGGGGGTGTAATTAAATTTCCCGCTTTTTTCGTCGATAGCCGCAATATTATGTTTTTGCACCATCCATGACTGCACGAGGGTAATCGACTCCATATAGTCGAGCACCAGCGGATATTTATTTTTGTCCTTCGCGTTAAAGGCGTTGCCGGCGGCTTTTAATTCCTCCCAGCTTTGCGGATAAGCGACGCCCATTTCCTGCCACAGTTTCTGGTTGTAATAAAAACTGCGCGCGGTCATCGCCACCGGAATACCGTTCAGCTTGTTATTCACCATCACACTTTGCAGCGACTGGGGATCGTACTGACTGAGATCGATATTCTCTTTCATCGTCAGCAGGTCATAAAATCCGTTGCCGTCTTTGGAAAATAGCGGCAGCCAGTTCCAGTTAGTCTGAATAACGTCTGGCGCATCGCCGCCCGCCATTTGCACCGTCAGGCGCGAGAGATAGCCCTCCCAACCGGCATATTCCGCTTTCACCTGAATATCCGGGTTTTGCTTTTCAAACAGTTCAATGGCTTTCAGCGTCGCCTGATGACGGCTGTTGCCGCCCCACCACGAGAGGCGGATTTCCGCAGGCTGAGCCAGCGCTGCGCAGGCGCAGACCAGCAATAACGATGCCGTTACGGGCAAGAGTTTCTTTAACATAGCGCGCGCCCTCAGGAATGAATGCTGCGTAATACGCGGTCAGGAATATCCGCCAGATATAGCGCTGGCAGGCCGTCTTTATCGGAGCTGAACAGCACCTGTTTTTCATCCGGCGTAAACGACGGATGCGGATGGGTCACCTGGCGATCGCCGTCCAGCACGCGCCATGACGAGCTGTGGCGTGCCACTTTGTGCGTCTGCTTGCGGGCAATATCGAACAGGTAGAGATACGGGTCGGTGGTATCGCCGTAACCCGCGTTGTCAGCAATATCAATGGGTTTACCGGACCCGTCGCCCACCACCAGCGTGCCGCTGTCGTTGCTCATCACATGGGAGCACGGCGGCATGGCAATCAGCTTTTCATCCTCGCCGCTGTCACCGTTTACCCGGCACAGCCAGCGCACCGGGCTGTCTTTCACGTAGGTGACGTACATCAGCGCCGAGCCGTCCGGTACCCAGAATTCATGGGTGTAGCTTTCTCCCGGTGCCGGTTCTTTGGCCTTACGGATGTGGCTGCCGTCTTCGTTCATCAGCCACATACGGGCATCCACCTGATCCAGCGGCCCTTCATGGCAGAAGGCCACCGTGTTGTCGTCAAAGGGGCGATAGATGGGATGCCCCAGCCACTGATTTTCTTCCAGCAGGGTGTCACGCTCACCGTTTTCCAGCGAGATGCGGATCACCCGGCAGCGGGGCTGTTCGGCATAAAATTCCTGGAACACCGTCCAGTCGCTGATGGGTCGCCAGCTGTCGCGATGGATCTCCACCCCCACCAGTTTGGTGCAGTCAGAGTTCGCCACCCAGGTGCCGTAACCCACCCAGTCGTCCGGTACGCGATACACTACGCTTTCTTCCTGCGTCGCCAGCGTCACGCGCATCAGATTGCGTTCGCTTTTTACGTAATAGAGGTATTTCTCATCCGGCGAAAGAAAGCCGCCAAAGGTATTATCCCCTGGCCCTTCGGTAAGCTGTTTTGCTTCGCCGCTGGCGACGTCGAGTAAATAATAATTGCGCGTACCGCTGAACTCTCCGGCAAAAATTAATTTGCGTCCGCCATCCAGGAAGCACTTTTGATAGAAGTAGTTACGGTGACAAATAATATCCGGCGGTGTCAGACGAATAACCCGTGCGCCGGTATCTTCATCGGTATATTCAAAATAGTGAAGCTGAACGCTATCCCCTTTTGCCATCATTCTTCTCCGTTGGTTGCAAATAACTGTCGATCGTCCGGGCGCTTGCCCGTATGGTGAGTGCACCGCTTCGCCAGGAAACAGGTAATAATGTCTGCTGCACCTTTGTTATTGCTGGAAGTCAATACGCCGAAAATATGGGACTGGCCCTATTTCCAGCACATCGCCGCTCTCCTTCACGCGCACCATTTCAATGGTCTTATCATTCATCAGCAGTCGCTGATTACCGATCTTGCCGCGCCCTCGCCCGGCTGCCGCCCTGGCGACATTCGCCATCTGCTCCATCGCCGCGACCATGCGCTGCTGTATCTGCAAAAGGTCAGCCGCTACTGTGATGAGCACCATCTGCAACTCTGGTTGCAGGGGGAAGCCACGCCCGATTGCAGCGAGCAAAAAGCCAAATTCCCGGAGTTCTTTCTCACCGATG
The DNA here is from genome assembly GCF_019218745.1 of Enterobacter sp. ENT03. Lineage (GTDB taxonomy): Bacteria > Pseudomonadota > Gammaproteobacteria > Enterobacterales > Enterobacteriaceae > Enterobacter_D. The sequence continues at coordinate 32,244 of NZ_JAHUXA010000005.1, forward strand.
CGCGCGCCGATGACGCCAGCTTTACCGACTGGTTATTCGGCCACGCCATCCCGGAATTGCTGCGGGCGCTGCCGTCAGTGCGCGGGCTGCGGTTATCCCTGTCCACCCCCGACATGAGCAACGAGGCGTGGAAAGGCGTCTTAAATCTGCTGTACCAGTCGGTGCGTCGTGAGGGCCGCCAGCTGGTGTTGCGCGATTACCGGGACAAAACCTGGCCGCGGCACATGTTAAAAACCGCGCTGGAGGCGCTGCCCGGCGACGTGCGCGCCTCAGTGAAAGCCACCGAGCTGGACTACCGTCCCGGCTTTGCCAACAACCCCAATCTGACCACCCTGGCGGGCTTCACCAAATGGCTGGAGTTCGATATGTGGGGCATCGAGTACGGCTGGACGCTGCTGCCCTGCTATTTACTGGCGGAGTTCCACCAGCGTTTGCAGTGGTTTGCCGGTCAGGACGGCGCGATGCCTGAAGCCGTCACCCTGCGCCTGAACTGGGAGTGGGTCCCCGAACTGGAGTTGACCGACTCCGTCAATGAAATCAATCTTTACGGCCTCGCCCGACTGGTGCGCGAACCGCACAGCACCCCCGCCATGCTCGCGCGCGCCTGGCTGCAAACTCATGCCGACCGCCCGTTACCGCTGCACCTGGAGACGCTGTTCAGCAACCTGCTTAGCGCCAGCTACGAGTGGAGCTGTAAAACCCCGACGCTGCTTGGCCGCGTGTTGCAGTCCCACAGTCAGCCACCCGCCACCTTCCAGCAGACATTGCATCTGCTGCATCTGGATACCCGCAGTGCAAATTGGGCGCAGGCATTTCAGCCGCTGATGCCCGCCGATGATCCCGAACTGGGTCAGCAGCAGTTTCAGCTGATTGAGCTGGAACGGCAGCAGTCGCTGTTCCTCGCGGGCCACATGCAAACCCTCGCCCGGCAGTTGCAAAGTGATAACAGCCTCAGCCCGGCCTTTACCCGCCGCCTTACCGAGGCCGCCACGCGCGCCCTGTGGTATACCCGCGCTTACTCCGCCGTGACGCGGGCCATCGTGCTGCGTATCTGGATGCGTAAATATGGCGCGCAATCCGGCAGTCACCAGCAGTTCAGCGACGCGCTACAGGCACTGCGCACCGTCAGCCGCGAACTGGACGCGTGGTTTGCCGGCGAGGGCCAGAAACATCCGTGGATCTTCCAGAACCTGCTGAGTCCGGCGCGGCTCAATGAACTGGCCCGTAGTCTTGAGCAGGAAGCACCGGATGACGTCAGCATGGCGGCAACGGCAGCGGGAGTAAATCGACGCGGGGAGGCATGACTTCACGAAACGACTCCCGCCGATTAAAAAGCGAGCAGCTTCACAGAACACGAGAATTTCAGGTGAGCTGGATCACAGCAGACGAAACGCGATCTGTGATGCCGATCGGAAAGTAAAAGCAAATTTTGACGCCTCGATTAATTCATATTGGTGATATTTACCGACCAAATATTCATGACTATTATCAATATGATTGTTGATAAAACAGAGAATTAACCACTGATTGAGGCGCTAACATGGACTGGTATCTAAAAGTTCTCAGGAACTACATTGGGTTTCGCGGGCGCGCGCGCCGCAAGGAGTACTGGATGTTTATTCTGGTCAACATCGTGCTGACCGGGGTACTGGGGATCGTGGATAAAATTCTGGGGTTACAACTGGGCGGCGGCGAAGGCGTGCTGACCACCGTCTATGGCGTACTGATTTTCCTGCCGTGGTGGGCGGTGCAGTTCCGTCGTCTGCATGATACTGACCGCTCGGCGTGGTGGTTATTACTGCTGCTGATCCCGGTGATCGGCTGGCTGGTGATCATCGCCTTCAACTGTCAGAGCGGTACGCCAGGCGAAAACCGCTTTGGACCGGATCCAAAAATGCTCGCCTGATCCTGCTGACTCCTCCGCCCGGAGGAGTCATTTATTTGTTCATAAACAGCTTCGGGATCTCCCGCAGACACCAGGCTTTGGCCTCGCCCATGCTGTCGCGTCGCCAGGCCATAATAATGTCCACTTCGGCGGTGTATTCCGGGCTGACCACCCGCAGACGTCCTTCGGCAATATCCTTTTCAACCATGGGATACGGCATGGTCGCCACCCCCAGTCCGGCCAGCAGCGCCTGGCGTTTATCTTCCAGGCTGCTCACCGTCAGACGCGGCTGTTTGTCGAGCAACTGCACGGTTAACACCGGACGTTCCCGCGCGGTATCCGCCACCGCCACGCCGCGGTATTTCACGCGCGTCACTTCGGACAGCGGTTCCGGCTCATCATGGATGGGATGCCCCGGCGCAGCCACGTAGACATTCATCACCTTATACAGCTTGCGGGAGTTAATTTCTGACGAGGAACGAAAATGCATGTCCGGCCCGATAACAATGTCTGCCCGGCCCTGCTCCAGTCGCTCCCACGCGCCGGCAAGCACTTCGGTGATCACCGACAGCTGGGTATTGGCTTTGGTCGCCAGCTTTTCCACCAGCGGGAAAAGCGACTGGGTGGGCACCAGTGCTTCGGTTACCAGCGTCAGGTGTGTTTCCCAGCCGCGCGCCAGCGCTTCCGCATCGGTCGTCAGTTTATCGGCCGCTTCCAGTAATACGCGCCCGCGCTCCAGCAGCATCCGCCCCACGTTAGTAAATTTGGTGCGGTGACCAGAGCGGTCAAACAGCACGACGTCCAGTTCTTCTTCCAGCTTTTGCATGGTATAGCTGAGCGCCGACGGGACACGGCCCAGCTCATCTGCCGCCGCCGCGAAACTGCCACGCCGATCGATTGCATCCATCACCCGTAATGCTTCGAGGGTTAACGCTCTTTCTTTAGCCATGTCGTTTTCATTCAGGAAATTTGAACATACCGGGCAGAATATCTGGCTAACATTGCAGCGTCCATACCTTTACCATTGTTAACGTGTAAAGAGAGGGCAAAGATTATGATCACGACAAGAACAGTCAAACAGTGCGGCCAGGCAGATTTCGGATGGTTGCAGGCTCGCTACACCTTCTCCTTTGGCCATTATTTTGACCCGAAACTGCTGGGCTATGCCTCGTTGCGGGTGCTGAATCAGGAAGTGCTGGCGCCGGGCGCGTCATTCCAGCCGCGGACCTATCCCAAAGTGGATATGTTAAATCTGATCCTGGAAGGCGAAGCCGAGTACCGCGACAGCGAAGGTCATCATGTTCAGGCGAAAGCGGGCGAAGCGCTGCTTATCGCCACGCAGCCGGGTATCAGCTACAGCGAACATAACCTCAGCAAAGATAAGTCGCTGACCCGTATGCAGTTATGGCTCGACGCCTGTCCGGAGCGGGAAAATGCGCTGGTGCAGAAAATGGTGCTGGCGGATCATGCACAGCAGCTGCTGGCCTCGCCAGATGGCAGCGAGGGCAGTTTGCAACTGCGTCAGCAGGTGTGGATCCATCATATTGCGCTGGAAACTGGCGAAGAGCTGAGTTTTCATCTCCATGGACCGCGCGCCTATTTGCAGTCGATCCACGGCAGTGTGCACGCCGTCACACAGCAAACCGAGCAGCAGGCCCTGACCTGCGGTGATGGCGCGTTTATTCGTGATGAACCTAACATTACGCTCGTCGCCGATACGCCGCTGCGTGCATTACTGATAGATTTACCGCTGTAAGTCACCGCATCACGGGAATACCTAATGAGCAAAAAACAGAAGAAAACCAGACCCGCACCGGTTGAGGTGCAGTTTCAGCAGACAGACGCCGCCCCTCTGCGTTTGTCATTTGGCTCCGACGAGATGCTGAGTGAACTAGAAGCAATTGTGGCCGACGCCGAAGTGCGGCTCTCAGAAGAAGAAGCCGCGTAACCTTTTCATCTCGCCCGACGGCGCTACCCGCCGGGCAATTCTCCCTACCCTGCTTTTCTCGCCATGATGTCAATAATTTGCCGATCGGTTTGCTGCATCGACTGACAGGCCAGCGCGCATAAATTAGCGATCGACTGTTCTACATCGTGCGCCACAATGCCTTCGTTACCGGTCACCGCCGTATCATCGAGTGCCATCAGTACCGCTTTCCATGCCGAGGATACGCTGGTCGAAACTTTCATCGCGCAACTGTTAGACGCGCCATCGCAAATCATACCGCTGACATCGCCAATCATGCTGCTGATCGCCATCGCAAGGGTGTCATATCGCCCGTCAATCAGCCATGCCATGCCCGCCGCGGCCCCCATAGCAGCCGTAGTGGCGGCGCATAGCGCAGACAAGCGCGGCAACTGGTGATGGATGTAGATTGCGCTTAAATGCGACAGCATCAGCGCACGCGCCAGTTTCTCCTCGCTCACCTGAAAATGCTCCGCCACCACCACAACGGGCAGCGTCGCGGTAATGCCCTGATTGCCCGAACCGGAATTGCTCATCGCAGGTAAGCTCGCGCCCCCCATACGCGCATCAGATGCCGCGCTGGTACGGATCACTATGGCAGTGAGAAGATCGTCGGCCTGCAGGCCGCGCGTTTGCTGTTTTTGCAGCGTCGCACCAATGTGCAGCCCCCATGTACCGCGCAGCCCCTCCTGCGAAAGCGCGTCATTGAGCCGGGCCGCCTGCAGGATAAAGCGGATCTGCGCCAGCGGAACCTGTTCGGCAAAAGTCACGATGTCTTTAAGCGAGGTCCGGGAGAGCACATCCGGTGCGGTATCAGCGCATTCAGCATCCGGCGCATCGCGTTCCAACAACACCGCGTCCGCCGTCTCAATACGCACAATACGGGTATGATCGCCGGCGATGGTCACGCAGGCCCATTGCTCATTGGCATAAACACGGGCGCGTACCCAGAGAATATCGTCGCAGGGAGTTTGTAACCTGACCTTTACTCGCCCGGCATCCAGCAGGGCTTTTGCCGCTGACACCGCCTGTGCCGAGGCGTTTTTGAGCACTTCCAGCCCGGCGTCGGCATCCCCCGCCAGCGCGCCAAGGGCGGCGGCTACCGGCAGGCCCACCATGCCGGTGCCCGGCACGGTAACGCCCATGCCGTTTTTCATCAGGTTGGGTGACACCTGGACCTCAATACGATCCACCTTTTCCGTGAGCTGTGCTGCCGCCACCGCACAGGCCAGCGCCACTGAAACGGGTTCGGTGCAACCGAGCGCCGGTTTCACCTCCGCCTTCACAATGTTGATAAAACGATCCCATAGCGGGTTAACCTTGGTCGTAGTCATAACAACAGCCTTTCTTTCAGGAAAATGCGAGGAACGGCGAGATGCAAAGCAGCAGGCCGGTCACAATAATGATGTACAGCGATGCGCCTTTGTATTGGTGCAATGCGGGCACTTTGTAAACCAGCCACGCCGGGATGAGGCAGCCCACCATGCCGAAAATAGGGCTACACACTGAGGTGAAGCTCAGTACCGGCGCGTTGAGCACAATGGCGCTCCAGGCCAGCAGCACGGCGAACACCATAATGCTGCCCTGCACATAGTTTTCATTGAACGTGCGGCCCGGAAATTTGCGGCGCAGCAGATTCATGGCGATACCCTGCGTGGCTTCACGAAAGCCAAGATAGACGCCAAAGAAGGCGGTCATTACCGCAAAGATATTGAGGATCACACTGACAATCTTTACCCAGCCTGCACCCTCGCCGCTGATGAACTGCGCCGCGATAGCCAGTGCCGAGATATTTTGCTCATAAGCTTTGACGGCTTCGTCGTGCCCCATCGCCAGTGTGAATGAAACGGCATAGAAAAAGACGGTGACAAACAGCACCGCAAACGCAATGTTCATCGCCCGCAGCGCCTTATAGCGAGCCACTTCTACTGATTTTTCCCGGGAACGGTAGGAGATCACCATCGGGCTGAGGGTCTGGATAAACAGAATGGAAGTGAGGGTAAAGGGCAACGTGATAATCGCGTTTTTGATCAATAACCCCACAGGCGGTAACGCGCCAATATTGTATAAGTGCCACATGCCGATCATGGATAATCCCAGCGCCGCCACCACGAACAATTTCGTGAGCACCATCAGGCTGGAGATTTTGAATAGCAGTTTTTCGCCGCGTGAGGAGATCGCCACCAGCACGCAAATTAATCCCAGCCCGTAAAAAGGATTGTCGGATAACAGCCCCTCGGTGATGCCAAAGGTGTGCAGATACGAGGCGCTGTCGTTGGTGATCGCCGTGGAATAGACAAACATCCAGATCACCAGCATCACGAAATAGAGCGCCCCTAACAGGATGCCCCAGTTTTTGCCCAGATAGCCGCTGATGACGCTCGGGTAATCTTTGCATTCCGGCGAGGCGGCCAGCGTATTAATAAATAAGCGCTGAAAAAGGTACATCGCCGGGTAGCCAATGACGGAGGAGAGCAGAAAAACCCACAGTCCCATGAGTCCGACCTGCACAGGTAAAAAGACAATGCCTGCGCCAATGGCCATGCCGATACTCATGATGACCCAGCCGGTATCGCTGCTGTCGAACTTGATGGCGGCACGCCATTCGCTTTCAGTCATGCCCGCGTCACGGGCTTGCGGTGATGCTTCCAGGCTTGCGCCGTTCTGAGTTACCGTTTCCATAATTTTCTCGCTGTAGGTAGAGGTTTTTATTTTTTTTCGTTCCGCATCAATGCGATGTGCGGGACGTGATGGCGCAGGCGAGTCGTTTTAATGAGAAAATCATACGCTCGGGGTCAGAGAAAAACTTCACAAATAAACCCTTATAATTACTGTTTGTTAGTAAATTTTTTCTCCATAAAAAGTGAAAACAGCATAAAAATTCCCTGGTTGAACACTATCTCAATAAAAAAAGGGCGCACCATGGTGCGCCCGAAGAAGGAGAAACAAACAGAAATAGTGTCAGCGACAAACCACTTTGATCGCCAGCCCACCGCGAGACGTTTCCCGGTATTTGTCGTTCATATCTTTGCCGGTCTCATACATGGTTTCGATCACTTTATCGAGAGATACGCGAGGCTCCGATGTCCTGCGTAGCGCCATGCGTGCCGCGTTCACCGCTTTCACCGCGTTGATTGCGTTTCGTTCGATACACGGGATTTGTACCTGGCCGGCCACCGGATCGCAGGTTAACCCCAGGTTATGCTCCATGGCGATTTCCGCCGCAATACAGACCTGCGTCGGGCTGCCGCCAAGCAACTCCGTCAGTCCCGCAGCCGCCATTGAGCAGGCCACACCGATCTCTCCCTGACAGCCCACTTCGGCACCCGAAATCGAAGCATTCATCTTATACAGCGCGCCGATTGCGCCAGCCGCCAACAAATAGCGGGCAATCGAATTGGCGTTAACCGGGCGGCGGAATTTATCGTAGTAAGCGAGCACGGCAGGAACAATACCGCATGCACCGTTGGTTGGCGCCGTCACCACTCGCCCGCCTGCGGCGTTCTCTTCGCTCACCGCCAAAGCAAACATATTGATCCAGTCGATGACGTTCATGGGATCGCTGGAGAGGCTATCGCTGGAGACTAACAGGCGTCGTAATGCCACGGCACGACGCGGAACATTGAGCGCTCCGGGCAATACGCCTTCGGTGTTAATGCCGCGCTCGATACCGGCGTGCATCACATCCCAGATGCGTGCAAAACCGGCATCGACTTCATTTTTGCTGCGTAGCGCCAGTTCGTTTTGCATCATCAGCCCGGAGATAGAAAGTCCGTTGCGCTCGCACAGCTTCAGCAGCTCGCTGGCAGAATGGAAATCGTATGGAACCGGGGCTTCTACGTCATGTGCCTGTCCGAAGTGCTCTTCCTCAACGATAAAACCGCCGCCAACGGAGTAGTAGGTTTTGCTGAGTAACGTTTCAGATCCCTGCCACGCAGTGATTCGCATCCCGTTTTCATGACGCGGGAGCGTTTCTGGATGAAAAATAATGCTATCTGCGACGGGAAAATCCACCACATGCGCGCCATCCGCCACGGGCAAACGCCCGCTGAGCGTCACGGCTTCGATAAACGTGGGAATACCGTCGATGCTCACGTCCTGTGGACTATTGCCCGCCAGTCCCATCATGATGGCGACATCGGTCGCATGACCCTTTCCGGTCAGCGAAAGTGAACCATACAGATCGACCACAATATGTGTGGTTCGGTGTAAAGATCCGCGGCCAAACAATTGATCGATAAAACGTTTACCTGCATTCATTGGCCCCACGGTATGGGAGCTGGAAGGTCCAATGCCAATCTTGAAAATATCGAATGCGCTAATCATATCCACACCCTGGGATTGCCGTTCAGTGAAGAGCCGGCGTCACACTCACTCTGAGATCGGGGCGATCCAGAAGATCGCCCTCCGGTCATAACCTACGCATCGCGTACCGCGATGGCTTCGATCTCCAGCTTCACATCTTTTGGCAAACGGGCGACCTGCACGCAGCTGCGCGTAGGGTAGATAGCCTGATGCGCATCAAAAAATTGCTGATAGACCTGATTGATGGTGGAGAAGTCGTTCAGATCGGTGATGAACACCGTGGTTTTCACGATGTCGCCCACCTTCAGGCCTGCGGACTCTACAATCGCTTTGACGTTTTCCAGACTCTGACGTGCCTGATCGGCAACGTTTTCTGCGACCGCTCCCGTTTGCGGACAAACCGGGATCTGACCCGACGTGAAGAGCAGGCTGCCCAGATCCACGCCCTGCACATAAGGGCCGATAGCGCCCGGTGCGCGCTGGGTTTCAATAATTTTTCTCATCGTTCCTCCGGCGTTATAACGCCTGGGTGAAAGTGCGTGAAATCACATCCTGCTGCTGTTCGCGGGTCAGCGCATTAAAGCGCACGGCATAACCGGAGACGCGGATCGTCAGGTTCGGATAGCTTTCCGGGTGCTCGATGGCATCCATCAGCATCTCCCGATTCATAACGTTGACGTTCAGGTGCTGCCCGCCTTCCACATGCGCTTCGTGATGGAAATACCCGTCCAGCAGGCCGACCAGATTGGTTTTACGTATCGCATCCTCTTTGCCAAGCGCGGCAGGCACAATCGAGAAGGTGTACGAGATGCCATCTTTGGCGTAGGTGAACGGCAGTTTTGCGACGGAAGTCAGCGAGGCGACTGCGCCTTTACGATCGCGCCCGTGCATCGGATTAGCGCCCGGAGCGAACGGCATTCCCGCCCGGCGTCCATCCGGCGTGTTGCCCGTTTTCTGTCCGTACACCACGTTAGAGGTGATGGTCAGAATGGACTGCGTTGGCACCGCATTGCGGTAAGTCGGCAACACGCTAATTTTCTTCATAAAGCGTTTAACCAGATCGCAGGCAATGCTGTCGACACGTTCGTCATTGTTGCCGTACTGCGGGTATTCCCCTTCGATGACAAAATCGACCGCCAGCCCGTTATGGTCGCGTACCGGTTTCACCTGCGCGTACTTAATGGCGGAGAGTGAATCCGCCGCCACCGACAGTCCGGCAATACCGCACGCCATGGTGCGATAAACGTCACGATCGTGCAGCGCCATCAGCGAGGCTTCGTAGCTGTATTTGTCATGCATATAGTGAATGATGTTCAGCGCGCTGATGTACTGCACCGCCAGCCAGTCTATAAAGTGGTCCAGGCTCTCCATAACGGTGTCGTAATTCAGGACATCATCCATCAGCGGTGCGGTTTTCGGCCCGACCTGGATTTTCAGCTTCTCATCAACGCCGCCGTTGATGGCGTACAGCAGGGTTTTCGCGAGGTTGGCGCGCGCACCGAAGAACTGCATCTGCTTCCCGATGACCATTGGGCTAACGCAGCAGGCAATCGCGTAGTCGTCGCTATCAAAGTCGGTCCGCATCAGATCGTCGTTTTCGTACTGCAATGACGAGGTGATGATAGAGACCTGAGCTGCGTATTTTTTGAAGGCAATCGGCAGCGCGTCTGACCACAGAATGGTCAGGTTTGGCTCCGGTGCCGGTCCCATGGTGTGCAACGTATGCAGGTAGCGGAAAGCGCTTTTGGTCACCAGCGGGCGACCATCCAGCCCCATCCCGCCAATCACTTCCGTCGCCCAGATCGGGTCGCCGGAGAACAGCGTGTCGAATTCCGGGGTACGCAGGAAGCGTACCATGCGGATTTTCATGATGAAGTGATCGATCAGCTCCTGCGCCTGCTGCTCCGTCAGCGCCCCGGCCTGCATGTCGCGCTCAATATAAATATCGAGGAACGTTGCGGTGCGGCCCAGCGACATCGCGCCGCCGTTCTGCGATTTCACCGCCGCCAGATAGGCAAAGTAGACCCATTGCACCGCTTCCTGCGCGTTACGCGCCGGACGAGAAATATCACAGCCATATTTCGCCGCCATTTCCTGCATTTGCAGCAGTGCGCGACGGTGCTCGGAAAGCTCCTCCCGCAGGCGAATAGTGGCTTCAAGTTTCTGCCCCCACTCCAGGTTCGACTGGAGATCGGCAAACTGCAGTTCGCGTTCGCGCACCAGATAGCTTATGCCGTACAGCGCCACGCGGCGGTAATCACCGATGATGCGACCACGACCATAGCCATCAGGCAGACCGGTCAGTACGCCTGATTTACGGCAGCGCAACATGTCCGGTGAATAGGCGTCGAAAACCCCCTGGTTGTGGGTTTTGCGCAGCTCAGTAAAGAGATACTCAAACTGCGGATCCATTTCACGCCCGTAGGCATCAAATGAACTTTTAATCATATTGACGCCGCCAAACGGATGCAGTGCGCGCTTGAGCGGTTTGTCGGTTTGCAGGCCGACAATTTTTTCCAGGGCTTGCTCGATATAACCGGCATCGTGTGCGGTGATCGTGGTCGCAATATTGGTATCGAAATCAACCGGCGCATGGGTCGCGTTTTCGATACGAATACCCGCCATCACCTTTTCCCACAAAGCCGTGGTCGCAGGCGTCGCTTCGGCAAGGAAAGATTCATCCCCTTCATATGGCGTATAGTTGTGCTGAATAAAATCCCGGACATTGATTTCTTCTTTCCAGTCCGTACCTTTAAAGCCCTGCCATGCTTCGGCATACAGCATATCGCTGGTATCGATATTTACCTTCATGAAAAATAATCTCTCAACAGAACAACAAATGTACTAGGCAAATTCCACAGGAGCATTAACTTTGCCTAACTGAATTGCATCGAGGGCAATCATTTTCTCTTCATTCGTCGGAATGACGGCGCATATAACGCGAGTTTCATTGCCGGAAATAATTCTTTCGCCGCAGGAATTAGGCAGATTATTCATATCACTGTCTAACACCACACCGAGGACAGCTAAATGTTCAATCACCAGTCGACGAATTAATATTGAGTTTTCGCCAATACCACCGGTGAAAATAATACCGTCCAGACGGTGTAGCGAGGCGGCATGTCCGGCAATATGACGGGCAATCCGGTGTACAAAGGTTTTAATCGCCAACTGAGCGCGTTCATGTCCTTCGTGCCAGGCCTTTTCCAGTACGCGCAGATCGGACGACAGGCCGGAAATACCGAGCAGACCAGACTCTTTGTTGACCACGCGCTCCAGATCGCTCAGCGTCTGGTTGGTTTCACTTGCCACCCACGCCATCGCGCCAAAATCCACGTCCCCGCTGCGGGTGCCCATCATCACCCCTTCCAGCGGCGTCATCCCCATTGAGGTATCGACGCTTTGTCCGTTGCGCACCGCGCAGATAGACGCGCCGTTGCCAAGGTGAGCGACCACCAGTCCAGAGTCCTCCTCTGGCAGCTCAAGCAGCGCCAGCGCACGTTGGGAAACATAACGGTGCGACGTCCCGTGGAATCCGTAGCGGCGCACGCCCAGCGCTTCGAAATACTTCCACGGCAACCCGTAAAGGTAAGCCTCCGGAGCCAGCGTCTGGTGGAAGCTGGTATCAAATACCGCCACCTGCTGCACGCCGGGGAAAAGATGCTGTGCGGATTCAATCCCGCTCAGATTGGCGTAATTATGTAACGGCGCTAAAGGTGATACCCGGCGAATATTTTCAATCACGTCATCAGTAATAATGGCTGATTCGGTAAAGATATTTCCGCCGTGGGCAATGCGGTGGCCAATTAAGGCTACGCTGTCGATTAAATTACGTTTTTCCAGTTCAAATGCGATCGCCTTAAGTGCGCCTTCGTAGTTGTGGTGAGCCAGCTTAGCTGGCTCTCCTCCATTTACCGATAAGAACGCATTTTCAGAATTAATTCCGTCCGCAATCCCAGCCATTAATACGTCACAGTTGGTTGCATCCAGCACTGAAAACTTAATTGACGACGATCCACAGTTGATAACCAACACTACCGGGAATTCATTCATCACACGACTCATCCTGAGGTGATACCCTAAATAATTCGAGTTTCAGGAAGATGGCGAGTGAACGCGGCCAACGAACCTGCAACGTGAACTATAACGGGTATATGAATTAAAACAGTTTGTACACGATGTTCAGAATGGTCAGCAGACCAATCGCGGTGACAAACACGTTATCCAGTCGGCCACGGTATTTCGCCAGCGACGGCGCTTTACGGATGGCGTACATCGGCAACAGGCAGAGCAGCGAGGCAATAATCGGCGCGCCCATCGCTTCAATCAGGTCCAGAATGTTCGGGTTGGCGTAAGCCACAATCCAGGTGGAACCCATGATGAAGATCATGCTGATGGTGTTGAGTTTGCCGGAGGAAACTTTGGTTTTGTCGCCGTTATAGCCGAACTTCAGCACCAGACCGTTCAACCCTTCCAGCGTACCCAGATAATGACCGAAGAACGATTTGAAGATAGCGACCAGCGCGATGATAGAGGCACCGTACTCCAGCACCGTAGCGAACGTTGATTTCGTGCCGGAAAGCGATGCGAAGTAGTTTGCCAGGTAAGAGAGCACCGGAATGTTCTGCGCTTTGGCATCTGCCATGTTCTGTGGAGAGAGCGTGAACAGGCAGCTAAAGGCGAAGAACATCACCACCGCGACCATCAACATACTGGCGCGGGAGATAATCTGTGAACATTTACGCTCGGTAAAATCACGACCAAACTCTGCCTCGTACTCTTCACGTTTGGAGACCACGAAAGAAGAGACAATCGGCGAGAAGTTAAAGGAGAACACCATGATGGAAATACCCAGCCACACGGTGACCAGAATGCCGTCATTTCCGGTTAACGCGATATTACTGAGATCCACCTGGTCGATAACCGCCGAGTTCCAGTAAGGGATCAGTGACAGAGAGATCAGCATCAGGCTGGCGATAAACGGCCATACCAGGAAGCTCATCACTTTAACCATCAGATCCTTACCAAACCAGATGACGAAGGCCATCAGTAGCAGCAGGAACAGCGCCACAAAGCCGCGATTCAACGCAGGCATCTGCAACTGATTTTCCCAGAAGGTCATGAAGGTGTTGGTGATCGTGACGCCATAAATCCACAGCAGCGGACAAATCGCGAAGAAATATAAGAACGTGATGACCACGCCGCCCATCTTACCAAAATGCTCTTCCACCGTTTCCGTGATGTTGCCGGAAGGGTTAGAACCGGATAAACACAGTCGCGCCAGCGCGCGGTGGCAGTAGAATGCGATGGGGTACGCTAAAACCAGCATCAAAAGGATCGGGATCAGTCCGCCAAACCCTGCGCGGATTGGGAAGAACAGCACCCCAGCGCCGATGGCCGTACCAAATAAACCCAATGTCCAGGTGGTGTCCGATTTGCGCCAGGACGACTGTTTTGTCTGGCTGGAGACAATGCTATCAGTAGTACTCATATCCTATCCTCAACGAAAGATTAATAGCTGGGGTTAAGCGTCAACTAAACCAGTAATTTGTGATACGCGAGAAAGATCAATATTGCCGCCAGAAATAATGCTGACTGTTTTTCTGTTCTGGATATAGCTATCTAATTTTCCGCTTAATAATGCGGCACATGCCAACGCGCCTGCGCCTTCGGTGACGACTTTATTTCTTTGAATTAACGCTATCATGCTTTTTCGAATTTCATCTTCGCTGACCAGGACAATGTCATCCACTAATTCACGAACGATTTCGTAGGTTAAATTACCCGGGCGGGAAACATCACAGCCATCCGCCAGGGTGCCGGTCGTTCGGTGCGTGGTTATTTCTCCAGCATGGTAAGATGCCGCCATTCCGTGAACATTTTCAGACTGCACGCCAATAATTCTAATGGTCGGATTGATAGATTTAATGGCGACGGCAATACCGGCAATTAAACCGCCACCGCCGATAGGCACAATAACGTTATCGACATCGTACAGATCTTCCAAAATTTCCAGACCAATGGTTCCCTGGCCGGCAATAACTTTCGGATCGTCATACGGCGGAATAAAGATACGGCCTTCAGTTTCCACAATCTCGCTAACCTTAGCGATCGTGTCGTTGAAGTTGTCGCCATGCAGCACCACTTCTGCGGAGTAGTCGCAGGTGGCCGCGACTTTAGACTTTGGCGCGCCCCTCGGCATCACCACTTTGCCATCAATGCCGAGCATGGCGCAGGAGAGTGAAACCCCTTGCGCATGGTTACCAGCAGAGCAGGCCACCACGCCTTTAAGTCTTTCAGCTTCAGTTAATGAACTCAGCTTATTAAACGCGCCGCGAATTTTAAATGAGCCGGTGCGCTGCATATTTTCAAACTTGAGGAATATTTCTCCTTTGCAAAGCTCACTAAAATAGTTTGAGCGAGGCATTCCCGTTTTATAAATTTTTCCCGCCAGTCTTTTTTTTGCTTCGAGGATATCGTCAATTGCAATCGGGAGATCGTATGTAATGTGCATGGTAACCTCTTAACCTGAGTGTTAAGTAAATAGATAGCCGTTGCCAACGATTTAAAATCAGATCGATGGTGTTAGTATTGGATTAAAATAAATTCATTCAGTTGATTTCAATAAATTGCTTTCGTCTGCATCCATTATAAGATGAATATTCTTTGGCTAATTCAACCAAAACTGAAGCTGCCTTTTTAATTCGATAATTCTTAGACCATATTGCGGCGTAGCGCGCGACGGGTAATGTTTCCTCTACAGGGATTGTAATAAACTGGTTTGAACCAAAAGGCGTGGTCATATCGCAAGGAATGACAGTCAAAAAATCAGCACTGAGAACAAGATTATAAATAGTGACGACAGAATCTGTTTTAACGATGTTTTCGCTGCTGATGCCATTTCTTTGTAACGTGGTGAGGAGTTCGCTGTAGTAGCCCATATTCGTTTGTGGCAACACCCACTGTTCGTCCTTCAACGATTCCAGTGTGGTGGTACCGGTGCATGTTCGGGACTTATTAGCCACCAGCACAAACTCCGACTCGAAAAGCGGCTCCACATGCAGATCCTGGAGTTTCATCTCATCACTCAGCGTCCCGATGGCGAAATCCAGACGACCATCGCGAATCGCAGGAAGAAACGAAGAGAGCTGCGCTTCATACATTGAAACCTGCGCTTTTGGGAACACGTCTTTGAACTTCTGAATCATACCGGACATAAAGGTAAAGCCGATCAGCGAGGGGAAACCAAATGAGACGTCAACCACCGTGTTATCGGTTAAGCTATTCATTTCGTTCACCATGTTTTTCATTTCACGGGTGATCGATTCAGACCACGAGAGCAGAACCTGCCCGGCATGGGTCAAGGTGACGCCAGTATTCTTACGAACAATCAGCTCAACGCCAAAATAAGCTTCTATATCATTAATAATCTTGCTCACTGCTGGTTGAGTTAATCCTAATTCTTTTGCAGCAGAACCGATCGAACCGCTTCTAATGACTTCCTGAAAGACCACTAAGTGCTGTGTTTTAGGGAGAAGAATAGTATTCATTTCGGCCTACATAAATTAATTAACTGACGCGGCGGAGTGTACCAAATGAAGAGATGGAGGATATGTGCGACTTCTCACAAATTACTTTTATTTATATTTCTCAAGGCTATATCAAATTAATAAAACCCTTAAATATCAATAGCATGTATAAAATTCATTTGACTTTACCCTGATTTTCGTCAAAAAAAACGGGAGTAATAAAAATATTTTATGGCGATAACATCAGTTCGCTAAAATCTATTTCCATAAGAGACATGAGACTATATTTCAATAAATTAATGTTCATTAATCAGATAAAATAAGCCTTAAATTGAACGAGCAATTTATCAAATTTAATCAGAAGTGAATCATTACAATAGCTAAATAATAGGGTGCATCACATTTTTTCGGCTTATTTGTTTGTAAAAAAACATCATTTTTATAAATGCACAAAGAAAATCATACAAATAACCATAATTAATAACATTATTTTAACGATGAGTTTTAGAGGATTTTTAGCAAGTAATTTTGCCAGTAAGATCGATCTCTTTGCACTTCTCCCGTTAAAAATACCCCTGACAGCGTTTTGTGTTAATGATCACAAAACGGGTATTCTCTTGTGCCGAGGTGGTTTTCCCGCAGCGAATGCAGGCCTGATAAGCGCAGATAGCAAAAACCCCGCCGAAGCGGGGTTCTGTAAGAAGCTGAAGCTGACCGATAAGCCGCGTTCTTTCATAGAAAGCGGAGTGGACAGTCATTCATCTCATTTAGCGCAGATAGCAAAAACCCCGCCGAAGCGGGGTTCTGTAAGAAGTTGAAGCTGACCGATAAGCCGGGTTCTGTCGTTGAACAGTCATTCATCTAGGCCAGCAATCGCTCACTGGCTCAAGCAGCCTACCCGGGTTCAGTACGGGCCGTACCTTGTGAACCCCTATTTGGCCTTGCTCCGGGTGGAGTTTACCGTGCCACGGACTGTTACCAGCCGCGCGGTGCGCTCTTACCGCACCCTTTCACCCTTACCTGATCCCGCTTGCGCGGGCCATCGGCGGTTTGCTCTCTGTTGCACTGGTCGTGGGTTTCCCCCCCAGGCGTTACCTGGCACCCTGCCCTATGGAGCCCGGACTTTCCTCCCCTCCGCCCGTCTCCCCCCGAAAGGGGACGACGACGAAGCGGCGACTGTCTGGTCAGCTTCGGCGCGAAGTATAGAGGGTTTGCCCCCTGATGTCACCCTTCCGTCAACATCCCGACCCGCAATGTGGCGGCAATATTGCGGGAAGCGCGATAAATATTGTCAAACGCGCCGCGAAACGCCTCTTCCAGCGTGCAGATGCTGGTTAATACGCTGAACACCGCATCAATGCCATGCTCGTGCACCACGCCCACATCGGCGGTTAAACTCCCGGCGATACCGATCACCGGCTTATGGTATTTTTTTGCTACCGTGGCAACGCCTGCCGGCACTTTGCCGTGAATGGTCTGGCTGTCGATACGGCCTTCGCCGGTCACCACCAGCGTACAGTCATGAATATGCTCTTCGAGATTTAGCGCATCGGTCACAATTTCAATGCCGCTGCGCAATTCGGCGTTAAGGAAGGCCATCAGCGCCGCCCCCATCCCCCCCGCTGCGCCTGCGCCAGGCACGTTTTTCACATCCACATGCAGGGATTTTTTGATGATGTCGGCATAGTGGGCGAGGTTTCTGTCCAGCTCAACAATGCACGCCTCGCTTGCGCCTTTTTGTGGGCCAAAGATGCGCGAAGCGCCGCTGTCGCCGAGCAGCGGATTCGTAACATCACAGGCCACGCGGATCGTGCACTCGGCAAGACGCGGATCCAGCCCGGAGATGTCCACCGAGTTAAGGCCCATCAGGCTGCCGCCGCCGTTGCCGATGTCAGTACCGTTGGCGTCGCACAGCTTCGCGCCCAGCGCCTGTACCATACCCGCGCCGCCATCGTTAGTGGCGCTGCCGCCGATACCGATAATAATGTTGCGCGCCCCCTGCTCGAGCGCGTGCAAAATAAGTTCCCCGGTGCCGCGCGAGGTGGTGATCAGCGGATTACGGGAGGCGGGCGGCACCAGCGCCAGCCCGCTTGCCGCCGCCATTTCGATAAAGGCGGTCTGTCCGTCGCCGGATATGCCCCAGCGCGCATCAACGTCATCCCCCAACGGGCCGGTGACGCGGGCAACATACGCCGTGCCCTGGGTGGCGGCGATCATCGCTTCCACCGTGCCTTCGCCGCCGTCGGCGACCGGCACACAGACGTATTCTGCCTCCGGGAAAATCTCCCGAAAGCCTTTTTCTATGGCCTGTGCCACTTCAGAAGCAGACAGGCTTTCTTTATATGAATCAGGGGCGATTACGATTTTCATATCTGTAGCCTGTTACCACATGTCGCCGGAGGGCGTTTCATTTATTCGGCTTACAAATCAGGCCCGGCAGGCCTTGCGCCGCCGGGCACGACGTCATTAGCGAGAGACTTCGACTTTCGCCAGTTTTTCGTAGTAGCAGGCGATGGCGCTGTGGTCATCGTTGCCATGCCCGTCGGCACGCAGGGCCTGCATCATTTCCATTACCGCCGCAGTCAGCGGCAGCTGTGCGCCCACGCCGTGCGAGGTATCCAGCGCGTTCGACAAATCTTTGATATGCAGATCAATACGGAAACCGGGTTTGAAGTTGCGATCCATCACCATCGGTGCTTTTGCTTCCAGCACGGTGCTGCCCGCCAGACCGCCGCGGATCGCCTGGAATACCAGATCCGGGTTCACACCCGCTTTGGTTGCCAGCGTCAGCGCTTCCGACATGGCCGCGATGTTCAGCGCCACAATCACCTGGTTTGCCAGTTTGGTGACGTTGCCCGCGCCAATATCGCCGGTATGCACCACGGAGCCGGCCATGGTCTTCATCAGATCGTAATATTTATCGAAAATAGCTTTATCGCCGCCCACCATTACCGACAGCGTGCCGTCGATAGCTTTCGGCTCGCCGCCGCTGACCGGCGCGTCGAGCATATCAATGCCTTTGGCTTTCAGGGCTTCGCTGATTTCACGGCTCGCCAGCGGCGCAATGGAGCTCATGTCGATGAGCACGGTACCCGGTTTTGCGCCTTCAATAATGCCGCCTTCCCCCAGCGCCACTTCTTTTACGTGCGGGGAGTTCGGCAGCATGGTGATGATGACCTCACACTGTGCCGCGACCTCTTTTGCCGTTGCCGCGGTTTGCGCGCCAGCAGCAATCACCTCAGCCACGGCATCCTGATTACGATCCACCACCACCAATGAGTAACCTGCTTTAATGAGGTTCTTGCTCATTGGTTTACCCATGATACCCAGGCCAATGAAGCCTACTTTCATCGTCATAATTGCGTCTCTCTCTTGTCGTGGTCGTGGTTATTTTTTAAAGGAATCGGCTAACTTCTGCGTGGCGGCGCGGAATACGCCTAAATCGCTGCCGACGGCGACAACGGTCGCGCCCTGTTCCAGATACCGGCGCGCATCCACGTCTACCGGCGCCAGAATGCCTGCCGGTTTACCGTGCGCTTTGGCGCGGGCAAAAATGTGCCCAATGACGCGCTGCACTTCCGGGTGCGCGGCGTTACCGAGATGCCCCAGGCTTGCCGCCAGGTCGCTCGGGCCAACGAATACAGCGTCCACGCCGTCGGTGGTGAGGATCGCATCGAGGTTATCCACCCCGGCCTGACTTTCGATCTGCACCATAATGGAAATGTTTTTGTTCGACTGGGCGAAGTAATCCGGCACGGTGCCGAACATATTGGCGCGATGGGAAACCGACACGCCGCGAATGCCTTCCGGCGGATAGCGGGTGGCGGCCACCGCCAGTGCGGCTTCGGCTTCGGTTTCAACGAACGGGATGAGGAAGTTATAAAAACCGATGTCCAGCAGGCGCTTGATCACGACCGGATCGTTGGTCGGCACGCGAACCACCGACGCGCTGCGACTGCCTTTCAGCGCCATCAGCTGCGGCACGAAAGAGAGCACATCATTGGGCGCGTGTTCACCGTCCAGCAGGATCCAGTCAAAACCCGCCAGGCCCAGCACTTCCGTGGTAAACGGGTTTGCCAGTGCTGACCAGCAGCCGATCTGCACCTGATTTGCCGCCAGCGCAGCCTTGAATTGGTTCGGGAAAACAGTGTTATTCATCGTATATACCTTGAATTAACCGGGACTAAATCTTCAGTTCCATACGTTTGATGTCGCCCACCACAAACAGGTAGCAAATCATCATCATCAGCGCCGAGCAGCCAACAAAGACCAGCGCTGCGTTAAAGGAGTGCAGTTCACTGACCATATAGCCAATCACCAGCGGCGTCACAATAGAGGCGACGTTACCAAACACGTTAAACACCCCGCCGCACAAACCGACAATTTCTTTCGGAGCGATGTCAGAGATCACCGGCCAACCCAGCGCGCCAAAGCCTTTACCGAAGAACGCCAGCGCCATCAGGGCGATCACCAGCACCGTGTTGTCGGTGTAGTTGCACAGAATAATGCTGGAGGCCAGCAGCATTCCGAGCACGATAGGCAGCTTACGCGCAACCGTCAGGGAATAACCACGGCGGATCAGGGAATCGGAGAAGAAGCCGCCCAGCACGCCGCCGGCAAAGCCGCACAGCGCCGGAATGGACGCCACCAGCCCCACTTTCAGGATCGACATGCCTTTGTCCTGCACCAGATAAATCGGGAACCAGGTGAGGAAGAACCAGGTGATGGTGTTAAGGAAGTACTGCCCGAGGAACACGCCAAGCATCATGCGGTTGGTCAACATCTGCTTGATGTAATCCATTTTCGGACCGGCGGTGCCGCCAGGCTTTTTATGGTCCATATCGACCACGGCGCCGCCGTCAGCGATGTACTTGAGTTCTTCTTTTGACATGCGCGGGTGATCGGTCGGGTTATGGATAAACTTCACCCACAGGCCAGTGAGCACAAAGCCAATCACGCCCATCACGGTAAACACATGCTCCCAGCCCCAGGCGTAGGTCAGCCAGCCCAACAGCGGCGAGAACAGCGCCAGCGAGAAATATTGCGCCGAGTTAAAAATGGCTGACGCCGTGCCGCGCTCTTTCGCCGGGAACCAGGCCGCCACGATGCGGGCATTAGCCGGGAAAGACGGCGCTTCGGAGAAGCCCAGCATAAAGCGCATAATGAACATCGACACGCCTGCCCAGGCGAGAGGGAACAGATCAATAAAGCCCTGCAGGAAGGTGAACAGCGACCAGAAAAACAGGCTGTAGGTATAGACTTTTTTGGAGCCGAAGCGGTCGAGCAGCCAGCCGCCGGGGATCTGCATCAACAGATAAGCCCAGCCAAAGGCGGAGAAAATATAGCCCATCGACACGGCGCTAAGGTGCAGCTCTTCCGCCACCGCCGTCCCGGCAATAGACAGGGTGGCGCGGTCAGCATAGTTAACCGCCGTCACAATAAAAATGATCAGCAATATCAGGTAGCGGGTAGGCAAACTTTTTTTAGATTCAACAACCGTATCCAGCATCATATATTTATCCTCTGGTACAAAAATCTATGCATTATTTTTATTAAGGTAAGAAGGAATTATCAGACTAATTAGCCGACGCCATTAACCCCGGATAACGAACCAGATACAAATAAAACGAGATTCAGTATAAGCAGCAGGCTGGGATCGCGCATTGTGGCATTGCTCAATTCATTCGTTACAAAAAACAAAGTTATTGAGCATCTGCACAAACTGCTGGGCGCTGATGCACATATTTTTATATTGCCTGCCCCGTCCGGCCTGCCACGGCGGCAATGAGTGATTCAGCTCACATTATTAAGCACCGACACCTGACATGCTTTATTTCATTACCGATCGCTTTAAATATTAATAATCAGAAAACGCTTCTGAAATGACTATTTTTTGCCACATATAATTGACTGGAGAATACTGGACAATGGCCGACATCGAAATCAGGCAATATTCGCCGGCAGCGTTTTATATTAAGGTTCATGACACTGATAACGTCGCGATTATTGTCAACGACAATGGGTTAAAAGCCGGTACCCGTTTCCCGGATGGC
This sequence comes from Enterobacter sp. ENT03, assembly GCF_019218745.1. GTDB lineage: Bacteria > Pseudomonadota > Gammaproteobacteria > Enterobacterales > Enterobacteriaceae > Enterobacter_D. The sequence goes on from NZ_JAHUXA010000005.1 coordinate 53,982, forward strand.
CTTGAACTCATTGAGCATATCCCGCAGGGGCATAAAGTGGCGCTGACCGACATTCCGGCACACGGCGAGATCATCCGTTACGGGGAAGTGATCGGTTACGCGGTGCGTGATGTCGCGCGCGGCAGCTGGATCGACGAATCGACCGTTGAACTGCCGCAGGCCCCGCCGCTGAATACCCTGCCGCTGGCGACCCGCGTACCTGAGCCTTTACCGCCGCTGACGGGTTACACCTTCGAAGGCTACCGTAACGCGGATGGCAGCGTCGGCACGAAAAACCTGCTCGGCATTACCACCAGCGTGCACTGCGTGGCGGGCGTGGTGGATTACGTGGTCAAAATTATCGAACGGGATTTGCTGCCGAAATACCCGAACGTCGATGGCGTGGTCGGCCTGAATCACCTTTACGGCTGCGGCGTGGCGATCAACGCACCGGCGGCGGTGATCCCGATCCGCACCATCCACAATATTTCTCTTAACCCGAACTTCGGCGGCGAAGTAATGGTGGTTGGTCTCGGCTGTGAAAAACTCCAGCCGGAGCGTCTGCTGGAAGGGACCAGCGATGTGCTGGCGATCCCGGCTGACGGTGCCAGCATCGTGCGCCTGCAGGATGAGCAACATGTCGGCTTTAAATCGATGGTGGAGGACATTCTTGCCGTGGCGGAGCGCCATCTGGCAAAACTGAACCTGCGCCAGCGCGAAACCTGCCCCGCCTCCGATCTGGTGGTCGGCACCCAGTGCGGCGGCAGCGATGCGTTTTCCGGCGTGACGGCGAACCCGGCAGTGGGCTATGCCTCAGATCTGCTGGTGCGCTGCGGCGCGACGGTGATGTTTTCTGAAGTCACCGAAGTGCGCGATGCCATCCATCTGCTGACCCCGCGCGCCATCAATGAAGAGGTCGGCAAACGCCTGCTCGAAGAGATGGCCTGGTACGATAATTACCTCGATCTCGGCAAAACCGACCGCAGCGCCAACCCGTCGCCGGGCAACAAAAAAGGCGGCCTGGCGAACGTGGTGGAAAAAGCCCTCGGCTCTATCGCCAAATCCGGCCAGAGCGCTATTTCAGAGGTGCTGTCACCGGGTCAGCGCCCGACAAAACGCGGCCTGATTTACGCCGCCACCCCGGCCAGCGACTTTGTCTGCGGCACGCAGCAGGTGGCATCCGGCATCACCGTGCAGGTGTTTACGACCGGTCGCGGAACGCCTTACGGTCTGATGGCGGTGCCAGTGATCAAAATGGCGACCCGCACCGAACTGGCGAATCGCTGGTATGACTTAATGGACATCAACGCGGGCACCATCGCCACCGGGGAAGAAACCATCGCGGACGTGGGCTGGAAGCTGTTCCACTTTATTCTGGATGTCGCCAGCGGCCGCAAGAAAACTTTCTCGGATCAATGGGGTTTGCATAACCAACTGGCGGTGTTTAACCCGGCACCGGTGACCTGATCCGGGAAACTGTCATCCGTTCCAGGCCCGGCACGCTTGCGCCGCCGGGCATTTCTGCACGCTACCCGCCCTTTCAGAGATGATTTTTAACGTTTAACTAACCGCCCTTCCCCTCTGCTTCTGTACAGACCTGCGCGTGCAAATTCTCTTAAGGCCACTAACACAATAATGCGCGCTGAAACGTCTCCGCTACGCTTTCATTCTATTTCTTTTGCGAAAGAGATCTCACTTCTTTTATCTTCCGTTTTATTTTTACAGCGTACTAAAACAGTATAAACAGAAACGAATCGAAATCAACAAACCGGAGTGGTTTTATAAAAACAGGAAAGTGAAACCTCTTTCTGAGCGAATTTGATGCCAGAAACGCCCTGCGTAAAACGGCGTTTATGCCGTGTTGCTGGTGCCGGAAAGCGGCGTGCGGCGGTACGTCTCAACGTTAAAAAGGATGATGCGATGCCAAACATTGTTTTAAGTCGGATTGACGAGCGATTGATCCACGGCCAGGTGGGTGTGCAGTGGGTAGGGTTTGCAGGAGCGAATCTGGTGCTGGTAGCAAATGACGAGGCGTCACGGGATGCCGTACAGCAAAACCTGATGGAAATGGTGCTAGCTGAAGGGATCGACGTGCGCTTCTGGCCCCTGCAAAAAGTGATCGACAGCATTCATCGTGCCGCTGATCGGCAAAAAATCCTGCTGGTATGCAAATCACCTGCGGATTTTCTGACATTGGTTGAAGGCGGAGTGCCGATCAAACGTATCAACGTCGGCAATATGCATTACGGCGCCGGTAAGCAGCAAATAGCTAAAACAGTGTCGGTAGATGCCAGGGACATTACAGCCTTCAACGGCCTGAAAGCCGCCGGTGTGGCGTGCTTTGTGCAGGGTGTGCCCACAGAAGCCGAACAGGATCTCTTCAAACTTATTTGAGGGAAACGTTATGGAAATGAGTTTGTTACAAGCCACAGGACTGGGCATTCTCGCCTTTATCGCCGGACTCGATATGTTTAACGGTCTGACACACATGCATCGCCCGGTGGTACTTGGGCCGCTCGTGGGGCTGATTTTAGGCGACCTGCACACCGGAATTTTGACCGGCGGTACGCTGGAACTGGTGTGGATGGGACTGGCGCCACTGGCGGGCGCGCAACCGCCGAATGTGATTATCGGCACCATCGTCGGTACCACGTTTGCCATTACCACCGGGGTTAAACCGGAAGTGGCGGTGGGCGTCGCCGTCCCCTTTGCCGTCGCGGTGCAAATGGGGATTACCTTCCTGTTTTCGGTCATGTCCGGCGTGATGGCGCGCTGCGACAACATGGCGGCGAATGCCGATACGGTCGGCATTGAGCGAGTCAACTATCTGGCACTCCTCGCCCTGGGGGTGTTCTATTTTCTCTGTGCGTTTCTGCCCATTTACTTTGGCGCAGAGCACGCGAAAGCCGCGATTGACGTGCTCCCTGCCCGCTTGATTGACGGCCTCGGCGTGGCGGGCGGGATCATGCCAGCGATTGGATTTGCTGTGCTGCTCAAAATCATGATGAAGAACGTTTACATCCCCTATTTCATTTTAGGGTTTGTGGCGGCGGCATGGCTCAAATTGCCAGTGCTGGCCATTGCTGGCGCGGCGCTGGCCATGGCGATGATCGATTTTGTGCGTAAAGACACGCCGCCCGCCGCGCCCCGTACTCAGCAAGAGGAGTTTGAAGATGGAATCTGATCAATCCACTCTGGAAACGCAGGTGTCACCCGCCTTTGAGGATCCTGACGACAATACTTATGAAGATCAGCGGATTGGCGCAGCGCTGACGAAGCAGGATATAAACCGTGTCGCCTGGCGATCGATGCTACTTCAGGCTTCATTTAACTATGAACGCATGCAGGCCTCTGGTTGGCTTTACGGTTTGCTTCCTGCGCTGAAAAAAATCCACACCAACCCACGCGATCTGGCGCGATCCATGAAAGGCCATATGGGATTTTTCAATACGCATCCTTTTCTGGTGACCTTTGTGATTGGCATTATCCTGGCAATGGAGCGCTCAAAGCAGGATGTGAACAGTATTCAGAGCACCAAAATTGCCGTCGGCGCACCGCTGGGCGGCATTGGTGATGCGATGTTCTGGCTGACCTTGTTGCCGATTTGCGGCGGTATCGGCGCAAGCCTGGCGTTACAAGGCTCCCTTCTGGGCGCGGTGATCTTTCTGCTGATGTTTAACGTGGTGCACCTCGCGTTGCGGTTCGGTCTTGCGCACTATGCGTACCGCATGGGCGTGGCAGCGATCCCGTTAATCAAAGCGAACACGCGCAAAGTAGGCCATGCGGCATCGATTGTCGGGATGACGGTGATTGGTGCCCTGGTCGCAACCTATGTCCGTTTGAATACGACGCTGGAAATCACCGCCGGTGATGCGGTGGTGAAGTTGCAGACCGATGTTATCGATAAACTCATGCCGGCGTTTTTGCCTCTGGTCTATACGCTGACCATGTTCTGGCTGGTACGTCGCGGCTGGAGTCCACTGCGGCTGATCGTGCTCACCGTTGCGCTCGCTATCGTCGGTAAGTTCTGTCATTTCCTTTAAATCGCCGGGGAGCAGACCCCTTGCGAGCCGCCAGGCCTACGGTGTCACACGGTAGGCCTGTGCAAAGGTCGCGCGGCCAGGCTGACTTACCAAAACTTTCAAAAACCTCCATTTACTTTCGTGATATTCATTTTTTCGATCAAAATCACATCTTTCATTTCCGAAAGCCTATAAATTCTTTCGAAGAAAACAAACGAAAGAATTCGGAGGAAGGATGTTTATCATTTCATCCCAGGCAATGCTCAGAAAAGCGCAGCGTGAAGGCTACGCGGTTCCCGCATTTAACATCCATAACCTTGAGACGCTACAGGTCGTCGTCGAAACCGCCGCCGAGCTTCAGGCACCGCTGATTGTCGCCGGTACGCCGGGCACCTTCAGCTACGCGGGCGTTGGCAACATCGTGGCGATCGCCGGAGAACTGGCAAAAACCTGTCATCATCCGCTCGCCGTTCATCTCGATCACCATGAAACGCTTGCCGACATCGAAGCGAAAGTCGCCGCCGGCGTTCGCTCAGTGATGATCGACGGCTCGCACCTGCCCTTTGCCGACAATATCGCGCTGGTGAAACGTGTGACCGACTACTGCCACCGCTACGATGCCAGCGTTGAGGCAGAGCTGGGGCGGCTTGGCGGGCAGGAGGACGATCTGGTGGTTGATGGAAAGGATGCGTTGTATACCCACCCGGAGCAGGCGCGGGAATTTGTGGAAAAGACCGGTATTGATTCCTTAGCCGTGGCTATCGGCACCGCGCATGGCCTGTATGCCGCGACACCACGGCTTGATTTTGAGCGCCTGGCGCAGATCCGCCAGCGTGTCGATGTGCCTCTGGTGCTGCACGGTGCATCCGGTCTGCCTACCCAGGATATTCGTTACGCCATTTCACTGGGGATTTGCAAAGTTAATGTCGCCACGGAACTCAAAATCGCCTTTTCAGAGGCGCTCAAAAACTATCTTTCCACCCACACCGATGCCAGCGATCCCCGGCATTACATGGTCCCGGCCAAAGCTGCCATGAAAGAGGTGGTGCGAAAAGTGATCCGCGATTGCGGCTGCGAAGGAAAGTTATAACCAGAAGCAGGATCACGAAAAAAGCTATTACTCTTTGCCATAAATGCAAAATATTACGAACATAAACAGAAGGTATCGGAGATAAAAGTGAAAGAGATCATCTCTCGTCATAAAGCCGGGGAGCATTCAGGTATCTGTTCCGTCTGCTCGGCCCATCCGCTGGTCATCGAGTCTGCTCTGCGGTTCGACCTCAACACCGACCAAAAGGTATTGATTGAAGCCACCTCCAACCAGGTCAATCAGTTTGGCGGCTATACCGGCATGAAGCCCGCTGATTTTCGCGAATTTGTTTACCACATTGCGCAGGAGGTGGGATTTCCCCGTGAAAGGCTGATCCTGGGGGGCGATCACCTCGGCCCTAACTGTTGGCAAAACGAACCCGCCGCGTCAGCGATGGAAAAGTCGGTTGAACTGATTAAGGCCTATGTCGAAGCCGGATTCAGCAAAATACACCTTGATGCGTCTATGTCCTGTGCCGACGACCCTACCCCGCTCGATCCCCAGACCGTTGCGGATCGCGCCGCCGTGCTGTGCCAGGCCGCCGAAGCGGTGGCAACAGACGAGCAAAAACGCCATCTGACCTATGTGATCGGCACCGAAGTTCCCGTTCCCGGCGGCGAGGCCAGCGCCATCGGCACCGTCCATGTCACACGTGAAGAGGACGCCGCCCGCACGCTGGAAACCCATCAGATTGCGTTTCGCCGGATCGGGCTTGAAGAGGCCTTAACCCGCGTCATTGCTATCGTCGTACAGCCCGGTGTGGAGTTCGATCACACCCAGATTATTCACTACCAGCCGGAGGCAGCGAAAGCGCTGTCGGCATGGATTAGTAGTACGCCGATGGTTTATGAAGCGCATTCCACCGACTACCAGACACGGCAGGCCTATCGTGCGCTGGTACGCGATCACTATGCCATTCTGAAAGTCGGTCCGGCGCTGACGTTCGCCCTGCGCGAAGCCATTTTCGCCCTCGCGCAAATGGAAAACCAACTGATTGTGCCCGAGCAGCGCAGCCGCGTGCTGGAGGTGATTGATGAAGTCATGCTCAACGAGCCGGGCTACTGGAAAAAGTATTACCGTCCGACCTGGAGCCAGGCGATGGTGGATATTCATTTCAGCCTTTCCGATCGCATTCGTTACTACTGGCCGCATCCCCGTATTCGCCAGAGCGTGGAAAAACTTATCACCAATCTTGACGGCGTTACCCTCCCGCTGGGCCTGATTAGCCAGTTTATGCCCGTACAGTTTGAGCGTCTGGCGGAGGGCACCCTGACAGCCACCCCGCACAACCTGATCATCGATAAAATTCAGGACGTTTTACGCGCGTATCGCTTTGGCTGCGTAGCGGAAACGGTCAACACCCCGGAGACAGTATGAGTCAGATTTTTGTTCGCACCGGCATTGAATTCAGCACCTGCCAGCACGCGCTGGCACACATTGGCGAGGAGATGCTGGCGAAAGGCGTGGTGCACGAAAGTTACCCTCAGGCACTTCTGGATCGGGAAGCCACTTTCCCGACGGGCATTGCGCTGGAGCATCACGCCGTGGCCATCCCGCACTGCGAGGCCGTTCATGCCAAATCACCGGCGATTTACCTGATCCGCCCCGCCAGGCCGGTGAGTTTTCAGCAGGCGGATGATGATAAAGACATTGGCGTGTCGTTGATCATCGCCCTGATCGTTGAAAACCCGGCGGCGCAATTAAAACTTCTGCGTCGGCTTTTTAGCGCGTTGCAAAATCCGCACACCCTGGATGCCCTCTTAACCGCACCCGATACCGAACTGGCGGCGCTTTTCCAGGAAACCCTATTAGAAGCAGAGTCATGCGCACAGGCATGACAATTTACTGATAATAAAAGGAATACCCTATGAAACGTAAAATAATTGTGGCCTGTGGCGGCGCGGTAGCGACCTCGACGATGGCTGCGGAAGAAATCAAAGAACTGTGTGAAGCCAACAATATCGTGCTCGATCTGGTGCAGTGCCGGGTTACTGAAATCGAAACCTACATGGATGGCGCCGATCTTATCTGCACCACCGCTCGCGTAGACCGGACGTTTGGCACCATCCCGGTGGTACACGGAATGCCGTTCGTTTCCGGCGTAGGCATCGAAGCTTTACAGCAAAAAATCCTGACTATTCTGCAGGGGTGACGCCATGTTTAGCGAAATAATGCGTTATATCCTCGACTTAGGGCCAACGGTCATGTTGCCGCTGGTGATCATCCTCTTTTCAAAACTGCTGGGCATGAAGCTCGGGGATTGCTTTAAGTCCGGTTTACATATTGGCATCGGCTTTGTCGGTATTGGGCTTGTGATCGGTCTGATGCTCGACTCCATCGGACCGGCGGCAAAAGCCATGGCGGAGCAGTTTCAGATCAACCTGCATGTGGTGGACATCGGCTGGCCCGGCTCATCACCGATGACCTGGGCGTCGCAGATCGCGCTGATCGCCATTCCGCTGGCGATTGGCGTCAATATTGTCATGCTGATGACCCGAATGACACGGGTCGTTAACGTCGATATTTGGAACATCTGGCACATGACCTTTACCGGCGCAATGCTGCATCTGGCGACCGGCTCTTACTGGTTAGGTATTCTGGGCGTCGTGGTTCATGCCGCGTTCGTCTATAAACTGGGGGACTGGTTTGCCAAAGATACGCGCGATTTCTTCGGCCTTGAGGGGATTGCTATTCCGCACGGCTCGTCGGCTTATCTCGGGCCGGTGGCGGTACTGGTGGATTTCATTATTGAAAAAATCCCCGGTCTTAACCGCATTCATTTCAGCGCCGACGATGTGCAAAAACGCTTTGGCCCGTTCGGTGAGCCGGTCACGGTGGGCTTTGTCATGGGGCTGGTCATCGGCCTGCTGGCGGGTTATGACGCCAAAGGCGTGCTGCAACTGGCGGTGAAAACGGCTGCGGTAATGCTGCTGATGCCGCGCGTGATTAAACCCATCATGGATGGCCTGACGCCGATTGCCAAACATGCCCGTAAACGCTTACAGGCTAAATTTGGTGGCCAGGAGTTCTTAATCGGCCTCGATCCCGCGTTGCTGCTCGGTCATACCTCGGTGGTCTCCGCCAGCCTGATTTTCATCCCGCTGACCATTCTGGTGGCCGTACTGGTGCCGGGCAATCAGGTGTTGCCTTTTGGCGACCTGGCAACCATTGGCTTCTTTGTGGCGATGGCGGTGGCGGTGCATCAGGGCAACCTGTTCCGCACACTGATCTCCGGCGTCATCATCATGGGCATTACGCTATGGATTGCCACGCAGACTATCGGTTTACACACTCAACTGGCTGCTAATGCAGGCACGCTGAAGGCGGGCGGCATGGTGGCGTCGATGGACCAGGGCGGTTCGCCCATTACCTGGCTGCTGATCCAGCTTTTCACCTGGCAGAACGTGGTCGGTTTTGTGGTCATCGCCACCCTTTATCTGGCGGGTGTCCTGCTCACCTGGCGTCGAGCACGCAACGTCGAGGCCGCTGAAAAAGCCGCCGCAACCCAACAGAGTCAGACCGTTTCTTAACTTACCGGGGGACGCGTGATCCCCCTTCCATCTCTGGAGAACATTATGAAAGCAGTGGTGATCCACGCTGAGGGAGACGTGCGCGTTGAAGAACGCCCCATACCGCAGGTTCAGGCCGATGACGACGTGCTGGTGAAGGTCATTAGCGCCGGGCTTTGCGGTTCCGATATTCCGCGTATTTTTGCTCAGGGTGCACACTATTATCCCATCACGTTAGGGCACGAATTCAGCGGTTACGTTGAGTCTTATGGCGCAGGCGTCACTGATATTCAGCCTGGTGATGCCGTTGCCTGCGTACCCTTGCTGCCGTGCTTTGACTGCCCTCCATGCCAGCGAGGCTATTTTTCGCTCTGCAAGCAGTACCAGTTTGTTGGCTCGCGCAGTGAAGGCGGTAACGCGGAATACGTGGTAGTGAAACGGGCTAATCTGTTCCGTCTGCCCGCCGATTTACCCATTGAAGACGGGGCGTTTATTGAGCCGATTACCGTCGGGCTGCACGCGTTCCATCTGGCACAGGGATGCGAGGGCAAAAACGTGATTATCGTCGGCGCGGGCACCATCGGCCTGCTGGCGATGCAATGCGCCCGCGAGCTGGGGGCAGCAAGCGTGACGGCCATTGATGTCAATCCGCAAAAGCTGGCGCTGGCAAAAGCATTGGGCGCGACTTATGTTTTCAACAGCCTGGAAATGAGTGCCAGCGAGATACAGGCGGCGCTGGCGGATGTGCAGTTTGACCAACTGGTGCTGGAGACGGCAGGCAACCCGAAAACGGTATCGCTGGCCATTGAAATTGCCGGGCCGCGCGCGCAACTGGCGCTGGTGGGTACTCTGCACCACGATCTGACACTGCCCCAGACGGTCTTCGGACAGATCCTGCGTAAAGAGCTTACGCTTATTGGTAGCTGGATGAACTACTCCAGCCCCTGGCCGGGTGACGAATGGCAAACAGCAGCCCGCCTGCTGGCAGAAAAACGCCTCCAGCTTGAACCGCTGATCGCCCATCGCGGCGATGCAGAAAGCTTTGCCAGCGCGGTTAAAGCCCTGAATGGCGCGCCCATGCAGGGAAAAATAATGCTCAAGCTGGACTGACCTCATGAGCCAGCAACCTGCGCTGGCTCACATTCCCTTTCGAAATTTAGCGTTCACCTTTCGCAATCCTTCGATTAAACTAGGCGCAATTTATCGTCAGGCAAACTTGTATGAATTCATTTGAGCGAAGGAACAAAATTGTTGACCTGATTAACACTCAGGGCAGCGTGCTGGTATTGGATCTCTCAAATACCTTTGGCATTTCAGAAGTGACCATCCGCGCCGATTTGCGACTGCTGGAAGAAAAGGGTCTGGTCACCCGCTTTCACGGCGGTGCGGCAAAACCGGGCAGCCATCTGGCAGAAGGCGACAATCAGGAAGTGATCCTTGAAGATCGCTATCAGCTGGCCAGCGATCCCAAAAAACGCATTGCCCAGGCAGCGGCAGCAATGATCGAAGAAGGGATGACGATTATTCTGGATAGCGGTAGCACCACCATGCTTATTGCCGAAGCCCTAACCACGCGCGCCAATATCACCGTGATCACCAATAACCTTCCGGCTGCATATAAACTTGCAAACAATAAAGACATTATTCTGGTGGTTTGCGGCGGCACCGTGCGCCATAAAACCCATTCAATGCACGGTACGATTGCCGAGTTGTCGCTTCAGGGGATCAGTGCCGATCTCATGTTTGTGGGCGCAGACGGCATCGATATTAAAAACGGCATCACCACCTTTAACGAGGGCTATTCCATTAGCGGCGTTATGGCTGCCGCCGCCAATAAAGTGATCGCCGTCCTGGATGCCACGAAATTCAACCGGCGTGGTTTTAACCAGGTGCTGCCGATGGAGAAAATAGACTGCATCATTACCGACGACAGCATCCGGGAAAGTGACATCACCGCATTCCGGCAAAAAAACAGAGAACTGATTATTGTCTGATGCAGCACACGCAGCGCAGATAAGAGGTCTGCGCTGCACCTTTATTATTCCGCTTTTACGCTTCCACCAGCAGTACGTTGATACCCATTTTACGCAGTTCCTGCAGCCGCTGCGCCGGAATGCTGTCATCGGTAATAATGGTATCAATCCTTTGGGTATCAATGATTTTATGCAAGCCGGAGTGATTGAATTTACTGGCGTCGGTTACCACGATAATGCGATCGACGACCTCGCACATCTGGCGATTCAGGCGAGCTTCATCTTCATTATGCGTGCTGACGCCACGCTCCACGTCAAACGCATCAACCCCTAAAAATAAGATGTCAAAATGGTAGTTCTGTAGCGACTGCTCCGCCTGGGTGCCATAAAACGACAGCGACTGGCGGCGAAGCGCCCCGCCGGTCATCAGCAGCTCTACGCCTTCCGCTTCCAGCAACGCACTGCCAATATTCATACCGTTAGTCATGGCAATAACGTCATGATGCTCACGCATACAGCGGGCAATTTCCAGCGTCGTGGTACCTGAGTCCAGAATAATGCGGTGGCCAGGCTCAATGATCTCCGCAGCTTTTTGACCAATACGGTGCTTAACCCCCGTATTACGCATACTTTTTTCATCTACGGTTGGCTCGGCAGGCGAACCGGGCGTGTCGTTGATAATCGCCCCACCGTACGCCCGCATCGCAATTCCCTGTTTTTCCAGGTAGGCCAAATCGTTGCGTATCGTAACGGTTGATACGCCATGCAAGCTTGCCAGCTCATTAACCTGCACGCTTCCCGTGCGGCGCAAATGCTGAATGATCTGTTCACGTCGCTCACTGGTTCCCACCATTTTCTTCTCCACTACCTCATGTACCCAACGCGGTCACGTTAAACATTGAACCTTTCAGTTCGTTTTCACTATTAACGCTTGTATTGCTTTGTATTGCAAGACACTAGCCTGAACAACCTCACGCATACCACAATCTTTCATTTCGTTATTTTACGAGGAGGATCGCAAATCCATAATGTTTCATTATCTTTTTCTGGCAATTAAATCCATTATGAAAGAAACCAAAAGACAAGCTCCTCGCAAAAAGAAAGACAGTGAAAGCCCAATCAAAAAGGAGAATGCAATGTCAGAACTGCTTTCCGTCCATACCGACACCTTCGTTATTCCAGACTCGCTGCCCGGCATTATCCTTTGCGGCCACGGCGGCTTTGCCTGTGGACTGGAAAAAGCGGTGAAACAGATCCTCGGCCAGCCGCCTCGGTTTATTGCGATTGATTTCCCGGAAACCTCCACCACGGCGCTGCTCACCTCGCAGATGCAAGACGCCATCGCCACACTCCAAAGCGCGAATGAAATCCTGTTCCTGACCGATCTTCTCGGCGGCACCCCCTTCCGGGTGGCCTCAACGCTGGCGATGCTGCACGGCGGCCATGAAGTGATCGCTGGCACCAATCTGCAACTGGTGCTGGAAGCCGTGATGGAACGAGAAGGCTTATGTGGCGAAGCGCTACGTAAGCAGGCGCTGACGGGCGGCCATCAGGGGCTGACCTGCCTGGCCGATGAGCTTCAGCGCACACGCGAACCAGATGAACTTACAGACGGCATTTGATCCCGCCGCTGAACCAAAAAATGTTAATCATCATTAAGGAGTTAACTATGAACATGACCTGGACCGAAAAAGAGATCCGCCAGCAACCTGAAGTCTGGCTACAGGCGCTTCGGCAGACAGAACAGCAACGCGCCGATCTGGATGCGTTTCTCACGCCCCTGCTCTCTCAGCCCAACCTGAGCATCATCCTGACCGGGGCGGGTAGCTCAGCGTTTATTGGCGACACTGTCGCACTCTGGCTGGCGCAGCATACCCGCCATCCTGTACTGGCTATCCCCACCACCGATCTGCTGACCAATCCCATGGATTATTTACGGGCGGAACAGCCGACGTTGCTGGTGTCTTTCGGGCGCTCCGGTAACAGTCCGGAAAGCGTGGCCGCCGTTGAGCTGGTCGATCGGTTTGTGGAAAACAGCTATCACCTTGTCATTACCTGCCATGCCGAAGGGGCGCTGTATCAGAACGCCCAGGCCAGCGATAACGCCTTTGCGCTGCTGATGCCTGAAGAAACCCATGATCGCGGGTTCGCCATGACCAGCAGTATCACCACCATGATGGCGAGCTGCCTTGCGGTATTTGCGCCCGATGCGATCAACAGCACCACCTTTGCCGACGTAGCAAATCGTTGCCAGCAGATCATCGCCTCACAGGGTGATTTCAGCGGTGCAGTGTTTGGTGATGCACCTTATCAGCGCGTGGTGTACCTCGGCAGCGGTGGCTTACAGGGCGCGGCGCGGGAATCGGCGCTGAAGGTGCTGGAGCTGACGGCAGGAAAACTGGCAGCGTTCTATGAAACGCCAACGGGATTTCGCCATGGACCAAAATCACTGATCGATAAAAACACGCTGATCGTCATGTTTATCTCCGCTCACCCTTACACCCGCCAGTACGATCTGGATCTGCTACGTGAATTACAGCGCGACGGACAGGCGATGCAGGTGCTGCCGATTGCAGACGAAAGCTGCGCTGCAATCAGCGACGGGCCACATCTTTACCTGCCACCCGCACGCGCATTCAACGATGTTGAACAAGCGTTCTGCTTTCTCATGTACGCGCAGATCTTTGCGCTCACGCAATCCATTAAGGCGGGTATCACCCCTGACTCACCGTCCATCAGCGGTACTGTTAACCGTGTGGTCCAGGGCGTTGTTATCCATCCGTGGGAAGACCAGGAGTAGTCTATGGCTATCCTTTCCACTCAATATTCTGCAAGCCGGTCGTTATGCTATTCCTGCTTTCAATATTCATTATGCCAGGTCTTTTTAAACATATTGCTTTTGGGCGTGGGTATGAATGCAATGCAAACGCTTGTCAGAAATAAAATTAAAGTGTGTGGTTCATCAGGGAAATTAATCACAGAATCACTCGTCTGAAAAAGTTAAGGCCGTTTCGCTATTTAAATAAATTTTAGCTGGAATTGATAATATGAATACTCCAAATATTCTGTTAACACGTATTGATAATCGCCTGGTGCATGGTCAGGTCGGCGTGACATGGACGTCCACCCTGGGCGCAAATTTACTGGTCGTCGTTGACGATGACGTTGCGAATGATGACGTCCAGCAAAAACTCATGGGCATTACCGCTGATACTTATGGCTTTGGCATTCGTTTCTTCACGGTGGAAAAGACAATAAACGTTATCGCCAAAGCCGCACCGCATCAAAAAATATTTCTTATTTGTCGTACTCCTGGCATCGTGCGGCAGCTTGTTGAGGGTGGTGTTGCTTTAAAAGAGGTTAACGTGGGCAATATGCATTTCTCAGAAGGTAAAAAGCAAATTAGTAGCAAAGTTTATGTCAACGCGCAGGATTTAGACGATTTGCGATTTATTAAAAGCAAAAACGTCAATGTCTTCATTCAGGATGTGCCTGGCGATCAGAAAGAAATTATTCCTGATTAGCGTGTGTCTCGAGAAAACCGACAAAAGCCCATTACCATAACGAGGCGTTTAAATGCATGAAATAACCTTGATGCAAGGCCTTGGCCTTGCAGCCCTGGTATTTTTTCTGGGGATCGACTTTTGGCTTGAAGCACTCTTTATGTTCCGCCCAATTATCGTCTGTACCTTAACCGGCGCAATACTGGGCGATATTCACATTGGCCTGATCACGGGTGGCTTAACTGAGCTGGCGTTCGCGGGTCTGACACCGGCCGGTGGCGTGCAGCCGCCGAACCCCATTATGGCGGGACTGATGACCACGGTGATCGCCTGGTCAACAGGGGTTGATGCTAAAACCGCTATCGGCCTCGGCTTACCTTTCAGCCTGTTGATGCAATACGTCATTCTGTTCTTTTACTCCACCTTCTCTTTGTTTATGGCAAAAGCCGATAAATGTGCGAAGGACGCCGACACGGGCGGATTGTCGCGCCTGAACTGGATGACAACGCTGATTGTCGCCTCCTCCTACGCCATTATCGCCTTCCTCTGTACTTACCTGGCGCAGGGCGCAATGCAGTCGCTGGTGAAAGCCATGCCAGCCTGGCTGACGCATGGATTCGAAGTGGCGGGCGGTATTCTGCCAGCCGTGGGTTTTGGTCTGCTGCTACGCGTCATGTTCAAAGCACAATACATTCCTTATCTGATCGCAGGCTTCCTTTTTGTTTGTTACATCCAGGTAAGCAACCTTCTTCCGGTCGCCGTTCTCGGTGCGGGCTTCGCCGTGTATGAGTTTTTTAATGCGAAAGCGAAACAACAGGCACAGCCACAACCTGTCACCAATAAAAATAATGAAGAGGATTACAGCAATGGGATCTGAAATCAGTAAAAAAGATATTTCGCGCCTGGGTTTTCGTTCTTCATTGCTTCAGGCCAGTTTTAACTATGAAAGGATGCAGGCAGGTGGTTTTACCTGGGCGATGCTCCCTGTTCTGAAAAAGATTTATAAAGATGATAAAGCAGGCCTTACCGCCGCGATGAAAGATCATCTTGAGTTTATTAATACTCACCCGAACCTTGTCGGTTTTCTGATGGGGTTATTGATTTCAATGGAAGAGAAAGGCGAAAACCGCGACACCATTAAAGGCTTAAAAGTGGCGCTCTTTGGCCCCATTGCCGGGATCGGCGATGCTATATTCTGGTTTACCCTGCTGCCGATTATGGCCGGAATTTGTTCCTCTTTTGCGAGCCAGGGAAATATTCTGGGACCCATCCTGTTTTTTGCTGTATATGTCGCGATCTTCTTTTTACGTGTCGGCTGGACGCACGTCGGCTACTCGGTGGGGATCAAAGCGATCGACAAGGTGCGGGAAAATTCACAGATGATCGCCCGCTCGGCGACGATCCTTGGTATCACGGTTATTGGCGGGCTGATTGCTTCCTATGTCCATATTAATGTCGTCACTATATTTGCTATTGATGACACTCACAGTGTGGCATTACAAAAAGACTTCTTTGATAAGGTTTTCCCGAATATTTTACCTATGGGTTACACCCTACTGATGTATTACTTGCTACGTGTTAACAAAGCCCATCCTGTATTGCTCATTGGCATAACGTTTATCCTTTCTATTGCTGCTTCCGCGGCAGGAATTCTGTAGAACCCGGTGAAATAGCGGGGAAATCGCATCCCGCTATTACCTGATAAGAGACTCATTATATGGATACAATGAACTTTGAATACTGCCCTGACTTTCAGGCACTCAGCCAGGCCGCGAGCGATCATCTACTGAAAACCATCTCGCTTAACCCTCAGGCGGTTATTTGCCTGGCTACAGGAGGGACTCCGCAGCTAACTTATCCGTTATTCGTTGACGCAGTGAAAAAAAATAATCTTGATATTCGCGGCGTGACGTTCGTCAAACTTGATGAGTGGTTAGGAATACCGCTTGAAAATGTGGGGACCTGCGAAAGCTTTCTACGAAAACACATTGTTGATCCACTTGGCATCGACGCTGAACATTTCATTTCTTTTCGCTCGCAGCACGTTACCGCAGACGAGTGTAGCCGCGTCGCAACCCTTATTACGCAAAAAGGCGGTATTGATCTCTGCTTATTAGGTCTGGGAAAGAATGGTCATCTGGGACTCAACGAGCCTGGGGAATGCCTGATGCCTTCGTGCCATATCACGGTACTGGATGAAAAAACCCGTCATCACGACATGCTTAAAAATGCCGCCGTCCCCGTCGAGCAGGGCATAACCCTGGGCCTTACTGATATTCTTTCCGCGAAAGAGGTGCTGCTTCTGGTCGCCGGAGAAGGTAAACAAAAGGCATTTGCTGAGTTACAACAAAGAAGCGTGAGCTGTGCCCTTCCAGCTTCATTCCTCTGGTTGCATCCTCGTGTGCGATGCCTGTTTGACGGTTCAGAATTTCAAAGGGTCAGCGCACAAGCTTTAGCGTTCACCGACTGAAGATTTGAGTACGGAAATAATGCCCGGCGGCGCAAGCTTGCCGGGCCTACGGGGGAGTTCTACCGCAAGCGAGTTACTCTCCCTGCTGCTCCAGAGCATATTTGTACAGCGCGTTTTTCTTCACGCCATGGATCTCGGCCGCCAGCGCTGCGGCTTTTTTCAG
Organism: Enterobacter sp. ENT03; assembly: GCF_019218745.1. Taxonomy (GTDB): domain Bacteria; phylum Pseudomonadota; class Gammaproteobacteria; order Enterobacterales; family Enterobacteriaceae; genus Enterobacter_D. The sequence continues at coordinate 70,691 of NZ_JAHUXA010000005.1, forward strand.
CGGCAATTCCGCCTGTAACAGCGCCAGCGTACGCAGGGCATCCGCAGGCAGTTCTTCTTCCTGCGCTTTATGCCCTTCGATGATCAGCACCATTTCGCCTTTGCGACGGTTTTCATCTTCTTTCACCCAGGCCAGAAGTTCGCCGATGGGCGCACCGTGGATCGACTCCCAGGTTTTGGTCAGTTCGCGCGCCAGCACCACATAGCGAGCCTCGCCCAGCACGGCGCAAATATCTTCCAGGCTGTCCAGCAGACGGTGAGTGGACTCGTAGAAAATCAGCGTGCGCGGTTCCGCTTCCAGCGCTTTCAGCGTGTCGCGGCGGCCTTTTGATTTAGCTGGCAGGAATCCTTCGTAGCAGAAACGATCGGATGGCAGCCCGGCGGCGCTTAATGCGGCGATGGCAGCACAGGGTCCCGGCAGCGGCACCACGCGGATCCCGGCCTCGCGGCAGGTGCGCACCAGATGGTAGCCAGGATCGTTAATCAGCGGCGTGCCCGCATCAGACACCAGCGCGATGTTCTGGCCTTCTTTGAGTTTTGCCACCAGCGTTTCCGCTTTTTGCTGCTCGTTATGATCGTGCAGGGCGAACAAACGCGCGCTAATAGCAAAATGTTGCAGCAGTAATCCTGTGTGCCGCGTGTCTTCAGCCGCAATTAAATCAACGTTTTGCAACACGGTGAGAGCACGTTGTGTAATATCAGCCAAATTCCCGATAGGAGTGGGTACAATATAAAGCTGACCTTGAGAATTCTCAGCTGATTCGCGTTGTTTCATTGTTTCGTCCGTAGTGCCGATTTAATATTGAGCATTGCCTAAAAAATATCACTGGATACAGAATGGTACCGTCAACATTTCTTCGTTCAAAAGCCACGCGTTGTCTGCCTGTGGTGCTGGCCGCCCTGCTTTTTGCAGGCTGCGGAACGCAATCACCGGACCAGAGCAGTGCGCACATGCAGGGCGCAGAGCAGGCTGATTCGGGTTATTACCTGAACCAGATGCAGCAGAGCGCAGATGATAGCAAGACCAACTGGCAATTACTCGCCATTCGTGCACTGCTGAAAGAAGGCAAAACGCAGCAGGCCAGCGAACTGTTCGCTAAGCTGCCGCAGGAACTCAGCGACGCCCAGCGTCGTGAGCAGACGTTGCTGGCAGCAGAACTGAAAGTCGCACAGAAAGATTTCCAGGGCGCGCAGGCGATCCTCGGCAAACTGGATCCGTCGACGCTCGATAAAAATCAGCAAAGCCGCTTCTGGCAGGCGGGTATTACCACGCAACAGGGCCGCCCTTCCCTGACGTTACTGCGCGCGCTGATTGCCCAGGAGCCACTACTGGCCGCGAAAGAAAAACAGGCCAATATCGATGCCACCTGGCAGGCGCTGTCGCAGATGACGCCGGAACAGGCGCAGGCGCTGGTGATCAACGCCGATGAAAATGTCCTGCAGGGCTGGCTGGATCTACAGCGCGTCTGGTTTGATAACCGTAACGATCCAAACATGCTGAAAGCCGGTATTAGCGACTGGCAGGTACGTTATCCGCAAAACCCTGGCGCGAAGATGCTGCCGTCACAGCTGGTCAACGTGCAGAACTTTACCCCGGCGTCCACCCACAAAATTGCGCTGCTGTTGCCGTTGAACGGTCAGGCCGCCGTGTTTGGTCGCACTATCCAGCAAGGTTTTGAAGCCGCGAAGAACGGCGTTGCTGCTGTATCGGGTCCGGCCGTGCCGTCGCAGGTTGCACAGGCGGCTACCACTGAAGAAGGCAGCGAGCCACAGGCGGATGTTGTCAGTCCGTCAGCGGCGCAGGTCGGCGATCTTAACGCTGACGCTCAGCCGCAACCGGCAGCTCCCGCCGACGCACAACCGGCCGATACTGCCGCGGCAGAGCCATCCTCCGATGCGCCAGTCGCAACGGCGACGACGCCAGCCGCCGCACCGGCTGCGGTAAGCACTCCCGCCAACCCTGGCGCAGAGCTGAAAGTCTACGACACCACCACGCAGCCGCTGGATCAAATCCTCACCCAGGTTCAGCAGGATGGTGCCAGCATTGTGGTAGGCCCGCTGCTGAAACCTAACGTCGAAGAGCTGATGAAGAGCAATACGGCGCTTAACGTGCTGGCCCTTAATCAGCCGGAAAAAGTCGAGAGCCGCGCCAATATCTGTTATTTCGCCCTGTCGCCGGAAGATGAAGCTCGCGATGCGGCGCACCATATCTGGGATCAGGGCCACCGCGCGCCGTTGTTGCTGGTGCCACGCAGCGCGCTGGGCGATCGCGTCACCAATGCTTTTGCCGAAGAGTGGCAAAAAATTGGCGGCGGTACGGTGCTGCAACAGAAATTCGGTTCTACCGCCGAGCTGAAAATGGGCATCAATAGCAATACCGGTATTGCGCTGACCGGCAGCCCGGTCACCGCCAGTCTGCCTGCGCAGCAGGGCGTCACCATTGGCGGTCTGACCATTCCGGCACCGCCGAGCGATGCCCAGATCAGCGGCGGCGGCAATGTTGATGCGGCGTATATTCTGGCGACGCCAGATGAAATTGCGCTGATCAAACCGATGATCGCCATGCGTAATGGCAGCCAGTCGCGCGCGACGCTGTACGCCAGTTCACGCAGTGCGAAAGGCATCGCCGGCCCTGATTTCCGTCTGGAGATGGAAGGCCTGCAGTACAGCGAGATCCCGATGCTGGCGGGCAGTAATCCGGCGCTGATGCAGCAGGCGCTGCGCAGCGTGAATAACGATTATTCGCTGGCGCGTCTGTACGCCATGGGCGTGGATGCCTGGACGCTGGCGAATCACTTCTCGCAAATGCGCCAGGTTCCGGGCTTTGAGATTAACGGCAACACCGGCGATCTCTCTGCCACACAGGATTGTGTGATTAACAGGAAGTTATCATGGCTCAAATTCCAGCAGGGGCAGATCGTCCCGGCCAGTTAACGCGTAAACAGACCGGCGAGGCGTGGGAGGTTCGCGCGCGTCGCTGGCTGGAAAGCAAAGGACTGCGTTTTATCGCCGCCAACGTGCATGCGCGTGGCGGCGAAATTGATCTGATAATGAAACACGGTCCGACGACGGTCTTCATTGAAGTTCGCTACCGCAAAACGGCGACATTTGGCGGCGCTGCGGCCAGCGTCACCCGGCAAAAACAGTTGAGATTGCTGCAAACCGCGCGTTTGTGGCTTGCCCGGCACAATGGGAGTTTTGATACTGTGGATTGCCGGTTCGATGTGATAGCCTTCACCGGAAATGATGTTGAGTGGATACAAGACGCCTTTAACGACCACTCATAATTGCTTAAATTATAGGGATTATCGTGCTCGAGAGAATTAAAGTCTGCTTTACGGAAAGCATTCAAACCCAGATTGCGGCGGCGGAAGCGTTGCCGGATGCGATTTCCCGTGCGGCCATGACGCTGGTTCAGTCCCTGCTCAACGGCAACAAAATCCTCTGTTGTGGTAATGGCACCTCAGCCGCCAATGCACAGCATTTTGCTGCCAGCATGATCAATCGTTACGAAACAGACCGCCCCAGTTTACCCGCCATTGCACTTAATACCGATAATGTGGTCTTAACTGCGATTGCCAACGATCGCCGTCAGGAAGAGATCTATGCCAAACAGGTGCGGGCATTAGGCCATGCGGGCGATGTCCTGCTCGCCATCTCTACGCGCGGTAACAGCCGGGACATCGTCAAAGCGGTGGAAGCGGCGGTGACGCGCGATATGACGATCGTTGCGCTGACAGGTTACGACGGCGGCGAACTGGCCGGGCTTCTGGGACCTCAGGATGTTGAAATTCGCATACCGTCGCATCGAAGTGCACGTATTCATGAAATGCATATGTTGACGGTGAACTGCCTGTGCGATCTGATCGATAACACGCTTTTTCCTCACCAGGATGATTAAGGAGTACACATGAAGGCATTTTCGCCCCTCGCAGTCCTTATTTCCGCATTATTGCTTCAGGGATGTGTTGCTGCTGCGGTCGTCGGGACGGCAGCGGTGGGCACGAAAGCGGCAACGGATCCGCGTACCGTGGGTACGCAAGTGGATGACGGTACGCTGGAAGTGCGCGTCAACAGTGCGCTGTCGAAAGATGAGCAAATCAAGAAAAACACCCGTATCAACGTGACCGCTTATCAGGGCAAAGTCCTGCTGGTGGGACAGTCTCCGGACAGTTCGCTCTCCGCGCGCGCCAAACAGATCGCCATGGGCGTGGAAGGCACCACCGAAGTGTATAACGAGATCCGTCAGGGTCAGCCGATTGGGCTGGGCACGGCGTCATCGGATACCTGGATCACCACCAAAGTTCGTTCGCAGCTGTTAGGCAGCGATCAGGTGAAATCGTCGAACGTGAAGGTCACCACCGAGAACGGCGAAGTGTTCCTGCTGGGTATGGTGACAGAGCGTGAAGCGCAGGCGGCGGCAGATATTGCCAGCCGGGTAAGCGGCGTGAAGCACGTGACAACGGCTTTTACCTTTATTAAATAATCCCCTCACATTACCCCTCTCCCGCGGGAGAGGGTGTCAACTCTCACAGCAGCGCCAGCGCGCCGACAATCATCCCGCACAATACCACCAGCGCACCGGTCAGCCACAGGGCTTTCGCCGGGAACGACTTACGCAGCATAATCAGCGACGGCAGGCTGACCGCCGGCAAGGTGATGAGCAGCGCCAGCGCGGGCGCGGTGCCCATGCCTGCCAGCATCATAGTCTGCACGATCGGGATTTCTGCAGCGGTTGGGATCACGAACAGGCAGCCGACTACGGCCATCGCGATGATCCACAGCAGGGAATTATTGATCGCGCCATCCGCATGAGGGAACAGCCAGACGCGCGCGGCACCCAGCACCAGCACGGCGAGGATATACACCGGAATGGTGCTCCAGAACAGCGACCACAGCGCTTTACCCCAGCGCGCCATAAAACCGCCCTGCGTCTGCGGGATCGTCACGTCCACCGGCCCGGCGGGCTGGGGGCTGTCTTTAACCAGATGCTGCACCAGCGCAGCCACGCCAATTACCGTAACCAGCCCGGCCACCAGACGGATCAGCGCAAAGTGCCAGCCGAGCACAAAGCCCATAAAGACCAGCGTCGCGGGATTGAGTAATGGGTTACCCATCCAGAATGCCAGTGCGCCGCCCATGGAGACCTGCTGACGACGCATACCCGCCGTCACTGGCGCTGCGCAGCAGGAGCACATCATTCCCGGCAGGGAAAACAACGTGCCGAGCAGCGTACCGCGAAAACGCGGCTGCCCGAGGGTGCGCAGCAGCCAGTCACGCGGGATCAGCACCTGGATCAGTGAGCCGAGCAGCACGCCAAGAACGGCGGCTTTCCAGACGGCGAGGAAATAGACCATCGCGTAATCCAGCGCCGCCTGGAACGGGCTGCTGGCGGCCTGACCGAGAATAGATTTACCGATGCTGTGCGTTTCGGCGGCGGTGAAGGCTTTACCGTAATACGGCTGCCATTTCACATACCAGAGCCCGACAATAACGACGAGAAAAAAGAGTGCGGGTTTCCACCACTGAATGGGGGAAACCGCCTGAGATGAAGACTGACCAGTCATAGCATTTTCCAGGAACAATGAAGTGTGTTTTATTGAGCCGGAAAATACTACGCCTGCATGCCGCGTTTGGGAACGATTAATCCTGCGCGCGGCGGGCTATTTCCCGTAGCTGCGCGGAATCCAGTACCGTTACGCCTTCCTGACCAGGAGAAAGCGCGGTGATCAGCATCGCTTTCGCCACATCACGCGCCTCGATGGATTTCCAGTTCCCCGGCAACAGACGGAATAACGGTGCCATCAGCGACTCATTAAAGCGCTTTTTACTGCGATCGCCGAGCAGCATCGACGGGCGAGCCAGCGTCAGATACGGCCAGTGCTGCGCTTTCAGCGCCTCTTCCATTTCGCCTTTAACACGATTATAGAAAAACGGCGAATGAGGATTAGCGCCGGTCGCGCTCACCACCAGCATATGTTTTGCCCCCAGCCGCTGACCGGTAATCGCCGTATCCACCACCAGCGTATAATCTGCGTGAATGAATGCTTCTTTGCTCCCCGCTTCCCGGCGCGTGGTGCCCAGGCAGCAAAACACAATATCCAGCGGATCTTTTACCTGCGCCAGCGCGTCACTGAGCTGCGGATCATAGGGGTTAAATACACCGTCAGCATCCGCTAACGGGCGGCGAGTGGGCGCAGTGATGGCGGTGATTTCCGGTGTCTGCCGAAGCATTCGCAGCAGATGTCCCCCTACCAGACCGGTCGCGCCGGTGATCAATACCTGAGTCATCTCATCCCCTTTTGCAGATTAGTCCGGCTTGCAATGTCGCGTCACTGGACCAGGCTTAATAGCACTGTTCGTCATTATTAACGATTTATGGCGAAATCACCTGTCTGAACCCAAAACAGCGGAGGAAATATGGGCAAGAAGATTGCAGTCTTGATAACCGACGAGTTTGAAGATTCAGAGTTTACCTCACCCGCCGAGGCGTTTCGTAAAGCTGGCCATGACGTGGTCACCATTGAGATGGAAGCCGGGAAGACGGTCAAAGGTAAGAAAGGGGAAGCCAGTATCACCATTGATAAAGCTATCGATGAGGTGAAACCTGACGAATTTGATGCGCTGCTGCTGCCGGGCGGTCACTCGCCGGATACGCTGCGCGGCGACGATCGCTTTGTTACCTTTACCCGTGACTTTGTGAATTCCGGCAAGCCGGTGTTTGCCATCTGCCACGGTCCACAACTGCTGATCAGTGCCGAAGTGGTGCGGGGGCGTAAGCTCACCACGGTCAAACCCATTGTTATCGACCTGAAAAACGCGGGTGCTGAGTTCTATGACCAGGAAGTGGTCATCGACAACAATCAGATCGTCACCAGCCGGACGCCGGACGATCTTCCCGCGTTTAACCGCGAAGCCCTGCGCTTACTCGGTGCCTGAGTCGCGGATCCAGTGAAGTTTTTTCCCGAAGCCCAGCGTGTTATCGGTAAATTTTATCTCGTCGAGGATGATTTCCCAGACGGGAGCCGATAGCGCTCTGGCAACCGGAAAGCGGCGCGTATACTGCCCTCGCGGTACGCCGCTTTCTTCCTCATTCAGACGACGGATCTCCCCTTTAAACTGCACGCCTCGGATCAGCGCCACGGTTTTTGGCTGCCCGTTAACGGTGCCCGCCACCGGCGCGTTTTGCCCGGTCATTTGCGCATGTCGGGTATGGTCTTCACTCAGCACATAGAACGCCACTTTTACCGGATCGTAGAGATAAAAAGCGTTAGCGCACCACAATTCCCCATCGCGGGTGACACACCATGTCAGAACGTGTTGTCTGGACAGCCAGCGATTAATGGCGGCGAGTGATTCCATCGGACTTCTTCCTCATGCTATGGTGCGCTCATCTTAATATAGTGAACGCTGTAATGACGCTCTGGTCTGTTTATCTCATTCGCACCGCTGATAATTCGCTCTACACCGGGATTACCACCGACGTGTCCCGCCGTTTTAGCCAGCACCAGTCGGGTAAAGGCGCGAAGGCGCTGCGGGGCAAAGGCGAACTGCGGCTGGCGTTTACCGAACCGGTTGGTGAGCGCTCGCTTGCGCTGAGAATCGAATACCGGATCAAGCAACTGACGAAGCGCCAGAAAGAGCGCCTCGTCAACGGAGAGGATTCGTTTGCAGCGCTGTTAGAGAGTCTGCAAACGCCGGTGCTTAAAAGCGATTGAAATGATCGTGATACTCCACCCGCCCAGTGACGCCGTTAAAGGCGTCGTCTGCCAGGCGATGGACATGGAAGGCGGTTTCCGTTCCCGGCCAGCGGCAGTGCAGATCGTAATGGGCCGCCCGCTCAAAACCGAGTCGGTCATAGAATGCCGGATCGCCTAACGCCACCACGGCGGCATAGCCAAACTCATTGAGCGAATCCAGCCCTTCATACACCAGTTGTCGCGCGAGGCCCTGCCCACGGTAGTTTTCGTCAATGGCCAGCGGCGCAAGCGCCACCCACTGTAAATCCTCACCATGAACGGAGACCGGGCTGAAGGCCACATAGCCCACGACTTGCCCTTCGTCGTCCGTTGCCACCAGACCGAGCGTGATTAAACCATCTTCACGCAGATCCTGTACCAGACCCGCTTCGCCATCGCCCGGATAAGCGCGACGGAGTAATGCGTCAATGCCTGGCGCATCAATGGGGATTTCGACTCTAATCAGCATGGCTCACCTACAGAAAGAGGTTTAGTTTCAGGGGGCGTTTTCAGGCCCGCCTCAACAAATTCAGCCAGTTGCATGAGCATGATGCGCAATGGTTTCGGCATCTGCTCAGGTTCAATGGCATCCATCAGATTTTTCACGTACAGACCCAGTTCCGTATCACCTTCGATCATCAGACGGCGCTGGAAAAACAACGTATCCGGATCCTGTTTACGGGCGGCGATCATCAGCAGATCGCTGGCATTCGCGCTAAAACTGACATCAGCGTTGGCAGACTGGCGCACGATTAACTGGCCGTTCTCAACGGAGGTGAACCACTGAAGGCCAATATCCCGCACGTCGATACTTAACCAGCGTCCTTCGAGAAACTCAAGTTCGCCGTCCGCCAGCGCCTGCTGAAACTGCCAGCGCAAAACCTGTTCCAGTACCTGGCGTTTAAGGGCGAAAGGCGCGAGCTTCACAGGCACGCTGAGTAAAGACGGACCCGCGAGAACGAGACGTGAGCGCAGTTTATCCAACACAAGCATTACTCCCTGAAATGATTAGTCCGCCTATTCTGCCACATCATACAAATCACATAGCGGCGCAAATCAACAATTACGAAGAAGAAATACGCCATTATTGGTGCCATCAATACGCGATTAACTGCCTCAAATCAAAAATTGTCGCCGAAGGGTTAACTAAAATCCCAGCTCGTTAACAATTTTTGCACCTCTCAGGTGCGTCCGGGTCAGGCTGGCCCGTTGAACCGCAGGATATATTATGGAGTTGCTCTGCCCGGCCGGAAACCTCCCGGCGCTGAAGGCGGCCATCGAGAACGGAGCCGACGCCGTCTATATCGGCCTGAAAGATGACACTAACGCCCGCCATTTTGCCGGACTGAATTTTACGGAGAAAAAACTCCAGGAAGCGGTGAGCTATGTTCACCAGCACGGCAAAAAATTGCATATCGCCATTAACACTTTTGCCCACCCTGACGGCTACCAGCGCTGGCAGCGGGCGGTGGACATGGCGGCGCAGCTCGGCGCGGATGCGCTGATCCTCGCCGACCTGGCGATGCTCGAATACGCCGCCGAACGCTATCCCCATATAGAACGCCATGTCTCGGTGCAGGCATCGGCCACCAACGACGAAGCCATTCGTTTTTATCATCGCCATTTTGACGTGGCGCGCGTGGTACTGCCGCGCGTGCTGTCGATCCATCAGGTTAAACAGCTGTCGCGCACCACGCCGGTTCCGCTGGAAGTGTTCGCTTTCGGCAGCCTGTGCATTATGGCGGAGGGACGGTGTTATTTATCCTCCTACCTGACCGGCGAGTCACCAAATACTGTGGGTGCCTGCTCTCCGGCGCGCTTTGTGCGCTGGCAGCAGACGCCGCAGGGCCTGGAATCACGCCTGAACGATGTGCTGATCGACCGCTATCAGGAAGGGGAAAACGCAGGCTATCCGACGCTGTGCAAAGGGCGCTATCTGGTGGATGGCGAGCGCTATCACGCGCTGGAAGAGCCAACCAGTCTGAACACGCTGGCGCTGTTACCGGAACTGCTGGCCGCCAATATTGCCTCGGTGAAAATCGAAGGCCGCCAGCGCAGCCCGGCGTACGTCAGCCAGGTGGCGAAAGTCTGGCGTCAGGCTATCGATAACTGCCTGGCCGCGCCGGAAACCTACGCCCCGCAGACGGCGTGGATGGATACGCTTGGGGCGATGTCGGAAGGCACGCAAACGACGCTTGGCGCCTATCACCGTAAATGGCAGTGAGAAAAGCAATGAAATATGCATTAGGACCGGTGCTCTACTACTGGCCAAAAGAGACGCTGGAAAATTTCTATCAGCAGGCCGCCCGCAGCGAAGCCGATATTATTTATCTTGGCGAAGCGGTATGCAGCAAGCGCCGCGCCACCAAAGTGGGCGACTGGCTGGAGATGGCGAAAGCGCTGGCGCAAAGCGGCAAACAGGTCGTGCTGTCGACGCTGGCGCTGGTACAGGCTGCCTCGGAACTAAACGAGCTGAAACGCTATGTGGAAAATGGCGAGTTCATGCTGGAAGCCAGCGATCTCGGCGTGGTAAATATGTGCGCCGAGCGGAAGCTGCCGTTTGTCGCCGGTCATGCGCTGAACTGCTATAACGCCGTGACGCTGCGCCTGTTGCACAAACAGGGAATGGTTCGCTGGTGTATGCCGGTGGAATTATCCCGCGACTGGCTGGCTAACCTGCTGAATCAGTGCGATGAACTGGGGATCCGCAATCAGTTTGAAGTGGAAGTGCTGAGCTATGGTCATCTGCCGCTGGCCTATTCCGCGCGCTGCTTTACCGCCCGCTCGGAAGACCGGCCCAAAGATGAGTGCGAAACCTGCTGCATCAACTACCCGACCGGCCGCAATGTGCTGTCGCAGGAAGATCAGCAGGTGTTCGTGTTAAACGGTATTCAGACCATGAGCGGCTATGTCTATAACCTCGGCAATGAGCAGACCTCCATGCACGGGCTGGTAGATATTGTGCGCCTGTCGCCGATGGGCACACAAACGCTGGACATGCTGGCGGCCTTCCGCACCAACGCGAACGGCGACGCCCCACTGCCGCTGGCGGCACACAGTGACTGCAACGGCTACTGGAAGCGGGTCGCCGGTCTGGAACTGGTGTAGTCGATCGCTTCATTCACACAGATAGCTCACTTTGTTAACAGCTTTAGCTACGCTTTAATGCAGTATTAAAGAATTAGCCTGTAACAAAGTGAGCACAATATGACCGATACCTCCCCGCTTTTTTCGGTGCTCGACCTCGCACCGATCCCGCAGGGCGCTTCTGCGAAAGACGCCTTTGGTCACTCTCTGGATCTGGCCCGTCTCGCTGAAAAACGTGGCTATCATCGCTTCTGGCTGGCTGAGCATCACAATATGACCGGCATCGCCAGCGCGGCGACGTCAGTGCTGATTGGCTATCTGGCGGCCAATACCACGAGCCTGCACCTCGGCTCCGGCGGCGTGATGCTGCCAAACCACTCGCCGCTGGTGGTCGCCGAACAGTTTGGCACGCTCAATACGCTCTATCCGGGCCGTATCGATCTGGGGCTGGGCCGCGCGCCGGGTAGCGATCAGCGCACCATGATGGCGCTGCGCCGTCATATGAGCGGCGACGTTGATAACTTCCCGCGCGACGTGGCGGAGCTGGTGGACTGGTTTGATGCCCGCGATCCGAACCCGCATGTGCGCCCGGTGCCCGGCTACGGCGAGAAGATCCCCGTCTGGCTGCTTGGCTCCAGCCTTTACAGCGCCCAGCTCGCCGCGCAGCTTGGTCTGCCGTTTGCGTTTGCCTCGCACTTTGCCCCGGACATGCTCTTCCAGGCACTGCACCTGTACCGCAGCAACTTTAAGCCCTCGGCGCGCCTTGAAAAGCCGTATGCGATGGTGTGCATCAATATCGTGGCCGCTGACAGTAATCGCGATGCGGAATTCCTGTTCACGTCCATGCAGCAGGCGTTTGTGAAACTGCGTCGGGGTGAAACCTCGCAGCTGCCGCCGCCGATTGATAACATCGATCAGTTCTGGTCGCCGTTAGAGAAATACGGTGTGCAGCAGGCGCTGAGCATGTCGCTGGTGGGAGATAAAGCGAAGGTCCGTCACGGGCTGGAGTCGATTCTGCGTGAAACCCAGGCGGATGAGATCATGGTTAACGGCCAGATTTTCGATCATCAGGCGCGTCTGCATTCGTTTGACCTGGCAATGCAGGTGAAAGAAGAGTTGTTGGGATAGTTCTGGCCTGCCCGGTGGCGCTACGCTTACCGGGCCTACGTTTGCAGATTTTGCCGGGCGGCGCAAGCTTGCCCGGCCTACAAAATCAATGCTGCAGGTCGGATAAGGCGTAGCCGCCATCCGGCTAGAGATTAACTACTGATATACCGGCAGCAGGTTGAAGCTCGACAACAGATGCACAAGGGCGTTGCCGACGCCGAAAATCAGGATCAGGGCAATCATCGGTTTACCGCCCCAGACGCGAAACCGCGGGCTGCCAAAGCGCTTGCGTGATTTTCGCGCCAGCAGCGCCGGGACAATCGCCGCCCAGATGGTGGCCGCCAGCCCGGCATAGCCAATCGCATACAGAAAACCATTCGGCCACAGCAAACCGCCCGCCACTGGCGGCAGAAAGGTCAGCGCCGCAGTTTTAAAGCGCCCTGCCGCGCTGTCATCAAAACCAAACAGATCCGCCAGATAGTCAAACAGCCCCAGCGTCACGCCAAGAAACGAGCTGGCGACCGCAAAGTTGGAAAACACCAGCAGCAGCAGATCCAGACTCCGGCTATTCAGTACGCCGCTTAACGCCTGCACCAGCACATCGATATTTCCGCCCTGCGCGGCGATTGCGATAAAGGCCGGGCGCGGGATATTGCCCATCGTACCCAGCAACCAGACCGCATACAGCCCCAGTGCCAGCAGCGAGCCGAGGACAATACAGCGCGTGATAGTGCGCGGATCTTTGCCGTAGAATTTCATCAGGCTGGGGACGTTGCCGTGATAGCCAAATGAGGCGAGGCAAAACGGCAGTGTCATCAGCAGGTAAGGCGTATAAGACGCGTTGCTTTCGGCCACGTTGAACAGCGTGGCAGGCTGAACATGCCCCAGCAGGCTACCGAAGGTCAGAAAGAAAGTGATGACTTTGGCACCCAGCACAATGGCGGTCATGCGGCTGACCGCGCGGGTGGACAGCCAGACAATAAACGCCACCAGCATTGCAAAGCCAAATCCCGCCAGCCGCGCCGGAACGTTCAGCGACATCTCCGCAAAGGTGTGATGCAGGATCGAGCCGCTCGCGGAAATGTAGGCGTAGGTCAGGATATAAAGCACAAAGGCGATGGAAATGCCGTTGATGGCGTTCCAGCGTTTACCGAGCAGATCGCGGGTAATGGTGTCGAAGCTGGATCCAATCCGATAGTTGAGGTTCGCTTCGAGGATCATCAGGCCGGAATGCAGCATACAAAACCATGTGAAGATCAGCGCCGCCAGTGACCAGAAGAACCACGCGCCGGACATCACCACCGGCAGGGAAAACATGCCTGCGCCAATGATCGTACCCGCAATAATCACAACGCCTGCCAGCAGCGAGGGAGTGGTGTGTGTGGTTGTTAACGTCGCCATCCGTTTAATCTCCGGTGTTATAACAGCTTCGGTCTGTGAAGCATTGCGCATGCATTGTACCAGTACATGAGTACAAAACAGATAAAAAAAGCCCCGATTGTTAAGATCGGGGCTGGAACGTTTGCTTTACAGTAAAGGTTTATGCGTTACGCGATTATGCATCACCGAAGCGACGACGACCGGAGGCAGCGCCTTCTTCGCGACGCGGGCCACGGTTGCCTTCACGACGTTCGCCGCTGAAACGGCCAGCACCTGGCGCTGCGCCTTCACGACGTGGACCACGGCTACCTTCACGACGCTCGCCGCCAGCACCGCCACCGAAGCGACGTTCGCCAGCAGGACGATCACCACCAGCACGACGTTCGTGCGGCTGTGCATCACCCAGCAGCTGCATGTTCATCGGCTTGTTCAGGATACGCGTACGGGTGAAGTGTTGCAGAACTTCGCCCGGCATACCTTTCGGCAGCTCGATGGTGGAGTGGGTACCGAACAGCTTGATGTTACCGATGTAACGGCTGCTGATGTCGCCTTCGTTAGCGATAGCGCCAACGATGTGACGAACTTCAACACCATCATCACGGCCCACTTCAATGCGGTACAGTTCCATTTCGCCAGCGTCACGACGTTCACGACGCGGACGATCTTCACCGCTACGCTCAGGACGGTCAGCACGCGGACCACGGTCGTTGCGATCGTTACGGTCGCCACGGCGTTCGAAACGCTCGTCACGGTCACGGAATTCACGCTTCGGACGCATCGGCGCTTCTGGTGGCAGGATCAGCGGACGTTCGCCCTGCGCCATTTTCAGCAGCGCAGCAGCCAGCGTTTCGATGTCCAGCTCTTCGTCAGCAACCGGCTGAATTTTTGACAGCAGGCCACGGTACAGATCCAGATCGCTGCTTTCCAGCTGCTGCTGGACTTTGGCGGCGAATTTTTCCAGACGGCGTTTGCCCAGCAGTTCTGCGTTCGGCAGTTCAACTTCCGGAATGGTCAGCTTCATGGTGCGTTCAATGTTACGCAGCAGACGACGCTCGCGGTTCTCAACGAACAGCAGTGCGCGACCTGCACGGCCAGCACGACCGGTACGGCCGATACGGTGCACGTAAGACTCGGAGTCCATCGGGATGTCGTAGTTTACCACCAGGCTGATACGCTCAACGTCCAGGCCACGGGCCGCAACGTCGGTCGCAATCAAGATGTCCAGACGACCATCTTTCAGACGCTCCAGGGTTTGCTCACGCAGTGCCTGGTTCATGTCACCGTTCAGCGCAGCGCTGTTGTAACCGCTACGCTCCAGCGCTTCAGCCACTTCCAGGGTCGCATTTTTGGTACGAACGAAGATAATCGCCGCATCAAAATCTTCTGCTTCCAGGAAACGCACCAGCGCTTCGTTTTTACGCATGCCGTAGACAGACCAGTAGCTCTGGCTGATGTCCGGGCGAGTGGTTACGCTGGACTGAATGCGCACTTCCTGCGGCTCTTTCATAAAGCGGCGGGTAATGCGACGGATAGCTTCCGGCATAGTGGCAGAGAACAGCGCGGTCTGATGTTCAGCCGGGATCTCAGCCATGATGGTTTCAACGTCTTCGATGAAGCCCATACGCAGCATTTCATCCGCTTCGTCCAGTACCAGACCTTTCAGGTTGGACAGGTTCAGCGTGCCACGTTTTAAGTGATCGAGCAGGCGACCCGGGGTACCCACAACAATTTGTGGACCCTGACGCAGGGCGCGCAGCTGCACGTCATAACGCTGGCCGCCGTAAAGGGCCACCACGTTTACGCCGTGCATATGTTTAGAGAAATCCGTCATGGCTTCTGCAACCTGAACCGCCAGTTCGCGGGTCGGTGCCAGCACCAGAATCTGTGGCGCTTTCAGCTCAGGATCAAGGTTGTGCAGCAGCGGTAATGAAAACGCTGCAGTTTTGCCGCTACCGGTCTGGGCCATACCCAGAACATCGCGGCCACCCAGCAGATGTGGGATACACTCTGCCTGGATTGGAGATGGCTTTTCGTAACCCAGATCGGTCAGGGCCTGAAGGATAGAGGCATTCAGCCCAAGATCAGAAAAAGTGGTTTCGATGGTATCAGTCATGTAGTACATGTGCCTCATTGATGGCGGCCAGTCTACGTAACTCATCGTGAAATTGATCTGCAATTTTCATTGAAAAGTGTGAACCGGCTCAAATTTAGTTGATTAACGAACAAAAACGCCCTCACCCGTTAGGATGATGACTTTATTAATAAAGTTGATGGGCTGATCGTTGTTCGTCAGCTATTGCTGGTCCGATTCTGCCAGGTCATCTTGCTCCTGGCCCAAGAGCGATAATTCCAACAATGCATAACGATGCTCAACGTAGTTGTGTACGTTGTTAGCGACCGCTAACTTGAACAGTGCCGTAGCGCTGTCCTTTTCCCCCAGACTTAGGTAGAACTTACCTAAATAGAAGTTGGTTTCACTGAGATGCTCAGCGAGCGAGGTGTTATCCGTTGCGTCCGCCTTCAGGCGATCCATTAACGTTGCTTCGTTAATGTCACCGAGGTAGAACTCGACAATGTTCCATCCCCATTGCTCTTTATCCGATTTCTCGAAGCGCTGTTTTAGCGCTTCCTTGGCCTGCTTTTCATCGAGCTTACGCTCAGCGATGTAAAGCCAGAGGCTACGGAAAGGATCATTGGGATCGTCTTGATAAAACGCTAGCAGATCATCTTGCGCTAACTTGTCACGACCGCCGTAATACAGAGCGATACCGCGATTCAAGTGCGCGTAGTTGTAAGTTGGATCAAGCTCAAGTACAGAATCAAACGCTTCATAAGCGGCATCAAAATTGCCCGCTTGCGTTAAGTAAATGCCTAAGTAATTGAATACTTCAGGCATATCGGGTCGGATGGCCAGTGCTTGTGAAAAATCATTTCGCGCCAGTGCCCTCAGACCGAGACTATCATACAACACTCCGCGCTCATATAAAAGCTGTGCGCGTTCATCATCGGTTAAAGCCCGACTGGCAAGAATTTGTTCCATGCGTGCCAGAATCACTTCTTGCTGCAAAGTCGGTTGCAATGGCACCGCCAGGACTTCGCTCTTACGCCAGGCAGAGTTGCTGCATCCTGCCAGCGTTAAAGCTGTCGCAACGAAACACCAGCGCAAAAAAGGCTTCATTTCCCACTCCCGAAGACAACAATTAGATGGACATCCTGTCCCCCGGCTGCAAACACAGCATCCTGCCCGGAATGAAAACTCTCCGCCAACGACGGAGAGCTAAACAGCAACCTTACTCGCCTTGTTCTGCTACTGGCGCTTGCGGCGCTTCAGCAGGCTGAGTTTGTTCAGTCGCTTCTTTAATGCTCAGACGGACGCGGCCCTGACGGTCAACTTCCATAACTTTAACCGGGACTTCCTGACCCATCTGCAGATAGTCAGTCACTTTCTCTACACGCTTGTCAGCGATCTGAGAAATGTGCACCAGACCTTCTTTACCGCCACCGATGGCAACGAATGCGCCAAAGTCAACGATACGGGTCACTTTACCATTGTAGACGCGACCCACTTCGATTTCTGCCGTGATCTCTTCGATACGACGAATAGCGTATTTCGCTTTCTCGCCGTCGGTCGCTGCGATTTTCACGGTGCCATCATCTTCGATTTCGATGGTGGTGCCGGTTTCCTCGGTCAGCGCACGGATCACAGAGCCACCTTTACCGATGACGTCTTTAATCTTGTCCGGGCTGATCTTGATGGTATGGATACGCGGTGCGAACTGCGAAATATCCCCACGCGGTGCGTTGATTGCCTGTTCCATCACGCCCAGGATGTGCAGACGCGCACCTTTAGCTTGGTTCAGTGCAACCTGCATGATCTCTTTGGTGATACCTTCAATTTTGATATCCATCTGCAGCGCAGAGATACCTTCGCGGGAACCCGCAACTTTGAAGTCCATATCGCCCAGGTGATCTTCGTCGCCGAGGATGTCAGACAGCACAACATAGTTGTCGCCTTCTTTCACCAGACCCATTGCGATACCCGCAACGGCCGCTTTGATCGGCACGCCTGCATCCATCAGGGCCAGAGAAGCACCACATACGGACGCCATGGAAGAAGAACCGTTAGATTCGGTAATTTCTGAAACCACACGTACGGTGTACGGGAATTTGTCAGCTTCCGGCATCACAGCCAGCACGCCACGCTTCGCCAGACGACCGTGACCAATTTCACGACGCTTCGGCGAACCGACCATGCCCGTCTCACCAACGGAGTACGGAGGGAAGTTGTAGTGGAACAGGAAGCTGTCAGTACGCTCGCCCATCAGTTCGTCGATGTTCTGCGCATCACGGGTGGTACCCAAGGTCGCGGTAACCAGCGCCTGCGTCTCACCACGGGTGAACAGTGCGGAACCATGGGTACGCGGCAGAACGCCAGTACGCACGTCCAGACCACGGATCATGTCTTTTTCACGACCGTCGATACGCAGCTCGCCCGCCAGAATACGGCTACGAACAACGTTTTTCTCGATTGCGTGCAGGATGTCACCCAGTTCGTTCTCGTCCAGGGTTTCATCTTCTGCCTGCAGAGCGGCAATTACATCAGATTTGATAACGCCAACCTGATCGTAACGCTCTTGTTTGTCAGTGATGCGGTAAGCATCGCTCAGACGGGATTCAGCAAGCGCAGCAACGCGCGCATTTAGCGCTTCGTTAGCGGCTTCTGGCTGCCAGTCCCAACGCGGTTTGCCCGCTTCTTTCACCAGGTCGTTGATGTTCTGGATCACGATCTGCTGCTGCTCGTGGCCAAACACCACTGCGCCCAGCATCACGTCTTCGCTCAGCAGCTCAGCTTCGGATTCAACCATCAGCACAGCGCCTTCGGTACCGGCAACAACCAGATCCAGTTTGCTTTCTTTCAGCTCGTCCTGGGTCGGGTTCAACACGTACTGGTCATTGATGTAACCTACGCGGGCAGAACCGATTGGGCCGTTGAACGGGATACCGGACAGGGACAGCGCAGCAGAGGCGCCGATCATTGCCACGATATCCGGGTTAACCTGTGGGTTAACAGAAACAACAGTCGCGATAACCTGTACTTCGTTAACGAAGCCTTCCGGGAACAGCGGACGAACCGGGCGGTCAATCAGACGCGCGATCAGCGTTTCGCCTTCGCTTGGACGACCTTCACGACGGAAGAAGCCACCCGGGATTTTACCAGCAGCGTAAGTACGCTCCTGATAGTTAACAGTCAGCGGGAAGAAGTCCTGGCCCGGCTTCGCTTTTTTCTGACCTACAACGGTAACGAATACCGCGGTGTCGTCCATGCTTACCATAACAGCTGCCGTCGCCTGACGCGCCATCATGCCGGTTTCCAGCGTTACGGTGTGTTGACCGTACTGAAATTTACGAATGATCGGATTAAGCAAAATTTTATCCTTTCTTAATGAATGACAGCACACCGCTGGGTGTGCTGACGTTAGTACCCGATCTTCTGTGCATCCTCGCGACTAATGACAACCCTAACCCAAACCGGGTAAAGCCTCTCATTAGCCGCGCGAACCTCTGCAACGAAGATCATTCACAGCAACAATACAATAGTTTAGGGTGAATTGCTGCCGTCTGGTTGAAAAAAGGGGCCGTTAAGGCCCCTTTCTGTGAAACTCGCCAGACTTAGCGACGCAGACCCAGACGCTCGATCAGCGCGGTGTAGCGTGCAACATCTTTACGTTTCAGGTAGTCGAGCAGTTTACGACGCTGAGAAACCATACGCAGCAGACCACGACGGCTGTGGTGATCTTTTTTGTGCTCTGCAAAGTGACCCTGCAGGTGGTTAATCTGAGCAGTCAGCAGGGCAACCTGAACTTCGGTAGAACCGCTGTCGTTCTCGCCACGACCAAACTCGGAAACGATTTTTGCTTTAGCTTCAACGCTTAGAGACATTTTAAACTCCAAAATTAAAAGAATGAAAGGGTGCCAATCTCTAATTCAGCAACCCCAGGTTTAACGACGGAAGATGTTAAACACCTTACCTGACGTTAAGCGGCAATATTCTACTCGCAGTACCTTGTTATCGCAAGGTGACTACGATGGATTACGCCGGGTACTCAACCACCAGGCGGCGTGGTGCCACGCGACCCTGATCGTCGATTTCTGCCATGCCGATAAACACCGACTCTGGCCCTTCCGTTACGCGCACCAGTCCTTCGGTCGGCGCTTCGGCCGCGCGAACGGGCTGACCGTTCTTGAAGTAGGCGGCGCTAACGGCAGGAATATTCACCACCGGGAAGTCCGCAGCGGGACTGTCCATCGGCATCAGCAACGGATCAAGAAGCTGGGCAGCAGGAATATCCTGCTCACCGGCCTGCTCAACCAGCGTCTGCAACTGCTCAAGCGTCACCATGCGATCGACCGGGTATTTGCTAACCGCCAGACGGCGCAGAAAAATCACATGCGCGCCACAGCCGAGCTTTTCACCGAGATCGTCCACAATCGTGCGGATATAGGTGCCTTTCGAGCAGTGTACTTCCAGCTCCAGCTCATCCCCTTCGTGACGGATAAACAGCAGCTCGTAAACGGTAATGGGACGGGCTTCACGCGGCACCTCAATACCCTGACGCGCGTACTCGTACAGCTTCTTTCCCTGGTATTTCAGGGCCGAATACATGGACGGGATTTGCTGAATATCACCGCGGAAGGTCTCCAGCGCGGCAGCCAGCTGCTCTGCACTGAAAGTCACCGGGCGCTCTTCAACAATCTGTCCGTCGGCATCGGAGGTATCCGTGCGCTGGCCGAGACGCGCAATAACACGATAACGCTTATCCGAATCCAGCAGATACTGGGAAAACTTCGTCGCCTCTCCCAGGCAAATCGGCAACATGCCGGTCGCCAGGGGATCCAGCGCGCCGGTATGCCCGGCACGGTTAGCATTGTAGAGACGTTTAACTTTTTGCAGCACATCATTACTGGACATGCCTTGTGGCTTATCCAGTAACAGTACGCCGTGCACATCGCGACCGCGACGACGAGGACGACTCATTAGTCCTCCTTGGTGTCGTCCGGGTTCACACGACGTTCATCGTCATGACGCACCACGTTGGTCACCAGGTTGGACATACGCATACCTTCCACCAACGAGTTGTCGTAGAAGAAGGTCAGTTCCGGCACGATACGCAGACGCAGTGCTTTACCCAGCAGCGAGCGGATAAAACCGGACGCGTCCTGTAATGCTTTGATACCAGCCTTGATGGCCGCTTCGTCTTTGTCGTTCAGAAAGGTAACAAACACTTTCGCATACGCCAGGTCACGGGACATCTCGACACCGGAAACGGTGGTCATCATGCCCAGACGTGGATCTTTAATTTCGCGTTGCAGGATAAGCGCGATCTCTTTTTGCATCTCCTGCGCAACACGCTGAGGGCGGCCAAATTCTTTCGCCATAATAAGTCCTCCAGAATAAAGACAAAAAAGGGGCTAAAAGCCCCTTTTGAAATAGTTGCCGGGTGGTGCTTCCAGGCCTGATGTCGCTACGCTTATCAGGCCTGCAACCCAGCCACCGGGCATTACGACGGTTAAGCGATGGTACGCTTGATCTCGATGATTTCGAACACTTCGATCATATCGCCAACGCGAACGTCGTTGTAGTTCTTAACGCCGATACCACATTCCATGCCGTTACGGACTTCGTTAACGTCATCTTTGAAGCGGCGCAGGGATTCCAGCTCGCCTTCGTAGATAACCACGTTGTCGCGCAGAACGCGGATCGGGTTGTGACGTTTGATCGTCCCTTCGGTAACCATACAGCCCGCGATCGCACCGAATTTCGGTGATTTGAACACGTCGCGCACTTCGGCCAGACCAATGATCTGCTGTTTCAGTTCCGGAGACAGCATGCCGCTCATCGCCGCTTTCACTTCGTCGATCAGATGGTAGATGACGGAGTAGTAACGCAGATCCAGGCTTTCCGCTTCAATCACTTTACGCGCAGAGGCATCAGCACGCACGTTGAAGCCAACCAGAATGGCGTTGGATGCTGCAGCCAGCGTGGCGTCGGTTTCGGTGATACCACCTACGCCGGAACCGATGATCTTCACTTTCACTTCGTCGGTAGACAGTTTCAGTAAGGAATCGGAAATCGCTTCGACAGAACCCTGTACGTCAGCTTTCAGTACGACGTTCACTTCGTGAACTTCGCCTTCAGTCATGTTCGCGAACATGTTCTCAAGTTTAGATTTCTGCTGACGTGCCAGTTTGACTTCACGGAATTTGCCCTGACGATACAGTGCAACTTCACGCGCTTTCTTCTCGTCACGTACCACGGTCACTTCATCACCGGCAGCCGGCACACCGGACAGACCCAGGATTTCAACCGGAATAGACGGACCGGCTTCCATAACTTCCTGACCCAGTTCGTTACGCATTGCACGAACACGGCCATATTCGAAGCCACAAAGCACGATGTCGCCTTTGTTCAGCGTACCTTCACGTACCAGAACTGTTGCTACCGGACCACGACCTTTATCCAGGAAGGATTCGATAACCGCGCCGCTCGCCATACCTTTGCGAACCGCTTTCAGTTCCAGAACTTCAGCCTGCAGCAGGATGGCGTTCAGCAGGTCATCAATACCGGTACCGGCTTTCGCAGATACAGGGATGAACTGAGACTCACCGCCCCACTCTTCCGGCATCACGCCGTACTGGGACAGTTCGTTTTTCACGCGATCCAGGTCAGCTTCTGGCTTATCAATTTTGTTCACCGCAACCACTACCGGCACCTGCGCCGCTTTCGCGTGCTGGATTGCTTCGATAGTCTGCGGCATCACGCCATCGTCCGCGGCCACAACCAGAACAACGATATCCGTTGCCTGCGCACCACGAGCACGCATAGAGGTAAACGCGGCGTGACCCGGGGTATCCAGGAAGGTGATCATACCGTTGTCAGTTTCAACGTGGTACGCACCGATGTGCTGGGTAATGCCGCCCGCTTCGCCAGAGGCCACTTTCGTTGAACGAATGTAGTCCAGCAGAGAGGTTTTACCGTGGTCAACGTGACCCATGATAGTCACAACAGGTGCGCGAGCTTCTGCCGCAGCGCCAGTGTCACGGTCGCTCATTACCGCTTCTTCCAGCTCGTTTTCACGACGCAGGATAACTTTGTGGCCCATTTCTTCCGCAACCAGCTGCGCAGTTTCCTGATCGATAACCTGGTTGATGGTGGCCATTGCGCCCAGTTTCATCATCGCTTTGATGACCTGAGAACCTTTTACTGCCATTTTGTTAGCCAGTTCGCCCACGGTGATGGTTTCACCGATGATAACGTCGCGGTTAACTGCCTGAGCCGGTTTCTGGAAGCTCTGCTGTAAAGAGGAACCTTTACGCTTGCCGCCTTTACCGCCACGAACAGCAGCGCGCGCTTCTTCGCGATCGGCTTTCGATTCGGAGTGCTTGTTGCCTTTTTTCGGGCGCGGTGCTTTAGCAGTACGGGTACGGCTGCGGCCACCTTCGACTTCGCGGTCGCTGTCGTCTTCTGCCTGACGCGCATGTTGAGAAGTGGTTACATGATAGTCACTGGACTCTTCAACCGGTTCAGCAGCCACATTGACACCATTTTTCTCGTTTTCTTCAGCCATACGACGCGCATCTTCTGCCACGCGGCGTGCTTCTTCTTCCAGTTTACGACGTGCCTCTTCTTCGGCTTTGCGCTTAAGTTCTTGCGCTTCGGCTTCACGACGGGCTTTTTCAGCCTGGGCAGTCCTGGTCATTTCGTCAGTTTGTTGATTGCTCACTTTGCTCGTTTCCGCAGCTTCGCGTTTCACCGGGTTAGCGGATTCGCGTTTCGCTTTTTCTTCGGCTTCACGTTTCGCTTTCTCTTGTGCGTCACGCTTGGCTTTTTCCTCGGCTTCACGCTTAGCAGCTTCCTGCGCTTCACGACTGGCCTTCTCTTCCGCTTCGCGCTTCGCCTCTTCTTCCGCGGCGAGACGTTCAGCCTCTTGCGGATCACGTTTTACAAAGGTGCGTTTTTTGCGGACTTCGATCTGCACCGATTTGCTTTTACCGCCGGTGCCAGGGATATTCAGTGTGCTGCGCGTTTTGCGCTGCAACGTCAGCTTGTCAGGCGCTGAACCATGTTCACGGTTCAGGTGCGCTAACAATGTCTGTTTTTCTTGTGCTGTCACTGAGTCGTCAGACGACTTCGGGATCCCTGCATCAGCAAATTGCTGTACCAGGCGGTCCACGGAGGTCTGAATCTCAGCGGCCAGCGCTTTTACGGTTACATCTGTCATGCTGTTCCTTCCTGCTACAGTTTATTACGCTTCGTCACCGAACCAGCAGATATTACGTGCGGCCATAATCAGCTCACCCGCTTTCTCGTCGGTCAGACCTTCAATATCACTCAGGTCGTCGATGCCCTGGTCGGCGAGATCTTCCAGCGTACAAACACCACGAGCAGCCAGTTTAAACGCCATTTCGCGATCCAACCCTTCGAGGCTCAGCAGGTCATCAGCCGGTTTATTATTACCGAGGCTTTCTTCCTGTGCCAGGGCCAGGGTGGTCAGTGCGTTCTTAGCGCGATCGCGCAAGGCTTCAACGGTCGCTTCATCAAGACCGTCAATTTCCAGCAGCTCTTTCATCGGCACATAGGCCAGTTCCTCCAGCGTCGAGAAACCTTCCTCTACCAGTAACGTGGCGAAATCTTCGTCGATGTCGAGATACTTAGTAAAGGTGTCGATCGCTGCATGGGCTTCCGCCTGATGCTTAGACTGAAGATCATCAACGGTCATCACGTTGAGTTCCCAGCCGCTCAGTTGAGAAGCAAGACGCACGTTCTGACCATTACGGCCAATCGCCTGCGCCAGGTTACCCGCTTCTACCGCGATATCCATGGTGTGCTTATCTTCGTCCACCACGATGGAGGCGACATCAGCCGGTGCCATCGCGTTGATAACGAACTGCGCCGGGTTATCATCCCACAGAACAATATCGATACGCTCACCGCCCAGTTCGGTTGAAACCGCCTGAACACGTGCACCACGCATACCTACGCAAGCACCCACCGGATCGATACGCTTATCATTGGTTTTCACGGCGATTTTCGCGCGAGAACCTGGATCGCGAGCAGCGGCTTTGATTTCAATGACTTCTTCGCCAATTTCTGGCACTTCAATGCGGAACAGTTCAATCAGCATTTCCGGTTTGGAACGCGTCACGAACAGCTGCGCACCACGCGCTTCCGGACGCACGGCGTAAAGCACGCCACGAATACGGTCGCCTGGACGGAAGTTCTCACGCGGCAGCATATCTTCACGCAGGATCACAGCTTCAGCATTGCTGCCCAGATCCAGAGAGATGTTGTCGCGGTTCACCTTTTTCACCACGCCGGTGATGATCTCACCTTCATGCTCGCGGAACTGATCCACAACCATGGCGCGCTCAGCTTCACGTACTTTCTGTACGATAACTTGTTTTGCCGTCTGTGTAGTAATGCGGTCAAAGGTGACAGATTCAATCTGATCTTCAACGTAGTCACCCACATTCAGGCTTTCATCTTCGTAACGCGCAGCTTCCAGCGTGATTTCACGGGTCGGCTGAGTGACTTCTTCTACGATAACCCAGCGACGGAAGGTGTCGAAGTCGCCGCTTTTGCGATCGATTTCTACGCGAACATCGATCTCTTGCTCGTATTTTTTCTTGGTTGCTGTCGCCAGAGCACTTTCCAGCGCTTCAAAAATTTTCTCACGCGGCAACGATTTTTCGTTGGAAACTGCTTCAACAACAGCCAAAATTTCTTTGTTCATTGGGGGCCTTTCACCTCAATCCAGACTGTTAAAAGTGGGGGACCAGGTTCGCTTTCTGGATATTACTTAAAGCGAACACTTCATCTTTACCGTCGACCGTAACGGTGATCATTTCACCGTCAACTCCCTTAATTACACCCTGCCACTTGCGACGGTTTTGCACCGCCATACGCAGTACCAGCGTGGCTTCTTCGCCGACATAACGTGCATAGTGTTCGGCGGTGAATAAAGGGCGATCGAGACCCGGTGAGGAGACTTCCAGGTTGTAAGCAACAGTGATGGGATCTTCTACATCCATTACCGCGCTCACCTGGTGGCTGACATCAGCACAATCATCAACATTGATGCCATTATCACTATCAATATAGATGCGCAGCGTAGATGTGCGACCGCGTACAAATTCGATGCCGACCAGTTCATAGCCCAGAGCCTCAACCGGCGCAGTGATCATCTCTGTTAATTTTTGCTCTAATGTGGACAAACCCACCCCCAAGACATAAAAAAAGGGCGCTAAGCCCAGTTATTCTGTAGTCAGATAACAAAAAACCCCGATAAATCGGGGCTTTAGATAACTGAACCCTATAGCCGCAACTGCGGCCTGGAAACCTTCCAGGAGTATTTTTTTCAAATCCAAAAGAGGAAGGCTCAAACGTCTTCACAGTATATTTGAAAAAGAACACTAAGGGAAAGTGGTTGCGGGGGCCGGATTTGAACCGACGACCTTCGGGTTATGAGCCCGACGAGCTACCAGGCTGCTCCACCCCGCGCCTGAAACGTGGCAAATACTACGCCGATCATGCATTAAATGCAAGTTAAGACAGGTGTAAACACCGGGAACTTCTGATAAGGCGAGCATTATAATCAATTGATTTTGTTCATTGCAAGGAAAACCATACGCCTTTCGCGGAAAACGCAGAGTAACCTCAAAATGCAGGTAACACGCACGGTTTTGCATAGTCGCTGACCTCATCCAATCCGGGCAGTCTGGTGAAGGTTCGGTCCCGGAAAGCCCGCAGGACGCGTTTATGCGCGATTTTTTTAACGATTACGTCACTCTTTGCTTTCGATCAGCCTCAAAAGATGTTTAAATGAAAACTCACTAATTTTGCATAAAAATGCATTAATGATGAGAAGCTAAGCGGTGATCATCTTCCGGTGACAAACATCATGGCGTGGCTGTTAAGTCTCTCACCATCAGTATATTAAGCAGGGATTTATTTTATGACGACGATTCTCAAGCATCTTCCGGTTGGACAACGTATTGGTATTGCATTCTCCGGTGGTCTCGACACCAGCGCGGCCCTGCTGTGGATGCGCCAAAAAGGCGCGGTTCCTTACGCCTACACGGCAAATCTGGGCCAACCAGATGAGGATGACTATGAGGCTATTCCTCGCCGTGCGAAGGAGTATGGTGCAGAGAACGCACGCCTAATCGACTGCAGAAAGCAGCTGGTCGCGGAAGGTATCGCCGCAATCCAGTGTGGTGCATTTCATAACACTACCGGCGGGCTGACCTATTTCAATACCACGCCGCTGGGCCGTGCTGTAACCGGCACGATGCTGGTTGCCGCCATGAAAGAAGATGGCGTGAACATCTGGGGCGATGGCAGCACCTATAAAGGCAACGACATTGAGCGCTTTTATCGTTACGGTCTGCTGACGAACGCTGAGCTGAAAATCTACAAACCGTGGCTTGATACCGACTTTATTGATGAGTTGGGCGGCCGTCAGGAAATGTCTGAATTTATGATTGCCTGCGGTTTTGAATACAAAATGTCCGTCGAAAAAGCCTACTCCACTGACTCTAATATGCTGGGTGCGACGCACGAAGCGAAGGATCTCGAATTCCTTAACTCCAGCGTAAAAATCGTTAACCCCATCATGGGCGTTAAATTCTGGGATGAGAACGTTAAGATCCCTGCGGAAGAGGTGACCATCCGTTTTGAACAAGGTCACCCTGTTGCTCTGAATGGCCAGACTTTCAGTGATGATGTCGAACTGATGCTGGAAGCAAACCGCATCGGCGGTCGTCACGGTCTGGGCATGAGCGATCAGATTGAAAACCGTATCATCGAAGCGAAAAGCCGCGGTATTTACGAAGCCCCTGGCATGGCGCTGCTGCACATCGCCTATGAGCGTTTGCTGACCGGCATTCATAATGAAGACACTATTGAGCAGTACCATGCTCACGGCCGTCAACTGGGCCGCTTGCTGTATCAGGGCCGCTGGTTTGACTCTCAGGCGCTGATGCTGCGTGACGCGCTGCAGCGCTGGGTGGCAAGCGCTATTACCGGTGAAGTGACGCTGGAACTGCGTCGCGGTAATGACTACTCGATCCTGAATACCGTATCGGACAATCTGACTTACAAAGCAGAACGTCTGACCATGGAAAAAGGCGATTCAGTCTTCTCACCGGACGATCGTATCGGGCAGTTGACCATGCGTAATCTGGATATCGCAGATACTCGCGAGAAGCTGTTTGGCTATGCTCAGTCGGGTCTGCTGACAGCATCCGCCGCAACGGGTCTGCCGCAGATGGACAGTCTGGAACATAACGAGAAGAAATAATCGTCGCGGTAAAAATAAAGGGCGCTTAAAGCGCCCTTTTTTATTTGCCATTCATCCGCAATGGTAAATTACAGACGAAAAAAAAGACATCTTTCGATGTCTTTCTTTCGGAATATTGGTACTGAGGATGGGACTCGAACCCACAAGCCCGTTAGGGCACTACCACCTCAAGGTAGCGTGTCTACCAATTCCACCACCTCAGCACTGATACTGCTATTACTGCGGAATATCGCTGGTCGGCTTAGCCGGAGCAGCTGGCTGAGTTTGCTCAGATTTCGCTGGCGCGCTCAGATTTTCCCACTCGCTTCCTTTGCTGGTTTTATTGCTGTTAATGTTACCCAACACCAAGCTGATGATGAAGAACAGGGTACCTAATACAGCTGTCATGCGGGTCATGAAGTTACCAGAACCACTTGAACCGAACAGCGTAGCAGATGAGCCTGCGCCAAAGGAGGCTCCCATATCAGCGCCTTTACCTTGTTGCAGCATAATCAGACCAACAAGGCCAATTGCCACAATAAGGAAAACTACCAAAAGAGCTTCGTACATAATCAACCTGTTCCTTGCGGGGCTGCCGCGTAACATTAGCTTCTGACCATAAAAGCGGGACGTTATTTCGTTTCCCACTGAAGCGGGTGTGAATACTAACCAAAGCGCATGACCGGCGCAAGGGCAATTTCAACGCATTGTATCAAGTGAAGAAAAAAACAGCAAAAAAGCCAAATCTACGCATTTTAAAGGCGGCAAACGCCGCCTTTTTAAGCGCTTAACCCTGCATTAGACGGCTTTCACCGCGTCTGCAATACGGTTCGCGAATTCGGTTACCTGCGCCTCGTCTTCGCCTTCCACCATCACGCGGATCAACGGCTCGGTACCGGATTTACGCAGCAACACGCGGCCACGATTGCCCAGCGCTGTTTCCACTTGTGCGGTGACCGCTTTCACGGTTTCATCTTCCAGCGGATCACCTTTGCCGGCAGTAAAGCGCACGTTGATGAGGATTTGCGGGAACAGCTTCATGCCGCTGCACAGATCGTGCAGGGTCATATGGTTACGTACCATTGCCGCAACAACCTGCAGGCCAGCCACGATACCGTCGCCGGTGGTGGTTTTGTCCAGCAGCAGAATATGGCCGGAGTTTTCCGCGCCAATGCGCCAGCCTTTTTCCTGCAGTTTTTCCAGCACGTAGCGGTCGCCTACTTTTGCGCGCGCAAACGGGATCCCGAGCTGTTTCAGCGCCAGCTCCAGTCCCATATTGCTCATCAGCGTACCGACCGCGCCACCGCGAAGTTGCCCCTGACGCAGGCCTTCACGGGCGATGATATAGAGTATCTGATCGCCATCCACCTTATTACCTTCGTGATCCACCATGATCACGCGGTCACCGTCGCCATCAAAAGCAATACCGATGTCGGCTTTTTCTGCCACTACGCTGGCCTGCAGCGTGCGAACGTCCGTGGCACCCACTTCTTCGTTGATGTTAACGCCGTTAGGCTCGCAGCCAATGGTAATGACATTTGCGCCCAACTCACGGAACACGTTTGGCGCGATGTGGTAGGTGGCACCGTGTGCGCAATCCACCACAATTTTCAGCCCCTTAAGGCTGAGTTCGTTCGGGAAGGTGCCTTTGCAGAATTCGATGTAACGCCCGGCAGCATCCACGATACGGCTGGCTTTACCCAGCAGCGCGGAATCCACACAGGTGATCTCTTTTTCCAGCTCGGCTTCAATCGCCTCTTCCACGTCATCCGGCAGCTTGGTGCCATCAATGGAGAAAAATTTAATGCCGTTATCGTAGAACGGGTTATGGGAAGCGGAAATGACAATCCCCGCTTCTGCGCGGAAGGTACGCGTCAGGTAAGCAACCGCTGGGGTCGGCATAGGTCCGGTGAAAGATGCAGAAATGCCCGCCGCTGACAGTCCGGCTTCCAGCGCCGATTCCAGCATATAGCCGGAAATACGCGTGTCTTTGCCGATAATGATTTTACGTGAGCCATGGCGCGCCAGGACTTTACCGGCGGCCCAGCCGAGTTTAAGAACAAAATCCGGCGTGATGGGTGCATCACCTACACGACCACGAATACCATCTGTTCCAAAATATTTACGTTCACTCATAGCGTTTATTTCCCTTCGCTGACAGTGTGGCTTCGACCACTCGCATAGCCTCTACCGTTTCTTTTACGTCATGGACACGAATAATATGCGCGCCCTGCATTGCCGCGATCACCGCACACGCCAGGCTGCCGCTGAGGCGTTCAGATGGCCCCACATTCAGTAACTGGCCAATCATCGATTTTCGCGACATTCCCACCAGCAACGGTAGCTCAAACTGATGGAACTCAGATAAGCGGGCAAGCAACTCATAGTTGTGGGAGAGATTTTTACCGAAACCGAATCCCGGGTCGAGCAACAATTTCTCTTTTGCGATCCCTGCCTGCTCACACCGAGCAATATTGTCGATAAAAAAGCGCATTACGTCAGTAATAATATCATCGTATTTTGGCGCGTCCTGCATGGTTTTAGGATCGCCCTGCATATGCATAAGACAGACCGGCAGCCCGGTCTCTGCCGCCGCCTCCAGCGCCCCCGGTTCCGTCAGAGAACGGATATCATTGATGAGGTGCGCTCCGACGCGGGCGATTTCGCGGATCACTTCCGGCTTTGAGGTATCCACCGAGATCCACACTTCGAAACGCTGAGCGAGCGCTTCAACCACCGGAACAACACGGGACAACTCTTCATCCACACTCACCTCCCGTGCTCCAGGACGTGTCGATTCACCGCCAACGTCAATAATGGTCGCCCCAGCATTAATCATCAGGTTAGCGTGTTTTACCGCCTCGATCAGCGTGTTATGCGCGCCACCATCAGAAAAGGAATCCGGCGTAACGTTAAGAATACCCATAACATGTGGATGCGACAGGTCGAGCACGGACCCCTGAGCAAAGCGTTTCATAAGTCATCCCTTGTATAACGAGGTGAACAAAATAATAAAAAACCCCGGAGCAAGCTCCAGGGT
Source organism: Enterobacter sp. ENT03 (assembly GCF_019218745.1). Lineage (GTDB taxonomy): Bacteria > Pseudomonadota > Gammaproteobacteria > Enterobacterales > Enterobacteriaceae > Enterobacter_D. The sequence goes on from NZ_JAHUXA010000005.1 coordinate 101,382, forward strand.
TTGAAGTGATACAGACACAGCATCAGTGCGAAAAACTTATTTGTCGCCCAGCTGCTCTGACATGGTATTGCCCGGATTCGGCGTACGCGGTTCGTCGACCGGACGCGGTGCACGCGGGGTGCCATTATCGTCAGAGTTATTGGAGGCGCCTGGATCTTCCCAACCCGCCGGCGGACGCACATCGCGACGTGCCATCAGGTCATCGATCTGCGGTGCGTCGATGGTCTCATATTTCATGAGCGCGTCTTTCATCGCATGCAGAATATCCAGGTTCGCATTCAGGATCTCACGGGCGCGATTGTAGTTACGTTCAATCAGCGCTTTGACTTCCTGGTCGATGATACGGGCCGTTTCATCAGACATATGCTTCGCTTTCGCAACAGAACGGCCAAGGAATACTTCCCCTTCTTCCTCTGCGTACAGCAGCGGACCGAGTTTGTCGGAGAAGCCCCACTGGGTAACCATGTTGCGCGCCAGGTTAGTCGCGACTTTAATGTCGTTCGACGCACCGGTAGAAACATGCTCTACGCCGTAGATAATCTCTTCTGCCAGACGACCGCCGTACAGCGTTGAAATCTGGCTTTCCAGTTTCTGACGGCTGGCGCTGATCGCGTCGCCTTCAGGCAGGAAGAAGGTCACACCCAGCGCACGACCACGCGGAATGATGGTCACTTTATGCACCGGGTCGTGTTCCGGCACCAGACGACCAATGATCGCGTGGCCTGCTTCGTGATACGCCGTGGACTCTTTTTGCGCTTCCGTCATCACCATGGAGCGACGTTCCGCACCCATCATGATTTTGTCTTTCGCTTTTTCGAATTCCACCATCGACACGACGCGCTTGTTACCACGGGCAGCAAACAGCGCTGCTTCGTTCACCAGGTTCGCCAGATCTGCACCGGAGAAGCCAGGTGTGCCGCGGGCAATGATTGCCGCGTCAATATCCGGCGACAGCGGTACGCGACGCATATGCACTTTCAGGATCTGCTCACGGCCACGCACATCCGGCAGACCGACCACAACCTGACGGTCGAAACGGCCTGGACGCAGCAGCGCCGGGTCAAGTACGTCTGGACGGTTAGTCGCAGCGATAACGATGATACCTTCGTTACCTTCGAAGCCATCCATCTCAACCAGCATCTGGTTCAGGGTCTGCTCACGTTCATCGTGACCACCACCCAGACCTGCGCCACGCTGACGGCCTACGGCGTCAATTTCATCGATAAAGATGATACATGGAGCGGCTTTTTTAGCCTGTTCGAACATGTCACGCACACGAGATGCACCGACACCAACGAACATTTCCACGAAGTCTGAACCTGAAATGGTAAAGAATGGCACTTTCGCTTCACCGGCTATGGCTTTCGCCAGCAGCGTTTTACCGGTACCCGGCGGCCCTACCATCAGCACGCCTTTTGGAATTTTACCGCCCAGCTTCTGGAAACGGCTCGGCTCACGCAGGTATTCAACCAGTTCCGCCACTTCATCTTTTGCTTCGTCACAACCTGCGACATCAGCAAAGGTGGTTTTGATCTGATCTTCGGTGAGCATACGCGCCTTACTCTTGCCGAACGACATGGCACCTTTGCCACCGCCGCCCTGCATCTGACGCATAAAGAATATCCAGACCCCAATCAGCAACAGCATCGGGAACCAGGAAATAAAGATTGAAGCCAGCAGGCTAGGTTCTTCCGGCGGCTCGCCAACCACTTTGACATTTTTCGTCAGCAGGTTATCAAGCAGTTTCGGGTCGTTTACCGGGATGTAAGTCGTGTAACGGTTACTATCTTTCTTGGTAACGTTGATCTCACGTCCGTTGATACGCGCTTCGCGAACCTGGTCCTGATTGACCTCTTGCAGGAAGGTAGAGTAATCAACCTTACGGCCATTAGACTCGCTGGGCCCAAAGCTCTGGAATACTGACATCAGCACGACGGCAATGACCAGCCAGAGTATTAGGTTTTTCGCCATGTCACTCAAGGGATTAACCTCATATTACAACTGTGTTAAAAACAGCGTCAGGATACGCCATATCCAGCTTCATTCAAACGATTGTCTGAAATCAACGGGTTATGATTTTCGCCCGGTCGCTACAATGTACACTTCACGTGAACGCGCACGAGAAGAGTCCGGCTTACGAACTTTCACCTTCGTAAACAGGGAGCGAATTTCCCTTAGATACTCATCGAAGCCTTCGCCCTGAAACACCTTCACTACAAAACTGCCGCCAGGGGCCAATACGTCACGACACATTTGCAATGCCAGCTCCACCAGATACATGGCGCGGGGAATATCCACCGCGGGTGTTCCGCTCATGTTCGGTGCCATGTCTGACATTACGACCTGGACTTTACTGTCGCCTACCCTATCGAGTAACGCTTTCACGACTAATTCATCACGAAAGTCACCCTGAAGGAAGTCCACACCAACGATAGGATCCATAGGTAAAAGATCACAGGCGATGATACGGCCTTTGCCACCAATCTGTGTTACCACATACTGTGACCAGCCGCCAGGTGCTGCGCCCAGGTCGACAACCGTCATTCCCGGCTTAAAGAGTTTGTCACTTTGCTGTATTTCATCAAGTTTAAACCAGGCACGGGAACGTAACCCCTTTTTCTGTGCCGCTTGAACATATTTATCGCTAAAGTGTTCCTGAAGCCAGCGACTTGAGCTGGCAGAACGCTTTTTACCTGTCATTTAACATTCCATCTGGGTTCATCGTGAGCCGATGGTGTAAATTTCCACACGGCAATTTGGCGATATAAGGGAGATGGCGGTAGAATGAACCGTTTTCAATCCCAACGTAAGCAAAAATATACGATGAATCTGAGTACTAAACAAAAACAGCACCTGAAAGGTCTGGCACATCCGCTCAAGCCGGTAGTACAGCTTGGCAACAATGGTCTGACCGAAGGGGTACTGGCCGAGATTGAACATGCGTTACAACACCATGAGCTTATCAAGGTTAAAATCGCGACTGAAGACCGCGACACTAAAACGTTGATCGTGGAAGCCATTGTTCGTGAAACCGGCGCCTGTAATGTACAGGTCATCGGTAAAACGCTGGTTCTGTATCGCCCAACAGCAGACCGTAAAATCGCGCTGCCACGTTAAGAATATCCTCAGTTAAACACAAAATTTGTGTAAAACGAGGGGTTTTCTAAAAGCAGACGAGCAAAATGCCACGCTCTGAGTGTTGATAAAAGGCCGCTTCGCGGCCTTTTTCTTTTCTTTACAATGCGTCAACATATTACACATTGTAACCTAATCAAAGATAATCCACTTTGATGATTTCGAATTCGACTTCGCCGCCCGGCGTTTTGATGACGACCACATCGTCCTGCTCTTTGCCTACCAGGCCACGAGCGATAGGCGAATTCACAGAAATCAGATTCTGCTTAAAATCAGCTTCGTCATCGCCAACGATACGATAGGTCTGCTCTTCGTCGTTATCGAGATTCAGTACGGTCACCGTACAGCCAAAAATCACACGTCCATTATTTGGGATTTTGGCAATATCAATCACCTGTGCGTTGGACAGTTTTGCTTCAATATCTGCAATACGTCCTTCACAGAAGCCCTGCTGTTCGCGGGCAGCATGGTATTCAGCGTTTTCTTTGAGATCGCCGTGCTCACGGGCATCGGCAATGGCTGCGATAATTTCAGGACGGCGCACGGATTTGAGAAAATCCAGTTCTTCGCGCAGTTTTTCGGCACCACGTAAGGTCATCGGAATAGCTTGCATTTGTTATACCTCTTGAACATTCCTGTAGGGAGCGGTGACCCGCCCCGGCAGCTAAGCCCGCCCGTTTTTCATCGGGTTCCCGGACCAGAAGCAAAAGAAAACTGACCCGGAGTCGAAGCTCCAGGTCAGAAGCAATTTTTCAATTTGATACGCATTTTACCGCGAAGTTCACTATGGGTCATCGTTTACTTTCAAGGGCGATGCACCGTAGTATGACGGCCTGTTTCCAGGTTGTTAGCGCGAGATTATGCGATTTTCCAGATTTGTCATCGGATTGACCACCAGTATAGCGATGAATGTTCAGGCGGCGAATGTCGACGAGTACATCAATCAGTTACCTGCCGGCGCGAACCTCGCCCTGATGGTGCAGAAGATTGGCGCTCAGGCACCGGATATTGAATATCACAGCCAGCAAATGGCCCTTCCCGCCAGTACGCAGAAGGTGATCACTGCGCTCGCCGCCCTGCTGCAACTTGGCCCGGATTACCGCTTCACCACCACTCTTGAAAGCAAAGCGCCGATTGAAAACGGAGTGCTAAAAGGCGACCTGACGGCACGTTTCGGCGGCGATCCAACGTTAAAACGTCAGGATATTCGCAATATGGTTGCGGTACTGAAGAAAGCGGGCGTGCGTGAAATCGCGGGTAATGTGCTGGTTGATACCTCGATTTTTGCCAGTCATGACAAAGCGCCCGGCTGGCCGTGGAATGACATGACGCAGTGCTTCAGCGCGCCACCCGCAGCGGCGATTGTCGACCGTAACTGTTTCTCGGTATCGCTCTATAGCGCCCCGAAAGCCAATGACCTGGCGTTTATCCGTGTCGCCTCCTATTATCCGGTGAACATGTTCAGCCAGGTGCGTACACTGGCCCGTGGTAGCGCAGAGGGCCAGTACTGCGAGCTGGACGTGGTTCCGGGTGACTTAAACCGTTTCACGCTGACAGGCTGTATGACGCAGCGTGCAGACCCTCTGCCACTGGCGTTCGCCATTCAGGATGGCGCAAGCTATGCCGGTGCCATTATTAAAGACGAACTGAAACAGGCAGGGATCACCTATTCAGGTACCCTGCTACGTCAGACGCAGGTCAATGAGCCGGGAACGGTGATCGCCAGTAAGCAGTCGGCCCCTTTGCACGATCTGCTGAAAATCATGCTGAAGAAATCCGACAATATGATCGCCGATACCGTGTTTCGTACCATCGGCCACGCGCGTTTCGGCGTGCCGGGGACGTGGCGCGCGGGCTCTGATGCAGTACGGCAGATCCTGCGCCAGCAGGCGGGCGTTGATTTAGGTAACAGCATTGTGGTGGATGGTTCAGGCTTGTCGCGTCATAACCTGATTTCTCCGGCCACCATGATGCAGGTGTTGCAATATATTGCCCAGCACGATACCGAGCTTAACTTTATCTCCATGCTGCCACTGGCCGGCTACGATGGCTCGTTGCAATACCGCGCGGGTCTGCATCAGGCGGGCGTGGACGGCAAAGTGTCGGCGAAGACGGGCTCCCTGCAGGGCGTGTATAACCTGGCTGGGTTTATTACGACCGCCAGCGGTCAGCGTATGGCGTTTGTGCAGTATCTTTCCGGCTATGCCGTTGAACCTGCCGACCAGCGTAACCGCCGCATCCCGCTGGTGCGTTTTGAAAGCCGTCTGTACAAAGATATTTACCAGAACAATTAAACAAAAAGCCCGGTCGCATTACGCGTACCGGGCTTTTGACTGTCAGACGGTTAGTCTGTCTTAACGCTTGTAGATAAACTCAACGCCTTCGTCGTCTTCTTCATCCCAGTCTTCGTCGTCTTCTTCAGCTTCTACTTCTTCCAGCTGCTGGCGATGATAATCATCCCACATGAATTCGACTTTCTCTGGCTGCTTCTCTTCTTCAGCGTGAACGATTGGGTTCTCGATGATGAAGGTCATCACATCCCAGCACAGGTCTTTAACGCCCTGCTGGCTTGCGGCAGAGATCAGGTAATACTTGTCATCCCAGCCCAGGGCTTCGGCGATAGCTTTCGCTTTCTCTTCTCCCTGCGCTTTGTCCATCAGGTCGATTTTGTTAAACACCAGCCAGCGCGGCTTACCTGCCAGATTTTCGCTGTATTTTTCCAGCTCGCCAGTGATGATGCGCGCATTTTCCGCCGGATCGGAACCATCAATCGGATCGATGTCGATGAGGTGAAGCAGTACGCGGCAACGCTCAAGATGTTTCAGGAAGCGAATACCCAGACCCGCACCTTCCGCAGCACCCTCGATAAGGCCAGGGATGTCTGCCACCACAAAGCTTTTCTCGTTATCCATACGCACCACGCCGAGGCTTGGTACCAGGGTGGTAAACGGATAATCCGCCACTTTCGGCTTGGCCGCAGACACAGCACGGATAAAGGTGGATTTACCGGCGTTTGGCATACCCAGCATACCCACGTCAGCCAGCAGCATCAGCTCCAGCTGAATGTCACGCTTCTCGCCCGGCGTCCCCATCGTCTTCTGACGTGGCGTACGGTTGACGGACGATTTAAAACGGGTGTTACCCAGGCCGTGCCAGCCACCTTTCGCGACCATCAGACGCTGACCGTGTTTGGTCATGTCGCCCATGGTTTCGCCGGTACCCTGATCGATAACACGTGTACCGATCGGCACCTTAACGCAGGTATCTTTGCCGCGCTTACCGGTACAGTCACGGCTTTGACCATTCTGACCACGCTCAGCGCGGAAGGATTTTTCAAAGCGGTAATCGATAAGGGTATTCAGGTTTTCATCCGCTTCCAGCCAGACGTCACCACCGTCACCACCGTCGCCGCCATCAGGGCCGCCACGGGGGATATATTTTTCACGGCGGAAGCTTACACAACCGTTACCGCCATCACCTGCCACGACCAGGATCGTCGCTTCATCAACAAACTTCATTTTACTCTCCGTTACTCATTCGCCTGAGCGGGGTAAAGTGACAACCACTTCACGCTTGCGCAGACGTCCCCACAGGCGATGGCCTATGGCGGAATACATCGCGCCCGCAACCACGACAAACGCACCGAGATAACCTAAAAGGTTTAACATCGGTCTGGCGAAGAAATCGGGCCAGGCCTGTGATAATAAATCTGAAAACAACAACGTAAACAGCGGAGTAAGCGTGATTAACGCGCTCACCTGCGCCGCCTGCCAGCGCGCCATGGCTTCCGCCAGCGCACCATAGCCGACCAGCGTATTCAGCCCACAAAATATCAGGCACGCCATTTGCCATTGGCTGAGTTCGGCGATCACCGCCGGTTTGGCCAGCGGCAACAACGCTATTGTACATAAAGTGTACAGCAAAAAGAGGATCTGCTGTGAGGCCAGACGACGCAATAATACTTTTTGTGCGACGCCATAGCTTACCCAGACCGTTGCTGCTCCCACGCCGAAGATCACACCCCAGGTGTAATCCGTCAAACGAGTGAAGATCTCCACCAGACTGGTGTTGAAAAACATCACCAGTCCGCAAAGCAGCATTATTGCCCCAATGATCTGTGTGCCGCGCATTTTCTCCTTAAGGATAAACACGCTGGCCACCATCATGCCCACCGGTGAGAGTTGTCCAATCACTTGTGAAGCCGTAGGGGTCAAATATTGTAGAGAAGAGCTGAAGAGAATGAAATTCCCGAATAAGCCCCCGGTGGCAATAGCAAGCAATACCAGCCAGCGGCGTTGACGGAAAATGCGCATCGGTGGCAGTTTGCCTTTGATGGCCAGAATCGAACCCAGACCAATAGCTGCCATTAAAAAGCGATAGAACACGATGGTTGGCGGTTCCATCACTTCCAGCACCTGCTTCATTGCGATTGGCAATGCACCCCAGCACATGGCTGTCGTCAGCGCCAAAAGAATACCAATGCCTGCCTGCTGCTTCATTGCCCGTTTTCCCTACAAGAGATTTTCCGGACGTCGAATGTAAAAAGCCCCGCAACGTGTTGCGGGGCTTTCATCCGTTACCGGGACGCGAAAAACTTATTCAGCAACGATGCTGATGAACTTACGGTTTTTCGGGCCTTTAACTTCGAACTTAACTTTACCGTCAGTCAAAGCGAACAGAGTGTGGTCACGGCCACAACCAACGTTGCTGCCAGCGTGGAATTTAGTACCACGTTGACGAACGATGATGCTACCTGCCAGTACTGCTTCTCCGCCAAAGCGTTTTACGCCCAGACGTTTAGCTTCTGAATCGCGACCGTTACGAGTTGAGCCGCCAGCCTTTTTGTGTGCCATTTAAATCTGCTCCCCTAGTCTTAAGCGCTGATGCCAGTGATTTTAACATCAGTGAACCACTGACGATGGCCTTGCTGCTTACGGTAGTGTTTACGACGACGAAACTTAACAATCTTAATTTTCTCGCCACGACCGTGAGCAACGATTTCAGCTTTGATAACGCCGCCATCAACGAAAGGAACGCCGATTTTGACTTCTTCACCGTTTGCGATCATCAGAACTTCAGCGAACTCGATAGTTTCGCCAGTTGCGATGTCCAGCTTTTCCAGGCGAATGGTCTGACCTTCGCTTACTCGGTGTTGTTTACCACCACTTTGGAAAACCGCGTACATAAAAAACTCCGCTTCCGCGCACCTTTTGTGTGATTCAGAGTGCGCTATAAATATTCACAATAGGGCGCGAATATTACGCAAAACGCGAAGCTTTGACAAGTGTGATCATCAATCCTCGAAGAAAAAAAACACAACGTGTACGGTAACGTTTATCTGGCGCGTTTTTTCAGTACAATCGACGATACTATTCTAACCCGTAACCCTTCGTTATCCCATTTTGATATGTGGTAAACAGGACTTTAAGCCCGGCATTAGCGATGAATTTAGAAAAAATCAATGAGTTAACCGCGCAAGATATGGCGGGTGTGAATGCGGCGATCCTTCAGCAGCTCAACTCCGATGTTCAGTTGATTAACCAGTTGGGTTATTACATCGTCAGTGGCGGCGGTAAACGCATCCGTCCGATGATCGCAGTTCTTGCCGCACGGGCTATCGGCTATGACGGAAATGCGCACGTCACCCTTGCGGCATTAATCGAATTTATCCATACCGCCACGCTGCTGCACGATGACGTGGTTGATGAATCTGATATGCGTCGTGGCAAAGCCACGGCTAACGCGGCTTTTGGCAATGCCGCCAGTGTACTGGTGGGCGATTTTATTTATACCCGCTCCTTCCAGATGATGACCAGTCTCGGCTCACTGAAAGTGCTGGAGGTGATGTCAGAGGCGGTAAACGTCATTGCTGAAGGCGAAGTCCTGCAGCTGATGAACGTTAACGACCCGAACATTACTGAAGAAAACTACATGCGGGTGATTTACAGTAAAACCGCCCGTCTGTTTGAAGCCGCGGCGCAGTGCTCGGGCATTCTCGCCGACTGTACTGCGGCGCAGGAAAAAGGCCTGCAGGACTATGGCCGCTATCTGGGCACCGCTTTCCAGCTTATTGACGATCTGCTCGACTACAGCGCCGACGGGGAAACCTTAGGCAAAAACGTTGGCGACGACCTCAATGAAGGCAAACCCACGCTGCCGCTGCTGCATGCGATGCGTAACGGTACGCCGCAACAAGCGCAGATGATCCGCGAGGCGATTGAACAGGGTAACGGACGGCATCTTTTAGAACCCGTTCTGGAAGCCATGGCCGACTGTGGTTCACTTGAGTGGACACGTCAGCGAGCCGAAGAAGAAGCCGACAAGGCAATCTTTGCTCTTCAGGTACTCCCTGACTCCCCGTGGCGCGATGCACTTATTGGCCTCGCTCATATCGCCGTGCAGCGCGACCGCTAATTCCCCGGTAATATCTTTCCGCGTACTGCGCGGAAAGATTCTAATAAGTTCTCATAATACTCAAGCCCGCTCCCAATAAACCTCGCCAGACAAGCCTTTCGATCTTAATAAATTCTGAATTCGACTTTCGTTTACATGAACTTTTTAGAACAACACGCCGTAAGGAGTATAGTGAGTTGCTGCGGCGCATCAGGAAAAGCCGCGCACAATTCAACCGCAGGGAGGAGTGATGGAAAGTAAATTTATCGACTGGCATCCTGCCGATATTATTGCCGGATTGCGCAAGAAAGGGACGTCACTGGCGGCAGAGTCACGTCGCAACGGACTAAGTTCATCAACGCTGGCGAATGCACTGTCGCGCTCATGGCCAAAGGGAGAATGGATAATTGCAAAAGCGCTGGGTACCGATCCCTGGATCATCTGGCCGTCGCGTTACCACGACCCGGTCACCCATGAGTTTATCGATCGTACCAGCATGATGCGCCAGCAGAAGCGCAACTAACCGCTGCTGACGTCATCGAGACTGCAACAACCCCTTGTCGCTACCACCGAACAGGGGGTTGCATTATTCTCAGGCTTATTCGCCTTTTACGCGCTCAATATTGGCACCCAGCGCACGCAGTTTATCTTCGATACACTCATAACCGCGGTCAATGTGATAAATACGATCGACAATGGTGGTGCCTTCAGCGATACAACCTGCCAGCACCAGGCTCGCGGATGCACGCAGATCGGTTGCCATAACCTGTGCGCCAGACAGAGTTTCCACGCCATGGCAGATTGCGGTATTGCTTTCGATCTCCGCGCGCGCGCCCATACGGATCAGCTCAGGAATGTGCATGAAGCGATTTTCAAAGATCGTTTCGATGATCACGCCTGTCCCTTCCGCTACCAGATTCAGCAGCGTGAACTGTGCCTGCATGTCTGTCGGGAACGCCGGGTGCGGTGCAGTACGCACGTTAACCGCTTTCGGGCGTTTGCCGTGCATGTCCAGACTGATCCAGTCTTCGCCCACTTCAATATCGGCGCCCGCTTCACGCAGTTTTGCCAGTACTGCATCCAGCGTATCCGGCTGCGCTTTATGACAGACGATTTTACCGCCGGAAATGGCTGCCGCCACCAGGAAGGTACCGGTTTCGATACGGTCAGGCAGTACGCTGTAAACCCCGCCGCCCAGACGCTCAACACCTTCGATGGTGATCTTGTCGGTGCCCATGCCGGTGATTTTCGCGCCCAGCGTATTGAGGAAGTTCGCCGTATCGACGATCTCCGGTTCACGCGCGGCGTTTTCGATAATGGTGGTGCCTTCTGCCAGCGTGGCAGCAGACATGATGGTAACCGTCGCGCCAACGCTGACTTTGTCCATCACGATATGCGCGCCTTTCAGGCGGCCATCCACAGAAGCTTTAACGTACCCTTCTTCCAGTTTGATCTGCGCGCCCAGTTGCTCAAGGCCGCTGATATGCAGGTCAACCGGACGCGCGCCAATCGCGCAGCCGCCCGGCAGGGAAACCTGACCCTGACCGAAACGTGCCACCAGCGGGCCAAGCGCCCAGATGGAGGCACGCATGGTTTTCACCAGATCGTACGGTGCGCAGAAGATATTGACGTCACGGGCATCGATCCATACGGAGCCGTTACGATCCACTTTCATCCCGAGCTGGCTGAGCAGCTTCATGGTGGTATCAATATCTTTCAGTTTAGGAACGTTACGGATTTCGACAGGCTCTTCAGCCAGCAATGCGGCGAAGAGAATTGGCAGGGCGGCGTTTTTCGCGCCGGAAATTGTCACTTCGCCCTGAAGCCGCGTAGGCCCCTGTACACGAAACTTATCCATTCATCTGTTCTCTGTTAAGAATTCACAAATACTGACGGTGCGTTACCGGCAGCTCAAAAACCGTTGAGTTTACGATCGCGCGCCCATTCGGCAGGCGTATACGCTTTGATCGAGACGGCGTGGATGCGGTTATCCGCAATGTATTCCATCAGCGGGCCATAAACAGCTTGCTGCTTCTTGACCCGGCTCATGCCGTCGAAAATTTCACCCACAGCAATAACCTGAAAGTGACTGCCATCGCCAGTGACGTGGGCTTCCTGGAGAGAGAGTGCATTGATCAACACGCTCTGAATTTCATGATTTTCCATGGGATCTACTATTGTCCGAGAATGAAAACAGTCCAACATCTTAGAGGAAAGTGGCGCTGTCTTAAATAAGCAAAAAGCCTCGCTAAAAAATCTCGCGAGGCTACGGGTAGTAACGTACTGAAAATATTAGTGAGGCAGGGCGTCGGCAGGCAAATTATAAAGTTGCGCTAATGTCAGGACGTTATCGCTGACGCCTTCCAGTTTCACCGCCCTGCCCTGTTTTTTGACAAGGGCGATGAAGTGCACCAGCAAGGCGACGCCGGCGGTATCCACACGCGTAAGCGCGGTGAGATCGATAACGCTTACGCCTTGCAGCACTTCGGCTCGCGCATCCCAGAGCGGGTTAAGCACGTCCTGATCAAGCTCGCCCTGCAAAGCAAGGCGCTCACCGTCACGTGTCCAGCTGAGATGCTGCGCCATTATTTATTCTCTTGCAGGGTGATTTTCTGACGAGAAATCGACTGCAGCTGCGCGGTCAGGCCATCAATACCTTTGGTACGCAGCAGATCGCTCCACTCGTTCTGTTTGGTAGTGATCATGCTGACGCCTTCTGCGATCATGTCATACGCCTGCCAGTTACCGGACTGGCTGTTTTTACGCCACTGGAAGTCCAGACGCACCGGCGGACGACCATTTGGATCCACGATGGTGACGCGGATCGGCACGATCGTCGCATCGCCCAGCGGTTTTTCCGGGGCAATCTGATAACTCTGGCCGTGATACATCGCCAGCGCCTGACCATAAGCCTGCTTCAGATACTCACGGAACGCCGCAAAGTAGGCTTCACGTTGCGCGGGCGTGGCTTCTTTGTAGTAGCGTCCCAGCACCAGCGCACCAGCATATTTCACCTGCACATAAGGCAGCAGCTCCTGATCAACGATCTGACGCAGGTAATCCGGATTGGAACGGATTTGCGGCTGTTCGTTCTTGAGGCGATCAAAAGTCTTTTTTGCCGCTTCCTGCATCAGGTTGTAAGGATTGCTCTGATCCGCAGCATTTGCGGCAGTCAGCGGGGCAATCACCAGCATTGCTACCATTAAAAGTCGTTTAAACATGCGTTAATTCTCCTCAATGAATCGTCGGTTCAGCAGGCGTCGTTGCATCAGTATTAGCGGCATCCGGCGCGGGCGCCTCCTCAGATGGCTTATTATCGCTTCCTTTGCTGTTGTAAAGGAATTGTCCGATCAGATCCTCAAGGACCATGGCGGATTTGGTATCCTCGATCGTACTGCCTTCTTTAAGCATAGAAGACCCCAGCTCCGGGTCGTCAAAACCGACGTTTAAGGCCAGATATTGCTCCCCCAGCAGGCCAGACGTACGGATCGCCAGCGAGCTGGTGTCCGGGATCTGGTTATAACGCTCTTCAATATCCAGCGAAACGCGAGGCAGATAGGTTTTCTGATCGAGGGTAATATCCGCGACCCGCCCGACCACGACGCCGCCAATGCGCACCGGCGAGTTGGTTTTTAATCCGCCGATATTATCGAAAGTGGCATAAATACGGTATGTCGGTTCGGTTCGCAACGAGGTGACATCCGCCGCTTTCAGACACACAAATAGCGCCGCCAGCATAGCGATCAATAAAAACACGCCAACCCAAATTTCACTTTTTTTCGTTTGCATCACTCAATTCCCAAACATCAGTGCGGTGAGCACAAAATCGAGGCCGAGAACGGTCAACGATGAGTGCACAACGGTACGTGTAGTTGCCCGGCTAATCCCTGCTGAAGTCGGAATTGCATCATAACCATTGAACAATGCAATCCATGTTACCGAGACGGCGAACACCACACTTTTAATCAGACAGTTCACCAGATCCAGACGCAGATCGACGGCATTTTGCATTGCTGACCAGAAGAAGCCCGCGTCAATGCCTTTCCAGTTCACGCCCACCAGCGAGCCACCCCAGATGCCGACCGCAACGAAAATCAACGTCAGCAACGGCAGTGAGATCACCCCGGCCCAGAAGCGAGGTGAAATCACCCGACGCAGCGGATCGACGGCCATCATTTCCATACTGGAAAGCTGCTCGGTGGCGCGCATCAGCCCGATTTCAGCGGTCAGCGCTGAACCTGCCCTGCCGGCAAACAGCAGCGCGGCGACTACCGGTCCAAGCTCACGCAACAGCGAAAGCGATACCAGCATACCGAGACTGGTTTCCGCGCTGTAGGTGGTGAGCACCAGATAGCCCTGTAATCCCAGCACCATGCCGATAAAAAAGCCGGACACGATGATGATCAGCATCGACAGCACGCCCACATTATAAAGCTGGCGAACCAGCAGCGGCGCGTGCTTGCGAAACTCGGGTTTACCGACCAGCGCATTGAATAACATCAACCCGGCACGCCCGAAGGTGGCAAGCGTACTGATGCCACGCTGTCCAAGAGAGGCCAGTGAATTTAACAGCATGAGTGGCTTAACTCCCTGTTCCTAATAAATCATGAAGATAATCGCCAGCAGGATAACGAAACGGTACCGGACCATCCGCAATGCCATCAAGGAACTGACGCACCCGGGGATCGGCATTTTCCTGCAATCCTTGCGCGCTGCCATGGGCAACAATTTTTTTGTCTGCCACGATGTAGGCGTAATCCGCGATACTCAGCACTTCAGGTACGTCATGCGAGACGACAATACAGGTGACGCCCAGGGTGCTGTTCAGCTCTGAAATAAGCTTCACCAGCACGCCCATGGTAATGGGATCCTGGCCGACAAAAGGTTCATCGAACATGATCAAATCGGGTTCCAGCGCGATCGCTCGCGCCAGCGCCGCGCGTCGCGCCATGCCGCCCGACAGTTCAGACGGCATCAGTTTTGCCGCGCCGCGAAGCCCGACGGCTTCAAGTTTCATCATGACCGTGCTTTTCAGCAGTGGCGCCGGCAACGGCGTATGTTCACGCAACGGGTAGGCGACATTATCAAAAACGGTCATGTCGGTGAACAACGCGCCAGACTGAAACAGCATGCTCATTCTTTTGCGCACGGTGTAGAGCCTTGTGCGGGACATCTCCGGCACGTTTTCGCCATCAAAGAGGATCTCACCGGCGTCCGGTGGGATCTGACCGCCAATGAGTCTAAGTAGCGTTGTCTTACCGATCCCTGACGGCCCCATGATCGCGGTGATCTTTCCGCGCGGGACCGTCAGCGAAATATTGTCGAAGATGCTCCGGCTGCCACGGGAGAAGCTGACGCCACGGACATCGACTAAATTCGCCACAGTCTGGCTCATTTACTTATCCTTTTAGCCTTGTTAGGGGTAAGCATTTCGCGCTATCGCACCCTGAACCCAACATTTTTACAGAATATTACTCGCTGTGGTTAGCGAATGCTGGCATTTGTTTTACTTTTAAGCCGCATAAAGTCAAAATTAAGAAATCATTGGTTTTACGATCCCAATCCTGCCTGACGATCGTAGTTGCGGGCCGATGATTATACCTGAAGAAAGGACTTTAGATGCTTTTAGCCACGGGGCTGTTAATAATTGGTTTACTTTTGGTGGTCTACAGTGCCGATCGTCTGGTGTTTGCCGCATCCATCCTGTGTCGCAGTCTGGGGATCCCGCCGCTGATCATCGGCCTTACCGTCGTCAGCATTGGCACGTCGCTGCCAGAAATCATTGTCTCTGCCGCCGCGTCCATGCACGGACAGATCGATCTGGCTATTGGTACGGCGATCGGATCCAATATCGTCAATATTCTGCTGATCCTCGGTCTTGCCGCGCTACTCCATCCTTTTACCGTACATTCTGATATTCTGCGTCGCGAATTGCCGCTAATGTTAATTATGAGCCTGCTGGCAGGCAGCGTGCTCTATGACGGCAGCCTGTCCCGCCTTGACGGGATCTTCTTGCTGTTACTGGCGGTCATATGGCTGCTGTTTAGTGTAAAAATAGGCCGCCTCGCCGAACGTCAGGGTAATGACAGCCTGACCCGTGAACAGATCGCGGAGTTGCCGCGTGAAGGCAGCCTGTCGGTGGCCTTTTTGTGGCTGGGCGTGGCGCTGATTATTATGCCAATGGCCACCCGCATGGTGATCGATAACGCCACCGTGCTGGCAAACTTCTTTGCTATGAGCGAGCTGACCATCGGGTTGACCGTTATCGCCATCGGCACCAGCTTACCCGAGCTGGCGACGGCGATTGCCGGGGCACGCAAAGGTGAAGATGACATCGCCATTGGCAACATTATCGGCTCCAATATTTTCAATTTAGCTATCGTGCTGGGGCTGCCAGCCCTCATTGCCCCCGGCGCGTTTAATCCGCTGGCGTTCAGCCGTGATTATGGCGTGATGCTGGTGGTCAGCCTGATTTTCGCCCTCTTGTGCTGGCGTCCACGTTGTCAGACGGGCAAAAGCGCGGGCGCGCTGTTAATCAGCGGTTTTATCCTTTGGTTGGCGATGCTCTACTGGCTGTCGCCTTTCTTTACCGGTTAATGGGAACTGTATATGTCGCACATAGATTTGCCGCCGGGCTTTGACTTTCAGCAGGCAGGTAAGGATGTCCTGGATATTGAACGTGAAGGCCTGGCTCATCTCGATCAGTACATTAATCAGGACTTCAGCGAAGCCTGTGAAAAAATGTTCTACTGCGCCGGTAAAATCGTGGTGATGGGGATGGGCAAATCGGGTCATATAGGACGTAAAATGGCCGCGACCTTTGCCAGTACCGGCACCCCGTCGTTCTTCGTGCATCCCGGCGAAGCGGCGCACGGCGATCTGGGCATGGTGGCACCGCAGGATATTGTGATCGCCCTGTCGAATTCCGGTGAATCCAACGAAATTCTGGCGCTGATCCCGGTGTTAAAGCGTTTGCAGGTGCCGCTGATCTGTATGACCAGCCGCCCGGAAAGCAGTATGGCGCGCGCGTCAGATATTCATTTATGCGTTAAAGTACCGCGCGAAGCCTGCCCGCTGGGGCTGGCCCCGACCTCCAGCACCACGGCGGCGCTGGTGATGGGTGACGCGCTGGCAGTGGCGCTGCTGAAAGCCCGCGGCTTTACGGCGGAAGATTTTGCGCTCTCCCATCCAGGTGGTGCGCTCGGTCGCAAACTGCTGCTGCGCGTGAATGACATCATGCACACCGGCGATGAGATCCCGCACGTCAGCAAAGACGCCTCGTTGCGCGATGCGCTGCTGGAGATCACGCGCAAAAATCTGGGCATGACAGTAATTTGCGACGATTTGATGAAAATCGAAGGCATTTTCACCGATGGCGATTTACGCCGTGTATTCGACATGGGGGCTGATGTCCGTAGTCTGGGTATTGCAGACGTCATGACGCCTGGCGGTATTCGTGTACGCTCCGGGGTGCTGGCGGTCGACGTACTCAACCTGATGCAGTCCCGCCACATAACCGTGGTTATGGTTGCCGATGGCGACCAGTTGCTGGGTGTGGTACATATGCATGATCTACTGCGCGCAGGCGTAGTGTAATAAGGATAAAAACAATGAGTAACGCTGGTGCTTCACTTGCAACCTGCTACGGTCCCGTCAGCGCGCAAGTGATGGCAAAGGCGGAGAAAATCCGCCTGCTGATCCTCGACGTGGACGGTGTCATGTCGGATGGACTGATTTTTATGGGCAACAACGGCGAAGAGTTAAAGGCGTTTAACGTCCGTGACGGTTACGGCATTCGTTGTGCACTGACCTCCGGTATCGACGTTGCCATCATTACTGGCCGTAAGGCTAAACTATTAGAAGATCGCTGCGTTACGCTCGGCATTACGCATCTTTATCAGGGGCAGTCGGACAAACGTATTGCGTTTAACAAACTGCTGGCGGATCTGGCGGTATCAGCGGATGAAGTGGCCTATATTGGCGACGATCTTATCGACTGGCCGGTGATGGCAGAAGTGGGGCTGAGCGTGGCGGTAGCCGACGCGCATCCGATGCTGATCCCGCGTGCCGATTACGTGACCTATATTCATGGCGGCCGTGGAGCCGTCCGGGAAGTCTGCGATCTGCTGTTACTGGCGCAGGGCAAACTTGAAGCAGCCACAGGGCAATCAATATGAGTAAAACCAGACGTTGGGTTATCATTCTGCTGTCGCTGGTCGTACTGGTGCTGATTGGCATTAATCTGGCAGACAAAGACGACACCGATCAGGTCGTGGCTAACACCAATGAGCCAACTTACCGTAGCGAGCATACAGACACCGTCGTTTACAGCCCGGAAGGTGCGCTGAATTACCGTCTGATCGCACAGCATGTCGAATATTTTTCCGAACAAGAGCTGTCATGGTTTACGCAGCCGGTGTTAACGACTTTCGACAAGGACAAAATTCCAACATGGTCACTTAAGGCGGATAAGGCCAAACTGACCGATGACCGGATGCTTTACCTTTATGGACACGTTGAGGTCAACGCCCTGACCGCTGATTCTCAACTGCGTAAAATCACTACGGATAACGCCCAGATTAACCTGATTACTCAGGATGTTACGTCAAATGATCTGGTTACGTTGTACGGAACGACATTTAATTCCAGCGGCCTGAAAATGCGCGGCAACTTACGCAGCAAAAACGCCGAGCTGATTGAAAAGGTTAGAACCTCATATGAAATTCAAAACAAACAAACTCAGCCTTAACCTTATGCTTGCCAGTACGCTTCTGGCCGCCAGTATTCCCGCGTTTGCGCTGACCGGTGATACCGATCAGCCCATTCATATTGAATCCGATCAGCAATCGTTAGATATGCAGGGCAACGTGGTGACCTTTACCGGCAACGTGGTGGTCACGCAGGGCACGATCAAAATCAATGCCGATAAAGTTGTCGTGACGCGCCCGGGTGGTGAAGAAGGCAAAGAAGTGATCGATGGCTTTGGTAAACCTGCTACGTTCTATCAGATGCAGGATAGCGGTAAGCCGGTGAAAGGCCACGCCTCGCAGCTGCATTACGAGTTGCAGAATGACTTCGTGGTATTGACCGGCGACGCCTTCCTTGAGCAGCTCGACAGCAACATCAAAGGCGACAAAATTACCTACCTGGTGAAAGAGCAGAAAATGCAGGCTTACAGCGAAAAAGGTAAGCGCGTCACCACCGTTCTGGTGCCATCGCAACTGCAGGATAAAAGCGCAACCTCCGCTCCGGCACAAAAAAAGAGTAACTGATCCGTTATGGCAACTTTAACTGCAAAAAATCTCGCCAAAGCTTATAAAGGCCGCCGCGTGGTGGAAGACGTCAGCCTGACCGTTAACTCCGGTGAAATTGTCGGTCTGCTTGGTCCTAACGGGGCAGGTAAAACGACGACCTTTTACATGGTGGTGGGGATTGTGTCGCGCGATGCCGGCAACATCATCATTGACGACGAAGACATCAGTCTGCTGCCCCTGCACGCTCGCGCCCGCCGCGGCATCGGCTATCTGCCGCAAGAAGCGTCTATTTTCCGCCGCCTGAGCGTATTCGATAATCTGATGGCGGTACTGCAAATCCGTGACGATCTCACCACGCAACAGCGTGAAGATCGCGCGAACGAGCTGATGGAAGAGTTCCATATTGAACACCTGCGCGATAACCTCGGCCAGGCGTTATCGGGCGGCGAGCGCCGTCGTGTAGAGATCGCCCGCGCACTGGCCGCGGATCCGAAATTTATTCTGCTGGATGAGCCTTTTGCCGGTGTGGATCCGATTTCCGTTATCGACATCAAACGTATTATTGAACACCTGCGCGACAGCGGCCTCGGTGTGCTGATCACCGACCATAACGTTCGCGAAACGCTGGCGGTATGTGAGCGGGCTTATATCGTCAGCCAGGGGCATCTGATTGCACACGGCTCGCCGCAGCAAATCCTTGAAGACGAACAGGTTAAGCGCGTATATCTTGGGGAAGACTTCAGACTCTGATAGGGTAGAGAAAATAAAGGGTTTAAGCGGAGAAGACTGCTCTGAATATGAAGCAAGGTTTGCAACTACGGCTCAGCCAACAGCTGGCCATGACGCCACAATTGCAGCAGGCCATCCGCCTGCTGCAATTGTCTACGCTGGAACTTCAGCAAGAATTACAGCAGGCGCTGGAAAGCAACCCATTGCTGGAGCAAACCGATCCGCATGAAGAGATAGACACCCAGCCGACCCAGGACACCGAAACCCTGGATTCCGTCGATGCCCTTGAACAGAAAGAAATGCCTGACGAGCTGCCGCTGGATGCCAGCTGGGACGAGATCTACACCGCCGGTACCCCTTCCGGTAACGGTGTCGATTATCAGGACGACGAACTGCCGGTCTATCAGGGTGAAACCACTCAATCCCTGCAGGATTACCTGATGTGGCAGGTGGAACTGACGCCGTTTTCCGATACCGATCGCGCCATCGCCACCTCCATTGTTGACGCGGTGGATGACACCGGTTATCTGACCGTCTCGCTGGACGATATTCTCGAAAGCATGGGCGATGAAGAGGTCGGGCTGGATGAAGTCGAGGCGGTGCTAAAGCGCGTCCAGCGTTTTGATCCGGTTGGCGTAGCCGCCCGCGATCTGCGCGACTGCCTGCTGATCCAGCTCTCCCAGTTTACCAAAGACACCCCATGGCGCGATGAAGCGCAGTTGATCATCAGCGATCACCTCGATCTGCTGGCCAATCACGATTTCCGTTCGCTGATGCGCGTGACGCGGCTGAAAGAAGACGTGCTGAAAGAAGCCGTCAATCTGATCCAGTCCCTCGATCCGCGCCCCGGTCAGTCGATCCAGACCGGCGAACCCGAATATGTCATACCTGACGTGCTGGTGCGTAAGCATCAGGGCCGCTGGACGGTCGAGCTTAATTCCGACAGCATTCCCCGTCTGCAAATCAATCAGCACTACGCCGCTATGTGCAACGGGTCGCGCAATGACGCCGACAGTCAGTTTATCCGCAGTAATTTGCAGGATGCCAAATGGCTGATCAAAAGTCTGGAAAGTCGTAACGACACGCTGCTGCGCGTTAGCCGCTGCATCGTCGAACAGCAGCAGGCCTTTTTTGATAAAGGCGAAGAATATATGAAACCGATGGTGCTGGCTGATATTGCCCAGGCCGTCGAGATGCACGAATCGACCATTTCACGTGTTACAACCCAGAAGTATCTGCACAGCCCACGGGGCATTTTTGAGCTTAAGTATTTCTTCTCCAGTCATGTGAATACCGACAGCGGCGGCGAAGCGTCGTCCACTGCAATTCGCGCGCTGGTGAAGAAAATGATTGCCGCAGAAAACCCGGCGAAACCACTGAGTGACAGTAAGCTAACTACCCTGCTGTCCGACCAGGGTATCATGGTAGCGCGCCGCACTGTTGCGAAGTATCGAGAGTCTTTATCCATTCCGCCGTCTAACCAGCGTAAACAGCTGGTCTGACTCAACCGATAAGGAAGACACTATGCAGCTCAATATCACAGGACACAACGTCGAGATTACTGAAGCCTTGCGCGAATTTTTACAGACAAAATTTGCCAAGCTGGAGCAATTTTTTGACAGGATCAACCAGGTCTACATTGTTCTGAAGGTGGAAAAGGTGACGCATGTCGCCGACGCCACCCTGCATGTCAACGGCGGAGAGATCCACGCCAGTGCGGAAGGGCAGGATATGTATGCCGCCATTGATGGTTTAATTGATAAACTTTCTCGGCAGCTCACAAAACATAAAGATAAACTGAAACAACACTAATTGTCCGGGCAGTTAACGGGTGCAGGACGGCCTGTTGTGAAACACAACAGGCCATTTGTACAGTTAGCGCTTAGGTGAAATTATGATGAACAACGATTCAGCTCTTCAATTGAGCAATGTCCTTAACCAGGAATGTACCCGCAGCGGTGTTCACTGCCAGAGCAAGAAACGTGCGCTGGAAATCATCAGTGAACTGGCCGCAAAACAGCTAAGTCTGCCACCTCAAGTGGTATTCGAAGCTATTTTGACGCGTGAGAAGATGGGCAGTACCGGCATCGGTAACGGCATCGCGATCCCCCACGGTAAGCTGGAGGAAGATACGTTGCGTGCCGTAGGTGTCTTCGTGCAGCTTGAAACGCCTATCGCCTTTGATGCTATCGACAATCAGCCGGTGGATTTGCTGTTTGCGCTGCTGGTGCCGGCCGATCAGACCAAAACGCATCTGCATACGCTCTCTTTAGTCGCCCGCCGCCTGGCGGATAAAACCATTTGTCGCCGTCTGCGCAGCGCGCAAAGCGATGAAGAACTTTATAAAATCATCACGGAAACAGAAGGCACCCAGGACGATGCTTAACCAGGAATTGGCCTTCGTCTTTGTTGTCCGGAGGAGAAACGGTACATGGTACTGATGATCGTCAGTGGTCGTTCGGGATCGGGGAAGTCAGTAGCCCTGCGAGCGCTGGAAGACATGGGCTTCTACTGCGTCGATAACCTGCCCGTCGTGCTGCTGCCAGAGCTGGCGCGCTCGCTTGCTGACCGCCAGATTTCGGCGGCGGTGAGCATTGATGTGCGTAATATGCCGGAATCGCCGGAGATCTTCGAACAGGCGATGAACAATCTGCCCGATGCGTTTTCTCCGCAGTTACTGTTTCTTGATGCCGACCGTAACACACTGATCCGTCGTTACAGCGATACCCGTCGTCTGCATCCGCTGTCCAGCAAAAACCTGTCGCTGGAAAGCGCCATCGACGAAGAAAGCGATCTGCTGGAGCCGCTGCGCTCTCGCGCCGATCTGATCGTTGATACCTCGGAAATGTCGGTGCACGAGCTGGCCGAAATGCTGCGTACGCGTCTGCTTGGTAAACGCGAGCGCGAACTGACGATGGTGTTTGAATCTTTTGGCTTCAAGCACGGTATCCCGATTGATGCAGATTACGTCTTCGACGTGCGCTTCCTGCCTAACCCGCACTGGGATCCGAAGCTGCGTCCAATGACCGGTCTGGACAAGCCGGTGGCGGCGTTCCTCGATCGTCATACTGAAGTGCATAACTTTATTTATCAGACGCGCAGCTATCTGGAACTGTGGCTGCCGATGCTGGAAACCAACAACCGCAGCTACTTAACGGTCGCCATTGGTTGTACCGGTGGTAAACACCGTTCGGTTTATATCGCTGAACAGCTGGCGGATTACTTCCGTTCGCGCGGCAAAAATGTGCAATCCCGTCATCGTACGCTGGAAAAACGCAAATCATGACCGTAAAACAAACCGTGGAAATCACCAATAAGCTGGGCATGCATGCGCGCCCGGCGATGAAACTGTTTGAGCTGATGCAGGGCTTCGATGCGGACGTGCTGCTACGTAACGAAGAAGGCACCGAAGCGGAAGCGAACAGCGTGATTGCGCTGCTGATGCTGGATTCCGCAAAAGGCCGTCAGATAGAGATCGAGGCCACCGGCCCGCAGGAAGAAGAGGCCCTGGCTGCGGTGATCGCGCTGTTCAACGCCGGGTTTGACGAGGACTGAGCCATCCCCTCACCCGCCTCTCTCCCGCGGGTTGGGTGAATTTATTGATATAATCCCTGCTCGCGCATAAACCCTTCACCGCCCAGTTGACGCATCTGGCGCATGATCCATGCCTGACGATTATGCACGTAGCCCGATGGCGCGTCGGCCTTAAAACGCAGTGGATTTGGCAACACCGCCGCCAGCAATGCCGCTTCCGACATCGTCAGCCGGCTGGCTGGCTTATGAAAATAGCGCTGTGCTGCGGCTTCAATGCCAAACACCCCGTCCCCAAATTCCGCAATGTTCAGATAAACCGTCAGGATGCGGCGTTTACTCCATACCGTCTCCATCCCCAGCGTTAATCCCGCTTCCAGCCCTTTACGCAGCCAGCTGCGCCCGTCCCACAGGAACAGGTTTTTTGCCGTCTGCTGGGAAAGGGTCGAGGCTCCACGAATACGGTTCTCATTGCGTTCATTATGTGACAGCGCTTTTTCGATGGCGGCGACGTCAAATCCCCAGTGTTCCGGGAATTTCTGATCTTCTGCGGCGATCACCGCCAGCCCCATCCACGGTGAAATATCGCTCATGCTGACCCAGTCTGAATGCGCAACGTAGCCGAAATCCCCGCCGAGCCACGCCGATAGCTGACGTTCGACCATCACCGCAGAAAACGGCACCGGCACGACGGAAAACAGCGCAATGCCGCCGCCCCAGAACAGCGCCAGCACCAGTGCGATTCGCCACAGATAAGACTTCACCGTTGCCATTAACGGCGCGCGGCGTCGCTTCATTCCGTCAGAACCAGCACGCGGGCGACCAGCTTATCAATGCCCGCCGCCGCTTCAGCGATGTTCTGCGCCAGCATGTAAGCCGGGGTGGTGACCACTTTATTGTCTTCATCCACGACAATATCATCCACCGGGCAGGGCACATGCTCTGCACCCATCTCTTCGAGCAGCTCGGCGGTGTCAATATCGGTGCCGATGGTCAGGCGCAGCGGGAAGTCGAAAATCTTCGGCAGCATCGCCGGGGCGATACAGATAAAGCCCAGCGGTTTGCCCGCCGCATGCATTGCCAGCGCCAGACGTTTCAGATCGGGGTCAACGGTACACTCCGCCCCCTGGCTGGCAAAATTACTCAGGTTTTTCGCCGCGCCAAAGCCACCTGGCACGATCAAAGCATCCAGCGTTTCCGCCGACGCCTGCGAGAGGGGCTGGATCGCGCCGCGGGCAATACGCGCAGCTTCGATCAGCACATTGCGGCTTTCCGCCATGGGTTCGCCGGTCAGATGATTCACCACATCGCTCTGGCTTTTATCCGGAGCAAAACAGACTGCTTCAGCCCCGTTTCTGGCGATCGCCAGCAGAGAAAGTACGGCTTCGTGGATCTCTGATCCGTCGTTAACGCCGCATCCGCTGAGGACAATACCTACTTTTTTCATGCTGCTCATCCTTTCTGGCAATAGACTGAAAAACACTAATTATTTTAATAACAACGCCGGGCTTCACACATTTCACTGATTCACGTAACAAATGATTCAAGTTTTGGTATCTTAAGAGCGAACTTTCCGTCTATCTCGTCTGTGCCTGTTAATCAATAAAACCAACAATCCCGGCGCAGCCTCGGTTTCCCTGGTGTTGGCGCAGTATTCGCGCACCCCGGTTTATCCGGGGTTATTTTTTACTGGCATTCGCCACCCAGGCTTTCAGCACCGCCACATCGTGCGGCCACTCCTGTTTCATCTCGTCGATCCACTCACCCACGTTATTCCACCAGGCAGGCAGATCCGGCGACTGGATTTGTTGTCCTAACTGCTGCAAACGGCGCAGACCAATAGAGCCTGCGGCCCCTTTGATTTTATGGCCTTCCTCAGTGATCCCTTTCTGATCGCGGGCGGTGAAATTAGACTCCAGCACGCTGATATAGCCCGGCATCATCTTTTCAAATACCGCCACGCCATCGGTGATGAGCTTCGGCCCGACCAGTTCCAGATACTGCTCCAGCATCGGCAGATCCAACAGCGTTTGTGATTTACCATCATCTACAGGGGTCACATCACTCTCCTCATCGTCACAGGTGTCCCAGAACTTTTTGATCATGGCCGTTAACGCCGGCACTGCCAGCGGTTTGCTGAGCACATCATCCATACCGGCGTTAAGATATTCCTGTTTATCTTTCAGCACGTTGGCGGTTAATGCCACCAGCGGCGGCAGATCGTCAGGCGCGTAGCGGCTGGTAAGCTGACGGGAAATATCCAGCCCGGTCATGTCCGGCAGCTGAATATCCAGCAGCAGCAGATCGTATTCACCGGGTTTGAACATCTCCAGCGCGGCCTTGCCGGTCATCGCCACATCCACGCTACAACCCAGTTTTTCCAGCACCGAACGTGCGACAATCACGTTCAGCTCGATGTCTTCCACCAGCAGAACGTTCAGCGCCGGCAGCGGCATATCATCTTCTTCAAACGCGTCGTCCACTTCTTCCGCAACGGCCGGAGCCCGCACTGATAACGAGAACACCGAACCTTTACCCGCAATGCTCGACACCGTAATATCGCCGCCCATGCTTTTCGCCAACCGACGGGAGACGGCAAGGCCAATGCCCGTGCCAGTCGCCGGTTTTCCGCCGTGGCTGTCTTTTACCTGATAATACATGGCGAAGATTTTATCCTGCTCAGTCTGCGGGATGCCGATGCCGGAATCTTCCACTTCAAAGCGCAACATCTCCTGCGGCGCGTCATAACGGATGCGCACAACCACCTGCCCGTGCAGGGTAAATTTGACGGCGTTGCTGATCAGGTTCCACAGGATCTGCCGCAGGCGTGTGCCGTCGGTGATCACTTTATGCGGCAGCGGCAACGCAGGCTCCATCACGAAGCGCAGCCCTTTTTGCTGCGCCTGAAGACCGGAGAGGTTTTCCAGATCGGCAAGGAAGCTGGTGAAGTCCACCGGCTGATTATCCAGCTGGACTTTATGCCGCTCCATTTTGTCCATATCGATAATATCGTTAAAGATATTGCCCAGCGTTACCGCCGACACATGGATAGTTTTCAGGTATTTTTCCTGCTCGGCGGTGAGTTCCGTATCCAGCAGAATGCGGCTCAGGCCGACGATGCCGTTGAGCGGTGTACGCAGCTCATGGCTGATAGTAGAGATAAAGGTGGTCTTGTCGCGGCTGGCGCGCTCCAGCGCATCCTGATAGCGCTTACGCTCGGTAATGTCGCGTCCGAAGCCCATCAGACCGTGGCGCTTACCCACGCGGTCGTAATAGGGCACTTTGCGGATCTCGAAGCAGGCTTTACGCCCGTCCGGGTAATCCAGCCACTGCTCATAGGTGAGTGACACATTGTGGCGGAAGACTTTCTCATCAGTTTCCAGCACTTTCTCGGCGGCTTCCGGGGAATACACGTCCTGCGGCTTCAGGTTAACCAGCTGTTTTTCGCTTTTACCGGTCAGCAGTTCCATCGCCCGGTTGCAGCCGGAAAACTCTTTGTCTTCGTTACGATAGAAAACCAGGTCCGGCGAAGCATCAAGGAACGAACGCAGAAAAGAGGATTGCTGCGCCAGCTGGATCTGCGTCTGTTCGCGCTCCTGCATTTCGATTTTGAGCTGTTCGAACGTGGCCTGACGCTCCGCTTCCGCTTTCACACGGTCGCTGATCTCCTGGTTCAGCTGGGAGATATTATCCCGCAGCTGCACGTTGAGCTTAAGATCGCGGTCGCGCATCTCTTCGAGTTTATCCACCAGCCGCGAAAGGCGCTGCCGTGACTCTTCGAGTTGTTCAACCACCACCGAGAGGAAGTAGACCGCCCAGGGGGTGATGAGCAGACCGAAGAAGATAGAACGAATAACATCAATGCTTTCCACACGGCCATGCAGCACCATGGTGACCGCCATCTGCACGACAATCGCCAGTACCACCAGCGCCAGCGCCAGCAGAATGGAAAAGCGCACCAGGCCGAGCTTCATCATCAGATCGACATAGTATTGCGCCAGTACTCGGATTTGCTTCATAGGGGATCCCTTCGCGACAACCTGGCACAATAATACTCAATTCTGAGCAAGGCGTTGAAGCTTGTGTGAAAAAGTGCGAATTAATCCCGCACGACGCGGAAAAACTCAGGGGGAAGGCATCACCCAGTGGCGACCCAGAGCCGATCCCTGCACACCGTGATGATTCAGGTAACGATCCAGTTCCACCATGCCGGTCCAGCGATTTTCGCACCACAGCGGGGCGAGCAGAGTCGGGCGACGCGCACTGGCGGATATACGATGGTAAATCACCTCTGCGGGCGTATGGCGGATCATCTCCCCCGCGGTGACGGTATAGTCTTCCAGCGCAATGCCGTGCAGACGCCCTGCCTCCCAGGCCTTCGCCATTGTGCTGCCGGTGACAATGTGCAGCGGATGCAGCTTAATCCCGTCCACGCCCGTCTCCACCACGCGGTGCAGCGTGTCGAGGCACTCGGCCTGCCCTTCGCCAGGCAGACCGACAATCAGATGGCTGCACACTTTCAGGCCGCGTTCCCGCGCCCGGCGGGTGGTGTGCTGATAGCAGGAAAAATCATGGCCGCGGTTAATGCGATGCAGCGTTTTATCGTGGGCGGTTTGTAGCCCGAGCTCCAGCCACACTTCATAGCCCGCGTCATGGTATTCACTCAGCAAATCTAATACCGCATCCGGCACACAGTCCGGACGGGTGCCGACGCACAGTCCGACGATGCTGGCCTGGCTGACCGCCTGCTGATACATGGCGCGCAATAGTTGCACTTCTGCCCAGGTACTGGTGTAGGCCTGAAAATAGGCGAGATAGCGCCTGGCGCGATTGACCAGCGTGGCCTGATAAGAGAGCTGCTCCGCAATTGAGTGGTTCTGCTGCGTTTCGTCAGCAAAGGAGGCCACGTTACAGAAAGTGCAGCCGCCCCGTCCGATAGTGCCATCGCGATTAGGGCAACTGAAACCGCCATGCAGCGTCAGTTTATGGACCTTCTGCCCGTAACGACGGGCGAGATCGCCACCAAACATATTGACTAATTTCTGTAACTGCATAAATTGATAGACCGGCCTTATGAAAGGGCCAAGCCTGCCATTTTT
Source organism: Enterobacter sp. ENT03 (assembly GCF_019218745.1). Classification (GTDB taxonomy): domain Bacteria; phylum Pseudomonadota; class Gammaproteobacteria; order Enterobacterales; family Enterobacteriaceae; genus Enterobacter_D. The sequence continues at coordinate 129,523 of NZ_JAHUXA010000005.1, forward strand.
AGTCTTTGTCGGCGATGACCTGGATCAATCGCCAGAGAGGACGCACATCCATTGCATAATCAATCACAATTACCGCAATTTCATTCAGTCGAATGCTGATTACTTTTACTTATGTTGGCGGGATATTTTTCAAAAAGAATTCCGTCAGCGTAAAACAGTGTCTTTAAGCGGGTTCATGATAAAAGCCAGTTAATTATTCTGCTGGTAAATATAAACACAGGACAGCGCGGTAATAACAGCGCTTTCTTATAGTGAGAGAGATCACACTCCGTTAAAGGTCGCCGTGCCTGCCAAAGCCGTTAAAAAATCAACAATAACAATAATATTCAATGTGTTAACTTATCTTTAGCACATATTTGTATAAATAAGATTGCCATTTGACCTGTGTGCCGATTCCCGATAACTTGAGGATCCGCTGGAAGCTTTCTGGATGAGCAGTCAGCTCATCATATTTATGCAGTAATTGAGATTCCCTCTTAAGCAAGTCCTCAACACTTGTGTATCGATGCGAAAAGGAAAAAAAAGAGGGCGACACCCAGGGCCTTAAAACCCGTCGCCATGCTCTTTCTGCGCCTGTGCGCGTCGGTTAAGACGGACTCCCGTAGAGCCTGGGGAGGTTCACTGATATGTTGTACGATAAATCCCTTGAGAAGGATAACTGTGGTTTCGGCCTGATCGCCCACATAGAAGGCGAACCTAGCCACAAGGTAGTGCGTACTGCTATTCACGCACTGGCCCGAATGCAGCACCGTGGCGCGATCCTTGCTGATGGTAAAACCGGCGATGGCTGCGGTTTACTGCTGCAAAAACCCGATCGTTTCTTCCGCATCGTTGCCGAAGAGCGCGGCTGGCGCTTAGCCAAAAACTACGCTGTTGGCATGCTGTTCCTGAATCAGGATCCTGAAAAAGCGGCCGCTTCGCGCCGTATTGTCGAAGAAGAGCTACAGCAAGAAACCCTGTCTATTGTTGGCTGGCGCGACGTGCCGACCAATGAAGGGGTGCTCGGTGAAATCGCCCTCTCCTCGCTGCCACGTATTGAGCAGATCTTTGTCAACGCCCCTGCGGGCTGGCGTCCACGTGATATGGAGCGCCGCCTGTTTATCGCGCGCCGTCGCATTGAAAAGCGTCTGGTGGAAGATAAAGATTTCTACGTTTGTAGCCTGTCGAACCTGGTCAACATCTATAAAGGTCTGTGTATGCCGGCAGATTTGCCGCGCTTCTACCTGGATCTGGCAGACCTGCGCCTGGAATCAGCCATTTGTCTGTTCCACCAGCGCTTCTCCACTAACACCGTACCGCGCTGGCCGCTGGCGCAGCCCTTCCGCTATCTGGCACATAACGGTGAAATCAATACCATCACCGGTAACCGTCAGTGGGCGCGCGCGCGTACCTATAAGTTCCAGACGCCGCTGATCCCCGATCTGCATGACGCCGCGCCGTTCGTCAACGAAACCGGCTCTGACTCCAGTTCCATGGATAACATGCTGGAGCTGCTGCTTGCCGGCGGTATGGACATCGTACGAGCCATGCGTCTGCTGGTGCCGCCAGCCTGGCAGAACAACCCGGACATGGATCCGGAGCTGCGCGCGTTCTTCGACTTTAACTCCATGCACATGGAGCCGTGGGATGGCCCGGCGGGCATCGTCATGTCCGATGGTCGTTTCGCAGCCTGTAACCTCGACCGTAACGGCCTGCGTCCGGCGCGCTACGTGATCACCAAAGATAAGCTGATCACCTGCGCCTCTGAAGTGGGTATCTGGGATTATCAGCCGGACGAAGTGGTGGAAAAAGGCCGCGTCGGACCGGGCGAGCTGATGGTAATCGACACGCGCGGTGGCCGCATCCTGCACTCTGCGGAAACCGATGACGATCTGAAAAGCCGCCACCCTTATAAAGAGTGGATGGAGAAAAACGTCCGTCGTCTGGTGCCGTTTGAAGATCTGCCGGATGAAGAAGTTGGCAGCCGCGAAATGGACGACGATCTGCTGGGCAGCTACCAGAAACAGTTTAACTACAGCGCGGAAGAGCTGGACTCTATCATCCGCGTGCTGGGCGAAAACGGTCAGGAAGCAGTCGGTTCAATGGGCGACGATACCCCGTTTGCCGTGCTCTCCAGCCAGCCGCGCATCATTTACGATTACTTCCGTCAGCAGTTTGCGCAGGTCACTAACCCGCCAATCGATCCGCTGCGTGAAGCGCATGTGATGTCGCTGGCTACCAGCATTGGCCGCGAAATGAACGTCTTCTGTGAAGCAGAAGGCCAGGCGCATCGCCTGAGTTTCAAATCGCCGATCCTGCTGTACTCCGATTTCAAACAGCTCACCACCATGACGGAGCATCACTACCGCGCCGACACGCTTGATATCACCTTTGACGTGAACGACAGCACGCTTGAAGAGGTGGTAAAAGCGCTGTGTGATAAAGCGGAAGCCATGGTACGCGACGGCACGGTACTGCTGGTGCTCTCGGATCGCAACATCGCCAAAAATCGTCTGCCGGTACCGGCACCGATGGCGGTGGGCGCGGTTCAGACCCGACTGGTGGAAAAAAATCTGCGCTGCGACGCCAACATCATTGTTGAAACCGCCAGCGCGCGCGATCCGCACCACTTTGCCGTGCTGCTGGGCTTTGGCGCGACCGCTATCTATCCGTACCTCGCCTATGAAACCCTGGCGAAACTGATCGATACCCGCGCCATCGAGAAAAGCTACCGTACCGTGATGCTGAACTACCGTAACGGCATCAACAAAGGTCTGTACAAGATCATGTCCAAAATGGGCATCTCGACCATCGCCTCATATCGCTGCTCGAAGCTGTTCGAAGCGGTCGGTCTGCATGACGATGTGGCAGACCTTTGCTTCAATGGCGTGGTCAGCCGTATCGGCGGCGCAAGCTTCAGCGACTTCCAGCAGGATCTGCTGAACCTGTCGAAGCGTGCCTGGCTGGCGCGTAAGCCACTGGATCAGGGCGGTCTGCTGAAATACGTTCATGGCGGGGAATACCACGCCTATAACCCGGACGTGGTGCGCACGCTGCAACAGGCAGTGCAAACCGGCGATTACAGCGATTATCAGCAGTATGCGAAGCTGGTTAACGAACGCCCGGCGGCGACGCTGCGCGATCTGTTGGCGATCAATCCGCCTGCCGACGCCGTCAGCATTGACGACGTGGAACCGGCCCAAGAGCTGTTCAAGCGTTTCGATACGGCAGCCATGTCGATCGGTGCGTTAAGCCCGGAAGCGCACGAAGCGCTGGCGGAAGCGATGAACAGCATCGGCGGCAATTCCAACTCCGGCGAAGGCGGCGAAGATCCGGCGCGCTATGGCACCAATAAAGTGTCGCGCATCAAACAGGTGGCTTCAGGACGTTTTGGCGTTACCCCGGCCTACCTGGTCAATGCCGATGTGATCCAGATTAAAGTAGCTCAGGGCGCGAAGCCTGGCGAAGGCGGTCAGTTACCGGGTGATAAAGTCACCCCGTACATCGCTAAACTGCGTTACTCCGTGCCAGGCGTGACGCTGATTTCACCGCCGCCGCACCACGATATTTACTCCATCGAAGATCTGGCGCAGCTGATTTTTGACTTAAAACAGGTCAACCAGAAAGCGATGATCTCCGTGAAGCTGGTGTCTGAGCCTGGTGTTGGCACCATCGCCACCGGCGTGGCAAAAGCCTATGCTGATCTGATCACCATTGCCGGTTACGACGGCGGCACCGGTGCAAGCCCGCTGTCGTCCGTGAAATACGCGGGCTGTCCGTGGGAGCTGGGCCTGGTGGAAACCCAGCAGGCGCTGGTTGCTAACGGTTTGCGCCATAAGATCCGCCTGCAGGTGGATGGCGGTCTGAAAACCGGCGTGGATATTATCAAAGCCGCCATCCTCGGCGCGGAAAGCTTCGGCTTCGGCACCGGTCCGATGGTTGCGCTCGGCTGTAAATACCTGCGTATTTGCCACCTGAACAACTGCGCCACCGGCGTCGCTACCCAGGACGACAAACTGCGTAAAAACCATTACCACGGTCTGCCGTTCAAAGTGACCAATTACTTTGAATTTATCGCCCGTGAAACGCGTGAGCTGATGGCGCAGCTGGGCGTGAAACGCCTGGTGGATCTGATTGGCCGCACCGATCTGCTGATCGCGCTGGAAGGTTACACCGCCAAGCAGCAGAAGCTGGATCTGAGCAAACTGCTGGAAACTGCCGAACCGCATCCGGGTAAAGCGCTGCACTGCACCGAGCATAATCCGCCGTTTGATAACGGTGTGCTGAACGCGCAGTTGCTGTCGCAGGCGAAGCCCTATGTGGACGACGGCCAGAGCAAAACCTTCTGGTTTGATATTCGTAACACCGACCGCTCCGTTGGCGCGTCGCTGTCCGGTTATATCGCCCAGAAGCATGGCGATCAGGGGCTGGCAGCCGATCCGATCAAAGCGCACTTCAGCGGTACTGCTGGCCAGAGCTTTGGTGTGTGGAACGCGGGTGGCGTGGAGCTGTACCTGACCGGCGATGCCAACGACTATGTCGGTAAAGGCATGGCGGGCGGGCTGCTGGCGGTGCGTCCGCCGGTGGGTTCAGCGTTCCTCAGTCATAAGGCGAGCATTATCGGTAACACCTGTCTGTATGGTGCAACCGGTGGCCGTCTGTATGCCGCAGGCCGCGCGGGCGAACGTTTTGCTGTGCGTAACTCCGGTGCAATCACCGTTGTAGAAGGCATCGGCGATAACGGTTGTGAATATATGACCGGCGGTATTGTCTGCATTCTGGGTAAAACGGGCGTTAACTTCGGTGCCGGTATGACGGGCGGCTTCGCCTACGTACTGGATGAAGACGGCGAATTCCGTAAGCGTGTTAACCCGGAGCTGGTGGAAGTGCTGAGCGTCGATGATCTTGCTATCCATGAAGAGCATCTGCGTGGTTTGATCACCGAGCACGTACAGCATACGGGCTCTTCACGCGGCGAAGAAATCCTGGCGAACTGGCCAGCGTTCTCCACCAGATTCGCGCTGGTTAAACCGAAGTCCAGCGATGTTAAAGCACTGTTGGGTCACCGTAGTCGTTCCGCAGCTGAGCTGCGGGTGCAGGCGCAGTAAGGGGAAGCAATGAGTCAGAATGTCTATCAATTTATTGACTTACAGCGCGTCGATCCGCCGAAAAAAGCGCTGAAGATCCGTAAAATAGAGTTTGTTGAAATTTACGAGCCGTTTTCAGAAGGCCAGGCCAAAGCACAGGCAGATCGCTGCCTGTCCTGCGGCAATCCCTACTGCGAGTGGAAATGTCCGGTCCATAACTACATTCCAAACTGGCTGAAGCTGGCCAACGAAGGGCGCATTTTTGAAGCGGCTGAGCTGGCGCATCAGACCAACACCCTGCCGGAAGTCTGTGGCCGCGTATGCCCGCAGGATCGCCTGTGCGAAGGTTCCTGTACGCTTAACGACGAGTTTGGCGCGGTTACCATCGGCAATATTGAACGCTATATCAGCGATAAAGCGTTCGAGATGGGCTGGCGTCCGGATATGACCGGCGTTCGCCAGACGGATAAGCGCGTGGCGATTATCGGCGCAGGCCCGGCAGGTCTGGCGTGTGCCGATGTGCTGACCCGCAACGGCGTAAAAGCGGTGGTATTTGATCGCCACCCGGAGATCGGTGGCCTGCTGACGTTTGGTATTCCGGCCTTTAAGCTGGAAAAAGAGGTCATGACCCGTCGCCGTGAAATTTTCACCGGCATGGGGATTGAGTTCAAACTGAACGTGGAAGTCGGCCGTGACGTGCAGCTTGACGATTTACTGAAGGATTACGATGCCGTGTTCCTTGGCGTCGGCACCTATCAGTCAATGCGCGGCGGGTTAGAGAATGAAGACGCCTCTGGCGTGTTTGACGCTCTGCCGTTCCTCATCGCCAACACGAAGCAGCTAATGGGCTTTGGCGAAACGCCGGACGAGCCGTTCGTCAGTATGGAAGGTCGTCGCGTGGTAGTGCTGGGCGGTGGCGATACGGCGATGGACTGCGTGCGCACGTCTGTCCGTCAGGGCGCCACGCACGTTACCTGTGCCTATCGTCGTGATGAAGAAAACATGCCGGGTTCACGTCGCGAAGTAAAAAATGCCCGTGAAGAAGGCGTTGAGTTCCAGTTCAACGTGCAGCCGCTGGGCATTGAAGTGAATGCCAACGGCAAAGTGAGCGGCGTGAAGATGGCGCGTACCGAAATGGGTGCGCCGGATGCCCATGGCCGCCGTCGTGCGGAGATCGTGCCGGGCTCAGAACACGTATTACCGGCCGATGCGGTGGTCATGGCGTTTGGTTTCCGCCCGCACAGCATGGAGTGGCTGGCGAAACACAGCGTCGAGCTGGATTCGCAGGGCCGTATCATCGCGCCGGAAGGCAATGAAAACGCCTTCCAGACCAGCAACCCGAAAATCTTTGCCGGTGGCGACATTGTGCGTGGATCGGATCTGGTGGTCACCGCGATCGCCGAAGGGCGTAAAGCGGCAGAAGGTATTATGAACTGGCTGGAAGTGTAAGCCCTCGCCGTGGTGGTGTGATCCTGCACCGCCACGGTGATTCATATTTTTAACCTGTTACATAATTAATCATTCTATTAGCTGTTTCTGCCTTAATCCTCGACAGCATCACAATTTTTCACACTAAACATTTACTTTAATCATTAGTACATATGATTAAATTCACCAGCCAAATAATATCATCTTAAAATGAACGTCATTTGTAACCATCAACCTGCCGTTATCGACTATCGCGTTTACTTGGTAAAGACATAGGAATAGCATTTCTCGCTTATTTCAATGCTTACAATGGAAGTAATTATGTCGTATACACCACATCAACTGAACCTGATCACCAAATCAATATTGAAATTAATGCCAGCGGTTTTTTTATGTTCTTCTTCGGTAGCATTTGCAACGACCATTACCGTGCCTGGCGAATTAGATGACTCCGCCGAATTTTACGATATAAATACGGGGACAGTGTTAGACATAAACTCACCCATGTCCCCTACTTTGAATGTTAATGGCTCCTTTATTAAAAATATTACCAACAATGGGACTGTGAAAAACAGCGTTGGGGGAGCCATAAATATCAATGACATGGAAGGAAAGCTAATCAACAATAACGTCATTGAAGGAAATACCTATGGTATAAGGATCATCAGTAGCGCGCAATTAGAAATCATTAACAATGAAGGCGCAACTATTTCAGGAAAAGAGAACGCCATTATTGGTGAGAATAATTTCGCCTTAGAAAACCATGATTTAATTAAATCTGAAAACGGCGATGCGATCCTGGTAAAACATGATAAAGCATCGTTACAAAACGATGGAAAAATTATAAGTGAAAATGGCACAGGTATTACTGTAATTGATGATGCTTCAGCGAATATAAGTAACGCAGGGACAATCAGCGGCAAAGATTATGCAATAAAGTTCGAGTCGTCAGAAAAGAATAGTCTCGTACTCCTATCAGGCTCTACTCTTGAAGGCGATGTCCTTAGCACTAACTCCAAAACTAATACATTGCTCCTGAAAGACAGCGGCACAGAAGACAGCAATTTTATCGGTCTTAATGAGGGGGACGGTTTTGCCTCACTGAATATGGCGGGTGAAGCCTGGACATTAAGCGGTGACATTGATTTGCTGGGTAACGACCTGGATCAGAAAGCGAATGATAAAGCCCTGCAAGTTTCCAGCGGCATATTAATACTGACCGGAAAGGTCAACAATGCTGGCGGCACAACGATTAATAATGGTGCTACCTTGCAGTTAGGCGATGCCACTCATACCGCGGCATTTACTTCAGATGCGGTAATCAATAACGGTACGCTGGTATTTAACCAGAGCGGCGATTCAACCTTCAGCAGTGATATAAACGGCACCGGCCATGTCGTGAAATCCGATGCCAGTACCCTGACGCTCAACGGTACCTTTAGTTACACTGGCGGGACTGAACTCAATGGCGGCACCACATTAATCGCACAGGATAGCTTGCTGGGTACCACTGCCGCACCGGCCACCATCACAATCAATAATAGTGCGACGCTCGCCAGTAACGGTTCAGTAACGGGAAATATCGATATTATGGCAGGCGGCACCCTTGCGGCCTGGAATGTGGCGACAGCAGGCAATACGGCTTCTTCTACCGCAGATACCGTGAATGGCAACGTCAACAATAGCGGCTCGTTGATTATTGGTAGCACGGCCACCCAACCGGGACAACGCTTTACCATCAATGGTGATTATGCTGGCACTGCGGGCAGCAAGCTCATCATGAATACCACACTTGCGGATGACAACGCTGCGACTGACCGACTGACCATCACCGGCAGTACTCGCGGCGAGTCGAAGGTGGCGCTCACCAATATCGGCGGACAGGGCGCGCAAACAATTAACGGTATTGAGATTATATCGGTAGGTGGCTCTTCCGATGCCACCTTCACCCTTGCTGCGCCGGCGACAGTCGGCAAGTGGGAATACGATCTGACGAAAAAAAATAAAGACTGGTTCCTCGTTTCTGAAAAAAAGGATGACGATAACGGCGGCAACAACGGCGGTGACAACGGTGGCAACAACGGCGGCGATAACGGCGGCGACAACGGTGGCGACAACGGCGGTGACAACGGCGGCGATAACGGCGGCGACAACGGCGGCGATAACGGCGGCGACAACGGCGGCGACAACGGCGGCGATAACGATCCCACTCCGCCAGAAGTATTAAATCCAGAAACCAGCGCCTATCTGGGTAACTATATGGCTGCTCAGCAGATGTTTATCCACAAACGTGACGATCGTGAACAATTGCTGGCACGGGGCAGTGAAGAGAAAAATGGCTGGATGTATGTCCGTGGACGCTACCATGACAGCAACGTTGATGGCGCTCTCGGCAGCTACGACACCAAAACACATGTCATTCAGATGGGTAGCGATATTCTCACCCGTACTTCCGAACAGGGCGAATGGCATGCCGGTTTCATGCTGGGCGCTGGCTTAAGCGAAACCCATGCGCAAGCCGCATCAAACAAGCGCTCCGCGAAGGGCCACGTCAGCGGCTACAATGTCGGTCTTTATGCGACCTGGCAGCAAGATCCTGAATTACGCCTGGGTAGCTACATCGATAGCTGGGTTGCAGCAAACTGGTATGACAGCTGGGTGCAGGGCGATCGGGCAACGCGTGAAAACTACAGCAGCAATGGTTTTGCGGCCTCCATTGAAGCGGGCCACGCATGGCTTCTGGACTCCGATACTAACCGCCACTGGAAGGTCGAGCCACAGGGCCAAATCGTTTATAGCTACCTCAACCAAAAAGATCACACGGAAAATGACGGGACTCGCATCACCGCGCCGGATGACGACAGCTACCTGACACGCCTCGGGGTTCGCTTCAGCAATGTGGATAAAACCACACCAGGTGCCTGGCAGCCCTGGGTTTCCGTGAACTGGCTTAACGGCGCGGGCATGAACGATCTTCAGTTTAATGATGAATCGGCGCATGACGAAACCCCAGAAAACCGTGGGCAACTGGAAGTTGGCATTAGCGGCGATCTCAACAAAAACATGTCGATCTCGCTGCGCGCCACAGGCGAATGGGGCGAAAACAGTTATGACGCCTACGGCGGTCATATTCTCTGGAACTATCGCTGGTAATACTTTTGGGGGCGATGTTCGCCCCCAGTTTTTAGCCGGTGATCTCAGCGCGGTGAACTTTAATCACCGCTTTTTTTACTTCACTTTCCAGCCCCGTGATGCAGCCAGGCTTGTGCGGTTCGCCGGGCAGAAACACCGCAAACATCCCCGCCCGCAGGATCAGCGTCTGTTGATTATCGATATGCTCACACAGCTGATAATCCTCCTCGTCATGCCACTGATCACAGTTCCGCGCGCTTCCCGCCGCGCCGTAATAAATCAGTTCTTCACCAGATAACACGATCTGCACATCCACATACTGTCGGTGGAGTTCAGCCTTTTTGGTATCCGGCAACTGCGTGCTGTAAAGCATCACGTTCATGAAACATGCCTCACCGGCGAGCTCGTGACGTCCGGGCGACAACTGCTCCGGTGCGAGTGCCAGCGCCTGCCGCAGCGCATTCTGCAAGCCGACGGGTAACCCTGCCGCTTCCGGCTGGTGAATATCGCCATAAATCATGCTTTCACTCCGTTAGCCCACCACGCCGCGCCAAGCAGTCCGGCATCGTGCTGATAGTGAGCCGCTAATAATTCGGTATGGTATCGCGCCGGTTCGCGTGACAGCGCCGTCTGCACACGGGTGAGATAACCCGGCGCCAGGCCAATGCTACCGCCGAGCACCACGCACTGGCAGTCGGTAGCCGCTTTCACATCGGCGATCAGACGCGCCAGCGCTTCTGCCGAGCGCGTCACCAGCGCCCCGGCACCGTCATGCCCTTGTGCGCTGAGGGCAAAAATGGTTTTCGCATCCGATCCCGCCAGATCGTCCTGCGCGGCCGCCGCGATCCCGCGCCCTGAGGCGATAGCCTCCACGCAGCCGGTACGCCCGCAGCCACAGCGCGGCCCGTGCGGATCGGCGAGCGTATGGCCGAAATGCCCCGCCAGGCCGCCCTTCCCGATAACCAGCCTGCCGTCACGCACCACGCCCCCGCCAACGCCGGTCGAAATGGTCAGAAACACCATGTCGCGCACGCGTGCCGCCAGCGGTTGATATTCCGCCCATGCCGCAGCCTGCGCATCGTTTAGCGCTATCCCCGGTAAAGCGGTAAGTCTTTCGACACAAGCTACCAGCGGAAACTGCGCCAGCCCTCCAAGATTGTCTGGATTAATGGCCGTCAGCACGCCGTCCTGAATAATGCCGGTAGAGGCGATGGCAAAGCGTTGCGCCTGTGGACAGAGCGGCATCAGCAGATCGCGCAGGGCGGCTTCCAGCGCATCAGGTGTCCGGCTGGCGGGCGTCGGTACCGTGGCACGGCGGGATAATCGCCCCTCGTCGTCCACCAGCGCGGCAGCAAGTTTGGTGCCGCCGATGTCGATGGCCAGCGTGGTCATTTCGCCGCCCTCTTTGCCTTCAGTACGTCACTTTTATCCAGGTTGTGTGTCATTGCGCCGCTGAAGGGCTTGCCATCAATGGCATCGTGCGTGCGCAGGGCTTCCGGTCGCAGCCAGCGCTGGACGCGGGAGGGCATATCAAGACCAATCAACAGGATCACCACAAAGGTCAGGCTGAATGAGAGCGATCCCAGCGCGGTGCCCAGCTCCATTTTTTGCGCGAACAGCGCGCCGATAATGGGTGCCAGCGCACCGCCCAACGCCCCGACGTTATAGGTGAAGCCCAGCCCTGCCGCGCGTTGATCGGTATCGAAATAGCCGCCGATCAGCTTCGGCAAGATCCCGGAGATCCCCTGCCCCAGCATCTGCTGGAAGAAGAGTAAGAAACCCAGCACCCAGATATTAGCGCCACCTATGGCAAAGACCGGAATGATCAACAGCTGCGAGGCCAGCAGGCTGTAAACATAGGCTTTACGCGTACCCAGCCAGTCGCCAAGAAAACCACCCACACAGCAGCCCACCGCCGCGCCAAAGCCGCTGAAGAACAGCACCCGCGCGACCGTCGACGGATCGTATGCCAGGTCGGTCTTCAGGTACGTCGGCAACAGCGCCTGAATCGGCCATGAATAGAGGAAAGCAAACAGCACCACCACCATCAGCATCACGCCCGTCGGCCAGCGTTTGCCGCTGCTTTGCACCATAAAGCTGATAAAGATCGCCGCACACAGCAGGCCAAAGGCGATCACCAGTCCCATATTTTTCATCTGCGCGGCAAAGCAGTACCACAGTGCAGCGGCGGCAATCACCGTCATCAGCACGTTCAGGACGCGACGTTTTCCCCGATAAAGAATATCGACCATGGTGCGCACCGGTGCTTTACCGGCGTGTTTTTGCTGCCAGTCTTCCGCTTCCGGGATGTTTTTACGCAGCCAGAGGGCGAAAACGATTGGCACGATGCCGATAAAAAACAGCGCGCGCCAGCCCCATACCGGCACCACCAGGCTGTAGACCTGAGCCGCGATGACCGCGCCAACAGAGAAACCGGAGATTAAAAAGCCGCTCGCCTTGTTGCGCAGCTGCTTCGGCCAGCTTTCAATCACGTAGGTGGCGCTGGAGCCATATTCGCCCGCCATTCCCATGCCGATCACCAGACGGGCGATAAACATGGTGGTGTAGCCCGGCGCAAAACCACAGGCCAGCGTTCCGACGGAGAATAAAATAATGCTGGTGACCATTGCGAGGCGTCGACCGTAGCGGTCACCCATCGCCCCCAGCATCAGCCCGCCGAACCAGCGGGAAATAAAGGCGGCAGAAATCAGACTTGCCGCCTGCACCGTGGTCAGGCCGAACTCGCCCTGGATCTCGGTTAACACCAGCGCGATCAAGACAAAATCAAAACCATCCAGCAGATAACCAAGCCAGGCGGCGCTGAACGCCCGCCACTGACTGCGATCAAGATGGCGATACCACGGGATGCTTTGGGCAGGCATAGTCATAATGTACTCCCGACGCTCGGTCTGTTTATTCAGGGCCGGGCTGACCTGTTGCCGCCCGGCATCAGGTTAGCGCTTTTCAGCAAGCAACTGATCCGCCAGGGCTTGCAACGCTGGCAGGTAGTGTTCATCAACCGGGGCGAAGGGTTTACGGCACAGCGGCACCGCCAGCACGTCCATATAGTGCAGCACGGTTTTCAGACCGCGGAAAACGCCCACCTTGATCAGCAGGTCGATCACTTTATTACACTCGGTCTGCAAACGCTGCGCGGTGGTGTTGTCGCCTTCGGCCAGCGCGCGGACAATCCCCATGTAGCGCCAGCCCATGATGTTATAGGTGCTGCCGATACCGCCATTCGCCCCGGCCAGCAGACCAGAGGCAAAGATTTCGTCATAACCGTTATAAAGCACCAGCTCCGGATGGGCGCGATGGATCTGCTCCATCTGAAAGAGATCGCCCGAAGTCTGTTTCAGCGCGCCGACGCCTGGCAACGTGACCAGCGTGCTGATTTGATCGAGCGTTAGCTTCACGCCGCTCAGCGCCGGGATGTTATAAACCACCATCGGCAGACCATCGGCCGCATCAATGGCCGCCCGGTAGTGATCGCAGTGCTCAGCGAAACTGAAGGGATAGTAGAACGGCGTGACGGCGGATACCGCATCAAATCCGTAACGGCTGGCCGCTTTCGCCAGTTGCTGCGTTTCCCGGGTGCTGACGGTGCCGACATGTGCAATCAGCGTAATTTTGCCTTTGGCTTCTTCGGCCACGATCTCCAGCACTTCTTCACGTTCTTTAGTGCTCTGGACAAAAGCTTCGCCGGTGGATCCGCCGACGTACAGCCCATCAATTCCCTGACTGATATTGAAGCGCACCAGACGGCGCAGACTTTCGGTATCCAGATTTTCGCTGGCGTCGAACGGGGTTAACAGCGCGGGCATAACGCCTTTTAACTGAACAGACATGAACTTCTCCTGACGGGTTACGATTGCATGACTATATACCTTTATACCTGTTATACCAGATCATAAAATAGACATTTCACTCCCCAAACGCAGGGAATGCGATCTGCCTCACTAAATGATCGTGCGGGGATCGTCAGGACATTACGGGATCAGGTGCGGGATTTTTTCTTTTTGTCGAAGACGTGCCAGGTGGCAAAAACGCTGTTCAGATGGGTATGCAGAGCACGATCGGCGGCGTCAGGATCGCGCTGGCGGATCGCATTGACTATCTCGATATGTTGCTGATAGCTGACATTATTATGCTGATGCAGTTCTTTTTCCGGTACGGTCGGCCGGGCGGCGATCAGCCAGTCGAGCAGCGAAAGATGAATGGCATTAAAGATAGGATTACCGGGGATCTGCGCCAGTACACGGTGAAACTCGACATCAGAGCGGATGAAAAGCGCGTTATCATCCAGCGTCTGACTGTTCCACTCCAGCGCTTTACTGAGCTGTTCAATCTGCGCCTCGGTGGCGTGCTCGGCGGCGTAACGCACGAGACTGGATTCAAAGAACAGACGCAGTTGTTCAAAATGGGCGATACCACCAGGCCGTGAAAGGAAATCTTTCGCCATGCCGGACAGCTCGCTGACAATGGTATCGGCAGTGGGCCGCGACACGCGCGCCCGTTCGCCGTTGCTGATCTGCACAAGGCCCTTACGCTTTAATGCGGCCAGCGCTTCACGCACCGACGGGCGGCCAACGTTGAACAGCGCCATCAGTTCACGCTCGGACGGTAGCTGCTCGCCCTCGGCCACTTCACGGCGGCGGATCATCTGCTCCAGCTCTTCTTCCACCATCTCCGAGAGCTTTTTACGCGCCAGTGGGCGACGACGCAGCTTGTGCGCAATGTTCTCAGCAGAATGGTCAGAGTCAGGATCAAATGCGTTCATAGCGCCCGGATAAGTAGAGTGTGACAGCAAGGTCATCATAACACAGGAATATTAGGCTGGCGAAAGGTGGACCAGCGTCGGCGCGCGGTGGGAGTTATCGAAGGCAAAAAAACAGGCCCGTCGGGGCCTGTTAGTTTACTTCACAACGCGTAACGCCGGACGGCCACCGCGCGGCGGCGGATCGTCATCAGGATCGTTGTCATCACTGTTATCGGGCTTGTCGCCATCGATAACCGACATGACCGTTTCACTTTCTGACGGGGCGCTCTCGTCATCGTCGTTGAGAGAAATGGCATCACCATCATAAGCCGCTTCCGGCTCAAACATGGTGCCTGCGCCGTTTTCACGGGCATAAATTGCCAGTACGGCAGCCAGCGGAACGTACACCTGGCGCGGCACACCACCGAAACGCGCGTTGAAGCGCACTTCGTCGTTAGCCAGTTCCAGATTGCCGACAGCACGCGGCGCGATATTCAACACAATCTGCCCGTCACGAGCATATTCCATTGGCACACGCACACCTTCCAGGGTCACATCTACCACCAGATGCGGCGTGAGCTGGTTATCCAGCAACCATTCATAGAATGCGCGCAGCAGATACGGACGGCGTGGAGACAGTTGTGACATTTCCATGCTTTTTAACCCCGGCCAAGGCGCATTTCGCGTTCGGCTTCTGTCAGTGAAGCGAGGAAAGAATCGCGTTCAAATACACGAGTCATGTAGCCTTTCAGCTCTTTGGCACCCGCGCCGCTGAGTTCAATACCCAGTTGCGGCAGACGCCATAACAGCGGTGCCAGATAGCAGTCGACCAGGCTAAACTCATCGCTCAGGAAGTAAGGCTTCTGTCCAAATACCGGCGCGATTGCGAGCAGCTCTTCACGCAGCTGTTTACGGGCGGTATCCGCCTGAGCACCGGTGCTGTTCACGACAACGTTCATCAATGAGTACCAGTCTTTTTCGATACGCTGCATGTACAGGCGGCTTTCACCACGCGCAACCGGGTATACCGGCATCAGCGGCGGATGCGGAAAACGCTCATCCAGATATTCCATAATGATGCGAGATTCCCATAGGGTCAGCTCGCGATCTACAAGTGTCGGTACGCTTTGATTCGGGTTGAGGTCAATCAGATCCTGAGGCGGATGATCCTTCTCCACATGCTCAATTTCAAAACTAACACCTTTCTCGGCCAGCACGATGCGGACTTGGTGGCTATAGATGTCAGTAGGACCAGAAAACAGCGTCATTACCGAACGTTTGTTGGCAGCGACAGCCATGAAAACCTCCAGGTATATTCAGAATATTACTGCTGCAAACCACAACGTGGCTCGCCAGATGTAAGTAATCCATCCACCCGGGTACATTTCGTTGTTCAATATTCAAACAAAAAATGAACTATCCCCGGCATTTGGGCACAAAATTGGATGATAGTTTACCAGATTTTGCGGGCTTTGTGGTGAGGGTATTGCGCAAATGCTCAAAAAGAGGCAGGAATCAATCGATTAGGATGGATAACTAAATTTTCAGGCATAAAAAAACCCGCCGGAGCGGGTTTTTTCGCCAACTGTATTCTGCGTGAGCAGAAACAGATTAACGTTTGGAGAACTGAGGACGACGACGTGCTTTACGCAGGCCGACTTTCTTACGTTCAACTTCACGAGCATCACGAGTAACGAAGCCAGCTTTACGCAGTTCGCCACGCAGGGACTCGTCGTACTCCATCAGAGCGCGGGTGATACCGTGACGGATCGCACCAGCCTGACCAGAAGTACCACCACCTTTAACGGTGATGTAGAGATCGAATTTCTCAACCATGTCGACCAGTTCCAGCGGCTGACGAACTACCATGCGGGCAGTTTCACGACCGAAGTACTGTTCCAGAGAACGTTGGTTGATAACGATTTTGCCACTGCCCGGTTTGATAAAAACGCGAGCTGCGGAACTTTTGCGGCGACCAGTGCCGTAGTATTGATTTTCAGCCATTGCCATAATCCCGATTAGATGTCCAGAACTTGCGGTTGCTGTGCCGCGTGGTTGTGCTCGTTACCCGCGTAAACTTTCAGTTTACGGTACATAGCACGACCCAGCGGGCCTTTTGGCAGCATGCCTTTAACCGCGATTTCAATCACACGCTCAGGACGGCGGGCAATCATCTCTTCAAAGGTCGCTTCTTTGATACCACCGATGTGGCCGGTGTGATGGTAATACATTTTGTCAGTACGCTTGTTACCGGTTACGGCAACTTTTTCTGCGTTCAGAACGATGATGTAATCACCAGTATCTACGTGCGGAGTGTATTCCGCTTTATGCTTACCGCGCAGGCGACGAGCCAGTTCGGTAGCCAGACGGCCCAGAGTTTTACCGGTCGCGTCAACAACATACCAGTCGCGTTTTACGGTTTCTGGTTTAGCTGTAAAAGTTTTCATTAAAAGCTTACCCAATAAATAGTTACACGTTGGTGAACACCCAAACGTTTAGTCAGTTGAGGTTCACACGACATTGTCCAGCAAACCTACCCCTTCGAATAGCCTATGCCGGCACACAAAAGTTTTGGGAAAAAAACTTTCTCGTAACGTGGGGTCGCAAGATTATAGGGAAGTCGGGTACAAAGATCGACCCCTTTTTGTGATTGCGACGATACTTTTCCCCACGCCGTGCCGGGGCAGCAATCAGGCCAGATGCTCGCGCTTTAAATACTCCTCGCTTTGCATCTCCTGTAAGCGGGAAAAGCAGCGCTGGAATTCAAACTTCACTCGCTCGCCCCGATAGATCTCGTGCAGCGGAGCCTGCGCGCTGACCACCAGCTTCACGTGACGTTCGTAGAATTCATCCACCAGCGCGATAAAGCGCCGCGCTTCGTTCTCCATCAGTGGTGTCATCACTGGCACGTCGAACAACATCACCGTGTGATACAGGCGCGACAGCGCGATGTAATCGTGCTGGCTACGTGGCTCGACGCATAGCGTAGTAAAAGAAACCGCCAGCGTCTGATTTTCTGCCCCCAGGGTTTGCAGCGGGCGATGATTAATCTCAAGTTCAGGCTGCTGCTCCCGCGGCGTACCCGCCAGCGCCAGCCACAGTGCTTCCATCTTCTGCGCCGTTTCGTCAGTTAAGGGCGAGAGCCACAGATGCGCCTGCGTCAGGGTACGCAGACGGTAATCCACGCCCGCATCCACGTTCATCACATCGCAGTTGGCCTTGATCGCCTCAATCGCCGGCAAGAAGCGTGCGCGTTGCAGGCCGTTGCGGTAAAGCTCATCCGGCGGAATATTGGATGTCGCCACCAGCGTAATGCCGCGCGAGAACAGCGCTTTCATCAGGCCGCCAAGCAGCATGGCATCGGTAATGTCCGACACAAAAAACTCATCAAAGCAGAGCACGTCGGTGTCGGCTTTAAAGCGATCAGCAATGATTTCCAGCGGATCGGTCTCTCCCTGTAACGCCGTCAACTCTTCATGGACGCGCAGCATAAAGCGGTGAAAGTGCAGACGCTGTTTACGGTTACCGGGCAGGGTTTGATAAAACATATCCATCAGCCAGGTTTTGCCGCGCCCGACGCCGCCCCACATATATAAGCCGCGTACCGGGGCTGGTGCCGCTTCGTCTTTCTTGCCCAGCAATTTGCCGAAAGCCGCCATCAACCCGCCACGTGCTGGGGGGGTAATCGGAGTTTGCGTCAGTTGTTGCCAGATAGCCTGCAGACGGTTAACGGCATCGCGCTGAACGTCATCAGGCTGATGCGTGCCCGCATCCAGGGCTTGCTGGTATCGCGATGAGGGGGTAATACTTTGCATGATGTTATTGTTATTCCTTGAGTATCGGTATGCCGCAGCTCACGGTTGACGAAAAAAAGGCCGCTCCACACTACGCGATGTCGCCCTGGGATTCCACTTATACGGAATTAGCGGTTATAGTGGCATAATCAGGCACAGGCGAGGAGCCTCCCTGCCAACACCCTACGGAATCACAAGACAACGGGAGATGTTCATGACCTGGGAATATGCGCTAATTGGTTTAGTCGTCGGCATCGTGATTGGTGCTGTAGCCATGCGTTTTGGTAATCGCAAGTTACGCAACCAGCAGGCCCTGCAATACGAGCTGGAAAAAAATAAAGCCGAGCTGGAAGAGTATCGTGAAGAGTTAGTCGGTCATTTTGCCCACAGCGCCGAGCTGCTTGATAACATGGCCCATGATTATCGCCAGCTGTATCAGCACATGGCAAAAAGCTCCAGCCAGTTGCTGCCGGAAATGTCTGCTGAGATGAACCCGTTCCGCAATCGTCTTGCCGAATCGGAAGCGGGCAACGATCAGGCGCCGGTACAGATGCCGCGTGACTATTCAGAAGGCGCATCGGGCCTGCTGCGCGGTGCCCCGAAACGCAATTAACCAACTGTTGAGCCACGTTTTTTACGGGCGCGCAGGTTGCGCCCGCCTCTTCTTTCCCATCACAACTATTATTTAGTCATTGTCCTCATTGTTACCCGTGCAAAATTTCAATAACATCCCTCTGTTACGGGGCGTTTTTCCTTACACTTCAGGTTACGAGAGCCAGCATCAATGAAGAAAAAAAACCAGCTGTTGAGTGCGTTAGCGTTAGGTGTCGGGTTAGCGCTTTCTGCGCCGTTACAGACCATGGCGGCGTTGCCGTCGCAGGTTCCCGGCCAGGCCGCGATCCCAAGCCTCGCGCCGATGCTGGAAAAAGTATTGCCTGCGGTCGTCAGCGTGCAGGTAGAAGGCACGGCAGTGCAGCAAAATCCGAAGGTGCCGGAAGAGCTGAAAAAATTCTTTGGTGAGGACGCGCCGGATCAACAGGCGCAGCCGTTTGAGGGCCTCGGTTCCGGGGTGATTATCGACGCCGCCAAAGGCTATGTGCTGACCAACAATCACGTCATCAACCAGGCGCAAAAAATCAGCGTGCAGCTGAATGATGGCCGTGAGTTTGACGCCAAACTGATTGGCGGCGACGACCAGAGCGACATCGCGCTGCTGCAACTGCAAAACGCGACGAACCTGACGCAAATTGCCGTCGCCGATTCCGACGCCCTGCGGGTAGGCGATTTTGCCGTCGCCGTGGGTAACCCGTTTGGCCTTGGCCAGACCGCCACGTCAGGCATTGTGTCGGCGCTTGGCCGTAGCGGCCTGAACCTTGAAGGGCTGGAAAACTTTATCCAGACCGATGCCTCCATCAACCGCGGTAACTCTGGCGGCGCGCTGTTAAACCTGAACGGCGAGCTTATCGGCATTAACACCGCAATCCTTGCCCCGAGTGGCGGCAGCGTCGGAATTGGTTTTGCCATTCCGAGTAATATGGCGCAAACCCTCGCGAAGCAGCTGATCCAGTTCGGTGAAATCAAGCGTGGGCTGCTGGGTATTAAAGGCATGGAAATGAGCGCGGATATTGCCAAAGCGTTTGACCTCAACGTGCAGCGCGGCGCGTTCGTCAGTGAAGTGTTGCCAAACTCGGGTTCCGCTAAAGCAGGGATCAAATCCGGTGACGTGATCGTCAGCCTCAACGGTAAACCGCTGAACAGCTTTGCCGAACTGCGCTCCCGTATCGCGACAACCGAGCCAGGCTCGAAAGTGAAGCTGGGCCTGCTGCGTGACGGTAAACCGCAGGACGTGGAAGTCACGCTGGATAAGAGCACCTCGTCGTCGGCCAGCGCAGAAATGATCGCCCCGGCGCTGCAGGGCGCAACCTTAAACGACGGTCAGTTAAAAGACGGTACAAAAGGCATCACTATCTCTGATGTCGAAAAGAGCAGCCCTGCCGCGCAGACCGGTCTGCATAAAGATGATGTCATCATTGGCGTTAACCGGGACCGCGTGCAGTCGATAGCGGAAATGCGCAAAGTGCTGGAAGCCAAACCCAATATCATTGCCCTGCACGTGGTGCGCGGTAACGATACGCTTTATTTATTATTACGTTAGGTATTTGTGGAGCCGGGCATCATCCCACGTGTGATGCCCGGTTAACTCATGCTATGCTGCCCATTCTCTCTCTGGTGACGCCTGCATCATGTTTGTAAAGCTCATACGCTCCGTTGCAATCGGTTTGATTGTTGGTGGCCTTCTTCTGGCTGCTATGCCCTCTTTACGCCAGCTCAACCCTCTGTCGACGCCAAAATTTGACAGCGCTGATGATACGCCAGTGAGCTATAACCAGGCGGTTCGCCGCGCGGCTCCGGCTGTCGTCAATGTCTATAACCGCAGCGTGAATGCTTCCGCGAACAACCAGCTGGAGATCCGTACCTTGGGTTCCGGGGTGATCATGGACGAACGCGGCTACATTATTACCAACAAACATGTGATCAACGACGCCGACCAGATTATCGTCGCGCTGCAGGATGGCCGCGTGTTTGAGGCCTTACTGGTGGGGTCAGATGCCTTAACCGACCTGGCCGTACTAAAAGTTAATGCGACCGGCGGGTTACCGGTGATCCCTATCAACCGTAAACGCATGCCGCACATCGGTGATGTGGTGATGGCGATAGGTAACCCGTATAACCTCGGGCAGACCATTACGCAGGGGATCGTCAGTGCTACCGGTCGTATCGGTTTGAACCCGTCAGGGCGGCAGAACTTCCTGCAAACCGACGCCTCCATCAACCACGGCAACTCCGGCGGCGCGCTGGTGAACTCGCTGGGCGAGCTGATGGGCATCAACACCCTCTCCTTTGACAAGAGTAACGACGGTGAAACGCCGGAAGGTATTGGTTTCGCTATTCCATTCCAGCTGGCCACCAAAATTATGGATAAGCTGATCCGTGACGGGCGCGTGATCCGCGGCTATATCGGCATCAGCGGCAGAGAGATCGCCCCGCTGCATACCCAGGGTGGCGGCATCGATCAGATCCAGGGGATCGTGGTGAACGAAGTGGCACCGGACGGTCCGGCGGCGCGCGCGGGGATCCAGGTGAACGACGTGATCATTTCGGTGAACAGCAAACCGGCGGTTTCAGCACTGGAAACCATGGATCAGGTAGCGGAGATCCGCCCTGGCTCAGAAATTCCGGTCGAAGTGATGCGCGAAGACAAAAAACTCTCGCTCAAGGTCACCATTCAGGAATACCCTGCCACCACCTGACAGACGTAAAAAAGCCGGAACACAATTCCGGCTTTTTTTCGCGTTCAGCGACCGCGCAGGCGCTTACTGGTTGACGAATTCTTCGCCCAGCTGAATGTCTTTTTTCAGCGTGTCCAGCATGCCTTCCATCGCGCTTTGTTCAAACGCGCTCAGTTTGCCGATGGACTGACGCTCTTCCACGCCATTTTTGCCCAGCAGCAGTGGCTGCGAGAAGAAGCGAGCGTATTCGCCATCACCTTCAACATACGCGCATTCCACCACACCTTTTTCGCCTGACAGCGCACGTACCAGCGATAAACCAAAGCGCGCAGCGGCCTGGCCCATCGACAGCGTAGCGGAACCGCCACCGGCCTTCGCTTCCACCACTTCGGTACCCGCGTTCTGAATACGTTTGGTCAGATCGACAACTTCCTGCTCAGTGAAGCTCACGCCCGGGATCTGCGACAGCAGCGGCAGAATCGTCACGCCAGAGTGTCCACCGATCACCGGCACTTCGACGTCGCCCGGTTGCTTACCTTTCAGCTCCGCCACGAAAGTGTTGGAACGGATAATATCCAGCGTGGTCACACCAAACAGTTTGTTCTTGTCGTAAACACCGGCTTTTTTCAGCACTTCAGCCGCGATCGCGACGGTGGTGTTTACCGGGTTGGTGATAATACCCACACAAGCGCCCGGACAGGTTTTCGCCACCTGGCTGACCAGATTTTTCACGATACCGGCGTTAACGTTGAACAGATCGGAGCGATCCATCCCAGGCTTACGGGCTACACCTGCGGAGATCAGCACCACATCCGCACCTTCCAGCGCAGGGGTGGCGTCTTCACCGGAGAAACCTTTGATTTTTACTGCAGTAGGGATATGACTCAAATCAACTGCCACACCGGGAGTAACCGGAGCGATGTCGTACAGAGAGAGTTCCGAGCCTGAAGGCAGTTGGGTCTTGAGAAGAAGGGCAAGCGCCTGGCCGATACCACCTGCCGCGCCGAGGACTGCAACTTTCATCCTAAACTCCTTATTATGGTAAGGTAAATATGTTGAAACCGTTGCTGGCGACCTTTAATACTTCGGTAAATGTTAACAATATCCATGACAAAAGAATGCGGCCTCGCACGCTTTTAGCATTATTCACTTCCCGCTATTTGTAAGGAAGTGTACTGCTTTACAGCGTCAGCAACCGGGCCGTGGCGGTACAATACACCTGTTAAAGCCCTCAAAACAACATCATTTTGATAACATTTAATTTACTTTTAACCAAATTGGCGGCGCGTGACGCAGGCATGTTTATCGATAACGTTTTTTGATAAAATCGCGCCCTTTCATTACATTATTTCAGCCTTTAATCGGGCTGACCATTTGCATAAAAATTCATTTATATGCATAATAATGGTGTTTCTCTCGCCACTCCACGGGTGACTTATGCGAAGTTCGGCCAAACAAGAAGAATTAATCAAAGCGTTCAAAGCGCTGCTCAAAGAAGAAAAATTCAGCTCCCAGGGTGAAATCGTGCTTGCGTTGCAGGAGCAGGGTTTCGACAACATTAACCAGTCCAAAGTCTCGCGCATGCTGACCAAATTTGGTGCCGTGCGCACCCGCAACGCGAAGATGGAGATGGTGTACTGCCTGCCTGCGGAACTGGGCGTGCCGACCACCTCCAGCCCACTGAAAAATCTGGTACTGGATATTGATTACAACGCAGCCGTAGTGGTTATCCACACCAGTCCGGGTGCCGCGCAGCTGATTGCCCGCCTGCTGGACTCATTAGGTAAATCAGAAGGTATTCTCGGTACTATTGCCGGGGACGACACGATTTTCACCACGCCTGCCAGCGGTTTCACCGTTAAAGAGCTGTACGAAGCGATCCTCGTGCTCTTCGAACAGGAACTGTAGTTTCACCCTTACCAACGGTTAACGCCCGGGGGATCCCACTGCGGTTTCCCCCATTTCCGCTATTTATCACGCACATTTCTTTAACATTAAGTGCGATTCCCTGCCTTATTACATTCACCCAGTGAATGAAACCGCACAAAAAACCAAATTCACCTATCAACATGATTTTTATGATTATTTATAGGATCGATGTTAAAAAATCGCCGTTTTTAATTCGCTCTGGGTATATAAATCGCTGCCTTTAAAACTAAATGCACAGTGAAACCATTAGCATGGTATTAATTATTCGCGTGACTAGTGTATACTTGATTCTGTGATGAAGGTCACAAAGAAAGGCCTTCAGTAAAAGAATTCGACGAGGTAAACATCATGAAAATCAAAACAACCGTAGCAACCCTGAGCATCCTTTCCGTCCTGTCCTTTGGCGCTTTTGCCGCTAACTCTATCGGCAGCGACCAGGCACAGAACCGTCAGTCAATCGGTACTGTTTCCGTAGGTGGGGTGAATGCTTCTCCGATGGATATTCGTGCCGCGCTGGATAAAAAAGCTGAACAAGAAGGTGCGTCTTCTTACCGCATCATCGAAGCCCGTACCGGCGACAGCTGGCACGCGACTGCAGAACTCTATAAATAAATCCTTCTGCAATGCCATTTTATTGCCCCTGCACAGCAGGGGCTTTTTTTTGCCTCAGGCGCACACATTAAAGCGCAGCGCCCCTTCCAGCTCTTCTTCTGCTTCATCAAATAACAGGATCAGCGCACCATACCGACGCCGCTCTTTTTCCGCCAGATGCGTGAACTCAATCTCCAGCGGTACCGGCAGGCTTCCCCCGGTCACCACTTCCCAGAGAGAATCCAGATCGTGCACCTTCGTCTGCTGAATATTAAAGGCGCGCGCAAATTCACGGTAGAAATCCGTCTGATCCTCGATTTCGTCAAAATCAAAAGTATAAATACTGTTCATGGCCAGCCACCCAGCGCACACAGGCGGCGAGTGCCGCCGCTGATGTTTATAATCCCCCAAGATGCAGGGTTTTCACTTCCAGAAACTCTTCCAGACCCAGCACCGATCCTTCGCGGCCAAGCCCTGATTCTTTAACGCCACCGAACGGGGCCACCTCCGTCGAAACCGCGCATTCATTGACGCCAATCATGCCGCTTTCAATAGCCTGCGAGACACGGAATACCCGCGCCAAATCCTGCGTATAAAAAT
Organism: Enterobacter sp. ENT03; assembly: GCF_019218745.1. Taxonomy (GTDB): domain Bacteria; phylum Pseudomonadota; class Gammaproteobacteria; order Enterobacterales; family Enterobacteriaceae; genus Enterobacter_D. Next base: position 154,112 of record NZ_JAHUXA010000005.1, read on the forward strand.
AAGCGGCAAGACCGAACGGCGTATCGTTAGCGCGGCGGATCACTTCCTCTTCGGAAGTAAAACGGAAGCAAGCAGCCAGCGGGCCAAAGGTTTCTTCGGCGGCCAGTTTCATCCCCTCGCTACAGTCGCCAAGCACAGTTGGCTCCCAGAAGTTACCGCCCACCGCATGGGCCTTACCGCCAGCCAGCACTTTCGCGCCCTTCGCCACGGCATCCTCGACATGCTCACGGACTTTATCCACCGCTGAGGGTTCGATCAGCGGGCCAACCACCACACCATCTTCCACCCCGTTGCCCACTTTCAGGGCGCTGACAGCGCTGGCGAGTTTGCTGACAAAAGTCTCGTAGACCGACTCATGAATATAGAAGCGGTTAACGCTGACGCAAACCTGCCCGGCGTTACGGAATTTATTGGCAACCGCCCCCTGCACCGCGGCATCAATATCAGCATCGTCGAAGACGATATAAGGCGCATTGCCGCCCAGCTCCATCGACACTTTTTTCATGGTTTCCGCGGCGTTACGCATCAGGGTTTTGCCGACCGCCGTCGATCCGGTAAAGGAGATTTTGCGGACCTCCGGGCTTGCCATAATGGCGTCGCTGATCTCCGCCGTCGTGCCTGCCACCGCGTTAAGCACGCCATCAGGTACCCCCGCTTTTTTCGCCAGCTGGATCAGCGCAAAGGCGCTGAGCGGCGTATTATTCGCGGGTTTTATCAAAGCAGTACAGCCTGCTGCCAGCGCCGGGCCGAGCTTACGGGTCAGCATCGCCATCGGGAAATTCCACGGCGTGATTGCCGCCACCACGCCAATGGGTTCACGGGTGGCAAAAATACGCGAACCGGCTTTGGCGGGCGGAATGATCTCGCCATTCGCACGCTTGGCCTGCTCGGCAAACCATTGAATAAAGCTGGCGGCATAGTCCACTTCACCCTCAGCTTCTTTCAGTGGCTTGCCCTGCTCAGCGGTCATCAGTTGTCCAAGCCAGGTTTTGTTCTCGATAATCAGTTCATACCAGCGGTAGAGGATGGTGGAACGCTCTTTGGCGGTTTTCGCGCGCCATGCGGGAAATGCACGGCTGGCGGCGGCGATCGCGTCTTCGGTCTCTTTTTTACCGGCTTTTGCGACCTTAGCAATCACCTCGCCCGTCGCCGGGTTGGTCACGTCGAAAGTCGTTGCCAGCGTTTTCCATACGCCATCAACAAAATAGCCTGTCTGAAATAGCGCATGATCCTGTAGTGACTGCGTTGCCATATGTCCTCCTGATCCTCAGTTTTCGGGCAATAACGTTAAGTATAGCCATAAAAAAACCGACGCTTCTGGCGTCGGTTTGTCGGCTTAACTGTCGGTCAGCGCATGCTGATATTTGTGGAGCATATCCACCAGCCGCTTCACGGGATACGTCACCTGATCCGGTGCGGACCAGCTGCGCAGCTTCTCCTGATAGACGTCAAGCTCTGCCAGCAACTGCGTAAAGTAGTGCCGCCGTTTATGGTCGCTGGTGGCAGACATGACGTGATCCGCCGTGCGCCGCAACTGGCGATGCCAGGCCGACAGATCGGCATTCACCGGCACCGGCGCGTCACGCAACCGCTGATGGGCGATGATCAACGTCAGCGCCAGGCGAAATTTAGCAACATCGTCCGGGAATTTGCTCAGCAGTAAAAACAGTTGCTGATACAGCGCTGGCAGATGGTTTTCTTTACGCCGGGCAGTATTGGTGGTGAGCGAGGAGACCGCCGCAGTCATAAACTGATTGAGCAGCATCCGTCCGGTGCGCGCGCGGGAGTTATCGCGGATCAGCACGATCACCGTGAACGCCAGGATACAACCCACAATCTGGCCCAGCGCGCTGTCCAGAAAGCGGCTGAACTCAAAGGTCATCGGGTTATCCAGCACGATAATGTTGATGGTGCTCGCCAGCGCCCCCAGCGATCCCAGCCGTCGTTTCTGCACTTCGATACCGATAAAGAAGGCCATTACCGCGAGGCTGATACATAACAGCAGCATGCTTTGTTGCGTTGAGGGAAGCACCACGAGGAAATAGAACGCGCCTAAGGGGAGCGCCGCCAGCGTACCGTAAACGAAATCGACGGCCACCATGCGCGGGTTAGGCAGGCGCATCGCCAGCGAAGTCACCACAGCGATCATCACCATCGCGCCATTACCGGATGTCCAGCCGGTCCACAGCCAGAACAGGGTGCCAAGAATACAGGAGAGGGTGGTGCGCCAGAAGTTTACCATCGCATGATGGCGCTCGGCGGAACCGGCCTTCATCACCGTTTCACCGTCCAGCACCTCTTCTTCCGTAGCGCTGATTCTGGTATTGCTGATCACGCCGCGCTTGAGCAGCAGATAACGTGTCGCCGCCCTTACCCAGTTGTAAATGGTGTCCGGCGTATCGCGCTCGCCGGTCCAGATGAGTACCCGGCGTATACGTTTGAGCTGTTTATGCACGTCCTGCGCGGTTTCCACCGGCTCGGCAAAAAGCTCGCGGAAAGTATCCGTCACCGCTTCCGGGCGGGAATTCTGAATAAGCCAGGTTTCACAGGCCTGGGTGATCAGCGTTAGCGACAGGGTATTAATTGCTTTCAGCCGCCGGTTTGCGCGCGTCCAGCGCGAGGATTCCATATTCAGGTTGCTGCGCATGCCTTCGAGCGCGTTGGTACGACGCACCAGCGCACCCCAGGCTTTATCCATCTCTTCACCGCTGCCGTGCATGATGCAGAACTGCATCAGCTGGTATTGCGCCACCAGCAGGCTGTCGAGTTCGCGGTCGATCTCCTGTTTGATCGAGCGCGGCGAAAACAGCAGATCCGCAACGATGGCGCAGACGATCCCCAGCACGATCTCGCTGCAACGCTCGACGGCAAACTGCGGCGTCAGCAGCGGTTCATACTGAATGGTGATCACAATGATCAGCGCGGTATAGCCCGCCAGCCCCCAGGCATAGGAGTTTTCAACGCGCACCAGTGAGGAGATCCAGGTACAAAATCCGGCCCAGATACAGCACACCACCAGCATCAGCAGTGGCGCACGGATCAGCAGAATAATAATAGTCAGCGCCGCCGCACAGCCGATAAAGGTGCCAATAATACGCAGCATCCCGCGGTAGCGGATCGCGCCGGAATAGGGTTCCCCCCCTGCCGCAAAGGCCGGGCCTGCGGCGACAAGCGCCGCCGTCAGTACCGCCCAGCGCGGGGTTTCAAGCTGGAAGTGAAAGCCGACAAACAGCGCCAGCACAATGGCGCACGCCAGTTTCAGGGCGAAGCGGATGTGCTGTGTGGCGATGGAAAAAATACCCATCATGCTTAACCGAACTCACGCAGACGGTGAGCCAGTTTGCGGAAGAAGGAGTCCTGGCTTTCGTCCCGGTCTTTTTCGCCGGTGATCACCACCGTTGCGGTTGTGCCCGCCGGCCAGAGATTCTCTTTCTGATCGTCAAGGCGAATACGCACCGGCACGCGCTGCGCCAGGCGAACCCATTCCAGATTGGAATCAATGGTCGCCATGCCTTTGGCATCACGACTGCTGCTGGCGTTGGTAACCCCGGCGGCCACGCTGTCAACGGTGCCTTTGATCACCCGGTTACTGCCGAGCGGCGTAATTTCGGCGCGATACCCCGGGCGCACGCCTTCCAGTTTGGTCTCTTCCATATAGGCCAGCACATAAAATGAATTCTGTTTCACCAGCGCCACCGCCGTCGAGCCGCGGGTAATAAACTCCCCGGTATAGACGTTAAGGTTGGTGATCCAGCCTGCAGCCGGGGCGCGGATCACGGTACGTTCGAGATCCAGTTTTGCCAGATCCAGCGTCGCCTGGGCTTTTGCCTGCTGGTGGATCACCGTCTGCAAGACGTTGTTGGACTGGTCAATCTCCTCGCGGGACATCGCCTGAATGCCTAATTGATTACGCCGTCCGGCTTCGCGGCGTTTTTCACTTGCCAGTGCGCGATAGTACGCCACATCAGCCTCCGCTTCTTCGACGGCTTTTTGATAGCGCGGCTGATCGATGGTGAACAGCACCTGATCTTTCTGTACTAGTTGGTTATCGTGAACCTTTACATCGGTGATCAGCCCCGCGACATCCGGCGCGATGGCAACCACATCCGCACTAAAACGCGCGTCACGTGTCCACGGCGATTCGGTGTAATAGACCCAGGCGCGAAAGATGGCAATAAATGCCAGAATAACCATCACCACGGTGATGGCAGTACGGCTAAAATTTCTTGTTAGTGTTTTCACATCAACCTCAGTCGAACAGGCGCGTCAGTAAATAAAATAAGCAGCAATATAGCGCTGTATTAAACAATGCCGGGTGCCAGACAAAATCGTAGATCCCGGTCGGGAGCAACAGTCGGCGCACCAGCCAGAAAAGCGCCAGTGATATAAGTAACTCAAAGAATATCGGTGGGAACGACAGACCGAACACCACGACCACGGGAAACAGACTCATGTTGACCTTGATTAAAGCGTGCAGGAGATAAGTATTATTCACGTCACCGCAGGAATAAGGGCCAGAAAGGCCAGGCGAGAGTGACGTATCTGTTATTCAGCTAACTATATACTAGCCTAACTGTTATGCTGTTATCTATATAGTGTGATCTAAATCACTTTTAAGCCAGAGTGAACAATGGAACGATTAAAACGCATGTCGGTGTTCGCCCGGGTCGTCGAGCTGGGGTCATTTACCGCCGCCGCACGGCAGCTGCATATGAGTGTTTCCTCAATCAGCCAGACCGTCTCAAAACTGGAAGACGAGCTACAGGTGAAGCTCTTAAACCGCAGCACCCGCAGCCTGGCGCTGACCGAAGCGGGTAAGATTTATTATCAGGGCTGCCGTCGCATGCTTCATGAAGTGCAGGACGTGCATGAACAGCTGTACGCTTTTAATAACACCCCCATCGGCACACTGCGCATCGGTTGTTCTTCAACTATGGCACAAAATGTTCTCGCCGGAATGACCGCGCAAATGCTGAAGGATTACCCTGGGCTGACGGTGAATCTGGTCACCGGCATCCCCGCGCCAGATCTCATCGCCGACGGGCTGGACGTGGTGATCCGCGTAGGCGCATTGCAGGATTCGAGCCTGTTCTCGCGCCGACTGGGAACCATGCCAATGGTGGTGTGCGCCGCGAAAAGCTACCTGGCGCAGTACGGCACGCCGGAAAAACCGGCGGATCTGACTAATCATTCCTGGCTGGAATATAGCGTGCGCCCCGATAACGAATTTGAGCTGATCGCTCCAGAGGGATTATCCACGCGCTTGATCCCCGAGGGCCGTTTTGTGACAAACGATCCGATGACGTTGACCCGCTGGCTGACCGCTGGTGCCGGAGTAGCTTATGTGCCGCTGATGTGGGTGATCGACGAGATCAATCGCGGCACACTGGAGATTTTATTTCCGCGCTACCAGTCGGATCCGCGTCCGGTGTACGCGCTTTATACCGAAAAAGATAAGCTGCCGCTCAAGGTGCAGGTGTGTATTAACTATCTGACGGATTACTTTGTTGAGGTCGCTAACCTGTTTCAGGCCATGCGCGGGCGGGGGAAAGAGAAATAATGTCGGGACGTTGTCGGGCGCGAGATACATACCCGGCTTACAATCTGGGCTCGGTCTTGTCGGGTGGCGCTGCGCTTACCCGACCTACAATATTGTAGGCCCGGCAAGCGCAGCGCCGCCGGGCAATTTCACACAATGAATTACGCCGTGCCGCCCACGGTCAGGTTATCCACTTTCAGCGTCGGCTGACCCACGCCTACCGGCAGACTCTGCCCTTCTTTGCCGCATACGCCTACGCCGCTGTCGAGTTGCAGATCGTTACCGACCATCGACACCTGCTGCATGGCTTCGATACCGGAGCCGATCAGCGTGGCACCTTTCACTGGCGTCGTCACTTTACCGTTTTCAATGAGATACGCTTCGGACGTCGAGAAAACGAACTTACCGGAGGTAATATCTACCTGACCGCCGCCAAAGTTAGGCGCGTAGATGCCGTATTCGACAGACTCGATGATCTCCTGCGGCGTGGATTTACCGGCCAGCATATAAGTGTTGGTCATGCGCGGCATCGGTAAATGGGCATAGGATTCGCGGCGGCCGTTACCGGTTGGCGCGACGCCCATCAGACGCGCGTTTAGCTTGTCCTGCATATAACCTTTCAGCACGCCGTTTTCGATCAGCACATTGTACTGGCCAGGCGTACCTTCATCATCAATCGCCACCGAGCCGCGACGATCGTGCATCGTGCCGTCATCAACGATGGTACAGAGTTCAGACGCCACCAGTTGCCCCATCTGCCCACTGAATACCGAGGTGCCACGACGGTTAAAGTCGCCTTCCAGACCGTGACCCACCGCTTCGTGCAGCAGCACGCCGGGCCAGCCCGCACCCAGTACCACCGGCAGCGTACCCGCAGGCGCCGCTACGGCGGAGAGATTGACCAGCGCCATACGCACGGCTTCTTTCGCCCAGGCATCCGCACGGACTTCACCGCCCGCATCGGCGAGGAACCATTCATAGCCGAAACGACCGCCGCCGCCGCTTGAACCGCGCTCGCGTTTGCCCTGGTCTTCCACCTGAACGCTGACCGACAGACGAACCAGCGGACGGACATCCGCCGCCAGCGTGCCGTCGGTAGCCGCCACGAGGATCAGTTCATAGACGCCGGTAAGGCTGGCATTCACTTCCTGTACGCGCGTATCAGCCGCACGAGCCACCGCATTCACGCGGCGCAAAATGTCGAGCTTCTCTTCGCGGGTCATGCTTTGCAGCGGATCGATGCTGGTATAGAGCGCGCCATATTCCACCGCGCCCAGGGTTTTCACTTTGCCATCGCCGCTGTCGCGCACGATCGTACGTGCCGCCTGCGCGCTCTGTTCCAGCGCCAGCAGACTGATTTGGTCGGCATACGCAAAGCCCGTTTTTTCGCCGCTGACCGCCCGCACGCCGACACCCTGGTCGATGTGATACGAGCCGTCTTTAATAATGTTGTCTTCTAAAACCCAGGACTCGTGATAGCTCGACTGGAAATAGAGATCGCCGTAATCAAGACGGCGCTCGGCCAGTTGGCCAAGAATGGAAAACAGATCCTGATGATTCAGGCCATTCGCCGTTAGCAATTGTTCACTAACCAGATTCAAACTCGTCATGTTGCTACTCTTTGGTTGCCGCCAGGTTAGCGGTAGAAAACATATCTATTGAGAGTGAGGCAATTACTCGCCCCCGTCAAATCATTGCTTAGCCGGGCTGCGCGGCTGGCGCAGCACTTCATTAATTTGTGGTTTATCCATGGTGCCGGTGATCTGGTAGCGCAGGATGGAGACTTTATTCCACAATGGACCCAGTACCTTACTGGCGGCAAAGACCGCCGCGCCAACGATCGGGTTAACGGCAAAGGCTGCCGCCACGCCGACGGTTGCGGAGATCTCCGGCGCGACCACGGCTTCCACATTAAGCTTACGGCGAACCAGATCCACCGACCCTTTCATGGCAATATCGGCTTCCAGCCCGTCCACCAGCGTATCATCGGTATGCATCACGCCATCTTTGATCCAGGCGGTACTGCGGATCGAGTCAAAGTAGAACCCTTCGCTGAAGGTATCGCTGAAGTCAAACCGCAGTTTGCGCAGCAGCGCGTCGAAACTGACCAGACGCAGCAGTTGTCCGGCACGTCCGGTACTGACATCCGCGATTTCGCCATTACCCAGTCGGGTGCGCAAAATGCCGTTAAGGGAGGCCTCTTCCGGTTGCCACGGCGGGTTGCGCCAGTGCAGGTCGTAATCAATATCAAAAGGCGCTTTGCGCAGCGGGGTGACAACACCAAAGAAATTGGTTGCCGCGTCGATCTTATCGCCCTTCAGTCGGCCCTTAATCGACGTGCGCTCTTCACCCGTGCGGTTGACCCACTCGCCGTTTGCCGTCAGACGCGCAAAGCCGGTGTCCAGCAGCCCTTCTTTCAGCGTTAAGGTGTCGCCTTTGATGGTGAAATCGCCGTCAAGCCGCCCGTATTTTTGCCCCCAGAACCAGCATTCCGCGCAGCGTAACTGAAGGTCAGGCCAGCCGCTGAAATCAATTTGTCGTTTAGTGAGCAGCGTCGTTGGCGACAGCGGATCGCGCTTAGCCGCCGTCGGGTTGTAATAGAGATAGCGGATCGCCGCCAGCCACGGTGCGTTATCCAGCATAGTGACGGTAGCGTTAATTTCACGCCCCTGCGCCTCAACTTTCGAACCACCCGCTACCGGCTGCTTCACGATACTCAGGTTATTCCACTGCTGCCCGCCGAGCGTCAGCGCCGGGGTGCGCAGGGTGATATTTTCCGGGAACGCCGTCGCACTACTGACGTTAGTCGCCACGCCCTGCTGAAGCAGCACCAGCCATTGCGCGCCATCCAGCGGCGGCAGATTCAGTTCCACGCCAGCGGTTTCCGGCAGTGGCGGCAGCGTGCGGCTTTCCGAGGTCCAGATAGCGCGATCCAGCGTCAGCTTTTTACTTAGCAGCCAGCGACTATTGAAATGGTTGTCGCTGCCCGCTTTGCCCGTCAGATCGAAATGGCGCAGATCGCCGTCCACGTTTACCGTTAACGGCAACGGCTGACCGGCGGCTTTCTCCAGCGGAGAAGGCAGCTGGCTGGCAATATTTTTTAAGTCGCCTTTAATATCCACGCTGTAATGCGCATCGGCGTGATAAGGCAGTTCAATGCCCACCTTACCCGTCCACGCGGCGCTACCGCTGACAGCATCACGCAGTTGTTTTGGCAGCGCATCGATACCCGCTGGCTGCCAGTTGCCGTCCAGATCTACCGCCACCTGATAGGCTTTCTCGCCTTCGGTGGTGGAGAAACTGACGTTGAGCGGCTGATTAAACCAGCGGGCGGTAAGCGGCTCGCTTTTCAGATTGCCGTTTTCAAAGCTGAACTGCCCCTTCAGGTTATGCAGCGTACTGTTGAGCGGCTTGATAAACAGGCTGTTGTTATTCAGCTGCACGTCGCCTTTGGCCGTCGTCATTTCGCCATCAAGCGGAATGTCCAGATGTAAGCGAGCGCTTACATCGCCATCAAGCTGAAGTTCTTCCAGCGTGGTGCCTAATGAATCCTTGAGCGGCGTATCGTTAAAATAAGGTCCGACGGCTTTTCCCGGCCCACTAATATCGGCGTCGATCAGCAGTTTTTCCTTCAGGTAATCCGGGATCACCGCCCGCAGATTACGGCCTTTGACACCGCCCAGACTGACCTCGTCGGTTTTCATCCACAGGCCGTCATTAAGGAAGTCCAGCTCCATATCGAGATTTTTCAGTGCTGGCCAGTCAGGCTGGAACGCAAAGGTGGCGTTGCGCAGCGGCACCAGCACCTCGAACTGACCTTCGTTGTGTTTATACGGGAACAGGTGCGGATTGCCGCCATAGACCAGTGTTGCGTTATCCACCTGACCGCCCTGGATCGCCCCGCTCAGGTAATCCACCAGCGCTTTCCCCATCAGGTTTTCCGGGAAGTAGCGCCAGGCCTGTCCGGCATCATCGGTGCTGATCCCGGCGAGGATCCCAAGCCAGGGTTCATCCCCGGCGGGTTGCAGATAACGGAAATCGCCCCGCGCATGCACGCCAGTGCCTTTAACATCAATCTGTCGGCCATCAAGCTGAAAACCTTTGTCATTTTTCAGCCAGTTAAGTGTGGCAACGCCCTTTTCGATTTCCAGCGGCGCGCGGAATACCGTTTTATACGGCATTTTTGCCTGGTTGATGCTGGCGGTCAGCCTGCCGTCTTCCACGCTGCCGGAAAGCGTCCCGGTGAAATGTTCCACGCCCGGCAGCATTTTCCACTGTTGCCAGGCAAGATCGTGCCAGTTGGCCTGAAAACGGGTTTTGTTAGTGGCCTGCAGGGGAATATCCAGCGCCAGCTGTTCTACTTGCCCGGTCGGCTGCATGGCGCGCCAGATCTCGCCAAGGGCCGGGGAAATTTTTTCGGCAATCGGCAACATGCCGTCCAGCCCGTTCAGTTCAAGGTGGCTGGCGCGTACGCGCAACTCGTCGCTGCGGATGCCGTTCGCCCCGCCTGCATCCTGAGCCGGGATCCAGGCCAGCGACAACGCGCCTTTGGGCCAGGGTTTGTCGTCCATGGTGATGCGGGTTTCGGGAATATCAAACTGCCAGCCTTGCTGCTGGCGGGTAATGTGCGCCGTCAGGTTATCGACGGACAGACGGTGCGGCTGTGTATCGCCTTTCCAGCTGGCACCGCCCTGTTTAAGCCAGACATCGCCGCCGGACACTTCGCCTTTACTCAGTGTCAGCCAGCCTTCCAGACTGAAGCGGGCCGTTTGCAGCGCCACATTGTCCTGCATCCATTTGCCAAGCCAGGGTTTGACGTCAATATCATCCGCCTGTAGCCATACGCGGCCATGATTCAGCAGCCCCTCGTCGTCACGCAAATCCATGCGCACTTTCATCACGCCGTGCTGGCCGGTCAGGCTGGAGAGACTGACTTCACCTTCAGCGCGATGGCGGTTTTTGCCGTTGAGCCACGTCAGCTTCGGCACCGCCAGCTCGGCACGCTGCCCGGAGGGGGTCAGGAAACTGATATGGCTGTCGCGCAGATCGAAATGGTCGAACTGGCGGAGGAACAGATCGCTCAGGCGGTTCGTTTCCAGACCGTCGCTGTCATTGCTCTGTTGCAGGGGAGTATTGGTGCGAACCTGAAGCTGATAAAAGGTCAGATCGCGGAACTGCCAGCGCAGGTGCAGCAGGCTCTGCCAGACGTCAAGCGCCAGCGTAACTCGCTGAATGGACACCTCGCCACCGTCTTTCATTTCGGCATGAATGCCGCGCACGTCCAGCGTCGGGCCAAAGTTTTGCCAGCTGGCGGTAGCCTGCTTTGCATCAACCGGTACGCCGGTGGAGGATTCGATTTTCGCAAGGATAGCCGGACGCCAGCTGTCCAGATGCGGCAGCATCAGTCGCAGGCCGCTTACCAGCAGCGCGATGATGACCACCAGCGTCGCCCCCGTCAGCAGCAATATCCCCGGCAGTCGCCTCACGCATCTCTCCTTGTCAGCCCGCTCAGCAGGCCTTGATCGTGTCGCAGCATGCTACGAATTACATCATCACTACGTCGAACTGCTCTTGATTATAGAGCGGTTCAATCTGCACTTTGACCTGTTTGCCGACAAAGATTTCAACTTCCGCCAGCGCGTGGGACTCTTCGCTTTTCAGCGCCTCAGCCACTGCAGGTGAAGCATAGACCAGGAAACGATCGGAATCGTAGGCATGATGCACACGGACAATTTCGCGCATGATTTCATAGCACACGGTTTCCACGGTTTTCACCGTCCCGCGACCGTGGCAGGTCGGGCATTCGTGGCACAGCACATGTTCGACGCTTTCGCGGGTGCGTTTACGGGTCATCTCAACCAGGCCGAGCTGCGAGAAACCGTTGATGCTGGTTTTCACGCGATCCTTACTCAGCGCCTGTTCAAGGGAGTGCAGTACCCGGCGGCGATGATCTTCATTACTCATGTCGATGAAGTCGATAATGATAATGCCGCCAAGGTTGCGCAGACGAAGCTGGCGGGCGATGGCCTGCGTCGCTTCGATGTTGGTATTAAAGATAGTGTCGTCAAGATTACGGTGGCCAACAAAGGCCCCGGTATTGATGTCGACGGTGGTCATCGCTTCCGTTTGATCGATGATCAGATACCCGCCGGACTTCAGTTCGACCTTACGCTCCAGTGCGCGCTGAATTTCGTTTTCGACGTCAAAGAGATCGAAAATCGGCTGACGCCCACTGTAATGCTCCAGCTTGCTGGTCATCTCCGGGATGTATTCGGCGGTGAATTCCAGCAGCGCTTCAAAGGTCAGACGGGAATCGACGCGAATGCGATCGAGATGCGCATCGGCAAAATCGCGCAGCACACGTTGGGCCAGCGCCAGTTCGCCATACATCTGATACCGCGTCTGCGGGCGTTTTTTGCGCTCCATGACTTTCGTCCACACGCGCTTAAGGTAGGCTGCATCGGAGGCCAGATCTTCTTCACACACGCCTTCTGCGGCGGTACGGATGATAAAACCGCCCTGCTCATCGCAATATTCAGCCACGACGCGCTTTAAGCGCTCGCGCTCGGTTTCGCTTTCAATACGCTGAGAGACGCCGACGTGGGACGCGCCAGGCATAAAGACCAGGTAACGGGATGGCAGGGTGATGTCAGTGGTCAGACGCGCGCCTTTAGTGCCGAGCGGATCTTTCACCACCTGCACCATCAGATCCTGTCCCTGACGCACCAGCTCTGAAATGTCGCGAACGGTGAAGTTTTTCTGCTCTTCCCCTGCTACGCATTCGGTATGCGGCATGATGTCGGAAGCGTGAAGAAACGCCGCCTTGTCGAGACCAATATCTACAAAAGCCGCCTGCATACCGGGCAGCACACGGCTCACGCGACCTTTGTAGATATTGCCGACTATTCCACGCCGCGCCTCACGCTCAATGTGAATTTCCTGCAGAATGCCGCCATCAATGTACGCCACGCGTGTCTCTGATGGCGTTACGTTTACCAGTAATTCAGCCGTCATCTTTATTCTGTCCCTTGCGCAGTGCGTTAAAATTGCTTAGCAATTCATAGGTTTCTACCAGCGGTAAACCGACAACAGCGTGGTAACTGCCGTTTATCCGTCGCACAAAGCAGCCGCCCCGTCCCTGGATCCCATAGCCGCCCGCTTTATCCATCGGTTCACCGCTTTCGATATACGTCATGATCTCATCGTCAGAGAGTACTCTGAATGTCACTTCTGTGACTACCAGACAGTCAAGAATGTGCTGACGATCGGCCAGCGCCACGGCGGTCATCACCTGATGCGTTTGCCCGGAAAGCTGATGCAACATCTTAGCAGCATGTAAGCTATCCTGCGGTTTTTCCAGCACTTCGCCATTTAAAATAACAATGGTATCAGCGCCGAGCACCGGCAAATCGCGCGGGGCTTGCGCCACGCCCGCCAGGGCTTTTTCCCGCGCCAGACGCACCACGTACTGCTGCGCACTTTCCTGCGCATGTCGGCACTCTTCTGTGCCAGGCAGAATACGTTCAAATGAGACGCCCAGTTGCGTGAGCAGTTCCTGGCGACGAGGGGAGCCGGAGGCAAGATAGAGATCGGTCATAACACCCTTTTATTGCACCGCGAACTGCTGGCGAATTTTACGCATCAGCAGGAAAAGCCATGGCCAGAGCACACCGTTTACCACGCTGCTCCAGAACACTTCGGGTCTGAAAGAGACGTTGATCACCAGGAACTCGGCCCAGAACACAATCACCTCGGTGGCAAGCGACAGCAGCATCACCACCAGCGCCTGCTGCCAGAGCGCGAGGTTGCGGAAAAGCTGGAATTTGAATGCCACGAGGTAAGCAATGATGCTTAGCGACAGGGCCCGCACGCCAAGCGTGGAGCCACTGATAAGATCCAGTATGGCACCGACGGCTAAACCTGTACCAACATTCACGCGGTGCGGCAAGGCGAGGATCCAGTAGAGCAGGATCAGCAGTACCCAATTAGGCCGGTAAGCCAGGATGTCATCCGGCCAGGGCATAATCTGCAATAACAACGCGATGAGAAACGAGAGCCAGATAACCCAGCGCCCCTGGCTACGATAACTGGCCACTATTGTCCTCCCGGCACTGTACCGGCAGGCTGCGACAGCCCGGTTGCAGGTGCAGGCACGGGTGCAGGCGGCCCCATCGAATCAGGCGCAGGCAATACCTGGGGCATCATCTGCATCAGGCGTTCGTTGGCAACGCGGTGAACCTCTTCCGGCGTCATCGGGTTAGCCCCGTTACGGTCGGCACCCCACAACAGCAGCAGATAGCGTAAACGCTGTAAACCTGCCGTCGGACGCGCCTGGATCACGGTATAAGCCCGTTGTGTATCCAGCTTAACGGACGACACAACGCCTACCGGATAGCCTTCCGGGAAACGTCCACCCAGACCTGAGGTGACCAGCACATCGCCGACACGAATATCGGTATTGGCAGGCAGGTGCTCCAGTTGCAGATCGTCAGTGCAGCCGTTACCCGCCGCGATAACGCGGATGTCGTTACGCAATACCTGAATGGGCAGCGCGTGGGTGGCGTCACAGATCAACAGCACGCGGCTGGTAAGTTTCGCCACCGCGACCACCTGTCCGACCACGCCTTTATCGCTGATCACTGGCTGGCCTTCGTAAACACCGTTCACGCTGCCTTTATCGATAACCACCTGATCGCTGTAGGGATCGTTGACCGTCGAGATGACCTGCGTCACCATTTTTTGTTCATCCTGGCGCAGCGGTGAACCCAGCAGCTCGCGCAGACGCGCGTTCTCCTGTTTGTACTGCCCCAGCATCAGCAGTTCGCTGTTTTTCAGCAGCAGCTCCTGACGCAGCGCCCGGTTTTCAAGTTCGAGTTGGTCACGTGAAGCCAGCGTTTGCGATACGCTGTCGAGTAAGGCACGGGGACCGTTTGAGACAAAGTAGAAAGGACTGACGGCGGTATCCATGTACGTTCGGATCTGACTGAACGCACCCAGGCGGCTGTCGGCGATAATGACACCAAGCGCAACCAGTACCGCCAGGATAAGGCGAATCTGTAGCGACGGGCCACGGCTAAAAATTGGCTTCATAGGCTATGCGTATTCTCAGGCCGGACAGATCCGAAGCCGCGTCACCACCGCTTCGGATCTGACGCCGACTATTCTTCGCTGAACAAATCGCCGCCGTGCATGTCGATCATTTCCAGCGCCTTGCCGCCGCCACGCGCGACGCAAGTCAGTGGATCTTCTGCAACTACGACAGGAATACCTGTCTCTTCCATTAGCAGGCGGTCAAGGTTACGCAGCAACGCGCCGCCACCGGTCAACACCATACCGCGCTCGGAGATGTCAGAAGCCAGTTCCGGCGGGCACTGTTCCAGTGCAACCATTACCGCGCTGACGATACCGGTCAGCGGTTCCTGCAACGCTTCGAGGATTTCGTTAGAGTTCAGGGTGAAGCCACGCGGCACGCCTTCTGCCAGGTTACGACCACGCACTTCGATTTCGCGCACTTCGTCACCCGGGTAAGCCGAACCGATTTCATGTTTGATACGTTCAGCGGTCGCTTCACCGATCAGCGAGCCGTAGTTACGACGCACATAATTAATGATGGCTTCATCGAAGCGGTCGCCGCCGATACGCACAGACGAGGAGTAAACCACGCCGTTCAGGGAGATAACGGCCACTTCTGTGGTACCGCCACCAATATCCACCACCATGGAACCCGTTGCTTCTGAAACCGGCAGGCCTGCGCCAATTGCGGCAGCCATCGGCTCTTCAATTAGAAAGACTTCACGGGCGCCTGCGCCTTGTGCGGATTCGCGGATAGCACGACGCTCAACCTGAGTTGCGCCAACCGGCACGCACACCAGCACACGCGGGCTTGGACGCATAAAGCTGTTGCTGTGCACCTGTTTGATAAAGTGCTGCAGCATTTTTTCCGTCACGAAGAAGTCAGCGATAACGCCGTCTTTCATTGGGCGAATAGCCGCAATGTTTCCCGGCGTACGGCCAAGCATCTGTTTAGCTTCATGACCAACCGCAGCGACGCTTTTCGGGGAACCAGCACGATCCTGACGAATAGCCACAACAGAAGGCTCATTCAATACGATGCCTTGTCCTTTTACATAAATGAGGGTATTCGCGGTACCCAGGTCAATGGACAAGTCATTGGAAAACATGCCACGAAATTTTTTCAACATACTGAGGGATAATCCTGAAAGCTGGGGCGGAAGAATAAAATCCGCTTACTTTACCAACCACACGCAGCAGCGACAAGGCGCAAAAATCGACGGCTACGGTGAAAATTAGTGCAGTTTATGTCCTTGAGTTACAAATCGACCTGACTCCATCAGGACAGATTAAGACCGCAGCGTTCCTCGCTATCACTTTGCAACCAGTCTAAGGTCATTCACTGGCTTTTTTACTGCACGAACTGGCGGGCAGACATGCACACCCCCACAAGATACAGCGCGCGTTATTCTACGTGAAATAACGTTAAACGGCAGGTCAAACAGAGTATCTTTGTGAATATTTTTTCACTTCTGTGTCAAGCGGCATCGACGACGCAATAAAATCGCCCTGTCCGCCTGCTACTCCGCGCTCAATCAGGGTCTGCCATTCCCCTTTAGTACGGATCCCGGTAGCGAAGACGCGCGTCTGCGTCCCCTTACATGTCTCAACCAGACTTTGTACCAGCAACTGGTTTTCGGTGCGCTTACTGATATTGCGCACCAGACTCGGATGGAGCTTCAACAGTTCGACATCCAGTGCCGTGATCCAACGGGTACTGACCAGGGTTAAACCCGCCTGAGCCACCACGATCCGTACACCTAATGCCGCCATTAAGCGCACGACCGGTTGTAAGCGGCTGATGTGTTGACACACATCTGCCTCTGCAAGTTCAAAAATAATCCGTTTGCGCTGCGATTTTTCACATTGCATCAACGTGTCACGCAGCCAGCGCTGGAACTGCGGACGGATCAGCGCCTCCACGGTGATCGGCAGCGCAAAATTTTCCTCGGGCCAGAAGCGCAGAAAAGGCATCAGCCGGGTGATCTGCTGGCGGTCATACTGCTCCGCCAGGCCGAACTGCAATACCATCGGCATGTATTCCGCCGAAATGACCTCCTGATCGCCGTCAAAAATGCGGCACATCAGTTCCCGGTGATGCACGCGCCCGTCGCGGGTAACGGCGGGTTTCTGATAAAAGCGCGGGCCGCCGCGGCTGAGCATCTGTTCGATCAGGGTACGCCAGCGGACATTACCGCGGCCTTTCTCCGGCAATGTGTCGTCCCACACCGCCCAGCTATTCCCCCCCTGCAACACCGCATTACGCACGGCACCTTCGGCGTGCTCCATGACCTGCTCAGTGGATTGCCCGCCCCGCCAGGCGCAAATGCCGATGTGGATCATGTCATCGCGATCCAGCATTTTTGACGGAGGCAGCGCATCTACGGATTTGAGCAATTGGGCGGCGATACTCTCTGACTCTTTTAACGTCCGGTGCGAGAGTAAAACGGCGAAATCGTTACGGTGATACCGGGCCAATAGTGCACCGGGGTAACGCAGCATAAAGGTGGAAAGCAAGTTGATGAGGACAAACAAGTTCTCTTCAGTGGCAGCCGCCCCCCATTTGTCGCGCAGCGAATCAAAATCCGGCAGACGGATCAGCATAACCACGCCGTGCGCCCCGACGTTTTCCTGATCGTCGAGCAGCGTTGCCAGCTGGTTATCGAAGAACAGCCGATTGCTGAGTCCTGTTTTGGTGTCCTGCGCGACATAGGAACGGATCAGCGTATCCATATGACTGCGCTGATCCGCCGCGCTCTGGATCTCCGTTAACAGCACATCCAGCGCGCTGCTGGTGCGCGATGGCCATTCATGGACGCTACCGCGCACCTGCGGGCCACGTTCGCCGTTAAGGATTTTTAACGAGCGGTTTTCCAGCAATTCCTGCCCGGCGAGCTGTCGCCGCAGCCAGCGCACTGCCAGAAAAATAATGATCACCATAAAGCCGATGGCCAGGGTCAACGGGGCGGTGGCGAGCAGGGAATGGAAGTAGTTAACCATCGGATCCTGGTAAACCAGCGAAATAGTCGTGCCGGGATTTTTCAGCGAATTGATGGTTATTTCCCGGTACTGCGTGGTGCTGCCCTGCGGGCGATAGACATCTTTTACCGTCTGATTAACCAGCGTGTGATCGCCCTGCTTAATGACGATGCGCGCAATATCCACCGGCACCATGATTTCATTGAGCTGCTTGCTGAGGACGTTTATCGGCGTTGAAACAAGGCGGCTATCAATAATGGCCGCTACTGACTGCACCCGATTGCTGATTTTGTTCTGAATGGCAGTGTAAAAGCTGAACGAACAACCTAGCAGGGTGATAAACATTGCCAGCCCGGTGAGCAGCGTGACAAAGGCTGAAAATTTCGTCGTTAATCGCATCCCTGAGTTAACTCCGTAGGTTGAAGGGCGCTTTATGCCGTCATGACACAGTGTAGAGTAAGCGCTAACTTGCAGCAGGAAACGGGATACTATCAAACAAAAGTTAGCAGGCAAATTTTGGTAACACACTCGCGCTGGCGCAACTCATCCATCATGCTTATATAAAGCAGACGGAGGATGAGATGAAACCACGAAAACTAACAGAAGCCGATGTCACGGCAGAATCGGTGTTTATGCTGCAACGACGTCAGGTACTAAAAACGCTGGGCATCAGTGCTACCGCCCTTTCTCTTTCCTCTACAGCCCATGCTGATCTGCTGAGCTGGTTTAAAGGTAATGATCGGCCAAAAGCGCCCGCCGGGAAGCCGCTGGACTTTAATAAACCTGATGAATGGCAGAGTAAACTTTCTCTGACGCCTGAAGAAAAAGTTACGGGCTACAATAATTTTTACGAATTTGGCCTCGATAAAGCCGATCCGGCGGCGAATGCCGGTAGCATGAAAACCGATCCCTGGACGCTGACCATCAGTGGCGAAGTGGCAAAGCCGCTGACCCTTGATCATGATGCGCTGACGACGCGCTTTCCACTTGAAGAGCGCATTTATCGTATGCGCTGCGTGGAAGCCTGGTCGATGGTGGTGCCGTGGATCGGCTTCCCGCTGCATAAACTTCTCGCGCTGGTTGAACCCACCAGCGATGCAAAGTATGTGGCGTTCGAAACCTTATATTCCCCTGACGAAATGCCCGGTCAGAAAGATCGCTTTATCGGCGGCGGCCTGAAATACCCTTATGTTGAAGGACTGCGTATAGATGAAGCCATGCATCCGCTGACGCTGTTAACCGTCGGGGTCTACGGTAAAGCCCTGCCGCCGCAAAACGGCGCGCCGGTTCGCCTGACCGTACCGTGGAAATATGGCTTTAAGGGCATTAAATCCATTGTCAGCATTAAGCTGACCCGTGAACGGCCCCCTACCACCTGGAACCTGTCGGCACCCAACGAATACGGCTTTTTTGCCAACGTGAATCCGCATGTCGATCACCCGCGCTGGTCGCAGGCTACGGAGCGTTTTATTGGCTCCGGCGGGGTGCTGGATGTGAATCGTCAGCCAACGTTGTTGTTTAATGGCTACGCCGATGAAGTGGCATCCCTTTATAAGGGCATGGATTTACGGGAGAACTTTTAAATGCGTTTGACGGCAAAACAGGTAACGGGGCTGAAAGTGGTGCTGCATCTTGCCGGGCTGTTGCCGTTGCTGTGGCTTTTCTGGGCGGCCAGCCAGGGCTACTTCAGCGCCGATCCGGCGAAAGATATTCAGCATTTTACCGGCCGGATGGCGTTAAAATTTCTGCTCGGCTCGCTGCTGATCACGCCGTTGGCCCGCTATGCAAAGCAACCGTTGTTGATCCGCACCCGCCGCCTGCTGGGGCTGTGGTGTTTTGCGTGGGCCAGCCTGCACCTGGTGAGTTACGTCATGCTGGAGTTGGGTATCAATAATCTCAGTCTGCTGGGTCAGGAACTGGTGTCCCGTCCGTATCTGACGCTCGGCGGTATTAGCTGGCTGATCCTGCTGGCGATGGCGCTGACTTCAACTCAGGCATTGATGCGAAAAATGGGCAGAAACTGGCAACGTCTGCACAATTTCGTTTATCTGGTGGCGATCCTCGCCCCCATTCATTATTTGTGGTCCGTAAAGGTGTTATCCCCTCAACCTGTCCTCTATGCCGCCGCCGCGCTGGTGCTTTTAGCCTGGCGTTATAAGAAGTTCCGTCAATGGTGGCAATAGTGTATGGTTCTGTGCACTTTCCCGCAGTTCTTCTGTCATCCGCTGTCATTTACTGGATAGCGGTTGATAATCTTCCCTGATAAGACCAGTATTTAGCTGCCAAATGCTACGAAATCGTTATAATGTGCGACTTTGGTTTTGCCAACAGGGTTTTTTGGACTCTGAAAAGGTGACAACCGGGCAACGAAGGTATATTTTGTAATTTACCGGAGTATTGCAGGAGATAGCAGCACGATGGCGGACAAGTTGCACATTTTGCTCTTAAACGGCCCTAATCTGAATATGCTGGGCACACGCGAGCCAGAGAAGTATGGCACCCTCACGCTTAACGAAATTGTTACGTCTTTAAGCCAGGAAGCCGAGGCGCTCAACGTGTCTTTGTCGCATTTACAGTCAAACGCAGAGTACGCACTCATCGACCGTATTCATCAGGCTAAAGACAATGTCGACTATATCCTGATCAATCCGGCCGCGTTTACGCACACCAGCGTCGCGCTGCGCGATGCCCTGCTTGCCGTGAGTATCCCGTTTATCGAGATCCACCTGAGCAACGTGCATGCGCGTGAGCCGTTTCGCCATCACTCCTATCTCTCCGATATCGCTGCTGGCGTCATCTGCGGATTAGGCGCTGACGGTTATACATACGCTTTACAGACGGCGGTAAAACGCTTGTCACAATCACACTAAACAAGAGTACGGAACCCACTCATGGATATTCGTAAGATTAAAAAACTGATCGAGCTGGTTGAAGAATCAGGCATCTCCGAACTGGAAATTTCTGAAGGCGAAGAGTCTGTTCGTATCAGCCGTGCTGCGCCAAACGTGGGTTATCCCATGATGCAGCAGGCTTATGCCGCACCGATGATGCAACAGCCAGCTCTGGCTAACGCTGTTGCACCTGCCGCCACCCCAACAATGGAAGCGCCGGCAGCAGCAGAAATCAGTGGCCACATCGTACGTTCCCCGATGGTCGGGACGTTCTACCGCACCCCAAGCCCGGACGCAAAAGCGTTCATCGAAGTGGGCCAGAAAGTGAATGCGGGCGACACCCTGTGCATCGTTGAAGCCATGAAAATGATGAACCAGATCGAAGCTGACAAATCCGGTGTGGTGAAAGCCATTCTGGTAGAAAGCGGCCAACCGGTAGAATTTGACGAGCCTCTGGTCGTCATCGAATAACGAGGCGAACATGCTGGATAAAATTGTCATTGCTAACCGCGGCGAGATTGCTCTGCGTATTCTTCGTGCCTGTAAAGAACTGGGTATCAAGACTGTCGCCGTGCACTCGACGGCGGATCGCGATTTAAAACACGTATTGCTGGCGGACGAAACGGTTTGTATCGGCCCGGCACCGTCCGTAAAAAGCTATCTCAACATTCCGGCGATCATCAGCGCAGCTGAAATCACCGGTGCAGCAGCCATTCATCCGGGTTACGGCTTCCTCTCTGAGAACGCCAACTTTGCTGAACAGGTTGAACGCTCTGGCTTTATCTTTATCGGCCCGAAAGCTGACACTATCCGCCTGATGGGCGACAAAGTGTCGGCCATTACCGCCATGAAGAAAGCAGGCGTGCCGACCGTACCAGGTTCTGACGGCCCACTGGGCGACGATATGGATGCTAACCGTGCCCATGCAAAACGCATTGGCTATCCGGTGATCATTAAGGCGTCCGGCGGCGGCGGCGGTCGCGGTATGCGCGTTGTACGCGGTGATGCCGAACTGGCGCAGTCCATCTCCATGACCAAAGCTGAAGCGAAAGCGGCGTTCAGCAATGACATGGTGTACATGGAAAAATACCTGGAAAACCCTCGCCACATCGAAATTCAGGTGCTGGCTGATGGTCAGGGTAACGCCATTTATCTGGCCGAGCGTGACTGCTCTATGCAGCGTCGCCACCAGAAAGTCGTTGAAGAAGCGCCAGCACCGGGCATTACCCCGGAACTGCGTAAATTCATCGGTGAACGTTGCTCTAAAGCTTGTATCGACATCGGCTACCGTGGCGCGGGTACTTTCGAGTTCCTGTTCGAAAACGGCGAGTTCTACTTCATTGAGATGAACACCCGTATCCAGGTGGAGCATCCGGTAACCGAAATGATCACCGGTGTGGATCTGATCAAAGAGCAGCTGCGTATCGCCGCAGGTCAGCCGCTGTCCATCAAACAGGAAGACGTGACGGTTAAAGGTCATGCGGTCGAATGCCGTATTAACGCCGAAGATCCGAACACCTTCCTGCCAAGCCCTGGCAAGATCACCCGTTTCCATGCGCCAGGCGGTTTTGGCGTGCGCTGGGAATCGCATATTTACGCCGGTTATACTGTACCGCCGTACTATGACTCCATGATCGGTAAGCTGATCTGCTATGGCGAAACCCGCGACGTGGCGATTGCCCGCATGAAGAATGCGCTGCAGGAGCTGATCATCGATGGCATCAAAACCAACGTTGATCTGCAAACCCGCATCATGAATGACGAGAACTTCCAGCACGGTGGCACCAACATCCACTATCTGGAGAAGAAGCTCGGACTTCAGGAGAAGTAACGGTTAATGCCGACAGTTTGTCGGCCTGACCCTTACAGGCTTAAACGCCGGACTTTCATCGAAAGCCCGGCGTTTTTATTGGCGCTTAGCAGTAACCCGCAATTTCCTCTTTGAGCGCCCTTATCTCTGCCTCTCCTTCCACAATACCCAGCTCAAAGCAGTAATCTATCGTTTCGCCAGGCTGGATAAACGCCAGACGCCCCTTCGCTCGTTCTTTGTCACGCCCATCCGGAAAGCTGTTACTGACTTCAAGGCCCATCACATATTCACCCGCGCCCAAATTCTTCCACTGAATAAAATTCGGTAATGCCCGGGTGCTGAATTTTTCGTAAATTCCCCATCCTAACTGGTGATTAATCAGGGCAACTTTGGACATCCCGTCATCATTACTGTTGAGCGCCATGTAATAAACCTGTTCTGCAAATCCTGGCTGCGGTCCGGTGATATTCAAATGTTGCGCTAACCCCTCTTCTGCTTCCGGCGTACGCGGCACGATACTTTTTGCTGACAGGATAATTTCCGCCTCCGGAGACAATAACGGCCAGCCATAATTAAAGTGATACAGAATTTGCAACGGCTGGGCGGTGAATCCGTGATTGGTTACTTTATCCGTAATATGCAGAACGTTTTCGCCACAGGTACAACGAATCGTTCTTTCCAGCGTCAGATTCTCACCAAACAGTCGAGTTTCACGTATTTTGCCATTGATAATAAATTCAATACCGCGATCGGTACGTTCTGTGCGGTAGCCAACCTCCTCCGCTGGCGTTGCGGCCAACCTCCCGTGTAACCCCAGCATTTCACCCTGATCTTCACAGGGCGTGCCGATATAGCTCAACCCACAGGTAGTTAGCCATCCCCCATAGAAACTACGCAGAAAACCATTACCCTGTGGCTCAAAAAAGGTGGGAGCGACCATCCCATTAGGCGTAATGAAAGAGATCGCCGTGTCTTTATAGCTGGCCCAGGCAATGTCCAGCGCACGATCTTTCACCACGGTGAATGTCAGCCCAGCACCGGTACGAACATCAAACGCCTCCGTGCCTTTCGCTCTGCCACTACGCAACTCATAGTGTTTAATACCCGCTACCTGAGAAAGATCACCAATCCACGAATTAAAATTATTTTTCATCGTGCCGCTTCCTGAGCTGCCCTATTTTGACGGCAGATAAAATCATCGATCTCATCAAGCCGGGAAGTACCTTCCATAGGGCCTTGCTTTGTCACCGCCAGCGCACCGCAGGCATTCGCATAGTGCAGCGCCTGATGCGCATCGAATCCGAGCTGACGGCAGGCGATGTAAGCCCCGCCAAAACAGTCTCCTGCGCCGGTAGGATCGACCTCTTGTACCGGGTAGCTATCAACATGAAAATATTCTGTAGAAGAGTAATAACTCGCCCCTTTATTACCACGCTTAACAATCACCTCTTTAATGCCGTCATCAAGGAAACCTTCAATAGCGCGATCTGGCGTAGAGTGTGGCGATAACAGCAATATTTCCCCTTCACTGGGCATATAAATATCCGTTAATTCGAGGACAAAGTGCAATGCATCACGCATTTCAGGTATATCGAGCATTTCTTTACGAATATTAGGATCGAAAGAGATAATGCCGCCATTCTCTTTTACCATCGTCACCGCTTTTTTTACCGCATCCACCATGTGGAATGAAAATAACGATGACCCCATAATATGAAAGTGAGTACAGTCCTTCAGGAGATTTTCATCTACATGCTGCGCGGATAATTTACCGCAGGCAGCATTTTTGATATTAAAAATAAAATCACGATCGCCAGAGTGATGATAGGTAACAAATGCGCTACCGGTAGCTTCCATAGGCAATACTGAAATACCGCGAATATCGACACCATCTGCCGCCAGACGATGCATATTTATGTCGCCAAAACCATCATTTCCAACGCAACTGATAATGCCGCATGGAACGCCAAGGCGCGTTACCTGATCGATAAAAATAGCAGGCGCGCCGCTGGGATACGGGCCATTCCACACGCCGGGTTGATCAAACGGCTGACCAATTTTACTCGCCATAATTTCAACCAGAATTTCCCCAATAGTGAAAATTTTACTCATTTTATTATTCCTTGAAATTAGCTGCGTTTTCTTTTATTTCTGACATCAACATAAACGGCGACAAGAATGACGAGTCCTTTAACCACCATTTGGTAAAAATAAGGCACATTCATTAAGTTCATTCCATTATTAATTACGCCGATAGTGAGTGCGCCGATCATGGTGCCGATCACCGTGCCATAACCACCATTCAGGCTGGTGCCGCCCAGCACTGCCGCCGCGATTGCGTCCAGTTCATAACTCAGCGCAGAGTTGGGTTGCCCTGAATAGAGACGTGAGGCAAGGATCATGCCGCTGATACCCGCCAGCACCGCCGTGATCATAAACACCTGTATCTTCAGACGAACGACATTGATGCCCGAATATACCGCCGCTTCTTTATTACCTCCCGTAATATAAATTTTTCGACCAAAGGCTGTTTTAGTCAGAATAAAATGGTTCACCAACAGTAAAATCACTAAAATCCAGATCGGGACGGGGATATAAAGAAATTCACCGTTACCGAGCGCCAGAAAGGCATCGTTTTTAATCATGATTGGCGTACCATCCGTGACAATGTACGCAATGCCCCGGAAGATCCCCATCGTTGCAACGGTAACAATAAATGAAGGTATTCCCGCCAGGGCTGTTAGCCCGCCATTTATCATGCCTAAACCCAGTGCGGCGATAATTGACAGTGGCACCAGTAAAATGAAAGGGACACCCCATGACGCGCCCAGTGCCGCAAAAGTGCCCGTTAAAGCAATAGTGGAACCTACTGACAAATCAATATCACCAAGTAATAATACATAGGTCATGCCATAAGCGGTAATCGCAATAATTGAAACCTGAAGGATGATGTTTGTAATATTATTGGTAGTGAAAAAACTGTCATTCATAAAACTAAACAGGAAAATCAATACCACCATTCCACCCAGGATCCCCCCATATTGCTTAAAAGCTTTTTTAAGGCCATTCACTACGGGCATACTATTGCGATTTCCTATAGCCAGGGTTTTCTCTGTCATTTAACGCACTCCTGTTGCAGCAGCCATCACTTGCGTCTGGGTTAAATTTTCACATGAATAAATCTCAGCAATCTTTTTATTGCGCATCACCACCAGACGATCGCTTAGAGCCATCACCTCTGGCAGTTCCGAGGAAACCAGAATAATTGCCGTACCTGATGCTGCCAGTTGACGTATTACGTTATAAATTTCAAATTTTGCGCCAACGTCAACACCGCGCGTTGGCTCATCAAGAAGCAAAATACGCGGGGTTTTTTCCAGCCATTTCGACAACACAATCTTTTGCTGATTGCCACCGCTTAAAGCGCCAACCGTTTGGTGAATCGAACTTACTTTAGTGTTCATTCGGGCTATCGATTTCAGCGTCTGCTCTTCTTCCTGCCGATGGTTAATCAATCCCATCCTTGATGCGTTAAACTGAAACGCGACGTGATGAGTGTTCATATTCACATCGTGCATCACCACCAGTCCCTGTTCCTTACGGTTTTCCGTCACAAAGGCAATCCCCTGATCAATCGCCTGCTTCGGGTTCGCGATCGTCACTTCTTTACCATCAATCAGCAGTGTCCCCTGATATGAAACCAGCCCAAAAAGCGCTTTCATCACATCGGAACGTCCCGCGCCGACTAAGCCGAAAAAGCCCAGCACTTCACCTGGCCGCACGGCAAAACTGACATCGTGGAAAAACGTGGGGTGGCTAAGATTTCTGACTTCAAGTTTTGCGGCAATATCTTCATCCGGTTTTTCGCCGATGCGCGGTGGCCAGATATTTTTCATTTCTCGCCCGACCATCTGCGCGATCAGATGTTGAATATCACTGTGTTTTTTCTCATGCGTGGCAATATATTCACCATCACGGATAACGGATATATCATCAGAAATGCGCATGATTTCATCCATCCGATGCGAAATATAAATTACCGCACTTCCCCGCTGTTTTAATTTTGCAATGATTTTAAAGAGAATATCTGCTTCATTATCGCTCAATGAGGATGTTGGCTCATCCATAATGACCACATCAGCCGGATAACTTAATGCCTTGGCAATTTCTACTAACTGGCGATGTGCCATCGACATATGACCCACCGTTTCTTGTGGATCCAGAGGAATGTCAAGTTCAGCTAATAACTCCTGACAATCCGCGAGCAATTTTTTATCATTAATAATACCGCAACGTACAGGCTCGTTATTGGCATAAATATTTTCCGCTACCGTCATGTTATTACTCAGGCTTAATTCCTGAAAAATAATGGCGATACCCAGTCTGCGTGAATGCTGCGGGCTATTAATAGTTATTTTTTTGCCGTGTAGGGTTATCGTTCCTTGTGTCGGAGGGTAAACGCCCGCAAGAATTTTCATTAGCGTTGATTTTCCCGCGCCGTTCTCACCCAGTAAGGTATGCACACGTCCTTTGCGCAGGGTAAGCGTAATATCCTTCAGCGCCTGAACATGACCAAACGTCTTGGTGATATGGGAAATCTCAAGAATAACATCTGTCATAGTTACCTCAGAAACACAACAAAACGCACTCTGCGCTTTGTTGTGTGGTGAAGATAATGGTTATTTCCCTGTATAAACACCAGGCTGTACTGGGATCATTTTATCTACCGGCTGGCCATTAAGATGGTCAACGGCAGCATCAATGGCTTTGGCTCCCATCTGGTCTGGATACTGACGGATAACTGCAGCGAAGGTTTTTTCACTGTCAACGGCATCGCGCGCTTCTTTCATTCCGTCAAAGCCAATGATCTTAATATTGTCGTTGTGCGCAGATTTCGCGGCAATTACCGCCGCCAGTGCGGCATCATCGCCAAACCCAAACAATCCGTTAAGATTCGAATTGGCCTGCATGATGTTCTGTGCGGTGGTTAACGCTTCAGCGCGCGTAATACCGGGCTGTTCTGCAACAATCTTAATATCAGGCGTGTCGGCTAATCCTTTCTTAAAGCCCTCGACTCGCGCCACAACCGATTGCAGCGCAGGATAGGAAATAATGGCCACCGTCCCTTTACCGTCTAACAGTTTGCCCATTAATTTCCCGGCTTCAACCCCACCGGCATAGTTATCCGTCGCCACGTGTGCAATGACCGGAACATTCTCGGCAGCAACGTCAACCGTGATAACGGGAATACCGGCTTTATCGGCTTTAATGATCGCCGCGCGAACGCCTTTAGAATCGACAGGGGAGATGATAATCGCGTCAACTTTTTTGGTGATGAAATCCTCAACGTCAGAAAGTTGTTTATTCAAATCCTGATTAGCAATTGAGATGTTTAAATCAACGTTATCTTTTTTGGCTTCATCTTTCATTGCATTAGCCAGGTCGATATAAAAAGGATGCTGCTGCGTTAATAGTGAAGCACCAATTTTATAGTCTTTGGCAAGTGAACTTTGTGAAAATAATGCCAGGCTGATTAACATCGCCGGGACGAGTAATTTAACTTTTTTCATAAACAGTCCTCATTTTTGTAGGGTATATATCCAATGGATTTCGAGTTGCTTCGAGGCGACAAGTGAGCGAATCCCAATGAGCTTACTCTGTAAGTGATTCGGGTGAACGAACGCAGTTAACAAAGAAGCAGCTTGAAAGACGACGGGTATAACATTCTTATATCTTTCCTTCACTCCCACAGACGCCAATAATACGCGCAACGACTTCTTTCATTGCTGCTCGCGCGGGTTGCATATAATGCCGAGGATCATTGGCTGCGGGGTTATTATTGAAATAGTTTTTCAACGCATCGGCGAAAGCTATTTTTAATTCTGTGGCGACATTCACTTTACAAATACCGCGCTGAATACACTTTTGCACATCCTGTTCTGTTAGCCCGGAAGCGCCGTGGAGAACTAAAGGAATAGTGACCCGCTGACGGATCTGTTCCAGACGTTCAAAATCCAGACGAGGCGCATGAGTATAAAGACCGTGTGCGGTGCCAATTGCCACGGCCAGCGAGTCAATCTGCGTGCGCTGAACAAATTCAGCCGCGGCATCGGGTGAGGTCCAGGCAGAATCACTGGCATCAACCACCAGGTCATCTTCCTGACCACCAAGTCGCCCCAGTTCCGCCTCGACACTCACATCGAAGCCGTGGCAAAACGTCGTTACCTCTTTAACTCGCGCAATATTCTCTTCAAACGGCAGATGAGAGCCGTCTATCATGACTGAACGGATCCCGGCGCGGACTTTATTAAAGATGTCATCGCACTCTTCATGATGATCCAGATGAAGTACCAGCGGTAACTGGTGCTCCCTGGCCAATGCTTTTACCAACGAGATCAAATTTTCTGTCCCGCCATAGCGGAATGTGCCAGGAGTACCCGCCAGCATCACCGGTGAACGGTGTTGCGCGGCGGTTTCTACAACAACCTGCAAGGTTTCAAGGTTATGGATGTTAAATGCCGGAACCGCATATTCCCCAAGCTGAGCTTTCATCAGCATGTTTTTGCTTGAAATGATGTACATTTCTTCTCCTGGTTTTTGCGTTTATCTTACAAAACGAAGAAAGAGAATCTTTACTTTCATTTTGAAAGTAAACTAGCACAGGAAAAGCGCATAAAAGCGTGACAAACTTCAAATGACCGTTAAATAACTTACAAAAAATAATTAATAATTCACTTCAACTTGTAAGCAGCGGGGTATCACTTGGTTGTTAAAATTGAATTTTTACTGTTATATTTCAATAAATTATAATTAATTTGTGCTGCATTATTCTTTCATTTTTTATTTCAAAACGCAGTTATTACGATGATAACTTTCAAAGAAAAAAACATAGCGCTATAGTGTTACGTTCTACCGTCTGACAATGAGTGTTAATGTGCCGCGAAAGTCCTCTAATCTATTGAAACGTAGACTAAAGATTGCTGAGATCGTCGCTCTTGAAGGTGAGATTAAGGTTGATGATTTGTCGGCACAACTTGGGGTCTCTGGCGTTACCATCCGTGGCGATTTGAGTTACCTGGAGCAGCAGGGATATTTAAAGCGTTCATTTGGTGGTGCTATTGCCACGCCAATAACATCGTCTGATCCGGAACCTAGCCAACACATCGTGATGCCAACTCTGGCGCAGCAAATGGAAATCGCCCGCCACTGTGTCAGGCTTATTAAGGATCGCGACACCCTGTTTCTCGGTCATGGTGCCATTTGTCGCAAAATCATTCCTTTATTGAGCGAGGTGAAAAAACTTCGTCTGATCACCAACGATCCAGAACATGCTCTGCTGGCCAATCAGTTTATTGATGGAGAGATCATTCTGGTCGGCAGTGAGATGTTACGTCCTGATACCGTGCTGGCAGGCAAATCGCTGGAGCAGGCGCTTCAGCATTACACAATTACGCATAGTATCCTGGAAGTCAGCCAACTTGATGCCGATGGGTCGTTGAGCATTAACATCCCCAGACTGGCCCCCGCCTGGCAGCTCTGTTTCGATCATGTACAAAATAAAACCATTATCGTGACCGCGGTTCCGGCCCCCGTCACCGCAGCTGTCGGACATCTTGATCAGGTGGAAAATGTGATCGTCTGTCGCAGTATTAACGATCTATATCAGCAACAATTGCGCGCTGATGATTTTGTCATTCTTTATACCAGCAATGAGTGTTTCACCTGGTCTAATCGCGAAAGGCTTCAGGAATGAGAGGACGTTTGTGACAATAAGCATCTGTACCATGGGTGAATTGTTGGTCGAGTTTTTATCCCTTAACCCACGACAAACCTTTACTCAACCTGGCGAGTTTGCAGGACCGTATCCCAGCGGGGCGCCTGCGATTTTTGCGGCGCAGGTCGCAAGACTCTCCCATCGGGCGATCATTTTTGGTTGCGTGGGTAACGATGATTTCGGGCGTTTGAATATTGAGAGGCTGCGTCATGAGGGGGTGATCACCGATGGCATTCAGGTGATGAACAACGCAGTCACTGGCACAGCCTTCGTGAGCTATCGAAGCCCACAAGATCGCGATTTTGTTTTTAATATTCCTAATAGTGCCTGTGGCCTGTTCACTGCCAAACACATTGATACGGCGCTACTACAACAATGCCGTCACATTCACATTATGGGATCATCATTGTTCTCGTTTCGGATGATTGATGCCATGCGCAAAGCCATCTCGGTGATCAAAGCGGCGGGAGGCACGGTGTCTTTTGATCCCAATATCCGTAAAGAGATGCTCAATATCCCGGAGATGGAACAAGCGCTCGATTATTTAATTGAATACACCGATATTTTCCTGCCCAGCGAAAGTGAGCTTCCCTTTTTTGCACGCCACAAGCATCTGTCAGAAGAACAGATCATCAGCGACCTTCTTCATAGTGGCGTAAAACATATTGCGGTGAAACGTGCGCAGCGGGGCGGCAGCTACTATCAACTGGAAAATGGTCAGTTACAGGCATTGCATCTTCCTGGCTACGAAGTAAAGACGGTCGATCCTACCGGTGCGGGAGACTGTTTTGGTGCCACCTTTGTGACGCTATTTTTATCAGGCTACCCTGTACCCAGGGCGTTGCAATATGCCAACGCCAGCGGTGCACTGGCTGTCATGCAGCGTGGGCCAATGGAAGGGATTTCGTCCCTCGCAGAAATCGAACATTTTTTGCGTGACCAGCGCTGACCCGTAATTTATCTCTCGGAAAATTTTCCCTGTCAGGAGAGTTGCCGTAGAATTGCCCGTTTCTCGCGCCCCATGAGGAGACCGCTTCCGTGGACACTCGTTTTATTCAGGCACACAAAGAGGCCCGCTGGGCGCTCTGGCTCACGTTGCTTTATCTCGCCGCCTGGTTAGTGACCGCTTACTTACCGGGCGATATGACCGGGTTTACCGGCCTGCCACGCTGGTTTGAAATGGCCTGTCTGCTACTGCCGCTGGTGTTTATCCTGTTGTGCTGGGCGATGGTGAAATTTATCTACCGGGATATTTCCCTGGAGGACGACGATGCAGCTTGAAGTCATTCTGCCGCTGGTCGCCTATTTGCTGGTGGTCTTTGGCCTGTCGGTTTATGCCATGCGCAAGCGCGCCACCGGCTCTTTCCTTAACGAGTATTTCCTCGGTAGTCGCTCCATGGGCGGGATCGTGCTGGCCATGACGCTGACGGCGACCTATATCAGCGCCAGCTCGTTTATTGGCGGACCGGGCGCGGCCTATAAATATGGCCTCGGCTGGGTGCTGCTGGCGATGATCCAGCTGCCTGCCGTCTGGCTGTCGCTGGGTATTCTGGGCAAAAAATTCGCTATCCTCGCGCGCCGTTATAACGCCGTGACGCTCAACGATATGCTGTTTGGGCGCTATCAGAGCCGCCTGCTGGTATGGCTGGCGAGCATCAGCCTGCTGGTCGCTTTTGTGGGCGCGATGGCCGTGCAGTTTATCGGCGGCGCGCGTCTGCTGGAAACCGCGGCCGGTATTCCTTATGAAACCGGGCTGCTGATTTTCGGCATCAGCATTGCGCTCTATACCGCGTACGGCGGCTTCCGCGCCAGCGTGCTCAACGATACCCTGCAGGGTCTGGTGATGCTGATTGGCACTATCGTGCTGCTGGTCGGTGTCGTGCATGCCGCCGGGGGATTAGGTAATGCTGTCGATACGCTGCAACATATCGATCCCAAACTGGTGTCACCCCAGGGTGCAGACGATATTCTGTCGCCGACCTTTATGACCTCGTTCTGGGTGCTGGTGTGTTTTGGGGTCATCGGCCTGCCGCACACGGCGGTGCGCTGCATCTCCTATAAAGACAGCAAAGCGGTGCATCGCGGGATGATCATCGGCACTATCGTGGTGGCGATCCTGATGCTGGGTATGCACCTGGCCGGCGCGCTGGGCCGTGCGGTGATCCCTGATCTGACCGTGCCGGATCTGGTGATCCCGACCCTGATGATGAAGGTATTGCCTCCCTTTGCGGCAGGGATCTTCCTTGCAGCGCCGATGGCGGCGATCATGTCGACGATCAACGCGCAGTTGCTGCAAAGTTCCGCTACGATCATTAAAGATCTCTACCTGAATCTGTATCCGGCGCAGATCCACAATGAAAAGCGACTGAAAAAAATGTCGTCAGCGATCACCCTGATCCTCGGCGTGTTGCTGCTGCTGGCGGCCTGGCGTCCACCAGAGATGATTATCTGGCTGAACCTGCTGGCCTTTGGCGGGCTGGAAGCCGTGTTCCTGTGGCCACTGGTGCTGGGCCTCTACTGGGAGCGGGCCAATGCAGCCGGGGCGCTTAGCGCGATGATTGTGGGCGGCGTGCTGTATGCCATGTTGGCGACGTTCAAAATACAATATCTGGGCTTCCACCCGATTGTTCCGTCGCTGTTATTAAGTTTGCTGGCATTTCTGGTCGGGAACCTGTTTGGTCGCCCGGTTGCGGAAGGCCACGTTATTACATCTGATAAATAAAGAGTTTTGCCATGCCGTGGATCCAACTGAAACTGAATACAACCGGGGCGAATGCCGAAGAGCTGAGCGATGCGCTGCTCGACGCCGGTGCCGTCTCTATCACCTTCCAGGACACGCACGATACCCCGGTGTTTGAGCCGCTGCCGGGCGAAACCCGCCTATGGGGCGACACGGACGTCATCGGCCTGTTTGATGCCGAAACAGACATGAATGAGGTGGTATCGCAGCTTGCCCTGCATCCGCTGCTGGGTGCGGATTTTGTGCACAAAATCGAACAGCTGGAAGACAAAGACTGGGAGCGCGAGTGGATGGAAAACTTCCACCCGATGCGTTTCGGCGAGCGTCTGTGGATCTGCCCGAGCTGGCGTGATGTGCCCGACGCGAACGCCGTCAATGTGATGCTTGATCCTGGCCTGGCCTTTGGCACCGGCACGCACCCGACTACGTCACTGTGTCTGCAATGGCTGGATGGTCTCGATCTGACCGGCAAAACGGTGATCGATTTTGGTTGCGGCTCCGGTATCCTCGCCATCGCGGCGCTGAAGCTGGGCGCGGCAAAAGCCATCGGTATCGACATCGATCCGCAGGCTATTCAGGCCAGCCGTGATAACGCCGAGCGCAATGGCGTTGCCGACCGTCTGGAGCTGTATCTTCCGCAGGACCAGCCAGCGTCCATGAAAGCGGATGTGGTGGTGGCGAATATCCTCGCCGGCCCACTGCGTGAGCTGGCACCGCTGATCAGCGTGCTGCCTGTTGAGGGCGGTCTGCTGGGCCTTTCCGGTATTCTTGCCAGCCAGGCAGAAAGCGTATGTGATGCCTATGCTGACCTCTTTGCGCTGGATCCAGTGGTGGAAAAAGAAGAGTGGTGCCGTATTACGGGTCGTAAAAAGTAATTCCCTGCCGCAACGTAGCCTGCACTGCGTTGCGCCTTTCTCCCCTGCTCATCCCATTTTTTGTCGTTAATCCCCCCGTGAATAAGTTTATAATTTTCGACCTAATTAATTGATATTAAATATGTTTCATCTTTATTTATTCATAGGACGAATATTATGAACAGACTGTTACGCAGCGTGACTTTCCTTACGCTTGGTATACTGTCGGCTGGCGCGACCGCAAATGAATGGAGTTATGAAGGAGCAAGTGCGCCAGAACATTGGGGGGAATTAAGCCCGGACTATTTCATGTGCAGCAAAGGGATGAACCAGTCGCCTGTCGATATTACGACGGTGATGAAAACCCGCCTTACGCCGTTGAAACCGCGTTATTCACAAAGCCCGGCAAGCCTTAGCCATGAGGGATTTACGGTGATGGCTAACTTTGCCGCCAGCAGTAAAAACAGCGTGAAAATAGACGGGGAGCTGTTCATTCTCCAGCAACTGCATTTTCATGCACCATCGGAAAATACCCTTGCCGGCAAGCATTTCCCGTTGGAGATGCATCTGGTGCACCGGAACGCGAAAAACGAGACGGCGGTACTGGCGGTTATGTTCGATACCGGCAAGCCCAATCCTGAACTGCAAAAACTGTGGCATGAGATGCCGCGTGAGGCAGACGAAACCGTGGCCCTCGCGCAGGATGTCGACATCAGCCGACTGCTGCCCGCGCGAAACGGGTACTATCGTTTTAGTGGCTCGCTCACCACGCCGCCCTGCACAGAGGGTGTACGCTGGTTGGTCATGAAAGCGCCGCTTTCACTTTCAGCGGAACAGCTGGAGACGCTGACCCGCGTTTTGCCTCATGAAAATAACCGCCCCGTTCAACCACGACACGGCCGATTAATCGTCGAATAACATGCAGGCAGGGATCGCGTGATCGCCTTTCAACGATGCTTTTTTAAGCAAAAAAAACGAGAGGCAGATCGCATTATTGAAGACGAAGCGTCTATAAAAACAGCAAGTTACCAGATAAGCCGCCGTTTTTAAGTCGCAAAAATCATTGTTTTTGAGGAATTTTAGTTACGTCATGAATTATTACTATTAACATAACTCAATGATTCGCCTGAGAATTTATTAATTCATTCAATATGAATAATGGATTCAATGATCTGCAACAGTGGATTGTTCAAAGTTTGGCCTTTCATCTCGTGCAAAAAATGCGTAATATACGCCGCCTTGCAGTCACAGTATGGTCATTTCTTAACTCATGCGAATCGGACACTACCAGCTCAGGAATCGCCTGATCGCAGCACCTATGGCTGGCATCACTGACAGACCATTCAGGACGCTGTGCTACGAGATGGGAGCGGGACTTACCGTATCCGAGATGATGTCTTCTAACCCTCAGGTTTGGGAAAGTGACAAATCACGTTTGCGTATGGTGCACATTGATGAGCCGGGTATTCGTACAGTGCAGATCGCTGGTAGCGTACCTGAAGAAATGGCGGAAGCCGCACGTATTAACGTGGAAAGTGGCGCCCAGATTATTGATATTAATATGGGTTGCCCGGCTAAAAAGGTGAATCGCAAGCTGGCAGGTTCAGCCCTTTTGCAGCATCCAGATCTGGTGAAGTCTATCCTGACTGCGGTGGTAGCGGCGGTGGATGTTCCTGTTACGCTCAAGATTCGCACGGGTTGGGCTCCAGAACACCGTAACTGCGTAGAAATTGCCCAACTGGCTGAAGATTGTGGTATCCAGGCTCTGACCATTCATGGACGCACTCGCGCCTGTTTGTTCAACGGAGACGCGGAATACAACAGTATTCGGGCAGTTAAGCAGAACGTTTCCATTCCGATTATCGCGAATGGCGACATTACTGACCCGCTTAAAGCCAGAGCTGTGCTCGACTATACAGGGGCTGATGCTCTGATGATAGGTCGCGCGGCTCTGGGAAGACCCTGGATCTTTCGGGAAATCCAGCACTATCTGGACACTGGGGAGCTGCTTCCTCCCCTGCCTCTGGCAGAGGTGAAGCGCTTGCTTTGTGCGCATATTCGGGAACTGCATGACTTTTACGGTCAGGCAAAGGGGTACCGAATTGCGCGGAAACACGTATCCTGGTATCTCCAGGAACACGCTCCAAATGACCAGTTTCGGCGCACATTCAACGCCATTGAGGATGCCAGCGAACAGCTGGAGGCGTTGGAGGCATACTTCGAAAATTTTGCGTAAACAGAAATAAAGAGCTGACAGAACTATGTTCGAACAACGCGTAAATTCTGACGTACTGACCGTTTCTACCGTTAACTCTCAGGACCAGGTAACCCAAAAACCTCTGCGTGACTCGGTAAAGCAGGCACTGAAGAACTATTTTGCTCAACTGAACGGTCAGGATGTGAGTGATCTGTATGAGCTGGTATTGGCTGAAGTAGAACAGCCATTGTTGGACATGGTGATGCAATACACCCGCGGTAACCAAACGCGCGCTGCCCTGATGATGGGTATCAACCGTGGTACTCTGCGTAAGAAATTGAAAAAATACGGCATGAACTGATACTAATCAGTTAATTGCTTGTTTAAAAAGGCGCTTACCGGCATGGGGAAGCGCCTTTTTTATTGCCTGAAACAGCAGTATAAAACCCCGCTTGTCGTTCTTTCATTAGCCATTAATTCGTGTATATTTCCAGCACTACATCGGCGAAAGAGTGAACAAACAATATGTTGCGTAAATATGGCTGGCTGATCGTTTTCGCCGTTACCATTTTCCTGTTTGACGGGCTGTTGATGTACTGCGTGGAGCTGCTCACCACAGATGTGGATAAATGTCGCAACATGAACTCGGTAAATCCATTAAAGCTGGTGAACTGTTCTGAGCTTGAGTAGTTGATCGTCGGCGATTTTAAGCGAAACTGCCGCTATCCCCTCTACATTCCATGGATTTAAATCCCTTTGCGCCCTTTACAGACAGTGATAATGTCTCGCCCCTTCCGCCTGTACTGTAGATAAAAGATCACGCCTTAGCGTAAACGAGTTGATGACATCATGCTGGTAAGCCAATACGACCATGTACTGGTCGTAATCTCTTTTGCCGTGGCCATTCTCGCCGCGTATACCGCTCTCAATATGGCAGGACGCGTGACCAGCAGCCAGGGCAAAACCGCATGGGTATGGCTTATTGGCGGAAGTTTTTCCATGGGCATCGGCATCTGGGCGATGCACTTCATCGGCATGCTGTCGATGGAGCTCACCATGCACATGCACTATGCCCCCGGCATGACCGCCCTTTCGATGTTCATTGCCTTCAGCGCATCGCTATTCGCGTTGTGGCTGGTCAGTAAATCAGATCTCCACCAGCGTCGTTTGATCCCCGGTTCACTCGTTATGGGCGCGGGAATTTCCGCTATGCACTATACCGGCATGGCGGCATTACAGGTTTCGCCAGCCATCGTCTGGGATATGCGCTGGGTTGCACTGTCGCTGGTGATTGCGTTTGTCGCGTCGTGGGCGGCGTTGTGGCTAACGTTCCGGTTGCGTCACGAAGCGGCACAGGTTGCGCTCATGCGAGCAGGGGCCGCCATTTTGATGGGCCTGGCGATTGCCGGAATGCACTATACCGGCATGCAGGCGGCGATTTTCCCTGACCAGCATGCAATGATGCATACCGGCGTCAACGGCAACTGGCTGGCGATCCTCGTTAGCGTTGTCGCCCTCTCTATTCTGGGGATCACCTTGCTGGTCTCGATGCTGGATGCCCGCCTGCAGGCGCGTACTTCACTACTTGCCCTGTCCCTTGCGGAAGCCAACCGCGAACTGGCGCAACTGGCGCTCCACGACACCCTCACCCGTTTGCCTAACCGCGTGTTGCTGGAAGACCGTCTGGATCAGGCGATCCGCAAAGCCAGGCGGGAAGGCACGTTTTTTGCCTTGATGTTTATGGATCTGGATGGTTTCAAGGCGGTAAATGACGCCTATGGGCATGATGTGGGAGACAGGTTGCTGATCGCCGTCACCGAACGCCTGAAATCTCCGCTGCGGGGACAATACACGCTGGCGCGCATTGGCGGCGATGAATTTGTCCTGCTGGCAGAAGTCAGCGCCCCGGATGAGGCCGCATCGCTTGCCAGCGAACTGGTGCGTGTGGTGGATCGGCCATTTGCCCTGGAACCTTATGAACTGATGGTGACGTTGAGCGTTGGCATCGCCCTCTTTCCCCATGATGGCGAAAATGAGCGCGAACTGATGTTTAACGCTGATGCGGCGATGTATCACACAAAACGCGTGGGCCGTAACGGTTATCACTTTTTCCAGCCCTCGATGAACACGCTGGCGCAGGCACAGTTACAGCTGGTGAACGATTTGTGGCAGGCACTGGAGCGCAACGAGCTGCGCTTACTCTATCAGCCTAAATTTCATGCCCCCTCCGGGCCGGTGGTCGGCTTTGAGGCGCTGCTTCGCTGGCAGCACAGCAAGCGCGGTCTGTTAACCCCGGACGTGTTTCTACCGCTGGCGGAAAAAACCGGGCTGATCATTCCTATCGGCAACTGGGTGATTGATGAGGCTTGTCGACAACTCCAGGAGTGGCATCAGCAGGGGAATACGTCATGGTCAATGGCGGTTAATTTATCCACCCTGCAGTTCGAGCAACCAGGACTGGTGGAGCATGTGATGGCCTGTCTGCAACGGTATCAGGTCGCGCCAGGTGATTTGATCCTCGAAGTCACCGAAACCACGGCGATGAGCAATCCCGAAGAGAGCGTGCGCATTCTGACAGAGCTGACGCAAGCGGGTGTTAAAGCCTCCATTGATGATTTTGGTACCGGCTATTCCAGCCTGCTGTACTTAAAACGCCTGCCCGCTTGCGAGCTCAAGATCGATCGCGCTTTTGTGAAAGAGCTTAATGGGGATGGGGATGATGCGACGATCGTTTCTGCCATTGTGGCGCTGGCGAAAACGCTGGATCTGCAAATCGTTGCAGAAGGCGTTGAAACCGAAGCGCAGCAGTCATTCCTCACAGAGCTGGGTTGCAATACTCTCCAGGGTTTCCTGCTCGGCAAGCCGCTTTCCGCGCAGGAGGCCGTGCTATTGGGCCGCCCAACTAAATAAAAAAGCCCCCGGCCTCTGCAAATAGACCGGGGGCCGATGAGCCGTTATCTGGCTTTTTTCGTGAAATACTGCCTGACAATGACGAAGAAGACCGGAACAAAGAAGATCGCCAGCAGCGTAGCGGTCAGCATCCCCCCCAGCACCCCGGTGCCGACGGCATTCTGTGCACCGCTGCCCGCGCC
Source organism: Enterobacter sp. ENT03 (assembly GCF_019218745.1). Taxonomy (GTDB): domain Bacteria; phylum Pseudomonadota; class Gammaproteobacteria; order Enterobacterales; family Enterobacteriaceae; genus Enterobacter_D. The sequence continues at coordinate 193,060 of NZ_JAHUXA010000005.1, forward strand.
GGAACTGATCACCAGCGGCATCACGCCAAGAATAAATGCCAGCGATGTCATCAGGATCGGCCGAAGACGCATGCGCACCGCATCCAGAGTGGCTTCAATCACGCCCTTGCCTTCTTTATCCATCAAGTCCTTAGCAAATTCGACGATTAAAATAGCGTTTTTTGCCGACAGCCCGATGGTCGTTAACAGACCAACCTGGAAATAGACATCGTTATTTAAGCCCCTGACCATCGCCGCCAGTAACGCGCCAATTACGCCAAGCGGCACCACCAGCATAACGGAGAACGGGATCGACCAACTCTCGTATAACGCTGCCAGGCACAGGAAGACGACAATCAGCGAAATAGCATATAACGCCGGGGCCTGATTACCGGACAAACGCTCCTGATATGACATCCCCGTCCAGTCGTAACCGATGCCAGCGGGCAGTTGGGACGCCATCTGCTCCATTAACAGCATGGCATCCCCGGAGCTCTTGCCGGGCGCGGCCTCCCCCAGGATCTCCATGGATGGCAAACCATTAAAGCGTTCAAGTCGTGGTGAGCCATATACCCAACTTGAGGTGGTGAACGCCGAGAACGGCGCCATTTCCCCGTTGCCGCTGCGCACATAGAGGTTATTGATGTCGCCTGGCAGCATACGGAATTTTGCATCAGCCTGAACGTAGACTTTTTTCACGCGCCCATGATCAATGAAGTCATTAACGTAGGAACCGCCCAACGCTATCGAAATTGTCTGATTAACATCAGAAAGATCGATCCCTAACGCCTGGGCTTTTTCAATGTCCACTTCAAGTTTGAACTGCGGTGTATCTTCAAGGCCATTAGGACGCACACGCACCAGTTGATCCGGATGCTGCTGCGCCAGCGCCATTAACTGGTTACGGGCTTTTGTCAGCGCATCGTGTCCGAGGTTCGCCTGATCGATAAGCTCGAAGTCAAAACCGGTCGCGGTACCAAGCTCAACAATCGGCGGCAGGTTAAACGGAAAGATTTGGCCTTCATGAATTCGGCTGAACGCTTTTGTGGCACGCGCAACAATGCCCTCTACCGTGTTTTCTTTACCTTTACGCGCCTCCCATGGCTTGAGGCTGATAAAAGCCATCCCCGAGTTTTGTCCCTGACCGCTATAGCTAAAACCGTTGACCGTCAGTACCGAATCCACGTTCGCTTTTTCATCGTTAAGGTAATAATCAGTCACTTGATCAAGTACCTTCTGCGTACGCGCCTGCGTGGCCCCTGCTGGCAGCTGTACCATGGTCATGAAGACGCCTTGATCCTCGTCCGGTAAAAAGGAGGTGGGCAAGCGTAAAAACAGCACGGCCATTCCCGCGACGATCAGCACATAGAGTGCCATGTAACGCGCGGTGCTTCTGATGATCCCGCTGATGCTCTCGGTGTAATGACTGGTACAGCGCTCAAACAGGCGGTTGAACCAGCCAAAGAATCCTGTTTTCTCACCATGAGTATGCGGATCGACTGGCTTCAGCAGCGTGGCGCATAGCGCGGGCGTCAGGATTAGCGCAACCAGCACCGACAGCGCCATCGCTGATACGATGGTAATGGAGAACTGGCGGTAAATTTCCCCTGTGGATCCGCCAAAAAACGCCATCGGAATAAACACCGCCGACAACACCATGGCGATGCCCACCAGCGCCCCCTGGATCTGTTCCATTGACTTCTGCGTGGCTTCTTTTGGCGGCAGATGATCTTCTACCATCACACGCTCGACGTTCTCCACGACGACGATGGCGTCGTCGACCAGCAAACCGATAGCCAGCACCATACCAAACATGGTCAGGGTATTAATCGAAAAACCGAAGGCTGCCAGAACGGCGAAGGTACCCAGCAATACGACCGGCACGGCAATGGTTGGGATCAACGTAGCGCGGATGTTTTGCAGGAACAGATACATGACCAGGAAAACGAGAATGATTGCTTCGAACAGGGTTTTAATCACCTCATGAATCGAAAGCTGTACGAAAGGCGTCGTGTCATAAGGATAAACAACTTTCATACCCTGGGGGAAAAAGGGGGAAAGTGCCTGTAACTTCTGTTTTATGGCGCTGGCAGTATCAAGGGCATTTGCCCCGGTTGCCAGCTTGATACCAATTGCCGCCGCATCCTGACCATTGATTTTCGTCACGGTGTTGTAGTTCTCACCGCCCAGCTCAATGCGCGCGACATCCTTCAGGCGAACCTGCGAACCATCGGCATTGACGCGTAGCATCACGTTGCCGAATTGCTCAGGATCTTTTAGTCGCGTTTGCGCAATGATAGAGGCATTGAGCTGTTGGTTAGGCACGGATGGTGTACCCCCCAGTTGCCCTGCCGCAATCTGATCATTTTGCACTTTGAGCTGATTAACGACATCTACCGGCGTCAGGTGGAATTTATTCAGCAATTCCGCGTTCAGCCAGATACGCATCGCGTACTGGGCTCCAAAAAGCTGCACATCGCCAACCCCATTAGTTCGACTGATCGCATCTTTCACGTTTGAGGCGACATAATCCGAAATGTCGTCCTGATTCAGTCTCTTATTATCAGAGGTGAATCCCACGACCATCAGAAAACTGCTGCTGGCTTTCTCAACGCTAATCCCCTGCTGCTGAACTTCCTGAGGCAGTAGCGGCATTGCCAGTTGCAGTTTGTTCTGCACCTGAACCTGAGCAATATCCGCTTCAGTACCTGACTGAAACGTCAACGTGATTGTAACCCCCCCCGCAGAATCACTGGTTGATGACATGTACATGAGGTTATCAATACCATTCATGTTCTGTTCAATCACCTGCGTGACGGTATCCTGCACCGTTTGCGCATCGGCTCCCGGATAGGTGGCGGTGATTGCTATCGCAGGTGGCGCAATAGTCGGATACTGCGCCACGGGTAATTGCATAATTGCCAGCACACCCGCAATCATTAGTATGATCGCCAGCACCCAGGCAAAAATCGGACGATCGATAAAAAACTTAGCCATCATTTGCTCTCATTGCGTGAGTGCGATCACTGCACTGCGGTTTTTTGCTCGCCTGATGAAGCAGGCGCGATGGTCACATGGATGCCGGCACGGGCGCGTTGCAGTCCGCTGACAATGACGTTTTCGCCTTCTTTCAGTCCCTCGGAAATAAGCCATTTATCACCAATCGCTTGTGAGGCGACGACGTTACGCTGCTCCACGACACCTTTATCATTCACCAGCATTACCGTGGCATCGCCACGTGCGTTGCGCGTCACCCCCTGCTGCGGCACCAGAATGGCTGCCGGCTGGACACCTTCTGCCAGGCGTGCACGCACAAACATCCCCGGTAACAGGGTATGATCGGGATTAGGGAAAACCGCGCGGATAGTGATCGAGCCCGTACTTTGATCGACGGTGATGTCTGAGAATGCCAGTGAGCCTTTTAACGGATAGACCTGGCCGTTTTCAGCGATCAATTCAACCTCTGCTTTACCATCTTCCTTGTGCAGGCTGCCTTGTTCGACCGCCTGTTTCAGGCGCATAAAGTCGCTGCTTGACTGCGTGAGATCGACATAAATGGGATCGATCTGCTGAACGGTGGCCAGTGCCGCCGTCTGACCATTGGTTACCAGCGCCCCTTCGGTTACGGCAGATTTACCAATGCGACCACTGATCGGTGAACTGACGCGGGTATAAGCCAGGTTAATACGGGCGGTTTCTACTGCCGCCTGTGCCGCCTGAACGCTGGCATCCGCCTGACGTGCATTTGCGACAGCAGTGTCATATTCCTGACGGCTGACATATTGCGTTCCAACAAGAGGGACATAGCGTTTGACCGTCAAATGCGCAATATTAGCTGCCGCCTCGGCTTTCGCTAATTCACCCTGTGCGCTAGACCAGGCAGCTTTATAACTTGCCGGATCAATCTGATACAGGGAATCACCTGCACGAATTTCGTTTCCTTCAACGAAATTACGCTTGAGAATAATTCCGCTAACCTGTGGACGCACCTCTGCAATTCGAAATGCATCGGTACGCCCCGGCAATTCTGTCGTTATCGCCAGAGGGGCTGCTTTAACCTTCCAGACACTGACCTCAGGGTCAGGTATTTTAGCTGGCGCGTTTTCATTATCATTGCAACCGCTAAGCAAGCCGATCGCTATTATAATGGCTGACGAAAGGCGAATACATTCACCAAATTTATTCATTGCAGTTCCTCAAAACTCAATGCGCGGCATGCACCGCAAAGCAGGTAGAAAATAAAACCAGCGGGTCGGGTATCCTACAAACAATCCGCTATTTGTGTAAATGACACCACCGCTGAAGCCAGAAATAATGGCACTTAAAACTAAATGCACAGATGAATAGAGAAAAAATATTATGCATAACCGACTTAATATATAAGTGAAATATATATATCAATTAATACATATCCATTCGGTAAATATATTTAGACCTTATTAATTAATCGCCGCCGAATCACGACAAAGAAAACTGGTACAAAAAATATCGCTAATAATGTCGCCGATACCATGCCACCCATCACGCCGGTTCCCACCGCATTTTGCGCACCGCTGCCTGCGCCAGTACTAAGCACCAGCGGCATAACGCCAAGAATAAAAGCCAGCGAGGTCATAAGGATGGGACGCAGACGCATTTTTACCGCTTCCAACGTCGCGTCGACTAAGTTTTTGCCCTCTTTATCCATCAGATCCTTGGCAAACTCGACGATCAAAATAGCGTTTTTTGCGGATAATCCGATGGTGGTCAGTAACCCAACCTGAAAATAGACGTCATTGCTCAATCCCCGGCAACTCGCCGCTACAAGTGCGCCCATCACGCCAAGCGGTACGACCAGCATGACGGAAAAGGGAATCGACCAACTTTCATAGAGCGCTGCCAGGCACAGGAATACGACCATCAATGAGATCGCGTATAACGCTGGCGCCTGGTTGCCGGATAAACGTTCCTGATATGACATTCCTGTCCAGTCAAAGCCAATACCATTGGGAAGCGTTGCAGCGAAGTCTTCCATTAGCTCCATCGCCTCACCGCTACTTTTCCCGGGTGCAGCTTCACCCAGTATTTCCATTGACGGCAAACCGTTATATCGCTCCAGACGAGGCGAACCCTGGATCCAACTGGCGCTGGTAAAACTTGAGAAGGGGACCATTTCGCCGTTATGGCTACGCACATACCAGTGATTAATATCATCTGGCATCATGCGAAAAGGCGCTTCAGCCTGAGCGTAAACCTTTTTGACGCGGCCATTATCAATAAAGTCATTTACATAGGTGCTGCCCAGAGCGGTGGCGATGGTCTTATTAATATCCACCAGCGAAACGCCAAGTGCCTGCGCCTTTTCCTGATCGACATTCAGTTTGAATTGCGGCATATCCTCCAGACCGTTAGGCCGGGCCCGTACCAGCATATCCGGACGCTGCGCCACCTTCTTCAGCAGTTCATTGCGCGCTTTGGTTAATGCCACATGTCCCAGCCCCGCCTGATCGATCAGCTCGAAGTCGAACCCGGTAGCCGTTCCCAGTTCAGTGATGGCAGGAAGATTAAACGCAAAGACCATTCCATCTTTGATACTGTGAAAGGCATGTGTAGCGCGGGCAACTATCGCCTCAACGCGGTTTTCCTCGCCTTTACGCTGAGCCCAGTCTTTCAGGCGGATAAAAGCCAGGCCGTTGTTCTGCCCTTTACCGTTGAGCCCGAACCCGGTTACCGTAAACACGGAGTCTACATTACGTTTTTCGTTGGTCAGGTAGTAATGCGTGACTTGCTGCATGACTTTTTCCGTACGATCCAGTGCTGTTCCGGCAGGGAGCGTAGCCATCGTTAGCAGGACGCCCTGATCTTCTTCCGGTAAAAAGGAGGTCGGCAAGCGCATGAACAATAAAGCCATTCCCACGACGATCACCAGATACAGAACCATATAGCGTCCGGTACGGTTTAGCAGTTTCTGTACGCTACCGGTGTAATGGTCAGTACTCTGTTCAAATAACCGGTTAAACCAACCAAAAAGTCCGTTAGCGGCGGCATGTTCGCCAGGCGAAGCTGGTTTTAACAGGGTAGCGCAGAGGGCAGGCGTTAAGATGAGCGCCACCAGTACTGACAAGGCCATGGCAGAAACAATGGTGATGGAGAATTGTCGGTAGATCACCCCGGTTGAACCACCAAAAAAGGCCATCGGGATGAATACCGCCGACAGCACCATGGCGATCCCCACCAGTGCCCCCTGGATTTGTTCCATTGATTTTTGCGTGGCCTCTTTGGGTGGAAGCCCCTCATCAACCATTACACGTTCAACGTTTTCAACCACAACGATGGCATCATCTACCAGCAAGCCAATAGCTAACACCATGCCAAACATGGTTAGCGTATTAATCGAGTAGCCGAAAGCCGCCAGTATGGCAAAGGTGCCCAGCAGGACCACTGGCACCGCAATGGTAGGTATGAGCGTAGCCCGTAAATTTTGCAAAAACAGGTACATGACAAGAAACACCAGCACGATAGCCTCAAACAGCGTTTTGAAAACTTCACGGATGGAGATCTTGATAAAAGGGGTGGTGTCGTAACTGTAAACCAGCTTTAAGCCGTGAGGAAAGTAGGGCTGCAGGTGGACCATTTGCTGTTTCACCGCCTCGGCAGCATCCAGTGCGTTAGCGCCTGTTGCGAGCTTAATGCCAAGCCCTGCGGACAATTTGCCATTATATCGGGCGATCACATTGTAGTTCTCGCCACCCCGCTCAATCCGGGCAACGTCCTTCAACTGAACGCGTGCGCCAGTGGCTAAAACTTTGAGCGTAATACGACCAAACTGCTCCGGTGTACGCAGCCGCGTTTGGGCAATGATAGAAGCATTTATCTGTTGATTGGCTACTGACGGTGTACCGCCAAGTTGCCCGGCGGCAATCTGGCTATTTTGGGCTTTGAGCTGATTAACGACATCAACGGTAGTCAACTGATATTCATTGAGCTTTTTTGGATCTAACCAGATGCGCATCGCATATTGCGCACCGAAGAGTTGAACATCACCGACCCCCTCGGTACGGCTGACGGGATCCTTAATATTCGACGAAATAAAATCGGCAATATCATCCTGCGTCATACTCCCGTCTTCAGAGATCAGGCTCACCACCATCAAAAATGTACTGCTCGACTTCTTAACGTTGATCCCCTGCTGCTGCACTTCTTGCGGTAATAACGGCATGGCAAGTTGCAATTTGTTCTGCACCTGCACCTGGGCTATATCAGCATCAGTACCGGATTTAAAGGTCAGGGTGACAGACACGCTCCCGGCCGAATCGCTGGTGGATGACATATACATCAGGTTATCCAGGCCATTCATATTTTGTTCAATTACCTGAGTGACGGTGTCCTGCACCGTTTGCGCGTCAGCGCCAGGATAGGTCGCATTAATAGCAATCGCAGGCGGTGCGATCGTGGGGTACTGTGCGATAGGAAGATTAATGACCGCCAGCGCACCTGCCAACATCAAAATAATCGCCAGCACCCAGGCGAATATAGGTCGATCAATAAAGAACTTTGCCATGATAGCGCTTCACCTTATATCCTTTCGCATTCACCGACGCGCGTCAGCATCGTAATATTAATAATTAAACCCTTATATATTTATGCGATGAATATAAAAAGGGCGACAATAAAAACAGCTCCGCTATGTTGAATGACCAGGGGAAAAATGCAAGGATAGAAATTCATTTTTACGAAAATATGATTCATCGACTCCATCTTATTATTCAGCGTAGTTATCATTCATGGCAAAAAGAACAAAAGAGGACGCGTTAAAAACGCGTCAGTTATTAATTGATACCGCTATTATAACTTTCTCGCAACAGGGTTTCGCCAGCACATCACTGGATGATATTGCCCGCGCAGCGCATGTAACCCGCGGTGCCATTTATTGGCATTTCGCAAATAAAGCAGAATTATTTAATGCTATCTGGGATGAACAATTACCCGTACGGGAAAAAATTGCCAGTAAAATTAGGTTACATCCAGATGCATCTGCCGAAACAATATTACGAGAATCATTAATAGAAGGCCTGCGATTAATTGCACAGGAACCGCTGGAGCAGGCATTGGTTGAAATTCTTTACCATAAATGTGAATTTACAAAAGAGCTAACGGCAGAAATAGAAATACGCGAGCGCCTGCTATTTAATCATGACAATGTTGCATTAATGCTGAAACGCTGCTTACATGAAAACCCTGCATTTATGAACAATGACATCGAACTGGCTATCATCATTATTCAGGCCTATCTGAGCGGCATTGTTAAAAACTGGCTTATGACGGATAAAAGTTTTGACCTCGACAAACTCGCACCGTCACTGGTGGACGGATTGCTGGCATCGCTTCGTATGACGCCGTCTGCGTCAGGGAATCCTCATCCTTTTGCATCTTCGCCCGCACCCGCCTCCTCGATTTCTCCATAATCAGCAGATTCAGTCGTTTTTCCTCCATGCTTTTTACATTCGACATGCTTTGTAAAACTCCAGCCACAGGAGGCTTCACAAACAAGTGGTAGAATTCGCACATTCACATCGAAGAGGTAATTGTGATCATGAAAAAGTTAATTGCCATTGCACTGTTGTCGTCCGTTCTGGCGGGGTGTGCTCACGATTCCCCTTGTGTGCCGGTTTATGACGATCAGGGCCGCCTCGTGCATACCAATACCTGTATGAAAGGTACCACCCAGGATAACTGGGAAACCGCAGGCGCTATCGCGGGCGGTGCCGCGGCCATTGCAGGGGTTACCCTCGGCATTGTTGCACTCACCAAATAAACTCTCCCGCAGGCGTGCTAATGTACGCCTGTTTTTTTTGCTCCCGCCCGGTGCAATTCGCCAACATTGTTAAAATTATCTTTTACTTTGGATCATTATTTACTCCCTGCCTTTCTGAATAAGTCATTCACACCACCAATGATTCGTCTGCTATGAATTTATTTTGCTCCAATTTGTGGCACAGGTTTTAATTTCGCACCAATCCAGTGCTCTGATTTTATTTTTCCCTGTCTACACTCTCCTTATTACGGGCGTTCAGCATTAATTATCTCGCTCGTAAACCTGGCACTACCTTTGCTTTATAGAGTATGGCCAAAGCCACAGACAGGTTTCAGGCGTTTCCCGGACGCCTTCTTATAACGATAATTTCGCCACACAGGATGCATTATGAAAAAGATGATGATCGCCAGCCTGGCCGCTGCCGGCGCGCTGTTTGCTGTTGTTAATCAGGCGCATGCTGGCGCCACTCTGGATGCAGTAAAGAAGAAAGGGTTTGTACAGTGCGGTATCAGTGATGGACTGCCAGGTTTCTCTTATGCCGATGCCAACGGTAAATTTAGCGGTATCGATGTAGATGTTTGCCGGGGCGTTGCTGCTGCCGTTTTCGGCGATGATACCAAAGTAAAATATACCCCGCTGACGGCAAAAGAGCGCTTCACGGCGCTGCAGTCTGGGGAGGTGGATGTCCTTTCGCGTAATACAACCTGGACCTCCTCTCGTGACTCAGGCATGGGTATGTCATTTACCGGTGTGACCTATTATGACGGCATCGGCTTCCTGACTCACAATAAAGCAGGGCTCAAAAGTGCTAAAGAGCTGGACGGAGCGACTGTCTGTATTCAGGCCGGTACAGATACCGAACTGAACGTGGCGGATTATTTCAAATCCAACAAGATGAACTACACCCCGGTTACCTTTGATCGTTCTGATGAATCCGCGAAAGCGCTTGAGTCAGGTCGTTGCGATACGCTGGCTTCTGACCAGTCTCAGCTGTATGCCCTGCGTATTAAACTGAGCACGCCGGGCGAGTGGATCGTGCTGCCGGAAGTGATCTCGAAAGAGCCGCTGGGCCCGGTGGTTCGCCGGGGTGACGATGAGTGGTTCTCCATTGTTCGCTGGACGCTGTTCGCCATGCTGAATGCGGAAGAAATGGGGATCACCTCTAAAAACGTTGATGAGAAAGCGGCGAACCCGGCAACACCTGATATGGCCCATCTACTGGGTAAAGAAGGGGATTACGGCAAAGATCTGAAGCTTGATAACAAGTGGGCTTACAACATTATCAAGAAAGTCGGTAACTACGCAGAAGTGTTCGAACGTAATGTCGGCTCAGAAAGCCCGCTGAAAATCAAACGTGGCCAGAACAACCTCTGGAACAATGGCGGTATTCAGTACGCTCCGCCAGTACGCTAAGACCTGCTGTTTATGTGTCTTGCAGTAACGGGCACCGCGTTTGCGGTGTCCGGTCCAGAGTTATGGCTACCGAGGTTTCCTTATGTCCCATCGCCGCCCAACCGTTAAAGGATCGTTATCCTTCTCTAACCCCACGGTTCGCGCCTGGCTGTTTCAGATTATCGCTGTACTGGCTGTCGTCAGCGTGGCGATCTATTTGATACATAATACTGTTACCAATCTTAGCAACCGCGGCATCACCTCCGGGTTTGCCTTCCTTGATCGCAGCGCTGGTTTTGGCATTGTTCAGCATCTTATCGACTATGAACAAGGCGATACCTATGGCCGCGTGTTCCTGGTCGGTTTGCTTAATACGCTGCTGGTATCGGCGCTGTGTATTGTTTTTGCCTCCTTTCTGGGTTTCTTTCTGGGACTCGCGCGCCTGTCTGAAAACTGGTTGCTGCGCAAATTGTCGACGATTTACATTGAAACGTTCCGAAATATCCCACCGTTGTTGCAGATCTTCTTCTGGTACTTTGCAGTTCTGCGTAATCTGCCAGGACCGCGTCAGGCAGTAAGTGCGTTCGATGTAGCCTTCCTCAGTAATCGCGGCCTTTATATTCCGGCACCGCAGTTTGGTGAGGGGTTACTGGCGTTCATTCTGGCCGTCGTGCTGGCGGGCGTCATATCGACAGGACTGTTTCGCTTCAATAAGACACATCAGATCAAAACCGGGCAACTACGGCGCACATGGCCGGTGGCGCTTGGACTTTTCGTTGCATTACCGCTCATCGCACAGGGGATCTTCGGGGCCGCTCTGCACTGGGATGTGCCGGAACTTCGTGGGTTTAACTTCCGCGGAGGAATGGCGCTCATCCCTGAACTGGCGGCCCTGACGCTGGCCCTGTCGGTTTATACCTCTGCATTTATCGCAGAGATTATCCGCGCCGGTATTCAGTCAGTCCCGCACGGGCAGCATGAAGCAGCGCGCTCGCTTGGTTTGCCACATCCCGTTACGCTACGTCAGGTGATCATTCCACAGGCGCTGCGGGTGATCATTCCGCCGTTAACCAGTCAGTATCTCAATATCGTTAAAAACTCCTCGTTAGCGGCGGCGATTGGCTATCCAGATATGGTGTCGCTTTTTGCGGGAACAGTGCTCAACCAGACGGGCCAGGCGATTGAAACCATCGCTATTACCATGTCGGTTTACCTGATTATCAGCCTCGGAATTTCGTTGCTGATGAATATCTATAACCGTCGCATTGCGCTGATTGAACGCTAAGGATCCATGATGACAAAAGCGATCTTGTCTCACCCGTCGCGTCCGGTCAGTTCCGGGACGGGACGCTATTTACTCTGGGCGCGTAAGAACCTGTTTTCCAGCTGGTCCAATACATTGCTGACTCTGTTCTGCCTGTGGCTCATGTGGGAGTTAATTCCCCCCCTGCTTAACTGGGTTTTATTTCAGGCTAACTGGACGGGAACGACCCGCGCGGATTGTACGAAGGAGGGCGCCTGCTGGGTGTTTATCCATCAGCGGTTTGGTCAGTTTATGTATGGCCTTTACCCTCATGAGCAGCGCTGGCGTATTAATGTGGCATTGATTGTGGGCCTGCTCTCAATCGTACCCATGTTTTTGAAAACTCTGCCAAAACGTGGCCGCTATATTGCCTGCTGGGCGTTGATCTATCCGGTTGTGGTGTGGTGGCTGCTGTATGGCGGCTTTTTGGGGCTGGAACGGGTGGAAACTCGTCAATGGGGCGGATTAACGCTGACGTTGATTATCGCCTCCGTTGGTATCGCTGGTGCCTTGCCATTAGGCATTTTGCTGGCCTTAGGCCGGCGTTCAGCGATGCCGGTGGTGCGGATCCTGTCGGTAGTGTTTATTGAGTTCTGGCGTGGCGTGCCGCTAATCACCGTGCTGTTTATGTCATCGGTGATGCTGCCGCTATTTATGTCGGAAGGAACCAGTATTGATAAGCTTATCCGTGCACTGGTCGGCGTGGTGCTGTTTCAGTCAGCTTATGTGGCAGAAGTGGTACGCGGTGGACTTCAGGCATTACCTAAAGGTCAGTACGAAGCCGCTGAGTCACTGGCCCTCGGTTACTGGAAAACGCAGGGGCTGGTGATCCTGCCCCAGGCACTGAAGATGGTGATCCCGGGTCTGGTTAACAGCATTATTGCGCTGTTCAAAGATACCAGCCTGGTGATCATCATCGGCTTGTTCGATCTTTTCAGCAGTGTGCAGCAAGCCACTGTCGATCCCGCATGGCTCGGCATGTCGACTGAGGGCTATGTTTTCGCCGCACTGGTTTACTGGATCTTCTGTTTTAGCATGTCACGCTACAGCCAGCATCTGGAGAAGCGTTTTAATACCGGGCGTACAGCGCACTGAGGAAAAACATGAGCAATACAACTTTACAGCCTGACGATGCGATGATTACGCTCGACAATGTGAATAAATGGTACGGGCAGTTCCATGTACTGAAAGATATTAACCTGCAGGTCAAACAAGGCGAGCGTATCGTTCTTTGCGGGCCGTCGGGTTCGGGGAAATCCACAACCATCCGCTGTATCAACCATCTGGAAGAACATCAGCAAGGCCGGATTGTCGTGGATGGTGTCGAGCTGAATGACGACATCCGTAACATCGAAAAGGTGCGCCAGGAAGTCGGAATGGTATTCCAGCACTTTAACCTGTTTCCGCATTTGACCGTTCTGCAGAACTGCACGCTGGCACCGATCTGGGTACGTAAAATGCCGAAGAAGGAAGCAGAGGCGCTGGCGATGCATTACCTGGAACGCGTACGCATCGCTGAACACGCGCATAAATTTCCGGGGCAGATTTCCGGAGGACAGCAACAGCGCGTAGCCATTGCCCGCTCGCTATGTATGAAGCCGAAAATCATGCTGTTCGATGAGCCTACTTCGGCCCTTGATCCTGAAATGGTCAAAGAAGTGCTGGATACGATGATTGGTCTGGCCGAGTCGGGTATGACCATGCTCTGCGTTACCCATGAGATGGGCTTTGCCCGCACCGTTGCAGACCGGGTGATCTTTATGGATCGTGGTGAAATCGTTGAGCAAGCACCGCCAGACGCGTTCTTCGCTAACCCTAAATCTGAGCGTACAAGAGCGTTTTTATCGCAGGTGATCCATTAATCTGCTGTTCATTACAGCACAGCAGGCTCCGTGGCCAGCTGTGCTGTATTTTCAAAAGAAATGCATAGCAAAAAGCCCAGTCTTTCGACTGGGCTTTTTGCTTTATTTGATGCCTGGCAATTCCCTACTCTCGCATGGGGAGACCCCACACTACCATCGGCGCTACGGCGTTTCACTTCTGAGTTCGGCATGGGGTCAGGTGGGACCGCCGCGCTAGTGTCGCCAGGCAAATTCTTTTCTAAGTGCCGAACTATTAACCGCTTTAAAACTGGTGCTGATACCCAGAGTCGAACTGGGGACCTCACCCTTACCAAGGGTGCGCTCTACCAACTGAGCCATATCAGCACGCTTAATTTGATGCCTGGCAGTTCCCTACTCTCGCATGGGGAGACCCCACACTACCATCGGCGCTACGGCGTTTCACTTCTGAGTTCGGCATGGGGTCAGGTGGGACCGCCGCGCTAGTGCCGCCAGGCAAATTCTGTTCGTCTAACACCACTCAGGGCATTAAACGCTAATCTGTATCAGCTGAAAATCGCTCAAATCACGCCAAAACATCTTCGGCGTTGTAAGGTTAAGCCTCACGGTTCATTAGTACCGGTTAGCTCAACGCATCGCTGCGCTTACACACCCGGCCTATCAACGTCGTCGTCTTCAACGTTCCTTCAGGACCC
>NZ_JAHUXA010000060.1 GCF_019218745.1 Enterobacter sp. ENT03
TTGGCAGAGATGCCTTAGTGCCTTCGGGAACCGTGAGACAGGTGCTGCATGGCTGTCGTCAGCTCGTGTTGTGAAATGTTGGGTTAAGTCCCGCAACGAGCGCAACCCTTATCCTTTGTTGCCAGCGGTCCGGCCGGGAACTCAAAGGAGACTGCCAGTGATAAACTGGAGGAAGGTGGGGATGACGTCAAGTCATCATGGCCCTTACGAGTAGGGCTACACACGTGCTACAATGGCATATACAAAGAGAAGCGACCTCGC
>NZ_JAHUXA010000061.1 GCF_019218745.1 Enterobacter sp. ENT03
AAAGACGTGGAGAAAAATTTCTGGCAGACTGTTTGTAAAGGCACGATGAGGTCTCTTCTGTATTGTTAGCGCAACCAGTAGATCACACTTCATCGTGCTTTTCATTTTTCTGGGGAACCCTCAGCCCTTGGGGAGTGTACAGTCCGGGGACATGGTAGACAGGTGTTCGGGGACATGGTGAACACTTTTTAACATCCTTTACCCATGGTGATCGACTTTTTCTTCAGGTCGATCACCCCCACTTTCGTGCTGTACCACCAC
>NZ_JAHUXA010000062.1 GCF_019218745.1 Enterobacter sp. ENT03
TAGCTTATGCCATTGCACTAACCTCCTGATGTCCGACCAGGATTAGCTAACCTTCGTGCTCCTCCGTTACGCTTTAGGAGGAGACCGCCCCAGTCAAACTACCCACCAGACACTGTCCGCAACCCGGGTAACGGGTCCACGTTAGAACACCAGCCATTAAAGGGTGGTATTTCAAGGTTGGCTCCACAAGAACTGGCGTCCTCGCTTCAAAGCCTCCCACCTATCCTACACATCAAGGACCAGTGTTCAGTGTCAAG
>NZ_JAHUXA010000063.1 GCF_019218745.1 Enterobacter sp. ENT03
GACTTGACAGACCGCCTGCGTGCGCTTTACGCCCAGTAATTCCGATTAACGCTTGCACCCTCCGTATTACCGCGGCTGCTGGCACGGAGTTAGCCGGTGCTTCTTCTGCGGGTAACGTCAATTGCTGTGGTTATTAACCACAACACCTTCCTCCCCGCTGAAAGTACTTTACAACCCGAAGGCCTTCTTCATACACGCGGCATGGCTGCATCAGGCTTGCGCCCATTGTGCAATATTCCCCACTGCTGCCTCCCG
>NZ_JAHUXA010000064.1 GCF_019218745.1 Enterobacter sp. ENT03
TACTATAGCTTGACACTGAACACTGGTCCTTGATGTGTAGGATAGGTGGGAGGCTTTGAAGCGAGGACGCCAGTTCTTGTGGAGCCAACCTTGAAATACCACCCTTTAATGGCTGGTGTTCTAACGTAGACCCGTAATCCGGGTTGCGGACAGTGTCTGGTGGGTAGTTTGACTGGGGCGGTCTCCTCCTAAAGCGTAACGGAGGAGCACGAAGGTTAGCTAATCCTGGTCGGACATCAGGAGGTTAGTGCAATG
>NZ_JAHUXA010000065.1 GCF_019218745.1 Enterobacter sp. ENT03
TCATTACGTACTGAGTTTGTTTTGTTCGCCTCGCAGGACGGGGCGAACATCCGTTCCCTTTGCCGTCACTACGGCATTTCTCCTGCCACCGGCTATAAGTGGCTTAAGCGCCGGGCTGAGGAAGGTGCATCCGGTCTTCAGGACCGCTCCCGCGCACCTCATCATTCTCCGAACCGTTCTCCGGACGACATCACTGACCTGCTGCGCATGGCGCATGCCCGCCATGAGCGCTGGGGCGCGCGCAAGATTAAGCGC
>NZ_JAHUXA010000066.1 GCF_019218745.1 Enterobacter sp. ENT03
GATAGGCCGGGTGTGTAAGCGCAGCGATGCGTTGAGCTAACCGGTACTAATGAACCGTGAGGCTTAACCTTACAACGCCGAAGATGTTTTGGCGTGATTTGAGCGATTTTCAGCTGATACAGATTAGTGTTTAATGCCCTGAGTGGTGTTAGACGAACAGAATTTGCCTGGCGGCACTAGCGCGGCGGTCCCACCTGACCCCATGCCGAACTCAGAAGTGAAACGCCGTAGCGCCGATGGTAGTGTGGGGTCTCC
>NZ_JAHUXA010000067.1 GCF_019218745.1 Enterobacter sp. ENT03
ATTACGCCCTCGTCGTATTCCGGCGGGACCGGAGCACCACTGTACTGCCGGGCAGACGGCTGATACCGCGAGGCCGGCACTGCCATGTCCAGCGCCTCATGCGGCCGTTCAAGGTTATAGACTGTCCTCCAGTGGTCGAAGGCACGCTGCAGCTCACCGCTGTCCGCGAACCACCTGCCCTGCAGGACTTCCGCTTTCAGACTGCGGTGAAAACGCTCCAGCTTGCCCTGTGTCTGCGGATGATACGGCCGGGAA
>NZ_JAHUXA010000068.1 GCF_019218745.1 Enterobacter sp. ENT03
GCCAGCCGTGGGCGGGTAAAGGATTTGGGACCATTCAGATCCCGCGTATTGGTCAGGAAGTGCTGGTGGACTTCAAGAACGGCGACCCGGACATGCCGATCATAGTGGGCCGTGTTTACAACCAGGATACGATGCCGCCGTGGGGGTTGCCGGGTACGGCGTCGCAGAGCGGGATCTTCAGCCACTCGCTGTACGGCGGGCCAACCAATGGCAACGCCCTGCGCTTTGATGACAAGACGGGTGGGGAAGAGGTGT
>NZ_JAHUXA010000069.1 GCF_019218745.1 Enterobacter sp. ENT03
GTTCTTTCTGCCATGCAGTCCACATGCCGTACCCGGCCTCAGGCTTGCAGCCTGTGACGTAGATTTATGCAGTGGACTGCCTTTCTCCACAAGTGACAAACCGGACAGTATCATGGACCGGTTTTTTCCGGTAATCCGCACTGACAAGGATGGTTTCACTATGGAACACGAACTGCACTTCATTGGCATTGATGTCTCTAAAGCAAAGCTCGATGTCGATGTGCTGCGTCCTGACGGCCGTCACCGCA
>NZ_JAHUXA010000006.1 GCF_019218745.1 Enterobacter sp. ENT03
ATTTGCCTGGCGGCACTAGCGCGGCGGTCCCACCTGACCCCATGCCGAACTCAGAAGTGAAACGCCGTAGCGCCGATGGTAGTGTGGGGTCTCCCCATGCGAGAGTAGGGAACTGCCAGGCATCAAACACGCGAAAGGCCATCCTCACGGATGGCCTTTTTGCGTTGTGCTGTATTTATACAAGGATCAATTTTTATTGCCGGGCAAGCTGCCATATGCTGTAACCTGTTGTAGCGCCTGCCACATCCCACGCGAAGTCCTTCCAGCTCCAGCCGCTACCCGCCGGTCTGCTGTCCCATAATTCCTTCGACGCCCCCAGACCTATAGAAAACATCAAGCCAAAAGCCGCGCTGCGATCCTGATTTATCCCCTGATGCTGAGCATACTCATTACTTGCCGCTGCCAGCATGGCCGAGGCAAGAAAATGCTGGGCTTTATCCTGGCCATGCCACTCGTCATGCGCCATATGGCTGCAGCCGCTGATAAAAAGAAGTGCGAGAAGAGGGACATAACGCATTGTTAACTCCATTAAAAAGCCCCATCAATGACGGGGCCTGTTAGTAAGGGCTACGATTACAGAATGCGGCTAATCAGCCTGTCGATGCGGATCCGCCGCAGGCGTCGGATAAGCTTACGCACTTTCACCGGATAATCGGCAATGCTTTGCAGATCGCGATAATGCTGCACCACTGTAGTGTGTGTGCGGATTAGCTCCAGCTCTCTGTCACGCAGCGGGGACAGTTGCTGTTTCGGATCGTGGATCAATATCGCATTTTCCAGATCCAGTCGCCATGCGCGCGGGTTGAGGTTGTTGCCGGTCAGCAGCATCCACTCTTCATCGACCCACATCCCTTTAAGATGATAACTGTTATCCTCATCTTTCCAGAGGCGCACAATCAGCTGATCGTTATTAACGTAATACTGCAGACGGCTCAGGAAGCGACGCAGGTTAATTTCATACAGATAGGGCAGGGCACCGATGATCTTGAATGGCTCATCTTCAGGAATATAAAAGTCATTCGCTGTTTTATCACCGACGATGATCTCGACCTTTTTCCCATCGCGCAGCAGCTGGATGATATTACGCACCAGAATCGCCGGAAGGTTAAAATATGGCGTGCAGATAGTGAGCTTATGCTCGGTGCACGGCATCAGGTGATAGATAGTTTTATTGAGCAGGCTGGATTTCCCCAGCCCCACCAGCGGTGTTACTGCCAGCTGGTCGTTATCGGCATCGCCCTGGAAATGGTAAGACGCATCGCGTAATTCCTGGCGATAGAGACGAATATCGTTTTTGATTTCCGGGCTTTTGGGACGATCCGGGCTGTCAAGACGATTCACACCGCGGCCCTGCACCAGATTGTGCTGGACCCAACCTAACATCACATCCGCCATCTGTGGATTGCGGATTAGCTGATAGCGGTCATAGCGGTATTTATCATGTTGATGCAAGTAAACATCATTCAGACTGGCGCCGCTGTACAGCACGCTGTCATCAATAATGAAGCCTTTATAGTGGAGTACGCCAAGCGCTTCACGGGTGTTTACCGGTACGCCGTAAACCGGCACCTCGACGGCAGGGTTTTCCTGGGCCATACGACAGTACCAGTCAGCGTTAGTATTTGATGCCGCCGCGCCGATGCGCCCACGCTGAGCGCGATGCCAGTCAACCAGCACGCAAACGTCCAGTTCCGGGCGCTGGCGCTTGGCATCATAGAGTGCCGATAAGATGCCTTTACCGCCATCATCCTGCTCCAGATAAAGCGCAATGAGGTAGATCCGGTGCGTAGCGCTGGCGATCTTCTGCAGTAATGTCTCCCGGAAATCAGCGGGAGAGTAATAAAAGGCGACATCATCAACTGACTGAGAGAGCTTAGGTAGTTGAGCAAGGTGTTGTTGATGTTTATTACGCTTAAATTTTGACAACATCACAGTGCGTTTCTTCTCTGTTTATTGAAGGGTCCTCTGTACTAAGCAGACGACAGAAGCGGGCAATGATACCACCAGAGCCTGCCAAAGTGATCAACATTTCCAGTACCTTACTCATCATTACTCTGCCGTATCCAGCCGGAGCGTCAGGCCAACGATCCCATCTTCAAGCTGAACATCGACGTCAAATCCGAGTTTTCGCGCCAGCGTTACCATGCCACGATTGTTAGGCATAGTAATACCATTCAGGCGTTTAAGTCCGTGATCGCGGGTATAACTGATAAGTTTTTCCAGCAATCGACGCCCAAGGCCCAGGCCTTTCAGATCGGAGCGTACCAGCACAGCAAACTCGGCATCAATATTATCCGGATCGGAAATGGCGCGCGTCACGCCGAGGATCTCATCACCCCGATCGGTGCGGCGCACGGCAACAAACGCCATTTCCCGATCGTAGTCTATCTGGGTCATGTTAGCTAAATCTTCATGGGTAAATTCGTTGATCTCGCTAAAGTACCGATAATAAAGATCTTCTTTGGTCACCTGCGAAATGAACTGCTGTAGCTGGGGTTCATCTTCTGGAAGGATCGGGCGGAACAGGCTGCGCTCGCCGTTTTTCATCTCCACCCACTCTTCCAGATGCTGAGGATAGGGGCGTATAGCCAGCCGACTGTCATTGTTGCCGGTAAACGGAGCCAGCTCCAGAGTGACATCCAGGGCGATGAATTCACTCGCCGACGCGAGGAGAGGATGGATGTCCAGACGCTGGATCTCCGGGCAGTCAACGATCAGGTTAGACACCTGCACCAGTAACTGGCTTAAGCCTGCAATATCCAGCGGCCTTAAGGCACTACGGCCACGGATCTTTTTATTCTTGATCGCCTGGATCACCAGATAACGGGCGAGGTTCATATTGAGCGGCGGCAAGGCGACCGCAGCCTGATCTTCTGCCCGCCACTCCACGCCACCTTCACCCAGCATGATCAAGGGGCCGAAGACCGGATCGTGCTCGACTACCACGCGAAGCTCCTGCGCGCCAGCACGATTAGCCATGCTTTGCACCTGCAAGCCATGGATACGCGCCTGCGGCCAGCGCATTTTCACGCGATCGATAATCGCCTCTGCCGCCTGCTGCACTTCCACCGGAGTACGCAAATAAAGCATCACCCCCTGCACCTCAGACTTATGGGGAATATCAGGCGAACGCAATTTCAGCGCCACCGGATAACCGATTTGCTCGGCAATGTGCACTGCTTCGGCGCTGTCACTGGCGATCCAGGTGGGCAGCGTCTGTAAACCATAGGCACGCAGCACGGGCTGGACTTCGTGGGTATCCAGCGACGTTGCGCCTTCATCGATCGCCTGTTGTAAAAGATGGTGCGCTTCGGTGGTATTGGCCGAGAGATTACCCGGTAGCGCCGGGGTTTCGCGCAGCTGCTTCTGGTTACGACGATACTCCACCATATGCATAAATGCCGTGATGCTCCCTTCCGGCGTACGATAGGTCGGCAGGCCTGCTTCGCTGAACAATCGCCGCGCCTCCTGAGAAGAGAACTCACCGCACCAGTTGGTTAATAGCGAAACATATTTGCCGCGTGGATGCTTTCTCAGCGTGTCGATCAATGCCCGCGCACTTTCACTGCCCGGTGCGGCTGCGCTGGGAGCATGGATCACCAGCAGGGCATCAATGTCCTGGCTGTCGAGTAAAATATTCAGCGCGGTAATATAACGCTCGCTGCTGGCGTCATCGCGTAAATCAAGCGGATTGCCCGCGTCAACGTAATGCGGAAGAGCGTCCCTCAGCCGCGTCAGCACTTCATCACTGAGGCTGGCCAGTTTACCGTTACGCAACCACAGCTCATCAAGCGCCAGTGCGGCAGGGGCGGCACCATTACTGACGATCATCAGCCGCTCGCCGCGCAAGGGACGCATATGGCTTAACGTTTCCACGGCAGAGAAGAGTTCATGGGTATCCTGAACGCGCAGCAGACCGGCACGCTGGATAGCCGCATCCCAGGCGGGATCCATGCCGGAATGCGCGTGCAGCAGTCGCTGCGCATGGGGGCTGCGACCGCTTTTGATCACAAGGATGGGTTTGTTACGCGAGGCACTGCGCGCTGCCGACACAAAACGCCGGGCATCGCTGAGGTGTTCGAGGTAAAGCAAAATGGCGCTGGTTTTACTGTCGCGAGCGAGGAAATCGAGTAGTTCATCCACATCAATATCCAGACTGTCGCCAAGCGCAATAAAATAGGAAAAACCCATCTCGCGCTGCTGCGCCCAGTCGAGAATGGTGTTTGAAACGGCGGCAGACTGGGAAATAAACGCGAGTTTCCCGCGCCGGATGGGCACGGGTGAAAAGCTGGCGTTAAGCCCTTGCCACGGAGCCAGCAGCCCGAGACTGTTTGGTCCCAGCAGACGCATCTGATAACGCCCTGCACAGGCCAGCAGTTCAGCATGCTGCTCCGGCAGGGCAGAAAGAATAATACAGGTCTTGCAGCCTTTCTGGCCGAGCGCTTCCAGCAAGGCGAGATTGCGCCGGGCATGGGTGCAGAGCACCGCCAGATCGGGGGTAAACGGCAGGCTCGGTATATCCGGCCAGGCCAGCACGCCCTGTACCGCTTTCCAGGCCGGAGTAACAGGCAGTACCGGGCCGGCAAAACCGCCTGCCAGCAGGTTGCGCATCATCAGGTAACCGGCACGATCCGGCTTCATGGATGCGCCAATAACCGCAATCGACTTCGGACGTAACAGCGCTTCCAGCCCTCGTTGGCTCATACCGGTCTCCAGAAAAAAGCGACCTGATGATTTTAAACGCTTTCTGGCGCTTCTGCTGTGATACTGCCCTGATGATGAGGTTTTCCTGCCAGATAACGTTCACGAAAGCAGGAAAAATGATCCCCCAGCGCCTGGGCGGCGGCAGTGTCGTTCGCCAGATCTAACAGCGCAATGGCCACTTCCGCCGTACAGTACTGATCGTCCGCATGAGCGGCGCGTAATCGATAGGCTGACACCCGCGACAAATCGACGGAAATCACTGGCAGCGCATCCAGCCATGGGCTTTTGCGAAACATTTTACGCGCTTCCGTCCAGGTGCCATCGAGCATGATAAACAGCGGCGGCTTACCGGCGGGCGGGGCGGCCAGCACCTGACGCTCGCTGCCGGCGTAAGAGGCGGGGAATACCACCATCGGCTGATAACGCGGATCGGCCACCAGCTCGAGCAACGCCTGCGGCGGCTCGGTGCGCGACCACTGAAAGGCTGCGGTCTCCGGCAGGGTATCGGCGATCAGTCGTCCGGTATTGCTCGGCTTCATCGGTTCGGTATCAAACATCACCAGGCAAAAGCGGCTACGCGCGTCAACAGGCTGGATTGTCGCGCACAGGCACTGTTTAAGGGGGAGCAGGCAACGCTGACAGCGGCGGATGCGATTGCCGCGGGCAAGAAAAGGGCGGGTAGCACGGGCAAGGCGTTCAGCCCGAAGTTGCAGGACGGCATTAGTTTTCATGAGTGCGCGCAGAAAAAACGCCATTGTCGCAGAGGAGAAAACGGGGCACAAGTTGTGCCCCGTCAGATCAGAGAGATTCGTTCAGCCAACTGTCAAAAGGCGCTTTCGGCACGGCACCGTTTAACATGTCCACCACCTCACCATTTTTGAACAGCATGATGGTCGGAATACTGCGGATACGGAAGCGGGCGCTCAGCTCGCGTTCGGCTTCGGTATTCACTTTAATAAATCGCACTTTGCCATTACGTTCTTCCGCCACATCTTCAAAGATCGGCGCGAAGTTACGGCACGGGCCGCACCACGGCGCCCAGAAATCCACGACGACCGGCAGATCGTCTTTCAGCAATTTATCCAGGTTTTCACCGGTGGCGTTAATGACTTCACCATCAAACAGTTCGTGACCACAACGCCCGCATTTTGCGATCTCATTGACGCGATCGTCGGGAATGCGGTTAAGCGCCTGACAGCTTGCACATACGGTATTCATAACTAACCTCTGGTAAACCATGGCTATGGGTAATGACAATAATGTTTCTTGAATGTTACATATTATCATTGAGGGTAATGAAAACGACAACGCGTTTTGTTCAATGAGTACAATAGCCGCAGGCTTTTAAACGAAATAATGGCTATGCGACTGCACATCGGGTAATCTGCGCGCTTCGCGCAGCGCTGGTGGAGAAAAGCATGAACGACGAACTAAAAAACAAAAGCGGCAAGGTCAAAGTGATGTATGTTCGCAGTGATGATGATTCCGATAAACGCACCCATAACCCGCGTACCGGGAAAGGGGGAGGGCGTCCGGGATCCTCTCGTGCAGACGGTGGCCGTCGCCCCGCCCGCGATGAACGTAAAGCCCCGGGCCGCGACCGTGATCGCAGCCGTGACCGTGATTATGACGGCGAGTCATCTTCGCCATGGCGTACCGTTTCCCGCCCGCCGGTCGACGCGACCGCGAAGCCGGAAGCGACTACTGCAGGTGGCAAAGCCTTTGTCGATCCTGAACTGATCCGTCGTCAGCGCGCGGAAGAAACCCGCGTCTATGGCGAGAACGCCTGTCAGGCCCTGTTCCAGAGCCGCCCGGACTGTATCGTCCGCGCCTGGTTCGTACAAAGTGTCACCCCGCGCTTTAAAGAAGCGCTGCGCTGGATGGCGGCTAACCGCAAGGCCTACCATGTGGTGGATGAAGCGGAGCTGGTGAAAGCTTCAGGCACCGAACACCACGGCGGCGTGTGCTTTATTATCAAAAAACGCAGCGGGATCGCTGTCCAGCAATGGGTTGACCAGGCGGGCGAAGAAGATTGCGTGCTGGCACTGGAAGATGTGGGTAACCCGCATAATCTCGGCGCGATGATGCGCAGCTGCGCGCACTTCGGTGTGAAAGGCGTCCTGCTGGACGATGCGGCTATTCTGGAATCGGGTGCCGCGATCCGTACCGCAGAAGGCGGCGCGGAACATGTGCAGGCTATCACGGGCGACAGCATCATTGCTGCCCTGGATGCCTTCCGTAAAGCGGGTTACACCATTGTGACCACCTCCAGCCATGAAGGCACCCCGTTATTTAAGGCGACCATGCCGAAGAAAATGGTGCTGGTATTGGGTCAGGAACGTGACGGATTATCCGATGCCGCGCTGTCCAGTGCTGACATGAGCATCTCGATTCAGGGCACAGGTAAAGTTGAAAGCCTGAACGTTTCGGTGGCAACCGGTGTGTTGCTGGCGGAATGGTGGCGACAAAACAAAGCCTGATGCAAAAATGCCAGCGTAACGCTGGCATTTTTTTTACTCACTTTCAGCAGGCAGTACCGGCAGCCAGTCGATGGGCGCTTCACCGTGCTGTTCCAGCCACTGGTTCGCCAGCACGAAATGATTGCAGCCAAAAAATCCCCGGTGTGCCGAAAGTGGCGACGGATGGGGCGCTTTTAACATGTGATGGCGCTTACCGTCGATAATCGCCCCTTTCTTCTGCGCATGGGATCCCCACAGCAGAAACACTACGCCTTCACGATGTTCGTTAATCAGCGCGATGACCTTATCGGTAAAGGTTTCCCAGCCAAGGCTGGCGTGCGAGTGCGCCTGACCGGCACGCACGGTCAGCACCGTATTAAGCAGCAGCACGCCCTGACGCGCCCAGCTTTCCAGATAACCATGTGCCGGACGCTCAAAGCCCGGGATCGACTTTTCCAGTTCTTTATACATGTTCAGTAATGAGGGCGGTGTGGCGATTCCCGGACGCACAGAAAAGGCCAGCCCATGTGCCTGGCCTGGGCCGTGATAGGGATCCTGACCTAAAATGACGACTTTCACATCGCCCAGCTCCGTAAAGCGAAAGGCGTTAAAGACATCTTTCTGCGGAGGATAAATGGTGGTGCCAGCCTGGCGCTCAGCGGCGACGGCATTTAGCGTATCGATAAAATAAGGCTGCTGTTTTTCTTCGGCCAGCACATCGTGCCATGTCAGTGAAGTGGTCATGCCGCTCTCCAGCGAAAAGTGATGATGCCTAGCTTAACTGCTTCTCTTCTCAGAATAAAATGGCGACGTCTCATGGCGCGCTTACATCCAAAAAAAGTTTAAAAATCATAAAATATTTTTACTGCATGGACGGTTAAAATTGATATAAAACAATTATTTCCAGCCATAGGCACTCTCGCGGTATGGTTTTTATTGATTTAAGTCAAAGAATGACGGCTGTCTGGCTGGTATACCTACACTCAAGCAACAATGGTTTTACCAATTGGCCGACATCAGGCCAGTTAAATCAAATTATGAAGCCCAGGAGGCATAACATGATTACAGGTATCCAGATTACTAAAGCTGCAAACGACGATCTGCTGAACTCTTTCTGGCTGCTGGACAGCGAGAAGGGTGAAGCGCGCTGTGTATGTGCAAAAGCGGGTTTTGCTGAGGATGATGTTGTGCCGGTCAGCAAGCTCGGTGAAATTGAATATCGCGAAGTCCCAATGGAAGTGCAGCCGCAGGTTCGTGTGGAAGGCGGTCAGCACCTGAACGTTAACGTTCTGCGTCGTGAAACCCTGATGGACGCGGTAGAGCACCCGGAAAAATATCCGCAGCTGACCATTCGTGTATCCGGCTATGCCGTGCGTTTTAACTCGCTGACCCCGGAACAACAGCGCGACGTGATTGCCCGTACGTTCACTGAAAGCCTGTAATACCGAATTCAAAGCAGTCATAAAAAAAGCCGGGTTATTAACCCGGCTTTTTTATTACTCGTTAGTGGTTTCCTGCGAACCGCTTGGCTTGCGGCGCTTACCCACGTTTTTGGCATCGCGATGGCGATTCTTCACCCGCGGCTTTTCTTTTTCTGCTTTTTTCTGCTCGGCGCGTTTCGCCAGCACTTTCTTCGACGGCTTGCCGGTCAGCTTATCGCTTGGTGCGCGCGTGGTCGGACGCAGTTCGTCGATGACGCGTGCTTTCAGCGGCTCATCAACATAGCGGCCCACTTTCAGCAGCAGCAGATGATCGTGCGCTTCAACCAGTGAAATCGCCGTGCCTTTACGGCCTGCGCGACCGGTACGACCAATACGGTGCAGATAGATGTCCCCGCTGCGCGGCATGTCGAAGTTAATCACATGGCTCACATCCGGAATATCGATACCACGGGCCGCCACGTCGGTGGCGATCAGCACGTTAACACGGCCTTCCGTCAGGCGTTTGATGCCTTCGGTACGCTTCGCCTGCGGCATATCTCCTTCGAGATAGCAGTTGTTAATGCCGGCAGTGCGCAGCAGACCCGCCAGTTCATGCACACGCTCGCGCTTACGCACAAAGACGATAGTACGGGTCGCGTCGTCCTGTTTCAGCAGGTGCTGAAGCAGCGCCACTTTATGATCCAGGTTATCTGCGCGGTAATACCACTGGTGAATTTTCTTGCGCTCGCGCGTAGATGGCGTTGCAGAGACTTCTTCCGGATCTTCCAGCAAACGCTCAGCAAATTCTTTCACCGCGTTGCCTTCCAGCGTGGCGGAAAACAGCATGGTCTGTTTGCGCCAGCGCGTTTCGCCCGCAATGTGTTCAATATCCTGCGCGAAGCCCAGTTCCAGCATACGATCGGCTTCATCCAGGATCAGCGTTTCAACCGCGCGGCAGTCAAAGTTTTCTTCTTTAATGTACTGCATCAGACGACCGGTGGTCGCCACCACGATGTCCTGGTTTTCGCTGAACACTTCCGCGTGGTTCATATAGGCGACACCGCCGGTGATGGTGGCGATGTCCAGATGGGTATTGGCGGCTAACTCACGCGCATGCTCCGCAACCTGCATGGCAAGTTCACGGGTCGGTGTCAGGATCAGAATACGCGGCGGCCCGGATTTTTTACGCGGGAAGTCGATCAAATGCTGCAACACGGGCAGCAGGTACGCCGCCGTTTTACCGGTGCCTGTCGGCGCAGAACCGAGTACATCACGGCCTTCTAGCGCAGGCGGAATAGCAGCCGCCTGAATGGCAGTCGGGCGTGTGAACCCTTTATTCTGGAGGGCTTCCAGAAGGGTTTCATCGAGTTCAAGTTCGGAAAAAGTCGTTACAGTCATGTTCTACCTCTGTGTGGGGCGCTGATTATAGACGTTATGGCTGCAATCTTCATCTGTTTGTGTGGATAAGCCTTTCCCGGATTATCGCTTTCACCTATGCTACCTCGGTTTCGGTAAGAAGGTTGTTAAGAATGTCACCTGGCAAAACGCTGCTTCGTCGTGATGGATTCACGTTTAAACAATTCTTTGTCGCGCACGATCGCTGTGCGATGAAAGTCGGTACTGATGGTGTTTTACTGGGGGCATGGTCGCCCGTGGCAGGTGTTAAACGCATTCTCGATATTGGCACCGGTAGCGGCTTACTGGCGCTGATGCTGGCGCAGCGCACCGGCGAAAACGTGGTTATTGACGCCGTAGAGCTGGATGACGCGGCGGCGACCCAGGCCCGGGAAAACGTCGATGAATCTCTGTGGCGTGCGCGCATTCAGGTACACAGCGCCGACATTCAGCAGTGGGTGAAACAGTGCACCCAGCGTTACGATCTGATCGTCAGCAACCCGCCTTACTTTGAAAAAGGCGTGGAGTGCCGCAGTGCTGAGCGTGAGCAGGCACGTTATACCACCACGCTCGATCACATATCCCTGTTGGCCTGCGCCGCGGAATGTATCAGTGAAGAGGGTTTTTTCTGTGTGGTGTTGCCGGAAAATATCGGCAAGGTCTTTACGGAAAATGCACTGGATACAGGCTGGCATCTGCGTCTGCGCACCGTTATCTCTGATACCGAAGGGCGGCTACCGCACCGCGTACTGCTGGCATTCTCCCCGACACAGGGAGAATGCTTTAGCGACCGACTGGTGATCCGTGGCCCCGATCAGCGCTATTCCGAAGGCTATACGGCGCTTACCCAGGCATTCTACTTATTTATGTAAGCCTGCGGCGATAACACTGACGGCCCGGAGGCAGGCGACAGCGCCGGGTAGTCAAGCGTGTAATGCAGACCGCGGCTCTCTTTGCGCATCATCGCGCAGCGCACGATAAGCTCCGCCACCTGGACCAGATTTCGCAGCTCCAGCAGGTTGTTGGAGACGCGGAAATGCGCATAGTAGTCGTCAATTTCCTGCTGCAACATCTGGATGCGTCGCAGCGCGCGCTCCAGGCGCTTTGTGGTGCGCACAATGCCCACGTAATCCCACATCAGTAAACGCAACTCATGCCAGTTATGCTGGATCACCACCCGTTCATCGGCATTATCAACGCGGCTTTCATCCCAGGCGGGCAGGGCGGTAATCTCACGCACGTAAGGCATGCGTCGGGCAATATCTTCTGCGGCAGACCAACCGTACACCAGACATTCAAGCAGTGAATTCGAGGCCATCCGGTTCGCGCCATGCAGGCCGGTATAGCTGACTTCACCGATAGCGTACAGCCCGTCGACATCGGTACGTCCGGCCTCATCCACCATCACCCCGCCGCAGGTATAATGAGCGGCAGGCACAATGGGAACGGGGTCACGGGTCAGATCGATGCCCAGACCGAGCAGTTTTTCGTAGATCGTCGGGAAATGCTGCCGTACGAAGGCTTCCGGCTTGTGGCTGATGTCCAGATACATGCAGTCCGCCCCCAGACGTTTCATTTCATGATCGATGGCGCGGGCGACAATATCCCGCGGTGCCAGCTCGGCGCGCTCGTCAAAATCGGGCATAAAGCGTGAACCGTCCGGGCGTTTCAGCAAAGCACCTTCGCCACGCAGCGCTTCGGTCAGCAGGAAATTGCGTGCCTGCGGATGAAACAGCGCCGTCGGATGAAACTGATTGAATTCCAGATTTGCCACCCGGCAACCAGCGCGCCAGGCCATCGCAATACCGTCTCCGGAAGCAATATCCGGATTGGTGGTGTACTGATAGACTTTTGATGCGCCGCCGGTTGCCAGCACTACCGCTTTAGCTTTGCAGGTTTCCACCACTTCTTTATTGCGATCCCAGATCCAGGCCCCCACGACACGACGCGTGCCCGGCAGGCCGATCCTGTCTGAGAGGATCAGGTCAACGGCGTTGCTGCGCTCAAGCACCCGAATATTCGGATGGCTGAGTGCCTGACTGACCAGCGTGGTTTCGACCGCTTTGCCGGTGGCGTCAGCGCTGTGCAGGATGCGGCGATGGCTATGCCCACCTTCGCGCGTCAGGTGATAGCCCTCCACGCCGTTGGGCTGCATATGGGTATCGAATAACACACCCTGATCGATAAGCCACTGCACGCAGTGACGGGCATTGCTGGCAACAAACTCCGCCGCATGGGGATCGACAATGCCTGCGCCGGCAATCAGCGTGTCTTCCACATGGGCGGCGATGCTGTCGGTTTCATCAAAAACGGCCGCGATGCCGCCCTGGGCATAAAAGGTTGACCCTTCGCTGACGGGGCCTTTACTCAGCACCAGCACGTCATGGTGTTCAGCGAGGCGCAAGGCCAGCGACAGACCGGCAGCTCCGCTGCCTATAATTAGCACATCGCAACTATGTTCAGGTGTCGTGTTCATGGTGTGTTTAATTTACTAAACAAGGTTGCCGCAGCATAGCACCAGTACCGTCTCCTGAGCACCTGTTTTTTGCAGAACGGTTATAGGTACTAAACAGGTTATCTCTGTCTGGCAAAAATGAAAAAAGGGGAAATATTTTGCGAAGCAGATCGTTAGCAACAGATTAAGAGATGAAATACCGGGCGCGTTGCGTTACTCTTCAGGCGGCTAATAAGGCTTTTCTTGTCAGCGAAGTACATGGTTTAGCATCCGTAGACTTATAATGAGTTATAACCAACAGTCTGCGAAACGATACACAAAAACAAAGGCGTAACGGAACTTTACACGAAACCGATCCTCTAATGACCTGCTTGCTCATAGTGCAGTGTTGGAGTGGCGTTTCGATTACGCGTGGAAATAGGGTTTGGGGAGACATTACCTCGGATGAGCGAGCAGTTAACGGATCAGGTCCTTGTTGAGCGGGTCCAGAAAGGGGATCAGAAATCGTTTAACTTACTGGTGGTACGCTACCAGCATAAAGTGGCGAGCCTGGTCTCACGTTACGTGCCGTCTGGCGACGTGCCGGACGTAGTACAAGAGTCCTTTATTAAGGCCTATCGCGCGCTGGATTCGTTCCGGGGAGATAGTGCTTTTTACACCTGGCTGTACCGTATTGCGGTGAATACCGCTAAAAATTATCTGGTGGCTCAGGGGCGTCGTCCACCCTCTACCGACGTTGATGCAATTGACGCTGAAAACTTCGAAAGTGGTGGGGCGCTGAAAGAAATTTCGAACCCTGAGAACTTAATGTTGTCTGAAGAATTGCGACAAATTGTTTTCCGAACCATTGAATCGCTTCCCGAAGATTTACGCATGGCAATTACTCTGCGGGAACTGGATGGTCTAAGCTATGAAGAGATAGCCGTCATCATGGATTGCCCGGTAGGTACTGTGCGTTCACGTATCTTCCGTGCGCGGGAAGCCATTGATAATAAAGTTCAACCGCTTATCAGGCGTTGACGATAGCGGGATACTGGAAAAGGTATTTAGGCATGCAGAAAGAACAACTTTCCGCTTTAATGGATGGTGAAATGCTGGATAGCGAGCTCCTCACCGAGCTGTCGCGCGATCCAGAAATGCAAAAAACCTGGCAGAGTTATCATCTCATTCGTGATTCGATGCGAGGTGATACGGCTGATGTCCTGCATTTCGATATTTCAGCCCGCGTCATGGCTGCCATTGAAGACGAACCGCACCGCCAGACGACGCCGCTCATCCCCGAAGCGCAGCCTGCGCCACAGCAATGGCAGAAAATGCCTTTCTGGAGTAAAGTGCGCCCGTGGGCAAGTCAGCTTACCCAAATGGGCGTTGCCGCCTGCGTATCGCTTGCGGTTATTGTCGGCGTCCAGCACTATAACGGCCAGTCTGATGCCACCCAGCAGCCAGAGGCACCGGTATTCAATACCCTGCCAATGATGGGTAAAGCCAGCCCGGTCAGTCTTGGCGTGCCTTCTGATGTCTCCCAACCGGGAGCGGGTCAGCAACAGCAGGTGCAGGAACAGCGTCGCCGAATCAATGCCATGTTGCAGGATTATGAACTGCAACGCCGCCTGCACTCCGAACAGCTTCAGTTTGAGCAGGCACAGACTCAGCAAGCCGCAGTCCAGGTGCCTGGAACGCAAACCTTAGGAACGCAATCGCAGTAATGAAGCAACTTTGGTATGCCATGTCCTTAGTGACGGGTAGCCTGTTTTTCTCCTTCAACGCCTCGGCTGATGTACCGTCCGGGGCGTTGTTGCAGCAGATGAACCTGGCGAGCCAGTCACTCAATTACGAGATGTCTTTCGTCAGCATCAACAAGCAGGGTGTAGAGTCATTACGCTACCGCCATGCCCGTCTTGATAATCAGCCGCTTGCTCAGCTTTTGCAGATGGATGGTCCGCGACGCGAGGTCGTACAGCGCGGCAGCGAAATCAGCTATTTCGAGCCTGGCCTTGAACCGTTCACGCTCAACGGCGATTATATTGTCGATTCCCTTCCGTCGCTGGTTTACACCGACTTCAAACGCATCTCTGCGATTTACGACTTCATCTCCGTAGGCCGTACGCGCATTGCCGATCGCCTGTGCGAAGTGATCCGCGTTGTGGCGCGTGACGGTACCCGCTATAGCTATATCGTCTGGCTGGATTCGGAAAGCAAATTGCCGCTGCGCGTTGACCTGCTGGATCGTGATGGTGAAACGCTGGAGCAGTTCCGCGTTATAGCCTTCTCAGTGGACAGCAAGGTAGGAAACAGCATGCAATCGCTGGCAAAAGCCACTCTGCCGCCGCTGCTTTCCGTGCCGACGGGCGACAAAATCGAATTCAACTGGTCGCCGACCTGGCTGCCGCAGGGCTTCAGTGAAGTGGCCAGCAGCCGCCGCAAATTGCCGACGGTAGATGTGCCGGTTGAATCGCGTCTCTATTCTGATGGATTGTTCAGCTTCTCGGTCAACGTCAACGCCGCCAATCAGAACAGCACCGATCAGATGCTGCGTACCGGACGCCGGACGCTCAATACCACCGTGCGCGGCAACAGCGAAATTACCGTGGTGGGTGAACTCCCGCCGCAGACCGCAAAACGTATTGCGGACAGTCTTAAATTCAGGGCAGCACAATGATCAAAGAGTGGGCAACCGTCGTCTCATGGGAACAGGGTGAAGCCCTGGTAAGCTGCGATGTGAAAGCATCCTGCAGCAGTTGCGCCTCGCGTTCTGGTTGCGGCACTCGCGTGCTCAACAAACTGGGGCCGCAAACCACGCATACGCTGGTGGTGCCGTGCGATCAGCCTCTGATGGCTGGTCAAAAAGTCGAGCTGGGCATTGCCGAAGGCAGTCTGCTTGGTTCCGCAATGTTAGTGTATCTGACACCGCTGGTGGGCATGTTTGTGGTGGCGGGTATATTCCAGACCCTGTTTGGTTACGATCTCGCGGCGCTGGGCGGCGGGGTACTGGGTGGCGTGGGCGGCTTTTTACTTGCACGCGCGCTTTCCCCGAAACTGGCCGCAAAAGACGCGTGGCAGCCGGTGATCCTGAGCGTGGGTTTACCGCCGGATATGCTGCGAGTAGAAACGCCGCACTCAAGCGCCAGTCAATAATTTCACGCCTTTTTGCCTTAATCTTTACAGTACATCAGACAGCGCCGTGGCCTACCACGCCGTACGCGGGATGAGCATTTCCCCGCGTTGGGGTTGTAGTGTAGAATGCGGCGTTTCAGACAACAGACGTGGGCTCAGTACAGCGGCCTCTTAGTTTCCGTAAGGCATAAAATCTCCATATATGAAGAACATACGCAACTTTTCGATCATCGCTCACATTGACCACGGTAAGTCGACGCTGTCTGACCGTATTATCCAGCTTTGCGGCGGCCTGTCCGATCGCGAAATGGCAGCCCAAGTGCTTGATTCCATGGATCTTGAGCGCGAACGCGGCATTACTATTAAAGCGCAAAGCGTTACGCTCGATTACAAAGCATCAGACGGTGAAACCTATCAGCTGAACTTTATCGACACCCCAGGTCACGTTGACTTCTCCTATGAAGTTTCCCGCTCGCTTGCCGCCTGTGAAGGCGCGCTGCTGGTAGTGGATGCCGGTCAGGGCGTGGAAGCGCAGACGCTGGCGAACTGCTACACCGCACTGGAGATGGATCTGCAGGTGGTGCCGGTTCTCAACAAAATCGACCTGCCAGCCGCCGATCCTGAGCGCGTGGCCGAAGAAATTGAAGACATCGTTGGCATTGACGCTGCCGACGCCGTGCGCTGCTCAGCGAAAACCGGCGTGGGCGTAGGTGATGTGCTGGAACGCCTGGTAAAAGAAATCCCGGGTCCGGAAGGCGATCCCAATGCACCGCTGCAGGCGCTGATTATCGACTCCTGGTTCGATAACTACCTGGGCGTGGTCTCCTTGATCCGTGTGAAAAACGGCACCCTGCGTAAGGGCGACAAAGTCAAAGTGATGAGCACCGGTCAGGTCTACAACGCCGATCGTCTGGGCATTTTCACGCCAAAACAGATCGACCGTACTGAACTCAACTGCGGTGAAGTAGGCTGGCTGGTCTGTGCCATTAAAGACATTCTGGGCGCGCCGGTAGGCGATACCCTGACACTTGCACGTAACCCGGCAGACAAAGCGCTGCCAGGCTTTAAAAAGGTGAAACCGCAGGTTTACGCCGGTCTGTTCCCGATTAGCTCTGACGACTACGAAAACTTCCGCGATGCGCTGGGCAAACTCAGCCTCAACGATGCGTCGCTGTTCTATGAGCCAGAAAGTTCCACGGCGCTGGGCTTTGGTTTCCGCTGCGGCTTCCTTGGCCTGCTGCACATGGAGATCATCCAGGAGCGTCTGGAGCGTGAATACGATCTGGAACTTATCACCACCGCGCCAACGGTAGTGTATGAAGTGCAGACAACCGGCAAAGAAGTTATCTATGTTGACAGCCCATCCAAGCTGCCGCCGCTGAACAACATTCAGGAATTGCGCGAACCCATCGCTGAATGTCACATGCTACTGCCGCAGGAATACCTTGGTAACGTGATTACCCTGTGTATCGAGAAACGTGGCGTGCAGACCAACATGGTTTACCACGGTAAACAGGTTGCGCTGACCTATGAAATTCCGATGGCGGAAGTGGTGCTCGACTTCTTCGACCGCCTGAAGTCCACCTCGCGCGGTTATGCGTCACTGGATTACAACTTCAAACGTTTCCAGGCGTCCAACATGGTGCGCGTGGACGTATTGATTAACGGCGAGCGTGTGGACGCCCTGGCGCTGATCACCCACAACGACAATGCCCCGTATCGCGGGCGTGAGTTGGTGGAAAAAATGAAAGAGCTGATCCCGCGTCAGCAATTTGAGATCGCGATCCAGGCGGCCATTGGCAACCATGTCATCGCCCGTTCTACGGTGAAACAGCTGCGTAAAAACGTGCTGGCGAAATGCTACGGCGGCGACGTCAGTCGTAAGAAAAAGCTGTTGCAGAAACAGAAAGACGGTAAGAAGCGTATGAAGCAGGTCGGTAACGTCGAGCTGCCACAGGAAGCGTTCCTCGCCATTCTGCACGTCGGTAAAGACGGCAAATAAATTAAGGAGTTGGCATGGCGAATATGTTTGCCCTGATCCTCGTGATCGCAACGCTGGTGACCGGGCTGTTATGGTGCGTAGATAAATTTATCTTTGCACCCAAGCGCCGTGAACGTCAGGCTGCCGCTCAGGCGGCAACCGGCGAGGCAATCGATCCGAAAACGCTAAAAAAAGTCAGCCCGAAACCAGGCTGGCTGGAAACCGGGGCATCGGTTTTCCCCGTGCTGGCGATCGTGCTGGTGGTGCGTTCGTTTATCTACGAACCTTTCCAGATCCCCTCTGGCTCCATGATGCCTACGCTGCTGATCGGGGATTTCATCCTGGTGGAGAAATTTGCCTACGGGATTAAAGATCCGATTTACCAGCACACCCTGATTGAAACCGGTCACCCGAAACGTGGTGACATCGCGGTATTCAAATACCCGGACGATCCGCGTCTCGACTACATCAAGCGCGTGGTGGGTTTACCGGGTGACAAGGTGAGCTACGATCCGGTTGCCAAGCAGGTTACGGTTCAGCCAGGCTGTCGTTCTGGTCAGGCGTGTGAAAGCGCGCTGCCGATCACTTACTCCAACGTTCAGCCGGGTGATTTTGTGCAGACCTTCGGGCGCAAAAACGGCGGCGAGGCGAGCAGTGGTTTCTTCGCGCTGCCCAAAGGCGAAACGCGTGAGAACGGCATTCGCCTTAACGAACGCAAAGAGACGCTGGGCGATGTCACGCATCGCATCCTGATGGTGCCTATCGCACAGGATCAACTGGGGATGTATTACCAGCAGCCAGGCCAGCAGCTGGCGACCTGGATTGTGCCGCCGGGACATTACTTCATGATGGGTGACAACCGCGATAACAGCGCGGACAGCCGTTACTGGGGCTTTGTGCCGGAAGCGAATCTGGTGGGTCGCGCCACTGCCATCTGGATGAGTTTCGAAAAACAAGAAGGTGAATGGCCAACCGGCGTGCGTTTCAGCCGTATCGGCGGCATTCATTAATTTGTCGGGTTGCAGTCGTAAAGGCCGCAACCCAAATTATTTCTGTGATAAATCTATTCCGGTAACGACATACCCCGCCGTTGTGTATAGAATATTCCCCCGAAGTTTAAGGTTGGCGCTGCAAGGTGCCACGGCACACGAAACCGCGTTGGTTTGCTCAGGTCGGTTTCGTGTGCTGTATTTTTTACGCATTATTTTATTTGGTATCGCATGAACCCCATCGTAATTAATCGGCTTCAACGGAAGCTGGGCTACACTTTTCATCATCAGGAATTGTTGCAGCAGGCATTAACCCATCGCAGTGCCAGCAGTAAGCACAATGAACGTCTCGAATTTTTGGGTGACTCCATTTTAAGCTTTGTGATCGCCAACGCGCTGTATCACCGTTTCCCGCGCGTGGACGAAGGCGACATGAGCCGCATGCGCGCCACGCTGGTGCGCGGTAACACGCTGGCTGAGATCGCCCGTGAGTTCGAGTTAGGCGAATGCCTGCGCCTCGGGCCGGGTGAGCTGAAAAGCGGTGGCTTCCGCCGTGAGTCGATTCTTGCCGATACCGTTGAAGCGCTGATTGGTGGCATTTTCCTCGACAGCGATATTCATAACGTCGAAAGGCTGATCCTCAACTGGTATCAAAGTCGTCTGGACGAAATCAGCCCGGGCGATAAACAAAAAGATCCGAAAACGCGTCTGCAGGAATACCTGCAAGGTCGCCATCTGCCGCTGCCGTCTTATCTGGTGGTGCAGGTGCGTGGCGAAGCGCACGATCAGGAATTTACTATCCACTGCCAGGTAAGTGGTCTGAGCGAACCGGTGGTAGGCACGGGTTCCAGCCGCCGTAAGGCAGAGCAGGCCGCCGCCGAACAGGCGCTTAAGAAACTGGAGCTGGAATGAGCGAAGAAAAAACATACTGCGGATTTGTCGCCATCGTGGGTCGTCCCAACGTTGGCAAATCCACCCTGCTGAATAATCTGCTCGGGCAGAAGATTTCTATTACCTCGCGTAAAGCGCAGACCACCCGTCACCGCATCGTGGGCATCCACACCGAAGGGCCATACCAGGCTATCTACGTGGATACCCCAGGTCTGCACATGGAAGAAAAACGCGCCATCAACCGTCTGATGAACAAAGCGGCGAGCAGCTCAATTGGCGACGTCGAACTGGTTATCTTCGTGGTAGAAGGCACGCGCTGGACGGCGGACGACGAAATGGTGCTGAACAAACTGCGTGATGCCCGCGCTCCGGTTATCCTCGCGGTGAACAAAGTCGACAACGTGCAGGATAAAGCCGATCTGCTGCCGCACCTGCAGTTCCTGGCAAGCCAGATGAACTTCCTCGACATCGTGCCGATGTCTGCGGAAACCGGTATGAACGTTGATACGGTAGCCGGGATTGTGCGTAAGCATCTGCCGGAAGCAATCCATCACTTCCCGGAAGATTACATCACCGATCGCTCCCAGCGCTTTATGGCGTCGGAAATCATCCGTGAAAAACTGATGCGTTTCCTCGGCGCAGAGCTGCCTTATTCCGTGACGGTTGAGATCGAGCGTTTTGTCACCAACGAGCGCGGCGGTTACGACATCAACGGTCTGATCCTCGTCGAGCGCGAAGGGCAGAAGAAAATGGTCATTGGCAACAAGGGCGCGAAAATCAAAACCATCGGTATTGAAGCCCGTAAAGACATGCAGGACATGTTCGAAGCCCCTGTACACCTTGAGCTGTGGGTAAAAGTTAAATCCGGCTGGGCCGATGACGAGCGCGCCCTGCGTAGTCTTGGTTACACCGACGACATGTAAGTGTCTCATACTCTATGGTTTTCGAGGTGCGGGAAGGCGGCAAGGCCGTGAATCTCCGGGAGCTTACTCCGGTAAGTGACCGGAGTGAACGGGCGCAGCCAACGCACCTGCAACTTGAAAGACGACGAGTATGATGGATGGATGGCAGCGAGCCTTTGTCCTTCACAGTCGTCCGTGGAGCGAAACCAGCCTGATGCTGGACGTCTTCACGGAAGAATCGGGTCGCGTGCGCCTGGTTGCAAAAGGCGCACGTTCCAAACGCTCCAGCCTTAAAGGCGCATTACAACCCTTTACTCCTCTGCTGCTCCGCTTTGGCGGGCGTGGCGACGTCAAAACCCTGCGCAGCGCCGAAGCCGTCTCTCTGGCACTTCCCTTAAGCGGTATTACGCTCTACAGCGGCCTGTACATCAACGAGCTGATTTCGCGCGTGCTGGAACACGAGACGCGCTTCTCTGAACTGTTCTTTGAGTACCTGCACTGTATCCAGGCGCTGGCTGGCGTCAGCGGCTCGCCGGAAGCCATTCTGCGCCGCTTTGAACTGGCGCTGCTCAGTCATTTGGGATACGGCATCGATTTTCTGCACTGCGCCGGCAGCGGTGATGCGGTGGACGACACCATGACCTACCGCTATCGCGAAGAGAAAGGTTTTATCGCCAGTATCGTTATCGATAACCGCACCTTTACCGGGCGTCACCTGCGGGCGCTGGCTGAACGCGACTTTCCCGATGCCGACACGCTGAAGGCCGCGAAACGCTTTACCCGCATGGCCTTAAAGCCGTATCTTGGCGGCAAGCCGTTAAAAAGCCGGGAACTGTTTCGCCAGTTCATTCCTAAGCGCGCGGCACCCGATCCCCAATAAAATGAAAATGTCATACGAGGACTGTCATGGCTGAATTACTGTTAGGCGTCAACATCGATCACATTGCCACATTGCGTAATGCGCGCGGCACGGCGTACCCGGATCCGGTGCAGGCGGCGTTTATTGCTGAGCAGGCGGGAGCAGATGGCATTACCGTGCATCTGCGTGAAGATCGCCGTCACATTACCGATCGTGACGTGAAGATCCTGCGCCAGACGCTGGACACGCGCATGAATCTGGAAATGGCCGTGACCGATGAGATGCTGGACATTGCCTGTGACACCCGCCCGCATTTTTGCTGCCTGGTGCCGGAAAAGCGTCAGGAAGTGACCACCGAAGGTGGCCTTGATGTCGCAGGCCAGCGTGAAAAAATGCGCGCTGCCTGCACGCGTCTTGCTGAGGCAGGCATCCTGGTGTCGCTGTTTATCGACGCCGACGAAGCACAGATCAAAGCCGCCGCTGATGTGGGTGCGCCCTACATCGAGATCCACACCGGCTGCTACGCCGATGCCGAAGACGAAGCAACCCAGGCCCGCGAACTGGAACGCATCGCGAAAGCGGCGACCTATGCCGCCAGCCTCGGTCTGAAGGTGAACGCCGGACACGGCCTGACGTACCACAATGTTAAAGCCATCGCCGCGCTGCCGGAGATGCACGAGCTGAACATCGGTCACGCGATTATTGGCCGCGCGGTAATGAGCGGGCTGAAAGAGGCGGTCAGCGAAATGAAACGTCTGATGCTGGAAGCGCGCCGGTAATGGCAATCCTCGGACTGGGTACGGATATTGTCGAAATCGCCCGTATCGACGCGGTGATCGCCCGTAGCGGCGATCGCCTGGCAAAACGCGTACTCAGCGAAAACGAGTGGGCCATCTGGGAGACGCACCAGCAGCCGGTGCGCTTTCTGGCGAAACGCTTTGCGGTGAAAGAGGCGGCGGCAAAAGCGTTCGGCACCGGCATTCGCAACGGGCTGGCCTTTAATCAGTTTGAAGTTTACAACGATGAACTGGGCAAGCCGAGTCTGCGGTTATGGGGTGAAGCGCAGAAGCTGGCAGAACAGATGGGCGTCAGATCGATGCACGTCTCGCTGGCGGATGAGCGCCACTACGCCTGTGCGACGGTGATTATCGAAAGCTAGATTTTATCGGCGTGATGCAGCAGCACGAACTTATCCCACAGCTGTTCGTTATTTTCGACATGTGCCGGATCTTTTAAGATGGTATTCGGGATCGGGCACACCTTCTGGCAGGTTGGCGTTTCGTAATGGCCGACACACTCTGTGCAGCGGTCGCTGTTGATTTCGTAAATGCTGTCACCCATCGAAATGGCCTCATTCGGACACTCCGGTTCGCACATATCGCAATTTATGCATTTTTTGGTGATCAACAGCGCCATCAGGAAAATCTCAGAAGCAACACAAACAGGGCGGGCATTATACGCCCAAATTGTGTTCAGACCAGTTTTTTTACCAACTGCTCACTGTGGCGAATTCGCTCCGGCGCGTGCTCAATATCCTGCTGCACCAGCGCCATAAATAACAGATCCGTTAACATCATCTGCGCGCTCGACGAGGAGATCGCCGCGCTGCGCGTCGCCTGCTCTTCGGCAATGGTGTACAGACAGTGCGAGGCCCGCTGTTGCAGCGTGTTGGGCGTAAAGCCGGTAATGGCGAGGATCCTGCCGCCGACGCGGAAGGTTTCGTCTGCCGCCAGGTTGATTTCCCGCCGCTCGCCGGAATAGGACACCGCTACCAGCACATCCCCCGGCCCCAGCGCCTGCACCGTTGCCAGCAACGCATGCATATCCTGTTCGACGACGGCGTTATAACCGATTTTCAGCAGCTTCCAGCCAAAGTTACGCGCCACCAGCCCCGACGCGCCGATACCGGTCAGCACAATGCGCCGCGCGCCGCGCAGCAGCTGCACGCTCTCCCGCAGTTTCTCTTCCGTGTTCACATCCAGGGTGGCGTGCATCGCGTTCACGTTGTCCTGGATCAGTTTTTCGCCCACCAGACGCAGCGGATCGTCGCCGCGGATCTGATTATGCAACGGCACGGCCTGCGCATCCGTGTGGCTGACCAGCGCTTCGCTGATCGCCAGCTTTAATGCCGGAAACCCTTTAAAGCCGAGCTTCTGGGAGAACTTCACCACGCTCGACTGGCTGACGCCCGCTTCCTGAGCCAACTGTTGTGAGCTGAGGTGGCGGGCCTCGTCCGGCTGCGCCAGAATAAAATCCGCCAGCTTCTTATCGCTCAGCGCCAGCCCTGGATAGCGCTGACGGATGCGAATCAAACAGTTCATAGGCTTTCCCCGACAAAATGTGACAGTGGTTGCAAATAGACATTCCGCTGGCATGAATGAATATAATATTCCATCATGTCGCGGTTAAAGTGAATAAAAAATTCTTGAGGTCGAAACATGAATCTTGGCTTACTGGTATCAGAAACACGCAACTCGCAGACAATGGATTTAGATGCCTTGTCGACCATCGAACTGGTTAACCGTTTTAATCAACAGGATACGCTGGTCGCCCTGGCAGTGAAAGAAACATTACCTGAGGTGGCAAAAGCGGTGGATGCCGCCGCCGCCGCGCTAAAAGCCGGAGGACGCCTCATTTATATGGGCGCGGGTACCAGCGGGCGGCTGGGGGTGCTGGATGCTTCCGAATGTCCACCCACTTTCGGCGTGCCGCATGGGCTGGTGGTCGGGCTGATTGCTGGCGGGCCGGGCGCGCTGCTTAAAGCCGTGGAAGGCGCGGAAGACGATCCGCAGCTGGGGGAGGGGGATTTACAGGCGCTGGATCTGAAGCCAGAAGATCTGGTGGTCGGGCTGGCCGCCTCCGGGCGCACCCCCTATGTCATCGGCGGGCTGAACTACGCCCGCACGACAGGCTGCACCACGGTGGCGATCTCCTGTAATCCCGGCTCGCCGATCGCACAGATCGCCGACATTGCCATCTCCCCGGTGGTCGGCCCGGAAGCGCTGACCGGCTCTACGCGCCTGAAATCCGGCACCGCGCAAAAACTGGTGCTCAATATGATCTCCACCGGGGCGATGGTGAAGTTCGGCAAGGTCTATCAGAACCTGATGGTGGATATGAAAGCCACCAACATTAAACTGGTGGATCGCGCCTGCCGCATGGTGGTGGAAGCCACGGGGGCTGCCCGCAGCGATGCCGAGGCGATCCTCAAACAAACCGACTATGACGTGAAACCGGCGATCCTGATGATCCTCACCGGGCTGGATGCCGCCGCCGCGCGGGCAAAACTCGCAGCACATCAGGGCTTTTTACGTGCAGCATTAGAAAATTAACGAGGCGGCTATGGATAAAACGACAACGCTGGCCAGTGAGATCCTGCGGGGTATTGGCGGGCAGCAAAATATTTCGCGGCTGGAAAACTGCATGACGCGGGTGCGCGTCGAAGTACATGACGATGCACTGCTGGATATTGCAGGCTTAAAAAAACTTCCCGGCGTCAGCGGCTATGTGAAGCAAGGGGAGCAGCATCAACTGATTGTCGGTCCCGGCAAAGCCGCGCAGGTGGTGGATGCCATGCAAGCGCTGATGCGCGAACAGGGCGAGACACCGCTTACCGGTGATGTTGAGCGCAACAAAGCGCAGGCCAAAAGCAAATACAAAGCGCCGATGAGCGATGGGCTGCGCATGCTGGCGAACGTTTTCATTCCGCTTATTCCGGCCTTTATCGCCTCCGGGCTTATCACCGGCATCATTAATATCCTCAAACGCCCGGATATTGTCGGTGATGTGGCGACCCAGTATCCCAACCTGCTCGGCCTGCTGGCGATATTCGGCAGCGCGGTGTTTGCCATTATGAACATCCTGGTCGGCGTGAATACCGCGAAAGTCTTTGGCGGCTCGCAGGCGTTAGGCGGCGTGATGGCGGG
Organism: Enterobacter sp. ENT03; assembly: GCF_019218745.1. Taxonomy (GTDB): domain Bacteria; phylum Pseudomonadota; class Gammaproteobacteria; order Enterobacterales; family Enterobacteriaceae; genus Enterobacter_D. The sequence goes on from NZ_JAHUXA010000006.1 coordinate 25,097, forward strand.
AATTATGTCCAGCCCACAGCTCGCGCAAATTACTCTGTTCGGGGAACTGCTACAGCCGGGACGCGGCGGGGTGATCGCCGTGCTGCTGGTGGTGGCGCTGATGTGCTGGATTGAAAAGCGCCTGCGCGCGCTGCTTCCAGGCTCCATTGAGCTGATCCTCAACCCGCTGCTGACCACGCTCATCACCGGCGCGATTGCGATTGTGGCGCTGCAACCGCTGGGCGGCTGGATCTCCGAAGCCATTGCCCACGGCGCGTCCTGGGCTATCGATCGTGGTGGCTTCCTGGTCGGGGCAGTGATGGCGGGTACTTTCCTGCCGTTGGTGCTCACCGGGCTGCATCAGGGTCTGGTGCCGATCCATGTCGAACTGGTGCAGGCGCACGGTTATAACGCGCTGCTGCCGATCCTGTCGATGGCGGGTGTCGGTCAGGTGGGTGCGGCCATTGCCGTGCTGATGAAAACCCGTAACAGTCGCCTGAAAAAGCTCTGCAAAGGGGCGCTGCCGGTAGGATTGCTGGGCATTGGCGAACCACTGATTTTTGGTGTCACGCTGCCGCTCGGCAAGCCGTTTTTGGGCGCCTGTCTGGGCGGCGCAGTGGGCGGGGCGCTGATCAGCTATTTTAAAGTGGCGACGGTGATCACTTTTGGCATTTCCGGTTTACCGCTGGCGTTAACGATTGTCACCGGAAAAGTCGCGCTCTATCTGTTAGGCTATTTAGTGGCGGTTATTGCCGGGTTCATTTTTACCTGGCTTTTAGGGTTCAACGATCCAGAGGAGTAAGGTTTGGCTAACAGCGAGCGTCGTGTCGTTTTTTTTGACCTGGATGGAACACTTCATCAGCAGGATATGTTTGGTACTTTCTTGCGTTATCTGTTGCGTCGTCAGCCACTGAATGCGTTGCTCGTCCTGCCATTGCTGCCCATTATCGGCGGCGCGTTACTGATCAAAGGACGCGCCGCGCGCTGGCCGATGAGCCTGTTGTTGTGGGGATGCACCTGGGGCCACAGTGAAGCGCGCCTGAAACAGCTGGAAAAAGAGTTTGTCGCCTGGTTCCGCACCAAAGTCACTGCGTTCCCGGTGGTACAGGATCGACTGACCAACTATCTTGCAGCCTCTGACGCCGACATCTGGCTGATCACCGGTTCGCCGCAGCCGCTGGTGGAACAGGTCTATTTTGATACCCCCTGGCTGCCGCGTGTGAATCTGATCGCAAGCCAGGTTCACCGTCGTTACGGCGGCTGGGTGCTGACCATGCGCTGCCTGGGGCATGAAAAGGTCGTGCAGCTGGAGCGTAAAATCGGGACGCCGCTGCGACTGTACAGTGGCTACAGCGACAGCAAGCAAGATAACCCGCTGTTGTATTTCTGCCAGCACCGCTGGCGGGTGACGCCACGCGGCGAGCTTCAACAACTGGAATAGTGCCTGATACATAGCGACTGTGTATAATGCGCCCCGCTTTTATCACTGGAGTGCTATCCCTTGTCCGACGCTGAATTAACCCATGAATACTGGATGCGCCATGCGCTTACGCTTGCTCAGCGCGCCTGGGATGAAGGGGAAGTCCCGGTCGGGGCGGTGCTGGTGCATAACAACCAGGTTATTGGCGAAGGCTGGAACCGGCCCATTGGCCGACACGATCCCACCGCCCACGCCGAAATCATGGCGCTGCGGCAGGGCGGGCTGGTACAGCAAAACTACCGTCTGCTGGACACCACGCTGTATGTCACGCTGGAGCCGTGCGTCATGTGCGCAGGCGCGATGGTGCACAGCCGTATCGGGCGTCTGATCTTCGGCGCGCGGGATGCGAAAACCGGCGCGGCAGGATCGCTCATCGACGTGCTGCACCATCCGGGCATGAATCATCGGGTAGAGGTGGTTGAAGGTATTCTGCGCGACGAGTGCGCCGGGATGCTGAGCGCCTTTTTCCGTCAGCGGCGGGCGGAGAAAAAAGCGCTGAAAAAGGGCGCGACCGACGTGCTTTAAGGTGCTGGTTTCCGTGCCGGCGGCAGTTGCGCCGGTGCCTGGGGCAGCACCAGGGGCGATCGCCCAAACACATCTGCCGGTGAAAAGGCGCTGAAGGGCAGCACGCCCTCGTGAGGCGTATCCAGTTCATCCATATCCACCACCGGATAGCTTTGCGCCAGGCGCCGCGCATCCGCCGCCTGTTTTTCTTTCTCCTGCAAATAGCCCACCAGGCTTATCTGATACTTACGGATATTTTCCACATAGGCATAGGCTTCATGGCCGCGCGCATAGCCGTAGGTGAGTTTGCTGTACCAGGGTTTCTGGCTCAGCAGCGGCAGACGCTGTTTAACATCAGACCAGCTGTCCGGGTTGCCTTTGGTGCGGGCAGTCAGCGCCCTGGCGTCCAGCATGTGCGCGTAGCCCATGTTATAGGCCGCCAGCGCATACCAGATCCGCTCTTCTTCCGGCACGGTTTCCGGTACTTTTGCCATCATGTCCTGCAGATAACGCGCGCCGCCGCTGATGCTCTGCTCGGCATCGGTGCGATCGCTCAGGCCAAGGCTCTGGGCGGTATTTTTGGTGAGCATCATTAAGCCACGCACGCCGGTCGGCGAAGTGGCCTGGGTATCCCAGTGGGATTCCTGATACGAAATCGCCGCCAGCAGCCTCCAGTCGATATTCTGCGCGTATTTCTCAAACAGCGGTTGCAGTTCCGGCAGCACATTGTCCACTGCCCGCAGGAAGGAGCGGGTATCGACATAATCGAAGCCCTCACCGTGGCCGAGATACTTCTCCTCCAGCCGCGCCAGGGTACCGTCTTCATTAATATTATTGAAGAAATCAAGCATTGCCGCAGACAGGGTGTTATCGCTGTCTTTATGCGTAAACCAGGTCACCGGCTGCTCATCACTGATGTCCAGCGCCACCGCCAGCTCCGGATGTACTCGCTGAAACAGGCTGATGGCGACGGAATCCGCTACGGTATACGCCAGTTTGCCGTCCGCCACCTGTTGCAGCAAAGCGCCAGTGCCCTGCTTCTCATCCACCCTCCAGCTCAGCTCCGGGTACTTCTGATCTTTAAGCGCCTGCAGGTCATTGATGGCGACATGGCCTGGCGCAATCGTCAGCTGCGAGGCGTTCACTTCCGCCAGCGAGCGCGGGCGATAGCTGCCCACCCGGTATACCAGTTGCTGCGAGACGGAATAATAGATCGGCCCGGCCTGATAGTTACGCACGCGCTCGCTGTTATACACCAGCCCGGCGGCCAGCATATCGGCGTGGTCATTGTCGAGGTCGTCAAACAGCTGGCTGATGTTCTGGCGCACCGTGATTTTCAGCTTCACGCCCAGATAATCCGCAAACTGCTGCGCGAGTTCGTAATCCAGACCGTAAGTCTTGTCATCGATGGCGGTCCAGGTGAGGGGGGAAACCAGCGTACTGACGCGCAGCTCGCCACGCGCCTGAATGGCGGCGATGCGGTTTTCGGCTTTACTGGACCAGGGGATGGAGGGCCACAGCGCCGCTGCCAGCAGCAGGGTGACGATGCCGATCAGCAGATAATTAAGCTTTAATTTTTTCAATTAGTTAATTCTCTGCGCCGCGCGAGTCCTGAGTAGATGCTGCCCTGATAACATGAATAAGTGGTGAAGAATGAGCGGCATTTTGCTTAACAATAAGGCAGTTGGCAACTAATTCGCGAAGCGGCAGGGGCTAAGCCGCACAAACCGCGCCGATTTTATTTCCACGCAAACGGTTTCGTCGGCGCTCACTATTCTCTATAATGTGCCCGTTTTCCCCACCTTGCGCATACGTAAAGCGTCACCGACGCGCTAAAGACGAGAGACTTATGATGGAAATTCTGCGTGGTTCGCCTGCCCTGTCTGCCTTCCGTATTAACAAATTGCTGGCACGTTTTCAGGCGGCCAACCTTCCTGTAAGCAACATTTACGCCGAGTATGTCCATTTTGCCGATCTCACCGCCCCGTTAAATGCTGACCAACACGCCCAGCTGGCGCGTTTGCTGCAGTACGGTCCGGCGCTCGCCAGCCATACCCCGTCGGGCAAGCTGATCCTCGTGACGCCGCGTCCTGGCACCATTTCGCCCTGGTCATCGAAAGCCACCGATATTGCTCACAACTGCGGTCTGGATGCAATCAGCCGCCTTGAGCGCGGCGTGGCCTGGTATGTTGAGGCGGTGGAACTGAACGTGGCACAGTGGCAGGTCGTGGCAGACGAACTGCATGACCGCATGATGGAAACGGTGTTCACGGCGCTGGATGACGCGCAGCAGCTGTTTGCCCATCATCAGCCTGCACCGGTCGCCAGCGTGGATATGCTGGGGCAGGGACGGCAGGCGCTGAATGACGCGAACCTCCGTCTGGGGCTGGCGCTGGCGGAAGACGAAATTGACTATCTGTTTGATGCGTTTACCCGTCTGGGCCGCAACCCGAACGACATCGAACTTTATATGTTTGCGCAGGCGAACTCCGAACACTGCCGTCACAAGATCTTCAACGCTGACTGGGTGATCGACGGCGAACAGCAGCCGAAATCGCTGTTTAAAATGATCAAGAACACCTTTGAACAGACCCCGGATCACGTGCTGTCGGCCTATAAAGACAACGCCGCGGTGATGGAAGGTTCAGAGGTGGGGCGTTTTTATGCCAGCCATGAAGAAGGACGCTACGACTTCCACCAGGAGCCGACGCATATCCTGATGAAGGTCGAAACCCATAACCACCCGACGGCGATCTCGCCATGGCCGGGTGCGGCGACCGGCTCCGGCGGTGAAATTCGTGACGAAGGTGCCACCGGGCGCGGCGCGAAACCGAAAGCGGGGCTGGTGGGCTTCTCTGTTTCCAACCTGCGTATTCCGGGCTTTGAACAGCCGTGGGAAGAAGATTTCGGCAAGCCGGATCGTATCGTCACCGCGCTGGATATTATGACCGACGGCCCGCTCGGCGGCGCAGCCTTTAACAATGAATTCGGTCGTCCGGCGCTGAACGGCTATTTCCGTACCTATGAAGAGAAAGTGAACAGCCATAACGGCGAAGAGCTGCGCGGTTATCATAAACCGATCATGCTGGCGGGCGGGATCGGCAACATTCGCGCCGATCACGTGCAAAAAGGCGAGATCAACGTGGGCGCGAAACTGATCGTGCTGGGCGGCCCGGCGATGAACATCGGCCTGGGCGGCGGCGCGGCATCGTCGATGGCTTCGGGCCAGTCTGATGCCGATCTCGATTTTGCTTCCGTACAGCGCGATAACCCGGAAATGGAGCGTCGTTGCCAGGAAGTGATCGACCGCTGCTGGCAGCTCGGCGAGGCCAACCCGATCCTGTTTATCCACGATGTTGGCGCAGGCGGTCTGTCCAATGCCATGCCGGAGCTGGTGAGCGACGGCAATCGTGGAGGTCGTTTCGATCTGCGGAAGATCCTCAGCGATGAGCCAGGCATGAGTCCGCTGGAAATCTGGTGTAACGAATCTCAGGAGCGTTACGTGCTGGCGGTGGCCGCCGACCAGTTACCGCTGTTCGATGCCCTGTGCCGTCGTGAACGCGCACCTTATGCGGTGATCGGTGAAGCCACCGAAGAGATGCACTTAAGCCTTGCTGACAGCCATTTCGACAACCAGCCGATCGACATGCCGCTGGACGTGCTGCTGGGCAAAACGCCGAAAATGACCCGTAATGTGCAGACGCGCAAAGCGGCAGGCGAAGCCTTTGAACGGCAGAACATCACCGTGGCGGAAGCGGTAAACCGTGTGCTTCATCTGCCGGCTGTCGCCGAGAAAACCTTCCTTATCACCATCGGCGACCGCAGCGTCACCGGAATGGTGGCCCGCGATCAGATGGTGGGTCCGTGGCAGGTGCCGGTAGCAAACTGTGCCGTCACCACGGCCAGCCTCGACAGCTACTATGGCGAAGCCATGTCGCTGGGTGAACGTGCGCCGGTAGCGCTGCTCGACTTTGCCGCCTCTGCCCGTCTGGCGGTGGGCGAAGCCCTGACGAATATCGCCGCCACGCAGATTGGCGACATCAAACGCATTAAGCTTTCCGCAAACTGGATGGCTGCTGCCGGTCACCCTGGCGAAGACGCAGGTCTGTATGAGGCTGTGAAAGCGGTGGGCGAAGAGCTTTGCCCGGCGCTCGGCCTGACCATCCCGGTGGGTAAAGACTCCATGTCGATGAAAACTCGCTGGCAGGACGGCAACGAGCAGCGCGAAATGACCTCGCCGCTGTCGCTGGTGATCACCGCTTTTGCCCGCGTCGAAGATGTGCGTCATACCATCACGCCACAGCTTTCTACCGACGATAACGCACTGTTGCTGATCGATCTGGGGCGCGGCCATAACGCGCTGGGCGCAACGGCGCTGGCGCAGGTGTATCGTCAGCTGGGCGACAAACCGGCAGACGTGCGCGACGTGGCACAGCTGAAAGGCTTCTACGACGCTATCCAGGCGCTGGTGGCGGGACGCCAGCTGCTGGCCTATCACGATCGCTCTGACGGCGGTCTGCTGGTGACGCTGGCAGAAATGGCCTTTGCCGGTCACTGTGGCATCGAAGCTGATATTGCCGCGCTGGGCGACGATCGCCTCGCGGCACTGTTTAACGAAGAGCTGGGGGCGGTGATCCAGGTTCGCGCCGCTGACCGCGAGGCGGTGGAAAACATTTTAAGCAAACACGGTCTGGCAGACTGTGTGCACTATCTGGGTAAAGCCGTCGCGGGGGATCGCTTTACGCTCACCGCCGGTCAACAGGCGGTGTTCAGCGAAAGCCGCACCACCTTGCGTATGTGGTGGGCAGAAACCACCTGGCAGATGCAGCGCCTGCGCGATAACCCGGAATGCGCCGACCAGGAGCATCAGGCAAAAGCTAACGATGCCGATCCGGGGCTGAACGTGAAGCTCTCCTTCGACATTAACGACGATATTGCCGCGCCGTACATCGCCACCGGTGCGCGTCCGAAAGTGGCCGTACTGCGCGAGCAGGGCGTGAACTCCCATGTTGAAATGGCGGCGGCATTCTACCGCGCGGGTTTCGACGCCATCGACGTGCACATGAGCGATCTGCTGGCGGGCCGTACCGGCCTGGATGATTTCCAGGCGCTGGTGGCGTGCGGCGGCTTCTCTTACGGTGACGTGCTGGGGGCAGGCGAGGGCTGGGCGAAATCCATTCTGTTCAACAACCGCGTGCGCGATACCTTCGAAACCTTCTTCCATCGTCCACAAACGCTGGCGCTGGGCGTGTGCAACGGTTGCCAGATGATGTCCAACCTGCGCGAGCTGATCCCCGGCAGCGATCTGTGGCCGCGTTTTGTGCGTAACCACTCCGACCGCTTTGAAGCCCGCTTCAGCCTGGTGGAAGTCACGCAAAGCCCGTCGCTGCTATTGCAGGGCATGGTGGGTTCGCAGATGCCGATTGCCGTTTCCCACGGCGAAGGCCGCGTGGAAGTGCGTGACGATGCGCATCTGGCGGCGCTGGAAAGCAAAGGCCTGGTGGCGCTGCGTTTTGTCGATAACAGCGGCAAGGTGACGCAGACCTATCCGGCAAACCCGAATGGCTCACCGAACGGCATCACGGCGGTAACGTCGGAAAACGGTCGCGTCACGCTGATGATGCCGCACCCGGAGCGCGTATTCCGTACCGTCAGCAACTCCTGGCACCCGGAAAACTGGGGGGAGGACAGCCCGTGGATGCGTATCTTCCGTAACGCCCGTAAGCAACTGGGATAATGCTCACACGCCACTGTCGGTATTGCCCGACAGTGGCGCTTTTAGCTGTCTCTTTTTGGCGACATTTAATTCATTGATTTAAAAGGCTATTATTTTAGTGTTACTGAGGTGTTGTTTTTTAGCGACAGTACGTTGAAAAAGCGAGCAGGCTAAGTAACCCCTTTGAAATAATAAAATCCTTTTAATTCAATGGCTAAATAATTAACCCTGTACATTGGCACGAGTTGTGCATATTATTACCCAGTGGCTCATTCACCTCCTTGTGTCAGCCCCTTCGGGACGCGCTACACAAACTCAGAATGACGCACAAAAAGGTGCCTGCCGTCCAACTGCTGATCATAGCCTTGCTATTTCAGACCCCGGGCGAAACGTCGAGTAAGGCACCGCCTATTCCAGATAAAGCCGGGTAATTCCCGGCTTTGTTGTTTCTGCCGTAGCGTAATCTTACTTTCCCCCGGCGCGTTACTCAGTTAGCATCCCTTAAAATCCGCTTTCACGAGATATAGTGCGTTGAAACCCTGGCCCGGCTTTCCCCGTTCCCTGCGACAACTGGTCATGATGGCCTTTCTGCTGATCCTGCTGCCGCTGTTAGTGCTGGCCTGGCAGGCGTGGCAGAGTCTCAATACCCTTAGCGCCCAGGCGGCGCAAACCAACCGTACCACGCTGATTGATGCCCGCCGTAGCGAGGCGATGACCAACGTCGCACTGGAAATGGAGCGCAGCTACCGCCAGTACTGCGTGCTTGACGATCCGACGTTATCCCGCGTGTACCAGAGCCAGCGTAAGCGCTACAGCGACATGCTGGATGCCCACGCGGGTGTGCTGCCGGATGACAAACTCTATCTGGCGCTACGTCAGGATTTGAGCGATCTGGCACAGTTGCAATGCCACAACAGCGGCCCAGGCGAGGCGGCGTCCGCGCGGCTGGAAGCGTTCGCTGCCGCCAATACCCAGATGGTGCAGTCCACCCGCGCGGTGGTGTTTTCTCGCGGGCAGCAACTGCAGCAGGAGATTGCCGAGCGCGGGCAGTTCTTTGGCTGGCAGGCGCTGGTGTTGTTTCTGGTCAGCCTGGGACTGGTGCTGCTGTTTACCCGGATGATCATCGGCCCGGTAAAGGGTATTGAGCGAATGATTAACCGTCTCGGAGAGGGACGCACATTGGGGCAGCAGGTGCTGTTTAAAGGGCCGCGGGAATTACGCTCAGTGGGCGAGCGGATCATCTGGCTCAGCGAGCGTCTCGCCTGGCTTGAGTCCCAGCGCCATCAGTTTTTACGCCATCTTTCTCACGAATTGAAAACCCCGCTCGCCAGTATGCGCGAAGGCACGGAGCTGCTCGCCGATGAAGTGGTTGGCCCGCTGACTGCGGAGCAAAAAGAGGTGGTGGATATTCTTGATGACAGCAGCCGCAACCTGCAAAAGCTCATTGAGCAACTGCTGGATTACAACCGCAAGCTGGCAGACGGCGCGGTTGAACTGGAGACGGTCGATCTGGCTCCGCTGGTGGACGCGGTGATTGCCGCCCACAGTTTACCGGCACGGGCTAAAATGATGCGTACCGGGGTCGCGTTATCGGCAAGCCATTGCCTGGCAGAGCCGATGCTGCTGATGAGCGTGCTGGATAATCTCTATTCGAACGCGGTGCACTATGGTGCTGAATCCGGTAACATTTATATTCGCAGCTACACTCAAGGCGCACGGTTAATTATTGAGGTAGCGAATACGGGTACGCCGATCCCCGAAGCGGAACAGGCGATGATTTTTGAACCCTTTTTCCAGGGAAGTCATCAACGAAAAGGGGCGGTGAAAGGCAGTGGGCTGGGGTTGAGTATCGCCAGAGACTGTATTCATCGCATGCGAGGTGAGCTGCATCTGGTGGCCGACAGCCAGTCAGATGTCTGTTTCCGCATTGAGCTACCGCTCAGTGCGCCGGAAAAATCCCTAAAATGAATCTACGTCTGGTGAGTATGTCGCACATTTTTAATCGCGTGCTGAACGCGGTGTCGTTGTCAGGGCTGCTGCGGGCAGGCTTGCCATGCCTGCTGCTGACGGGCTGTGTTGCTCATGCGCCCAAAAGCGCCGTCAACGAAAAACAGGAAGAGAAACTTCCCCAGCATCAACTGGCCGATTTCCTGTCCACTGACTGCAACGACATCTGGTTGCTGCACGGGAAATCCGTCGAGACTAACCCATTGTACTGGCTGCGTGGCATGGACTGCGCGGAGCGCCTGGCACCGGCAGCCGCCCGCGCGGAGGCGCGGAGCTGGCCGGATGACACCTGGCAGGATACCTTCAAGCGCGGCATTCTGCTGGCCAGCGCCAAAATTTCACCGGTGGAACGCCGCACTTTTGTTACTCGTCTCGACACGCTTAGCCCGCAACTGCCGGCCCAGGTACGTCCGCTGTATCAGGTGTGGCGCGAAGGACAGGCGCTGCAATTGCAGCTGTCGGAGGAGCGCTACCGCTACAGTAAACTCCAGCAGTCTGCCGATGGCGAACTGGATACCCTGCGTCAACAGCAACAATATCTGCGTGAACAGCTGGAAACCACGTCGCGCAAACTGGAAAACCTGACCGATATTGAACGCCGTTTATCGACGCGCAAACCGGCCGGTAACGATCTGCCTTCCGCCAACCCTGACGTGAAAAATGAGGATGCCAGCCATGACAAGCCGTAAACCTGCCCGTCTGCTGCTGGTGGATGACGATCCCGGCTTACTTAAATTGCTTGGCCTGCGTCTGACCAGCGAAGGGCACAGCGTGGTTACCGCCGAGAGCGGCCAGGAAGGGCTGCGCGTACTGGCGCGGGAAAAAATCGATCTGGTGATAAGCGATCTGCGCATGGATGAAATGGACGGCATGCAGCTGTTTGCCGAGATCCAGCGCCAGCAACCCGGAATGCCGGTGATTATCCTGACGGCGCACGGCTCGATCCCCGACGCGGTAGCTGCCACCCAGCAGGGTGTGTTCAGCTTTCTCACTAAGCCGGTGGATAAAGACGCGCTGTACAAGGCCATCGATGGCGCGCTGGAGCACTCCGCTCCCGCCGGAGATGACCACTGGCGGGATACCATTGTCACCCGCAGCCCGTTGATGCTGCGCCTGCTGGAGCAGGCCCGCATGGTGGCGCAGTCAGACGTCAGCCTGCTGATTAACGGGCAGAGCGGCACCGGCAAAGAGATCCTCGCGCAGGCGATCCATAACGCCAGCCCGCGCAGTAAAAACGCATTTATCGCTATTAACTGCGGCGCGTTGCCGGAACAACTACTCGAATCCGAACTCTTTGGCCATGCACGTGGGGCTTTTACCGGCGCGGTGAGCAGCCGTGAAGGGCTGTTTCAGGCGGCGGAAGGCGGCACGCTGTTCCTTGACGAAATCGGCGATATGCCGATCCCGTTGCAGGTGAAGCTGCTGCGCGTATTGCAGGAGCGCAAAGTGCGCCCGCTGGGCAGCAACCGCGACATCGACATTAACGTGCGCATTATCTCGGCCACTCATCGCGACTTGCCAAAAGCGATGGCGCGCGGCGAGTTCCGCGAAGATCTCTTTTACCGCCTGAACGTGGTGAACCTGAAGATCCCGGCGCTGGCAGAGCGGGCGGAAGATATTCCCCTGCTGGCGAACCATCTGCTGCGCCAGTCAGCGGATCGTCACAAACCCTTTGTGCGCGCCTTTTCCACCGACGCCATGAAGCGGCTGATGACCGCCAGCTGGCCCGGCAACGTGCGTCAGCTGGTGAACGTTATCGAGCAGTGCGTGGCGCTCACCTCGTCGCCGGTGATCAGCGACGCGCTGGTGGAGCAGGCGCTGGAAGGGGAGAACACCGCGCTGCCGACCTTTGCCGAAGCCAGAAATCAGTTTGAGCTGAACTATCTGCGCAAACTGCTGCAAATCACCAAAGGCAACGTGACTCATGCCGCGCGCATGGCCGGGCGAAACCGCACCGAATTTTATAAATTGTTATCGCGCCATGAACTCGACGCTAACGATTTTAAAGAGTGATCCGCAAAGCACGGTGAATATGATAGTGTGAGCAACCGATAACGTAGCAGCAAGCAGGCATAAAAATTCAGGGAACCACCATGAAAAAGATTGATGCGATTATTAAACCTTTCAAACTGGATGATGTGCGCGAAGCGCTGGCCGAAGTGGGCATTACCGGAATGACCGTGACCGAAGTAAAAGGCTTTGGTCGCCAGAAAGGGCATACCGAACTGTACCGCGGCGCTGAGTACATGGTGGACTTTCTGCCGAAAGTGAAAATTGAAATTGTCGTGACCGACGATATTGTGGAAACCTGCGTGGATACTATTATCCGCACGGCGCAAACCGGCAAAATTGGCGACGGCAAGATCTTCGTCTTCGACGTTGCCCGCGTGGTGCGTATTCGTACCGGCGAAGAAGACGACGCGGCAATTTAACCTTCTTGCCGGGTGGCGCTGCGCTTACCCGGCCTAAAAAACCCTTCCCAGGCCCGTGCAAGCGAAGCGCCGCCGGGCGATTACAGCACCTTATGAGGCCCGAAACATTCGTAGTGAATGTGGTCTTTATTCACGCCCAGCTCCACCAGCTGCTTCGCGGCGTACTGCATAAACGCCACCGGCCCACAAACGTAGAACTGCATCTCCGGCGCGCTGAACGCCCCTTCCATCTGCTCTAAATTCATCAGCCCTTCGCTGTCGAAGCGTGCGGCCTGGCGGTCTGCGTCCGTCGGCAGGCGATACCAGGTGTGCGCGGTAAAGCGCGGCAGGGATGCCCCGAGCGTTTTCACTTCCTCCGTAAACGCATGCACATCCCCGTTTTCTGCGGCATGGAACCAGTTCACCTGCGCCGCGTGCTGACGGCTCACCAGCGTGTCGAGCATCGCCAGCATCGGCGTCTGGCCCACACCTGCTGAAAGCAGCGTCACCGGCGTTTCCGGCGTGACATCCAGGAAGAAATCACCGGCAGGCACTGCAAGATGCACGATGTCACCCACGCGCGCTTCACCGTGCAGCCAGTTCGACACCTGCCCGCCCGGCTCACGCTTCACGGCGATGCGGTAGCTTTTACCGTTGGGTTTGCGGGTAAGAGAATACTGACGAATTTCCTGATGTGGGAACCCTTCTGGCTTTAACCACACGCCGAGATACTGACCCGGCTGGTAATCCGCTACTGGCAGACCATCCACCGGCTCAAATTCAAAGCTGGTAATAAGCGCGCTTTGCGGCGTTTTTGCCACAATACGAAACGCGCGCGTGCCTTCCCAGCCGCCGGTTTTCGTGGCGTGCTCCTGATACAGTTCGCTTTCACGATTAACAAACACACCCGCCAGCACGCCATAGGCTTTTCCCCACGCCTCCAGCACTTCCTGACCCGGACTGAACATCTCATCCAGCGTCGCCAGCAGGTGTTCACCGACAATGTTGTACTGCTCCGGTTTGATCTGAAAACTGGTGTGCTTCTGGGCGATTTTCTCCACCGCCGGCAGCAGCGCGGGCAGATTTTCAATATTGCTGGCATAAGCGGCAATGGCGTTAAACAGCGCTTCACGCTGATCGCCGTTGCGCTGATTGCTCATGTTGAAGATCTCTTTCAGCTCCGGGTTATGTTTGAACATCCGGTCATAGAAATGGGCGGTAAGTTTGGGGCCGGTTTCAACCAGCAGGGGGATCGTGGATTTCACGGTGGCGATGGTTTGAGCGTCGAGCATAGCAGCTTCCTTTTTTGCAGAACTATAAGTTGTATTTTATATGCATCTTATAGAAATACCCCTGCGCCTGTAAATGATTTAGTGCGTTTTCGTTAAGGTGGCTCACAGTCATGAAAAATTCACATCACAAAGCTGAAAAGAAATCCTGATCCCCGCACGTAGCGCTTTGCCGTCAAACCCTTGTACAGCGCCAAGCCAATCGTTTGCGTAAAATCCTTTGTCAAGACCTGTTATCACGATATGAATCAGTTATACTGGTCGCCGTTGCCCAACAGGGCCCCCCTTCAGAGCTGTAATTTACTGTTAGCTGAGTCAGGAGATGCGGATGTTAAAACGTGAAATGAACATTGCCGATTATGATGCCGAACTGTGGCAGGCTATGGAGCAGGAAAAAGTACGTCAGGAAGAACACATTGAACTGATCGCCTCCGAAAACTACACCAGCCCGCGCGTGATGCAGGCTCAGGGCTCTCAGCTGACCAATAAATACGCGGAAGGTTATCCGGGTAAACGTTATTACGGCGGCTGCGAATACGTTGATATTGTTGAGCAGCTGGCTATCGATCGCGCCAAAGAGCTGTTCGGCGCAGACTACGCTAACGTCCAGCCGCACTCTGGCTCTCAGGCTAACTTCGCGGTCTACACCGCGCTGCTGGAGCCGGGTGATACCGTTCTGGGTATGAACCTGGCGCAGGGCGGCCACCTGACTCACGGCTCCCCGGTTAACTTCTCTGGCAAGCTCTACAACATCATCCCTTACGGTATCGATGAGTCCGGTAAAATTGACTACGAAGACATGGCGAAGCAGGCTAAAGAGCATAAACCGAAGATGATCATCGGTGGCTTCTCTGCTTACTCCGGTACCGTTGACTGGGCAAAAATGCGTGAAATCGCAGACAGCATCGGTGCTTACCTGTTCGTTGACATGGCACACGTTGCGGGCCTGATTGCCGCTGGCGTTTACCCGAACCCGGTTCCACACGCTCACGTTGTGACCACCACCACCCACAAAACCCTGGCGGGTCCACGCGGTGGCCTGATCCTGGCGAAAGGCGGTGACGAAGAGCTGTATAAAAAACTGAACTCCGCCGTATTCCCAAGTGCGCAGGGCGGCCCGCTGATGCACGTGATCGCGGCTAAAGCGGTAGCGCTGAAAGAAGCGATGGAGCCAGAGTTCAAGGTTTATCAGCAGCAGGTTGCCAAAAACGCCAAAGCGATGGTCGAAGTGTTCCTGAAGCGTGGCTTCAAAGTGGTATCCGGCGGTACTGAAAACCACCTGTTCCTGCTGGATCTGGTTGATAAGAACCTGACCGGTAAAGAAGCTGACGCTGCGCTGGGTCGCGCCAACATCACCGTGAACAAAAACAGCGTTCCGAACGATCCGAAGAGCCCGTTTGTGACCTCCGGCATCCGTATCGGTAGCCCGGCGATTACCCGTCGCGGTTTCAAAGAAGCCGAAGCGCAGGAACTGGCTGGCTGGATGTGTGACGTGCTGGACAGCATCAACGACGAAGCGGTGATTGAACGCACGAAGCAGAAAGTGCTGGAAATCTGCGCCCGCTTCCCGGTTTACGCCTGATTGAGTGCCGGGTGGCGCTGACGCTTAACCGGCCTACATTCTGATCCGCAATTAATCATTAGGCCGCGTAAGCGGCCTTTTTTATTGCCGGGTGGCGCTGCGCTTACCCGGCCTACGTGTCTTTGGTTCTTCGGGTTAATGTAGGCCCGTGCAAGCGCAGCGCCGCCGGGCATAACCCGACCACATGCACCGCCAGTAATCAATGTAGGCCCGTGCAAGCGCAGCGCCGCCGGGCATAACCCGACCACATGCACCGCCAGTAATCAATGTAGGCCCGTGCAAGCGCAGCGCCGCCGGGCATAACCCGACCACATGCACCGCCAGCAATTAATGTAGGCCCGTGCAAGCGCAGCGCCGCCGGGCATAACCCCACCGTATGCGCCGCCGGGCAATATTAACGCTCACCGCGCAACGTCACCCCGACATCCCCGCCCGGATGTACCGCCAGCAGCGTCTCTTTCGTATACCCGTTCTCACTCATCAGGCAGGCGCAGGCCGCATCAAAAATTGCCAGTACCAGGATGATGGAGGTGGTCGCCAGCATATTCAGCGGATCCACTTCCCGCTGCACGCCCGTTGAGATCACCAGCCGTGCCGCCTGAGCAATCGCTGACGCGCGGTTTTCCGTCACGCTAATCAGCGGCACATGCCTTGCCGCCAGCCCCGGCAACAGGCGGGTCAGTTCGTCGGAGTTGCCGCCGCGGGACAGCATGATCATCAGATCCCCCGACTGTAAAAAGCCGAGATCGCCGTGGGCCGCATCGGTGGCGTTCAGGTAGATCGCCGGACGCTCGACGCAGGCCAGCATATGCGCGATTTTGCGCGCTGCGATGCCGGAGGTTCCCACGCCGGTGACCACGATTTTCCCCGTACAGCCGCGCAGCTCACCCAGCAGGGCGTCCCACTGCGCGGACGTCAGATGCTGGCCCAGTCCGGCCAGCGCCTCGCTGTAGGTTTGCCAGGCGTCGTTGGCCTGTTGCCAGCTGCCGCTCATTCCGCCTCCTGCATTAACTGACGGTATTTCATATCATCCAGGTACATCTCGTGGAACACCTGATATTTACGATCGTAATACTGTTTGATGCGGTTGGTTTGCGGCGTCACGGTTTTCCCGATGCGGCTCATCACCGACATGGCCTCCGGGAAGCTGTCGAACACGCCTGCGGCCACGGTGCCCATCATCGCGCTGCCGAGCAGCATAGCTTCGCTCTCCTCCGGTAACAGCATGGCGCAGCCGGTGGCGTTGGCATGCTCTTGTACAAAGATCGGGTTTTTGGTGCCGCCGCCGCTGGCCATCACGGTGTCGATGGCGTAACCGGTCTGATTCATGGTTTCAATGATATGGCGGGTGCCCAGCGCAATCGCCTGAATCGTCGCCAGATATTGCAGTGCCATGTCCTCCGGCGTGCGGGACAGCTTCAGCCCGGTGATCGTCCCGGTCAGCGTCGGGTTGGCGCGCGGCGAACGGTTGCCGTGGAAGTAGGGAAGAATATGCATATCGCGGGTCAGAAAGGCGATGTTTTCCGGCTCGCCCGCCATTTTACGCAGCAGCGCATTCAGCAATTCATAAATGGTCTGCCCCTGGGTTTTCGCCTGCGCCAGCAACTGGTCATAACAGGGATGCGACTGGATCACATGGTCGATAAGCGCTCCGGTCGCCGACTGGCCGCCCTCGTTCAGCCAGTAGCCTGGCAGCACCGCTGAATAGTACGGCCCCCAGACGCCGCCGATAAAACGCGGCGCTCTGGAGATCGCCATATGGCCGGTGGAGGTGCCGCCGATCAGCGCCACGCGGCGGTCAAAATCCGCCACTTCACCCGACACGCCGCAGGCACCGAGCGTACCCAGCGTACCGGCGTGGGCATCAATAATCGACACGCTGACCGCGGTACCTGGGATCAGCCCCATTTCGCTGGCGGCGCGTTGCGTCAGGCCATGACCGAGCGGTTCGCCCATGGTTTTCACGTAGCGACCAATTTTCTCCGCGTCGTGCTCCAGCAGATCCTCAAGCCCTATTTCGCGGAAATAGCTGCCATCCCACTTATCCTCATGCCCCATGTAGGTCCATTTACAGACGGTGGAGCATAGGGAGCGCGTATCATCGCCGGTGGCGCGCCAGGTCAGAAAATCCGGCAAGTCAAAATAGTAACCGGCGTTGGCCCAGGTGTTCGGCATATGCTGTTTCAGCCACAGCAGCTTCGGCGTCTGCATTTCCGGGGAAATGATCCCGCCAACGTAATCCAGCACCCGGTGGTGCAGGGCGTTAATGCGGTCGGCCTGCGTAATGGCGCGGTGATCCATCCACACAATAATGTTCTGCTCGCTGCGCCCGGACGGGCTGACGGTCAGGGGTTTACCCTCTTTATCGAGTACCACCAGCGAACAGGTGGCGTCGAATCCCAGGCCTTTCACCTGGATCGGGTTGATGTCCGACTGGTTGATGGCATCGCGCACCGCATTACACACCGCCTGCCAGATATTGTCTGAAGACTGCTCAACGAAATCCGCCTGCGGGCGATACATTTCAATGGCCCGGCTCGCCTGGCCGACCATTCTGCCGTTCAGGTCAAACACGCCCGCGCGGGCGCTTCCGGTTCCGACATCCACACCAATGAAGTAACTCGCCATCTTTTTTCTCCTGAAATCAGGCTTTACGATTCTGTAAGGCAATAAAGAGGATCAGCACCGCGCCCCAGAGCGCCATCGTCAGATAGCTGCTGATCCCCAGCAAATTGAAGCCGCTTTCCAGCATTTGCAGCACCACCAGCGCCAGCACCAGGCCGATAACACGACCAAAGCCGCCGTCCGGGTTGATGCCGCCGAGCACCGAGGCGAGAATAGTGACCAGCAGATAGGACTCGCCATAACCGGCTTTCGCCGAGTTGAATTTCGCCATCATCAGGATGGCCGCCACCCAGCCGAGCAGCGCCGAAATAACATAGACGGAAATCTGCACCCGCACGGTATTCACACCGGAATAGCGCGTCGCCTGCTCGTTCGAGCCGACCAGATACAGGCTGCGTCCGAGCGTTGTATGTTCCAGTAACACCCACAGCAACACCGCCACCAGAATAAACAGCAGCAGGGCGACGGGAATACCGGCGAGCGTGGCGTTACCCAGATACTGGATCGCCGCCGGAAAGCCGGAGATCACCGTGCCGTTAGAGAACAGAATATTCAGCCCGGAGATCAGCGTCATGGTGCCGAGCGTGGCCAGGATCGGCGACACGCCCACCCAGGCGATCAGCGCGCCGTTAAGCACGCCGATAGCCACCGCCACGGCAAGCCCTGCCAGCAGCGCCAGCATAAAGAAGAGGGGATTATCCGGATGGCTGACGATAATCGCCGCCATCACCAGTGAACAGGCATTAGCACCGGCAATAATCGACAGGTTAATGCCGCCGGTGAGCATGGTCAGCCCCATCCCCAGCGCCAGCATACCGAGGATCGGCAGTTGCGAGCTGATGGACTGGAAGTTAGCGACGCTGAAAAAGCGGCTGCCCAGCAGCGCCGAGAAGACCACGGCGACGACAATAATAATCACGCACTGGAGGCGAATGATGGCATCACCAGGCAGATAACGGGCGAAGGTTTTCATCTTAAAGTTCCCCTGCAAGTTTGCGTTTTTCGTTCCACGCCGTTGCGCTGATGCTGATCAGAATGATGGTGCCGCTGAACACGGTGTGCCAGTAGGAGGAGACGCTTAGCAGCGTCAGACCGTTTTGCAGGAAAGCCAGCAGGATCACACCAAGCAGCGTACCGGTCAGGGTGCCGCGACCGCCGCTCATGCTGGTGCCGCCGAGAACCACCGCGGCCAGCACCGTCAGCTCAAAGCCGAGCAGGGAGTTAGGCGCAACCGACTGGGTGATCTGCGCCTGCACGACGGCGGCGATACCGGCGAGAATGCCCATATAGCCGTAAACGCAAAAGTGCAGCTTCAGCAGGTTCAGCCCAAGCCGTGAAGCGGCGTCACGGTTGCCGCCCATGGCGTAAATCTGGCGGCCCAGACGGGTGTAGTTCATCAGAATGGCCGTGAACAGGATCACCGCGGCCAGACAGAGCAGGGGCAGCGTCAGGCCATAGTCGTAGCCGTCGGCTGCGGTAAAGGAGAACCAGTTGATGCCGTTCATAAACCAGTCCGGGAAGCCGTACAGCCAGGTACCTTTCGTGGCGTAGACCAGCAGGCCGTAGTAGACGTTGAGCGTGGCGATGGTAATGATGATCGCCGGCACGCGCAGCCAGTAGACCAGAAAGCCGTTGATAAGCCCGAGCAGCAGGCCGGCAGCAATGGCCATCGCCAGCGCCAGCACAAAGTTGCCACCGTGGGCGATCATCCAGCTGGCCATGGCATATTGCGCGATGGCGGTCATCGCCGGAAAAGAAATATCGATGCCGCCGGAAATCAGGACCACAAACAGCCCGCAGGCCAGAATGCCAAGAATGGCGTAGCTGGTGGCGACATCCGTCAGGTTGCCCAGCGACAGAAACTCATCGGTACTGAGGCTCAGCCCGACGATCAGGGCGATCACTAACAGCCCCAGCCAGAACTCATGTTGCCCGATGAGGCGGGAAAGACGCACGTTATTCATTGATGACCTCGACCACTTCTGCAATCTCCGCTTCGGTACAGCGATGGGGGTTAAACTCGGCGACCAGTTCACCACGGCGCATCACCAGCACGCGATGGCTGTTGTAATAGGCTTCCGGGATCTCATCGCAAATCATCAGCACCGCCATACCCTGTTCCGCCAGATCGCGGGCAATCTGATAGATGCCCTCTTTATTGGCGATATCCACGCCGACGGTGGGGGAGTCGAGGATGAGGATGCGCGGCCCGGTCGCCACCCATTTGGCGATGGCGATGCGCTGCGCATTGCCGCCGGAGAGGGTTTTCACCGGCAGATGGGGATCGGAGACTTTGATGTTCAGATCGCGGATCAGATCGCTCACCAGCTTCTGCGCCTTCGTGTGATCGAGCAGGCCGCTGCGGGTATGCAGTTTGTCGAAGACGGTGACGATGGTGTTGTCGTAGATCGACTGCTCCATGATCAGCCCCTGCGTCAGGCGATCTTCCGACACATAACCAATGCCGTATCTGATGGCGTCGTGATTGCTACGCAGGCGCACCGGCTGACCATTAATAAGCATTTCGCCGCTTTCCGGCTGCGTCATGCCAAACAGACTCAGGCACAGCTCGGTACGTCCCGCGCCCAGCAGGCCGACAACAGAGACAATCTCACCGCTGCGTAACGACAGATTGATGTTGCGGTATTTCCCTTTGCGACTCAGGTTGCGCAGTTCCAGCATCGGCGGCTGATCGGCGGGCGGTTTTTCCGGCAGCGGGCTGTAGTGAAAACGCTGCCCGGTCATCAGGAACGCCAGCTCGTGGCTGTTCAGCTCCTGCGCGGGCCAGGTGCCGACCAGCTTGCCGTCGCGCATCACGCTGATCCGGTCCGCTACTTCCATTACTTCGTCCAGACGGTGACTGACGAACACCACGCAGATGCCCGCCGCTTTCAGTTCGTTTACCACCCGCAGCAGGCCGTTCACCTCCTGGCGGGTCAGCGAGGCGGTGGGTTCATCCATGATCACCAGCCGGGCATCGGCGGCGATGGCGCGACAGATCGCCACCAGCTGGCGGTCTGCAATAGAGAGTTTTTCGACTTTTTTATCCGGATCGATGGTCACGCCAATGCGTTTCATGGCGGCCAGCGCCTGGGCTTTCATCGCCCCGCGGCGGACCCAAATATCGCCCCCAGGCAGGTAGCGGTTAACGGCAATGTTTTCCGCCACGCTAAAGTTGGGAAACAGCGACAGATCCTGGTAAATCACTTGAATGCCGTAATGGGCGGAGAGCTGCGGCGTCAGCTGATGGAACAGCTTGCCGTCGAGCATAATCTGCGCCCCTTTTTCCGGGTGATAGACACCGGAAATCACTTTAATGATGGTGCTTTTTCCGCAGCCGTTCTGCCCTGCCAGACAGTGAACTTCGCCTTTTTTCAGCGTCAGGTTCACGTTATCCAGCGCCAGCACGCCCGGGAATTGCTTGCTGATATTCTCAAGTGTGATAAATGCGGCGGTGTCTGCCATGGGCAATACTCCTGCAAGCGCCCTTGCGGGCGCTGCGTGTGTGTCATTATGGTTATGGTTTACCGGTTACCCGGCATTCGGTTTCCCGGGTAGGGGCGGAGAGCCTCAGAAACCGAGTGATTGCGCGTTATCTTTGGTGACTTCGAGGATCTTGTTAAAGCGGATCACTTTCTTTTCCATGTCCACGTCAGCTTTGCCTAAACCGTCGATGGTCAGGTCCGGCGTCACTTCCTTGCCTTGTAACAGCTGATCGGCAACGGTGACCAGCGCATAACCGGCGTCTTTCGGATCCCACAGCAGCGCCTTTTTAATATCGCCACGCATCAGGTACGGTGCGGCCTGGGCTGGCATGGCAATACCCACAACGGCCATTTTATCTTTGGCGCGTTTTTTCTGTACCGCCTGACCAGCACCAATAGGGCCGAGGGAGCCGAAGCCGATGATGCCTTTCATCTGCGGATAGGTTTTCATCAGATCAAGGGTGGTGGAGTAGGATTTATCAATGCTCTCCGCCACCGGCAGACGGGAGGTCACTTCAAACATCTCCGGGTATTTTTCTTTCTGATACTTAATGGCGTAATCGGCCCAGGCGTTATGCAGCGGCACCGTTAAAGAACCGACATAAATGGCGTAGCCGCCTTTGCCGCCCATATCTTTTGCCAGCTCATCGACGTTAGCCTGCGCGTATTTTTCGCTGTCGATGGTTTCAATATCCCACTGGCCGATCTGCTGATCCGGCGATTCGTGGGTCAGTACCACGATGCCTTTGTCGCGCGCTTTTTTCAGCACCGGCTCCAGCACCTTCGCATCGTTTGGCACCACGATAATGGCGTTAACGTTTTTGGCGATCAGATCTTCAATGACCTTCACCTGCTGAGCAGGATCGGGCGTGGAAGGTCCGGTCTGATAGGCGTTCACATTGAGTTTTTTAGCGGCGTCGTTCACGCCGGTTTCCATACGGTTAAACCAGGGAATGCCAGTGACTTTGGCCACCACGGCAATTTCATACTTTTCTGCCGCCACCACGTTAGCGGACAACATGCTGACAGAAACCACGGCTGCACTGAGTAAGGCTAATTTGAATTTCATAGTTTTACCTTTTGTAGGGTACGGGCATGTCACGCACAGAGGTTAGCAATGAAGGGAAGAGGGAATGAATCGCAGATTTTTTAAATGTGATGGCTGACCGTTTTTGTTAATTTCTGGATCTAATTTAGTTAATGAATGGTTAAAAATGATAAGTGGTGTGACGAATTGTAGGGTTTTTATTGTTAAAAAGATTTGTTTTTGAAATATTAAATTAACAAATTTTTATCATTTGCAGCGGGTGGTGGGCTATTTTCTGGTTTTTCCGCGGCGGCGCGAGAAAGGATTTATCAGATTTGTGAGCTGAAACAATATCAGCACCCTTATCCAGTTCGGGGCGAAAGGCCGCGAAGTGATAAAAGCCCACCGTGCGTGGGCTTTGTGATTTCTGCTTTATTGATCGCGGATAATTGCCCCACACTTTTGTGATACGGCAAGCGTATCGCCGCTTTGTTGGGCCTGGCGGCACTCATCGGCGGGCGACAGCGGCGGCGCGGTAGGCACCGTCTGCGCTGAACAGGCGGATAATAAAAGCACCGCCACGACTATTTTCACCTTATTCATTACTTCACTCCTGCATAAGCCTGGTACTTTCGGTTTTAACACTGTCGCCAGCATGGCCGGGTTAGCCACAGGTACAAGGATGATTTGTGCTAAAAAGTCTTAGCGGAACAACCCTGCTATCTCACTCACCGATAAGGTGTCCGTCGGATTAAAATCAGCGGAATCCATATACCGGTAAAGCGCCCCTCTGAACGATTCGCAGGCCATTGTGCGCGAAAGGTCATTACTGTTCAGGCTACATACCAGGATCCGCCCGTTACCGGCCTGGGCTTCAAAAAGATGTGTCGCTTTTTGATGATGAAAAAAATTGGGCGTCAATAATGTCAATGGCGTACCGCTTTTCAGGGCATCCATGTTCATCGCAAACCCGCTTTCCAGCAGCGTTTTCCACTCCAGGGTAGCGTGGCTTTCACAACAGAAATAGCGGCTAAAAAGCGGGTGCTGGTTATTGATGATCATCCCGCAGGGATCTTTACTGGCAAAGTGTACGGGACTCCAGAAAACGGGAAACCAGCTGCTGGCGACGGGATACCGGATCTGATCGGGCGCGGGCAGAAGCAGCACTTTTTCGCCGTTATTCAGGCAATCCTCAACAGTCGATGACCACTCGCGAAAGATCCTGATGGAAGAGGGCGGCAGGCAGGGTTCTTCTTTCCCGTAGACCCATATATCCCACTGGTTTTGATACGGTGTATCCAGCAGGCGGGCGTGAACCTGTAAAACATGCCGGCCTGTCAGCTGACGGAACGGCGTTGCCCGCAGGGACACGGGTTCCGCCAGTAATCCCACCGGGATTTCCGCAAGGTGAACGTCCTCGGTAAAAAGGCACTGTTGTTGTTGGTCAACTATTTCAATGCGTAGCGTCATCTTATTTAGCGGTGCGGCCCCGTAATGCGCGATTTGTATTTCGGCAATAAAGTCATCTTTATCGCTAAAAAAGAGGGTGGGCATCATCAGCAGGGGGACGGTTTCACAGCAGAAATGGCGAAATGCGTCGCCGGCGATAATGCCCTTGCTGACGTAAAACGCATCCAGTAGCCCGACGGTGGCGGTACTTTGCCCCGGAAAATCATGCAGGCTGAGAAGCTGTATTCCGGCCATATTAGGGGTGCGAAGTGCGGCTTCGATTTCCATTTTATACAAATAAAGCGCCAGCTTTCCCGAGGCGTGAATAAAACTCTCAAGGTACGGCAGCAGATTTTTTTGCCGGAGATCGTCGCGAATGCGCTCCAGATTCACCGGTTTTAAACAGCCGGTATAGCGCGGGATCTCCGCCACATTGGGGTACACGACATACTGTCCCACTTCATGCGAGATCACCGGAATAGTCTGCGCGTTGACCCCGGTTGAAAAATTGAGCGTGGTGGTTTCTGCCAGCCGATCGAGAAAATACTGCCCGCGAAGGCCATTTCCCGCCGACGATTGCGCAATAAAAATATCGTCTTCATCCGTCGCCTGACGATCCCAGTTGCTGGTTAAGGTATATAAAATCTGCGGCTGAATAGCTTTTAAGCGGCGAATAATGTCACGCAGTAAATCAAAATCACCATTCAGTTCGTTGCCGTTGCTGAAAATGCAAAACGAAGGGTGGATAGACCAGGTGCGGATAATGCGTTCTGCTTCTTCAGGCAGCCAGCGATAATGTTCCGGATATTTGCCGACCGGCAAGTCCATCCAGTCATCCATCCATACCGGCCCTTCAATTTGCAGATAGAGCCCTTCACGGTCGGCGCAGACGAAGGCCGCTTCCGGTGGGCACCAGGAGTGGAAGCGAACGTGATTCAGTCCATACGCTTTGAGCTGTCTGAACACGGCCGACCACGCCGCTTCCGTGGTCGGCGGATAGCCGGTGAGAGGGTAGATACAGCAGTCGATATTCCCGCGCAGGAAGCGCTGAACGCCGTTGATTTTTAATATATTGCCGCATGTGCCGATCTGGCGAAAACCGGTGATCTTCTCCACGCGGGCCACCGGGGACGCCGGGCCTTGCTCCAGGTTGCGTATTTCCACCGCCAGTTGATAGCGCTGCGGCGTAAACTCATCCCACAACCCGACAGCTTCGGCGAGCGAAAAGGCGACGGTGATGTCGGGCTGCTCTGTGGTCACCTCCAGCCTGCGGTTCTCCTGCTGAACGGTGTGACCATCAAGCGTGCTGATCGTCACCGTCAGCGCGAGGTGCTGCCAGTCGGCAATGACGGGTTCACGGGCCAGGGTGAGTGTCACCTGGCGACTGTGGCTATCCATAGTGAGCAGCAGATCGTTGAGGTGATAACGCTCCCGGATTTGCAACTCGACCTTGCCGATCATGCCGTTCCAGATAGTTTGCGTCTGGTCAGTACGGGCGCTGGGTTGGTTGCCAATGTTTTGTTTATCGCGATTATCGATTCTGATGCTGAGCTGATGCGTTTTACCGGCACTCACCAGGCAAGTGAGATCACACTGGTGCGGGGTGGACAGGCTGTCCTGACGGCTGACGGCCACCCCGTCGATCCACACCTGTGTTTCGCCCATCACGCGTTCAAGGAAAAGGAAAATGTGGCGATCCGGCGGGATGTCGGCTAAATGAAACTCGGTTTGATACCAGACCGCCCCCTGATACTGGTATTCCGTTCGCAGGCACTGAACGGCTTCTTTGGTCAGACCGGGTTCGAGGATCAGCCGTTCGCCCAGCCGGTGCTCTGCACAGGTGCCGGGTATCTGAAAACCCGACTGTGACAAACGGCGGTTAAACCATTCTTCGGGCGTACCCACGTCATCCGGATCGCGTTCAAAACGCCATTCCCCATGCAGATTGATCACGTCTGAATCTTGCTGTTGCATAGCCTCTCCTTTAAAAAATAGTGAACGGCGCAATCACGTTAAATTTGATGTCGATTTCGTCCTGAAACATGTTGTTGTAGCCGCCGCTGTAATTTGGATTCTTGCCGTGGTTGTCGTAGTTGATGTAGTGGAGGTTAAACAGCGTGCCTTTCAGACGCCCGGTCTGAACGGTGTGCGCGACGTTGAGCGTCCAGGCGGATTCATCAATACGCTGCCCCTGATCGGCGAGTTCGCCGTTAACAGTACAGCTGGTGCAGGGTTTGGCATTCCAGCCATAGGCGTAGCCCGCGCCCACCGCCCAGCCGGGCAGATCGTAGTTCTTCAGATCGTAAGTGACGGCGGCGAAGGCTGACGTCTCGCCATTGGCGTCAAAGTCAGAGGCCGCATCCCACCAGATGTCCAGGCGACCGTTAGAGCTGGCGTAGGCGGGAGTAATACGTTGCAGAAAGAATCCCTGATTACCTTCCGCTTTGACGGTTTGCGCCTCCAGGCGAAAGTCGAGCGTATCAACGGTGTAGCCCAGCGTAATGCCCTGGAGCCAGGCCAGCCCGTCATATTCGTCATTGATGGCGCCATAGGCACCGGGCGTGCTGCCGCCGACTTTATCTTTTGCGCCATAGAACTGATAACTGGCGCGCAGTAAATTTCCGGCTACCGGGAAGCTATAAGAGACTTTGCTGAAATACTGATCCATAAAACCCTCGGCCTGCGCCCAGGACGCTTCCAGTATCAGGCTATTTTTAAAGTCGTATTTCACCCCCAGCGCCTGGACATAATCGATTTTGGTTTTATTATCGGCGGCGCGGAATTCATACATTTCGGTATACCACGGCGCTTTATATTTATCGGACCATAAATAAGAACCGGATAAAACACCATATTGACCAAAATCCCATGCGCCCCCGGCTTCGCTACCCTGATACGCGCCGGGAACAAATCCCCAGTGCACGGCTAATAATGTTTGCCCGGAGGGTTGAATATAACCGGAGCGCATCCAGTAATTATCGTATTTCATTTTCAGCGCGGCTTTGTACAGGTTGAAGCCGCCTTTGTCGCCAGACCAGTCCTCCCCCCAGCGCTGGTTGGCAGAACTGAGGCTGATTTCATTGGGATGCGCGGCATTGCCGGTAGCGAGGTTTTCGGCGGCAAATCCTGCCACATCGAAACCGATAATATCTGCGGCATAACCCGAGACGAAATCGAGGTTAATATTGGCGGTGCCATGATGCAGATCTTCGACATAATCACCGTATGTCGGGCTGCCTGGCGTCATATCCCGCTTATCGCGATAACGTTGAGAATAATAGATGCCGCCGGTTAAGTGTGAGTCATCCCAAAATCCGGCGGCCTGGGCGGGGGAAATAAAAAAGGGTGAAACAAAGGTCAAAGCGATAAGGCTTAATAGCGCCCATTGATTATTTTCGGACATAAGAAAATCCTTCTTCAGTACGAATGAATAACAGGGAGTGGGGGCAAGAAGCCCCCTAAATTATGCGAGCCGGGTTAAATGCCAGATGCGGCTGGTATAGTCCCGGCTTATTGGCGGATCGACCCACATGCCGCGATACAGTAATTCGTCGCCGCCCGCTATTTTTTCGCTGTCATCAATCTGATAGCGGGCATGCGGATCCAGCCCGGCAAGACGCAGCAATTTCAGCGGCGCGGTGGCAAGGCTTACCAGCGAAAACGCCATCACCAGCGCCTCGCTCTGATCGGGGGCGACAAACATCCACGCCGCGAAATCAGGATTTTCCCACGGACTCACCAGCCGCCAGAACCTGCCGAATTGCAGTAACTGGCGATGTTGCTTATAGAAGGCAATCTGCTGTTTCACCGCCGCGTCACGCCCGGCATCACTGCGCATCAAATCCAGCATCAAACCGTAGTTGCCGCTCATGGCGACCGCGCCGCGCATCGCCATACTGGTGCTGCGCCCCATCTGATGATTCGGCACTTCAGAGACATGGGCGCACTGCATCACCGGTGGATAAAGCAGGCTGGTGGAATACTGAATATGCACCCGGGAGGCGGCATCGGTATTATCGCTGACCCACGCCTGCGCCATGTAATAGAGCATTCCGGGATCGAAACGCCCGCCGCCGCCTGAACAGCACTCAAAAAGAATATGTGGAAAACGGTGGGTTAAGGTTTCCAGCAGCGCGTACAGCCCTAACATATAGCGATGCGCGGTTTCTTGCTGGTGCGCGGGACCGGCGGCATTAGAGCCGACTTCGCTCATATTGCGGTTCATATCCCATTTGATGTAATCGACAGGGTGGTTTTCCAGAAACGCGCTCATCTGGGCAAGAATGTTGTCGCGTACCTCGCGGCGACCCAGATCCAGAATGTACTGGTTACGCCCCTCTGAGAGCGGCTGGCCACCCGCCGAGATTGTCCAGTCGGGATGCTGGCGAAACAACTCGCTGCGTCGGGAGATCATTTCCGGTTCAAACCACAGGCCAAACTGCATCCCCATCGCGTGGACGTTATCAATCAGCGGCCGCAGCCCATGCGGGAATTTCGCGCGGTTAACGAACCAGTCACCCAGCGAGGAGGTGTCATCGTTGCGCTCGCCAAACCAGCCATCGTCCAGCATCAGCAATTCGACGCCGAGGGCTTTCGCGTTGGCAGCAAAGGTCAGCAGCTTGTCTTCGTTGAAATCGAAGTAGGTGGACTCCCAGTTATTAGCAAGGATCGGGCGGGGCTGGTGGCGGTGCTGTCCGCGAACGAGGTTATCCCGATACAGCGCATGCAACGTCCCTGACAGGCCATTCAGACCTTCGTCGGACCAGGCGAGGATGGCTTCTGGCGTCTGGAAGCTTTCGCCAGGCGCGAGCTGCCAGCCAAAACCGTGCGGGTTGATCCCCAGTAATAACCGGGTTTGTGAAAACGCATCCACCTCGCTGCGGGCGGTAAAATTGCCGCTGTACACCAGATGTAGTGCGCAGGCTTCGCCCTGCATCTCGGTCGTTTCCGGGCGCACCAGCCCAATAAAAGGCTGCTGATGCGTGCTGCTGGCCCCACGTTTACTGTCCAGCAGCTGGATGCCGGGATTGAGCGCCTGGCGATGCCACTGGCGCTCGCGCGCCCAGGCACCGGGAAACTGAATTTGCTGCCAGCGGGCATCCGGCAGGTCAACGCAGCAACTGAGCGCGCGCAACAGGCGTAGCGGCTGCGCCGCCTGATTGATTAATCTTGCTGAGCGCGCAATCACCGCGTGGCCGTCAAACACGCTGTAGCGTAGTTCAACCTGCAACTGAGTGAGCGGATCGGCAAGCGTAATGATCAGGGTTTGCGCATCCGTCTCTTGTTCAACCCAGGTGGCGGGCAAGCCTGCCAGCGGTGGTTTGCCATCAATGATCCGGTGCGACAGGTAATACAAATTGCTCACCTGGTGCCCATCGGTATAGCGAATTTCAAATGCCGGTTCGCGGTAGTCTCCGGCACCATGACCGGGATACTCCTGCGGCGCAGTATCGAGAGAGAACGTCCGGTCAGGCCATTGCGCAGGCGTAGGGGAAAAAGACGAACGATCCAGCGCCGGGTAATCATAGCCCTGCTGCCAGGTGGCGATCCGCTTGCCCCAGTAACAGTGCGTCAGATAGCGCTCATGGGCGATGGCGATGACATAACTAATTTTATCGTTGCAGAGATGAAACGTGTGCTCGCGCTCGTTCCAGATAATCATGATGCTATTTCCTTCACAGAATGATGACGCTGACGGATCTCATCAAGGATTTCGAAAAAGCGTTTTTCCGTAATTTCATATTTGGCTAACGGAAACAGGCTCAGGACGGTGAGAATGCCGGGGATTAAGGTGAAAAATAATCCTATCCACAATGCTGTCTGGGCCGACTGAACCGTATGCGGGATATAGCCTGCCCAGGATAAACAAAAACCGCCAATGGCACCGCCGATAGCGCCGGACAGTTTGGTTTTAAATATATTTAACGAGAAAACCATCCCTTCGGAGCGGTTGCCGCTTACCCATTCACCATATTCCACGCAGTCAGCCACCATGGAATAGAGCGCTATTTGCCCGACACCGCCAAAGAAGGGGGCTAACGCGCCGATGATAAATATCAGGGTGATATTCGTCTGGCAGAAGAACAGCACGATACAGGACAATGACATCATGACACTGCTGTAAATAGCGGTGTTTTTCTTGCCAATGCGCACAGAAATAAATGGCGACGCAATGGTACCCGCAACCTGAGCTATCATCGATACCGTTAAAAATGCCGCTAACGCCGCTTCTGCATTAAGATTATAAATAAAGAAATAGAGCTGAAAGGTGCCACGAATTGTGCCGATCAATTCCAGCATTAACATACCAATTAACAGATAACGTAGCGGATTATTTTGTTTGAGCAACAACCAGAAGCCTTTAAAGTTTTGCCGCTCTTTACGCGGCACCGCATATTTTTCCTTGACGCCAAAGAATGTGATCAGCATACACACCAGGAAAATAGCGCTGAAAATTAGCGACACGCCCCACCAGCTGCCGACAAACTTCACCAGCCAGAGCGTGGAGGCGCTGACCGTCAGGAAACCAAATGTCGCGATGATTCGGGGTATGGTGATGACTTTCGATCTTTCCGTGGGGTCCTGAGTAATAGCCGCCGACAGCGACCAGTAGGGAATGTCAATAACCGCAAAGCACACGCTCCACAGAATATAAGTGGAATAGGCGTAAACCAGTTTCCCCGCTTCCGAGAAATCTGGACTTAAAAAACAGGCGACGGTCGTCAGAGATACCAGAATACTGCCAACGAGGATCCAGGGACGGAATTTGCCTAATTTTGTATGCGTATTATCAACCAGAATACCCAGCGCAATATCGGTCGCGCCATCCACCAGTCTGGCGATTAAAAAGAGTAAACCTACTGCCGCCGCTTTGATACCGAGGCTGTCCGTGTAATACAGCATCAGATAAATGGCAATAAATGCATACATCACATTTGCACCATAACTTCCCAGTCCATAAGAAATTGCGGTGGTCCAGGAGACTTTATCCCGAGAATAGGTTTCCCTGTTTTTTACCGTTTCCGTTAATTCCATTTGCGTGCCTCTTAATGAAAAAGTAGACAGAAATTGAAAAATATTATTTCCAATGTTGGAGGCCAAGCCTAAGACAACATCAGAATACGGAATTTGCGCGGTGGTTTATATTTCAGTAAACAGGGATTACTAATCACGTTTTGCCACTATACCCGTCGTCTTTCAAGTTGCTTCTTTGTTGGCTGCGTTCGTTCACCCGAATCACTTACCTGAGTAAGCTCATCGGGATTCTCTCTCTTGCCGCCTCGAAGCAACTCGAAATCCATTGGGTATAAAAGCTCATTTTTGCCAGGAAATAGAGTAAGTCTATTAATTAAAGCTGCGATAACGCATCCTCAACAAAAAGATAACCGATACCTGAAATTTGCTGCGGGCGGGTTAATTTGCCAAAACCAATTTGCGTTTGACGCTGATGGATGGCGTCGCCCTGATCGAATGGGGTAATACCGATCTGTCGATTGATGGCCGCCAGCCAGTTTTCGCCAAATTCACAGCTACGTCCATAAAACCATATTTGATTAATATTCAATATATTCAAAAGATTATATAACGTAAGCCCAATGGCATTGGCGGCTTGCTCACCCCAGCGCAGCACGCGCTCGTCTCCCTGGTGCCAGGCGGCAATTAATTGCTGGCTTCCGATGGTTTCAGGATCGTGATCGGTACAACCTGGCTGAGATTTCATCCAGATACGCGCTTGTTTTTTTAATGCTGATAATGAGGCCACCGTTTCAAGACAGCCATAGCGGCCGCAATCACAGGCCACGCCATCGAGATCAAAAATGGTGTGGCCGATTTGCCCGCTGCCATTTAACGTTCCCCGATGAATATGACCGTTGATAACAAAAGAGGAGCCGATACCGTAATCGACATTAATGACGCAAAAATCCTGGCGGTTAGCTAAATTTTGCCATTTCTCCGCCAGTGCCAGCATCACACAGTCGTTGTCCAGCAACACGGTAATGCCCAGTTTTTCCTCAAGAAGATATTTAATTTCGACCGGGTGGCTCCAGGGGGCCTGCGGCATGATTTGCGACACCCCCGTTACCGGATCGACCTGACCATGAACGCCGAGCGCCAGGTTTATAGTGCGCCCCGGCCAGTTTTTACGGTAACGGTGCCAGCACGCCTCAATCGCCGCCAGCAGCGCCTGCGGCGTGGGGGCGTCAATACGGTGATGTTCGTACTCGCCTTTCGGACTTAAGCAGGTGTTGGCAAGCTGGCATTCAATGCTGGTCGGCGTGATGTTCATGCACAGCGTCCAGTCGCCGTCAGGCGCAATCAGCCAGGTACCGCTGCTGTTGCCACGTGTCTGTTTTTCATCCTCCACGTTGAGCACCCGTTTTTCTGCCGCCAGTTCGTCGAGGATGTTGCTCACCGCCGGAATCGAGATTTGCGCCAGTCGCGCAAGTGTTGATTTAGTGACCCGTTTTTCACGGTAGATATGCTCCAGCACCACGCATTTATTGAAGCGACGGATTTGCTGATTGTTAATGCACGGCCTCATGTTTACTAAACCTCGTTTAGTGAATTGCATGATTATTGTGCGTAAAAGCGCCGATTATGTCTATTACACTGCCTCTAATTTATCAATTCAGTATGTTTTGTTAATTATGAGGGCATCATGGAATCCGTAAAAATCTGGCGCGAAACCGTCTCCATCCCCACCTATGAAACCGGCCCGCAGGATATTCACCCCATGTTTCTGGAAAATCGCGTCTACCAGGGATCGACCGGCGCGGTTTACCCGTATGGCGTTACCGACAGCTTAAGCGACAGCAAATCGTTCAAAGAGTGGCAGGCGGTGTGGCTGGAAAACGACTACGTGAAAATTATGATCCTGCCAGAGCTGGGCGGGCGCGTGCAGCGGGCGTGGGACAAAGTGAAACAGCGCGATTTTGTCTACCACAATGAGGTCATCAAACCGGCGCTGGTCGGCCTGCTGGGGCCGTGGATCTCCGGCGGCATTGAATTTAACTGGCCGCAGCACCACCGCCCGACCACCTACATGCCGGTGGACTGCACCATTGAAGAACACGACGACGGGGCGAAAACTGTCTGGGTGGGTGAAACCGAACCGATGCACGGCTTGCAGGTGATGACCGGGTTTACCCTGCGCCCGTACCGCGCGGCGCTGGAAATTGGCAGCCGGGTGTATAACGGTAATGCCACGCCGCGCCATTTCCTGTGGTGGGCGAACCCGGCGGTGAATGGCGGCGACGGCCACCAGAGCGTCTTCCCGCCGGACGTTACCGCCGTGTTCGATCATGGCAAGCGCGCCGTGTCCGCGTTCCCCATCGCCACTGGCACCTACTACAAAGTGGATTACTCCGCCGGCGTCGATATTTCACGTTACAAAAACGTGCCAGTGCCGACCTCCTACATGGCGGAAAAATCAGAATATGACTTCGTTGGCGCGTGGAACCATGATGAAGATGGCGGCCTGCTGCACGTCGCCGATCACCACATCGCCCCCGGCAAAAAGCAGTGGAGCTGGGGACACAGTGAATTTGGCCGGGCGTGGGATCGCAATCTCACCGATCAAAATGGTCCGTACATTGAATTAATGACCGGGATCTTTGCCGACAACCAGCCGGACTTTACCTGGCTTGATGCCTTTGAAGAAAAACGCTTCGTGCAGTATTTCCTGCCGTACCACACGCTGGGGATGGTGCAGAATGCCTCCCGCGACGCGGTGCTGAAACTCCAGCGCAATGAAAACGGTATTGAATGGGGGCTGTACGCCATCGCCCGGCTCACCCGTTACCGCCTGACGATCCGCGAAGCGGGCAACAGTGCGCCGCTGCTGGACGAAATGGTTAACCTCACGCCTGCCGCCGTGATGCAGGGCACGCTAAATGTGGCTAACGCCCAGCGACTGAGCATCACTCTGTACGACGAACAGGGCCGCGAGGTGCTGCATTACGACGAGCACCAGCCGGGCGAACTGCCGCTGCCGGACGTTGCCGTGGCCCCGCTTGCTGCCGCAGAAATTACGTCGGCAGATGAAGCCTGGTTTATCGGCCAGCATCTTGAGCAATACAACCACGCCAGCCGTTCGCCGTTTGATTACTACCAGCGCGGCACGGAAATCGATCCGCTGGACTACCGCTGTAATCTTGCGCTGGCGATGCTGGAATATAACCGCGCCGGGTATCAGCGTGCAGTGGCGTATGCCAACCAGGCGTTAGCGCGTGCGCACAAACTGAATAAAAACCCGCTGTGCGGCCAGGCGAGCGCCATTCGCGCCAGCGCCCACGAACGGTTGCAACACTGGCACGAGGCGCAGGAAGATTTCTGGCGCGCCACCTGGAGCGGCAACAGCAAGGCGGCGGGTTTTTATGGTCTGGCGCGGCTGGCGGCGCGCAGCGGAAACTACACCGACGGCATTGATTTCTGCCGCCAGAGTCTGTGCGCCTGCCCGACCAATCAGGACGTGCTGTGCCTGGAAAATCTGCTGCTGCAATTGAACGGCTCCAGCGAGGCGGCGGCGCAACGCACGACGCTGCTTCGCGACTACCCGCTCAACCCGACGCTGTGGTGGCTGGAATGGCACGCGTCACGCAGTGAGCAGGCGCTCGCCAACTGGCGCAACCTGTGCGGCGGGCGCGACATCAACGCGCTGGTGACCGCCGGGCAACTGCTGAACTGGGGCAGGGCGGATCTGGCGCGGGACGTGCTGGATACCCTGGCCTGCGAGCGCACGCTACCGCTCTATTTGCAGGCCAGCCTGCTGCCCGCCTCTGAGCGCAGCACACTGATTGCCCGCGCCCGTGACGCGTTCCCGCAGTTTGTGCGCTTCCCGAATACCCTTGATGAAGTGGATGCGCTGTATGCGATCAATGAATGCGCATTCGCCCGCCATCTGCTGGCCTGTTTTCACTACAGCAAAGGTGATGTCGGCACGGCGATTGTGCTGTGGCAACAGTGTGTGGCGCAGGAGCCGGATTTTGCCGACGGCTGGCGCGGGCTTGCCATTCACGCGTGGAACAAAACCCGCGATGCCCAGCAGGCCGCGCAGTATCTGGATGAGGCCTGTCGGCTGTTGCCGGATGACGCCCGCCTGCTGTTCGAGCGTGATCTGCTGGACAAACTCACCGGCGCTACACCGCAAACCCGCCTCGCGCGGCTGGAAGCCCGCCTGGACGTTGCGCTCAAACGCGACGACATGACTGCCGAACTGCTTAACCTCTGGCATCTGTGCGGCGAAACCGGCAAGGCCGCAGAGGTGCTGGCCCACCGCAAATTCCACCCGTGGGAAGGCGGCGAAGGCAAAGTCACCAGTCAGTTTATTCTCAACCAGCTACTGCGCGGCTGGCAGGCGATTAACGACAACCAGCCCGCCCAGGCCGCGCCATTGCTGGAAGCGGCGCTGCACTACCCGGAAAACCTCAGCGAAGGGCGGCTGCCGGGGCAGACGGATAATGACATCTGGTTCTGGCTGGGCGTAAGCGCTCACCTGCAGGGCGACGACGTCCAGGCCAGACGCGCCTGGCAGCAGGCCGCGCAGGGCGACCGCACGATTAACATTCACAGCTACTACAACGATCAGCCAGTGGATTACTTGTTCTGGCAAGGGCTGGCGCTGCGAATGCTGGGCGAGTCGCTGTCGGCTGACGCGCTGTTTAGCGATATGGCGAACTGGGCGGATCACATGGCGGGTGCGTGCATTGAGGCGGATTTCTTTGCGGTGTCGCAGCCGGATTTACTGTCGCTGTATGGCGATTTGCAGCAGCAACACATGGAAAAATGTGTGTACGTGCAGGCGCTTGCCGCCGCCGGAAAAGGCGATGAAAGCGGTTGGCATAAGGCTTGCGCTACGCTGGAGGCGCTTAATCCGGCGTGGCCAAAAGCCGCGTTGTTCAGGGCGGTGATGCCGTTTGTTTTCCGCCTCGTTCCGTGAAAATAAAAAATACCCTACAAGGAGTCGATTATGTCCCGCAAACTCAAGGCGACGCTCCTGTCGCTGGTGATGTTACCGCTGTTAAGTACTGCCACCGCCGCGCCAAAAGAGCTGACTATTGGCGCGATTTACCTCGACACTCAGGGCTATTACGCCGGGGTGCGGCAGGGCGTTCAGGATGCGGCGAAAGCCTCTGACACGAAGGTGCAGTTGATTGAAACCAACGCTCAGGGCGACATTTCCAAAGAAAGTTCGTTTATCGACACCCTGGTGGCGCGCAACGTTGACGCCATCATTCTCTCTGCCGTCTCAGAAACCGGCAGCAGCCGCACCGTACGCCGTGCCAGCGAGGCGGGGATCCCGGTGCTCTGCTACAACACCTGCATCAGCCAGAAAGGGGTGGATAAATACGTTTCCGCCTGGCTGGTGGGTGACCCGGTGGAGTTTGGCCGCAAACTCGGTGATGCGGCGGCGGAATACTTTATTGCCAATAAGATCGCCGCGCCGAAAATCGCGGTGATCAACTGCGAAGCCTATGAAGTGTGCGTCCAGCGGCGCAAAGGGTTTGAAGCGGCGCTGAAAGCCAAAGTGCCGGGGATGCAGATCGTTGCCAACCAGGAAGGTACGGTGCTGGATAAAGCCATTTCGGTAGGCGAGAAGCTGATTATCTCCACGCCGGATCTCGACGCCATCATGGGCGAATCCGGCGGCGCGACGCTGGGTGCGGTGAAAGCGGTGCGTAACCAGAATCGGACCGGGAAAATCGTTGTTTTCGGTTCCGACATGACCACCGAAATCGCCCAGCAATTGCAGGATAACCAGGTACTAAAAGCGGTTGTAGATATTTCCGGCAAAAAAATGGGTGACGCGGTGTTTACCCAGACGCTGGCGGTGATCGAAAAAACGCCGCTGAAAGAGAAAGTGATTCAGGTGCCGATTGATCTCTACAGCAATGCCGAAGACGGCAAAGCGTGGCTGACGACGCACGTGGACGGTTTACCCTGACAGAAGGCGGACTAATGACGACGGTAAAGCAACACGACGCGCTGCCCATCGCTCAGGTGATAGCAGGGAATAAACGTTATCCCGGTGTGATCGCGCTGGATAACGTCGATTTCACTCTGCACAAGGGCGAGGTGCGCGCACTGCTCGGCAAAAATGGCGCGGGGAAATCCACCCTCATTCGTATGTTGACCGGTAGCGAACGGCTCGACAGCGGCGACGTGAAACTGAACGGTACGCGGCTTGAGGGCGGCACCCGGCGGGCGGCAGAACTGGGCGTGCGGGCGGTGTACCAGGAACTGAGTCTGGTCGAAGGGTTGAGCGTTGCCGAAAACCTCTGTCTCGGACACTGGCCGAAGCAGGGGGGAATGATCGACCAGCGGCAGATGACCCGCCAGGCGCGGCAACGTCTGGATGCGCTCGGCGTGGACGTGGACCCCGACGCGCTGGTGGAAACCCTCAGTCCGGCGCAAAAACAGCTGGTGGAAATTGC
Organism: Enterobacter sp. ENT03; assembly: GCF_019218745.1. Classification (GTDB taxonomy): domain Bacteria; phylum Pseudomonadota; class Gammaproteobacteria; order Enterobacterales; family Enterobacteriaceae; genus Enterobacter_D. The sequence continues at coordinate 62,084 of NZ_JAHUXA010000006.1, forward strand.
CCGCGTGATGGCGGGCGAGCCGGGGCTGGTGATCCTCGACGAGCCGACCAGTTCGCTGGCAAGCCAGGAAGTGGAACTGGTGATGGCGGCGGTAAAACGCATGTCGGCGCTCGGCGTGGCGGTGATTTACGTCAGTCACCGGATGGAGGAGATCCGCCGCATCGCGTCCGCCGCTACCATCATGCGCGACGGCCAGGTGGCGGGTAACGTCAGCCTGGAAAACACCACCACCGGGGACATTGTGGCGTTGATGCTCGGGCGCGAACAGCAATCACACACGCCAGTGGCCTGCGCCGCCCCGCGCGGTGAACCGGTGTTAACGGTGCGTGGGTTGCGTCAGCCGCCGAAGCTCAACGACATCAGCTTTACCCTGCATCGCGGCGAAGTGATCGGTATTGCCGGGTTGCTCGGCGCGGGGCGCAGCGAACTGCTGAAAGCCATCGTCGGGCTGGAGGCGTTTGACGCGGGTGAGATCGTGCTCAACGGCGAAACGCTGCATCGCCCTGGCTACGCGGCGATGCTGGCGCGTGGCATTGGCTACACTCCGGAAAACCGCAAAGAGGCGGGGATCGTGCCGCTGCTCGGCGTGGATGAAAACACGGTGATCACCAATCGCCATGCGGTGAGCGCGCGCGGCGTGTTGCAGTGGCCGCGCATCCGTCAGTTTACCGACGCCATAATGCAGCGCATGAGCGTGAAAGCCGCCAGCAGCGAGACGCCCATTGGTACGCTCTCCGGCGGTAATCAGCAAAAAGTGGTGATCGGGCGTTGGGTCTACGCGGGCAGTCAGATCCTGCTACTCGATGAACCGACGCGCGGTGTGGACATTGAAGCAAAACAACAAATTTACGCCATCGTGCGTGAACTGGCGGCAGAGGGCAAAAGCGTGGTGTTTATCTCCAGTGAAGTGGAAGAGTTGCCGCTGGTCTGCGACCGTATTTTGCTGCTCCAGCGCGGCACCTTCAGCCGGGAATTTGTCTCGCCCGTCAGCGTGGATGAACTGATGTCCGCGATCTTGTCCGTACACTGATCCACTCACAGAGGGTTTTACGATGTCAGCCTCGTCAATAACGCAGCCGCAAGGCAACAACGGTGCGCTAAAGCCGTTTATCAGCCGACACATCAATGTGATTGGCCTGCTGGCGGTGATCGCCATTTTATACCTGGTGTTTTCGCTTAACGCGCCGGGGTTTATTTCGCTGAATAATCAGATGAACGTGCTGCGCGATGCCGCCACCATTGGCATTGCCGCCTGGGCGATGACACTGATTATTATCTCCGGTGAAATCGATGTCAGCGTCGGGCCGATGGTGGCCTTTGTCTCGGTATGTCTGGCCTTTTTATTGCAGTTCGGGATGCCGCTCGCCGTCGCCTGTTTGCTGGTGCTGCTGCTCGGCGCGGCGATGGGCACGCTGGCGGGTGCGCTGCGCGGCCTCTTTAACGTGCCGAGCTTCGTGGCAACGCTGGGACTCTGGAGCGCCCTGCGCGGCATGGGGTTGTTTATGACCAACGCGCTGCCAGTGCCCATTGAGGAAAACGACGTGCTGGACTGGCTGGGCGGCAATCTGCTCGGCATCCCGGTGTCGGCGGTTGTCATGATGATCCTCTTTGCTGTGTTTGTATTTATCAGCCGCAAAACCGCCTTTGGCCGTTCGGTGTTTGCCGTCGGCGGCAACGCCACTGCCGCACAACTTTGCGGCATCAACGTCAAACGCGTGCGGATGTTGATTTTTACGCTCTCCGGTCTGCTCGCCGCCATCACCGGGATTTTGCTGGCTGCACGCTTAGGCTCCGGCAACGCGGGGGCGGCTAACGGGCTGGAGTTCGACGTGATCGCCGCGGTGGTGGTTGGCGGCACGGCGCTCTCCGGCGGGCGCGGCTCGCTGTTCGGCACGCTGCTGGGCGTGCTGGTGATCACCCTGATCGGCAACGGACTGGTGCTGCTTGGCATTAACTCATTTTTCCAGCAGGTGGTGCGCGGCGTGATCATTGTCGTGGCGGTACTGGCGAACATCCTGCTTACCGAACGTAACGCGAAAAAGAATTAACACTCAGAGAGGGATTTATGAAAACGATGCTGGCTGCTTATTTGCCCGGTAACTCCACGGTTGATTTACGTGAAGTGCCGGTGCCAACTCCAGGGATTAACCAGGTCTTACTGAAAATGAAGTCATCAGGCATCTGCGGCAGCGATGTCCACTATATCTACCATCACCACCGCGCCACCGCCGCCGCGCCCGATAAACCGCTCTACCAGGGGTTTATTAACGGCCACGAACCCTGCGGACAAATCATCGCGCGTGGACCGGGCTGCCGCCACTTTAAAGAGGGCGACCGGGTGCTGGTGTATCACATCTCCGGCTGCGGCTTCTGCCCGAATTGTCGCCGGGGTTTCCCTATCTCCTGCACCGGCGAAGGCAAAGCGGCCTATGGCTGGCAGCGCGATGGCGGGCACGCGGAGTACCTGCTGGCAGAAGAAAAGGATCTGATCCTGCTCCCGGATGCGCTCAGTTATGAGGACGGCGCGTTTATCAGTTGTGGCGTGGGCACGGCGTATGAGGGCATTCTGCGCGGGGAAGTGTCCGGCAGCGATAACGTGCTGGTGGTGGGACTAGGCCCGGTGGGAATGATGGCGATGATGCTGGCGAAAGGGCGCGGGGCCAAGCGGGTGATCGGCGTCGATATGCTGCCGGAACGGCTGGCGATGGCGAAACAGCTTGGGGTAATGGATCACGGTTATCTCGCCACTACCGACGGGCTACCTGCCATTCTCGCCGATCTCACCCACGGCGGCGCGGACGTGGCGCTGGACTGCTCCGGCAACGCCGCCGGACGTCTGCTGGCGTTGCAGTCCACCGCCGACTGGGGACGCGTGGTTTACATTGGTGAAACCGGCAAAGTGGAATTTGAAGTCAGTGCTGACTTAATGCACCACCAGCGGCGGATTATTGGCTCCTGGGTCACCAGCCTGTTTCATATGGAAAAATGCGCTCACGACCTGACCGACTGGAAACTCTGGCCGCGCAACGCCATTACCCATCGCTTCGCGCTGGCGCAGGCGGGAGAGGCCTACGCGCTGATGGCCAGCGGCAAATGCGGCAAAGTGGTGATCAACTTCCCGGACTGATGAGGTAAAAAATGACGGTTTATACCTTAACGCAGGGCGCGCTGCGCCTTGCTGTTTCCGAATGCGGCGGGGTGATTGAGGGCTTCTGGCATAACGACACGCCGCTGCTGCGCCCCGGTAAGCAAAGCGGCGTAGCGGTGGAGTCATCGTGTTTTCCACTGGTGCCGTTCGGCAATCGGGTGAGCGGCAATCGCTTCGTCTGGCAGGGTAAAACAGTCGCGTTGCAGCCTAACGTGGAGTGGGATGCGCATTATCTGCACGGCGACGGCTGGCTCAACGACTGGCAGTGCGAATCTCAGACGGAGGACGCGCTGACGCTTAACTTCCGGCACGCACAGGGACCCTATCACTACTCAGTGCGCCAGACTTTTTGCCTGACGCCCGCCGCGCTTACCCTGACGCTCACCGTCAAAAATGAGGGGGACGAGACGCTGCCGTTTGGCCTCGGCTGGCATCCTTATTTTCCGCTTGACGAAGCCACCCGCGTGCAGGCAAGCGCCGAGGGTTACTGGCTTGAGCGCGAGCAGTGGCTGGCGGGGGAATTTCAGCCCACGCTGCCTGCGGATCTGGATTTCTCCCGGCCCGCGCCGTTGCCGCGCCGCTGGGTGAATAACGGCTTTGCGGGCTGGAACGGCGAGGCGACGATCACCCAGGCCGATCACTGTTTACGGATGCGCACCGATCCGCCCGCGCCCTGTTATTTTGTCTTTGTGTCCGATCCGGCGTTCGATAAAGGCTACGCGTTTGAGTTTTTCTGCCTGGAGCCGATGAGCCACGCCCCGGATGATCACCACCGGTCGCAGGCCGGGCAGCTGGTGCCGTTGGCACCGGGTGACACGTTGTGCCAGAGCATGGTACTGGAATATTGTTAACTCCATTCCTGCCCACAATGGGCAGGAATGTTATAAAACTGTTACTTGCCAGCACCGCTTTTTCCCTCCAGACTATCGCCACCATTCAGGAGGAAATCATGGTACTGCACTCCACGCGCTGGCTGGCGCTCGCCTACTTCACCTATTTTTTTAGCTACGGCATCTTTCTGCCTTTCTGGAGCGTCTGGCTCAAGGGCATCGGTTTAACGCCAGAGACCATCGGTATTTTGCTTGGCGCGGGCCTGGTGGCGCGTTTTCTGGGCAGTCTGCTGATCGCGCCGCGCGTCAGCGATCCTTCCCGTCTTATTACCGCCCTGCGGGTGCTGGCGCTGCTTACGTTGCTGTTTGCGCTGGCGTACTGGGCCGGGCATACCGTCGCCTGGCTGATGGTGGTGATGGTCGGCTTTAACCTGTTTTTCTCGCCGCTGGTGCCGCTGACGGATGCGCTCGCCAATACCTGGCAAAAGCAGATCACCATGGATTATGGTCGGGTGCGGGTTTGGGGCTCCATTGCCTTTGTGATTGGCTCGGCGGTGACCGGCAAGCTGGTGAGTCTGTATGACCATCAGGCGATTCTGGCGATGCTCACGCTGGGTCTGATCTCCATGCTGCTGGGCATGCTGCTGCGTCCGTCGGTGCTGCCGCAGGGTCAGAGCCGCCAGCAGGAAGCCGCCGGTTGGCCTGCGTGGAAAAGCCTGATCCGCCAGAGCTGGCGCTTTCTGGCCTGCGTGTCGCTGTTACAGGGGGCGCACGCTGCTTATTACGGTTTCAGCGCTATCTACTGGCAGGAGGCGGGCTATTCCGCGTCGACGGTGGGCTATCTGTGGTCGCTGGGCGTGGTGGCCGAAGTGGTGGTCTTTACTCTCAGTCATAAGCTGTTTCGCCGCTGGAGCGCCCGCGATCTGCTGTTGCTGTCGGCGGTATGCGGGGTGGTGCGTTGGGGGCTGATGGGCTGGACGACGGCGCTGCCGGGGCTGGTGCTGATCCAGATCCTGCACTGCGGCACCTTTACCGTCTGTCATCTGGCGGCCATGCGCTATATCGCCGCCCGCCAGGGGGCAGAAGTGATCCGCTTGCAGGCCGTTTACTCCGCCGTCGCCATGGGCGGCAGCATCGCCATTATGACGGTATTCGCCGGTTTTCTGTTCCAGCATCTGCACCAGGGCGTCTTCTGGGTGATGGCGCTGGTGGCGTTACCGGCAATGGTGCTGCGCCCGCGAGTAAGCCCTCAGGTCAGCCCTCAAGCATAACGCGGATATGGTCCTGCTGCTGCTCACTCAGTGAGGCGGTGGCATGGATCAGCGGCGCGGAAAACAGCGGCAGGGCGGTGGCGTAAGGGGTGATGATCAGCGCCACGTCCCGCGGCGGGCCTTCGTCCTGAAACGCCCGTAAGCTCAGGTGCTTGATATTAAGCGGCAGCAACGTGAGTTCACGCAGTTGCCGTTCAATTTCCGCCTCCCGTGCCGGATCGTTACCGGTAAGGATCAGCACCTGTTTTTCATGCAGATCGCTCTCCTGCATTAGCCATGCGCCAAAAATCACCGCCACCAGTCCCGTTTCCTCCGGGCTAAAGCGCATGCCATATTCCCGCTCTATGCCGCCCATCACCTCCTGCGTGGTGCGCATCAGCCGCGGATAGAGGCGATGCATCTCCTCCGGCAAGGTGTCATCGATGCCAATGCCAAACAGATTGCGATCCAGTGCCTGCGCCAGATGGATGTAGAGCTGATCCGCCAGCCCCTGCTCATCGCTGAAACGCATCCCGGAAAGCGCATGAAAACGGCCAATCATCTGGTTCACTGCCCGGCGCAGCCGTAAGTCCTGCTGATGCCCGTCGCGCAGCGGATCCGGCGTGCGTAACATCATAAACATCACGGCCAGAAAGAGGTGTTCGCTGTCGTGAGGCATCTTCGCCACCCGGCGCTGCCAGTGACGCACGATGTCCTGCGCGGCGCGGTACTCTGCGCGGCTTTGCGCCCACGCCTGCTGGACAGGATTGAATTCGGGGGTAAAGCCGAGTTGATGTTGCAACAGGCAATACTGCAAATAGAGCCGCAAAAACTGCACGTCACGGTATTCGAACTGGCGCTGTAAATTGCGCGCGCAGAGATTAATCAGCGCCTGAAGATTCGTATCGTCATACAGCGGGCGGGCGATGTCGCTCTGTTTAAGGGCGGTTTTTAAAGCCGGGGTAAAATGCGCGTTGATAAAGTCGGGCGACAGGCGCAGCGCGCGCCGCAGCCAGTGCACCAGGCACAGCCGTTGATCCAGAATGCTGCCCTCAATGCGATAACAGCCATCCGGCTGCGTGATGATATTCAGCCGATGATAACGCTGGATCTCAAGACCCGTGTCGGCTATATCTTGCCGGGTGACGGCACCATCCACACCGTTCAGTTCGCCAAGGCTTTCGGGCGTCAGAGCGTGTCCGGGCAACGACAACATCAAAAAAGCATGGCAGCGACGTTGTGGGCTGGAGAGGACAGATGGAGGGGTCATCACGAGGGTCATCTGCGTTGGCTCCAGTTAGGGGTTTTGTTAAGAGTAGCTAAAGGATGCACCGGCGAAAGCGTAAGCGGGGAGCTTTCCCTCAGGATTGCCGGGGAACATCACAGAATTTTTCACGTAAGGAACACATGCAAACAGTTAAACAATGCGTCGGTGCGCTCTTTCTCGCGCTTTTATCGCTGCCCGCGCTGGCTCATCCCCACAGCTTTATCAGCCTGCAAACGACGCTGGTGGCCGATCACGGCCAGCTTACCGGGCTGCAAATGCGCTGGACGATGGATGAGATCACTTCAGCGGATCTGTTGTATGACGCGAAAGATGCAAAGCCGGGGGATGAGATCTGGAAAAAACTCGCCGCCGAAGTGATGGCCAACGTATTAGGGCAGCACTATTTCACCGAGTTCTGGCACAACGGGCAGAAGGTGAAGTTCCTGAACCGGCCAACGCAGTACGGTATGGAGCGGCAGGCGCATCAGGCGGTGCTGACATTTGTCCTGCCGCTGGCTGAACCCCAGCCGCTCGCCGGGCAGACCTATACCTTTTCCACGTTCGATCCCACCTATTATGTGGACATGAGCTACGCCCGCGATCAGGACGTGACGCTGCCCGTGGCGCTGCAAAAAAGCTGTCAGCTGAAGGTCCATACCCCGACACCGGGGGAGGAGACGCTGAAGTTTGCCCAGTCGCTGGATAAAGAAGACGCGCCGCCGGAAGATATGGCGCTCGGACAACAATTCGCGCAAACGGTGACGCTGATATGTCAGTAATCGGCCAGTCGATAAAAACCCAACGACGCTGGACAGCACTCTGGCCGCTGGCGCTGTTTATGGTGGTGGCCACGGTGTGCGGCATTCTGCTGTGGCAGCACTGGTCATCGATCCTCTATGAAAGCATTGGCTGGCAACGGGACGTCAACCGCCGCATGAGCGGGCTGTTAAAGGCCGTGGCAGACAATCCCGGCAGGGCGGGCGGTTCACTGCTGGCGCTCAGTTTTCTGTATGGCGTGCTGCATGCGCTGGGGCCGGGGCATGGCAAAGTGGTGATCGCCACCTGGCTTGCCACGCATCCGTCGAAGCTGCGATCCAGTATCGGGCTGACGCTGGCATCTTCTTTATTACAGGGGCTGGTGGCGATTGCGCTGGTGGTGGTCGTGCTAACACTGCTGGAGCTTCCCGCGAGGCAGCTGCATCTTACCGGAGCGTGGCTTGAGAAAGCCAGCTATGCGCTGGTCGGGCTGCTGGGGGTGCTGCTGTGCGTTCGGGCGCTGAAAACGTTACGCCGCATACTCCGGCGACCGACGTTTAAGGCATTCACGCCGCACCATGTCCATCATGAACATTGCGGCTGCGGGCATCAGCATGTGCCGACCCAGGATCAGTTGCAAAGCGGCGATGACTGGCGCGCCCGGCTGATGATTGTGCTGTCGATGGGGATGCGTCCCTGTTCAGGGGCGTTGATGGTGCTGCTGTTCAGTAAGGTGATTGGCGTGTTTGGCTGGGGAATGGCGTCGGCGCTGGCGATGGCGGCAGGCACGTCGTTGACGATTTCCTCGCTGGCGTTGCTGGTGCACAGTTTCCGTCAGTTAGCGGTGAAGCTTGGCGGCAATAAAGCGCCGGTATTGTGGCGGCAGATCGGCTGGACCACGCTGGCATTAGCAGGTGGGGCGGTGCTGGTGTTGGCGGCAATAGTGATGTGGGTGAGCGCGGCAGCGCCGGTGCGGGGATTCAGACCATTTTGATCTCGCCGGATGGCGCTGCGCTTATACGGCCTACAAAACTGCAGCACCGTTAAGTGAGACGCCATCAGGCAAAACCGACAGTTCCGTAGGCCCGGCAAGCGAAGCGCCACCGGGCAAAACCAGACGGTTCCGTAGGCCCGGTAAGCGAAGCGCCACCGGGCACAACCCTGCGAATTAACGCTTCAGCGCATCGCTCAGTTCGTCACGCATGTTCGCCAGCATGGCTTTCACCACGCGCGGGTTACCTGCAACGATGTTGCCGGTATGCATATAGTTATGGTTGCCGGTGAAATCACACACCAGGCCGCCAGCTTCACGCACCAGCAGTTCGCCCGCGGCGAAATCCCACGGCTTCAGGCCAATCTCAAAGAAACCATCCACGCGACCGGCGGCAACATAGGCCAGATCCAGCGCAGCAGAGCCGGTACGACGGAAGTCAGCGCACTCAGTGAACAGTTTGCCGATCACATTGATATAGGATTTGGAATGCTGTTTGGCTTTGAACGGGAAACCGGTCGCCAGAATCGTGCCATCCAGGTCGCGAGCGGTGCTGCCGCGCAGACGGTAGCCGTTCAGCTGTGCGCCCTGACCCCGTGAGGAGGTGAACAGTTCGTTACGCATCGGATCGTAAACCACAGCGACTTCAGTACGGCCTTTAATGCGTACTGCGATAGATACCGCGAAGTGCGGCAGACGTTTGATAAAGTTGGTGGTGCCATCCAGTGGATCGATAACCCATTGTACATCCTGATCTTCGCCAACATGCTCACCGCTTTCTTCGGTGATGATGGTGTGCTGCGGGTAAGATTTGCGAATGGTTTCAATAATCACTGCTTCAGCAGCTTTATCAACGTTAGTCACAAAATCATTGCTGCCTTTCTGGCTCGCTTCGACAGAGTCAGGAGTTTCGTAGTGTTTGGCAATTAAATTACCCGCCTTGCGCGCTGCGCGCACGGCGATGTTCAGCATCGGATGCATCGGTTTCTCTCACTGGATTTTAAAGAACGGGGGAAAACGGCGCAGAGTATAGCAGCGAGTTCGGTATATGTCTTCGGTTTATGATAATATGCGTGAATAATCTTTAGCCGTAGAAAAATTATGCTGGAAAATATTCGTATCGTACTGGTTGAAACCTCTCATACCGGCAACATGGGTTCGGTCGCCCGCGCCATGAAAACCATGGGCCTGACCAATCTCTGGCTGGTGAATCCGCTGGTGAAACCTGACTCCCAGGCCATTGCGCTGGCGGCAGGGGCCAGCGATGTGATCGGCAATGCCAATATTGTCGACACGCTCGATGAAGCGCTGGCCGGCTGTAGCCTGGTGGTGGGCACCAGCGCCCGTTCGCGTACGCTGCCGTGGCCGATGCTGGATCCGCGTGAATGCGGTCTGAAAAGCGTCAGCGAAGGGCAGCACGCGCCGGTCGCGCTGGTGTTTGGCCGTGAACGCGTCGGCCTGACCAACGAAGAATTACAGAAGTGTCATTATCATGTGGCGATCGCGGCGAACCCGGAATACAGCTCGCTGAACCTGGCGATGGCGGTGCAGGTTATCGCTTATGAAGTCCGCATGGCGTGGCTGGCTACCCAGGAAAGCGACGACGCGCAGCCGGAAGAAGAAACCCCGTATCCGCTGGTGGACGATCTCGAGCGTTTTTATGGTCATCTGGAACAGACGCTGCTGACCACGGGCTTTATCCGCGAGAACCATCCGGGACAAGTGATGAACAAACTGCGTCGACTGTTTACCCGTGCGCGGCCTGAAACTCAGGAACTGAATATTCTGCGCGGGATGCTGGCGTCGATTATTGAGCTGAAGAATAAAGAGAAATAAAGTTCCAGGCCGGGTAAGGCGCGGCACCGCCACCCGGCATCCAGCGTGATGAAATGACCTGAAGTCCATACGGCACAGAAGGTTAAATACTTGACTAAAACAGTCAAGTAAATAGTTGACCATTTTAGTCGGGAATGTCAGACTTGCGCCTGCTATGCAACACTACATATTTTAATAACAACCCCGGGCAGGGGCGCGTTTGAGGTTAAGTAAGACATGAGATTAACATCTAAAGGCCGTTATGCCGTTACCGCAATGCTGGACGTTGCACTCAACTCCGAAGCTGGCCCGGTGCCGTTGGCAGATATTTCTGAACGTCAGGGTATTTCCCTTTCTTACCTGGAACAACTGTTCTCCCGCCTGCGCAAAAATGGCCTTGTGGCCAGCGTACGCGGTCCAGGTGGCGGCTACCTGTTAGGCAAAGATGCCAACAGCATTGCCGTCGGCGAAGTGATCAGCGCCGTTGACGAATCCGTAGACGCGACCCGTTGTCAGGGTAAAGGCGGCTGCCAGGGCGGCGATAAGTGCCTGACCCACGCGCTGTGGCGCGATCTGAGCGACCGTCTGACCGGCTTTTTAAACAATATTACGCTGGGCGAACTGGTGAATAACCAGGAAGTGATGGACGTCGCCGATCGTCAGCACAGCCAGGATTCACAACGCAACACCCGCATGCAGGACGCAATCGACGTTAAACTGCGCGCGTAAATTACCCGTCATCCTTCGGGTTGCAGATGCCGCTAACGCCTCTGCAACGCGAATGATTTAGGGTAATCACAACATAAAAATAGAGAATTTCTGAATCAGGCCGGGACATGCGTTTCGCCCCTTCGGTCGTACATCCAGCCGATTGCCTGATTCCTTGCATTAGAGTGATGTACGGAGCTTAAAAGCAATGAAATTACCAATTTATCTCGACTACTCCGCAACCACGCCGGTGGACCCGCGTGTTGCCGAGAAAATGATGCAGTTTCTGACAATGGACGGGACCTTTGGTAACCCGGCCTCCCGCTCCCACCGTTTCGGCTGGCAGGCGGAAGAAGCTGTTGATATTGCCCGTAACCAGATCGCTGAACTGGTTGGCGCAGACCCGCGTGAGATCGTCTTCACCTCGGGCGCCACAGAATCCGATAACCTGGCGATCAAAGGTGCTGCTAACTTCTATCAGAAAAAAGGCAAGCACATCATCACCAGCAAAACCGAACACAAAGCGGTTCTCGACACCTGTCGTCAGCTGGAGCGTGAAGGGTTTGAAGTGACTTATCTCGCCCCGCAACGCAACGGCATCATCGACCTGAAAGAACTCGAAGCGGCGATGCGTCCTGACACTATCCTCGTGTCCATCATGCACGTGAACAACGAAATCGGTGTGGTGCAGGATATTGCGACCATCGGCGAACTGTGCCGTTCGCGTGGCATCATCTTCCACGTGGATGCGACCCAGAGCGTGGGTAAAATCCCGGTTGTTCTGAGCCAGCTGAAAGTTGACCTGATGTCCTTCTCAGCGCACAAAATCTACGGTCCGAAAGGCATTGGCGCGCTGTACGTGCGTCGTAAGCCGCGTATCCGTATCGAATCCCAGATCCACGGCGGCGGTCACGAGCGCGGTATGCGTTCCGGTACGCTGCCGGTGCATCAGATTGTCGGCATGGGTGAAGCCTATCGTATCGCCAAAGAAGAGATGGAAACCGAGATGGCGCGTCTGCGCGTCCTGCGTAACCGTCTGTGGGAAGGCGTGAAAGATATGGAAGAAGTTTATCTGAACGGCGATCTGGAGCAGGGCGCACCGAACATCCTCAACGTCAGCTTTAACTACGTTGAAGGCGAATCGCTGATCATGGCGCTGAAAGACCTCGCCGTGTCCTCGGGTTCCGCCTGTACGTCTGCAAGCCTTGAGCCATCCTACGTGCTGCGCGCGCTGGGCATGACTGACGAGCTGGCACACAGTTCAATCCGTTTCTCGCTGGGTCGTTTTACGACTGAAGAAGAGATCGACTACACCATCGCCCTGGTGCGTAAGTCCATTGGCCGTCTGCGTGACCTTTCTCCGCTGTGGGAAATGTTCAAGCAGGGCGTGGATCTCACCACCATCGAATGGTCACATCATTAATCGGTTTCGGCATCAGGAGAATAGAAAATGGCTTATAGCGAAAAAGTAATCGATCACTACGAAAACCCGCGTAACGTTGGCTCTTTCGACAACAGTGATGACAGCGTTGGCAGCGGCATGGTGGGTGCACCGGCCTGTGGCGACGTTATGAAACTGCAAATCAAAGTGAACAATGACGGCATCATCGAAGATGCGCGTTTTAAAACCTACGGCTGTGGCTCTGCTATCGCCTCCAGCTCGCTGGTCACCGAATGGGTGAAAGGTAAATCACTGGACGAAGCGCAGGCGATCAAAAATACCGATATTGCTGACGAGCTTGAACTGCCGCCAGTGAAGATCCACTGCTCAATCCTGGCAGAAGATGCGATTAAAGCCGCGATTGCGGATTACAAAAGCAAACGTGAAGCTAAATAGTTGAGGTTTGTATGTCGATTACCCTTAGCGACAGTGCTGCCGCGCGCGTAAATTCCTTTTTGGCCAACCGTGGAAAAGGGTTTGGTCTGCGTCTGGGTGTCAGAACTTCTGGTTGTTCTGGCATGGCGTACGTACTGGAGTTTGTTGACGAACCGGCGGCGGAAGATACCGTTTTCGAAGACAAGGGCGTGAAAGTCGTGGTCGACGGCAAAAGCCTGCAATTCCTCGACGGCACTCAGCTGGACTTCGTCAAAGAAGGCCTCAATGAAGGGTTTAAATTCACTAACCCTAACGTTAAAGATGAGTGTGGTTGCGGCGAAAGCTTCAACGTGTAATCGTGCCTGAACCAACAAACCCCACCTCAGCCCGCTGTGTGTGGGGTTTGCTTTAACTGATCAACCCCGGAATGGTTATGGACTACTTTACCCTCTTTGGGTTGCCCGCCGGTTATCACCTCGATACCCAGGCCATGACAGCTCGTTTTCAGGATCTGCAACGTCAGTATCATCCTGACCGGTTTGCCAGCGGCACCCCAGCCGAACAGCTTGCCGCGGTACAACACTCCGCCACGATCAACCAGGCATGGCAAACGCTGCGCAACCCTTTAACGCGCGCTGAATATTTGCTCTCGCTGCAGGGTTTTGATTTATCCTCCGAGCAGCATACCGTACGCGATACGGCGTTCCTGATGGAACAGCTGGAGCTGCGCGAAGAACTGGATGAGATCGAGCAGGCAAAAGATCTCGACCGGCTCGACGCCTTCCAGACCCGTATTGCCGCGATGTACAACGCCCGTCAGCAGCAGATGATCGAACAGTTAGACAAGGCGTCCTGGGACGCGGCTGCCGATGCTGTGCGCAAATTACGTTTTCTCGATAAACTACGCAGCACGACAGAACAACTCGAAGAAAAGCTGCAAGATTTCTAATTTCGGAAGCTAACATGGCCTTATTACAAATTAGTGAGCCTGGCATGAGTGCTGCACCGCATCAGCGTCGGCTGGCGGCAGGCATTGACTTAGGCACCACCAATTCGCTGGTGGCTACCGTGCGTAGCGGCCAGGCAGAAACGCTGACCGACAGCGAAGGGCGACACCTTTTGCCCTCGGTCGTGCATTATCAGCAGAACAGCCACTCGGTGGGTTACGACGCCCGTGACAACGCCGCGCGCGATCCGGTAAATACCATCAGCTCGGTCAAACGTCTGATGGGCCGCTCGCTGGCGGATATTCAGGCCCGCTACCCGCATCTGCCGTGGCAGTTGCAGGCCAGTGAAAACGGTCTGCCGATGATCGCCACCCCGGCTGGCTTGCTAAATCCAGTGCGTGTGTCTGCCGACATTCTTACCGCGCTGGCCGCTCGTGCCAAAGACGCACTGGCGGGCGAACTCGACGGCGTGGTGATCACCGTTCCCGCCTATTTTGACGATGCACAGCGCCAGGGCACTAAAGACGCGGCGCGTCTTGCCGGGCTGCATGTGCTGCGCCTGCTCAACGAGCCGACCGCGGCGGCCATTGCTTACGGTCTGGATTCCGGCACCGAAGGGGTGATCGCGGTCTACGATCTGGGCGGCGGCACCTTCGATATTTCCGTGCTGCGCCTGAGCCGTGGCGTGTTTGAAGTGCTGGCCACCGGCGGCGACTCCGCGCTGGGCGGCGATGATTTCGACCACCTGCTCGCGGATCACATCCGTGAACGGGCGGGCCTGAGCGATCGCAGCGACAACCATCAGCAGCGCGAACTGCTGGACGCGGCCATCGCGGCGAAAATCGCCTTAAGCGATGCCGATAGCGTTGAGGTTAAGGTGGCGGGCTGGCAGGGTACCGTGACCCGCGAGCAGTTTGATGCGCTGATTGCGCCGCTGGTAAAACGCACGCTACTCTCCTGTCGTCGCGCGCTGAAAGATGCGGGCGTCGAGGCCAGTGAGGTGCTGGAAGTGGTGATGGTGGGCGGTTCGACCCGCGTACCGCTGGTGCGCGAGCGCGTCGGTGACTTCTTTGGCCGCACGCCGCTGACGTCGATCGATCCCGATCGCGTGGTCGCCATTGGCGCGGCTATTCAGGCCGATATTCTGGTGGGCAACAAGCCGGACAGCGAAATGCTGCTGCTCGACGTCATCCCACTCTCCCTCGGCCTTGAAACCATGGGCGGACTGGTAGAGAAAGTGATCCCGCGTAACACCACCATTCCGGTGGCACGCGCGCAGGAATTCACCACCTTTAAAGACGGGCAAACCGCCATGTCGATCCACGTGATGCAGGGCGAGCGCGAGCTGGTGCAGGATTGCCGTTCGCTGGCCCGCTTTGCGCTGCGCGGTCTGCCGGCGATGCCAGCGGGCGGGGCGCATATTCGCGTCACTTTCCAGGTGGATGCCGACGGTCTGCTTTCCGTCACCGCCATGGAGAAATCCACCGGCGTTGAAGCGTCCATCCAGGTGAAACCGTCCTACGGGCTGACGGACAGCGAAATCGCCACCATGATCCAGGATTCCATGAGCTTTGCCGAGCATGACGTGAAAGCGCGTATGCTGGCGGAGCAAAAAGTGGAGGCGGCGCGCGTGCTGGAAAGCCTGCAAAGCGCGCTGGCTGCCGATGCCGCGCTGTTAAGCGCCGCAGAGCGTCAGGCCATTGACGAGGCTGCCGCGCATCTTCGCGCGATGGCGGAAGGCGATGACACCGACGCAATAGAACAAGCCATTAAAAATACAGACAAACAAACCCAGGAATTTGCCGCTCGCCGCATGGACCAGTCGGTCCGTAGCGCGCTGAAAGGCCATTCCGTAGACGAGGTTTAACATGCCTAAGATTGTTTTTCTGCCTCATCAGGACCTCTGTCCGGATGGCGCAGTTCTGGAAGCGAAAACCGGTGAAACCATTCTCGACGTTGCACTGCGCAACGGTATTGAGATTGAACACGCCTGCGAAAAATCCTGCGCCTGCACCACCTGCCACTGCGTGGTGCGTGAAGGTTTTGACTCGCTGACCGAAAGCACCGAAGACGAAGACGATATGCTGGACAAAGCCTGGGGGCTGGAGCCGGAAAGCCGTTTAAGCTGTCAGGCTCGCGTTGCCGATGAAGATCTGGTGGTCGAGATGCCGCGCTACACCATCAACCACGCACGGGAGCATTAATATGGGCCTCAAGTGGACCGACAGCCGCGAAATCGGCGAGGCGCTGTACGACAGCCGCCCGGATCTGGATCCGAAAACCGTTCGCTTCACTGACCTGCATCAGTGGATCTGTGAACTGGAAGACTTTGATGACGACCCAAACGCATCCAATGAAAAAATTCTGGAAGCGATTCTGCTAGTCTGGTTAGATGAAGCAGAATAATTTCCACGTCATGTTTCACGTTGCCGGTGCGTTGCCTTCGCTCGCTCACCCCTGTCACATAGTTATCTATGTTCCAGGGGATTCTCTTGCTTGCCGCCTTCCTGCAACGCGAAACATTTAGTGGAAAACGGGCTGCCTGCGGGCGGCCCTTTTAACATACAGGCCAGCAAGGATAAAAAAATGACAACTGAAGCCATGAACATCACGTTATCCACCGCGCCTGCCGATGCGCGCTGGGGCGAAAAAGCGACCTACAGCATCGATGCTGAAGGCATTACGTTGCACCTTAACGGCAAAGACGATTTAGGTTTGATCCAGCGTGCCGCGCGGAAAATCGACGGCCTGGGCATTAAACACGTCGCGCTGGCGGGCGAAGGCTGGGACGTGGATTGCAGCTGGGCCTTCTGGCAGGGGTATAAAGGGCCAAAAGGCAGCCGTAAAGTTGAGTGGGCCAGCCTGCCGGAAGCGGAACAGAAAGAGCTGGACAGCCGCCGTAAAATTATCGACTGGGTGCGCGACACCATTAACGCCCCGGCAGAAGAGTTAGGCCCGGAGCAACTGGCCGAGCGTGCGGTCGATCTGCTGAGCGACGTCGCCGGTGACAAGGTCAGCTATCGCATCACCAAAGGCGAAGATCTGCGCGAGCAGGATTACATGGGGATCTATACCGTGGGTCGCGGTTCTGAGCGCACGCCGGTACTGCTGGCGCTGGACTACAACCCAACCGGCGACAAAGACGCGCCGGTGTTCGCCTGCCTCGTCGGCAAAGGCGTGACCTTTGACTCCGGCGGTTACAGCATCAAGCAAAGCGCCTTTATGGACTCCATGAAGTCCGACATGGGCGGTGCGGCCACCATCACCGGCGCCCTGGCGTTTGCCATCACCCGTGGGCTGAACAAGCGTGTAAAACTCTATCTCTGCTGCGCCGACAACCTGATCAGCGGCAACGCCTTCAAGCTGGGCGATATTATCCGTTACCGTAACGGCAAAACCGTTGAGATCATGAACACCGATGCGGAAGGCCGCCTGGTGCTGGCGGACGGCTTAATCAACGCTGATAAGCAAAAACCGCAGATGATCATCGACGCCGCCACGCTGACCGGCGCGGCGAAAACCGCACTGGGCAACGATTATCACGCGCTGTTGAGCTTTGACGACCAGCTGGCCAACCGTCTGCTGGCGAGTGCCGCGGCGGAAAACGAACCCTTCTGGCGTCTGCCGCTGGCAGAAATTCATCGTAGCCAGCTGCCGTCGAACTTCGCGGAACTTAACAACACCGCCAGCGCTGCTTTCCCTGCCGGGGCCAGCACCGCGGCAGGTTTCCTGTCCCACTTTGTGGAAAACTACAAACAGGGCTGGCTGCACATCGACTGCTCCGCAACCTATCGTAAAGCGGCGGTTGAGCAGTGGTCTGCAGGTGCAACCGGTTTGGGCGTGCGTGCGATCGCCAACCTGTTGACGGCGGAATAAGCATGTCGGAAACGAAAAACGAACTGGAAACCCTGCTTGAGCAGGCGGCCACGGAACCTGCACACCGCCCGGCGTTTTTCCGGGCGCTGATGGCGGCGACCGTCTGGGTGCCAGGTACGGCAGCCGAAGGAGAGGCCGTTGTTGCAGACTCCGCGCTGGAGCTTCAGCACTGGGAAAAAGATGACGGCACCTCGGTGATCCCGTTCTTTACCTCACTGGAGGCATTACAGCAGGCAGTGAGCGACGAGCAGGCCTTCGTGGTGCTGCCGGTGCGCACTCTGTTCGAGATGACGCTTGGCGAAACGCTGTTCCTGAACGCTAAACTGCCGACCGGGAAAGAGTTCACGCCGCGGGAAATCAGTCATCTGGTGGGCGGGGAAGAGAACCCGCTCAGTCAGCAGGAAGTGCTGGAGGGCGGCACCTCGCTGCTGCTGTCAGAGGTGGCAGAACCGCCCGCGCAGATGATCGACTCGCTGACCACGCTGTTTAAAACCCTGAAGACGGTGAAGCGGGCCTGGCTGTGCTCCATCAAGGAAGGGGCTGACGCACCGGCGAATTTGCTGATTGGCATTGAAGCGGAAGGCGACGTCGAGACGGTGATCCAGACCACGGGCAGCGTCGCCACCGACACCCTGCCTGGGGATGAACCTATCGACATCTGTCAGGTAGTGGAAGGCGATAAGGGCATCAGCCACTTTATGATGGCGCATATCACGCCGTTTTATGAAAAGCGCTGGGGCAGCTTCCTGCGCGACTTCAAACAAAACCGTATCATTTGATCCCCCACAGGCCGGATGGGGCGCTTGCGCTGCTATCCGGCACACTCTTACCCGGTCTTTGTAGGCAGGATAGGGCGCTTGCGTTGCCATCCGGCACAGTAAGTATCACCCGGTCTTTGTAGGCCGGATAAGGCGGTTACGCCGCCATCCGGCACAGGATCACCCGGTCGCCTCCAGCAACAGCAAATCCATCAATAACACCAGATTTGACTCAAATGACGTCACGCCTGCGGCTTCGGCGTCGAAGTGCACCGCTTCGTCGTACAGCGGAAAGTGCAGATCCGCCATCCCTGCCAGCGTATTCGCCGAGGCGCGGGTAAACGCGACTACCGTCATGCCAACGTTCGCGGCGATGGCGGCTTTATCCACCACTTGCTCCGTTTCGCCGCTGCGCGACACAGCAATAAACACCTCATAGCGCGCCGCATTGCTGAGAAAAATATTGCGGCTGTCACCCGGCCCGGAAATAAATGCCGTCTTGCCCAGCACCTGCAATTTTTTGGTCAGGTATTCGGCGAACAGATAGGAAAACCCGGCCCCGTAGAGGAAAAAGCTCTCTTTTTCCCGCAGCAGCGCCGCAAACTGGCGGCGCTTCTCTTCCGTCACCCAGCGAAAGGTTTGCTGATAGTTGTTGATAAACTGGTTGAACAGCAAAGGCAAATCCGGGCTAAGCCCGGCTTCAGCAGCGATATGCGGTGTGTCGGAGAGCAACTGCTTGCAATGCCAGATCAGCTCGCTGTAGCCGCTAAACCCCAGCTTCTGGCATAAACGCATAATGGTGGCGGTGGAAACATAGGTCGCCTGCGCCAGATCGCGCACGGTCATTTTGCCCACCTGCAACGGATGCGCCGTCAGATGGGCCAGTACACGGTACTCCGCCCGCGTCAGTGATTTGCTGTGCGTCAGCAGGGGCGCCAGTCGGTTATCCATATCCGGGGTTATCCTTGCTTAGACAGGCTCAACGGGCAAATCATCCCGCGCCCCCCATTCACTCCATGAGCCGTCATACAATTTGACATCGTTAGCGCCAAGCGTGGCCAGTGCCAGGATCACCACCGCCGCCGTCACGCCGGAGCCGCAGCTGGCGATGATCGGTCTGGTGATGTCCACACCCTGACGTTCAAAAATTTCTTTTAACTCATCGGTGGTTTTCAGCTCGCCTTCCACCACCAGATCCGGCCAGGGCACGTTAAGCGCACCGGGAATATGGCCGCGACGCAGACCGGGACGCGGCTCGTCGGCTTCGGCATTAAAGCGCGCCGCCGGACGGGCATCCACCAGCTGCGCGGTGCGTTCATGGCTAACCAGCAGCACATCGGTAAGACGTTTTACCCGATCGGCATCGAAGGTCGCCTCGAAATCACTTTCCGGCAGCGTGACATCTCCCTCCTGTAGCGGCAGCCCGGCGCGTTGCCAGCCTGCCAGCCCGCCTGCCAGAATCGAGACAGTTTCCACGCCAAAGGCTTTCAGCATCCACCAGGCGCGCGGCGCGGAGAACAGATTGCCCTCATCGTATACCACCATATGTTTCTGGCCATCGACGCCCAGCTCGCGCATTGCTACCGCAAAGGCTTCGGCACGCGGCAGCATGTGCGGCAGGGGAGTGGTGTGATCGGAAAGGGCTTCAATATCAAAAAAAACCGCGCCCGGCAGATGCCCGGCGCGGTATTCAGCGTTCATATCCCGCAGATGCTCCTGTCCGGCAGGGGCCATACGGGCGTCAATAATCTGGATCTCAGGATCATCACTGTGTTCGATGAGCCAGTCGGCTGCGACAAAATATGAGGTGGTCATGGTTATCTCCGTCAGCGTCTTTACCCGTCATACTTCAAGTTGCATGTGCGTTGGCTGCCTTCGTTCACCCCAGTCACTTACTTGTGTAAGCGCCTGGGGATTCGCTCAGTTGCCGCCTTCCTGCAACTCGAATTATTTAGGGTATGTATTAACGGATTGTCGGTGTTTTTTCCCACACCGACAAGTTAACCATCGCTAAGTCGCGAGCAAGCTTCAGAAAATTACACAGATTCCCCGTCACGCCAGGCTTTTTTTAGCGCCGGCCAGTAACCCTCATTCGCCGCGATCATGTCATCCAGAATGGCTTTCGCATGCTGCATGGTCGGCACGGTACGGTTTAGGGTAAAGGCCTGTAGCGCTTTCTCGTAGCTGCCCTCAATGGTGGCCTCCACCAGTAACTGCTCTGATGCCAGCTGCTGCATCAGGAGCGTCTGGTGGAATAACGGCACAGCACCCATGCGCACCGGCTCCGGCCCCTGCGAGGTGATATACGCGGGCACCTCCACCATGGCGTCATACGGCAGATTGGCGATCGCGCCTTTGTTTTCCACAATCACCAGATGGCGCTGACGCAGGTCGAAGGCCAGCGAGCAGGCCACATCGACGATAAAGGCCCCGTGCACGCCGACATGAAAGGCATCGGGGAGAATACCGGTACGCTGGTACTCTTCAGCGGCGGCAAACAGTTTTTTCTCGCGCCCGTTCATCACTTCATTGGCGCGGGTGATGTTCGGATCCTGATGTTCAACGATCTGGTTCGGCATCAGGTAATACTGCAAATACGGGTTCGGCAGGTACTCCGGAAAGTGCTCCATAATCGGCTGGATATTGCGCCAGGTTTTCACCCACGACGGATCCGAGTGCTGCGGATCGGTTTGCGCCGCATCTTCCGTCAGCAGGCCAAATTTCGCGATATGACGACGCAGTTCCGGCAGGCGATCTTCGCCATCCACCAGCACGCGAGTAAACCAGCCAAAGTGGTTCAGACCAAAATAGTCGACCTCCAGCTTATGGCGATCAACGCCGAGAATGGCGCCCATATTACGCATGGCGGCGACGGGCATATCACAGATATTCAGTACCCGCGCATGAGGACGCAGACGGCGTACCCCTTCGGCCACGATAGCGGCCGGGTTGGAGTAGTTGACGATCCACGCCTCTTTGTGAGCATAGCGCTCGGCGAGATCAATCAATTCCACCATCGGCAGAATGGTACGCAGGCCGTAGGCCAGTCCGCCTGGGCCACAGGTTTCCTGACCGACCACGCCGTGACGCAGAGGGATTTTTTCATCCTGCTCGCGCATTTTGTACTGCCCGACGCGCATCTGGGCGAAGACAAAGTGCGCACCGCTGAACGCCACTTCCGGATCGCTGGTAACGGTAAATTTAATGCTCTGACTGTGGTCACGGATCACTTTTTCCACCACTGGCGCGATAGTGTTCTGGCGCGCGGCGTCAATGTCATAAACGCGGATCTCCGCCAGCGGAAAATCTTCCAGGCGCACCATCAGGCTTTTCACGATGCCAGGGGTATAGGTACTGCCGCCACCGGCGATAGCTAAAATAAAGGGAGGTTTAAACATGTTTGGCTCCTTTAGAGAAACGTCTCAACGGCTTCTCGCATTTTTTTGACATGCAGCCCGTAGACCACCTGAACGTTATTACCTTGTTTGATGATGCCTTTCGCGCCGGTTGCTTTCAGGCGTGGCTCATCAATGATGTCGACATCTTTTACCGTCACCCGCAGACGGGTGTAGCAGTTGTCGACCACGTCGATATTGTCGCGACCGCCCAGCCCCAGCACGATGGCTTCGCCCAGCCCGCTGTTATTGCCTTTCGCCTGATACTCCTGCTTGCTGTACAGTCGCGTCTCCTGATCGTCCTCTTCACGTCCCGGCGTTTTCATATCAAAGCGGCGGATCAGGAAGCGGAAAATCACGAAGTAGAGGCAGAACATGATCAGCCCGACCAGGATGTACATCGGCCAGTTGGATTTTTCGGTGCCGAGCGGCAGGTTATAGAGAATGAAATCAATGATGCCGTTCGCGCCGATAGCGTGCACACCCAGCAGATAAAACAGCATCATGCCGATACCGGTGAGCACCGCATGCACCACAAACAGCAGCGGGGCGACGAACAGGAAAGAGAACTCGATGGGTTCAGTGACGCCCACCAGCAGGGAGGTTAACGCCGCCGGAATAAGAATGGCTTTCGCCGCCGCTTTACGCTCTGGTTTTGCGGTCATGTACATCGCCAGAGCCGCCGCAGGCAGGCCAAACATTTTGCTGATGCCGCGCGCATCCCAGACCACGGTACTGCTCAGCTGTTTCACCTCCGGGCAGGCCATCTCTGCGAAGTAAATATTTCGCGCGCCCTGATATGTCTGGCCGCACACGTCTGCCGTGCCGCCCAGCTCGGTATAGAGGAACGGGGTATAGACCAGATGATGCAAACCGGTAGGCACCAGAATGCGCTCAAGAAAGCCGTATATCGCTACGCCAACGGGACCTGCGCCTTTGATCGCCAGCGCCAGCGTGCTGATACCGTGCTGGGCGAAGGGCCAGAGTTCACTCATGATGACGCCTAACACCATCGATACCGGCAGCATAATGATCGCCACAAAACAGTGGCCGGAATAGATCGCCATCGCCCCGGCAAACTGTACGCCGGAGTAACGGTTATAGAGGTAGCCCGACAGCGCCCCGGTGAGGATGCCGGCAAACACGCCCATCTCCAGCACCTGCACGCCAAGTACCATGCTTTGACCGGCGGCTTTCATTTGATCGGCTGGCGCCAGCTCGCCCTGCATTTGCAGCGTGACGTTCATGGCGTTGATAAAGACGACAAAGGTAACCAGGCCAATCAGCGCGGCGTAGCCTTTATCCCGCGCGGCAAGTCCCACCGGGATCCCCACGGCAAAGACCAGCGCCAGGTTTACCAGCACCGAGACGGCAGACTTAGCGATCAGCTGTCCGAGGTTCTGAATAATCGGGTGGCCGAGAAAAGGCACGTAGTCGGCCAGATTCCCGTTACCGAACACATTGCCAAATGCGATAAACAGACCCACAATTGGCAGGATAAGTACCGGACCATAAAGCGATTTACCGAAATTCTGTAGGGCATTAACGGCTCTTTTCATAACGTATTCTCTTATATGAACCGCGCACAACGGTGCGAAGACAGGATAACGGTAGCAGTCGCAAGCGGTGCTTATCCAGCTATCTTATTGTTTTAAAAACAAATGACGCATAACGTAACATGTAACGTTATGCCCTGTGATCCACCCGACAATGGTGCATCAACAGGCGAAAGGCAATTTGCGAGGCGTCTTCCAGAGTCGCAATCTGACTTTGTAATTCATCAATTCGCGCATAATAATCAGCGTACCGTCGCGTAACGGACTTTTGGGCAAGGGACACAGGATGAAACCGTTAAAATTAGCGGCGCTGTCAGTCGCATTACTGACAGCGCTCACCGTCGTGGGTTGTGATGACAACGATAAGCCGCAGGCCGCACCGGCTAAAGCGGCCACCACCGCAGAGGCAAAACCCACCGCGAAGCCTGATGCGGCGCAAAGGGAAAAGCTGGCGGCGCAAAGCAAGGATAAAGCGCTGACGCTTATCGATGCCTCGGAAGTGCAGCTGGATGGCGCTGCAACTCTGGTGCTGACCTTCTCTATTCCGCTCGATCCCGACCAGGATTTCGCGCAGAACGTCCACCTTGTCGATAAGAAAAACGGCAAGGTAGATGGGGCGTGGGAGCTGGCCCCCAATCTGAAAGAACTGCGTTTACGTCACCTGGAGCCAAACCGCGAGCTGGTGGTATCCGTTGACCGCGGCCTGCTGGCGCTGAACAAAGCTACCTTCGGCATCGATTACGAAAAAACCCTCACTACCCGTGATATTCAGCCCAGCGTTGGCTTTGCCAGCCGTGGCTCGCTGCTGCCGGGTAAAGTGGTGGAAGGGCTGCCGGTGATGGCGCTCAACGTTAATAACGTCGACGTGAATTTTTACCGCGTCAAACCCGAATCACTGCCCGCTTTCGTCAGCCAGTGGGAGTACCGTAATTCGCTCTCCAACTGGGAGTCAGACGAACTGCTGAAAATGGCGGATCTGGTTTATACCGGGCGTTTTGACCTCAATCCGGCGCGCAACACCCGTGAAAAACTGCTGTTGCCGCTCAGCGAAATCAAGCCGTTGCAGCAGGCAGGCGTCTATATCGCGGTGATGAATCAGGCCGGGCATTACACCTACAGCAATGCCGCCACGCTCTTTACGTTGAGCAACATCGGCGTTTCCGTGCACCGCTACCACAACCGGCTGGATGTCTTCACGCAGAGCCTCGAAAATGGCGGTGCGCAGCAGGGTATTGAAGTGATGCTGCTCAACGAGAAAGGGCAGACGCTGGCGCAGTCATTAAGCGATGACAAAGGCCATGCAGCGCTGGAAACTGACAAAGAGGCCGCGCTGCTGCTGGCGCGCAAAGACGGCGAAACCACGCTGCTCGATCTTAAACTCCCGGCGCTGGATCTGGCGGAGTTCGACATCGCGGGCGCACCTGGCTACAACAAACAGTTCTTTATGTTTGGCCCGCGCGATCTCTATCGTCCTGGCGAAACGGTGATCCTTAACGGCCTGCTGCGTGATACCGACGGTAAACCGCTGGCGGCGCAGCCGGTCAAGCTTGAAGTCGTTAAACCTGACGGCCAGGTAGTTCGTACGCTGGTGAGCCAGCCGCAGGACGGGCTGTATCAGGTGAATTATGCGCTTGATGCCAACGCACAAACGGGCCTGTGGCATGTGCGCGCCAATACTGGCGACAACCAGGTGATCCAGTGGGATTTCCACGTTGAAGACTTTATGCCGGAGCGCATGGCGCTGGTGCTGGAAGGCAGTAAAACGCCGCTGGCGATGGCCGACAATGTCAGCTTCGGCGTTACCGGTTACTACCTGTATGGCGCACCGGCTAACGGTAACACCCTGCAGGGGCAGCTGTTCCTTCGTCCCCTTCGTGAGGCGGTAAAAGCACTGCCAGGTTTCCAGTTCGGCAACATCGCGGAAGAGAATCTCTCCCGCAGCCTGGATGAAGTGCAGGCGACGCTGGATGAGAAAGGCCACGGCCAGGTCAGCGTGGAAAGCCAGTGGCAGGAAGCGCATTCGCCGCTACAGGTGATTTTACAGGCCAGCCTGCTGGAATCCGGTGGTCGCCCGGTAACGCGTCGCGCGGAACAGGCCATCTGGCCCGCCGAGGCGCTGCCCGGTATCCGTCCGCAGTTTGCCGCCAAAGCGGTCTATGACTATCGCACCGACACCACCGTTAATCAGCCGATAGTCGATGAAAACAGCAATGCGGCTTTCGATATTGTTTACGTCAACGCGGAAGGCGTTAAACAGCCGGTTTCCGGGCTGCAGGTGCGGCTGATCCGCGAGCGCCGCGACTACTTCTGGAACTGGTCTGAAAGCGAAGGCTGGCAGTCGCAGTTTGATCAAAAAGATCTGGTGGAAGGCGAGCAATCGCTGGATCTGCGTGCTGATGAAACCGGCAAGGTGACCTTCCCGGTGGAGTGGGGCTCTTATCGCCTCGAAGTCAAAGCCCCGGATGAAACGGTCAGCAGCGTGCGTTTCTGGGCGGGTTACAGCTGGCAGGATAACAGTGATGGCGCGGGCGCGGCGCGTCCCGACCGCGTCACCATGAAACTTGATAAACCGGCCTATCAGCCTGGCGATACCATTAAATTACATATTACGGCACCGGCCGCGGGTAAAGGTTACGCAATGGTCGAATCTGCCGAAGGCCCGCTGTGGTGGCAGGAGATCGACGTGCCGGCTGAGGGTCTGGACCTTGACATTCCGGTGGATAAAGCCTGGAAACGTCACGATCTCTATCTGAGCACGCTGGTTGTGCGCCCGGGGGATAAATCCCGCTCAGCCACGCCGAAACGTGCGGTTGGGCTGCTGCATCTGCCGCTTGGCGATGAAAACCGCCGACTGAACATCGCGCTGGATAACCCGCTGAAAATGCGTCCGAATCAGGATCTGACGGTCAAAGTGAAGGCCACGGTGAAAAATGGCGAGGTGCCGAAAAAGGTGAATGTCCTGCTTTCCGCCGTTGATAGCGGCGTGCTGAACATTACCGATTACGTTACGCCAGATCCGTGGAACGCTTTCTTCGGCCAGAAACGCTACGGCGCGGACATTTACGACATCTACGGACAGGTGATTGAAGGGCAGGGACGGCTGGCAGCGCTGCGCTTCGGGGGTGACGGTGATGAGCTTAACCGCGGCGGAAAACCGCCGGTCAACCATGTGACGATTGTTGCTCAACAGGCACAGCCGGTGACGCTGGATGAAAACGGCGAAGGTACCGTCTCAATGCCGATTGGCGATTTCAACGGCGAGCTGCGTCTGATGGCGCAGGCCTGGACCGACGACGATTTTGGCAGCAGTGAAAACAAAGTCGTTGTCGCCGCGCCGTTAATCGCCGAGCTTAATATGCCGCGCTTTATGGCGAGCGGGGATACCACGCGCCTGACGCTCGATCTCACTAACCTGACCGACAAACCGCAAACCCTCACTATCTCCCTGAATACCAGCGGGCTGATTGATCTGGAAGGCGCACAGCCGCAGCCAGTGAACGTTGCCCCTGGCGCACGCTTTACGATGCACATTCCGGTACGGGCGAAAGAGGGGTTTGGCGACGGTGAAATCAACGCGCAAATCAGTGGCCTGGCGCTGCCGGGTGAAACCTTCCCGGCGCAGCAAAAGCAGTGGAAGATTGGCGTGCGTCCGGCGTACCCGGCGCAGACGGTCAATACCGGTATGCTGCTCAATCCGGGTCAGAGCTGGAGCGCGCCGTCATCGAGCCTCAGCGGTTTCGCGGCAGCCACCCTGCAAGGTCAACTGCTGCTGAGCGGCAAACCGCCGCTGAACCTGGCACGCTACATTC
This sequence comes from Enterobacter sp. ENT03, assembly GCF_019218745.1. GTDB lineage: Bacteria > Pseudomonadota > Gammaproteobacteria > Enterobacterales > Enterobacteriaceae > Enterobacter_D. Next base: position 89,006 of record NZ_JAHUXA010000006.1, read on the forward strand.
AGGAGCTGCGCGCCTATCCGTATGGCTGCCTGGAGCAAACCGCCAGCGGTCTGTTCCCGTCGCTTTATACCAACGCCGCCCAGCTGAAGGCGCTGGGCATTGCCGGTGACAGCGATGAAAAACGCCGCGCGGCGGTGGACATCGGTATCGCCCGTCTGTTGCAGATGCAGCGCGATGACGGCGGCTTTGCCCTGTGGGATAAAAATGGCGCGGAAGAGTTCTGGCTGACCGCCTACGTCACCGACTTCCTGGTTCGCGCCGGACAGCAGGGTTATAGCGTACCGACCGAGGCACTCACTAATGCCAATACCCGTCTGCTGCGCTATGTGCAGGATCCGGGCGTGATTGCCGTGCGCTACAGCCAGGACAGCGAGGCCAGCAAATTTGCCGTTCAGGCCTATGCCGGTCTGGTGCTGGCGCGTCAGCAAAAAGCCCCGCTCGGGGCATTGCGCGAGATCTGGCAGCATCACGATAAAGCGAATTCTGGCCTGCCGTTAATGCAGCTGGGCGTCGCGCTGAAGCTGATGGGCGATGAAGCCCGCAGCAGTCAGGCGTTTAAACTGGCGCTCACTACGGCGCGCAAAGGCGGCGATCGCTGGACAGGGGATTACGGCAGTGCGCTGCGTGATAACGCCCTGATGCTGGCGCTGTTGCAGGAAAACAATCTGCTTAACGACGCACAGAATCAGCTGTTGATGACCCTGTCCGAGCAGGCTTACGGTCAGCGCTGGCTCTCCACGCAGGAGAGTAACGCGCTGTTCCTGGCGGGCAAATCCCTGCAGGATCTGCCGGGTACCTGGCAGGCGCAAACCTCTCTGGAGGCGGAGGCGTTGCACGGTAATAAATCCCTGACCCGTAACCTGACGGGCGATCAGCTGACGGCGTTGCAGGTGACTAACACTGCGGATACGCCGCTGTGGCTGCGTCTGGACACCAGCGGCTACCCGGAATATGCGCCGCAACCCTCCTCGAATGTGCTGCACATTGAACGCCGCATTTACGGTACAGACGGTCAGGCCACCACTTTCAGCTCGTTGAAAAGTGGCGACCTGGTGCTGGTGGCGCTGGAAGTGAACGCCAGCCAGAACGTGCCGGATGCGCTGGTCGTCGATCTGCTGCCTGCCGGTCTGGAACTGGAAAACCAGAACCTGGCCAGCAGCAGCGCCAGCCTGCAGGACAGCGGTGATGAGATCCGCAACCTGCTGAACCAGATGCAGCAGGCGGATATTCAGCACATGGAATTCCGCGACGATCGCTTTGTTGCCGCCGTGGCGGTAAACGAAGGGCAGCCAGTGACGCTGGTCTATCTGGCGCGTGCAGTGACGCCGGGCACGTATCAGGTGCCGGTGCCGCAGGTGGAATCGATGTATGTACCGCAGTGGCGGGCAACGGGGGCTGCCAGCGGCCCGCTGATTGTCACCCCATAACGTGAAGCAACATCATAAATTGCGCTCCCGCGGGCTTTGGCTTGCGGGAGCGTTGTTGTTCGTACTGGCGATGGTCTGGCTCGCGGACCGCATCTGGCCGCTGCCGCTCACCGAGGTGCACCCGGCCCGCGTGGTGGTCAGCGAAGACGGCACGCCGCTGTGGCGTTTCGCTGATGCCGAGGGTATCTGGCGCTATCCGGTGACCATCGAAGAGGTTTCGCCGCGTTATCTGGAGGCGCTGATCCACTATGAAGATCGCTGGTTCTGGCAGCATCCGGGCGTTAACCCGCTCTCGGTGCTGCGCGCGGCCTGGCAGGATCTGAGTTCAGGGCGGGTGGTGTCCGGCGGCAGTACGCTGACCATGCAGGTGGCGCGTCTGCTCGATCCCCATTCCCGTACTTTCACCGGCAAAGTGCGCCAGCTCTGGCGCGCGTTGCAACTCGAATGGCACCTCTCCAAGCGCGATATTCTTACGCTTTATCTCAATCGCGCCCCGTTTGGCGGCACCCTGCAAGGCGTGGGGGCGGCAAGCTGGGCTTATCTGGGTAAACCTCCGTCTCAGCTCAGTTATGCCGAGGCGGCACTGCTCGCGGTATTACCGCAGGCACCGAGTCGTCTGCGACCTGACCGCTGGCCGGAACGCGCCCAGGCGGCGCGGGATAAAGTTCTGGCAAGAATGGCACAGCAGGGCGTCTGGTCCATGGAGCAGGTGCAGGAATCACGGGAAGAGCCGGTGTGGTTGTCACCCCGGCAAATGCCGCAACTCGCTCCGCTGTTTGCCCGTCTGGTCGCCGGGAAAACCCGCAGCGATAAGATCGTCACGACGCTGGATGCCGGGCTGCAACGACAGCTTGAAGATCTGGCGCTAAACGTAAAAAACCGTCTGCCGCAGCGCAGTTCGCTGGCGATGATCGTCGTCGATCACACCGATATGAAAGTGCGCGGCTGGGTGGGATCGGTGGACATCAACGACGACAACCGTTTTAGCCATGTGGATATGGTGACTGCCGTGCGCTCGCCCGGCTCGGTACTGAAGCCCTTTATTTATGGCCTGGCGATGGACGACGGGCTGATCCATCCGGCATCTCTGTTACAGGATGTGCCGCGTCTGTCCGGCGACTACCGCCCCGGTAACTTTGACAGTGGTTTTCACGGTCCGGTCAGCATGAGTGAGGCGCTGGTGCGATCGCTGAATCTGCCGGCGGTGCAGGTGCTGGAAGCTTACGGACCTAAGCGTTTTGCCGGGCGCCTGCGTAATGCCGGCTTGCCGCTGATTTTACCCGCCGGAGCGGAGCCTAATTTATCGCTGATCCTCGGCGGGGCAGGGGCGCGGCTGGCGGATATTACTGCTGCCTACAGCGCCTTTGCCCGTCAGGGGAAAGCGGGCGCGCTGCGTCTGCTGCCGTCCGATCCTCTTGCTGAACGCCCACTGCTTTCGCCTGGTTCAGCCTGGATCATTCGCCGTATTCTGGCCTCGCAGGCGCAGCCGCTGCCGGACAGCGCCCTGTCGCCGGTAGTGCCGCTGGCCTGGAAAACCGGCACCAGCTATGGCTACCGTGATGCGTGGGCGATTGGCATTAACGCCCGCTATGTGATTGGCATCTGGGTTGGCAGGCCGGACGGTACGCCGGTCGCCGGTCAGTTTGGCTTTGCCAGCGCCGTGCCGCTGCTTAATCAGGTGCATAACCTGTTGCAGTCGCAGTCGGTGAGCGGCAAAGCGCGTCAGCCTGTCGACCCGCGTCCGGCGTCGGTGACGCGCGGCGTGATTTGCTGGCCTGGCGGGCAGTCGCTGCCGCAGGGCGACAGCAATTGTCGCCGCCGTCTCGCGACCTGGCTGCTCGACGGCAGCGAGCCGCCAACGCTGTTGTTATCGGATCAGGAAAGCGTGAACGGCATTCGTTTCCCGATCTGGCTGAATAAGGCCGGGGAGCGGGTGGCCGCCGATTGTCCGGATGCCACGCAACAAACACTCATTGTCTGGCCGCGTCCACTGGAAGCCTGGCTACCGGCAGGGGAGCGCCGCGCCGCACGGTTACCCCCCGCGTCGGCGCAATGTCCGCCACCGCAACAAAATGCCGCCGCGCCTTTGTTGTTAACCGGCGTCCGGGAAGGGGCGCTGATCCGCCGCTTACCGGGGGAAGCGCAGGTTTCGTTGCCGCTGTATGCGCCCGGTGGTGAAGGACGCCGCTGGTGGTTTATCAACGGCGAAGCCCTGGAGACCTCTTCCGCACGATTAACCCTGCAATTGACGAAGGCAGGCAGCTATCAGGTGGTGGTTATGGATACTTCAGGGCAAATGACGACCGTCAGCTTCGAATTACGCTGAAAATGCGAATGTGGCTGTCCGCAAAGCATCCTGTCAATAAAAGATATTTAGGTTAAGATGATTTTAAAATAATAACTTAGCGGGCATTGATAAAAGTCAAAAGCGTCTGGTAGGAAAAAGAAGAAACTTACGTTTCTACATGCTTATTTTCTTTTTTTTACGGATGAAAATGAATAATTCAAGAGACTCACGACCCAAGGACGGACTCACCCCTGTTTCACGCCGTAGCTTTTTGCAGGCCAGTTCCGCTTTACTTACCTTGCCCTTTTTATCCTCTGCCGGTCATGCCGCGCCTTCAGCGGCACAACCCCCTCTTGTCGCTGCCGATAAAGAGCGCGTGGTGCAGACCTGCAGTACCTTTGACTGTGGCGGCAAATGTGACATTCGCGCTCATGTGCAGGGCGGTGTCGTCACCCGTATCTCCACCCGTGCCGATAACGAACTGGATACGCAGATGCCGGTGATGCGTGCCTGTGTGCGGGGCCGCAGCTACCGGAAATTTGTTTATCACCCGGATCGCCTGAAATACCCCATGAAACGCACCGGCAAGCGCGGTGAAGGGAAATTCGTGCGCATCTCGTGGGATGAAGCCACCACCCTGATCGCCGAAAAGATGCGGACAATCACCGCCACGTATGGCCCCGCCTCGCGCTATGTTCATGTCGGGACTGCGGTGTCCGGCGGTGCGTTGTCCGGCACGGCAATGGCGCAGCGCTTACTGAGCCTGACCGGCGGGTATTTGGCCAGCTATCACTCGGTCAGCATGGGCAATACCGCGGCGGCCACGCCCTATACCTACGGCGTGGCGGCCAGCGGCAGTTCGCTGGACACACTCGTGGATACCAAACTGGTGATCCTCTGGGGCCACAACCCGACGGAAACCATTTTTGGTCACACGAACCACTACTTTCAGCAGATGAAGCAAAATGGCACCCGCTTTATCGTCGTTGATCCGCGCTATTCGGATACGGTAGCGTCGCTGGCAGACCAGTGGATCCCGCTGCTGCCCACCACCGATAACGCCCTGATGGATGCGATGATGTACGTCATCGTCACCGAATCGCTGCATGACGAGGCATTTATCCGGCGCTATACGCTGGGCTTTGATGAGGCGTCGATGCCGGAAGGCGCACCGCAAAACGAATCGCTGGTGGCGTATCTGACCGGCGTGAAAGACGGTGTACGCAAAACCCCGGAATGGGCGGAGACGATCACCCATGTTCCGGCGCAAACCATCCGCCAGCTGGCGCGGGATTACGCCACCACTAAACCGGCAGCGCTGATCCAGGGCTGGGGACCGCAGCGCCACAACTGCGGCGAACGTACTGCGCGTGGCTCGACGCTGCTGGCGACCATTACCGGCAATGTCGGGGTGAAAGGCGGCTGGGCGGCGGGCTACGGCGGCTGTGCGAACCGCAAATTTACCGTTGGGCCGGAAATGCCGGATAATCCGGTCAAAGCCCAGATTTCGGTAATGAACTGGGTGCAGGCGGCAGAAGATGCGTCAAAAGTTACGCCGCAGGACGGGCTGAAAGACGCCGAAAAACTCGACAGCCCTATCCGGCTGCTTTTCTCGCTGGCGGGCAACTATCTCACCAGCCAGAACCCGGATGTGCATCAGGCCGCCAGAATGCTGGAGGATGAATCGAAAATTGAGTTTATCGTCGCAAGCGATCTGTATATGACGCCCAGCGCGAAATACGCCGATCTGCTGCTGCCGGAAACCAGTTTTATGGAGCGGTGGAATATTGGCGAAACCTGGGGGACCGGCAGCTATCTGATGCTGTCAGAGAAACTTATCGAACCAGAATTCGAGCGCCGTTCCGACTACGAATGGTTGCGCGAGGTGGCGGCGAAGCTGGGCGTGGAACCAGCGTTCAGCCTGGGACGCGATGAAAAACAGTGGATTGAGAGTATCTGGCAGCGCACGCGTGAGGCGATGCCGGATGAGCAACTGCCGGATTTCGCAACCCTGCAAAAAACACGTCAGCACCTGTTCAAAAGCGAGCCTTATGTGGCTTTCGCCGATAATATCCGCGATCCGCAGAATCACCCCTTCCCGACGCCATCCGGCAAAATCGAGATCTTCTCTCAGCGGCTTTACGACATGCAGCACCCGGAAATCCCGGCGCTGTCCCATTACGTGCCCGCTCACGAAGGGCCGGACGATCCGCTGGCGCAAAAATATCCGTTACAGCTGATCACCTGGAAAGGAAAAAACCGCGCCAACTCTACGCAATATGCCAACCCATGGTTGCAGGAAGTGCAGACGCAAAAACTGTGGATCAACCCGCAAGACGCGCAGGCGCGCGGGATCCGCCAGGGTGATGAGGTGCGTATTCATAACGATCGCGGTATCAGCGTGGTGCCGGCGGAAGTGACGCCGCGCATTATCCCCGGCGTAGTGGCAATGCAGGCCGGGGCCTGGTGGCAGCCCGATGCGCAAGGTATCGATCGCGGGGGCTGCGCCAACGTTCTGAGTTCAGCGCGTATCACGGCGCTGGCGAAAGGGAATTCCCATCAAACGATGCTCGTTGAGGTAGTAAAAGCATGAGTCAGTTTATCGATTATCCACCCGTGAGCGACAAGCAACTGGGGTTCTTTATTGATTCTTCCCGCTGCTCTGGCTGCAAGGCGTGTCAGGTGGCCTGCAAAGATAAAAACGATCTGGACGTCGGGTGTCGGCTGCGTCGCGTTTATGAAGTGACCGGCGGCGGGTTTATGCCAACCGGGCAGGGCGGGGTGCAGAATAACGTGTTTGCCTACACGCTTTCTATTTCCTGTAACCACTGCGCCGATCCGATCTGCACCAAAAACTGTCCGACCACCGCCATGCATAAACGGCCGGGCGATGGCATCGTGCGGGTCAACACCGATAAGTGCGTAGGCTGTGGCTACTGCGCCTGGTCCTGTCCTTACGGTGCACCGCAACTAAATACCCGGACCGGGCAGATGTCAAAATGCGATTTCTGCGTTGATTTGCAGACCAAAGGGGAACCGCCGGTGTGCGTGGCAACCTGTCCGTTGGGGGCGATCAAGTTCGGACCGATCGATGAACTGCGCGCCCGCTGGGGCAATGTGGACCGCGTGAGGGGGCTGCCGGACGCCGCCATGACGCAACCAAATTTAGTGATCAAAGCGCATCAGGGCGCGGAAAAAGAGGATCTGTATCATGGCTGATTCCGCGCTGTTACTTTTTACGCTGTTGTTGCAGGGATCGGTGGGCATCACGCTGTGGCTGGTGGTACTGCGTTGCCGATCCGGCTTCCTGCTTCCTGAATTGATCTTCGCTTTCGGCATGGGCATGGCCGGGGTAATTATTTCTTTTCTGCACCTTGGCTACCCCCTCAATGCTTTCAACGTGATACGCAATGTCGCCACGTCATGGCTAAGCCGGGAAGTCGTTTTCAGCGCGTTGTATCTGACAGTGCTGGGCCTGTGCACGCTGATGGCGCTGGTTCGTCATTCCATCAACGGCGCATTGCTGATGCTGGCCGGGCTGCTGGGAACGGTGGCGATATTCTGCATGGCGCAGACTTACATCCACACGGCGGTCGCCACCTGGCAGCATGTCAAAACGCTGGTTTTCTTCCTTGCCACGATGGGGGTGGTTGGATCGGTGTTTATCGCGCTGGCGTCGCCGGATATAAACAGACCGCGCATCAGGCTGGCAGTAGCCGTGGTGATCGCCATGGTGCTGGCGCGCATCCTGGTGCAGCCGCTGTGGATCTACTCGATCCTTACGCATAAGCAGCACATCGTTACACTGCCCCATGCGCCACTCACGCGGCTGCTACAACTTCGCGAGTTCTATATGTTGAACTGGACGCTCAGCGTGGTGGGGATGGCGCTGTTTGCCATTGGCGGCTTGCGCAAAAAGAAAGTGATGATGATAGCTGGCGGCGTATTGCTGCTGCTGGCTGAAATCGTTCTGCGCTATGTTTTCTTTTGCGTAGGCTAAGGGGGGGCGGGTGAGGGGAAACGCGCCCGTAATCACTTCGCGCTGTGTGCGTGAAACCCTGCGTTTTGCCACCTGCCGCGCGTGTGCGGACGTTTGTCCTGTGCAGGCGATAGCCGTGACGGAGGATAAGTTCACGCTCAACAGCGAAATTTGTCTGTCCTGCGGCGATTGTCTGTTTGTCTGCCCGACAGAGGCCATCAGTGGTATTGAACCGGTACTGCGTCACTACCAGGGCGATGCGCTGGTGGCCCCGTTATCGCTGCGGGCAGCCAGTACGGAGGAGCTGTTGATCTGGCACCGACGCTATCATCTTCGTGCGGTGGCCTGTGATATAGATACCCAGCCTGGCTGGGCGCTGGCGGTGGCGCGACTTAATCTGACGTTGCGCCGTTACCAGCAGCCGCAGTGGCGGATCGTTCCACCCTCTGCCGCCGGAATCAATACTGCGCGCCGGGCATGGATCCATGTCGCGGATCCGCACATCCACCGCGCGCGCGTACCGGCGGGAAGGCGGGTGTTGCGTCAGATGTACCCGCAGGTTAGCGACTGGCTGCCTGACATTGATCTCAAGCGCTGCCAGTTGTGCGGGGCGTGCTGGCGGGTCTGTCCTGAACAGGCGTTGCGGCTGGAAGACGAAAATATGGTGACTGATTCGGCACGCTGTACTGGCTGTGGTAACTGTCAGGCGGTGTGTCAGCATCAGGCGGTAACCCTGAACGCCGGGCCGCAGCATCAGCCCGTCAGGATATTGCCGCTGGTCTCTGCCCGCTGCGCCTCCTGCCAGCGAACGTTTCTGGCATTGCGTACCGACAGAACGGTTTGCCCGACCTGCGCACAGCATCAGCACGGTATGCGCGGGCATTGTTGCTAATACTCATCTTATTTTAAAAAAATGTTACCTTCGTCCATAGGCAATAGGGCGCATGCTCTCTATAATTCGCGCCGGGTCATACACATGTATGCACAACGACAAAACATAACACTGAGGTAATCATGGCTATTGAACGTACTTTTTCCATCATTAAACCTAACGCGGTGGCAAAAAACGTTATTGGAAACATCTTTGCGCGCTTTGAAACGGCAGGTCTGAAAATTGTCGGTACCAAAATGCTGCACCTGTCCACTGAAAAAGCCGGCGGTTTCTACGCTGAGCATCAGGGCAAACCTTTCTTTGACGGTCTGGTTGAGTTCATGACCTCCGGCCCGATCGTTGTTACTGTGCTGGAAGGCGAAAGCGCGGTACGTCGTCACCGTGAAATCCTCGGCGCAACCAACCCGGCTGACGCGCTGGCAGGCACCCTGCGTGCTGATTACGCCGACAGCTTTACCGAGAACGGCACTCACGGTTCTGATTCCGTGGAATCTGCTGAACGTGAAATCGCTTACTTCTTCGCAGAAGGCGAAGTGTGCCCGCGCACCCGCTAATCATTTATTTGGTAAATGTCACGCGCAGGCGTGGCATCTGCACAGCATAATTTGTACAATGCAACGCCCCAGGACGAGCACAAGCTTTCCGGGGCGTTTCTTTTTAACCCTCCACGGGCCATAACGTGTAATAACGAGGCCGGAATAAAATATGTCTGAACATACTGTTACGCCTGAAGCCGTTATCTCAACGGTACCGAATAAAGACGCCAAAATTAACCTGCTGGATTTAAACCGTCAGCAGATGCGCGAATTTTTTAAAAATATGGGCGAAAAACCCTTCCGCGCCGATCAGGTGATGAAGTGGATGTACCATTATTGCAGCGACAACTTTGATGACATGACTGACATCAACAAGGTGTTGCGCACCCGCCTGAAAGAAGTCGCTGAAATCCGCGCCCCGGAAGTGGTGGAAGAGCAACGCTCCGCTGACGGCACGATCAAATGGGCGATTGCCGTGGGCGATCAGCGCGTCGAAACCGTTTATATCCCGGAAGACGATCGCGCGACGCTGTGCGTGTCCTCGCAGGTTGGCTGTGCGCTGGAGTGTAAATTCTGCTCCACGGCGCAGCAGGGCTTTAACCGCAACCTGAAGGTTTCTGAAATCATCGGCCAGGTGTGGCGCGCGGCGAAAATCGTCGGCGCGGCGAAAGTGACCGGTACGCGTCCGATCACCAACGTGGTGATGATGGGCATGGGCGAACCGCTGCTTAACCTGAACAACGTGGTACCGGCGATGGAAATCATGCTGGATGACTTCGGCTTTGGTCTGTCAAAACGTCGCGTGACGCTCTCCACCTCTGGCGTTGTGCCCGCGCTGGATAAACTCGGCGATATGATTGACGTGGCGCTGGCGATCTCCTTGCATGCCCCGACGGATGAAATCCGTGACGAGATCGTGCCGATCAACAAGAAGTACAACATCGAAACCTTCCTCTCCGCCGTGCGTCGTTACCTCGAGAAGTCCAACGCCAATCAGGGCCGTGTGACTATCGAGTACGTGATGCTCGATCACGTGAACGATGGCACCGAGCATGCGCATCAGTTAGCAGAATTGCTGAAGGATACGCCGTGCAAGATTAACCTCATCCCGTGGAACCCGTTCCCGGGCGCACCTTATGGACGCAGTTCGAACAGCCGTATCGATCGCTTCTCTAAAGTGCTGATGGAATATGGCTTTACCACCATCGTGCGTAAAACGCGCGGCGACGATATTGACGCCGCCTGTGGTCAGTTGGCGGGCGATGTTATCGACCGTACTAAGCGTACGCTGCGTAAACGTATGCAGGGTGAAACCATTGCGGTTAAAACCGTCTGACAACGATGCTTAGCGGTACAGTCTGTGTACCGCTAAGCATAAGTATGTGGAATATACCGCCCAAATATACTCGTGTAGTCAATAATTACGGTGCGTTTCAGCCGTGTTTAGGGCAGTATGTAATGATGGAACAACAGTTTAGCCTGTAAGAAGAAAGCTTAACTGTTAACACCTGGCAGACCGTCTTATACTGTCTTGCTCAGGTTGACTGAACCAGACGTTTCGCGGTGCGGGTAGGCATTCTGACTCACCGGCGCCTCAATTTACATTTCACGTACCAGCAGTTGTAGCGAATGAATACTGAAGCCACTCACGATCAAAATGAAACATTATCCACTGGCGTTCGTCTGCGCAGCGCCCGTGAACAACTCGGACTCAGCCAGCAAGCGGTTGCCGAACGCTTGTGCCTGAAAGTTTCCACCGTTCGCGATATTGAAGACGATAAAGCGCCTGCTGATTTAGCCTCGACGTTTTTACGTGGATATATCCGCTCCTATGCCCGCCTGGTGCATATCCCGGAAGAAGAACTGCTGCCGATGATGGAAAAGCAGGCACCGATACGTGCGGCGAAAGTCGCGCCGATGCAGACTTTTTCGCTGGGCAAACGTCGTAAAAAACGCGACGGCTGGTTAACCAGCATCACCTGGCTGGTGTTTTTTGTCGTCCTCGGCCTGACCGGCGCCTGGTGGTGGCAGAACCATAAAGCGCAGCAGGAAGAGATCACCACCATGGCGGATCAATCCACTGCGGAGCTGAACGCCAGCAATACGGACGCCCAGAGCATCCCGCTGAATAATGACACCGCAACGCCATCTGCGGATACCCCGACTATGGGTACCGCACCGGCAGACGCCGCGCCGCAAACCGCGGACACTCCAGCGCCGACGACCTCCGCCACTGCCGATCAAAACGCCGTGGTATCGCCGTCGCAGGCGAATGTCGATCCCGCCGTGACCCAGCCGCAGACCCCTGCGGCAACGGCATTGCCAACCGATCAGGCTGGCGTTAATACCACCGCGCCGGCGGATGCCAACGCGCTGGCGATGACCTTCACCGCCGACTGCTGGCTGGAAGTGAGCGATGCCACCGGCAAGAAATTGTTCAGTGGTATTCAGCGTAGCGGGGCGAATCTGAATCTTGCAGGCCAGGCGCCGTACAAGCTTAAAATCGGCGCACCGTCAGCCGTACAAATTCAGTTCCAGGGAAAACCTGTCGATCTGAGCCGATTTATCAGAACTAATCAGGTTGCGCGACTGACCCTCGATGCCGGACAATCAGCAGCACAGTAACAGTCGGGCAACGCGGGAGATTTTTCATGCATAACCAGGCCCCTATTCAACGTAGAAAATCAAAACGGATTTACGTTGGTAATGTGCCCATTGGCGATGGTGCGCCTATCGCCGTACAGTCGATGACCAACACCCGTACCACGGATGTGGAAGCGACCGTTAAGCAAATCCAGGCGCTGGAGCGGGTAGGCGCAGATATTGTCCGCGTCTCCGTGCCGACCATGGACGCGGCAGAAGCTTTCAAACTTATCAAGCAACAGGTTAATGTGCCGCTCGTGGCGGACATCCACTTCGACTACCGTATCGCGCTGAAAGTGGCGGAATATGGCGTCGACTGTTTGCGCATCAATCCGGGTAATATCGGCAGCGAAGAGCGTATCCGTTCGGTCGTCGATTGTGCGCGCGACAAAAATATTCCTATTCGTATCGGCGTAAATGCCGGTTCGCTCGAAAAAGATCTGCAGGAAAAGTACGGGGAGCCGACGCCGCAAGCGTTGCTGGAATCCGCGATGCGTCATGTGGAACACCTTAACCGTCTCAACTTTGACCAGTTCAAAGTCAGCGTAAAAGCCTCTGACGTTTTCCTCGCCGTTGAATCCTATCGCCTGCTGGCCAAAGAAATTGAACAGCCGCTGCATCTGGGCATCACCGAAGCCGGTGGCGCGCGTGCGGGTGCGGTAAAATCGGCGATCGGCCTCGGCCTGCTGCTCTCTGAAGGCATCGGCGATACGCTGCGTATTTCGCTGGCGGCGGATCCGGTGGAAGAGATCAAAGTGGGCTTTGATATTCTTAAATCCCTGCGCATCCGTTCCCGCGGCATTAACTTCATCGCCTGTCCGACCTGTTCTCGTCAGGAATTTGACGTGATCGGCACCGTGAATGCACTGGAGCAGCGTCTGGAAGATATTCTCACGCCGATGGACGTGTCGATTATCGGCTGTGTGGTGAATGGTCCTGGCGAAGCGCTGGTGTCCACCCTCGGCGTCACCGGCGGTAATAAGAAAAGCGGTCTCTATGAGGACGGTGTGCGTAAAGATCGTCTCGATAACAACGATATGATCGCCCAACTGGAAGCACGCATCCGCGCCAAAGCCTCCATCATGGATGAAGCGCGCCGAATTGATATTCAGCAGCTTGAAAAATAACGTGACTGGGAAGCGGCTTGCTTCCCGTGTATGATTGAACCCGCAGCGCGCCCGTAAGGTTATGGTGAGCGCTAAGGGTTCATTTTTATATCTATAAAGAGAATAAACGTGGCAAAGAATATTCAAGCCATTCGCGGCATGAACGACTACCTGCCTGGCGAAACTGCCCTTTGGCAGCGCATTGAAGGCACCTTAAAAAGCGTGCTCGGCAGCTACGGTTATAGTGAGATCCGTTTGCCGATTGTAGAGCAGACCCCGTTATTCAAACGCGCGATCGGTGAAGTCACCGACGTGGTTGAAAAAGAGATGTATACCTTCGATGACCGCAACGGCGACAGCCTGACGCTGCGTCCGGAAGGTACGGCGGGCTGTGTGCGTGCCGGCATCGAACATGGTCTTCTGTACAATCAGGAACAGCGCCTGTGGTATGTCGGGCCAATGTTCCGCTACGAGCGTCCGCAAAAAGGGCGTTATCGTCAGTTCCATCAGTTGGGTTGTGAAGTTTTTGGTCTGCAAGGGCCGGACATCGACGCCGAGCTGATTCTGCTTACCGCCCGCTGGTGGCGCGCGCTGGGTATTGCCGATCAGGTTCGCCTGGAGCTGAATTCCATTGGCTCACTGGACGCGCGCGCTAACTACCGCGATGCGCTGGTGGCGTTCCTGGAACAGCATCAGGATAAATTGGACGAAGACTGTAAGCGTCGTATGTACAGCAACCCGTTGCGCGTGCTGGATTCCAAAAATCCTGATGTGCAGGCGCTGCTGAACGACGCGCCGGCGCTTGGCGATTATCTCGACGAAGACTCCCGCGAGCACTTCGCCGGGTTATGTGCACTGCTGGACAACGCGGGTATCGCCTATACCGTTAACCAGCGCCTGGTGCGCGGTCTTGATTACTACAACCGCACCGTGTTTGAGTGGGTCACCACCAGCCTCGGCGCGCAGGGCACCGTGTGTGCTGGCGGTCGTTACGACGGTCTGGTTGAGCAACTGGGTGGTCGTGCGACTCCGGCTGTCGGTTTCGCCATGGGCCTTGAGCGACTTGTTTTGCTGGTTCAGGCCGTTAATCCGGAATTTAAAGCCGATCCTGTTGTCGATATATACCTGGTTGCATCCGGCACCGATACGCAGTCTGCTGCCATGCAGTTTGCTGAAAAGTTACGTGATGCGATGCCAGGCGTTAAGCTGATGACCAACCATGGCGGCGGCAACTTCAAGAAGCAGTTTGCCCGTGCTGACAAGTGGGGCGCTCGCGTCGCACTGGTGCTGGGTGAATCGGAAGTCGCGGAAGGCAACGTGGTGGTGAAGGATTTACGCTCTGGTGAGCAAACTACGGTGACGCAGGATGGCGTTGCGGCGCATCTGCGCACACTACTGGGCTAATCTTCCCCGGTGAATTATCGTTAAGGAGAGGGACTGCGTGGAAATCTACGAGAACGAAAACGAACAGGTTGATGCGATAAAACGCTTCTTTGCCGAAAATGGCAAAGCGCTGGCCGTTGGGGTTATTTTGGGTATTGGCGCGCTGGTAGGCTGGCGCTACTGGACAGGCCATCAGGACGAGTCAGTGAGAGCGGTTTCGCTGAACTATGAAAACGCCGTGTCTGCACTCCGCGCGGATAAGCCGGAAACCTTATCTGCAGCAGAAAAATTTGCTGCGGATAACAAAAATACTTACGGTGCGTTTGCGTCACTTGAGCTGGCTCAACAGTATGTTGATAAAAACGACCTTAATAAAGCCGTCACGCTGTTGCAGCAAGGTCTTGCCGCGGCCAGTGATGAAAACCTGAAGGCTGTGATCAATGCACGTCTGGCACGTGTCCAGATCCAGCTGAAGCAGCCGGATGCCGCATTGAAAACCCTTGAGTCGGTGAAAGGCGAAGGCTGGACGGCGATTGTGGCTGATTTACGCGGTGAAGCATTGCTGAGTAAAGGCGATAAACAAGGTGCTCGCACCGCATGGGAGAGTGGCGTTAAAAGCAACGCTTCACCGGCGCTGAGCGAAATGATGCAGATGAAAATCAATAATTTGTCCATCTAAGAGGGACCCGATGCAATTGCGTAAATTACTTCTGCCAGGGCTGCTTTCTGTCACCTTGTTGAGTGGCTGTTCTCTGTTTAGCGGCGAAGAAGATGTCGTCAAAATGTCCCCGCTGCCGGTGGTTGAAAACCAGTTCACGCCGTCTACCGCGTGGAGCACCTCTGTTGGTAACGGCATTGGCGATTTCTACTCTAATCTGCACCCGGCGTTTGCCGATAACGTTGTCTATGCTGCCGATCGTCATGGCACGGTGAAAGCGGTGAATGCTGCCGACGGCAAAGAGATCTGGTCGGTGTCGCTGGCGCAGAAAAGCGGCTTCTTCTCCACCAGCCCGGCGCTGCTGTCCGGTGGCGTAACCGTCGCTGGCGGCCATGTGTATGTTGGCAGTGAAAAAGCGCAGGTTTATGCGCTGAACACCGCCGATGGTTCTACGGCCTGGCAGACGCGGGTCGCGGGCGAAGCCTTGTCCCGTCCGGTTGTCAGCGATGGCGTGGTGCTGATCCATACCAGCAACGGCCAGCTGCAGGCGCTTAACGAAGCTGATGGTGCAGTAAAATGGACCGTTAACCTTGATATGCCTGCGCTCTCCCTGCGCGGTGAATCTGCGCCAGCAACGGCATTTGGTGCGGCGATTGTCGGCGGTGATAACGGTCGCGTTAGCGCAGTGATCATGGACAAAGGCCAGATCATCTGGCAGCAGCGTATTTCCCAGGCCACCGGTGCGACGGAAATCGATCGTCTGAGCGATGTGGATACGACGCCAATTGTGATCAATGGCGTGGTGTACGCGCTGGCTTATAATGGCAACCTGACGGCGCTGGATCTGCGCAGCGGTCAGATCATGTGGAAACGCGAGCTTGGATCGGTGAATGATTTCATCATCGACGGCGATCGTATCTACCTGGTGGATCAAAACGATCGTGTCCTGGCGCTGACCACCGAAGGCGGTGTCACGCTCTGGACGCAAAGCGATCTGCTGCACCGTAACCTGACTACCCCAGCGCTGTATAATGGTGCTTTAGTCGTCGGTGACAGTGAAGGTTACATGCACTGGCTTAACGTCGAAGATGGTCGTTTTGTCGCGCAGCAGAAAGTAGATAGCTCAGGCTTCCTGACCGAACCCGTGGTTGCCGAAGGTAAGCTGCTGATTCAGGCGAAAGACGGCACGCTGTACGCGATTACGCGTTAATCACAGCGGCTGTTGGCTTGAGAAAAACGGCTCCTGTTGCAGGGGCCGTTTTCCTGTTTTTACGTTTTAGCGTTTTATAATTTTTGTATTTGCACAGCGCTGCCCTCCGGCGACGTTGTAAATGATTTTTTGAAAGAGGCTTTAAACATGGTACCTGTGGTCGCGCTTGTCGGGCGCCCTAACGTTGGAAAATCCACGCTTTTTAATCGTTTAACACGCACCCGAGATGCGCTGGTGGCGGATTTCCCGGGGCTGACTCGTGACCGTAAGTACGGTCGTGCTGAAGTGGAAGGCCGCGAGTTTATCTGTATTGATACCGGCGGTATCGACGGTACAGAAGACGGCGTGGAAACCCGTATGGCCGAGCAGTCTCTGCTGGCTATCGAAGAAGCGGATGTCGTGCTGTTCATGGTGGATGCGCGCGCGGGCCTGATGCCTGCTGACGAAGCCATCGCCCAGCACCTGCGTTCTCGCCAGAAACCGACGTTTCTGGTCGCCAACAAAACCGATGGTCTGGATCCGGATCAAGCCGTCGCTGATTTCTACTCCCTGGGCCTCGGTGAGATCCATGCGATTGCCGCGTCTCACGGTCGTGGCGTAACCAGCCTGCTTGAGCATGCGCTGGTGCCGTGGATGCAGGAAGTTGATCCGCGCGAAGTAGAAGAAGTTGACGAAGAAGCCGCCTACTGGGCGCAGTTCGAAGCCGAGCAGAACGGCACACCGCCGGTAGAAGAGCCGGAAGATGACTTTAACCCGCTGGATCTGCCGATCAAGCTGGCCATTGTCGGGCGTCCGAACGTTGGTAAGTCCACGCTGACCAACCGTATTCTCGGGGAAGATCGTGTGGTGGTGTATGACATGCCTGGCACCACCCGTGACAGCATCTACATTCCGATGCAGCGTGACGATCGCGAATTCATTCTGATTGATACCGCCGGTGTTCGTAAGCGCGGCAAAATCACCGATACCGTAGAAAAATTCTCGGTGATCAAAACCCTGCAGGCGATTGAAGACGCCAACGTAGTGCTGCTGGTGATCGATGCCCGCGAAGGCATTTCCGATCAGGATCTGTCGCTGCTGGGCTTTATCCTCAACAGCGGTCGTTCGCTGGTGATCGTGGTTAACAAATGGGACGGCCTGAGCCAGGAAGTTCGCGAACAGGTGAAAGAAACCCTGGATTATCGTCTGGGCTTTATCGACTTCGCCCGCGTGCACTTTATCTCAGCCCTGCACGGCAGCGGCGTGGGTAACCTGTTTGAATCTGTGCGCGAAGCCTATGACAGCTCGACCCGTCGCCAGAGTACGGCGATGCTGACGCGCATCATGACCATGGCGGCAGAAGATCACCAGCCGCCGCTGGTACGTGGTCGCCGTGTGAAGCTGAAATATGCGCACGCCGGGGGTTATAACCCGCCGATTGTGGTGATCCACGGAACCCAGGTGAAAGATCTGCCGGATTCCTACAAGCGTTATCTGATGAACTACTTCCGCAAATCGCTGGACGTAATGGGGACGCCGATCCGCATTCAGTTCAAGGAGGGGGAGAACCCGTTCGCCAATAAGCGCAACACCCTGACCCCGAACCAGATGCGTAAACGTAAGCGTCTGATCAAGCACATCAAAAAAGGGAAATAATCCCTTTACCCCTCGCCTCGGCCCGCCGCCGGGGTGACGGGATCACAGGAGTCTCTATGGAACTGCACTGCCCGACCTGCCATCACCCGCTGGAGCTTGCCGGTACGCATGCCCACTGTGCACACTGTCACCATGATCTCGCCCTTGAAGCACGCTGCCCGGAATGTCATCAGCCCTTAAACGTGCTGAAGGCCTGTGGCGCGGTGGACTATTTCTGCCAGCACGGTCACGGACTGATCTCGAAAAAGCGCGTCGATTTCACCCTCGTTACGCCTTAATCACACGCAATCTTTTCCGCGTCGCCACAGCTCTTCCAGCTCTGACGGGGCGTCACTTTCCGCTATCAGCAGGACAACATCCGCATGATGCGTACTGTCTTGTTGCGTCCAGCTGATCTGAATACGGAAATAGCGCTGATCGCCGCGTCCCGGTGAATCGCTTTTCCCCGCATCCTGTCCCAGCGGCAGCGAGCGGCGCAGAATGCTGCACACACGCTCACGCTGTTGCTCATCCAGTTCGGACAGGGCAATACGGCGGGGCGCAGCCAGGCGCGGCATATACGCCACGCCGCCTTCACGCGCCAGGTCAATGACGGCATCCTCCGTCAGGGCGGGCAAGGTTTTCATCACAGCACTCCTGTTTCTTTCCACGCCTGCTCAATAGCGTCCGCTACCGTGCTGTCGAAGCGTTTGCCGCCGTGCTGTACCGTCAGACGGGCAAAGGTGGCAAAATCGGCATTCTGTGCCAGCGAACGGTCGCACACCGTGTCATACCATGCATAGCCCGCTTTCTCCCATGCGTAACCGCCGAGCGTCTGCGCCGCCAGATAAAAGGCGCGGTTAGGAATGCCAGAATTAAGATGCACGCCGCCATTGTCTTCGCGGGTTTTGATGTAGTGATCCATATGGGCCGGCTGCGGATCCTTGCCGAGCAGCGGATCGTCATAGGCGGTGCCGGGGGCAGACATGGAGCGCAAGCCGCGTCCGTTGATGCCCTCCGCCAGCAAGCCTTCGCCAATCAGCCAGTCGGCCTGATCGGCGGTTTGCCCGAGGTGGTACTGCTTAACCAGCGAACCAAAAACATCCGACAGCGACTCGTTCAGCGCCCCGGCCTGTTCAAAGTAGATCAGACCCGCTTCGGTTTCCGTCACGCCGTGGCCCAACTCATGGCCCACAATATCAATGGCGATGGTAAAACGATTAAAAATCTCCCCGTCGCCATCGCCGAACACCATTTGCTGGCCGTTCCAGAACGCGTTCTGATAGTCCTGACCGTAATGCACCGTACCGCTTAAGATCATGCCCTTGTTATCGAGGGAATCGCGCTGCCAGGCGTTCCAGAAAAACTGATGAGTGACGCCGAGATAATCCCAGGCTTCGTCGGCGGCAACATCCCCGTTGGACGGCTGGCCCTCTTTGCGTACCAGTTTGCCAGGCAACGTTTGCGTGTTTTGCGCATCATAAATTTCGCGTTCGGTATCGCCGCTCGTCGCGCTCGGATGGGCTGCGGTCTTGCCGTAGTGCTCTGCCATCAGCGTCTGCACGTGCATTAACGTCTGACGGGCAAACTGCTGCTGGGGTGGCGCGCCGTGGTCGATGATGTGGCGCAGGATATACGGAGGAATTACGGAATGCAGGCGTGAACCGTTCATGCAGGTCTCCTTACTGGCAAAAGCCGAAATTAAGAAACACCTGCAGTATAGTTCCGGGCGAGAAGAGTTTCCCTTATCAGGCCTCAGGTTTACGTTTGCGGGTTTTCTTGACCGGCGTCACGTCTGTGACCTGACTTGCCACCCAGCCATCTTCCAGGCGAGTGGTCAGCGTATCGCCCGCTTTCACCTGCTTCGCTTTTTTCAGCAGGTTGCCGTCGGCGGAGGTGGTGACGCTGTACCCGCGCGCGAGGGTGGCGAGGGGACTGACGGCTTCCAGATGGGTGATCGCGCCGCCGAAACGCTCCCGGGTACTGCTCAGGCGATCGCGCATGCTTTGTGCCAGACGATACTCCAGCTGCTGTACGCGGGACTGGGCGCGATGAATACGTGGTTGCGGATTCTGCTGGTTCAGGCGCTGGGTGATGCGCAACTGGCGTTGCGTAGTACGCTTGAGTTGATTTTCGAGGGCGGTGGCCATGCGCTGACGCAGACGATCCAGCACCGTTTGCTGACGTGCCAGCCGTAGCTGTGGATGCTGCTGTTGCAGACGATGATAAAGCTGCGTGAAACGCCGGTTGCGCGTCGCCAGATAATAATCCATCGCCATTTCCAGCCGCTGCTGACCCATCTGCAACTGGCGTACCAGCTCCTGCTGATTACGGCTGACCATTTCCGCCGCGGCAGACGGCGTCGGTGCGCGCAGATCGGCGACAAAATCGGCGATAGTCACGTCCGTTTCGTGCCCCACGGCGCTGACCACCGGAATGGCGCTGGCAAAAATTGCCCGCGCGACACGCTCGTCGTTAAAGCTCCACAGATCTTCCAGCGAGCCGCCGCCGCGTCCGACGATTAATACGTCGCACTCCTGACGGCGATTAGTCTGTTCAATGGCGCGGACAATTTGCCCTGGCGCATCTTCGCCCTGTACCGCCGTCGGGTAAATCACCACCGGCAAAGAGGGATCGCGGCGCTTAAGCACGTGCAGAATATCGTGCAGGGCGGCACCGGTTTTCGAGGTGACGACGCCAATGCAGTGCGCAGGGGAGGGGAGCGGCTGCTTGAACTGGCTGTCGAACAGCCCTTCCGCCTGCAATCGCGCTTTCAGCTGTTCATATTTTTGTTGCAGCAGGCCTTCACCCGCCGGCTGCATGCTCTCAACAATGATCTGATAATCGCCGCGCGGCTCATAGAGGGTTACGCTGGCGCGCACCAGGACCTGCTGACCATGCTGCGGGCGGAAGGTCACGCGGCGGTTACTGTTGCGGAACATGGCGCAACGCACCTGCGCGGTGTCATCTTTGAGGGTGAAGTACCAGTGCCCGGAAGCGGGCTGCGTGAAGTTGGAAATCTCACCGCTGATCCACACCTGGCCCAGCTCTTTTTCAAGCAGCATGCGCACCGTCTGATTCAGGCGGCTGACGGTATAAATTGCAGGGGATTGATTCATTGACATGTGAGCTGGATCAAATTCTAAATCAGCAGGTTATTCAGTCGATAGTAACCCGATGAGAGGCGAACGCAACTATTTTTCTGAAAAAAGTGTGGATGCAACCGATTACGCTCTGTATAATGCCACGGCAATATTTAACCACCCGGTCAGAGATATTGCCCATGCTACGTATCGCTAAAGAAGCCCTGACGTTTGACGACGTCCTCCTTGTTCCCGCTCATTCTACCGTTCTGCCGAATACCGCCGATCTCAGCACCCAGCTGACGAAATCCATTCGTCTGAATATTCCAATGCTCTCCGCAGCCATGGACACCGTGACGGAAGCGCGTCTGGCGATTGCACTGGCACAGGAAGGTGGCATCGGCTTTATTCACAAAAACATGTCTATCGAGCGTCAGGCTGAAGAAGTCCGCCGCGTCAAAAAACATGAATCCGGTGTCGTAACCGATCCACAGACCGTACTGCCTACCACCACCCTGCGCGAAGTGAAAGAACTCACCGAACGTAACGGTTTCGCCGGTTATCCGGTTGTCACCGCTGACAACGAGCTGGTCGGTATTATCACCGGTCGCGACGTGCGTTTTGTCACCGATTTAAGCCAGCCGGTCAGCGTGTACATGACGCCGAAAGAGCGTCTGGTTACCGTACGTGAAGGCGAAGCACGCGAAGCTGTGTTTGCCAAAATGCACGAAAAACGCGTGGAAAAAGCGCTGGTGGTGGATGCGAATTTCCATCTGCTCGGCATGATCACCGTTAAAGACTTCCAGAAAGCAGAACGTAAACCGCAGGCCTGTAAAGATGAGCATGGCCGTCTGCGCGTCGGCGCGGCTGTGGGGGCCGGTGCCGGTAACGAAGAGCGTGTGGATGCGCTGGTTGCCGCAGGTGTTGACGTGCTGCTGATCGACTCCTCCCACGGTCACTCTGAAGGTGTGCTGCAACGCATTCGTGAAACCCGTGCTAAATACCCGGATCTGCAAATCATCGGCGGTAACGTGGCGACTGGCGCAGGCGCTCGTGCGCTGGCTGAGGCTGGCGTAAGCGCGGTGAAAGTGGGTATCGGCCCTGGCTCTATCTGCACCACCCGTATCGTCACTGGTGTGGGCGTACCGCAGATCACCGCCGTCTCTGACGCGGTGGAAGCGCTGGAAGGCACCGGTATTCCGGTCATCGCAGATGGCGGTATCCGTTTCTCCGGCGACATCGCCAAAGCGATCGCCGCTGGCGCAAGCGTGGTGATGGTTGGCTCTATGCTGGCGGGTACGGAAGAATCGCCGGGCGAAATCGAACTGTTCCAGGGTCGTTCGTACAAGTCTTATCGTGGTATGGGCTCGCTGGGCGCGATGTCCAAAGGCTCATCTGATCGTTACTTCCAGACCGATAACGCCGCTGACAAACTGGTGCCAGAAGGTATCGAAGGTCGCGTGGCTTATAAAGGCTATCTTAAAGAGATCATTCACCAGCAGATGGGCGGCCTGCGCTCCTGTATGGGTCTGACCGGCTGTGCTACCATCGACGAGCTGCGTACCAAAGCGGAATTCGTACGCATCAGCGGTGCAGGCATTCAGGAAAGTCACGTTCACGATGTGACCATTACCAAAGAGTCGCCGAACTACCGTATGGGCTCCTGATCGTTTCCACGCCCGGCTTAATGCCGGGCGATTTTGTTTCACTTGCCTCGGAATTAGCGTCAATGACGGAAAATATTCATAAGCATCGCATTCTTATCCTCGATTTTGGTTCGCAATACACTCAGCTGGTGGCCCGTCGCGTACGTGAACTGGGCGTTTACTGCGAACTCTGGGCATGGGATGTCACGGAAGCACAGATCCGTGAGTTCAAGCCAAGCGGCATCATCCTTTCCGGCGGCCCGGAAAGCACCACCGAACATAACAGCCCACGCGCCCCGCAATATGTTTTTGAAGCCGGCGTGCCGGTGCTCGGCGTGTGCTACGGCATGCAGACCATGGCGATGCAGCTCGGCGGCCATGTTGAAGGCTCAAACGAACGCGAATTCGGCTATGCCCAGGTTGAAGTCAAAACCGCCAGCGCGCTGGTACGTGGCATTGAGGACTCCCTGAGCGCAGACGGCAATCCGCTGCTCGACGTGTGGATGAGCCACGGCGACAAAGTCACCGCTATCCCGGAAGATTTTGTCACCGTCGCCAGCACCGAGACTTGCCCGTTTGCCATTATGGCGAACGAAGAAAAACGTTTTTACGGCGTGCAGTTCCACCCGGAAGTGACGCATACCCGTCAGGGCCAGCGTCTGCTGGAGCGCTTTGTGCGCGACATCTGCGAGTGTGAAGCCTTGTGGACGCCCGCCAAAATCATCGAAGACGCCATCGTGCGCCTGCGCGAGCAGGTAGGTAATGACAAGGTGATCCTCGGTCTGTCCGGCGGCGTGGACTCCTCCGTCACCGCGATGCTGCTGCACCGCGCCATTGGCGACCGTCTGACCTGCGTATTTGTTGATAACGGTCTGCTGCGCCTGAACGAAGCCCAGCAGGTGATGGATATGTTCGGCGATCACTTCGGTCTGAACATTATTCACGTGGAAGGGGAGAAACGCTTCCTCGACGCGCTGTCAGGCGAGAACGATCCAGAAGCGAAACGTAAGATCATCGGTCGCGTTTTTGTGGAAGTGTTTGACGAAGAAGCGCTGAAGCTGGAAGACGTGAAGTGGCTGGCGCAGGGGACCATATACCCGGACGTTATCGAATCTGCGGCCTCTGCAACCGGTAAAGCACACGTAATTAAATCGCACCACAACGTGGGCGGCCTGCCGAAAGAGATGAAGATGGGCCTCGTTGAACCGCTGCGTGAGCTGTTCAAAGACGAAGTGCGTAAAATCGGCCTGGAGCTGGGCCTGCCGTACGACATGCTGTACCGTCACCCGTTCCCAGGACCGGGGCTTGGCGTGCGTGTGCTGGGCGAAGTGAAGAAAGAGTACTGCGATCTGCTGCGTCGCGCAGACGCGATCTTTATTGAAGAGCTGCACAAAGCCGACCTGTACAACAAAGTGAGCCAGGCCTTTACCGTGTTCCTGCCGGTTCGCTCGGTGGGCGTGATGGGCGATGGCCGTAAGTACGACTGGGTCGTTTCACTGCGCGCGGTGGAAACCATCGACTTTATGACCGCACACTGGGCACACCTGCCGTATGATTTCCTGGGTCGTGTATCCAACCGCATTATTAATGAAGTTAATGGCATTTCCCGCGTGGTGTATGACATCAGCGGCAAGCCGCCAGCGACGATTGAGTGGGAATAAGATCCACCTGACCCCAACAGGTATTCCCTCTAAAAAACCCGCGTAACTGCGGGTTTTTTTATGGCTGTTATTTTCTGCTTAAGCATAATTTATCTTCTATTTTCCCGGCCGAACCTTCAATTACGTTATTTTACTCCTCCATTAAGATAATCCTCAAACGTGAGCCAGTTCGCAAAAAATAATGGTGAAAGGCTTTTGTATTGATGATCACAGAAATAAAAAAACATAATTAATTAGCTCAAAAACGTAATGGATCCCCTGGGTCTCCTATGTCAGAAAGTGTTCCACCTTCACAAAAGATACCGGAGATCTGATTAGAATGAGTAAAAACCTAAGGCAAAACCGGCACGAGGAATATCATATATTAACCCGCGGAGAGCGTATTGGTTATGGTATGGGCGACTTTGCGCAAAACCTGGTGTTCGGCACAATAGGCGGTTTTCTGGCGCTTCATATGCTGACGGTAAATACCATCAGTACAGCAACCGCAGGGTTTATATTTCTGTTTGTGCGTATCATTAATGTATTCTGGGACCCGATGGTAGGCACCTATGTTGACAAAAGAAGCTCACCGGCAGGGAAATATCGGCCCTGGCTGATAAGAGCAGGCGTACCACTCGTTATTTTATCGGCGTTGCTTTTTGCTCCAATTCCCGGAATCAGAGGCTCAGTGCCTTTTGCATTTATCGTCTATCTGGCGCTGGACTTAGTTTATTCCGTGGTGAATATTCCTTACGGTTCGCTTAACGCTTCGCTGACACGCGATCCGGAGTCTATTGATAAACTTACCAGTACGCGAATGATGCTGGCGAACAGTGCCAATCTTCTGGTGTATACCTTATTCCCGATGTTTGTACAGATGGCCTCGCCAAAAGACCGCAGTCTCAAGGATACGGGTTTTTTTGGCCTTGAGCTTAATATGGGCAACTATACCGATCCCTCAGCGAATTACGCCTGGTTTGGCGTGTATTCGGTATATATGGTATTAGGCGCAGTGGCGCTTTTCATCTGTTATAAATTCACCAAAGAGCGTGTTGTGGCGACCGCAGAACAAACCGCCAATGTAAAAACGACCGACCTGTTCCTTGAGCTTAAAAATAATCGACCGCTGGTCATTCTTGGCCTGTTTTTCATGCTGGCGTTTACCTTTATGTTTTTCATGAATACCGTTAATGGCTTTTTTAATCAGTATGTGGTCGGCCATTCAGAATGGATGGGGGCCATCGGACTGGTGGCTTCAATTCCGGGTATCGTCTTTCCCATTTTCTGGCCAAGACTGAAGAAAATTTTTGGTAAAAAAGGCTTCTTCCATCTCTTTCTCGGCATGTTCATCGTCGGGGAGTTACTGACGTATGTGTGGTCGCGCGAGGGGATGCACGATGCACTTTGGCTTGCCTACGTTGCGACATTTATTAAACAGTGGGGTTTAACGTCGGCGACCGGTTTCATGTGGGCACTGGTACCTGAAGTGATTGCCTATGGTGAATTAAAATCAGGTAAGCGAAACGCCGCCATCATTAATGCCATTATGGGGCTGTTTTTCAAAATTGGTTTCACTATTGGCGGCGCGATCCCACTCTGGTTACTGGCCGCGTATGGCTTTAGCGAAACCGGTGCCCACCAAAGTGCAAATGCTGTCGACGGGATAATTATTACCGCGGTTTGGATCCCTATTGTACTGGCCGCTATTTCAATGTTTATCATGCAAATCTACCCCATTTCAGACAAACATGTTAACGACATTAACCGTCAGCTGGATGAGATCCGTGTGTAGTTTGAAAAAGTAATGATAAATAAAATTTTAAGAAAGGTGCCGTCATATGTCTCTTATTCAAAATCCTATATTGCCGGGCTTTAATGCAGACCCGAGTATTCTCCGTGTAGAGGATACCTATTACATCGCTAACTCTACCTTCGAATGGTTTCCGGGGGTTCGCTTACATCAATCAAAAGATCTGCAGCACTGGGAGCTTCTTCCCAGTCCATTATCCACTACCACGCTTTTAGAGATGAAAGGAAATCCCTCATCGGGAGGGATTTGGGCGCCAGCGCTTTCTTACGCCGATGGCAAATTCTGGCTGGTGTATACGGATGTGAAAGTCACCGAAGGCGCCTTCAAAGACATGACCAATTATCTGACCATGGCGTCAGATATTCGTGGTCCATGGACGGATCCCATTAAACTCAATGGTGTCGGTTTTGATGCTTCGCTTTTTCATGATGATGATGGGCGTAAATACCTGGTTCAACAAACCTGGGATCATCGGGAATATCATCATCCTTTTAATGGCATTACGCTGACTGAGTTTGATACCCGAACGCTGAAATTAAAACCAGAAACGGCGCGGACTATTTATCGGGGGACGGCGGTGGCGCTTGTTGAGGGGCCACACCTCTACAAACTGAACGGCTATTATTATCTTTTTGCCGCCCAGGGAGGGACCGTCTTTACCCATCAGGAGGTAGTAGCACGTTCAGAAACCTTAGAGGCTGACAGTTTTGTCACCGCGCCGGGAGAGGTATTCTTAACCAACGTTGATACGCCCGACAGTTATATTCAAAAGCAGGGGCATGGCTCTTTAGTCTCGACCCCCAACGGTGAATGGTATTATGCCTCCCTCTGTGCGCGTCCGTGGAATCGGCCAGGGGAGTCGGTCTATGATCCCCGCGGCTGGTCAACCCTTGGCAGAGAAACGTCTATTCAAAAAGTGTACTGGGACGAGGATGGCTGGCCACGCATCGACGGAGGCCATGGCGGCAAAACCTTTGTCGAAGGCCCGGCAGACGCGATTTGCACCGAAAGTGCAAAAGATCATAGCCAGTACGATGAGTTTACTTCTCCGACGCTCGATCTTAACTGGAATACGCTCCGCGTACCGTTCACAGAAAAAATGGGCACAACTGGCGACGGAAAGTTGACGCTAATCGGGCAGGGCTCTTTAGCGAATACCCATGATCTGTCGCTGATTGCCCGCCGCTGGCAGGCCTTTTATTTTGATGCGCAAGTTAAGGTGAAATTTAACCCCGCTAATTATCAACAAATGGCCGGGTTGACAAACTACTACAACGATCGCCACTGGAGTTTTATTTTCATCACCTGGAATGAAATTAACGGCACTGTCATCGAAATTGGTGAAAATAACCGTGGGAAATATACCTCATATCTGAAAGATGAAGCCATTAAGATCCCTGACGATACCCATTACGTCTGGTTACGTACGAAAGTTCGCAAGGAAACCTATACCTACGAATATAGTTTCGATGGGGTCACCTTCACTGAAATTCCCGTTACATTCGATTCTGCGATGCTCTCAGATGACTATGTGCTGCAAAGTTATGGTGGGTTCTTTACCGGAGCCTTCGTTGGCCTTGCGGTAGTGGACTATTCGCGTTACGACGCCCGCGCAGCATTTTATAATTTCAGTTATCAGGAACTTGGGGATTCGTTAACGGAAAACAATACCTATAGTTGGCAGGCTTCGGAGTCACGCTTTTATTAAGATCTTAAGCATCGATGCCATGGATAAATATAAAGCCCGCGTTATCGCGGGCTTTATCTGATACGGGCAACGGCAATTATTTTGCCCTGTTACAATCGCGAGACTTTCTCGATCTCGCCATGGTCGTTATGCGTCACAATCATACGCTGCGCTTTCTGCATCTCCATGTACATATCGGGATCCACGCCCAGGCTTGCCAGCAGATTCGGCAATGGCGTGCGTGGCGAGTTTTTGCGCCTCTCTTTGCGAAAGCGGATTCGATTATAAACTGCCCAAATAATAAGACCGACAGCATTCAGGCAGGAGAAATAAAAGTAAACCTTCAGCCTGTGGAAAACATTCTCACCTAAAACATCAGGATTGAAAAATTTCATCAGGCTTAATGCGGATAAACTGATAAACAGCATCCAGACAATACAGGTCAGAAAAACGTCAAGGCCATAGCGTAATGGTCGTGTTTCTGTGCGAATGATTTGATTATCCATATCAACCTCTTTCAATGCCACGATCCGGGCTTACCCAGCGCGCCCGTTTTGTTTGTGAAATAATCATTACCCGTGTAAAGGCAACTATTGTCGTCATCAGGCTCAATACCCAGTAAATCGCCGGAAACCAAATGACCCAGAATAGCGATGACGCCAGATGTTTCTCATAACGGCTGTCGATGAGGATGCTCACGGCAAATTGTGCAATACACAGACACGAGAGAATGATCCCCGCCAGGCCGTCCAGCGCCATATTTGACAGCGTCAATCCGCCGTGTGGGCTGGTCACAAACAGGATAAAACTGATCACGCAGGTGAAAGCCCAGGCGGTAGAAAGACAATATTCCGTAAACAGCGGCCACATACGGCGGTTTCGCCACTGCCACAGTCGCGTCATATTCTTTCTGAAGACTTCCGCGCCGCCCTGCGCCCAGCGTAAGCGTTGCTTCCATAAGCCTTTTAACGTTTCCGGCATCAGCACCCAGCACAGTGCGCGTGGTTCATAAAAAATGCTCCAGTGTTTAAGCTGTAGCTTCCAGCTAATATCAATATCTTCTGTAATAATGTCTTCACTCCAGTAGCCGACATCAGCCAGCGCCGTACGACGAAAAGCTGCGACGACGCCAGAAATGGTGAATATCTGGCCGTACATGCGCTGCGTGCGTTTAATCATGCCGATAATAGAGGAAAACTCGCCGACCTGAATTTTACCAATCAGCGTAGAGCGGGTGCGAATACGCGGGTTACCAGTGACGGCACCGACGCGGGGATTCTCAAGCATCGGTGTCACAATATATGCCACGGCATCACGATCTAATTTCGCGTCACCATCAATGCACACCAGCCATTCGCTTTTCGCTGCCGCCACGCCGGTTTTTAACGCGATAGCTTTGCCCTGATTATGCGCCAGGTGGATAACGCGCAGTCGTAAATGCTGCTTCGCTAATTGGTTGAGAATAAAGCCGGTGCCATCCGTTGAACCATCATCGACGGCGATGACTTCAATATTCTTATAACGCTGATTCAGCACCGATTCGATGGTTTCGGCGACGTTGTGCTCCTCGTTATAGCAAGGCACAATCACCGACACGAGGGGGTTGCCTTTTAACGAGGGAACCTCATCTTCCCGACCCCATGACCAGTGCCGCTCACGGCTAAACCAAAAAAGCAGCCCTCCGACCATCCATAAAATAGACATAAAAAAGGGCCAGAAGAAAACAAAGCGAAGCATTGTTTCCACAGAAAATAACAGTGCAATAGCTACCGGAATGCTCACTACCAGGCACAGGATAATGAGCGATATAATACGATTATTCATTTTCTGGATACCAGTTAGTTGAGAACTCAGGACGTATTACGTTTACATGCTCTTTGTTGGTAAGAAAGTCATTCGGCTTATAACCATAATTTCTTACGCCGTTGAGCTGTAATAACTCCATCCAGTTCGCAATGTCTTTAACATCAGCAGAATGCGTGGTATCACCATGAATATACTGGGTTTCTAACTGCACCGAGGTTTTATCATTCGCCGCGGTTAATCGGGTGATATAACCAGCAAGTTGCTGTAACCACTTAGTAGCGGATTTCTTGTCTTGCTTCGCCTGGTAGGGGTTAGCCACAATAATCGTCCAGTCATAAAGACGTAATGACTCATGAAGACGCCGATAAAATATGTCGTCCGCCTGCGGCTGTAATTCCGGAACGGCAACCAGCTGCCCGGCCGTTTTTATCGACGGTCCGCGAACGGATTTGACAGTATTTGCCAGCGAGAGGGTTAACGCTGTGGACGTCGAGTTATTGGCAAACACCCGGTCACGGGACGCTATCTCATCGCCAAAAATAATGCCAGCAAATACGCTGTGCGCGGCCAGGTCTTCATACATATCGTGAATTTTTTGCCACATCACGGCATCGATCACCTGCGAGGGCTTACCCGTTCCGGCCGGACTGAAATCCCAGTTTACCAGCGGCATTGAGGCATACACCGCGACACCTGCACGTGTTCTGAGTTGCCAGGCAATACGATTAAACAGATCCTCTCTGACCGGTAACCAGCGATTAGGGAAATAAACTTCGCGCGTCAGACCATTTGCTGGCGGTGTCACTGATGCCTGCAAAAATACCGTACTCACCGCCATGTCTTTAATCTGCTGAATAAGAATATCAATATTCTTCTCCTGCCGATTTTTATCGGTGTCATATACGCTATCAAGGCTCACACTGATAGAACGCATCGCAGACTGTTCCTGTACGCTGGCAACCATCTGTGCAAACTCAATCAGCGACGGATTATTATTAATCAGTAGTCGCGGGATGGCGTCCAGATTATCAGCCGTGGCGAGTCCATCTTCTAATG
The DNA here is from genome assembly GCF_019218745.1 of Enterobacter sp. ENT03. Taxonomy (GTDB): domain Bacteria; phylum Pseudomonadota; class Gammaproteobacteria; order Enterobacterales; family Enterobacteriaceae; genus Enterobacter_D. The sequence goes on from NZ_JAHUXA010000006.1 coordinate 119,472, forward strand.
TAAAGAAGGTGTCATAACCCAGTTTTTTGAGTTCCTGTATCGCCACGCCATTTTCCGCACCATAAGGCCATACCCAGGATTTCGGTTGTTTTCCCGTATGTTTTTTCAGGTGCACAGTGATATTTTGACCATCGGCACTGACGCGGCGGCGATATTGCTGTTCCGTTTCATATGTCGAGGTACCCGGGTTATAGGAACGGTTGGCTATTGCCGGTAATTTCCCTCCGCTGGGGTTGGCTTGCACACCATAATGGGAGTTCCAGGTATGCGCGCCTATTTCAACAAGCGGCGAGCGAGCGAGTTCAGCAATTTGCTGCCAGGTGGCGATTTTCTCCCGATCAATATACTCATCGCCAAACTTCACTTTTTTATTGGCAGGCGTATCGACCCAGCTACCCACCGGTGCCCATAGCGCTGGCCACTGATAGGCTTCCAGCAGGGGGAAGACGCGCGTATAAAAGCTTTGGTACCCATCGTCAAAGCTCAGCAGAACGGCTTTGCGCGGTAAGGTAATTTCACCTCGATGGGCAGCACGTATTTGCTCTACGCTAATGGGCTGATAGCCATTCTCTCTTAGCCAGGCAAATTGATCTCTCAACGCGCTGGTACGCACCGACATAAAACGCTGGTCGGCGCTGTCATCTTCAACGTCATGATAAGCCAGTACAATAAAACTATTATCAGGCCAGGGATTTTCCGCCCGTAATTTTTGCCGGGTGTCAGGTGAAGAAAATGACACCTTTCGGTGATCGTTACAGGCCGTGAGCATGCTGATGCCAAGCACTATTATAAAAGTACGTAGTATCGTCTTTAACATACCTTATCCTTAAAACCGTAAAGTCATATCCAGTTGAATACCGAGGTTATGTTCTCGCTTCCCGTCATAAGGGCGTTTAACCCAATTTACATTCGCACCTACACTTCCTTTGTCATTCCATTCAAAACGCTGGCCATAACTCACCTGGGTGACCGGAGCACTGCCGTGGTTTTTTTCCCACGCACTACCGACACCAGCGGTAATTTGCTGGCTTAAATTCGTTGAGTAGTTCTCATAAATAACGTTTTTAATATTCAGGGCAGGCAGAACATCCGCTGTTTTGTGCGGATTGTAATAGGGCGTATCCATTTTTTTATTCACCCCGTAATACACGCCGGCCTGGAGACTGACCTCGGTTTTATGGTTCGTCCATAACGTCTGCTCACCAGTGAGAGAGAATTCTGAACGCAGGTTACCGTCGGTAAAATTGGTCCGGCTGTAGCTGAAATCAGCACGGGTACGCTCATTTTTCTGCCATTGCACACTGGCTTCGGCGCTGTTTGCCGTAATGCCATGTTTTAAGGCGCGCGTCGGCGTACGACGCGAAATACGTTCAGCCTGAGTACCGAAACTGAAATTATCGTTAAGGTCGTAGCGTGCCGAGAAGCGGGCCCCTAATTTATCGCCATGATTAAAATGGCGCTCCATGAGTTCGCCTTCCATCCAAATATCGCGAGAGCGCCACTCCAGACCTGCTGACCAGTCGCGAACGCTACCCTTGCCTTCATCGAAATGGCTGTTGATTTCGCCAAAGCCCGCAAATGCACGCCAGTTTTTTGCCAGCGGCGGAGTATAGAGGGTAGTAGTAACGCTGTTGTCACGTCGGCCGGAATCGGGGCTATTTGAATCCAGATCGACCGTCGCGCCAACACGCAGCTCGGCAGAGTTATGAATGTCGTGGGCGCGTTTCAACGCTTGCACCGCAGAACTTGCGGGAGCGCGTTTTTGCACATCGGCTAATAACAGTTCAGCATGACGCCAGTCCTGTAGCGCCATGGCGACATAGCTCTGTTCGATTTCCAGTGAAAGGTTGGTCGGCTCCAGCACTTCCGCTTTCTTCAATTCCTTCTCAGCCTTACGCGGCCAGCCTCTGGCCATCAGCACCCGCGCATAGTCAATTTTCAGGTTTTGATTACCCGGTGCGTTGTCCTTGAGTTTGCGTAGCAGACGTTCTGCCGCGGGCAGATCGTTAGCATATTCATGCAGCTCCGCTAAAAACAGATGGCCTTGCAGCCATTCGTTATTCGGCAAAGGCAGCGGCGAACCTGGCATATAGGTATGAACAGGCTCTTTTTTCTGAATATGATGGGTTAGCAGAGACGCCGATTTAAATTGATTGTTTTCCAGATGGCTATAAAAAAGATCGGCTCTCTGCTCCTCGGTGACAGTTTCTTTCAATGCGCCATTGCTATAGAAAACGTCTTTTAGCATCGCTTCGGCTTGCTGCGGTTTCTTTTCATGCAAATACGCCGAGGCGACCCAGTAGCGGGCATATTCAGGAAGTTCGATGCCTTCACTTTTCAGGATTTTTTCCTGAGTAAGGACATCCTTATGTCTGTCGCGTGCAAGCAGTGCACCCATTTGATCAATACGGGCGCGGCGATAGTAAGGGGCCAACTCTTTTTTATCCTTCCACTCACTTAATAATGACTGGTAGGTAGTTAAGGCACGATCAGCGATGTTATAGCGCTCGGATTCGCTACGGGTTGGCATAAACGCCAGTCGCACTAGTTCGGCAGCATAACCGGCACGGGCCTCTGGATCAGCGTGAGATCCGTTCTCTTTCAGTAACACATACCCGAGATTGTTGTCCTGCAATGCTTCCTTATATTCCGGCATGCTTGTGTCTGCGGATGCCGCATGCTGCATTGCCATTGTACTGGCAAAAAGTTCATCCGGTTCTTGCCCGGCGAGACGGTATACCCAGGCCGCCACCAGATAATTACGGCTGTCGGGATGTTTCTTAATCAAGGTATTAACCTGCGAAATAGCGGTTTTATGATCCCCGCTGTCTGCCAGGGTTAATATATAGCCGCGTTGATAGTCGGCATTAGTGGGATCTTTTTCGCACAACTGTTTCCACAGCGGTAATGCTTCAGCCCAACGCTTTTGATTACGATAGGCTTTAGCGACCGCCGGATAAGCGCGCAGGGGGAGGGCTTCATGGCGATAGCGCTCATAAACGGAAATAACCTGCGCATCCTGATTTGCCCAAGAGGCAATTTGTAACCAGTCCGCAATTTGCTGGTGAGTGAGTGAAGGGTGGGATGCAAGCCAGGTCAACGCGGGTGTGGTATTGCCGTTTCTGGCTTCCTGTACCAGCGCATCATAATTTTGCGGCTCTGCATAAACCTGGCCACTACATACAGAGGCCAGGCAAAGTGCCAGCAATTTATAACGGATTTTTACACTGCTTTTCTTAAACTTAAACATAAGTCCTCATGCGATTTACCAGCGTGATGCAGTTCCTTTAGCCTGATAAAGACGTAATGGAGACGCTAAATGTAATTAAATTAAAAAAGGGATAGTGTGGGTTTTATAGGTTTACGCTATTTCACCTTTATATCCTGAAACATCATATGTGAGAAAAATTCCTCTCCCGATGCCGTCTGACAAAAGAGCCGGTAGTGAGTTAATTTTTCCTCATAAATTTTCCTCTCTTCCGGAGTGAGCCTTGAAAGTGTGCAATCCTGTAAATTGTCGATGCCCAGCCACTCGCTAAAAGCAGCTGAAAATGCAACAGAATCAAGATCGCGCTCGCCAGGATGATAAGTATCTGCTGTCATCGTATTGCCCAGTTATTTTCAGGTGGTGATTGAAAAATAATTTTCATCAAAAATAATGCTTCTATTTCTGCCTTCACGTTTTGCTTCATACAGCGCCAGGTCAGCAAAACCGATAATTTCTTTAACGTTTTCCGAACCGTCACTGTGATAAATACCAATACTTGTAGTTATCTCATTGGGTAATTTCACCGACGGCAGTTGAGAAATTTTTGCGACATTCTTACAAATGTTATCAGCAACATACTGCGCCTCTTTTTCAGATGCTGAGGGTAAAATAACGGCAAATTCATCCCCGCCGAGGCGCGCGAAAATGTCCCTGGAACCGATGCAGTTACGTATGACCTGCGCAAATTCTTGCAGTACGACATCGCCTTTTTGATGACCAAAGGTGTCGTTGATCGCCTTAAATTTATCCAGATCCATTAGCAATACACAAAAGCCCTCTTTTTTATTTTTGCGCGACAGTAATGTTTGTATTTCTTCAAGAAAATAGCTTCGGTTATAGGCTTTGGTTAGCCCGTCATACATTTTCATATGACACACTTTTTTTAAGGTAGCTAGCGCGTCATAGACGATGAACATTGTGATAACTAACCTGCAAATGACTTTTACGCCCCTGATCATATTCCATGCGAAAATTTTGTCGTGACCATAGGCATAGAGAATAAAAATGCACAGCATCTCTGTCAGCGTAAGTGCGGCTACGGTGTTCCAGACATTACTATTGAAATCATTGTAATAAACGATCAGCGCGAACAACACCAGATTAAGCCCACTGCAGCCATAGCGAACATAGTCCAGTTTTTTTAGTGCCGCCGCATCAACAGGTGAAGGCATGGCGGCGTATTTATAGAAATAGCACGCAGCGATATAAATGAAGATAATCCACGCCACGGACAGTGTTAAAATAATGCTGTCGTGTTTTAACCAAATATCATGTCCTTTTACGTCGCAAATAAAAGCCAGCAATGCAATAAAAATAACACTTGTGATGCAGAGTTGTCTGGCCAGAATAAATATCGCCGGATTGCTTTGTTTGCCAATGGTTCTCACGAACCCGGCGGCATGCGTTGAGGTCGCATCGTAAATGATGGTGGTGCTTTCTATGTAAAAAAGTGCACCGGCGAGGAAAGCCACGCTGAGTAACAGATAATGCTTCTTACGGTTATCGCAATAGTATTTAACGAGGATCGCCGAAAACCCAGCCACGTCAGTGGCAATCAGTATCAGCAGCGATGCTAAATAGAATTGTGGTGTAGTATTAGTAAATAATGAATCAAGAATAATAATTAAATTTTTCATGATACAGGCATTGTCTAATAAAACTTACACTGGTTGCTACAGTCCCGATTTATGAGGACAGGTATAGGAACTCAACATTCAACGCCTGCAATGATATGGCAATAGTTTCACTACATTACTGGAATGAAAATGCTGAAGTTTACGCTTTCCTCTGAATAAAAATGTAATTTCATTAAGTGTATTTCATGACGAAGTTTAAGTTTATATTTGGTCATGATGAGCATGTAAACGATCTTGCTAAAAGCACCATAGGTATCCCAGTCTCCTTCAAAATCCATTTTTGCATAATTACCATTAAAAACATGGCGGTTGTCCGATGATGATGCTGAGAGATCAGAGGTTGCCCAGGAAATATCAACATCAACAATGCTTTCACGACCCTTACTTAACAGCGGCGAGTGTTTAGCGGAAATAGCGAGTTCTTTTAATACTTCGTCGCTTTCAAGTAACATCTTTCTCATGCTTTTCGTTACATCAGACACTGCGGGTTCAAAGATATGATCATGTACCGTCAGCGTATGATTGTAAGCAAACTCCCTGTTCAGTGAGCATAACTCTATCTCGGGCAGTTTGATGTCTTTCAACAACAGCGATGCCTGTAATTTATCGAACTCCCAGATTTCTGCCGTGCGATAATCTGAGGGCGACCGCCCGGTCAATTTTTTGAACGCCCTCGCAAACCCCTGACTGCTGTGGTAGTGAAACAAATACGCAATTTCTGTTATCGGCAGCGGGGTCATGCGAATCAACACGGCGGCGCGGCATATCCTTCTTCTGATAATATAATCGCCCAGCGACAGCCCATATTCCTGCTTAAACCAGTTTTCTATAGTGCGTCTGCTATAGCCCAGCACTGCCGTAAGATCATCAATATTCGCGAGAGAATAGATATTATCCTCAACCCACGAAATTATATGCTTACGAATAGTTTCTTTCATTTCCTAACGATTCCCACAAATTTTAGTTGGTAAAATGCGGTGCACGGATCATTTTACGCAAAATGTCTCTTGCAAGTCGTGTTGAGTATAGATGAATAACAGGCGCGACCTTTCCGCCATCTACCGTGATGGTGGTGTGACTCTAAGCTCGCCAGAAGGAAAATACCGGACATGCGAAAGCCCACGCGGAAAGCAGCGTGTTAAAAACGGAGTGGAGTCTTAACGTTGCACAGTGGAATCGATAGTCTGGCTGATCTGTTGAGTCTGGATTTTGTCCTGATGATGATACCAGGCACCGATAGAGGAATAGACGAAGCGGCCAAAGAAAACGAAGAAGCTAATGAGAAGTACGATACGGGTCATGCGACTGTCAAATCGATGTCGTTTTCGCATACTGGTTGCCTGACTCACGAGGGGACCTTAAGGGTATACCCGGTTAACGGGCGGTAGGTTATTAAGGCACAAAGGTACCAGCAGGTCAATTGTGCATAATGTAAAATTTCGTCAGAAAAATATTAGCCTGAATTATATATATCACTATGAAACATTTACCATAGTTATAAATCAAGCTAAGAAATGAATTAAAGATTAATTATTAGCTTATCCGGGCATGTTTCTTGATGTAGATCAATTATTGCTGTAACCAGGCCACTAAAATCGCTGCTTATTGCATGACGTGCACCTCTACAGACAGGTTGGATGCCTGGCTGAAACACCCCTCCCGGACCCTGGGTTTTCTGATGAGCATCTATGAACTTCTCAACAAGGTATCAACAATACAAAGATCAGTGGTGGGCATTACCATTAATCCTTCCTGTCGTATTACTGCCATTAGTTATCCTTGCTAATACTTCCACCCACGTTGCTGGCGGCGTAGTCACGCTTTATTATCTGCCCCTGGCATTTTTTATCGCCCTGATGCTCTTTTTTGGATGGGCGGCACTGCCTGGAATCACGGTTGCACTGCTCCATCACTATTATCCGCATACTGGCGCATTTGAGACGCTGACCAAGACTATTCACTTTCTCATCCCGACCATCCTGAGCTGGGCAGGGTACCGCCTTTTTGTCACGCGGCGGCATATGGTGTCGTACGGCAACGCTGAATTAATGGGGCAGCGGCTGTTCTGGCAGGTGATTTGTCCTTCTACTCTTATTCTGCTGCTCTTCCAGATAGCCACTTTTCTGGGAATGTACAAAAACTACAGTATGCTGGCGGGTGCCAGCCCGTGGAGCGTCCGTACGCTGATCAATTTTCAGGCGCTGATGGTGGGCTGCCTGACCGGTATTCCGATGTGCTACCTGCTCATTCGGATCATTCGCCACCCCCGCTACGTGCGCAGTTTTCTCTCCCAGATGCGTCGTGAATTTGACCCTAAATGTACGCGGATGGAGCTGATACTGTGGCTTGGATTATTGATTGTCATTATGGGGTTTTTGCTGCAACCCTGGGATGAAACAAGCACCATTTTCAGTTCTAACTATACGCTGACGCTATTGATGCCGGTGATGTTGTGGGGATCGATGCGCTTTGGGTATCGCTTTATGACACTGATCTGGACGCCGTTATTGATCGTCGCCGTGCACTATTTTTACTGTTACCTGCCGGTTCGCCAGGACTACGCCATCCAGTTGACCATCACCTCATCCAGCTATCTGGTGTTCTCGTTTATCATTAACTATATTTCGATGCTTGCGACCAGCGAGCGCATGGCGCATGTACGGGTGCATCAACTGGCGTATTTTGACCCGATCATGCATATGCCCAACCTTCGAGCGTTAAACCATGCGCTGGGTGATTCCCCGTGGTCGGTGATCGGTTTTTTGCGCATTCCGGAGCTGGAAATGCTGGGACGCAGTTATGGCGTCATGCTGCGCATCCAGTACAAGCAGAAACTGGCAGAGTGGGTGCGTCAAGAACTGCATGCCAATGAAGACGTCTATCACCTCTCAGGACCCGATCTGGTCATTCGTCTGAATACGGAATCCTATGAAGAGCGTATCGAGGCGCTGGACGCCAGGATCAAACAGTTCCGCTTTGTGTGGGATGGCATGCCGCTGCAACCACAGGTGGGGATCAGCTACTGCTATGTGCGTTCACCGGTCACCCATCTTTACTTGCTGCTGGGAGAACTCAGCACGGTCGCCGATCTGTCGCTGGCCACCACGCATCCCGAAAGTCTGCAACATCGTGGCGCCGCCACTCTGCAGCGCGGTCTGAAAGATAAAGTTGAAATGATGAACCGGCTTCAACATGCGCTGGAGGCCGATCGTTTTGTGCTACTGGCGCAGCCGATCGCCGGGATCCGTGGCGATAATTACCATGAGATCCTGCTACGGATGATAGGAGATGACGGGGAATACATCAGTCCGGACAGCTTCTTACCTGTGGCACATGAACTGGGGCTGTCATCGCGCATCGACATGTGGGTCATTGAAAACACATTACGCTTTATGGATACCTGTCGCGACGCACTGCCGGGCATGCGTTTAGCCATTAATCTCTCGCCATCGTCTGTCTGCCGCGCGCAGTTTACGCTGGAGGTCAATCGCTTGCTGAAAACCTCGAATATTGAAGCCTGGCAGCTGATTTTCGAAGTGACGGAAAGCAATTCTCTGACCAATATCGAACAGGCCAATCAGACGCTCGGGCAGTTGCAACAAATGGGATGTCGGGTGGCGATCGATGATTTTGGTACCGGCTATGCCAGCTACGCGCGGCTAAAAAATGTGAATGCCGATATTTTAAAAATTGATGGCAGCTTTATCCGCAATATGACGTCGAACAGCCTCGATTATCAGATCGTCGCGTCTATCGTTCATCTGGCGCGCATGAAAAGGATGCAGGTGGTGGCGGAGTATGTAGAAAGTGAGGAGATCCTTAGCACCGTAACCGAACTGGGGATCGACTATATGCAAGGGTATCTGATTGGAAAACCAGAGCCGTTAACCAGCCTGGTCGACGCAGTACCTGCACCGTCACTACGCGCGTGAAGACGTAGTGACGGCGTGCGGGACTCAGGCCGCCACGTTGTCCGGTGCTTCCTCTTCCTCAATTTTGAGCATCCAGCCGGTGACTGACTGCCAGTACTCCTGCTCTTTTTCCAGATCGAACAGCACCAGCGCATTCTGGCTGAACCAGCCATGGGGAAAACTCAGCGTCCAGTGATTGTCGTCGGTTTTCAGACGCAGGGTCGGCGGTGTGGTGGTGGCCTGGCGCTGATTGTTCAGCAGTACGCCGAGACGCAGCAGCTGGATCAGCGGCAGATAATGCTTCTTCTTGTACAGCGCAAACCGCGGTAGATCGTCAATTTTGATTGCCTTGCGATGGTAGCGCACCATCGTCGCCATCATCATCTGCTGCTCCTGATTAAAGCCCGGCAAATCGCTGTTTTGCAGAATGTAAGCCGAATGGCGATGCATCCCGCTGTGATTAATGTTCAGGCCCACTTCATGCAACATCGCTGACCAGCGCAGTAACGCCGCCAGCTGAGGATTGTCGAGCTTAGGATTCTGCGCCAGCCACTGATCGTACATTTGCGTGGTGGTTTCCAGCACACGCTTCGCCTGCTCCCGGTCAATGTTGTACTGATTCGCCAGGCTTTGTGCCGTGCGACTACGAATATCCTGATGGCGAAAACGGCCTTCCATCTCATACAGCACGCCTTCACGCAGTGCACCGTCGGAAAGACGCAGTTCGCGGATCGCCAGCGCATCGAAGACACCGCACAGGATCGCCAGCCCCGGAACGAACACCGCTTTACGCTCATCCGACAGGCCCGGCAAACTTAGCGCCTCGAAGCTTTTCGCCTTCAGCGTTTCGCCGACCAGTAAATTCAGACGCTCCGGGGTGATGAAGCCATCTTTTTCACCCATCGCCAGCAACACTTCATGGGCAGCCTTAATGCTGCCGGACGCGCCAAGCGCCACGTTCCAGCCCTGAATGCGGTACTGCCACGCCAGGCCTTCCAGCTTTTGAACGGCGGCAAGGCGCGCCCGCTGGAAGTTTTCGCGACTGATGATGCCGCCGGGGAAATAGATCTGCGCAAAGCTTACGCAGCCCATACGGCGGCTTTCAACCAGCTTTGGTTCGAAATCTTCGCCGATCACCAGTTCCGTTGAACCGCCGCCAATATCAATGACCAGCTTGCGGCCTTTCTCCGGCTGCGTGTGCTCCACGCCCATAAAAATCAGACGTGCTTCTTCGTTACCGGAAATAATTTCAATCGGGTAGGGGATCACTTCACTGGCGCGTTTTAGAAACTCAGAGGCGTTCTGCGCCTGACGCAGCGTATGGGTGCCGACGATGCAGACGCTGGAGGGGGAAAAGCCCTGCAGACGTTCCGCAAACAGCGCCAGACAGCTAAGCCCGCGCTCCATGGCCTCTTCGCTGAGCATATTTTTGTCGTCCAGCCCGTCGGCCAGATGAACACGTTGTTTCAGGCGGCCGATGATCTGCATCGCGCCATCTACCACACGGGCTATCACCATGTGAAAACTGTTCGAACCAAGATCGACCGCAGCAAACTCCTGCGGTCGTGGGGCATTGTCATTTATAGGCATAGATTAGTCGGGCTGCTCGAGTGATTTGATGTAATCGTAAATCGCCAGTTGCGAGCGCACTTTACGGCGATTACCACGGGGTACATAAGTGTTGCTCAGCTCTTTATCGATATAACGCGCTTTTACCGTATCGTTAAGCTGCAGTTCCACAATATTCAGGATCTGCTGTTTGAGCCGCGGATCCAGCAGCGGCGTTGCCACTTCAATACGGTAATCAATATTGCGCGTCATCCAGTCGGCAGAGGAGAGATAAACCTGTTTATCGCCACCGTTTTCGAAAATATAAACGCGATCGTGTTCAAGATAACGGTCAACGATGCTGATCACGCGAATATTGTCGCTGATGCCTTCAAGCTGCGGGATCAACGAACACATGCCGCGCACCAGCAGGTTGACTGCGACGCCAGAACCTGATGCCGCATACAGTCTGTCGACCAGACCTTTATCGACCAGGTTATTAAGTTTCAGGGTAATACCGGACGGCAGTTTTTTCTGTGCATTAGCAATTTCGCGATCGATCATATCATACAGCAGGCGACGCGAGTTTTGCGGCGAAACCAGCAGGTAGTCGAAACTCACCGGCCGGTACGGATTCTCGATAAAGCTAAATACCCGACGCACCTCGTTGGTGATACGCGCATCGGCCGTCAGCAGCGAGTAGTCGGTATACAGGCGCGCGGTTTTTTCGTTGAAGTTGCCGGTACCGATGTGGGCATAGCGCACCACCTCGTCGCCTTCTTTACGGGAGATGAGGAACAGTTTGGCGTGGATCTTAAGCCCAGGGGCCGAGAAGATCACGTGAACGCCCGCCTCGGTGAGTCGACGCGCCCAATGGATGTTGGCTTCTTCGTCGAAACGCGCCTGCAGCTCAACCACCACGGTCACTTTCTTGGCGTTGTGCGCGGCGTGGATCATGGCATCAATAATGCGGGAATCCTTCGCCACACGGTAGATATTGATCTTGATCGCCAGCACGTTAGGGTCAAAGGACGCCTGACGCATCAGTTCCAGCACGTGCTCAAACGTGTGATACGGATAATAGAGCAGCACATCACGCTCGCGAATGGCATCGAATCCGTTACGGAATTTATCGAACCACAGATGGCGCAGGCGTGGCAGCGGCTTGTTCACCAGATTGGCTTTGCCGACGTTCGGAAAGCCAATAAAGTCTTTAAAGTTATGATAGCGACCACCAGGCACGATGGAGTCGTAGCGCGAAATGGTCAGCTTATCGCGCAGCATTTCTACCATCGCATCTGGCATATCGCGCTGATAAACAAAACGCACCGGCTCGGCGGTGAGGCGCTGTTTCAGGCTGGAGGACATCAGCTCCATCAGGCTCGATTCCATTTCGTGTACCAAATCATATTCGGCATCACGGGTCATTTTCATCGAGTAGGCGTTCAGCGCATCGTAATCAAAGAAGCCTTTGAAAATGTCATCGAGGCAGTAGCGCAGAATGTTATCCAGCAGGATCATCGGCTTGCGGCGGCGCGGTGCTTCAGGCGGCAGGTTCACAAAACGCGGCACTTTGTCAGACGGGATCTCCAGCAGCGCGTAACGGATGGTATCGCCACGGATAATTTCCACCGCCAGATAGGTGTAATCATCTTTCAGGAACTGCACCAAATCGGTTTCACGATTAATCAGAATGGGCGTGATGTGCTGGCGCAGGTAATGTTTGAAATAGTTACGTAGCCAGCTCTGCTGGTTAACGGAAAGCTGACGTTCGTTGATCAGGAAAATCTGGTTACGGGCCATCTCCAGCAGCAGCTCGTTATAAAGGCCGTCAAATTCCTGATCGGCTTTCAGCACGCGGGCCTGGATCTTGCCGAGTAAATGGCGTGAATGCGCGTTTGAACCTTGCTCTTCGCTGATGATGATCCGGCGTTTGAGTTCTGCAAAACGCACTTTGTAGAATTCATCAAGGTTGTTGGAATAGATACCCAAAAAACGCATGCGTTCGATAAGCGGGTTCGATTTATCAGCGGCTTCCTGAAGAACGCGCTCATTGAACGCTAACCAGCTCAGTTCTTTCTCGATATATAGCTTTTCCTGACCCATTACAACTCACACTCCGGTTCAATCACGGTTCGTGGCAATCCGTCTCTGCCTTCATTATGGCGAGCTTTGCCACAGGTTGTCCAATTGTGACAGGGAAGTATGACAGTAAACTGTTTCAATTATGTGAGCAAAGGGAACAACGGTGAGGGTAATTCACTGATTTCGGTAGTGGCGAATAAAAATCCCCGCCGGTAAGAGCGGGGAAGGATAATAACATCAGGCGCTGATGCCGCTCTTCGGCAACTGTTGCGCCAGTTGTGTTGCCAGATAGCGCAGGCTGGAGAATAGCCCGGCGGCGTGCACGGCGTCGTTTTTAATGGTCAGCGAAGAGAGCGTCCAGATCTGGCCCTGCACGTTTTCGTTTATCGCCCGACTGAACGGTGCGAGGAACAGCCCGCACAGCGTCAGCGCTGGATTGAGCAGCGCGTCTGCCAGCGGATGCTGCTTCAGCCGATTGTCACTGTGCAGCCTGTTCAGCTCAAGGCTTGCCCAGGGCGTCAGCAGATCCTGCTCATCGTAAGGGGAGAGGATTTTAATATCGCGCAGTGCTACCAGCACCTCTTCCGCCAGCTTGCGCTTATTCACCGTGGCAATCTCACGCAGCGGCAGGTGCAGGGTGACGCCCGTCAGGCGCGGCTCGCCTTTTATTTGCAAGGTTTCGGTTGTGGAATAATATGTGTTGTTAATGCCCACCACGATATTATCCGGCAGCCTGACGTCATTTTCGGCGCACAAGGTTCGCAGCCATTGCCATAATTGCGGTTCGTTCTGTTCCGTTAACGAAATAGCGCATAACACCCGCGCCTGAATCGTAAATAAACGCAGACAATCAACAACTTTTAAAAGATTTAACAGCAGCACCACGCCCAATAATCCGGCCACTGTTTCGCCAACGATATATACCATCTCCCAGGTTTCAGTTTTCTTAACCTGAAAAGAGAACCACAGCATATCGAAGCCAATGATGGTTAACAGCGCCACGATCATAAATAGCAGATGCCCGGCACTGGTCCAGCCGAGCAGATTACGAAACCAGTTAAACAGGCTGACGTCCCCGTCTTCGCTGTGACCCACCATATCCCGGCAGCGCACACAGAAGCGCTGGGCGAGAATGGCGCAAAACAGTGATAGCAGGGCGCTGACTAAACTGATCATCGACAGTACCCACTCGGCGGTGATCACCTTCATAAAGGTGAACATCTCTTCCGGGAACTGAGCATAGAGGGCGGCATTGGCCTTGTGTTGCAGATAAGTTTTATCCGGTTTCGATGGCGGCGAAACATAGGAATTCACAATATCCGTTGATGTTTCATAAACCTCATAAATAGATGTGACTTTATCATGCGATTTATTTATATGAATAAACTGGCCGCAGGCATAAAAAAGCAGCAGCGCAGGTAAAATCCAGGTAGCGAGAATAAAACGAAAGTTTTTAAGCATAATCCATTGCTTCAGTGAAATGATAACCAGCGCGAATTTTACTCGCCGTCTGGTTGAAAATAAACCGGAATTTATTATTGATTCAGTGAATGTATTGAGGCGGGAAATAAGCGCCACGCAGGATAATCTACACCTGCGTGGCGTTTAGTCGATCACTCGTAAGCATGGCCCTGTGGCGGGAGCCGCACGCCATCCAGCCACGCGCTGTTATCGCGCATCACCAGGCGGCCTTCAATCAACCAGCTCACCACCAGCGGATAGATCGCATGTTCCTGCGTCTGCACACGGGCGGTAACATCGTCTTCCGTATCACCCGCGAACACCGGCACTTTTGCCTGCAAAATCACCGGCCCGCCGTCAAGTTCATCCGTCACGAAGTGCACCGAGGTGCCGTGCTCTGTATCGCCGTTTTCCAGCGCCTGACGATGAGTATGCAGCCCCGGATATTTCGGCAGCAGGGACGGGTGAATATTGAGCAAACGCCCGGCAAAGTGTTCCACGAAAGCGGGACTGAGAATGCGCATGTAACCGGCCAGCACCACCACATCCGGGGCGTAGGCGTCGATTTCCTGCATCAGTTCACGATCAAAAGCCTCGCGGCTGGCAAACAGATCGGCGGTCAGAACGTGCGCAGGAATACCCGCCTCGCGCGCGCGTTCAAGGCCGAACGCCTCGGCCTTATTACTGAAAACCGCACGGATCGTGGCGTTAATCTTTTTCTGCTTACAGGCATCAATAATGGCCTGCAAATTGCTGCCATTACCGGAAATAAGCACCACGATATTTTTCATTACGCAATAACCACGCGCTCGTCGGCATCAGACGCTTTGATTACGCCGATTTTCCAGGCGGTTTCGCCTTTGGCATTCATCAGTTCAATAGCTTTGTCCGCTTCGGCTGGGGGCAGGGCGATCAGCATCCCGACGCCGCAGTTGAACGTGCGGTACATTTCATGGCGGCTGACGTTACCGGCGGTTTGCAGCCAGTTGAACACCGACGGCCACTGCCAGGACGCTTCGTCGATCACCGCCTGAGTGTTATCCGGCAGTACGCGCGGAATGTTTTCCCAGAAACCGCCACCTGTCAGGTGGGCGATAGCGTGAACGTCGACGTTCTCAATCAGTTCAAGAATGTTCTTCACATAGATGCGCGTCGGGGCCAGCAGATGATCGGCCAGCGGTTTGCCATCAAGCTCGGTGGTTTGCGGATCGCTGCCGCTGACTTCGAGAATTTTGCGCACCAGCGAATAACCGTTAGAGTGCGGGCCGCTTGAGGCCAGCGCAATCAGCACATCGCCGTCAGCCACTTTTGAGCCATCAATGATTTCTGATTTTTCTACCACACCGACGCAGAAACCGGCGACGTCGTAATCGTCGCCATGGTACATGCCCGGCATCTCTGCCGTTTCACCGCCGACCAGCGCGCAGCCTGACTGCAGGCAGCCTTCTGCGATACCGCTGATCACGCTTGAGGCGGTATCAACGTCCAGTTTGCCGGTGGCGTAATAGTCGAGGAAAAACAGCGGCTCTGCGCCCTGGACGACCAGATCGTTCACGCACATGGCGACCAGATCGATGCCGATGGTGTCGTGACGTTTCAGATCCATCGCCAGACGCAGTTTAGTGCCCACGCCGTCAGTGCCGGAAACCAGCACTGGCTCACGATATTTTTGCGGCAATGCGCACAGCGCGCCGAAGCCACCCAGTCCACCCATGACTTCCGGGCGACGGGTTTTCTTCACCACGCCTTTGATACGGTCAACCAGGGCATTACCTGCGTCAATATCAACACCGGCATCTTTGTAGCTGAGAGAGGTTTTATCGGTCACTGCTTCTGTCCCCACGCGTTTACTTGCGGTAGAAATAAATTTCGGCGCAATTCTAACAGCCCAGGCAAACGTTTGCGAGTGCATTGTTAGGGGGCGGGAGCGATTATTCAGTCAGGCTCATTTCCGCTATGATTGATCGGGATCAACACACTACCTGTAGCACAGTGGACAAAAAGCGGTATAATCCGGCGATTTTTTTTGTGGCTGCTAACTGTCTGGGGAAGGAGAAGAGTATGAAGATCGTGGAAGTGAAACACCCACTCGTCAAACATAAGCTGGGTCTGATGCGTGAGAATGACATCAGCACCAAACGCTTTCGTGAACTCGCCTCGGAAGTGGGAAGTCTGCTGACCTATGTCGCGACCGCCGACCTCGCTACAGAAAAAGTGACCATCGAAGGCTGGAACGGCCCGGTGGAAATCGAACAGATCAAAGGTAAGAAAATCACCGTTGTGCCGATCCTGCGTGCGGGTCTGGGCATGATGGAAGGCGTACTGGAAAACGTGCCGAGCGCGCGTATCAGCGTTGTCGGTATTTACCGCGATGAACAGACGCTGGAGCCAGTCCCTTACTTCCAGAAACTGGTTTCTAATATCGACGAGCGCATGGCGCTGGTGGTTGACCCGATGCTGGCAACCGGTGGTTCGATGATCGCCACCATCGACCTGCTGAAAAAAGCAGGCTGCTCCAGCATTAAAGTGCTGGTACTGGTCGCGGCACCTGAAGGTATTGCAGCGCTGGAGAAAGCGCATCCGGACGTAGAGCTGTACACCGCCTCCATCGATCAGGGCCTTAACGAGCATGGATACATTATTCCGGGGCTCGGCGATGCCGGCGATAAGATTTTCGGAACCAAATAAGTGAATAAATAAAAAATAGCCGACTTTGATAGTCGGCTTTTTTTTGAATAAAAGAAGCCGTTCGTTAATAACACACACAACTCAGAGGAAAACACTATGACGCGCCGTGCTATCGGGGTGAGTGAAAGACCGCCGCTTTTACAGACGATCCCGCTTAGTTTGCAGCATCTGTTCGCCATGTTTGGCGCAACCGTGCTGGTGCCAATCCTGTTTCACATCAACCCGGCCACTGTGCTGCTGTTCAATGGTATCGGGACGTTGCTCTATCTCTTTATTTGTAAGGGGAAAATTCCTGCGTATCTGGGTTCCAGCTTTGCGTTTATTTCCCCTGTGCTGCTGCTGCTGCCGTTGGGGTATGAAGTAGCGCTGGGTGGCTTCATTATGTGTGGCGTGCTGTTTTGTATCGTCTCTTTGATCGTGAAAAAAGCCGGGACCGGCTGGCTGGACGTGATGTTCCCGCCTGCGGCGATGGGCGCAATCGTTGCCGTCATTGGTCTGGAGCTGGCCGGCGTAGCGGCAAATATGGCGGGCCTGCTGCCGCCAGAAGGCCAGGCGGCGGACACCAAAACGGTGGTTATCGCGCTGGTGACGTTGGGCGTGACGGTCTTCGGCTCGGTGCTGTTCCGCGGCTTTATGGCGATCATCCCGATTCTGATCGGCGTACTGGCAGGTTATGCGCTCTCGTTTGCGATGGGCGTTGTCGATACTACGCCTATCGCCAATGCGCACTGGTTTGCGCTGCCGACCTTCTACACGCCGCGTTTTGAGTGGTTTGCCATCTTCACTATTCTGCCGGCCGCGCTGGTGGTGATTGCCGAGCACGTCGGCCATCTGGTGGTGACAGCGAATATCGTTAAACGCGATCTGATCCGCGATCCGGGCCTGCACCGTTCGATGTTTGCCAACGGTTTCTCGACCATTATCTCCGGTTTCTTTGGCTCGACGCCGAACACCACCTACGGCGAAAACATCGGTGTGATGGCGATCACCCGCGTTTACAGTACCTGGGTGATTGGTGGGGCGGCGATCATTGCGATTTTGCTCTCCTGCGTGGGTAAACTGGCGGCGGCGATCCAGATCATTCCGGTGCCGGTGATGGGCGGTGTTTCACTGCTGCTTTATGGGGTGATCGGTGCCTCCGGTATCCGCGTGCTGATTGAATCGAAAGTGGATTACAGCAAAGCGCAAAACCTGATCCTGACCTCGGTGATCCTGATTATCGGCGTCAGCGGCGCGAAAGTGCACATCGGTGCAGCGGAGCTGAAAGGTATGGCGCTGGCGACCATCGTCGGCGTGGGCCTGGCGCTGATCTTTAAACTTATCAACGTGCTGCGCCCGGAAGAAGTGGTGCTGGACGCGCCAGAAACTGATGCAGATGTGAAGTAAGCGGCGTTATTGAACCGGGCGCGATGCCCGGTTCAAACGCAGCGCAATTTTGTGATAGACTCACTGCGTTTTCTGTAAGCCCTGTTGAGGTCCCTCTGAACACACCGGCGCAGCTTTCCCTGCCATTGTATTTACCTGACGACGAAACCTTTGCCAGTTTCTGGCCGGGTGATAACCCTTCTTTACTGGCCGCCGTGCAAAACGTTTTGCGCCAGGATCACAGTGGATACATCTATTTCTGGTCACGCGAAGGCGCGGGACGCAGCCATTTGCTGCATGCCGCCTGCGCGGAACTTTCTGCCCGTGGCGATGCGGTGGGCTATGTGCCGCTGGATAAGCGCACCTGGTTTGTGCCGGAAGTGCTGGACGGCATGGAGCAGCTCTCGCTGGTATGTATCGATAATATCGAATGCATCGCCGGGGACGAGGAGTGGGAGATGGCGATCTTTAATCTCTATAACCGTATCCTCGAATCGGGCAAAACACGGCTGTTGATCACCGGCGACAGACCGCCGCGCCAGCTGAATCTGGGATTAGCCGATCTCGCCTCGCGCCTCGACTGGGGGCAGATCTACAAGCTGCAGCCGCTGTCAGATGAAGACAAAGTGCAGGCACTGCAACTGCGCGCGCGGCTGCGGGGTTTCGAGTTGCCGGAAGACGTCGGACGTTTCCTGTTAAAACGGCTGGATCGCGAAATGCGCACGTTGTTTATGACGCTCGATCAGCTTGATCATGCCTCCATTACCGCCCAGCGTAAGCTGACGATCCCCTTCGTAAAAGAAATCCTCAAGCTGTGATGTTGCCGGGTGGCGGCTGCGCCTTACCCGGCCTACGTTTTATGGCGTAACATGTAGGCCCGGTAAGGCGAAGCCGCCACCGGGCAATACGTGATGTCAAATCTGTCAGCAGTTCTGTAGGCCCGGTAAGGCGAAGCCGCCACCGGGCAATACGTCACGCCAGATCCGCCAGCAGATGCTCAACCAGCAGCGGGATCGGCCTGCCGGACGCCACGCTTCTGCCGTTTTCCCGCCACAGCGCCGTGCCGCTAATATCCAGATGCGCCCACGGGATCTCCGGCGGACAGAAATGGTGCAGCAGCCAGGCGGCGGATGCGCTGATGGCGGCATTGTTCGTCGGCGTATTACACAAATCCGCTATCGCGCTGTCGGTCTGCTTTTTCAGTCGCGCGTCCAGCGGCAGCGACCAGACCTCATCGCCGCAGCCCTTCCCGGCATCGGTCAGCGCCTCACGCAGCGCGTCGTTCTGCGTCATTAGCCCGCTCAGCTCATAGCCCAGTGCTTTCACCACCGCGCCGGTTAACGTCGCCATGTCGATAATATACCGCGCCTGCGGTTGACGTTGAGCCGCCCACGCAATGGCATCCGCCAGTACCAGCCGCCCTTCGGCATCGGTATTGTTGATCTCGACCGTCAGGCCATTGCAGGCGCGCGCCACGCTGCCCGGCTGCATCGCATCAGGACCAATCGCATTTTCCGCCAGCGCCAGCACGCCCATAATACGCACCGGCAACGCCAGTTCCGCCACTGCCAGCAGCAAGCCCAGCACATTCGCCGCGCCGCACATGTCATATTTCATGGTGTACATGCCCGCGCCGTCTTTCAGCCACAGGCCGCCGGTATCAAACGTAATACCTTTACCGACATAGCAGCGCACCGGCGTCTGCGCCGCGCCGTCATAATGGATGGCGAGCAGACGTGGTGGACAGCTCGCGCCTTTGCCCACGGCCTGCAACAGGCCCAGCCCCTGTGCCGCGATCTGCGTTTCATCCAGCACTTCACAGCGCAGAGCCGGGAAGGGGGCGCACAGTCGCTGCGCCTCATCCACCACAAACTGCGGCGTGCAGCGATCGGCAGGCAGATCCGCCAGCCGCCGCGCGGCGATCATCCCCGCCGCAATCGCCTGTTGCTGACGGAGCAGCGCGTCCAGTTTTGCCTGCTGTTCCGGCAGGCAAAGTGCCTCGATATGCGTAATACGCACCGCCGCCGCATCACTTTTTCTCAGGCCCAGATCGTCGAGCCGGTGCGCCTGATTAAACAAAAATCGCAGCAGCTGTAGCTGCGTGGTGTGGTGAATGTCCGTCATATCGACGATCAGCCGCGAACTGACAGGCATCGCCAGCAGCGGGCGCAAAGCATTCACCAGGCTTTCCGTCAGGCTCTCCTGCCACAGGGCGTCCGGCAGCAGCGTCACGCGAGCGAAGGGCGCGCAGCCAAAGCGGGTGTCGGCGATCTCCGGTTTGCCGCGCATTTCATTCATCAGCACGTTATCCGGCAACAGCGGGCACGCGGCGCGGGCAATCAGCTGCCCGCCCGGCTGTGCCTGCGAAAGTGAGGTAATACAGTGCCAGGCGATCATCATTCCTCCTCAATGGGCGCGCGAATACGGGCGGTATAAGCCTGCATCCATGTTTCATCCACCGGCTGGTAATGGGTTTTCTCATGCAGGCGTTCGGCACGGAATACCGTTAGCGGCTGGCGGGCGGTGGCGACCACAAACGAGAAGGTTTTGATATTGGTCGCCGCGCCAAACTCGCCTTTGTTATTCATACATACCACCGACAGATCCCCGGCGCGACCAAAGCGCGACATCAGCTTGTCTTCCAGTTCATACACCACCGAGTCCGCCGCCTGCTGCGGCGTCATGCCCTGCGCCATACGCCGCACGATCTCATAGCTGGTGCAGCCTTTCATCAGATCTTCCCCGACGCCGGTGGCCGTCGCCGCGCCGCTTTCGCTGTCGCAGTAGAAGCCGGAGCCGATGATCGGTGAGTCTCCCAGCCGGCCCCGTTTTTTCATAAACAGACCACTGGTGGAGGTGGCGACGCTCATTGACCCCTGTTTATCCAGGCCGATAATGCCCACCGTATCGTGACCATCATAAGGACTCAGCCCCTTGTCGAGCGTTTCACGGCAGCGCTTGCGGTAATGCTGCATGGCCCGATCGGTGAGCATGGTTTTTTCGGCAAAGCCCTGGCTCAACGCCCATTCGCGCGCGCCCTGGCCGACCAGCAGACTGTTGTAGCGCTGGCGGCTAAGGGCATGGGCCACCCGTACCGGGTTGGCGATATCCACCAGATTACCCACCGCGCCGAACGCCAGCGTATCGCCGTCCATATAGGCGGCGTCCAGTTCCACCTCGCCATTTTCCGTGGGCAGCCCGCCGTAGCCGACGGATTTATAAAGCGGAAAGTCTTCTACGG
The DNA here is from genome assembly GCF_019218745.1 of Enterobacter sp. ENT03. Lineage (GTDB taxonomy): Bacteria > Pseudomonadota > Gammaproteobacteria > Enterobacterales > Enterobacteriaceae > Enterobacter_D. The sequence continues at coordinate 140,676 of NZ_JAHUXA010000006.1, forward strand.
CTGCCACTGCCTCCACGACTGCGGAGGCCACCGGCTGGCCCGCCGCCAGCGCCGATGCGGATCCGGTGACGCCTTCCAGTGCCATTCGCCAGGTGGCGATCATTCCCCACATGCTTTACTCCTGTTTTGCCAGCCTTGGATCGGGTTGCACAGGCGCGGTCAGTTCTGCCGCGCGGTACTGTTTATCGAGAATGCGCATAAAGGGCAGGTACAACATTGCGCCGATCAGCAGGTTAAGCAGCTGCATCACACTGCCGCTGAGGTGTCCGGTGACGATAAAACCGCTGATCACCGGTGGTAGTGTCCAGGGAATAAACACGCCGGTCGTCACTGCCACCGCGCCGATTTTCATCGCCACGTACTGCACGCTCACCAATACCAGCGGCACCAGATTAAAGGGGATGAGCATAATCGGGTTCATGATCACCGGCAGACCAAACAGGATCGGCTCGTTGATGTTGAACACCGACGCGCCGGCCCCCAGCCGCGCGACCTCGCGCATGTTTTTGCTGCGGGCGAAAATCAGCATCGCGATCACCAGCGACAGCGTGGCCCCGGCACCCCCCATCCAGATCATGTCAAAAAACTGTTCGGTGATAATGTGCGGCGGCGTAGCGCCCGCCTGAATCGCCGCAATGTTGTCGGTCTGGTTTTCCATCCACAGCGGACGAATGATGCCGTTGACCATCGAACCGGAGTTAATACCCACCGACCACAAAATGGTGATGCTGAATACCGTCATCAGCGCGCCAAAATAAGAGGTGCCGTAATGGCGCACCGGCGTGGCCACCACCTCATAAATGAACTGGTGGATGGTGTGGTAATGGCTGTTTTCAAACAGAATGCGGATGCCGAGCACGAGGATCATCACCACCAGCGCCGGGATCAGCGCGGCGAAGGATTCCTGCACCGCAGGCGGCACGCCTTCCGGCATTTTGATCACCAGATTTTTGCGCTTCAGCCAGCAGAACAGCTCCGTCCAGAGCAGCGAACCGATCATCGCCACAAACAGCCCCTTACTACCCAGCCACTCCACCGGGATCACCGTAATGCCGCCATTTTCCGCCACTTTGATAAAGGGCGTGAGGATCAGGAAGCTGACCAGCGCGAGAATACCGCTGGAAATCCGATCTTCACCGTAGTGTTCGGCCAGGCGATAGGCCACGAGGAAACTGATAAACAGCGACATGGTGGAGAACACCGCGTTAAAGGGGATCTCGACGATCGCGCTCCAGCTTTCACCAAAGGCGTGAGACATAAACTGCTGATAGGCCTGATTGGGAAAGGACGAGATCACCAGCAGAATAGAGCCGACGATAATAAACGGCATAAAAGAAACGTAAGCACCGCGGATAGCGCCCAGATGCCGTTGCTGCGCCGTTTTTGCCGCCAGCGGCATCAGTTTTGCTTCAAGAAATCCCAGAACAGTGTTCATTGTGAACTCCGTAGAAGATCGGACGACGTGGTTCAGGTAAGGTCCGGGGATTATCAGTGAAGCGCGGCAACGGAAAGGTGAAATGGGTCACAATGTGCCGCCGCGTTGCTATAAATCTCATAAGATTGGTTATAAGTATTCGATCCGAGGGACGGTCATGGAAATCAAACTGCATGCCAATGCCACGACAACGCCGCGCATTCGGCGTTACCTGCAACAATCAGATAAAAGCGACCGTGAACTGGCAAGCGAGCTGGGTATTTCGGTAACCACGGTCAGGCGCTGGCGCAATCGGGAACAGGTCGCCGACCGTCACACTACGCCAAAAGTCATACACAAAGTGATGAGACAAGAGCAGATTGCGCTGGTCAATGCGCTGCGGGATGTCACCGCTGCGCCGCTGGATGAGCTGTTGCAGCTGGTCAACGAGGGGCTGGGCATTCGTGTTTCCCGCGCCACGTTAAACCGCTATCTGAAACCGGCCGGGACCACACGTCAGGGCGCGCCGCTGGCGGGTAAGAAAGCGTTGAAAGCGGGGCTGCTACCGCATCGGCTGACGCTGCACCATCTGCCGCTGGCGTTATCGATGGACGATAACGGCGAGCATCATCTGCTGTGGGCGAGGGAGCCGGTGAGCGGCTGGTGCTTTGCCCGGCTGTATGCGGGCATCTCGCCGCCGCTGGTCATAAACTGGCTGGAGCAGGCACGGGCAGCCTGTCCTGCTGCTATACAATCTGTTGAGACTTTTATCTCAGCGGCGGCAATGGCGGGGCTGGCAGTACATCTGGCGGAGCGCGGGATGACAGCGCAAATTCACGATGTCAGACCCGTCACCGTAGCGGTGACGGTGCCGCTGGTGGCGATCATTCCGCAGCTACAAACCGCGTCTGCTACGGAACTGCTGGCGCGGCTATGCGAGCGTTATAACGAGGACAAGACGCAGAAAAAACTGGGCGATACCACGCCGCAGGCCTTTCTGGAGGCGCTGCGGCGGGAAGGGTGATCACATCTTAGTGTAAGGCTTGAAGCGTTCCTGCATCTGACGCAGCTGATCGATACGGGCGTCATAGCGCGCCTGTTGCAGGCTGCCGAGCTTAACTTGCGAACTGGCGCTGCCAAGCAGCGATATCGCCTGATCGAGTTTGCCCTGTAACGCCAGGCTTTCCGCCCGCGCCGCCAGTTCCTGATCGCGATGTCCCAGCGCTGATTCCGCCTGCGCCAGCAGATCCCAGCCGTTGATGTCGTCCTTATTGGTAAAGGTATAACGGTTGAGAATGGCCGCGGCCTCGGCGGGCTGGCCCGACTGCAGCAAGGCGTTCGCGAGATTAAGCTGTAGCACCGGGCTGGTTTTCAGCTCGCGGGCATTTTTCAGACGATTAATAGCCTCGCTATTTTTCTTCTGTCCAAGGTCGATGTCGGTGGCGAGATCCAGATACCAGACGTTGCCAGGCTCCTCGCGTAACAACGGCTGCAGCGCCTGGCTGGCTTCGGCGTATTTGCTGGCGTCCATTGCCTGCAACGCCCGGCCATACTGGGCAGCGCGCTGCTCGCGCACGTTGCCTTTTGACCAGCTGTCAAGCAGATCGCTTGTCAGCTGGTTGCGGCCGGATTTATACATGCCGAGGGTACGGGCTTTGGCCAGATAAAAATCTTCGGACGACTGCGTGACCACCGCTGGCATCTGATTGGCGCGGTTGCGGGCGTCTGAGAGTCGGCTTTCCGGCAAGGGGTGCGTCAGCAGGATCTCCGGCGGGCGAGAGGAGTAGCGCGCCTGATCGAGCAGTTTTTCAAGGAACGTCGGCATGGCCTGCGGATCGAAACCCGCACGCTGCAATACCTGAATACCGATGCGGTCAGCCTCTTGCTCATTTTGCTGCGTAAAGCTGATCATCCCCTGACGGGTCCCGGCGAGGGTGCCGGTCAGCGCTGCCATCCCCGCCTGTGGGCTGGCCATCGCCAGTAAAATGGAGCCTAACGCGCCAGCCCAGGTCAGAGGCGCGCTGTTTTTCTGATCTTCCATCGCACGCGCCAGGTGGCGTTGGGTAACGTGAGAGATTTCGTGCGCCATCACCGATGCCAGCTGGCTTTCATTGTCGGCATAGCGGAACAGCGCGGAGTGCAGCACCACGTTGCCACCAAAGAAGGCGAAGGCGTTAATTTCGTCATTATTAATCAGGTAAAAATGGAAGGGTGTTTTTACCGAATTGGCGTGGGACACCAGCCTCATGCCAAGAGAATTAATGTATTGCACCAGTAAAGGATCGTTGATCAGCGGTGCGCTGCCGCGCAGCTGGCGCACATAGTAGTCGCCCATCTGCATTTCCTGACCAATAGAGAGCGTGCTGCCCGCGGAGGTACCCATATCTGGTAACGTGTCGGTGGCGTCTGCCAGCACAGGCGCCGCAGGGGTTATCGTCAGCGCTGCAATGAGCGTGGCAACGAGGGTCTTCTTTAACTGCCTGAACATAACCTCAATCCTTTATCTGGGTTGTGACGATTTGACCTGCAATACCCGTTATTGTTCCACGATCGCATACAGGTGCAAAACGGCATACCGGGCATCAGGAATATCTTAGCAATCCGGGACGTAGTTTCCTGTTCCCGGTACAAAAAGCGAAGTCTTTTTAGCGTCATTTCGCTACAATTGCCTCCACGCTGTTCTGATGAAGACTCTGCAGGGAAAGAATTATATGCTCGAAATGTTGATGCAGTGGTATCGCCGTCGCTTTAGCGATCCAGAGGCGATTGCGCTGCTGGTCATTTTGGTCGCGGGCTTCACCATTCTCTTCTTCTTTAGCGGTTTATTAGCACCGCTGCTGGTTGCGATTGTGCTGGCCTACCTGCTGGAGTGGCCTACCGCTCACCTGGAGCATATCGGTTGCTCACGACGCTGGGCCGCAAGCATTGTGCTGGTGCTGTTTGTCGGCATTCTGTTGCTGATGGCGCTGGTCGTCATGCCGATTGCTTGGCAACAGGGGATCAACCTCATCCGCGACATGCCGGGTATGCTCAACAAATTATCCGATTTTGCCGCCACGCTGCCACGTCGTTACCCGGCACTGATGGATGCGGGCATCATTGATGCCATGGCGGAAAACATGCGTACCCGTATGCTGTCACTGGGTGACTCGGTGGTGAAATACTCGCTGGCCTCGCTGGTGGGACTGCTGACGCTGGCAGTCTATCTGGTGCTGGTGCCGCTGATGGTGTTCTTCCTCGTCAAAGACAAAGTGCAGATGCTCAATGCCGTGCGCCGCGTGCTGCCGCGCAACCGCGGGCTGGCGGGGCAGGTGTGGATCGAAATGAACCAGCAAATCACCAACTATATTCGCGGCAAAGTGCTGGAGATGATCGTTGTCGGTGTGGCTACCTGGCTCGGGTTTATCCTGTTTGGACTGAACTATTCGCTGCTGCTGGCGGTGCTGGTGGGGTTCTCGGTGCTGATCCCCTATATCGGCGCTTTTGTGGTGACCATTCCGGTGATCGGCGTGGCGCTGTTCCAGTTCGGGCTGGGTACCGAATTCTGGAGCTGCTTTGCGGTCTATCTCATCATCCAGGGGTTGGACGGCAATCTGCTGGTGCCGGTGCTGTTCTCGGAAGCGGTAAATCTACATCCGCTGGTGATTATCCTGTCGGTGGTGATTTTTGGCGGGCTGTGGGGATTCTGGGGCGTATTCTTCGCCATTCCGCTGGCGACGCTGATCAAAGCGGTGGTTCATGCGTGGCCCGACGGACCGATAGTAGACGAGTAGGCAAACGTAAAAAACGGCAACCGAGGTTGCCGTTTTGCGTTTTTATCAGGCGTTAGCTTTCAGCCAGTTCAGCACGATGTCGTGGTGGTTGCTGGTTTTGAAATCGTCGAACACATGTTCAACCACGCCATTAGCATCAATCAGGAAGCTGATGCGGTGGATGCCGTCGTAGGTTTTACCCATAAAGGTCTTCTCGCCCCAGACGCCAAAGGCTTCGCAGACCTTGTGATCTTCATCAGACAGCAGCGTAAAGTTCAGCAACTCTTTTTCGGCGAAACGGGACAATTTTTCCGGTTTGTCGGTGCTGATACCCAGCACTTCCACACCCGCTTTTTTCAGATCGTCCATGTTATCGCGTAAGCCACATGCCTGAACGGTACAGCCGGGGGTCATCGCCTTCGGATAGAAGTAGACCAGAACGCGCTGTCCCTGGAAGTCGGCCAAATTAACTTGTTCGCCATCTTGATCCAACAAGCTAACTGTCGGTGCAAGATCACCGGCTTTCAGTGGATTCATTACTTCACTCCATCGTGTTCATCAGTTTGAGAATAGTTGACGACGTTAATACTGCCTTGTGCATTCAGTTCTGTACATAGCGCTTTGAAAGCTTGCTCAATTATTGCCGCCTCCTGCGAGGCAGGACTGTGAGCGGTTATCTGGATAAACAGCTGTGCGGCAGCGTCGCCCTGGGCGGGCTGCGTGCGAGAAACCAGTTCCGCGATGTTCATGTCGTGCGCGTCAAACAGGGCGGTGAAGCGTTCAATAAGATGGGGTGAATCAGGCACTTCGACCTGAACCCAGACCGTGGCAGGTGTCGCCGCACCGGGGCGGGCGGTGGTGCGTTTCATCACGATCAGCAAATCCAGCTCTGCGCCCTTGAGCGGTAAGGTGGATTCAATCAGGGTAATAGCATTCCACGAGCCGGAAAGCAGCATAATAAAGGTAAATTCCTCACCCAGCATGGCCAGCCGGCTGTCTTCAATATTACAGCCGCAACTGCTCACGTGACGGGTGATCGTGTTCACAATACCAGGCCTGTCGACACCAAGCGCTGTGATAACCAAATAATGTTGTGATGACGGTGTCAAACCTGTTCTTCCTGTAAGCGGTGAGGTAATCCTAAGGAAAGCATAAAAAAAACCTCCATACAACCGCCTGAACGCCTCTCGTCGCTTGCTTTTATTACAGGACCAAACGTACCATTGAGGCTCTTGTTTGCACAGAGGATGGCCCATGTTCACGGGAAGTATTGTCGCGCTTATCACGCCGATGGATGAAAAAGGTAATATCTGCCGGTCAAGCCTGAAAAAACTGATTGATTATCACGTCGCTAATGGAACCTCTGCGATCGTATCGGTAGGAACCACCGGTGAGTCTGCCACGCTGAGCCACGATGAACATGGCGACGTGGTCATGATGACGCTGGACCTGGCTGACGGGCGCATCCCGGTGATCGCCGGTACCGGTGCAAACGCCACCGCCGAGGCCATCAGCCTGACGCAGCGTTTCAACGACAGCGGCATTGTTGGCTGCCTGACGGTGACCCCGTATTACAACCGTCCTACGCAGGAAGGGCTGTTCCAGCACTTCAAAGCCATCGCTGAACATACTGACCTGCCGCAAATCCTGTATAATGTGCCTTCGCGTACCGGTTGCGATATGCTGCCTGAAACCGTAGGACGCCTCTCGAAAGTTAAAAATATTGTCGCAATTAAAGAGGCGACCGGGAACTTAAGTCGCGTTCACCAGATCAAAGAGCTGGTTTCAGATGACTTTATTCTGCTGAGCGGTGATGATGCGACCGCGCTGGACTTTATGCAGCTCGGTGGTCACGGCGTGATTTCCGTGACAACAAACGTGGCAGCACGTGATATGGCTGAAATGTGCAAGCTGGCCGCTGAAGGACATTACCGCGAAGCGCGCGTAATCAATCAGCGTCTGATGCCATTACATAACAAACTATTTGTCGAACCCAATCCTGTCCCGGTTAAATGGGCATGTAAGGAATTGGGGCTTGTGGCGACCGATACGCTGCGCCTGCCGATGACGCCGATCACCGACCACGGTCGTGACGTCGTTACCGTGGCGCTTAAGCATGCCGGTTTGCTGTAAAGTTTAGGGAGATTTGATGGCTTATTCAGTACAGAAGTCGCGCCTGGCGAAGGTAGCGGGTGTTTCGCTTGTGATGTTGCTCGCCGCCTGTAATTCGGACTCGCGATATAAGCGCCAGGTGAGTGGTGATGAATCCTATCTGGATGCCGCACCGCTTGCTGAACTTCACGCACCTGCGGGCATGATCCTGCCGGTTGAGAATGGTGACTACAACATACCCGTGACAAACGGCAGTGGTGCAGTGGGTAAAGCGCTGGACATTCGTCCGCCAGCACAGCCGCTGGCACTGGCAACGGGTACCCGTACCCAGTTCACTGGTGACACCGCCACGCTGCTGGTGGAAAACGGTCGTAGCAATAACGTCTGGTCACAGGTAGTTAGCGTACTTCAGGCGAATAACTACGCCATTGATAAGCGTGATGACGCCAGCCAGTCACTGACCACCGGTTGGGTGGACTGGAACCGTCTGGATGAAGATCAGCAGTACCGTGGCCGTTATCAAATCTCGGTCAAACAGCAGGGCTATCAGCAGGCGGTAATGGTGAAGCTAGTGAATCTGGAGCAGGCGGGTAAACCGGTTGCTGACATCGCTTCACTGCAACGCTACAGCACCGAAATGCTGAACGTGATTTCTGCCGGTCTTGATAAAAACGATACCGCAGCGTTAAACGCGGCGCAGAGCCGTACTGACGCCACCCTGGATGTACAAAGCGCCGCCGATGACACCGGTTTGCCGATGTTGGTGGTGCGTGGTCCGTTCAACACGGTATGGCAACGTCTGCCTGGCGTGCTGGAAAAAGTGGGGATGAAAGTGACCGACAGCACCCGTTCTACGGGTAGCGTTGCGGTGACCTACAAGCCACTTTCTGACAGCGACTGGCAGGCACTGGGCGCGCGCGATCCGGGTCTCTCTTCCGGCGACTATAAGTTGCAGGTAGGCGATCTGGATAACCGCAGCAGCCTGCAGTTCATCGATCCGAAAGGTCACACGCTGACGCAGTCTCAGAATGACGCCCTGGTCGCCGTATTCCAGGCCGCATTTAGCAAGTAACAAAGAAGGCCGGATCTGTCCGGCCTTTTTTATCACCGTTGACGCACACGTTTGCGTCGGCGTGAAACACAGAATTTGGTTATTAAATCATCCTACCTGGAGTGACAAAGATGGAAAAGAAAGCTGAGTTGTATCGTGGCAAAGCGAAAACCGTTTACAGCACGGAAAACCCGGACCTGTTGGTGCTCGAATTCCGCAATGATACGTCAGCAGGGGATGGCGCACGCATTGAGCAGTTCGACCGTAAAGGCATGGTGAATAACAAATTCAACCATTTCATTATGAGCAAGCTGGAAGAGGCGGGCATCCCCACTCAGATGGAAGCGCTGCTTTCCGATACCGAATGCCTGGTTAAAAAACTCGATATGGTGCCGGTTGAGTGCGTAGTGCGTAACCGCGCCGCGGGTTCGCTGGTCAAACGTCTGGGCATTGAAGAGGGTATCGAACTGAACCCGCCGCTGTTTGATATGTTCCTGAAGAACGATGCCATGCACGATCCGATGGTCAACGAATCCTACTGCGAAACCTTCGGCTGGGTGAGTAAAGAAAACCTCGCGCGTATGAAAGCGCTGACCTACAAAGCCAACGACGTGCTGTTCAAACTGTTTGATGACGCAGGCCTGATCCTTGTCGACTTCAAGCTGGAGTTCGGTCTGTACAAAGGCGAAGTGGTGCTGGGTGACGAATTCTCCCCGGACGGCAGCCGCCTGTGGGACAAAGAGACGCTGGATAAAATGGACAAAGACCGTTTCCGCCAGAGCCTCGGCGGCCTGATCGAAGCTTATGAAGCGGTCGCTCACCGTCTCGGCGTAAAACTCGACTAATCTCCCCGCAACATCGTTATGCCAGAGGCACTTGCCCGCCTCTGGCTTTCTGTGCCGTCTTTCTTATGGAAATCCTGCCTGTAAACGCCTACGATCTAACAATAATTCCAGAATAAATCAGAGGTGGTTATGCGTTGGCAAGGGCGTCGCGAAAGTAATAATGTCGAAGACAGGCGTAACGAATCTGGCGGCCCGATGATGGGTGGGCGCGGAATACGCTTACCGGCAGGCAAGGGCGGCATCATTTTGCTGCTGGTGGTGGTGGTCGCGGGTTACTACGGCGTCGATCTCAGTGGCTTACTGACCGGCCAGCCGGCAACGCAGCAAAGCGCGCCGCGTGCCACCGGGCCGCAGGAAAATGAAGCCGCAAAATTCACTTCCGTGATCTTCGCGACCACCGAAGAGACCTGGGGGCAGATCTTCCAGAAAATGGGTGAGACCTACCAGAAACCCGTGCTGGTGATGTATCGCAACCAGACCAGCACCGGCTGCGGCACCGGGCAATCCGTAATGGGGCCGTTCTACTGCCCGGCGGACAGCAAAGTCTATATCGATCTCTCTTTCTACGATGAAATGAAAAACAAACTCGGCGCGGCAGGCGATTTCGCGCAGGGTTACGTGATTGCTCATGAAGTCGGTCACCACGTGCAGAAGCTGCTTGGCACTGAACCTAAAGTGCGCCAGCTCCAGCAGAATTCCACGCCGTCACAGGCGCGTCAGCTGTCGGTACTGATGGAGTTGCAGGCAGACTGCTACGCGGGCGTCTGGGGGCATGACATGCAGCAGCAGGGCGTACTGGAAGCTGGCGATTTGCAGGAAGCGCTGAACGCCGCCGAAGCTATTGGCGATGACCGTCTGCAACAGCAAAGTCAGGGCCACGTGGTGCCGGACAGCTTCACCCACGGTACTTCCGAACAGCGTTACACCTGGTTTAAGCGTGGCTTCGACAGCGGTGACATGAAACAGTGCAACACCTTCGGCAACCGTCTGTAATGCCCGGCGTCAGCGCGTGGATCTAAAAGCTCTGACGCAGGAGATGACGCGCGAAGGTATTCGCCGCCTGCTGGTCATCGCCGGGGAAAGCGCCTGGTGTCTGACACAGGCACGGGATTTCGCCGCTGAACAGGGCGGTGAGGTGCAATGGGTGAGCGACAGCCCGGACGTGCCACAGGCCAGTAGCCCGCGCGCCTTGCAGCGGCTGCTGGGCCGCGAATTCAGCCATGCCGTTTTCGATGCCCGCCACGGCTTTGACGTGGCGGCATTCGCGGCGCTCAGCGGTACGTTGACCGCCGGTAGCTGGCTGATACTCCTCACGCCGCCACTGGCCAACTGGCCGACAACACCGGATGCGGATTCAATCCGCTGGAGCGACGCCGCCGGGGCCATCGCCACGCCGAACTTTATCCACCACTTTTGCCGCACCTTACAGGACGATGATGAGGCGCTGATCTGGTCGCAGCATCACGCTTTTTCGTCTCCCGATTTTCCCCGTCGCCCGCCGTGGCACCCTGCCACCGGCGCACCCGAGCGGGAGCAGGCGGCGATCCTTGAACGTCTTGCCTGCCAGCCTCCCGCCGTCACGGTCGTTACGGCCCCGCGCGGACGCGGCAAATCGGCGCTGGCGGGTATGCATCTCGCACAGCTCGCCGGTGACGCCATCGTAACGGCACCGACGCGGGCAGCGACAGACGTGATGGCGCACTATGCCGGCGAACGATTCCGGTTTATGGCCCCGGACGCGCTGGCGCAGCAACTGGCGGACGGTGATGCGCCTGATGCCCGCTGGTTGATCGTCGATGAAGCCGCCGCCATTCCCGGCCCGCTGCTGCATCAACTGGTCGCCGGATTTCCCCAGGCGCTGCTCACCACCACGGTACAGGGCTACGAAGGCACCGGGCAGGGCTTTTTACTTAAGTTCTGCGCGGGCTTCCCTGGCCTGCATCATGAAACCCTGAGTACGCCGCTGCGTTGGGCCGCAGGCTGCCCGCTGGAAGCCTTTATCAGCCGGGCACTGTTGTTTGAGGAGGACATCTTAATCCGCGTGCCGGAGGGCGATTATCAGATCGCGCCGCTGGAACGCGCGAGCTGGCAGCAGGATCCCGTGCAACCAGCTGCGCTCTATCGCTTACTGGCCAGCGCCCATTACCGCACCTCGCCGCTCGATTTACGTCGCATGATGGATGCGCCCGGCCAGCACGTCTGGCAGGCGCGCACCCGGTCAGCGCCGCTGGCCGCGCTGTGGCTGGTGGACGAAGGTGGACTCTCCCCGGCGTTAAGCCAGGCGGTCTGGGCGGGATTTCGTCGTCCGCGCGGCAATCTGGTAGCGCAGTCGCTGGCGGCACACGGCGGCGATCCGCTGGCGGCGACCTTAAAAGGCCAGCGCATCAGCCGCATCGCCGTTCATCCTTATCGCCAGCGGGAGGGCATTGGCCAGGCGCTGATTGCGCGGGCATTACGTGAGGCGGGGGAGTGGGATTATCTGTCGGTCAGTTTTGGCTATACCCGCGAGCTGTGGCGATTCTGGCAGCGCGCCGGATTTCAACTGGTGCGGGCGGGCAGCTACCGCGAGGCCAGCAGCGGCTGCTACACGGCGATGGCGCTGCTGCCGATCACCGCTGCGGGCAGGGCGCTGGTGAACAGGGAGCAGCAGCGACTGGCGCGGGATCTCCCCTGGCTCACCGCCTGGCGCGATGAGCCGCTCGATCTGCCGCCTGCCGCAGACCAGGCGCTTAACGAGGCCGACTGGCAGGAACTGGCGGGATTTGCCTTTGCATATCGCCCGCTGTCGGCCTCCACCGCCGCGTTGCAGCGGCTGCTTATCGCCTGCGATCTGCCGCTGGCCGCGCTGCGCGCGCAACTGATTGAGGGACATGATGAAACGCAAACCTGCGCACGGCTGCATCTCAATGGCCGCAAAGCGCTGCTCGCCGCGCAACGGCAGCAAACCGCCACGGCACTCGCCCGGCTTGATGAGTCGCGCAGCAAAACCCTCCACGATCAGGTTATCAATCTGCAATTTTTTTAACTGACTCATTCAGTCAACTGGCATGGTCATTATGGTCGCAGGGCGTACACTTAGGGTATTGCCTTAAGGAGACCGTCATGAAACACGACCATTTTGTTGTACAAGCCCCGCAGACCCAGGCCAGACAACTGCTGCTGTTTTTTCATGGTGTCGGTGATAACCCGGTTGCTATGGGACAGGTTGCCAGCCTGTTCGCACCGGTCTTCCCGGAGGCGTTAATCGTCAGTATCGGTGGCGCTGAACCTTGCGGCCCGGCACCGGCGCGGCAGTGGTTTTCCGTGCAGGATGTGACGGAAGAGAACCGCCAGGCGCGTATCGATGCCATTATGCCGGTGTTTGTCGAGACCGTGCGTTACTGGCAGGCGCAAAGCGGCCTTGGCCCGCAGGCGACGGCGCTGGTCGGTTTTTCGCAGGGGGCGATAATGTCGCTGGAGAGCGTAAAAGCGCAGCCGGAACTGGCTTCAAGGGTGATTGCGTTTAATGGTCGGTACGCCAGTCTGCCGACCCGCGTCAATCGCGATCTCACGCTGCACTTGATCCACGGGGGCGACGATCCGGTAATTAACCTGTCGCACGCGGTGGCGGCGCAGGAAGCGTTAATCGAAGCCGGTGGCGATGTGACGCTGGATATTGTTGACGGGCTGGGACATGCCATTGACGATCGCAGCCTGCAACTGGCGCTGGATCATTTGCGCTTTACCGTGCCGAAGCACTATTTCGATGAGGCGTTGAGCGGCGGTAAACCGAACGACGACAATATCGTCGAATTTCTGTAAGCACAGCCTCTACGCCCGGCCAGCTTGCGCCGCCGGGCGTTACCTTCAACTCTCGGACTTATTTCTTTTTCGGCCAGTCGTCTTCGTCATCCCATTTATCGTTAAAATCACGATGCGGCGGAAGATCGGGTTTATTGGCGAGAAACTTTTTATGGTCAACACGCTTAAGATCTTTAATCACATTAAGCAGTACGCCGACCAGGAACACTAACACTAAAATCCACCAGTACTTTGCCAGCCAGTCCATGCGCTTATCCTCATTCAGAAATACTTATCAGGCGACGAGCTGTACCATAATACGTTGATACATGCGGGCGAGCAGTTGCAGATCGGCGGCGTTAACACATTCATTGATTTTATGAATCGTCGCGTTCACCGGTCCCAGCTCCACCACCTGCGCGCCCATACGGGCAATAAAGCGTCCGTCGGACGTGCCGCCCGTGGTTAACAGCTGCGGTTTAATCTCATTATAGTGTGCAATCGCCTTCACGACCGCATCCACCAGCTTGCCGCTGTCTGTCAGGAACGGCTGCCCGGAAAGCCACCAGTCGATGGTATAACGCAACTGGTGTTTCTCCAGCAGCGCCATGACGCGGGATTTGATCATCGCGTCGGTCAGCTCGGTGCTGAAGCGGAAGTTAAACTGCACAAAGAGATCGCCGGGAATGACGTTGTTGCTGCCGGTGCCTGCCTGAATGTTGGCGATCTGCATACTGGTAGCCGGGAAGAATTCATTACCCTGATCCCACTCAATGTTGACCAGTTCGTCGATCATCGGCGCGGCGCGGTGTACCGGGTTATCCGCCAGATGCGGGTAGGCCACATGTCCCTGCACGCCATGAATAGTCAGATTACAGGTCAGGGAGCCGCGACGGCCATTTTTGACCACATCGCCCACCACTTCGGTGCTGGATGGCTCGCCCACCAGGCAGTAATCAAGACGCTCGTTACGCGCCATCAGGGTTTCCACCACTTTCACCGTGCCGTTGGCGGCGCTGGCTTCTTCATCAGAGGTGATCAGAAACGCCAGACGACCTTTATGATTCGGGTGCTGCGCGACAAAGCGCTCAGCCGCCACCACCATCGCCGCCAGCGAGCCTTTCATGTCTGCCGCACCGCGTCCGAACAGCATGCCATCACGGATAGTGGGTTCGAATGGCGGATTGATCCAACGATCGGCGTCACCGGCGGGCACCACATCGGTGTGACCGGCAAAGGCCAGCGTCTCACCCTGGCCGCGCCAGGCCCAGAAATTCTGGGTATCGCCAAAATCCATGGGTTCAACGGTAAAACCGATCGCGCGCAGACGCTCAATCATTAACGCCTGGCAGCCCGCATCATCGGGGCTCAGGGAAGGGCGGCGAATAAGCTGTTGCGTCAGCTCAATGACCGGGCATGACATAGACTACACCTCGTTAAAATACAGCTCGTAACTGGAAGCAGTGAAACCCAGCAGCATAGGCTTCCCGGGCGTGCAGAGCAATGGTCGTTTAATAATTGCCGGCATTTCAAGCATCAGCGCCATCGCCGCATCGGCAGTGGTGATGCCCGCCCGCTGCGCTTCATCAAGCCTGCGCCAGGTCGTGCCGCGGGTATTAAGCAACGCTTCCCAGCCCAGTTCGTCAACGAAGGTACGTAATAAAGGCAGATCGAGGCCGTCAACACGGTAATCATGAAAGCGGTATTCCCTGTGTTGTTCCTCCAGCCAGCGGCGCGCTTTTTTGATGGTGTCGCAGTTTTTTATGCCGTATAGCGTGGGGATGGTGTGTGGCGTTAAAGCGGTCATGTCAAATCCTGTGTGATTTTTGCGGGCCCGAAACCCCGCATTGTATAACATTCATGAATGAGTTTGCGTAAATTTGCTTTTGGCGTTCAATTAATTTGAATATTACCTGTGAAATTTATGATAAATCACCGGCGCTGTTATTTTCGTTTATACACTGACTAATTAATAGCACGGTATCTTTTTTTGAATAAAACATCATCTTTTTTGCATGCACATTAATAACAGAATCCGTAAGCCAGATATACATATCGGTGAAAATGAAATCTTCGCAAATTCTATTATTTAGGCATTTACCTGTCATCGTTATTGATAATTTTTTTCATTTGCAGACATCGCTGCCAACAGGGTGAACAGTGAAAACTTGAGCGGTTTTTGGCCGTTTTATGATGCTCGTCACGCCAGCGAAACGTTTCTCTCGTTCGTTTCAGAATGTTGCTATGTATCACAAAAATATAATGCGATACCGGGCATAGTTAATTCAGACAAAAGAAGTGGCGGGGATAGCAATCATAGCAATCGCTTAAAATATCTTCACAACACCGTTTTGTTTTCGTAGAATAGCCATAATAAATACAGAGGTTGTTATGATTGAACATGAACTGGGGAACTGGAAAGACTTTATCGAAGGCATGCTTCGTAAATAATTTCCGGAAAAAAGTATAAAGCAAGAAGCACTGAAAATTAGAAAATTGTGAAAAATATCACAAAGTAAAAGGCGACCTGAACGGGTCGCCTTTTTGTTTGTTCAATCTTACTGACCTTCTTTTAGCGGGAACCGCTGACGTACCAGCACGAAGAACAGCGGCACGAAAAAGATGGCCAGCACCGTCGCGGAGATCATCCCGCCCATCACCCCGGTGCCCACCGCATGCTGGCTGCCGGAGCCTGCGCCGGTGCTGGTGGCCATCGGCAGTACGCCGAAGATAAACGCCAGCGAGGTCATCAGGATCGGACGCAGGCGCTGGCGACAGGCATAAAGCGTTGCCGAGAGCAGATCCTGGCCTTTGGCGTTCATCTCATTGGCAAATTCGACGATCAGAATGGCGTTTTTGGCCGACAGGCCAATGACCGTCAGCAGCCCCACCTGGAAGTACACATCGTTTTCCAGGCCGCGCATCCAGGTGGCGAGCAGCGCGCCAATCACCCCCAGCGGTACCACCAGCATCACCGAGAACGGCACCGACCAGCTTTCGTACAGCGCCGCCAGACAGAGGAACACCACCAGCAGCGAAATGGCGTACAGCGCAGGAGCTTGCGCACCGGAGAGTCGTTCCTGATACGACATCGCCGTCCACTCAAGACCAAAGCCGCCCGGCAGCTGTTTCACCAGATTTTCCATGATGTCCATCGCGGTGCCGGTACTGACCCCCGGCGCGGCCTCGCCGACGATCTCCACCGCCGAATAGCCGTTATAGCGCTCAAGCCGTGGTGAGCCCGTCTCCCAGTGCGAGCTGGCAAACGCCGAGAAGGGCACCATGCTGCCGCTCTTATTGCGCACGTACCACAGATTGATGTCGTCCGGCAGCATGCGGTATTTCGCGGCGGCCTGCACATACACTTTTTTCACGCGACCACGATCCATAAAATCGTTCACGTAACTGGAGCCCCACGCCGTTTGCAGCGTGTCGTTAATGTCATCAATGGAGACACCCAGCGCCTGCGCCTTGCGCTGATCGATGTCGATCTGCAACTGCGGGCTGTCGTCCAGCCCGTTGTGCCGCACGCGGGTAAGCTGTTTATTATCACCCGCCAGCGCGATGAGCTGGTCGCGGGCGGCCATCAGCGCATCGTGCCCGGCGCCAGCGTGATCCTGCAATTCCATATCAAAGCCCGCCGAACTGCCCAGCCCGCTGATAGCCGGTGGGCTGCTGGCGAACACGCGCGCTTCGTTGATACGGCTGAATGCTTTGGTGGCGCGTTCGATAATGGCGAACGAGGTGCCGGTATCGCTGTCGCGTTCTTCCCAGTCTTTCAGCCGCACAAACATACGCGCCACGTTCTGCCCGTTGCCGCCAGGGCCGGAGCCGACAGTGGCGAACACAGAGGTGACGGTGTCTTTCTCATGGGTGAAAAAATAGTCTTCGATTTTCTGCACCACTTTCAGCGTCTGCTGCTGCGTAGCGCCGCTCGGCAGCTGTACCGAGGTGGTAAAGGTGCCGCGATCTTCCTGCGGTAAAAATGAGGTCGGCAGCCGTAGGAACAGAAACACCATGCCACCCAGCAGCAGCACGTAAACCACCATCCAGCGCAGACTGCGATGCAGGATCTTCGCCACGCCCGACTCATAGCGCGCGGCGTTGCGGTTAAACATGCGGTTAAACCAGCCGAAGAAACCTTTCTGGCCGTGCTGTTCGCCTTTGTGCAGCGGTTTGAGCATGGTGGCGCACAGCGCCGGAGTGAGGATCATCGCCACCAGCACCGACAGCACCATGGCGGCGACGATGGTAATGGAGAACTGCCGGTAAATTGCGCCGGTAGTGCCGCCAAAAAAAGCCATCGGCACGAACACCGCCGACAGCACCATCGCAATGCCCACCAGCGCGCCCTGGATCTGCCCCATGGATTTCCGCGTCGCCTCGCGCGGAGAAAGACCTTCCTCCGTCATGATGCGCTCGACGTTCTCCACCACCACAATGGCGTCATCCACCAGCAGGCCGATGGCCAGCACCATGGCGAACATGGTCAGCGTGTTAATGCTGTAGCCGAAGATATACAGCACCGCGAAGGTGCCAAGCAGCACCACCGGTACGGCAATAGTCGGGATCAGCGTGGCGCGGAAATTCTGCAAAAACAGATACATCACAAGGAACACCAGCGCGATGGCTTCAATTAAGGTTTTCACCACGTCGATAATCGACGCTTTCACAAAGGAGGTGGTTTCGTAGGCGACTTTATATTCCAGCCCGTGCGGGAAAAAGGGGGCCAGCTCGTTGAGGCGGTCGATCACCAGCTTCGAGGTTTCCATCTCATTCGCGCCGGAGGCCAGTTTTACCCCCAGCCCGGAGGCGGCTTTGCCGTTAAAGCGGCTGAGGTTGTCATACTTCTCCGCCCCCATTTCGACAGTGGCCACATCGCCAAGCTTTACCTCAGAACCGTCCTGATTGACGCGCAGGGTAATGGCGCGGAACTGCTCCGGGGTTTGCAGCAGCGACTGAGCATTGATGGTGGCGTTCAGCGCCTGGTCATCCACCGACGGCGTGCCGCCCAGCTGACCAACGGCGATCTGCGCGTTCTGTGATTTAATCGCCGCCGTTACGTCGGTGGCGGTGAGCTGCACGCTGTTGAGTTTCGCCGGATCGAGCCAGATACGCATTGAATACTGGGAACCATAGGCATCAATATCGCCGACGCCGTTCACGCGGCTCAGCGGCTCCTGAATATTACTGGCGACATAATCTGCAATATCCTGTTTATCCATCGATCCATCGGTAGAAACAAACGCAATGGTCAGAATGTTGGTGTCGCCGGTTTTACGTACCGTCACCCCCTGATTCTGTACCGCCTGCGGCAGCTTACGCATCGCCGACTGCAACTGATTTTGCACCTGTTGCACAGCTTCATCCGGATCGGTACCGGCTTTAAAGCTCAGGGTGACAGAAGCCTGGCCGGTGCCGCTGCTTTGCGATGACATATACATCAGGTTATCGAGGCCTGTCATGTTCTGCTCGATCACCTGAGTAACGGTGTTTTCCAGCGTCTGCGCCGACGCCCCGGGATAGTTTGCGGTCACCCGCACGTTAGGCGGGGCGAGATCGGGATATTGCTCAACGGGTAAGGACAAAATAGCCAGGGTGCCGGTGAGGCAAAGAATAATGGCTAACACCCAGGCAAAAATGGGGCGATCAATAAAGAAATTCGCCATCAGAAACAGGACCTCTTTTCGCTGTACTTCATTATTTTACATTGCTCGCTTCACTTTAGCGGTATCGGGGCGACTAAACGTGGAGAAAAAAAGGAGAAAGTGTAAATTACCGTCGTCACGACGTATCATCAGCATCCTGCTTAGTTTCGTGGAGCCGTAATACCGATGAACATTGACGTCATCAAAGACAAAATCCTTTCTGAAAACTATTTCGTACTGCGCAATATCACCTACGACTTAACGCGAAAAAATGGCGAGGTTATCCGCCATAAACGGGAAGTGTACGATCGGGGCAACGGGGCGACCATTCTGCTCTACAGCCGGGAAAAACAGAGCGTGGTGCTGATCCGCCAGTTCCGCATCGCCACTTATGTGAACGGGAACCAGGACGGTCGGCTGATTGAAGCCTGCGCCGGGCTGCTGGATGATGACGAGCCGGAAGTGTGCATCCGCAAAGAAGCCATTGAAGAGACCGGCTACGCCGTGGGGGAAGTGCGCAAAGTGTTCGAGCTGTACATGTCACCCGGCGGCGTGACGGAAATCGTGCATTTCTTTATCGCCGAATACAGCGAATCCCAGCGCGCCAACGCCGGCGGCGGTGTGGAAGACGAAGACATTGAAGTGCTTGAAATCCCCTTCACCGAGGCGCTGGCGATGGTGAAACGCGGTGAAATTCGAGACGGTAAGACGGTGATATTGCTGCAATATCTTCAGTCATCAGGACTAATGGCTTGATTTTAATCAGGTTAGTAAGATGTATTTTAAATAAATCTATCCGATAATTCCGATTGAGCATCAACCTCCGAATGAAGATGATACGCGCGTTTAATTAAACGTATTTTCTTCCGGGGTTGTGCTGTCCATGCGTTATCGCGTCTTGATACTGTTTTTTCTCGGCCTGTTTGCGGCGTTTTCGTCGTGGGCGGCGCCTTCCCAGCAGCGCTTCTCCGACTGGCAGGTCACCTGCAACAACCAGAACTTTTGCGTGGCGCGTAACACCGGCGAACATCAGGGACTGGTGATGACGCTGGCCCGCAGCGCTGGCGCGAAAACCGACGCCACTTTGCGGATTAACTTAGGTGGTGTGAATACCTCCACGGCGCGCATCGCCCCCATCGCCCCCCGGCTGTTACTGGACGGCAAACTCCTGCCGCTGACAGGAAATAACTGGAGCATCACGCCCCAGCGCCTGATCACCAGTCACCCGGCGACCATCAGCGACTTTTTACAGACCATTCAGAACGCGCAAGCCATTACCCTGCAAAACGGGGAGGGGATCATTTCGCTGGTGGGGCTGAAAGCCGCCCTGCTGTTTATTGATGCCCAGCAAAAGCGTGTCGGCAGTGAAACCGCGTGGATCGACAAAGGCACCAGTCCACCGCTCAGCGTGCCGCCAGCACCGGCGCTGAAAGAGGTGGCGCTGGTCAACCCGACGCCGACGCCGCTGACCCGGGAAGAGCTGGACGATCTGCTGGACTACGCTAACTGGCGGATGGGCAATACCCAGTGCTCCCTCGATCCGGCGCGCCGGGAAGTGCGCGTCACCGCCTTAACCGACGACAAAGCGCTGCTGATGATTGGCTGTGAGGCGGGGGCTTACAACACGGTGGATCTCGCCTGGCTGATTTCACGGGAAAAACCCTATGTCGCGCGCGCGATAAAACTGCGTCTGCCGTTCAAGCCTGGCAGCGGTGACGATGAACTGGAACTGATGAACGTGGGATTTGATACCAAGACCCGCGAGCTGACGACGCTGGCAAAAGGGCGTGGTCTGGCGGATTGCGGGACGCAGACCCGCTGGCGGTTTGACGGCCAGCGGTTTCGTCTGGTGCGTTATGCCGAAGAGCCAAGCTGTGATAACTGGCATGGGCCAGATGCCTGGCCCACCCTGTGGATCACACGTTAAGCACTTTCTTCGCTTTCGCTACCACGTTTTCGACAGTAAAGCCGAAGTACGGGAACAGCTTATCCGCCGGGGCGGATTCACCGTAGCCGGTCATGCCGACAATCGCCCCTTTCAGGCCGACATATTTGTACCAGTAGTCGGCAATACCCGCTTCCACCGCCACGCGCGCGCTGACGTCTGACGGCAGCACCGACTCGCGGTACGCCTCATCCTGCGCATCAAAAATGTCGGTAGACGGCAGTGACACCACGCGCACCTTATGGCCTTCTTCACGCAGCTTCGCCGCCGCATTGAAGGTGATCTCCACTTCTGAGCCGGTGGCGATAAGGATAATGTCCGGCGTACCGTCCGTGTCCTGCAAAATGTAGCCGCCGCGCGAAATGGCTTTCACCTGCTCCGGCGTACGCTCCATCTGCGCCAGGTTCTGACGGGAGAGGATCAGCGCCGTCGGGCCGTTGTGGCGCTCAATGGCCAGCTTCCAGCCCACGGCCGCTTCCACCTGATCGCACGGACGCCAGGTGCTGAAGTTTGGCGTCAGGCGCAGGCTGGCGAGTTGTTCCACCGCCTGGTGCGTCGGACCATCTTCCCCCAGACCGATGGAGTCATGGGTATAAACCATGATCTGCCGCGCCTTCATCAGTGCCGCCATACGCGCCGCATTACGCGCATATTCCACGAACATCAGGAAGGTGGCGGTATAAGGCACAAAGCCGCCGTGATGGGCGATACCGTTGGCGATGGCGGTCATGCCGAATTCGCGCACGCCGTAGTGAATGTAGTTCCCGGCAGGATCTTCTTTCAGCGACCTCGAGCCGGACCAGATGGTCAGGTTACTCGGTGCCAGATCCGCGGAGCCGCCCAGCAGTTCCGGCAGCGCCGGGCCATACTGATTCAGGGCGTTTTGCGACGCTTTACGGCTGGCGATCTTCGCCGGTTCCGCCTGCAGTTTTTCGATGTACTGCTGGGTTAGCTGTTCCCAGTTTTCCGGCAGACCACCGCTCATGCGGCGGCTAAACTCCGCGGCCAGCTCCGGGTGCGCTTTTTTATAAACGGCAAACTTCTCATTCCACGCCTGCTGAGCTTTCTCGCCGCGCTCGCGGGCATCCCAGGCCTGATAAATATCTTTCGGGATCTCGAATGGCCCGTGTTTCCAGCCCAGTTTCTGACGGGTGAGGGCGACTTCTTCTTCCCCCAGCGCCGCGCCGTGGGACTCCTCTTTACCCGCTTTGTTCGGCGAGCCAAAACCGATCACCGTGCGGCAGATAATCAGCGACGGCTTATCGGTGACACTCTGCGCTTCCTGAATCGCTTTTTTCAGCGCTTCGGGATCGTGACCATCAATTTCATGCACCACATGCCAGTGATAGGCTTCGAAACGCTTGGCGGTGTCATCGGTGAACCAGCCTTCGGTTTCGCCATCAATAGAAATGCCGTTGTGATCGTAGAAACCAATCAGCTTGCCCAGACCCAGCGTACCCGCCAGCGAACACACCTCGTGGGAAATCCCTTCCATCAGGCAGCCATCGCCCATGAACACGTAGGTAAAGTGATCGACGATGTCATGGCCCGGCTGGTTAAACTGTGCCGCCAGCGTGCGCTCGGCAATTGCCAGACCGACGGCGTTGGCCAGCCCCTGACCCAACGGGCCGGTGGTGGTTTCCACGCCTGGCGTGTAGCCGATTTCCGGGTGGCCCGGCGTTTTAGAGTGCAGCTGACGGAAGTTTTTCAGTTCTTCAATCGGCAGATCGTAGCCAGAGAGGTGCAGCAGGCTGTACAGCAGCATTGAGGCATGACCATTCGACAGAATAAAGCGGTCGCGGTCGTACCAGGTCGGATCGGTCGGGTTGTGCTTGAGGAAGTCATTCCACAGCACTTCCGCAATATCGGCCATGCCCATCGGCGCACCGGGGTGACCGGAATTGGCTTTCTGTACCGCGTCCATACTCAGGGCGCGGATGGCATTGGCAAGCTCTTTACGAGACATAGTTCTCTCCATGGCAAAAGTTACAGTTTGGCGGCAAGCAAATCTTCCAGGCTGCGCTGATCGACAGCGAACTGGCGAATACCATCGGCGAGCTTCTCAACGGCCATCGGATCCTGATTATGCTCCCAGCGGAATTCCGCTTCCGTCAGCGGCGGCTGACGCTGGAAGGTCTGGGAAGACGGCACCAGCTTGCGCTCCACATCACCTTCTTTCTCCTGCAACTCTTTAAGCAGCGCCGGAGAAATGGTCAGGCGGTCACAGCCCGCCAGTGCGAGGATCTGTTCAATACGGCGGAAGCTGGCACCCATTACAATGGTTTCAAAGCGGTTACGCTTGTAGAAATCATAGATATTGCGCACGGACTTCACGCCCGGATCTTCCTCAACCACATAGGGTTCCATCGGTTTTCTGTCCTGATACCAGTCGTAAATACGGCCCACGAACGGCGAAATCAGGTACACGCCCGCTTCGGCGCAGGCACGGGCCTGTGCAAAGGAGAACAGCAGGGTGAGGTTACATTTGATGCCCTGTTTTTCCAGCTCCTCGGCGGCGCGGATCCCTTCCCAGGTGGAAGCCAGTTTGATCAGGATGCGGGATTTATCGATGCCCTGTTCTTCATACAGCTCCACCAGGCGCAGCGCTTTGCTCATGCTTTTTTCTTTATCAAACGAGAGGCGGGCATCCACTTCCGTGGAGACACGTCCCGGAATGCTTTTCAGAATTTCCGCACCGATATTGACCGCCAGTTTGTCGCTGGCTTCCGCCACGATCTGCTCTTGCGTTTTACCGCGCTGTTTACCGTATTCCAGCGCGTCATCAACGAGGTGGGAGAAGTGCGGCAGCGCCGCGGCCTTCAGCAGCAGAGAGGGGTTAGTGGTGGCGTCTTCCGGCTGATAACTGCGAATGGACTCAATATCGCCGCTGTCGGCGACGACGGTGGTGAATTTTTTGATGCCGTCTAAATAATTCATGCTAAATACTCCTTAAAAAGCAAATGCTTACGCTAGTGTGTTACTGCACACTTTTGTGAAGTGGTTCACGGGCCTGATAAAAAAGCATAGCAGACAGGGGCTGGCTTGCTGGCGAAGGGGTGTAACAGCACTGTTATAATTTGATAACAAATTTGCTTTTTGATTGGTAAGACTTTGGCGGTGTTCAAAGTTTATCGACCGTCATGGGGCGATACTGGTCGGCGCATCAGGATAGCGATCACGCTTCACCCCTACTAACGATACGTGAAAGGATCACCAAAATGGATGAACAACTAAAACAGAGCGCGCTCGATTTTCACGAATTCCCGGTTCCCGGCAAAATTCAGGTCTCCCCCACCAAACCGCTGGCGACGCAGCGAGACCTCGCGCTGGCCTACTCACCGGGTGTGGCCGCCCCTTGTCTTGAAATCGAAAAAGATCCGCTGGCGGCGTACAAATACACCGCGCGCGGCAACCTGGTGGCGGTCATTTCCAACGGTACCGCCGTGCTTGGCCTCGGCAATATCGGCGCGCTGGCGGGCAAACCGGTGATGGAAGGCAAGGGCGTACTGTTTAAAAAATTCGCCGGTATCGACGTGTTCGACATCGAAGTGGACGAACTCGATCCCGACAAACTGATCGACGTGGTGGCCTCGCTGGAACCGACGTTCGGCGGCATTAACCTGGAAGACATCAAAGCGCCGGAATGTTTCTACATTGAGCAGAAGCTGCGCGAGCGCATGAACATTCCGGTGTTCCATGACGATCAGCACGGCACGGCCATTATCAGCACCGCAGCGATTTTAAACGGTCTGCGGGTGGTGGAAAAAAATCTCTCTGACGTGCGCATGGTGGTGTCCGGCGCAGGGGCTGCCGCCATTGCCTGTATGAACCTGCTGGTCATGCTCGGCATGCAAAAGCACAACATTGTGGTGTGCGACTCGAAAGGCGTGATCTACAAAGGCCGCGAGCCGAACATGGCGGAAACCAAAGCCGCGTACGCCATTGACGATGATGGCAGACGCACCCTCGCCGATGTGGTGAAGGATGCGGATATTTTCCTCGGCTGTTCCGGCCCGAAAGTGCTGACGCCGGAGATGGTCAAAGAGATGGCGCGTCAGCCGCTGATCCTTGCGCTGGCTAACCCGGAGCCGGAGATCCTGCCGCCGCTGGCGAAAGCCGTGCGCCCGGACGCCATTATCTGCACCGGTCGTTCCGACTACCCGAACCAGGTGAATAACGTCCTCTGCTTCCCGTTCATTTTCCGTGGCGCGTTGGACGTGGGTGCCACCGCGATTAACGAAGAGATGAAGCTGGCCGCCGTGCACGCTATCGCTGAACTGGCCCATGCCGAGCAGAGCGAAGTGGTGGCCTCCGCTTATGGCGATCAGGATCTGAGCTTCGGCCCCGACTACCTGATCCCGAAACCTTTCGACCCGCGTCTGATCGTGAAAATTGCCCCGGCCGTTGCCAAAGCGGCGATGGACACCGGCGTGGCGACCCGACCGATCGCTGACTTCACCGCCTACATCGACAAGCTGACGGAGTTTGTCTACAAAACCAACCTGTTCATGAAGCCGATTTTCTCCCAGGCGCGCAATGAACCGAAACGGGTGGTGCTGGCGGAAGGGGAGGAAGCGCGGGTGCTGCATGCCACTCAGGAGCTGATCACGCTGGGGCTGGCGAAGCCGATCCTGATTGGTCGTCCGGGCGTCATCGAAATGCGCATCCAGAAGCTGGGGCTGCAAATCAAAGCGGGCGTCGATTTTGAGATCGTGAACAACGAATCGGATCCGCGCTTTAAAGAGTACTGGAACGAATACTACGGCATCATGAAACGCCGGGGGATCACCCAGGAGCAGGCGCAGCGCGCGGTGAT
Source organism: Enterobacter sp. ENT03 (assembly GCF_019218745.1). GTDB lineage: Bacteria > Pseudomonadota > Gammaproteobacteria > Enterobacterales > Enterobacteriaceae > Enterobacter_D. The sequence continues at coordinate 166,039 of NZ_JAHUXA010000006.1, forward strand.
TAGCAATTCGACGGTGATCGGCGCGATCATGGTACAGCGCGGCGAAGCGGATGCGCTGATCTGCGGCACCATCGGCGATTACCACGAGCATTTCAGCGTGGTACAGCAGCTGTTCGGCTACCGTGACGGCGTCAACGCGGCGGGGGCGATGAACGCCTTACTGCTGCCGAGCGGCAACACCTTTATTACCGACACCTACGTCAACGACGATCCGACGCCGGAACAGCTGGCGGAGATCACCCTGATGGCGGCAGAAACCGTGCGCCGCTTTGGTATCGAGCCGCGCGTGGCGCTGCTGTCGCACTCTAACTTTGGCTCCTCCAACTCACCGGCGGCCTGCAAAATGCGCGACACGCTGGCGCTGGTGCGCGAACGGGCACCGGATCTGATGATCGATGGGGAGATGCACGGTGACGCGGCGCTGGTGGAAAGCATTCGTCAGGATCGTATGCCGGACAGTCCGCTGAAAGGCTCGGCCAATATCCTGGTGATGCCAAACGTGGAGGCGGCGCGCATTAGCTACAACCTGCTGCGCGTGTCCAGCTCAGAAGGTGTTACCGTCGGCCCGGTGCTGATGGGGGTGGCAAAACCGGTGCACGTGCTGACGCCAATCGCCTCCGTGCGTCGTATCGTCAACATGGTCGCGCTGGCGGTAGTCGAGGCGCAGACGCAGCCGCTGTAAGATAAAACCCGCCTTTACCCTCCCGCAACGGGAGGGTGAAGGTTATTCCGCTATCGAAAACCAGCGACGCCAGATAAAGCGCAGCAGCAGATACTCCAGCGTACCCAGCAGTAAAAACCACGCGCATAAGAACAGGGTGTAAAACTGGCTGGCATCCATCAGATGAAAGAGGCCGATCAGTTTTTGTACCAGCGCCGTACCGGGGGAGGGCACCGGCAGCAGCAAACAGGAGAGGAACGCCAGCAGCAGGATCCCGGCGGCGGTCATCAGCGATTCAAGGGGATGTTTCATAATGATGTTAATCGTCAGTTAAAACGCCATTAGAAGCCATTTGCGACAGCGGTGCAATCACCGGGCCTCAGCCCGACGCCCAGATCTCGGTATGTTTCTCCACCAGCCCAAACAGCGATCCGCCATCCGCCACAAAATCACGCATCAGCTGCGTCTCACTTTTGCCGCGTTTCACGAAGCGCGACAGCTCATCCAGCGCGCTGCCGCCGTTGAGCTTATCGGCATAGGGCGCCACCTTCTCCAGCAGCCGGGCGATGTCGTCTTTAATGGTGATCTGATCGCCGGTATGCACGTCCGTGATAATGCCCTCAAAGCCGAAGCGGCAGGCCTGAAAGCGGTTAAATTTATACAGCAGATAATCGCGCTCCTGCATTTTGTAGGGCCGTTCAGCGAGCAGCCAGTGCGCCGTGGCCTGGATCAGTCCGGCGACGTTTATCGCGTGCGACAGCGTTAACGGCGTGTCCATCACTCGCACCTCAACCGTGCCAAAATTGGGGCTGGGGCGAATATCCCAGTGCAGATCTTTAATGCTTTCAATCATGTTGGTGTAGCTCAGACGACGAAACAGCCCTTCAAATTCTGACCAGTTGGTTACCCAGGGCGCATGACCGTTATCCGGGAACGCGGAAAAGATATTTAAACGCGACGAAGCAAATTGCGTATCCGCGCCCTGCATATAGGGCGACGCCGCCCCGAGCGCGATAAAGTGCGGCACAAAGCGCGACAGCCCGTGCATCAGATAGATGGCGTCATCGCCGTTGCGACAACCAATATGCACATGCTGACCAAACACCGTCGCCTGCTGCATCAGATAGCCAAACATCTCCAGCGTGCGGGAATAACGCTCATCGTTGCAGATCTCCTGGCGCTGCCACTTCTGAAACGGATGCGTCCCGCCGCCGCAAATTTTTACATGATGCTCCGTCGCCGTTTGCAAAATGATGTGCTGCAACGCCCCTAGCTGGCTGGCGGCCTGATGAATGTCGACGCACACGCCGGTGGCGATCTCCAGCATACTTTCGGTAATGTCATGCTTCACTTCCCCCGCACTGACCTGCGCCTTCATCGCATCAATCAGCGTGCTCGAGTCCTGGCTTAAATCGTACCCCGGCGGGTTGACGATCTGCAGTTCCAGTTCAATGCCCAGGGTGAAGGGATCGGAGACATGAAAATCGGCTAACGGCATAGTTACGCTCACGTTTATCTGCTTTTTTATGAGTATAGACGGGTTTTCCCCTCACCCCGGCCCTCTCCCAATGGGAGAGGGGGCGCTCATTCCCTTCCCCGGAAGAAAGACAGGCGCAGAGGCTTTCATTCCCTCTCCCTGGGGAGAGGGTCAGGGTGAGGGGACGCCTTCAGCGCAGCCAGGATCGCCATCAGTACACCTTCTACATTAACCAGATCATTATTCCAGAACCTCACTACCCGCCAGCCGTGTCGCGCCAGCCACAAGGTTCTTACCTCGTCATAATCAACATTTTCACTGTGCTGTCCTCCATCGAGTTCAATCACCAGCTTCGCCTGCCAGCAGGCAAAGTCCACCACGAAACGGCCCAATGGCAGCTGACGACGAAACTTATAGCCTGCAAAACGACGATCGCGCAGCAAGTACCATAATTTCCGCTCCTGTGGCGTCATATTTTTACGCAGCGCACGAGCATGCAGGAGGTGTGTTTTCATCACGGCAGCATGCCAGTACGCCGTCATAATGAAAGGGAACACATTGAATTCTGGAAGGCGGATCCAGCGGTTTTAATGATTGACGCGTAAAAGCCTGATATAACAAATTCATTACAACCCAATGAGGATGTCACGTGCCAGAAATCAATGAATACGGTCAGACGGTAGGCGATCTGCTGCCGGAGTGGCAGGGCGCGGCTGTGCTGCCGCGCAAGGTATTAACCGGCCACTATTGCCGCCTGGATCCGCTGGCGACAGAACATGCCGCCGATCTGTTTGATGCCTACGCGCAGGCCGCCGACGAGCGCGACTGGACGTGGATGGCCAGCGATCGCCCTGCGTCAGTGGCGGATACTGCCGCCTGGATCGACGGTAAAGTGCAGGACAGCGCGCTGGTGCCTTATGCGGTTATCGATCTGAAAAGTGGTCGGGCGGTGGGGCTGGTGTGCTATATGGCCATCGATCGGGAAAACGGCACCGTTGAGATCGGCCATGTCACCTGGTCGCCGCGCATGCAGCAAACCGTGCTGGGCACCGAAGCGGTGTGGCTGCTGCTCGGCAATGCGTTTGCCCACGGGTATCGCCGGGTGGAGTGGAAGTGCGATTCGCTGAACGTCGCCTCACGCCGTGCCGCCGAACGGCTGGGCTTCACTTTTGAAGGCCGCTTCCGGCAGAAAATCGTGCGTAAACAGCGTAATCGCGACAGCGACTGGCTGTCGATTATCGACACGGAATGGCCGGCGCGCGATGCGGCGATCCGCGCCTGGCTGGCGGAAGATAATTTTGACGCGCAGGGTAAGCAAAAGCGCAAGCTCTAAGCGCTTTATTTCCCTCTCCCGGAAAAGGAGGAAACGCGCGTGGACTATTCCCTCTCCCTGGGGAGAGGGTCAGGGTGAGGGGGGATTAGCGGTGCTCCCCCGCCACTAACGCCGCGCGATCGTAAAATCGCTGGATCACGCCGTTGGCCATAAACGCCGCCCGGTCAGACATATGGGCGATGACATCCGCATCATGGCTGACCAGCAGAAAAGTCATCTGGTGCGCCTGTTTAAGCCGATTGAGCAGGTTAAGAATTTCCGCCTGCACCGACATATCCAGCGCAGAGGTTGGCTCGTCGAGCAGCAGCAGGCGGGGGCGCAGCAGCAGGGCACGGGCGATAGCCACGCGCTGCCGCTGACCGCCGGACAACTGATGCGGATAGCGCTGTGCGGCGTCGGCGGGAAGACCCACCTCAGAGAGCGCCGTCGCCACCCGCGCAGCGCTGTCTGCTTCGCCGTGGATGCGCAGCGGCTCGGCCAGCGTGCGGTAGAGAGTATGGTTAGGATGCAGCGAGGCGTAAGGATCCTGAAACACCATCTGCACATTGCGACGCCGCAGGCCCTGAAAGCGCAGGCCGGGCTTCACCGGCTCGTCGAACAGCGACACGCTGCCCTGCCACTCGCGCTGCAAGCCAGCCAGCACGCGCAGAATAGTCGATTTTCCGCAGCCGGACTCGCCGATTAAGCTGAAGGTTTCCCCCGCCTGCACGCTAAAGCTGGCGGCGGAGACGGCGATTTTGTCCGCAAATTTGACCTGTAAATTCTCAATATTAACGAGACTCATCGTTTAACTCCGCGCGATTTAACGTCGGTAACATCTGCCCGTAAGTGGTGGCGTTTGGCCGACAGGTCCACAACGTGCGGGTATAAGGATGGGTGGCGGTGGAAAGCTGACTGGCGGGCATCTCATCCACCTTTTGCCCCTGATACATCACCAGCACGCGATGGCAGTGCTGCGCCACCAGCGGTAAATCATGGCTGATCAGCAGCATGGCCATCTGTCGCTGCTCGCACTGCGCCACCAGTAATTCAAGGATCTGATTACGCAGACGCGCGTCCAGCGCCGAAGTGGGTTCATCGGCGATCAGCAGGCGCGGATTGTTGATCAGCGCAATGGCAATCATCACCCGCTGGCCCATGCCGCCGGAAAGCTCGCCCGGATAGCGGTTCAGCACCGCCTCGTTCAGCCCGACTGCCAGCACCGCTTCACGAATGCGATCCCGGCGTTCTGCTTTGGGAAGGCGCTGGTGCAGCGTCAGGGCCTCCTCGATCTGGGCAAAAATGGTTTTCACCGGATTTAACGCATAGCGCGGATCCTGCAAGATCATCGCCAGATGATTGCCGCGCAGCGCCCGCCAGCCGGCAGGCTTTTGCGTCAGCAGATCCTGGCCGCCGACGCTCAGCTCGCTGGCGCGCACCACGCCGGGGCGACGTACCAGCCCCATCAGCGCGCGGGCGGTCATCGATTTGCCGGAGCCTGATTCGCCCACCAGCGCCAGCCGCTCGTTACCCAGCGTAAAGCTGAGGTTTTTAACGACCTGCGCGGTCGGATAATCAATAGTAAGATCCTGCACGCGAACGTTCATGTCAGTCATGTTGCGGCTCCAGTACATCGCGCAGGCCATCGCCCAGCAGGTTAAAGGCAAGGCTGGCGATCAGAATGATCGCGCCGGGCGCGGCGGCAAGCCACCACTGATCGAAGATCACCTGCATGCCGTCGGCGATCATCGCGCCCCATTCCGCCATGGGTGGACGCGCGCCGAGGCCGAGAAAGCCCAGCCCGGCGGCGGCCAGAATAATGCCCGCCAGATCCAGCGCCAGCCGCACAATCGCTGACGGCAGACACAACGGCAAAATATGCCCGACCAGCAGTCGCCAGCCGCGAATGCCCATCATCTCTGAAGCGGCTAAATAGTCGCTGTGGCGCAGACGCTGAATTTCACTGCGCGCCTGACGGGCATAAGCGGGCCAGGTGGTCAGCGCCAGCGCCAGTGCGCCGTTTACCAGACCGGGGCCGAGCATGGCGACAAACGCAAAGGCGAGGATCAGGCGCGGCATCGACATCACCACATCGGTAAAGCGCATCAGCACGCGCTCCAGCCAGCCGCCGTAATAGCCGGATAAAATGCCCACCAGCAGACCGGCGGGCAGGGTAATTAGCGTGACCAGCGCTACCAGCCCCAGCGCCGGACGGGTGCCATAAATCAACCGTGACAGCACATCGCGCCCGTAGCTGTCGGTGCCGAGCCAGTAGTCGGCATTCGGTGCCTGCAAACGGGCGGCGGCAGACTGCCAGTTGGGATCCCGCGGTGCCAGCCACGGGGCGAACAGCGCAATCAAAAGCAAAAGTGAAACGATCACAAGGCCAGTCAGGGCGGCGGGAGAGTGGCGCAGACGGCGCAGGAAAAGATAAGTCGGCATCAGCGAACCCTCGGATCGGTCAGACGCACCAGCAGGTCGGTGAGGTTATTAATCAGCACAAAGCTCACGCCAATCAGCAGCGTTCCGCCCATGATGGCAGTGGTATCCCCGGCAAACAGGGCGGTCGTGAGATAGCGGCCAATGCCCGGCCAGGAGAAGACCGTTTCGGTGAGCACCGCGCCTTCGAGCATCCCGGTATAGGCCAGGGCGATCACTGTCAGCAGTGTGCCGCGAATATTGGGCAGCACATGGCGCAGCAGAATGGTCATCTCGCCTGCGCCTTTCGCGCGCGCCAGCAAAATGTACTCTTTGTTCATCTCGCTCAGACAGGCCGAGCGGGTGAGGCGGGTAATGCTCGCCAGCGAGTAATACGCCAGCAGCAGCACCGGCAACACCAGGTGGCTGATGGCGTTGCGCAGGGCCTCGCGATCGCCGGACAGCGCGGTATCAATCAGCGCAAAACCGGTGCGCGGCTCCACGGTATAGAGGTAAATATCATCGAGTCGCCCAGGCCCGGCGCTCCAGTGCAGGCGGGCGTAAAACAGCGCCAGCATCAGCAGACCGAGCCAGAAAATCGGCACCGAGTTACCAAGCAGCGTAAAGGTGCGCACGAACAGATCCCACGGGCTGCCGACAAACCGCGCGCACAACACGCCGGCGATCACGCCCAGCACCGCGCCAACCACCAGCGCCAGGGTGGCAAGTTCTAAAGTGGCCGGAAACGCCGCCAGCAGATCCTGCAACACCGGTTGCCCGGTGGCGCTTGCGATACCCAAATCGCCATGCAGCAGGTTAAGCAGATAGTGCCAGAACTGCACCGGCAGCGGCTGATCCAGCCCCAGCTGGTGGCGCATCTGGTCGTAAGTGGACTGGCTGGCATGATCGCCGACGATTTGCAAAACGCGATCGACGGGTGAGAAGGCCGACAGCGCGAAGGTCACCAGCAGCAGACCGAAGAGCGTAAGCAGCAGGGTCAGCAGACCCTGAAGCACGCGGGTGGAAAGATGTGACATGGGAAATCTCTTCATGCCGGGTGGCGGCGTTGCCTCACCTGGCCTAACAAAACGCTTCATGCCGGGTTGCAGCTTCGCCTTACCCGGCCTACAAACATCGGGATCCCAGGCCGGGTAAGCGCAGCGCCACCCGGCAACAAGGACAACTTACTTCGTTACCTTGTCATACCAGACCATATCCGCATTCAGCCCTTGCTGGTAGCCCTTCACATTATCGCGCACCACGATCTGGGTTTTCCCCTGATCGACAAACACGTAGGGCGAATGATGCTGCAACTGTTCTTGCATTTTGCTGTACAGATCGAGGCGTTTTGCCGCATCCGGCTCCGCCACGGCGGCCAGCGTCTGCTTACTCAGCTCCGGGATCTGCCAGCCGTTCAGACCGGCCACTGTACTGGCTTTGCCATCGTTATAAGCAAAGGCGCTGGCGTTGGAATGGGCGTCAAAGTAGTCCGGGATCCACAGACGGATCGCCGCCTGATGCTGCTTCGCCCGCACGCGGGCATACACCTGGCTGCCCGCCGCCGGTAACAGATCCACCTTCACGCCGCCCTGGGCGAAGCTCGCCTGCATCGACTGGGCAATGGTGATAAACGGCGGTTTGTTTTCCACATCCAGCGTGAAGTGGGCGTCTTTGATACCCGCTTTGGCGAGGATTTCTTTCGCTTTCGCCGGATCAAATTTGAACGGGTTGGTTTCCAGCGCGCCCGGCAGACCCACCGGCAGGAAGCTCTGATGGATAAAATACTGGCCTTTCAGCAGATCTTTGGTGATGCCTTCATAATCCACCAGCCAGCGGGACGCTTCCCAGAATGCCGGATTATTCAGCAGCGGATTGGCACTGTTACCGGCGTTAAACACCAGATAGTTCTGCTCGGCAGACGGGATGCTCAGCACCTGCACGCCTTTTTTGCCCTGCAACGCGCCAATCTGATCGGCACCCAAATCGCGGGCCACATCCGCATCGCCCTGCTCGATCAGCAGACGGCGCGACGCCGGATCCGGTACGTTTTTAATGATGATATTTTTCAGCTTAGGCGCGCCGCCCACAGCGTTGCTGTTGGCATCGAGCACAATCGCCTGATGCGGCTGATAGACACGCATTTTGAACGCGCCGCTGCCTGCTGAGTGCATCTTCAGCCAGGCGTTGCCGAAGTCATCGCCCTTAACATTTGCGGTCACCAGCTTCTCATCGACGATGGATGCAATCGGCGTGGAGAGAATATTCAGCGCCACCGCCGGGCTGACGTCTGCCGTCCAGTGCAGTTGCAGCGTATGGTCGTCGATTTTTTTCAGCTGATCATTGATGTTATCCGGCTGCCAGCCGAGGACGTTCAGAATAAAGGCCGGGGATTTATTAAGCGTTACGGCGCGCTGATAAGAGAAGATGACATCTTCCGGGCGCAGCGGATTACCGGAAGCAAATTTTGCGTCCGGCTTCAGTTTGATGGTCAGGGTTTTGGCCGCCGGATCCGCCTGCCAGCTTTCGGCAAGGATCGGGTTCACTTTTTCAGGATTGTCACGATCCGGCTGCACCAGGCGCTGATAGAGGCTCGGCACGGTCTGAATACTGGAAAGCTCGTTCGCTTCCGCAGGATCGAGACTGACAATATCATCCAGCCCCTGCGCCACCACCAGCGTGTCTGGCGGCGTGGCAGCATGGCTGGCGGCTGACAGCGCGGTCAGCACCAGTAACGACAGCAATTTTTTGGTCATCAGCAATCCCTGTAAAGTAATGTAATGTGTTTGTTATGTTCCGCTACGTTATGGGGGATGAGATTTTCCTGAAAGTCATAATTTGACTTAGCTTATGCGAAAAACGCATAACGCGGTTAATCCGCTGATAAGAGCGTGATGACGTCCTGCGCAACGGCGCACCAGTCAGCCGTAACGGTGACGCCGGCCAGCGCCGGGCAAAAGCGGGCGGAAAGGGTCAGCCGGAGCTGCGTGTCAGTGAGTGCCGTCACTCTGGCGCTGGCAAAGCCAGGCCAGGGCAGGGCGCGGTCGGAAAAGGCTTTATAAAGGCTCTCTTTCGCGGAAAACGCCAGCGTGACCGCCAGCGGCAAGGGCAGGCCGGAGGCGACCAGCACCGCACGTTCATCCGCATCGACAATGCTGTCTGCCAGTTCGGCGCACAGCGCAGCGTCGAGGCAGCGTTCAATATCCACTCCCACAGGTTGTGACGCGACGACGGCCAGCGCCGTGGTACCGCTGTGGCTGATGCTGCCAAAAATCCCCGCGGGCCAGTCGGGCGCACCGTTTGCGCCGATGGCGGGAATAACCCCCATTGCGTGAAAGGCCGCCAGTCTGCCCGCCAGGTGTTCCCGCTGGCGCTTAGGTGATGTGTGGCGTAACTGTGCATGGTGCGGCAGCCAGAACAGATCGGCGTCGCGCCAGGTGGTGGGATCGAAGTCGATGCGGTGCAGGGTAAGGCCAGCAAGGGGGAGCGTGGTGTGATGATAATCCATTATTTATCCCGCTGTTCGTAGGCCCGGCAAGCGTGCGCCGCCGGGCGGTTCGTGGTGCACCGAGCCCGCGGTTTTGTGCCGGGTGGCGCTGTGCTTACCCGGCCTACATTATGTCGAAGATAACCGATCACAGGCCCGGCAAGCCTGCGCCGCCGGGCATTATGTCACCTTATATCAGAAGTGCGTATTCACACCCATAAACCAGGTGCGGCCAGACTCATTGAAGGTTTCCGCCCCCGCGCCGTACATATAGCCCGTCGCGCCGCCGGTGGTCTGGGCGTTGCCCGCGCGCCAGTGGCGCTTATCGAACAGGTTATTCACCCCGCCGGTCAGACTGACGTTTTTCGTCACGTCCCAGGTTCCGCTCAGGCCGACAATACTGTACGGGCTGACTTCGTTGGTTTCGGAGCCGGTGGTCGGTTCACCCTTGTAGTTGAATTTCTTCGGCTGCTGCTTGCCGTACCAGGTGAAGGTGGATTGCAGCGACACATCCTCACGCACCTGCCAGCTGAGGGTGGAGTTCAGCGTATACTGCGGAATAATCGACAGGCGCTCGCCGGTCTCTTTATTCTTACTTTGCAGCATATACGTGAGGTTATTGCTCCAGGTGACCGCTTCTGACACCGGCACGTTCAGCGTGCCTTCCAGACCTTCTACCACCGCTTTGGGCACGTTATCCCACTGGTAAATATCGGTCTTCAGCGCGCCCTGCTGCGTCTGCCCGACCGGCACATAGCCCGCTTCGATTTTGTTACGGTAGTCGTTACGGAACCAGGTCACACCCGCCAGCCAGCCGTCGCGTTTAAACTCAAGGCCGATCTCTTTGTTGATGCTGGTTTCCGCTTTCATGTCGTCATTACCCTGCATATAGCAGCCGGTCCCCACCGGACTGGCGTAGCAGCCCTGACCACGACTATACAGAATATAGTTCGGGTTAGTCTGGTACAGGCTCGGCGCTTTATAGGCACGGGCGATGCCCATCTTCAGGGTGAAGTCATCCCCCAGCCCCTGGGAGAGGTTCAGCGACGGGCTCCAGTTATTACCAACCACCGTGTGGTGATCAAAACGCAGCGCCGGGGTCAGCATGGTGCTGTCGGTCAGCTCCATGTTGTCTTCAGCGAACAGCGAGAAGATCTCCGCGCTGGAGTAGGGGCTGCGACCAGTGCTGTCAAAGCCGGGGATCGCGCCGCCAGCCAGCGCCTGGGTATTCGACGCTAAATCCTTCATGCGCTGCTGGTTCCATTCGGTACCCAGCGTCAGGTTCTGGTTGAACAGCCAGTCAAAGGGGATATTGACTTCGCTGTGCAGCGTCACATCAGCCAGATCAATATCGCTGAATTTCTCGCTGTTAAACAGGCCTTCCGTACCGCCCGCCAGTCCTTCGCCCAGACGCGAGTTGCGCGTGTGCTCGTACTGCGCCCAGTTGCTGGTGGTGACGCCGTTTTCCCAGCCGCCTTTCCAGGTGACGGCATAGTTCTGGCGATACAGACGGTTCGTCTCTTTGCCGTAATATTTTTGTACCAGGCCGTTGGTTTTGTTGTCGTTATTGGTGTTCTGCGTGTCGCCCGCATAGAGGTTGTTCTGGCGGCTGTAGCCCGCCTCAAACTCCAGGGAGTGCATCGGCGCAAAGTCCCAGCGCAGCACACCGTTGATATTTTTGTTTTCCACGCCTTCCCGTCCGGCGGCGAGGGTATCGCTGTAAATGCCGGTACGTTCCGACTGGTGGCCTTTGTTGATGTCCCACGCATCGGCCTGGGTTTTATCCAGATCCCCCATCAGGCGGAAGCTGAAATCCCCGCCGAGTGGGCCGGTAAGGCTGAAATCGGTGCGTTTGGTCGCGCCTTCGGCTTTATGTTCCGGGGCATTGAAATAGGTATTCCATGAGCCGTGCCAGTCGCTGCTGACCGGTTTGGTGATGATGTTCACCACGCCGCCTGCTGCGCCGTTGCCATAACGCGCCGCCGCCGGGCCACGGATCACCTCGATACGTTCAATCATCTCCGGCGGTACCCAGCCGGTGTCGCCGCGGGTATCGCGCTCGCCGCGCCAGCCCAGACGCACCGAATTACGGCTGGTGACCGGTTTGCCGTCGATGAGGATCAGCGTGTTTTCCGGCCCCATACCGCGAATATCGATCTGGCGATTGTTACCGCGCTGGCCGCTGGTGGCGTTGCCGGTGAGGTTGACGCCCGGCATGGTGCGGATGATTTCGGCGACATCGCGCGCGGGCGGATTTTTGCGGATCTCATCGGCGGTGATGGTGGAGACGCCCGGTGCCTGTAAGTTCTGCTGCGCGGCGGTGACCACAATGGTGTCATCGTTGTCGGTTTCTGCCGCGTAGACCGGCAGTGCTACCCCTGAGATACCCAAATGAACCAGGACGGCCAGGGTATTAAATTTATTATTCATGTTATTACCTGAGTTTTTTGCCAGCTTTTGCATCCTGCAAACGCGCACGGCTAACCGAATAGAGTGAAAGACGCGCATCCTGCCGCGCGCCAATACGCTATTGCAAATGAAAATAGTTATCAATAATATTATCGACAATTGTTGTCTTACAGCAACATTCTGCGACGCAAATGGGGTCTAAAACGGTGACAACACAGGTTACGGGCAGCGACGCCTGGTGGAATGAAAAGCACGGGCCGGAATGGCACCGTGAGAGTGAAGACACGTATCAGGTCACCTTCTGGTGGCGCGATCCCTATGGCAGCGACGCCACGTCCCCGCTGCGCCACGTCTGGATTTACATCACCGGCGTGACCGATCATCATCAGCAATCCACGCCGCAATCCCTGCGCCGTCTTGCCGGAACGGATGTCTGGTGCTGGCAAACGACGCTGCCCGCGCGCTGGCGCGGCAGCTACTGTTTTATTCCCAGTGAAAACGAAAATGACTTTGCCGCGGCGGTGTTTAGCGGCCCGGTGCCGGATCGGCTGGCGCTGCGTGAAGGATGGCGCGGTCTGCTGTCAAAGGCGATCGCCGATCCGCTGAATAACGATTCCTGGCGTGGCGGGCGCGGTCACGCGATGTCCGCGCTGCAAATGCCGGAGGCTCCCTTGCAGCCGGGATGGGATCGCCCCGATACGCCGTTTACGCCGCCGGTCTGTATCACCTGGCAGAGCGCGATACTGAAAAACCGCCGCCGGGTATGGATCTACACCACCGGCGAGACGAATGCCGATACGCCGCTGGCCATTCTGCTCGACGGGCAGTTCTGGGCGGAAAGTATGCCCGTCTGGCCCGCGCTGGCCGCGCTCACCGCCGATCGCCAGTTGCCGCCCGCCATTTACGTGCTGATCGACGCGATCAACAACGATACCCGCAACCGCGAGCTGCCCTGTAATGCGGATTTCTGGCACGCCGTGCAACAGGAATTACTGCCGCTGATCCACGCCCGCACGCCGTTCAGCGCTGATCCTGCGCGAACCCTCGTCGCCGGACAAAGTTTCGGCGGTCTGGCGGCACTGTACGCCGGGCTTAACTGGCCGCAGCGGTTTGGCTGCGTGCTGAGCCAGTCGGGATCCTACTGGTGGCCGAGCCGCAGCGCGCCGGAGGACGGCGAGCTTATCGGCCAGCTGCAACGCGGCGAGGTCAGCGCGCGCGGGCTGCGCATTGTGCTGGAAGCAGGTAAACGCGAGCCGCTGATCTGGCGTGCTAATCAGACGCTGCTGACGCGATTAAAAGATACCCCGCAAACTTTGCTGTGGCGTGAGGTTGACGGCGGGCACGATGCCCTGTGCTGGCGCGGCGGTCTGACCGCCGGGCTGATCGCGCTCTGGCAGTCCCTGCCTCCCGCCACGCCATAAGCCGTTACCTCACAGGAGCCAGGTATGGAATTCAGTAATCCCTTCGATAACGCCCAGGGACACTTTTATATTCTGCAAAATGCACAGCAGCAGTTCAGCCTGTGGCCGCAGCAGTGCGCGCTGCCGGAAGGCTGGCGCGTGATCGGTGAGCCGCAACCGCTGGAGGCCTGCAACGCCTGGCTGACGGCCCAGTGGCAGACCTTAACCCCTGCGCATTACGCGCGCTGAGGAACCCGCATGTCCGCTCGACTCCCCTTAGTTGCCGCTCAGCCCGGGATCTGGATGGCTGAAAAACTCTCGACGCTGCCCAACGCCTGGAGCGTGGCGCACTATGTTGACATCACCCCTGCCGCGCTGGATGCGCCTTTGCTCTGCGAAGCGATTACCACCGGCATGATGCAGGCCGACACGCTGCGTATGCGCTTTGTGGAAGATAACGGCGAGGTGTTCCAGTACGTTGACGAGACGCTGGCCCTTGCCGCGCCGGTGATAGTCGATGTGCGCGACGCCGCCTGTCCACACCGCGCCGCGCTGGCGCACATGCAGGCGGATCTGGCTCAGAACCTGCGTGTCGACAGCGGCAGGCCGCTGGTGCATCACGCGCTGATACGCCTCGCCGACGATCGCTGGTACTGGTATCAGCGCTATCACCATTTGCTGGTGGATGGCTTCAGCTTCCCCGCCATTACCCGCCAGATCGCCGCCATTTATCGTGCCTGGCGTAACGGCGAACCGACGCCGTCGTCGCCATTTACCCCTTTTGCGGACGTGGTGGACGAGTACCAGCGCTACCGCGACAGCGAGGCGTACGTCCGTGATGGCGCATTCTGGGGCGAGGTGAAACGCACGCTGCCGCCGCCGGTATCGCTTTCCGGCACGCCGCTGTCGGGCAGCTCCAGGACCCCCGATATTCTGCGTCTCAAACAGACGCTGGATGCTGAGGCATTCTCGCGACTTGCCGCCAGCGCGCCGGGCTGCCAGCGGGCCGATCTCGCGCTGGCGTTAGTGGCGCTGTGGCTAGGAAGGCTATGTGGACGCCTGGACTATGCGGCGGGCTTTATCTTTATGCGCCGTATGGGATCGGCGGCGCTGACCGCCACCGGCCCGGTGCTGAACGTACTGCCCCTCGCGGTCAATATTGATGCGCAGGAGACGCTGCCTGCGCTTGCGCAAAAACTGGCTGCCAGCCTGAAAAGAATGCGCCGCCATCAGCGTTACGACGCCGAGCAGATCGTGCGTGACGCCGGGCGTGCCGCAGGGGATGAACCGCTGTTTGGCCCGGTGTTTAACGTCAAAATGTTTGATTACCAGCTGGCACTCGACGGCGTAGCGGGCAGCACCCACACGCTGGCAACCGGGCCGGTTAAGGATCTGGAGATCGCCCTGATCCCGGACGAGGAGGGCGGCCTCACTATTGAGGTGCTGGCGAACCCTCAGCGTTACGATGAAAACACGCTTAACGCCCATGCCGCACGGCTCGACGCGCTGTTGCGCCAGTTTGCCGCAGCGCCTGATCTGCGCTGTGGCGATGCGCAGCTGATTTCCGCCGCGGAGCGTGCGCAGATTGGCCGCGTTAACGATACCGGCATCATGCTGCCGGAAACCACCCTCAGTCAGCTGGTGGCCGCTCAGACGCGCAAAACGCCCGACGCGCCTGCGCTGGCGGATGCCCGCTGGCAGTTCAGCTACCGCGAGATGCGCCAGCAGGTGATTGCGCTGGCGCAACGCTTGCGCGAGCAGGGCGTGCAGCCCGGCGACAGCGTGGCGGTGGCGCTGCCGCGCTCGGTATTTCTGACGCTGGCGCTGCATGCCATTGTCGAAGCGGGGGCCGCCTGGCTGCCGCTCGATACCGGCTATCCTGACGATCGTCTGCACATGATGCTGGAAGATGCCCGCCCGCGGCTGCTGATTACCGCCCCGGATCAACAGGGGCGCTTTGCCGATCTGCCGGATCTGAAAACGCTGTGCTACACCGCGCCGCTGCCGGTGAGCGAAGCGCAGGGGCTGGATCTCTCACGCCCGCAGCACACGGCGTACATTATTTTCACCTCCGGATCTACCGGCCGCCCGAAAGGGGTGATGGTCGGGCAGATGGCGATTGTGAACCGTCTGCTGTGGATGCAGGACGCCTATCCGCTCAGCGCCGCCGACGTGGTGGCGCAAAAAACGCCGTGCAGTTTTGACGTCTCGGTGTGGGAATTCTTCTGGCCGTTTATCGCCGGGGCACAACTGGTGATGGCGGAGCCGGACGCGCACCGCGATCCCCAGGCGCTGCAACACTTCTTCGCCCAGTGGGGCGTGACCACCACCCATTTTGTGCCGTCAATGCTGGCGGCCTTTGTCGCCGCGCTGACCCCGGAAACCGCCCGTGCAAGCTGCCGCACGCTGAAACAGGTGTTCTGTAGCGGCGAAGCGTTACCGGCGGATCTGTGCCGGGAGTGGGAGCAGCTCACCGGCGCGCCGCTGCATAACCTGTATGGCCCGACGGAAGCGGCGGTGGACGTCAGCTGGTATCCGGCCCACGGCGAGGCGCTGGCGGCGGTCACCGGCAACAGCGTGCCGATTGGTTTTCCGGTATGGAATACCGGTCTGCGTATCCTCGACGCCATGATGCAGCCCGTGCCGCCGGGCGTGGCGGGTGATCTCTACCTCACCGGCATTCAGCTGGCGCAGGGGTATCTGGGGCGCGCCGATCTCACCGCCAGCCGTTTTATTGCCGATCCTTTTGCGCCGGGAGAGCGCATGTACCGCACCGGTGATGTCGCGCGCTGGCTGGATAACGGCGCGGTGGAATACCTCGGGCGCAGTGACGATCAGCTGAAAATTCGCGGCCAGCGTATTGAACTGGGCGAAATCGATCGCGTGATGCAGAGTCTGCCGGACGTGGCGCAGGCGGTGGCGCACGCCTGCGTACTCAATCAGGCAACAACCGGCGGCGGCGATGCGCGGCAACTGGTAGGGTATCTGGTTTCCGAATCGGGCCTGCCGCTGGATCGCGATGCGTTGCGCGAGCAGCTCTCCGCGCGGTTGCCGCCGCATATGGTGCCGGTGGTGTTGGTGCAGGTGGCGGAACTGCCGCTCAGCGCCAACGGTAAACTGGATCGTAAAGCGCTGCCGCTGCCGGAGATGACGGCGAAACCCGGTGGACGTGCACCGCATTCGGCCAGCGAGATCCGCGTGGCGCAGGCGTTCAGTGCGTTGCTGGGCTGCGAGGTAAATGACGCAGAGGCGGATTTCTTCGCCCTCGGCGGGCATTCGCTGCTGGCGATGCGGCTGGCGGCGCAGCTCGGCCGCGAATGCGGGCGTCAGGTGACGCCAGGGCAGATCATGGTGGCCTCAACGGTTGCCGCGCTGGCGGCGCTGCTCGATGGCGAGCACGATGAACAGGCGCAGCGTCTGGGCTATGAGACGATTTTGCCGCTGCGTGAGAGTGACGGTCCGACGCTGTTCTGCTTCCATCCGGCGTCCGGGTTTGCCTGGCAGTTCAGCGTGCTCGCGCGCTATCTGCATCCGCGCTGGTCAATCACCGGCATTCAGTCGCCGCGCCCGGACGGTCCGATGGCCACCGCCGCCACGCTGGATGACGTCTGCGAGCATCATCTGCGCACGCTGCTCGCCCGTCAGCCGCACGGTCCGTACTATCTGTTTGGCTATTCCCTCGGCGGCACGCTGGCGCAGGGCATTGCCGCGAGGTTACGCCAGCGTGGCGAGGCGGTCGCGTTTCTTGGTTTGCTGGATACCTGGCCGCCAGAGACGCAAAACTGGGCGGAAAAAGAGGCTAACGGACTGGATCCCGAGGTGCTGGCGGAAATCGACCGCGAGCGGGAGGCGTTTCTTGCCGCCCGGCAGGGGAGTGGATCCGGCGAACTGTTCAGTGCCATCGAAGGTAACTATGGCGATGCGGTGCGGCTGCTCAGCAGCGCCCATAGCGTACCCTTTGCAGGTAAAGCGACGCTGTTTGTCGCGGAACATACGCTGCCGGAGGGAGTGGATCCCGCCCGCGCCTGGTCACCCTGGATAAGCGAGCTGGATATTTACCCGCAGCCCTGTGCGCACGTCGATATTATTTCTCCCGCGGCTTTCGAAGCCATTGGACCAATAATGCAGCGGTTGTTGCAATGATGTAATCAGTTTATTGCCCGCGATGAGAAATCAGGACGGGCAATAATTGCGCGTTTGTATCAAAAATCCTGAAGTATTTACGGCATTCTCAGGCACAAAACTACAAAGATTTGTAGCTAGACAGTATATTTTTCCATGAGGGGATTCAGATTATTCTCACTCTGTAATACCATCATGGCCATCGCAGGGTGAGCGTATTCGGCCTACACACTTTAAGGAAGATAATAAAATGACCTCAACGAATATTAAGCACGACAGAGATGTGGAGTTCAGTAATTATCCGCTCGAAGCCCCTCGTAATAACGAAATCGATCTGCTGGCACTGCTTGACGTTTTATGGTGCGCGAAAAAACAGATTATCGGCATTGCACTGGCCTTCGCCCTGCTGGGCGTACTGGCGACTTTTTTAATGCCCCAGAAATGGACCAGCCAGGCGGTGATCACCCCGGCAGAAGAGCTGCAATGGAACGAACTCCAGCAGACTTTAATGCAGCTTCGCGTGCTGGACATCGACATCCCTGTGGATCAGAAAGACATTTTTAATCGCTTTATCAAAGCCTTTAACTCCCGCGCATTAATGGAAGAATATTTCATGTCGTCGCCGGACGTGATGGGGCAGCTGCAAGAAGCAAATATTGATCCGCTGGAATTACAGCGCGCCGTAGTGCGGCTGTCGGACAATATGAAAGCCGCGGATAACGCGAAAGTAAAAAATGAAACTGAGCTGCCTTATGTTGCATGGAATTTAAGCTTTACCGCGCCAACGGCGAAAGAAGCACAAGTGGTACTGCATGGATATATTAATTATGTCGCGGCACTGGTGACGAAAGAAGCGCTTGATACTATTCGCAATACGGTGGCGCTGAAAACGCATTTTGAGAAAGAAAGATTAACCCTTGATCGCATTCGCTTAACTAATCAGCGTGATATTAAGATCCAGCGTCTTAACTATTCGCTGGAAGTGGCTAATGCCGCTGGCATTAAACGCCCGGTCTACAGCAACGGTCAGGTGGTCAATGACGATCCGGATTTCTCCATTGCCCTGGGCGCGGATGGCATTCAGGAAAAATTAAAAATTGAGAAATCGCTGCGCGATATTTCCGAACTGAACGCCGAACTGCGTAACCGCGAATTCCATCTCGCGGAACTGGAAAAGATCAGCGTGAAAAACGTCGATTTTGAGCCTTTTAAATACCAGTTAGCCCCGTCTTATCCGGTGAAAAAAGATGGTCCAGGCAAGGCGCTGATTGTCGTGCTGGCCGCTATCATCGGCGGTATGGTGGCGTGTGGGTTTGTTCTGTTGCGTAACGCGATGGTGACCCGCACATTGACGCCGGAGCTGACGCTGGAACCTTCTCACTAGTTTTTGCCCGGTGGCGCTACGCTTACCGGGCCTACGATGATGATGCATTTGCCCGGTGGCACTGCGCTGACCGGGCCTACAGTGCTGATGCATTTACCCGGTGGCGCTGTGCTTACCGGGCCTGCTTCTACCCTGGCCTGTGAAGGGTAGGCCCGTGCAAGCGCAGCGCCGCCGGGCGCAATCCCCTACTGCGCACCGCGCCCCAGCGGTACCACCAGCGGCGTATGGGCCACCGGATCCTCAATAATTACACAACGCATGCCGTAAATTTTTTCGATTAACTCCGCGGTCACAATTTCTTTTGGCGCGCCCTGTGCCACGATTTTCCCGTCCCGCAGCGCAACCAGATGCGTGGCATAGCGACAGGCCTGGTTCAGATCGTGCAGCACGGTAGCCAGCGTATAACCCTGTTCACGGTTCAGTTCGCTTAACAACTCCAGCACCTCAATCTGATAGCTGATGTCCAGCCAGGTCGTTGGTTCATCCAGCAGCATGATCGCCGTTTCCTGCGCCAGCACCATGGCGATCCACGCCCGCTGGCGCTGACCGCCGGACAGCGTATCCACGCTCTGCCCGGCCAGCGCCGTCACGCCGGTCGCGTCCATTGCCCGCTGCACCGCCGCTTCATCCTCCGCCCGCCAGCGGGTAAACAGTGGCTGATGCGGATAGCGCCCGCGCGCCACCAGCTCCTGCACCGTAATATCCCCCGGCGTGGTGGCGTTTTGCGCCAGCAGGCCAATACGGCGGGCCACTTCTTTACTGTTAAAGCGCTGGATCTGCTCGCCATCAAGATAAACATGCCCGTGCGCCGGGGTCATCAGGCGGCTTAAGGTGCGCAGTAGCGTCGATTTTCCGCAGCCGTTGGGGCCGATAATCGCGGTGAAATGGCCGTCGGGCAGGGTGACGTTGAGGTTTTCAGCAACGATTTTTTTGCCATAGCCAAGGGTTAAAGCCTCGCCGCGCAACCGGGCGTCTGAGGGGATCATCTTTTGCGGGACTCCTTAATTAACAGGGCGATGAGATAGATCCCGCCCAGGCTTACGGTCACCACGCCGACCGGAAGTTGATAGGGAACAAACAGCCGTTGGGCGCAGAGATCGGCCACCAGCAACAACAATGCACCGCACAGCGCCGCCTGGGTCAGCCCCCAGCGCGCGGTGCCGCTAAGACGCCGTGCGATGTGCGGGGCAACCAGCGCAATAAAGGAGATCGGGCCGGTCAGGGCGGTAGAGGCGGCGGTGAGCACCACCGCCACCAGCATCATCAGCAGACGTGAACGCTCAACGCTGACGCCCAGCGCGCAGGCACTGTCATCGCCCATTTCCAGCAGCCGCATACGGCGCACCAGCAGGGCCGCGCAGACAAACATCACCAGCAGCACCGGCGCGGCGGGCAGGGTTTTCGTCCACGTCAGGCCGTTGAGCGATCCAGCGTTCCACAGCCCGGCGGTCAGCGCCGTCTCAAGGGACGCCTGCAACAGCAGCCAGGTATTAAAAGCCACCAGCATGGCGCGCACGCCGATGCCGATAATAATCAGCCGGAAGGTTTCAATGCCGTTGCGCCACGCCAGCAGCCAGACCACCAGCGAGGTAAGAATACCGCCTGCCATTGCCGCCAGCGCAATCGCCGTCAGATGCTGACCAAAAAGCACCATGGCGATCAGTACGCCGCTCCACGCGCCGGTGTTAAAGCCCATCACGTCCGGGCTGCCGAGCGGGTTACGCATCAGCGACTGGAAAATCGCGCCGCTGATACCCAGCGCCGCGCCGGTGAGCAGGGCGATCAGCACGCGCGGCAGACGCCACTCAGTGACCACCAGGGTGATGCCGCGCGGCGCATCGCCGGTGAGGGCGGCAAAGACCTGCGACAACGTCAACGGCACCGCGCCGCTTTGCAGACTCCACAGCGCCACCAACAGACAGGCGATCGCCAGCAGCAGGCAACTTAAAATTAAACGACGGGAAGGGGCGTTCACCAGCGACCTCCGCGACGATGACGGCGTACCAGCAGGATCAGCACTGGTGCACCGATAAAGGCACTGACCACCGACACCCGCAGTTCACCGGGCACCAGCAGACGACCCATAATATCGGCAAACAGCAACAGGGCAGGGGTGGCGATCAGCGTCACCGGCAGCGACCAGCGATGATCTGCCCCCACCAGCCAGCGCGCCATATGCGGCATCATCAGGCCGATAAAGGCAATCGGGCCGACCACCGCCGTGGCGCTGCCGCACAACACGGTGATCGCCAGTAATCCCAGCAACTGGGTGCGCGCCACGCGGCTGCCGAGTGCCGTGGCGGTATCCGCGCCGAGGCTCAGGCTGTTCAGCGCCCGGCTTTGCAGCAGGGCGATGCCCGCGGCGATCAGCACCGGCAGTAAGACGATTTTTAGGGTATGAATCTGGCGCACGTCCAGCGATCCGGCCTGCCAGAAGCGCAACTGATCGTAAACATCCGGGTTCAGCAGGGCGATGCCGCTGGATAAGCCTTCCAGCACCGCGCCAAGGGCCACCCCCGCCAGCGTCAAACGTACCGGACTGAGCTGCCCGCCGCCCGCGCTGCCGGTAAAAGCCACCACTAACGATGCCGCCAGCGCGCCGCTAAAGGCCAGCGCCAGCTGTTCATGAGGGGAGGTTAAACCGAGCAACGCCGCGCCGAGCACGATGGCGAAGCTGGCCCCGGCGTTCACGCCGAGCAGACCGGGGTCGGCCAGCGGATTGCGGGTCAGGGTTTGCATCAGCGCCCCGGCAAGGCCGAGTGCACCACCGGCAAGTAATCCGGCAAGGGTGCGTGGCAGACGGGCGTCCAGCACAATCGTGCAATCCGCAGTCTGACAACTGCCGGTGAACGCCTCCACGACGACGGAAAAGGGCAGGGATGTAGCCCCGATAAGTAAACTGAGCGCAGCCGCAACAAGCAGCAATAAAAATAACCCGGTCACGATAAGCGGACGCGCCAGGTTGGGCGGAAAAGACATCACAACATCCTTGAGTTGATAATGATAGTAGTTATCGTTATCGATCTTGTTCGGTTATGTTAGCATGTGCGGCCATTGAAAAGGTATGAGAAATCGCAATAAAGGCCCTGTAATGAACCGACAATCCTGGCTGCTAAATATGAGCCTGCTGAAAACCCACCCCGCGTTTCGCGCCGTGTTTATCGCCCGTTTTATCTCCATTTTATCCCTCGGTTTGCTGGGGGTCGGCGTGCCGGTGCAGATCCAGGCGATGACCCATTCCAGCGCGCTGGTGGGACTTGCGGTCACCCTGACCGGCGGGGCGATGTTTGTCGGGCTGATGGTGGGTGGCGTGCTGGCGGATCGCTATGAACGTAAACGCCTGATCCTGATGGCGCGCGGCACCTGCGGCCTGGGCTTTATCGGTCTGGCTATCAACGCGGCGCTGCCGGAACCCTCGCTTATCGCCATTTACCTGCTCGGCCTGTGGGACGGTTTTTTTGGCGCGCTTGGCGTGACGGCGCTGCTGGCGGCGACGCCCGCGCTGGTCGGGCGCGAGAATCTGATGCAGGCGGGGGCGATCACCATGCTGACCGTGCGTCTGGGATCGGTCATCTCTCCGCTGTGCGGCGGTTTGCTGCTGGCGTCCGGCGGCGTGGTGTGGAACTACGGGCTGGCGGCGGCGGGGACCTTTATCACCACCCTGACGTTGCTGCGTTTACCGCTACTGCCCCCGCCGCCGCAGCCACGTGAACATCCGCTGAAATCCTTGCTGGCGGCGTTTCAGTTTTTACTGCGTAGCCCGCTGATTGGCGGGATCGCCCTGCTGGGCGGGCTGCTGACCATGGCGAGCGCCGTGCGGGTGCTCTATCCGGCGCTGGCGGTGAACTGGCAGATGTCGGCATCGGAAATTGGTCTGCTGTATGCCGCCGTCCCGCTCGGCGCGGCGCTGGGAGCGCTGACAAGCGGCAATATGGCGCAGCGTTCGCGTCCGGGGGCGATCATGCTGTGCACCAACGTCGCCGCCTTTGTGGCCGTGGCGCTGTTCAGCCTGATGCCGGTCTGGGCGCTGGGGGCATTTTTCCTCGCGCTGTTTGGCTGGCTGAGCGCGGTGAGTTCGCTGTTGCAGTACACGCTGATCCAGACGCAAACGCCCGAGGCGATGCTCGGGCGCATTAACGGTTTATGGACGGCGCAGAACGTCACCGGCGATGCCATTGGCGCGGCATTGCTCGGCGGCATGGGGGCGCTGATGACGCCAGCCGCTTCCGCCAGTCTCGGCGGCTGGGTGCTGGCGGTTATCGGCCTGCTGCTGGTGGTAATGCTGAAAGAATTACGCCGTTTTCATCAGCCAAACAGCGTGGCAAACCGCTGAAGCAGCAGGCTGGCGCTGTAAAAATCAAGGCGGAATGTTTCGCTGCCCAGCGCATAAACGCGGTGGTTTTTCACCGCGCTGAGATGGCTTAACAGCGGGTTGGCTGCGAGGGCGGCGGCGTTTTTATCGTCATTGGCGAATAAAAACAGCGCTTCGCCGTTAAGTCCCGCCGCCAGGTTTTCGCCGCCCAGTTGTACGATGTCATGACGTTTGCCCTGGCTCTGACTGGCGTTCAGCCCCTCCGGCAGGGCGGCGAGCGTAAAGCCAAGCTGGGCTAACAGCTGCCCCTGCGCGGAATCTTTCGTCCACAGATTGGCGCTGTGCGCGGCCTGGTTATACACCAGCGCGCTCACCGGCTGCGGCGGCAGGGTGATTTTTTGCTTCACCGCCGCCAGTTGCGTGCTGAATTCGTCGATGCGTGCCTGCGCCTGTTTCTCCTGTCCGGTGATCTCCCCGAGCTGCGTCAGTAGCGCCTGCCAGCTTTTATCGTCGTAATTGATAATCAGCGTCGGCGCGATGGCGGAAAACTGATCGTATAACGCCAGCGCCGAGTCGCCGCCAGTGGCGCTGACGAGGATCAAATCGGGCAACTGCGCCGCCACGGCTTCCGCGCTGGCTTCGCCGATATAGAGACGTGACAGCTGGCGCTGCTTCGCAACTTTGCCCCACTGACGCAGAAAGCCTTGATCGTCGGCAAAACGGTTATTCGGCGTGGTGGCACCGCTTGCGATCACCGGCGCATCAATGGCGAGCAGCGATCCGGTGAGCGTTACGCTGGTGGAAACAATGCGCAGCGGTTTGCTTTCCAGAGTGTGCGTCCCCCGGCTGTCAGTCACCTGACGCGGCCATCCGGCGGCGTGGCTTGCGGAAAGTCCTAAAACAAAAAGGCTGAGCGCCAGTACAGCATGAAGGCGTAATGAAGCACATCTCACGGCGTTGTATCCTGTATTTATTGAGGTTAATGCTTCTCATTTTCATCTTTGTGCGACGCGGATGCAAGCGCGGGGCGCAGAAGATGCATCAACCAGAGTTGACACTGCTGACAATACCTTTTAGCTTACCGACCAAAATATAAATGATAATTATTCTTAATGCCTTTATCATTTTCGGAGGAAGATATGGATACGTCAGTGGCAGAGGGGATCGCGCAGCGTGCAGACGCGCTGTCGCCCGACCGATTTTTCTTTATGTCGCCGTACCGCAGCTTTACCACGTCCGGCTGCTTTGCGCGCTTCTCTGAGCCTGCCGTTAACGGCGACGACCTGAACAGCCCGTTCCAGCGCAAACTGGCCGAGGCCTTTGCGCTGGCAAAAGCGCAGGGCATTGCAAAACCGGTGATGGTGGGGGCGATCCCGTTTGATACCACGCAGCCATCGGCGCTCTTTATCCCGCAGTCGTGGCAGACGTTTACCCGTCCGGCAAAACAACATTCGGCGCGCTATTTCCAGGGCAGCCCAATGCCGAACGTGGTATCGCGTCAGGCGATCCCGGAGCAGGACACCTTTATGGCGATGGTGGCAGAAGCCGCGCGCCTGACCGCGACACCTATGGTGGACAAAGTGGTGCTCTCAAGGCTGATTAATATCGCCACCGACGCGCGTGTTGACAGCGGTGCGCTGCTGGAGCGTCTGATCGCGCAAAACCCGGCGAGCTTTAACTTCCACGTTCCGCTACCGGATGGCGGCGTGCTGCTCGGCGCCAGCCCGGAACTGCTGTTGCGTAAAGAAGATGAGCGTCTCAGTTCGCTGCCGCTGGCCGGTTCCGCCCGCCGTCAGCCGGATGACATGCTGGATCGCGAAGCGGGTAACAAACTGCTGGCTTCGGAAAAAGATCGTCACGAGCATGATTTAGTGGTGCAGGCGATGAAAACCGTGCTTACCCCGCGTAGCCGTGAGCTGGCGATCCCGGCCTCGCCGCAGCTGGTGAATACGCCGACGCTGTGGCATCTCGCCACGCCGGTCGAAGGCCTTGCCGCAGGTGAAGAAAACGCATTGTCGCTGGCCTGCCTGCTGCACCCGACCCCGGCGCTGAGCGGCTTCCCGCATCAGGTGGCGAAGCGGGTGATCGCCGAGCTTGAGCCGTTTAACCGTGAGCTGTTTGGCGGCATCGTCGGCTGGTGTGATGAGCAGGGCAACGGCGAATGGGTGGTGACCATCCGCTGCGCGCGGATCCACGATCGTAATGTTCGCCTGTTTGCCGGGGCGGGGATTGTGCCGGCGTCGTCTCCGGCGGCGGAGTGGCGCGAAACCGGCGTCAAACTCTCCACCATGCTTAACGTTTTTGGTCTGAATTAAGGAGCGATCATGACCCTTCCCTTTACCCGCTGGCCGGACGATTTCGCCCGCCGCTATCGTGAAAAAGGCTACTGGCAGGATCTGCCGCTGACCGACATTCTCACCCGCCATGGGCAGTCCGATCGTCCGGCGGTGATCGAAGGCGAGCGCACGCTCAGCTACCGCGAACTGAACGAGGCGTCCGATAACCTCGCCAGCAGCCTGCATCAGCACGGCATCCGACGCGGTGACAGCGCGCTGGTGCAGCTGGGCAACGTCGCGGAATTTTACATCACCTTTTTTGCGCTGCTGAAAATGGGCGTCGCGCCGGTCAATGCGCTGTTCAGCCATCAGCAGAGTGAACTTAATGCCTATGCGGCGCAGATCCGCCCGGCGCTGGTCATTGCCGACCGGGAACACAAACTGTTCCAGGACGACAGCTTCCTCACTAAATTTGTGGCCGAACATGCCAGCGTGCGTGTGGTGCTGCTGCGCAACGACCAGGGCGAGCAAGGGTTACAGGCGGCGATAACCCGTCCGGCTGAGGGTACGTTCCTGCTGCCGACTCCGGCCGATGAAGTGGCGTTTTTCCAGTTGTCCGGCGGCAGCACCGGCACGCCGAAACTCATCCCGCGCACCCACAACGACTACTACTACAGCATCCGCCGCAGCAACGAGATCTGCGAATTTACCGCCGACACGCGCTACCTGTGCGCGCTGCCCGCTGCCCATAACTATCCGCTCAGCTCCCCCGGCGCGCTGGGGGTGTTTCTTGCGCAGGGCTGCGTGGTGCTGGCCGCCGATCCGAGCGCCACGCACTGCTTCCCGTTAATTGAAAAGCATCAGATAAACGTCACCGCGCTGGTCCCGCCCGCCGTCAGCCTGTGGTTACAGGCGATTGCCGAGGGGGGCAGCAATGCACAACTGGCCTCGCTGAAACTGTTGCAGGTAGGCGGTGCGCGCCTGTCGGCCACCCTGGCCGCGCGTATCCCGGCGGAAATCGGCTGTCAGTTACAGCAAGTATTCGGCATGGCGGAAGGGCTGGTGAACTACACCCGGCTCGATGATGGTCCGGCGCGGGTGAATCACACCCAGGGCCGCCCGATGTGCCCGGACGATGAAGTGTGGGTCGCCGATGAACATGGCAATCCGCTGCCGACCGGTGAAGTGGGCCGCCTGATGACCCGCGGGCCTTACACCTTCCGCGGCTACTTTAACAGCCCGGAACACAACGCCAGCGCCTTTGACGCCAACGGTTTTTACTGTTCCGGCGATCTGATTTCCATCGATGCCGACGGCTATATCACCGTGCAGGGGCGTGAAAAAGATCAGATTAACCGCGGCGGAGAGAAGATCGCCGCCGAAGAGATTGAAAACCTGCTGCTGCGCCATCCGGCGGTGATCCATGCCGCGCTGGTGAGCATGGAAGACAGCCTGCTGGGCGAGAAAAGCTGCGCGTATCTGGTGGTGCGCCAGCCGGTGCGTCCGGTGGAGATACGCCGTTTTCTGCGTGAGCAGGGCGTCGCGGAATTTAAGCTGCCGGATCGCGTGGAGTGCGTGGACGCGCTGCCGCTGACCCCGGTCGGCAAAGTTGATAAGAAGAAATTGCGTCACATGCTGGCTGAACAGTCACAGGCGTAACACTGGAGAAGAGATGGCTATCCCAAAATTAACCGGCTATGCGCTGCCCGCCGCGGCAGAGATCCCGCACAACAAAGTGAACTGGGCCTTTGAACCTGAGCGTGCTGCGCTGCTGATCCACGATATGCAGGACTATTTTGTCAATTTCTGGGGCGATAACTGCCCGATGATGGAGCAGGTGGTGGCGAACATCGCCGCGCTGCGCCAGTTCTGCAAACAGCAGGGCATTCCGGTCTATTACACCGCGCAGCCCAAAGAGCAGAGCGACGAAGATCGCGCGCTGCTGAATGATATGTGGGGACCGGGCCTGACCCGCAAACCGGAAGAACAACAGGTGGTGGCGGCCCTTGCGCCGGACGCGGACGACACCGTGCTGGTGAAGTGGCGCTACAGCGCGTTTCACCGCTCTCCGCTTGAGCAGATGCTGAAGGCGACCGGGCGCAACCAGTTGCTCATCACCGGCGTCTATGCGCACATCGGCTGCATGACCACCGCCACCGATGCTTTTATGCGTGACATCAAGCCGTTTATGGTCGCCGACGCGCTGGCGGATTTCAGCCGTGAGGAGCACCTGATGGCGCTTAACTATGTGGCCGGGCGTGCAGGCCGCGTGGTGATGACCGACGACCTGCTGCCGGTGCCGCTGACGAAGGATGCACTGCGGGCGCAGATCCTGCCGCTGCTCGATGAATCCGACGTGCCGCTGGATGATGACAACCTGATCGATTACGGGCTGGATTCCGTGCGCATGATGGCGCTCGCCGCCCGCTGGCGCAAAGTCTACCGCGACATTGATTTTGTTATGCTGGCGAAAAATCCGACCCTCGATGCCTGGTGGGCGCTGCTCTCCCGCGAGGTGAAATAATGGCCGGGCTGGATTTTAGCGGCAAAACCGTGTGGGTGACCGGGGCGGGTAAAGGTATTGGTTACGCCACGGCGCAGGCCTTTGCCGATGCGGGCGCGCAGGTTATCGGCTTCGATCTGGACTTTCCGCAGGCGGCGTATCCGTTCGCCTGCGAGCGGCTGGACATTGCCGATGCGGCGCAGGTGGTGGCGACCTGTCAGCGCCTGCTGGCGCGCACGGCACGGCTGGATGTCCTGGTGAACGCCGCCGGAATTTTGCGTATGGGCGCGACCGATGCCCTCAGTCTTGACGACTGGCAGCAGACTCTGGCGGTGAACGTCGGCGGGGCGTTTAATCTCTTTCAGCAGACCATGCCACAATTCCGCGCCCAGCAGGGCGGGGCGATTATTACCGTCGCCTCCGATGCCGCGCACACGCCGCGTCTGGGCATGAGCGCCTATGGCGCATCGAAAGCGGCGCTGAAAAGTCTGGCCCTGACCGTCGGGCTGGAACTGGCGGCCAGTGGCGTACGCTGTAATCTCGTCTCGCCAGGCTCTACCGATACCGACATGCAGCGCACGCTGTGGACCCACGATGACGCGGAACAGCAACGCATTCGTGGCTTCGGCGAACAGTTCAAGCTCGGCATTCCACTGGGAAAAATCGCCAAACCTGCGGACATTGCCGGTACGGTGATGTTTCTGGCCTCGGATCTGGCAGGGCACATCACCTTACAGGATCTGGTGGTGGACGGCGGTTCGACGCTGGGAGCATAAACATGATCTGGAAACGTCATTTATCCCTTGATGAGCTGAACGCCACCAGCGTGGATACCCTGGTGGCGCACCTTGGCATTGTCTATACCCGGCTGGGGGATGATGTGCTGGAAGCGGTGATGCCGGTGGATGCGCGCACCCATCAGCCGTTCGGCCTGCTGCACGGTGGGGCGTCGGCGGCGCTGGCGGAAACCCTGGGTTCGATGGCAGGATTTCTGATGACCCGTGAAGGGCAGTGTGTGGTCGGCACGGAGCTGAATGCCACGCATCACCGTCCGGTATCGCAGGGCCAGGTGCGCGGTGTCTGTCAGCCGCTGCATGTCGGGCGGCAAAGTCAGAGCTGGGAAATTGTGGTGTTTGACGAGCAGGGGCGGCGCTGCTGCACCTGTCGGTTAAGTACGGCGGTGATGGGGTAGTTTTCCCTCACCCAGGGACAGGGATAACACCGGACTGTTCCCTCTCCCGTTAGGCTGAGGGATCCCCAGTAATCTGGTCATTTATTCAGGACCAGATTACTGTACTCTTTTCCCAGCACTTTCAGCGCATTAACTATACTCATCCGTCTTACCTTTCCCGGTTCGTGCCTGAGTATCGC
>NZ_JAHUXA010000070.1 GCF_019218745.1 Enterobacter sp. ENT03
CTTGCCCAGGTGGCGTATGGCGTCCTGAAATCAGGACGCCCGTTCGATGCCACGCTGCATGAGGAAAATGCTTGCATGGCATAACAGTATCTACATCCGGGCTGTGCCGGGTGGCGGCTATGCCTTACCCGGCCTTGTATTATGCTTCCCGTGCACAAAGAACCGGCCGGTTCTTTCTGCCATGCAGTCCACATGCCGTACCCGGCCTCAGGCTTGCAGCCTGTGACGTAGATTTATGCAGTGGACTG
>NZ_JAHUXA010000071.1 GCF_019218745.1 Enterobacter sp. ENT03
AACCGTCCCGTGGCCGGGATACCCGGTGCCGTGCCCGGCAGCAGGCCGTGACGGGCCATCAGTTTATGGACGGTGCTGCTGGCGGGTATGCGGTGTCCCTGGTCTTCAAGCCAGCGCTTAATCTTGCGCGCGCCCCAGCGCTCATGGCGGGCATGCGCCATGCGCAGCAGGTCAGTGATGTCGTCCGGAGAACGGTTCGGAGAATGATGAGGTGCGCGGGAGCGGTCCTGAAGACCGGAT
>NZ_JAHUXA010000072.1 GCF_019218745.1 Enterobacter sp. ENT03
TCATTACGTACTGAGTTTGTTTTGTTCGCCTCGCAGGACGGGGCGAACATCCGTTCCCTTTGCCGTCACTACGGCATTTCTCCTGCCACCGGCTATAAGTGGCTTAAGCGCCGGGCTGAGGAAGGTGTATCCGGTCTTCAGGACCGCTCCCGCGCACCTCATCATTCTCCGAACCGTTCTCCGGACGACATCACTGACCTGCTGCGCATGGCGCATGCCCGCCATGAGCGCTGGG
>NZ_JAHUXA010000073.1 GCF_019218745.1 Enterobacter sp. ENT03
ATTACGCCCTCGTCGTATTCCGGCGGGACCGGAGCACCCCTGTACTGCCGGGCAGACGGCTGATACCGCGAGGCCGGCACTGCCATGTCCAGCGCCTCATGCGGCCGTTCAAGGTTATAGACTGTCCGCCAGTGGTCGAAGGCACGCTGCAGCTCACCGCTGTCCGCGAACCACCTGCCCTGCAGGACTTCCGCTTTCAGACTGCGGTGAAAACGCTCCAGCTTGCCCTGTG
>NZ_JAHUXA010000007.1 GCF_019218745.1 Enterobacter sp. ENT03
GACCTCCGCGGTGCTGCTGGCGTATGCGGGGCTGAAAGAGCGGTTCGGACAGGCGAGACAGTTCGCGGCGTTCGCGGGACTGACGCCGCGGCAGCACGACTCGGGGAGCAGTGTGCACAGGGCGAGCAGGATGAGTAAGGCGGGTCATGTGTCGCTGCGCAGGGCGCTGTATATGCCGGCGATGGTGGCGCTGTATAAAACGGCGTGGGGAAAAACGTTCAGGGAGCGTCTGGAGAAGAACGGCAAGGGAGCGAAGCTGATAATCGGGGCGATGATGCGTAAACTTGCCCAGGTGGCGTATGGCGTCCTGAAATCAGGACGCCCGTTCGATGCCACGCTGCATGAGGAAAATGCTTGCATGGCATAACAGTATCTACCGATCCGGCGGGTTTGACGTGGTAACGAATTATGACGGGGTTAACATTGTCGGTGTAGGCCCGGCAAGCGAAGCGCCGCCGGGCGTTTAACGTTTAACCGCGTCCGCTTACTTAGCCGGGATCGCCTTCAGCAGTTCAGTCAGCAGAGTCCAGTACTGGCCCACGCTTTCAATATGCACCTGCTCATCCGGTGAGTGCGGCCCGGTAATGGTTGGCCCGATAGAGACCATATCCATGTCCGGATACGGTTTCTTGAACAGACCACATTCCAGACCAGCATGGATCACCTGAATGTTCGGCGTCTTATCAAACAGACGCTGATACGTTTCGCGTACCAGCGCCATCACCGGCGAACTGGCATCCGGCTGCCAGCCTGGGTAGCTGCCTTTGGCGGAAGTTTTCGCGCCTGCCAGCGTGCCGAGAGATTCCAGCATGCTCACCACGTACTCTTTACCGCTGTCGATAAGCGAACGGATCAGACAGATGATTTCAGCGCTGTCGTCCTGCATGGTAACCACGCCGACGTTCAGTGAGGTTTCCACCACGCCTTTTGCCACGTCAGAATTGCGGATCACGCCGTTCGGGGTTGCATTCAGCAGCTGCACGAACGCATCGCGGGACTGAGTGGTCAGCGCGCCTTTATCTGTGGTGGTCGCTTCCAGAACCACGTTCAGGTTCTTCTCTTTCGCTTCCAGCTCGTTCTTCAGAATATCGAGGTAAGTCGCCGCCAGCGTTTTCAGCTGATCAGCTTTATCGGCTGACACGGCCAGGGTGGCGAAGGCTTCACGCGGGATAGCGTTACGCAGCGTACCGCCGTTGAAATCCACCAGACGAAGATCCAGTTCATTCGCATGACCGGCCAGGAAGCGGGCCAGCAGCTTGTTGGCGTTACCCAGGCCCAGGTGAATATCACCGCCGGAGTGACCGCCTTTCAGGCCTTTCAGCGTCAGCTTGAAGATCTGGAAACCGGCCGGGATTGCTTCACGAGACAGCGGCAGGGTGGTGATAAAATCAATGCCGCCCGCGCAACCCATGTAGATCTCACCCTCTTCTTCAGAGTCGGTGTTGATCAGAATATCCGCCTGCAGCCAGTTGGCCTGCAGACCAAACGCGCCGTCCATACCGGCTTCTTCGGTCATGGTCAGCAGCACTTCCAGCGGGCCGTGCGCCACACTGTCGTCAGCCAGCACCGCCAGTGCGGAGGCCATACCGATACCGTTATCCGCGCCCAGCGTGGTGCCGCGGGCTTTAACCCATTCACCATCAATATACGGCTGGATCGGATCTTTTGTGAAGTCATGCACCGTGTCGTTGTTTTTCTGCGGCACCATGTCGAGGTGCGCCTGAAGCACAACCGCTTTACGGTTTTCCATGCCGGCGGTGGCCGGTTTGCGGATCAGGATGTTACCGACGCTGTCGCGCTCGGCAAACAGACCTTTCTCCTGCGCCCAGCCCATAATGTGCGCGGCCAGTTGTTCTTCATGATAAGAGGGATGCGGAATGGAACAGATTTTGGCAAAAATATCCCACAGCGGCTGTGGAGATAATTGAGACAGTTCAGACACGATAAGTCTCCTTGACATAGACCTGTAAAAGCAACTTACAGGTTGCAGGGTTAGCAAATAAACACCATGTGCAATGCTTGCGCGATAGGCTGGCAGAATACCACTTTATTGGCGGCATGGTACGGTGGCGCACGTAAAAAGCGGCGCAGGTGCCCCGTAACACTGGTTTTTAGTGCGTCGGATCTCTATAATCTCGCGCAACCCATTTTCCCCTCGAACACTTTTTAAGCCGTTTTAAAAATAGGCTGGGACACTTCACATGAGCGAAAAATACGTCGTCACCTGGGACATGTTGCAAATTCACGCCCGCAAACTGGCCGCGCGCCTGATGCCGTCAGAGCAGTGGAAAGGCATCATTGCCGTTAGTCGTGGTGGTCTGGTGCCGGGCGCGCTGCTGGCACGTGAATTAGGTATTCGCCATGTAGATACCGTCTGCATCTCCAGCTACGATCATGATAACCAACGTGAGCTGACTGTACTGAAACGTGCAGAAGGTGACGGCGAAGGTTTCATCGTGATCGACGATCTGGTTGATACCGGCGGCACCGCTGTTGCCATTCGCGAAATGTATCCAAAAGCACATTTCGTTACCATTTTCGCTAAACCGGCCGGACGTCCGCTGGTGGATGATTATGTAATTGATATTCCGCAGGATACCTGGATTGAACAACCCTGGGATATGGGCGTGGTCTTCGTACCGCCGATCTCAGGTCGTTAATCCCCGCAATTATTATGTGCTTTCAGCGCCCGGTTATGCCGGGCGTTGTTCATTTTAGCCCCCGGCAGGTTACAATAGTCATTAGTGACGTATTCATGGAGGCTGCGCGCAATGACCCAGGCTAATCTTAGCGAAACCCTGTTTAAACCCCGCTTCAAACACCCTGAAACGTCGACGTTAGTCCGCCGTTTTCAGCACGGCACGCAACCGGCGATGCAGTCCGCGCTGGACGGCAGAAACATCCCGTGCTGGTATCGCATGAACAACCGTCTGATGTGGATCTGGCGTGGCGTTGACCCGCGAGAGCTGCTGGACGTGCAGGCGCGCATCGTGATGAGCGAAGCCGAACGGACCGACAATGCCCTTTACGACACAGTGGTCGGCTATCGTAACGGTAACTGGATCTACGAATGGGCCACCCAGGCGATGGTCTGGCAGCAAAAAGCGACCCAGGAAGCCGATGCCGCCCTGAGCGGTCGCCATTGGCTGCACGCCTCCACTCTTTACAGCATTGCCGCCTATCCGCATCTGAAGGGCGACGATCTGGCGGAGCAGGCACAGGCGCTGGCAAACCGTGCCTATGAAGAAGCGGCGCGACGTCTGCCTGGTGCGCTGCGCGAGCTGGAGATCCCCATTGCCGGCGGCGCGCCCTTAACGGCGTTTCTTCATATGCCAAAAGGCGACGGCCCGTTCCCCACGGTGCTTATGTGCGGCGGTCTGGATAGCCTGCAAAGCGACTACTACACCCTTTATGAGCGTTATTTCGCGCCGCAGGGCATCGCAATGCTGACGCTGGATATGCCATCGATTGGTTTCTCATCAAAATGGAAGCTGACGCAGGATTCCAGCATCCTTCACCAGCACGTGCTGAAAGCGCTGCCGGACATTCCGTGGATTGACCATACCCGCGTCGCCGCCTTTGGCTTCCGTTTTGGCGCGAACGTCGCCGTGCGGTTGGCTTATCTGGAATCACCTCGACTGAAAGCGGTAGCCTGTCTGGGGCCAGTGGTGCATGGATTGCTGACCGACAGCGCCCGTCTGAGCACGGTGCCGGAAATGTATCTCGACGTGCTGGCAAGCCGACTCGGGATGCATGATGCATCCGATGAAGCGTTGCGCGTCGAACTTAATCGTTACTCGCTGAAAACCCAGGGGCTGCTTGGCAGACGCTGTCCGACGCCAATGCTGTCCGGGTTCTGGAAGAACGATCCCTTTAGCCCGGAAGAAGAGTCACGTTTAATCACCTCGTCATCTGCTGACGGCAAACTGCTGGAGATCCCGCAGAAACCGCTGTACCGCAATTTCGACCGTGCGCTGCGGGAAATTACCGACTGGATTAATCATAAATTGCGTTAATACATTGCTAATTTATGCCGGTTTGGTAAAACAGTGGCTACACCTAAGGAGATTGCAATGACGTTACCGAGTGGACACCCGAGAAGCCGGCTTATTAAGAAGTTCACCGCACTTGGCCCCTATATCAGGGAAGAACAGTGCGAAGATAACCGGTTCTTTTTCGACTGCCTGGCTGTTTGCGTTAACGTTAAGCCAGCACCAGAAAGCCGTGAGTTCTGGGGCTGGTGGATGATAATGGAAGCCCAGGAAAAACGCTTTACCTACAGCTATCAGTTCGGCATGTTTGATAAAGAAGGTCACTGGCAGGCTGTGGCGATCAAAGATAAAGAAGTGCAGGATCGTCTGGAGTACACGCTGCGTGATTTCCATGGCCGCGCCCGCGATATGCTGGCCACACTTGAGATGAAGCTTGAGCCTGCTGATGACTTCAAAAAAGAGCCGGTGAAACTCTCCGCCTGATTTGACGCTCAACCATACGCATAAAAAAACGCCCTTCATCGCTGAAGGGCGTTTTCTTTTCTGTCATCAGAACTGGTACGTTACGCCAACTGCCACGACGTCGTCGCTGCTCAGACCCAGTTTATTGTTGTCGTCGATCTGGTTGATTTTGTAGTCAACCATCGCAGACATGTTTTTGTTGAAGTAGTACGTCACACCCACATCAATGTATTTGACCAGATCTTCATCACCGATCCCGCCTTCAATATCTTTACCTTTGGACTGCACATAACCCAGTGACGGACGCAGCCCAAAGTCGAACTGGTACTGTGCCACCGCTTCGAAGTTTTCCGCTTTATTTGCAAAACCACCGGAGATCGGGGTCATGTTGTGGGAAACGGCGTACATGGCGGCCAGATAAACGTTGTTCGCATCATATTTAATGCTGGTGCCCCAAGCGTCGGCTTTCTCACCCTGACCGCGGGCAGACTGTTGCTGCAGGTTGGTGCGATCTGAACTGGCATACGCGCCCGTTACCGTTACCGGGCTGCCGCCGAAGTCATACGCCAGAGAGCTGCCCCAGCCATCGCCGTTCTGCTTGTTTACCGCGCGGGTGCCTTCATTTTTCCCCTGGTACTGCAACGACATATCCAGGCCTTCTACCATGCCGAAGAAGTCAGTGTTGCGGTAGGTTGCCACGCCAGTGGTACGCTTGGTCATGAAGTTGTCGGTTTTACCCAGAGAGTCACCGCCAAATTCAGGGAACATATCAGTCGCGGCCTGCACTTCATACATCACGCCGAGGTTACGACCATAATCCAGAGAGCCAAAATCTTTGATTTTCAGGCCGGCGAACGCCAGACGGGTTTTCTGCGCGTCGGATGCGCCTTCCACTTTGTTACCGGCAAATTCCGCTTCCCAGCGACCAAAACCAGTCAGTTGATCGTTAATCTGCGTTTCGCCTTTGAAGCCCAGACGCACGTAAGTGGTATCGCCATCGCTGCCGGCATCGTCGCTGAAATAATGCATGGCTTTAACTTTGCCATAGAGGTCCAGCTTGTTGCCGTTCTTGTTATAAACTTCTGCCGCCTGAACCGATGCGGAAGCGACAATGCTCATCACCACTAATGCCAGAGTACTCTTTTTCATTTTGATTCCTGATTTGAAAGACACGCTAATATTCGCTGGGCTTTACGCCCCGTGAAAAAACATGAAGGGTTTTAACTCCGTGGAATGAAGGATTTATGACAAAGTCGGATTAATTTGAAAAAACTGAATTTATTTATTGCTGCCATAAAAGTGTCAAACTCTGCCGTTAGGCTTGCTGATCCTGCGCAACAAAAAACCGTGCTTTTTGCGCTGGTTATTGGCAAGCACGCTGACTCCTGTTAAAACGTCCTTTCCCATCTTTTTTCTTAATTGTTTAACGGCAGAGAATCATGAGTGACAGCCAGACGCTGGTGGTAAAACTGGGCACCAGTGTTTTAACAGGCGGATCGCGCCGCCTGAATCGCGCCCACATTGTGGAGTTAGTCCGTCAGTGCGCACAGCTGCATGCCGCCGGGCATCGCATTGTGATTGTCACGTCCGGGGCGATTGCCGCCGGGCGCGAGCATTTAGGCTATCCAGAACTGCCAGCGACCATCGCCTCTAAACAGCTGCTGGCCGCAGTGGGGCAAAGCCGCCTCATCCAGCTGTGGGAACAACTTTTCTCCATTTACGGCATTCACGTCGGGCAGATGCTGCTGACCCGCGCCGACATGGAAGATCGCGAACGTTTCCTGAACGCCCGTGACACCTTACGCGCGCTGCTGGATAACAATATTGTGCCGGTGATCAACGAAAATGACGCCGTCGCCACCGCTGAAATCAAAGTGGGCGATAACGATAATCTCTCGGCGCTGGCGGCTATCCTCGGCGGCGCTGACAAACTGCTGTTGCTGACGGATCAACAAGGGCTGTTCACCGCCGATCCGCGCAGCAATCCGCAGGCTGAACTGATCAAAGACGTTTACGGCATCGACGACGCCCTGCGCGCCATCGCTGGTGACAGCGTTTCCGGCCTCGGAACGGGCGGAATGGGCACCAAATTACAGGCAGCGGACGTGGCCTGTCGCGCCGGTATCGACACCATTATCGCCGCAGGCAGCCGCCCTGGCGTCATTGGCGATGTGGTGGAGGGGATCCCGGTGGGAACGTTGTTCCACGCGCAGACCTCGCCGCTGGAAAACCGTAAGCGCTGGATCTTTGGCGCGCCGCCCGCCGGTGAAATCACCGTAGATGAAGGGGCCACTGATGCGATCCTGCAACGCGGCAGCTCCCTGCTGCCAAAGGGTATCAAAGAAGTGAACGGCAACTTCTCGCGTGGGGAAGTGATCCGTATCCGCACTCTGGAAGGGCGCGACATTGCCCATGGCGTCACCCGTTACAACAGCGATGCGCTACGTCGTATCGCTGGTCACCACTCACAGCAAATTGACGCGATTCTGGGTTATGAATATGGCCCGGTCGCCGTCCATCGTGACGATATGATCACCCGCTAAGGAGCAGACGTATGCTGGAAAAAATGGGCATCGCTGCGAAAGCAGCGTCTTACACCCTGGCACAACTTTCCGCCCGTGAAAAAAATCGCGTGCTGGAAAAAATTGCCGATTATCTTGAAGCACAGACTGAGGCGATCCTGCTGGCAAACGCCGAGGATGTTGCAGACGCGCGGCGCAACGGCCTGAGCGAGGCGATGCTCGATCGCCTGGCGCTCACCCCTTCGCGCCTGAAAGCCATCGCTGACGATGTACGCCAGGTCTGCAAACTGGCCGATCCGGTGGGGCAGGTGATTGATGGCTGTCTGCTCGACAGCGGCCTGCGTCTGGAGCGTCGGCGCGTGCCGCTCGGCGTGATCGGCGTGATCTATGAAGCGCGCCCCAACGTTACCGTGGATGTCGCCTCGTTGTGCCTGAAAACCGGCAATGCGGCTATTCTGCGCGGCGGCAAAGAGACCTGGCGCACCAATGCGGCGACCGTAAAGGTCATCCAACAGGCGCTGGAAGAGTGCGGTCTGCCCGCGGGTGCGGTGCAGGCGATTGAAAGCCCGGACCGCGCGCTGGTGAACGAGATGCTGCGCATGGATAAGTATATCGACATGCTGATCCCCCGAGGCGGCGCAGGATTACACAAGCTCTGCCGCGAACAGTCCACCATCCCGGTGATCACGGGCGGGATTGGCGTCTGCCATATTTACGTGGATGACACCGCCGAGATTGACCCGGCGCTAAAAATTATCGTTAACGCCAAAACCCAGCGTCCAAGCACCTGCAACACTGTAGAAACGCTGCTGGTCAATCAGCACATCGCCGAGACTTTCCTGCCTGCGCTCAGCAAGCAAATGGCGGAAAGCGGTGTAACGCTGCATGCCGACGATCTTGCGCTGGCACAGTTGCAGCACGGCCCGGCAAAAGTCGAGGCGGTAAAAGCGCAGCAGTATGACGATGAGTTTTTATCCCTCGATCTGAACGTGAAAATCGTCGCCGATCTGGATGAGGCCATCGTCCATATTCGTGAGCACGGCACCCAGCATTCCGACGCCATCCTCACTCGCACGCTGCGCAATGCGAACCGTTTCGTCAATGAAGTAGATTCGTCGGCGGTCTACGTGAACGCCTCAACGCGCTTCACCGATGGCGCGCAGTTTGGTTTGGGTGCCGAGGTGGCGGTCAGCACGCAGAAGCTGCACGCCCGCGGCCCGATGGGGCTCGAAGCGCTGACCACCTATAAGTGGATCGGCTTTGGCGACGATACCATTCGTGCTTAAATGAAACAGGGTGATGCAAAAGTAGCCGGTTGATTAGGAAGGTTATTGACGCATCGCCCTGTTAGTTTTAACCTTCTACACCGTCATTCACGCCCGTGAACACGTCTTTGGGCCGATATAGCTCAGTTGGTAGAGCAGCGCATTCGTAATGCGAAGGTCGTAGGTTCGACTCCTATTATCGGCACCACTTCTCCCTGTTTTTTGATCGCGTTACCACATCCCCTATATCAACGCCGAGACGGTCAACACGCCGCCAGGTAACACTACCATTGGCGTAAATCCGCGCCGCGGACGCAGCGCATCGCGGCTGTAGATCAGAAAGACCGCGAGCAGAAACAGGAAGATAGCCATCATTAGCCCGCAAACGGTTTCAATAAGGTTGATAACGTTCGGGTTCGCATACACCACGGCAAAGGACACGGTGAACAGCAGTAGAAATGCAATGATTTTGCCTTTGCGCTTTTACAGCGACTAAGGTTTCATGGGGAATATTTAAGATGCAACTCAGTACAAAGAAAATAATGCTGAAAATGATCAGCGTATAGGCATGACGTACAACCAGTACGGCTTTATTTTCTCCGCTGCTATTTTTCTCGTGATAATGTGCCGCCAGAAACGAAATTAACGGTGTGGAAAAAATAAAGGTGATAAGCGGCAGCGTAAACCATAAACGCCAGGCATCCATTTCGTATGTCTGAATGTCCATTGTGGATGGGAAGCTATTTTGTAGAATATGCTTTGGGACGACTTGAAAGCGTTAAAATAGGGCGGATGTTACAGGTTTGAATAAGCCTTTAACTTAAGGGGGGGATGCGATTAACATCCATGGCGAGTAGTTAATGGTTATTGTTATTTTGTAAATGAACCTGACTAAAGTTAAACTGATAATAAGATAAGCAGCGCTAATCCTTGACCTCAATTATCCTCTGCGCTATTTTTTATTGCCGGGCATGTCCTGCGTGCCGTCATTTATAATTAGTGCAGAAATAATTTTATGAAAAATACACTTTTAACGTTGGCTATTTTATTGCCAGCGGGGCATGCGTGCGCGCATGATAATTGCGTAGCGTCAGATAACTGGCAGTCTGAACGCAGCGCCGCTGAGCAGGCGGTAGAAGACAAGATAAATCAGACGCAACAAAATGGTATCGACAAATGGTTAAACGATATTAACAATGAAGCGGATCGCCTTGGTGTTCATTTTGGCAGCGCTGAAGAGGTTAACGCCTGGAATAATCATCATTATATCACCTGGGGTGACACCAGCGTATCCGATGATCTAATTTCTCAGCTACATGATAGTATTTCGGGGCATAGCGATACCGGAAATTCCGATAATAACCACGATAACAATAATAACGACAGCCATAATAATCACGACAATACCGATAACCCTAATACCGCCCCGGACGACAACGGAAACCCATCCCCCTCCACCCTGATAAGCTATGCCGATGCCGTTTCGGATCACGCCGAAGCTGCGGCTGAAGGACATGCAGACGATGCTGTTACCGCCGCTGAAAAGCACGCCGATGAGCATGCAGACAACGCCGCTGCACATGCCAGAGCGCAGGCCAATAACTATACCGATGAGCAGATTGCCGCCGCTGAAGCCTATGCCACGGTGCTGGCAGAGTCGTCGACGCGTTATGTGGATCAGGGGGTACAGGACGCAAAGCGCTATACCGATCGCGTCGCTAAAGGTTTGCAACAGCAGATTGACCACAACAGCCAGGCCATTAAACGGCTTGGCGCTAGCGCCCAGGCCACGTCAAACTTGCATTACAACGCGAACCGTAGCGGCTACGCCGTTTCCGTCGGCGACTACCGTGGTGAAACCGCGCTGGCGGGCGGCTTGCAGTTCAGGGCGGGTAACCA
Source organism: Enterobacter sp. ENT03 (assembly GCF_019218745.1). Taxonomy (GTDB): domain Bacteria; phylum Pseudomonadota; class Gammaproteobacteria; order Enterobacterales; family Enterobacteriaceae; genus Enterobacter_D. Next base: position 10,141 of record NZ_JAHUXA010000007.1, read on the forward strand.
CAATGCCGTCACGCTACAGGGCAGCTACGACGCCGAAGCGTTCGGCGGTAGCGTCGGTCTGCACGGAGACTGGTAACGCATGTCACTTTTTCTGAAGCTTTTTATCTTTTTAGTTATCGTTGGCTGGGGATTATTTGAAGGCTTTCGCAATAGCCCTAATAAATAATATTTTTGCAATGTCCCCATCCTTCCGATGGGGACGGCGATCACATTTGTAGTCATGCCGGATGTCAATCACTATCCACAATCCCCCAACTTAAAATCTACGAAACTAGACATTTGTCGACTTTTCATCTTAAAGTCCAGATTCTGCTACCAGACAACGCTGGTATTCAGTTATCAAATGGTTAAATAATATTTTGCTGAATGTAAAGGATCGACCGAAAAGCCATGGTCGGCGTGCATTCAGTGTTTGCAGTCGCTACGACACACCTCTTTGGGAGATTTTATGCATTCCTCTGTTAATAAAAACGAAAGCCGGACTTTCTTCGGGCATCCTTATCCGTTGGGCTCCTTGTTCTTCACTGAAATGTGGGAACGCTTCTCCTTCTACGGCATTCGTCCACTGCTGATTTTGTTCATGGCGGCAACGGTTTATGACGGCGGGATGGGACTGGCACGTGAAAACGCCTCGGCTATTGTGGGGATTTTTGCCGGCAGTATGTATCTGGCCGCGCTACCAGGCGGCTGGCTCGCAGACAACTGGCTCGGCCAGCAGCGGGCAGTGTGGTATGGCTCCCTCTTAATTGCCCTCGGCCATCTCTCCATCGCGCTGTCGGCCATGATGGGCGACAGCATGTTCTTTATCGGCCTGATGTTCATCGTGCTCGGCTCGGGGCTGTTTAAAACCTGTATCTCGGTGATGGTGGGAACGCTGTACAAAAAAGGCGATCCCCGTCGCGACGGCGGTTTCTCGCTGTTTTATATGGGCATCAACATGGGTTCCTTTATCGCGCCGCTGATCTCCGGCTGGCTTATCAAAACCCACGGCTGGCACTGGGGCTTTGGCATCGGTGGTATCGGGATGCTGGTGGCGCTGGTTATTTTCCGCGTGTTTGCCGTACCGGCGATGAAACGCTACGACAGCGAAGTGGGCCTCGACTCCACCTGGAACAACCCGGTGGCGAAGAAGAACGGCGTGGGGGGCTGGCTGCTGGGTCTGGCGGCAGGCGTGGCAATCGTGGTCGCGCTTATCGCGCAGGGCGTGATTGTCATCAACCCGGTTGCCGTTGCCAGCGTGCTGGTCTATGTGATTGCCGTTTCGGTGGCGCTCTATTTTATCTATCTGTTTGTGTTTGCGGGCCTTAACCGTAAAGAGCGCGCCAGATTGTTGGTATGCTTTATCCTGCTGGTTTCCGCTGCTTTCTTCTGGTCGGCGTTCGAGCAGAAACCAACCTCCTTTAACCTGTTTGCCAACGACTATACCAATCGCATGATCGGTAGTTTTGAGATCCCGGCGGTGTGGTTCCAGTCGATTAATGCCCTGTTCATTATCATTCTGGCTCCGGTATTCAGCTGGGCATGGCCGATGCTGGCGCGTAACAATGTGCGCCTGAGCAGCATCACCAAGTTCGTCATCGGTATTTTGTGTGCGGCCGCTGGCTTTGGTTTGATGATGCTGGCCGCGCAGAACGTGCTGGCGAACGGCGGGGCAGGCGTATCACCGTTCTGGCTGGTGGGCAGCATCCTGATGCTGACGCTGGGCGAGCTGTGTTTAAGCCCGATTGGTCTGGCGACCATGACGCTGCTGGCGCCGGAAAGAATGCGTGGGCAGATGATGGGACTGTGGTTCTGTGCCAGTGCGCTGGGCAACCTTGCGGCGGGTCTGATTGGCGGTCATGTAAAAGCCGATCAACTGGATATGCTGCCGGACCTGTTTGCGCGCTGCTCCATTGCGCTGCTGATCTGTGCTGCGGTGTTGATGGTTCTTATCGTACCGGTACGTCGTATGCTGGAAAACTCACAGGCCAGCACTGAGGCAAAACCGGTGGCTGACGCCTGAGTAATCTCATCACGCTAAGACGGGATCGCCTGTCTTAGCGTGTTGTCGTATCAGGCATAACGACCAAAAACATGATAGAGCCCCGTCAGATTATTCACGTCAAACTTATGATAGATATTGCGGCGATGGTGGCTTACCGTTTTGCCGCTAACATCTAAATAACGTGAGATTTCTTTATTATTTCTGCCTGAAATAATGTAGGGCAACAAATCACTTTCCCGCTTCGTCAGGTTCTTTTCCTTTTCGATATGGTACAGGCGTTTGTTTTTCGTCACGATAATATGTTGATTGCCGGAGGCAAAATCCTTCAGGCAGGTCCTTAACTTACGCATCACGCTGCCACAATCAATGGAGTAATCGGAAACCGAATTGATAAGAATGTTTTCAATGGTGTCTTCGAAACAGCTCTCCCGCGTTATCAGTATAAAATAGCTTTCCGGATACTTACTTTTAACAACCAACAAATCGATGAGCTGCTGAATGTTTGAGTGCCCGTAATCCACAACAATGGCTTTTGTCTGGTTAAGTATTTTCTTGGTGAATGTATTAACGTCAGATGAATACATTACGCTGGAGAATGATTTGCACTCTGCCAAAATTTGCCGTGTAAGTTCGTGAAATCCTTCACGGAAGTAGCTGCATGGTGTTATTACAGCGATCATTATCCATAACCTGTATAAAAATATTCATGAGGGTAATAATTACCTGTCTTCATAGGGAAAGGCAATTAAGAAATAGGGGCTGGATTATAAGAAAACTCTTATCAAAAATGAAGCAGATTGTGCAGCAGATTTACTTTTACAGGAAATCAATTAATAAACCTATAAAAAACAGCTCACTATATTTAGTCTAAGAAAATCGCCATAACGGGGTAATTCTCCTAATCAGTGACAATATTTCCTTTACCGGGGAAGAGCCGATAAGCGTTTAAGCCTATTAATTAAAGGGCAGACCCAGGGTCGGTAATGGGCTGGCGCAAAGTAGTGTGACAAATAACGAGTTCACTGTTCTGCGAAGACTTGGGATGAGGAACGCGGGCTAAAAACCCGCGCTATTTATACCATCAGCTCAAATCGTGCAGGCTTTTATCGACAGGTGGCGTCAGCGCCATGTCATGAAAATCCACCGCCAAACCGCGTCGTTCAGGCGTACAGCACATCACGCCGACTTTCGCTGCACCACGCGGAAACCAGCCTAAACGCAGCAACGGCCACTGCTTGCCATCGGCGGAATATTGCAGCCGCAGGCTGTCCCCTTTTCGCGTTAATCGCAGCCAAAAGGCACGCGGATCGCCCGGAAAAATACCTGTCGCCCAGTCTGAATATTCCCGCGTCAGCACGCTGCCGATAGCCGGGGCACCATCGTTATACTCAATGCCAGCTTTTAACCAGTGGTGTTCGTCGATCATCAGCATGATCCCCGCCTGGTCATACAGCGTGTTGAAATCGGCGCAGACTTTTACCTGAAAGGTAAAATCATCGGTGACATCGGCGGCGAAAATGTGCCCGGAGAAACGCTCAAACCCGTACCAGGTTTTTTGCCAGAAGTCGGTTTTATCATCGGTGATGACATGTAATGTGCCGTTCTCGTACTGCCACTGCTTCGGTTCATTAATCCAGTTAAAATTTGCGGACATGCAGCCTCCAGCGTCGCCAGGGAAAGTCTCAGTGTAGAACGTCGTGTAAAAAACGGTCTATGCCGTACGCACCATCTCATACTGGGTGATCACCATTTCCTGATAACCCGCGCCTTCAAACAGTGACGCAAACGTGGCCGGAATGGCGACGGGGGTACCAATCCCCGGATACTGCGCGTTAATTTTTTGCAGTAGCTGGCGGGCGAGCCCCTGATGGCGGTAGGCGGGATCTACAAACAGGTAGCGCAACTGCGGCGTGGCGGTCAGCGTGGCGATCACTCCCCAGGCGTGCTCGCCGTCTTTCACCACCTGACAGGGCAGTGAGGGAAAGGAGAGGGGATCGAGCTGCCAGGGGGTGTTTTCTGCGGGACCGCGATAAACCGCGCACAGCAGGCCATCCAGCGATCCGGCTGCCAGCGCATCAACCGGTTCGACAAGCTTGCCCTGGTAGCCGCACAGTTCGCGAGCGATACTAAATCCCAGCGATTCGTAAAGTGCAATGGCAGGCGCGTTCTCGCGGATCACTTCCAGCGACAGGGAGGTGACGTCTTTTAGCCCGGCAAATAACGCGCCCAGCATCGGTTTGGTCAGCCCTTTGCCTCGCCAGCCAGGCTGGATCGCAAAGGCCGCCAGCCGTGCACGATTGCCCCGGCGCGTAATCAGCGCGATTGCCACCGGCTCGTTATCCGCATACCAGACACAGGAATCCGCAAAGCTCAGCCCCTCGGCAATAAAGCGGGCGGCGAAGTGCTCTGGCGTCAGCGTAAAAGGCACAAAATAATCCTGAAAACAGCGCCCGAGGATCTCTGTCAGTGCAGTGATGCTGAGCGCGTAAGCAGGTACGGTGGTAAAAGGCATAGCATCTCTCCATGAACAAATGAGTCACATACTCTACAGGGTAATGCCGTCGGTTACTGTTGGGTTGACGGCAAAAGGCGGCTACACTCAGTTTGCAGATAACATTGCGCATGTTGCGCGCTTTTGCCAGAGGATATGACAATGCACCACACGATGAAAAACGATCCTGAAGATACGTCAAAAGATGAAACCCAGGGTTCTGGCCTGTTGCAGCAAAAAATGCTCGCCTCCCGTTCGATTATTATTTCCGGCGAGATCAACCAGGCGTTGGCAGAAAAAGTGGTGACGCAGCTTATCCTGCTACAGAGCATCAACAACGATCCGATTAAGATCTATATCAATAGCCAGGGCGGTCATGTTGAAGCGGGTGATACCATCCACGACTTTATAAAATTCATCCGTCCTGAAGTGCATGTGATCGGTACCGGCTGGGTAGCCAGCGCCGGGATCACCATTTACCTCGCGGCGAAAAAAGAGCACCGTTATTCTCTGCCGAATACCCGCTTTATGATCCATCAGCCGTTAGGCGGCGTGCGTGGTCAGGCGACGGATATTGAAATTGAAGCGCGTGAGATTATTCGCATGCAGGAAAGGGTGAATAAACTGATCGCTGACGCGACCGGGCAGCCGCTTGAAAAAGTGAAAAAAGATTCAGACCGTAATTACTGGATGTCACCTGCGCAGGCGCTGGATTACGGCGTGGTCGGTAAATTAATTCAGCATTACGATGAGCTTAATCTCGATTAATGGCGTTTTGCGCCCATAAAAAAAGCTCCCGCGGGAGCTTTTTTTTTTCAGCAGCTTATTTTGTCAGTTCAGCGGTCATGTGCACGTTATTGCTGACGTTAGCTTCAGTAATTTTATAGGAGGCACCTGCTTTTTGCGCCTGTGCTGCAATCTGCGCTTCAGCAGCATCCAGGGTGGAAGCAGAAGCGGTAACAGATTGTGCGAAAGCGCCAAAAGACATCAGGGACAGAGCGGCAACAGCGGCCAGGGTTTTTACGTTTTTCATGATCAAATTCCTTCAACAGTGTATTCGGTAAGAGCGTTAATTTTTTCTTCAGGGATCGCCAGTTACTGGAGATCGCCTGCAGTCAGATTTTCAGGATCAAAAGCGTGACTGTATTCCAGGTGGTTCTGATGCGCGGTGTTATCGATATTCGAACCGGCTTCAGGACGCGATGTAGAGTGATCTGCTGCCATGGCACCGAAGGAAACCGTCGCTGCCAGGATCAAAGCGGAAACTACGCTGATGTTTTTCATTTTTTTGCCTTCTCTCATCAAGGGTCGTTATCGGCGACTTATTTATAAATTACCGCAGTACCGTGCAGGGTATTCGGGCCGGTAACAGAGGTGATGCGATAAGACTTCGCGCCCATTTCATCGGCTTTCTGTGCCAGTTCCGCTTCCAGAGAAGAGATGTTCGTCCCGGCAGTGGCAGAGATATAACCTGCTTTCTGCTGACCGGCTGGGGTGGCATCAACTTGCACCGCGGCTACGCTTGCGAAAGATAAAGAACTCAGGATGGCGACGGCGAACAGAGCTTTAACGTTTTTCATAATCAGTACCTTCAGGATTCGGTGTAATGAGTGTCGTAAGTAATTACTTAACGATCGATAGACAAATGATAGATGTGATCTATATCACACGTCAACATTATTTTTTAATGACCGTTAATTTAATTAATAAAACTATATAAATCATAAAGATAAATTGATAAATTTTTTGTATAAAAGGCGCTGGTCATCGGCGGTGAGATGTTTTTATAATGATTACTATATAAATCAGTTAAAAAGGCATTCACATGACCACGCAAGTCACACGGAGTACGAAGAAAGGCAGGGGAAGGCCGAAAGTGTTTGATCGCGAGGCGACCCTGGATCGGGCAATGGCGTTATTCTGGCAGCATGGCTATGAAGCGACCTCTCTGGCCGATCTGGTAGAGGCTACCGGTGCAAAAGCCCCGACGCTCTATGCCGAGTTTACTAATAAAGAAGGGCTGTTCAGGGCAGTGCTTGATCGCTACATCAGTCAGTTTGCGGCGAAGCATAAAGCAAAGCTGTTCTGTGACGATAAATCCGTGGCGCAGGCGATAGAGGATTACCTCACTGCGCTGGCGCACTGCTTTGCCAGTAAGGACACGCCCGCTGGCTGCTTCTTAATTAATACCTCGGCCACGGTTTCGGCCTCCTCAGAAAAAATCGCCGACGTAGTGCGTAGCCGTCATGCGCAGCAAGAGGCGATGCTGCTGGAGTTTTTCGTCCAGCGGCAGGAAAAAGGGGAATTACCCGCGCATGTCGATCTGCAAGCATTGACCGCGTTTATAAATTGCCTGATCCAGGGCATGTCAGTGAGCGCCCGGGAAGGGGCAACGACGGAAGACCTGTTGGAAATCATCGCAACCACACTTAGTCTGTGGCCGACGTTGATCGCAGCGTAATACCCTAAAAAATATAAAAATTTTAGAGTTTATATTTGATTCGTTGTGATGTGATCTCAGGCGCAAGAAAATATATTTCAGATAATTCTGCTAAAAAAGCGCATTTTGCGTGCAGTCTGGTATAAACCTTCTATAATTTTTATTCATACCTTTGAGGGTGAAAATGTGAACAATGGTTTTTACCGGATCCGGTACAAAGGTATCGTACAGCTCGCATTCTATACGAATGAAGAAGTAGAAAACCTCGACACCGGTACGCAAACAATGGGTTTCTGGCGCTTCGTAGAAGGCTTTGAAATTGACAATAATGATGAAATCGGTGTGTTAGGTGGGCCTTACGACGCCTTTGGTAACGCGCTGAACAACATTATTTTAAGTAATGATCCTGTGCTGGCCGGGAATATTTATAACAGCGGCGAGAGTACAGAATATATATAATATAAAAGAGGCCGGTCACAGGACGGCCTCTTTTATTATCACTTCACAACTAACACTCGTTACTTACCCGATGCAATTATGACTGCTTCTCAGCAATAATTGTCAATTTTTCATCAGTCGCTTTTTCTTCTTCCAGCGTTTCACCCAGTAAACGGGCCGCCTCTTTATAACCCAGTTTTACTGCCAGCGCACGAAGCGTGCCGTATGTTGCAATCTCATAGTGCTCTACCTTCTGCGCAGCGCCAATCAAACCGGCGTCACGTACCGGGCCTGCTTCTACTGAGTCGATAATTTCCTGCGCCTCTTCTACCAGACCTTCTAACGCGTGGCATTTCATTCGCTTAATGCGTACGCCCTCTGTGGCTTCCACCAGCTGATCCAGACGCTCAATCTGACCGTGCGTCTCTTCAAGATGCTGTTTAAACGCAGCGACCAATTTCTCGTCGGTTGCCGCGCGGGCCATTTTCGGCAGGGCACGCGTAATTTGCTTCTCAGCGCTGTAAACGTCTGATAAATCGTGAATGAATAAATCTTCTAAAGTCTTAATGGTCATTTTGTATTCCTTAAATAATCATTGGAGAAACAATCCGCAAATTATGCGGGATTACGCGATGGTGAGATTTCAGTTTAGTCGATCTTCAAATTTTGCCATGAAAATAAAAAATGTAATTATGAGATGATTCCTGGGGAAAATCAGTCAGGGTAAATTAGCACGGCTGATAAAAGCATTAACATCTAATACTTATTAATTAATAAGAGCGAAAGAAATTATTTCCCTGACTATTTCAAGGGTATTGCACCTCAGATTTTTCCTTTAATTACGCGAGGAAAAAGATACACTGCGACATACGTTGTAATGAAGTCGTTGAGGAAAAACGATGTTTTCGAACACCAACACGGTGTCCAGCCACCCATCGCTGTTGCGGGCTGGTGCAAAGGCCTGTTTCGCCACGCTGCCCGGCTACTGGAGTATTGGCATCGCAGCTGGCGCCATAGGCACGTTATCCGGGTTTTCTGTACTGCACATCACCCTGCTGGCCAGCTGCCTCTACGCCGGTTCTGCACATTTTCTGTTTTACTCCCTGTGGGCCGCCGGGGCGGAAACCGCCTCCATCGTGCTGAGTGTGCTGCTGGTCAACCTGCGTTATTTGCTGATGAGTTCGTCCATCAGCCTCTTTTTCCAGCACAGCACAACGTACCAGAAGATTGTCACCGGTTTGCTGCTAACCGACGAAACCTTTGGCGTTGCGGTGCAGCATGGCAGCCAGTCCGGCGAGATCCCTTTCAAATGGATGCTCGGGCTGAATCTTACGGCCTGGATAAACTGGATCATTTCCTGCGTACTGGGGGCGTGGCTGGCTTCGTCACTGCCTGCCGCACTGATGGAAGGCCTGAGTTTTAGTCTGGTGTCGATGTTTATTGGCCTGATCCTGATGACCTGGTTTGCCAGTAAGCGACAACGCCTCGAAACCCTGACTATTGTGACGGCAATGGCGATAACCCTGTTATTTCACTCATGGTCTAATACCAGTCTGGTGGTTATCTTTGCGGCCTCGGTTGCGGCGACCCTTGCGACTATTGTGCTGATCCGCATGGAAAAAAAAGGAAAATAATATGGACAGAAATATTATTCTGGCAATTGCGCTGGTGTCACTGGTAAGCGCGGCTATGCGCGTTTTGCCGTTATTGTTATTATCCCGTATGCGATTATCGTTCACGCTGCAACAATGGCTGGCATTTATTCCTTCCGGTATTATGACGGCGATTGTGGTTGCAGAGGTGCTGCATAAACCTGCTATGACACCATCAGGTCTGAGCGTCTACCTGCTGGCGGCGATCATCGCCGCCGTGGTGGGCGCGCTAACCCGCAGCCTGTTTGCCACTGTTATTAGCGGTATGGTCGCGTTTTCTGTGCTGCAATTATTGAGCGGCCTGTAATTCAAAATTAGTTACTGTTAGTCACTGGTTTACTGGCACCGGGCGTTCTCTCATCTGTGCCAGATTTCCGGCCTGATAGCTGCATAATAAATGAAATTTGCGCTAAGAGCTTTTTGTAATGAAAAAGGCACAGTAATTAAAAGTGAATAACGCTATTTGACCATTTTAATTTCGATGATATAAACACTCCGAGCATGTCACATCCCTAATTCAGGTAGTGCGAATTTGCCTAAATGAGATAACTACGCATCCGCCAGCACAAAAAAATGAAATATGCTTAACCCCTGTTGGTTTCTGGATGTAATAGAAACAATTATCTACGAGCAATTCGCGAGGCCTGAATGATTATTTTCATTACCCTCAGTCAGAGGCTGTGCCTGTGTAAAAGAACGCTGTTCGCTTTCGGGAGCAACGCCAGTAAAAATGATGACTGATGATAAAAAACCGTTTAATCCCAGGGATGTAGACCTGCACCATCTTAATGATCTGCTTAATAATAATTCCGACTGGATTTGGGAAGTCGATGCGCAGGGGCGATATACCTGGTCATCGGACGTGGTCACCAGCCTGCTGGGATTCACCCCGGATGAAGTGATTGGCTGCACGCCCTTTGATTTTATGCCGCCGGGTGAAGCGGAGCGGGTAGCCGGGGCATTTCTGGCTATCGTGCAACAGCAGATCCCTTTTTCCGGGCTGGTTAACCGCAATCAGCGGGCCGACGGGCAAGTGATCGTGCTGGAAACCAGCGGCATTCCCCTGTTTGACGAGAACGGCGAGCTGCGGGGCTACCGTGGCGTGGATCGTAATATCTCCACGCTGGGCGAACGTGTGCTGCAACTGGAAACGATTTATGACGCGACGCCGGTGGCGCTGTGCATGATTGACCGCCACGGTCAGATGGTGATGTCTAACAAAGCCATGGCGAAGGCGTTAAGCCGTACCAGTGAGGAGATCAACGGGAAACCGGTCGCGGAACTGATGCCTGCCTGCTGGCAACACTTTGAGCGCGACTTCGAACTTGCCGACAGTGGCGTGGAGATCCCGACACGCGAAACCCGCTGGCAGGATCAAATTTTTTCGTTACACCCCGTCGCGGTACACGATGCCACAGGCAACGTCGTGGGGCTGTCCTTAACGTGGGTGGATGTGACCGAGCGCCATCAGGCGGAGCAAAAACTGGCGGATGCCAATCAGGTATTACAGCAGCACGCCCAGCATGACTATCTGACCGGACTGTTTAACCGCCGCTTTATGGACGAGTGCCTCAATCGCGAAATCATCCGCGCCTGTGAGAAAAGCTACTCACTGTCAGTCTGTCTGGCCGATATTGATTATTTCAAACGTTTTAATGACAGCCAGGGCCATCAGGCGGGGGATGCTTGCCTGCGGGATGTGGCAAACGCATTGACTGCTGTGCGTCATCGGCCTGATGACAATGTCAGCCGCTACGGCGGCGAAGAGTTCCTGGTGATTTTACCTTGTACCGATGGCGAGGAGGCGCAGGTCATTGCCGAGGGGCTGCGTGAAAGTATTGAAGCGCTGCGCATTCCCAATGCCGCCAGTCCAACGGGCTTTTTGACGATCAGTATCGGCGTCGCCACGCTGGATGGCAGCAAAACGCTGCCACAGGACAAACCGCTGCATATTATTGCCAGCGGCTTAATACGCCGCGCGGATAACGCGCTGTACGCCGCGAAAAACCAGGGACGAAACCGGGTGGTTGCCTCCTCGGCACCGGAAAGTTAATTCGCCCCACACGTTATACTGATAACGATAACTGTTGCTTAGGATCTGGAGCATGATTTCAACCCTGATTTACCGGAGTCGCCTGACAAGCAGCTTTGATCCCTCAAAGCTGAGCGAACTGGTATGCGTCTCTCAGACCCGCAACAGCGCGCTGGGCATCTCTGGCATCCTGCTGTTTGATGGCAGTCACTTTTTGCAGGTCCTGGAAGGACCGCTGGACAACGTTAATCAGCTGTATGAGAAGATTAATAACGATCCGCGCCACGATTCGGTGGTCGAACTGATGCGTGATTACGCGCCAAAACGCCATTTCCAGACCCACGGCATGTCGCTGTTTGACTTACGCACTGGCAATCCACGTACCATCCTGCGTTCAGTGATCACCGCCGGGGCGCTGAATTTCCGGCTCGCCAGCGATGCGCGGGTCTACAAATTCATTAAGTCTTTTATGCGTGGGCGCTGGCGCGATGTGAACCCACGACAATCAGAGCCTGCCAGTTGGGAGTTTGTGACCGATAATCTGACCTTTGCGCAGCCGCAGCCGATGATGTTTGCCGACCAGCCCTGCCAGTTTGCCATCCAGCCGATTGTCGAACCCCTGCGTGGACAGATCAGTTCGTTTGAGGCGCTGATCCGCAGTCCTACCGGCGGCTCGCCCCATGAATACTTTGCTTCTATACCGGCGGGAAAGATTCACGAGGCCGATCTGCTGTCTAAGGAGTATGCTTTTGCGCTGGCAAAAAAGGTCGGTATTGGCAGCAATAAGCTCTCCATTAACCTGTTGCCGATGTCGCTGGTGAAAATTCCTGATGCGGTGAATATCCTGCTCGATCAAATCACGCGGAATGGTCTGGTGCCGGAGCAGGTTATCGTCGAGGTAACGGAAGATGAAGTGATCTCCGGCTATGACGCCTTTGCCTTTGCCATTATGCAATTGCGCTCGGCCGGGATCGGTCTGGCAATCGATGATTTCGGCGCGGGTTTTGCCGGTCTGTCGTTGCTCACCAAATTCCAGCCCGGCGAGCTGAAAATCGACCGCAGCATCATCACCGATATTCATCTGCACGGCCCGCAGCAGGCGATCCTCAATGCCATCATTAAATGCTGTACGGAGCTGGAGATCGACGTGGTGGCAGAGGGCGTTGAAAAGGCCGAAGAGTGGTGCTGGCTGGAGGCGGCTGGCATTAAGCACTTCCAGGGGTATTTATTCGCGCGTCCAGGCCTGAACCGCATCCCGCCCATCCGTTGGCCGGTTAAAATCAAAAACTAGCCCTTTCTTTTTTATCTCTTTGATTTATCTGTTCCTTAGCGCTAAAGATCCGTCCAGAAATGCCGTTATATTTTGCAGGGTTATATTAATTTTCTGGCAAGGAACCGCGTTATGGAAAAGAAACATCAACTGCTGGCGACGCGTCTCGGTGAAATTCTCGGGCGCTTTAATAATGGTGAAACGCTGTATGTGAAGCAGCTGGCGGAAGAATATGGCGTTCATCCGCGAACCATTAAGCGCGATATTGTCGAGCGCCTGAGCTTTCTGGATGCCGAACCAGGGGAGCGAGGGGGCTACCGGATTTCGCCGGGCCTGCTGGGGCGTTTTAGCGCTGACAGCATCGAGCTCTTTGCGCGACTGGCTGGCGTCAGCGAGCTGTTCCCGGGCTTCAATAAGCGCATGCTGTCATCCCTGCATTCCACCGCGGCCAGCCAGAGCATCGTGGTGCAGGGGCATCGTTATATTTCCAGTGAATTACAGGCTGACTATTTTGCCCGCTTACAGCGCGCCATTGACGAACACTGCTGCGTAAATTTCCGCTACCTGCGTCGTAATGAAGAGCGGCATTATGCCGTGGAGCCGTATCAGCTCGCTAACCTGAACGGCGTCTGGTATCTGGCCGCTCGTCATGATAATCGCCTGAAAAACTTCACCTTAACCAAAATCACTGCCCTGAACTGTACGTTTGAAACCTTTGAACCGGATGCAGAGTTGCTGACAAAAATGCGTCAGGAGCCGCGTGTGTGGGGCGTAGAGGATAAGTTCAGCGTGCGGCTCAGTGTGGCACCGGAAGTGGCCGAGTATTTCCAGCGCCGGGATCTGCTCAACGATCAGGTAATCGAACAGCAGACCGCCGATGGCGGCCTGATTGTCACCACGCAGGTGGCACATAAAAAAGAGATCCTGCCGGTGGTGCAGTACTGGATCCCGCACCTGAAGATCCTCGCGCCAACGTCGCTACAACGCGAGCTGGAAGCGGAGATTAAAAGCTGGCTGACGGTGGTGTAGGGCACCCGTCAGGACAGCGCCACCCGCGGCTTTACCTGGCCGTGCAGCGCCGGGTTATCGCTTTCATCTTTGAGGTTTACGCCGGTCAGACGGCGTAAAAATGCGTGTTCCAGCAGCCAGGCGAGTTTAAAGGCCGCCGCCTCATGGCGCAGACCTTCGGGGCGGATGTTGGAAATGCAGTTACGTTCAGATTCCAGCCGCGCACGGGCTGGTTTCCACGTCAAATAGACGCCGAGGCTGTCCGGCGACGACAGGCCGGGCCGCTCGCCAATCAAGATCGCCACCGCCTTACTGTTCAGCGTTTCCCCGATGTCATCCCCCAGCGCCACCCGCGACTGATGCGCCAGCACTACTGGCGCCAGGGATAATCCCAGCGTGCGAAGATACGGCAGCAGGGCGGCGATCAGCGGCACCGCCTGGCGATGTACCGCATGAGAAGAGAGCCCGTCGCCAATTACCAGCAGCAGCTCGTGCGCGGCCACGCGCTGATGACGCAGCGTTTCACGACTCTCCTCACTGAGTTTTCGGCCCAAATCCGGACGATTTAAGTAAATATGCCGATCCGCCGCCGCGCTGTGGACGGTCAGGGTTTGCAGCCCAAGCGCCGCTAATTCGTCTGCCAGCGAGGTGCTGTCAAACGGCTGGTGGATGGCATCGCGCGCTTGCGCATGGGCAAGACCAAAGTTCAGCACCTCGCGTGTCGGCAGGCTGGCTCCACTGCGGCCGAGAGCGATGCGCGCATCGGTAAATTCACGCAACAGTGACCAGGCATCTGGATTTTTCATACCGGCGCTCCCTGCGGCAAAATGCTGAGCAACGGGTGGCTGGCACCGGTTAAGCGCAGCTGGCCGCTATTATCGATAATCTGCATACGGGTCAGCCATTCGCCGAACTCTGGCGCATGTTTCAGGCCGAGCAGGCGGCGGGCGTAGAGCGCATCATGAAACGACGTGCTCTGATAATTGAGCATGATGTCATCCGCGCCCGGCACGCCAATCAGGAACGTCAGCCCGGCGTTGCACAGCAGCGTCAGCAGGGTGTCCATGTCGTCCTGATCCGCCTCGGCGTGGTTGGTGTAGCAGACGTCGCAGCCAATCGGCAGGCCCATCAGCTTGCCGCAGAAGTGATCTTCCAGCCCGGCGCGGATGATCTGTTTGCCGTCATACAGATATTCCGGACCAATAAATCCGACTACGGTATTCACCAGCAGCGGATCAAAATGTCGCGCCACCGCATAAGCCCGCGCCTCGCAGGTTTGCTGATCGACGCCGTGATGCGCCCCCGCCGACAGGCAGCTGCCCTGGCCGGTTTCAAAATACATCACGTTATGGCCGAGCGTACCGCGTCCGAGACTTAACGCTGCCTCCTGCGCCTCGCGCAGCAGCGCCAGAGTGATGCCAAAACCGCGGTTCGCAGCCTCAGAGCCCGCCACCGACTGAAACACCAGATCGACGGGCGCGCCGCGCTCGATCAGTTGCAACGTGTTGGTGACATGCGTCAGTACGCAGGACTGCGTAGGGATCGCAAAGCGGTCAATAATGTCCGCCATCATGTGATTCAGCCGCTCCAGCACCGGCAGGCTGTCGCTGGCCGGATTGATCCCCACAACCGCATCACCCGCGCCGTACAGCAGGCCGTCGAGCATACTGGCGGCAATGCCCCTGAGATCGTCGGTAGGATGATTCGGTTGCAGGCGGACGCTAAGGTGGCCCGGCAGGCCAATGGTGTTGCGAAAGCGCGTGATCACCCGGCATTTGTTGGCGGCAAGGATCAGATCCTGGTTACGCATGATCTTGCTGACGGCAGCGGCCATTTCCGGCGTAATGCCGCGGGCGACGCGGCTTAGGGTCGGCGTGTCGGTGCTGTCATCCAGCAACCAGTCGCGAAAATCACCGACGGTAAGGTGGCTGATGTCAGTAAACGCTTGCGGGTCATGGGTATCAATAATCAACCGGGTGATCTCGTCCTGCTCGTAGGGGATCAGCGGGTTCGCAAGAATGTCACGCAGCGGTACGTCTGCCAGCGCCATTTTTGCGGCCATGCGTTCTTCGGCAGAATCGGCGCTGACGCCAGCCAGCACGTCCCCGGAGCGTGCCGGGGAGGCTTTCGCCAGCAGGTCTTTCAGGCTGGCGAAACGGTAAGTGCGGTGCGCCAGGGTCGTTTTATACATGGTGTCTCCTCAGGAGATCGCCCGCAGTTGCGGATCCAGCGCTGCCCGCTCGCGGGACGAGGCGGTTTTGCGAAACCACAGATAACCCGCCAGCATCATGGCGGCAAAAATCAGCGCCAGCAGCGGGTTATACCAGACCATCGCCACCAGGCAGAGCACCGCCATACCGAGTGCGAAGGCGGGCGCATACGGAAACAAGGGCGCGCGGAACGGACGGATCAGCAAGGGTTCGCTGCGGCGCAGTTTGAACAGCGCGGCCATAGAGGTGATATACATAACAATAGCGCCAAATACCGACATCGTCACAATACAGGCGGTGAGCGGCATGCCGCTGATGGTGATGAGCGAATCGGAAAAGATCGCCGCGATCCCCACCACGCCGCCCGCGAGGATCGCCAGATGCGGCGTGCGGGTGCGACGGTTTAGCGTGGCAAGCCGCGCCGGTAAATATCCTGCCCGGGCCAGCGAGTAAATCTGACGGGAATAACCCATGATGATGCCGTGAAATGACGCCACCAGGCCAAACAGCCCTAGCCAGACCAGCATATGCAGCCAGCCGCTGCTGCTGCCGACCACCACTTTCATCGCCTGCGGTAGCGGATCGTTGATATTCGATAGCGCGCGCCAGTCGCCGACGCCACCCGCAAATATCATTACGCCGACTGCCAGCACGGTGAGCGTCAGAATGCCGCCGCCCAGCGCACGCGGAATGGTACGCTGGGGATCTTTCGCTTCTTCAGCGGCCATCGACGCGCCTTCAATGGCGAGGAAAAACCAGATGGCAAAGGGGATAGCCGCAAACATCCCCGGCAGCGCCAGGCTGCTGAAGCTTTCCGCGCCCGCCCAGCCGTGGGCGGTAAAGTTGTCCCAGGAGAAGCCCGGCGCGACCACGCCCATAAACACCAGCAGTTCGAAAATTGCCAGCAGGGTGACAATCAGCTCAAAGGTGGCGGCAATGCCCACGCCAAGAATGTTCAGGGTCATAAAGATGACGTACGCCCCGCAGGCCACCCATTTTGGGTCGAGCGACGGAAACTGGACGTTGAGGTACGCGCCAATCGCCATGGCGATCGCGGGGGGTGCAAATACAAACTCTATTAGCGTGGCAAAGCCAGCAATGAATCCGCCGGTCGGCCCGAACGCGCGGTATGCATAGGCAAACGGCCCACCCGCATGGGGAATGGCGGTTGTCAGCTCGGTAAAGCTAAAAATAAAGGCGCAGTACATGGCGGCGATCAGCAGGGCGACAATCAAAAAACCGAGCGTCCCTGCCTGTGACCAGCCGTAGCTCCAGCCAAAATATTCCCCTGAAATCACCAGTCCGACGGCAATGCCCCACAGACGGAAGCTGCCGAGTGTTCTTTTTAAGGTCGTTGTTTCTGTGTTCATCATGGAGTGCCTCGCCATTAAACCCAGTCGGGAAAAACGTTGCAAAGGCGATGCCAGAAATAAAGCGTATTTCTTTCAGGAGGGTAGATTAATCAGGTGTAATTACTGCACCGATATGAACAACGTAACGGTGCAGGTTGCCCCGGTATAGTGAAAGGGTATGCTGGCCGGGAAAAGGGCGGGTTGACCCGCCCTGGTGATTACAGGATCTTGCGTTCTGCCAGATCGAGCGCGAAATAGCTGAAGATCAGATCCGCGCCGGCGCGTTTGATCGCCCCCAGACTTTCGAGGATCACTTTATCTTCATCAATCGCGCCTGCCTGGGCGGCAAACTTGATCATCGCATATTCTCCGCTCACCTGGTATGCGCCAAGCGGCAGCTGCGTGCGCTCGCGAATATCGCGCAGAATATCAAGATAAGCGCCTGCCGGTTTCACCATCAGACAATCCGCGCCCTGGGCTTCATCGAGCAGCGATTCACGGATCGCTTCGCGGCGGTTCATGGGGTTCATCTGATAGGTTTTACGATCGCCTTTCAGCGCGGTGCCTGCCGCTTCACGGAAGGGGCCATAGAACGAGGACGCGAACTTGGTGGAGTACGACATAATCGCGGTATCGGTAAAGCCCGCGGCGTCCAGCGCCTGACGGATGGCCTGCACCTGACCATCCATTGCGGCTGACGGGGCGATAAAATCTGCGCCTGCCGCAGCGGCAACCACGGCCTGCTTGCCGAGATTAATCAGGGTCGCATCATTATCCACACCGTGTTCGCACAGGACGCCACAGTGACCGTGGGAGGTGTATTCGCAAAAGCAGGTGTCGGACATGACGATCATTTCCGGCACGGCGTCTTTGGCAATGCGCGACATCCGCGCCACCAGGCCGTCTTCTTTCCAGGCATCGCTGCCGGTGGCGTCCGTGTGGTGAGAAATACCGAAGGTCATTATCGAGCGGATCCCGGCGTTCGCAATGCGTTCAATTTCACGTGCGAGGTATTTTTCCGGTATGCGCATTACGCCTGGCATGGCGTCGATGGCCTTGTAGTCGGCAAGCTCTTCTTCAACAAAAATCGGTAACACCAGGTCGTTAAGGCTCAGTGTTGTCTCTTCAAACATGGCGCGTAATGCGGGTGATTTACGCAGACGGCGAGGGCGGGTGATTAAGTCGGTCATGATTTGCCTGATGTTGGTGGGACACCAGAACATTTTACCTCAATTCGGCAGTGATGTTTCGCGAAACTGGCCTTACCGACCTTGTCGTAAACAACGGTAATACCGGTTCATAATATATTATTTATATATATTGGTGCGAATATATTTATTTGTTAACTATGTTTTTCATTTCTATTGATAAACATAGTTTGTACAAATAATGTATTTAAAAGAATCACTGGTATCAATGTTTATTTGGTTTGTATTCTTAAAAAATAACAAACCAATTAAGTGTTATTTGTTTAACTATCTGTTTTTATGGCTTTTTATTGTTTTTAAGTGGCGTGTTTTATTATTGTGTCTGGATCCGTACTTTGTGAGCGGATTAGTTGAACTTTTCTTACCCTCAACCGCATAATTCTCCAGGCGGTAATATTACTTTGCTGTTCTATTTTTACGAGCTAACGATATTAAATCCCTGAGGAGGGATGACAAATGCACTCCTGGAAAAAGAAACTTGTTGTATCTCAACTGGCATTAGCCTGCACTTTGGCAATCGCTTCTCAGGCAAATGCTGCTACTTACAATACCTGGGATTATGTTAATAACCCTACAACAGCTCTCGATTGGGACGCTATGGATACCCCGAGCACTGTTGACGGCAACTATGTCAAGTACAGTGGCTTTGTTTACCATAATAATGCCAGTGGTGATTTCGACCAGACGTTCAAAGGCGACACTGTTAACGGCACGATTTCCACTTATTACCTGAACCATGATTACACTGATAGTGCAGCAAACACGCTGGACATCAGTAATTCAGTTATTCATGGCTCAATTACGTCTATGCAGCCTTACGGCTATTATGACCGCTATGATCTAGATAAAAATGATTTAATCGGTTATGACTTCTACACTGATACTGTTGTTGATAATAACTGGTATGACGGTGACGTATTCACTCTGAATATCTCAAACACGACCATTGATGACGACTATGAAGCTTTGTATCTCACCGATACTTATCTGGATGGCAATGTAACTAAAGAGACGAAGGAAACCTTTGATCTCAGCGAGGGACTTGCAGTTAATCTTGATGTCGAAAGTAACATCAACATTTCTAACAATTCCCATGTTGCAGGCATTGCGCTGAGCCAGGGTGATACAGCAAATACTCATTATGGGGCTGAGTATCACCAGTGGGATAACAACATTAAAGTGTCCAACTCTACTGTGACTTCCGGTTCTCAAATTCCGCTGGAAGCTGATGGTTATGGTTTCTTCGGTAATTCTGCTGAGCCAAGTGACTACACTGGTGACGGTGATGTAGCGCTGTCTTTCACAGACAACGCGGCTTCGCATTACTCCATGAAGAACAATGTGAATTTCGATCATTCTACTCTGTTGGGTGATGTCAAATTCACAAGCCACTGGAATAACGACGGTGTGTTCTTCTATTCCGCTGGCCATGATACTAACGGTGACGGCGTTCTTGACACCAACGGCGGCTGGGTTGACGACGCTCAGAACGTTGATGTGTTGAACCTCACTCTGGACAACGGTAGCAAGTGGGTTGGTTCAGCTAACATCGTTGCTGATGATATTGTTCCTGCCAGCATGTTCGATGTTGCAACTAATAGCCTTACCTCAGATTCGGTCCATGAGAATAATGCCTGGAACCGTGTTGTTGATAACAAGGTATTCCAGAGCGGCGTATTTAACGTAGCGCTGAATAATGGTTCAGAGTGGGATACTGTTAGTAGTTCTTTGATTGATACATTAACTGTCAATAACGGTTCTCAGGTTAACGTAACTAATTCTTTCTTAGTGTCTGATACCATTGCATTGACCAACGGTTCTTCAATGAACATTGGTGAAGATGGTCTGGTTGCAACCGATCACCTGACAATCAATAGCTATAGTACGGCTGCATTGACTGACCAGGTTCATCGTGGTGAATATTCTCTGTACGCTAACACAATCACTGTGACTAACGGCGGTACATTAGATGTCAACGTTGATCAGTTCGATAACGGTATTTTCAACACGGATAAACTGGAACTGACCAGCGGCAACACGGCTGATAATAATGGCTATGTTGTTTCAGGTGTGTTCGACATCAACAGCAGCGATTATGTGCTGAATGCGGATCTGGTGAACGACCGTACCTGGGACAAATCCAAAGCTAATTACGGCTACGGTACTATTGCTATGAACTCAGATGGTCACCTGACCGTCAATGGTAATGGTGATGTCAATAACGGTACTGAGCTTGATAACAGCTCTGCTGATAACGTAGTGGCTGCAACCGGTAACTACAAAGTTCGTATCGACAACGCAACCGGTGCGGGTTCTGTTGCTGAATACAAAGATAAAGAACTTATCTACGTCAACGATAAAAACAGCACTGCAACCTTCTCTGCTGCTAACAAAGCTGACCTGGGTGCTTACACCTATCAGGCTGAGCAGAAAGGGAATACCGTTGTTCTGACGCAGCAAGAACTGACTGACTACGCTAACATGGCGCTGAGCATTCCTTCTGCTAACACCAACATCTGGAACCTGGAGCAGGATACCCTGAGCACCCGTCTGACCAATGGCCGTCATGGTCTGGCAGATAACGGTGGCGCATGGGTGAGCTACTTCGGTGGCAGCTTCAACGGTGACAACGGCGACATTAATTACGATCAGGATACCAGCGGCATTATGGTGGGCGTGGATACGCTTATCGATGGCAACAATGCTAAATGGACTGTCGGTGCTGCAGCCGGTTTCGCAAAAGGCGATATGAATGATCGTACCGGTCAGGTAGATCAGGACAGCCAGTCCGCCTATATCTACTCATCTGCTCGCTTCCCAAGCAACCTGTTCGTCGATGGTTCATTAAGCTACAGCCGTTTCAATAACGACCTGACCGCCACGATGAGCAACGGTCAGTACGTTGACGGTAGCACCTCTGCTGATGCCTGGGGCTTCGGTCTGAAGCTGGGCTATGACTTTAACCTCGATAAGGCCGGTTATGTTACTCCTTATGCCAGCGTGAATGGTCTGTTCCAGTCTGGTGATGATTATCAGCTGAGCAACGACATGCGTATGGACGGTCAGTCTTATGACAGCCTGCGTTATGAACTGGGTATCGATGCGGGTTATACCTTCAACTACGGTACCGACCAGGCGTTGACCCCGTACTTCAAACTGGCGTGGGTGTATGACGACGCGGATAATAGTGCGGACGTTAACAGCGACAACATCGACAATGGTGTTGAAGGTTCTGCGGTTCGTGTCGGACTGGGAACTCAGTTCAGCTTTACCAAGAACTTTAGCGCTTACAGCGATGCAACCTATCTGGGCGGCGGCGACGTTGAACAGGATTGGGGTGCTAACGTTGGCGTGAAATATACCTGGTAAGAACAGTAGCGTTTTTGTTCGCCTGATGTAAAACCAAGCCCGTCAAGCAATTGGCGGGCTTATCCGTAAGGAAAGACCGTAAAAATGATCAACACCCAACCGGTAGATGAGTTTTATCGTCTGAATCATCGGTTAATGCCTTCCGGGACGCCCTTTGAATTCACGCAGGGTAGCGTGATCGTTCCCGAGGAGAGCAATGAACTACGCACCTATGTTTTTCTTGAGGGAGCCATTTCTTTAGAACGTCAGACTAACAGACTGCTGCTTGGAGTCGTGGCTTCGCCGGCGATTTTTGGGCTCGCCATTGGCGTTATGCCGACGCAAGAACAGTACCATCTGAATGTTGAAACCTCCTGTCGCGGTTATTACCTTCCCGCTTGTACTACCTTACAGCTTCTGGATAAGCACCAATTATGGCGAGAGGCGTTTTACTGGATGACCTGGCAGAACCGGATGCTAGAAGCGCGCGACCAGCAACTCATCGGCACCAGTTCCTATGCGCAAATCCGCGCGACGTTGTTATCGATGGCGAAATGGGATGATACCCTGCGCGCCCGTATCGGCGTCATGAATTATATCCAACGCCGCACGCTGATTTCACGCTCGGTTATTGCAGAAGTGCTTGCGGCACTGAGACAGGGTAATTATATCCGTATGGAAAAAGGCAAGCTGGTCTGCATTAACCGCCTGCCTCTTGACTACTAACGGCGCTGCGGGACTCAGGATGCCGGGATTACCTGTGGCTTATGACCGCTGAGTTCGCTGACCAGGTCATTTACACCGTCGCTCATATTCACAAAACGCGTCAATGGTGAGCGAGTGACCACGACAAAAACGCCGACATTGTTTTTTGGCACCATCGCCATATAGGTAATGAAACCTCCGCCACCGCCGGTTTTTTGAATGATCCCCGGACGGCCATTTTTTGGTGCCATATAAACCCAGCCGAGTCCTAGCGCATCAGCCTTACCGGGAACGTCCATACCGATAACTCGCGTCAGCTGCGGGCGTTGATAGATCAAGGTCTGCATGCGGTCTGCCTGATTATTACGGGCATAAAAATCGGAGGACAGGAACTGCTGCATCCAGCGCATCATATCGCCCGGCGTTGAATACACACCGCCGCTGCCGATGGCCGCCAGCGTGTTATTGCACGGACTGGCGCCTTTCTCCGCG
Source organism: Enterobacter sp. ENT03 (assembly GCF_019218745.1). Taxonomy (GTDB): domain Bacteria; phylum Pseudomonadota; class Gammaproteobacteria; order Enterobacterales; family Enterobacteriaceae; genus Enterobacter_D. The sequence continues at coordinate 32,771 of NZ_JAHUXA010000007.1, forward strand.
ACCATCAGACGTTTGCACTGGTCGGGCGAGGGGGTAAAGGTGGTATCTTTCATACCCAGCGGGCGGGTAATTTGCTCTTCGAAAAGCTGCGGATAAGGTTTGCCTGCGGCGGTCGACAGCGCATCCGCCAGCAGATCAAATGCCAGATTGGAATAGGCTGCCTGGGAGCCTGGCGCGGTTTTCAACGTTGCGGTAGAAAGCCAGTTCCAGCGCTGCTCACGTGTCGGCCAGACAAATACCGGACGATGCGCTGCGCCACCCGGCTGCTCGCGCGGTAACGCGCTGGTATGGGTGGCAAGATTAACCAGCGTGATAGGCGTGCCGTTATAAGTGGGCACCCGCGCGCCTGGCGGGGCGTACTTACTCAGCGGATCGTTAAGTTTCACCACCCCCTGATCCAGCAGCTTTACCAGCATTTCGCTGGTCATCAGCTTGGAGATGGAGGCAATGCGGATCACCGAATCCAGCTGTGGGTGGACGTTGCTGCCTGGTCGGGTTTCCCCAAAACTTCTGAACACCCGCTGATTACCATCAATCACCACCATCGCCATACCGGTGGCGCCGCTACCGTAATAAATATGGTTCGCATAGCGATCGACAACATCTGAGGCAAATTCTGGATCAAGCGAGGGCTGGGCGGCGTTGACCGACGAAAAACTCAGTGCGCCTAACATCACGGATAAAAGCAGACAACGTTTCAACGAAGTATCCATCAATAAATACAGAAGATAATGCGTATTTATACTATTTAAACGCCTGATGCAAAGCCCGAAAAAAGGCATTATTCGCGGTTAAAGCGTAACGATGCGTAAACAGACGCGTTTTCTTGCTCGCTAATGTCTGCTTATGTGATGCCAGCCTTATGATAACCTCCTGAGCTTCAGCCATTTTATAGGATCAACCCAATGTCAGCGAAACGAGTAGTCATGGTCATTGATATGCAGAACGGCGTTTTTGCCACCCCGCGCCTGCGGAGCGAACAGTGTGTGTCGCGTATCAATCAGCTGACCCGCGCCGCCGACACCGTGATCTTTATTCAGCATTGCGAAGACGGCGGCCTGGAAGCTGATAGTGAAGGTTTTGCGTTATTGCCGGAGCTTTTCCAGCCGGAAGGGTCGCGCTATGTCACGAAAACCGCCTGCGATGCCTTTTATAAAACCGGGCTGGCGCAGTTGTTGGAAGATAACGGGATTACCGAGTGGGTGATATGCGGCTGTGCGACCGATTATTGCGTCGATACCACGATTAAAATCGCGGCAAGCCAGGGTTACGCTATTACGGTGGCCAGTGATGCGCACACCACGGCGAATCGTCCGGCAGTCGATGCCGCATCGCTGATTGCCCATTATAACGAGGTCTGGCGCACGCTGACGGTGCCCGATAATCCGGTACAGGTGAAATCCACGGAAACAATTCTTCGCGCATGGCAAACGAACTATGCCGCGACCAGTCGGTCTGACAGAGCGGTTTTGAACCGCTAAGCACGTTGTTCGCTATAAAAATGAGAAGTTTCAGGAGCAGATATGTTTAAGTCTTTTTTCCCAAAGCCGGGACCGTTCTTTTTATCGGCATTTATTTGGGCCATGATCGCCGTTATTTTCTGGCAGGCAGGCGGGGGGGCCTGGCTGACACATCTGGCCGGTGCGTCTGATGATGTACCCATCAGCGCCGCGCGCTTCTGGTCGGGCAGCTATCTGGTTTTCTATGCTTACTACGCCTTATGCGTGGGGATTTTTGCGTTGTTCTGGTTCAAGGTTGCGCCGCATCGCTGGCAAAACTGGTCAATTCTGGGCACTGCGCTGATCATCTTTGTAACCTGGTTTATGGTACAGGTGAGCGTGGCGATCAACGCCTGGTACGCGCCGTTTTACGACCTGATCCAGAATGCGCTCAGCGCGCCTCATAAAGTCACGCTCAGCCAGTTTTATCAGGGGATCGGCGTCTTCCTTGGTATTGCCTTGATTGCGGTGCTGGTGGCGGTAATGAATAACTTCTTTGTCAGCCACTACGTATTCCGCTGGCGCACGGCGATGAACGAATATTACATGGCCCACTGGCAGCGCTTACGCCATATCGAAGGTGCTGCGCAGCGTGTGCAGGAAGACACCATGCGCTTCTCTTCAACGCTGGAAGACATGGGCGTCAGTTTCCTGAACGCCGTCATGAAGCTGATTGCGTTCCTGCCGATTCTGGTGACCCTGTCGGCGCATGTACCAGAGCTGCCCATTGTCGGGCATATTCCCTATGGTCTGGTAGTGGCGGCGATTGTCTGGTCGCTGATGGGAACGGGTATGCTCGCCGTGGTCGGTATTAAGCTGCCGGGTCTGGAGTTTAAAAACCAGCGCGTGGAAGCAGCCTACCGTAAAGAGCTGGTCTATGGTGAAGACGATCCAGAACGCGCCGATCCGCCTACGGTACGTGAGCTGTTTGCCGCGGTACGCCGTAACTATTTCCGCCTCTACTTCCACTATATGTACTTCAATATCGCGCGTATTTTTTACCTGCAGGTCGATAACGTTTTCGGCCTTTTCCTGCTGTTCCCGTCGATTGTTGCCGGTACGATCACGCTCGGTCTGATGACCCAGATCACCAACGTGTTTGACCAGGTACGCAGCTCCTTCCAGTATCTGATCAACTCCTGGACAACGCTGGTAGAGCTGATGTCGATCTACAAACGTCTGCGTGCGTTCGAACAAACCCTCAATAACGAGGAAACGGCAGACGTGACCACCACGCTGAGCTGATACAGGGAAAGGTTATGTCTTTTATCGCACCACGTTTTATCCCGGTTCTGGCCGGGCTTATCCTTGCCGGGTGTAGCACTGAGCGTGCGGCACCGCTGAAAGAAGGCGAGAAGCCGGTTGATGTGGCAAGCGTGGTGCGGGCGAAAATGCCCGCCAGCGTGAAAGATCGTGATGCCTGGGCGAAAGATCTGGCGACCACCTTTGAGAGCCAGTCGCTGGCACCGACGCTGGAAAATATCTGTTCGGTGCTGGCGGTGGCGCAGCAGGAATCCAATTATCAGGCCGATCCCCCGGTGCCAGGCCTGAGTAAAATCGCCTGGCAAGAGATCGACAAACGCGCAGCCCGGTTACACATCCCGCAGTTTGTGGTGCACACGGCGCTGAAAATCAACTCGACGACAGGCAAAAGCTACAGCGAGCGGCTGGATAATGTGAAAACAGAGAAACAGCTCAGCGCCATTTTCGACGATCTTATCGATCGCGTCCCGCTAGGGCAGACACTGTTTGGCTCGCTGAACCCGGTACACACGGGCGGACCAATGCAGGTCAGCATCGATTTTGCCGAAAAGCATACCAGCGGTTATCCGTGGAAGATGGACGGCTCCGTGCGTCAGGAAGTCTTTTCCCGTCGTGGCGGCCTGTGGTTCGGGACTTATCATCTGCTTAACTATCCGGCTAACTACTCCGCGCCGCTGTACCGTTTCGCTGACTTTAATGCCGGATGGTATGCCAGCCGTAATGCCGCATTCCAGAATGCGGTTAGCAAAGCCAGCGGCGTTAAGCTGGCGCTGGATGGCGATCTGATCCGTTACGATACCCGCGAACCGGGCAAGACCGAGCTGGCGGTGCGTAAACTGGCGGGAAAACTTGATATGAGCGAGCGTGAAATTCGTCAGCAGCTGGAGAAGGGCGACAGTCTGGCGTTTGAGAAGACGGCGCTGTATCGCGAGGTGTACCGTTTAGCAGAACAGAAAAGCGGGAAGGCGCAGCCAAAAGAGATGTTACCGGGCATTCAGCTGGAAAGCCCGAAAATCACCCGCAATCTGACGACCGCCTGGTTCGCCAAACGCGTGGACGATCGTCGGGCGCGCTGCATGGGACAACAGTAAAACGCTGACTTAATCGTAACGCCGTAAGCGCAGCAACAGGGCAATAACGCCGAGAATGGCGCTACCGATGAGGAAGGGGACCAGACCGAATATCGTCCCCACGCCCAGCCCCATTTCGACATGCGGCCGATTGACATCCTGCATCTGCATCAGATGTTCAAACACGCCGGGCGCATGCACCAGCAAGTTTAACAATTGCGCACCGGTCCAGAAGCAGAGCAGCACAAATACGGCATACGCAATGTTACCTGGGGTGGAGGCGTCACGCTTTTTTCCTTTCCGATCCGAAAAGGGTTTCGACAAAGTAAAGTCTGCCATATCGACCTCCGCTACTCATGATGAACGTCGGCTAAAAGCCGGTGATACTGATGTTATTTTGACAGGACAGAGTGATTGTCAATATCAGATTGGTGACAATTTGCACCGTAACGCAGCGGAGAATAATCAAATTATGGTGGCACTCACATTTTTGTTACATATATAATTTCTCATTAACATTTAAGAATTTCCGCATGCCGCACAGACGTCAAGGCGCAAATATGCGAGGATATTTTTTTAGATTGCGGAGCTGTTATGAAACTGCCTGAGAAAATTCGCCGTGACTGGCATTATTACGCCTTTGCCATTGGTCTGATCTTTATTCTTAACGGCGTGGTAGGACTACTGGGATTTGAAGCGCAGGGCTGGCAGACGTATGCCGTCGGGCTGGTGACCTGGGTGATCAGCTTCTGGCTGGCTGGATTGATTATTCGCCGCCGCCCCGCAGAAGACGACACAGCGGCGAAAACGCCGGATTAATTCATGGTGCTTTTTAGTGCGCTGTCGGCCTGATGGCGCGCTAACGCCAGGTCAATCAGGCGGCTAATCAGCTCGGTATAACTGATGCCGCTCGCCTGCCAGAGCTTGGGATACATACTGATATTGGTGAATCCCGGTAGCGTATTGATTTCGTTAATAATCACTTCATTTTCTGGCGTCAGAAACACGTCCACGCGCGCCATGCCCGCGCAGCCCAGCGTCTGATACGCCTGAACCGCAATCTGACGGATCGCGTCATTCACCGCCGGATCAATCTCCGCCGGAACCACCACGCGTGCGCCGTTATCATCAATGTATTTGGTGTCGTAAGCGTAAAATTCGCTGTTGAGCACGATCTCGCCGCAGGTGCTGGCTTCAGGTTCGTCGTTACCCAACACCGCACATTCGATTTCGCGGCCGACAATGCCTTTTTCCACCACCACTTTATGATCGAACTCGAAAGCCAGGCGTACCGCCGCGTCGTATTGTGCTTCGGTGGTCACTTTACTGACGCCAACCGACGATCCCTGATTCGCCGGTTTTACAAACAGCGGCAGGCCGAGCGTCGTTTTAACATCACTGAAGGCGTACTTTTTGCGATTCGCCCGGGTCAGCGTGATAAACGGCGCGATATTCAGCCCGGCATCGCGCAGCAGTCGCTTGGTGACGTCTTTATCCATACAGGCGGCGGAGCCGAGCACGTCTGAGCCGACAAACGGCAAGTTCGCCATGCGCAGCATACCCTGGAGTGAACCGTCTTCTCCCAGCGTGCCGTGCACAATCGGGAAAATCACGTCAATGTGCGGCAGCGGCGCGCCATTATCGGCATTGATCAGCGGCTGTTCGGCCTGGCCTGGGATCTGCGCCAGGCGCGTTTCGGAAGGATTGAGCGCAATACGCGCCGGATCGCTGGCGTTCAGCAGGTAATTATTTGCATCATTGACGTGCCACTGTCCCTGCTTATCAATGCCCAGCAGCACCACTTCGAAGCGGTCTTTATCCATTGCTTCCACAATGTTTTTCGCCGACTGCAACGACACTTCATGCTCTGCCGACTTACCGCCAAACACCACGCCTACCCGCAACTTCTTCATCACTACATCCACTCATTAACGTCATGAAAGTCCCTACCTTACCACGTCAAATCGGCGGATTCCCGGCCTTCTGATATAATGTTTTTTCAGCCTGAAAGGAGAACGCGTGAAAGGAAAAAGCCTGATTGTGATCGCGGTTCTTTTGGGAGCGGGCGTGATGGGATACCGCCATCTTCCCCCCTGGTACAACCCGTTTACCCCACTGCGCTTAAGCGATCCGCCCGGCGTAATTACCCAGTTCAAGCTGCGCCGCCTGCCGCCTGAACAGTGCGCCGCGTTGCTGGCGGAGGCGAATCAGCAGGGGCTTATCACCACGCAGTCAGTGACCAACAGCACCGGTACTTGCCCGCTGACCAATGCGGTGCGGGTGCGTGATTTTGGCCCGGTTAAGCTCAGCAGCAGTTTTCTCGCCTCATGCCCGCTGGCGTTAAGCTCGGCGCTGTTTGTCGATCAACAGGCGCGGCCCCTGACGCGGCAGTTTATGAACAGTGCGCTGGTGCGCATCGATCATTTCGGCAGCTATGCCTGTCGTAATATTTATCACCGTGAGAACGCACGCCTGAGCGAACATGCCACGGCGGATGCGCTGGACATCAGCGGGTTTCGTCTCGCCTCCGGCCAGCAGGTCAGCGTGCTGCGCGGCTGGAAGCTGGACAACACCCAGCCCTGGCTGAAAGCGATGCTCAGCGCCAGCTGCGACTATTACGGCAACGGGCTGGGACCGGAGTACAATGCGGCCCATGCGAATCATTTTCACCTTGGCATGCGTGGCTACGGCCTGTGCCGCTAATGGGTGATCCACTCAAGAATGACAACCTGTTATGGAAGCCTGGAAAGTAAACCTTATCTCCGTCTGGTTCGGCTGTTTTTTCACCGGGCTGGCGATCAGTCAAATCCTGCCGTTCCTGCCGCTGTATGTGGCGCAGCTCGGCGTCAGCTCCCATGAAGCGCTGTCGATGTGGTCGGGGCTAACCTTCAGCATTACCTTTCTGGTGTCGGCGATTGTCTCGCCAATGTGGGGCAGCCTCGCGGATCGCAAAGGGCGCAAGCTGATGCTGCTGCGCGCTTCGTTGGGCATGGCCATCGCCATTCTGTTGCAGGCCTTTGCCACCAATGTCTGGCAGTTACTGCTGCTGCGCGGCGTGATGGGGCTGACCTCCGGCTATATTCCGAACGCCATGGCGCTGGTCGCCTCCCAGGTGCCTCGCGAGCGCAGCGGCTGGGCGCTCAGCACGCTCTCCACCGCACAAATCAGCGGCGTGATCGGCGGTCCGCTAATGGGCGGCTTTCTGGCGGATCACGTCGGCCTGCGCGCGGTATTTATCATCACCGCCATCCTGCTGATGGTGAGTTTTCTGGTCACGCTGTTCCTGATCAAAGAGGGCGTGCGGCCAAAAATCAGCAAAGCCCAGCGTCTGTCCGGTAAAGCGGTATTTGCCTCGTTACCCTATCCACGGCTGGTGATCAGCCTGTTTGTCACCACCATGGTGATCCAGTTATGTAACGGATCGGTAGGGCCAATCCTGGCGCTGTTTATTCAGTCACTGTCGCCGGATACCGCCAACATTGCGTTTCTCAGCGGCATGATCGCCGCGATCCCCGGCGTCTCGGCGCTGATCTCCGCCCCCCGGCTCGGTAAGCTTGGGGATCGCATCGGCACGGCGCGCATTCTGATGGCCACGCTGGTCTGCGCCGTCGGGCTGTTCTTTGCCATGTCCTTTGTCACCTCGCCGTTGCAACTCGGTGTACTGCGCTTCCTGCTCGGCTTTGCAGATGGTGCCATGATGCCGGCGGTGCAGACGCTGCTGCTTAAATACTCCAGCGACCAGGTTACCGGGCGTATCTTTGGTTACAACCAGTCGTTTATGTATCTGGGCAATGTCGTCGGGCCGCTGATGGGGGCGACGGTATCGGCTATGGCCGGATTCCGCTGGGTGTTTGTGGCCACCGCCGTGGTGGTATTGCTCAACGTCTGGCAGCTGGCGGTGGAGCTAAGACGCACCCGCCGCCGCATTGACGCAAATAAGTAAGCCAGATTGAACTACTATTAACCGGGGCTTAATGCCCCCGCTAGCGCGTTGTTTTAGCAGCCTTGTTGAGCGCGTTTTTTCTCTATTTTTCGGCGAAAGCGTGATGAATATTGCGCGGTTATAAAAAGAATTAATGCGATCTAAAAATAATACTTTTAGCTACTTTGCAATTCTCAAATCTGGTGCTAACGTCAGCGAAAACTACATAAGGAAATACCGTTATGAAAAACCTCATCGCAGAGTTATTGGTAAAGCTTGCTGAAAAGGAAGAAGAGTCCAAAGAGTTGGTCGCGCAAGTAGAGGCGCTGGAGATCGTGGTGACGGCGCTGCTTCGCCATATGGCGACACCGGAACAAAACGCCCTGATCCAAAGTATCGAAGGTGCGCTGGAGGCCGCCAGCCCGGACGCCGGAGTGTCGGAAGAGGACTCGGAATTGCTGCAGCAATACGTAAAGAAGCTTTTGAGGCATCCCCGCAGTTAAGTCACTGAAAAAACGATTGTCACATCGTTGTCACAGGGGATGCCTATATTCGCTCTGTTTATTCCTTTTATACCTTTGCGTATTTATACATGGAGATAACAGAGTGAAACAAAGCGCCATTTTCATCGCCTTATTCCCGCTGATGTTTACCCCGGTCATTCACGCGGAAACGTCGTCCACTACGGTACTCGATAATCGTGCAGCCCAGGGTGATATTACCACTCAGGGCGGCGCACGCCGTTTATCTGCCGATCAGACGGCGGCTATTCGCGATTCGCTGAATGACAAACCCGCCAAAAATATTATTTTGTTGATTGGCGATGGCATGGGTGACTCTGAAATTACCGCAGCACGGAATTATGCCGAAGGGGCAGGCGGATTTTTTAAAGGGATCGACGCGCTGCCGCTGACCGGCCAGTACACGCACTATTCGCTGGATAAAAAAACCGGTAAGCCGGATTACGTGACCGACTCCGCGGCCTCCGCTACGGCCTGGTCCACCGGCGTGAAATCTTATAACGGCGCGCTGGGGGTGGATATTCACGAAAAAGATCACCAGACCATCCTTGAACTCGCCAAAGCTGCGGGTTATGCCACCGGTAACGTCTCGACCGCAGAATTGCAGGACGCCACGCCCGCTGCGCTGGTATCCCATGTCATCTCCCGTAAGTGCTATGGCCCGAGCGTCACCACTGTCACCTGCGCGCTGAACGCGCTGGAAAAAGGCGGTAAAGGCTCGATTACTGAGCAGCTGCTGAACGCCCGCCCGGATGTCACCCTGGGCGGTGGCGCGAAAACCTTCGCGGAAACCGCCACGGCCGGAGAGTGGCAGGGGAAAACCCTGCGCGAGCAGGCGCAGATGCGCGGTTACCAGATGGTGAGCGATGCCAGCGGGCTGGCCGCGATCACCGATGCCAGCCAGGATAAACCGCTGCTGGGGCTGTTCTCGGAAGGCAATATGCCGGTGCGCTGGGAAGGGCCGAAAGCCAGCTATCACGGTAATCTGGATAAGCCTGCCGTCACCTGTACGCCAAACCCGAAACGCACCGACAGCATACCGACGCTGGCTGCAATGACTGATAAAGCTATCGAACTGCTGAGCAAAAACCCGAAAGGCTTCTTCCTGCAGGTTGAAGGCGCGTCCATTGATAAACAGGATCACGCGGCCAACCCGTGCGGTCAGATCGGTGAAACCGTGGATCTGGACGAAGCCGTGCAGAAAGCGCTGGCCTTCGCGAAGAAAGACGGCAACACGCTGGTGATCGTGACGGCTGACCATGCTCACGCCAGCCAGATCATTGCCCCGGACAGCAAAGCCCCCGGTCTGAGCCAGATACTGACCACCAAAGACGGCGCTGTCATGGCGATGACCTATGGCAACTCGGAAGAAGAGTCGATGGAGCATACCGGCGCGCAGCTACGTATCGCCGCTTACGGCCCCCATGCCGCAAACGTCGTGGGACTGACCGATCAGACGGACCTGTTCTTCACCATGAAAAACGCCCTCGGCCTGAAGTAAACCCCTTCTGCCACCCGATTGCGCAAATTTACGCCGTCGGGTGGTTTTTTTCCAGGAACGCACCATGCTTACAGGTACACTTGCCCTGAAGGATGGTGATATGAAAATAACATTCCTGGTTACCCTGCTATTTGGCATGCTGTTCGCGGTGGCGGTCAGCGCCGCTGAAAAAACACTCACCCCACAACAACAGCGTATGACGCTTTGCAATCAACAGGCCACGGCGCAAACGCTGAAAGGCGACGCGCGCAAAACCTATATGAGTGATTGCCTGAAAAATACCAAAGTTGAACCGGGTCAGAAAAGCCTCTCGCCTCAGCAACAAAAAATGCGCGAATGTAACTCACAGGCGACGCAACAATCCCTGAAAGGGGAAGATCGCAGTAAGTTTATGAGCGCCTGCCTGAAGAAATAGAGCTGGTACGAACGGGTGATGCTGCGCGGCGGCTCACCCGAAATTTCATACTGACCGCTAAAAACCCCTGCCTATAATTTTTGGAAATGTTTCAGAATGTTCCCAAAAATTATGAATGATAATAATTTTTACACCTCTGCGCCGCCACGCCCCGACGGCGACAGTTTGCAGAGTCAGGACGATCAGTATCGCGCGGGGCAACAGTTTGTTCGCCGCGCAAAGATGCCGCGCGTTGCCGGTATCGGCGGCCTCTATTTTCCCCTGGCCGGCGTGATGGTAACGCAGTCTCTCGCCGGTGGCTGGTGGCTGGTGTTGCTCTGCTGGGCCTTCATCTGGCCGCACTTCGCCTGGCAACGCGCCGTGCGCGCCAGCGATCCGAAGCGTGCCGAACTCACTAACCTGAAAATCGATGCGATTTTTGCCGGAATATGGATCGCCATTATCGGCGTTAACGTGATGCCCACCGCCGCGCTGGTGATGATGATCGGCGTGAACCTGATGGGCGCAGGCGGCCCGAAATTATGCGGACTTGGGATGGTGCTGCTGGTGGCGACCTGTCTGGGAACGCTGCAAATCACCGGGATCCGCGTAGTGCTGACCAGCACGCCACTGGAAGGATGGCTGTCGATCCCCTTTCTGATGATCTACCCGATGCTGTTCGCGTGGGGAAGTTACAAAACGGCCAACCGACTGGCGGCGCAAAAACGGCGTTTGCAGGTGATGAGCACCCGCGATGGCATGACCGGCGTCTACAACCGTCGCTACTGGGAGATCCTGCTGCGCAACGAATACGATAACTGCCGCCGTCATGAACTGACATCGACGGTGTTACTCATCGATCTCGATCATTTCAAAACCATCAACGACACCTGCGGGCATGACGTGGGCGATGAAGCGATCATTGCACTGACGCATCATCTGCAAATGAGTCTGCGCGGGGGAGATGTGATTGGGCGATTTGGCGGCGATGAATTTGCGGTGATCATGACCGGCACCAGCGCCGAGAGCGCCGCTGCCGCCATGAGCCGCGTCCATGCGAGGCTGGCGACTTTCCGCCTGACCTGCGCACCGCACGTTACGCTGCATATCAGCGTCGGCGTTGCGCCCTTAACCGCCGATATGCTGCATTACCGCGAATGGCTGAAAGCCGCCGATGTGGCGCTTTACAAAGCCAAAAAAGCCGGACGTAATCGCACCGAAATCGCCGCCTGAACTCAGGCTTTGCTGAGCTTCTCTGATTTTTCCATGCACTTGCTCATCGCTTCGATGACCGCGGCACGGAAACCGCGCTCTTCCAGCACTCTGACCGCTTCGATGGTCGTACCGCCAGGCGAGCACACCATGTCTTTCAGTTCACCCGGATGTTTACCGGTTTTCAGCACCATTTTGGCCGAACCCATCACTGCCTGGGCTGCAAATTTATAGGCCTGCTCGCGCGGCATACCGCCCAGCACCGCCGCATCGGCCATCGCTTCGATAAACATAAACACATAGGCTGGCGCGGAGCCGCTGACGCCCACCACCGGATGGATCATCGGTTCGGCGATCACTTCCGCTTCACCAAAGCAGCGGAAAATATTCACCACATCCGCAATGTCCTCTGGCGTCACCAGCGCGTTAGGGGTGATCGAGGTCATGCCCGCATTCACCAGCGCCGGTGTGTTAGGCATGGTACGCACGATTTTGCGATCGTGTCCAAGGGCGCGCGCCAGCTGGTCCAGCGTCACGCCAGCCGCGATGGAAACAATCAGCGTATCTTTATTGAGGCTGGAGGTGATTTCGCTCAGCACCTTGATCATGGCGTTGGGTTTTACCGCGCCAAACACAATATCAGCGACCTGCGCCACTTCCTGCGCGCTGGTGGCGGCATTGATGCCGTACTGATCGTGCAGCGCAGCGACTTTATCGGGAGAGGGGGTATACACCCAAATCTGGCCCGGCAACACCTGGCCGCTGGCGATCAAACCGCCGAGGATCGCTTTGCCCATATTGCCGCAGCCGATAAAACCAATTTTTTTATCCATCACGTCAGTCCCTGGTTTTTCATTGATTGGGTTTATAGCTTAACGTGGATCCGCGTACAGGGCTAAAGCTTCCTTGTAGTCTTTGCGGGCAGAGGCGATTCAGGCGAGAATAAAGTGTAATCGTTTATCAGGAGTCAATATGGTGATTTGGGTGGATGCCGATGCGTGTCCGAACGTAATCAAAGAAGTGTTATTTCGTGCCGCCGAGCGCACACAAACCCCGCTGACGCTGGTGGCTAATCAGACTCTGCGCGTACCGCCATCGCGTTTTATCCGCACCCTGCGGGTGGAAGCGGGCTTCGACGTGGCGGATAACGAAATCGTGCGCCTGTGCAACCCCGGCGATCTGGTAATCACCGCGGATATTCCGCTGGCGGCGGAAGTCATCGCCAAAGGCGGCGCGGCGCTGAACCCGCGAGGTGAACGCTATACCGAAGCCACGATTCGCGAACGTCTGACGATGCGCGATTTTATGGATACCCTGCGCGCCAGCGGCGTACAGACCGGCGGGCCGGATACGCTCTCTCAGCGCGATCGCCAGCACTTTGCCGCCGAGCTGGATAAATGGCTGCTGGACGTTAAACGTCGCCGCGAAAGCACCAGCGGAAGCTGAAAGCTTGTCAACGGACGACGCATTCAGTAAGGTGAGCTTGCCACTTTATCTTTACACTTTAAAACATACATTTTCTCGCTAGAATCACTATTGCCGCAGTTTGCTGTTTTCACTGTAATTATTTGTTTACGTTTAACTGCACAACATCATCATTTTAGTTTCACATAATCTCGTTCCGCCCGAGGCGGGACCAGGGGGATCACCAGGTCATGACGTTACCCATCTTTCTTACTGGCGCCCGCGGTTGCGGAAAAACCACCATCGGCGTACAGCTCGCCAGGGTCCGGGAGTGCCAGTTTGTTGATACCGATCGCGTACTGCAGGATGAGGCGCAGATGACCGTCGCCGGTATCGTTGAAAAAGAGGGCTGGTCAGGATTTCGTGCGCGTGAAACCACTACCCTGCAAAGTGTTACCGCGCCGTCGACGGTCATTGCCACCGGCGGCGGTATCATCCTCAGCGAATTCAATCGTCAGTTTATGCGTGAACATGGCGTCGTGATTTATCTCTGCGCCCCGGTGGACGTGCTGGCGCAGCGGCTGGACGCCACGCCGAAAGCCGCCCAGCGTCCGACGCTGACCGGCAAACCCATCAGCGAAGAAGTGAGCGATATTCTTGCCGAGCGTGATGCGCTGTATCGCGAAGCCGCACACTATGTGGTGAATGGCGCACAGGATCCGGAAAACGTGGTGGCCGATATTCAGGCGGTACTGTTACTGGCGCGCGCAAGCTAAAGCCTTAACGCTACCTTTGGCTATACTGCAGGTACGACTGATAAAAACTGATAAAAAAGGAAGTGCTATGCCGACAAGACCACCGTACCCAAGAGAAGCGCGTATCGTCACGGTTGAAAAAGGAAATCAGACGGAAACCGTCACCTGGTATCAACTGCGAGCCGATCACCCGAAACCTGATTCGCTGATCAGTGAACATGAGACGGAGCAGGAGGCGCTGGATGCCAAGCGCCGTTACGAAGATCCGGAAAAATCATAATCGCTTTCCCCCGCCTCGCGGGGGAATTTTCAGACGCCTTTATGGGTAATTACGGTTATTTATGTAAGCGTTTACAAAATTAGTCACGCTCCGGTCATATCTGCTGCTACGCTTTTTTCTGCGACGATCATTTCCGGAACACTCTCGCCTTCGTTGGTGTGAGTGCCTGTCAGTCCGAATAACAGAAGTGAAGAAGGCGGAAAGAATCATGAGTGCGACGCTGGCGATCCTCACTATCGGTGTGGTGCCTATCAATGCTGTACTGCCGCTCTTAACCGAGCATATCGCCGAAGATCAGATCACCCATGTCAGCCTGATGGGTCACATGGATCCCGCAGATGCCCTTGAAGATTACGCCGCCGAACCGGGCGATGACGAGATCCGCGCGCTGCTTAACAATGGCGAGGTGGTGAAAGTCTCGCGGCAAAAGGTGCAGCGCGATCTGCAAAGCGTGATTGAAGTGCTGGATAATCAGGGCTATGACGTCATCCTGCTCATGTTCAACGATAAAATTGCCGGTCTGAAAGCGCGCAACACCATCTTGCTGGAGCCACAACGCATTATTCCGCCGCTGGTGGCGTCTATCGTTGATGGTCATCAGGTCGGCGTACTGGTGCCCATGGTGGAGTTACTTGGCGAGCAGCAGCAAAAATGGCAGGCGCTTTCCAGTGAGCCGCTGTATGCCATTGCTAATCCGCAGGACACCATCGGACCGCAGCTGGTTGAGGCAGGTAAATCGCTGATCGATCAGGGCGCTGACGTGCTGATGCTCGACTGCCTCGGTTTCCATCAGGCGCACCGCGATCACCTGCAAAAAACTCTTGATGTCCCCGTTTTGCTCTCCAATGTCCTGGTCGCCCGTCTTGCGTCTGAACTCCTGATGTAACAGCGATTTTACGTGACAGCCACAAAGCCTGGCCCCTATAGTGGATTTCCATACACTACACAGATAAGGGCCAGTCTATGCTTCAGAGTAATGAATACTTTTCCGGTAAAGTGAAATCCATTGGTTTTACCAGCAGCAGCACTGGCCGTGCCAGCGTCGGCGTGATGGCGGAAGGCGAATACACCTTCGGCACCGCGCAGCCAGAAGAGATGACGGTGGTGAGCGGGGCGTTAAACGTACTGCTGCCGGGTGAAACGGAGTGGAAAGTCTATGTTGCGGGAGAGGTATTCAACGTGCCTGGCCACAGCGAATTCCATTTACAGGTGGCCGAGCCAAGCGCGTATCTTTGCCGCTATCTGTAATGCAGTGACCTGTCCCCTCGGGCGAGGGGGCAGATCCACAGGATCAGCGTTGCGCTTCGCCGCCTAATCCTTCTACCAGATTCTGGATCAGCGCCGCCAGTTCCCCGGTCATCAGGATAAAGTCAGCGTCAAAGCGCTGGGCATAATCCTCACGGTCGATGTCTTCATTCTGATCGCGCAGCTCGTCGGAAAACTTCAGACGTTTGATCGAGCCATCGTCGCACATCACAAACTGAATACGTTGCTGCCAGTCGAGGGCAAGCTTGGTGACCAGTTTCCCGGCTTCGATGTGCACGGCGATTTCATCGCAGACGAGATCCTGCTTTTTACAGCGGATCACGCCGCCATCTTCCAGCATCGCCTTCAGCTCGGCTTCGTCCTGCAACTGGAACCCTTGCGCCGCACTGCCGGAGCGTACCCATTCGGTCAGCGTCAGTTCAATAGGATTTTCCAGCGTCAGCGGCACCACCGGCAGCGACCCCAGGCTTTTACGCAGCAGCGCCAGCGTATCTTCCGCTTTCTTGGCGCTGGCGCAGTCCACCATGATCAGCCCGTTTACCGTGTCGATCCACATCATCGTCTGGCTGAAACGGCTGAACGCGCGCGGCAGCAGCGAATGCAGCACTTCATCTTTCAGCGAATCTTTTTCGGTCTTCTTCAGCTTGCGGCCCTGATCGGCTTCAAGCTTCGCAATTTTCGCTTCCAGCGCCTGTTTGATCACCGGCGACGGCAGAATTTTTTCTTCTTTGCGGGCGCAAATAATGATCTGGCCATTATTGGTATGGGTCAGTGCATCACTGTGCGAACCCATCGGCGGCACCCAACCGGTTTTCGCCATATCCTGGCTACCGCAAGGTGTAAAGGTGAGCGCGGCTAACTGTTTTTCCATCTCTTCTGCACGCAATGCAACATCGCGGCTAAGACGGTAAACCATCAAATTTTTGAACCACAGCATAATAATTTTCACGGCCTTGTCGTTAAATGCAGCGGGCATAATAACGAATTGTCACTTTCGATGCATTGCTAATACTGAGCAGGGATCCTACTCTGTTGATATTTCGCGAAAAAGAAGGAGATTTCCGTGCGTATAGGAATTGATTTAGGCGGCACCAAAACAGAAGTAATCGCGCTCAGCGACAGCGGCGAGCAACTGTTTCGCCACCGTCTGCCGACGCCAAAAAATGACTACGGGCAGACCACTGAAACCGTTGCCACGCTGGTCGAAATGGCAGAAAAGGCGACGGGGCAAACCGGCACCGTCGGCATTGGCATCCCAGGCTCTATTTCGCCCTATACGGGCGTGGTGAAAAACGCTAACTCCACCTGGCTTAACGGCCAGCCATTCGATAAAGATCTCAGCAAACGGCTCAATCGCGAAGTACGGCTGGCGAACGACGCCAACTGCCTGGCGGTATCCGAAGCCGTTGATGGTGCCGCCGCAGGCGCGCAAACGGTGTTCGCGGTGATCATCGGCACCGGCTGCGGTTCTGGCATCGCCCTTAACGGCCATTCACATATTGGCGGCAACGGTACCGCAGGCGAGTGGGGCCATAACCCGCTGCCGTGGATGGACGAAGACGAACTGCGCTATCGCGACGAAGTCCCGTGTTACTGCGGTAAAAAAGGCTGTATCGAAACCTTTATTTCCGGCACCGGTTTTGCCACCGATTACCATCGGTTAAGCGGTCAGCCGCTGAAAGGCAACGAGATCATCCGGCTGGTGGACGAGCAGGATCCCGTCGCTGAACTGGCGCTCAGCCGCTATGAACTGCGGCTGGCGAAATCGTTGGCCCACGTGGTGAACATTCTCGATCCGGATGTGATCGTGCTGGGCGGCGGCATGAGCAACGTCGATCGTCTGTACAAAACGGTGCCCGCGCTGGTGAAAAACTGGGTGTTCGGCGGCGAATGCGAAACGCCGATCCGCAAAGCGGTACACGGCGATTCCAGCGGGGTACGCGGTGCGGCCTGGCTGTGGCCGCAGACGTAATTACTGTACGGCAGACGCAGCCGCCCCATGCCCTTTCAGGCGGCTGTAAAACACCAGTGAAATCATGGCCGATAACGACAGCAACGCCGCCGGTAAGGCCACATACTGATACGCGAACCCCGCAGTCAGCATCATCCCGCCACAGAACGCCCCCACTGCGCTACCCAGATTAAAGGCGATTTGTCCTCCCGCCGCCCCCAGCATTTCACCGCCTCTGGCATTTTGCAGCAGCAGGATCTGCAACGGCGCAGAGAGGGCAAACAGCCCGGCGCAGCTGATAAACGCCAGACCCAGCGACGCGGTTTTATTCCACGCGAAACAGAAAATCAGCGCCAGCGCGATGGCGATCACCAGATCGGTGATCATCGCGATGCGCAGCGGGGTAAACCAGCGCGACAGCTTGCCGCTCAACAAATTGCCTAACACCATCCCCAGTCCCACCAGCATCATGATGACTGGCATGGTGGTTTCCCCATAGCCGGAGACGAAGATCATCAGCGGCTTGATATAACTGAACCAGGCGAACACCCCGGCATTGCCAAACATCGTGGCGGCAAAAATCAGCCAGGGCGCCGGGGACTTCAGGAAGTGAAACTGCGCAGACAGTGTGCTTTTGGCTTCGTCGGCGATGTCCGGGATCCACATCAGGATCGACACCATCACCGCAATATTAAAGGCCGCGATCAGCCAGAAGGTGTAGCGCCAGCTGAATTCATGGCTCAGCCAGGTGCCGATCGGCACGCCGATAAGATTAGCAATGGTCATACCGGAGATCATTCCCGCCACGGCGGCAGTCACCCGTCCCGGCGGGGCGACTTTGGTAAGAATGATCGCCCCGACGCCGAAAAACGCGCCGTGGGGAAAGCCCGACACCAGCCGTCCGACCGCCAGCATCACATAGGATGAGGAGAGGGTGAAAATCACGTTGCCCGCCAGACACAGCAGCGCCAGAAACACCATAATGCGTTTCAGCGAGAAGCGATTCGAGAACAGGGCGATGATCGGCGCGCCCAGCACCACGCCCAACGCATACCAGGAGATCATATGCCCGGCGGCGGGAATGCTGATCTGCACATCTTTCGCCAGCTCCGTCAGCACGCCCATAATGCCGAACTCTGCCATACCCAGCCCGAAGGTCCCGAGCGCCAGCGAAACAATCACTTTTTTGATACTACCTGACACGGCAATCATCCTTAAGGGTAAACCCCGTCCGGCGGGACGGGGGAAAAACGTTACTCTACGGCCCAGACTTTATCGAGCTTGCTGTAGCCCAGCCCGTTGATTTTGCGCACCTTGATCTGCACCGGAATGCGCTCTTTCATCGCTTCGACGTGGCTGATTACGCCGATGGTTTTCCCGGTGGCGTTAAGCGCGTCCAGCGCATCCAGCGCGGTGTCCAGCGTTTCGCTGTCCAGCGTGCCGAACCCTTCATCGAGGAACAGCGAATCAATGCGCGTTTTATGGCTGACCAGATCTGACAAGGCCAGCGCCAGCGCAAGGCTGACGAGGAAACTCTCGCCGCCGGACAGGGTACGGGTATCGCGCACCGCGTCTGCCTGCCAGGTGTCCACCACTTCCAGCTCCAGCGCTTCACTGGCTTTGCGTTTCAGCAGATAGCGCCCGTGCAGGCGGGTAAGCTGATTATTCGCCAGCCACACCAGATTATCGAGCGTCAGCCCTTGCGCGAACTTACGGAATTTATCGCCTTCTTTCGAGCCGATCAGCGCATTGAGGTACGCCCAGTCTTCCACGTGCGCCGCGTTCTGCTGAATGCTCTCCATCAGCGCTGACTGTCGCTGACGGTTTTCGGCGTCCTGTTTCAGTTGCTGGCGGATCTCGCCCTGGCGAGTGGTATTTTCCCGCAGCTGCCGGGCGAAGGCGGCGATCTGCGCGTTCAGCACCTCAAGGTCAGCGTCGTCTGCCAGCGTCTGTGGTCGGCTCGCCAGGTGCTGCGCCAGCGCGGTGTCGGCCTGATCTCGCAGCGCGCTTTGCTGCTGATGCGCCCGCTCAAGCTGCTGCTGACGCTGCTCCAGCGCCAGCCGTTGCGCGTCATCGAGCAGCGCGTGCTGGAAGGCGTCCTCGTCGGCGAACGGGCTGGCGGCCAGCGCCGTGCCAAACTGTGAGTGTGCCTGTTCCCGTTCTGCTTCCCGCTGCTGGATCTGCTCCTGTAACAGGCGCAATTGGCCTTCAAGCGTACTGGCCTCGCTGTAAAGCGTCTGCCAGTTGGTCAGCGCGGCGGCGTGTTCGTGCTCCGGCAACGGCGGCGGCGTGGTGCTGTCGTCGTGCAACGTCGCCAGCAGACTGCCGAGGCGGCTCAATCTTTCCCGCAGCTGCGGCAAGGTGTCATGCTGTTGCTGCCAGCGTTGCGCTTCTTCCTGCCGCGCCGCCAGCCAGGCCGCTTCGTCGCTCACCGCCGGGCGCGTTAACCCCAGCTGTGCCAGCGCGGTATCCAGCGCGTCACGCTGCCGGGCGATGTCTGCCGCCAACTGCGCTTCCCGCTGCTGCTCTTTGTGCAGCGTCGCTTCCAGCGTCAGGCGTTCATTCAGCTGGCGCAACTGCTGCTCATGCTGATCCTGCTCCGCCAGCCAGCCGCTCACGTCGTCCTGCGGCGTCAGTGCAATGTTCAGCGCCGCACAGTGCTGCTGCCAGCGGGCGTGAAGCGTGGCGCTTTCCTCCTGAATCGCGGCAAGGGCCAGGGCGAGTTTGTCCCGGTGCTGGCGCTGGGTATCGAGCTGGCCTTTTAAGGCAAAGCCCTGCTCGCGCAGGGTTTCCACTTCTTTTTTCAGCGCCGCCAGCCGCTGCTGGTTTTCGCCAGGCTGTAACGCCTGATAGGCCGCCACGGCGGGGTGCGACGTGGATCCGCACAGCGGGCAGGGCATGTCCGGTTGCAGGTTCGCGCGTTCTGCTTCAAGGCGCAGGATCAGCTTTTCCTGCTCTACCAGCTTTTCCACATCGCTTTCATGCTGGCGTTTGTCTTTGTATTGCTGACGAATAGTGCCAAGCTGCACCTCCCACGCGGCGAGCTGCGTGTCCATCTCCGCCAGCTCTTGCTGTTGCTGCGCCTGACGTCTGGCCAGCGCGGCAAACTGCGGATGCAGCATCGCCAGTTGCTGACGCCCGTTGCGGCCGGCCAGATGCTGTTGTAAATGAGCGCTTACTTCCTGCTGGTTAAGCGTGAGCGAAGAGGGCGGCAGCGCGGCCAGCGCCTGTTCTGTCGCGCGCAGGGTATTTTGCAGATCCGCACGCTGTGTTTCATCCCGCTGCTGCTGCGCAAAGGTCAGACGCCAGCCCGCCAGTTCTGCCCCCCACAGGCGAAAACGGTCGTTATCCGTCAGCCACTGCTGCACCTGCGCCACCTCGGTCTGCAGGGCGGTCGCCGCGACATTTGCCAGTTGCCAGGTCTGTTGCAGCCCGATACGCACCTGTTGTAAGCGAGTATTCACATTCTCGCGATGCCCCTGTGCCTGGTGCAGCGCTTGCTGGCGCGCCTGTAACAGTTGCCAGTGAGGACGTAACTTTTCCGCCGGGATGGCGCGGGTGAGTTTCTCCAGTTCCGGGGCGGCGGCCTGCAATGCCGCGTGGGCGGCGCTCAGTGCCTCCTGCGCCCGCTGCTGTTCGCCGTTCAGACGACGGGTTTCGCTCAGCCACTGGTGATGCGCCTGCGCCTGCTGCTGTCCGGCGAGCAGCTGTTTTTCATCGTCAGTAAGTGCCTGCAAACCTGCGCTGAGCGTCTGCGTCTGTTCGTCGCTTAACAGCTGCACGCCGTCGGCCTGGGCCTGGAGCTTTTCCAGTTCCTGTCGCGCGGTTTTGTGTTTTTCAAACACCCTCGCGGAAATCTGACCGTAAATCTCGGTGCCGGTCAGCTCCTCCAGCAGTTCGGCGCGCTCGCGGGGTTTGGCATTCAGGAAGGCCGCAAATTGCCCCTGAGAGAGCAGCATCGAGCGGGTGAAACGGCCATAGTCCAGCCCGGTCAGGGTGGCGGTGAGATCCAGTTTGTCTTTCACTTTATCGGCAAGAATTTTGCCGTCGGCGCACAGCGCCAGCTCCACGCGCGGGGCCTGCAAATTGCCGTCCGGCTGATTGCGGGCGCGGTTCTGGCTCCAGAACGCGCGATAGGCGACGCCTTTGACCTCAAACTCCACTTCCGCCAGACATTCGGCGGTGTCGCGGGTCATCAGGTCGTTTTGCGACTGGGAGACGCTGCTCAGGCGCGGCGTTTCGTGATACAGCGCCAGACAGATGGCATCGAGCAGGGTGGTTTTACCCGCCCCCGTCGGCCCGGTGATGGCAAACAGCCCATTACTGGCGAACGGCTCGGCGGTGAAATCGATTTTCCATTCCCCTTTCAGGGAGTTGATGTTTTTCAGGCGCAGACTGAGGATCTTCATGCGTCGTCTTCCTCCGTCAGGGCGTCAAGGGTTTGTGCGAACAGCGTCTGTAAGCGGTCGTTTTGCGCCTCGTCGAGGCTTTCCAGCGCCAGCCGCCGCTCAAAGACCTCTTCCACTTTCAGCTCGCTCAGGGTTTCACGCAATTCGCCCGCCAGCAGGCGTTCCCGCTGCTCCCGGCTACGGCGTACCAGCAACACCTCGACCGGCAAGCCCTCGGTGAGCGCCTGGATTTTACGTTGTGCGTCGGCCAGGTATTCATCGGTGGTGATTTCAATATCCAGCCACACCGGCGGGCTGACCGGATTGCCGCGCCACTGCGCCAGCTGTTCGCCGATGGCCGCCAGATCGCCTTTGATCACCGCCAGTTGCTGCGTGACCGGCACCGTCAGTGGCGTCACCGCCTCCAGCCTGCCGTCGCTGAAAGTCACCAGATTGACGCTTTTCGGCCTGCCGGTTTCATCAAAACTTAACGCGATGGGCGAGCCGCAGTAGCGAATGTGCTCCTGGCCGCCGACCAGCTGCGGGCGGTGAATATGGCCAAGGGCGAGGTAATCCACCGGCGGGAAATTTTGCGCCGGGAAGGCGTCCAGCGTGCCGATATAAATGTCACGTACCGCGTCACTTTTGCTGGCACCGACGGTGGTCAGGTGGCCGCTGGCGATAATCGGCAGCGTGTGTTCCCCGCGCAGCGCGCAGGCGTCGTCATACTGCTGCTGGTAATACCGGGTGATGCTGGTCAGGAGATGCTGCTGCTTCTCGCTGCCGGATAGCCCGGCCTGGCTGACCACGATGTCACGCGGGCGTAAAAAGGGCACCGGGCAGAATACCGCCCCCGGCGTGCCATCCCGGCGTTTGAGCATAAAGGGATCGCTGCCAGCGGTGGCGACCACAGTGGTATTTAAAAAGGCGAGAATTTCACGGGATTCGTTAAGCGTGGCGACAGAATCGTGGTTACCCGCCAGCACCACCAGATGACTGCCGGTTTGCTGCAAATTCACCACAAAGCGATTGTAGAGTTCGCGGGCGTAGCTCGGCGGCGAGCCGGTATCAAAAATATCGCCCGCGACAATAATCACATCCACCTGCTGTTCTTCGGCGGTTTTCAGCAACCAGTCGAGAAACGCGGCGTGTTCCGCCGCCCGGCTTTTACTGTAAAAGTTTTGACCCAGGTGCCAGTCAGAGGTGTGAAGAAGGCGCATAACGATCCCATGGCAAAAAAGCGTGAAGCCGATTATAAACGTTAAGCGACATGAAGATAGTTACGGGGTGGTTTTCGCGCGCCATAAAACAACGGCTTGAGTCATCATGCCGTCATCATTTTCATAAATCTGTCATAAATCTGACGCATAATGCCACCGCAACATATACTGGCGACTTAATAAATACAGGGCAAATTATGGCGAGACGCATTCTGGTCGTAGAAGACGAAGCTCCAATCCGTGAAATGGTATGCTTTGTCCTCGAGCAAAACGGCTTCCAGCCTGTCGAAGCGGAAGATTATGACAGCGCGGTGAACCAGTTAAATGAACCCTGGCCCGATCTCATTTTGCTCGACTGGATGTTACCTGGCGGTTCCGGGATCCAGTTTATCAAACATGTGAAACGTGAAGCCCTGACCCGTGACATTCCGGTGATGATGCTGACGGCGCGCGGCGAGGAAGAAGATCGGGTGCGTGGCCTGGAAACCGGAGCGGATGATTACATCACCAAACCGTTCTCGCCCAAAGAGCTGGTGGCGCGTATTAAAGCCGTGATGCGCCGTATATCGCCGATGGCGGTGGAAGAAGTGATTGAAATGCAGGGCCTGAGCCTGGATCCGGGTTCCCACCGCGTAATGACCGGCGAAAATCCCCTCGATATGGGGCCTACCGAATTTAAGCTATTACACTTCTTTATGACCCACCCGGAACGCGTCTACAGCCGTGAACAGTTGCTGAACCACGTCTGGGGCACCAACGTTTATGTTGAAGACCGCACGGTCGATGTGCATATTCGCCGCCTGCGTAAAGCGCTGGAACACAGCGGCCACGATCGTATGGTGCAAACCGTTCGCGGCACGGGTTACCGTTTTTCGACCCGTTTCTAACATATGAAGGGAGTGTGACGCGTGCTGGAACGGCTGTCATGGAAAAGGCTGGTGCTGGAGCTGGTGCTCTGTTGCCTCCCGGCGTTGATTCTCGGTGCCCTGTTTGGTTATCTGCCGTGGTTTTTACTGGCGGCCGTTACCGGATTGCTGGTCTGGCATTTCTGGAACTTACTGCAACTCTCCTGGTGGCTGTGGGTGGACAGAAGCATGACGCCACCGCCGGGACACGGTAGCTGGGAGCCGCTGTTATACGGCCTGCACCAGATGCAGATGCGCAATAAAAAGCGCCGTCGTGAACTGGGCAGTCTGATCAAACGCTTTCGCAGCGGGGCAGAGTCACTGCCGGATGCGGTGGTGCTGACCACCGCGGAAGGTATGATCTTCTGGTGTAACGGGCTGGCCCAGCAACTGCTCGGCTTGCGCTGGCCGGACGATAACGGCCAGAACATCCTTAACCTGCTGCGTTATCCCGAATTTACCCAGTACCTGAAAGGTCAGGAGTTTCTTAAGCCCCTCAATCTGGTGCTCAATAATGGCCGTCATCTGGAAATTCGCGTCATGCCCTACAGCGAGCAGCAACTGCTGATGGTGGCGCGCGATGTGACCCAGATGCACCAGCTGGAGGGCGCGCGCCGTAACTTCTTTGCCAACGTCAGCCATGAACTGCGCACGCCGTTAACGGTGTTGCAGGGCTATCTGGAAATGATGCAGGAGCAGGCGCTGGAAGGCGCGCTGCGTGAAAAGGCGCTGCACACCATGCGCGAGCAGACCTCACGTATGGAAGGGCTGGTGCGCCAGCTGTTGACGCTGTCAAAAATCGAAGCCTCGCCGGTGCAACTGCTGAACGAAACCATTGATGTGCCGATGATGCTGCGGGTGGTAGAGCGGGAAGCGCAAACCCTCAGCCAGCAAAAACAGACTATCGAATTCCATATCGACAGCTCGCTAAAAGTGCTGGGTAGCGAAGATCAGCTGCGCAGCGCGATTTCTAACCTGGTCTATAACGCGGTCAACCATACGCCGCCCGCCACGCATATTGTGGTGAGCTGGAAGCGCGTGCCTCACGGCGCAGAATTTAGCGTCGAGGATAACGGGCCGGGTATTGCGGCGGAGCATATTCCGCGTCTGACGGAGCGTTTCTACCGGGTGGATAAAGCGCGCTCCCGGCAGACGGGCGGCAGCGGGCTGGGGCTGGCGATCGTCAAGCATGCGGTCAATCACCATGACAGCCGCCTGAACATTACCAGCACGCCAGGGCAGGGTACGCGTTTTAGCTTTATTCTCCCGGAACGTTTGATCGCCAAAAGCAGCGCCTGAATCCGGCGCTGTCAGCTTATCTTTCCGCAGGCCAGCATTCGCTGGCCTGTTTACGTTCCGGTTCACGCTTTTCCGACCGATTATTGTACGGCTGATTATTTTTTGTTCGCATGATAAGCGGGGTGTTTTTCTTATACATAGATTTTTGCGCTAGTAAATTTATTTGGGCTAGCATAACCATCTGGTTTTACGATCCCGTCTTGCCTTTAAACGTTATAAGCGTTTAAATTGCGCCCCTGATACTGTCATACCGACTGTATTTGCGTGGTAAATCGAAAAACTATTCTTCGCCACGTCATGCGGGAAGCATATCCCGCTGAAATTGAGAGAAATTGCCGTCGTATTGTTCCAAAGGCATTGTTCCAAAGGCACTGGCGAACATTTCATCGTTTCCAACACCACATCCACAGGCAGCACACGTTTATGACCTATCGTTTAAAACCACGAGACATCATGGCTCTGGGCTTTATGACTTTCGCCCTTTTTGTCGGCGCAGGTAACATCATTTTCCCGCCAATGGTCGGTTTGCAGGCCGGTGAACATGTCTGGACGGCCGCGTTCGGCTTTCTGATCACCGCCGTTGGCCTGCCGGTGCTGACCGTGGTCGCGCTGGCAAAAGTGGGCGGCGGTATTGACAGTCTCAGCACGCCAATCGGCAAAGGGGCTGGGGTATTACTGGCCACCGTCTGCTATCTGGCAGTCGGACCGCTGTTCGCTATCCCGCGTACTACCACCGTCTCCTTTGAAGTGGGTATCGCCCCGCTGACCGGCGATGGCGCGCTGCCGCTGATGATCTACAGCCTGATCTATTTTGCGCTGGTGATCCTGGTGTCGCTCTATCCGGGCAAACTGCTGGATACCGTGGGTAACTTCCTTGCGCCGATGAAAATTATCGCCCTGACGGTGCTGTCTGTTGCCGCGCTCGTCTGGCCGGCTGGCCCGATCAGCAGTGCGATGGATGCTTATGAGAATGCCGCGTTCTCTAACGGTTTTGTAAACGGCTATCTCACCATGGATACGCTGGGCGCGATGGTCTTCGGTATCGTCATCGTTAACGCCGCCCGTTCGCGCGGTGTGACTGATTCCCGCCTGCTGACCCGCTACACCATCTGGGCGGGTTTGATTGCCGGTGTTGGCCTGACGCTGCTCTATCTGGCGCTGTTCCGCCTCGGCTCTGACAGCAGCATCCTGGTAGAACAGTCTGCCAACGGCGCGGCCATTCTTCACGCTTACGTACAGCACACCTTTGGCGGGGCGGGTAGCCTGCTGCTGGCGGCGCTGATTTTCCTCGCCTGTCTGGTGACGGCGGTCGGCCTGACCTGCGCCTGTGCGGAGTTCTTCGCTCAATATTTGCCGTTCTCTTACCGCACGCTGGCGTTTATCCTCGGCGGCTTCTCCATGCTGGTGTCCAACCTCGGCCTGAGCCACCTGATCCAGATTTCCATTCCGGTGCTGACCGCGATTTATCCGCCCTGTATCGCACTGGTTGTATTAAGCTTTACCCGTTCATGGTGGCATAATTCGTCGCGCATTATTGCCCCCGCGATGTTCATCAGCCTGGCCTTTGGCATTCTGGACGGTATCAAAGCCTCCGCCATTGGCGGTATGTTACCGGCCTGGACCCAGCGTTTACCGCTGGCAGAGCAGGGGCTGGCGTGGCTGATGCCAACCGTCGTGATCGTGGTGCTGGCCGTGGTCTGGGATCGTGCCGCAGGGCGTCAGGTGACTTCCCGCGCACATTGATCAACGGTTGCTTGTCATAACCACGGGGCTTACCATCCCGTGGTTTTTTTATTTTTGTTATGGCACGAGAAACAATGGAAAGTACTAACAAGCTAAAGCGGGGGTTAAGCACCCGGCACATCCGCTTTATGGCGCTCGGCTCGGCGATTGGCACGGGCCTGTTCTATGGTTCGGCGGACGCCATCAAAATGGCCGGGCCGAGCGTGCTGCTGGCCTATATTATCGGCGGCGCGGCAGCCTATATCATCATGCGCGCGTTGGGCGAGATGTCGGTACATAACCCGGCGGCCAGCTCCTTCTCGCGTTATGCCCAGGAAAACCTCGGCCCGCTGGCAGGTTACATCACCGGCTGGACCTACTGTTTTGAGATCCTGATTGTCGCCATTGCCGATGTCACCGCATTCGGCATCTATATGGGCGTCTGGTTCCCGACGGTGCCGCACTGGATCTGGGTGCTGAGCGTGGTGATGATCATCTGCGCCGTGAACCTGATGAGCGTCAAGGTGTTCGGCGAGCTGGAGTTCTGGTTCTCGTTCTTCAAAGTCGCCACCATTATCGTGATGATCGCGGCGGGCTTCGGCATCATCATCTGGGGCATTGGTAATGGCGGCGAACCGACTGGCATCCATAATTTGTGGAGCAACGGCGGCTTCTTCAGCAACGGCTGGCTCGGCATGGTGATGTCATTGCAGATGGTGATGTTTGCCTACGGCGGCATCGAAATCATCGGCATTACCGCCGGGGAAGCGAAAGATCCGCAGACCTCAATTCCGCGCGCCATCAACTCCGTGCCGATGCGAATCCTGGTGTTTTATGTCGGCACGCTGTTTGTGATCATGTCCATCTACCCGTGGAACCAGGTGGGCACCAATGGCAGCCCGTTCGTGCTGACCTTCCAGCATCTGGGCATCACTTTTGCTGCCAGCATCCTTAATTTTGTGGTGCTGACCGCGTCGCTGTCAGCGATTAACAGCGACGTGTTTGGCGTCGGGCGTATGCTGCACGGCATGGCCGAGCAGGGCAGTGCGCCGAAGATGTTTGCGAAAACCTCGCGCAACGGCATTCCGTGGGTGACGGTGGTGGTGATGACGGTGGCGCTGCTGTTTGCCGCCTGGCTGAACTACATCATGCCGGAAAACGTCTTCCTGGTGATCGCCTCGCTGGCGACCTTCGCCACCGTGTGGGTGTGGATAATGATTTTGCTGTCGCAGATCGCTTTCCGTCGCCGCCTGCCGCCGGAAGAGGTCGCGGCGCTGAAGTTTAAAGTACCGGGCGGCGTGCCGACCACGGTGGCCGGTCTGATCTTCCTGGTGTTTATCATTGCGCTGATTGGCTGGCACCCGGAAACCCGCATTTCGCTGTACGTCGGTTTTGCGTGGATCGCGCTGCTGCTGGTGGGCTGGATGTTCAAACGCCGTTACGATCGCAAAACGGCCTGATCTCCTGCACCTTTGCCGGGTGAGCATCACGCCGCCCGGCACTGCGTTGATTTTCCTCCTCCCCCATGCTCCTCCCCCAATTATCAGCAGTATGATGAGTGAACTTTCACCTTGCTGTGGCAAGGTGGCGTCATTTTTCAGCAAGGGGTAAAACGATGTTGAACGCCTGGCATCTTCCGGTAGCGCCGTTTGTAAAACTCAATAAAGATCAGCTTTTTATAACCTTGTGGCTGGCGGGCAACGATCTGCCTGCGCAGGTTAAACTGCGCACGGAAAAGGACAACGAAGAGACGTCTATTACGATGCACCCGCTGCGTCGCGCGCCCTGTCCTGGCGTGACCGCCTGGCGCGTCGCAATCGACGTCTCTGAAGGGCAACCGCGCCGTCGCTACAGCTTTAAACTGCTGTGGGCGGATCGCCAGCGCTGGTTTACGCCGCAGGGCTTTAGCGATTTTCCACCTGCACGGCTGGAACAGTTTGCCATCGACTGCCCGGATAGCGGCCCGCAGTGGGTGGCGGATCAGGTGTTTTATCAGATCTTCCCCGATCGCTTTGCCCGCAGCCAGCCGCGCACCCCGCAGCAGGACAACGTTTATTACCATCACGCCGCCGGGCAGGAGATCGTGCTGCGCGACTGGAATGAACCCCTCACCGGCGAGGCGGGGGGATCGACCTTTTACGGCGGCGATCTGGACGGCATCAGCGAAAAGCTGCCCTACCTGAAAAAGCTTGGCGTCACGGCGCTCTACCTGAATCCGGTATTTGTCGCCCCCAGCGTACACAAATACGACACCGAAGATTATCGCCACGTCGATCCGCAGTTTGGCGGCGATCAGGCGCTTTTGCGGCTGCGCGCGAACACGCAGCGCGAGGGGATCCGGCTGGTGCTCGACGGCGTGTTCAACCACAGCGGCGACTCCCATGCCTGGTTTGACCGGCATAATCGCGGCACCACCGGCGCGTGCCATAACCCGGCGTCCGACTGGCGGGAATGGTACAGCTTTTCCGATGACGGCCACGCCCTCGACTGGCTTGGCTACGCCAGCCTGCCGAAGCTGGATTATCAGTCTGCCTCGCTGGTCGAGGAGATTTATAAGGGGGAAGACAGCATTGTGCGCCACTGGCTGAAAGCGCCGTGGAATATGGACGGCTGGCGGCTGGATGTGGTGCATATGCTGGGCGAGGCAGGCGGCGCGCGTAATAACCTGCTGCACATCAGTGGCATCAGTCAGGCGGCGAAAGAGACGCAGCCGGAAGCCTATATCGTGGGCGAGCATTTTGGCGATGCGCGGCAGTGGTTGCAGGCGGATGCCGAAGACGCGGCGATGAACTATCGGGGCTTTACCATTCCGCTGTGGGGCTTCCTCGCCAACACCGATATTTCCTACGATCCGCAGCATATCGATGCCGCCACCTGCATGGCGTGGATGGATAACTACCGTGCCGGGCTGTCGCATCAACAACAGCTGCGCATGTTTAACCAGCTCGACAGCCACGACACTTCGCGTTTTAAAACGTTGCTTGGCAAGGACATTGCGCGAATGCCGCTGGCGGTGGTCTGGCTGTTCAGCTGGCCCGGTGTGCCCTGTATCTATTACGGCGATGAAGTGGGGCTGGATGGCAACAACGATCCCTTCTGCCGTAAGCCATTCCCTTGGGACAAAGAAAAACAGGATGCCACGCTGTTCGCGCTTTATCAGCAGATGGCGACGCTGCGCAAGAAAAGCCGCGCTTTGCGTCACGGCGGCTGTCAGGTACTGCATGCGGAAGGCGATGTGGTGGTGTTTGTGCGCGTTTTCCAGCATGAACGCGTGCTGGTGGCGATCAACCGCGGCAGAGCCTGCGAGGTGGTGCTGACCGATTTGCCGCTGGTGGATGTTCCGGCCTGGCAGTGCAAAGTGGGTACCGGCACCATCGAGGACAATGTGCTGTCGCTGCCGGCGATCTCCGCCACGTTGTGGCGCAACCGCTGAATCTTTCGCAACATTTTTATCAGGGTTGAAAAGAAATGTAATATCCTTTCGGGAGTGATCACCGAACCGAAGGTAAAACCATGGATGAGCTTTTGCTGGTTGCCGGTCTTGTTCTCTTTTTCGCGATGATTGTCGCCCCTGCGCTGGCGATCAGAGCGTGGCGAAAAAGCAGCGATACGCAGCGGGAACTGGGCATACTGCGTGAACGGCTGACGGCGCTGGAGCAGCAGCTGGCGGGACAGGCAAATGTGCCTGTGCCGCAACCGCTGCCTGAACGGATAGCGGAGCCGGAGCCGGAACCTGTTCCTGCGCCGGTCATTGTGCCGGCGTCCCCCCCTCCAACCATCGATCCCTGGGCTGCGCAACCGGCGTTGCCTGAGCCGGTCGCCGTCACGCCGCTGGCGGCCAGCAAACCCGTATCCGATGAACCGCAAGGCGGCATGATCACCTCGCTGGTGAGCTGGTTTATGCGCGGCAACCCGCTGGCAAAACTCGGCATTCTGCTGCTGTTCTTCGGACTGGCGTTTTTATTCCGCTATTCCGTCGAGCGCGATCTGTTCCCCCTGGAACTGCGCCTGTGCGTGGCGGCGCTGGCGGCCGTGGTGCTGCTGGCGCTCGGCTGGCGACTGCGTCACAAACAACCGGTCTATGCGCTGATTTTGCAGGGCGGTGCCACCGGCGTGCTCTACCTGACGGTATTCGGCGCGTTCCGCCTCTGGCAGATGCTGCCTGTGACGCTGGCGTTTGCTTTGCTGCTGCTGATCTGCGCGGTGAGCGTCGGGCTGGCGGTGTTGCAGCGCGCGTTAAGTCTGGCGATGCTCGCCAGCCTCGGCGGGTATCTCGCGCCGCTGCTGCTCTCTACTGGCGGCGGCAGCCATATCGGGCTGTTCTCGTTCTATCTGCTGCTCTCCTGCGGCATTCTTGCTATCAGCGTCTGGCAGCACTGGCGGGTGCTCAATCTGCTTGGTCTGCTGTTTACCTTTGGCGTGAGCGGCGTGTGGGGACTGTATGGCTACCGACCTGAGTTTTACTTCAGCTGCCAGCTTTTCCTGATCGCCAATATTGTGCTGTTCGGCGTGCTGAGCGTCGGGCTGTCGCTGCGTGCGCAGGGCGGCGGTAAACGTATCATTGACGGCGTGCTGCTGTTCGCGCCGCCGCTGATCGGTTTTGGCATGCAGTACGCGCTTACTCAGGATTTCACCTTTGGTCCGGCGTTTTCTGCGCTCGGGTTTGGCGCGTTTTATCTGCTGCTGGCGTGGCTGGTGCTGCGGCGTAAACCTGAACTTGGGCGACCGCTGGTGCTGGCGGCGCTGGCGCTGGGCGGCGCGTTTGTCACACTGGCGATCCCGCTGGCGCTTTCTGCGCGCTGGACGTCGATGGCCTGGGCGCTGGAAGGGCTGGGCATTCTGTGGCTGGGCGTTCAGCAACAGCAGCGGCGAATGAGTTACAGCGGCACCGGTTTACTGCTGCTGGCCGTAGGCAGCGCGCTGTGGGCGGTGCAGGATCTGCTTCCGGCGCTGTCGCAACTGATGATTTTTGCGGTGCTGAGCCTGACGTGGATCGCCGCTGCCTGGCTGTGGCGCGGCCTGAACACGCAGGGCAGCTATGGCCTGCTGGCAGGAGGCATTATCTTCTGGCTGCTGGCCCTGCACGGGCTGTCGGCGTTGACCTTAAGCCGCTGGATGAACGATCTGCCGGGTCTGCTGGCGCTCATCGCCCTGAGCGTTCATGGCTGGCGGTGGGCCGCGCAACGGCTGCGCTGGCGCGCGCTCAGCTATAGCGTCTGGCTGCTGTGGCCTTTGATGCTGGCGACGCTGATCTGGCAGATCGCCGCCCAGGGCGCGATCTTCAGCGCTGGCTGGCAGAATCTCGCCTGGTGCATCGCGCTACCGTCCGCGTTCTGGCTGTTGCATCAACAGCGCACGCCGCCTGTGCCTTATCTTTCACAGGGACTGCACCTGTCGCTGTTCTGGATGATTATCACCGCGCTGGCGGCAGAGTTGTGGTGGTATCTGGATGCGCTGTCGTGGGGGATGTTCCCGTGGCAGGCGGGGCTGGCGATGACCGCGGCGGCAGCGGTCATCCTGCTGGTGCGCGCCGGTCTGAAACGCTCGCTGTGGCCGCTGCGCGTCTGGCCGCAGTGGTACGGCACGCTGGCGCTGGCCCCTATGGGCTTCTTCCTGCTGGTGATGCTGCTGCTGACCAATATTGATGATGGCGTGGTGATGGCGCAGGGCTACCGGCCATTGCTCAATCCGCTGGAAGAGGGCGCGGCTTTTGCCTTGCTGGCGCTACTCGCGCTGGCGCAACTGTGCGCCCGCTATTTCCCGGAGCAGGGACGAGAAATCCACAAACGTGTGCCGCTGCTGCTGGCGGGGCTTGCCTTCTGGTGGCTGAACGGCCTGCTGTTGCGCAGCCTGGCGTGGTACGGCGCGATCGACTGGTCGGTAAGCGCGCTGTGGTCGTCCCGCCTGGTGCAGACCTGCTTCGCGCTGTTCTGGATGCTGGTGGCGCTGCTGGTGATGCTGCGCGCCGCCCGGCAGGCATCGCGGCGTGAATGGCTGTGCGGTGCGGCGCTGCTTGGCGTGGTGATTGTGAAACTGATGCTGGTGGACAGCGCAGGCGGCGGCGGGCTGGCCCGTGCGGTCGCCTTTATCGGCGTGGCGGTACTGGTGCTGATCGTGGGCTATTTCTCACCGTTGCCGCCCCGGGTACAACAGACGCATAACGAGGAACAAGGATAATGACGATCATCAGACGGATACTTTTTTGTGCGTTGCTCGGCGCGGCGCTGCCGGGCTGGAGTCAGGACGCCACGCCGGAAACGCCGCAGGATTATGCCTGGGGCGCGGCGCTGGAGACAACGCCACCCTCACCGCTGTATCAGGTGACGCTGCCGGGGCGTATTTATACCGACAGCGTTGCGCCCGATCTGCGCGATGTGCGCGTCTTCAACCAGCAGGGGCACGCGGTGCCCTTTACGCTGATCCCGGCGGTGCAGAAACAGACGCCGCCGCGCACGCTACCGCTGCGCCTGTTCGCGCTCGATCCGGTGCCTGAAAACAAGGCCGCGTCAGAAACGCTGTGGCTGCGCTCGCAGGACGGCATTGAAATCCGCCTCGAGGGCGAAGGCAAAAAGACAGCGGGCAAAAGCTACCTGTTAACCCTGCCTGAAACACAAAAGGACGAATTTCCGTTATCGCAGCTGAAGCTGTCATGGAACGCTGCCCCCGCGAACTGGCAAGGGCAGGTGGATGTGTATGTCAGCAGCGATCTGAAAAACTGGACGCTGTATGGACGCGAGATGCCACTGATGGATCTGGCCTCCGGCAACGATCGTCTGTTGCTGGATACGCTGGATTTCACCAGCACGGTGTATCCGACGGAGATGCGGTATGTGCTGGTGGTGTTCAATGACGCCGCGCGTGCGCCGACGCTGACCGGCGCGACAGCAGTGGAGCAGATTTACAGTGATACCGCGGTAAACATCCCCCTTAACGCGGTGGCGAAAACCGTCTCCTCGTCGGTGCAGGAGTTCTCCTGGCAACGGCCACAGCCGCTGGTGTCAGTGATGATCGAGGCCCGTGAAGGGCGCGTACTGCCGCTGGCGATCGAGTATCGCAGTGAGGCAAAGGCCGCGTGGCAACCGCTGGCGAAAAGCGTGGTTTATCAGCTGAACGGTAAGGCTTCGGAACCGCTGATGACCAGCGGGCTGGTGCAGGCGATCCGTGTGACGGCGGTGAACGGCCAACTGGAGGACGGTATCGCCCAGGTGACCGGCGAGCGCGCCAGCCAGACGGTGATTTTTAACGCGCAGGGCAAAGGGCCGTTTTTACTGGCGTGGGGTAATGGTGCCGCGCAGCCGCAGGCTATGGAAGTTGATATGCTGGTGCCCGCCGCGCTGCGTCAGGAGAATGCGCAGATCCCGGAAGCGCAGGTGATGGATCGTATTGTGCTGGGTGGTGACGCACGGCTGACGGCGGTGGATCCGGCGCAGCAGGAAAGCCAGTGGAAGAAGATGCTGGTGTGGGCGGCGCTGGTGCTGGGCGTGCTGGTGCTGGTCTGGGTAGGGCTGGGCATCTGGCGCGAGGTACGGCAGAAGTCGGTATAAAAATGCCGGGTGGCGCTGACGCTTACCCGGCCTACGATCTGTGGAGCAATTGCAGGGCCGTGTAGGCCCGGCAAGCAAAGCGCCGCCGGGCATTACGTCATCAGAACCCTGTAGGCCCGGTAAACTCAGCGCCACCGGGCAAAACCGCTTACAGGCTGGTGAGGTTTTCGCTCAGGTATTTCGCCACGCCGTCCGGAGACGCGTTCATACCTTCTTTGCCTTTTTCCCACTGCGCCGGGCACACTTCGCCGTGCTCTTCGTGGAATTGCAGGGCATCCACCATACGCAGCATTTCGTCGATGTTACGTCCCAGCGGCAGATCGTTCACGACCTGGTGGCGCACGATACCGTTAGCGTCGATCAGGAAGGAGCCGCGCAGCGCCACGCCTGCGTCCGGATGTTCAATGCCGTACGCTTTCTGCACTTCGCGCTTGATGTCAGCCACCATCGCGTATTTCACCGGGCCAATGCCGCCTTTGTCGACCGGGGTGTTACGCCAGGCGTTGTGAACAAATTCAGAGTCAAAAGAAACGCCGACCACTTCCACGCCGCGCTTCTGGAATTCTTCGTAACGCTTGTCAAAGGCGATCAGCTCTGACGGGCAGACGAAGGTGAAGTCCATCGGCCAGAAAAACAGAACGGTCGCTTTGCCCTGGGTATGCTGTTTGAAGTTGAAATTCTCAACAATTTCACCACTGCCAAGCACGGCTGCGGCGGTAAAGTCTGGAGCCGGACGAGTGACCAGTACCATAATATTTCTCCTGTGTAATTGTAGGGATAGCGTCGCTAACAAGATAATCACCTGCCACTAAAGCGCAAGCATTAAAGTTCTTTGTTTTTCGCCTGCGCCATCATGCGGGGATAGAACTGAAAGAACCGCTTTTCCAGCGCGGTATAGTGCGTATCCAGATCCTGCCATGAGTCGCGCAGCGCATCGAGTTTAGGGCGGCGTGTCGCCATGCCGTTGAGTACCTGCTGAATAAAATCCATATCCCGATAGCGCTCCAGCCATTTCTCTGACCACAAATAGTCATTCAGATTGACGAAGCGCGCCGGCGATGAGGGCAAAATGGTGGCGACCTGCGCGTGGGCATAGCTGACAAACGCGGTCAGCGGCATCTCGGGCGACATCTGCGCCCAGTGGCGCGACAGGAAATGATCCCACATCACGTCGAGCGTAATCGGCGCGACCCGGCGTGTCTGCGGGCGAAACCACTCCCGCGCCTCGCGGACTTCCGGCAGATTATCGGTCAGCACGTCGATACGACGGTGCATGCGAATGCCATCAACGATCTCGGTCGGATACGCATCCTGCGGGTTGCCGCGAACAAAATCCCCCAGCAAATTACCGGGAAGCGAGCTTTCTGCGAGGTGTGCAAGATGCAGGTGTGCGAGGAAGTTCATTGTTTAGTTAATCCATAAAAGAGGCGTAGCTGTTGCAGCGGAAGCACCGTAGCACTAGACTATCCCGCCTGTTTTTCAGTCTGAGTGTAAGTCATGCGCGTTGCCGATTTTTCCTTTGAATTACCCGAATCCCTGATCGCCCATTATCCTGTGCCTGCGCGTAGCAGCTGCCGCCTGTTATCGCTGGACGGGCCGACGGGCGCGCTGACGCATGGTACTTTCACCGATCTGCTCGATAAGCTCAACCCTGGCGATCTGCTGGTCTTTAACAATACCCGCGTGATCCCGGCGCGCCTGTTTGGCCGTAAAGCCAGCGGCGGCAAGATCGAAGTGCTGGTTGAGCGCATGCTGGATGATAAACGTATTCTGGCACATATTCGCGCCTCTAAAGCGCCGAAGCCGGGTGCCGAGCTGCTGTTAGGCGACGATGACAGTGTTAAAGCCACCATGGTGGCGCGTCACGATGCGCTGTTTGAAGTGGAGTTCAACGATGAACGCCCGGTGCTGGATATTCTTAACGCCATCGGCCATATGCCGCTGCCGCCGTATATCGATCGCCCGGATGAAGATGCCGACCGTGAACTCTACCAGACCGTCTACAGCCAGAAGCCAGGTGCCGTAGCCGCGCCGACCGCGGGCCTGCACTTTGATGAGCCGCTGCTGGCGCGCCTGCGTGAAAAAGGCG
Source organism: Enterobacter sp. ENT03 (assembly GCF_019218745.1). Taxonomy (GTDB): domain Bacteria; phylum Pseudomonadota; class Gammaproteobacteria; order Enterobacterales; family Enterobacteriaceae; genus Enterobacter_D. The sequence goes on from NZ_JAHUXA010000007.1 coordinate 68,976, forward strand.
TGGAGATGGCGTTCGTAACGCTGCACGTTGGCGCGGGGACTTTCCAGCCGGTGCGCGTGGACAGCATTGAAGATCACATCATGCACTCTGAATACGCCGAAGTGCCGCAGGAGGTGGTTGACGCGGTGCTGGCGGCGAAAGCGCGCGGTAATCGCGTGGTGGCGGTCGGCACGACCTCGGTACGCTCGCTCGAAAGCGCGGCGAAAGCGGCGAAAAACGATCTTATCGAACCCTTCTTTGGCGATACGCAGATCTTTATTTACCCCGGCTATCAATACAGCGTGATCGACGCGCTGGTGACCAATTTCCACCTGCCGGAATCGACGCTGATCATGCTGGTATCAGCCTTTGCCGGTTATAAAGCCACCATGCACGCCTATGAAGAAGCGGTAAAAGCGGAATATCGCTTTTTTAGTTACGGGGATGCGATGTTTATCACGTACAATCCGCAGGCAATTTCTGAGCGCGTCGGGGAATAGTTCCGCGGCGCTGTGATTGACGCGTTGGACTGTTTTTCCGGCGTATGGAGAAAAAATGAAATTCGAATTAGATACGACAGACGGACGCGCCCGCCGCGGCCGCCTGGTGTTTGATCGCGGCGTCGTTGAAACGCCCGCCTTTATGCCCGTGGGTACTTACGGCACCGTAAAAGGCATGACGCCGGAAGAAGTGCAGGACACTGGCGCGCAGATTATCCTCGGCAACACTTTCCACCTGTGGCTGCGTCCGGGCCAGGAGATCATGAAGCTGCACGGCGATCTGCATGACTTTATGCAGTGGAAAGGCCCAATCCTCACCGACTCCGGTGGTTTCCAGGTCTTCAGCCTCGGGGATATTCGTAAGATCACCGAAGCGGGCGTGCATTTCCGCAACCCAATCAACGGCGATCCGATTTTCCTCGATCCGGAAAAATCCATGGAGATCCAGTACGATCTCGGTTCCGACATCGTGATGATCTTCGACGAATGTACGCCGTATCCGGCAGACTGGGACTACGCTAAGCGTTCCATGGAGATGTCCTTACGCTGGGCTAAGCGCAGCCGCGACCGTTTTGACTCGCTGCAAAACAAAAATGCGCTGTTCGGTATTATCCAGGGCAGCGTTTACGAAGATTTACGTGATATCTCCGTCAAAGGTCTGGTAGAGATTGGCTTTGATGGCTACGCTGTCGGCGGTCTGGCTGTGGGTGAACCTAAAGCAGACATGCACCGTATTCTTGAGCATGTGTGCCCGCAGATCCCGGCAGACAAACCACGATACCTGATGGGTGTGGGTAAACCAGAAGACCTGGTTGAAGGCGTTCGTCGCGGCATTGATATGTTTGACTGCGTGATGCCGACGCGTAATGCGCGTAACGGCCATCTGTTTGTCACCAATGGCGTGGTGAAAATTCGTAACGCGAAGTACAAAAGTGACACCAGCCCGCTTGATGAAGAGTGTGATTGCTATACATGTCGCAATTATTCACTCGCTTACTTGCATCATCTCGATCGTTGCAACGAAATACTGGGCGCGCGTCTCAATACCATTCATAACCTGCGTTATTACCAGCGCTTAATGGCTGGTTTACGCAAGGCTATCGAAGAGGGTAAATTAGAGAGCTTCGTGACCGATTTTTACCAGCGTCAGGGTCGTGATGTTCCACCTTTGAACGTTGACTAATTTTAATAATGAGGGAATTTGAATGAGCTTTTTTATTTCTGATGCTGTAGCAGCAACGGGCGCACCGGCGCAGGGCAGCCCGATGTCTTTGATCCTGATGCTGGTTGTGTTTGGCCTGATCTTCTATTTCATGATCCTGCGCCCACAGCAGAAACGCACCAAAGAGCACAAAAATCTGATGAGCTCTATCGCCAAAGGTGATGAAGTGCTGACCAACGGTGGCCTGGTGGGTCGCGTGACCAAAGTAGCGGAAACTGGCTACATTGCTATCGCCCTGAATGACACCACTGAAGTGGTTATCAAACGTGACTTCGTAGCTGCCGTTCTGCCGAAAGGCACGATGAAGGCGCTGTAATCTTTCGTTTTCCCAAAGGGAAGTGCCGTGTTAAACCGTTATCCTTTGTGGAAGTACATTATGTTGGTCGTCGTGATTATCGTCGGCCTGCTTTACGCACTTCCCAACCTGTATGGTGAGGATCCGGCAGTTCAGATCACTGGTGCGCGCGGCGTCGCCGCCAGTGAGCAAACGCTGATCCAGGTCCAGAACACCTTAAAACAAGAAAAAATCATCGCTAAGTCTGTGGCACTGGAAGAGGGCGCTATTCTTGCGCGTTTCGACTCCACCGATACGCAGCTGCGCGCGCGTGAAGCGCTGCTCAGCCTGTTGGGTGACAAATATGTCGTGGCGCTGAACCTCGCACCTGCTACACCACGCTGGTTATCCTCCATCAAAGCAGAGCCGATGAAACTCGGTCTTGATCTGCGTGGTGGTGTGCACTTCCTGATGGAAGTGGATATGGATACCGCGCTCGGCAAACTGCAGGAACAAAATACCGACAGCCTGCGCAGCGATTTGCGCGAAAAAGGCATTCCTTACACCAACGTGCGTAAGGAAGATAACTATGGCGTGAGCATTGTGTTCCGCGACAGCGCAGCGCGCGATCAGGCGATCACTTACCTGACTGCCCGTCACCGCGACATGGTGATCACCAGCCAAAGCGGCAACGCTCTGCGTGCGGTGATGACCGATGCGCGTCTGAGCGAAGCACGTGAATACGCGGTACAGCAGAACATCAACATCCTGCGTAACCGTGTCAACCAACTGGGTGTTGCCGAGCCGCTGGTACAGCGTCAGGGTGCAGACCGCATCGTGGTTGAACTGCCGGGTATTCAGGATACTGCGCGTGCGAAGGAAATCCTTGGCGCAACCGCCACGCTGGAATTCCGTCTGGTGAACACTAATGTCGATCAGTCGGCTGCGGCTTCTGGCCGTGTACCGGGTGATTCGGAAGTGAAACAGATGCGCGAAGGCCAGCCGGTTGTGCTGTACAAACGTGTGATCCTGACCGGTGACCATATCACCGACTCCACTTCCAGCCAGGATGAGTACAACCAGCCGCAGGTTAACATCTCGCTCGACAGCGCAGGTGGCAACATCATGTCTAACTTCACCAAGGACAACATCGGCAAACCGATGGCGACCCTGTTTGTGGAGTACAAAGACAGCGGTAAAAAAGATGCGAATGGCCGTTCCGTACTGGTGAAACAGGAAGAGGTGATTAACGTCGCGAATATCCAGTCTCGCCTTGGCAACAGCTTCCGTATCACTGGGATTAATAATCCGAACGAAGCGCGTCAGCTGTCGCTGCTGCTGCGTGCGGGTGCGTTGATCGCGCCGATTCAGATCGTGGAAGAACGTACCATTGGCCCAACCTTAGGGATGCAGAACATCACTCAGGGTCTGGAAGCCTGTCTGGCCGGTCTGGCGGTGTCCATCATCTTCATGCTGTTCTTCTATAAGAAGTTTGGCCTGATTGCCACCACAGCGCTGATTGCCAACCTGGTGCTGATTGTCGGCATTATGTCCCTGCTGCCAGGGGCGACGCTGACTATGCCGGGTATCGCGGGGATCGTCTTAACCCTTGCGGTGGCGGTGGATGCGAACGTGCTGATAAACGAACGTATCAAAGAAGAGCTGAGTAACGGGCGTAGTGTCCAGCAGGCGATTGACGAAGGTTATCGCGGCGCGTTCAGTTCCATTTTTGACGCCAACGTTACGACGCTTATTAAGGTCATCATCCTGTATGCCGTAGGCACCGGGGCCATTAAAGGCTTCGCCATTACCACCGGTATCGGTGTGGCGACGTCAATGTTTACCGCGATCGTCGGCACCCGTGCCATCGTAAACCTGTTGTACGGCGGCAAACGCATCAACAAGCTGTCTATCTGAGGAGTGCGTTGTGGCACAGGAATATACTGTTGAACAATTGAACCACGGCCGTAGAGTCTATGACTTTATGCGCTGGGATTACTGGGCTTTCGGCATCTCCGGTTTTCTGCTGATCCTGTCACTGATTGTTATTGGCGTGAAAGGCTTTAACTGGGGTCTGGATTTTACCGGCGGTACGGTCATCGAAATCTCGCTGGAAAAACCAGCCGATATGGATCTGATGCGTGAAGCGCTGGAAAAAGCGGGCTTTGCCGATCCGTTGTTGCAGAACTTTGGCAGCAGCCGCGACATCATGGTGCGTATGCCGCCTGCCGAAGGGGAAACCGGTGGTCAGGTGCTGGGCAGCAAGGTCGTGAACGTGATTAACGAAGCGACCAGTCAGAATGCTGCGGTAAAACGTATCGAGTTTGTCGGACCAAGCGTGGGCGCAGACCTGGCGCAGACCGGTGCGATGGCGCTGATGGTGGCGCTGATTTCCATTCTGGTTTACGTCGGATTCCGCTTTGAGTGGCGTCTGGCGGCTGGTGTGGTTATCTCGCTGGCACACGACGTTATCATCACCATGGGCGTATTGTCGCTGTTCCATATTGAAGTGGACCTGACGATTGTCGCCTCGCTGATGTCGGTAATCGGCTATTCGCTTAACGACAGCATCGTGGTATCGGACCGTATTCGTGAAAACTTCCGCAAGATCCGCCGCGGAACGCCGTACGAAATCTTTAACGTGTCCCTGACCCAGACGCTGCACAGGACGTTGATCACCTCGGGAACCACCTTAGTGGTGATCCTGATGCTCTACCTCTTTGGCGGTGCCATGCTCCAGGGCTTCTCGCTGACCATGCTGATCGGTGTTTCCATCGGTACCGCATCGTCGATTTATGTCGCATCAGCGCTGGCGCTGAAACTGGGCATGAAGCGTGAACACCTGCTGGTGCAGAAAGTCGAGAAAGAAGGCGCGGATCAACCGTCAATCCTTCCGTAACGTCTGCTCTGCTGTAAATAAGATCCCGGTCATCTGATCGGGATTTTTTTATTTCACCTGCCGCTATATTTCGCTTTTTAAATAAAAGTAATATGCTGACCGATGTGTACATTGGATAGTTACACTTATTTATTTAATGAATTAATAAAAGGAGTAATTCAGTGCGTATAATTTATCGGTTGGCTTTTATATTTTTAATGCCCGCGGCGCTGAGTGGATGCAGTGCCGCGGCTGATGCTTTTTTTAAGGCGGGTGATTCATTGTTCCAGCCCGGCGCAACTGAGACAGCATCAATGCGGACCTATTCAGTAAGTGAATTTATTAAGCCTTACAGCGAAAACCCGGTCAAAGCGAATAAAGCATTACTGGGTAAGTGGGTGAAGGTGAAAGGGGTTGTGACCGACATCAGCAAGGTTAGCGGGGTCGCAGAAAGCTACTCTTTTATCGTCAGCCTTAAAGATGAAAGTAAGAATAATGTCATCATGTTCCAGTTTGGCTCGCATAATACGGCAGATGTCGAACAGCTAAGGATCGGCAGTAGCGCGACAATAGTAGGTCAGGTTCATAATTCAAATAATGCAATGTTGCCCGTACTTCAGAATCCCTCGGTCGTTAAATAATTCACGCGTTGGCTTCTGTTATTAATCCCTTGAGTAGGGAAAGGCATAAGGTATAAAAAAGCCAGTCGGATGACTGGCTTTACTGTTCTGACGTTCATCCGTCAGAAGCTGACCTTCTTGAGAAACGAAGGATCAGAAGTTATAACCTGCCACCAGGTAACCACCCCAGCCGGTAGAACGGACGCTAAAGTCGCCGTTGCCAAAGTTCAGGCTGGCATCATCATTCCACTGACCACCGTTGTGCCAGTAACGCGCCACCACTGAGTAGTGCCAGTGATCGTAGCTCAGAGACAGAATGTGACTGGACGCGATGGAATCGTTGGTACGTGCTTTACGACCATTGTTATCGCGGAAGCCGTTGTCGCCAAGATCGGAACCCCAGTCAAAGTTGGTGAAGCCGATGTAGCTCAGATTACCGCCCCACAGTTCAGTGATCGGTACAAAGTATTTCACTTTGAAACGGTAGCCATCCCACTCGTTTTCGTTCTCCGCCAGGTAGTTCTGCCACTGGTATTTCGCATACACGTTCAGTGACAGGCTCATCGGCAGGCCGGTATCAATGTCGGTACCCAGACCCATGTACCAGGTGCTCTGACGACCGGACTTGTTACGGCCCATGTCGTAGATGTAGTTGTTTGCGACGTACCACTCTTTGAACGGACCAAAGCTCAGGTCAGCACCGGTCAGCTTATCGATAGAGAAGCGCGGTTCGATTTCCATAAACAGCGGGGAACCGTGGTTCCAGATACCCTTGGCGTCGGTGTTACCGCCGAAGAATACTGGTGCATCCAGGTAACCATAAAAATCAAACCAGTCTTTTTTGGCAAACGCTTCATATTCCAGATAGGTATCGTTACGGATCTGCGGTCCAAAACGCGTGTGGTAACTGCCTACCACGTTCACGCTCTGGTGCCACCAGTCGGAAACGAACTCCGGCTTGTCATTTTCTGCCGCGTTGACGGCGAATGAAGAGGAGAGAGCCAGTGCAGCACCGGCGACGAGTAATGTTTTTTTCATAGTTTAGCCACTGATTAAGTTCCCCTGCGGGAGCGAAAGAACGCGCGTATTGAGTTTCTAAATGTTTCGTATTTCAGCGAGCCTATTATAAGTATCCATGCTCACAAAAATATGTGTTGTTTCACATATCTATTACGCACGTAATCGATTGCGTTCACGTTTGCGTATATAAAACGCAGGGATTGTACTGAGATTCATCTGTCTTGCAAATATTTCGCAGAAAAAGGGGTAGGGGAATGAAAAGGGCGAGAGGCTCGCCCTGGGGCCGGTTACGGGTTGGTGGCTGGCTGAATATCGTGCACGCGAACAAAGCCCAGCTGATCTGGCGTAATGCCGTTAAGCTGCAACGGCAGGTCAACGTCGCTCGGTGCCAGGGTACTGGCCGGGGCGTTAATCAACTGATTTTGCACGTTAACTTCCTGGTAGTTATCGGTGGTGCCCTGGATCTGACCCCATTCTACCGTACCGCTGAAAGCGGGAAGGGGATCGTTCGATTCACCCTGAATGCGCAGCGTTACGCGCGTGCCGTCGGCATTCGGCGCAATGTTCACCAGCGACATTTTCAGCATACCGATCTGACTGTGCAGAAGGGCAGGGGTATTCGCGCCAGGTAACAGATACACGCCGCTGCTGGATTTAGCATTCAGCGAATTTTGCTGGGTGATTTTCACCGTCTCCTGATTCAGTTTGCTCATCTCTTTATTGAGCGTACTGACGCTTTGATGCAGCTGTCGGACTTCGCTTTGCGGTGCGCAGGCGCTGAGGGGGAACAGGCTGCCGACCAGCAAAACCTTCAGGTAACGTCTTGTCATTGTTTTGGTTTCCTTGCAACGAACATTGCCTGTAATAGTAGCGCGCGCAACGCGGGTTGCCATCGATCCTTTATCTCAAAAGCGGTCTTACCTTTGTTGTCTCGGCAGATCAGGTTAAAATAGATTTCAGCTAATTTTAACGTCAGGACGCCGTATGCATTGCCCATTCTGTTTAGCCGTGGATACCAAAGTAATTGACTCCCGCCTGGTCGGTGAAGGGTCGTCCGTGCGCCGCCGTCGTCAGTGTCTGGTATGTAATGAACGCTTCACCACCTTTGAGGTGGCAGAGCTGGTGATGCCGCGCGTGGTGAAAAGCAACGAGATCCGCGAGCCGTTTAACGAAGAAAAACTGCGTAACGGCATGCTGCGCGCGCTGGAAAAACGTCCGGTGAGCGCCGATGACGTTGAAATGGCGCTGAATCATATCAAATCCCAGCTGCGCGCTACTGGCGAGCGTGAAGTGCCGAGCAAAATGATCGGCAATCTGGTGATGGAACAGCTGAAAAAGCTCGATAAAGTTGCCTATATCCGCTTCGCCTCGGTTTACCGCAGCTTTGAAGACATCCGCGAATTTGGCGAAGAGATCGCCCGCTTACAGGATTAAGCTCATGCACGACGAGAAGTACATGGCACGAGCGCTGAAACTGGCGCAACGCGGGCGTTTTACCACCCATCCTAATCCCAACGTTGGCTGTGTGATCGTCAAAGACGGCAAGATCGTTGGCGAAGGCTATCACCAGCGGGCCGGTGAGCCGCACGCCGAAGTCCATGCCCTGCGCATGGCGGGTGAAAAGGCACGTGGTGCGACCGCCTATGTCACCCTTGAACCCTGTAGTCATCACGGACGCACACCACCGTGCTGTGAAGCGTTGATTAACGCGGGCGTGTCTCGTGTGGTGGCGGCGATGCAGGATCCCAATCCGCAGGTTGCCGGGCGCGGGTTGTACCGCCTGCAACAGGAAGGTATTGAAGTCAGCCACGGGCTGATGATGAGCGAGGCGGAAAACCTCAATAAAGGTTTCCTGAAACGGATGCGCACCGGCTTTCCCTGGGTGCAGCTAAAACTGGGCGCGTCACTGGATGGCCGTACCGCCATGGCCAGCGGTGAAAGCCAGTGGATCACCTCACCTCAGGCAAGGCGCGATGTGCAACGTCTGCGCGCGCAGAGTCATGCTATTCTCACCAGCAGCGCGACGGTGCTGGCCGATGATCCGCAGCTTAACGTCCGTTGGAACGAGCTGTCTGCAGACGTGCAGGCGCAGTATCCGCAGGCGCAGTTACGCCAGCCGCTGCGTATTGTGGTCGACAGCCAGAACCGCGTGACGCCGGAACATCGCCTGATCCAGCAAGCGGGCGAAACCTGGTTTGCCCGCATACAGCCGGACGCGCGGACCTGGCCGGATAACGTGCGTCACATTCAGGTGCCTGAGCACAACGGCCATCTCGATCTGGTGTCGATGATGATGCTGCTGGGTCGCCAGCAGGTCAACAGCATCTGGGTGGAAGCCGGGGCATCCCTGGCGGGGGCGCTGATCCAGGCGGGGCTGGTGGATGAGCTGGTGGTTTATCTTGCGCCAAAACTATTAGGCAGCGATGCACGCGGGTTGTGCGTTCTGCCGGGCCTTGAGTCGTTAGCCGACGCGCCGCAATTTGCATTCAACGAAATACGGCAGGTTGGCCCTGATATTTGCCTGCATTTGACCACTGCGTAATGTCCTCGTAAAAGGGAAGCAGTGCGTGAAGTATTATGATAAAATCCGCCCCCCTGCGGGGCTAAATGAACCCGTAAAGGAAGAGTATGAACATTATTGAAGCTACCGTTGCTGCCCCGGACGCTCGCGTCGCCATCACCATTGCGCGTTTCAACAACTTCATCAATGACAGCCTGCTGGACGGTGCTATCGACGCACTGAAACGTATCGGTCAGGTTAAAGATGAAAACATCACCGTGGTTTGGGTTCCAGGTGCTTATGAGCTGCCTCTGGCGGCTGGCGCACTGGCAAAAACCGGTAAATATGATGCGATTATCGCGCTCGGCACGGTTATCCGTGGCGGTACCGCCCATTTCGAATATGTGGCGGGTGGCGCAAGCAATGGTCTGGCACACGTCGCTGAACAGAGCGAAATCCCGGTAGCCTTTGGTGTGCTGACTACTGAAAGTATTGAACAAGCCATCGAACGCGCCGGTACTAAAGCCGGTAACAAAGGTGCAGAAGCTGCCCTGACCGCGCTTGAGATGATTAATGTATTGAAGGCCATTAAAGCCTGATTTTTTTGTAAGGGGAATTTCCGTGAAACCTGCTGCTCGTCGCCGCGCCCGTGAGTGTGCCGTCCAGGCGCTTTACTCCTGGCAGTTGTCCCAGAACGACATCGCCGATGTTGAATACCAGTTCCTGTCTGAACAGGATGTCAAAGATGTCGACATCGCGTATTTCCGCGAACTGCTGTCCGGGGTGGCGACTAACAGCGCATATCTCGATGGACTGATGAAGCCCTACCTGTCTCGTCTGCTCGAAGAGCTGGGCCAGGTCGAGAAAGCGGTACTGCGTATCGCGCTGTTTGAACTGTCTAAACGTGCTGATGTGCCGTATAAAGTGGCCATCAACGAAGCTATTGAACTGGCAAAAACGTTTGGCGCAGAAGACAGCCACAAATTTGTTAACGGCGTGCTGGATAAAGCCGCACCCGCGATCCGCCCCCACAAAAAGTAATCTGCTGGTCCGCGCGGCGAAGTGCAGTTGCCATTTCGCCGCCTTCCCAGTCTCCTGTTTATCATTCTGCTGAGGCATAGCGTATGGCATGCGGCGAGTTTTCCCTTATTGCCCGTTATTTTGACCGCGTACGACGCGCGCGTCTGGATGTCGAAACCGGCATTGGTGACGATTGCGCACTGCTCAATATTCCTGACAAGCAAACGCTGGCAATCAGCACCGATACCCTGGTTTCGGGCAACCATTTTCTTCCTGATATTTCACCTGTCGATCTGGCGCACAAAGCGCTGGCTTCCAACCTGAGCGATCTCGCCGCCATGGGCGCAGATCCGGCGTGGCTGACGCTGGCGATCACGCTGCCGGAGGTGGATGAGTCCTGGCTTGAAGCCTTTAGCGACAGCCTGTTCGAACAGATTAATTACTACGATATGCAGTTGATTGGCGGCGACACCACCCGTGGGCCGTTGTCGATGACACTGGGTATTTACGGCTATGTGCCTGTGGGCCGCGCCCTTAAACGCTCCGGCGCGAAGCCTGGCGACTGGATCTACGTTACCGGCACGCCAGGCGACAGCGCTGCGGGGCTGGCGATCCTGCAAAACCGCCTGCGGGTTGAGAATGAGCAGGACGCGCAAGGGTTGCTGAAACGCCATCTGCGTCCGACGGCGCGCATTCTGCATGGCCAGGCGCTGCGCGATCTGGCGAGCGCGGCGATCGATTTATCCGACGGACTGAGTTCCGATCTCGGGCATATCGTGAAGGCCAGCAACTGCGGCGCAATACTGGACATGGACGCCATGCCGTTCTCCGACGCCATGCGCCGTCACGTTGAGCCAGAGCAGGCGCTACGCTGGGCGCTGGCGGGTGGCGAAGATTATGAACTCTGCTTTACCGTGCCTGAACGTAATCGGGGGGCGCTGGACGTGGCCATCGGTCATCTCGGCGTGCCCTTCACCTGCGTCGGGCAGATGAGCGCCGATGTCGAAGGCATCCAGTTTTCCCGCGACGGAAAACCGGTATCGTTTGATTTAAAAGGATACGATCACTTTGCAAACTCGTAAGGATAGTGCGAAAAGCCGCCTGAGCATGCGCAATCCCTGGCATCTGCTGGCCACCGGTTTTGGCAGTGGCTTAAGTCCGATTATGCCAGGCACGGCGGGATCGATTGCCGCGATCCCGTTCTGGTATCTGATGACGTTTCTGCCGTGGCAGCTCTATTCGCTGGTGATCATGCTGTCGATCAGCATTGGCGTTTACCTGTGCCACCAGACGGCGAAAGACATGGGCGTGCACGATCACGGCAGCATCGTCTGGGATGAGTTTATCGGTATGTGGATCACGCTGATGGCGCTGCCGACCCATGACTGGCAGTGGGTGGTGGCCGGTTTTGTGCTGTTCCGCTTTTTCGATATCTGGAAGCCGTGGCCGATCCGCTGGTTTGACCGCAACGTGCACGGCGGGATGGGGATCATCGTCGACGATATTATTGCCGGCATCATCGCGGCGGCGGTGCTGTATGTGATCGGCCATCACTGGCCGATTGGCATTATTTAACGGTTCGCCCTCTCCCTGGGGAGAGGGCGGGGCAGTGGGATTACTTAAATCCCACCACCGCATGCTGTTTATACGGCATTTCCATTTCGGCGATCTGTTCCGGCGTCAGTTCCAGATCGACCGCCTGCAATAACTCATCCAGTTGCTCTTCCCGTGAGGTGCCGATAATCGGCGCGGCCACGCCAGGCTTACTCAGCAACCATGCCAGCGCCACCTGCGCCCGTGTTGCGCCCACTTCTTCAGCGACCGCAGCCAGACGTTCCGCGATCTGCGCATCACTCTGCTCACTGTCGTCATACAGCTTTTTACCCACCTCATCGGACACCAGGCGCGCGGTGGTTTCACCCCAGGGGCGCGTCAGACGGCCTCGTGCCAGCGGGCTCCACGGGATCACCGCAATGCCTTCCTGATAACACAGCGGCAGCATGGTGCGCTCTTCTTCGCGATAAATCATATTGTAATGGTTCTGCATGGTGGTGAAACGCGCCCAGCCGTGCTGCTTTTGCAGTTCCAGCGCCTGAGCGAACTGTTCGGTGTGCATCGACGACGCGCCGATGTAGCGTGCTTTACCGGCCTTCACCACATCGTTCAGCGCTTCCAGCGTTTCTTCAATCGGTGTGTTGTAATCCCAGCGGTGGATTTGCAGCAGATCGACATATTCCATGCCGAGGCGGCGCAGGCTGTCATCAATGGAACGCAGGATCTGCGCGCGGGACAGGCCTTCGGTGAGATCGCCGGACGGGTAATACACTTTGGTGGCGACCACCACCTCATCGCGACGGGCGAAATCTTTCAGCGCGCGGCCAACAATTTCCTCGCTGCTGCCATCGGAGTAGCTGTTTGCCGTATCGAAAAAGTTGATGCCGCCTTCCAGGGCGCGCTGAATAATCGGGCGGCTGCTCTCTTCGGGCAGGGTCCAGGCGTGATTGCCCCGATCCGGCTCGCCAAAGGTCATACAGCCCAGACAAAGACGGGAAACCTTAAGGTCCGTTTTTCCTAATGTATTGTATTGCATGGTTCCACTCCTGCTACGGGTACGAGATTACCTAAGCATAGCAGGAGCGGAAGGGGGAGTTAGGCCAGCCAGCGTTTGATGCTGGCTTCGATACCGGCAGCATCCAGACCGATGGCGGCGCGCGCCTCGTCCTGCGTGCCCTGTGGAATGAAATGATCCGGCAGGCCGAGATTAAGTACCGGCACCAGCGTGCGGTTTGCCATCAGCACCTCGTTCACACCGCTGCCTGCACCGCCAATGATGGCGTTCTCTTCCAGCGTCACCAGTACCTCATGACTGCGGGCCATCGACAGGATCAGCGACTCGTCCAGCGGCTTCACAAAACGCATATCCACCAGTGTGGCATTGAGCGATTCCGCGACTTTTGCCGCATCCGCCAGCAGGGTGCCGAAGTTTAAAATCGCCACTTTTTCGCCCTGACGTTTCACCACGCCTTTACCCAGCGGCAGCTTTTGCAGCGGCGTCAGCTCGACGCCCAGCGCATTACCGCGCGGATAACGCACCGCGCTTGGGCCATCGTTGTAGTGGTAGCCGGTAAACAACATCTGGCGACATTCGTTTTCATCGCTCGGCGTCATGATCACCATTTCCGGGATGCAGCGCAGGAACGAGATGTCGAAGGCACCCTGATGCGTCTGCCCGTCAGCCCCGACGATGCCCGCGCGGTCAATGGCGAACAGCACCGGCAGCTTCTGGATGGCGACGTCGTGGATCACCTGATCGTAAGCGCGTTGCAGGAAGGTGGAGTAGATCGCCACCACCGGCTTATAGCCGCCAATCGCCAGACCCGCCGCAAACGTCACGGCGTGCTGCTCGGCGATAGCCACGTCAAAATAGCGATCCGGGAACTTACGGGAAAATTCCACCATCCCGGAACCTTCGCGCATCGCCGGGGTGATCGCCATCAGTTTGCTGTCTTTCGCCGCTGTTTCGCACAGCCAGTCGCCAAAGATTTTCGAGTAGGACGGCATTCCTCCGACGCTTTTCGGCAGCGTCCCTTTTGCCGGATCAAATTTCGGGACCGCGTGGAAGGTAATGGGATCTTTTTCCGCCGGTTCATAGCCACGGCCTTTTTTGGTCATGATATGCAGGAACTGCGGGCCTTTCAGATCGCGCATGTTTTTCAGCGTTGTGACCAGGCCCAGCACATCGTGACCGTCTACCGGGCCGATATAGTTAAAGCCCAGCTCTTCAAACAACGTGCCCGGCACCACCATGCCTTTGATGTGCTCTTCAGTACGTTTAAGCAGCTCTTTGATAGGCGGTACGCCGGAGAAGACTTTTTTACCGCCTTCGCGCAGCGTGGAATAGAGTTTGCCGGAAAGCAGCTGTGCCAGATGATTGTTCAGCGCGCCGACGTTTTCGGAAATCGACATTTCGTTGTCGTTGAGCACCACCAGCATATCCGGCCGGATGTCGCCCGCGTGGTTCATCGCCTCAAAAGCCATGCCCGCGGTGATCGCGCCATCACCGATCACACAGACGGTGCGACGCTGCTTGCCTTCTTTTGCTGCCGCAACAGCGATGCCGATCCCGGCACTGATCGAGGTGGACGAATGGCCGACGCTCAGCACGTCATATTCGCTCTCACCGCGCCACGGGAAGGGATGCAGCCCGTCTTTCTGGCGGATGGTATCGATCCGATCACGGCGTCCGGTGAGGATTTTATGCGGATAAGCCTGGTGGCCCACGTCCCAGATCAGCTGATCGAAAGGCGTGTTATAGACGTAATGCAGCGCCACGGTCAGCTCAATGGTGCCAAGCCCGGAGGCAAAGTGCCCGCTGGAGCGGCTCACGCTGTCGAGCAGGTAGCGACGCAGTTCGTCACACAGCTTCGGCAGGCTCTCTTTAGGCAGCAGGCGTAACTCAGGGGTAGAGTCAACCAGTGCCAGTGTCGGGTATTTGGCTATATCAAAACTCATCGGACACTCGTCTTACTCGTCATAATTCAGGGGGCAGTACGCCGCCTCTGGGTTATCAGGAGCTTATAAAAAGTTTATTTATCACGCTGGATTATGTAATTCGCCAGTGCTTCCAGTGCCGTGGTATCCAGTGACTGGGCGGCCAGCGCATCGAGCGCATGGCGGGCATCGTCAATCAGGTCACGGGCTTTTGTCTGGGCCTGCTCTAAGCCCAGGAGTGCGGGGTAGGTGCTTTTGCCTAAATGCTGATCGGCACCCTGGCGTTTGCCAAGGGTCGCAGTATCACCCACCACATCCAGAATGTCATCCTGTACCTGGAACGCCAGACCGATGCTTTCGGCATAGCGATCGAGGATCGGCAGCGCGGCGCGTCCTTTATCACCAGCGCTTAATGCGCCCAGCCGCACCGCGGCACGGATCAGCGCACCGGTTTTATGCCGGTGAATACGTTCAAGCTCCGCCAGGCCGACCTGCTTGCCTTCCGCTTCAAGATCCAGCGCCTGACCGCCGCACATGCCTGCAACGCCGCTGGCCTGCGCCAGTTCGGACACCATCGCCAGTCGGTCGCGTACCGCCACTTCCGGCATGGGGGTATCCGCCAGTATAGAGAAGGCCAGCGTTTGCAGCGCATCGCCCGCGAGGATCGCGTTCGCTTCGCCGAATTTAATATGGCAGGTCGGCTGACCGCGACGCAGATCGTCATCATCCATCGCCGGGAGATCGTCATGGATCAGCGAATAGGCATGTATACATTCAATGGCCGCAGCAGGGGCATCAAGCGTGGATGTGCTCACGCCAAACATCTGTCCGGTGGCGTACACCAGGAAAGGCCGCAGCCGTTTGCCGCCTAACAGTGTGCCATAGTGCATGGCCTCAACCAGTGGAGTGTTCTGAAAGGGCTGCGGAGAAATAAAGCGGCGCAGGGCGTCATTTGCCTGCTGCACACACATTTCAAGTTGTTGTGCGAAATCCATGTTTACTCGGCGTCCGGAGTGAAGGGCGTCAGCGGGGCGTCGTCGTTATCAGAGAGCAGGATCTGCACGCGCTGCTCTGCCTGTTGCAGTTTTACCTGTCCCTGACGGGCCAGCTGCACGCCGCGCTCGAATTCATTTAAGGCTTCTTCCAGCGGTAAATTGCCGCTTTCAAGGCGGGTGACAATCTGTTCCAGCTCATTGAGCTCCGTTTCGAAACTGGCCGGTGCGTCATTTTTCTTTGGCATGTGAATGTCTGGCTCTCTCATTTATTCGGCTCCGCTATGGTAGCGGAGTGGCGCATCTTAGCAAATAAGGCGTAATGGTCATGCAATATGCACAGGTTGACCACGAAGGTGGTATACTTCCGCGCCTGGATGCAGCCGCAGGTATGGGCTGCTGTATATTTCCCTCAACAGATCGCTTGTCCGATCTGCCAACGAACCATTGCCGCCATGAAGTTTATCATTAAATTGTTCCCGGAAATCACCATCAAAAGCCAATCTGTGCGTTTGCGCTTCATTAAAATGCTGACCGGAAATATTCGTAACGTCCTTAAGCAGTACGCCGACACCATTGCCATTGTTCGTCACTGGGATCATATCGAAGTTCGCGCCAAAGACGAGAACGAGCGTCTGGCTATTCGCGATGCCCTGACCCGCATTCCCGGTATTCACCACATTCTGGAAGTGGAAGATGTGCCTTTCACCTCCCTGCACGATATCTTTGAGAAAGCGCTGGTTCAGTTCCGCGACCAACTGGAAGGCAAAACCTTCTGCGTACGCGTTAAACGCCGCGGTAAACATGAGTTTAGCTCGATTGAAGTAGAGCGCTATGTTGGCGGCGGTTTAAATCAGCACATCGAAACGGCGCGCGTGAAGCTGACGCACCCCGATGTGACCGTTAATCTGGAAATCGAAAACGATCGCCTGCTGCTGGTAAAAGGCCGCTATGAAGGTATCGGCGGTTATCCAATCGGCACCCAGGAAGATGTGCTGTCGTTGATCTCCGGCGGTTTCGACTCCGGTGTGTCCAGCTATATGCTGATGCGTCGCGGCTGCCGCGTACACTACTGCTTCTTTAACCTGGGCGGCGCGGCGCACGAAATCGGCGTGCGTCAGGTGGCGTACTACCTGTGGAAACGCTTTGGCAGCTCGCACCGCGTGCGCTTTGTGGCCATTAACTTTGAGCCGGTAGTGGGCGAAATCCTCGAAAAAGTAGAAGACGGCCAGATGGGCGTGGTCCTTAAACGCATGATGGTGCGTGCGGCATCAAAAGTGGCCGAACGCTATGGCGTGCAGGCGCTGGTGACCGGCGAAGCGCTGGGCCAGGTGTCGAGCCAGACGCTGACCAACCTGCGTCTTATCGACAACGTTTCTGATACGCTGATCCTGCGTCCGCTGATCTCTCACGATAAAGAGCACATTATCGATTTGGCGCGTGAAATCGGTACTGCTGACTTTGCCCGGACCATGCCGGAATACTGCGGTGTGATCTCGAAAAGCCCGACCGTGAAAGCGGTGAAGGCGAAAATCGAAGCGGAAGAAGAGAACTTTAACTTCGACATCCTCGACGAAGTGGTCGCGGCGGCGAGCAATATCGACATCCGCGAAATCGCCGAGCAAACCGAGCAGGCCGTTGTGGAAGTGGAAACCGTCACCGGTTTCGGTCCGAACGACGCGATCCTCGATATTCGTTCCATTGACGAGCAGGATGATAAGCCGTTGCAGGTTGAGGGCGTGGAAGTGGTGTCTCTGCCATTCTACAAACTCAGCACCAAATTCGGCGATCTCGACCAGAGCAAAACCTGGCTGCTGTGGTGTGAACGCGGCGTGATGAGCCGACTGCAGGCGCTGTATCTGCGCGAGCAGGGCTTTGAAAACGTCAAGGTTTACCGCCCGTAACGAAAAAGCGCCGCAAGGCGCTTTTTTTATTCGTAATAATTATAAATCCCTGCCGGCATCACCAGTTGTGACGCCACTTCATAGGCTTTTTCACGCCCGACCAGCAGATCGATAATTTTCAAACCAAAATCAATGGCGGTGCCCGGCCCCTGGCTGGTGATCAGATTGACGCGCGGATCCCAGACCACCCGTTTATCCTGCCACTGCTCCGCCGGGATACGCTCTTTCAGCGCAGGAAAGCCGGTCATGTTGCCGATGGGAAACAGATCGTGAGGAACCAGCACGGTGGCTGCGGCGGCGCAGATGGTGGCAACGATACGGCCTGAAAGATGGAACTGCCGCACCGTCTCTACCAGCAGCGGGCTGTCACGGAAACATTCGGCACCTTTAATACCGCCCGGCAGGACGATGATGTCATAGTCGCCGTCCGCCACTTCCACCAGCGGCGCATCGGCAAGTAGCTTCACGCCGCGCGAGCAGACGATCCGCAGATCACCGTCGCTGGCAACGCTGGCGGTGGTGACGTTGATGCCGCCACGCACCAGCAGATCGAGCGTAGTGACGGCTTCCATTTCTTCACTACCAGGGGCGAGGCATATCAGTGCTGACGGGCTCATATTCACTTTCCTTACGCTTAACAAGTTCATACAGGCGGGTATTTTCCGGTACCGCAATACCGTGCGCGCGGGCGCGTTTGAGTAAATACCCGGTAATGTAATCAATTTCAGTGTGGCGCAGGGCGCGCACGTCCTGCAACATCGACGATATGTTCTCTTTGGTGCTGGCGATGATCTGGTTCACGTACACCAGTAAATCCTCGACGGAGGTATGATGACCTTCTCGCTCCATCACCGCCGCGACTTCGTGGCACAACGTCTGGATCAGCGCCGAATGCGCCTGTAACTCGCCGTTCGGACAGTTCCACAGCGCGGTCAGCGGATTTATCACGCAGTTCACCGCCAGCTTGCGCCACAGCTCCGGACGGATGGTGTTATGCCAGGCGACGTCGGGCAGCACATCCTGGAGAATATCCGCCAGATAGCTGTAATCTCCGTCCTGCTGGCGCGCCGGGCCGATATGCGTGGTGCCGCTGGCGACGTGCAGAATAATGTTGCCATCGCGCCGGGCGGCGTGGGTCGTTGTGCCCATCAGCAGAGGCTGAGGAATGCTTTTCAGCTCATCCACCGTACCCATGCCGTTATGGATCAGTAAAATCGGCGTGGTAGCAGGCATTCTGGCGGAGAGGTTTCGCACCGGCTCTGACACCTGCCATGCTTTAAGACTTACCAGCAGCAGATCGCTTTGCGCCAGAAAATCGGGATCGTTCGCCGTAAGAGACTCATTAAAAATGGTGCCGTCTTCTTCGATCAGGTTGACGCTGCAATAAGGCTGCGGCACACGAAGCCAGCCCTGCACCTCATGCCCATGCTTACACAGCGCGGTCAGCCATAGCTGACCTAATGCCCCGCATCCGAGCACGGTAATTTTCATTGTTCCTCCTGGCCTGCAACACTTACGGGCATAACAAGTTGAGTTATGCTTCTTAGCAGGTATTATGCATCGCAATATATAGAGAGGGAGAAGAAAAGATGCCATCTTTCGATATTGTCTCTGAAGTTGATCTTCAGGAAGTCCGCAATGCGGTCGACAATGCCAGCCGTGAAGTGGAGTCGCGTTTCGATTTTCGCGGCGTAGAAGCCACTTTCGAGCTGAAGGAGGCGAATAAAACCATTAAAGTGCTGAGTGAATCTGATTTCCAGGTTAACCAGTTGCTGGATATTCTGCGCGCCAAGCTGCTGAAGCGCGGTATTGAAGGCGCGTCGCTGGACGTACCGGAAACCTTCGTGCACAGCGGTAAAACCTGGTTTGTTGAAGCGAAGCTGAAACAAGGGATTGAAAGCGCGACGCAGAAGAAACTCGTCAAACTGATCAAAGACAGCAAGCTGAAAGTGCAGTCGCAGATCCAGGGTGAAGAAGTGCGCGTGACCGGTAAATCACGCGACGATTTGCAGGCGGCGATGGCGCTGGTACGCGGCGGCGATCTGGGGCAGCCGTTCCAGTTCAAAAACTTCCGCGATTAAGAAAAAGCGGGGAGACCCGCTTTTTTTACGCCTGTTTTATAGCCTGTTCGATCTCAAAGCGATTAGTGACTTTGCTGTCGATTTTGATGTATACGCTTCGCTCATCCTGCACCACCAAAACCTCGCTCACCCCTGGCAACGCCCGTAACTGCTCGCCCAGCGCGTCGTCTGCCGGAACATCCGCCGGAATTTCCACACGCAGACTGCTGACGTAAGCTGGTTCGCTCATGGTCAGCGACACCAGCAGCCAGATGGTTGCCAGCAGCGCGCCAGCCAGAAATACTGTCTGCGAATCAAACATACCGTCCACCCAGCCTGCCATCGAGCCGCCAATGGCCACCCCCAGGAACTGACTGGTGGAATAGATACCCATCGCCGTGCCTTTATATCCCGCCGGGGCTTCTTTGCTGATCAGAGACGGCAGCAGCGCTTCCATCAGGTTGAAGGCGAGGAAGAAGATCTGTACACCCAGCACCTGCTCCCAGAAATGCGGCCCGGCACCCCACAGCACGATCTCCGCGATCAAAAGCAGCGCCACGCAAAAGACAAATACCCGCTTCATACGGCGTTTCACTTCGGCGTAAATAATAAAAGGCACGACGCAGACAAACGAAATCAGCATGGTCACCAGATAGATTTTCCAGTGATCCGCGGTGGCAAACCCCGCCGCTTCCAGCTGGCCGGGCAGGGCGACAAAGGTCGACATCAGCAAAATGTGCAGGCACATGATGCCAAAGTTAAGCTTCAGCAGCTTCGGACTGGCAATAACTTTGCTAAAACAGCCTTTTACCATGCCCGATTCGCGGTTCAGCACGTGGTTTTTGCTGTCCGGTACCACCCATAGCGTCAGGGCAATACCGGCGGTTGCCAGCGCGGCGATCATCCAGAACAGCGCATGTAGCCCCAACTTATGGGTGATGATAGGGCCAAGCACCATGGCGATGGCGAAGGTAACGCCAAAGCTGACGCCAATAAACGCCATCGCTTTGGTGCGGTTTTGTTCACGGGTTAAATCGGAGAGCAGGGCCATGACGGCGGCGGCAATGGCACCAGAGCCTTGCAGCGCACGGCCAAGAATAATGCCCCAGATCGAGTCAGAAAGCGCGGCCACCACGCTGCCAATGACAAAAATAGCCAACCCGCCGACAATCAGGGGTTTGCGTCCGATACGATCGGATAATAATCCAAAGGGGATCTGAAAAACGGCCTGTGCCAGTCCATAAATACCAATGGCGAAACCAATCAGCGCTTCGCTTGCGCCCTGCAAAGCCATACCGTAAGTGGTGAGAACGGGCAGGACCATAAACATGCCAAGCATACGCAACGAGAACACCGTCCCTAAACCCCAGGTGGCGCGTAACTCGCCTGGTGTCATCTTATAATCGTTCATTTCCACCTCAAATTCTAAAGCCGGGCATAGTGTAGTGCGGGGGCAGGGTAGGGTAAATAGCGGGGTATTTTACAAATAAAAAAGGGTGCCGTAGCACCCTTTTAGGTATTAATGCGTTACCAGACGTAAGTAAGCAGGCTGTGTGAGTCCGGGACCATAAAGTCGACGGACATCATCACCGACAGCGAGGTAATGGCGACGATAGAAAAGACGAACAGCTTGCGCGCCCAGACCTTATCGTCTTCCACTTTATAACCACGCAGCGCCATGCCGAGCCACCAGACGCTCACCGCCGCAGCCACCACCAGATATTTATATCCGGCATAACCGCCCAGTGTGAGCATCAGCGTCGCGACAGCGAAAGCGATGATATACAGCGTGATATGGTTTTTGGCAACCGAGATGCCTTTCACCACCGGCAGTACCGGGATGTTCGCCGCCTGATAATCCTTAAAGCGGAAAATCGCGATGGCGTAGGAGTGGGGCATCTGCCACAGGCTAAAAATCGCCAGCAGGATCAGCGCACCACTGTCAAAATCACCGGTTACCGCGCAGTAGCCAATCACCGGCGGCGCAGCGCCGGAGAGAGAGCCAATCAGCGTGCCATAAACGGAGTGACGTTTCATGTACAGGCTGTAAATGCCGACATAAACCACAAACCCCATCACGCCCAGCCAGCAGGCCAGCGGGTTAGCACCAAACCACAGCAGCATAAAGCCAGCAATACCCAACAAGGTGGCATACACCAGCGACATTTTCGGCGAAATCAGGCCTTTGACCAGTACCCGGTTCTTCGTGCGCTCCATTTTGCGGTCAATATCGCGGTCGATGTAGTTGTTAAATACACAACCGGATGCGACCACCAGTGACACGCCAATCAGCGTAGCAGCGAAAAGGGGATAGTCGATGCTGCCCTTGGAGGCCAGCAGGAACCCCCCGATCACGGAGATCAGGTTACCGAAAATGATGCCTGGTTTCGTTACTTGCAGGTATTGCTTAATCATACTCGCCGCTCTTAGTGAACCATCATGTTGTTGTTCAGGCTCCACATAATCCAAATGGATCCTGCAACGACTATGGCGATAATCAGCACGGTAAAGACAAAGGCCACCAGGTTCCAGCGATCCTCCGAAGAGGTATTCATATGCAGGAAGCACACCAGATGAACCAGAATCTGTACCACCGCCATACCCACAACGACGCTAACCAGCGTGGCATGAGAAGCAGTGCCGTTCATTACCATCCAGAACG
Organism: Enterobacter sp. ENT03; assembly: GCF_019218745.1. Lineage (GTDB taxonomy): Bacteria > Pseudomonadota > Gammaproteobacteria > Enterobacterales > Enterobacteriaceae > Enterobacter_D. The sequence goes on from NZ_JAHUXA010000007.1 coordinate 91,098, forward strand.
GGATCACCGTCAGGATGATCGACAGGATAAAGCCTGTCATGTACGTTTTTACGGTACCGTGAGAAGCGCCGCTATGATCGGTTGAATGACTCATTACATTGCCCCCATCAGGTAAACAACAGAGAACACACAGATCCATACTACGTCCAGGAAGTGCCAGAACATGCTCAGGCACATCAGACGGGTACGGTTAGTGCTGGTCAGCCCGCGACGGGAAACCTGGAACATCATCAGCGCCATCCACACCAGACCAGAGGTCACGTGCACACCGTGGGTGCCGACCAGGGCGAAGAACCCTGACAGGAAGCCACTGCGATCCGGGCCGAAGCCTTCTGCGATCAGGTGATGGAATTCATAGATTTCCATTCCCACGAAGCCCGCACCAAACAGGAAGGTCAGCGCCAGCCAGGACAGAACCTGGCTTTTGTTCCCTTTATCCATGGCGATAACCGCCATGCCGTAGGTAATGGAGCTAAACAGCAGGAGGAACGTTTCCACCAGCACGAACGGCAGTTCGAAAATATCTTTACCGCTCGGGCCGCCCGCTGTGCCGTTCACCAGAACGGCATAGGTTGCGAACAGACATGCAAAGAGAATGCAGTCGCTCATCAGGTAGATCCAGAAGCCAAAGACTTTATTGGCGCCTGCATCGTGATGCCCATGGTCGTGCGCATGAGCGCCAGAATGTGCCAGAGAATCAGTTGACATTTTTCAGCCCTGCTTTGCTAATTTCATCAAAGTGCTGGTTTTCCAGTTTCTCAACGGTCGCTACCGGAACGTAGTAATCCACGTCTTCATCGAAGCTCTTCACAATCCAGGTGATGATGATACCTGCGAAGCCAACGATGGCGAGCCACCAGATATGCCAGATCATGGCGAAACCGAAAATGGTACTGAACGCGCCGATCACTACGCCTGCAGCGCTGTTTTTCGGCATATGAATTTCTTCATAATGCGTCGGCTGCTGGTACGCTTCGCCTTTCTCTTTCATTTCCCAGAACGCATCACGCTCGTGGATATGCGGAACAACGGCAAAGTTGTAGAACGGCGGCGGGGAAGAGGTTGCCCACTCCAGCGTACGGCCACCCCACGGATCGCCCGTCAGGTCGCGGTTCTGGTCGCGATCGCGTACAGAGGTATAAATCTGCATCACGATGCTGAAGATACCGCAGGCAATCAGCAGTGCACCGATTTCAGCCACAATCATCAGCGGTTCGAACATCGGATCGATGTCCTGGCTAACGCGACGGGTCATACCCATGAAGCCCATAGCGTACAGCGGCATAAAGGTCACGAAGAAGCCGATGATCCAGAACCAGAATGCGCGTTTACCCCAGGCTTCGTTCATGGTGTAACCGAATGCTTTCGGCCACCAGTACGACATACCCGCGAAGCAACCGAACACCACACCACCGATGATAACGTTATGGAAGTGCGCCACCAGGAACAGGCTGTTGTGCAGTACGAAGTCTGCGCCCGGCACCGCCAGCAGCACGCCCGTCATCCCACCGATAGAGAAGGTGACGATGAAACCGATAGTCCACAGCATAGAGGAATGGAACTGGATACGGCCCTGGTACATGGTAAACAGCCAGTTGAAGATCTTCACCCCGGTCGGGATGGCGATAATCATCGTGGTGATACCGAAGAAGGCGTTAACGTTCGCACCGCTGCCCATGGTGAAGAAGTGGTGCAGCCAAACGATGAACGACAGCACGGTGATCGCGATGGTCGCCCATACCAGAGAGGTATAGCCAAACAGACGCTTTCTGGAGAAGGTAGCCGTTACTTCAGAGAACACACCGAATACTGGCAGAACAAGAATGTACACTTCCGGATGGCCCCAGGCCCAAATCAGGTTCACGTACATCATCATGTTGCCACCCATATCATTCGTGAAGAAATGGGTGCCCAGGTAGCGGTCGAGCGTCAGCAGGGCTATCGTCACCGTCAGGATCGGGAAGGAGACGATAATCAGTACGTTAGTACACAGCGACGCCCAGGTGAACACAGGCATTTTGAACATCGTCATGCCCGGCGCACGCATACGCAGGATGGTTACAAAGAAGTTAATACCGGTCAGCGTTGTACCAATACCGGACAGCTGGAGACTCCAGATCCAGTAGTCGACCCCGACCCCCGGACTGTACTCAATGCCCGACAGTGGCGGATAAGCGACCCAGCCAGTCTGTGCGAATTCGCCCACACCCAGCGAAACGTTCACCAGGATAACGCCAACAACGGTGAACCAGAAGCTCAGGTTGTTCAGGAACGGGTAAGCAACATCACGTGCACCGATTTGCAGCGGCACCACAATGTTCATCAGACCGATAACGAACGGCATCGCTACGAAGAAGATCATGATGACGCCGTGGGCGGTAAAGATCTGGTCGTAGTGATGCGGTGGCAAGAAGCCCTGTTCTCCCGCAGACACCAGCAACTGCTGGGTACGCATCATGATGGCGTCGGCAAAGCCGCGCACCAGCATAACGATAGCGACGAGGATATACATAATCCCCAGGCGTTTGTGGTCAACGGAAGTTAACCACTCGTTCCATAAGTAAGACCACTTACCGAAGTAAGTGAGTGCGGCAACCAGCGCCAGACCACCGACGAGGATTGCTGCAACCGTAACCATGATAATGGGTTCATGGTACGGGATTGCATCCAGTGTTAATTTTCCGAACATCGTATTATTCCTCAGCCCCTTAATGAGAGGTTTGGGCGTGACTCATGTCCATGCCTTCCATACCTTCATGAGAACTGTGTTCCCCTTCCGGCTGCGTCACGTCCATGCTTTTCCCGTGAGACATAAATTTGCCAATAACATCTTTAAACAAATTCGGTTTCACGCTGGAGAAGTATTCAACCTTGTTGTATTCGCTCGGAGCCGCAACTTTCTCGTACGTCGCCATATCGTTCATGACTTTCGGAGACTGTTTCGCTTTGGCAACCCAGGCGTCAAAGGTGGCGTTATCCGGCGTAGCAATAGCTTTGAACTTCATGCCGGAGAAACCTGCGCCACTGTAGTTGGAGGAAATACCATCATAGGTGCCGGCTTCGTTGGCAATCAGGTGCAGCTTAGTCTGCATCCCGGCCATTGCATAAATCTGGCTACCCAGACGCGGAATAAAGAAGGAGTTCATCACCGAGTTGGAGGTGATTTTGAATTCCACTGGCGTGTTCGCCGGGAAGGCGATTTCATTCACCGTAGCAATACCTTGCTCCGGATAAATGAAGAACCATTTCCAGTCCATAGCGATAACTTCGATGGTCACCGGCTTAGCATCGTGATCCAGCGGCTTGCCTGGTTCTAATGCGTGCGTGGTTTTCCATGTCAGTACTGCAAGGAAAATAATGATTAAGATGGGGATGGTCCAGACAACAGCTTCAACTTTGTTCGAGTGCGACCAGTTGGGGCTGTATTTGGCATCCTTATTCGACGCCCGATACTTCCAGGCAAAGCCGATAGCCATCACGATAGCCGGGATCACGACAATCAACATCAGCCCAAGAGCTGTCAGTATCAAAGAACGTTGTTCCAGTCCGATCTGTCCTTTGGGGTCCAGCAGCGCAGAATCGCAACCACTGAGTAAAACAGTGCCTGCAATTAACGAAAGCAGTCCCAAACTTTTATTGTATTTCCTGAGTCTCATTTAACGACCTCAATTCCACGGGGATCAGGTGGCGCTTAAAGTGTGCGGGCATTTTACGGGAAGGTTACATTACTGTAAACATGAATGGCGCGGTGTCAGCGAGGTGTAACCGGGTTCTGCCGCGCGCGTCACATAGAATGCAACAATCTGTAAAAATTCGCGATCGCCTAAGTTACACCTATGTTAGAACAAAACTCCGCCCTCCACTTAATAGAATCGGCTAATTGGTATAACCAATCAGCTTTAATTACAAATCATTAACATTAATTCAGCATTTAAAGAACATAATCAGTGAGAAATAATTCATAACGGTGCTGAATCGTTTAAGAGTAGTCATTATTTTAAAGCGCACAAAATAATTAAAGAAATTTAAGTTTGCGCGAACGAATAATAGCGACTAATGGCAATTTTATTGCTCGATAATTAATCAAAAAATAATAACTGGGGTAAATTAAAGGCCCGGTGTTAACCGGTTCAGATGAGACGAGTTTTGCGCAGGGCGAGGTAGTCCAGTACGCCGCCGTAAACGATGCCGCCTATGGCCAGCAGCGCTCCGCACTCAAGCAGTTGCAGCCCGAACGCCCAGTCGGTAAGGCCGGTCGCATTCAAAAGCAGAGTAATCAGCCAGCCAGCAATCAGCGCGCATCCTGTTGCGAGGATCCGTAATGCCAGTCGGTAGGCAGGAGCATATTGGGTACGCGGGATGAAACTGTCCGTTTGCTGAGTAAACTCCAGCGTCTGCTTACACACCAGCAGCAGAAGCAATCCGGGAATGGCGGCAAAAACCGAGAACAGATAAAACGTTGGCCAGCCATGTGCCTCTACAAACCAACCGGCAATGGGACCTACGTATACACGTCCGACCGCAGACAGCGCTGATAGCAGGGCAAACTGCGTGGCAGAGAAAGATTTGTTACACAGGGTCATCAACAGGGCGACAAACGCCGCCGTACCCATGCCGCCGCACAGGTTTTCAAAGAATACCGCCGCGGCCATGCTGTAGAGGTGTTTGTCGGTTACTGACAGCCACCAGTAACCGGCATTGGAGACTCCCTGTAGCACGCCAAAGATCAGCAGCGCGCGGAACAGCGTCAGGCGTTGCATCAGCACGCCGCCATATAACGCCCCGACAATGGTCGCGATCAGTCCCAGCGTTTTGTTCACCACGCCCACCTCACCGGCATCAAAGCCGACGCCACGGATGAGAAAAGTGGTGGTCAGGCTCATGGCAAACGCATCGCCCAGCTTATAAAGGACGATCAGCAGCAAAATCAACCAGGCGTTGTTGCGGCCAAAGAAATCACGTAGCGGCGCGACAACCGCCTGCTCAAGGGATTTCGGTACCGGGATAACATCACTGGGTTCCGGTGCCAGCAGGGTGGCGATGATGCAGGGGATCAGCAGGGCGGCCATCAGCCAGTACATGCCCTGCCAGCCAAGCCATTTATCCGCCAGCCACAAGGCCAGCCCGCCGGAAACCAGCATGCCGAGCCGATAGCCCAGTACGCTGATAGCCGCACCCGCACCGCGTTCCTCTGCGGGCAATACGTCGGTTTTCCAGGCGTCGAAGACAATGTCCTGGGAGGCCGAGCAAAATGCGATCACCACCGCCAGCGCCGCCATCCAGCGTAGCTGGCTGACCGGCTCCAGAAATCCCATCGCAGCAATCGCCACCAGCAGCAATATCTGTGTGGTCAGCAACCAACCGCGACGCCGCCCTAAAAATGACGGTGTATAGCGATCCATCACCGGCGACCACAGGAACTTAAAGACGTAGGCCTGGCCGACCAGTGAAAAGAAACCAATGGTTTTCAGATCGATATTTTCGACGGTCATCCACGCCTGTAGCGTGCCTGACGTCAAGGCAAGCGGTAAACCGGAGGCGAAACCCAGGATTAGCAGGATTGCTGATTTTGGTTGCTGGAAAATGCGCAGGTAGTGATTTGACATAAGAGGAGCGCTGACCCGACGGCTGCCGGGTCAGCGGACAGAATTAACGCGCGTTCTGTTTGATGAATTCGTGGATGCTCACGTCCTGAGACATGTCCGCGATGGTATCGGTCAGTACGCTGTTTACCGCATTAGCAATGTTCTCGTTTTTAGCGGTGAACGCCCCTTCAACGGAGTAGCTTGCGCGATAGTTTTTGGTCATCTTGTTGCCGTTAGCCGCGGTGGCAATAATAGCAATATCGGCTTTGGTGGCGATGTTGTAGCGCACGTTACCCTGCGACACATCGGCATAAAGCTGATTCACGATGATCTGCAGGTTTACCGGACCGTTCGGGCCGACCATATAACCACGTGCGGTCATCTGTTTTTCCAGCACTTCCTGCAGCAGGAAACGTAAATCGCGAGTTGCGGTCAGGGTGACTAGCTGATTGTCGCGCGTAACTTTCGCCAACGCCTGATCCTGACGTTGATCGGCACCGTTAATGCTAACGGTGACGCCCATCAAGCTGGGATCCTGCTGCGGGAGAGTAATTTTTGGTGAAACATCAATCGTATTTGGCGGAGTTGCGCAGCCTGCGAGCATAAACAGGGCGACCAACGGGAAAAGCAGTTTTTTTAACATGTCGGGGGCTCTCGGAAGATCGGATGCTTATTAAGAGAATAATTCTCGCCATCATAACATTGCCAACAGCGGCGGCAACCAGGGAACGCATGTAAATTCATCGCCTTGTCTGTTTTCTGACCATTCATACGTTTTCTGCGCGTCAAACTTGGCCTTGAGGGTTACCTTGCCTGATTGATTAATACCTTTGAATGAGAAAAGCGCGCAAAAGCTAAATATTTGTTTTTTTGATGTTATGAAAGTGGTAAAAGCGGCTAACATTTAAAGGGAAGGGTGAGCTCTGATCGTCGTCGGAGGAATAAAATCATGATGATGCGTGACCAAATCGAATCAAAATTAAGCGCCGCGTTTGAACCCGCGTTTCTCGAAGTTGTTGATGAAAGCTATCGTCACAATGTACCGGCCGGTTCAGAAAGCCATTTCAAAGTCGTTCTGGTAAGTGATCGCTTTGCAGGCGAGCGTTTCCTGACGCGCCATCGTATGATTTACAGTACGTTAGCGGAAGAACTGGCAGGTTCCGTACATGCGTTAGCTCTGCATACTTACACTATAAAAGAGTGGGAAGGATTACAGGATACCGTGCTGGCATCACCACCATGCCGGGGGGCAGGCACCATCGCCTGATAAATCGTATTTGCAACCGCTGGAACTTTTCCAGTATGTTGCGTACAGAATATGTGAAAACGGCCTGCGGGCCGTTTTGTTTTGCCTGAGTTTTGTTCGGTTTGCGCCAAATTCAGACAAAAATTAGCCGGGAATTGTGAAAAATGCCGATCTGGTACGCAATAACCGTTCTCGACTCATAAAAGTGATGCCGCTATAATGCTGCGTCTTATTTTTCGGAATGTCTTCGGGATGATTCTGGTGACAGGGAATGTATATCTGATTCAAGAGAACATCCCGGTACTGTGAAGCCAAACTTACACGAGCTTCCAGAGTTGACCGAGCACTGTGATTTTTTGAGGTAACAAGATGCAAGTTTCAGTTGAGAACACTCAGGGCCTTGGGCGCCGTGTAACGATCACTATCGCTGCTGACAGCATCGAGACCGCTGTGAAGAGCGAGCTGGTTAACGTAGCGAAGAAAGTTCGCATCGACGGCTTCCGCAAGGGCAAAGTACCGATGTCCGTAGTTGCTCAGCGTTATGGCGCATCTGTACGCCAGGACGTGCTGGGCGAACTGATGAGCCGCAACTTTGTTGATGCGATCATTCAGGAAAAAATCAATCCGGCTGGCGCACCTAACTATGTGCCGGGCGAGTACAAACTCGGTGAAGACTTCACTTACTCTGTTGAGTTCGAAGTGTATCCCGAAGTGAAACTCTCTGGTCTGGATACCATCGAAGTTGAGAAGCCGGTTGTTGAAGTGACCGAAGCTGACGTTGATGGCATGCTCGACACCCTGCGCAAGCAGCAGGCGACCTGGAAAGAAAAAGACGGCGCTGTTGAAGCTGAAGACCGCGTGACTGTTGATTTCACCGGTTCTGTAGACGGTGAAGAGTTCGAAGGCGGCAAAGCCACTGATTTCGTACTGGCAATGGGCCAGGGTCGTATGATCCCGGGCTTTGAAGACGGTATCAAAGGCCATAAAGCTGGCGAAGAATTCACTATTGACGTGACCTTCCCGGAAGAATACCACGCTGAAAACCTGAAAGGTAAAGCCGCTAAATTCGTTATCAACCTGAAAAAAGTTGAAGAACGTGAAATGCCGGAACTGACCGAAGAGTTCATCAAACGTTTCGGCGTTGAAGACGGTTCTATTGAAGGTCTGCGTGCAGAAGTGCGTAAAAACATGGATCGCGAGCTGAAAGGCGCCGTGCGTAACCGTGTTAAGACTCAGGCGATCGACGGTCTGGTGAAAGCCAACGAAATCGACGTGCCGGCTGCGCTGATCGACAGCGAAATCGACGTCCTGCGTCGTCAGGCTGCACAGCGTTTTGGTGGCAACGAGAAACAAGCGCTGGAACTGCCGCGTGAACTGTTCGAAGAACAAGCTAAACGTCGCGTAGTTGTTGGCCTGCTGTTGGGTGAAGTGATCCGTACCCACGAGCTGAAAGCTGACGAAGCCCGCGTTAATGCGCTGATCGAAGAAATGGCATCTGCCTACGAAGATCCGAAAGAAGTGGTTGAATTCTACAGCAAAAACAAAGAGCTGATGGAAAACATGCGTAACGTTGCGCTTGAAGAGCAGGCTGTTGAAGCCGTGCTTGAAAAAGCGAAAGTGACTGAGAAAGCCACTTCCTTCAACGAGCTGATGAACCAGCAGGCGTAAGTTTCGCCATTACGTACTACATCTGACCACAAAGCCCGTCACTTCACTGTGCCGGGCTTTTTTATCATCCTGACTTTTTAGGATGAGTGCTAAAAGCGCGTTTCAGTGTTAGCGTTAAGCCAAAAGCTTGTTATGCTTGAAATAAGGCGTAGCCATCCCCATTACAGGGAGACTGACAGAAGTGTTCTTGCTGAATATCCGTCCAGGGCGGTCGTAGTCAGACCAGTCATACTCAAGTAGAATCGGTCCAGCAGGTTTATTTATTTTTTATCCAGGAGACGGACATGTCATACAGCGGCGAACGAGATAACTTTGCACCCCATATGGCGCTGGTGCCAATGGTCATTGAACAGACCTCGCGCGGTGAGCGTTCTTTTGATATCTACTCCCGTCTTCTTAAGGAACGTGTCATTTTCATGACCGGCCAGGTCGAAGACCACATGGCTAATCTGATTGTGGCGCAGATGCTGTTTCTGGAAGCGGAAAACCCGGAAAAAGACATTTACCTGTATATTAACTCTCCAGGTGGTGTGATCACTGCCGGGATGTCGATTTACGACACCATGCAATTTATCAAGCCGGACGTCAGCACCATTTGTATGGGACAGGCTGCCTCTATGGGCGCATTCCTGCTGACTGCGGGCGCCAAAGGCAAGCGTTTCTGCCTGCCGAATTCGCGCGTCATGATTCACCAACCGCTGGGTGGCTATCAGGGCCAGGCCACGGACATTGAAATTCACGCGCGTGAAATCCTGAAAGTTAAAGGGCGCATGAATGAACTTATGGCGCACCATACGGGTCAATCTTTAGAACAAATCGAACGTGATACTGAACGTGACCGCTTCCTCTCTGCTCCGGAAGCAGTCGAGTACGGTCTGGTCGATTCGATTTTGACCCATCGTAATTAATGCTCAGGCCAGACGTGTACCGCTATAATCATTAAGAGCGGCACCCTGCAGGTAGCGTCCTGCGCCTGGATTGGCATTTGCGTCGTCGTGTGCGGCACAAAGAACAGAAAAGAGGTTTTTACTCATGACAGATAAACGCAAAGATGGTTCGGGCAAACTGTTGTATTGCTCTTTTTGCGGCAAAAGCCAGCATGAAGTGCGCAAGCTGATTGCCGGGCCGTCCGTGTATATCTGCGACGAATGTGTTGATCTGTGTAATGACATCATTCGCGAAGAGATCAAAGAAGTTGCGCCGCATCGCGAGCGTAGCGCGCTGCCGACGCCGCATGAAATCCGTCACCATCTGGATGATTATGTCATTGGTCAGGAACAGGCCAAAAAAGTGCTGGCCGTAGCGGTTTACAACCACTACAAACGTCTGCGTAACGGTGATACGAGCAACGGTGTTGAGCTTGGCAAAAGTAACATTCTGCTGATCGGCCCAACCGGTTCCGGTAAAACGCTGCTGGCCGAAACGCTGGCACGCCTGCTGGATGTGCCGTTCACCATGGCGGATGCTACCACCCTAACCGAAGCTGGCTACGTGGGTGAAGATGTGGAAAACATCATCCAGAAGCTGCTGCAAAAATGCGACTACGACGTGCAAAAAGCGCAGCGCGGCATCGTCTATATCGATGAAATCGACAAGATTTCTCGTAAATCTGATAACCCGTCCATCACCCGTGACGTTTCCGGTGAAGGCGTGCAGCAGGCGCTGTTGAAACTGATTGAAGGCACTGTTGCTGCTGTTCCGCCGCAGGGTGGACGCAAGCATCCGCAGCAGGAGTTCCTGCAGGTTGATACCTCCAAGATCCTCTTTATCTGTGGCGGCGCGTTTGCAGGCCTCGATAAAGTGATCTCCCATCGTGTAGAAACCGGCTCCGGCATTGGTTTTGGCGCGACGGTAAAAGGGAAATCTGAAAAACCGCAGGAAGGCGAACTGCTGGCCCAGGTGGAGCCGGAAGATCTGATCAAATTCGGTCTGATCCCTGAATTCATCGGTCGTCTGCCGGTTGTTGCCACGCTGAACGAACTGAGCGAAGACGCACTGATCCAGATCCTGAAAGAACCGAAAAACGCCCTGACCAAGCAGTATCAGGCGCTGTTTAATCTGGAAGGGGTGGATCTTGAATTCCGCGACGAAGCGCTGGATGCCATCGCCAAGAAAGCGATGGCGCGTAAAACCGGTGCACGTGGCCTGCGTTCTATCGTTGAAGCCGCGCTGCTCGACACCATGTACGATTTGCCGTCCATGGAAGATGTCGAGAAAGTGGTCATCGATGAGTCCGTCATTCAGGGTCAATCCAAACCAATGCTGATGTATGGCAAACCGGAAGCGCAGCAAGCTTCTGGTGAATAAATCGCCAAAACATACAGTCAGTTAATAAAAAAGGGGGGATTTTATCTCCCCTTTTATTTTTCCTGTTCCCCGACGTTGAATGTCCGGGAAACATCCCCATATACTGACATACATGTTAATGGTTGCGTGAAGCACAGTCATGCCACCTGATTACCTGGCGGACACTAAACTAAGAGAGAGCTCTATGAATCCTGAGCGTTCTGAACGCATTGAAATCCCCGTATTGCCGCTGCGCGATGTGGTGGTTTATCCGCACATGGTCATACCCTTATTTGTAGGGCGGGAAAAATCTATCCGTTGCCTTGAAGCCGCCATGGATCATGATAAAAAAATCATGCTGGTCGCGCAGAAAGAAGCGTCAACGGATGAGCCGGGTGTAAATGATCTTTTCACCGTCGGGACCGTGGCCTCTATTTTGCAGATGCTCAAACTGCCGGACGGCACCGTAAAAGTGCTGGTCGAAGGTTTGCAGCGCGCGCGCATTTCAGCGCTGTCTGACGACGGGGAACACTTCTCCGCGAAAGCGGAGTACCTGGAATCGCCGGCCATTGACGAGCGCGAGCAGGAAGTGCTGGTACGCACGGCCATCAGCCAGTTCGAAGGCTATATCAAGCTCAACAAAAAAATCCCACCGGAAGTGCTGACGTCGCTGAACAGCATCGACGATCCTGCACGTCTGGCTGATACCATCGCCGCGCATATGCCGCTGAAACTCGCGGACAAACAGTCCGTATTAGAGATGTCCGACGTGAACGAACGTCTGGAATATCTGATGGCGATGATGGAATCGGAAATCGATCTGCTGCAGGTTGAGAAGCGCATTCGTAACCGCGTGAAAAAGCAGATGGAGAAATCCCAGCGCGAGTACTATCTGAACGAGCAAATGAAAGCCATTCAGAAAGAACTCGGCGAAATGGACGACGCGCCGGACGAAAACGAAGCGCTGAAGCGTAAGATCGACGCGGCGAAAATGCCGAAAGAGGCAAAAGAGAAAGCCGAAGCAGAACTGCAGAAGCTGAAAATGATGTCTCCGATGTCGGCTGAAGCGACCGTGGTACGTGGCTACATCGAGTGGATGATCCAGGTACCGTGGAACGCGCGTAGCAAGGTGAAGAAAGACCTGCGTCAGGCGCAGGAAATCCTTGATAGAGACCACTACGGTCTGGAACGCGTGAAAGACCGCATTCTTGAATACCTTGCGGTGCAGAGCCGTGTGAACAAGCTGAAAGGGCCGATCCTGTGCCTGGTCGGGCCGCCGGGGGTGGGTAAAACCTCTCTGGGTCAGTCTATCGCGCAGGCCACCGGACGCAAATATGTGCGTATGGCGCTGGGCGGCGTGCGTGACGAAGCGGAAATCCGCGGGCACCGTCGCACCTATATCGGTTCTATGCCGGGCAAACTGATCCAGAAAATGGCGAAAGTGGGCGTTAAAAACCCGCTGTTCCTGCTTGATGAGATCGACAAAATGTCCTCGGACATGCGTGGCGATCCGGCATCGGCTCTGCTTGAAGTGCTGGATCCGGAACAGAACGTTGCGTTCAGCGATCACTACCTGGAAGTCGATTACGATCTGAGCGATGTAATGTTTGTCGCCACTTCCAACTCGATGAACATTCCGGCACCGCTGCTGGATCGTATGGAAGTGATCCGTCTTTCCGGTTACACCGAAGACGAAAAACTGAACATCGCGAAGCGTCACCTGCTGTCGAAGCAGATTGAGCGTAACGCACTGAAACCGGGCGAAATCACTGTTGATGACAGTGCAATCATCGGCATTATCCGTTACTACACCCGTGAAGCGGGCGTGCGTAGCCTGGAGCGTGAAATCTCCAAGCTGTGCCGTAAAGCAGTGAAGCAACTGCTGCTGGATAAATCCGTGAAGCATATCCACATCACCGGCGATAACCTGCACGAGTTCCTGGGCGTACAACGTTTCGACTATGGTCGTGCCGATGATGAAAACCGTGTCGGCCAGGTGACCGGTCTGGCGTGGACGGAAGTGGGTGGCGATCTGCTGACCATTGAAACCGCCTGCGTGCCGGGCAAAGGTAAGCTGACCTACACCGGCTCTCTGGGTGAAGTAATGCAGGAATCTATTCAGGCAGCGCTGACCGTGGTGCGTGCACGCGCAGAAAAACTGGGCATCAACCCGGATTTCTACGAGAAACGCGACATCCACGTGCACGTACCTGAAGGGGCGACCCCGAAAGACGGTCCGAGCGCCGGTATCGCTATGTGTACCGCGCTGGTCTCCTGTCTGACCGGTAACCCGGTTCGCGCTGATGTGGCGATGACCGGTGAAATCACCCTGCGTGGTCTGGTTCTGCCGATCGGCGGTCTGAAAGAAAAACTGCTGGCGGCACACCGCGGCGGCATCAAAACCGTGCTGATCCCGGACGAAAATAAACGCGATCTGGAAGATATTCCGGACAACGTGATTGCCGATCTGAAGATCCACCCGGTGAAGCGCATTGAGGAAGTTCTGACTCTTGCCCTGCAAAATGAGCCGTCAGGCATGCAGGTCGTTAGCGCAAAATAGTGACCTCGCGCAAAGAGCACTAAGAAAAACAAGGCTGGCAGCGCATTTCGGACTTGCCAGCCTTTTTTTGTATAGCTAATTTAGATTGCTGCCTGGATGTGTCATCATCAACTGATGTTGTAAGGGCATGACAGGCCTGATATAACTGCTGCGCGGTCGCTCTGTGAAGGATTCAGGTGCGATATAAATTATAAAGAGAGGAAGAGAAGAGTGAATAAATCTCAACTGATAGACAAAATTGCTGCAGGGGCTGATATCTCTAAAGCTGCGGCTGGACGTGCGTTAGATGCTTTAATTGCTTCTGTTACTGAATCTCTGCAGGCAGGAGACGACGTGGCACTGGTAGGTTTTGGTACTTTTGCTGTTAAAGAGCGTGCTGCCCGTACTGGTCGCAACCCGCAAACAGGCAAAGAGATCACCATCGCCGCCGCGAAAGTTCCGGGTTTCCGCGCAGGTAAAGCGCTGAAAGACGCGGTAAACTAAGCGCGATCTCCTAAGGGATTGTGACAAAGTACAAGGGCGCATCAACCGATGTGCCTTTTTTATTTGTAATTGCCCAATTAATCGGCCCTGATGGGCTGACATTTACCCCGGTTTCTTGTCACAATACGGGTTTGCGCGCGGCGGCAGGATAAGCAGTGTTGCGTGGGGCCTCAAGTCATCTACAGCGGAGTGTTGCTACACCATGATGGACAATTTACGCACGGCGGCTAATAGCGTTGTGATCAAAATCATTTTCGGGATCATTATCGTGTCGTTCATTCTGACCGGCGTGAGTGGTTATCTGATTGGCGGCAGTGATAATTATGCCGCAAAAGTGAATGGCCAGGAAATTGGTCGCGGACAATTCGAAAATGCCGTTGCCGGTGAACGTAACCGTATGCAGCAACAGCTGGGAGAGCAGTTCTCCGAACTGGCCTCGAACGAAAATTACATGAAAACCATGCGTCAGCAGGTGCTGGATCGTCTTATCGACGAAGCGCTGCTGGACCAGTATGCCCGCCATCTTGGCCTTGGCATCAGCGATGAGCAGGTGAAGAACGCGATTTTCGCCACCAAAGCTTTCCAGAATAACGGCACTTTTGACAATACCCGCTATAACGCGCTGGTGAATCAGATGGGCATGACTGCCGATCAGTATGCGCAAGCCCTGCGTAATCAGATGGTGTCTCAGCAGCTGATCAACGCCATTGCTGGTACCGATTTCATGCTGAAAGGCGAAACCGATGAACTGGCGACCCTGGTCGCGCAACAACGTGTCGTGCGCGAAGCGACTATCGATGTCAATGCGCTGGCCGCGAAGCAGACGGTGACCGAGCAGGAAATCACCAGCTACTACGAGCAGAACAAAAACAACTTCATGTCGCCGGAACAATTCCGCGTCAGCTACATTAAGCTCGATGCCGCCAACATGCAGCAGAATGTGAGCGATGCCGACATTCAGTCGTACTACGATCAGCATCAGGATCAGTTCACCCAGCCGCAGCGTAACCGCTACAGCGTTATCCAGACCAAAACTGAAAACGAGGCGAAAGCCGTTCTCGAAGCACTAAATAAAGGCGCAGACTTCGCCCAACTGGCGAAAGAGAAATCCTCCGACATCATCTCTGCCCGTAACGGCGGCGATATGGGATGGCTGGAAGCGTCTACTACACCGGATGAACTCAAAAACGCCGGTCTGAAAGAAAAAGGCCAGCTGTCTGGCGTGATCAAATCCAGCGTCGGTTTCCTGGTGGTGCGTCTTGATGACGTTGAACCGGCGAAAGTGAAACCGCTGGCTGACGTTCGTGACGAACTGGCTGCAAAAGTGAAGCAGGAAAAAGGCCTTGATGCCTTCTATGCGTTACAGCAGAAAGTGAGCGAAGCGGCGAGCAATGACAACGTCTCCCTTACCGGTGCTGAACAGGCCGCAGGCGTGAAAGCCGTGGAAACCGGCTGGTTTGGTCGTAACAACCTGCCGGAAGAGCTGAACTTCAAACCGGTTGCTGATGCCATCTTCAATGGTGGTCTGGTAGGCGAAAACGGCACGCCGGGCAGCAACTCTGACATCATCACCGTTGATGGCGATCGTGCGTTCGTGATCCGCGTGAGCGAGCACAAGCCGGAGGCCGTGAAATCACTGGATGAAGTGAAAGCCCAGGTCACCGACATCGTTAAGCACACCAAAGCGCAGCAGCAGGCCAAACTGGATGCTGACAAACTGCTGGCGGCCCTGAAAACCGGTAAAGGTGACGAGGCGCTGAAAACGGCAGGTCTGAGCTTCGGCGAAGCGAAAACGCTGTCCCGTACCGGTCAGGATCCGCTGAGCCAGGCAGCCTTTACGCTGCCACTGCCTGCAAAAGATAAACCGTCTTACGGCGTTGCTAATGACATGCAGGGCAATGTGGTGCTGCTGGCGCTGGATGAAGTGAAAGCGGGTACCATGCCGGAAGAGCAGAAAAAAGCGATGGTGCAGGGTATCACCCAGAACAACGCACAAATCGCCTTTGAAGCGCTGATGACCAATCTGCGCAAAGAAGCAAAAATCAAAACGGGTAGCATCGTGGATCCTCAGCAATAACGAGGCGCCTCGCAGCTTTATGTAACCCACTGCAATATTTAAAGGCCGCTTTCGCGGCCTTTTCCATTTCTGCACGTTGCTGTTTGCACCCTGTTAGCCGCCTGTTTATCGTGAGATGGCTGTCAACAAACAAGGAGATAACAGCATGAAACGTGGAATCAACGCCCTCATTATTACCCTTAGCCTTGCCTGTGCAGGCATGACACACAGTGCCGTTGCGGCGACCGCAACCGCTAAACCTGCGGCGACGCAAGCGAAAGCAGAGGCCAGGCCGGACGCGCAAAACGTCACGCAAGTAAAGGAGGCGGCAAAAGCTGGTGATGAGGAAAGTACCAAAGTCAGTATTAACACCGCCTCCGCTGAGGATCTGGCTCGTGTGCTTAACGGTGTAGGGTTGAAAAAAGCGCAGGCGATCGTCAGCTACCGGGAGGAATACGGGCCGTTTAAGACAGTGGAGGATCTCAAACAGGTGCCGGGAATGGGCAATGCGCTGGTGGAACGTAACCTTGAGCGCTTAACCCTGTAGATTTTGGGGTTGCGGAGTCGCTAAATTTTGCCAGGATAAAGAGGTCATACCAGTGATGGCCTCTGTTCCTATAACAAAATAAAAGGTTAAAGCGCTATGCAGACTCAAATCAAAGTTCGTGGATTTCATATCGACGTTTACCAGCATGTCAACAATGCCCGCTATCTGGAGTTTCTGGAAGAAGCCCGCTGGGATGGCCTGGAAAACACCGACAGCTTTCACTGGATGTCCGCCCGCAACATCGCCTTTGTGGTGGTGAACATCAATATCAACTACCGCCGCCCGGCCGTGCTGGGGGATCTGCTGACCATCACCAGCCACATCCAGCAGCTAAACGGCAAGAGCGGCGTATTAAGTCAGGCGGTGACGCTGGAGCCGGAGGGCGAGGTGGTCGCCGATGCGCAAATCACCTTTGTCTGTATCGACCTGAAAACCCAGAAGGCGCTGGCACTGGAAGGGGAGTTGCGTGACAAATTACAGGCGTTGATGGGGTAAAGATATTTGCGTCTGTTGCCGGGTGTCGCTTTGCTTACCCGGCCTACGGTTACAACCTTGCGTATGCGGGCTTGTTGCCGGATGGCACTGCCGTTTACCCGGCCTGGAGGTTCGACGTTGTGTGGATGGGTATGGATGCCGGGTGGCTTTATGATAACGCTTTGCCCAACGTGTAGGCCCGGCAAGCTTGCGCCGCCGGGCAACAGGGACGGACGCAGGCGTTACGCCAGCCCCGTCTTTTTCTTCATCGCCGCCATCACACCGCTTTTATCCGCCAGGTAATGATTGAGGCCGTTGGCGCGCAGATTACAGGCGGCGCACTGGCCGCAACCGTCGCCCTTGATCCCGTTGTAGCAGGTCAGGGTCTCGTTGCGGATCAGCTCCAGTTTGCCCCAGTGATCCGCCAGCGCCCAGGTTTCCGCTTTGTCGAGCCACATCAGCGGCGTCTCGAAGCGAATATCTTTTGCCATGCCGAGGCTGACGGCATGATGCAGCGCTTTCACGAATTCATCGCGGCAGTCCGGGTAGCCGGAAAAATCCGTTTCGCAGACGCCGGTTATGATCGCTTCTGCCTGGACCTGATAAGCATAAATGGCCGTCAGGGTTAAAAACAGAATATTGCGCCCCGGCACAAAGGTGTTCGGAATGCCGCTGGCATCCGGCTCATAGTCCGGCACCGGAATGCTGTCGCGTGTCAGGCTGCTGACCGCCAGTTCATTAAGCAGCGTCACGTCCAGCACTTTGTGGGCGCGCGCACCCAGTTTCAGCGCCAGCTCACGGGCCACGTCAATCTCAGCACGATGACGCTGTCCATAATCAAAGGTCACGCAGTGAACTTCATCATACTGCTGTAACGCCTGTACCAGACAGGTGGTGGAGTCCTGACCTCCGCTAAAGACGACGACGGCACGTTTCATAATTCTTCCCGCTAATAAATAAAACGCTATGGTAGCGTCTGGCGGCGTGCGCGACCAGCCCTCACGCATCCGGCGCGGGCAGCCAGGCCTCGCTGAAATCAAACCAGCCACGGGTATTCAGACGGATCCCCTGGACGCCTGGCGGCGCGCTAATCTGATACTGATAGTTAAACAGCGGCGTCAGTACCGCCTCGTTCATCAATCCGCTGAATACGTCCTGCAGATCGGCACAGCGCGCCTGTTCATCCGGCTGACGTTGTACCGCATCCAGCGTCGCCTGAAGATGGGCAAAGCGGGAAGCGGGTAACAGGTTAGGCCACAGCGGATCGCAACGTAACCACTGTTCGAGGGTATATTCCGGCGCTTCGCCGATCAGCCGATCCCCCATCATTAAATCGGCGGTGGCCAGCCCGTTACAGTTATCCCAGTTTTTCGCATCATGGAAGATCACCGTCAGCTCACAGCCCAGGCCAGCAAGATAGCGTTTTAGCTCCTCTGCCATGGTGTGTAGTTCCACCGGCAGGTGATAAAGCAGCGTCAGTTTCTCCGGCAGCGCCACCGTTTCATCTGTCCACTGCGGCATCGCCCAGCCGGGCAAAAGTTCCCGGCTCGGGGTGATCAGATTTTCATCCAGCGGCAGCGTCTGCAACAGGCCGCTCTGATGGACGATCTGCACCAGCCGCCGCGCCTGCGCCTTGCTCAGCCTGCTGCTGATGCGCTGGGCGAGGTAACAAAATCCGAGGCTGATACCGTTGCTGACCTGCCGTAAATGGATCAACTCATCCGGCTTGCCGATGGTGATCTGCACCGGGTGGCGGCAGCTGCTGCCCAGATCCTGCTCGAACAGCTGCGGGGTGATCCAGTATTCCACCGCTTTTAACAGCGGGTGGCTGAGATGGTAATGCTCGTGGCTTTCAAGACGCACCAGCTCCGGGCTGAAGGAGACGAGGCGGAAGGGGCCGGTGCCGACCAGCGGATGCTGCGGATGCGCCAGACGACTACCATAGCTTGCCAGACGGTGCGCCAGCCAGTGATCCGCCTGATGCAGCGTAAACAGCAAACAGTGCGCATGGGGGACGGCGATCTCCGCCACACTGTTAAACAGCTTGCGCAGATCGGGCAGGGTCAGCAGATGCAGCAAACGCGTCTGTAATTGCCGGGCGTTTACCGCATCGCCGTTATGCCAGTGCAGGGTAGTGCGCAGATGAAAGCGCCAGCGCAGACCATCAGCAGACACCTCCCAGTGGTGCGCCAGATCGCTCTGCGGCTGACGGTTATCGGTAGTAAAGCGCGTTAAGCCGGAAAAGATCTGTCCGGCGAGATGCTGCTCGGCACGGCCCGGCAGAAAACCCGGATGCAATGGCTCCAGGGGGCGATAGTAAGGAATACGCAGCGTCGGTGTGTCGTTTTGCCACAGGCCGCCCAGAAACGGATGCAGCAGATTGCGCAGCGCCTCCGGCGGTAGCTGTGCCAGCGCCAGCGCACTGTGCTGCTGCCCTTCATTCAGGGCCTGTTCCAGCAAGGTGTTGCGCAGCGAACCCGGTGTGACGTGAAAATTCAGCACACCGCGTTTTCCGCGCCCGGACTGCGCCTGCCAGCTGATCCAGCCGGCGGCTTCCATCTGCCGCAGCAGGGTGCGCATATGGCGGTCGCTGCAAAAACAGCGCTCCGCCAGTCCGGCTACGCTGGCATGCTGCGGTTCGCCATCGGAAAACTGCCACAGACGCTGGTACTGATTGAGTCGATTTAACTGGCGCATAAACCCGGAACAAATATCCTGAAGTATTCACTATTACTTCCGTATATCTCAGGCAATACTGGTTCACAAGTTTTCACATCACAAAATCGAGAGGATCATGGCGCGACTGGCTGCATTTGATATGGACGGCACATTATTGATGCCTGACCATCGTTTGGGCGAGCAAACGGTAGATACCCTGCGCCGCCTGCGCGATCGTGATATTACGCTGGCTTTCGCCACCGGGCGTCATGCGCTGGAGATGAGGCATCTGCTGGGGATGATCACCCTGGAGGCGTATCTGATCACCGGTAACGGCACGCGCATTCACTCGCTGGAAGGCGAACTGCTGCACCGTCAGGATCTCAGCCCGGACGTCGCTGAACAGGTGATCCACAATGCATGGGATACCCGCGCGAGCCTGCATGTGTTCAACGACAGCGGCTGGCTTACCGGGAAAGCGATGCCGATGCTGCTCGATTTTCATATCGACAGCGGTTTTAAATACCGGGTGGTGGATCTCAAAGCACTCAGCCCGCACGACGTCACCAAAATCTGTTTTTGTGGCGATCATGAGGATCTCGACCGTTTGCGCGTTCAGTTGCATGAGGCGCTGGGCGAACGGGCGCACATCTGTTTCTCGGCGTTTGACTGTCTGGAAGTTTTGCCTGTCGGCTGTAACAAAGGCGCGGCGCTGACGATCTTAAGCGATCGGCTGGGGATCGCTATGCAGGATTGCATGGCCTTTGGTGACGCAATGAATGACCACGAAATGCTCGCCGCCGTCGGGCGCGGCATGATCATGGGTAACGCCATGCCGCAGTTACGCGCGGCGCTGCCCGATTTACCGGTGATCGGACACTGTCAGAATCAGGCCGTATCGCACTTTTTAACACATTGGCTGACTACGCCACATCTTCCTTATTCCCCCGAATAACGAGCTTTGTCAGCAAGCCGGGTCAGTGTAAACCCGGCTTTTTTTATGCCAGCAGTCGGGCGATTTCCGCTTTCCACGGCGTCACATCGCCGATGTTCGCCTGCACCCAATTCGCATTGTAATAGGTATCGAGATAGCGCTCGCCGCTGTCGCACAGCAGGGTCACGATCGAACCGGTTTTACCCTCATCGCGCATTCTGGCGGCCAGCGTCAGCGCCCCCCACATATTGGTCCCGGTGGAGGCACCCACTTTGCGGCCTAACTGCGTTTCCAGCCATTGTGCGGTGGCAACGCTGGCGGCATCCGTCACGCGCAGCATCTCGTCCACGACATCCGGCACGAAAGACGGCTCAACGCGCGGGCGACCAATCCCTTCGATTTTACTGCCCACCGGGCTGCGCAGGCTGGTGTCGCGGGTTTGCCAGTAATCCAGAAAGACCGAGTTTTGCGGATCCACCACCATCAACTGTGTGTCGTAGCCCTGACAGCGCAGATAGCGGCCAATGGTCGCTGACGTGCCGCCCGTGCCGGCGCTCATCACGATCCACGTCGGTTCCGGGTGCGGTTCGCTCTGCATCTGGCGGAAAATACTGTCGGCAATATTGTTATTGCCACGCCAGTCGGTCGCGCGCTCGGCATAGGTAAACTGATCCATATAATGGCCGCGCAACTCCCGCGCCAGAATTTCGGAGGCGGCGTAGATCTCACAGGCGCTCTCCACGAAGTGACAGCGTCCACCGTAAAATTCAATCTGTTCGATTTTGCGTTTTGCCGTACACGACGGCATCACCGCGATAAACGGCAGGCCCAGCAGACGAGCGAAGTAGGCTTCCGATACCGCCGTGGAGCCGGAAGACGACTCAATAATCGGCGTGCCTTCTTTGATCCAGCCGTTACACAGACCATATAAAAACAGGGATCGCGCCAGGCGATGCTTCAGGCTCCCGGTCGGATGGGTGCTTTCGTCTTTTAAATAGAGCTGGATGCCCGGAAAACCCGGCAGCGCCAGACGGATAAGATGCGTATCCGCCGAGCGTTGATAATCGGCATTAATTTCACTGATGGCATGTTTAACCCAGGTATTTTTCATGGCGCGGATCCGTTTGTCATTTTGTGCCCAGCTTAGCGGAAAGCACGGAAAAAATTGTTGCTTTTTAGCCTTTGAAATAGACTTGAAGGAGAAATAATTTCTCCCGGAGTGAGTAATGCTAGATAAAATTGACAGAAAGCTGCTTTCTTTACTGCAGAACGACTGCACCCTGTCTTTGCAGGCGCTCGCGGATGCCGTTAATCTGACGACCACACCTTGCTGGAAACGGCTGAAACGCCTGGAAGACGACGGCATCATCAAAGCGCGTGTCGCGCTGCTGGATGCTGAAAAGCTGGGCCTTGGGCTGACGGCTTTTGTGCTGATCAAAACCCAGCATCACAGCAGCGACTGGTATAGCCGCTTTGTCTCCGAGGTCAATGCGCTGCCCGAAGTGTTAGGTTTCTGGCGCATGGCCGGCGAATACGACTATCTTTTACGGGTTCAGGTCGCCGATATGAAACGCTATGATGACTTCTATAAGCGACTGGTGAACAGCGTACCGGGGTTGTCCGATGTGACCTCCAGTTTCGCCATGGAACAGATAAAGTTCACTACTGCATTACCCATTGAATAACTCTCCCGGCCCGAAGCACCACCGCCGGAAAATCACGTTCAGGAAGTGACCGCGTGCGATTATTTGCTCAACTAAGCTGGTACTTTCGCCGGGAATGGCGACGCTATCTCGGTGCTGTAGCCCTGCTTATCTTTATTGCGATTTTGCAGCTTATCCCGCCGAAAGTGGTGGGTTACGTCGTCGATGGCGTGACGCTACAACACTACACCACCAGCCGGGTGCTGATGTGGATCGGTATTCTGGTGGTGGTGGCGATTGTCACCTATCTGCTGCGTTACGTCTGGCGTGTGCTGCTGTTCGGCGCGTCCTATCAGCTCGCCGTTGAACTGCGGGAAGATTTTTACCGCCAGCTCAGTCGTCAGCATCCGGAATTTTACCTGCGCCACCGCACTGGCGATTTAATGGCGCGCGCCACAAACGATGTCGATCGCGTGGTGTTTGCCGCCGGGGAAGGGGTACTGACGCTGGTGGACTCGCTGGTGATGGGCTGCGTGGTGCTGGTGGTGATGTCGACGCAAATCAGCTGGCAGCTTACTCTGCTGGCACTGCTGCCGATGCCGATCATGGCGATTGTCATCAAGCGCTACGGCGATCAGCTGCACGAGCGCTTCAAACTGGCGCAGGCGGCGTTCTCCTCCCTCAACGACCGCACCCAGGAGAGCATGACCAGCATCCGCATGATCAAAGCTTTTGGCCTGGAAGATCGCCAGTCGGCGCTGTTCGCGGCAGATGCCGCCGACACCGGCCGCAAGAATATGAAGGTCGCCCGTGTGGATGCACGCTTTGATCCGACGATTTATATCGCCATCGGCATGGCTAACCTGCTGGCCATTGGCGGCGGGAGCTGGATGGTGGTCAACGGCTCGTTAACCCTCGGGCAACTCACCAGCTTTATTATGTATCTGGGTCTGATGATCTGGCCGATGCTGGCACTGGCGTGGATGTTTAACATCGTTGAGCGCGGTAGCGCCGCCTATACCCGTATCCGCGACATGCTGGCGGAAGCGCCGGTGGTCAACGACGGCAGCGAATCCCTGCCGGACGGACGCGGCGAGCTGGCGGTGGCTATTCGTGAGTTCCGCTATCCGCTGACCGACAGTGCCACCCTGAGCGGCGTAAATTTCACGCTCAATCCGGGTCAGATGCTGGGCATTTGCGGGCCGACCGGTGCCGGTAAAAGTACCTTGCTGTCGCTGATCCAGCGCCATTTCGATGTCGATCAGGGCGAGATTTCCTATCACGGCATCCCGCTGCCGCGCCTGAAGCTGGACGTCTGGCGCAGCCGCCTCGCGGTGGTCAATCAGACGCCGTTTTTATTCTCCGACACGGTGGCGAACAATATCGCCCTCGGCAAGCCTGGCGCCACGCAGCAGGAGATCGAACACGCAGCGCGTCTGGCCAGCGTTCATGACGACATTCTGCGTCTGCCGCAGGGCTATGACACCGAAGTGGGCGAGCGCGGCGTCATGCTCTCCGGTGGGCAGAAACAGCGTATTTCTATTGCCCGCGCGCTGCTGCTCAATGCCGAGATCCTTATCCTCGACGATGCGCTCTCCGCCGTGGACGGACGCACCGAGCACGAGATTTTATACAACCTGCGGCAGTGGGGAGAAGGTCGCACGGTGATCATCAGCGCCCACCGCCTGTCGGCGCTGACCGAGGCCAGTGAAATTCTGGTGATGCAGCACGGACATGTTGCCCAGCGCGGTCATCACGACCAGCTGTCGCAGCAGCCCGGCTGGTATCGCGATATGTATCGCTATCAGCAACTGGAAGCGGCGCTGGATGATGCGCCGGACGAAAAAGAGGATCGTGCCAATGCGTAGTTTTGGGCAACTGTGGCCAACGCTCAAACGGCTGTTAGTGTACGGCAAACCCTGGCGCAAACCCCTGACCCGCGCCGTTGTTATGCTGTGGGTGGCGGCGATCGCCGAAGTCTCTGGCCCGGCGCTGATCAGCTATTTCATCGATAACATGGTGGCGAAAAGTTACCTGCCGTGGGGCCTGTTGGCGGGGATGGCGGTCGCCTATATCGGCCTGCAACTGCTGGCGGCGGGGCTGCACTATGCGCAGTCGCTGCTGTTTAACGAGGCGGCGGTCGGTGTGGTGCAGCAGCTGCGTACCGATGTGATGGATGCGGCGCTGCGTCAACCCCTGAGCGCTTTCGATACCCAGCCGGTCGGGCAGCTTATCTCCCGTGTCACTAACGACACCGAAGTGATCCGCGATCTCTATGTCACGGTGGTGGCGACCGTGCTGCGCAGCGCAGCGCTGATCGGCGCGATGCTGGTGGCGATGTTCACCCTTGAGTGGCGGATGGCGCTGGTGGCCGTGACCATTTTCCCGGCGGTGCTGGTGGTGATGGCGCTGTATCAGCGCTACAGCACGCCTATTGTTCGCCGTTTGCGCGCTTATCTGGCTGACATCAACGACGGCTTTAACGAAGTGATCAACGGCATGGGCGTGATCCAGCAATTCCGTCAGCAGGCGCGCTTTGGTGAACGGATGGGAGAAGCCAGCCGCTCGCACTACACCGCGCGCATGCAGACGCTGCGCCTCGACGGCTTTTTGCTGCGTCCTCTGTTGAGCCTGTTTTCGGCGCTGGTGCTCTGCGGTCTGTTAATGCTGTTTGGCTTTACCGCCGTCGGCACGATCCAGGTCGGCGTGCTGTATGCCTTTATCAGCTATCTGGGGCGGCTTAACGAACCGCTGATTGAACTCACCACCCAGCAATCCATGCTGCAACAGGCGGTGGTGGCGGGGGAGCGCGTGTTCGAACTGATGGACCGCCCACGGCAGACCTACGGCGATGACGAACGCCCCCTGACAAGCGGCGCGATTGAAATCGAAAACCTGTCGTTTGCCTATCGCGATGACCAGTTGGTGTTGCAGGATATTAACCTGGCGATCCCGTCGCGCAGTTTTGTGGCGCTGGTCGGGCATACCGGCAGCGGCAAAAGTACGCTCGCCAGCCTGATGATGGGCTATTACCCGTTGACCCAGGGCGAGATCCGCCTTGACGGGCGACCGCTCTCCACCCTCAGCCATGACGCGCTGCGCAATAGCGTGGCGATGGTGCAGCAGGATCCGGTGGTGATGGCAGAATCGTTTTTTGAAAACATCACCCTTGGGCGCGACATCAGTGAAGAGAAAGTCTGGCAGGCGCTGGAAACGGTGCAACTGGCAGATCTGGCGCGCAGCATGAGCGAGGGGATCCACACCCGGCTGGGCGAGCAGGGGAACAATCTCTCCGTCGGGCAAAAACAGCTGCTGGCGCTGGCGCGCGTACTGGTCGCCAGCCCGCAGATCCTGATCCTCGACGAAGCGACGGCGAATATCGACTCCGGCACCGAGCAGGCTATCCAGCAGGCGCTGGCGGCGATCCGCGAACAGACCACGCTGGTGGTGATTGCGCACCGGCTGTCGACGATAGTCGAGGCGGATACCATTCTGGTGCTGCATCGCGGACAGGCCGTAGAGCGCGGCACGCATCAGGAACTGTTAAACGCCCAGGGCCGTTACTGGCAGATGTACCAGTTGCAGCTCGCGGGTGAGGAGCTGGCCGCCGCCACGAAAGAAGAATCGCTTATCGCCTGATGCACCATTATCAGGCAGGCTACTGACAGCCATCGCTGTTGGTGCAAAAATGCAACGCACCCTGCACTGGCATGGTGCGTTTTTCTTTTCCAGGAACAATCTGAATCCCCGTCACACTTTTCACTCTGGCCTTTTCCCCTCGCCACACGGCTTAACCACCTGATCCTCTCCCGCTTTTTATTTCTGGCACAGCGTTTGCAATACCTTACACAAGTTAGCTGCCGCCATTACCGAATTCCGCCTGGAGGAACTTTATGAAGCTGGTTACCGTGGTTATTAAGCCATTCAAACTCGAAGACGTGCGTGAAGCGCTCTCTTCAATTGGTATTCAGGGGCTGACCGTTACCGAAGTGAAAGGCTTCGGACGTCAGAAAGGTCACGCTGAGTTGTACCGTGGTGCCGAGTACAGCGTTAACTTCCTGCCAAAAGTGAAGATTGACGTGGCGATTGCTGACGATCAGCTCGATGAAGTGATCGACGTGATCAGCAAAGCGGCCTACACCGGAAAAATTGGCGACGGCAAAATTTTCGTTGCCGAGCTGCAACGCGTCATTCGCATTCGTACCGGCGAAGCCGACGAAGCGGCGCTGTAACTCCTGCACACAGTGATAGGGATGGGAAAAATGAGCAAAACAACCTTAAAAATCGTACTCGCCGCGCTGGCTCTGCTTCCGGGACTGGCGCTGGCCGCCCCGGCTGTCGCTGACAAAGCGGATAACGCCTTTATGATGATCTGTACCGCGCTGGTGCTGTTTATGACCATTCCGGGGATCGCCCTGTTTTACGGCGGCCTGATCCGCGGTAAGAACGTACTGTCGATGCTGACGCAGGTCACTGTCACCTTCGCGCTGGTCTGTATTTTGTGGGTGGTGTATGGCTACTCGCTGGCGTTCGGCGAAGGCAATAATTTCTTCGGTAACTTCAACTGGGTGATGCTGAAAAACATCGAGCTGACGGCGGTGATGGGCAGCTTCTATCAGTACATTCACGTCGCGTTCCAGGGGTCGTTCGCCTGTATTACCGTCGGGCTGATTGTCGGCGCGCTGGCGGAACGTATCCGTTTCTCTGCGGTGCTGATCTTCGTGGTGGTATGGATGACGCTCTCCTATGTGCCGATTGCGCATATGGTCTGGGGCGGCGGTCTGCTGGCTTCCCACGGTGCGCTGGACTTCGCCGGTGGTACGGTGGTGCATATTAACGCCGCGGTTGCCGGGCTGGTGGGCGCATACCTGGTGGGTAAACGTGTCGGCTTCGGTAAAGAAGCGTTCAAACCGCACAACCTGCCGATGGTATTTATCGGTACCGCGATCCTCTATGTCGGCTGGTTTGGGTTCAACGCCGGTTCGGCAGGTGCAGCGAGCGAGATTGCCGCGCTGGCTTTTGTTAATACCGTGGTAGCGACAGCAGCAGCGATTCTGGCCTGGGTGTTCGGTGAGTGGGCGCTGCGCGGTAAACCGTCCCTGCTGGGCGCATGCTCTGGTGCGATTGCCGGTCTGGTTGGTGTGACTCCAGCGTGCGGTTACATCGGTGTCGGCGGCGCGATGATTGTCGGTCTGGCGGCGGGTCTGGCGGGTCTGTGGGGTGTGACCATGCTGAAACGCTGGTTACGTGTCGATGACCCGTGCGATGTGTTCGGGGTGCATGGCGTCTGCGGTATTGTCGGCTGCGTCCTGACCGGTATCTTTGCTTCCTCTTCACTGGGCGGCGTGGGCTTCGCAGAGGGCGTGACCATGGGGCATCAGGTGCTGGTACAGCTGGAAAGCATCGCCATCACCGTAGTGTGGTCAGGTGTAGTGGCCTTCATCGGCTACAAAGTGGCGGACATGACGGTTGGCCTGCGTGTACCGGAAGAGCAGGAGCGTGAAGGCCTGGACGTGAACAGCCATGGCGAGAATGCTTACAACGCATAATCAGTGATGTTTACACCAGGCCCGGCGGCGCAAGCTTGCCGGGCCTGGTTCATTTTGTAGGCCGGGTAAGGCGAAGCCGCCACCCGGCACAACCTCAATCAGTTACGGTTACGCATCACGCCTTCCTGCACCGTAGACGCCACCAGCACGCCATCCTGAGTATAAAACTCGCCGCGCACAAAGCCGCGCGCGCTGGACGCCGAGGTACTCTCCACGCTGTACAGCAACCACTCGTTAATGTTGAACGGACGGTGGAACCACATGGAATGGTCGATAGTGGCGACCTGCATCCCGCGCTCCAGGAAACCGACACCGTGCGGCTGCAACGCGACTGGCAGGAAATTAAAATCCGACGCATAGCCCAGCAGCGATTGATGTACGCGCGGATCGTCCGGCACGCTACCGTTCGCGCGGATCCACACCTGGCGGGCCGGTTCAGCGACATGGCCTTTCAGCGGGTTGTGGAATTCTACCGGGCGTATCTCCAGCGGTTTATCGCTGAGGAACTTCTCTTTTACCTGCGGTGGCAGCAGATGGGCGAGCGCGCGGGCAATGTCGGTTTCCGATTTCAGCGTATCCGGAGAGGGCGCGTCAGGCATGGTTTTCTGATGCTCGTAACCCGGCTCGGGGGCCTGGAAAGAGGCGGTCATATAGAAAATGGGTTTGCCGTTTTGAATGGCTGCCACGCGACGTGCGCTAAAGCTATTGCCATCGCGCAGCACTTCCACGTCGTAAACAAGGGGTTTTTCACTGTCACCAGGGCGCAGGAAATAGCTGTGAAAGGAGTGCACCAGGCGATCCAGCGGCACGGTTTCTTTGGCGGCGTACAGCGCCTGCCCCACAACCTGCCCGCCAAATACCTGACGAAGCCCTAAATCTTCGCTTTGTCCGCGAAACAGGCCCTCTTCGATTTTTTCCAGATTTAATAATGTCAGCAGATTGTTCAGCGCTTGACTCATATATGTCCTCAATAAAAATAAAATCCGCCAGACCGGAGGGTTCGGCATAAGTATAACGCAGGATCGTCAGTGGTCCGATGGGTGCAATAATCTGAATAACCGGCCATTTCCAGGCAGAAATGAGTGACATGTGCCACACTTATTCCCGTTATCTCAGTATTAACCACTGATTCTGGCAGGAACATATCCTTCTGGTGCATTGAAGATAAGGAGAACTCAATGAAACTCGTGCACATGTTAAGTGGTGTTGCGGTCGCTGTTTCGCTGGCTGCCTGCGCAGATAAGAGCGCAGATATTCAGACACCCGCACCAAATCCCAGTACTTCTATTGCGTCTACCAAATCAACTATTGCGCAACCTAATGTCTCTGGTTCTGTCTGGATCCGTCAGAAAGTGGCGCTGCCACCGGATGCGGTCCTGACTGTCACCCTGGCGGATGCGTCACAGGCCGATGCGCCGTCAAAAGTGATCGCACAGAAAGCGGTGCGTACCGAGGGTAAACAGGCACCGTATAGCTTCGTGCTGCCGTTTAATCCGGCCGACATTCAGCCAAATGCCCGTATCCTGCTGAGTGCGGCAATCACGGTGAACGACAAACTGGTGTTTATCACCGATACGGTGAAACCAGCGGTTAATCAGGGCGGAACCAAAATGGACCTGAACCTGGTGCCGGTACAGCAGACGGCGATCCCGCTGCAACAGAGCGGTGGTTCAACCACAACCGTACCGTCTACGTCACCGACGCAGGTGGTGCCATCGGCTTCAACGCCGGCTCCGACCCAGATGTAATCGCGTTACGGCCCGGCGGCGCTCGCTGCCGGGCCAGCGGCTTTCAGTAGTACACCCACCGATAGCGCTGTAAATCAATCCGCCCGTCTCCTGATACCTGAACCCCTTCCGCCAGTAACGCCTGTCGTTGCCGTTGCAGATCCGGTCCACTGAGTGAAATCACGCCGTGACGATTTACCACACGATGCCAGGGCAGGGTAGAGCCTTCCGGCAGACGCTTGAGCACGCCGCCCACCTGACGCGCGGCGCGGGGCGATCCGGCAAGGCGCGCGACCTCGCCATAAGTGGTGACATAGCCTTCCGGGATCGAGGCGACAATCTGCCATACGCGCTGCGGAAAAGAGTCCTGCGGATCCATAGCATCTCCTGAGTATTGATTCTTCAGGATAAACAGCTCGCCGCAGGCTGTGAAGAGGCGGGTGCGCAATAAACCAGCATACGACCGGCACGCGCTTGCAATTGACGGGGTGTACAGGGATAATGCGCCTGCGCGTTGGTTAACAACGCTCTCAATGGGGGCCCTGTTGGTTCTCCCGCAACGCTACTCTGTTTACCAGGTCAGATCCGGAAGGAAGCAGCCAGAGCAGATGACGTGTGTGCCGGGATGTAGCTGGCAGGGCCCCCACCCATTTCTGCTCCGCAATAACGCCCTGTTTTACCCGCCATTACGTCTTCTTTCTTTCCTGCGCCTGAATTTACCGCTGCGTTATGTGACCGCCGTCAGCCTATTTTTCGCTGTCATGTAAATGAAATGTTATTGTCATTAACGTGTCATAAACGCATGGCAATTTAATCGTGGATATTTCAATCGGTAAGGGATAAGCATGGTTAGCGCAGTTTTGAATGTGAAAATTGACGAGGCAGTGAAAGAGAAACTCCGTCAGTATGCCGAAGAGAATAATGAAAACCTGAGTACCGCCACGGAAAAACTATTATTGCTGGCGCTGGGCTCCGCTGAAGAGTCGGCTATTTCTGAAGAAGACATTGACAGCCAGCATACCGAAGAAGACAACGCTTCACCCTTAACGTCCAAAGAAATCAAAGCCCTGAGAAAAATTCTGAAGAAGAAAAAATGAAAGAACATCTCCAGAAGACCGCGGCCAGCTACGGCGAGGCCTGTCAGTTACTGCGATCCGGCCATGTGAAAACCGTACGCCTGAACTGGAATATCGGCACGGACGAGTTTTTTCGCATTGCATCCGACTGGTGCGATGCAGGCGCTAAAATTAAGAAAGAGGGCGAGCATTTTATTATTTCGATTAAGGGATTCCCTATTCCGCGACAGTAGTCATGCTGACGTCATCTGAATTACATCCGCCTGTGAAAGACTGTCCTTAAAATATAACGTCAGACAACCATCTCCTGTTCATTACGGATGATGATTACGACGAGCCGCGCGGCTCGTCGGTATTTTCTCAGATGACTTTCCGTTGACGTGATAACACGGGTTGAGCGACCAGTGACGACCACATCGGTTGCAACGTGGTAAATGCCTTGCGCAAGACCTCATCCGGCTGAGAAAACGGCATCCGCAAAAAACGGTCAAACGCCCCCTGTAAACCAAAACGTGTTCCGGTCCCGAGACTGATGTCCGTGCTTTCCGCATGGCTGGCGAACAGCGTCGCCAGCGCGTCCGGCAATTCCACCCAGAATGATAAGCCGCCCTGCGGCATTGCCCACTGCCAGCGTGGGAAAAATTCCTGCATCAGCGCCGCGCAGTCGTCGCGGTGCGCCATCAGCTGTTGCCGCCGCGCGGGTAAAAAATCGTCGCCATTTTCAATCAACCAGCGGGTCGCCAGCTGTTCGAGCACCGGCGAGCCCAAATCGAGGGTTTCGCGCATCTGTACCAGCGCGGCAATGGTGCGTGCTGGCGCGCGGATCCAGCCTACCCGCAGCCCACCCCAGAAACTTTTGCTGGCAGACCCCAGAGTAATGATCGGTGCAGCGCTATCAAAGGCGGCCAGCGGTGGTGGTGGCGGGGCGTCCATCCACAGATCGACCATGGTTTCATCCACCACCAGCGTAGTGCGCGTGCGTGCCGCCAGACGGGCGACGCTTTCCCGCGTCGGCGCATCCATACAACGCCCGGTCGGATTGTGGAAATCCGGCATCAGATAAGCGATGCGCGGCGAGGTCTGGGCGATGGTTGCCGCCAGGCCGTCCACATCCCAGCCATGTGAAGGTAAGGCCACGCCCACCGGACGGCAGGATGCGCCCTCGATAGCGGCGATTGCCAGCGGATAGGTGGGATGATCCACCACCACGCGATCGCCAGGCCCGGTCAGCAACCGCAGGATCAGCGCCAGCCCGCTGACGGCACCGTTGACGATCATCACCTCGTCAGGACGTGTCTCCAGCCCCCGCGCGGTGTAACGTCCGGCAATCGCCTCCCGCAGCGCCGGCAAACCCTGCTGATCGTAGCCGGTGCCGGACAACAGCGGCGGCATCGCCGTCAGCGCGTGCTGATAGGCCTGGTGGATCTCCGGTCCGGCGGGCAGCGAGGCGGCAGAGAGATCAAGCGCGGTCGGCTGCGCCATGCGGGTCGGCACCACGCGTTTGCTCTCCGGCAGGATCACCACCGAGCCGCTGCCGTGACGGCTCAGCAGATAACCCTCTTCACGCAGTTGCGCCAGGGCGCTGGCGGTGGTCGTGCGGCTGATGCCCAGCGCGCTGGCTAACTCGCGCTCGCCGGGCAGACGTGTATCCAGTGCCAGCCGGCCATCGAGGATCAGCAAACGTAAAGCCTGCGCCAGCTGCCGCCATAAAGGCGTGCGGGACGAGGGTTGTTGCCACTGGCCGAGCAGGCGTACCAGGGACTGACTTCCGGAGCGACGAGGAGACATAGCGGTCCACTTTTTCAAAACTGGTCATTAATTATAATGCCAGGTATGGCGAAGATGTCATCCTGATTCGAAGTTACCGAGGTGTGCGATGGTCCGGCGTTTGATCCAGTTGTATATCGGCCTGATGTGTTATGGCGTGTCTACCGCGATGTTTGTGCGCGCCAATCTGGGGGCCGATCCGTGGAACGTTTTCCATCTCGGCATCGGCAAACTGCTGTCGCTGGATATTGGGGTGGTGATGATTGCCACTGGCGCGCTGGTGCTGCTGCTGTGGATCCCGCTGCGCCAGCGTCCGGGACTGGGCACCATCAGCAACGTGATTGTTATTGGCCTGGCTGCCGATGCCGCGCTGACGCTGATGCCGCCGCTGGAATCGCTGCTGGCACGCAGTGTTTTGCTGGTGGCGGCCATCGTCGTTAACGCGCTGGCGACCGGCATGTATATTGGCGCAGGCTTCGGCTCCGGGCCGCGCGACGGCCTGATGACCGGCATCAACGCCCGTACCGGCTGGTCAGTACGCAGCGTGCGCACGGCGATTGAAATCAGCGTTCTGCTGCTGGGCTGGGCGATGGGCGGCACCTTTGGCGTCGGTACTGTGCTGTATGCGCTGACCATCGGCCCGCTGATCCAACTCTGTCTGCCGTGGTTTCGTCCACGCCCGCAACCGGTAGCGGCTCCGCTGCCGGAGACGCCGGTTGTCTGATCCGGCGAAGCGCTCACAGCAACGCGCCGCGCATTGCGTTACACTGACGCCATTCTGACTGCTGCGATGTGAGCGATGAAACCGATAACCCTGTACGATGTGGCCCGCCTCGCGGGCGTCTCCTACCAGACCGTCTCCCGCGTGATCAATCAGGCGGAACACGTTTCTGCCCGTACCCGTGAAAAAGTGCAGCAGGCCATGGCAGAGCTGCACTACATTCCCAACCGCGGCGCACAGCAGCTGGCGGGTAAACGCACCCGCACGCTGGGGCTTATCACCACCGATCTGGCGCTCCATGCCCCCTCGCAAATCGCCTCGGCGGTGAAAACCCGTGCCGGGCAGGCGGGGTGTGGCACACTGATTTCAATGGTTGAACGTCACGATCTGACGGCCTGCCAGGCGGCATTGCAGGAGTTACTGTCGCAACGTGTCGACGGTCTGCTGGTGAATATTCCGCTGGACGACGAGGATGCGCAGACGCTGGCGGCGCAGGCGCAGCCCGTACCGGTGCTGTTTCTTGACGTCAGCCCGACGGCGGCGGTCAACAGCCTGGTGTTCGATGCCGCCCAGGGGGCACGTCTGGGCGCGGTGCATCTGCTGTCGCTTGGGCATCAGCATATTGCGCTGCTGGGCGGCCCGGAAAGCTCGGTGTCGGCCCGCGCGCGTTTCGCAGGCTGGCTTGCGGCGCTCAATGAAGCCGGACTGGCCCCGGTTGCCCATGCCCACGGCGACTGGAGCGCGGCGTCCGGCTATGAGAAAACGCACCAGTTACTTGCCCGCGCGCCGCACACCGAAGCGATCCTCGTGGCAAACGATCAGATGGCGCTGGGGGCGATCCGCGCCTGTGCAGAGAAGGGCATTCGCGTGCCGGAGCAGTTATCGCTGGTAGGTTATGACGATACCGCCGACAGCGCCTGGTTTTCGCCGCCGCTAACCACCGTGCGGCAGGCCTTTAAAGAGGCGGGCGAGCGCAGCGTTGACTGGCTGCTGAGTGAAGCGGCCACCGACCGCGCCAGCCTGAGCCAGACCCGCTGCCCGGTAACGCTGGTGGTGCGCGGCTCTACCGCCGCACCTGGCGGGGAGATCATCGACGGAAAAACGCTGGCACAGCGGCTGAGTGAACTGGCCGTACTGGCCGCCCGCCTGGAAACGCGCTGATCCTTTTGTGATCGACGCCGCTTCTGACGGATCCCGCCCTTTACCCGCGACGAAGAAACAGGCATGGTAACTGTAATTGTGAGCGCTTCGCAAAATTCAGAGGTAACTATGTCTGCATCTGCTTTATCCACCTTGATTGCCCGCCGCGACTGGGAGAATCCGGTCGTCACGCAATGGCACCGCCTGCCTGCCCATGCGCCGATGAACAGCTGGCGTGACGCCACTGACGCGGCCCGCGAGGCAGCTTCTCCCTCCCGCCGCCTGTTAAATGGCGACTGGCAGTTCAGCCTGTTTCCTGCGCCGGAAGCGGTGCCGGAACAGTGGCTGACGCAGGATCTGGCAGAGGCGGTCGCTATGCCGGTGCCATCCAACTGGCAAATGCAGGGCTTTGATACGCCGATCTATACCAACGTGACCTACCCGATCCCGGTGACGCCGCCTTTTGTCCCGCAGGAAAACCCTACCGGTTGTTACTCGCTCACATTTGAGGTGGATGCGCACTGGCTGGCGGAGGGGCAGACGCGGATTATTTTTGAAGGCGTCAATTCCGCGTTTTACCTGTGGTGCAACGGCGAATGGGTCGGCTATTCCCAGGACAGTCGTCTGCCGGCGGAGTTTGATCTCAGCGCGCAGCTAAAACCTGGCGCTAACCGACTGGCGGTGATGGTGCTGCGCTGGTGTGATGGCAGCTATCTGGAAGATCAGGATATGTGGCGCATGAGCGGGATTTTCCGCGACGTGGTGCTGCTGCACAAACCGACGACGCACATCGCCGATTACCAGGTTGCCACCCATCTCAATGCCGATTTTAACCACGCGCAGCTGGTGGTGGATGTTGAACTGGCGGGGGACTATGCCGATTGCCTGGTGGCGCTGACCCTGTGGCGCGGCGACGAAACTATCGCTCAGGCCAGCCAGGGACCGGGCAGCGAGATTATTGATGAGCGCGGTGCCTGGGCGGAAAAACTCCGCATCCGCATTCCGGTGGATCAACCGCACTTATGGAGCGCGGAAGATCCGGCGCTCTACCGGCTGGTGGTGTCGCTGCTGGACGCCAATGGCAAACTGCTGGAGACGGAAGCCTGCGATGTGGGTTTCCGTAAGGTCGAGATCAGCAACGGCCTGCTGAAGCTCAACGGGAAACCGCTGCTGTTGCGTGGCGTGAATCGCCATGAGCATCACCCGGAGCGCGGTCAGGCAATTGATGAAGCGACCATGCGCCAGGACATCGAGCTGATGAAGCAGCACAACTTTAACGCCGTGCGCTGCTCGCACTATCCCAACCATCCGCTGTGGTATCGCCTGTGCGATCGCTATGGCCTGTACGTGGTGGACGAAGCCAATATCGAAACGCACGGCATGGTGCCAATGCGCCGTCTGTCTGACGATCCGCGCTGGTTCCCGGCGATGAGCGAGCGCGTGACGCGCATGGTGCAGCGGGATCGCAACCATCCGTCGATTATCATCTGGTCACTGGGCAATGAGTCCGGGCATGGTGCCAGCCATGATGCGCTCTACCGCTGGGTGAAAAGCAGCGATCCGACCCGTCCGGTGCAGTATGAAGGCGGCGGTGCCAACACCGCGGCCACCGATATTATTTGTCCGATGTATGCCCGCGTGGATCAGGATCAACCGTTCCCGGCGGTGCCGAAATGGTCGATCAAAAAATGGCTGAGCATGCCGGATGAGCAGCGCCCGCTGATCCTGTGCGAGTACGCGCACGCCATGGGCAACAGCTTTGGCGGCTTCGCCAAATACTGGCAGGCGTTCCGCGACTACCCGCGTTTACAGGGCGGTTTTGTCTGGGACTGGGTGGATCAGGCGCTGACAAAAACCGGCGACAATGGCGAGCGCTTCTGGGCTTACGGCGGCGATTTTGGCGACACGCCAAACGATCGTCAGTTCTGTATGAACGGCCTGGTGTTTCCGGATCGCACCCCGCATCCGGCGCTGTATGAAGCCCAGCGCGCCCAGCAGTTCTTCCAGTTCCGCCTGGTGAGCACCGCGCCGTTGGCGTTCGACATCACCAGTGAATACCTGTTCCGCACAACGGATAACGAGGTGCTGCGCTGGTCGATTGCCCGCGATGGCGAGGTGCTGGCGTCTGGCGAGCAGGCGCTGGACATTGCGCCGCAGGGCACGCAGCGCATCACGCTTGATGCGCCACTGCTGACCGCCGCACCGGGCGAAGTCTGGCTGAACGTAGATATTTATCAGCCTGAGGCCACCGACTGGTCACCGGCACAGCATCTTTGCGCCTGGGATCAGTGGCGCTTACCGGCACCGCTGTTTGTCGCGCCGCCACAGGCGAACGGCACCGCGCCGGAGCTTACTGTCAGCGAGGATGAGTATGCGATCACCCACCAGACACAACGCTGGCAGTTTTCCCGCCTCAGCGGCGAGCTGACACAGTGGTGGCAGGGCGACACGCCGACGCTGCTTACGCCAGTGCGCGATCAATTTACGCGTGCGCCGCTGGATAATGATATTGGCGTCAGCGAAGTGACGCGCATTGATCCCAATGCCTGGGTGGAGCGCTGGAAAGCCGCGGGCATGTACGCCATGACGCCGCGTCTGCT
Source organism: Enterobacter sp. ENT03 (assembly GCF_019218745.1). GTDB lineage: Bacteria > Pseudomonadota > Gammaproteobacteria > Enterobacterales > Enterobacteriaceae > Enterobacter_D. The sequence continues at coordinate 127,818 of NZ_JAHUXA010000007.1, forward strand.
GCACTGCGCGGCGGAACGCACCGCGTCCGAGGTGTGGATCGCAACCCGTCACTGCTGGGAAGCCAATGGCAAGGTGCTGTTTATCAGCCATAAACGCTGGCGCATCGACAGTTACGGCGTGCTGCATGGCGAAGTGGAGGTTGAGGTGGCGTCCGACGTGCCGCCGCCCGCGCGTATCGGCATCAGCTGTCAGCTGGCGGACGTGGAATCGTCGGTAAGCTGGACGGGACTGGGGCCGCATGAAAACTACCCGGATCGCAAACTGGCGGCGCGGCAGGGGCGCTGGACGCTACCGCTGGCGGCACTGCATACGCCGTACATTTTCCCCGGCGACAACGGCCTGCGCTGCGATACCCGCGAACTGCGCTACGGCGCGCATCAGCTGAACGGGCGTTTCCACTTTGCCCTCAGCCGCTACGGTCAGGCGCAGTTACAGGCGACCACGCATCACCATTCGCTGCGTGAGGAGCCGGGCTGCTGGCTGCATGTGGATGCTTTCCATATGGGCGTTGGCGGAGATGATTCCTGGAGTCCGAGCGTGTCGCCGGAATTTATTCTGACGCAGGATCGCGTGCACTATCGGTTTAGCTGGCAGCAACGCCGGTAATAACCCATGACGCGGGCAGCACCACTGCCCGCGTTGTTTTATGCGGAGGGGGTCGTGCGCAGATTCGCTTCGGCCCAAAGAATAAACGCCGCTTTCGGCAACGCTTTGCTGTACAGCCACCCCTGACCAAACTGCACACCGTGCTCACGCAGCCATGCCTGTTGGCTGTCGGTTTCAATGCCTTCCGCCACCATCGCCAGATCCAGCGCTTTCGCCATCGCAATAATCTGCGGGGTGACGTTTTTATACGCCAGCGCATCGACGAAGGATTTGTCGATCTTGAGAATATCGACGTGCAGGTTTTGCAGATAACTGAGGCTGGAATAGCCGGTGCCGAAATCGTCGATGTAAATAGCGTGTCCGGCCTTGCGCAGCGCGTCGATGGCCGGGGCGCTGATCTCCGGATCGGCAAAACCGCGCTCGGTAAGTTCAAGGGCAATTTGCGCAGGCGATAACTGCCAGCGGGTCAGCTGCTCATGCAGTAATGCGGGCAGGGTGCCGGACGTGAGATCACCCGGATCGAGGTTCACGGAAATATGTATCTCCGGGTGCTGTTGCAGCCAGATGCCCAGATCCTCAAACACGGTTTCGATGATCAGCTGCGTCAGGCGCGGCATCAGTCCGGTTTTTTCCGCCAGCGGAATGAACACATCGGGGGTAAGAAAGCTGCCGTCAATCTGCGGCCAGCGGGCAAGGGCTTCTGCGCCGACGATTTTACCTGTGCTGAGCGCCACGATGGGCTGGTAGTTAACGACGATGTCACGCGCGTTGATAGCATCCAGCATACGCTGGCGCGGCGACTGCAGGCGATGCAGATAGCGTAACAGGAACGCCGCCAGCAGAAAGCTCATCAGCAGACCGAAAGGCAGCCAGATGATCAGCTGGCGATGCCAGGTCTTTTCCAGTGGCGCAAGGGAGGCGACGGTAACGATCGCCACACCCAGCTGCGGATAATGCTTCACGTTGTACATCGCGCCCTGAGATTTCAGTTGTTCATCGCCGAGGGACTTCAGTTTCTGCCAGAGGGCAGGGGTTAAATCAAAACTGCTGGCGATCACCCGCTCGCTTTCGGTGCCGATCAGGGCGGTTTCAATCGACCAGTTACCAAACGGCAGCACGTCAATCAGCGACTGCGGATCGATCATCACCACATGGCGCTGACTGCCCAGCGCCAGCATGGTGCGGTGCAGGCCAATGTCATTCGCGGTGGTTAGCCAGACGCGGTAGCCGTCGCGGGTGGTTTTGCCTGCGCCCGAAAAAATACCCTCACGACTCTGGTTTTCAAGGGAGGAGCAGAGCGGCCTGAGGCCGTCGAGGTAGATCACTTCCTGAAGATAGCGATTGATGTAGGAGACGTGGCGCATCGCCAGTAAATGTTCCGGGCTGCACGGTTGACCGTGGAAGGATTCGATTTCATTCAGTGCATTTTTACCCTGCTCGATCACCTTTTCCGTGCGCATCACCACCCGCGAGGCGTAGTTGTCCATTTCACTGGCAAAATTGTCTTCCGCCTGATGATAGGCCAGCCAGATGCTCAGCCCGACGGGAAGCAATACCGCCAGGCTCAGTACACCCGTGATGACGCTGATAAGCCGTCGGTTGTTCATAATCAAAAATCCCTGTTTTGATGTTCGGCACGCCTTGTGGATGATAGCCTTATATCACAGCCAATTAACAGTAATGCAGGATGCGTCAGATGAAGAAAAAAGAGTTTGTGACGCAGGATTTGCTGAGCAAAATTTATCAAAATCGTGAGCCGGGTCCACGTAAGCTTCCACCGGAGCGTCAGCTGGCCTCAGAATACGGCGTCTCACGTTTTACTATCCGTCAGGCGCTGGAAAAACTCGCCAGCATTGGCGTGGTGCGCATCGTGCAGGGATCGGGGATCTGGATCAACGAGCAGTCGCGCAACAATCCGCTGGTGTACAACTCGATCACCGAAAAGCGCTTTGATCAGATCCGTTTTCGCATGATCAGCCTGCATAAAAAACGGCCCGACCGCGATGAGCAGCAGATTTTCGGCCTGCCGGAAGAGAGCTTTATCTGGCAGTTTTGCCGCCTGCGCTTTGTGGATGAAGAAGCGGTGCAGATCGAAGTGTCGCGGATGCCGGTGGCGGATTTTCCGGATCTGAATCAGCAGGTGATCGAGCGTTCATTGCAGCAATATGTGCTGAGCAAGGGCTATCAGGTGTCGCATCTGCTGACCACCTATCGCGCAGTCAGCGTCAGCCGGGAACAGGCGGTGCTGCTGGGCTGCAAAAAGGGCAGCCCGGCGATGCACATCAGCAACCGCGGTATTCTGGAGGGCGGCCAGGTGTATGAGATCAGCGATATTATCGACATCAATTACACCTGTACCTACATCATTCCTTACAACCGCGACAATCTGACCTTCCGCCAGGGCGGCGGTTAAGGCGTGTGGATGCTGCCGTCGGGCAGGCGGCTTTGCGTCCACTCATGCGGGCGGTAGACCAGCGGGCTGGCGAGGGCTTTCTCTTCGTCAAAACCGACGCCGATACCCGGCGCGTCCGACGCATACACAAAGCCATTTTTCGCCACCGGCGCGCCAGGGAACACCGCATCGGTACTGGCGGAGCGGGGAATAAACTCCTGGATCGCCGCATTGTGCAGGTGAATATTGAGATGGGTATTCACTGCCACGCCAATCGGCGTCATATCGCCAGGGCCGTGCCAGGCCAGGCGAACACCGAAGGCCTGGCACAGCACCGCCAGCTTCAGCGCCGGGGTGATGCCGCCAATCTGCGAGATATGGCAGCGGATAAAGTCGATGCGGCGGTTGACGATCAGATCGTGCCACTCCGCCGGGTTGTTAAACAGCTCGCCCATCGCCAGCGGCGCGGTACTGTGCGCCCGCACCTGTTCCAGCCACGCGCTTTGCGTCGGCGGCAAAATATCTTCAATAAAGTAAGGCTGATACGGCTCCAGTTGCCTGGACAGTTGTACCGCCTGTTGCGGGAACAGCCGCTCGTGAACGTCATGCAGGATATGCAGCTGATAGCCGTATTTTTCACGCAGCGCGGCAAACATCGCCACCGTGTTGCTCATGTACTCCTGCTGATCGAAATAGGCCCCCGGCGTGGGGTTGTCGGGAGTGTGCAGATTCGCCGGCGTGCCGCCGTAAAAACCGAGCTGGCAGCGCACGTGGCGGTAGCCCTGGGCTACCAGTTTGTCGACGGCGGCAAAGAGTTCGTCCAGCGTTTCGCCGCTGGCGTGGGAATAGGCGGGGATCGCATCGCGGGATTTACCGCCGAGCAGCTGATAGAGCGGCATCCCGGCGAGCTGGCCTTTGATGTCCCACAGCGCCATATCGACGCCGGAAATCGCATTGTTCATCGCCGGACCGTTACGCCAGTAGGCGTTAACGTTCATCATCTGCCAGGCGTCTTCGATGTGGTTGGCGTCGCGCCCGACCATCAGCGGTTTCAGGTATTCGTCGACCAGCGTTTTCACCGCCAGTGGACGTTGCTGAAAAGTGGCGCATCCGAGTCCTGTGATGCCTTTATCGGTGGTGACCCGCACGGTAACCAGATTATGCCGGTCGGGGCGGGTAATAAAACATTCGATATTTTGAATAATCGTTGGCGTCACAGGGAATACTCCTTTTCAGGCCAGATAAATCGTTATGGCTATTATCATCCCCTGAATTTCCAGAAAAGGTAAACCGTTTTTTTTATAAATTTTTTGGTCAGATAATTTGATTGTTTTTAATTAAAAACCAGACCAATTATTGCAATGTTTCGTTTTTAAAGGCTTTAGGGTGGCGAAATGTGACGTGATTCATATTTTATTGGTTTGTTTTGTTGTGGTGATTTACCTACCATGAGTAACACATATTAAAACGACAACACTTCCGGCAGGAGCTTTTATGGGAACGCAAGACGCCATCAATAATATTATCCGTCTGGTGGGCGGCGAGGGTAATATTAACAAAGTGTGGCACTGTATGACGCGCTTACGCTTTGATCTCATTGACGATAATAAAGTCGATCAGGGCGAAATCAAAAAGCTGCCGGGCGTGCTCGGCGCACAGTTACAGAGCGACCAGTTTCAGATCATCATCGGCCCGAAAGTGAACAGCTGGTACGAGCAAATGCTGACCACGCTCGGCGGCGACACCCGAACTACCGATGCAGCACCGACACAGAAAGGTCGCAAAAGCCTGGTGTCGATGTTTATGGATACCGTCTCGGGTGTGTTCGGGCCGATAGTGCCGGCGATCGCCGGTGCCGGGATGATCAAAGGCCTGCTGGCGGGACTGATCGCCCTCAAGCTGGTGTCTGCGAAAAGCGATACCGTGGTGGTGATCGATCTGATTGCCAGCGGCGTGTTCTATTTTCTGCCATTCTTCCTCGCCGTTTCAGCGGCGAAAATTTTCAAAACCAATGAATATCTGGCGGCGGCGGTGGCGGCCTGTCTGATGTATCCGTCGCTGATTGAAGCGGCGAAAGCGCTGGCGGCGCATCAGCCGGAGGCGGTGACGGCGTTCTGGTTGCTCAACGCCATTCCGGTATCGGTCTTTAACTATTCTGCCAGCGTGATCCCGGTGATTTTCTCGGTGCTGGCGCTCAGCTATATCCACCGCTGGGTGGACAGCATCATGCCGGACGTGCTGAAAACGGTGTTTACGCCGACGCTGACGCTGTTCCTCGGCGCGCTGGCGGCGCTGGTGGTGATTGGCCCCATCGGTATTTACCTGGGGAAAGGGCTGGCGCTGTTTATCGAAGGGCTGTTCAGCGTGTCGTCGAGCTTTGCGGGTCTGGTGGTTGGGGCGATCCGTCCGGTGGCGATCCTCACCGGCATGCACCACGCGATGACGCCGATTGCGCTGCAAAACTTCAGCGACCGCGGTTACGACATGCTGATGCCGATGATGTTTATGGCTAACATGGCGATCGCCGGTTCGACCTTTGCTATCTGGCGGCTCAGTAAAAATCGCCAGGATCGCACGGTGACCTTGTCGGCGGGCATCTCCGCGCTGCTGGGGATCACCGAACCGGCGCTGTTTGGCGTGCTGACGCGCTACAAAAAAGCCTTTATCGCCGCGACCATCGCCAGTTCGCTGGCCTCGGCGTTTATCGCTTTCTTTGGTGTGCGGCTGTACGGCTATATTCTGTCGAGCATTTTCAGTCTGCCCGCTTATATCGGCCCGTACTTTATGTTCGCGCTCGCCGGGGTGGTGATCGCGCTGGTGCTCTCCTTTGTCTTAACGACGATCCTTGTCGGTAAAGATCAGCAGGACGCCTGAGTTAACGTCGGTGCGCCAGACGGCGCACCAGACGATCCCCCGCCATTTGTACACCCTGGACCATCGCCACCAGAATGATCACGGTGCCGACCATCACCTGATCGTTAAAGCGCTGATAGCCGTAGCGGATCGCCAGATCCCCCAGCCCGCCGCCGCCAATAACGCCTGCCATCGACGAAAAGCCAATCAGCATCACTACCGTCAGGGTGATCCCCGCCAGCAGCGCGGGCAGCGCCTCCGGCAGCAGTGCTTTGGCGATGACGTGCCAGACGTTACCGCCCATCGACAGAATGGCTTCAATACGGCCATGATCCACTTCATCCAGCGCGTTTTCCGTCAGACGGGCAAAAAACGGAAAGGCGCCAATGGTGATGGGCACCACCGCCGCGGTACTGCCGAGCGTGGTGCCGATCAGCAAACGGGTGAAGGGGATCAGCGCAATGAGCAGCACAATAAACGGCAGCGAACGGCCCACGTTGATCACCGCCCCAAGCAGGGCGTTCAGTTTCGGCAGCGGCAGCAGGCCATTGGCGCGGGAGATATAGAGCAGGATCCCGGCGGGCAGCCCCATCAGCACGGTAAAAAATGCCGCGAGCGCCACCATGTACAGCGTGTCCAGCGTGCCATCCAGCAGCAGCGGCCAGAGATCCTCCCAGCTCATGCTACGCATAATGACCTCCCGTCAATGCCATGGCGGGCAAGGAATTGCCGCTCCGCCTGCCGGTCATGCAGCAGCGCTTTACGCAGCCGCGACCAGGGCGTCGCCAGCAGATCGGCGATTTTGCCGCCTTCGACCAGCTGGCCGTTTTCCAGCAGCGCTGCGTGATCGCAAAGATGTTTCACGACCTCAAGCTGATGGGTGATCAGCACGATGGTCAGACCCAGTTGCTGATTAATCTCCGCCAGCAGCGCCAGAATAGACGCGGTAGTGTCGGGATCGAGGGCGCTGGTGGCTTCATCGCACAGCAGCACGTCCGGTTTTGACGCCAGCGCGCGGGCAATGCCGACGCGCTGCTTTTGGCCGCCGGAGAGCTGCGACGGAAAGGCTGCGGCTTTATCCGCCAGATCCACCAGCGACAGCAGTTCATTGACCCGCGCCTCACGCTGCGCTTTGGGGACGCCGGCGATCTCCAGCGGCACGGCGATGTTATCGGCGACTGAGCGCGCATGCAGTAAATTGAAGTGCTGGAAAATCATGCCGGTGCGCAGGCGATGCGCGCGCAACTGTGCTTTATCAAAACGCGTAATGTCCCGGCCATTCACCAGAATGCGGCCCGCTGTGGGCCGCTCCAGTAAATTCAGACAGCGGATCAGCGTGCTCTTACCCGCGCCGCTGCGCCCGAGGATGCCGTAGATCGCCCCTTGCGGGACGGTCAGCGAAACGTCGTTCAGTGCCGGTTGGCCGGTTCCGGCGTAGGTTTTACTCAGCCCTTCAATGACGATCATGACTGCGGCGCAACCGGAATAACCGAGCCGTTGTACTGCTTACGAATAAAGTCCGCCACCTGCGGCGAATTCAGATCTTTCGCCAGTTCTTTAATGCGCGGATCGTTCGCCAGCTGCGGATTCGTCACCAGAATATTGGCATACGGATTATGCACAGCGCTCTCTAATCCGAGCGCATCTTTGGCTGGCGTTAGCCCGGCTTCCAGCGCGTAGTTGCCGTTGATCACCGCCAGATCGACATCATCCAGCGAGCGCGGGATCTGTGGCGATTCAATTTCGAGGATCTTCAGATGTTTCGGGTTCTCGGCGATGTCTTTCGGCGTGGCGAGCGTGGAGGCCGGATCGGTAAATTTCGCGTTGAGCGTGATCAGCCCCTGGCTTTGCAGCAGGAACAGCGCCCGGCTGAGGTTGGTGGTGTTATTCGGCACCGCCACCGTGGCGTTATCCGGCACCGATTTAAAATCTTTGTATTTATGCGAATAGATGCCGAGCGGTTCAATGTGCACGGTAGCGGCCACGGCAAAAGTTTTACCGAGCGCTTTCTCCTGATCTTTCAAATAGGGCACATGCTGGAAGTAGTTGGCATCGACATCGCCATTGGCTAACAGCTCATTGGCGTTAACCCCGCTGGTCAGCTCCACCACTTTCAGATCCAGCTTTGGATCGAGTTTTTTGATGTAGTTAAGAATTTCAGCGTGCGGCACCGGATCGGCGGCAATACGCAGCGGAGCGGCATGCGCTGAAGTCCACGCCAGTGAAAGAGACAGTGTAACGCCTGCCAGTTTAAATGCGGCATGTTTCATGATGTTGGCCTTTTGAGTTATTGATCAGACGATGAATTGTTCGCTGCGTTCGCGCAGCACATCCCGGTAATAACGCTCTGCGACATCCGGGTGCGATCGCAGTCTGCCTTTCAGGTAGTTCCAGCCCACGTCGCGCAGCAGGGGGTTCTGCGGATCGCTTTCCGGCCCGCAGGCTTCCTGCGCCAGCGCCTCTGGCAGGGCGTAAACCGGCACTACGGCGTCGAGCTGTGCGCCGAGGAAAAAGGCGATCGACAGGCGCTCCTGCCCGGCTGGCGGTGACACTACGCGGTGTACCGTGGCACGCAGATAGCCGTTGGTCGCAAGCTCAAGTAATTCACCGATATTGACCACAAAACTGCCGGGCAGCGGTTCGGCATCGATCCAGCGATCCGCTGCGACTTCAACCTGTAAGCCTTTTTGCGCGTCCTGCAACAGGAAGCTCAGGAAACCGGAATCTTTATGTGCGCCGACGCCCTGATCGCTTTGCGTTTCCTGCTGGCCTGGATAGCGGATCAGCTTGATGTGTTCGTTGGGCTGCTCGCCGTAGAGACTGTCGAAGGCGTCAGCAGGCAGATGCAGCGCTTCGGCGAACGCGCGCAGCAGACTGAGCGCCATGGCGGTCATCGCATCCTGCCAGGCGAGCAGCGCAGGGCGCAGCGTCGGTAAGGTGTGCGGCCACAGGTTCGGTCCCTGCAAACGCCGCCAGCGCGGGCTGTTTTCCGTGAGTTCAAGGGCAGGGCGTTCGGCGCCAATATCAAACTGTTCGCGCCAGTCAGGCCGGCCGCGCGTCAGCTCGGAAGCCGCGCGGTTGTAGCCACGAAAATGCGGGGAGTGGATCATCGCCACCTGCTGCTTTTGCGCATCGGGCAGGGCAAAGAATTTACGGGCTTCGGCCTGCACCGCGTCCTGCAGGGTGCGCTCCACACCGTGATTGATCAGATAGAAGAAGCCGACGTCACGGGCGGCGTGGCGCAGCTGTGCAAGAAAAGCGTCGCGGTTAGCGGGATCGGTAAACTGTGAAAAATCCAGTACGGGTAAGGTGGTCATCGTTGTCTCCGTCTATCGCAAAATGGGGGGCGTCATTCCTGTTCCGGGAGCGGGTACAACAACAGTGCAGGTGCATGATTTCGTCCTCTCATTGGGTGTTCAGGCAGAGTGCCTGAAGCCGATAAAGGCGACCAATAACGTTATTTTCTAATTTATACACGCGGGGGATCATGTGCTTTTGCGGAAAACGCATAACGCGGTGCGGCTTGTATTCGGCGGATAACTTCGATAGACTTTTGTTATGTTATAACAAGTCAATTAACAGCGAAAAGGATCCCATCATGCAGGTCGTCAACTCGTTACGCAGTGTAAAGCAACGTCACCCGGACTGTCAGCTGGTTCGCCGCAAAGGGCGGGTGTACGTGATTTGCAAATCAAACCCGCGCTTTAAAGCGGTGCAGGGCAAGAAGAAAAGACGTTAAGGGCGGAGAAAACGGGCGGCAGTTATTTTGCCGCCTCTTTGCGCGTCAGGGTGTAAATATCATAAAACGACAGCGCGCCTTTGCGGGCGACCATTTGCTGGAGCTGTAATTTCTCTTTCTCACTGACGGCAGGCGAATTAAGAATATCGTCAATCAGCGTTTGCGGTACAAAACGGGTGTTGTACCACTCGCCGTTGTAGCAGACGCGGAAATCCAGCACATCAATATCTTCGTAGCGATAGCGCGGATAGACATCAAAAAAGAAGAAGCCGTTAAGCAGCGCAAACAGCACGACCAGCAGCCAGACGGAGCCTGCCAGAGTTTCGGATTGCAGCATTACGGCCAGCGTGGCAAACCAGGCGATGTACATACCGACAAATAACCCAGGATGATTGCGGATGAAGCTAATGCTAAAACGCGGTCGGTTGTCGCGTTTCTCGCGGATATTAAGCTCATCAATAGTTTGCATGAGCAGCCGCTGGATCTCGGTCATTTATTTCCCTTGTATTCTGACGACGTGCAGGTGAAACCGCCTATTTTACGCGCCCGTAGGGTGTGAAAAAAAGTAACAGTCGCACCGCAAAAAACAATAACAGTCAGACGATGGCAGGCGTCAACGTTTTGATAATACGCGCCGGGTTTCCGGCGATCACCACATCAGACGGGACATCGCGGATCACCACGCTGCCTGCGCCTATTACCACGTTATCGCCAATGGTGACGCCAGGGTTTATGACCGCGCGTCCGCCAATCCACACGTTATGACCGATACTGACGGGCGCGCCAAACTCTACACCGCTGTTACGTTCGGTGGCATCCAGCGGGTGCGTGGCAGTATAGATATGTACGCCGGGAGCGAGCATGCAGTTATCGCCGATATGGATCGGGCAGACGTCGAGCAACACGCAGTCAAAATTGGCGTAGAAATTATTGCCCAGAGAAATGTTGTAGCCGTAGTCGCAGCGGAAATTCGGCTCGATATACGCGTTACCGCTGTTGCCCAGCAGTTCTGCCAGCATGGCGCTGCGCGCGGCTTTTTCATCCGGGGCGGAGTGGTTATAACGGTAGAGGATTTCCCGGGCACGCTGACGATCGGCGCGCAGGGTATCATCGGACGGCCGGTAGGGCAGGCCGGCAATCATTTTCTGTTTCTCGTCGCTCATTGCTATCTCACCAGTAAACGTAACAGTGGACACCGTAAAGTGAGATAGCCGGAAAGGGTAATACCTTCGCGAGGGCTTGTGATCGTGATCACATGTGCACGACCTGTTCATCGCCGGAATAAGCCGTCAGATAACGGCGCTGGAGAAGCGTTGCGATATAACCTCAGAAAAAACATGACAAGGATTAACGGACAAATTTCCAGACTGATGACGGGATTTTGTCATACAGCTTATTCATGGTCAGTTCTGCCAGACGGTGATCGGCCGCTGAATAAAATACCGTCAATTCCGGGTCCGAAAGCTCATATTTATTTTTCTCAATGACGCGCTCCAGGGTGTCAATTGTCTGACAGCGCCTCAGACGCATCAAATAATCAGTCTTGGTTAATGGTTTATCCGACATAAATTCACCTTTGTGATTGTAATAGTTCTAACAGGAGAGGCTAACAGGATTAGCCTTGCTCACATTGAGGAAACAGCGAAACAAGCGATTCCCTGATTTGCGCCATTTCTGTAAGTCTTCTGTGTTAATGCCGTAGCTGCTGAACAACATAAACGTGTCATCGAGGTATTCATCGATTTGGGCAATCAGCTTATTATCTTCATTATACTTAATTTTATAATTAAGTGCGAAGGTTGCAATATGCTCAACAAGTTCGTTTAACTGCAAATTGATCGCTGAAGTTGGATCATTAACCCAACCATGATGGCTTTCTTCCAGATTGGCGAGGCAATCACGGTAGAGGGTTTCACAAAGAAATTTCAGCTGCGCAATATCATGCCTTTTTGGCGAGTATTCGTCCATAACGCATCCCCTTCTGAGTGGCTTTTTTTTTCTAACCGAACACCGTATCGGGATGGATACAACACTGTGACCTGCCGCGTAAGCTGCTCTTACGCCTCAATTTAACTATAAGCCAGAGCGAATAGGATTTCATGGCCCTATTACGAAAAATTACAATTATTACCGTTTGGGTTACCCATCGTCGTTATTTTGGCTGACTAACCTGCCGACGTTTTACGCGTTAAATCTTCAGTTATCTTAATGGATCCTTTGATTTCATCATGTTAACCGCAACCAACTGGTCGGATGTTATTGTGGCTGGTCTGGCTCAGAAAAATACTTAGGATTATTCTTACGGATTAATAAAATTCACAATAATTAAGAATTTTACCAATACTTTTAAGAGTGGACTTAAGCCTTGAGAATTATATGTCCTATTTTAACAGCACAATATAAATGCACAGACAATAAGACGGTTTTATCATTTTTCTCTGAAAAGAAAAAGGCCGCTTACGCGGCCTTTACTCAAACATCATGGCTTAATGATGCTCAACCTTATGGGAATGCTCAATATCTTCCGACTTGCGGCTGAAGCGGCGGCGAACCACCACAAAGAACACCGGTACAAAGAAGATAGCCAGCACGGTCGCCGTGACCATCCCGCCCATTACGCCTGTACCTACGGCGTTCTGCGCGCCGGAACCGGCACCAGTACTGATCACCAGCGGCATAACGCCGAGGATGAACGCCAGCGAGGTCATCAGGATAGGACGCAGACGCATACGCACCGCTTCCATCGTTGACTCAATCAGGCCCTTACCTTCTTTTTCCATCAGATCTTTGGCGAATTCGACGATTAATATCGCGTTCTTCGCCGACAAGCCAATGGTTGTCAGCAGGCCCACCTGGAAGTAAACGTCGTTACCCAGACCACGCAGGGTCGCCGCCAGCAGTGCACCCAGCACACCCAGGGGAACAACCAGCATAACCGAGAACGGAATCGACCAGCTCTCATACAGCGCAGCCAGACAGAGGAAGACCACGATCAGCGAGATAGCGTACAGGGCAGGGGCCTGGTTACCGGAGAGGCGTTCCTGATAGGACATGCCCGTCCAGTCGTAACCGATACCCGCCGGGAGCTTGCTCGCCAGTTCTTCCATCATCGCCATGGCTTCACCGGTACTCTTACCCGGTGCTGCCTGACCCAGCAGTTCCATTGACGGTAAACCGTTATAGCGTTCCAGACGTGGTGAACCGTATTCCCAGTGCGTGGTAGCGAAGGCGTTCAGCGGCACCATCTGGCCCTGACTGCCGCGCACGTACCAGTTGCCAATATCTTCCGGCAACATACGGAACTGGGCATCAGACATCACGTAGACTTTCTTCACACGACCGCGGTCAATGAAGTCGTTCACGTAACTTCCGCCCCATGCTGCGCCGAGGGTGGTATTAATATCGCTAATGGATACACCCAGTGCCTGGGCTTTTTCCTGGTCAACGTCAATTTTAAACTGCGGCGTATCTTCCAGACCGTTAGGACGAACACCGACCAGCACATCGCCTTTCTGCGCGATTTCGCCGAGCAGCTGGTTACGCGCCTGGGTCAGTTTATCGTGGCCAAGACCGCCCTGGTCGATCAGCTGGAAGTCGAAGCCGGTGGCAGTACCGAGTTCCACAATCGCCGGCAGGTTAAACGCGAAGACCATCGCATCTTTGATCTGCGAGAAGGTCCCCATGGCGCGACCGGTGATCGCTTCCACTTTGTTCTCATCCCCCGGACGTTCGCCCCAGTCTTTCAGGGAGACGAACGCGATACCGGTGTTCTGACCACGACCTGCAAAACCGAAGCCGTTAACCGCAAACACGGAGTTCACGTTCGCTTTTTCGTTTTTCAGGTAGTAATCAGTGACTTCATCCAGCACCTTCTGTGTACGCTCTTGCGTTGCACCCGCTGGCAACTGAACCATTGTCAGGAACACGCCCTGATCTTCGTCCGGCAGGAACGAGCTTGGCAGACGCACGAACAGATAGGCCATGCCGACCACGATGATGATATAGAGCAGCAGATAACGACCGGTACTGCGCAGGATGTTCCCTATGCTGTCGGTGTAATGGTTGGTGCTCTTATCAAACATGCGGTTGAACCAGCCGAAGAAGCCTTTTTTGCCTTCACCGTGATCGCCTTTGGCGACCGGTTTCAGCATCGTGGCACACAGGGCCGGGGTCAGGATCAAGGCCACCAGTACGGACAGCGCCATCGCGGAAACGATAGTGATGGAGAACTGACGGTAGATCGCACCGGTAGAGCCGCCGAAGAAGGCCATCGGAATAAATACCGCCGACAGCACCATCGCGATACCGACCAGTGCGCCCTGTATCTGGCCCATGGACTTACGCGTGGCTTCTTTGGGCGGTAAGCCCTCTTCGGTCATAACACGTTCGACGTTTTCCACCACCACGATGGCGTCATCCACCAACAGGCCTATCGCCAGCACCATGCCGAACATCGTCAGGGTATTGATCGAATAGCCGAAGGCGGAGAGGACCGCGAAGGTCCCCAACAATACAACCGGTACAGCGATGGTCGGGATCAATGTGGCACGGAAGTTCTGCAGGAACAGATACATCACGATGAACACCAGCACGATCGCTTCGACCAGCGTTTTCACCACTTCGTTAATAGAGATTTTTACGAACGGCGTGGTGTCGTACGGATAAACAATTTCCAGACCCGCCGGGAACGTCTCTTTCATGCGTTCCAGTTCAGCACGCACCGCGTTTGCCGTATCCAGCGCGTTCGCACCGGTGGCAAGCTTGATCCCAAGGCCCGCTGCGGGCTGGTTGTTATAGCGCGCGACAACGTCGTAGTTTTCACCGCCCAGCTCAATACGGGAGACGTCTTTCAGACGCACCTGCGAGCCATCCGGGTTCACTTTCAACAGGATCTTACCGAACTCATCCGTCGAGGTCAGACGGGTCTGCGCAATGATCGAGGCGTTCAGTTGCTGCCCTTTCACCGGCGGGGTACCGCCTAACTGACCGGCTGCGACCTGGGCGTTTTGCGCTTTGATCGCGGTGATGACATCCACCGGCGTCAGCTGGAAGTTATTCAGTTTGTTCGGATCCATCCAGATACGCATCGCATATTGCGAGCCGAAGAGCTGAACGTCGCCGACACCGTTGGTACGGCTGATCGGATCCTGCATGTTGGCGGCAACATAGTCAGAAATATCTTCCTGCGTCATGGAGCCGTCGGTGTTGATCACCCCGACCACCATCAGGAAGCTACTGGATGACTTCTGGACGCTAACGCCCTGTTGCTGCACTTCCTGCGGCAGCAGCGGCATCGCCAGCTGCAGTTTGTTCTGCACCTGTACCTGTGCAATGTCTGCGTCAGTACCGGATTCGAAGGTCAGCGTGATCTGCACCGAACCGGTGGAGTCACTGTTTGAGGACATGTACATCAGGCCATCGATACCGTTCATGTTCTGTTCGATAACCTGAGTGACGGTATCCTGCACCGTTTTAGCATCAGCACCGGGATAGTTTGCGTTAACCGTTACAGCAGGCGGCGCAATCGTTGGATATTGCGCTACCGGCAACTGCATAATCGCAAGTCCCCCGGCCAGCATGATGATGATCGCTAATACCCATGCAAATATGGGGCGATCGATAAAGAAATTAGGCATGTCTTAACGGCTCCTGTTTAAGTTAAGACTTAGGCTGTTCTGACTGGGCGCCGCCTGCGGCTTGCTCTTTCGTCTCAGCCTTTACTTCCTGCACTTTTACCTGAGCGCCAGGACGAACTTTTTGTAATCCGGTAACAATCACGCGATCGCCGGTTTTCAAACCATCCGTAACCAGCCATTTATCACCAATTGCTTGCGTGGCGGTGATCTGACGCTGTTCAACTTTGTCGCCTTCGCCAACCACCATCACGCTCGCATCGCCGCGCGGCGTACGGGTCACGCCCTGCTGAGGTACCAGCAGCGCATTCGGGTTTACGCCTTCTTCAAGGCGTGCACGCACGAACATGCCCGGCAGCAGAGACTGATTCGGGTTCGGGAAAATCGCACGTAGCGTAATAGAGCCGGTGGTTTGATCGACGGTAACGTCTGAGAATTCCAGGGTTCCGGTTTGCGGCAGTTTTTCACCGTTGCTGGCAATCAGCTCAACTTTCGCTTTGCCGTTTTCCTGTTTCAGTTGGCCGTTTTCCAGTTCTTGCTTCAGACGCAGGAAATCGTTGCTGGACTGGGTGACATCCACGTAAATCGGATCTAACTGCTGCACGGTGGCCAGCGCGTTGGTTTGACCATTCTGTACCAGAGCACCTTCGGTAACGGCGGATTTACCAATGCGGCCGCTAATCGGGGAGGTTACTTTGGTGTACGCGAGGTTAATACGCGCGGTTTCAACAGCGGCTTTCGCTGCGACCACGGCGGCATTGGCCTGCATCGCATCGGCCTGCGCGGTATCCAGATCTTGTTGACTGATATAGTTGGTGCCGATCAGTTTCTGATAACGGTTAAGGGTGACCTGCGCAATTTTTGCCGCAGCCTGGGCTTTCGCCAGATCGCCTTTGGCGCTCTCGTAAGAGGCCTGGTAAGTGGCGGGATCAATCTGATAAAGCGAGTCGCCCGCTTTAATATCGCTACCTTCGGTGAAGTTACGTTTTAAAATAATGCCGCTGACCTGAGGTCTGACTTCTGCAATGCGATACGCGCTGGTACGGCCAGGCAATTCTGTCGTGATTTGCAGGGGTTCAGATTTGAGTGTCACAATCCCAACTTCTGGCGCTTGCTGTCCTGCTCCTTGTTGCTGAGCCGATTTATCATCACATCCTGTAAGCGCTAAGCTGCCTGAAAGCATCAGAACGACCGCCAGAGGCGTGAACCCTCTGTTTTTGTTCATAGGTAAACCTCGAGTATCCGATTTCAAATTGATCAATGGATCAAGCGTCCACAAACCCATTGCTGCGTTTATATTCTGGTCATGCTATGTTACATACATCCATAAATGTATGTAAATCTGACTCCTGTAAAATCACCTACATATGGCACGAAAAACCAAACAACAAGCCTTAGAAACACGTCAGCACATTCTCGACGTGGCAATGCGATTGTTCTCTCAGCAGGGGGTTTCTTCAACCTCGCTGGCTGAAATTGCGCAGGCGGCGGGTGTAACTCGCGGCGCGATTTACTGGCACTTCAAAAATAAGTCAGACTTATTTGGTGAAATTTGGGAGCTATCAGAGTCCAGCATTAGCGATCTTGAGCTTGAGTATCAGGCAAAATTCCCCGACGATCCACTTTCCGTTTTACGGGAACTTCTGGTCTATATACTTGAAGCGACGGTTATTGAAGAACGCCGTCGGCTAATGATGGAAATAATTTATCACAAGTGTGAGTTTGTCGGTGAAATGGCAATTGTGCAACAGGCACAACGCAGTTTATGTCTTGAAAGTTACGACAGAATTGAGCTAACGCTCAAACGCTGTATGCAATCAAACAGGTTACCCGCGAATTTGCTCACCCGCCGGGCAGCGATCCTGATGCGCAGCTATATATCCGGCATTATGGAAAACTGGCTGCTGGCACCACAATCCTTTGATCTCAAGAAAGAAGCGCGAGATTACGTGACGATTTTACTGGAGATGTTCCAGTTCTGCCCGACGATGTGCGCACCTTCAGAGGCACAGCCTGCTTAAGACAAAATCCCACTCTCCAGGATTTATCCTGGAGGCGTCGTGCGCTGCTAGGTAGTCGCGGACGGGCGTGATATTCTGCGTGCCAGGCTATTTCCGGCCACTTTCCTGTAAAGAACACACTCACGCTAAAATTATGCTGCACACTATACGCCCGCAAAACCCGATTTCAGCGTTTGCCTTTGCGCTGTGCTTATTCGTCGCGTCATGTTGCGCGACGGTCAACGCTGCGCAGGCGGCATCCGACTTGCCAACCCGCGCCGAAACGCAAAGCCAGCTTGATGCGCTGAACAAGCAAAAAACGCACAGCCCGCAGGATAAACTGGTCATTGACGATCTGAGCGAGACCCTGGATACGATCGATAAAATAGAGCGTGTCAAACAGGAAACGGCGCTGCTCAAACAGAAAGTGGCCCAGGCGCCGGAAAAACTGCGCGAGGCCACGGAAAGGCTGAATGCGTTAAGTGATAAAGATAACGACGACGAAACGCGTAAAACCTTGGCCGCGCTCTCACTGCGTCAGCTGGAATCCCGCGTCGCTCAGGTGCTGGACGATTTGCAGGCGGCGCAGAACGATCTCTCCAGCTATAACAGCCAGCTGGTGTCCCTGCAGACGCAGCCGGAGCGTGTGCAGAACGCCATGTATACGGCGTCTCAGCAGTTGCAACAAATTCGCAACCGGCTGAACGGCACTATGGCCGGCGAAGGCTCGCTACGTCCCACGCAGCAGACATTATTGATGACGCAGCAGGCGTTGTTGCATGCGCAAATCGATCAGCAGCGCAAAAGCCTCGAAGGCAATACCACGTTGCAGGATACCCTGCAAAAACAGCGGGATTACGTCACCGCCAACAGCAATTTGCTGGAGCATCAACTGCAGCTATTGCAGGATGCGGTCAATAACAAGCGCCTGACGCTCACCGAGAAAACCGCGCAGGAAGCGGTCAATCCAGACGAAACCACGCGTATCCAGGCAAATCCGCTGGTGAAGCAGGAGCTGGATGTTAACCATCAGCTCAGCCAGCGGCTGATCAGCGCCACCGAGAACAGCAATGCGCTGGTGCAGCAAAATATTAAAGTCAAAAACTGGCTCGATCGTGCGCTGCAATCCGAGCGCAACGTCAAAGAACAGATTGCGGTATTGAAAGGTAGCCTGCTGCTATCGCGTATTCTCTACCAGCAGCAGCAGACGCTGCCGTCGGCAGACGAGCTGGAAGACATGACCAACCGCATCGCGGATTTGCGGCTGGAGCAATTTGAAATCAACCAGCAGCGCGACGCGCTGTTCCAGAACGAAGCGTTCGTGACGAAGCTCGAAGAGGGCCACCAGAAAGACGTGAATGATGAAGTGCATGACGCCCTGTTGCAGGTGGTGGATATGCGCCGCGAACTACTGGATCAGCTGAACAAACAGCTGGGTAATCAGCTGATGATGGCGATTAACCTGCAGGTGAATCAGCAGCAGCTGATGAGCGTGTCCAAAAGCTTACAGGAGATCCTCACCCAGCAAATCTTCTGGATCAACAGCAACAAACCCATGGACTGGGAGTGGCTAAAAGCCTTCCCGCAGGCGTTAAAAGATCAGATCAAATCGACGAAAATCACCGTTAACTGGGAAAAGGCCTGGCCCGCCGTTGCTGTCGCTTTTCTTGCCGGATTGCCGCTGCTACTGATTGCCGGTCTGATCCGCTGGCGTCTGCGCTGGCTGAAGCAGTATCAGGCAAAACTGGCCGACGAAGTAGGGCAACTGCGCAACGACAGCCAACTGCACACGCCAAAAGCCATTCTTATCGATCTGATCCGTGCGCTGCCGGTGTGCCTGCTGATCCTTGCCGTTGGTCTGATCCTGCTCACCATGCAGCTTAATGTCAGCGAACTCCTGTGGGCGTTCAGTAAAAAACTGGCGCTTTACTGGCTGGTATTCGGCCTGTGCTGGAAAGTGCTGGAAAAAGACGGCGTGGCGGTGATGCATTTCAATATGCCAGCGACGCTCACCAGCCACTGGCGTCGGCAGATTGTGCGCTTAAGCCTGGCGCTGTTGCCGCTGCACTTCTGGTCGGTGGTGTCGGAGCTGTCGCCGCTGCACCTGATGGATGATGTTATCGGCCAGGTGGTGATCCTGCTTAATCTGCTGGCGATCACGGCGCTAATCTGGCCGATGTTCCGTGAAAGCTGGCACGATAAAGAGTCCCATAGCATTCGGCTGATCACCATTACCGTGCTGTCGATTGTGCCGGTGGCGCTGATGGTGCTGACGGCGACGGGCTACTTCTATACCACGCTGCGTCTGTCCGGTCGCTGGATCGAAACCGTCTATCTGGTGATTATCTGGAACCTCCTGTACCAGACCGTGCTGCGCGGCTTAAGCGTGGCGGCACGGCGTATCGCCTATCGCCGCGCGCTGGCGCGTCGACAGAATCTGGTGAAAGAGGGGGCGGAAGGGGCCGAGCCGCAGGAAGAGCCGACCATGGCGCTGGAGCAGATCAACCAGCAAACTCTGCGCATCACCATGCTGGTGATGATCGCGCTGTTCGGCGTCGTGTTCTGGGCGATCTGGTCAGATTTGATCACCGTTTTCGCCTATCTCGACAGCATTACCCTGTGGCATTACAACGGCAGTGAAGCGGGCGTCAACGTGGTGAAAAACGTCACCATGGGCAGCTTGCTGTTTGCGGTGATTGCGCTGGTGGTCGCCTGGGCGCTGATCCGCAACCTGCCAGGTCTGCTGGAAGTGCTGGTGCTCTCCCGACTGAAAATGCGCCAGGGCGCGTCCTACGCCATTACGCAGATCCTCAACTACCTGATCATTGCTGCCGGTGCAATGACGGTCTTCGGCTCGCTGGGCGTGTCATGGGATAAACTGCAATGGCTTGCCGCCGCGCTTTCGGTCGGTCTGGGTTTTGGTCTGCAGGAGATCTTCGGTAACTTCGTTTCCGGCCTGATAATTCTCTTCGAACGCCCGGTGCGTATTGGCGATACCGTCACCATTGGTACGTTCTCCGGCACGGTCAGTAAGATCCGTATCCGCGCCACCACCATTACCGATTTTGATCGTAAAGAAGTGATCATCCCGAACAAAGCCTTTGTAACCGAGCGGCTGATCAACTGGTCACTGTCCGACACCATCACCCGCGTGGTGGTGCGTCTCGGTGTGGCTTACGGTTCAGATCTGGACAAGGTCAAAGAGGTGCTGCTGAAAGCGGCGATGGAACATCCGAAAGTGATGCACGATCCGGAACCGGCGGTGTTCTTTACCACCTTCGGACCGAGCACGCTGGATCACGAACTGCGCCTGTACGTGCGCGAACTGCGTGACCGCAGCTACACCGTCGATGAACTGAACCGCACCATCGACCGTCTGTGTCGTGAAAACGGCATCGACATCGCCTTCAACCAGCTGGAAGTGCATCTGCGCAATGCCAGTGGTGAGGAGTTCACGGAAGTTAAGCGTGATCTGAACGGCGATAACTCAGCGCCAGGCATCGCCTGATGTGATGGGATTGCCTCGACCCTCTCCCCGGCGGAGAGGGTCACTCTGCGGCTGAATTTGCCGCCACTTTCTTCTCAAAATCCCGCCGCACGATCGCCAGCGCTTTCAGCACCGTTTCCGGCGGAATAGCATGTTCTTCCAGCAGCATAATCAAATCTACCGCCAGTTTGACGTCGTCCGGGGCGTTCTCTAATGACATGGATTTCTTCCTTAGCGAGTCATCCGTGCCAGCACGGATTCAATACGTTGTAATGCCGTCTGGCAGCGGGACAACCGGCCTTCCAGCGCCACGATCTCCTGGTGCAGTTTCTGCTGCGCTTCCGGCTCGCTGGTCGCACGGCATCGCGCTTCCCGCGTCTGTTTCATTTCGATCAGACGGCGCTCAAATTCCTGGTGCTGCAAACGGCGACGCTGCCACTTTGCGATCCCCGGTGACGCATGATCCCACTGCCGGAGCGACCAGGTGGCGGTTTCACGCATCAAGGCGGCAATCTGCGCGCTGAGATGTTCCGCCAGCCAGGCCACCTGCGCCAGTTGCGCCTTTTCAACCGCCTGGCGCAGGGCGGCAAGATTGCCCTCCGCTTCCTCAAGACACGCAGACATCCGCGTGCTGCGGGTGCGGAAAAGCTGGCGATCGAAGCGCGCGCTGACGGTGGCATGCCCGGCAAGGGGGGCGACCTGCGCTCGTAAGGTCGCCAGCTGCTCAGATAACGCCTGTAAAAGTCGATCCGTTTTCACACGTCTCTCCGCTCAATATTTGAAAAGCCTGTGGTACAGTGGCTGTAACATCCGCTAACGATCCCTATCATGCAACGCACTATTCTAATCATCATCGGCTGGCTGGCGGTAGTCCTCGGTACGCTGGGTGTTGTGCTGCCGCTGTTACCCACGACGCCGTTTATTCTGCTTGCGGCCTGGTGCTTTGCCCGCTCATCGCCACGATTTCACCAGTGGTTGCTGTATCGCTCGTGGTTTGGCGGTTATCTGCGTCACTGGCAGCAGTACCGCGCCATGCCGCCGGGGGCGAAGCCTCGCGCCGTTGCGGTGATCCTCATCACCTTTGCGCTGTCATTATGGCTGGTAAAGATGATGTGGGTACGCATTTTGTTGCTGGTTATTCTTGCCTGCCTGCTGATTTTTATGTGGCGCATCCCGGTGGTTGACGAAAAACAACAAAATCAGTGACGCGAACGGAAGTGTGTTGCAATTGTCGCGTACAGCCAGTAAATTCGAGCGTTTTCGAGCACGGGCACACCCGGTTAAATGTTAAACAGTCGTTGCATTTGATCCTTAATCAGCGTGCCGTGAGTAACACCGTTTCTATCAGGCAAAAAATCCATGACCGCGACTGCGCAGCAGCTTGAATATTTAAAAGACAGCATCAAAAGCATCCAGGATTATCCGAAACCGGGCATCCTGTTCCGTGATGTCACCAGTTTGCTGGAAGACCCGAAAGCCTACGCCCTCAGCATTGAATTGCTGGTTGAGCGTTTTAAAGATGCCTGTATCACCAAAGTGGTCGGTACTGAAGCCCGTGGCTTCCTGTTCGGCGCACCGGTAGCGCTGGCGCTGGGCGTTGGTTTCGTCCCGGTGCGTAAGCCGCGTAAACTGCCGCGGGAAACCATTGCGGAAAGCTATGAGCTGGAATACGGCACCGATCAGTTAGAGATCCACGTCGATGCCATCAAGCCTGGCGACAAAGTGCTGGTGGTTGACGATCTGCTGGCGACCGGCGGCACCATCGAAGCCACCGTGAAGCTGATCCGCCGTCTGGGCGGCGAGGTAACCGACGCGGCCTTTATCATTAACCTGTTTGATATTGGTGGTGAAGAACGCCTTGAAAAACAGGGTATTAAGTGCTTCAGTCTGGTCCCTTTCCCCGGCCACTAATAGCCGTCATCAACATTCATCATGCGGGCCTGCTGGCTTGCATGATGAAGTGTATTCAGCCTGTTGCTGTGTTAGCATGACCCCCTCGTAAATCACCTTTCAGCGTTGCAGAGCCTGCCAATGAGCTATCAGGTCTTAGCCCGTAAGTGGCGACCACAAACTTTTGCTAACGTTGTCGGCCAGGAACATGTGCTGACCGCCCTGGCGAACGGCTTATCCTTAGGACGCATTCACCACGCGTATCTTTTTTCCGGCACCCGCGGGGTCGGGAAGACGTCCATCGCCCGCTTGCTGGCGAAAGGACTGAACTGCGAAACCGGGATCACCGCCACGCCGTGCGGCGTCTGCGATAACTGCCGTGAAATCGAGCAGGGGCGCTTTGTCGATCTTATCGAGATCGATGCCGCCTCCCGCACCAAAGTTGAAGATACCCGCGACCTGCTGGATAACGTGCAGTACGCGCCAGCCCGTGGCCGCTTCAAGGTCTACCTGATCGATGAAGTGCACATGCTGTCGCGCCACAGCTTCAACGCGTTACTGAAAACGCTGGAAGAGCCGCCCGCGCACGTTAAATTCCTGCTGGCGACCACCGATCCGCAAAAACTGCCGGTGACGATCTTATCCCGCTGCCTGCAGTTTCACCTCAAAGCGCTGGACGTCGATCAGATCCGCCAGCAGCTTGAGCACATTCTCGACGAAGAAAAGATCGCCCACGAGCCGCGCGCCCTGCAACTGCTGGCGCGTGCCGCCGACGGCAGCCTGCGCGATGCGCTGAGCCTCACTGATCAGGCGATCGCCAGCGGCGACGGTCAGTTGACCGCCCAGGCCGTCAGCCAGATGCTCGGCACGCTGGACGACGATCAGGCGCTGTCGCTGATTGAAGCGGTGGTGGAGGCGAATGGTGAGCGCGTAATGGCGCTGATTAACGACGCCGCCGCCCGCGGTGTGGAGTGGGAAGCGCTGCTGGTGGAGATGCAAACGCTGCTGCACCGCATCGCCATGGTGCAGCTGTCGCCTGCCGCATTGAGCAGCGACATGGCCGCCATTGAACATCGCATGCGTGAACTGGCCCGCACCGTGCCGCCCACCGACGTACAGCTCTACTATCAGGCGATGCTGATTGGCCGCAAAGAACTGCCGTATGCGCCGGATCGCCGCATGGGTGTCGAAATGACGCTGCTGCGCGCGCTGGCCTTCCACCCGCGCCAGCCGCTGCCGGAACCGCAGGTTTCGCAGCAATCTTTTGCGCCGGTGGCCCCGACGGCGGTACTGACGCCGACGCAGGTCGCCCCGCAGCAACACGCGGTTGCCCCAACACCCGTAAACAGTGACGTGCCGTTACCGGATACCACCAGTCAGGTACTGGCGGCGCGTAACCAACTGCGTGCGCAGGGAGCAACCAAAGCAAAAAAGAGTGAACCGGCAGCCACAACCCGTGCGCGGCCGGTGAATAACGCTGCGCTGGAACGCCTGGCCACCATGAGTGAACGCGTGCAAGCGCGTCCCGCCTCATCGGCCCAGGAGGCTCCGCCTGCTAAGAAAGAAGCCTATCGCTGGAAAACGACCACGGTCACCGAAGCGGTAAAAGAAGAAGTCGCCACGCCGAAGGCGCTGAAAAAAGCGCTGGAGCATGAAAGAACGCCGGAGCTGGCGAAAAAACTGGCGGAAGAAGCCATCGCCCGCGATCCGTGGGCGGCGCAGGTCAGCCAGCTTAATCTGCCGAAACTGGTGGAGCAGGTGGCGCTTAACGCGTGGAAAGAGCAGGACGGCAATCGCATCTGCCTGCATCTGCGTCCGACCCAACGGCATCTTAATTCTGCCGGTGCGGCCAAAGTGCTGACGGAGGCGCTGTCGGGCTTATGCGGCGAAGCAGTTGAACTGACTATCATTGAAGATGATAATCCGTCGGTGCTCACGCCGCTGGAATGGCGGCAGACGATTTATGAAGAAAAACTCGCGCAGGCGCGTGAGTCGATTGTCGCGGATAATAATATCCAGACGCTGCGCCGCTTTTTTGACGCGGAGCTGGATGACGAAAGTATTCGCCCCATTTGACAGGCAGCGGTGCTGACTGTCGTCAACCCTGAATGTGACTTATCTGACCGGTAAATCACCCCTAGCCTAAGAGAGAAGCCTATGTTTGGTAAAGGTGGTCTGGGTAACCTGATGAAACAGGCCCAGCAGATGCAAGAAAAAATGCAGCAGATGCAGGAAGAGATCGCGAAGCTGGAAGTGACCGGCGAATCCGGCGCAGGCCTCGTTAAAGTCACCATCAACGGCGCGCATAACTGCCGTCGCGTGGAAATCGATCCGAGCCTGCTCGAAGACGATAAAGACATGCTGGAAGATCTGGTTGCGGCGGCCTTCAACGATGCGGCGCGTCGCATTGAAGAAACCCAGAAAGAAAAAATGGCGGGCGTGTCCTCCGGCATGCAGTTGCCGCCAGGCTTTAAGATGCCGTTCTGATGCAAGCCAGCCCGCTGTTAAATCAGCTAATGGAAGCACTGCGCAGTCTGCCGGGCGTTGGCCCGAAGTCTGCGCAGCGTATGGCGTTTTCGCTGCTCCAGCGCGATCGCAGCGGCGGTATGCGACTGGCTCAGGCGTTAACGCGCGCGATGTCCGAAATCGGCCATTGCGCCCAGTGTCGCACCTTCACTGAACAGGACGTGTGCAACATTTGCGCGAACCCGCGCCGTCAGGAAAGTGGTCAAATCTGCGTGGTGGAAAGTCCGGCGGACATTTACGCCATTGAGCAGACCGGGCAGTTTTCCGGCCGTTACTTTGTGCTGATGGGGCATTTGTCGCCGCTCGATGGTATCGGGCCGAACGACATCGGCCTTGATAAGCTTGAGCAGCGGCTGTCGTCTGAGCAAATGAAAGAGGTGATCCTCGCCACCAACCCGACGGTGGAAGGGGAGGCGACCGCCAACTATATTGCGGAGCTGTGCGCGCAGTATGGCGTCGATGCCAGCCGTATCGCCCACGGCGTGCCGGTTGGCGGCGAGCTGGAGATGGTCGACGGCACCACGCTGTCACACTCGTTGGCCGGGCGTCACAAGATCAACCTTTAGTAAAAATCAGTAAAAAAAGTCGGGGCATTTATGTGCCCCCGCTTGAAATCTCCCCCGCATATCCCCATCTCCCCCTCAACACCAAATGGCATTGTTGAGGTATTTTTTCGATGAAAGGACAAGAAACACGCGGTTTCCAGTCAGAGGTTAAACAGCTTCTGCATCTGATGATCCACTCGCTGTATTCCAACAAAGAAATTTTCCTGCGTGAGCTTATCTCTAACGCCTCGGATGCGGCAGACAAACTGCGCTTTCGCGCGTTGTCGAATCCCGATCTTTATGAAGGCGACGGTGAGCTGCGCGTGCGCGTCTCCTTCGACAAAGATAAGCGCACACTGACCATTGCCGACAACGGTATTGGGATGAACCGCGATGAGGTTATCGACCATCTGGGGACGATTGCCAAATCCGGCACCAAATCTTTCCTCGAAGCGATGGGTTCTGACCAGGCGAAAGACAGCCAGCTGATCGGTCAATTCGGCGTCGGCTTCTACTCGGCGTTTATTGTGGCCGACAAAGTGACCGTGCGCACCCGCGCAGCAGGCGAAAGCGCGGAAAACGGCGTGTTCTGGGAATCCGCCGGTGAAGGCGACTACACCGTGGCTGACATCACCAAAGAAGATCGCGGCACCGAGATCACCCTGCACCTGCGCGAAGGGGAAGACGACTTCCTTAACGACTGGCGCGTGCGCTCTATCATCAGCAAATATTCCGATCACATTGCGCTGCCGGTGGAAATCGAAAAACAGGAAGAGAAAGACGGTGAAACCATCGTCAGCTGGGAAAAAATCAACAAAGCTCAGGCCCTGTGGACCCGTAACAAGTCGGAAATCAAAGACGACGAGTACAACGAGTTTTATAAACACATCGCCCACGACTTTACCGATCCGCTGACCTGGAGCCACAACCGCGTTGAAGGTAAGCAGGAATACACCAGTCTGCTGTATATTCCGTCCCGCGCGCCTTTTGATATGTGGAACCGCGATCACAAGCACGGTCTGAAACTCTACGTGCAGCGCGTGTTCATCATGGACGACGCAGAACAGTTCATGCCGAACTACCTGCGCTTCGTGCGTGGCCTGATCGATTCCAACGATCTGCCGCTGAACGTGTCCCGTGAGATCCTGCAAGACAGCAACGTCACCCGCAACCTGCGCAGCGCACTGAGCAAGCGCGTCCTGCAAATGCTGGAAAAACTGGCGAAAGACGACGCTGAAAAATACCTTACTTTCTGGAAACAGTTCGGTCTGGTGCTGAAAGAAGGCCCGGCGGAAGACACCGCCAACCAGGAAACGATCGCCAGACTGCTGCGCTTTGCCTCCACGCACACCGATTCGTCCGAGCAGACCGTGTCGCTCACCGATTACGTGTCGCGCATGAAAGAAGGCCAGGAGAAGATCTACTACATCACCGCCGACAGCTATGCGGCCGCGAAGAGCAGTCCGCACCTCGAGCTGCTGCGTAAGAAGGGCATCGAAGTACTGCTGCTCTCTGACCGCATCGACGAGTGGATGATGAGCTACCTGACCGAGTTCGACGGCAAGCCGTTCCAGTCTGTCGCCAAAGCCGACGAGTCTCTCGACAAGCTGAACGACGAAGTGGACGAAAGCGCGAAAGAAGCGGAAAAAGCCCTGGAGCCGTTTGTTGAGCGCGTGAAAACCCTGCTGGGCGACCGTGTGAAAGAGGTGCGTCTGACGCATCGTCTGACCGATACTCCGGCGATTGTCACCACCGACAACGACGAAATGAGCACCCAGATGGCGAAGCTGTTTGCCGCTGCGGGCCAGGCCGTCCCGGAGGTGAAATACATCTTTGAACTGAATCCGGATCACCAACTGGTGAAACGCGCCGCGGATACTCAGGACGACGCGCAGTTTAAAGAGTGGGTTGAACTGTTAATGGATCAGGCGCTGCTCGCTGAACGTGGCACGCTGGAAGATCCGAACCAGTTTATCCGCCGTATGAACCAGCTGCTGGTTTCCTGATAAGCCTCATTTCCTGCCGGATAAGCGATGGCGCTTATCCGGTCGGATGATCACCCTGTAGGCCGGATGAGCGTCACCGCCCTCCGGCATTTCCCCCGCCAGACTTACCGTTTTTCCTGGAATTTCCCATTAACCGTTTCAGCGCCCGGTGCCTTTCTTGAGGCGACGGCGTGATAATGGTATCTTTTAGCGCTTTTTAAAAAAATTTTGATAACCTTTGAGGGGATTTTCGCAATGCGTATCATTCTGCTTGGCGCTCCAGGCGCGGGGAAAGGAACTCAGGCACAGTTCATCATGGAGAAATATGGCATTCCGCAAATTTCCACAGGTGACATGCTGCGCGCCGCCGTTAAATCCGGTAGCGAACTGGGCAAACAGGCAAAAGACATCATGGACGCCGGTAAACTGGTAACCGATGAACTGGTCATTGCGCTGGTTAAAGAACGTATTTCTCAGGAAGATTGCCGCAACGGTTTTCTGTTAGACGGCTTCCCGCGTACCATTCCGCAGGCTGATGCTATGAAAGACGCCGGCATCAACGTGGATTACGTGCTGGAATTCGATGTGCCTGACGAACTGATCGTTGACCGTATCGTTGGCCGTCGCGTTCACGCGGCGTCTGGCCGTGTGTACCACATCAAATTCAATCCGCCGAAAGTGGAAGGGAAAGACGATGTGACCGGCGAAGAGCTGACCACCCGTAAAGACGACCAGGAAGAAACCGTGCGTAAACGTCTGGTGGAATACCATCAGCTGACCGCACCGCTGATCGGCTACTACCAGAAAGAAGCCGAAGCTGGTAACACCAAGTACGTGAAAGTCGACGGCACCAAAGCCGTGAGCGACGTTCGCGCAGAGCTGGCCAACATCCTCGGCTAATGCTTTTCCCCGGTGGTTTCACCGGGGATCTCCCTTCAGTTTTCCCCTTTCACTACAATTGGTTTCGTTTACCTGCAATTCAGCTACAATTATCGCCCGTTTAAAAGGATAAGAGGCGCGAATGAGTCAGGCGAAAACCGGCATCCTGCTGGCGAATCTGGGAACCCCGGATGCACCCACATCCAAAGCCGTTAAACGCTATCTGCGACAGTTTTTAAGCGACCGACGGGTTGTCGATGCCCCGCGTCTGCTGTGGTGGCCGCTGTTACGCGGCGTGATCCTGCCGATCCGCTCACCGCGCGTCGCCAAACTTTATCAGTCCGTATGGATGGAAGAGGGCTCGCCGCTGATGGTTTACAGCCGTCGCCAGCAGCGCGCGCTGGCCGCCCGTCTGCCGGAGATGCCGGTGGCGCTCGGCATGAGCTACGGGTCGCCGTCGCTGGAAAGCGCTGTGGACGACCTGCTCTCCCAGGGCGTACAGCATCTGGTGGTGCTGCCGCTCTATCCGCAATATTCCTGCTCCACTGTGGCTGCTGTCTGGGATGAACTGGCGCGCATTCTCGCCAAAAAACGCCGCATTTCCGGTGTCTCCTTTATTCGCGATTACGCCGATAACACGGCCTATGTGGATGCGCTGGTGAACAGTATTCGTGCGTCCTTCGCCGTTCACGGCGAGCCGGATCTGCTGCTGCTCTCCTACCACGGGATCCCGCAGCGCTATGCAGATGAAGGGGATGATTATCCGCAGCGCTGCCGCGATACCACCCGCGAAGTGGTTTCTGCCCTTGGCCTGCCGCCGGAAAAAGTGATGATGACCTTCCAGTCGCGCTTTGGCCGTGAACCGTGGCTGACGCCGTACACCGACGAAACGCTGAAAATGCTCGGTGAAAAGGGCATTAAGCATATCCAGGTGCTCTGTCCGGGCTTTGCCGCCGACTGCCTGGAAACGCTGGAGGAAATCGCCGTGCAGAACCGGGAATTCTTCCTCGAAGCGGGTGGCGAAAAATATGAATACATTCCTGCGCTTAATGATTCAGCCGATCATATTGAGATGATGGTGAGCCTTACTGCCCCTTATCGTTGATCGCGAAGCGGGCCGCGAATGTGCTACCATTTCCGGCCCAATTCCTCACTGTAACTGACTATGAAATTTCCCGGCAAACGCAAATCCAAACACTACTTCCCCGTCAACGCCCGCGATCCGCTGTTGCAGCAAATCCAGCCGGTCAGCGACACCAGCAATTCCTGGGTGGTGGGCATCGATCAGACGCTGGTGGATATTGAAGCGAAAGTGGATGACGCGTTTGTTGAACGTTACGGGCTGAGCGCCGGACATTCGCTGGTGATCAGCGATGAAGTGGCGGAAGCGCTGTATCAGGAACTGATGCGCGACAACCTGATCACGCACCAGTTTGCCGGCGGCACCATCGGCAACACCATGCACAACTATTCGGTACTGGCGGATGACCGCTCGGTACTGTTAGGCGTAATGTGCAGCAACGTCGAGATTGGCGGCTACGCCTATCGCTATCTGTGCAACACCTCCAGCCGTACCGATTTGAACTACCTGCAGGGCGTCGACGGGCCGATAGGGCGCTGCTTTACGCTGGTAAGTGATTCCGGCGAGCGTACCTTTGCAATAAGCCCTGGCGCCATGAACCAGCTGCGCCCGGAGAGCATTCCCGAAGCCGTGATTGCCGGCGCTTCTGCGCTGGTGCTGACCTCCTATCTGGTGCGCTGCAAACCGGACGAGCCGATGCGCGACGCCACCATGAAAGCCGTGGAATACGCCAAAAAGCACAACGTGCCGGTGGTACTGACGCTGGGTACCAAATACGTTATCGCCGATAACCCGCAGTGGTGGCGCGATTTCCTGAAAGAAAACGTCTCGATCCTTGCAATGAACGAAGAGGAAGCCGAAGCGCTGACCGGCGAGAGCGATCCGCTGCTGGCCTGTAACAGTGCGCTGGACTGGGTGGATCTGGTGCTGTGCACCGCCGGTCCGGTCGGTTTATATATGGCTGGCTTTACCGAAGAGCAGGCGAAACGCAAAACGCAGCACCCGTTGCTGCCGGGCGCGATCCCGGAATTCAACCAGTATGAGTTCAGCCGCGCGATGCGCCATCAGGACTGCCAGCAGCCGCTGCGTATTTTCTCCCACATCGCGCCTTACATGGGCGGCCCGGAGAAAATCATGAACACCAACGGCGCAGGCGACGGCGCGCTGGCGGCGCTGCTGCACGATATTACCGCCAACAATTTCCACCGCACTAACGTGCCGAACTCCAGCAAACATACCTATACCTGGCTCAGCTACTCGTCGCTGGCGCAGATGTGCAAATACGCCAATCGCGTCAGCTATCAGGTTCTGAACCAGCACTCTCCCCGCCTGACCCGCGGCCTGCCAGAGCGCGAAGACAGCCTCGAAGAGGCGTACTGGGAGCGTTGATGGCTGCTCTTTTTTACCGGTACACGCTTTTACACGCCAGTGCCGGTAAAATTGATTTTACACGCGACTGCCGTTAAGATAGGTTTTACACGCCAGCGGCGTTAAAACCACTTCTACACGCTGGTACCGTTAATTAACGTTATCTGAGTCGTCGCCAATGAAAATCACCTCTCCTGAACACCTCGCCATTTATCTCAAAGATGTCCGTAAGGGGCAGGAGCAGTCGCAAACGGCAATAGCGCAGCGCGTTGGCTTACGCCAGGACACTGTCTCAAAATTCGAAAATTCCCCCGCTAAAACGCAGATCGAAACCCTGTTCAGGATCTTATCGGCCATGGAGCTGGAGTTACATGTTCAGCCCAAAGGCACTGATGAGCAGGCGGCAAAATGGGGAGAAGAGTGGTAATGAAAAGCCTGTCCGTTTATATGAATGGATTTCTGGTCGGTGCATTGCTACAGGAAGCCAGCGGTGCCAATACCTTCCAGTATGATCCTGCATGGTTAAAAACGGACGGTGCGCGTCCCATTTCGCTTTCAATGCCGCTGCGAGCCAGCAAATATGAAGGTGAAGTGGTGTTTAACTTCTTTGATAATCTGCTGCCTGATAACCGCGAGATCCGCGAGCGGATCGCCAGTCGTTTTCAGGCCGCCTCTCTGCAACCCTTCGATCTGCTGTACGAGATTGGCCGCGACTGCGTGGGCGCTCTCATTCTTCAGCCTCCGGGAGAGCCCATGTCCGATCTGCGGGCTATTCGTGGCGAAACCCTGGATAAAGCCTCGCTGGATGCAGTACTCAGGGGCTATCTGAGCGCCTCACCCTATCTCCGCCACGAGAGCGCCGATTTTCGTATCTCTATTGCTGGCGCACAGGAAAAAACAGCGCTGTTGCATCATGACGGGCAGTGGCAGTTACCGAAGGGCGTCACGCCGACGACACATATTTTTAAACTGCCGGTGGGTAAGATTCAGGGGCATAGCTTCACCCTTGATTTGCAGGAAAGCGTGGAAAACGAATGGCTGAGTATGCTTATTGCACGGCTATACGGTCTGAACGTTCCCCGCTGCGATATTATTCATACCGCGCGTACCAGGGCGCTATGCGTTGAACGTTTTGATCGCCGTTATGTGGCGGACGGGAGCTGGATCGCGCGTCTGCCGCAGGAGGATATGTGCCAGGCGTTGGGTCTTTCTTCCGTCAAAAAATATGAGAGCGATGGCGGGCCAGGTATCAGCGAAATTATGAAGTTCTTACTGGGCTCAGATAACGCGCAGCAGGATCGTGAAAATTTTATGCGCAGCCATATTCTCTTCTGGCTGCTGGCCGCGAGTGATGGCCACGCAAAAAATTATTCCGTTGCCCTGTTGCCCGGCGGTGGATACCGTCTGACGCCGTTGTACGACATTATGTCGTGTTATCCGTTGATCGGCGGACGAGGCCTGGCGAGGCAGGATCTCAAAATGGCGATGTCGTTAAGCTCAACCGGCAAAGGGAAAAAGTATGCCTGGCAGCAAATTTATCCGCGTCATTTTCTGGCAACCGCCAGAAAATGCGGCTTCAGTGAAGCGCGGATGGGGGAGTTGTTAAAGGAATTCTACGCTAAAACACCGCAGGTATTGTCTGCCGCCCGGCAGCAACTGCCAGAGAACTTTCCTCCCCATATCAGCGATGCCATCTTCACTGGTCTTGCACAGGCTGCACGACGACTGGGGGCCTGATAGCCCCTCCCACAGGGGAGAGGGGCCGCGATACTTTACCCGGTCACCACTTCGCCCGCAGGCGGCGTTTCCAGCAGTTCCAGCATGGTGCGGGCAATTTCACGCTCGCCCATCACCACCTGATTCGCACCCCGTTCAGTGATGTAATCCACCTCATCGTCATAATGCGCCCGGGCGATGATCTCAATGTTCGGGCACTTCTCACGCGCCGTCGCCACAATTTCCCCGGCTTCGTAGCCGTTCGGGATGGTCAGCAGCAGCCAGCGTGCGCAGTCCAGATGCGCCAGATTCATGATCTCTTCATTGGCGGCGTTGCCGAGCACCGCGCGGATGCCGCGCTCGCGCAGTTCATCGACGCGGGAGCGGGAGGTTTCGATCACCACCAGCGGAATACCCTGGGCCATCAGCTTCTCACCCAGCAGGCTGCCAACACGACCAAAGCCCACCAGCAGCGCGTGGTTACAAATATCGACGGGGATCTGCTTCTCTTCCTCGATAGCTTCTTCCAGCGTCTGCTCTTCCAGCGTTTCGGTTTTATCGAGGTATTTTTCCAGGATAGCGAAAAGGATCGGGTTCAGCATAATCGACAGGATCGCCCCGGCCAGCACCAGGTTCTGTCCGGTCTGCGGCAGCAGATCCAGCGCCATTCCCAGACCCGCGAGGATAAAGGCGAATTCACCGATCTGTGCAAGGCTGGCGGCGATGGTCAATGCCGTGCGCGGCGAGTGACCAAACATCCGCACCAGAAAGTAAGCGGCAACGGACTTACCAAAAATAATAATCGCCAGCGTCGCCACGACGGCCAGCGGCTCATCAATCAGGATCAGCGGATCGAACAGCATCCCGACCGAGACAAAGAACAGCACCGCGAACGCATCGCGCAGCGGCAGCGTATCATGGGCCGCCCGGTGGCTGAGTTCGGATTCGTTGAGCACCATACCGGCGAAGAACGCGCCGAGGGCAAAGGAGACGTCGAACAGTTCCACCGCGCCAAAGGCGATGCCGAGCGCCAGCGCCAGCACAGCGAGCGTGAACAGCTCACGCGAACCGGTCGCCGCGCTGCGGGCGAGGATCCACGGCACCAGGCGGCGGCCCACCAGCATCATAATGGCGA
Source organism: Enterobacter sp. ENT03 (assembly GCF_019218745.1). Lineage (GTDB taxonomy): Bacteria > Pseudomonadota > Gammaproteobacteria > Enterobacterales > Enterobacteriaceae > Enterobacter_D. The sequence goes on from NZ_JAHUXA010000007.1 coordinate 161,654, forward strand.
TAAACGCCACCACCTTACCGATGGTGATACTCATATCCAGCGCCAGCGTGGCGAGGCCGACATTGCCTTTTTCCATCATGCCCGCCACCGCAGGCAGCAGCACCAGCGTCAGCACCATCACTAAATCTTCAACGATCAGCCAGCCAATGGCGATTTGCCCGCGCTGACTGTCAATAAGCTGCCGTTCCTCAAGGGCGCGCAGCAGCACCACCGTACTGGCGGTAGAGAGACACAAACCAAACACAATACCGGTCATCAGTGACCAGCCCATCAGAGACGAGAGCGCCATGCCCAGCAGGGTTGCTACCGCGATTTGTGCGATAGCGCCGGGTATGGCGATGGACTTTACCGCCATCAGATCCTTGAGCGAGAAATGCAGTCCCACGCCAAACATCAGCAGGATCACGCCCAGTTCGGCCAGTTCAGGTGCCAGTTTAGTATCGGCAACAAAGCCTGGGGTAAACGGCCCGGCTAAAACACCCGCTAGCAAATAGCCCACCAGAGGCGAAATGCGTAATTTGTTGGCAAGCATGCCGAGGATAAAAGCGAGCACAAGGCCGCCGACAATGGTGGTGATAAGCGGTGTGGCGTGATGCATCCCATCTCCTTTCGTGAAGGTGTGTATCCATTTGGTTAAAAAAACCAAAAGCCCGGATTACAGTTTATGACAATTTTAACCATTATGTTGATGAATAATTGTTGAATTTTGGTAAAAAGAGCCATCTGTGTTAAAAAACGGGGGATGAGACAGGATCTGAGCCTCACGAGCGTGGCAGGCTGATGGGATGGGAGTGTCGGGCGACCAACCTTACGGTTTGGTCGCCCGTAAACTACGCTTTATGCCGGTTATCGGGCAGGAATATCGTTAAGATCCCCAGTAGCGGCAGGAAAGCACAGATTTTATAGACCAAAAAAATACTCGTATGGTCGGCAACCAGCCCCAGCACGGCTGCCCCAAGGCCCCCCATGCCGAAAGCAAAGCCAAAGAACAGCCCCGAAACCATGCCGATCCGCCCCGGAAGCAGCTCCTGGGCATAGACCAGAATGGCGGAAAACGCCGAGGCGAGAATAAACCCAATGATCACCGTCAAAATACCGGTCCAGTAGAGGGATGCATAAGGTAAAACGAGGGTAAAGGGGGCAACACCAAGAATAGAGCCCCAAATCACATATTTACGCCCAATCTTATCCCCCAGAGGCCCGCCAATCATGGTGCCAGCGGCGACGGCGAACAGAAACGCAAACAGATGAAACTGCGCGTTTTGCACCGATAAGCCAAATTTTTCCATCAGATAAAAGGTGTAATAGCTACTGATGCTCGCCATATAGAAGTATTTCGAGAAAATCAGCATCAGCAGGATGGAAACGGCGAGGATCACCTTGTTGCGCGGCAGCGGATTGATAATTTTCACCGCCGGTTTGCCCTTGTTGACCCGGTGCTGCGCGGCGTACCAGCGGCTCACCTGCGCCAGCACGACGATGGCCAGCAGCGCGGCTAACACGAACCAGGCCACGTTCCCTTTGCGATAAGGGGCGATCACTACCGCCGCCAGCAAAGGCCCGAGCGAGCTGCCAAAGTTGCCACCCACCTGAAACAGGGATTGGGCGAGGCCATGACGTCCACCAGAAGCCATACGCGCCACGCGGGAAGACTCCGGATGGAACACCGAGGAGCCAGTGCCCACCAGCGCTGCCGCCAGCAGCACCATGCCGAAGCTACCCGCCAGCGCCAGCAGCACCAGCCCGCTCAGCGTAAAGCACATGCCAATCGGCAGCGACCACGGCATCGGGTGCTTGTCAGTATAAGCGCCAACTATGGGTTGCAGCAGCGACGAGGCCATCTGGAAGGTCAGGGTGATCAGACCGATCTGCACGAAAGTCAGCGAGAATTCAGACTGCAACAGCGGGTAAATCGCGAGGATCAGCGACTGCAGCATATCGTTAAGCAAATGGGAGACGCTGATCGCGCCCAGAATGCGGAACGAGGTACGCGCCTGCGGCGACGCAGGCGATCCCGACAAGGCCGGAGCTGGTTCACTTATTGCCATAACATTCACTTCTTGTTTGAGTGGTGGAAGGGGCAGGTGTTTATCATAAAGATGACTAATAATTATCTGCCTAACATACCTGTCCGAAAGGTTTGAAGGAAGTCGCAATTCTGAAAACTTATTTGTCTAATATCGTCGGGCACGCTACTTTTTGCGTCTGTTAATGATCAGGGAGAGAAGCATGAAATTTGTAAAGCAGGGCGTTGCGCTGGCGATGCTGGCAGCACTGGGGCTGGCGACGTTGCCGGCTCAGGCTTATGAAAAAGATAAAACCTACAAAATCACCATTCTGCATACCAACGATCACCACGGCCATTTCTGGCGTAATGACTACCGTGAATATGGTCTGGCAGCGCAAAAAACGCTGGTGGACGGTATTCGTAAAGAGGTCGCGGCAGAGGGCGGCAGCGTACTGTTGCTCTCCGGCGGCGATATTAACACCGGGGTGCCGGAATCCGATTTACAGGATGCCGAGCCCGATTTCCGCGGCATGAATCTGATTGGCTATGACGCGATGGCCGTCGGCAATCACGAATTTGATAATCCGCTCAGCGTGCTGCGCCAGCAGGAGAAGTGGGCGAAATTCCCGTTCCTGTCTGCCAATATTTATCAGAAAAGCACCAATGAACGGCTGTTCAAACCCTGGGCCATTTTCAAACGCCAGGACTTAAAAATTGCGGTTATCGGCCTGACCACAGATGACACGGCAAAAATCGGCAATCCTGAGTATTTCACCGACATTGAATTCCGCAAACCGGCAGAAGAAGCGAAGCTGGTGATCCAGGAGCTGAATGCCAGTGAGAAGCCGGATGTGTTGATCGCCACCACTCACATGGGGCACTACGACAACGGCGAGCACGGCTCCAATGCGGCGGGCGATGTGGAGATGGCGCGCAGCCTGCCAGCCGGGGCGCTGGCAATGATTGTGGGTGGTCACTCACAAAATCCGGTGTGCATGGCCTCGGAAAACAAAAAACAGGTGGATTACGTGCCGGGGACGCCGTGCGCGCCGGATCGCCAGAACGGTATCTGGATCGTGCAGGCGCACGAGTGGGGCAAATACGTCGGCCGGGCCGATTTTGAATTCCGCAACGGCGAAATGAAAATGGTGCGTTACCAGCTGATCCCGGTCAACCTGAAGAAAAAAGTGACCTACGATAACGGCGAGAGCGAACGCGTGCTGTACACCCCGGAGATCCCGGAAAACGCACAGATGCTCTCCCTGCTGACGCCGTTCCAGAATAAAGGCAAAGCGCAGCTGGGGGTGAAAATTGGTAATGTGAATGCCCGTCTGGAAGGCGATCGCAGCAAAGTGCGTTTTGTGCAGACCAACATGGCGCGTCTGATCCTGGCGGCGCAAATGGCGCGCACTACGGCAGATTTTGCAGTGATGAGCGGCGGCGGCGTGCGTGATTCCATTGAAGCTGGCGACATTACTTACAAAGACGTGCTGAAAGTGCAGCCGTTTGGCAACCTGGTGGTGTATGTCGATATGAGCGGAAAAGAGGTGAAAGACTATCTCACTGCCGTGGCGAAGATGAAGCCGGATTCCGGTGCCTATCCGCAGTTTGCCAATGTCAGCTTCACGTCAGCCAACGGCCAGCTTAACGATCTTAAAATCAAGGGCGAACCGATAGATGACGCCAAAACCTACCGCATGGCGACGCTGAGCTTTAACGCCACCGGCGGCGATGGCTATCCGCGCATTGACGAGAAGCCTGGCTACGTAAATACCGGCTTTATTGATGCGGAAGTGCTCAAGCAGTTTATCCAGCAGAACTCCCCGCTGGATGCCGCGACCTTTGAGCCGAAAGGCGAAGTGGTCTGGCAGTAATCCTTTCTCTTGCCCTCTCCCGGAGGGCTGAGGGAACGGCTCTTTCTCCCTCTCCCTGGGGAGAGGGCCGGGGTGAGGGGCCTACTCGCGGCGGGCAATATCGGCGAATTTCGCATTAAGGATCCTCGCCAGATCCACCGCCGCCAGTTCTATATCCAGCCCGCGTTTGCCACCAGAAACATAAATGGTGGCAAACTGCTGCGCCGGGGCATCGATCAACGTCGGCAGGCGTTTTTTCTGCCCTAACGGACTGATACCGCCCACCAGATAACCCGTGGTGCGCTGCGCCACCATCGGATCGGCCATATCCACTTTTTTCGCGCCCAGCGCTTTCGCTACTTTCTTCAGATCCAGCTGTCCGGCCACCGGCGTGACGGCAACGGCTAAGTGCTTCATGTCGCCATTTATCGCCACCAGCAGCGTTTTATAAACCTGATCGGCATTCAGGCCGAGCTTGCGCACCACTTCATCGCCAAAATTCGTTTCACTGGGATCGTGATCGTATGCATGAAGCTGAAAAGTAATGTTGTTTTTTTCCAGTAATTTAACGGCGGGGGTCATAAAAATCCTTCTTACCACTGAGGTTTCATGCGGCCAGCATACGCCTGGCCGCATGCGCAAAAATAGTACCATCTTGCGCAATAGTGTTGGCAGTAGCGCTAACTTTGAGCGACAATTAGCGCTCACTGGCGTTAACGCCAGAACTACAATAATGATGAAATTCCTCTTTGACGGGCCAATATAATTATTGGCCATTTTTTTGCCGCAACAACGCCGGCAAATTTCCCTCTCCATACAGATGCAGCGCGCCCGCCGCCACCACATAATGCCCCGGCGGCAACGCCAGCAAATGCTCACACCACGCTTGATTACGCTGATGCATCAAGATTTCATACAGCGGTTCGCTGAAGGTCGAGGGCAGGGCCACATCCCGTTCTTCCGGCGGGGCATTCATCCACCAGCCGATCATCACCTGCAATAGCCTGGCATTGGTATGCCAGTGCTGGAGCGTATCCAGCAGCAGGGCTTTGCCGTCATCAGGCAACTGGCTCAGCAGATCGATTTGATTTTGCGTGCCTTCCAGTTCCATCACCGGCAAGGCGGCCTGTTTTGCCACCTGTAACAGCTGATAATCGATGCCGAAATCCGGGCGCAGGCCCAGCCGCTGTGCCTGGGTAGCCTGCAGGACCAGCGCAATTTTCCAGGCCGGTTGATCGTCAAACATCGTGGGGGAGAGGGATAACGTCTGTAATAGCGTCTCCAGATCGTGCTGTTCCGCCTCCGTCAGCCGTTCAGCCAGCGGTGCGCAGGGCGGAAGATCGTTAAACGGCGACGCCTGACCGGAGACATCGGCTTCGACAATCAGCGCCCTGGCCTGCCGAAGCTTTTTTAGCAAGCCGATGGGCAGGGGAGCCATGTCGCGCGTTCCCATGTGGATGCTGCCGACCAGATGCAGATAACGCCCGCCGGGCAGCGTCACGTCAAGCGCGGGCCACGGGTAGCGGGGTTCCCGCAGTGCGTCAAACCAAACTTTTAACCGGCTAAACAGGCCCATACACGCTCCCGCAAAAGAAAGGACCATGCTAGCGCGCAGGGGAGATGGGTGCAAATCGTGTAATGGCTGCCCTCTCAGCGAGAGGGCAGGGAGGGCGGATCAGGCTTTCGGTTTATAGCGCAACAGACGGTTGGCGTTGCTGACCACGGTAATGGACGACAGCGCCATCGCCGCGCCCGCAACGACCGGGCTTAACAGCGAGCCGGTAAGCGGCCACAGCACCCCGGCGGCAATGGGAATGCCCAACGAGTTATAGATAAACGCCCCCAGCAGGTTTTGCTTCATATTGCGCAGCGTCGCGCGGGAGATATCCAGTGCATCCGCCACGCCCGTCAGGCTGTGACGCATCAGCGTGATAGCCGCCGTTTCGATAGCGACATCGCTGCCGCCGCCCATGGCGATCCCCACTTCCGCCTGCGCCAGCGCCGGGGCATCGTTAATGCCGTCGCCGATCATCGCGACCTGGCGGCCTTCCTGCTGCAATTTTTTAATCGCATCGGCTTTACCGTCCGGCAGCACGCCGGCGATCACCTCGTCGATCCCGGCTTCCTGCGCAATGGCTTTAGCGGTGATCGGGTTATCGCCGGTGAGCATCACCAGTCGGTAACCGGCCTGGCGCAGACGAGCCAGTGCGCTTACGCTGTCGGCGCGCAGCGGATCGCGGATCGCCAATAGCGCCACCGCGTTACCATCCACCGCCAGCAGCACCGGCGTGGCCCCCTGCGACGCCTGAGCCGCCATCGCTTCATCAAGTGCGGCGGTATCAATATGCTGCTGAGTAAGCAGCGCCTGATTACCGAGCAGCAGCGCATGATCTTCCACCGTACCGCTGACGCCCAGCCCGCCGAGGGTACGGAAATCGCGCACTTCAGGCAGCGCCTCATCACCGGCTTTTTCCACAATCGCGCGGGCCAGCGGATGACCGGAGCCTTGCTCCAGCGCTGCCGCCAGGCGCAGCACCTCGCGCTCTTCATACGCGCCGCTCAGGGTAACGGCGACCACCTGCGGTTTACCTTCTGTCAGCGTACCGGTTTTATCGAATACCAGCGTATCCACCTGGCTGCCGCGTTGCAGCGCATCGGCATCGCGCACCAGCACGCCATATTCAGCGGCGCGACCGACGCCAGCGATAATCGACATCGGCGTGGCCAGCCCCAGCGCGCACGGACAGGCGATGATCAGCACCGTGGTGGCGATCACCAGCGTATAAACGATTTGCGGCGCAGGGCCGAAGACATACCAGATCGCGCCGCTGAACAGCGCAATGGCGACCACCACCGGCACGAAAATAGCGGAGATTTTATCCGCCAGTTGGCCGATTTCCGGCTTGCTGCTCTGCGCCTGGCGTACCATACGAATAATGCGCGACAGCGTGGTGTGGCTGCCGACGGCACTGGCTTTAAACAGCACGCTGCCATCGGTCATCACCGTCCCGGCGTGCACCGCATCGCCCTGACTTTTTTGCAGCGGCACCGGCTCGCCGGTGAGCATCGCCTCATCCAGCCAGGCTTCGCCCTGGGTGATCTCGCCGTCCACCGGCACGCGATCGCCGGTGGTCAGCCGCAGGATCATGCCGGGTTGCACCTCCGCCAGCGGCAGCGTTTTCTCTCCTGCTTCAGTGACTACCCGCGCGGACGGCGGCGTTAAGTCGAGCAGGCGTTCCAGCGCTTTTGACGAGCGCGCCCGCGCCCTGGCTTCCAGCATATGGCCGAGGTTAATCAGGCCGATGATCATCGCGCTGGCTTCATAGTAGAGGTGGCGGGCTTCCATCGGGAAGGCATGCGGCCAGAGGTTGACGGTCATCGAATAGAGCCACGCCACGCCCGTGCCGAGCGCCACCAGCGTGTCCATGGTGGCGGTACGGTTTAACAGGCTTTTCCAGGCGCTGCGGTAAAAATGCCCGCCCGCGAATACCATCACGGCGAGGGTGATGACGCCAATGACCAGCCACAGGGTGCGGTTGGCATCGGTGACCATCATGTTGTCACCCATCATGCCCCACACCATCACCGGGATACCCACCAGCAGCGCGACAACGGCCTGCCAGCGAAAACGTTTTAAGGTCGCAAGGGCGGTTTCCTGCTGGCGTTCCCGACGTTTAACATCATCTTCGATGATCTCCGCGCCGTAGCCGGCATTTTCCACCGCGCTCACTAATTCAGCGGCGGACGCGCTGCCCATCACCAGCGCAGAGCGCTCCGCCAGATTGACCCGTGCCTGGGTGACGCCCGGTACCGCCTGTAAGGCTTTTTGCACGCGGGAGACACAGCTGGCGCAGCTCATGCCGCTTAACAGCAACTGCTGGCTGTCTTGCAGGTCATCTGCTGCCGGAAGCTCAGGTTGCGCCGCTGTCAGTGCTTCCGACGGGAGTGATGACTCTGCCAGCGGTTTAGCCTTTGGGTGGTCGAGCGTCGCCCCGTATCCGGCTTGTTTAATGGTGTCGATAAGCTCCGCCGCGCTGGCGCTGCTAGTCACCTCGGCATGGGTGATGGTCACTTCCGCCTGTTCAACGTCAGGGCGCTGCTCCAGACTTTCTTTGACCCGTTTTACGCAGTGGCCGCAGGAGAGGCCCTCCAGCGTTAAAGCGATAGTTTGCGACATAATTAAACTCCTGTAATTTCGGTTGAATCAATAATGACATTGATTACAGTTATAAAGGTTAAACCTTCCATCAAGGGGAAGGTCAAGGGGGAACGATGAATATCAGCGATGTGGCGAAAAAAACCGGCTTAACCAGCAAAGCGATCCGTTTTTATGAGGAAAAAGGGCTGGTGACAGCGCCGCTGCGCGCTGATAACGGTTACCGGCACTACACGCAAAAACATCTCGATGAACTGACGCTGCTGCGCCAGGCGCGGCAGGTCGGGTTTAATCTTGAAGAGTGTGGGGAACTGGTGGGGCTGTTTAACGATCCGGCGCGGCACAGTGCCGATGTGAAAGCCCGCACGCTGCAAAAAGTGGCGGAAATTGAGCGCCACATTGTTGAGCTGCAATCGATGCGCGAACAGCTGCTGACGCTGGCAGCCTCCTGTCCGGGCGATGACAGCGCCGACTGCCCGATTATTGATAATCTCTCCGGCTGCTGCCATCGCAAAGCACAGGCATAATTAGCGGGCGCGAACCCGCAGCGTGATCCCTTCAACGGCGATCACCACCACCGGCGTGCCGGCAGGCAGATCCTCATCGGCGCTGACTGGCCAGGAGCTGTCGCCGACGCGCATATGCCCGCGACCATTCACCAGGTCGGTTTCCAGCGTAAAGTGGCGACCCACCAGCTGCACGCCCCGCTGATTCAGCGCGGCATCGGCGGGTTTCTGATCTTTCACCCGCCGCGCCAGCCAGCGCCACCACAGCCAGGCGGCCAGCATGGTCAGCAGGGAAAACATCACCCCCTGCCACTCCCAGCCAAAGGGCACCAGCCAGACCACAAGGCCGGTCACCACCGCGGCCACGCCGCTCCACAGCAGATAACCGTTGCCGCCGAGCATCTCAGCGGCCAGCAAAATGCCGCCGAGGCTTAACCAAAAGATGTGCGGGTGCGCGAGCAGGATGTCCATGGCTATTTTTTCCGTGCGGTGGCGCTGTCGCTGAGCAACTCGGAAATCCCGGCAATGGATCCCATCAGGCTGCTGGCGTCCAGCGGCATCATGATCACTTTGCTGTTATTTGACGAGCCGATGTGTTGCAGCGCTTCGGTATATTTCTGTGCGACGAAGTAATTCACCGCCTGAATATCACCAGCAGCAATGGCCTGGGATACCATTTTGGTCGCCTCCGCTTCCGCTTCCGCCGAACGTTCACGCGCTTCCGCCTGCAGGAAGGCAGACTGACGCTCACCTTCCGCTTTGAGGATCTTCGACTGCTTCTCACCTTCGGCTTTCACAATCTCCGCCTGACGAATACCTTCCGCTTCCAGAATATAGGCGCGCTTGGTACGTTCCGCTTTCATCTGCGCGTTCATGGCGTCGATCAGTTCTGCCGGTGGGCGCACGTCGCGGATCTCAATACGGGTAATTTTGATGCCCCACGGATTGGTCGCTTCATCGACGATATGCAACAGGCGGGTGTTAATGTTATCGCGCTGCGACAGCATTTCATCCAGCTCCATGGAACCCAGCACGGTACGGATGTTGGTCATGGTCAGGTTGATGATCGCCAGCTCCAGATTGCTCACCTCATAGGCGGCTTTTGGCGCGTCGATCACCTGAATAAAGCAGACCGCATCAATAGAGACGTTAGCGTTATCTTTGGAGATCACTTCCTGAGACGGAATATCCAGCACCTGTTCCATCATATTGATTTTACGGCCAATACGGTCCATAAACGGCACCACCAGGCTCAGGCCCGGTTGCAGGGTGTGGGTGTAACGCCCGAAGCGCTCCACGGTCCACTGATACCCCTGCGGCACGATTTTCACACCTGCGCCGACGACCACCAGGGCAACAAAAATCAAAATTGGGATAACGATAAGCATAAAACCTCCTGTTATTAAATCCGTGGGTATTGAATTACATCCATTTCATTACGGGTAAGTATAACTTTTATCGACGACGAACACCCCTGTTAACCTTAAGAGGAGAAAGGGCGTGAACGGAATCAAAAGATGCGGGCGCTTTATGCAACAGGAGAAGCGCACAGGGCAAGTGCGGAATATGACTTTTCAGACTAGCGGGCAGAAGAGAACTTGTAGGCCGGGCAGGTCGCCCGGCACAACACCATTGCAATTTGTAGGCCGGGCAGGTCGCCCGGTACAACACCGCTGCAATCTGTAGGCCGGGCAGGTCGCCCGGTACAACACTGCTGCAATCTGTAGGCCGGGCAAGCCTGCGCCGCCCGGCGATACGGTGATCAGTACAGCAGAGAATACAGCTTACGGCGGTATTTCGACGCCAGCGCATCGCCGGTGCCAAGCGCTGCCAGGATCTCCTGCAGCATTTTGCGCGCCTGGCCGTCGGCGGCGTTCAGATCCTTGCTCAGATGGCTGAACAGCAGTTCCAGCGCTTCTTCATTGCGGCCCACTTGATGCAGTTGCAGCGCCAGCTGTGTGGCCAGCGCCGCGTTAGCCGGATCGCGTTCAACCTGCTGTTGCAGCAGCTGGATTTCCGGCGTATCCGCCGCCTGCTTCAGAAGATCGATTTGCGCCACCAGCCCCTGATAGCGGGTGTCCTGATCCTGCAACGGAATCGTTTTCAGCACCGCTTCGGCGTCCTCGGAGCGGTTCAGCGCGATCTGGGTTTCCGCCAGCAGCAGGCCAATTTCGCTCGCCTGATTTGAAAGCTGCCACGCCTCTTTCAACAGCGGCAGGGCATCGGCATGGTTGCCTTCTGCGATCAGTTGCATCGCCTGCTGCGCTTTCAGCTCTTCTTCGCGCGGCAGCACTTTTTCCAGCAGCGCGCGGATAGCCTCTTCCGGCTGTGGGCCCTGGAAACCATCGACCGGCTGACCGTTCTGGAACAGGTAAACGGTCGGGATGGCGCGCAGACCAAACTGGGAGGCGACCATCTGCTCGGCGTCGCAATCGACCTTCGCCAGCAGGAACTGCCCGTTATACTGCGCCGCCAGCGACTCCAGTACCGGCGTCAGCTGCTGGCAGTGCTGGCTACGTTCGGACCAGAAATAGAACAACACCGGCGTGGCGACGGACTGCTCCAGCGTTTGCTGGAGATTCGCTTCGGTAACATTGACAATATTTTGTACGGACATAACGTTTTCTCTGTTTTCGCGTTTATCTTTACATGGGGTCAGGCGCGGAGCCTTCAACTCAGCCGCGTAAAATTTTATCCATCAGACGATCCGGCAGCAGGCGTTTTAATGCGCTTACCGCATGGGTAACCAGCGTCACCGGATAACGTATTTTTGGCCGCTTACTCTCAAAAGCATGGCGCACTTTGGCGACCACCGCCTCCGGGCCGAGGGTAAAACGTGCGGCAATACCCGGATTTTCCACGGGCTTATCGCTGGTCTGGTTGACGTTTTTCGTAAAGCGGGTACGGATGGGGCCAGGCTCAATCAGGCTCACCTTGATGCCCGTGTGACGCAGCTCCATACGCAGCGCATCAGACCAGGCTTCCAGCGCATATTTACTGGCGGCATAGGCCCCGCGACCAGGGGTGGAGATCAGCCCCATTACCGATGAAGTCATGACGATGCGGCCTTCGCCGTGGGGGATCATCGCGGGCAGCAGACGCATGGTGAGCTGGTGCGCGCCAAAAAAGTTGGCGGAAAACTGCTGCTCCATCTGCGTGCGGGAAATGGTATTAAGCGGGCCATACACCCCGTAGCCGGCATTATTAAAGATGCCGTACAGACGATTTTCGGTGCGCGCTATCACCTCATCGGCGGCGCGCTCCACGCTTTCTGGCGAGTCCAGGTCCAGCAAAATGCCGGTAAAACCCATCGCGTTCATGCGCGATACGTCATCGGGTTTGCGGCAGGCGGCAAGGACATGAAATCCCTGGCGCTTCATTTCCACCGCCGTTTCCAGGCCAATACCGCTGGAACATCCTGTTATTAAGACCGATTTTTGCATAACTTTACCCGTCGGCTTTCCCGATTATTTATGAGGCGTGGTTTACTAAAGGTGCCAGTCGTGTCGCCATCCAGTCGGCGATAAACGGCTGGGCGTCAGGATTAGGGTGGATCCCATCGTCCTGCATCCATTGCGGTTTCAGATACACCTCTTCCATAAAGAAGGGCACCAGAGGAATATCGAACTCGCTGGCAAGTTTCGGATAGATCGCGCTGAAGGTTTCAGTATACCGGCGACCATAATTCGCGGGCAGACGGATTTGCATCAGCAGCGGTTGCGCGTCAGCGGCTTTGATTTCCTGCAAGATTTTACGCAGTGTGGCTTCCGTTTGCGCCGGGGCAAACCCCCGCAGACCGTCATTGCCGCCCAGTTCCACCAGTACCCAGCGCGGTTGATGTTTTTTCAGCAGGGCGGGCAAACGCGCCAGCCCCTGCTGCGAGGTATCACCGCTTATACTCGCATTAACCACCGGCGTTTTCTGCTGCCATTTATCATTCAGCAGCGCCGGCCATGCCGCGGTTGCCGCCATGCGATACCCGGCGCTCAGGCTGTCACCCAGAACCAACAACGTGTCCGCCGCGGCGGCGCGACAGGTTAACAGAAGCATAAAAAGGAAGGGCAAATGCCAGCGGAAAACATTGTTGAAGTTCATCATCTTAAGAAATCCGTCGGTCAGGGGGAACATGAACTGTCCATCCTCACCGGAGTTGAGCTGGTTGTCAAACCCGCGCAGACCATTGCGCTGATTGGTGAATCCGGATCCGGAAAATCCACGCTGCTGGCAATCCTCGCCGGACTGGATGATGGCAGCAGCGGCGAAGTGCACCTGCTGGGGCAGCCGCTGCACAGCATGGATGAAGAAGCGCGGGCGGCCCTGCGCGCGCAGAACGTCGGCTTTGTGTTTCAGTCTTTTATGCTGATCCCGACGCTTAACGCACTGGAGAACGTCGAACTCCCGGCGCTGCTGCGTGGCGAGAAAAGCAGCCAGAGCCGGGAGAATGCCAAAGCGCTGTTAAGCGAACTGGGCCTGGCGAAGCGTCTTGATCATCTTCCGGCGCAGCTGTCCGGCGGCGAACAGCAGCGCGTGGCGCTGGCGCGTGCCTTTAACGGGCGTCCCGGCGTGTTGTTTGCTGATGAACCCACCGGCAACCTCGATCGCCAGACCGGGGAAAAAATCGCCGATCTGCTGTTTTCTATGAACCAGCAGTACGGCACCACGCTGATCCTTGTCACCCACGATCCGCAGCTCGCCGCCCGCTGCGATCGCCGTTTGCGGCTGGTAAACGGCGTATTGCAGGAGGAAGCATGATCGCCCGCTGGTTCTGGCGCGAATGGCGCTCGCCATCGCTGTTGATCGTCTGGATGGCGCTGAGCCTCGCCGTCGCCTGTGTGCTGGCGCTGGGCAACATCAGCGATCGCATGGAAAAAGGCTTAAGCCAGCAGAGCCGTGATTTTATGGCGGGCGACCGGGCGCTGCGCAGCTCGCGGGAGGTGCCGCAGGCCTGGCTGGATGAGGCGCGCAAGCGCGGCCTGAAAGTCGGCACGCAAATCAGCTTCGCCACCATGACCTTTGCCGATGACACGCCGCAGCTGGCGAACGTCAAAGCGGTGGATGACATCTATCCGATGTACGGCACGCTGGAAACGCGCCCGGCCGGGGTAAAACCGCAGCCGGGAAGCGTGCTGCTTGCGCCGCGTCTGATGGCGCTGCTGAAACTGAAAACCGGCGATGAAATGGACGTCGGCGATGCCCGTTTACGCATTGCCGGTGAAGTGATCCAGGAGCCGGATGCCGGTTTTAATCCCTTCCAGATGGCACCGCGCCTGTTAATGAACGTCGCGGATGTGCCGAAAACCGGCGCGGTACAGCCTGGCAGCCGCGTCACCTGGCGCATCAAATTTGGTGGCACCGACTCGCAGCTTGCCGCCTACGAAAAATGGCTGCTGCCGCAATTAAAGCCGGAGCACAAATGGTACGGCCTTGAGCAGGATGAAGGGGCACTCGGCAAATCCCTTGAGCGATCGCAGCAGTTCCTGTTGCTGTCGGCCTTGCTGACGCTGCTGCTGGCGGTTGCCGCTGTGGCGGTGGCGATGGGGCATTACTGCCGCAGCCGCTACGATCTGGTGGCGATCCTCAAAACCCTCGGCGCGGGGCGCGCCCAGCTGCGCAAGCTGATCGTCGGCCAGTGGCTGATGGTGCTGGGGCTGTCGGTTATTACGGGTGGGGCCATCGGCCTGGTGTTTGAACGGGTGCTGATGATCCTGCTCAAACCTGTGCTGCCCGCCGCGCTGCCGCCTGCCAGCCTGTGGCCGTGGCTGTGGGCCGTGGGCACCATGGTGGTGATCTCCCTGCTGGTGGGGCTGCGGCCGTATCGTCTGTTACTGGCAACGCAGCCGCTGCGCGTGTTGCGCCGCGACGCGGTAGCCCGCGTCTGGCCGCTGAAATTTTATATTCCGGCCATCAGCATCGTGACGGTGCTGCTGCTGGCGTGGCTAATGGGCGGCAGTATGCTGCTGTGGGCGGTACTGGCCGGGGCGGTGGTGCTGGCTGTGCTGTGCGGGCTGGTGGGCTGGATGCTGCTTAACGTGCTAAAACGCCTGACGCTGAAAGCGCTGCCGCTGCGCCTGGCGGTGAACCGCCTGCTGCGCCAGCCGTGGTCCACCTTGAGCCAGCTGTCGGCTTTCTCGCTATCATTTATGCTGCTCGCGATGCTGCTGGTGCTCAGAGGCGATCTGCTCGACCGCTGGCAGCAACAACTGCCGCCGGAAAGCCCGAACTACTTCCTGATTAATATCGCCACGGAGCAGGTCACGCCGCTGAAAGCCTTTCTTTCGGAACATCAGGTGATCCCCGGAGCGTTCTACCCGATTGTGCGGGCGCGCCTGACGCAGATTAACGGCAAAAGCACCGACGGCAATCAGGATGAAGCGCTGAACCGCGAACTGAACCTGACCTGGCAGACGCAAAAACCGGATCACAACCCGATCACCGCCGGCACCTGGCCGCCAAAGGCCGGGGAAGTGTCGATGGAGCAGGAGCTGGCGAAGCGGCTGAATATTTCGCTGGGCGACAGCGTGACCTTTATGGGCGATACCCAGGACTTCACCGCCAGAGTCACCAGCCTGCGCAAAGTGGACTGGGAAAGCCTGCGACCTAACTTCTACTTTATCTTCCCGCAGGGCGCGCTGGACGGACAGCCGCAAAGCTGGCTGACCAGCTTCCGCTGGGAAAACGGCAACGACATGCTGACGCAGCTTAACCGCGAATTCCCGACGGTCAGCCTGCTGGACATTGGCGCGATCCTGCAACAGGTCGGCCAGGTGCTGCAACAGGTGAGCCGCGCGCTGGAAGTGATGGTGGTGCTGGTCACCGGCTGCGGCGTGCTGCTGTTGCTGGCGCAGGTGCAGGTAGGAATGCGTCAGCGCCATCAGGAGCTGGTGGTCTACCGCACCCTTGGCGCGGGCAAAAAACTGCTGCGTACCACGCTGTGGTGCGAGTTCGCGCTGCTGGGATTTGTCTCCGGGCTGGTGGCGGCCATTGGCGCGGAAACGGCGCTGGCCGTGCTGCAGACCCGCGTGTTTGAGTTCCCGTGGGAGCCGGACTGGCGGCTGTGGCTTGTGCTGCCGCTTTCCGGCGCGCTGCTGCTGTCGTTGTGCGGCGGCTGGCTCGGTACGCGGCTGCTGAAGGGTAAAGCGTTGTTCCGCCAGTTCAGCGGTTAATTTCCCCTCGTTCTGACCCCTTTCCCCAGGGAGAGGGCATTCACGATCCTCTGTCATTCAGTGACATACTCCGTAGCATCATGAAATATTTTCAATTACTGCTGCGCGACCTTTATGCCATCTTAACCACAGCAAAAAGCGAATGCGCCGCGTTGTACGGCGCATCACACAGCACATCACATTGATCAGGAGAAGTTATGGGACGTCGTTTTAGCGTGCGCGCCGCTGTCGGTGCATTACTGTTAACCTGCGGGCTGGCTCAGGCCAGCGATCCACAAACCATCACCTTTGGCGTCGCCCCTGGCCCCTACGGTGACATGGTGAAACAGGCCATCGCGCCCTCGCTGAAAGAGAAAGGCTATAAAGTCGTGGTGCGCGAATTCAGCGACTACGTGCAGCCGAACATGGCGCTGTCCAACGGCAGTATCGACGCCAACCTGTTCCAGCACTCGCTCTATTTCAACAAATTTATCGCTGATAAAAATCTCAAACTGACGAAGCTGATTAACGTGCCAACTGCCGGTATGGGCTTTTATTCGCACAAGATCAAAAGCCTGGATGAGCTGAAAAAGGGCGATATTGTTACCCTGTCTAACGATCCCACTAACCTGGCGCGCGGCCTGCGTTTCCTGCAATCCCTGAATTTGATCACCATAAAAGACAATATCGATCCGACCAAAGCCTCCGAGCGCGATATTGCCACTAACCCGAAAGGGCTGGTGTTCAAACCGCTGGAAGCCGCCCAGTTGCCGCGTACCCTCGACAGCGCCACCGCCGCCCTGGTCAACGGTAACTTTGCTATCGCCGCCGGCCTGAAGCTGGACTCTGCCCTCAAGCAGGAACAGCTGGATGATAATCTGAAAAATATCATCGCCGTGCGCAGTGAAGACGCCGACAAGCCGTTCGCGAAAGACATCGTCGAGGTGGTGAAATCCCCGGCATACCGCGCGGTGATCGACTCCCCGGACCACGTCTACAGCGCGTTCCAGAAACCCGACTGGATGGTGGCCGCGGATAAAAAATAAACCGCGCACCGGATAAGTTCTGGCAGGCTGCGGCCTGCCTTTTGCATTTCGAGGACGGCATGATTGAAATAGATAACGTCTGCGTGGACTTTCCCGCAGGCCGTGGCCCGATGAGCCGGGCAGTGGACGATGTCAGCCTGCGCATTGCGCCGGGCGAGATCTTTGGCATCGTCGGCACCAGCGGCGCGGGCAAAAGCACGTTGCTGCGCACCCTGAACGCGCTCCAGCGTCCCTCGCAGGGCAGTATCAGGATTAACGGCGTTGAGATTTCCGCTCTGGAAGGCGTCACCCTGCGCCGCGCGCGTCAGCGTATCGGCATGATCTTCCAGCACTTCAACCTGATGCATACCCGTACCGTGGCGCAGAACGTCGCTTTTAGCCTGAAAGCGGCGGGCTGGGAGCGGGCGAAAATCGCCCCGCGCGTGGCGGAAATTCTGCAACTGGTGGGGCTGGCGGATAAAGCGAATCGCTACCCGGTCCAGCTCTCCGGCGGTCAGAAACAGCGCGTCGGTATTGCCCGCGCCATTGCCAATCATCCGGACGTTTTGTTGTGCGACGAACCGACGTCCGCGCTGGATCTGGAAACCTCTGCCACCATTCTGGCGCTGTTAAAGCAGATCAATGACACCCTCGGTATCACCATTGTGCTGATCACCCACGAAATGAACGTTATCAAAACCATCTGCGATCGCGTGGCGGTGATGTCCGGCGGCAAAGTGGTGGAGATGGGCGAGGTGTTTGATATTTTTGCCCACCCGCAGCACGCGTTCACGCAGCAACTGGTGTCGCACACCCTGAACCTGACGCTGCCGGAACGCCTGCAACAGCATCTGCCGGGGCAACTGCTCAAGATCCTGTTTATCGGCGATTCAGCGGAACAGCCGGTGCTGTCCGATGCGGCGATCCGCTTTGGCGTAGCGGTGAATATTCTGCACGGCAAAATCGAATACCTTGGCGAGCGGGCGCTCGGCATTTTGGTCGTGCAGCTCACCGCGCCCGATAACCCGACGGCGGTGGATGCCGCTGTCGATTACATTCGTAACCGTACGGCTCGCGTGGAGGTGATCCGTGGATGAGTTATTACCGGATTTGATGCTGGCGTTTAATGAAACTTTCCAGATGCTGAGCATTTCGACAGTGCTGGCGATTGTCGGCGGATTACCGCTGGGCTTTCTGATTTTCGTGACCGATCGCCACCTGTTCTGGCAGAATCGCGGCGTCAATCTCATCAGCTCCGTGCTGGTAAATATTATTCGCTCGGTGCCTTTTGTCATCCTGCTGGTGCTGCTCCTGCCGCTAACGCAGTTTCTGCTCGGCAACACCATCGGCCCGATTGCCGCGTCTGTGCCGCTGTCGGTGGCCGCCATTGCCTTCTATGCGCGGCTGGTGGACGGCGCGCTGCGGGACGTGGATAAAGGCATTATCGAGGCGGCGGAAGCGTTCGGGGCCAGCCCAATGCGTATTATTTGCACCGTGCTGTTGCCGGAAGCCAGTGCCGGACTGCTGCGCGGACTGACCATCACGCTGGTCAGCCTGATTGGTTATTCGGCGATGGCCGGGATCGTCGGTGGCGGTGGCGTCGGGGATCTGGCGATCCGTTATGGCTACTACCGCTACGAAACGCAGGTGATGGTGGTAACGGTGATCGCGCTGATTATTCTGGTGCAGGTGGTGCAGATGCTGGGCGACTGGCTGGCCGCGCGCGCCGACAAGCGGGGCCGCCACTGATTACCCCTGTTGCAGCCAGCCGTTGACCTCCTGCCATGAGCCGCGAAAGACGATTTTCGCGGCTTTCTTTTCCAGCTGATAGCGGTACATCGGATCGTAATACTCCTTCAGTAACGGCACCAGCCAGGCGTCGTGTCCACGAGTGTCGCCGTGCTGCTGCTGGATCGTCAGCGCCGTATCAAGATGCGCGTTCAGCTCGGCAAAACGTTGCAGACCCAGACGGCGACGAATAGCAAACAGCCCGTGATGCAGATATTCCGCATAAGCCTGCCAGCCCGCCTCTGCGCCACAGGCGGCGGTAAAGTCGCGCTGCATGCGCACAAAATACTCCTCATGCAGACGCATCACGCGCAGGTCAAACGGATCATCCACCACGGCGATGGGCGACTGCGCCATGCGATCGCGCAGGCATGCCGGCAGATGGTTGGCACCGATCATCCGGCCTTCATCTTCCAGCACCCAGCGCGCCGCATCCCGCTTAAGCAGTTTCACCGCCAGCGCATTTTCAAAACTGGCCTGAGAGAGCTGCGCTTGCAGCGTGCGGCCAAATGACGAACCGCGATGGCGGGCCAGACCTTCCAGATCGATACCGTCAGGATGCTGGCGGACCAGATCCGTTTTACCGCTGCCGGTGCAGCCGCCGATCAGGATCAGCGGACGCTGTACGCGCTGCTCGGTGGCCTGGATCGCCGCCTGGCGCAGGGCTTTATAGCCACCGGGAATTAACGGGTACTCAATGCCCGTCTCGCGCAGCCACTGCTGGGTGATATGGGAGCGCTGACCGCCACGGGCGCAGCATAAATAGCCGTCAGGATGGCGCTGGCAGGCATCACGCCAGGCCTGAATGCGCTGTTCGCGCGTGACGCCGGACACCAGTTGATGCCCGAGTTTTAACGCGGCGTCCGGGCCGTGGCGTTTATAACAGGTGCCGACCGCCGCGCGCTCTTCGTCATTCATCAACGGAAGATTCAGCGCCGACGGCATCGCCCCCTGGGCAAATTCCACCGGGGCGCGCACGTCCAGCAGCGGCGTATCAGCGGCGAGGATCGCACCATAATCCATGCCTTCGTTCATGGGAATTCCTTCTGCACATCAAAAAACGACGTTGTACGTCAGATGGCCCTATTTTACGCGTGCATTTGTGCGATGGGGGAAAAATGATGGGGAGCGCGTGGGGGGACTTTCGTAAGCCCGGCAAGCCTGCGCCGCCGGGCAACAGCGTTTACGCTAATTTCGACTGCGCCCAGGCGATGCCGCTGGCGTATTCCGGCGGCAGTAGCGGGAGCAGGGCTTCAAGGGTGGCGCTCAGACGATCAGTGTCGGCATCATTCAGATTAAGATGCCCGACCTTGCGGCCCGGACGCACATCTTTGTCGTACCAGTGCAGATGCACCAGCGGCAGCTTCAGCCAGTCATAATTCAGATCGCTGCCGATCAGGTTGATCATCACCGACGGGCTGTTAATCACCGGTTGCGGCATCGGCAGCCCGGTAATCGCGCGCAGATGCAGCTCGAACTGGCTGATGGACGCGCCGTTCTGCGTCCAGTGCCCGCTGTTGTGTACGCGCGGGGCCAGTTCGTTAATCAGCAGCCCGGCCGGGGTGACAAAGCACTCCATCGCCATCACGCCGACGTAGTTTAGCTCGCTTAAGATCGCGCCCAGCATCGCTTCGGCCTGTTCTTGCTGAGCGGCATTGGCCTGCGGGAAAGCAACGCTGGTACGCAAAATGCCGTCCTGATGCAGGTTGTGGGTCAGCGGATAAAACACGGTGCTGCCGTCGTGTCCGCGCGCGCCCACCAGCGACACTTCGCCGGAGAAATTAATGCCCTGCTCGACAATGCATTCCCCGTAGCAGTCGTCCGGCAACTGATCGGTATCATCCGCGCGCAAACGCCACTGACCGCGCCCGTCGTAGCCGCCGACGCGGCGCTTGACGATGGCCAGTTCGCCCAGGCGGTCAAACACGCCAGGCCACTCATCGCGGCTGGCCAGCAACTGCCAGGGGGCAGTGGCGAGGCCAAGCGTATCGAAGAGCTGTTTTTGCGTCAGACGGTCGGCGATGATCGGGAAGACGTCGCGATTGACGAACGCGGGGTGGCGCGCCAGCTCGCGGGTGAGGGCGGTTTCCGGCCAGCGCTCGATTTCTGCGGTGATCACGCTTTGCGCGAAAGGCACGGCTTCCGGCTCCGCATCCAGTCCCACCGGCCATACGGCGATACCCAGCGGCTCACCGGCCTGGCGCAGCATACGGCCAAGCTGTCCGTTACCTAAAATACAGACCTGTTTCATGCGTCACCCCGCGGATCCGGGTTATCCAGCACTTCATCCGTCTGGCGTTGACGCCATTCAACCAGGCGCTGATGCAGTTCGCGATCGTGGGTGGCGAGGATCTGCGCCGCCAGCAGTGCGGCGTTGGCTGCACCGGCTTTACCGATCGCCAGCGTTCCCACCGGAATACCGCGCGGCATCTGCACGATGGAGTAAAGGCTGTCGACACCGCTTAATGCGGCGCTTTGCACGGGCACACCCAGCACCGGCACCAGCGTTTTGGCGGCAATCATGCCCGGCAGATGTGCAGCACCCCCAGCACCGGCAATGATCACCTGATAACCGTTCTGCCCGGCGCTTTCGGCGAAGCTGAACAGTTTGTCAGGGGTGCGATGCGCGGAAACCACTTCAACATGGTAAGGAACGTGCAGAAGATCGAGGATTTCAGTGGCGAACTGCATGGTTGCCCAGTCGCTTTTGGACCCCATCACGATGGCGATACGCGCCGGATTATTGCGGGAAGACATGCGCCTTAAAACTCCTGTGGGTGTGCTTCAGACTGCTTTTAAGGCCACAGAGAATAGCATGGAATACCGCCAAGGAAAACGGTTGCGCGGTTTACACTTCATCCTTCAGGCTGCCTCTGTGTTGGCTTCACCGGCGCGCCCCGGTCACTTACTTATGTAAGCTCCCGGGGGTTGCAGGTTTGCCGCCTTGATGCAGGCTGAATGATTTTGTGTAAACAATGGGAACAATCAGAAGGGAAACGCGATCAGTTCAATCTTGTCAGCTGTCACTTTCACCATCGAGCCTTCCTGATGCCAGGCGCCCAGCACATAGCGATAGGCAGGCTCGCCGTTGGCGGTCAGCGTGTGGATGGCCGGGCGATGGGTATGACCGTGGATCAGATGCTGCACCTGGTGGTTTTCCATCACGTTCACCACCGCGTGTGGGTTGACGTCCATAATGGCCTGGGATTTGGTGCGGTTGGCGGAAGTGCTGTCAGCGCGCATTTTCGCGGCGATACGCATACGGATAAACAGCGGCAGGGCGAGAAACAGTTTTTGCAGCCAGGGCTGGTGGACTTTAGCGCGAAACGCCTGATAGCCCGCGTCGTCGGTACACAGCGTGTCACCATGCAGGATCAACAGCCGTTTACCGTACAGCTCAAGCACTTTTTCTTCCGGCAGCAGCGTCATGCCGCTTTCACGCGCAAAGCGTGTCCCGAGCAGAAAATCACGATTACCGTGAATGAAATAAACCGGGACGCCGGCATCAGCCAGCGCTTTCAGCGCGGCGGCAATCTGGCGATGCAGCGGGTTAGGATCGTCATCGCCAATCCAGGCTTCAAACAGATCGCCCAGAATGTACAACGCCTCGGCTTCCCGCGCCGTACCGGCCAAAAAACGCAGAAAACCGGCGGTGATCGCCGGTTCTTCTGTTTGCAGATGGAGATCTGCAATAAAGAGTGTCGCCACCGATTACTCGCTGACGGTCACGCTTTGAATAATCACGTCTTCTTTCGGCACGTCCTGATGCATGCCGCTGCGACCAGTGGAAACCGCTTTGATTTTATCAACCACGTCCATGCCTTCTGCCACTTCGGCGAATACGCAATAACCCCAGCCCTGGAGGTTTTCGCCGCTGAAGTTCAGGAAGTCGTTATCGACCACGTTGATGAAGAACTGCGCGGTAGCAGAGTGCGGAGCCTGAGTACGGGCCATTGCCAGCGTACCACGGGTGTTTTTCAGACCGTTGTTGGCTTCGTTTTTGATCGCCTCTTTGGTCTCTTTCTGCTTCATACCCGGTTCAAAACCGCCACCCTGGATCATAAAGCCGTTGATCACACGGTGGAAAATGGTGTTGTCGTAAAAACCTTCGCGGCAGTAGTCGAGGAAGTTTTTAACGGTTTCAGGTGCTTTATCATCAAAGGTTTTGATTACGATATCGCCGTGATTAGTGTGGAAAGTAACCATTGTTGCATCCTGTTTTGTTTGGTAAGTCGCGTCGACCCGGCAAGGGTCAGAGATAATCGCCTTTTATAGCATAACCCCGAGGTTCGATCACCTTGCAAAGGGTGCTGCTTCGCTGCTGAAATATGGTTATGATAAGAAAGATATTCTCCACACACGTCTAAACGGAATCTTCGATGCTTAAAATTTTTAATACCCTGACGCGCCAGAAAGAGGAATTCAAACCTATCCATGCCGGTGAAGTGGGCATGTACGTGTGTGGTATCACCGTTTACGATCTGTGTCATATCGGCCATGGCCGTACCTTTGTGGCCTTTGATGTGGTAGCACGCTACCTGCGTTTTCTTGGTTATAAGCTGAAATACGTACGTAACATCACTGATATTGATGACAAAATCATTAAGCGCGCCAATGAAAACGGTGAGGATTTTGTCGCGCTGGTGGATCGTATGATCGGTGAAATGTACACGGATTTTGACGCGCTGAACATTCTGCGTCCGGATAACGAACCGCGTGCGACCCACCATATCCACGAAATCATCGAAATTACTGAACGTTTGATCGCCCGCGGTCATGCGTATGTTGCCGACAATGGCGACGTGATGTTCTCGGTGCCTACCGATCCGAACTACGGCAAATTGTCGCGTCAGGATCTGGATCAGTTGCAGGCTGGCGCGCGCGTCGAAGTGGCTGATATTAAACGCAACCCGATGGATTTCGTGCTGTGGAAAATGTCCAAGCCGGGCGAGCCGAGCTGGCCGTCGCCGTGGGGCGAAGGGCGTCCTGGCTGGCACATTGAGTGCTCGGCGATGAACTGCAAACAGCTCGGCAACCATTTCGATATTCACGGCGGCGGTTCGGATCTGATGTTCCCGCACCATGAAAACGAAATCGCCCAGTCCACCTGCGCCCACGACGGCGAATACGTAAACTACTGGATGCACTCCGGGATGGTGATGATCGACCGCGAGAAAATGTCGAAATCCCTCGGCAACTTCTTTACCGTGCGCGACGTGCTGAAGTATTACGATGCGGAAACCATCCGCTATTTCCTGATGTCCGGTCACTATCGTAGCCAGCTCAACTACAGCGAAGAGAACCTGAAGCAAGCGCGTTCTGCGCTGGAGCGGCTGTACACCGCGCTGCGCGGCACGGATAAAACCGTGGCACCGGCAGGCGGCGAGGCCTTTGAAGCGCGCTTTATCGAGGCGATGGACGACGATTTCAACACGCCGGAAGCCTATTCCGTGCTGTTCGATATGGCGCGCGAGGTTAACCGTTTGAAAACGGAAGACCTCAACGCCGCAAACGGCATGGCCGCGCAGCTGCGTAAACTCGGCAGCGTGCTGGGTCTGCTGGAGCAGGACGCTGAGCAGTTCCTGCAAAGCGGTGCGCGGGCGGATGACGGCGAAGTGGCGGAGATCGAAGCGTTAATCAAACAGCGTCTGGATGCGCGTCAGGCGAAAGACTGGGCTGCGGCAGATGCGGCGCGTGATCGTCTCAATGAGATGGGGATCGTGCTGGAAGACGGCCCGCAGGGCACGACCTGGCGTCGTAAGTAAGCAGGCGACTCTGGCCGCTTTGCATGAGCAACGCGGCCAGAGTGTTATTGATGCTCATCTTTTGGCGTGAAAACGCACACCGTATCCCCCAATCCCTGGTGATCACAGCCTGCAACCGGACGGCTGGACCTCGCTATAAAATGAATCACGCTGTCGCCGCTGTTTAAGCCCACTTTGCCTTGTCGCAATAATTCATCTGGCTGGTCATCGGTAAAAATATTGCTGGCAAAGAGCGTTGCGCCCAGTTTTTCCACGCTGCTGACATTAACAATAGAAGGCTGATAGTCTGCCTTTTGCAGCCAGCGTCGGGCGTCATTTCGTGACCAGATATGCGCATCGTTTGCACGGGCAAAAATCTCCAGCAACCAGCCGTTAGAGTTCTGATAAGGGCCGGCAAATGGCCAGGCAATCAGGTTATAACGACTGCTATGAAAGAGATTGAGTTTGACGGGGCTGCGTAAAATGCCCTCAAGGGATGTCACCAGATCCGCGCGTGGGCGCAGAATGGCGATATTCTGATGCACCAGTTCATCTGCCAGAAATTCATACAATCCCTGGATATAAAGGGAAGATGACGCTGTGCCGCAGGAATTTAAATTGTGGATAACGCGCCAGTCGCCGTTCGGCTGACGCATGGCATAGCCTGCGTGTGACCAGGTCAGGTGGCGGCTTGACATGTCTTGTCCCTGACGAACTAAAACGACAATCGTTTCAGGCTGGCTTTCCAGGTACTGTTTAAGCGCCTGCGCATGGTGCATCGTGGCAGCGATACTTTCCACCGACGGCGCCTGGTAGTGACAGTCTGTGCTGTCAGCCAGAGCGCTGGCAGAAACAGCGCTAAGCCAGAAAGCTACGGCTAAACGCCTCATTTGGTGGGGACAGGCTGGCTGGTGGAAAGACCGGACTCTTCCTGATTCATCATATGAGCAAGCGCCTTACCGTCTTTTTTTAGATAGGCTCCAGTCCCTTCTGGCGCTTTTTCCAACGTAATTTTATCGCCCGCTTTAAGATGGCCCTCTTCAGCCGCATTGAGCGGGAGTTTCATGGTGACTTCTTTATTTTGCGGATTTTTGGCGGTAATCAGGGCCATTTTCTGGTCTTTATTTTTTTCAACGGAATGAACGACCAGCGAGACGGGTAACAGGACCGGAGAAAGTATAATACCGCTCACCAGCACAGAACTCCCTGCGCTGGCAATGGCCGAGGAGAGTGCATACACGCTGGTGGTAGATGTATTTCCAGCATGGCTACTAACGGAGAAAGTGCAGGTTGCCATCATGGCGATAAGAAGTGTTTTACGCATTATAAATCCTTTTATGAGGGCGTTGTATATTTCTTAATAATATCAATACCATAACGAAAATCACCCCCGGCAGCCACACCCACAGCAGCTCAGAGATAATCACCTGATGCCCATAGGGCGTGGTATAGCGGGAAAGCGCAAAGGGCGCGACTTTAATCACCTGCCACGGGGCAAAAAAACGCTCCTCAGACCAGGGCCACAGCCAGCCCACGCCTTTGCCGCCGGTGGTGACTGAATCCAGCAGGCTGTGCGACAGCAGCGATACAGTCAGAAATGCCCAGCAGCGCAGCAGGCTGGCTTTAAACCAGCGTCGCCCGCACCAGACGCACAGCAGCGGCACCACGAAGGCGAACAGCAGTGAATGGGTGAATCCGCGATGACCAAACACACTGGCATATTGAATGCCAAATTTAAACGACAGCACGTCGGTGTCCGGCAGCATGGCGAGGACTACGCCTGCCAGCAGTAAGCGGCGGGGGATAATTTTGCTGCCCAGTCCGAGCCCCAGACAGAGCGGGACAGCGGCGTGGGTGATAATGGTTGGCATAACCGATCCTTTAAGAGGCGAAGCGTTGCACTATAGCAGCGTTTCAAACGTTCAGAATCTGGAGGGTTGTCTGAATCACGCCGACTCCCGCGCTACCAGCTGGCCGGAGAGTGTTATTCGCTGCGTAAGCAGATCCGGCTCTTTCAGTTTACGGATGATAAGCGCCGCCGCCTGGCGTCCGGTCTCTTCGCTCGCTGACGACACATAGGTAAAGGACGGCGACGTCAGATTCACGTGCAGCATATCTTCAAACCCCACCAGTGCGACCTGTTGCGTCAAAAACACATCTTTACCCACCGTGCGCCCGACCTGGCTGATGCCGGACAGACAGCCGATCACCGCATCCGGCGAATGGCACAGCAGGGCGGTGATCTTATTGTTCTTTTCCAGTAATTGTCGCGTGGCATGGCTGGCGGCATGCGTGCCGTCACAGCAGGCTGGCGTGGACTCTTCCCGCGTTACCAGGCCGTACTGAGTTAAGGCGCTGCGAAAACCCAGCAGCCGCTGCTGGCGAATCAGGTTATTTTCACTGCCGCCGATATAGGCGATATTGCGATGACCACGCTCAATAAGATAACGGGTGGCAAGATTGGCCGCCTGGCGGTTATCGCGCATCACTAAATCGCAGGGTTCATCCAGCAGAGATTGCGATACCACCACCAGCGGTAACGGGCATTCCCGGATCTGCTGCGGCACGTTCGCCCGCGTGGCATCCGCCGCCAGATAGAGAACCCCTGCCACGCCCTGTTGTTTGAACGATAACAGGCAGCGCTGCAAGTGTTCTTCATCGTTGAGTGGCTGGCCGAGAAAAACCATAAAGCCCTGTTTCTCCAGCTCCTGCACGATGCTGGCCATCACCTTGATGGAAAAACTGTCGCTGAAATCGCGTAAAATCAAACCGATAAGATTGGAAGTATTCGAGCGCAGATTGGCTGCCGCCACGTTGTGCACGTAGCCGAGTGTGGTAATGGACGCCTGCACTTTCTCAATGGTCGCCGCCGAAATTTTCCCTTTCTGACGCAGCACCAGCGACACGGTTGAAACTGAAACCCCCGCATGCCTGGCGACATCAATAATGCTGACCTTCTTCAAACGCGCTCCCTGAAATCACCGGATAATCAGCCAAATATGAAAACGTCTCCTGCACGGGCAGAAGACGTTATCACCTTAACAGCTTCGGGTTATCTGCCCATCATACCGGACATGGTTTGTGCGATAAATTGCGCGCGCGCACCAAAAATGACCTGCACGCCTTTATCACCGACGAATACCACGCCCCTGGCGCCGAGATTGTTCAGCCCGTCTTTATCCACCAGCGTACCTTTCGTCACTTCCAGACGTAAACGGGTGATGCAGGCACCCACCGAGTTAATGTTCTGCTCACCACCGAGCAGGGCAATGATTTCCGTGGCAAGTTCTTCGTCGGTTTTATCACTGGCACTGGCGGTGATTTCCGTGCGGCCCGGCGTTTTAACATCGAAACGACGGATCACAAAGCGGAAGGTGAAGTAGTAGATCAACGCCATCGGCACGCCAACGATAATCGCGCTCAGGAAGTTGGTCTGGAAGCCGTTAAACGACGGCAGGATGCCAAACGACAGGTAGTCGATAAAGCCCGCAGAGAAGGATTTGGCGATATGCGCATGCAGCAGATACATACACATGTACGACAGACCCGCCATGATGGCGTTAAACACATACAGCACCGGCGCCACAAAGATAAAGGTGAATTCCACCGGCTCGGTGATCCCCGTCAGGAAACAGGTGAGGGCGGCGGAGAACAGAATACCGGCGGCGATCTTTTTGTTTTTGGTCTGGGCTTCGTGGTACATCGCAAGACATGCCGCAGGCAGTGCAAACAGCATCAGCGGGAACTCGCCCTGCATGAATTTACCGGCGTTCTGGTAGGTGTCGCTGCTGAAGGATTTCACGCCTTCTTCCAGCATTTTGAACCAGATAGTCTGATCGCCATGAATAACCTGACCGGCCTGCGTGGTGTAATCCCCGAAGGAGTACCAGAAGGACGGATACCAGATGTGATGCAGACCGAGCGGGATCAGCGCACGTTCAACCAGCCCGAAGATAAAGGTCGAGGCTGCCTGATTATCGCCGTTCACCACTACCGACAGCGCATCAATGCCAGACTGAATGTGCTGCCAGACATAAGGCAGCAACAGACCGAGAATGAAGGAGAGAAACGCGGTGGCGATGGCTACAAAACGTTTACCGGAGAAGAAGCCGAGGAATTCCGGCAACTGCAACGTATGGAAGCGGTTGTAGCACCAGGCGGCGAGGATGCCGCAGATCAGGCCGCCAAACACGCCCATCTGTAAGGTCGGGATACCGACCACCATTGCATACTTACCGCCCTGCGAGGCCATTTCCGGCGTAATCGACAGCACCGTACCGATGGTGATGTTAGTGACAAACACCGACACCGCCGCCGACAGCGCCGCAATACCCGACTCTGACGCCAGACCCACCGCCGAACCAATGGCGAACAGCATCGGCAGGTTATCAAAGATAACGCCCCCGGCATTCATCATCAGCGGCAGCTGGAATTTATCACCGAACGCCAGCAGCAGACCGGCGGCGGGTAATAACGAAATTGGCAGCATCAGTGCGCGGCCAATCATGGACAATTTTGATAACGATTTAATGAAACCTGACAGCATAGACATGCCTTATCCCCCGAATGCAGACGCCTTTTTAGGCGCTTATTTTTGTGAGTATAACGTTCTACTAGAACGTTATACTTAATGTCAGGTAAGCGCGGTTTGTCCGCAACTGAAATCGCATGGCGGGTCAGAGGATTTTGTTATTCTTTTGAAGTTGATCGGAAAATGACCCTTGCGGGTGTGGGGGATAACGTGTTTTACCCCCTCCGGCGGAGAGGGTAAAAGGGGATCAGGCGGTAACGGTGATGCTCTGTCCGTTAAAGCTGACGGTTTGACCGGCGACAATTTTGCAGCGCTTGCGGGTTTCCACCGCGCCGTCCACCGTCACCAGGCCATCGGCAATAAAAATCTTCGCCTGTGCGCCGCTTTCACTCCAGCCTTCCAGCTTGAGCAGATCGCACAGTTCAACATGCGGATGTTTGCCCAGGGAGAATGTTGCCATCTTATGCTTCCTTAACGTCGTGATATTCTTCGCACGCCTGTAGCGTGTTCTGGATGAGTGTGGCGACCGTCATCGGCCCGACACCGCCCGGTACCGGGGTGATATAAGCGGCGCGTGCGGCGGCGTCTTCAAACACCACATCGCCCACCACTTTCCCGTTTTCGAGGCGGTTAATGCCGACATCGATAACAATCGCGCCTTCTTTGATCCACTCGCCGGGGATAAAGCCCGGTTTGCCTACCGCCACGATCAGCAGATCGGCGTTTTCAACGTGCTGACGCAGGTTTTTGGTGAAGCGGTGCGTCACCGTGGTCGTGCAACCAGCGAGCAGTAGCTCCATGCTCATCGGACGGCCAACAATATTCGATGCGCCGATTACCACAGCGTTCAGGCCATAGGTATCGATGTTGTAACGCTCCAGCAGCGTAACGATGCCGCGCGGCGTACAAGGGCGCAGACGCGGCGCACGCTGGCACAGACGGCCGACGTTATACGGGTGGAAACCGTCCACGTCTTTATCCGGCGCGATACGCTCCAGCACTTTCACATTGTCGATGCCCGCAGGCAGCGGCAATTGCACCAGAATACCGTCGATGGCGCTGTCGGCATTGAGCTTATCGATAAGCGTCAGCAGTTCAGCTTCGCTGGTGGTTTCAGGCAGATCGTAAGAGCGAGAGATAAAGCCGACCTCTTCACACGCTTTGCGTTTGCTGCCTACATAAATTTGCGAAGCCGGGTTGCTGCCAACCAGCACCACGGCAAGCCCCGGTGCGCGTTTTCCTGCAGCCAGACGTGCCTGCACTTTTTCCGCAACCTCAGAGCGCACCTGCTGCGCAATCGTTTTACCGTCAATAATCTTTGCTGCCATCAGAGAAAAGATCCCGTCTGTGAATAGAAGAGTGGGGTTGCCGATATTTTGTCAGAAGCGGGAGGCGCTGTCAGTTAACGTTTGTGAAATTCGTGTATGTCCGGCGCGTAAAGTGCCTAACGGTGTTCATTTAGCACGCATCCGGATGCAAAGCCATTGACTCAACTGAGGTTGACCGTATAATCCCAGGCGTTTGCACCGCAAAACAGTGCGACATCCGCGTAACGCGCCCTTAGCTCAGTTGGATAGAGCAACGGCCTTCTAAGCCGTAGGTCACAGGTTCGAGCCCTGTAGGGCGTACCATTTAGAATCATGCACTTACGCCTCCTTAGCTTCATCCTCATTTCCCTTGTGGGACATATTTGGGACATCAACCCTGAAAATTGAGTCAATTTGCTTCGCATGTTCAGTTAAATGATTCGGCGCCAGGTGCGCGTAACGACGAACCATTTCGATACTTTCCCATCCGCCCATCTCCTGCAAAACAGATAACGGAACGCCGGGCTGAATAAGCCAGCTTGCCCATGTATGCCTCAGGTCATGAAAGCGAAAATCTTCTATACCCGCACGACGACATGCAGCATTCCAGGCTCGCTGATCGTCAACCCGCATCTTTCTGACTGAAGGTGTGGCTGTCCCATCGGGTCGGTAGCCCGATTTCAAATGAACGAACACCCATTTATGATGATTCCCTATCTGATCCCTCAGAACCTTGCAGGCGGTATCATTCAACGCTACGCCAATAGCGCGGTTTGATTTGCCGTCCTCAGGATTCACCCAGGCAACCCGACGCTGCATGTCGATTTGCTGCCATTCCATATTGATGATGTTCGACCGCCGAAGCCCGGTTGAGAGCGCAAACTTCACAACCGACTTCAGCGGCTCCGGACATTCATCAACCAGTCTCTTGGCCTCATCCGGCTCCAGCCATCTCACCCGCTTATTTCTGACAGCCGGCACCTTGATCACCGGTGCCTTCTCCAGCCATTTCCAGTCACGCTCTGCTGCGCGGAGAATTGCCTTCATCAGTGCAAGGTGCTTTGCCTTGGTGGAGGTAGTTACCGGCGTAGCTGAGTAAACCGGAACGGGTAAGCCATTCTTCTGCGCCGCTGCTGCCTGAAGCTTCCATATCTCAAGCAGCTTGCGGTTGCTCATCTTATTTACTGCTGCATAAATCCTTTGCTCTGAAACATCCTTTAGCCGAACCCCTTCAAAGTGCGCCAGCCAGAACGCCATGCGGCTGCGGTCATCTTTGAGTGACTTCTTCTCAGCCTTTTCCTCAAGCCAGCGCATGCATGCGTCATCGAAAGTCACATTGAAGTGGTTTACTGAATTTGGCCACCTGAACAGAGGTGATATGCTCACCTCAGAACAACACAGGTGCTCCAATGAAAAGAAGAAATTTCAGTCCTGAATTCAAACGCGAATCCGCTCAACTGGTAC
>NZ_JAHUXA010000008.1 GCF_019218745.1 Enterobacter sp. ENT03
AAGGACGAGGAGAAAAATTTGTGGCAAACTGTCTGTAAAGGCACGATGAGGTCTCTTCTGTATTGTTAGCGCAACCAGTAGATCACACTTCATCGTGCCTTTCATTTTTCTGGGGATACCTCAGCCCGCCGGGAGAGGGTTTTTCCCTGTTACCTGGTTCACACTTTCCCGCGAATAGCTGTTTTCTCCATGTCTTTGACGTAAACCTGCAACGCAAAAACCCCATAGCGCGCGAATAATTCTCTCCATATCTCAACGGGAGAATTGTCGATGGACAACGCGAAACTGTCAGTCAAAGAAAAGATCGGCTACGGAATGGGCGACGCCGGATGTAATATCATCTTTGGCGCTATCATGTTGTTTGTGAATTATTTCTATACGGACATATTTGGTCTTGCCCCGGCGCTGGTGGGCGTGTTGCTGCTCTCTATCCGTGTTATTGACGCCGTAACTGACCCGATCATGGGGGCGCTGGCGGATCGCACCAAAAGCAAATATGGGCGATTTCGTCCATGGCTGTTATGGATTGCCGTCCCTTATGCGGTGTTCAGCGTGCTGATGTTTACCACGCCGGACTGGACCTATAACAGCAAAGTTATCTATGCCTTCATCACCTACTTCCTGCTGTCGCTGACCTATACCGCCATCAACATCCCTTATTGCTCTCTCGGCAGCGTTATCACCAACGATCCCAAAGAGCGCGTGGCCTGCCAGTCTTACCGTTTTGTGATGGTGGGGATCGCCACCCTGCTGCTGTCGCTGACGCTGCTGCCTATGGCTGAGTGGTTTGGCGGCGAAGATAAAGCCAAAGGCTACCAGATGGCGATGACGGTGCTGGCGTTTATCGGCATGTGTATGTTCCTCTACTGCTTTGCGACGGTGCGCGAGCGTGTTAAGCCTGCCGTCCCTACCAACGATGATCTGAAAAAAGACTTTAAAGACGTCTGGAAAAACGACCAGTGGGTACGCATTTTGCTGCTGACGCTGTGCAACGTCTGCCCTGGCTTCATCCGCATGGCGGCGACCATGTACTACGTCACCTGGGTCATGGGACAAAGCACCCATTTCGCCACGCTGTTTATCAGTCTCGGCGTGGTGGGCATGATGATCGGCAGCATGCTGGCCAAAGTGCTGACCGACCGCTGGTGTAAATTGCAGGTCTTCTTCTGGACTAACATCGTGCTGGCGATTTTCTCTGGCGGCTTCTACTTCCTCGATCCGCAGGCGACCACGCTTATCGTGGTGCTCTATTTCCTGCTCAATATCATTCATCAAATCCCCTCTCCGCTGCACTGGTCGCTGATGGCGGACGTGGATGATTACGGCGAGTGGAAAACCGGTAAACGCATTACCGGCATCAGCTTCTCCGGTAATCTGTTCTTCCTGAAAGTGGGTCTGGCGGTGGCGGGAGCGATGGTCGGCTTCCTGCTCTCCTGGTATGGCTACGACGCGGGCGCGAAAGCGCAAAGCCCGAGCGCCATCAACGGCATCGTGCTGCTGTTCAGCGTCATTCCGGGCGTGGGCTATTTGATCACCGCGGGCGTGGTACGTCTGTTAAAAGTCGACCGTGAAACCATGAAACAGATCCAGAGCGATCTGGAAAAACGTCGCGCTAACTATCGGGAACTGAGCGAGACGGCTTCACATCACCCGGTTAAACCATAAGGAAAGCCTGATGAACACGTGGCCTAATCCCTTTATCGAACAGCGCGCCGATCCCTTTATTCTGCACCACGATAATGCTTACTACTTTGTCGCCTCAGTACCGGAATACGATCGGCTGGAAATCCGCCGCGCCAGCACGCTCGAAGGATTACGCGAGGCACCTGCGACGGTGGTGTGGCATAAACCCGCCAGCGGCCCGATGAGCCAGCTCATCTGGGCGCCGGAGCTGCATCATCTTGACGGCAAGTGGTATCTCTACTTTGCTGCCACACACACTCACGATCTGGATGCACTAAATATGTTCCAGCACCGCATGTTCGTGCTGGAGTGCGCCGACGCCGATCCGCTGACCGGCCACTGGACGGAAAAAGGGCAGATAAAAACGCAGTTGGACTCTTTCTGTCTGGATGCGACCACGTTTAACCATCAGGGCAAACAGTGGTATCTGTGGGCGCAAAAAGATCCGGCCATTGACGGCAACTCGAACCTGTATCTGGCAGAGCTGGAAAATCCCTGGACGATTAAGGGCAGGCCGGTGATGTTAAGCAAACCGGAGTTTGACTGGGAATGCCGCGGCTTTAAGGTCAACGAAGGTCCGGCGGTGCTGTTCCACGGCGATCGGTTATTTGTCAGTTATTCCGCCAGCGCCACCGATGAGAACTACTGTCTTGGCCTGCTGTGGATCGATATTCATGCCGACCCGCTGAACCCGCAAAACTGGCATAAATCGCCGCAGCCGGTGTTTGTGACCAGCGATAAAAATCGCCAGTACGGGCCGGGGCATAACAGCTTTACACAAACGCCGGAAGGCGAAGACGTGCTGGTTTACCATGCGCGCAACTACACGGAGATCGAGGGCGATCCGCTCTACGATCCGAATCGTCATACGCGTCTGAAAGTGATCCAGTGGAAAGAGGACGGCATGCCGGACTTTGGGGTGCCACCGGCGGATACACGGTAACACAACGCTTCAGGCCCTTCTCTGAAGGGCTTTTCACTCTGGTATAACAGCTGTAAAACCACCCCCAATCATGTCAGACCAATTACCACAAAGTTATGTGACAACCTTCTCAATTGGTTAAAAACATAACAACCAAGATAAATATCATAATAGCGAAACAAATGCCCAGTCCATACAGTAAAAAATATACACACTACTGTCTGGAGAAAAAAATTGAACACAGTCAGGAAATTATCCGTCGCCGAGAAAATTGGCTTCGGCATGGGCGATGCTGCCTGCGGTATCGTATATTCTTCCGTCACAATGTTCTTAACTTATTTTTATACTGACATTTATGGACTTTCTGCCGCAGCGGTTGGAGTAATGTTTCTGGTAACACGTATTCTGGACGCTGTTACCGACCCATTAACCGGTCTGGTTGCCGATCGGGTCCGTACACGATGGGGGCATTTTCGCCCATGGTTAATTTGGTTTGCCATTCCTTATGCGGTTCTGGCGGTATTGACTTTCACCACACCTGATTTCGGTCAATCAGGAAAATTACTCTACGCCTATATTACTTACACCTTACTGATGCTCTGCTACACCTTTATCAATATTCCCTATTGTGCGCTGGGCGGTGTAATTACCGCCGATGAAAAAGACCGCCTGTCTGCGCAATCTTACCGCTTTACCATTTCTTCCCTGGCCGGATTAGTCGTCTCGGTCGCCACATTATTTTTAGTTGACTGGCTTGGTAAAGAAAATAAACAGTTTGGCTTTCAGGCCACTATGGCAATTATGGGAACCCTCGCCGTCATCATGCTTTTTTACTGCTTCTTTAGCACTTCAGAGCGCATCCGGCCCGGCACAGAAAACAACGGCAGCGTAATGGAAGACTTGCGCATTCTGCTGGCAAACGATCAATGGCGCATCGTGGCTATCATCACCTTTTTCTCTAGCATGGCAGGCGTGATGCGCAGCGCAGCCACGCTCTATTATGCCACGTACCTGATGCTCGGCGGCGTGGAGAGCGCGGCGGGAACGGCGATGAAATCCGCTTTTGTCTCCACAAGCGTCGTGGGCACGATTATCGGCAGTATTGTGGCGGGATATTTGGCCCAGCGTTATCGTGCAGTCTCACTGTTTAAAAATATTAACCTTCTTCTGGTGTTGATTGGCGTAGTGATGTTCTTCATTCCGCCGAACTGGCTGGTAGTCGTGTTCCCACTCTATTTCCTGGTCGGTTTTTTCCATCAAATGTATCAACCTTTCAAATGGAATATGATGGCTAATGCTGCTGATTATGGCGAATGGAAATTTGGTCGCCGTATTACAGGCCTGTCTTTTTCCGGAAACTTATTTGCGCTTAAAATGGGCATGGCGGTCGCGGGTGCATTTGTTGGTTTTTCGTTGGGCTGGTTTGGCTATCAGGCGGGAGTTCCTACCCAAACATCGCTGGCAACGCATGGCATTATCGGCTTATTAACTATCGGTCCTTCTCTCTCTTATCTGATCCTTTACGGCCTGGCCTATTTTTATAAACTTGATGATAAAATGATGAGCCAAATCCAGTACGATTTAGCGCAGCGCCAAAATGATATAAATGAGACGGCAGATGAACATTCTCCGGTAACTACTGGCAGTACCCCCCAACCTTTAACTGCGAACGGAGGAAACCATCATGCCTGATTACGCTGCTCGTCCAGGTTATTATTGTAATCCCGTGATCCATGCTGATTATTCCGATCCCGATATTGTTCATGTCGGTAGCGATTTTTATATGGTGTCATCCAGCTTTAATCATTTTCCCGCGTTACCCGTGCTGCATTCGCGCGATTTGGTTAACTGGCAGATCATTAATCATGTCTTTTCAAACTTTGATAATTCCACTTACGATACCGTTCAGCCGGGTAAGGGCGTCTGGGCACCTTCAATCCGCTACCATAACGGTAAATTCTGGGTCTTTTTCAGTACACCGGACGAAGGAATATTTATGTCGTTTACCGACGATCCTCGCGGTCAGTGGAGCACGCCCCACTGCCTGAAAAAGGCGCAGGGCTGGATCGATCCCTGCCCACTGTGGGATGCCGACGGGCGTGCCTGGCTGGTACATGCTTTCGCGCACAGTCGCAGCGGTAAAAAACATCAGTTGCAGCTTGTGGAGATGTCACCGGATGGACGCTCACTTCTGGACGAAGGACAAATTATTTACGACGGGGCGCTGGATCAGCCGACGCTCGAAGGCCCGAAGTTCACCAAACGTAACGACTGGTATTACATCTTTGCCCCGGCAGGCGGAGTAGAAACGGGCTGGCAGGCAGTGTTACGCGCCCGCAACCTTAGCGGCCCCTGGGAAGCGCGCGTCCTTTTACAGCAGGGGAAAACGAGCGTCAATGGTCCGCATCAGGGGGGCTACGTCGAACTGGAAAATGGCGAGTGCTGGTTTGTACATTTTCAGGATGCCGATCTCTATGGGCGAATTGTTCACTTACAGCCGATGCACTGGCAAGAAGATGACTGGCCACGTCTGGGTGTCGAACACAATGCGCAAGGCATTGGTCAACCAGCTATGGAACATGTCCTGCCGTCGGTGGCGCAGCACCCGCAGGGTTTTCAGTGCCCGCAAACCAGCGATGACTTTCCTGAAGGCCGTCCGGGGTTGCAATGGCAATGGCAGGCGCACCCTCAACCACACTGGTTACAGCAAACAGCGGAAGGTCACCTTACCCTCAGTTGTGTACCGATGCCTGAATACCAGGGCAGACTGGCATTGTATGCTCAGCCGAATCTGTTACTGCAAAAGTTTCCGGCCCGGGAATTTAGCGCCACAACATGCCTGAATGCTGGGCTTCAGCAGCAGGGCGAGATGAGCGGTCTGATAGTGTATGGCGAACGTTATGCCACCCTGGCGCTTGAACAGCGTGCCGGTCAGCTAATATTGATTCTTCACAGCGCCTGGATGAGTGACTCAGGGATTTTGCATCAGCAACAACGTGATATTACCGACTGGCCGACCACGACTCCACTGTGGCTTCGCGTCAAGGTTGCGGCGGGCGGACTTTGCTGGTTCAGCTACAGTGGCAACGGCGCAGAATGGCATGAGGTAACCCCGCATTTCGCCGCCGGAAAAGGCAAATGGGTGGGCGCGAAATTAGGCATCTTTGCCGCGTCCCGCTCGAGTGGCGATCCTGCAGGGAAGGCGTACTACTCGCATTTTCACGTTGAGATAAAGTGATAAACAAGCCAGCGCTATGGCGCTGGCTTGTTTATCGACCAGGAGGCTTACACCAGCGTCCCGTAAATCGTCAGCAGCGCCACCACAACGACTACCACAAACGACGTTTTCTTCGCCATCGACACCGCTACTTTTGGCGTTTCGACGCGGTCCAGATGCGGCTCACGCGCCAGCGAATACTGCGCCAGTCGCGTTAACACCTGATACTGCGACGTATGGCGATCGGAAAGTGACGCAAACCAGGCCGGAAGCGCCTTTTCACCATGACCAATCAGCGCATACACCACGCCTACCAGCCGCGCCGGGATCCAGTCCAGCACATGCAGAATGGCATCGATGCCTGACTGATGGCGCTGCGGTGGCGTCATATAACGCGCCAGCCATGACTGCCAGGCGCGTAAAAACGCATATCCCACCAGCGTCACCGGCCCCCAGGTACCGCCGACGATAAACCAGAACAGCGGCGCGAGGTAAAAGCGGAAGTTAATCCACAGCAGAGCGTTTTGCAGTTCGCGCAAAAACTCGCGCTCATCGCAGTCTGGCGGCACGCCATGGATCATGGTCAGTTCGCTGGCCATCGCATCACGCGCATGGGCATCGCCGCGGGCGGCGGCTTTCAGATAGGCATGGTAGTGCAATCGCACCTTGCCCGCGCCGATACACAACAGCCCGAGCATGATCCACACCACCAGCAGCGGCACGTTGAAAAACAGGCCATAGAGGGCGCGTAATACCAGAAACGTCGCCAGCATCGCCAGCGCGGTCATTCCCAGCGTGTGGAGCATGGAAAAATGGCGGATACGGCGGAACAGCACTTCAAGGCGGTGATCGAGCTGCCAGTGCTCGCCGAGTTTAAACAGACGCTCGGCAATCAAAACCAACAGCATGGTAAACAACGTCATGTCATCTCCTTATCTGACGAGGGGGTGACCAGAGCACGAAATGTCGCCCAGTCAAAAGCCGGGCCGGGATCGGTTTTACGCTCAGGTGCAATATCGCTGTGCCCGGTTATATTGTCAGCAATCGCCGGATAAAGCCCGATCAACGTTCGCGTCACGGCCGCCAGCTGCTGATATTGCGCCTCGGTATAGGGGATGGTATCCGTTCCCTCAAGCTCAATGCCAATCGAAAAATCATTGCACCGCTCACGGCCCGCATAGCATGAAACGCCCGCATGCCAGGCGCGTTTATCAAAAGGAACATATTGCACAATTTCGCCATCGCGACGGATCAGGCAGTGCGCCGACACCCGCAGGTGGGCAATCTCCGCGAAGAAAGGATCGGCTTGCGGATCCAGCGTACCGGTGAACAGCGCATCAATCCATGGCCCGCCAAATTGTCCGGGCGGCAGACTAATATTATGCACAACCAGTAACGAGGGGGTCTCATCGTCCGGGCGGCAATCATGGTGCGGCGAAGGCACATGACGCGCATCCACCAGCCAGCCCTTGTTTAACAGCATGCAGGATCTCCTAAGATATGGTGCTGATACACGGTTCAGAGTAGCATGTTTCAATCTTTTGATTCGTTCCCCTTTTTGGAGTTTTATCATGCCGCCTCGCCGCTACAACCCCGACCATCGACGTGACGCGCTGTTAGAACGTATCAACCTCGACATCCCTGCTGCCGTGGCGCTTGCGCTGCGGGAAGATCTCGGTGGTGAGGTGGATGCGAACAATGATATTACCGCACAATTGCTGCCCGCAGACGACCGTGCTCATGCGGTAGTGATCACCCGTGAAGACGGCATTTTCTGCGGCAAACGCTGGGTTGAAGAAGTGTTTATTCAGCTGGCTGGCGACGATGTG
Organism: Enterobacter sp. ENT03; assembly: GCF_019218745.1. GTDB lineage: Bacteria > Pseudomonadota > Gammaproteobacteria > Enterobacterales > Enterobacteriaceae > Enterobacter_D. The sequence goes on from NZ_JAHUXA010000008.1 coordinate 7,652, forward strand.
ACCCTGACATGGCACGTCGCCGATGGCGATGCCATCACTGCGAATCAACCGCTGTTTGAACTGGACGGTCCTTCCCGCGTACTGCTGACCGGCGAGCGCACGGCGCTTAACTTTGTGCAAACGCTCTCCGGCGTCGCCAGCGTGGTCAGCCGCTACGTGGCGCTACTGGCAGGCACCAAAACGCAGCTGCTGGACACGCGCAAAACCCTGCCGGGGCTGCGCACAGCGCTGAAATATGCCGTCCTGTGCGGCGGCGGCGCGAACCATCGCCTTGGGCTGTCGGATGCGTTTTTGATCAAAGAGAATCACATTATCGCTGCGGGCAGCGTGCGTCAGGCCGTGGAAAAGGCCTTCTGGCTGCACCCTGACGTGCCGGTGGAAGTGGAAGTCGAAACCCTGGAAGAGCTGGATGACGCGCTGAAAGCGGGTGCCGACATCATCATGCTCGACAACTTCGACACCGATCAAATGCGCGAAGCGGTAAAACGCGCCAACGGCCAGGCGCGACTGGAAGTGTCCGGTAATGTCACCGCAGAAACGATCCGCGAATTTGCCGACACCGGCGTGGATTACATCTCGGTGGGGGCGCTGACTAAGCATGTACAGGCGCTGGATCTGTCGATGCGTTTCCGCTGAGACTGTTTGCCCGGCGCGACCCGCCGGGCAATTTTCCGTAGCCGCTCGCATTAACCGTGTCGGCTTTTGCAACAAGTACAACATCTTCTGAAGCCGTCTTCTCAGACGAATTTTATCCCCTCGCACCGCCCCGCCGTTACTGCCACAGTCGCTCCAGGTCATCAAGGAGCTCACACTATGTACACGCAAAAAGGATTTACCTTAATTGAGTTAATGGTGGTTATCGGCATCATTTCCATCCTCAGCGCCATCAGCATTCCTGCCTATCAGAATTACCTGCGCAAAGCGGCGTTAACGGACATGCTGCAAACCTTCATCCCCTACCGGACAGCGATTGAACTTTGCGCCCTCGATCATGGCGGCGTGGCGGTCTGCGACGGGGGCAGCAATGGCATTCCCTCACCCACCACTACGCGCTACGTCTCCGCCATGAGCGTGGCAAAAGGGGTGGTGGCGCTCACCGGCCAGGAAAGCCTGACCGGGCTTGGCGTTACCCTCACGCCACAGTGGAATAACAGCAGCGGCATGACGGGCTGGGATCGGCTGTGCACCGTGCAGGACGATGGCGCGCTCAAGCAGGCCTGCGAAGAGGTGTTTCGCTTTAGCGGTGAACAGGGGGCGAAATGAAACAGGAACAGCTAATCGGCCTGTGTCAGCGCCACAACGCGCTGCTACTGGAGATTGACGAAGCGCGGATCCGCATCGCCGTGCCGGGCGATGCCCCGGCAGATCTGCTGGCCGCGCTGCGCTTCGCCACCCAAAAGCGTATCGACATCGCATGCTGGACGCCGGAGGAGATGGAAAAATACCGGCAACGTCTCTCTGCCCCGCAACTGGCTGCGGTGCCGCAGGACAGCGCCACGGCGACAGCCTTTCTCGATCACACCCTGCAACAGGCATTAACGCTACGGGCATCAGATATTCACTTTGAGCCGGGCGACAGTGATTTTCGTATCCGTTTACGGGTGGACGGCGTGTTGCACGCACTACCACTGGTGTCACCGGCAATGGCGAAAACCCTCGTGGCGCGTCTGAAAGTGCTGGGCAATCTGGACATCGCTGAGCGCCGCCTGCCGCAGGACGGTCAATTCACCGTGACGCTCGGTGGCAAAGCCATCTCCTTTCGCATTGCTACTCTGCCCTGCCGCTACGGTGAAAAAGTCGTTCTGCGTCTGCTGCATCAGGTCAATCAGGCGCTGGATCTGTCACAGCTCGGCATGCTGCCGGATCAGCTGGCACAGTTTCAGACCGCCCTCAGCAAACCCCAGGGATTACTGCTGGTGACCGGGCCAACCGGCAGCGGCAAAACGGTGACGCTCTACAGCGCCCTGCAAACGCGCAATCACGTTGAGGTGAACATTTGCAGCGTGGAAGATCCCATTGAGATCCCGCTGGCGGGGCTTAACCAGACGCAGATCAATCCGCGTGCGGGCCTGAGCTTTCAGAGCGTACTGCGCGCATTGCTGCGGCAGGATCCGGATATTGTGATGGTGGGTGAGATCCGCGATGGCGAAACCGCGGAGATCGCCATTAAAGCGTCGCAGACCGGACATCTGGTGCTGTCGACGCTGCACACCAACTCCACCAGCGAAACCCTGACGCGCATTCAGCAAATGGGCGTGGCACCGTGGATGCTCGCCTCCGCGTTATCGCTGGTGGTGGCGCAAAGGCTGGTGCGCAAACTCTGCCCCCACTGCCGGACAAAAACGCAGAGCGACACGCTGATCCCGGCATCGCTATGGCCGAGCCCGTTGCCACAGTGGCAATCCACCGGCTGCGATCAGTGCTATCACGGTTTTTACGGCAGAATCGCGCTGTTTGAAGTGCTGCCGATGAATAAGGCACTGCGGCAGGCTATCGCCGCCGGTGCGACAGCCAGTGATATTCAATGCAAAGCACGCGAGGCGGGTATGACCACGCTGTTCGAGAGCGGCTGTCTGGCCGTCGAACAAGGACTGACCACCCAGGAAGAGCTGCTGCGGGTACTGGGTATTCCCCATGCCGATTAACACGCTGTGGCAGTGGCGCGGACTGGATCAGGCGGGGGATCTGCAGGAGGGGTTGCTGTGGGGTGAAGATCGCGTCAGCGTGGCAATGACATTACAACGCCGCACTGTCCATCTCTTACAGCTCAGACGCTGCCCGGTGCGCCCCCATGTCTGGCGAGGAACGCAAAGCATGGAGCTGATCCGCCAGTTAGCCACGCTGTTGCAGGCGGGGCTGACGCTGCCGGAGGCGTTACGGCTTTTAGCCGGACAGCATCCGCGCCCCCAATGGCAGGCACTGCTGCAACATATGGCGGAGGAACTGGAACAGGGCACGCCCTTTTCGGCAGCGATACAGCAGTGGCCACAGGCGTTCCCCCCGCTGTACGTTGCCCTGATCCACACCGGCGAGCTGACGGGTAAACTCGATAGCTGTTGTTTTGAACTGGCGGACCAGCAAAAAGCGCAGCGGCTACTGGCGGCGAAGGTTAAAAAAGCCCTGCGTTATCCATTGATTGTGTTATCGCTGGCGGTGCTGATTGTGCTGGCGATGGTCTATCTGGTGCTGCCGGAGTTCGCTGCCATCTACCGCACCTTTAACGCGCCGCTGCCAGCGTTAACGCGCGGCGTGATGGCCATGGCAGACGTGATACATCAGTGCGGTGCGGCGGTGCTGATACTTTTCATCGTGATACTGCTCGCGCTGTGCAGACTGCGTAAAAAGCCGGGCTGGTTACGCTATCGTCAACGCTTGTTGCTGCGCTGTCCGGTGGTCGGTGCCCTACTGCGTGGGCAAAAGCTCAGTCAGATTTTTACCGTACTCGCACTGACGCAAAACGCCGGTATCGCCTTTTTGCAGGGGCTGGAAAGTGTGGAAAACACGCTGCCCTGCCCGTACTGGCGGGACGTACTGCATAACGTGCATCAGGAGATCACTCAGGGAACGCCGATATGGCAGGCGCTGAAAAACAGCCGCGAATTTACCCCGCTCTGCGTACAGCTGGTGAGAACCGGCGAAGCGTCAGGGGCGCTGGATACCATGCTGGGGGATCTGGCCCGCTATCACAGTGAAAAGACGCAGCATCTGGCGGATAACCTGGCCGCATTGCTGGAGCCGATCATGCTGATCGTGACGGGATTAATTATTGGTACGCTGGTGGTGGCGATGTATCTGCCGGTGTTCCATCTGGGGGATGCGATGAGCGGGATGGGATAAGGCTGGCGCAGCGAACCGCGCCAGCAGCCGCATCAGAGGCTGTTGAAGACGCGGTTCTCTTGCTCCGCCACGCGGATAAACGTGGTGCGCTTGGTCAGCTCTTTCAGACGGGACGCGCCCACGTAGGTGCAGGCAGAACGCAGGCCGCCGAGAATATCACGCGCGGTGTATTCAACCGGGCCACGCAGCGGAAGCTTCACGGTTTTACCTTCGGCTGCACGGTAGCCTGCTACGCCGCCAACATGACGATTCATCGCGGACTCAGAGCTCATGCCGTAAAACAGCATGAATTTCTCGCCGTTTTCATCCACTACAGTGCCGCCGCTTTCATCATGGCCCGCCAGCATACCGCCGAGCATCACGAAATCTGCGCCGCCACCGAAGGCTTTCGCCACGTCACCCGGTACAGTGCAGCCGCCGTCGCTGACGATTTGACCGCCCAGACCATGCGCTGCATCAGCACACTCGATCACCGCAGACAGCTGTGGATAGCCCACACCAGTTTTCACACGGGTGGTACAGACGGAACCTGGGCCAATACCTACTTTGACGATATCCGCGCCGCAGAGGATCAGCTCTTCACACATTTCGCCGGTCACTACGTTACCTGCGCAGATGGTTTTATTCGGCCATGCTTCGCGCGCTTTGGTCACAAACTGCGAGAAATGTTCGGAGTAACCATTTGCCACATCAATGCAAATAAAGTTCAGGGCTGGATTCAGGGCAAGGATCTGACGGGTTTTGTCGAAATCCGCATCAGAGGTGCCGGTGGACACCATTACGTGTTTTAACACTGCATCGGATTCACGCTCAGCGAATGCCTGCCAGTCGGCCACGGAATAGTGTTTATGTACTGCCGTCAGAATGTCGAATGAAGCCAGTGCTTTTGCCATCGCGAAAGTGCCGACGGTATCCATATTGGCGGCAATAATCGGCACGCCAGACCAGGCCATACCTGAATGCTTAAAGGTGAACTCGCGTCCCAGTTCAACATCGGAACGGCTTTTGAGGGTAGAACGTTTAGGGCGGATAAGGACGTCTTTGAAACCTAACTTCAAATCTTCTTCGATACGCATGTAGGGGTCCTGGGGTTAATGGCGATAAAAGCAAACTGTCAAACACACAACTCCAGTGACGCTATCATACGCACTAAATAGGTCTGCGCAAGACTGCGAAATTCTCTTTTTTTACGCTACAATCCTATAAATTTACCTGGAAAACTGGCCTGTTTCGCCGCATCTGACTCGCCGTTTTCTGTACAAATTACAACCGATTGATTTACGAACAAAATAAATTGACCGGTCGTCTGGCTGACCATTTTGGGATGTTGCGTTATGGGGTATACGGTCGCCTTAACCGGGGGTATTGGCAGTGGCAAAACCACTGTTGCAAACGCTTTCTCCCGCTGTGGGGTTAACGTTGTAGACGCTGATGTTATCGCCCGCCAGGTCGTTGAGCCGGGTACGCCGGCCCTGGCCGCCATTGGCAACTACTTCGGCAGCACAGTGATTAACGCCGACGGGACGTTAAATCGTCGCGTACTGCGCGAACGCATTTTTTCCTCCCCGGCAGACAAAGCCTGGCTTAACGCATTACTGCATCCGTTAATTCACCAGGAAACCCAGCGCCAGATTGCGCAGGCGACATCGCCTTACGTCTTATGGGTCGTTCCGTTATTGGTCGAAAATCAGTTACATACCAAAGCCGATCGGGTGCTGGTGGTGGATGTCTCGCCGGAAATACAACTCTCTCGCACCATGCAGCGCGATGGCGTAACACGCGAACATGCCGAACATATTCTCGCCGCACAAGCGACGCGAGAAGCACGCCTGGCCGTCGCTGATGATGTTATTGACAATAATGGCGCACCAGATGCTGTGGCATCGGATGTTGCCCGCCTGCATACCGCGTACCTACGCTACGCCGCGCAGGCCGTTTCACAGGAAAAACCTTAATGCACACCCACGTCCTCTTTGAACACCCGCTTAACGAGAAAATGCGCACCTGGTTGCGCATTGAATTTTTGATCCAGCAGCTGTCATGCCGTTTACCTATCGCCGATTCAACCGATGCGCTGCATTTTTTCCGTAATATCGGCGATCTGCTGGATGTGTTCGAGCGCGGTGAAGTGCGCACAGAATTATTGAAAGAGCTGGAGCGCCAGCAGCGTAAGCTGAAAGCCTGGATTGAAGTACCGGGCGTGGATCAGGAGCGGATCGCCGCCCTGAGTGAACAGCTTCGCCAGTGCAGCACACTGCTGATGTCTGCCCCGCGCATTGGTCAGTTACTGCGGGAAGATAAGCTGATTGGTCTGGTACGCCAGCGCCTGAGCATTCCTGGCGGCTGCTGTAGCTTTGATTTGCCGACGCTGCACCTGTGGCTGCATCTGCCTCAGTCGCAGCGGGACGAGCAGGTCAGCATCTGGCTTAATAGTCTGCAACCTTTGACCCAGACGTTAACCCTGATCCTCGATTTAGTCCGTAATTCCGCGCCATTCCGTAAGCAGACCAGCCTGCATGGTTTTTACCAGGATAACGGCGATGATGCCGATTTACTGCGTCTGCATATCGCCCTGGCGGATGCACTCTATCCACAAATTTCCGGCCATAAAAGCCGCTTCGCCATTCGCTTTCTGCCACTGGACAGCGAGAATGGCGTCATCCCTGAACGTCTGGATTTTGAACTGGCTTGCTGTTAAGGAACTGATATGTCTGAAGTCATGATTGTAAACTGCCCGACCTGCGGGAAAAAAGTTGTCTGGGGCGACGTCAGTCCGTTTCGCCCGTTTTGTTCGAAGCGCTGCCAGCTGATTGATCTCGGTGAGTGGGCGGCGGAAGAAAAACGCATTCCGAGTGCCGGCGAGCTTAATGACAGCGATGACTGGAGTGAAGAGAAGCTTTAAGGCTCCTGGTGTAACCGGGCGACAATAGGGGCATTTGCGGGCGGGAAATCGTCTGCATTCAGCGCCTGCTGCGCAATCCAGCCGCCCGGCTGACCTTCTCTGCCCCAGGGTTCGCCTTCCCAGCCTTCGACCAGATAGAACCACAACGTGATATGCAGTTCCGGGTAGCTGTACTCCAGTCGCTCGTACAGCTGCGCGCTGGTAACAACGATCCCGACTTCCTCTTCCAGCTCGCGCACCAGCGCCTGTTCCGGCGTTTCTCCCGCTTCGATCTTACCGCCGGGAAACTCTTTTTTGTTCGCCATATGCGCGTCGGCGGCACGTTGAGTAATAAAGATTTCGCCCTGCGCGTTGCGGATAATGCCCGCTGAAATATGCAGTACTTTCATTAAGTTCGCTCCATAAAAAAGGCGCAGTTATCTGCGCCTTTTGTGGTGGTCGTTACCGGATCAGTTCAGACGGCCATGACACTGTTTGAATTTCTTGCCGGAACCGCACGGGCAGGGATCGTTTCGGCCCACTTTGCGTTCGCCGGTCTGGGCAGCCAGCGCTTCTGCAGCTTCTGCTTCGTCGGTCTGATGGCTGAGCTGTTGCATCTGCGCCAGACGTTCAGCTTCCTGACGACGCTGCTGCTCCATCTCTTCCACTTCTTCCGGCTCGCGCACCTGCACCTTGCTCAGGGTGCTGATCACTTCATACTTCAGTGATTCCAGCATCGCCGCAAACATGGCGAAGGATTCGCGTTTGTATTCCTGCTTCGGATCTTTCTGCGCGTATCCGCGCAGGTGGATGCCCTGACGCAGGTAATCCATCGCTGCCAGATGCTCTTTCCACAGGGAATCCAGCGTTTGCAGCATCACGCCTTTTTCGAAGTGGCGCATCATCTCGGTGCCGACGATTTCTTCTTTGCGTTTATAGACTTCAATCGCCTGAGTCAGAATACGCTCACGCAGGGTCTCCTCGTGCAGCTCTGGCTCTTTATCCAGCCACTCGCCAATCGGCAAATCAAGATCGAAGTCGTTTTTCAGACGTTCCTGCAGACCCGGGATGTCCCACATTTCTTCCAGCGACTGCGGTGGAATGTGCGCATCAATGGTTGCCTTGAAGACATCTTCGCGGATGCTGTTGATGGTTTCGCTTACGTCGGACACATCCAGCAGTTCGTTACGTTGGGAGTAAATCGCACGACGCTGATCGTTCGCCACATCATCATATTCCAGCAGCTGCTTACGAATATCGAAGTTACGGCTTTCCACTTTACGCTGAGCGTTGGCAATGGCTTTGGTCACCCATGGGTGTTCGATAGCTTCGCCCGGCTTCATCCCCAGTTTACGCATCATGCCCGACACACGGTCAGAGGCAAAAATACGCATCAGCGCATCTTCCATCGACAGGTAGAAACGAGAAGAACCCGCATCACCCTGACGACCAGAACGGCCACGCAGCTGGTTATCGATACGACGGGATTCGTGACGCTCAGTACCAATGATGTGCAAGCCACCGGACGCCAGTACGGCATCGTGACGCACCTGCCAGTCGGCTTTAAGCTGCGCGATCTGCTCTGGCGTTGGATCTTCCAGCTCGGCAAGCTCTGCCTGCCAGCTACCGCCCAGCACAATATCCGTACCACGACCCGCCATGTTAGTGGCGATGGTCACTGCTGACGGATAACCGGCCTGCGCGACGATAGCGGCTTCGTTGGCGTGGAATTTGGCGTTCAGCACGTTGTGCTTGATACCGGCTTTTTCCAGCTCGTGGGATACCACTTCTGATTTTTCGATAGAGATGGTACCCACCAGCACTGGCTGGCCGTTCGCGGTACGCTCTTTAATGTCTTCGATAATAGCCTGAATTTTTTCCGCTTCGGTCATGTAGACCAGATCCGGCATATCTTTACGGATCATCGGACGGTTGGTCGGCACCACCACGGTATCCAGCTTATAAATGGAGCTAAATTCAAAGGCTTCGGTGTCAGCGGTACCGGTCATACCGGCCAGTTTTTCATACAGACGGAAATAGTTCTGGAAGGTGATGGACGCCAGCGTCTGGTTTTCGTTCTGGATTTGCACGCCTTCTTTAGCTTCTACCGCCTGGTGCAGACCATCGGACCAGCGACGGCCCTGCATGGTACGACCGGTGTGCTCATCAACGATGATGACTTCGCCGTCTTTGACGATGTAGTCAACGTCGCGGGTAAAGAGCACGTGCGCACGCAGCGCAGCGGTAACGTGGTGCATCAGCATGATGTTCGCCGGAGAGTACAGCGACTCACCCTCTTCCATAATGCCTTCTTTTACCAGCAGTTCTTCCACCAGCACCAGACCGCGCTCAGTGATGTTTACCTGGCGGGATTTCTCATCCACCGAGAAGTGCCCTTCACCCTGGAAGGTGTCGGAGTCTTCTTTTTCCTGGCGGATCAGATTTGGAATGATTTTATTCACGCGCATGTACATCTCGGAGCTGTCTTCAGCCGGGCCGGAGATGATAAGCGGCGTACGGGCTTCATCGATAAGGATGGAGTCCACCTCATCCACCAGCGCGTAGTGCAGTTTACGCTGCACGCGTTCTTCTGGACTGAATGCCATGTTATCGCGCAGGTAGTCGAAGCCGTATTCGTTGTTGGTGCCGTAGGTGATGTCAGCGGCATAAGCTTCGCGCTTCGCTGGCGCTGGCATATTGGGCAGGTTGATGCCTACCGTCAGACCGAGGAACTCAAACAGCGGACGGTTGTTTTCAGCATCACGCTGCGCCAGATAGTCGTTGACGGTAACCACGTGCACGCCTTTACCGCTCAGAGCGTTCAGGTAAGCCGGCAGGGTTGCGGTCAGGGTTTTACCTTCACCGGTACGCATTTCTGCGATGCAGCGTTCATTGAGCACCATACCGCCCAGCAACTGCACGTCAAAGTGACGCATACCGAATACACGTTTACTCGCTTCACGTACTACCGCAAAGGCTTCCGGGATCAGGCTTTCAACGGTCTCACCCTTTTCCAGACGCGCACGGAATTCACCGGTTTTGGCTTTCAGCTCATCATCGGTGAGCTTTTCCATTGCCGGTTCCATGCTGTTAATCACACCCACTACTTTGCGCATACGGCGCAGGGTACGGTCGTTACGACTACCAAAAACTTTTGTTAATAATTTGATTAGCATAATAAAATCTCAAACGCCCCGCTTCGCGGAGTCTACTAAAAAAGGAAAATACCAGAAAAGATCAGCTGAGGCGTTGAGGTCCAGCGCGGATCCCCTGCACCTGGCTTAGCCAGGCAGAGACGGTAAATGCCGCCGGGGAGAAAGATGAGGCAGTGACGTACTGACGAACGATGACCGGAGGTTTTCTCTCCTGGGTCAGTAAAGCATTCAGCGTATCCAGCAGCGCGCGATGATGCGCTTCAATGGGTAACGGTTCTTCCGCGACAGAAAGCGCCTGAGGTGCCATCGCAAATGAGAGATGGCGGATAACGGTGCGGATGGCGTGCTGATGCCAGTAATCGACGGTAAAACTGGGACGACGATTTGCTTCCAGCAACGCGAGGCTGGTGAAGTTTACCGGGTTGAGGCGATCGTGATTACTGGCGGCGGTTTTTGCAGGTTGAGTCGCGTCAGCATTATTATTGAGCGTGGGGAGGCCGAGACTCGCCGCGACCATCCCTAACAAGAGATGCGGCCAGAAGTAGCGTCTGCCAAATTGTCGCCAGCGCGTCAGTAATCCGCTCACTTACCTCACCTGAATTGATGCAAACCTGCACAGGTTTATTGTGTATTGGTTTTTGTGCGCCCAAATATTACCACTAATGCCGGGATACGACAGCAGTAATGAGGAGATGGACGGCGTAAATCTGCTTAAGAAAGCGGCGAACGCACCAGGAAAAATGCTGAAGTAGATATAGCACACGGCAGACAGGAAGAAGCATCGAAAACCGGCAGTTAAAAACAAAAACGACTGGCGCCCCTGACCGGAGAGAGTGCCAGGTTAACCAGTCGAATTTTAATAATGGTGTGGGCTGTTAAGCCAGAACCATTGTCGGTGCTTTGAACGCCAGCGGCATTTCTGCCTCGTCCTGGAACGTCACATATTCCCAGGCTTCCTGTTTTGCCAGGACTGCCTGCAACAGTTTGTTGTTCAGCGCATGACCGGATTTGTACGCGGTAAATGCACCGATGATATTGTGACCACACATGAACAGGTCGCCAATCGCATCCAGCATTTTATGACGTACGAATTCGTCTTCAAAACGCAGACCGTCTTCGTTCAGTACGCGATAATCGTCAACGACGATGGCACAATCGAAACTACCGCCCAGGCACAAACCGCGGGACTGCAGATATTCGATATCACGCATAAAACCGAAGGTACGTGCACGGCTAATCTGACGCATGAACGCATCGGCAGAGAAGTTCATCGCATAGCGCTGGTTGCTGGAGTCAATCGCCGGATGGTTGAAGTCGATGGTAAAGTCCAACGAGAAACCATTGTACGGTTTAAATTCAGCCCATTTATCGCCATCTTCGACGCGAACCGTCTCTTTAATGCGAACGAATTTCTTCGCGCAGTTCAGTTCGTCGATACCGGCATCAAGCAGCAGGTAAACGAACGGAGCAGCACTGCCGTCCATGATCGGGATTTCTGGCGCGTCGACTTCAATCATAATGTTGTCGATACCCAGCCCCGCCAGCGCGGCGTTAAGGTGCTCTACGGTAGAAATACGTACGTCATGCTCGTTCACCAGGCAAGTACAGAGCATGGTATCACGCACAGATTTGGCATCGGCCGGGAAATCTACCGGTGGATTCAAGTCAGTGCGACGATAGATGACCCCGGTGTTTGCCGGCGCAGGGCGTAGCGTCAGTGTGACTTTCTTGCCGGTATGTAAACCGACGCCAGTCGCCTGAACGATACGTTTAAGAGTCCTTTGTTTGATCATCGTATTATCTCGCCTAATTACCTATCCAACCAGATTGTACTACACAACCGGTGGGCCAGTTTAGCACAAAGAGCGGAGATGCCCAACTTCCAGCCAATTCTTAATCGGCCTGCTTGCGCAGAAACGCCGGGATATCCAGATAATCCGGCTCTTTCGTGGTCTGCGGCGTATTGTCGTTAACCACTTTTGCTGCCGGTTTTTGTTCCTGAGTCAGCGGTGCCATACCGTGCTGCTGGTAGCGATCCAGAACCGGTTGCTGCGTTTGTTTGTTGGTCACCAGGGTGATTTCAGGACGCTTATCCATGCCGATACCGGTCGCGACAACAGTCACGCGCAGCTCGTCGTTCATTTCTGGATCAAGCGACGTACCAATTACCACGGTCGCGTTATCGGAAGCGAAGGCACGAATGGTGTTACCTACGGTTTCGAATTCATCCAGACGCAGGTCGAAGCCAGCGGTGATGTTAACCAGCACGCCACGTGCTCCAGACAGGTCGATGTCTTCCAGCAGCGGGCTGGAGATCGCCATTTCTGCCGCTTCTTCTGCACGATCTTCGCCACTGGCCACGCCAGAGCCCATCATCGCATAGCCCATTTCGGACATCACGGTGCGCACGTCTGCAAAGTCAACGTTCATCAGACCCGGACGGGTGATCAGTTCAGCGATACCCTGCACGGCGCCTTTTAATACGTCATTCGCCGCGCCAAACGCATCCAGCAGGGAGATACCGCGCCCCAGCACTTTCAGCAGTTTGTCGTTAGGAATGGTGATCAGCGAGTCCACATGCTTGGACAGCTCGGTGATACCCTGCTCCGCGAATGCCATACGCTTCTTGCCTTCGAAATTGAAAGGCTTGGTCACGACAGCAACGGTCAGAATACCCAAATCTTTTGCTACTTCAGCCACCACTGGCGCTGCACCGGTACCGGTACCGCCGCCCATGCCCGCTGCGATAAACACCATGTCTGCGCCATCGAGCGCCGCACGCAGTGCTTCACGATCTTCTTCTGCCGCATTGCGGCCGACTTCCGGGTTAGCGCCTGCGCCCAGACCTTTAGTGATGCCGCCGCCAATCTGAATGGTTTGACCCACCGCCGTTTTACGCAACGCTTGCGCGTCGGTATTCACCGCGAAGAATTCCACACCTTCGATGCGCTCGCGCACCATGTGTTCGACGGCGTTACCGCCGCCACCACCGACGCCGATGACTTTAATCACCGCGTCGTTGGTCAGTTCCATAGGTTCAAACATAATTTCTCTCCGTTTTGTGCCTGTCGCCTGAGACCGCTAATATTCTCCGGTCTCTGAAAAAATTAAAACTCTTTTCGCAGCCAGCTGTTGAGTCGTTTGATCCACGAGCCGACTGACACACGTTTTTCCACTTCTGCTTCACCACTCAAATGGGACTCTTTCCCGTAATGAAGCAACCCAACCGCCGTGGAATAATACGGCTCCTGGGCATAATCCGTAAGTCCGGTAATATTCAGCGGCGCCCCAATACGCACCTGCGTATGGAACACGCGCTGTGCGCAGGCGGCTAAGCCTTCGATCTGCGCGGCACCGCCTGTCAACACAATCCCCGCCGCCAGATGATGTTTCACACCCTGCTGACGAAGCTGCTCCTGCAACTGTAAAATCTCTTCGTTTACCAGATTGAGCAGTTCGGTGTACCGTGGCTCAATCACTTCTGCCAGCGTCTGACGCTGCAGGCTGCGTGGCGGACGACCGCCTACGCTGGGTACTTCCACGCTCTCATCTTTACCGACGATGGAGCCGAGCGCGCAGCCATGGCGCACTTTGATCGCTTCGGCATCGCTCGGCGGCGTACCGAAGGCATACGCGATATCGCTGGTGACGACGTTCCCTGCATAAGGGATCACTTTTGTGTGACGTAACGCCCCACCGGTATAGACGGCAATATCCATTGTACCACCGCCAACGTCGACAACGCAGACACCCAGTTCACGTTCATCTTCAGTCAACACAGAATAACTGGATGCCAGTCCGGCAAAGATCAGTTGGTCAACTTTCAGGCCACAACGTTCAACGGCTTTAACAATGTTTTTCGCCATATCGTTGTGACATGTGATCAAGTGCACTTTTGCCTGCATACGTACGCCAGACAGCCCCACCGGGTTCTTGATCCCTTCCTGGTAATCAATGGCGTACTCCTGCGGAATGACATGCAGGACACGGTGCTCGTCCCGTACGCGCACAGATTTGGCAGTATGCACGACGTTTTCAACGTCTTCCTGCGTCACTTCTTCTTCTGAAATCGGTACCATACCAATTTCATTCTGGCAGCTGATGTGTTTACCAGAGAGCGCCAGGTACACTGACGAAATCTGGCAGTCTGCCATTAATTCTGCCTGGTCAATGGCACGCTGCACGCATTTAACCACGGACTCCAGGTCATTAACCCCACCTTTATCCATACCACGGGACGGGCAGCTGCCCACACCAATGATATTGATCATACCGTCGGGCAGAACTTCCCCTACTAAAGCGGCAACCTTTGCGGTGCCAATCTCCAGTCCAACTACCAGTTTTCTGTCCGTCGCCTTGATCATTGTTGCTCTGCCTGTGCCTGATTCTGTTGCTGATTAGGATCCTCAATGGGAGCCGGTTTCCATCCGACCGCCGCGCCTGAGTCATAGCGCAAGTCAACGTAGCTAATCTCTTTACCTTCGGTCTGCGCCTGCTGCAAAAGCACCGGGTACAGTTCAACAAAGCGGGACAGGCGTTTCATCGTATCGCCCCGCCCAAGATTGAGCTTAATATCGTTGTTCAACGTCAGTTGCCAGGAGCGCCGCGCGGTCATGGCCGCCTCCTTCAACGTGAACTTATCCTTCGCGAGCTCTTTGCCCATATCACGGTAGCCCTGCAGGACTTCGTTTTCGCTCCCTTCAGGACCGTACAGCAGAGGCAATCCCTCTTTGCTGACGCGATCGCCCGGTACGCTGAACGAATTTCCATCGGCATCGACCATGTGCTGATCATTCCACCGCGCTATTGGCACGTATTCAACCAGATGAATCTTCAATTCATCAGGCCATTGCTTACGAACGCTCGCCTGCTTGATCCACGGCAGACGCTCGATCTGGCTCTGGATGATGTTAACGTCCTGCGTCATAAAGGTGCCAGGCGATCCCAGCGCCAGTATGGACTGACGAATATCATCGTTACGCGTGAAATGCCGTTCCCCTGTCACCACGAGTCTGGAGAGGGGTAAACGCTGCGCATCATCCATCCAACCAAGAACCATCCAACCGCTTACCAACACGGTACACAGCACCGTAAGCAGGAAAATAATCCCTGCCAGTCGCGTTCCATTATTCCGCCGTGAAGAGATAACCTCTTCTTCACTCTGGTTGCGCGTGTTCAGTGCCGCCTGCGACATATCAGTCCGCCAATGCCAAAATTCTTACAACCAGCTGCGAGAAACTCATTCCCGCCTGGCGCGCCGCCATCGGCACCAGACTGTGACTGGTCATGCCCGGCGAGGTATTCGCTTCAAGAAGATAAAACTGACCGTCGCTGTCCTGCATGGCATCAATTCGACCCCAGCCCTGACAGCCTAACGCGGTCCATGCTTTTTGCACCAGATCGCGTAAATGCGACTCATCGCTTGCTTCTAAACCGGAAGGACAGAAATATTGTGTCTCATCAGAGAGATACTTCGCCTCATAATCATAGAAGGTTCCAGCGGGTTGGATGCGAATTGACGGTAATATTTCTTCACCGAGCACAGCCAGCGTGAATTCCGGGCCACTGAGCCATTTTTCAATAAGAACATCTTCATCATGTTGAAAAGCCATTGTCAATGCATCCAGCAATGCACTGGCTTCGGTGACTTTAGACATGCCCACGCTTGATCCTTCGCGGCTTGGCTTAACAATCAGCGGTAAGCCCAGCGCAGAAATTTGTTCCAGCACAGCGTCATCAAGACCCGCTTCGAACGCGGTACGGGTTAGCGCCACCCACGGGGCGACCGGTAAACCCGCGCCCTGCCACAACAATTTGCTGCGCAGTTTGTCCATGGAGATCGCCGACGCCATCACGCCGCTGCCGGTATAAGGCAGGCCAATCAGCTCCAGCAATCCCTGTAGGGTGCCATCTTCTCCCCCACGACCATGCAGGGCAATAAACACTTTCTGATAACCCAGGGCTTTTAACTGCGTGACGTCGGTATCGCGCGGATCCACGGGATGGGCATCAATGCCCCCTTCGCGCAGACCGGCCAGCACTGCCGCGCCGGAATTCAGCGATACGTCACGCTCAGCAGAGGTTCCCCCGAAGAGGACGGCAACTTTCTCAGCCATGATGTTCTTCCTCCTGGGTTTGCGGTTTCAGTTTGCTTTCAGCAAGGCTACGGGCGATTTTGCCGATATTGCCTGCG
Organism: Enterobacter sp. ENT03; assembly: GCF_019218745.1. Classification (GTDB taxonomy): domain Bacteria; phylum Pseudomonadota; class Gammaproteobacteria; order Enterobacterales; family Enterobacteriaceae; genus Enterobacter_D. Next base: position 23,718 of record NZ_JAHUXA010000008.1, read on the forward strand.
CCCTGGACCAGAATCAGATCGTTGCCGGTCAGGACCGGTGCCAGCATCGCGGCGACCTGAGCATGATCCGGCACGAGGATCGGGTCGATTTTGCCGCGTCCGCGAATGGTCCGGCACAGCGAACGGCTGTCCGCGCCAAGGATAGATGCTTCACCCGCGGCGTAGACATCCAGCATCAGCAAGGTATCTACCTGCGACAGCACATTGGCGAAATCGTCATACAGATCGCGGGTTCGGGTATAACGGTGCGGCTGGAAGATCATCACCAGATTTTTATCCGGCCAGCCCGCGCGTGCGGCTTTGATAGTCGCGTCCACTTCTGTCGGGTGATGACCGTAATCATCAACCAGCATCGCCGTACCTTCTTTCCCGTTCACCGTCTGAAGCGGGAATTCACCGAGGAAATCGAAACGACGACCGGTGCCCTGGAAGCTCTCCAGCGCGCGCAAGATCGCGGCATCGTCGATACCTTCCTCTGTCGCAACCGCTACCGCCGCCGCCGCATTAAGGGCGTTATGGCGACCTGGCGCATTCAGCGTCACGTGCAGCTCAGGCTTGTCCTGGCGCAACAGCGTAAAGTGACCCTGCGGCCCGGTCTGGCGATAGTTTTCAATACGCACATCCGCATCGTCGCTGAAGCCATAGGTTGTCGTCTGACGCCCTACCCGCGGCAGCAGCTCGCGGATCACGCCATCGTCGACGCACATCACCGCACGACCATAAAACGGCAGGTTGTGCAGGAAGTTAATGAACGTCTGCTTTAAATTTTCGAAGTCGCCCTGGTAGGTATCCATATGATCGGCTTCGATATTGGTGACAATCGCCACCATCGGCTGCAAATGCAGGAACGACGCATCGCTCTCATCGGCTTCGGCGATGAGATAACGGCTGTGCCCCAGGCGCGCATGCACACCCGCGGCTTTCACCAGACCGCCGTTAACAAAGGTCGGATCCAGACCTGCTTCCGCATAAATACTGGCCACCATCGCCGTGGTGGTGGTTTTACCGTGCGTACCGGCAATGGCGATGCCGTGACGAAAACGCATTAATTCCGCCAGCATTTCGGCACGGCGGATCACCGGAATACGCGCTTCATGTGCGGCGACAATCTCCGGGTTATCCGGAGTAATAGCGCTCGACACCACCACCACGCTCGCATCCAGCACGTTTCCCGGGCGGTGATTGAAATAGATAGTCGCGCCGAGGGAAGACAACTGCTGCGTTACCGGATTGGGTGCCAGATCGGATCCGCTGATCTGATAGCCTTCGTTGGCCAGCACTTCAGCAATACCGCCCATACCGGCACCACCAATGCCAACAAAGTGAATGTGCCGGACGCGACGCATCTCGGGCACGATAGAACGCAGTTTCGCCAGTTGTTGTGTATTCATTCTCTAAACGCCATCGACTTCTAAAATTCGTGCGACGCAAAAGGCGTCGCGATGTTTATGCCTGTGCAGCAAGGCATACTGCTTTGGCAACCCGATCGGTTGCATCCGGGATGGCGGCGGCACGTGCGCGCTCTGCCATCATTAATAATGTCTTGCGATCCCAGCCCGCCAGCGTCTCTACCACGGCATCGACGGTAAACTGCGGCTGTTCGAGGATTTTTGCCGCGCTCGCTTTTTCAAGCGGCAGGGCATTCCAGTACTGCTGCCGATCTTTATGCTGGAACGGCACAAACAGCGCCGGTAACCCCGCAGCGGCAATTTCGCTCACGGTCAACGCGCCGGAACGGCAGACCACAACATCGGCCCAGGCATAAGCGGCGGCCATGTCGTCAATAAATTCGGTAACTTTATGCTGCGGCTGACCGTTTTCCGCGTACGCCTGTTCAACGGTCTGCTGCGCGCCTTTGCCGCTCTGATGCCAGATAGTGACGCGATCAGCGAGCTTCGCCGCTGCCTGCGGCATGGTCTGGTTCAGAATACGTGCGCCCTGAGAGCCGCCTACCACCAGCACCCGCACCGGCCCTTCACGTCCGGCCAGGCGATCCTGCGGCAACGGCAGCGCCAGTACATCGGTACGCACCGGGTTGCCGACCACTTCCGCGTCAGCAAAAGCCCCCGGAAATGCCTGCATCACCGTTTTGGCGATTTTCGCCAGCCACTTGTTGGTCAGCCCGGCAATACCGTTCTGCTCATGCAGCACCACGGGAATGCCCAGCGACCAGGCTGCCAGCCCACCGGGGCCTGACACATAGCCGCCCATCCCCAGCACCACGTCCGGACGAAAGCGTTTCATAATGGCGCGCGCCTGACGCCAGGCGTTGAAAATACGCCAGGGCGCCAGCAGCAATGCTTTTACGCCTTTCCCGCGCAGGCCGGAAATGCGGATAAAATCGATCTCGATACCGTGTTTCGGCACTAAATCCGCTTCCATACGATCGGCGGTGCCCAGCCAGCGAACCTGCCAGCCCTCAGCCATTAAATGATGCGCAACTGCCAGCCCCGGGAACACATGTCCACCGGTACCGCCAGCCATCACCATTAATCGCTTCGCCTGAACACTCATCGAACACCTCGTGTAAACGCCTGGGCTTTTTCCAGACGCGTTTCATAATCAATACGTAACAGCAGCATGATCGCCGTCGACATAATCAGCAAACTGGAACCACCGTAACTGATCAGCGGTAACGTCAGACCCTTGGTTGGCAGCATACCGGCCGCTGCCCCGACGTTAACTAAAGCCTGGAAGCTAAACCAGACGCCGATCGAGCAGGCCAGGAAACCGGAAAAACGCTGATCGATCTCCAGCGCCTTGCGACCGATGGACATGGCGCGGAAAGCGACGAAGAATACCATCAAAAGCGCCAGTACCACACCGATATAACCCAGTTCCTCACCGATAATGGCGAAGATGAAGTCAGTATGCGCTTCGGGCAGATATTCCAGTTTCTGTACCGAATTCCCCAGACCCTGCCCCCATAATTCACCGCGACCAAATGCCATCAGCGACTGGGTAAGCTGGTACCCACTACCGAACGGATCGTCCCACGGACGCCAGAACGAGGTCACACGGCGGATACGGTACGGCTCGGCGAGGATCAACAGCACCACCGCGGAAATGCCCATGCCGATAATGGCGATGAACTGCCACAGCTTGGCACCGGCCAGAAACAGCATCGCCAGCGTGGTAACAAAGAGCACCACCACCGTACCGAGGTCAGGCTGCGCCAGCAGTAACACTGCCAGCACGAGGATCACGCCCATCGGTTTTAAGAAGCCGCGCAGGTTATTTCGCACTTCATCAACCTTACGCACCAGGTAGTTCGCCAGATAACAGAACAGCGACAGCTTGGTAAACTCCGCAGGCTGGAAACGCATCAGGCCTAAATCAATCCACCGCGATGCCCCGTTGATCGAGCTGCCCACCACCAGAACCAGCAGCAGCATGATAATGGCGAGAATTAACATCGCCGAACTGTAGCGCTGCCAGAACGTCATCGGCAGCCGCAGCGTGATCACCGCCAGACAAAACGCCAGGAACAGGTACAGCGCATCGCGCTTGGCGAAGAAAAACGGATCGTTGGTGAGACGCTGGCCGACCGGCATCGACGCTGAGGTCACCATGATAAACCCGACCGCACCAAGGCCAAGCGTGAGCCACAGCAGCATGCGGTCGTACATGATCAGACTGTCAGTGTCTTTCTCACGTGACCCCATCACCCAGCCGCGAAGCGCCGAGCCAATCCAGCCAAGGATACCCATCCCCGGCAGGCGCGGCAGTCGAAGGCGCGGGAGCGATAAACGCATCAGCCTAACTCCTTCGCCAGACGGGTAAAGACATCACCCCGTTGTTCGAAATTCTTAAACTGGTCGAGGCTGGCGCAGGCGGGAGACAGCAGCACCATATCGCCGGCTTTCACCTGCGGCGCGATCAGGCGCATCGCCTGTTCCATGGTTTCCGTTTGCACGGCAATATCCGGACGTAGCGCGGCAAGTTCCGCGCCATCGCGACCAAAGCAGTACAGGCGAACACGATCGCCCGTCAGGTAACACGTCAGCGGCGTGAAATCCGCCGATTTGCCATCGCCACCAAGCAGTAAATACAGTGTGCCGGCCACCTGCAAGCCGTTCAGCGCCGCTTCGGTGCTGCCGACGTTGGTGGCTTTGGAGTCATTGATCCAGCGCACGCCATTATGCTCCAGCGCCAGCTGGAAGCGGTGCGCAAGGCCGGTGAAGGTGGTCAGCGCTTTCAGGCTGCTGGCACGTGGAATGCCTGCGGCATCCGCCAGCGCCAGCGCGGCCAGCGCATTGGTGTAGTTATGCTGTCCGGTGAGCTTCATCTCTTTTACGTTCAGCACTTTTTCACCCTTCACGCGCAGCCAGGTTTCCCCCTGCTGGCGGTTGAGGTGATAGTCGCCCACATCTACGCCAAAGCTGATACAGCGCTCATCCGCACCGCGTACCGGCATGGTGAGTGCATCGTCGGCGTTCACCACGCAGACTTTCGCATTTTCATAGACCCGCAGTTTCGCCGCGCGGTACTGCTGTAAGCCAAACGGATAGCGATCCATATGATCTTCGGTGACGTTGAGGATCGTCGCTGCCACGCTGTGCAGGCTGGAGGTGGTTTCGAGCTGGAAGCTCGACAGTTCCAGCACGTACAGTTCACAGGCGCTGTCCAGCAGCATCAGCGCAGGCAAGCCGATGTTTCCGCCGACGCCAACATCCATGCCCGCGGCTTTCGCCATCTCGCCCACCAGGGTGGTGACGGTGCTTTTCCCGTTTGATCCGGTAATGGCGACGATGGGCGCCTGCGCTTCACGGCAAAACAGTTCGATGTCGCCGACAATCTCCACGCCTTCATCCGCAGCCGCGCTAAGCGATGGATGCGCCAGCGCCATGCCCGGACTGGCGACAATCAGATCGGCGGCCAGCAGCCAGTCGTCGTTCAGACTACCAAGATGGCGTTCCACCGTTTCCGGCAGCTTATCCAGCCCCGGCGGCGACACGCGCGTGTCCATCACTCGCGGCGTCACACCGCGCGCAAGGAAAAAGTCCACGCAGGACAGGCCGGTTAAACCTAACCCGATGATGACGACTTTTTTGCCCTGGTAATCTGCCATGATTAACGCACCTTCAGCGTTGCCAGTCCGATCAGGACCAGCATCAGCGAAATAATCCAGAAGCGCACGATCACGCGCGGCTCCGGCCAGCCTTTCAGTTCGTAATGATGATGAATTGGTGCCATGCGGAAAATTCGCTGGCCGCGCAATTTAAACGAGCCGACCTGCAGGATCACCGACAGGGTTTCCACCACAAAGACGCCGCCCATGATCACCAGCAGGAACTCCTGACGCAGCAGCACGGCGATAATGCCCAGCGCGCCGCCCAGCGCCAGCGAACCCACATCACCCATAAAGACCTGCGCCGGATAAGTGTTGAACCATAAGAAGCCAAGGCCTGCGCCGACAATAGCCGTACAGACGATCACCAGCTCACCGGCATGACGCAGATAAGGAATGTGCAGATAGTTGGCGAAATTCATGTTACCGGAGGCCCAGGCTACCAGCGCAAATCCCCCGGCGACAAACACCGTAGGCATGATGGCAAGGCCATCCAGGCCGTCGGTCAGATTGACCGCATTGCCGGTGCCGACAATCACGAAGTAGGCCAGCAGCACATAGAACAGGCCCAGCTGCGGCATCACGTCTTTGAAGAACGGCACCACCAGCTGCGTGGCTGGTGTGTCGTTACCGGCGAGGTACAGCGCGAACGCCACGCCCAGGGCAATCACCGACATCCAGAAATACTTCCAGCGGGCAATCAGCCCCTTAGTGTCTTTGCGTACTACTTTGCGGTAGTCATCCACAAAGCCAATGATGCCGTAACCCACCAGCACCACCAGTACGCACCAGACGTAGGGGTTGGACGGATAGGCCCACAGCAGTACGGAAATCACAATCGCGGTCAGGATCATGATCCCGCCCATGGTTGGCGTACCACGTTTACTGAAGTGCGATTCTGGGCCGTCGTTACGGACGACCTGACCAAAAGCGAGTTTTTGCAGACGGGCAATCATGCGCGGGCCCATCCACAACGAGATGAACAGCGCGGTCAGCAGGCTGACAATGGCGCGAAACGTCAGATAGGAAAAGACGTTAAAGCCAGAATAATATTTGACCAGATGCTCGGCCAGCCACACTAACATGTCCCATTCTCCTGTAATGCGTGTACTACCTCTTCCATGGCAGCACTACGTGAACCTTTCACCAGAATGGTGATAATTTGATGTTCTGCAATCAGCGCCTTAAGGCGCGTCACGACGGCAGACTTATCGCTAAAATGCTCGCCCACACCGCTGGCGTCGCTAAGGATTTTACTGGCTGTGCCGACGCTCAGGACCCGATCAAGGCCGGCGGCTTTCGCGGCGGCACCAACCTGCGCATGGCAGGCTTCGCTTTCTGCGCCAAGCTCGGCCATATCGCCTACCACCATCACGCGGTAGCCCGGCATTTCAGACAACACCTGCGCGGCGGCGGTCATGGAGCCGACGTTGGCGTTATAGGAGTCATCCAGCAGCAGCTGGTTTTCACCCAGCGCAATCGGGAACAAACGCCCCGGAACCGCTTTCAGCTGTGCCAGACCGGCTTTCACCGCCTCCAGCGTCGCGCCCACCGCCATAGACAGCGCGGTCGCAGCCAGCGCATTAGCAATGTTATGACGACCCGGCAGCGGCAGCAGCACGTCGACGTTGCCGGTCGGCGTCTGTAAGGTGAATTCCGTACCGTGAGAGGTCACATGGATATTCGTGGCAGTAAAGTCGCTGTTGGTAGCATTCGGGGAAAAACGCCAGGTTTTACGATCGCCAATCACACTCTGCCAGTTAAGCCAGTCGTTATTGTCCGCGTTCATGACCGCCACGCCGTTTTGCGGCAGCCCGGTGAAGATCTCACCTTTGGCCTTCGCCACACCGGCCAGCGATCCAAAACCTTCCAGATGCGCGGCGGCCAGATTGTTCACCAGCGCCGCTTCCGGGCGGGTCAGCCCCACCGTCCAGGCGATTTCGCCCTGGTGGTTGGCACCCAGTTCGATCACCGCAAATTCATGCTCCGGGGTCAGGCGCAGCAAGGTCATCGGCACACCGATGTCATTATTCAGATTGCCGGCGGTATAAAGTGTGTTGCCGCACTGGCTGAGGATCGCCGCGGTCATCTCTTTAACCGAGGTTTTGCCGGAAGAGCCGGTCAGCGCGACAACGCGCGTTGGCACCTGCTGACGTACCCAGGCGGCCAGTTCACCAAAGGCTAAACGGGTGTCTTTCACCAGCAGCTGCGGTAAATCACATTCCAGCTTGCGGCTCACCAGCAGCGCGCCTGCGCCGCCGTCTTTGGCGGTCGCGGCAAAATCATGCGCGTCAAAACGTTCGCCTTTCAGGGCCACAAACAGGCAGCCGGGCGTCAGTTTTCGCGTGTCGGTCGTCACCGCATCAATAGTCCGATCCGCACCGATCAGTTCGCCATTCAGGATCCCGGCAAGCTGGCTTAACGTTACGTTAATCATGCGACCACTCCCAGCAGACGGGCAGCCGTCACGCGATCCGAGTAATCCAGACGGTTGGTGCCAATAATCTGATAATCTTCATGTCCTTTGCCCGCCAGCACCACCACGTCATTCTCTTTGGCCTGCATAATGGCATTGGTTACTGCTTCCGCGCGGCCTTCCACGACACGGGCATGGCCTGCGTCCAGCATACCGGCCAGAATGTCGTTGATAATGGCACGCGGCTCTTCGGTACGCGGGTTGTCGTCGGTCACCACGGCGATGTCGGCGAACTGCTCGGCAATAGCGCCCATCAGTGGACGTTTGCCTTTATCGCGATCGCCGCCGCAGCCAAACACGCACCACAGTTTACCGGTGCAGTGCAGACGCGCTGCCTGTAAGGCTTTTTCCAGCGCATCCGGCGTATGAGCGTAATCCACCACCACGGTCGGTTTACCCGGCGCGGTGAACACTTCCATACGACCGCAAACGGGTTGCAGACGCGGGGCGGTTTTCAGCAGTTCACTCAACGGGAAATCCAGCGCCAGCAGCGTTGCCAGCGCCAGCAGTAAATTGCTGACGTTAAACGCGCCCATCAGACGGCTTTCAATTTCGCCTTCGCCCCAGGAGGAGTCAAAACAGATGGTCGCGCCGCTGTCGTGATATTTCACGTCAGTCGCCTTTAACCAGCGCCCATGGCAGTTCGGATTGATGTGGTCTTCCATCGACACGGCAACCGCATCCGGCAGTTTGGCGAGCCAGCGGCGGCCCACTTCATCATCGGCGTTTACAATGGCTTCGCCATACTGGTGCGCGGAAAACAACAGCCATTTCGCGGCTTCGTAATGTTCCATATCACCATGATAATCAAGGTGATCACGGCTTAAATTGGTAAACACGCTGGCGCGGAATTTGAGCGCCGCTACACGGTGCTGGATCAGACCGTGGGAAGAGACTTCCATCGCGGCCAGCGTCGCGCCCTGCTCTGCCAGACCAGCAATCACATGCTGCACATCGACCGCAGAGCCGGTGGTGTTTTCAGTAGGAATGACGTTGCCGAGTAAACCGTTACCGACGGTGCCCATCACGGCGCTGGTTTCGCCGAGCAACTGGCCCCACTGGGCGATCAGCTGCGTGGTGGTGGTTTTACCGTTGGTGCCAGTAACGCCAATCAGGCACAACCGATCTGACGGCTCATCGTAAAAACGCCCCGCCAGCGCGGAGAGGCGTTCATTAAGCTGGCTCAGGTAGATCACCGGCACGCCGTGCATTTCACGCACCTCGCCGTCGGTGGCTTCACCCTGCGCTTCGGCAATAATAGCGGCAACACCCTGTGCAATCGCCTGCGGGATATAACGACGCCCGTCCGTCTGATGGCCAACCACGGCCACAAAGAGATCGCCCGACGCCGCCACGCGGCTGTCGAGTGTCATTTCCCGAAGTGCTCTCGCAGGCAGTGCTGATACCCACGGAGCGAGTAGGTCGCGCAAATTACGATCTGCCACCTGTTGCCTCGCCTTGATTAATCACAAATTCACTTTTCTCGCCCGTCGCCAGCGCATCCGGTTCGATGTTCATGGTGCGCAGAACGCCGCCCATGATGGCACCGAACACCGGCGCGGAAACGGCGCCACCGTAATATTTACCCGCCTGCGGATCGTTAATCACCACCACCAGCGCGAAACGCGGCTGGCTGGCGGGCGCAACGCCTGCGGTGTAAGCAATGTATTTATTGATGTACTTCCCGTCCGGACCGACTTTTTTCGCTGTGCCGGTTTTGATGGCGATGCGGTAGCCTTTGATCGCCGCTTTCACGCCACCGCCGCCAGGCAGTGCCACGCTTTCCATCATGTGCACCACCGTGCGCACAATGGATTCCGGGAAGATACGTTCGCCCGGCACCGGGGGATCAACTTTGGTAATCGACAGTGGACGATAAACGCCATAGCTGCCAATCGTTGCGTAGACTCGCGCTAACTGTAACGGGGTTACCATTAGCCCGTAGCCGAAAGAGAAGGTGGCCCTCTCTATGTCAGACCACCGTTGTTTTTGAGGATATAAGCCACTGCGTTCTCCGACCAACCCCAAATTGGTCGCCTTTCCCAGTCCAAAGTGCGAGTAAGTTTCTACCAGCGCTGAGGACGGCATCGCTAACGCCAGCTTTGAAACACCGACGTTACTCGACTTCTGCAATACCCCGGTGAGGGTCAATTCGCTGTAACGCGCCACGTCTTTGATTTCGTGGCCATTAATCCGATAAGGCACGGTATTAAGCACCGTATTTTCCCGCACCACGCCGCGCTGTAGCGCCGTCATCACCACCATAGGTTTGACGGTCGAGCCAGGTTCGAAGACGTCGGTGATGGTGCGGTTACGCATGACATCTTTCTGCGTGCCGGTGAGATTGTTCGGGTTGTAAGAGGGGCTGTTCGCCATCGCCAGCACTTCACCGGTGTTCACGTCCACCAGCACCGCGCTGCCTGATTCGGCTTTGTTAAAGGCGACGGCGTTATTCAGTTCACGATAAACCAGCGCCTGCAGGCGTTCATCAATACTCAGCGCCAGGTTGTGGGCCGCCTGGCTGTCGGTAGAAGAGATGTCTTCGATCACACGACCGTAGCGGTCTTTACGCACAATACGCTCACCCGGCTGGCCGGTGAGCCATTTATCAAAGCTTTTTTCGACGCCTTCAATACCCTGGCTGTCAACGTTAGTAAAACCAATGAGGTGAGCGGTGACTTCCCCGGAAGGATAGTAGCGGCGTGACTCTTCACGTAAGTGAATGCCCGGCAGCTTGAGTTTTTTGATGTAGTCGCCCAGATCCGGGTTGACCTGACGCGCCAGATAGATAAAGCGCCCTTTCGGGTTGGCATTGACCCGCGCCGCGAGCTGATCAAGTGGCATGTTCAACGCATCGGAGAGCGCTTTCCAGCGGTTATCCAGTGAAATGCCGCCTGCGTCATGCAGCTCTTTCGGATCGGCCCAGATCGCTTTGACCGGTACGCTCACCGCCAGCGGGCGGCCTGAACGGTCGGTGATCATCCCGCGCGAGGTGGAGACTTCCTGTACGCGCAACGAGCGCAGATCGCCCTGTCGCACCAGCATATCCGGGTTGATGATCTGCAACCATGCTACGCGCCCCAGCAAAAATGCCAGCGCCAGTAAAATGCAACCGCAAAGCAACGCAAAACGCCAACTGATAAAGTTGGCTTGTTCTTCCTGGCGTTTCGGTTTTTGTGCCTTCGCCGCTGCTTTCATGCGTCGGGTAAATCCTTATTTTTGCACTACAATATTTTCTTGCGAAGGATCGACATGCTGCATCTGCAACTTTTCTGTCGCGATCCGCTCAACCCGGCTGTGATCGCCGAGCGCGTTCTCTTCAAGGATCAGGTTGCGCCATTCGATGTCCAGCGCATCACGCTCTACCACCAGCTGTTCGCGCTGTGCGGTGAGTAAGCGCGTGTGGTGCGCGGTGGTGACCACCGTGACCGCCGTGATAATGATGCAAATGAACAGACAGAGTGGCAGTTTCCCAAACCGCAAAAGATCGTCGCCGATCACGCCAGGCAAGGCATGGCGCTCGGTGCTTCCTAACGATTCTTTAACTTTGCTGAAGGTCTCTGTCACTCTGCCGATCATGCGTTCGTCCTCTCTGCAATACGCAGAACTGAACTACGGGCACGTGGATTCTCGGCCACTTCTTCATCGCCCGGCATCAACTTGCCTAAGGCTCGCAGATAACGGCCACCCAGCTTACTGAGTTGCGCTTCCGTCATCGGTAATCCCGCCGGCACTTGCGGACCGCGGCAGTTTTCACGCATAAAACGCTTCACAATACGGTCTTCAAGGGAGTGGAAACTTATGACGGAAAGCCGGCCTCCCGGGGCCAGCACGTCGAGCGAGTTTTTTAGCGCCAGCTCAATCTCTTCCAGCTCACTGTTAACCCAGATGCGCACCGCCTGGAAGGTACGGGTCGCGGGGTGTTTGAACTTATCTTTAATCGGCGTAGCGGCAGCAACGACTTCCGCCAGCGCTTTGGTGCGGGTCATCGGATCGAGACGGTTACGCTCGACAATGGCGCGGGCAATACGTTTAGCGAAGCGTTCTTCACCAAAGGTTTTCAGCACCCAGGCGATGTCGGCTTCTTCCGCTTTTTGCAGCCACTCGGCAGCTGACTGGCCGCGCGTGGGATCCATGCGCATGTCCAGCGGACCATCGCGCATAAACGAGAAACCACGTTCGGGATCGTCAAGCTGCGGAGAAGAAACGCCCAGATCAAGGAGAATGCCGTTAATCTTGCCGGTCAGCCCGCGCTCGGCGACGTAGTCTGCCAGTGCGGAAAAGGGACCATGCACAATAGAAAAACGCGGATCATCAATGGTGTTGGCAATAGCAATCGCTTCAGGATCGCGATCGATAGCCAGTAAGCGACCTTCCGCCCCCAGTTGAGAAAGGATCAGGCGTGAGTGCCCACCGCGGCCAAAGGTGCCGTCGATGTAAATGCCGTCCGGCTGAATATTAAGGCCATTAACGGCTTCATCCAGCAGGACTGAAGTGTGTTTAAAATTATCCATCATCGTTATAGAGACAAATCCTGCAATCGATCTGAAAGTTGTTCAGCACCAGATTGCTCAGCGTCGATATCTTCCCTGACCTGTTGATACCAGGTCGTTTCATCCCACAGTTCAAATTTATTAAACTGCCCGACCAGCATCACTTCTTTGTTTAGTCCGGCGTGTTGCCGTAAAACGGGCGGTATCAGTAAACGGCCCGCGCTGTCCATCTGGCATTCGCTGGCGTGGCCCAGCAATAAGCGCTGCACACGTCGCTCCAGCGGGTTCATGCTCGACAAACGCGATAATTTTTGCTCAATAATTTCCCATTCAGGGAGAGGATAAAGCAGCAGACAGGCGTGATGAATATCAATGGTACAAACCAATTGACCAGAAGCGTGCTCGACCAGAAATTCCCGATGACGGGTAGGCACAGCGAGCCGGCCTTTACTGTCGAGATTGACTAATGTTGCCCCACGGAACATGCCAGCTTCACCTCACCCTGACGCTTTTCACCACTTTATCCCACAATTCTCCACTGAGGGAGTTTACGGAGCGGAGGAAAAGCTTGTCAAGCCAGCACTGACGCTAACAGGATTAAAAGCATTCCTGTTAATGACGGTAATCAGCGTTGGGGAAATTTTGCCCACCCTGCGCTGCAAATTAACGTCATGAATATTTGTAAGAAAATAAACCCAATATCCTCACGAGCGTTGCCTCACACTTTCTTATCAGCGTTGAAATATAAAGTGTCAGTTTGCGACGCGGGCGGCATTTTAAGCGATATTGCATCCAGATGACAGCACCCGTTGAGGCTATGTGTAGCACGGCTCCGCTGCCATAAGCGCAATTAAAAAAAGAGGCGATGAAAAGTGGCTGTTAATTCAGCAAATGAGATATGGATGTAACAAAACAATTCAAAATAAACGAATACTTACTTCTTATTAGGGTTTAACGCGGCTAACAAATCATTTAGTGGCCGCCATATTAACGTCCCTGGCATTTTCATGGATTAATCCGATTCTTAAGGGAAGGTTATTAATTAAGGAAACAGGAAGAGAAGAGGCAGCCGCAGCTGCCTTTAAATACAGGTTAAATACGGCTTAACACGCCGCGGCGGTAAAGGTTACGGCGAATACGGCTCAGGCCTGGCTTCGGCTTGCGCGGTTCATCCAGGCTGGCCAGCACGATCTCCAGCACGCGCTCTGCCACATCCCGGTGACGTTGCGCCACAGCCAGCACCGGGCACTGCAGGAAGTCGAGCAGTTCGTGGTCGCCAAAGGTAGCGATAGCCAGATCTGACGGCAATTTGCCGTCCCGGCGCAGCGTGACGTCCATCACGCCCTGTAACAGCGCAAAAGAGGTGGTGAACAGTGCCTGTGGCATCGGATGTGTTTCCAGCCATTTTTCGAACAGTTGACCGGCAGCTTCCCGCTCATAACTGTTGGCATAGAGGTACTGCACTTCACGGGGATCATCTTTCCATGCCGTGCGGAAACCCTGCTCACGCAGAAAGCTCACCGACAGCTCCGGCAGCGCGCCTAAATACAGAACCGTTTCAGCCGGGAAAGTTCGCAACTCTGCGGCGAGCATTTCGGCGTCGTCCTGATCGGCACCGACCACGCTGGTGAAGTGTTCACGATCCAGCGCACGGTCAAGGGCGACAATCGGGAAGGCGTCGTTGGCCCAGCGCTGATAAAAAGGATGCTCGGGGGGTAATGAGGTGGAGACGATAATGGCATCGACCTGACGTTGCAGCAGATGTTCAATACAACGCATTTCGTTATCCGGCTGATCTTCCGAGCAGGCAATCAGTAATTGATAACCGCGCTGCCGCGCCTGGCGCTCCAGATAGTTTGCAATCCGCGTATAACTGGTGTTTTCCAGATCGGGGATCACCAGCCCAATCGATCGCGTACGTCCTGCACGCAGCCCGGCCGCTACCGCATTCGGATGGTAGTTATGCTCACGGACAACGGCCATGACTTTTTCGACGGTTTTATCGCTGACACGATACTGCTTCGCTTTACCGTTGATGACATAGCTCGCTGTGGTACGCGAGACGCCGGCTAGCCGGGCGATTTCATCCAGTTTCACAATTGCCTCTCAAGAAAAAAAGATACTCCATAACCTTTTTGAGGATATAGGTTAAATTCCATAACATCTAAACGCAGAAAAGTCACTGCGGCAACCGCTTTCGCGCATGGTTTCAATGGTATTCGCAAAAAAAAGCCCGACAACGAGTGTCGGGCCGGGAATTATGCTGACGCTATCGCCTTAACGCATGATCTTATCGCCGCGCGACAGACCCACGACGCCGGAGCGTGCCACTTCAACAATTTTGGCGACATCGCGGATGGTGGCGAGAAAGGCGTCCAACTTGTCACTGGTGCCGGCGAGCTGAACCGTGTAAATCGACGGCGTCACGTCAATGATCTGCCCGCGGAAGATCTCGGCGTTGCGTTTCACCTCTTCGCGTCCGTATCCGCTGGCCTGGATTTTCACCAGCATGATCTCGCGCTCAACGTGCGCGCCCTGCCCCAGTTCGTTGACGCGCAGTACGTCTACCAGCTTGTGCAGCTGCTTTTCGATCTGCTCAAGCACTTTAGCATCGCCCACCGTCTGAATGGTCATGCGGGAGAGCGTGGGATCGTCAGTGGGAGCCACGGTCAGGCTTTCAATGTTATAGCCGCGCTGGGAAAACAGGCCAATCACGCGGGACAACGCCCCGGATTCGTTTTCCAGTAACACAGATAATATCCGGCGCATAATCAGGTCCTCTCCGTTTTGCTTAACCACATCTCATCCATGCCGCCGCCGCGAATGTGCATCGGATAAACGTGTTCACTGCCGTCGACAATCACATCCACAAACACCAGGCGATTATTGCGTACCTGCGCAAGCGCCTCGGCCAGTTTACTTTCCAGCTCGGCGGGCTGCGTGATGCGTATCCCGACATGGCCGTAGGCTTCGGCGAGGCGCACGAAGTCAGGCAGCGAGGTCATGTACGACTGGGAGTGGCGACCCGAATAAATCATGTCCTGCCACTGCTTCACCATCCCCAGATAACCATTGTTCAGGTTCAGCACCAGCACCGGCAGCTCGTATTGCAGCGCGGTGGAGAGTTCCTGAATGTTCATCTGGATGCTACCGTCGCCGGTCACGCAGATCACCGTTTCGTCCGGCAGCGCCATTTTTACGCCCAGCGCCGCGGGCAGGCCAAAGCCCATGGTGCCGAGGCCGCCGGAGTTGATCCAGCGACGAGGCTTATCAAACGGATAATAAAGTGCGGCAAACATCTGATGCTGGCCGACGTCGGAGGTCACATACGCCTCGCCCTGGGTTAAGCGCCAGATGGTTTCGATCACCGCCTGTGGTTTAATGCTTTCGCTGCTGGTGTCATATCTAAGACACTGACGGGCGCGCCACTGATCGATTTGAAGCCACCAGTCGCGAATATCGTCCAGCGGCTGACTGCTCTCTTCCTGCGCCAACAGGTCCAGCATCTGCTCCAGCACCTGCCGCGCATCGCCGACAATAGGCACATCCGCCGCCACGGTTTTGGAAATGGACGTGGGATCGATGTCGATGTGCAGCACGGTGGCGTTGGGACAGTACTTCATCAGGTTGTTAGTGGTGCGATCGTCAAAACGCACGCCGACGGCAAAAATGACATCAGAGTGATGCATCGTTATGTTGGCTTCGTAGGTGCCGTGCATACCCAGCATGCCGAGCGCCTGACGATGTGTTGCCGGGAACGCCCCCAG
This sequence comes from Enterobacter sp. ENT03, assembly GCF_019218745.1. Lineage (GTDB taxonomy): Bacteria > Pseudomonadota > Gammaproteobacteria > Enterobacterales > Enterobacteriaceae > Enterobacter_D. Next base: position 39,525 of record NZ_JAHUXA010000008.1, read on the forward strand.
CCCCATTAACGACGAGGCCACCGGCAGGTTGAGCTTTTCGATAAGCGTGCGTAGCTGCGTTTCACAGGCCGCATTCACCGCCCCGCCGCCGACGTAGACCACCGGCTTTTTCGCCGCGATCAGCGTTTGCAGCGCGCGTTTGATCTGGCCTTTGTGGCCCTGGGTGGTCGGATTATAAGAGCGCATGCTGACCGACTCGGGCCAGACATAGGGGAATTTGTTCGCCGGGTTCATGATGTCTTTTGGCAAATCGACCACCACCGGCCCCGGACGGCCACTCGCCGCCAGCCAGAACGCTTTTTTCAGCACACCGGGAATGTCTTCCGTCTGCTTGACGAGGAAACTGTGCTTTACCACCGGGCGGGAGATCCCCACCATGTCGCACTCCTGGAAAGCATCATAGCCGATGAGCGAGGTCGCCACCTGACCGGACAGCACCACCAGCGGAATGGAATCCATATACGCGGTAGCGATACCGGTAATGGCGTTAGTGGCACCCGGCCCTGAGGTCACCAGCACGACCCCGACTTCCCCGGTCGCACGTGCCAGCCCGTCCGCCATATGCACCGCCGCCTGCTCATGGCGCACCAGCACATGATCAATGCCCCCTACCGTATGTAAGGCATCATAAATATCAAGGACGGCGCCTCCGGGATAACCGAATACTTGCTTTACGCCCTGATCGATAAGCGACCGGACGACCATCTCGGCTCCAGACAACATCTCCATGGTTTGCCTCCAGGCATTATTTTGTTATTTGAGGATCACCTTAACCGCTCAAAATGAGGCAGGCAATTGGCAAACGTTTAGCCCGACGGTCATCAGGAAGTAGAATTAAGAGGTCGGCGAAGGTTAAAAAGAAGAATACACCATGATAAGTAAAGACGATGACTCATCATCACGGTAAAGCGGAGTGTGACAGGTAATCATGCATTTTTAACGCCGCGCTGACGGCCACGTTAAAAATGCATTAGTAGAAAATATCGCATTATGAATTTTTAGCAGAATAAATCTGACACTATACCGATACTGATCCTTAACGACGGCAAACGGAAACCAACAACTCCTCCATCCATTGATGGCCCTTATCGCGCCCTGCCGCTTCATGCCAGGAAAGGAAACAGGTGCGACTATTAAGTTTCAACGGTAACGGCAAAATTTGGAGTTCTAATTTATCGGCATATTCATCCGCTAACCAGCGCGGGGCAATGGCGACCAGATGCGTTTGCGATACCACATTCAGAACACTAATTAATGCCATCCCTTGATAAGCGATACAGCGCTGTTTTTCTGGCGTGTCATACCAGGCCTGGCTAAATGAGGCATAACGATCCAGTGCGACAACCGCATGTTCTTCGTTATACACATCACTTTCTCTTAATGGTCCAATCAGGCGCGGATGTTTTTTACTGGCGACCAGCACCATTTCGTCTTTAAACAGTGGAATACAGGAAAACTCCGGGCGACGAAACTCTTCGTAACCAATCACGAACTCAATTTCCTGATAGCGCAGTTGATGTTCCGTATTGTGATTGAGGGAAGATTTGAAGACTAAATGAATATTCGGGGCCATTTCTTCGACGCGATTATAAATCACCGACGTCAGATAATTATCCAGAGGGCTACAAACACATAAATTAAACACCCGCGCGCTGTTAATGGGTTCAAAACCCGCGCCTGGCAGTTCATTCTGAATGAGCTGCAACGCCTGACGAACTGAGCCGTACAGCTGGAAAGCGCGGGCGGTTGGCTGGATGCCGCGACCATAGCGGACAAACAGTTCATCATCGAACATCACTTTCAGACGGGCAACGGCGTTACTGACCGCGGGTTGCGACATCTGCAAATGCATCGCGGCGCGGGTGATATTTTGCTCCTGCATCACCACGTCAAATACCGTGAGTAAATTAAGGTCGACCATTCGCAGCTTTGGTTTCGTCGCTTCGGATGGATTAATATTGATAATGTTTTCTTCTGGCATATTGAACTCCACTGTCACGCCAACCTCCCTTTACTTATGCAGTAATAATTTCGTGAAATATTATTTACCATGCATATGAAACAAGAAAAAGAAGATTTTTACAAAATAGGAATACATAAAGATTTATTGATGAGTCAAGAGATTAAATTTAGTAATCAATCTGGCTGATTTGCGATCAATACATTCATCATGCAAGTTGCGGCAAATAAAAACATACATACCGTGAATATTCATAACCACTTTTATTTAAGATCTGTTTTAGTATTTCTTAACTCAAAACAATGACGCTTTGGCAAATTAACATAACCAACAAAATAGTTAACAATAAAACGTTAAGATAAAACCAGGCTCAGAAACAAGTAATGTAAAATCATGGTGATACAAACGGGGTTCTTATCATGTCGTTTTACAAGTAAACATAAACAGTCATGTGCATTTGTCACAAAATGCAAACGCACCATTTTCCCCAAAAAAGATGTCACTGGCTTAGCTGCCGCATACAGCACAATTACCTCATCTCGCCAGTCAGCAGACGCGGTTAAAAAAGGTGATTTGCCGAAGCGGGGGTTGACATCACATAACGTATCCAGTACCACTAGAGGTATATTGTATTCATCTGGAGCATGACACATGATTCGTCACATTCGTTTCGCCGGTCTACTACTACTAAACGCATCTTCATTGCGCGGTGGACTGGTGGGCGACACACAGAATTAAGTCATCTCCCGGTAGAATAACGAACCCGCGCTATTGCGCGGGTTTTTTTATGCTCGTAGCAAAGCGCCCTCAGACAGACAAGGACCTAAACCATGAGCCAGCAACAAGTCATTATTTTCGATACCACGTTACGTGACGGTGAACAGGCATTACAGGCAAGCCTGAGTGTGAAAGAAAAACTGCAAATCGCACTGGCGCTGGAACGTATGGGTGTTGACGTCATGGAAGTCGGGTTCCCTGTTTCTTCCCCTGGCGATTTCGAATCCGTGCAGACCATCGCCCGCCAGGTGAAAAAAAGCCGCGTCTGTGCCTTAGCGCGCTGTGTTGAGAAAGATATTGATGTGGCGGCGGAGTCGCTGAAAGTCGCGGAAGCCTTCCGTATTCATACCTTTATTGCTACCTCCCCAATGCACATCGCCACCAAGCTGCGCAGCACGCTGGATGAAGTCATTGAGCGCGCGGTCTACATGGTTAAACGCGCCCGTAACTACACCGACGATGTGGAATTCTCCTGTGAAGATGCAGGCCGCACGCCGATTGAAGACCTGGCGCGCGTGGTGGAAGCGGCGATTAACGCCGGGGCCAGAACCATTAATATTCCTGATACCGTCGGCTACACCATGCCCTTCGAATTCGCCAATATCATTAGCGGCCTGTATGAACGCGTGCCAAACATTGATAAGGCCATTATCTCCGTGCATACCCATGACGATTTGGGTCTGGCGGTGGGTAACGCCATCGCTGCGGTAAACGCCGGTGCGCGTCAGGTAGAAGGCGCAATGAACGGTATCGGCGAGCGTGCCGGTAACTGCTCACTGGAAGAAGTGATCATGGCGATCAAAGTGCGCCAGGACATCATGAAGCTGCACACCCGCATCAATCATCAGGAAATCTGGCGCACCAGCCAGATGGTCAGCCAGATCTGCAACATGCCGATCCCGGCCAATAAAGCGATTGTCGGCACCGGCGCCTTCGCCCACTCCTCCGGTATCCACCAGGACGGCGTGCTGAAAAACCGTTCCAATTACGAAATCATGACCCCGGAATCCATCGGTCTGAACCAGGTGCAGCTGAACCTGACCTCCCGCTCTGGCCGTGCCGCGGTGAAGCACCGCATGGACGAAATGGGTTATAAAGAAAGCGACTACAACCTGGACAACCTGTACGACGCCTTCCTGAAGCTGGCAGACAAAAAAGGCCAGGTATTCGACTACGATCTGGAAGCCTTAGCCTTTATTAACAAGCAGCAGGAAGAGCCGGAGCATTTCCGTCTGGATTACTTCAGCGTGCAGTCTGGCTCCAACGCCATTGCCACCGCCTCCGTGAAGCTGGTCTGCGGCGATGACGTCAAAGCCGAAGCCGCTAACGGTAACGGCCCGGTTGACGCGGTGTACCAGGCGATCAACCGTATTACCGACTACAACATCGAACTGGTGAAATACCAGTTAACCGCCAAAGGTCACGGCAAAGACGCGCTGGGCCAGGTGGACATCGTGGCGAACTATAACGGGCGTCGTTTCCACGGCGTGGGTCTGACCACCGATATCGTCGAATCCTCCGCCAAAGCCATGGTGCACGTGCTGAACAATATCTGGCGTGCTAACGAAGTCGAAAAAGAACTGCAACGCAAAGCCATTAAAGAAAACAATCAGGAAACCGTGTGATGTCTAAAAATTATCATATTGCAGTTTTGCCGGGCGACGGTATTGGCCCGGAAGTGATGGCGCAAGCCCTGAAAGTACTGGACGCGATCCGTAACCGTTTTGACATGCGTATTTCCACCAGCCACTACGATGTGGGTGGTATCGCCATTGACCGCCACGGCAATCCGCTGCCGCAGGCGACGGTCGAAGGCTGCGAGCAGGCCGATGCGGTGCTGTTCGGCTCCGTCGGCGGCCCGAAATGGGAAAACCTGCCGCCAGCCCAGCAGCCAGAGCGCGGTGCGCTGCTGCCGCTGCGCAAACACTTTAAGTTGTTCAGCAACCTTCGTCCGGCAAAGCTGTACCAGGGGCTGGAAGCTTTCTGCCCGCTGCGTGCCGATATTGCCGGGAACGGCTTCGACATCCTGTGCGTGCGTGAACTGACCGGCGGCATCTACTTTGGTCAGCCGAAGGGCCGCGAAGGCAGCGGTCAGCACGAAAAAGCGTTCGACACCGAGGTGTATCATCGTTTTGAGATCGAACGCATCGCGCGTATCGCCTTTGAATCGGCGCGTAAACGCCGCCACAAAGTGACCTCCATCGATAAAGCGAACGTCTTGCAGTCGTCGATCCTGTGGCGTGAAATCGTTAACGAAATCGCGCAGGAATACCCGGACGTTGAACTGGCGCATATGTACATCGATAACGCCACCATGCAGCTGATTAAAGATCCGTCGCAGTTTGACGTCCTGCTGTGCTCCAACCTGTTCGGCGACATCCTCTCTGACGAATGCGCGATGATCACCGGCTCAATGGGTATGTTGCCGTCCGCCAGCCTGAACGAGCAGGGCTTTGGTCTGTACGAACCGGCCGGTGGCTCCGCGCCGGATATCGCCGGGAAAAATATCGCCAACCCGATCGCGCAGATCCTGTCGCTGGCGCTGCTGTTACGCTACAGCCTGGACGCGAACGAGGCCGCCACGGCCATTGAAGTTGCCATTAACCGCGCGCTGGAAGAAGGCGTGCGTACCGGCGACCTGGCCCACGGCGCTGCCGCTGTCAGTACCGATGAAATGGGCGACATTATTGCCCGTTATGTTTCCGAAGGGGTGTGATCATGGCTAAGAGCTTGTATGAAAAATTGTTTGATGCGCACGTTGTCTACGAAGCGCCAGACGAAACCCCGCTGCTGTATATCGACCGCCATCTGGTGCACGAAGTGACCTCACCACAGGCGTTCGACGGCCTGCGCGCCCACAAGCGCCCGGTACGTCAGCCGGGTAAAACCTTCGCCACCATGGATCACAACGTTTCCACGCAGACCAAAGACATTAATGCCTCCGGCGAAATGGCGCGTATCCAGATGCAGGAGCTGATCAAGAACTGCAACGACTTCGGCGTCGAACTTTACGATCTGAACCACCCGTATCAGGGGATCGTGCACGTGATGGGGCCGGAACAGGGCATCACCCTGCCGGGCATGACCATCGTCTGCGGCGACTCCCACACCGCCACCCACGGTGCCTTTGGCGCGCTGGCGTTCGGCATCGGCACCTCAGAAGTGGAACACGTACTGGCGACGCAGACCCTGAAACAGGGCCGCGCGAAAACCATGAAGATTGAAGTCACCGGCCAGGCGGCGCCGGGGATCACCGCGAAAGACATCGTGCTGGCGATCATCGGCAAAACCGGCAGCGCCGGCGGCACCGGCTATGTGGTGGAGTTTTGCGGCGACGCGATCCGCGCCCTGAGCATGGAAGGCCGCATGACATTGTGCAACATGGCGATTGAGATGGGTGCGAAAGCGGGCCTGGTCGCGCCGGATGAAACCACCTTTAACTACGTGAAAGGCCGTCTGCACGCGCCGAAAGACAAGGATTTTGACGAAGCGGTGGCGTACTGGTCCACCTTCAAAACCGATGATGACGCGCAATTTGACCGCGTGGTCACCCTGCGCGCTGAAGAGATCGCCCCGCAGGTAACCTGGGGAACGAACCCCGGCCAGGTGATCTCGGTGAACGATATTATTCCCGATCCGGCTTCTTTTGCCGATCCGGTCGAACGCGCCTCCGCTGAAAAAGCGCTGGCCTATATGGGGCTGAAACCGGGCGTGCCGCTGACCGACGTGGCGATCGACAAAGTGTTTATCGGCTCCTGCACCAACTCACGCATTGAAGATTTGCGCGCCGCCGCCGACATCGCCCGCGGGCGCAAAGTCGCACCAGGCGTACAAGCGCTGGTAGTGCCAGGTTCCGGCCCGGTGAAAGCCCAGGCGGAAGCGGAAGGGCTGGACAAGATTTTCATCGAAGCCGGTTTTGAATGGCGTCTGCCGGGCTGCTCCATGTGTCTGGCGATGAACAACGACCGCCTGAACCCCGGCGAGCGCTGTGCTTCTACCAGCAACCGTAACTTCGAAGGACGTCAGGGACGCGGCGGACGCACGCACCTGTTAAGTCCGGCCATGGCGGCAGCCGCTGCCGTCACCGGTCACTTCGCTGACATTCGCAACCTGAAATAAGGACACCATCATGGCAGAGAAATTTATTCAACATACCGGCCTGGTGGTTCCGCTGGATGCCGCCAACGTCGATACCGACGCGATCATCCCGAAGCAGTTTTTGCAGAAAGTGACCCGCACCGGCTTTGGCGCGCATCTGTTTAATGACTGGCGTTTCCTGGATGACAAAGGGCAACAGCCCAACCCGGACTTCGTGCTGAACTTCCCGGTTTACAAAGGCGCGTCGATTTTGCTGGCGCGGGAAAACTTTGGCTGCGGCTCGTCCCGTGAACACGCCCCCTGGGCGCTGACCGACTACGGTTTCAAAGTGGTGATCGCCCCGAGCTTCGCCGACATCTTCTACGGCAACAGCTTCAACAACCAGCTGCTGCCGGTGACATTAAGCGATGCCGAAGTGGATGAACTGTTTGAACAGGTGAAGGCAAATCCGGGGATCACCTTTGAAGTGGATCTGGAAGCGCAGGAAGTGAAGGCCGGAGATAAAACCTACCGCTTCAATATCGACGCCTTCCGCCGCCACTGCATGCTGAACGGGCTGGACAGCATCGGCCTGACCTTGCAGCACAACGACGCCATTGCGACTTACGAAGCAAAACAACCGGCGTTTATGCGCTGATCCCGTTGCCGGATGGCGCTTTGCTTATCCGGCCTACCATTCTTGCCCGGCGGCGCAAGCTTGCCGGGCCTACGCGTGAAGTTGTAGGCCGGGTAAGGCGCAGCCGCCACCCGGCACATTCCACCAGACTACACGTCCTTCACCCGGCTGGTAATGCCAAGCGTCACCACAGAAATCCCGGCAATCACCCAGTACACCACCCCGTGACCATAACTTTGCGCCAGCGCCCCCTGGATCACCCCGGCTAAAATCACGCCGGTGGAAATACTGTTGGTAAACAGCGTGGTCGCCGATCCCGCGCGGCCCGGCATCAGATCCTGGAACCACAGCATGCCGATCCCGGCGACAATGCCGATGAAAATGGCGTTAAACAGTTGCAGGGCGAGCAGCGCCACCTGGCTGTGGAAGAAAATCAGGCCGATGTAAAACAGCACGCCCGCCGCTACCGCAAGGGTCATCATGCGACGTTTACCGAACCGTTTCACGTAGAAACCGGCGAGGATCATCGCCGGGATTTCCAGCCCTGCCGCCGTGCCCATCAGTATCCCCGCCAGCTTATCCGGCAGCCCCAGATCGGCACTGATCCACAGCGGCATATCGATGATGTACATGGTGTTGCAGGTCCACATCAGCGTGGAGGCGATAAACAGCAGGCGCACGTTTTTGTCGCCCCAGCCGCTGACGCGGGTGACCGGCACATCAGCCGCCTGCTCCACCCGCGCCACCGACGGCAGTATCAGCGCAATCAGCGCCAGGCTGACGGCGAAGATCCCGGCGGCGATGCAGAACATGGTGGTAAAGCCGTAATTCAGCGCGATCATAAAGGCCAGCGGCGGGCCAATCACCCACGCCAGCGACAACTGCGCACGCATCACCGAGCTGAACATCACCACTTCGCGCGCCGAGTTATCAGCATATTCACGCGCAAGGGCAAACAGCTGCGGCATGGCGGTATTGGCGATGGAGGCCAGCAGCACGCCGCAGGTTATCAGCGTTAAATAGTGGCGGTTGAAAGCAAACAGCAGCGCATTGCCGATGGCCATGGCGCAGCACAGCATGATCAGTTTGCGGCGATCGCCCCGGCTGTCGGATCGTTTTGCCAGCCACAGGCTCACCAGGATCCCGGCGATGGCGTTGACGGTGTAAAACAGACCGACCCAGAACGGCTGCGCGCCGACCTCACGGCTGAGAAACAGACTGAGCGTCGGTGCCTGCAAGGCGCCGGCGATCCCCATCATAAAGGCAACGATCATAAACGCGGCATAGACCCCGTTCAGACGTCTGCCCATCGTCATAAGCCACAGCATAATTCGTCCTTTTGAGCGCGCAAACAATGAAAAAAGCCAGCAGATAATACCTGCTGGCGTGGCGATTAGCACCAATACTCAGTCACACATGCTGGAAGCGAATGCTGTAACAGCCCTCCCCGCTTCCAACGACGTTCAGTATTGGCTTAATATAGGGATTAATAAATTGATGAGTTTTCGTCAGGAGTTCCCCTTTTATGTCGTCAGGTCGTCTGCAACAACAATTCATCCGTCTGTGGCAGTGTTGCGACGGCGCGACTCAGGAAACCACGCTGAGCGAACTGGCCGAACTGCTGAGCTGTTCGCGCCGCCATATGCGTACCCTGCTCAACACCATGCAGGCACGTGGCTGGCTCACCTGGGAAGCGGAAGCCGGACGGGGTAAGCGCTCACGCCTTACCTTTCTTTATACCGGACTGGCGCTACAACAGCAGCGGGCGGAAGATCTGCTGGAGCAGGATCGCATCGATCAGCTGGTGCAACTGGTGGGCGACAAAACCGCCGTGCGTCAGATGCTGGTGTCGCACCTGGGGCGCAGTTTTCGCCAGGGCCGCCACATTCTGCGCGTGCTCTATTACCGCCCGCTGCGCAATCTGCTGCCCGGCACGGCGTTAAGACGCTCCGAATCCCATATCGCCCGCCAGATCTTCAGCGCCCTGACGCGCGTAAATGAGGAAAACGGGGAACTGGAAGCAGATATTGCCCATCACTGGCAGCAACTTTCCCCGCTGCACTGGCGATTTTATCTGCGGCCCGGCATTCATTTTCACCACGGGCGCGAGCTGGAAATGCGCGACGTCATCACCTCCCTTGAGCGCATCAACGCCTTTCCGCTCTATTCGCATATCACGCAGATCGTCTCCCCCACGCCGTGGACGCTGGACATTCATCTCGCCGAGCCGGACAGCTGGCTACCGTGGCTGTTAGGCCATGTGCAGTCGATGATCCTGCCACATGAATGGCAGTCGATGAGCAGTTTCGCCAGCCTGCCGGTCGGCACCGGCCCCTATGCCGTCACCCGTAACAACAACAGCCAGCTGAAGATCCAGGCCTTTGACGACTACTTTGGCTTTCGCGCGCTTATTGATGAAGTGAACGTCTGGGTGCTGCCGGAAGTGAACGACGATCCCAGCGGCGGCCTGACGCTGGAAGGCCCCGGCGAGGGTGAAAAAGCCGTCGAGAGCCGCCTTGAAGAGGGCTGCTATTATCTGCTGTTTGATGCCCGCACGCCCAGGGGCAACAACCCGGCGGTCCGGGACTGGATCAGCCATGTGCTCTCCCCCGCCAGCCTGCTGTATCACGGCGACGAGCACTATCAGCGCTTCTGGTTTCCGGCGTACGGTCTGCTGCCGCGCTGGCACCACGCGCGACCGGGCGGCAGCGAAATCGAAAAACCTGCCGGGCTGGAGTCCCTCACGCTGACCTACTACCGGGAACATCAGGAGCACAAAGTTATTGCCCGCTCGATGATCGCCCTGCTGGCGCAGCACCAGGTGCGGCTGGAAATCCGGGAAGTGGAGTACGAGGAGTGGCACAGCGGCGAGGTGACCAGCGACATCTGGCTCAACAGCGCCAACTTCACGCTGCCGCTCGATTTCTCGCTGTTCACGCATTTATACGAAGTGCCGCTGATCCAGCAGTGCATTCCCCGCGACTGGCAACAGGATGCCGCGCACTGGCGCGCAGGCGACATGAATCTGGCGACCTGGTGCCAGCAACTGATGGCGAACCGCGCGATTGTGCCGTTGATCCACCACTGGCTGACCATCAACGGTCAGCGCAGTATGCGTGGATTACGCATGAATACGCTGGGATGGTTTGACTTTAAATCCGCCTGGTTTGCACCGCCGGATCCGTGAGGAGAATGTCGGTGGACCCTGGCCCAGCGAATGACCCGTTTACTTCGTCATCTGCTCGGCAGACTTCAGGTGCTGCTCAACGACCGGCGTGTGCGCGTCGGCCAGCGCCTTCACATCCGGGTCCTTGATCATCTTAGCGTCGCTCTGTAGCTTCGACAGCACCATCTTGTGGTCTTTCGTTCCGGCGTTTTCCATATACATTTTGTCAAAGTCGTCGCCGCTCTGTTTTTCCAGCTTCGCGGCCATCGCCTTGTGCTCGGCATCCGGCACCGTCGGCAGTGTTACCCCTTTTTCTTTAGCGACCGCCTGGACTTTGGTCAGGGCCGCGCCATGATCGTCAACCATCTTCTGCGCGTAGGCTTTGACGTCACTGCTTTGCGCCTTGCTCAGCGCGAGCTTACCCGCTGCAATTTCATTGATATTGGCCTGTGCCATATCCTTCACAGCTTTTTCATCGCCGGAGCTGAGCTTCGTGCCCGATGCGGTCTGGCTGGCGGCGTCACCCGTTGCACTGCTCGTCTGCGTCTGGGCTTGCACGCCGAGGGTGGTGAACATCGCTGCCACTGCTGATACGGCCAGCAGTCCTTTCAAGGTTTTGCTCTTTTGCATGTGATTCTCCAGAGGGTCATGGGTAGGGTGATGTGAGGTAATTATCTGCGCGCAGCCTCCTGCGTAACTGACAACGGCACAATTGAGTATAGTCGAACGGTCAGATACAGCAGTTTTAGTTACCAATCTTACAAAGGGCAGCAGAAAATGAGGGGAGAAAGGGTGCGGAAAGAGTGATGGTTAAGCTTTTGCTGGCGAACCGCGCGATACTACAACTGGCTGACCAACAATGGTCAGCGCAGTATGCTTGGATCGCGCATGAATACGCTGGGGCTTCTTTTTAAATCAGCCTGATTTGCACCACCGTAGCCCTTATACTCCTTAAACGATATTCTCATTCTTTCGCTACGTTAAGTTTTCTGCAGGGAAAGTAACCAGAGCTTAAAAGTCTGTAGATTTTTATAGATTGGCTCGTCTTGCCCCAATATTCTGGCCATATCTTTAGTTTGATATTGCATCCAGTATTTATCAAACTCCACTTCACCTTTGTCACCATACTCTCTAAAAAAAAGCCCTTCTCCATTCATAAGCCTTTTAATTAGCGTCTCGGAACCAATGTTTTTTGTATTACCACTTCCGGGCCGATCAACTGCGAGCTTCCATTTCTCTTGAAAAAAGAACTCGAACCTTCTTGCAACCGAGACTATTCCTTCAAAATTATCTAAAGTATAAGATTCAAGCTCATCAACCAAATAAGAATCTATTTGACTTCTGTATTCTGAAATATTCTCTGAATACCCACTAGCCAATAAGTTCCAGTTATCATCGTCTGCGTTGTTCATGTATGTAATCAAGAGCTTACGTTTCGAGCTGGTAAGTTTAAACCCCTTTTCGATCAACAAGTTGGTTATACTATCTATGTCACTACGAGAATAGATAACCCCCAGAACATAATGTTTTTTATAAACTTCATAGGGAAAAAGTGCATTTTTGTATGATGACCTGTTTCTAAAGTAACCCGTAAACGCGCCCAACGTCATACCGTTAACAGAGTCATCGGTAATCCTGTATGTCGTTTTTAAGTCAATAGCATACTTGTTTCCTTCAGAGTCTATAAACGTAACATCAGGATAATAATTCTGATGAGGAGGCAACCTAATCTTTAAATTATTCTCCTTAGCAAATCGCAGCAGGTAAGGGAATATCATTATTTCTATTACTTTAGATATAACTTTGGTATCGGTCGTGATAGAGTATATATTCCTGTAAGTATCAATAAAGCCTTTAACTGACCAATCAGTAGTTCCTTCAACAGTCAAAGCTTTTTTTAATTCCGGCAAAAACTCAACAAATCTATCATGGAAATCCATATTAAACCCCTACAATTAAAACTTCTCTGACATTAGTTTTTTTTGATAATGCATATTTATAATCTACATGTTTAACGTCTACAGCTTTACCCAAGAATTTTAAAAAAAGGACTATATCATCAATATTAGGAATGCCATCCTCCCTATAAGATATAGCAATTTTACTCTCCTTAAATGTCTCCAGACATTTAAAAAACTCCGTTGAAATAAGCTTCCTGTCTTCCCATGCAGATTTCACCTTTAATATTGTTTTGTTTTTACTCGAGTGATCTATTTTCGATTCCCAACAATCATAAGAAGTAATTCCCTCAAGGAAATGATAAAAATCCATGTACATGGTCAGACTTCCTTTTTGGGGTACGTAAGGCGGATCGAAATAAACCAAATCAGCATTTATTTTATCAGGGCATATATCGATAACATCATAATTGACAGCTTTATTTTTTTTATGATTATCGAAAACAGCCAAATTTGCCTGCGTAACGAAATTTAGAAAATGGGCTTCAAAAGGCTTATCCCAGGTAGCTTTGTTACCAAAAGTTCTTTTTACATCAGCAGTTCTGACATTTAAATTATTACGATGAAATAGATTATAGGGCCTTTTAGACAGACAGGATTGAAACAATGCCCAAAATAATAACGCTTTTTTATATTCATCGCTTACTCTATGGATATTTTGCACGACGACGTCCAGCCATATATTCTCATCGGGCAGATAATATATTCCTTCAAAATTATTACTTATAATATTGTTATAAACAAAGGACGGATCTTTTTTTAGAACAAACTCTAAATCTTTCTCATCAAGCGTGACCGAGGGGTTTTCAATGAATGCCTTTGCAATTTGATAATTAAACTGCAGTTTATCGTTGGCAATAACAGACTTACCCATGCTTTTGAACATATACCCCACAGAAGAAGTACCGGAAAAAGCATCAAGCACTGTCTCAAATTCTATGGTAGACAAGGAATCTTCTATCCACTTTGTTAATTTATATTTACTACCCTGATAGCGAGTTTTAGGAAAAACGCCTGCCTGAAATTTCCCATTTACACATAACTCATTATTAAAGAAACTCATAAATCACCAAGGTTATCGTTTAGATAAATCATATTTCAAGCTAACACTTAGGTAAGTCAGCAACATGATTTTTTTAAAAATATATACAGTTGCTTTAATTAAATGGAGGTTAGAAACACCCCCCATACCCTACCATTATAAAAAATTCACATGAAACATATAATACAACATATGAGATATAATACAATCTATTTTTGCATTGAATATTAGGTGTTTAAACCCGAAGATATTTACCCACAATCGGACAGGCTCTTTCTTTTATTTATATCATGCAAGTGTGGTTCTTATCTCTAGATTTAAATTTGCGCTCAAACGGTGAGTAAAGAGGGTAATGGTTTATTAATACTAACGGGGATTTAAATCATCCCCGGCATGCAATATTTTTACCGTGAATGAATTTGTAATTTAAGCCCCCACCTGTCAGTGGGGATTATCATGCTGCGCTTCTATAAGATTATCTCTTTTGCTGGTACACCGCCGCCACTCCGCACCCAGCGCGGCGCTTTCATAATATCGGTGAAATACCACACCAGTTCACACAACAGCCCGGTCAGGATTTTCTCCATATCCGGCGGTAATGACTGACTGTTCAACAGACGCGTTAAGGTCAGGCAGTACTCACACAGCAGATCAGATTCCGGTTCGAAATGCGGGAGTTCATCGGGTGGCGTATCCACCGTCAGCGATGAAACCAGATGCGGTGGAATAACCTCGTTGAGCGTGGGTTGCAGCAGCATCAGGCAGGCGTTGAGCCGTCCACACATAGCGAGGCATAGCGCCGGATCGTCGCTTTCGATCAGCGCCTCAGCAAAATGCTCGCAGTGATCCGCCAGCACGGTGAAATCCGTGTCTGCGGTGAAGGGAACGGTAAGAAGCGGGTGAGTCTGGTTGAGGGTCGTAGCCATAAGGGCAGCCTCCGGTATGTGAATGTATATTCCGCCACCGAAGAGACCAATCTTACGGGTGGTGGACTGAACGGAGTTGGTCTTACCGGCCATACCGACACCGGCGCGCCTTGCAGCGCCCCCGTCCAGCCCACCATAGAGATGTAGCCAAACGCACGACATAAGAAAGACGCTTACGCGTCATATGTCGCAGGTATGATATGCAGGAGACCAATCCCGGCACCTGATTTTGCAGGTGCGGGAAGATGCTACTGTCAGACACGATCAACGGCAAGCGGATTTGTCAGTACGATTTGCGGCGCGCCTCGCAAAGGCCTTTAAAACCTGCCCTTAACTATGGGCGGCAACTCCAACAGCATGTGGTTTGATGTTAAATCAGTACAGAGAAAGTAATATGCACCAGCGTATAGCGTTTGCTATACGTTAAGGTTAAAATTTGTATATCACTTGCTATACAACGGGGTCACCATGAAATCAGATGTTCAGCTCAATATTAGGGCTAAAGAAGCGCAGAGAGCGCTAATCGATACCGCTGCCAGTATTCTTCATAAATCACGGACTGATTTTATACTTGAGACAGCTTGTCAGGCCGCTGAAAACGTCATCCTTGATCGTCGGATGTTCAATCTTAATGACGAGCAATACGCTGAATTTATCACTATGCTGGACGCCCCGGTCACCGCTAATCCGGCGCTGGATGCACTACTGGCGAGAAAACCCCAGTGGGAAAAGTAACTGCACCGCAACCACTTAACGCTTCACATATTCTTTCTGAGTTCCATTGTGGGGAAGCAGTACTGGATGAATGGATCAGGCACCGGGGATTAAAAAATCACTCTACCGGTGCGGCCAGAACATTTGTGGTATGCCGGGGAAAGACGTCACAGGTGGTGGGATTTTACTCCTTGGCTACCGGTAGCGTGACTCACGCCATTGCGCCCGGCAGCTTACGGCGAAACATGCCTGAGCCTATCCCTGTCATTATCCTGGCACGTCTTGCAGTCGATGCGAGTTACCACGGCAAAGGTCTGGGCGCGGATTTACTTCATGATGCCGTTTTACGCATTTATCGTGTGGCTGAAAACATAGGTGTGCGCGCAATTATGGTTCATGCCCTCTCAGACGCGGCGAAAAACTTCTACCTGCATCATGGCTTTGTAGTTTCGAATACGCAGGAAAATACACTTTTCCTCCGCTTACCCGAAATCCTTTAGGCCAGCACAAGCTCCCTGCGCCAGATTTGTTCAACTCCGTAACTGTAAATCATCAGTAACGCACAGCGTGTTTCTGCCCGGGCCTCGCCCCCGCCATCCCTCATTGCTGCCCGGCAACAAAATCATTACACTAGCGCCGTGCTCAACGGGGTGCTGCGCGACACGCGTGTGCTGAGAAAATACCCGTCGAACCTGATCCGGATAACGCCGGCGAAGGGATTTGAGGCTACCGCTCAAGTCCTTTGCCACTCTCTTTTATTGAGGTGCAAAGTGTTAAAAAAATGTCTGCCGTTCCTGCTGCTGATTGCCGCGCCCGCCTTTGCCAAACCTGTGCTCACCGTTTACACCTACGACTCCTTTGCCGCTGACTGGGGCCCTGGCCCGAAAGTTAAAAAAGCTTTTGAAGCAGACTGTAACTGCGAGCTAAAACTGGTGGCGCTGGAAGATGGCGTCTCGCTGCTCAACCGTCTGCGCATGGAAGGCAAAAACAGCAAAGCCGACGTGGTGCTGGGGCTGGATAACAACCTGCTGGAAGCCGCCACGCAAACTAAACTGTTCGCCAAGAGCGACATCCCAAATGATGCGGTCAAGGTGCCGGGCGGCTGGAAAAACGACACCTTTGTGCCGTTCGATTACGGCTATTTCGCCTTCGTCTATGACAAAAACAAACTGAAAAATCCGCCGAAAAGCCTGAAAGAACTGGTGGAAAGCGATCAGAAATGGCGTGTGATCTACCAGGATCCGCGCACCAGCACGCCAGGCCTCGGCCTCTTGCTGTGGATGCAAAAAGTCTATGGCGATAACGCCCCGGACGCCTGGCAAAAACTCGCTGCCAAAACCGTCACCGTCACCAAAGGCTGGAGCGAAGCTTACGGCCTGTTCCTGAAAGGCGAAAGCGACCTGGTGCTGAGCTACACCACCTCCCCGGCGTATCACTCTATTGAAGAGAAGAAAGACAACTACGCCGCGGCGGGCTTTAGCGAAGGGCACTATTTGCAGGTGGAAGTTGCCGCCCGCACTGCCGCCAGCAAGCAGCCGGAGCTGGCAGATAAGTTCCTGAAATTTATGGTGACGCCGGCGTTCCAGAACACCATCGCCACCGGCAACTGGATGTATCCGGTAACCAGCGTGGCGCTGCCCGCGGGCTTTGACCAACTGGTGAAACCGGCCACCACGCTGGAATACTCCCCGCAGGATGTTGCCGCGAAGCGTGCCGACTGGATCAGTGCATGGCAACGCGCCGTCAGCCGTTAATCCCCGGCTGGCTGCTGCCCGGTGCTGCCGCGGCCACGCTGATGGTGGCGGTGGCGCTGGCGGCCTTTTTTGCGCTGTGGCTGAATGCGCCGGTAACGGACGTCGCCGCGCTGTGGCAGGACAGTTATCTGTGGCACGTGGTGCGCTTCTCGTTCTGGCAAGCGTTTTTGTCGGCCCTGCTGTCGGTGGTTCCGGCGATTTTTCTTGCCCGCGCCCTGTACCGCCGCCGCTTTCCGGGGCGGCAAATGCTGTTACGCCTGTGCGCCATGACGCTGATTTTGCCGGTGCTGGTGGCGGTGTTCGGCATTCTCAGCGTCTATGGGCGTCAGGGCTGGCTGGCGCAGATTTTCGGATCGCACTGGACGTTTTCGCCTTATGGCCTGCAAGGGATCCTGCTGGCCCACGTCTTTTTTAATCTGCCGATGGCGACCCGCCTGCTGTTACAGGCGCTGGAGCAGATCCCCGGCGAGCAGCGCCAGCTTGCCGCCCAGCTCGGGATGCGCGGCTGGGCGTTTTTCCGCTTTGTTGAATGGCCCTGGCTGCGGCGGCAAATCCCGCCGGTGGCGGCGCTGATCTTTATGCTCTGCTTTGCCAGCTTTGCGACGGTGCTGTCGCTGGGCGGCGGGCCACAGGCCACCACCATTGAGCTGGCAATTTATCAGGCGTTAAGTTACGACTTTGAACCGGGCCGCGCGGCGCTGCTGGCGCTGGTGCAGATGATCTGCTGCCTCGGGCTGGTGCTGTTAAGCCAGCGGCTGAGCAAAGCCATTGCCGTCGGCACAAATCACATCACCGGCTGGCGCGATCCGCAGGACAGCTTGTTCCGCCGACTTGCCGATAGCACGCTGATCGTGCTCGCCCTGTTGCTGTTGCTGCCGCCGCTGATCGCGGTCATTGTCGGGGGATTCAACCGCAGTCTGCTGGACGTACTGGCGCAGCCGGTGCTGTGGCAGGCGACCTGGACCTCGCTGCGCATCGCGCTGTGCGCCGGGGTGCTGTGTGTGATCCTGACCATGATGCTGCTGTGGAGCAGCCGCGAACTGCGCGCCCGCCAGCAGCCCTTCGCCGGACAGGCGCTGGAGCTGTCCGGCATGTTGATCCTCGCGATGCCCGGGATTGTGCTGGCAACCGGCTTCTTTTTACTGCTTAACAACGCCACCGGCCTGCCGGACTCCGCTGACGGCATTGTGATTTTTACTAACGCGCTGATGGCCATCCCCTACGCGCTCAAAGTACTGGAAAACCCGATGCGCGATGTCGCCGCCCGTTATACGCTGCTGTGCCAGTCTCTCGGCCTGGCGGGGCTGCAACGGCTGCGCGTGGTGGAGTTGCGCGCGCTGAAACGTCCGCTGGCGCAGGCGCTGGCGTTTGCCTGTGTGCTGTCGATTGGCGATTTCGGCGTCGTGGCGCTGTTCGGCAATGACGATTTCCGTACGCTGCCGTTTTACCTTTATCAGCAAATCGGCTCTTATCGCAGCCAGGACGGGGCCGTGACGGCGCTGCTGCTGCTGGCGCTGTGCTTTATCCTGTTCACCGTGATTGAAAAACTTCCGGGTCGCCATGCTAAAACTGACTGATACCACCTGGCTTTACCATCACCTGCCCATGCGCTTTACGCTGACTATCGAGCGGGGTGAACAGGTGGCGATCCTCGGGCCGAGCGGCGCGGGGAAAAGCACGCTGCTGAATCTGATCGCCGGATTTTTACAGCCGGACAGCGGCACCATTGTGCTGGAAAACCAGGATTATACGCGTACGCCGCCGTCGCGCCGCCCGGTGTCGATGCTGTTCCAGGAAAACAACCTGTTCACCCATCTGACGGTGCGGCAGAACATTGGTCTGGGGCTGCATCCCGGCTTAAAACTTAACGACGCCCAGCGCGCCACCCTGGCGGCCATTGCCGCGCAGATGGGGCTGGAAGATCTGCTCGATCGCCTGCCCGGGCAGCTTTCCGGCGGGCAGCGTCAGCGTGTGGCGCTGGCGCGCTGTCTGGTACGCGAACAGCCGGTATTGCTGCTGGATGAGCCGTTTTCCGCGCTTGATCCGGCGCTGCGTCAGGAGATGCTGGTGCTGGTTAACGAGGTGTGTCAGCGCCAGAACCTGACGCTGCTGATGGTGTCGCACAGTGTGGAAGATGCGCTGCGCATCGCCCCGCGCTCGCTGGTGATCGCCGACGGGCGCATTGCCTGGGACGGCAGCACGCAGGCGCTGGTGAGCGGGCAGTCGCCCGCCTCGGCATTACTGGGGATCGCCGCGCAGTAACAGCTTCCCGCTCTCGTCCATTATGAGCGTCACGTCTGCCGCCTGGCTGTGAGTCAGCACGGTGACAACATTTGGCCCGTCGGTGCGCTGATAAAAATCTTCTGCCTGCGCCCGGCTTAAACCTCCGGCCATTTTGCGCGCCACCAGCCGCGCGGTTAACGCTGACTGCGGCGCGCGAATGAAGATTGAAAAATCGCAATACTGCCGCACGGCCTGCCAGCGGGGGTCGTCCAGCAGCAGCCAGTTGCCTTCGACGATCACCAGCGGTGCCGTTACGGCGATAGCATCTTCAACCGGATCGTGGCGCTGGCGATCATACTGCGGCCAGTTCCCCTCGCCGCGGCGGATGCGCGCTAATGCCTGCGCCAGCTTGTCAACGTCATAGGTCGCAGGCGTGCCTTTGTCGCCGCGAAGCTGATGCGCCTCCAGCCAGTCGTTATAGTGATGAAAGCCATCCATCGGCAGCGTCTGTAGCTCCGGCAACGCCGGATCCTGCGCGCAGAGGTATTCCCAGAATGTGGTTAACGTAGACTTGCCGGTTCCCGGTGGCGCGCTGAGAAAAACAATCGTCCGGTGATGCGCGGAGGTAAGTTCCGCCAGGCGGCGTAATAGTGGTTTATGCACGGTTTCAATTTCCGCCTCGTCATAGCTGGCGGTGGTTGTCAGTCCATTGATGTGGAGCGTTATTTTCACGGCGTAAGTTCCTTTACGATCGTCGTTACTGCCAGCGCCAGCGCGGTTTTGACCATCGCGCTAAACCGCGCCTCTGAATAAACGGCAAAATCCGCGAATTTCATCGCTTTCAGCGCGTTATACAGCGACGTATTGGTGGTGATGCTGTTCATGTTGCTGATGAAATCCCAGACAACCTCATCCCCATAGCCGGGAACGTGCGCCAGCTCCGCCAGATACTGGCTGAACTGGGAAAAATGCATAATATCGGCATACAGCCATTTATCCATTTTCCCCAGCGCATAAATCAGACGGATCGCGACATCAACATCATCCAGCGGACCACTTTGCGCCAGCAGCGGTTTTACGGCGTATTCGACGATTTCTGCATCATTGTTAACGAATAACGACGGCAAAAAATGACGGATGGCACGCAACAAAATGTCATTCGCCGTAACCATAAAGGCGCGTAAGTCCTCCATGATCTCAAGTTGCTCCAGCACATCATCTTCTGTCAGCGTCGTCATTCGTTTCTCGTTAGATCACCAGCAATGCAGGGAATCTATTATATTACACGTTCGCTCTGCGCCATTGATGAGTAATGTTTGGGTCTGCAATCTGCCCCCGTGATCACGAATGCCTTTCAGCAAATCACCGTCGGTCACGCCTGTGGCGCAAAACAGAATGTCGTCCTGCTTCACCAGGTCATCCAGTAAATAGAGGTGATTTACCCTGACCTCCATCTCCGCACAGCGACGACGCTCGCGCCGGGCAATGTGTTGATGCGCAGGCGCATCCCCTTTCGCTTCACAAAAGTCGATAAGTTCCACCTGCATATCGCCCCCTAATGCTTTAACGGCACAGGCAGAAATCACCCCTTCCGGCGCACCGCCAATGGTGTACATCACGTCAAACAGAGTATCGGGATGACAGGTCAGTACGCTTGCGGCCACATCCCCATCCGGCAGGGCGAACACTTTGACACCCAGCTGCATCGCCTCTTCAATTGCAGGACGCATACGCGGCTTATCGAGCGTCACCATGCGCAGCGAAGCCAGGGGTTTACCCAGCGCCTCCGCCACGTTACGAAGATTATCGGTCAGGGACAACGCGAGGTTAAGCACACCGCGCGCCTGTCGGCCCACCACCAGCTTTTTCATGTACATATCTGGCGCATGAAACAGACTGCCCGATGGTGCAAACGCCATCACCGCCAGCGCATTACTTTGCCCCATCGCCACCATGCGGGTGCCTTCAATAGGGTCGACCGCAATGTCCACCGCAGGCCCGGTGCCCGTCCCCACGCTTTCGCCAATATACAGCATCGGCGCACAATCAATTTCACCTTCGCCAATGACCACGCGACCTTGCATAGCGAGCGTATTGAGCGCATCCCGCATCGCGGTGACAGCAAGCCCGTCGATTTTATTTTTGTCGCCACAACCGGTTTGCGGCCAGGCAGCGAGTGCCGCCTGTTCCGTAATACGTAGCAGCGGCCACGCCAGAGCCATCATTGCGCCGCCTCCCCGATGTCCACGTTAAAGTGCGCCAGCAGGTATTTTTCCGCCTGCGCATTCCAGATGCCGTGCGTTTCCGCGACCTTCTCCGCCAGCACTTTAAACAGTGGATCGGTTTTGCCCTTTTCTGCAAAATCAGCAATCGCCGTTAAAGGCATCGTCACGCCGTTGTAGATAAGTTTCTTGCCGCCGGGAATATCCGGCAGGTTCAGCACCGTTTCCGGCACCGCATCCAGCCCGCCGATATGTGTCACCATAAATGACGGCTGGAGTTGCCCACTGGCGCTAAGCGCAATGGCTTCTTTCATATCATCCGTGGAACCGCCAGACGTGCCGACCACATGCGTGCGGTTGTAATGCACGTTGTAGAAGTTAAACGGCACTTTGAAGTTGCTGTCCGTTGGCCCAGCGAAAAAGTTCAGGCAACCGTCTTCAGCCAGCAGTTCATCGGCCATCGCAACCACGGCGGGTACCGCCGCATAAACGAAGACGTCATCAAAGCCGGTATTACCGGTCAGGGCGCGAAGCGCCGTCGCCGGATGATCCATGCCTGTCGTATTGACATAAATAAGTTCGATGCCTTTCGCCGCCGCTAATTCGACGGGCAGCAGTTTACGCGCCTGCGCCAGACGTTTTTCGTCGATATCCACCACCACAACACGTGCCGGTTTGATACCGCCGTTAATGGCGTAGTCTATAGCGCCAATACCCATCGGCCCGGCGCAGGCCAGCAGCGCGATATTGCCTCCGGGCTTGATGCCCATGCGGTGTTCATAAACATATTGTGTGGTGTGGTAATTGGCATGGTAGGCACCAATAATGCAGCACATCGGCTCAGCCAGGGATGCAGCGGCAAAATAATCGCCGTCATACGGTAATACACAACCCAGATTAATCGCCACTTCGGGAATAATCATATAGGTAGCGTTACCGCCAAAATATTCGTAGCTGTAGCCGGCAGAATAGCCAGACGGTAATCCCATTGCGGGCTGTAAAACAAAACGCTGCCCTTTCTTATATTTATCAGAGAGATTTTTTCCCACCTCAACGATAATACCTGCGCATTCGTGTCCGGTGATCACCGGATGATTTTTCAGATCCTCCGGGACACGCTTATGCTCGCTGCCCAATAAAGCCGCCTTCCAGGTAGAGAGACACACACTGTCGGAAATAACGCTGACCAGCAGTTCATTTTCTGTAATTGCGGGCAGTTCAAATTCACGGATGCGTACGTCCCGCTTGCCGTATATCGCAGCAACTTTCGTTTTCATATCGACTCCAGAAGTCAGAATGACTATTTTGCGGTCAAATGGCTAAATAACTCGTCAAGGTGCGGGTCGCCAATATAGTTTTTTATCAGCACTAACGGTTTATTACTTACCCGTTTAACGCGTCCTTCAAGGCTGGCGTGGGTGATAATAATATCGGCATCTGCCGGGACATTTTCGATGGCATAATGCATGACAGTTATGGTTAACCCCGCTTTTTCCAGCCGCTTACGAAATGTCGTCGCGCCCATGGCGCTGGATCCCATACCGGCATCACAGACAAAAGCGATGCGTTTGACATGACGATATGAAAACGCGCCTTCCTGCTTCATGGTTTTCACGGCATCAGCAGAATCAGTAAAGGTATCTTCACTTTCCGCTTCACCACTCTTATCCATTTTCAAAATAAAGGACGTAATAATAAAGCTCACTACGGTTCCTGTTGCGACCCCCGTAATAGTGGCGAAGAAAGCCCCTTTCGGTGTTAATGCCAGGTAAGCGAAAATGGATCCCGGACTTGGGCCAGCCACCAGTCCACCGTCTAACATCGTAAATACCCAGGTTCCGCTCATGCCCCCGGCAATCATGGCGATCAGGGTTAAGGGTTTCATCAACACATACGGGAAATAGAGCTCATGGATCCCACCGAGGAAATGAATAATCATCGCGCCAGGCGCTGATTTCTTCGCCATGCCTTTGCCAAAAAGGGTAAAGCTGAGCAGTAGCCCTAGCCCAGGCCCTGGATTCGAGGCCACCATAAAGAAAATGGATTTCCCGGCTTCCGATGCCTGTTGCATTCCCAGTGGATAGTAAACCCCCTGATCGATGGCATTATTCAGGAACAGGATCTTCGCCGGTTCATTGATTACGGAAAGCAACGGCAGGTAGCCAGCATGAACCAGCGACTCAATGCTTTCTCTGACCATGTTATTGGCAATCAGCACCGCCGGCCCGATAACTTCAAATCCCAGCAGGCACAGCGCCATGCCTGCAATCCCCAGAGAGAAGTTATTAATGACCATCTCAAAGCCTGCGGGTATGCGATTTTCCAGTGCTTTGTCGATCTTCTTAATCATCAGGCCGCCTAACGGCCCCATGATCATCGCGCCCAGAAACATCGGAATATCAGCGCCGACAATGACACCAATACTGCCGATGCCGCCCATCACCGCGCCACGCTTACCGCCAACAAGCGCCCCGCCGGTTGAACCTATCATCACGGGCAACAAATAAGTAATCATCGGACCGACGATTCTGGCGAATTGTTCATTCGGCATCCAGCCGGTAGGAATAAATAATGCAGTAATAAAACCCCAGGCAATAAATGCGCCGATATTGGGGATGACCATGGCCGTCAAAAATCCGCCAAAAGCCTGGACTTTTGCACGAGCAGACTTATGTTCCATAATATTTTCCTGTAAAGGAGAGACTCGTCAGACGAGAGATAGAATATCTTTAATCTGTTTTTCGCTTTGCGCGTTAAGCAGTTTTTGTATATTACCTTCATCACAAAGCAACTCGCTTAACGCCTGAATGGCGTTAATATGCGAATCGGAATCGAATGCTGCCAGACCTATTAATACTTTAACCGGATCATTATTTACATCAAAAAGTACAGGTTGTCTGAGTAACGTTAATGACACCCCCGTCTTTAACGCGCCACACTCCGGTCTTGCATGGGGCATGGCAATGCCAGGTGCCAGCATATAATAAGGACCGTTGTTTAATGTAGCCTCTTTAATCGATTTAATATAATCATCACGAATATATCCAAGAGCAAGTAGTGCTGCCATAGATAAATCGATAGCGTGCTGCCAGTCGCTTGCCGATTCCTTTATTTTGACAGCGCCCTCCGGGAAATAATCCTTTAACCGCATACTGCCTCCTGTTTTATTTCAGATACCGTTGAACGGTACAAATAAAATACTCGCAGCGTTTTGTTAAAGCAAACAGGGGAAATAGCGGGGAATGAGGAAAATGCTCATTCTTAATTTCTTATAAATTAAGAAGTTAAGAATAAGCAACAGCATAAAAGTGATCAACATCTAAAATACAGATAAATATAAAAATTTATATATGCAATGCATATCACTTTATTAGGGTTGCGTTGGTTAAATTTTGTGATATTCATCATACAAAAAAACGGGCCGCCTGAGCGACCCGTTTCTTAGCAACAACGATTACAGCAGAGCTTTAGCTTTGCTTACCACGTTATCGACTGTGAAGCCGAACTCTTCAAACAGCAGCTCTGCCGGGGCAGACTCACCGAAGGTGGTCATGCCAACGATAGCGCCGTTCAGGCCCACGTATTTGTACCAGTAGTCAGCGATACCCGCTTCAACTGCTACACGCGCAGACACGGCTTTCGGCAGCACGGATTCGCGGTAGGCGGCATCCTGCTTGTCGAACGCATCGGTAGACGGCATGGAAACCGCGCGGGCTTTGATGCCTTCGGCCGTCAGTTTTTCCCATGCGCCCACTGCCAGCTCAACTTCGGAACCGGTGGCGATGAAGATCACCTGCGGCTGGCCGTCGCTGTCTTTCAGCACATAACCACCACGGGCGATGTCTGCCAGTTGCTGCTCGGTACGCTCCTGCTGCGCCAGGTTCTGACGGGAGAGGATCAGAGCGGTCGGGCCGTCGTGACGCTCAACGCCATATTTCCACGCGACTGCGGATTCAACCTGGTCACACGGACGCCAGGTGCTCATGTTCGGTGTGACGCGCAGAGACGCGATCTGCTCGACCGGCTGGTGCGTCGGGCCGTCTTCGCCCAGACCGATGGAGTCGTGGGTGTAAACCATCACCTGACGCTGTTTCATCAGCGCCGCCATACGCACCGCGTTACGGGCATATTCCACAAACATCAGGAAGGTGGAGGTGTACGGCACGAAACCGCCGTGCAGAGAGATACCGTTAGCGATGGCGGTCATACCGAATTCGCGCACGCCGTAATGGATGTAGTTGCCTGCGGCGTCTTCGTTAATCGCTTTCGAGCCAGACCAGATGGTCAGGTTGCTTGGTGCGAGATCTGCGGAGCCGCCGAGGAATTCTGGCAGCCACGGGCCGAAGGCTTCGATGGCGTTCTGGGATGCTTTACGGCTGGCGATTTTAGCCGGGTTTGCCTGCAGTTTGGCAATGAATTCATTCGCTTTTGCGGCGAAATCTTCCGGCATTTCACCTTTCATACGACGGGTGAATTCAGCGGCTTCCTGCGGGAAAGCTTTCGCATAGGCAGCAAATTTCTCGTTCCATGCTTTTTCTTTCGCCGCGCCCATTTCTTTCGCGTCCCACTGGGCATAAATGTCCTGCGGGATGTCGAAGGCGGCGTGTTTCCAGCCCAGCTGTTCGCGGGTCAGCGCCACTTCAGCGTCGCCCAGCGGCGCACCGTGGGAGTCATGGGTACCAGCTTTGTTTGGTGAACCGAAACCGATGATGGTTTTGCACATCAGCAGGGACGGTTTGTCGGTAACCGATTTGGCTTCTTCGATGGCGCGTTTGATCGCGTCAGCATCGTGACCGTCCACGCCGCGCACCACGTGCCAGCCGTAGGCTTCGAAACGTGCTGCGGTGTCATCGGTGAACCAGCCTTCTACGTGGCCGTCGATAGAGATGCCGTTGTCATCATAGAACGCCACCAGTTTGCCCAGGCCGAGAGTACCTGCCAGAGAGCAAACTTCGTGGGAGATGCCTTCCATCATGCAGCCGTCGCCCATGAACGCGTAGGTGTAGTGGTCGACGATGTCGTGGCCCGGGCGGTTAAACTGCGCCGCGAGGGTTTTCTCAGCGATAGCCATACCGACTGCGTTAGCAATACCCTGCCCCAGCGGGCCAGTCGTGGTTTCCACACCAGCGGTGTAGCCCACTTCCGGGTGACCCGGAGTTTTGGAGTGCAGCTGACGGAAGTTTTTCAGCTCTTCAATCGGCAGGTCGTAGCCGGTGAGGTGCAGCAGGCTGTAAATCAGCATGGAGCCGTGGCCGTTAGACAGCACGAAGCGGTCGCGGTCAGCCCAGGACGGGTTTTGTGGATTATGGTTCAGGAAATCGCGCCACAGGACTTCGGCGATGTCTGCCATGCCCATCGGGGCGCCCGGGTGACCGGATTTGGCTTTCTGTACTGCGTCCATGCTCAGCGCACGAATAGCGTTGGCAAGCTCTTTACGTGAGGACATTTTGACTCCAGATCGGACTGTTAAAGGCCATGCCCTGGCGACTTGACTACAGCGCGGAATGGGCTACGCCGGAAAAAAGTGACAACAATGTAACCCAAGCGGCAACTCATGTACATGGAGCATCCTTTTGCCGCTTCAGAAATCTCTGGATCACGCTCGCAAGTTGCGCAAACGCTCACCGCCCTCGCGTAATTTTCTTTATACTCAGCGCACCTGCCCGCTTCGTTCAGGCGTGGCGACTATCAAAACATGCATTAATCATTGCGGAAGATAAGACATGAAGATTCGCACAGCATTGCTGGCTCTGGGTGTGGCAACGGCGTTGACCGGCTGCCAGAACATGGATTCTAACGGCCTGATGAGCTCCGGCGCAGAAGCGTTCCAGGCGTACTCATTAAGCGATCAGCAGGTGATTGCATTAAGCAATGAAGCCTGTAAAGAGATGGACAGCAAAGCGACTATCGCCCCGGCGAGCAGTGCTTACAGTCAGCGTCTGGCGAAAATCGCCAACGCATTAGGCGATAACATTAATGGTCAGGCGGTGAACTACAAGGTTTACCAGACTAAAGATGTGAACGCTTTCGCGATGGCGAACGGCTGCATCCGCGTTTACAGCGGCCTGATGGATATGATGAACGACAATGAAGTTGAAGCGGTCATTGGCCATGAAATGGGTCACGTGGCGCTTGGCCATGTTAAACGCGGCATGCAGGTGGCGCTAGGCACCAACGCCGTGCGCGTGGCGGCGGCATCTGCCGGTGGCGTAGTGGGTAGCCTGTCGCAGTCGCAGCTTGGCGATCTGGGTGAAAAACTGGTCAACTCCCAGTTCTCCCAGCGTCAGGAAGCCGAAGCGGATGACTACTCTTACGATCTGTTGCGCAAACGCGGCATCAACCCGGCCGGTCTGGCCACCAGCTTTGAGAAGCTGTCAAAACTGGAAGCAGGACGTCAGAGTTCGATGTTTGATGATCACCCGGCTTCCGAAGCGCGTGCGCAGCATATTCGCGACCGTATGGCGGCAGACGGCATCAAATAAATCTATTTCGGGCGTAATTGGCGAAGCCAGTCTGGGTCAGGACAGCGCACAGCCACCGGAGCGTACACGTAGTACGTGAGGATGGCGAGCACTGCCCTGGCCCATAATGGCGAGTAAAATAGCCCGATTACTCGCCCTTCTTGGCGGCCTGGATATACAGCATTTCCAGCGCCAGCGTCGCAGCGGCCAGCGCCGTGATCTCAGACTGATCGTAAGCCGGTGCTACTTCCACCACGTCCATACCCACGATGTTCAGGTCTTTCAGACCGCGCACCAGTTTAATGGCGCGATCGGATGTCAGCCCGCCAATCACCGGCGTACCGGTGCCCGGTGCGAAGGCCGGATCCAGGCAATCAATATCAAAACTCAGGTAGACCGGCATATCGCCAACGATCTGCTTCACCTGGGCGAGAATGTCGTCCACGCTGCGATCGTTCACCTGGCAGGCATCCAGCACGGTAAAGCCGTTGTCTTTATCAAACTCGGTACGGATACCGATCTGCACGGAGTGATGCGGATCGATCAGACCTTCTTTCGGTGCGGTGTAGAACATGGTGCCGTGGTCGAACTCGCAGCCGTTCGCGTAGGTGTCGGTGTGCGCATCGAAATGCACCAGCGCCATTTTACCGAAGTGTTTCGCATGGGCGCGCAGCAGCGGCAGCGTCACGAAGTGGTCACCGCCGAAGGAGAGCATACGTTTACCGGCAGCCAGCAGTTTTTCCGCGTGGGCCTGTAATTTTTCGCTCATTTCGCGCGCATCGCCGAAGGCATACACCAGATCGCCGCAGTCGACGACGTTCAGGCGCTCGCGCATGTCGAAGTTCCACGGGAAACGGTTGTGCTCCCAGGCGAGGTTGGTGGAAACCTGGCGAATCGCCGCCGGACCGTGACGGCCACCGGCACGACCAGAGGTCGCCATATCAAAAGGCACACCGGTGATCACCCAGTCAGCATCACTGTCATACGGCTGGAAGTTCATCGGAAGGCGTAAAAAACCAAAGGCGTTAGATACCAGAGAGTTATCGTACTGATGACCTAAGGTGCTCATGTTTGTGACCTCTTTCGTAGAGTCGATATAAAAAAAATCCCCTCCGCGTCGTTAAACCCGACGAGAAAGGGATGAAGGGTGAAGCGGGCGTCGATTACTCGTCTTCCAGGTAGGTATACCCGTACAGTCCGGCTTCGAATTCTTCGAGGAACTGCTGTTGCAGATCCGTATCCAGATCGGTTTGTTTCACCTGATCGCGGAAATGCGTTAACAGCGTTTTCGGATCCAGCTGCACGTATTCCAGCATATCGGCGACGGTATCGCCTTCATCTGACAGCTCAACTTCCACGCTGCCATCCGGGAAGACAAACACGTCCACCGCTTCGGTATCACCGAACAGGTTATGCATGTTGCCGAGAATTTCCTGATACGCGCCCACCATAAAGAAGCCCAGCGGCGGCGGGTTTTCCGGATCGTACTGCGGCATCGGCATGGTGGTGGCAATACCGTCACCATCCACATAGTGATCGATAGCGCCATCCGAGTCACAGGTAATGTCCAGCAGCACGGCACGACGCTCCGGCGCCTGGTTAAGTCCTTCCAGCGGCATCACCGGGAACAGCTGATCGATACCCCATGCATCTGGCATCGACTGGAACAGCGAGAAGTTGACGTAAATCTTATCCGCCATACGTTCTTGCAGCTCATCGATAATCGGGCGATGGGCGCGGTTGCTTGGATCCAGCTGCTTCTGCACTTCATGACACATGCTCAGGTAAAGCTGTTCCGCCCAGGCGCGATCCTGCAACGAGAACGCGCCGGATGAATAGCCGACGTGAATATCATGCAGATCCATCTGGCTGTCATGCAGCCATTCGCGCAGCGAACGGCGGGTACCCGGCTGGTGCATTTCGCCCCAGGTTTC
This sequence comes from Enterobacter sp. ENT03, assembly GCF_019218745.1. Taxonomy (GTDB): domain Bacteria; phylum Pseudomonadota; class Gammaproteobacteria; order Enterobacterales; family Enterobacteriaceae; genus Enterobacter_D. The sequence goes on from NZ_JAHUXA010000008.1 coordinate 69,376, forward strand.
CCACATGCTTTGCAGCGCGCGCGGCGCGTCTTCAGACGGCGCAGTCGGCTCGGTGTATTCGTTACGCTCCACGCCGATGATATTCGACACCAGCACGGTATGGTGCGCGGTGACGGCGCGGCCAGACTCGGTGATCACCGTCGGATGCGGCAGGCCGTGTTCTTCACAGGCATCGCCAATCGCCCAGATAATGTTGTTGGCGTATTCGTTCAGGCCATAGTTGACGGAGCAGTCGGACTGCGAGCGCGTACCTTCATAGTCCACGCCCAGACCACCACCCACGTCGAAGCACTGTATATTCACGCCCAGCTTATGCAGTTCAACGTAGAAACGGGCAGATTCACGCACGCCGTTAGCGATGTCGCGAATGTTCGCCATCTGCGAGCCGAGGTGGAAGTGCAGCAGCTGAATGCTGTCCAGACGACCACGCTCCCGCAGGATTTCCACCAGTTGCAGCACTTGGGTTGCCGCGAGGCCAAATTTGGATTTTTCACCGCCGGAGGACTGCCATTTACCGGAGCCCTGGGAGGCCAGACGCGCACGCACGCCAAGGCGCGGGATGACGTTCAGACGCTCGGCTTCGTCCAGTACGATAGCGATCTCGGACATCTTCTCGATCACCAGATAGACCTTGTGGCCCATCTTTTCACCGATTAACGCCAGACGAATGTATTCGCGGTCTTTATAACCGTTACAGACGATCACGCTGCGGGTCATACCGGCATGGGCCAGCACCGCCATCAGTTCCGCTTTGGAACCGGCTTCCAGACCCAGCGGTTCGCCGGAGTGGATCAGGGACTCAATGACGCGACGATGCTGGTTAACCTTAATCGGGTAGACCAGGAAGTAGTCGCCATTGTAGCCATAGGATTCGCGCGCACGCTTGAAGGCAGCGTTAATCGAGCGCAGGCGGTGCTGCAGGATCTGCGGGAAGCAGAACAGTGCAGGCAGACGTTGCCCCTGCGCTTCACGGGCTTTTACCAGTTCAGCAAGATCAACGCGCGCCTGGGGTACGTCAGGATCCGGGCAAACGGTGATATGGCCCAGTTCGTTGACGTCGTAGTAGTTATTGCCCCACCAGGCAATATTATAAGTGCGCAGCATTTTGCTGGCTTCCTGGGAGCTCATGGCTACCTCCTGCATGGAACGTAGTACACCCTGTTCGCCTGCTGACGAAGGGGATGGCGAAGACATGTCGTCAGACATAGCGAACCTCAACTTGTTGTCTAAAAAGTGTATACCCAATGGATTTCATGTTGCAGGAAGGCAGCAACGCAGCGAATCCCCAGGAGCGTACTTGTAGTACGTGACTGGGGGGAGCGAGGAAAGCTAACGCCCCTGCAGCATGAAAGACGAAGGGTATAAAACAGTTGACTACTATCGCAGCGTAACCCTGCGATAACAACCCATAAACAGACTGTGTATCCAGCAGACTCTGCTGACACGCCGACTGCGCGACCGGTTTCTTGTTCATATCATTCTATAACACGTGCCCGAACCAGATGATGACGGTTCAGCGAAACCACGAGAAAACCCCTGATCGACAGGAGCGCCCTTGTTCAGGTATTACAGGGCCTTACCGGCTCTGGAGTCCTGAGAAGCACCGAGATGGGTTAAACATCGGCAGGATTGCAATGAAGATATATGAGTAGCGGGAGACAGATGCACAGCCGGACGGCATGGCAGATTTAGCGGTAAACAACGGTTCATTATCTGGTATCACCTCCACGCTAGCCGGAAAGGGTCAGCGATAAGCCCAAGCGAATTTAACTGCTCAACCCGGCTGGAAGTGGCGACACGAACAGCTGTCGTGCGCTTTTTTTATACCCCGACTTAACGTGCCGCAGAGGTATAAGCCGCGTGCGGCGTTTTATACCGTCAAAGGGGTGAAAATGCAAAATAAAAAAGCAGCTCCGGCAACGATATAAGTAAAATTCGCCGCCAGCGCGAATTCAAGAATGCGACGAATCTCAAAAAAGGCTGGAAATAGGCTCAAGAATTGACCTAAAATAGCCGTCCAGATGTTAATCCATCTATACAGATTAACACTTAGACTTCCTGTGTCATTTACCTGCATGCCGCCTCGACGGCCCCGGCACAGAGTTTGAGCTTATACCATTACCCCAGGGTGACTTAGAACATGGCAAAACACCTTTTTACATCAGAGTCTGTCTCAGAGGGACATCCTGATAAAATCGCTGACCAGATTTCCGATGCCGTACTGGACGCGATCCTCGAACAGGATCCGAAAGCACGCGTCGCCTGCGAAACTTATGTGAAAACCGGGATGGTTCTGGTCGGTGGCGAAATCACCACCAGCGCATGGGTCGACATCGAAGAAATCACGCGTAAAACCGTGCGCGACATCGGCTATGTCCATTCCGATATGGGCTTTGACGCCAACTCCTGCGCCGTACTGAGCGCGATTGGCAAGCAGTCTCCGGACATCAACCAGGGCGTTGACCGTGCCGATCCGCTGGAACAGGGCGCGGGCGACCAGGGTCTGATGTTTGGTTATGCAACCAACGAAACCGACGTGCTGATGCCAGCGCCGATCACCTACGCCCACCGTCTGGTGCAGCGTCAGGCTGAAGTGCGTAAAAACGGCACCCTGCCGTGGCTGCGTCCGGATGCAAAAAGCCAGGTCACCTTCCAGTATGACGACGGCAAAATCGTCGGTATCGATGCCGTAGTGCTGTCCACGCAGCATGCGGAAGATATTGATCAGAAAGCCCTGCAGGAAGGCGTGATGGAAGAGATCATCAAGCCGGTTCTGCCGCAAGAGTGGCTGAACGCGTCCACCAAATTCTTCATCAACCCGACCGGCCGTTTTGTTATCGGCGGCCCGATGGGTGACTGCGGCCTGACCGGTCGTAAGATCATCGTTGATACCTACGGCGGCATGGCGCGTCACGGTGGCGGCGCGTTCTCTGGTAAAGATCCGTCGAAAGTTGACCGCTCTGCGGCCTACGCGGCACGTTATGTTGCGAAAAACATCGTGGCGGCGGGTCTGGCGGATCGCTGTGAGATTCAGGTGTCCTACGCGATTGGCGTGGCCGAGCCGACGTCCATCATGGTGGAAACCTTTGGCACCGAGAAAATCGCTTCCGAGCAGCTGACACTGCTGGTACGTGAATTCTTCGACCTGCGTCCGTATGGTCTGATCCAGATGCTGGATCTGCTGCACCCGATCTACAAAGAAACCGCCGCATACGGTCACTTTGGTCGCGAACATTTCCCATGGGAAAAGACCGACAAAGCCGCTGTGCTGCGTGAAGCTGCGGGTTTATAACACCGACTTGCCTTATTAAGGTCTTTAATAAGTCCGGCTGCTTTTAGCCGGATTTTTTTTGCCCGCAATTTTAATACATTTTATAAATTAATCACTTAAGTGAGAAAATCCTCACTCAATTGCCATTGCCAGAATAATCATTTATAAATTAAATTTATTTTTAAGTATTTCTAACTATTGTGAAATCATCAAATAAATTGCAACAAAAAGACATACAACTAGCAAGTAAAAACCTGAACAATCAATTATTTAAAATAATCTAAAAAAACATCAAATGTTATAAAAAATCACTTGTCCTATTTTTAATATTTATACTTCACCGGTGATGGATTGACGCAATCATCAGCCGTAGCTATTCTCTGCCGCATTAACAAACAATGTTATTTATTTTATTCTCTATCGACGTAAACAATGAATAGATCTCATGAATATAAAATACTTGCCCTGGTGTCGCTCTTAGCCATCTTTTCTGGCGACACGATAGCCGGGGTGACCATTTACCCGATTGCGACAAAACTGGACAGCCATGGAAATGCGCAGATTAATGTCTTCACAAATGCTGATAAAACAGAATTTGTGAAAACATTAATTAAAAAAATTAATAATCCTGGTACTGCACAAGAAAATGAGGTCGTCGTTAATTCGACGGCGGGAAAGGGTTTGATGGTCGCACCTGCAAAATTTGCGTTATCGCCTGGCGCCACACGAGTCATCCGCCTCGTCAATATGCAGCCCGTGCAGACGGAAACGCTCTATCGCGTCTATTTTGAAAGCGTGAATAGCCTCGATCAAAACGCAGGCCAAAGTGAAAAACAAGCAAATTTAGGCGTTAATATGATTTGGGGTTTACTGGTTTCCGTGCCGCCAGCCCAACCAAAAATTGAATTCACCTATAACCCGGTTAATTTCCAGTTAGCGAACACCGGAAATATACATATCAAAGTTTCGAGTATCGGTATTTGCCCTGAGGTGAATACCGATGCTGGATGTACATGGAGCAAAGAGGTTAAAAAAGCTATCTATCCAGGACAGCAACGTGCTTTACCCGCTGAAATATTTAACGGGAAAAAGTATGCCGCTGTACGGATTAAGTATACCAACTGGGTAGATAACACCTCTGGCGAAAAGGAATTTCTTAAGTAGTAAGCAGTAAAGTAACTCCCATTTGTCGGTTTAATTTAAGCGCATATTGATATGCACATTCAAACTTAAGGATATATATGAAAACTTTCATCAAACCAATGCTGGTTGCTATAATTATGGGCCTGGCTGCTAACGCTATGGCAGTACAGAAAGATATTACGGTAACGGCAAATGTTGATGCCACCCTGGATCTGACGACTGAAACAGGGGCGGTTTTACCTTCAACACTGACGATGGGCTATATGCCGGGTACTGGTTTGCAGCCAGTGACTCAGCAGACCAAAATTTTTACTAACGATGCAGCAAAAGACATCAAAATTAGCCTGGCAGGCACCGCACAATTAACGGATACCGTTGGCGCACAACCCGCAGTTCCGTTGAACGTGAAGTTCGGCAACAGTGTGCTGACGACGGCACCTGTGACCGTGGCTGCCGCCACGCTGTTCCCGAATGGTGACAGCATCAACGGCTCTATTATCCAGCCGCTGGTCATTAGCCAGGCGACTCAGGCTGTACTGCCTTCCGCTAACTACAGTGGGATTGTCAGTATTGTTCTGACCCAGGCTACCGAATAATACAGCCAGCTATTACGATGTCTTACTAACCTATATCGACCTGCTTGCAGGTCGATATTTCTTTCGAACAACAGAGATAAGGATATGTTTTCAGCATTATGGAAATCACTATTTCCTTGTCTGGCTCTATTTATTTTATCACTTTCCCAACCCGTTTTTTCACAAAGCACGGTTCCGGAAGGTTTTGAGGAATTAGTCACCGGCCAGGATACCTGGCTTGACGTAAAGTTTCTCGGCCAGTCCACAGGGTTATTTGAAGCGACGGTCACACTCGACAGCGTTCAGTTTAAAGATCCCCAGGCACTGATTAAAGCGCTTAATTTCCAGCAGCCATCAGATTCGCCATTATATCAGCAGGCATTACAGCTATTGTCTGCGCCGCTCGCGCGTCACGGTAATCTTGCCTGTAGCAGCAATGCCAACGCAGCGGGTTGCGGGTATTTAGACACCGATAGCCTGGCGATTATTTATGATGAAAATAATAACGCCGTCGATATTTTTGCCAGCAAATTATTGCTGCCCGAAGCAGATAAAAAAGCGCTCTACTATACCCCAACCCGGCAGACGGAAAATGCCTTTATCCACCAGCAGCTGATTAACATGTCGTCCCAGCAGGACTCACAAAATTTTTCGGTACAGGGTTCCGGCTCGCTGGGCGTATTAAGCAACAGTTATCTGGGTGTGGACTGGGCGCTCAACACCTGGAAAGGCGATTACGGCAATAGCCAGACGATAAACATCAATGATTTGTACTACCGGCAGGGTCTGGGTGTACGTCATTACGTGCAGGCCGGGCGCATGGATGCCCGCGATCTCTCCAGCAACCTCGGCGGAAATATTAACTTCGCGCTCCTGCCGCTCGATGCCATCGACGGAATACGAGTTGGCACCACGCTAAGTTATCTTAACGCTCAGGAAGCCAGTAAAGGCTCGCCGCTGCTGGTACTGTTAGCGACTAAATCCCGTGTGGATGCTTTTCGCGGTAATCAGTTACTGGGCACCTTCTATTTAGACAGCGGTTCAAACACCCTTGATACCTCGACGTTCCCGGCTGGCAGCTATGCCGTCACGCTGAATATTTATGAAAATAACCAGTTTGTGCGCAGCGAAATCCAGCCCTTTACAAAAACGGGGCAACTGAGCGACGGCTATTTACAATGGTTTTTACAGCTTGGCGAAACCGCAACCACGACCGCGGCCTATAGCGACCGCGATGACAGCGATGAACCGCGAGATACGGTTTTACAGGCTGGACTTAAAATCCCTCTTTTTGCCGAATTCACCTCGACCACCGGCCTTGCCAGTATTGCGGGCGAAAATTACGGCGAAGCTGGCCTGCAATGGACGCACGGCTTCCATGGCGCGTTCATTGACGGCGTGCTCAGTAGCGAGGTCAGCTATTTCAAAGGTAGCGAAGGCTCCAGCGGGAATAAGCAGCAGATCAGCTATAACGACGGCTTTTCGTTTAGCCTCTATCGTGATGATGCGCAGGGCAAAAGCTGCACCGCAGGCAATGCGCAGCCGGATGCATACGCTGACATCGGCTGCTATACCTCCCTGAGCGCCACCCTTTCGGTACCGGTAAAAAGCTGGTCGACGTCCATTGGTTACACCTTGAACAAAAATGAAAGCTTCTATTCCAGCCCAGGCTGGTATGACGCCAGTCAGCCTTTTGACGACGCGCTGATTAACAATACCCGCGCACAAACGACGTCTGAAACCTGGCAGCTTAGCCTCAATAAAACGTTCAGTATAAATAGCATGCTGTTAACCACGCGCTTTGGGGGCTATCACCGACAGAGCAACAACAGTCAGGATAACGATAATGGGGTCTATGCCGGCTTCAGCCTGACGCACGCCACCAACAATGCCGCGCAGATACGCAGCAGCACCTCGTTAAGCTCTGATTATCGCCACAGCCAGTCCGGGGGCAGCGAAGTCACCTATAACGCCAGCCAGAACTGGGACTGGGGCAACCGCAACGATCGTGAGCTGGGGATTGATGTTGGTGGTACCAATACGGATAACACGAATGCCGCTATCCACGGGCGTTTGAATGGCCGCTATGGTGAAAGCAACCTGACCCTTTCTGATAGTTATGACAATCAACTGAAAACGCATCAGACCTCGGTTTCCGGGAGTTACAGCTCCTCGCTGGCGCTTTCCCGATCCGGCCTCTACTGGGGACCGGGCGGCAACGGTACGCCAGGCGGCGCGGTGGCTGTGCGGGTAAAAAATCCTGCAGAAGATGAAGAAGAAGACACGCACAACAGCGATGCCCTGGTGGATGTCGCCGTCGATGGCGGCGGGTTCGCCAAACTGTCCCCCGACAGCAAAGCGCTGTTCCCGGTGGGTGGTTTTGAGCAAAGCCGCGTGTCAGTCAATGAAAGCCGCGAACTCAGCGAAGGCAGCCAGTCAAGCATTTCAGCCGGTGCCGGCAGCCAGCCGTTGTTCCTGTTACCGGGAAAAATGAAGATCCGCGACGTGACGGTGGAATCGCAGTACACCTTTGTCGGCCAGTTGGTGATGACGGACGGCAGCCCATTAGTGCCCCAGGCCATGCTTAACGCCTCGCTGTTTGATGGCGCGGAGGATGGCGGCTTTAGCGCGACATTCAATCACCTGGCGAAAACGTTATATGTGCAGCAGGGCAACGCGATTTATCGCTGCCCGGTCACCATCCAGACCGCCCGAGATGTGGTGCGTTATGTCGGAAAAACCGTCTGTACCGCACAAGCCAATGCGTTGTTACCCGCCAAAATACAAGAACTTGTTTCCGCCCGGAAACAGGCAACGCTTTCTTCAACAGAATCTCAATGAGCAGCATCCCGATGAACAGAATGCAAAAATTAACAGCCCTGATATTGCTGATATGCTTTGCCCGCGTTACCTGGGCAAACATCTTGCCCCCCACGGCGCAAGACATTGCCGTCTCAACCACCTATGACCGCTCGGGAGCCATTGCCAAATTATCAATTTGGGATGACACCTCCGGCGGCTACGATACCAACAATAAAAGCAAATGGGGGCTAAATTTCTGGACCTGTAATTCTGAAACCGATCCTGAACATGGAATGTGTCCAACACGTGTCGCGCATAACGGGGAATGGAATATGGTGATTTCCCAAAAATTTGTCGAACAGCGCAGCGGTGCGTCGCAAGTAATAAAACTTTCGGCTACACGGCGTTCAGAATGGGTGCCAGCCGATTATTGCGGCAGCGAAGGGGGACGATATGGGGATGAAAAACCCATGAACGCCAGCGGGCAAAATATTTGTGGATCCACTTATACTTCCGGGGTCGCGCTGGATATTCATATCGCCCCCGACGAACTTAAAAAAATACCGGTAGGCGGCATATGGAAAGCCAGGCTTAATATTACGCTACACAGCAACCATGACAGTACAAAATATAACTGGCAGGCAGACATTACGCTTAACGTCACAGACAACAGCAACCAGGCTATTTATCTGCCTGAATTTGGTGAAGCGCAGCCGCAGATCGATTTAAATTTACGCCCGCTGCCAGGTACCCAGGTCAATCACAGCAAATTGCGCGGTATGACCAATCTGGATATGTGTTTATACGATGGTTACGGCGGTAACAGCAGCAGCTTCGTGTTGAATTTCCAGGATACCGGCGCAGCCGCAGGCAGAGACAGCGCGCTGTTTTCCGTCTACCGGGAAGGCGGCGATGCACAGAATATTCAGGACCGGATCGATTACACGCTCAGTCTGCGTTCCCCCACCGACAACACGTCTTTGCCGGTCAGACGCGGAGAAGATCTTACGCTGGATAATTTAAATCAGGCGCAAATTCGCCAGGTGCATTTACCCAATATTCCGCAGCCGGTGATTTGCATCCCGGCCCCCTTAAAACTGGAAACGCCTGAATTCAGCATCAGCAGTAAATCTGCCGGACGCTATCGCGGAACGCTGCGTATTAATTTCACGCCTCAACTGTAAAAGGGGTTTTCAATGCTGCGAATAACGCTGCGAATAAATGTGTACCGTGCGTTAGTGCTTACCGGCTGTCTGCTCGCCTCAGCCAGCTTGCTGGCTGCTATTCAGGTTGAACCGATGAAGATTAAGGTGACGCCACGTTACGCGGGCCAGGTCACTATTACTTCAAAAAGCACGGACGCCGAATATATACAGGGCAGAGCCGTGGAAATTAGCCATCCCGGCACGGCGCAGGAAAAAGAGATCCCGGTCAGGCTGGGACAACAAGATAGTCTGGTGGTGACACCGGTTAAATTTGCGCTTCCGGCGGGCAACAGCCAGACAATCCGCTTTATCAACCTGGATACGCCCCAACAGGAAAAAATCTACCGGGTCTGGTTTCAGTCAATGACACCGGAACAATGGCATCGTCCGGAAACCGCCACGACATGGGCGACCGATCTTGCCGTTACGCTGGCCTGGGGCGTTGTGGTGATGGTCCCACCCGCTCAGCCCGTTATCGCCATGCATTATCAGCCTGCGACGGGGGAGTTACTGAACCGTGGAAATGTACATATTGCGCTACAGCGCATCGGACTGTGCCACGACAAGGTCTGCCGCTGGACGCAGGTGAAAAAAAATATTTATGCCGGACAAGCCTGGAAACCCACCGTGCCTGGCCTCGCGACGTTCACCCGCGGCACCCTGTCGCTGGAGCACCTTAACGAAGAGACCGGCGAACGTGCGACCCTCAATATTGCCGTCAATTGAGTCCCTATGAAAACGATTTCATGGCGTAACGGAGTCCCGCATGACCACCCGTTCGGTTTAGTCTGAAAACATGATCCACGTCTTGCCCTGCCCACCCTTAGTGCTATGTTTACGAGACTCACATTTCTTGACAATTGTGTAAGCGATTACATTTACGTCGTCTGCATAGCAATTAATGACCTCGATAAGACAGATAATTCACGGGAGGGCATCATGCCTGACAATAAAAAAAAGGGACGATCAAATAAGGCAATGACCTTCTTTGTCTGTTTCCTCGCCGCACTGGCTGGCCTGCTGTTTGGCCTTGATATTGGTGTCATCGCAGGGGCGCTGCCCTTCATTACCGATGAGTTTAAAATTAGCCCGCACACACAAGAATGGGTGGTCAGCTCCATGATGTTCGGGGCGGCCGTAGGTGCTGTGGGTAGCGGCTGGCTGTCATTCCGTCTCGGGCGTAAAAAGAGCCTGATGATTGGTGCTGTACTCTTTGTTATCGGTTCGTTGTTCTCAGCCGCCGCGCCAAACGTCGAAGTGCTGATCCTCTCCCGCGTCCTGCTCGGCCTTGCGGTCGGCGTGGCCTCTTATACCGCACCGCTGTACCTGTCTGAGATCGCGCCGGAAAAAATCCGTGGCAGCATGATCTCCATGTACCAGCTGATGATCACCATCGGTATTCTGGGGGCGTATCTGTCTGACACCGCCTTCAGCTACAGCGGCGCATGGCGCTGGATGCTGGGCGTGATCATCATCCCGGCCATCCTGCTGCTGATTGGCGTGATCTTCCTGCCGGACAGCCCGCGCTGGTACGCCGCTAAACGCCGCTTCCATGATGCCGAGCGCGTGCTGCTGCGCCTGCGCGACACCAGTGCAGAAGCAAAAAACGAACTGGATGAGATCCGTGAAAGCCTGCAGGTTAAGCAGAGCGGCTGGGCGCTGTTTAAAGAAAACAGCAACTTCCGCCGCGCCGTGTTCCTCGGCATCCTGCTGCAGGTGATGCAACAGTTCACCGGTATGAACGTGATCATGTATTACGCGCCGAAAATTTTTGAGCTGGCGGGTTATTCCAATACCACCGAGCAGATGTGGGGCACCGTTATCGTCGGTGTGACCAACGTCCTGGCGACCTTTATCGCCATCGGTCTGGTGGATCGCTGGGGCCGTAAACCGACCCTGACGCTGGGCTTCCTGGTGATGGCGGTCGGCATGGGCGTACTGGGCACCATGATGCATGTGGGCATTGATACCCCGACTGAGCAGTATGTGGCTGTCGGTATGCTGCTGATGTTCATCGTTGGTTTTGCAATGAGTGCGGGTCCGCTGATCTGGGTACTGTGTTCGGAGATCCAGCCGCTGAAAGGCCGCGATTTCGGTATTACCTGCTCTACCGCCACCAACTGGATCGCTAACATGATCGTCGGTGCGACCTTCCTGACCATGCTCAACACCCTGGGCAACGCCAACACCTTCTGGGTGTATGCAGGTCTGAACGTGTTCTTTATCGTGCTGACGCTCTGGCTGGTGCCGGAAACCAAGCATGTGTCGCTGGAGCATATCGAGCGCAACCTGATGAAAGGCCGCAAACTTCGCGAGATTGGCTCTCACGACTGATTGTTCGCCTCAGGGCGTTGCCACCCGGCAACGCCCTTCTTGCACTTGCCTTTGCCGCGCACTATTCTCTGCCGTTATGAAAACCACCCGCCTCCCCATCGCCATTCAACAGGCCGTAATGCGCAGCCTGCGCGATAAGCTTGCCCTCGCAAATCAGAAACTCAACCGCGATTATCCCGAACCTGCGCTGGTGTACCAGCAACGGGGAACCGCCGCCGGTACTGCGTGGCTGGAAAGCTATGAGATCCGCCTGAATGCCGTGCTGCTGATGGAAAATCAGCAGGCTTTTATTGATGAGGTGGTGCCCCATGAACTGGCGCATCTGCTGGTGTGGAAGCATTTTGGCCGCGTGCCGCCGCACGGCAAAGAGTGGAAATGGATGATGGAAAGCGTGCTCGGCGTTCCGGCGCGACGCACTCATCAGTTTGAACTGGCGTCGGTGCGTCGCAATACCTTCCCCTATCGTTGCCAGTGTCAGCAGCACCAGCTCACTGTGCGCCGCCACAATAAGATCCTGCGCGGTGAAGCCGTCTATCGTTGCGTACACTGTGGCGAGCCGCTGGTGGCGGAGGCCTGATTTTCGGAACTTTTATGCTCTGACTGATTGCATCTGACAACCGCTTTCGCTAGGGTGCGGACACACTCAGATATGGAGCAGGCTATGTCCCGTCATCTTGCTTTTGCTGCCCTTTTACTGGCTGGCAGCGTTTCCTTTCCCGGTATTGCCGGGAGTATCAACAATTTCTCGCAGGCAAAAGCCGCGAGCGTCAAAGTGAACGCCGACGCGCCCGGTGATTTTTACTGTGGCTGCAAAATTACCTGGCAGGGTAAAAAAGGCATCGTCGATCTGGCGTCCTGTGGCTATAAAGTGCGTAAAAACGAAAACCGCGCCAGTCGCGTCGAGTGGGAACACGTTGTGCCCGCCTGGCAGTTCGGCCATCAGCGCCAGTGCTGGCAAGACGGCGGCCGCAAAAATTGCAGCAAAGATCCGGTCTATCGCCAGATGGAAAGCGATATGCATAACCTGCAACCTTCCGTAGGCGAAGTGAACGGCGATCGCGGCAACTTCATGTACAGCCAGTGGAACGGCGGCGAAGGTCAGTACGGCCAGTGCCCGATGAAAATCGACTTTAAAGCGAAGCTGGCGGAGCCGCCTGCCCGCGCCAGAGGCGCTATCGCACGCACCTGGTTCTACATGCGCGACCAGTATCAGCTTACGTTGTCCCGTCAGCAGACGCAGCTTTTCACCGCGTGGGATAAACTCTATCCGGTGACCAGCTGGGAATGCGAGCGCGACCGTCGTATCGCCGCCGTGCAGGGGCATCATAACCCTTACGTGCTGCGCGCTTGTCAGGCACAAAAGAGCTAACTTACACTGGCGGGTATTATTGAACGATTAAACGGACGTGCAGAGCATGCGTAAACCCCGCATTTTTCACCCTGGATCATTAACTGTCGGACAACAGGTGGCGCTGAACGATGACGCCGCCAACCATGTGGGGCGCGTACTGCGCATGACCGCCGGTCAGCAGGTACAGCTGTTCGACGGCAGTAACCAGGTGTTTGACGCAGAAATCCTTCGCGCGGATAAAAAAAGCGTTGAGGTCAGCGTTCTCTCAGGGGAAACCGACGATCGCGAATCGCCGCTGCATATACACCTGGGCCAGGTGATGTCCCGCGGCGAAAAAATGGAATTCACCATCCAGAAATCGATCGAACTGGGGGTAAGCCTCATTACGCCACTTTTTTCTGAGCGCTGCGGCGTTAAACTGGATGCTGAACGCCTGAACAAGAAGATCCAGCAGTGGCAGAAAATCGCCATCGCTGCCTGTGAACAGTGTGGTCGCAATGTGATCCCGGAAATCCGTCCGGCGATGGACCTGGAAGCCTGGTGCGCCGAGCCTGACGAGGGCATTAAGCTGAATTTACATCCGCGCGCCAGCGCCAGCATTAACACGCTGCCGTTACCAGTAAGCCGTATTCGTCTGCTGATCGGCCCGGAAGGCGGGTTGTCCGCCGAGGAAATCGCCATGACCGCACGTTACCAGTTTACTGATATTCTGTTGGGACCACGTGTTTTGCGCACTGAAACGACCGCGCTCACCGCGATTACTGCACTGCAAGTGCGCTTCGGCGATTTGGGGTAAAGGAGAAGAAGAATGATCAAGCTCGGCATCGTGATGGATCCCATCGCAGACATCAACATCAAGAAAGATTCCAGCTTCGCTATGCTGCTGGAAGCACAACGTCGCGGCTACGAGCTGCATTATATGGAAATGGCGGATCTTTACCTGATCAACGGTGAAGCCCGCGCCCGCACGCGTCTGCTCTCCGTTGAGCAAAACTACGATAAATGGTACGAGTTTGGCAGCGAGCAGGATATTGACCTGGCGTCCCTTAACGTCGTGCTGATGCGTAAAGATCCGCCGTTCGACACCGAATTTATCTACGCCACCTATATCCTTGAACGCGCGGAAGAAAAAGGCACGCTGATCGTCAACAAGCCGCAGAGCCTTCGCGATTGTAACGAAAAGCTGTTCACCGCCTGGTTTGCCGATCTGACCCCGGAAACGCTGGTTACCCGCAACAAGGCACAGCTGAAAGCGTTCTGGGAAAAACATCACGACATCATCCTAAAACCGCTGGATGGCATGGGCGGCACCTCGATTTTCCGCGTGAAAGAAGGCGATCCTAACCTGCCGGTGATCGCCGAAACGCTGACCGAGCTGGGCAGCCGTTACTGCATGGCGCAAAACTATCTGCCCGCGATCAAAGACGGCGACAAGCGCGTACTGGTGGTGGATGGCGAGCCGGTACCGTACTGCCTGGCGCGTATTCCGCAGGGCGGTGAAACCCGTGGCAATCTGGCCGCCGGTGGTCGTGGCGAGCCGCGTCCGCTCAGCGACAGCGACTGGGATATTGCCCGCCGCGTCGCCCCGACGCTGAAAGCCAAAGGGCTGATTTTTGTGGGCCTCGACATCATTGGTGACCGCCTGACCGAAATCAACGTCACCAGCCCGACCTGCATTCGTGAAATCGAAGCCGTCTTCCCGATCTCCATCACCGGAATGCTGATGGACGCCATCGAAAAGCGTCTCGGTCAGTAACCTGCATCGCCATCCGGCGGGAGGGAACCCGCCTGTGTCTGACTAGTGACAGCACGCTGCTTTCCCCGCATACTGGTCGCTTGCTGCTTTTTTGAACCGGAAACAGAACCTTGACAATAAATTTACAGCATCACTTTCTGATTGCCATGCCTGCTCTCCAGGATCCCATCTTCCGTCGTGCTGTTGTCTACATCTGCGAGTACAACGATGAAGGTGCGATGGGGATCATCATCAATAAGCCGCTGGAAAACCTCAAGGTTGAGGGTGTGCTTGAGAAACTTAAAATTCAGCCGGAGTCGCGCAATCCGGCGATCCGCCTGGATAAACCGGTATTCCTCGGCGGCCCGCTGGCGGAAGATCGCGGCTTTATTCTGCATACGCCGCCGTCCCGATTTGCCTCGAGCATCCGCATTTCCGATAACACGGTGATCACCACTTCCCGCGATGTGCTGGAAACCTTAGGCACCGATGACCAGCCGACAGACGTCCTCGTGGCGCTGGGTTACTCCTCCTGGGACAAAGGCCAGCTGGAGCAGGAGATCCTCGATAACGCCTGGCTGACGGCCCCCGCAGACCAGAATATCCTCTTCAAAACGCCGATTGCCGATCGCTGGCGCGAGGCCGCAAAACTTATCGGCATTGATATTTCCACCATGCCTGGCGTTGCGGGGCATGCCTGATGAGCGGCACATTACTGGCATTTGATTTCGGAACGAAAAGTATCGGCGTGGCGATTGGCCAGCGCATTACCGGCACTGCACGGCCACTAACCGCCATCAAAGCGCAGGACGGCACGCCGGACTGGAAGCTGATTGAAAAACTGCTGAAAGAGTGGCAGCCGGATGAAGTGGTGGTGGGCCTGCCGTTAAACATGGACGGCACCGAGCAGCCGCTGACCGCCCGGGCGCGTAACTTTGCCAATAAGATCCACGGCCGTTTCGGCGTGAAGATCCAGTTGCACGACGAGCGTCTGAGCACCGTTGAAGCCCGCTCCGGGCTGTTTGAGCACGGCGGCTTCCGCTCGCTCACCAAAGGGAATGTGGATTCCGCCTCAGCGGTGATCATCCTCGAAAGTTACTTCGAACAACACTACTGATCCCGCCCTTCCCCGCGGCGCATAAACGCCAGCGGGGACAATTCCCTCGATCCCCCTCACACTTTGCGGCCATGCTTTTTGCATTTCGCAGAGTGTATCTATAAAAGAAACAGTGTATCCCTGATTCATTGCTCACTCTTTTGCGTGAGCTGGATACAGAGCTGGTTTAGCGCGTCCAGACGGGCGGCGATCTGGTCATCCGCAGGCTGCCACATGCCGGCAAACGCCAGCGCCGCCGAGTGTAAACCAAGCGGGCGGGCCATGGAGACTTCGCCGTCCTCGTGATGCCAGATCACATGTCCGCGTGAGCGCTGCTGCGCCACATGGGGGCCAAGCAGTTGCCACTGTTCCGGTGAAAAACGCGCGGTCAGCGTCTCGTCGCTTTCCGCCGCCAGCAGCGACATGCCAATGACCGATTGCCAGGCGGGCAGCATATGGAAGCCCGCCAGCGCCTGACTGCCCTGTCGGTCGGGACTGGAGTGATAGATGTAAATCACCTGGTCCTCCCAGAGCACGCCCATCGCCACCACGATGTCTTTGGGGGCGTGGCGCTCCAGTAACGGCAGCGCCTGGGAAAACAGGGCCGACCCCCGAATGGCCTGGGCCGCCAGCGCGTGAATACCGGGGCCGGGAAGATAGCGCCGCTGTTCGTCCTGCATCGTCAGGCCAATAGACGCCATGGTCATCAGCAGACGGTTAACGCGGGTGGTGTTGATACCCATCAGGCGCGCAAGCTCGCGACAGCCTATAGCACGACCGCTGGAGACGAGGTATTGCAGACAGCGGATGCCGTCAATCAGACTTTGATTCGGTTGAGACGACATAGCGGCACCCATTCCATTTTGCGTTCAGAACGTCGATTTTACCGTCAGAACAAAAGGAAACAAGATAATGAAAATCTTTCCCCAGCGTGATGCGAGAACCTTTCCCACGGTGCAGCTGAAAACCGACCTGCTGGTGGCCGGTGGCGGGCTTGCCGGACTCTGCGCCGCGCTGGCCGCAGCGCGGGACGGACTACAGGTGGTTCTGATCCAGGACAGGCCGGTGCTGGGGGGTAACGCGTCCAGCGAAGTGCGGCTGTGGGCTAACGGTGCCACCTCGCACATGGGCAACAATAACCGCTGGTCGCGGGAAGGCGGCATCATGGGCGAGATCCTCGAAGAGAACCTCTGGCGCAACAAAGAGGGCAACCCGGTGATGTTCGATCTGGTGCTGCTGGATCTGGCGAAAAGCCAGCCAGGGCTGACGCTGCTGCTTAACACCGCGGTGTTTGAAGTGGAGGCGTCTCAGCAGAGCATTCACCAGGTCAAAGCCTTTAACCCGATCAACGAAACCTTTTATGAGGTGGCTGCCAGCCAGTTTTGTGATGCCACCGGCGATGGCGTGCTGGGTTATCTGGCAGGCGCAGAGTATCGGGAAGGCGCTGAAGAGATGGCGGAGCTGGGGGAAAAAATGGCTCCTGGCGATAACTTCGGCCACAAGCTCGGGCATTCGATCTATTTCTACACCAAACAGACCGACGGCCCGGTGCAGTTTATTCCGCCCTCGTTCGCGCTGCCTGACATTACCGCCATCCCGCGCTATAAGCGGCTGACCTCGACGCTGAACGGCTGCGATCTGTGGTGGCTGGAATGGGGTGGACGGCTCGACACCGTGCACGAAAGCGAGGACATCAAATGGGAACTGTGGAAAATCGTCTGGGGCGTCTGGGATCATATTAAAAACTCCGGCCAGTTCCCGGAAGCGGCCAACATGACCATTGAATGGGTCGGCGCGATCCCCGGCAAGCGCGAAAGCCGTCGCTTTGTGGGCGACCATCTGCTGTGCCAGCAGGACATTATTGAGCAGCGCGACCACTACGACGCCGTGGCCTACGGCGGCTGGTCAATTGATTTACATCCGGCTGACGGGGTGTACAGCACCCACGACGGCTGTCGACAGTTTCACAGCAAAGGCACCTATACCATTCCCTATCGCAGCCTTTACAGCCGCTCACTGGATAACCTGTTCTTAACGGGACGTCTGATTTCCGCCACCCACGTCGCCTTTGGCAGCGCCCGCGTGATGTGTACCTGCGGATTGCTGGGGGAAGTGGTGGGCCGCGCCGCCGCGCTGTGTCACCAGCAGGGATTCACCCCGCGTCAGCTTGCCGATCACGACAATATTGGCGCGCTCCAGCAGCATTTGCAGGCCACCGGCTGTTACATCCCACGCCAGCAACTGACCGACCCGGCAGCAGGTGCCAGCGTTTCCACCAGCAGCGAATATCAGCTCAGTCAGTTGCCGCCCAACGGCGCGTGGCAGTCGCTTTCTGCCAGCATGGCGCTGCTGCTCCCCGTTAAAGCCGGGGCATCGCTGCCGGAAGTCACGGTTACCCTGCGCGCCCGCCAGCGCCGGACGGTGAATGTGACGCTGATGGGCAGCGCCCGTTCGGGCAACTTCACGCCGGAACTCCATTACGACCAGTGCGTGCTGCATGTCGCCGGTGAGGACGAGCACTGTTGCACCTTCAATTGGCAGAGCGACCGCGATCAGTATGTTTTCGTCGCCTTTGAGGCGCACGACGATGTTGAGATCGCACTCACCGATGCAGCGCTGCCGGGAGTGATGACCGTCTTTAACAGCCTGAATGCCCGCGTCGCGAAGCAGACCCGCCAGGTCGCCGACGGCGATTACGGCGTTGATGAGTTTGACTTCTGGCTGCCGCGCCGCCGTCCGCATCAGGTGATGCCCGCCCTGCAACTCGATCCGCCGCTGCGCTGTTTCAGCCCGGATAATCTGCTCAACGGACGGCTGCGCCCGGAGCAATACAGCAACGCCTGGGTGCCCGACGCGCAGGATCCTGCGCCGCAGGTCACCTGGCAGTGGCCCGCACCGCACGCATTCCGGCATCTGACGCTTGTGCAGGATCACGATTTTGATAACGCCATGGAGACGGTGCAGATGGGCCATCACCAGGCCGTGACGCCGCACTGCATCACCCATTATCGTCTGTGGGCCGATGAGCAGCTGCTTGCTGAAGTGCATAATAATCACCGCTCTGTGTGCGAACACCATTTTGACGCGCCGCGAACCGCCCAGCGCCTGCGTCTGGAGATCGTCGCCACCGCCGGTGCGCTGCCCGCCGTGTATTCCCTGAACGTACGCTGAGCCACTACAGCCTGCCCTGCGCCACCCGCTGCTGGTGGCTCTGGGCAAAGGTCAGCATGCCCGCCTGTTGTCCGGTCTGCATCATGCCGGGCAACTGGTGGTTTTTCCCC
Organism: Enterobacter sp. ENT03; assembly: GCF_019218745.1. Classification (GTDB taxonomy): domain Bacteria; phylum Pseudomonadota; class Gammaproteobacteria; order Enterobacterales; family Enterobacteriaceae; genus Enterobacter_D. The sequence goes on from NZ_JAHUXA010000008.1 coordinate 88,169, forward strand.
TCGCGGATAAGATTCGCCACCGCCGGCGTATTCACCAGCAGTTCAAACAGCGCCACCCGTCCCCCTTGCCTGTCGGCTTCGAGCTTTTGCGCCAGCACCGCCTGTAAACTGCCCGCCAGCTGACTGCGCACCGGATCTTTTTCCTGCGCCGGAAAGGTGTCCACCAGCCGCTCGATGGCCTGCGCCGCACCGCGGGTGTGCAGCGTGGCCAGCACCAGATGCCCGGTCTCCGCTGCCGTCAGCGCCAGACGGATGGTTTCGCTATCGCGCAGCTCGCCGAGCAAAATCACATCGGGATCTTCCCGCAGCGCGGCCCGTAGCCCGTCGGCAAACGAGCCGCAGTGCGGGCCAATTTCCCGCTGCTGGATCAGGCATTGCACGCTCTGATGCACAAACTCCACCGGATCTTCCAGCGTCAGAATATGGCCGTGCAGCGAGTGATTAAGCGCGTCGACCATCGCCGCCAGCGTCGTAGATTTACCGCTGCCCGTCGCTCCGGTCACCAGGATCAAACCGTTTTCCCGTGCCAGCAGCGTGTTCAGAAGCGGCGGTGTCTCCAGCGCTGCCAGCGTCGGGCAACGATCCGGCAACAGGCGCAACGCCAGCGAGGTGCCGCGATGATGGCGAAACGCGCTGGCACGCAGACGATGGTGGGTCAGCGAAAGGGCAAAATCCACCTGCCGCCGGGTGCGCCACTCCTCACGCTGCTGCTCATCCAGAGCGGCCTGTAACAGCGCGTCGGGATCCGGCGGTGGAAAAGGCGCAGCCTCCAGCCTGCCCTGCCGTCGCCAGCGCGGCGGGCCGTCACTGCACAGGTGTAGATCCGAGACGTTATGCTTTACACTAAGGGCCACGATCTCTTCCATATCCATAAAGCCTCCTGGAAATATGAACGATATAGCGCATAACCTGGCACAGGTCCGGGATAAAATCTCAGCGGCGGCAACACGTTGCGGCCGTGCTTCAGAAGAAGTTACGTTGCTTGCAGTGAGTAAAACCAAACCTGCGAGCGCGGTCGCAGAAGCGGTCGCTGCGGGCCAGCGCGCGTTTGGCGAAAATTACGTTCAGGAAGGCGTCGACAAGATCCTGCACTTTCAGGAGACAGGCGTCAGCGGTCTGGAGTGGCACTTTATCGGCCCGTTGCAGTCCAACAAAAGCCGTCTGGTGGCAGAGCATTTTGACTGGTGTCATACGGTGGATCGTCTGCGCATTGCCAGCCGCCTTAGCGAGCAGCGCCCGGCGACGCTCGCGCCGCTTAACATCCTGATCCAGATAAACATTAGTGACGAAGCAAGCAAGTCCGGCATCGCCTTGAGCGAGCTGGATGCGCTGGCGGCACAGGTGACGGAATTGCCCGGCGTGCGCCTGCGCGGGCTAATGGCGATCCCGGCCCCTGCGTCAGATTATGAAAGGCAGTTTGCGGTGGCACGGCAAATGGCTGTAGCATTTGACGCGCTCAAAGCGCGTTATCCCACCGTCGATACCCTTTCACTGGGGATGTCGGACGATATGGACGCCGCTATCGCGGCAGGCAGCACTATGGTGCGCATCGGAACCGCTATCTTTGGTGCGCGCGATTACACAAAAAATAAGGAAAACTGAGGAACGCCATGAAGACGTTGACTTTCCTGCTCTCGACGGTCATTGAGCTCTATACGATGATCCTGTTGCTGCGCATCTGGATGCAGTGTGCCCGCGTGGATTTTTACAATCCACTGTCGCAGTTTATCGTTAAAGTGACCCAGCCGGTGGTGGGGCCGCTGCGTCGGGTGATCCCGGCGATGGGCCCGATTGACAGCGCCTCCCTGCTGGTGGCGTTTTTGCTTTGCGTGCTGAAAGCCATCGTGCTGTTTATGGTGGTGACCTTCCAGCCCATTATCTGGATCGCCGCCGTGCTGATCCTGCTTAAAACCATCGGTCTGCTGATTTTCTGGGTGCTGCTGGCGATGGCGATCATGAGCTGGGTCAGCCAGGGGCGTAGCCCGGTTGAATTCGTGCTGATGCAGCTGGCGGATCCGCTGTTGCGCCCGATCCGCCGCCTGCTGCCTTCCATGGGCGGTATTGATTTCTCACCGATGATCCTCGTGCTGTTGCTGTATGTGCTCAATATGGGTATCGCCGAAGTGTTGCAGTCAACCGGCGACATGCTGCTGCCAGGGCTGTGGATGGCGTTGTGAGTGCCGTCAGCACCTGTGAAGACGGGCTGGTTTTACGGCTGTATATTCAGCCGAAAGCCAGCCGGGATGCGATTGTCGGGCTGCATGGCGACGAAGTAAAAGTCGCCATCACTGCCCCGCCGGTGGACGGCCAGGCCAATGCGCATCTGGTGAAATATCTCGCCAAACAGTTCCGCGTCGCCAAAAGCCAGGTGGTGATTGAAAAAGGCGAACTGGGCCGCCATAAGCAGGTTAGAATTATTCATCCGCAAACTATCCCGACTGACGTCGCGGCATTACTGAATTAGGATCCGCTATGCAAAAAGTTGTTCTCGCTACCGGTAACGCCGGTAAGGTGCGCGAGCTTGCCTCGCTGTTGAATGATTTCGGCCTCGATGTGGTGGCGCAGACTGAACTCGGCGTCGATTCCGTCGAAGAGACTGGCCTGACTTTTATTGAAAATGCGATCATCAAAGCCCGCCATGCGGCGAAAGTGACGGGTTTACCGGCGCTGGCCGATGACTCCGGTCTGGCCGTCGACGTGCTGGGCGGCGCGCCGGGGATCTATTCCGCGCGTTTTTCCGGCGTTGATGCCAGCGATCAGCAGAATCTCGAAAAGCTGCTCGAAGAATTACAGGACGTACCGGACGACAAACGCCAGGCGCAGTTCCATTGTGTGCTGGTGTATATGCGCCATGCTGACGATCCAACGCCGCTGGTGTGTCACGGCAGCTGGCAGGGGGTGATCACCCGCGAGCAGGCCGGAAGCGGCGGCTTTGGTTACGATCCGATTTTCTTTGTCCCTTCGCTGGGCAAAACCGCTGCGGAACTTACCCGCGAAGAAAAGAGCGCCATTTCCCATCGTGGTCAGGCGCTGAAACTGTTACTGGAAGCGCTGCGTAATGGCTAATTTGCCACCTCTGAGTCTTTATATTCACATTCCCTGGTGCGTGCAGAAATGCCCGTACTGCGATTTCAATTCGCATGCGTTAAAGGGCGAAGTGCCGCACGATGACTATGTGGCGCATCTGCTACGCGATCTGGATGCCGACGTGGCCTATGCGCAGGATCGTGAAGTGAAGACCATTTTTATCGGTGGCGGAACGCCGAGCCTGCTCTCCGGCCCGGCGATGCAAACCCTGCTTGATGGCGTGCGGGCGCGTCTGAACCTCGCCGCTGATGCTGAAATTACCATGGAAGCTAACCCCGGCACGGTGGAAGCAGACCGCTTTGTTGAGTACCAGCGGGCGGGCGTTAATCGTATTTCTATTGGCGTGCAAAGCTTTAGCGATGAGAAGCTGCGTCGTCTGGGCCGTATTCACGGGCCGGAAGAAGCAAAACGGGCGGCGCATCTCGCCGCCGGGCTGGGGCTGCGCAGTTTTAACCTCGATTTGATGCATGGTCTGCCGGATCAATCGCTGGAAGAAGCGCTGGATGATTTGCGCCAGGCGATTGCCCTCAACCCGCCGCATCTTTCCTGGTATCAGCTGACCATTGAGCCTGGCACGCTGTTTGGTTCGCGTCCGCCGGTATTACCGGATGATGATTCGCTGTGGGATATTTTTGAACAGGGTGACAAGCTGCTGACGGCTGCGGGGTATGTGCAGTATGAAACCTCGGCTTACGCGAAGCCGGGCTATCAGTGCCAGCATAATCTTAACTACTGGCGCTTTGGTGACTATCTGGGCATTGGCTGCGGTGCGCACGGCAAAGTGACTTTCCCGGACGGGCGGATTTTACGTACCGCCAAAACGCGCCATCCGCGCGGCTATATGCAGGGTACGTACCTTGATAAGCAGCATGATGTCGCGGCAGAAGATAAACCTTTCGAGTTCTTTATGAACCGCTTTCGCCTGCTGGAAGCCGCGCCGCGCGCGGAGTTTACGCGCTACACCGGTCTTGATGAAGCGGTTATCCGCCCGCAAATCGATAAGGCCATTGCGCGTGGCTATCTGAGCGAGTCGGCAACCTGCTGGCAGATCACCGAACAGGGTAAGCTGTTCCTCAATTCCCTGCTGGAACTGTTTCTGGCGGAATAGTCTATCACCCCGGCCCTCTTCCATCGGGAGAGAGTCAGGGTGAGGGGAACGCCTGCCTGCTTATTTAAATCCCTTTGCTTCTTTGATCAGCTCGTAGGCTTTCTGGATCTCCTGCGCTTTTTGCTTCGCCATCTCCATCATTTCCGGCGGCAGCCCTTTGGCAACCAGCTTATCCGGGTGGTGCTCGCTCATCAGCTTACGATAGGCGCGCTTGATGGTGGTAGCGTCGGCGTCAGGTTTCACCCCCAGCACATTGCAGGCGTCTTCCAGAGTGGGTCCGCGCTGCGCTTGTTGCCAGCCGCCGCCAGACTGTTGCTGCTGGTAGCCATCGCCAAAGTGCGCGCCGCCTTGCATCATGCGTAAGAACTGGTCGAACTGCATGCGGGAAATGCCCAGCTCTTCGGCAATCACGTACAGCACTTCACGCTCGTTGGGATGCAGCGAGCCGTCTGCGAACGCCGCCTGGATCTGAATTTCCAGAAACATCCGTATCAGATCGAAACGCCCAAAGCAGACGCTGCGGAACTGACGCATTTTCTCACGCAACGGATAGTTATCCGCTTTACCGACGCGAAACGCCTGCTGCGCGGCGGCACGTGAGTCGCCATGCAGATTCATACGATCCATAAACAGGCTCGCCACCTGAATATCAGCCTGCGTCACATGGCCTTTGGATTTGGTTAAATGGCCCATCACCTCAAAGGTGGTGGCAAAAAAGAGCGACTGACGTTCACGTTGATTCGCAAACCACGCCATTTTACGGCTGCGTGCCTTGTCAAACATATGCCCGATCAATAGCCCGAGGAGCACGCCCCAGAAGCCCCCGCCCATCAATAAGGCGATGGCGACACCAATCACTTTTCCCCAATACTGCATATACTCCCCAAATCGTCATGCCGTCGGCTAAAATTTGCATTATCATACCCGTCATTCTATGCCGTGCACAGGCACAGCCTTCTTTAGCAGGCTCGATTACGGGCAGGATTAACACTAGCGCTGCGAAGGTGAGTAAGTTAGTCTCTGACTGTTTGCAAGCCGTAAAGCCACTGATGACGGAACAACAAATACAACGTATGAATAAACGTATTCCCACCCTTCTGGCCACGATGATTGCCTCTGCTCTGTACAGCCAGTACGGACAGGCGGCCGATCTTGCCTCGCAGTGTATGCTGGGCGTACCGAGCTATAACCGCCCTCTGGTGACAGGGGATACTAACGCTCTGCCCGTCACCATTAACGCAGATCATGCGAAAGGCAATTACCCTGACGATGCCGTCTTTACCGGCAAGGTTGATGTCCAGCAGGGTAACAGCCGTTTGCAGGCCGATGAGATGCAGCTGCATCAGCAGGTGGCGGAAGGCCAGGCCGATCCCGTGCGCACCGTCGACGCACTGGGTAACGTACATTACGACGATAACCAGGTCATTCTGAAAGGTCCGAAAGCGTGGGCGAATCTGAATACCAAAGATACCAACGTCTGGGAAGGCGATTATCAGATGGTGGGACGTCAGGGTCGTGGGACTGCCGACCTGATGAAACAGCGTGGTGAAAACCGCTATACCATTCTCGATAACGGCACCTTTACCTCCTGTCTGCCGGGTTCAAATACCTGGAGCGTGGTGGGCTCGGAAGTGATCCATGACCGCGAAGAGCAGGTTGCGGAGATTTGGAACGCGCGCTTTAAGCTCGGTCCGGTGCCAGTGTTCTACAGCCCCTATTTGCAGTTGCCGATCGGTGACAAACGTCGTTCAGGTTTCCTGATCCCGAATGCCCGATACACTACCACGAACTATTTTGAGTTCTACCTGCCGTATTACTGGAACATCGCGCCGAACTTCGATGCCACCATCACGCCGCACTATATTCACAAGCGTGGCAATATTCAGTGGGAAAACGAGTTCCGCTATTTGACGAAAGCAGGTGCTGGCCTGATCGAGTTTGATTATCTGCCGTCTGATGATGTGTATCAGGACGAAAACCCGACCGAGAGCGATCGTCATCGTTGGTTGTTCTACTGGCAACATTCCGGGGTAGTGGATCAGGTGTGGCGTTTCAGCGCTGACTATACAAAAGTTAGCGATCCGACGTACTTTAACGACTTTGATTCTAAGTACGGTTCCAGTACCGATGGGTACGCGACGCAAAAATTCAGCGTCGGCTATGGTATTGAAAACTTCAATGCCACGGTGTCAACCAAGCAGTTCCAGGTCTTTGATACGCAAAACCGCAGTTCCTATTCCGCCCAGCCACAGCTGGACGTGAACTATTATCAGAACGATGTCGGCCCCTTTGACACCCGTGTTTATGCTCAGGCGGTTCACTTCGTGAACACTAAAGACAATATGCCGGAAGCCACGCGTGTCCACCTCGAACCGACGATTAGCCTGCCGCTGTCGAACGGATGGGGAAGTCTGAACACCGAAGCGAAGGTGATGGCGACCCATTACCAGCAAAGTAACTATGACGACTACAACGCCGCAAGAAATACAGAACTTGAAAGCTCGGTAAGTCGTGTGCTGCCGCAGTTTAAAGTTGACGGCAAAATGGTGTTCGAGCGCGATATGAACTGGGCGGAAAACTACACCCAGACGCTGGAGCCGCGTGCGCAGTATCTTTATGTCCCTTATCGTGACCAGAGCAATATCCAGAACTATGATTCATCGCTGCTGCAATCTGACTACAGTGGTCTGTTCCGCGATCGGACCTATGGCGGCCTGGACCGCATAGCCTCCGCCAACCAAATCACCACTGGCGTTACGTCGCGCATTTATGATGATCAATCGGTTGAACGTTTTAACGTTTCTGTTGGTCAAATCTACTATTTCTCAGAATCCCGTACCGGGGATGACAATATTAACTGGGAAAAAGATAACAACACCGGTTCGCTGGTCTGGGCGGGCGACACTTACTGGCGCATCACCGATCGCTGGGGTTTGCGTGGCGGACTGCAGTACGATAAACGTCTCGACAACGTGGCGACCAGCAGCGCAACGGCGGAATACCGTCGTGACGAAGACCGTGTGTTACAGCTGAGCTATCGCTACGCCAGCCCGGAGTATATCCAGGCAACGTTACCGAACTTTGCGACGTCTGAGCAGTATAATAAAGGCATCTCGCAGGTTGGCGGTGCAGCAAGCTGGCCGATCGTTGACCGCTGGTCAGTTGTCGGCGCGTACTATTTTGATACCAATACCAGCAAACCGGCAGACCAGATGGTCGGTTTGCAATATAGCTCCTGCTGTTACGCTATTCGCGTTGGCTATGAACGCAAGCTGAACGGCTGGGATAATCAAAACAACCAGAGCAAATACGATAAAGTTATCGGCTTTAACATCGAACTGCGCGGCCTGAGCTCTAACTACGGTCTGGGCACTCAGCAGATGCTGCGTTCGAACATTCTGCCTTATCGTTCTACTTTGTAATGTCGTTGATTTGCAACGTAATCCGCATTGCGGTTAATGGAAATGGAAAAAGTATGAAGAACTGGAAAACGCTGCTGCTCGGTCTCGCTATGGTTGCGAACACCGGTTTCGCTGCGCCACAGGTTGTCGATAAAGTCGCTGCCGTCGTCAATAATGGCGTGGTCTTAGAAAGTGACGTTGATGGTTTGATGCAGTCTGTGAAACTCAATGCCGGCCAGGCGGGTCAGCAATTACCGGATGACAACACGCTGCGTCACCAGATCCTTGAACGATTGATCATGGATCAAATCATTTTGCAGATGGGCACCAAAATGGGTGTCAAGATCACTGACGAGCAGCTCGATCAGGCGATCGCAAACATCGCGAAACAGAACAATATGACGCTCGATCAGATGCGTAGCCGTCTGGCTTACGATGGGGTTAACTACAACACCTACCGTAACCAGATCCGCAAAGAGATGCTGATCTCCGAAGTGCGTAACGGCGAAGTGCGCCGTCGCGTGACGATTCTGCCGCAAGAAGTGGAATCCCTGGCGCAGCAGGTTGGCAATCAGAACGATGCCAGCACCGAGCTGAACCTGAGCCACATCCTGATCCCGCTGCCGGAAAACCCGACCGCCGATCAGGTGAACGAAGCGGAAAGCCAGGCGCGCTCTATTGTTGAGCAAGCGCGTGGCGGTGATGACTTCGGTAAACTGGCGATCACCTATTCTGCCGACCAGCAGGCGCTGAAAGGCGGCGAAATGGGCTGGGGCCGCATTCAGGAACTGCCGTCTATTTTTGCGCAGGCGTTAAGCACGGCGAAGAAAGGCGACATTATCGGTCCAATTCGTTCCGGTGTGGGCTTCCATATCCTGAAAGTGAACGATCTGCGTGGTCAGAGCCAGAACATTTCCGTGACCGAAGTTCATGCGCGTCACATTCTGCTTAAGCCGTCGCCGATCATGACCGACGAACAGGCCCGTCTGAAGATTGAACAGATCGCCGCCGACATTAAGAGTGGCAAAACCACCTTTGCCAATGCAGCGAAAGAGTTCTCTCAGGATCCAGGCTCCGCTAATCAGGGCGGCGATCTGGGCTGGGCTGCACCGGACATTTTCGATCCGGCGTTCCGCGATGCGCTGACGAAACTTAACAAAGGCCAGATCAGCGGACCGGTTCACTCCTCATTCGGCTGGCATCTGATCGAACTGCTGGATACCCGCAACGTTGATAAAACCGATGCGGCGCAGAAAGATCGTGCGTACCGCATGCTGATGAACCGTAAAATGTCAGAAGAAGGCGCAGCCTGGATGCAGGAACAACGCGCCAGCGCTTACGTGAAAATTCTGAGCAACTAATGAACGTGCAGCGTGTCGTTATCACTCCCGGCGAACCCGCCGGGATTGGCCCCGACCTCGTCGTCCAGCTCGCCCAGCGCGACTGGCCGATGGAACTGGTGGTCTGCGCCGACGCAGAACTTCTCACAGACCGGGCCTCCCAGCTCGGTCTGTCGCTTTCTCTGCTCCCCTGGCAACCCGACAATCCCCCGCAGGCGCAACGCGCCGGTACCATAACGCTGTTACCTGTGGCGCTGCGTGAACCCGTCATACCGGGTCAACTGTCCGTGGCGAACGGTGCCTATGTGGTGGAAACCCTTGCACGAGCCTGCGACGGCTGCCTGAACGGCGAATTTGCCGCGCTGGTGACCGGGCCGGTACACAAAGGCGTCATCAACGACGCTGGCGTGCCCTTTACCGGTCACACCGAGTTCTTTGAAGAACGCGCGCAGGCCAGCAAAGTGGTGATGATGCTGGCGACGGAAGAATTACGCGTCGCGCTGGCAACAACGCACCTGCCGATTAAAGCGGTGGCAGACGCGATCACCCCGTCGCTGCTGCGCGATGTGATCACCATTCTGCACCACGATCTGCGCACGAAGTTCGGCATCCGTGAACCACACGTGCTGGTCTGCGGCCTGAACCCGCACGCCGGGGAAGGCGGTCACATGGGCACGGAAGAGATCGACACCATTATTCCGGTCCTCGAGGAACTGCGGGCGCAGGGGATGAACCTCAGCGGTCCATTACCCGCCGACACGCTGTTCCAGCCCAAATATCTCGACCACGCTGATGCGGTGCTGGCGATGTACCACGATCAGGGCCTGCCTGTGCTAAAATACCAGGGCTTTGGCCGCGGGGTAAATATTACGCTCGGCCTGCCCTTTATTCGCACCTCGGTTGACCACGGTACTGCCCTTGAACTGGCAGGCCAGGGGAAAGCCGAGGTCGGCAGTTTTATTACGGCGCTTAATCTCGCCATCAAAATGATTATTAATACTCAATGAATACGAGAGTCCATCAGGGCCATCTTGCCCGCAAACGCTTCGGGCAAAACTTCCTCAACGATCACTTTGTGATCGACAGTATCGTTTCGGCGATCAACCCCAAACCCGGTCAGGCAATGGTCGAAATCGGCCCCGGCCTTGGCGCGCTGACCGAACCGGTCGGCGAGCGCATGGATAAAATGACCGTGATCGAGCTGGATCGCGATCTGGCGGCCCGTCTGCAAACGCATCCGTTCCTGGCGCCTAAACTGACGATTTATCAGCAAGATGCCATGACGATGAACTTCGCGGAGCTGTCGACGACCCTCGGCCAGCCTTTGCGCGTCTTTGGTAACCTGCCGTATAACATCTCCACGCCGTTGATGTTCCACCTGTTTAGCTATACTGGTGCCATTGCCGATATGCATTTTATGCTGCAAAAAGAGGTGGTAAATCGCCTGGTTGCAGGGCCAAACAGTAAAGCGTATGGTCGGTTAAGCGTGATGGCGCAGTACTATTGCCAGGTGATCCCGGTACTTGAAGTGCCGCCGACCGCCTTTACGCCAGCGCCGAAAGTGGATTCTGCGGTCGTCAGACTGGTGCCGCACACCACGCCGCCTTATCCGGTAAAAGAGGTTCGCGTGCTGAGCCGTATCACGACCGAAGCGTTTAACCAGCGTCGTAAAACGATCCGTAACAGCCTCGGTAATTTGTTCAGCGTAGAGGTGCTCACCTCACTGGGTATTGACCCTGGCGCCCGTGCAGAGAACATCTCTGTGGCGCAATACTGCCAGCTGGCGAATTACCTTATTGATAATGCGCCGCCGAAGGAGAGTTAAGTCATGATCAATTCGCCCCGCGTATGTGTTCAGGTACAGAGCGTTTACATCGAGTCTCAGTCAGCACCGGAGCTTGAACGTTATGTCTTTGCTTACACCGTAACCATACGAAATCTGGGGCGGACGCCTGTGCAAGTGCTCGGGCGATACTGGCTTATCACCAACGGCAATGGCCGTGAAACCGAAGTCCAGGGCGAAGGTATCGTTGGCGTACAGCCGCATATCGACGCCGGCGACGACTATCAGTACACCAGCGGCGCGGTGCTTGAAACGCCGCTGGGCACCATGCAGGGTCATTATGAAATGATCGATGCTCAGGGGAATGCCTTCCGCATTGCCATCCCGGTTTTCCGACTCGCCGTTCCAACACTGATTCATTAATCACATGTCTACATACCTTATTGGCGACATTCACGGTTGCTACGATGAACTGATCGCATTATTAAAGCAGGTACAGTTTTCTCCCCAGACGGACACACTGTGGCTGACGGGCGATCTGGTGGCGCGCGGCCCGGCATCGCTGGAAGTGCTGCGCTTTGTGAAATCACTCGGCGACAGCGTGCGCATGGTGCTGGGCAACCACGACCTGCATCTGCTGGGCGTGTATGCGGGCATCAGTCGTAACAAGCCGAAAGATCGCATTACCCCGCTGCTGGAAGCGCCGGACGCCGACGAGCTAATCAACTGGCTGCGTCGTCAGCCGCTGTTGCAGGTGGACGAAGAGAAAAAGCTGGTGATGGCGCACGCGGGCATTACGCCACAGTGGGATCTGGAAACGGCGATCGCCTGTGCCAGAGACGTCGAATCCGTGCTGGCCAGCGACACCTACCCGTTATTCCTCGATGCCATGTACGGCGACATGCCGAACAACTGGACGCCGGAGCTGGCGGGGCTGGCGCGTTTACGCTTCATCAGCAATGCTTTTACCCGCATGCGTTTCTGCTTCCCGAACGGGCAGCTGGATATGTACTGTAAAGACGTGCCGGAGAACGCCCCTGCGCCGCTCAAGCCGTGGTTTGCCATTCCTGGCCCGGTGACGGACGAGTACAGCGTGGCCTTTGGTCACTGGGCATCGCTGGAAGGAAAAGGCGCGCCGGAAGGCGTTTATGCGCTGGATACGGGCTGCTGCTGGGGCGGGGTACTGACCTGTCTGCGCTGGGAAGATAAAACATATTTCGCACAGCCGTCGAATCGCCAGCTGGATTTGGGCGAGAACGAAGCGGCGTCGTTCTGACCCCGCTCAACCCTGCCCTCTCCCAACGGAGAGGGTCAGAGTGAGAGTGGTTTTACCGGCGGTCTAAAATCTCAAAACAGTAGCTGTGGGAATTCTGCGCGTCGGCGTCGTGAAACTCGCTGAAAACGGATTCCCAGTCGTCCGGCTCGTAGTCCGGGAAATGCGTATCCCCTTCCACTTCTGCATCAATATGGGTCAGATACAGACGCTGAGCTTTCGGCAGAAACTGCTCGTAAACCCGACCGCCGCCGATCACCATAATCTCTTCCGCGTCGCCGCAGGCGGCAATCGCCTCATCCACAGACGACACCCACTGCACACGATCGTCAGTCCCCGGATTGCTGCTGATGACGATATTTTTACGTCCCGGCAGCGGGCGTCCGATGGACTCCCAGGTCAGACGGCCCATCACCACAGGTTTATTTAAGGTATTGCGTTTAAACCAGGCGAGATCGGCAGGCAAGTTCCACGGCATGGCGTTTTCCATGCCGATAACGCGATCTACCGCTAACGCCGCAATCAGACTGATCATTGAATGTATCCCGGTGCAAAAAATTGTCGCCACTATACGTAAAGCGCATTCTCACGTCGACTGGCGACAGGGTAAAGAATGATAAAATTTTTCATTCTGCTGATGGCTTCACTGCCGGTTCATCCCGCGGATCGCCGGTATGTTTTCCCTCTTCCGTGCCCTGCCAGCCATGGCGCTGAATCAGCGACAGGTGCGCGCGATCTTCGCTGATGATCTCGCTCAGCATCGCACTGGTGCGTTTATACACCGCCGCGCGCGACTGGGTGTCATTGTCGACGTCCGCCATCTCTTCCACCATCTGTGAATTATAGCGGCGGAACAGATCGGCGCGCTCGCGCGCTTCATACTGCCCCAGCCCTAATCCTTCCAGCGCCATACGGCCCAGTTTCAGCGCACCTTCGAAGGTTTCACGCTCCGGTCTTTCGACACCAGCCTGGCGCAGACGAATGTAGTGATCGACGTCGCGGGCGCGGGCGATAATCGTCAGGTGCGGGAAATGCGCTTTCACCAGCTCCGTCAGTTGCAGATTGGTTTTTGGATCGTCGATGGCGTTGATAAACACTTCCGCTTTCGCCGCCCCGGCAGATTCCAGCAGATCCACCCGCGTGGCATCGCCGTAAAACACCTTCATGCCAAACTTACGCAGCGTTTCGATGTGGTCAGGATCGTGATCCAGTACCACCATTTTCACGCCGCTGGAGAGCAACAGACGCCCGGCGATCTGCCCGAAACGACCAAACCCGGCAATGATCACCCGCGGCTGTTCTTCATCAATTTCATCCGCCTCACGTGGCTGACCGACCGCCGCGCTTTCCAGCCGCGTCAGCAGCACCAGCAGGATCGGCGTCGCGGCCATCGACAGCGCCACCGCCAGCGTCAGCGCTTTCGCCCATTCCGGATCCAGCACGTTGGCCATCCGCGCCGCGCCGAAGATCACAAACGCAAACTCACTCCCCTGCCCCAGCAGCACAGCGAACCAGCGGCGCTGTTTTCCTGGCACGTTAAGCGGGCGGGCGATCAACCACAGCACCAGCGTTTTGATCATCAGGAAGCCCAGCAGCAGCACCGCGATACGCAGCGGATGACTGACCAGCGTCCCAAAATCGATGGACATGCCGACGCCAATGAAAAACAGCCCCAGCAGCAAGCCTTTAAAAGGTTCGATGTCGCTCTCCAGCGCATGACGATATTCGGAGCTGGCCAGCAACACCCCGGCCAAAAACGCGCCCATCGCCATCGACAATCCGGCTTCTTCCAGCAACAGGCCGAAGCCAAACACCAGGAACAGCGCCACGGCGCTGAATACTTCCCGCAGGCCGGATCGTGCCACAAAGCGCAGCGCCGGACGCGCCACATAGCGGCCAATCAGCACCACCAGGGCCAGCGCGCCGACCACTTTTAGCGCCGAAAGCATGAAGGCGCTGGCGGTCGTCGCTTCACCGCTGACCGCCAGCAGCGGGATCATCGCCACCAGCGGGATGGCCGCGATGTCCTGGAACAGCAGCACGGCAAAGGCGCTGCGTCCCATCTGCGAAACCATCAGGTTACGCTCGTTCATCGCCTGCATGGCAATGGCGGTGGACGATAACGCCAGCGTCAGGCCGATCAGCACCGCTACCTGCCAGCGCAAGCCCAGCGCGATACAAAAGCCAGCGAGCAGCAGCCCGCAGGTGAGCATTTGCAGTGCGCCGCCGCCAAATACCGAGGCGCGCAGCTTCCACAGTCGGCGGGGATCCAGCTCAAGGCCGATGACAAACAGCATCAGCACCACGCCGATTTCCGCGAAATGTAAAATCGACTGCGCATCCGTCACCAGCCGTAATCCCCACGGGCCAATGATGCAACCCGCGATGAGATAACCGAGCACCGAGCCGAGGCCGAGGCGCACGGCGACCGGCACGATAAGCGCGGCGGATCCCAGATAGATCAGCGCCTGGATCAGCGTATGACTATCCATGATGTGTCTCCTGCCAGTCCATCAGACGTTGTTTGTAGTGGCGCGCCTGCGCCTGAAGGGTTTCGTCATCTTCAACGAAGGTATTGTGCATGGCAAAAGGCGGCAGCCATTGCAGGCCGCAATACAGCGCCGTCGACTGGAGCGGCTGCGAGAGCACGTCAAACCCCGGATGCCCCCCCAGTTCGAAGTGATGTTCACCGCCGCCGGTAGTGACTGCCCAAAGCAGCTGTTTGCCGTGTAGCGCGTGACCGCCCTCACCGTAGGCCCAGCCGTGAGACAACACTTTGTCCATCCACAGTTTTAACAGCGGCGGTACGCCGTACCACTGCATCGGATGCTGCCAGACGATAAGATTGGCACGTTCCACCGCAGCCTGTTCAGCAGCGATGTCAATATCAAAATCGGGGTAAAGTTCGTATAAGGAGCGGATCTCGACGCCATCGAGCGTGGCGGCATGCTCGATCATCCGCTTGTTCGCATGCGAATGCCGCGGATAGGGATGAGCATAAATAATGAGGATCATGGATAACCTGTCTGCAGGGGACTTTTAAGCCCTGAGTGTAGACAGTTAATCGTTGCGCTAACAGCGAAAACCTACAATTCGTTTACAAAGCAACGCCCCGTTGCATTGCGGCAACAGGGCGCTCTGGTAACCTCAGGATGGATCAGTTATCCAGTTCGCTCATGCCTTTCAACTGGTCACGATTGATTTGTTCTGTCTGACCCGTTGCAGCGTTTTTGTAAGAAACCATACCGGTGTCTTTATCGACTTCCGGTTTACCGTCGGTAACGATGGTGCTGCCGTCGGTGGTTTTTACCGCCTGGTTAGATGAGCAACCGGCAACCGACATCATGGTAGTCGCAGCAAAAAGTGAAGCCAGTAAAAGTTTATGTCGCATGGTGTTCTCCCCGCGTTTTCAGTGAATTTTCGTTCCAGATGCTTTAACTGTAGTTGAAACCTCTAAGGGCGGGAGAAAACACAGAACACTCTGAATGGGATACAAAATAGTGGCGGGCAAAGCATGAGGGCGATATAAGCGAAGCGCCACCCGGCAACGCACGTTTACCGGGTGGCAGGGTGACAATTACTTCCCGATCTGCGCGTGCATTTCCTGCACCGAAATCACTTTCTCGGTGGCATCGGCATTCAGCGCCATCGCGGTGGCGAAGCCGCCGTTCAGCGTGGTGTCGTAATGCACTTTGTATTGCAGCGCGCTGCGGCGAATGAGTTTGGAATCTTCAATCGCCTGGCGGCCTGCGGTGGTGTTGATGATGTAGGTGTACTCGCCATTCTTGATGCGATCCTGAATGTGCGGACGGCCTTCATGCACCTTGTTCACCAGACGCGGGTTGATACCGGCTTCACCGAGCACAATCGCGGTGCCGTGGGTGGCGTCCAGCTCAAAGCCCTGCTTGAGCAGTTTTGCCGCCAGATCCACCACGCGCTCTTTATCCCCTTCACGCACCGAGAGCAGGGCGCGACCGGTTTTCTTCATGGTCGAGTTGCTGCCCAGTTGCGCTTTGGCGAAAGCTTCTGCAAAGGTGCGGCCGACGCCCATCACTTCACCGGTAGAGCGCATTTCTGGCCCTAACAGCGGGTCAACGCCGGGGAACTTGTTGAACGGCAGCACCACTTCTTTCACCGAGTAGTACGGCGGGATGATTTCTTTGGTCACACCCTGCTCGGCCAGCGATTTACCTGCCATTACGCGCGCCGCCACTTTCGCCAGCGGCACGCCGGTGGCTTTGGAGACGAACGGCACGGTACGCGCCGCACGCGGGTTCACTTCAATCAGGTAGACTTCGTTGTCTTTCACCGCAAACTGCACGTTCATCAGACCGCGCACTTGCAGTTCGAAGGCCAGCTTCTGCACCTGCTGGCGCATCACGTCCTGAATTTCCTGGCTCAGCGTGTAGGCTGGCAGAGAGCAGGCGGAGTCACCGGAGTGAACGCCAGCCTGTTCGATGTGCTCCATAATGCCGCCAATCAGCACCATTTCGCCGTCGCAGATGGCATCGACATCCACTTCCACCGCATCATCCAGGAAGCGATCCAGCAGCACCGGCGCGTCGTTCGAGACGCTGACGGCGGTCATAAAGTAGCGACGCAGATCCACTTCGTCGTAGACGATTTCCATGGCGCGGCCGCCGAGCACGTAAGACGGGCGCACCACCAGCGGATAGCCAATCTCTTTCGCTTTCTCAACCGCCATTTCGATGGCCGTCACGGTAGCATTCGCCGGTTGTTTCAGCTTCAGACGGTCAACCGCCTGCTGGAAACGCTCGCGGTCTTCCGCACGGTCGATGGCATCCGGGCTGGTACCGATAACCGGTACGCCTGCGGCTTCAAGCGCACGCGCCAGTTTCAGCGGCGTCTGGCCGCCGTACTGGACGATCACGCCTTTCGGCTTCTCGATACGCACGATTTCCAGCACGTCTTCCAGCGTGACCGGCTCGAAGTACAGACGGTCAGAGGTGTCGTAATCAGTGGAGACGGTTTCCGGGTTACAGTTCACCATGATGGTTTCGTAGCCGTCTTCGCGCAGCGCCAGCGAGGCGTGCACGCAGCAGTAGTCAAACTCAATGCCCTGACCGATACGGTTCGGCCCGCCGCCCAGCACCATGATTTTGTCGCGATCCGGGTTCGGGTTCGATTCGCACTCTTCTTCATAGGTGGAGTACATGTAAGCGGTGTCGGTGGAGAACTCCGCCGCGCAGGTATCCACGCGCTTATACACCGGGTGCAGATTGTACTGCTCACGCAGTTTGCGCACTTCGGATTCGCGCACGCCCGCCAGCATCGCCAGACGCGCATCGGCAAAGCCTTTACGCTTAAGCTGGCGCAGGAAATCCGCGTCGAGGCCGTTAATACCCACTTCCGCGACTTTCTCTTCCAGACGCACCAGCTCCTCAATCTGTACCAGGAACCAGCGGTCGATGTTGGTCAGGTTGAACACGCCATCCACGGACAGCCCGGCACGGAATGCGTCGGCGATATACCAGATACGCTCGGCACCGGCGTCTTTCAGTTCACGGCGGATTTTGGTCAGCGCTTCCGGATCGTCGAGGCTTACTTTCGGATCGAAGCCGGTCGCGCCCACTTCCAGACCGCGCAGCGCTTTTTGCAGCGACTCCTGCTGGGTGCGGCCAATCGCCATCACTTCACCCACCGATTTCATCTGCGTGGTCAGGCGGTCGTTGGCACCGACGAATTTTTCGAAGTTAAAGCGTGGGATCTTGGTCACCACGTAGTCGATGGACGGCTCGAACGACGCCGGAGTACGACCACCGGTGATGTCGTTCATCAGTTCGTCCAGCGTGTAACCTACCGCCAGTTTCGCCGCTACTTTGGCAATCGGGAAGCCGGTGGCTTTCGAGGCCAGCGCCGAAGAGCGGGAGACGCGCGGGTTCATTTCGATAACGATCAGGCGACCATTTTTCGGGTTCACTGAGAACTGGACGTTAGAGCCACCGGTTTCCACGCCGATTTCACGCAGCACCGCCATCGAGGCGTTACGCATGATTTGATACTCTTTGTCGGTCAGCGTCTGCGCCGGCGCAACGGTGATAGAGTCGCCGGTGTGAATGCCCATGGCGTCGAAGTTTTCGATGGAGCAGACGATAATGCAGTTGTCATTCTTATCGCGCACCACTTCCATCTCGTACTCTTTCCAGCCAATCAGCGACTCATCGATCAGCAGCTCTTTGGTCGGGGAAAGATCGAGGCCGCGGGCGCAGATTTCTTCAAACTCTTCACGGTTATACGCGATGCCGCCGCCGGTGCCGCCCATGGTAAAGGACGGACGGATAATGCACGGATAACCCACGTCAGCAGCCACCGCCAGCGCTTCTTCCATATTGTGCGCAATGCCGGAGCGCGCGGTATCGAGGCCAATCTTCTTCATGGCGATGTCGAAACGGCGGCGATCTTCGGCTTTATCAATGGCATCTGCGGTCGCGCCAATCATGGTGACGCCGAATTCTGCCAGCACGCCCTGACGTTCCAGCTCCAGCGCGCAGTTCAGCGCCGTCTGGCCGCCCATGGTCGGCAGCACCGCGTCCGGGCGCTCTTTTTCGATGATTTTGCGTACCACTTCCCAGTGGATCGGCTCGATATAGGTGGCATCGGCCATTTCCGGGTCGGTCATGATGGTCGCCGGGTTGGAGTTAACCAGAATGACGCGGTAACCCTCTTCGCGCAGCGCTTTACACGCCTGCGCACCGGAATAGTCGAACTCACAGGCCTGGCCGATAACAATCGGGCCAGCGCCAAGGATCAGGATGCTTTTTATGTCTGTACGTTTTGGCATGGCTTTTATGGCTCCTGATTATTTGGCGACAGAACGGTAAGTCTTGATCAGTTCAATAAAGTGGTCGAACAGCGGGGCGGCATCGTGCGGGCCGGGGCTGGCTTCCGGGTGTCCCTGGAAGCTGAACGCCGGTTTGTCGGTACGATGGATGCCCTGTAACGTGCCGTCGAACAGCGATTTGTGCGTCACGCGCAGCGTTGACGGCATGGTGGACTCGTCTACCGCAAAACCGTGGTTCTGGGCTGTGATCATCACCACGTTGTTTTCAACGTCTTTCACCGGGTGGTTGCCGCCGTGGTGACCGAATTTCATCTTCACGGTTTTGGCACCGCTGGCCAGCGCCAGCAGCTGATGGCCGAGGCAGATGCCGAACACCGGAATATCGGTATCAAGGAAGGTTTTAATCGCCTCGATGGCGTAATCGCACGGTGCCGGGTCGCCGGGACCGTTGGAGAGGAAAATGCCGTCCGGGTTCATTTTCAGCACCTCATCCGCCGGAGTTTGTGCCGGAACAACCGTCAGACGGCAGCCGCGATCCACCAGCATACGCAAAATGTTGCGCTTCGCGCCGTAGTCGTAGGCCACCACGTGGAACGGCAGCTCGCTTTCGGCGGTGGCTTCCGGCAGTTCGCCTTCAAGCGTCCAGCTCCCCTGCGTCCAGCTATAGCGCTCGCGGGTGGTCACTTCTTTTGCCAGATCCATCCCGTTAAGCCCTGGGAAGGCTTTCGCTTTTTCCAGCGCAAGCTGAGCATCGAGGTTATCACCGGCGATGATGCAGCCGTTTTGCGCCCCTTTCTCACGCAGCAGACGTGTCAGCTTGCGGGTATCAATATCGGCAATCGCCACGATGTTATGGCGTTTCAGGTAAGAAGAGAGATCTTCAGTATTACGGTAGTTGCTGGCAATCAGCGGCAGGTCACGGATGACGAGGCCTTGCGCATGAACCTGAGAGGATTCTTCATCAGCAGCATTGGTGCCGACATTACCGATATGAGGATAAGTAAGAGTAACAATTTGGCGGGAGTAGGAAGGATCAGTGAGGATTTCTTGATAACCGGTCATTGAAGTATTGAAAACGACTTCCCCAATTGCCGAACCTGTTGCCCCTATGGCCCGACCGTAAAACTGGGTTCCGTCTTCCAGAACCAATAGCGCTGACTTAATCAAAACACCCTCCAGAGAATATTCACTCACTTTATTTGCATATTAATTCATAATGAGCGCATGAATCAATGCAAATTTGCTTACCCGCGAATTTTCGGCAAACGGCGGCATTCTAGAGACTGGTGAGATAAAAGTCTACCCGATTAGCCATTTTTATTTATGTTTTTGCGCCACTGGCGGCACAGGAAGGCGCAAGGCAATAAAAAGATCAGCTATATCAGGCAGGAAAACGCTTGCGCGTCAGGATAAGTGGGAATTTTTACTGAGCACTCTGCAAAACCAGACCAGATGGTCAAAATTTACATTACTGAAACAAATAAACGGCGGAAAACCGTCACTTTTACCGGTTTGGTTAAAATTTACTATGAAAGCCAAAAATAAAGGGGCAATAAATTATTGCCCCATGTAATCAAGTGATTATGATTACCACAACCACATCACGACAGGTAAAAAACGCTACAAACTGTTAAGATCAAGCACATCACGCATATCAAAAAGCCCGTTTCGTTTATCTTTGAGCCACAACGCCGAGCGAACCGCACCATTGGCGAAGGTCATCCGGCTGGAGGCTTTATGGGTGATCTCAATGCGCTCGCCAATATCGGCAAACATCGCGGTGTGTTCACCCACAATATCGCCCGCGCGCACGGTGGCAAAACCGATGCTGCCCGGTACACGTTCGCCGGTATACCCTTCCCGGCTGTACACGGCGCAATCCTTCAGATCTTTATTCATCGCCTGAGCGATGGCTTCGCCCATCGCCAGCGCCGTGCCTGATGGCGCATCCACTTTATGGCGGTGATGCGCTTCGATAATTTCGATGTCGGTGTAATCACCCATCACTTTGGCGGCCTTCTCCAGCAGCTTAAGCATGACGTTAACGCCGACGCTGAAGTTCGCCGCAAAAACAATACCGATGTCCCGCGCGGCCTCGCTGATGGCTGCTTTGCCCGCGTCGTCAAAACCGGTGGTGCCGATCACCATGCCTTTGCCGTGCTCGCGGCAGAAAGCCAGATGCGCCAGCGTGCCTTCCGGGCGGGTAAAATCGATAAAGACGTCAAAATCGTCTTTCACTGCTTCAAGATCGCACTGCACGGTGACGCCGGATGCGCCCGCGCCTGCCAGTTCACCCGCATCGCTGCCGAGCAGGGACGACCCGTCGCGCTCAAGGGCCGCGCCGAGCGCGACGCCTTCCATTGCCAGTGCCGCCTGGATCAGCTGGCGACCCATACGACCACCGGCTCCCGCGATGGCTACGCGGATGTTTGCCTCTTGCATAGTTGGACTCTTTTGTTAATGAAATGCTTAAAAATCGTTTTCAGATTAACCAGCCCCAGGCGGGGCGACCAGCCAAAAACGCCGATATTAGAATTTAATGATATACGGCGGAAAATATCAGTAAAAGGCATGATGATCAGCGAAAGCCGCACGACTCCCTGACCACCAGCGCCGGGGGTAAAATAATGCGCTGCGGCGGCTCATCGTTACCCTGAATGCGGCTGTACAGCAGCTCCCCGGCTTTACGACCAATCTCTTTTGCGGCCACCGACACCGTCGTCAGCGCCGGCTGCACCAGCGCCGCTTCGGTAATATCGTCAAAGCCCACCAGCGCAAAATCCCGCCCCACTTCGCGGCCCATTTTTCGCAGCGCCTGCATCACGCCGAGGGCCACAATATCCTGATAACAGACCGCCGCGGTGATCTGCGGGTACTGTGTCAGCAGCGCCTGCGCCACGCGCGCGCCATCGCTCTGGCTGGCCTGCGAGGTCACAAGCCAGGCCGGTTCCGGCGAGATGCCCTGCGCAAGCAGCGTGCTGGTAAAGCCGCCGATGCGCTGCGCCCGCGTACCGGAACTGGCGTTGCCGCCGATAAAGGCAATATGCCGGTGTCCGAGGCTGAGCAGGTGGCGGGTCGCCATTTGCGTACCGAGAAAATTATCGGTGCCGACATAATCAAAATCGGGATCGCTGGCCGGGCGTACCACCATAATCGCCGGAATATTTCGACGCTTAAGCGCGTCATAGAATGACGTCGGCGTTTCCCGCGCGGCGCACAGCACCATGCCGCAGGCGTTATTGCGCATCAGGGAATCGACAAACTTTTGCTGCCGCTCGCCGGATTCCTCGCTGTTGGCCAGAAACAGCAGCAGATCGTGGCGCTCCATTTCGTGACTCAACCCGGCGGTCATTTCGCCATAAAACGGATTGGTGATGTCGTGCAGCAGCAGCCCCACCTGATTACTGCGGCGGTTGCGCAGGTTGGCCGCCGTCTGGTTATAAACGTAGCCCGACTCATCCAGCGCTTTTAGCACCCGTTCGCGTGTAGCCTGAGAAATACGCCCCCGGTTACGCAGCACCATGGAAACCGTCGCCGTCGATACCCCTGCGTTCTTTGCCACCTGCGCCAGCGTGATCGTCGCCATCGCCTGTTCCTCATCATTTTAAGGTTAATCGAATAACCCTAGCAGAAGCTATCGTCCGGTGATAGCCCTCACATTCCTGGCCGTAACTGCGGCATTAATGCCGATTCTGGCGGGTTAATCGCGTTAACCAGCATTCAATTTTCAAGTTAATCGATTAACCTGATTAACGATCACCCGCGCAGCAAGGCACGGACGTCATTGATGGGGAGGGGTTATGTCATTACGCAGTATCACATCTGAGCGCTTGATCCTGCTGGATCAGCCATGGCGCGATCGGGCGACCATTCTGGATCGGCTGTGCCAGCGTTTGTATGAAGAAGGCAACGTCAGCGACAAAGCGGCATTTCTGGAGGCGGTCTGGCAGCGGGAAAAGCTGTCGGAAACCGGCTTTGAACAGGGCGTCGCCATTCCTCACGGTAAATCTGCCGTGGTTGCCCGCCCCGCCTTTGCGGTGGCGCGCGTGACCCAGCCGGTGTGCGACTGGCCCACCCTGGACGGTGAAGATCAGGTGGAGCTGATCTTTTTGCTGGCGGTGCCATTCGGCGATGACGCCGGGCATCTGCGCCTGCTCTCCACCCTCAGCCTGTCGCTGATGGATGAGCAGATGATCGTGGCGCACGGCAGCAGCAGTACGCTGATGCTGGCGGCGATCATCGCCTCCCTCACCGCCTTTGATCTCGGCGGGCCGGTCAATAAATCCGCCGGGGCGATCGCCATTGGCCTCGCTGCCGATCATATCTTTCCTCTGACCGCCCGCGTGCTGGGGATCGTGATCCCGCCCATTGGTATCGGGCTGGCAACGCTGCTCGACCGCCTTATCGTCCGTCAGCGCGTGTTCGATGAAAACCAGCGCATCACCGGCACCACCTCGTTGATCCTCGGTTTTCTCGCCATCGGCGAAGGGGCGATCCCCTTCATGCTGAAAAACCCGCTGATCACCATTTCTATCAACATCACGGGAGCGGTGATCGGCGCGCTGACCGCCATCACCCTGGGATCGGTGCAGTGGTATCCGCTGCCCGCCATCTGGGGCTGGCCGCTGGTGCAGAACCTGCCCGCCTACCTGTCCGGCATGGTGGCGGGGGTGGCATTTATCGCCTTCGCCAACATCTTCGTGCGCTATGCGCTGATCCGCGCCGGAAAAATGCACATTGAATAGCAGAGAGAGAACGATGAAAAAAGACGTTTACGTGGTCGCGCACTGCCACTGGGATGCGGAATGGTATTTCACCTGCGAAGACTCCCATATTCTGCTGGTGGAGAATATGGATTATCTCATCGACCTGCTGGAGCGCGATCCGACATTCCCCTCCTTCACCTTTGACGGGCTGGCGGTGGTACTGGACGACTATTTACAGGTGCGCCCGGAAAACGCCCCGCGGCTGGAGGCGCTCATTAGCCAGCGGCGGCTGTTTGTTGGTCCGTGGTACACGCAGTGCGATTCCCTGCTGATCCGCACCGAGTCCCTGATCCGCAATTTGCAGTACGGCATGGCGACGGCACAGCGCTTCGGGCATTCCATGAACATCGGTTATCTGCCGGATATTTTCGGGCAACATGCCTATTTACCGGCGATTTTCGGCGATCTGGGGATCGACTACGCGGTATTGCAGCGCGGCGTGTATACCGACCAGCTTAACGGCGATCTGAATTTTCTGTGGCGCGCGCCGAATCAAAAAACGCTGCCTGCCTGTTGCCTGTACTTCGGCTACGGGCCGGGGAAATTCTTGTCCAGCGACCCGGAATACCTTCAGCAGCGGCTGCTGCCGATCCTGGCGCGCTTAACCGATCTCAACCGCAGCACTGACAAACTGCTGCTGCCTGCCGGGGGCGATCAGGTGCTGGTCAACGCGCAGTTCCCGCAGACGGTAAAAGCGCTGAATGCGCTGGATATGCCGTATCACTTCCGCCTGACCGATTACGAAAGTTATCTGCGCGACGCCTGGGCCGACGCGCCCTTCAGCAACGTTATTGACGGCGAGCTGGTGGCCTGCCAGAAATCGCGCATTCACCGCACCTGTCACTCCACGCGCTACGACATCAAACGCCAGACCTGGCAGACGGAACATCTGCTGATTGATCAGCTGGAGCCGCTGATGGCCCTCGCCTCGCACCTCGGCGTGACCTACCCGCAGCCGGTTATCGACAGCATGTGGAAAACGCTGTTCGCCGCTCACGCCCATAACGGCATCGAGGCTACCAACGCCGATGCGGTGAATCAGAACATCAAAAACCGGCTGATCAGCGTCGAGCGCTCAGCGCTGAGTCTGCTTAACGTGCTGAAGAAAAAGATCAGCACGCAGATTGCCCGCCAGCTGGAGGATGCGCATCTGCTGGTGGTGTTTAACTGCGACATTAGCCCGCTGCCCTCGTTTATCCGTGCGGTGATCTTCACGCAAAAAACCGACTTCACCCTGACGCATAACGGCGTGACAGTGGAAACCACCGTGCTGCAACAGGAAAAACTGTCCGGCGGCCAGGTGGTGATCGTCACTGCTGCAGGGGAAAAGCTTGAACCGGTGGCTGACTACTACCGCAGTGAGATCCTGTTTCGCCCGCCGTCGCTGCCGGGGCTGGGGTATCAGACCCTGCGGGTGGAGGAAAAGCGGGCCTGCGCATGGCTGTCGCGATGCGAGGTACCGGTGATTGAGAACGCCCGTTACCGCATCAGCCTTGCCGGTGGCGTGCTGACGCTGGAGAACAAACAGACCGGCCAGCGCGTGGAAGATTTCTTAACCTTTGTCGATTGCGGCGACGACGGCGATGAATTCGACTTCGCGCCGCTGGCAGAGGAGCAGCCGCTAACCTGTCGCGAATTCCTCTTTGTCACCTGTGAAACCAGCGCGCCACTATCGCGCCTGACGTTGCGTTCGTCACTGCTCTTGCCAGCGAACATGGCGGAACGCCAGGCGGGGATCGCCCGCCAAAAAATGGCCATTGCCACCACGCTGGAGCTGCGCGACGGCGAAGGTTTTGTGCGCGTGCATCATCAGCTGATCAACGCCGCCACCGAGCACCGTTTCCGGGTGCATCTGAAAACCCCGGTGCAGCAACCCAGATATTCCTGGGCCGATCAGGGGTTCAGCGTGCTGCGCCGCGAAACAGTGAACCCTTACGTTGCACACTGGCGCGAGCAGGGTTTTGTGGAAAAACCGATGCCGATCTACACGCTGGAAAACGTGGTCTATTTGCAATATGAACAGCACTTTTTCGGCGTGATGACCAAAGGCATTAAAGAGTACGAAGTGCTGCCGGAGAGCGATACCCTGGCCCTGACGCTGTTTCGCAGCGTCGGCCTGCTCGGTAAAGACGATACCCTGTGGCGGCCTGGCCGGGCGTCCGGCATCAACAACAAAGTCGTTGAAACGCCGGATGCGCAAATGTTGCAGGAAATGGCGTTCGACTATGCGCTGCTGCTGGATGGGCCGCAGGATGCGGCGGCGATTTTCAGTGCCTGTAAAACTTACCGCGAGCACTCCCTTACCTATCAGCTGCAAAAACTCAATACCTTTGAGGAGCGCCTGGAACGCTTCACCCTGCCGATTGCGCCCCACGGCCTGCCGCCGCAGGCAGAGCTCATCGCCTGCGACAACCCGCGGCTGTTCCTCAGCATGTGCCGCCCCGGCACGCGCGCCGGTGAAACCCTGCTACGGCTGTTTAACCCCACGCCGCAGCCAGAAAGCGGTTCACTGACTGTTCCGCCGGGCAGCCGGATTTATCAGCTGTCATTAAATGAAACCCAGCGCACGGCGTGGCGGGATGACGTGGCAATCGCCCCCGGCGATTACCTGACGCTGGCGATTATCACAGGAGAACAACAATGACCGGCCCGACCTATGAGAAGTACCCGGAAGTGCGCGTACACGGCTATGACCATCAGGCTTGGTCGGGCCGGGCGAGCATCGCGGAGGCGTTGAATGCCAGTTGCCCGACAGACGGCGTGCTGGTGATCGACTGTTATCCCGGCGTGCGGCTGCGCGAGCTGGAAGAAACCTTGCTGCCGGCGCTTAACGCCACGCGGGTGATTAACGTGGAGAGCGCCCGCCGGGATGCGCAGGCCCTGCACGATCTGCTGGCGCGCCATCTGACGGACGACCGGGTGTTTGGCGTGCTCTCCTGCCACCAGCTGGTGGAATTCTTTGATAGCGAAAAACTCCAGGCGCTGCGCAAGCAGGTGAGCGAAGCCCGTGACGGGCTGACGGTGATCTATGGCCCCGGCGCGGCGCTGGTGCACCCTGGCGATGTGCTGGTGTACGCCGATCTGCCGCGCTGGGAAATTCAGCAGCGCATGCGCAGCGGTGAGCTGGGCAACTGGGGCGTGGATAATCACGATGAGGACATTCTGCGCCGCTACAAACGCGCCTTTTTTATTGAATGGCGGGTGTTCGACCGTCACAAAACGCCGTTGCTCAAACGCGCCGATTATCTGCTCGACACCACCACAGGCGATGCCCCGGCGCTGGTCAGCGGCGAGGCGTTGCGTGCCGGGCTTACGCAGACCACGCAGCAGCCGTTTCGCGTGATGCCCTTTTTTGACCCTGGCGTGTGGGGCGGCCAGTGGATGAAACAGCAATTCGATCTCGATCCCACAAAACCAAACTATGCCTGGTGTTTTGACTGCGTGCCCGAGGAAAACAGCCTGTTGCTACGGTTTGGCGATGTGCGGATCGAGATCCCCGCTCAGGATCTGGTGCTGCTGCAACCCCGCGCGCTGCTTGGCGAGAAAGTTCACGCCCGCTTTGGCGCAGAGTTCCCGATCCGCTTTGATTTTCTCGACACCATCGGCGGTCAGCATCTGAGTTTGCAGGTGCATCCGCTGACCGAATACATCCAGCAGCAGTTTGGCATGCATTACACCCAGGACGAGAGTTACTACATTCTGGACGCCACGCCGGAGGCGGTGGTCTATCTCGGCACGAAAACGGGCACGGATCCGCAGGCGATGCTGGACGATTTGCACGCCGCCAGCCGGGGGGAGAAACGCTTCGACGACGCCCGGTTTATCAATCAGATCCCGGCACGCAAGCACGATCACTTTCTGATCCCGGCCGGAACGGTGCACTGCTCCGGCGCGGGAACCATGGTGCTGGAAGTCAGCGCCACGCCTTATATTTTCACCTTCAAGCTGTGGGACTGGGATCGTGTGGGGATGGACGGCCTGCCGCGCCCGGTGCATCTGCATCATGGCGCGCAGGTGATCGACTGGCAGCGCGATACCGCGTGGGTGCATGACCATCTGGTGAATCGTATCGAACCGCTTGCCGAAGGCGATGGCTGGCGCGAGGAGCGCACCGGACTGCATGAGCGGGAGTTTATCGAAACCCGCCGCCACTGGTTTACCGCGCCGGTCCTCCATCACACCGATGGCGGCGTTAACGTTCTCAATCTGGTGGAAGGCGCACAAGCGGTTGTCGACAGCCCAAGCGGCGCTTTTGCGCCTTTCGTGGTGCATTACGCCGAAACGTTCATTATTCCCGCCGCCGTCGGCGAGTACCGCATTTCGCCGGTCGGCGACAGCGACGGGCAGCCGCTCGCCACGCTCAAAGCCTGGGTAAGGGGGTAAACATGATCACGATAATAGTTGCCACGCATGGCCCGCTGGCGGGTGCTTTTCTGGAGAGCGCCCGGATGGTGTACGGCGAGCTGCCACAGGTTTACTGCGTCACGCTCAGCGAGCAGGCGGGGATCGAGGGTTTTAAGCATGATTTTGCACACGAGATGGCCCGCGCCGGGAAGTACGCCGACGGCGTGCTGGTGCTGTGCGATCTGCAAAGCGGTACGCCATGGAACGTGGCCTGCCAGTACGCCTTCTCCCCGCAGACTACGCCGCCGGTGGCGGTGCTGGCCGGGGTGAATTTTCCCATGCTGCTGCAAAGCGAGGAGATAAGTGAGTTTACCGATGTTCACCGCGCGGCGGATCGGCTGCTGGCACTGACGCTGCCGACGCTTATCAAAGCCGTCCCTGTCACTTATGAACCATCCGATGATTTTTAAAGGAGCCTGCTATGAGTCTTTCTTTTGTGCGTATTGACGATCGCGTCATTCACGGGCAGCTCGTCACACGCTGGGCCAAAGAGCTGCCCTGCGATGGCATTATCGCCATTGATGATGCCGTCGCGGCCGATCCGCTGCTTTCCTCGGTGATGAAAGGCGCAGTTCAGGACATCAAAGTGTGGTTGTTCGATACCGCGACGGCGATAGAAAAACTGCCGAAGGTCATCGCCAGCGAGAAACGTTACTTCGTGATCGGTAAATCCCCGGTCACGCTGCAACGCCTTGCGCTGGCCGGGATCAACCTGCAAAACGCCAACGGCAAAATCAACGTCGGGCCGATGAGCGCCCGCGCGGATACCACCACCATCGGCCCGAATCAGTCGGTCAACGCCGATGAGATCGCCGCTTTTGACTGGCTGACCGCGCAGGGGCACCTGATTGAGTTTCGTCTGGTGCCGGATGCCAACAGCTATCGCTGGCAGGACGCACGCCAGAAACTGAAATAGGGGGACTGTATGTTTATCGACGCGATATTGATCGGCCTGCTGTGCTACCTGGGGGCGTTGAGCAGCCCGTGGTTGCTGGGCTTAACCGGCGGCTGGTATTTGATCACCCGTCCACTGGTGTCCGGGATGCTGGTGGGGCTGATCCTGGGCGATATGAAAACCGGCATTATCATCGGCGTGGCGGTACAGGCGGTGTATATCGCCATGGTGACGCCGGGCGGCTCGATGCCCGCCGATCTGAATTTTGTGGCCTTTCCGGCAATTGCACTGGGCATTCTTTCCGGTCAGGGACCGGAAGTGGCGGTGGCGCTGGCGGCGACCATCGGCATCGCCGGGACGATTTTGTTTAACGCCATGATGGTGCTGAACTCCTTCTGGAATCACCGGGCGGATGTGGCGCTGGAGCGCGGTGACGAGCGCGGTCTGTGGCTTAACAGCGCCCTCTGGCCGCAGGCGACAAACTTTGTTCTCCGCTTCGTGCCAACCTTTGTTGCCGTCTATTTTGGCGCGCAGTACATCAGCGAGTTTATGGATAGCCTGCCGAAAGTCGTACTTTCCAGCATGAACGTGCTGGGCGGTATTCTGCCGGCGGTGGGGATCGCCATTCTGCTTAAGCAGATCATCAAAAACTACAGCATGTTGATCTACTTTCTGGTCGGTTTCGTCTGCATCGTCTTTTTAAAACTCAATATGGTCGCGCTGGTGATCGTCGGTGCGCTGCTGGCGCTGATCCACTACAACTACAAACCGGAACCCGCGCAGCCCGTAGCCGTAGCGCCGGTTGATGATGAGGATGAATTCTGATGGAAAACCGCACCCTTACCCGATCCGATCTGCGCCGCTGCTGGCGAGCGTGGATGATGCACAATCTGTCGTCGATGAGCTTTGAGCGCCTGGAGTCCTTCGGCTTCTGCCTGAGTCTGTTACCGGTGGCGAAAAAGCTCTACCCGGATGCCGCCGAGCGCCAGGAAATGCTGCGCCGCCACACGTCGTTTTATAATACCGAGCCGCAGTTAGGGGCCATCGTCAACGGTATGGTGCTGGGGCTGGAGGAGAAAAAAGCCAACGGCGAACCCATTGACGGCGACATGATCAACACGCTGAAAGTCGGCCTGATGGGGCCGGTGGCGGGCATCGGCGATTCGATGATCCCCGGCATGTTGATCCCGATACTGTTGAGTATCGGTATGGCGCTGGCGGCGGGCGGCAGCGCTCTTGGGCCGCTGTTTTATGCCGTGGCGTGGCTTGCGATCATCATTCCCGGCTCGTGGTTCCTGTTTTTAAAAGGCTACAAAATGGGTTCCGGCTCGGTGGAGATGCTGGTGAGCAGTAAATCTACCCGCCTGCGGGAAGCGCTGTCGCTGCTGGGAGTATTCGTGATGGGCGGCGTGGCGGCGAGCTACGTTAAGCTCGGCACCGGGCTTGCGTTCATCACCCAGGACGGGGTGAATATTCACGTGCAGCAGATGCTGGACGGCATATTCCCGCAACTGTTGCCGCTGGTCGTGGTACTCGGTACCTGGTATCTGATGGCGAAACGCGGCGTGTCGCCGGTCAAAGCGATGCTGCTGTTGCTGGCGCTGGCGGCAGCCGGTGTCGTGAGCGGGGTATTTGCGGGATAACGTGTGCCGGGTGGCGCTGCGGTCACCCGGCCGGGGATGTTATCACGGATGGAAATCCCGCCACCGATCTGCGGCTTTATCCGGGCGGGAGATAAACTGGAAGCGCGCCGGATCGTCAATAAACTGCTGATAGATTGGCGCACAGGTAATGCCGAATTCGCTGTAGCGCCGGGGGGTGATCGCCTGTAAGCGCCCCGGCGCGTAGTGCGGGTTATGCTGCCAGACGATCTGTTTTTCCTGTATCAGCGGATACCATGCCAGTCCCTTGTGCGCCCGCACCGCGTCGTACTCGAAACCGTATTCCCGATCGCACCACGCGGCGAAGGTTAAAGGCTCATCCGGGCTGGCAGAAATGGTGGCATGTCCCCAGCCTGGCGGCACCAGCACTTTCTCGCCAGCACCGGCGATCACCGCAAAGCAGCGTCCCGGATCGTCTGCCACATATTCCTGCATATAGATAATCGCCCTGCCCTGCCAGATTTCATACAGCTCCGGCGGCGACCAGCCGCTGTGCTGGCTGATACGGTGTACGTGCCCCTGGCTGCGCACCGGCTCGTCACCCAGTTGCCCGGCGGCGTAAGTCACCACACCGAACAGCAGCATGCGTTTTTTCAGCTCGTCACGATCCTCGATGCGTGCGACATCCATCGCAATGGCGTAGACCTCGTTTGGGCCGCTACAGTGCGGATCGCGCAGTGATGCACGGATCTGATCCAGCGTGCGGATCTCCGCCAGCGGGCCAATCACGTCCTCACCATAGCTGAAGCCCAGCGGCTGGCGATGGATCGTCATATCCAGCCCAAAATCAAAACGCGGTTCAGCCATGAGGCACCTCGTTTTCATCGGTGATGCGCAGTGCAAAACCGCTGCTGAGCGCGGCGTAATCGTGCCCGGCGCTGCTCGGCCATACCGCCAGCGCCGAGAGGGTTTCCGGGCCGGTGTTGATCAGTCGATGTGCGGTGAAGCCGGGAATGATGTGCACCGAACCGGGTGTAACAGGCTCCAGTCGCGCTTCGCCCTGTTCATTTTGCAGCAACAGCACGCCGCTGCCGCGCAGCCCAAAATAGACTTCGCCCTGCTCGCGGCGCTGGTGAAAATGCCCGCGCGTCATAAAGTATTCATTGCCCACCTTGCCGGGGTAGAGATGCGTGACGCCGACGAACAGCGCGCCGTCGGCGGCGGGAGAATCAAACATCTCCACGTCATACACGCACAGCTCAGGATCGCACTGACGAAAAGCGAGCGTATCGGCGAATACGCCCGCCAGTTGGTGAAGACAGGTAGTTTTACGCGTGCGTGGGCCATTGGCTAGTGCGCCAGTAGCCCATGCCACCTGGGGTGGCAAAGGTAAAGAAGGTTTCATGGTTATCTCCGGCCCGAGGAGAACAACCCAGTAACCTTAGCAGGTTAATCGATTAACTTATGTCGGTAAAATCACATCTGCGGCACGCTCAGGGTTGCGCGGGGGCGTTCATCGCCCGGTGCACCTCTTCGCTGAGGCAGATATTTTCGGCTTTCTCATCATTTACCACGAGGTTAGTGATTTTATTGCCGTCCAGGAAAGGCACTTGCGGGCAGTAACGATCGGCTTGTTTTACCCACGCGATCGGCAGCACCTCTGCGTTATTGCCAGTCTGGATCACCGTCTGTAATCGTTCGGTAGTGGCGAGCGTTTCGCATACCTCTTTATCCACGGCAAAGCGGCTCAGTTGCCCGTTTTTCCGCGTGACGGGATAGACGATACGCCCGTCCTGATAATCCGGTATCACATAGCAGGCCAGGTAAGCGCTCTTATCCAGCACGGGCTGCTGGTAGCTCTCCGCGCGGTCAACCAGCACCACGTCGTTTCCCTGCCAGCGGTAGACATCAATGCCATGGCTACAGCAACTGCTGCGCCAGAAGCTGATGATCTGCTGATGCTGCGTATCAATCTCGGGGGAGGTGATCTCCTGAAAGGCGGCAGGCGCATCTACCCAGATTTTTTTGTCGGCATCATACAGCCAGGTCTGCTGGGGGATGTTGGGGCCTGCCGGCAGATATTGCGCGATCATCAGATCGGCATTGCCATCGAAATTGACATCCCGCCATTCCGGTAGGTAGATCTGACAGGTGCCGTGCGATTCTGTTGTTAACTGCTGGAGCAGTTTTCCGTGCTGAAAAAGCTTAATGCCGGTGACGGTGGGCGGTTCGCCGCAGTCGCCGGTCTTCTCCGGCAGCGCATCGGCCACCAGCACCAGATCGATGTCGGGTTCGTTTTTGGCTTTAATCCTCGTGAGCAGCACGGGATAGTGCCGCTTGCCATCCGGGGAAGACCATTGCCCTTTTAACGTATCCTCCGCCTGGGTTACGTCCCAGTTGCCCGTGACGGTATCCGCGGCTTTTTCCTGCAACGTGATGCGGTCAGCCTGGAGCGGGCCGGCGAGCGTCAGTCTGGCTATTTTGGCATTGCAGGGGGCGTAACAATAACTTCCCTGCAGATCGCCATTACTGTTTTGCAGATCGACCTCCACCGTTTTACCGGCGACGGTACCGCTGTAATGCCGTTGCCAGACCAGGAATTCCACCGCCGCACTGGCCTTGCCCATGACCAGCAGCAGAACGACTGCCAACCCTTTTTTTATGTTCATCAACCCTGATCCTTGCCCGTTTAACGGCGCACCAGACACAAAAATGCCAGCGGGTTTGCACCGGCTGGCATTGGCTTATCCTGCATGACGTCTGTGTTAGTGAACTTCTTTCACGTCGACACGCAGCTCTTTCGGTACTTCGAACACGATATTCTCTTCGCGGCCTTCGAGCGGGATGGCTTCGCCGCCACCCAGCGCCTGCAAACGCTTGATGACGTTCTGCACCAGAATATCCGGGGCGGACGCGCCTGCGGTGACGCCCACGCAGGCGGCACTGGCGACCCAGGCTTCCTGAATATCGTCAGCATCGTCAATCAGATAGGCCGCTTTACCCATGCGCTGCGCCAGCTCCGCCAGACGGTTAGAGTTGGAGGAGTTTTTCGACCCCACCACCAGCACCACATCCGCCTGCTCTGCCAGCGCACGCACGGCTTCCTGACGGTTGGTGGTGGCGTAGCAAATGTCGTCTTTACGCGGCCCGACAATTTTCGGGAAGCGCACGCGCAGGGCGTCGATCACTTCAGAGGTATCGTCCACCGAGAGCGTGGTCTGGGTCATAAACGACAGTTTGCTTTCGTCTTTAACGTTCAGCGTGAACACGTCATCAGGGGATTCCACCAGGTACATGCCCCCTTTCGGGTTGCTGTACTGCCCCATGGTGCCTTCCACTTCCGGGTGACCCGCATGGCCAATCAGAATGGACTCTTCACCGCGACGGCTGGCGCGAGCCACTTCCATATGCACTTTGGTGACCAGTGGACAGGTGGCATCGAAGACGGTTAAATCGCGGCTTTTCGCTTCGTTGCGCACGGCCTGCGAAACGCCATGCGCGGAGAAAATCAGGATCGCGCCGTCCGGCACTTCGCTGATCTGCTCGATAAAAATCGCCCCGCGCTCACGCAGGCTGTCTACCACGTAACGGTTGTGCACCACTTCATGACGCACATAAATCGGCGCGCCGTAAATCGCCAGCGCGTTTTCAACAATGCTGATAGCGCGGTCTACGCCAGCGCAGAAGCCGCGCGGGTTAGCCAACAGGATCTGCATGTTATGCCTCCAGTACCGGATCGACTTCCAGCACTTCAATATCAAAATGGACGGTCTGGTTCGCCAGCGGGTGATTGAAATCCACGGTAATCGAATCGCCGTTAATTTCACGGATCACGCCTGGCATTTCGCTGCCATCCATTGCGGTAAATAACATGATTGCGCCGATTTCCGGCTCGCCCGCGTCCATAAACTCACGGCGGGAGAAATACTGGATCAGATCCGGGCTGACGACGCCGAAAGCCGCATCCGGCTCCAGCGAGAAGGCTTTTTTATCGCCCGCTTTCAGCCCCAGCAGATGCTGTTCCAGCCCTTCGGAGAGCGACCCGTCGCCCAGACGAAACAGCGCGGGTTTGCCGTTATTACGGGTGGATTCCGCAGTGGAGCCATCTTCAAGCTTTAAGGTGAAGTGCACCAGTACTGCGCTGTTGCTCTGTATCGATTCAGACATGCGGGTTGCTCTATTTTATTGTGTTGCCCGGTGGCGCTTCGCTTACCGGGCTTACAAAAGACAATCAAAACCGTAGGCCGGGTAAGTGTAGCGCCACCCGGCGATGTGTTACGCAGGCTTTTTCTCGCGGGAAGGCAAAAACCCTTCCAGCACGATCAAGGCCGCGCCGATACAAATGGCCGTATCGGCCAGATTAAAGGTCGCGAAATGCCAGTTGCCGACGTAGAAATCGATCATGTCGACCACAAAACCGTGCCACAAACGGTCGAACAGATTACCCAGCGCGCCGCCAATGATCAGCGCATAGGCGATGTTGTTCAGCTTCTGTGACGCCTTTGCGCGATACATCATGACCATGAGGATCACGCAAATGCCAAGGGCGATACCGGCAAAGAACCAACGCTGCCAGCCGCCGCTGTCGGCGAGGAAACTGAACGCCGCGCCATAGTTACGCGCATAATGCAGATTAAGCGACGGGAACAGCGATACCGTATCCCCCAGAGCAAAGTTCTGGAGGATCAGGAATTTACTGCCCAGATCGATAATCAGCACGACCACTACCAGCCACAACCAGCGCAGCCCTGTTGAAAAGATCGGTTTACTCATCAGGCGAACTTACGTTTTTCGCCGTCACCGGCGATGTTGCTGACACAGCGTCCGCAGATATCTGCGTGTTCCGCCACCTTGCCGACGTCGGTCGTGTAATGCCAGCAGCGCGGGCATTTTTCGCCTTCGGCTTTGCTGAGCGACACTTTCAGTCCCTTGAGCAGTTCGCTCTGTTGGGCGTCGTCGGACGCGGTAGCATAATCGGCAACCGCGGCCCCGGAGGTCAACAGGACAAATCGCAATTCATCACCCAGCGCCGTCAGTTTAGCCGCCAGTTCAGGTTCTGCGTACAGCGTGACTGCCGCTTCCAGTGAACCGCCCACTTTCTTATCAGCACGCGCCTGCTCGATCACTTTGTTCACTTCGCCGCGCACTTTCAGCAGATCGCTCCAGAAAGCGTCGTTCATGGCGTCGGTTTCTGTCAGACCAAACAGGCCCTGATACCATTCGCCGGTAAAGACGTATTTCTCGCGATCGCCTGGCAGATAACCCCAGATTTCATCGGCGGTGAAGGACATGATCGGTGCCATCCAGCGCACCAGCGCTTCGGCAATATGATACAGCGCGGTCTGGCAGCTGCGACGGGCCACGCTGTCGGCTTTCGCGGTGTACTGGCGATCTTTGATGATGTCGAGGTAGAACGAGCCCATTTCGACGGAGCAGAAGCGCATCAGGCGCTGTACCACTTCGTGGAAGTCGTATGACTCATAGGCCTTCAGGATGTCGTCCTGTGCCGCCTGAGCGCAACCTACCGCCCAGCGATCCAGCACTACCATCTCTTCCGGTTTCACCATGTCGGTTGCCGGATTAAACCCGTTCAGGTTCGCCAGCAAGAAACGCGCGGTGTTACGAATACGACGATAGCTGTCGGCAGCACGTTTGAGGATCTCATCAGACACCGCCATTTCGCCGGTGTAGTCAGTAGATGCCACCCACAGACGCAGAATATCCGCGCCGAGTTTGTTCATCACATCCTGCGGGCTAACCGTGTTGCCGATAGATTTCGACATCTTACGGCCCTGACCATCGACGGTGAAACCGTGGGTCAGCACCTGGCGATACGGCGCTTTGCCTTTCATGGCGGTGGAGATCATCAGGGAGGACATGAACCAGCCGCGATGCTGGTCAGAACCTTCCAGATACATATCCGCCGCATGACCGGCGAACTCCGGACGCACATCCACCACGGAGGAATGGGTGGAGCCGGAATCGAACCACACGTCCAGCGTATCCGGCACTTTTACGTAATTGTCAGCGTCATCGCCCATGATCTCTTTCGCATCGAGATCCCACCAGGCCTGAATACCGTCAACTTCCACGCGTTTCGCTACTTCTTCCATCAGTTCGAGGGTGCGCGGGTGCAACTCTTCGGTGTCTTTATGCACGAACAGCGACATCGGCACGCCCCAGGTACGCTGGCGGGAGATACACCAGTCAGGACGGTTTGCGACCATGGATTCGATACGCGCCTGGCCCCAGTCCGGGATCCACTGCACGCCTTTGATCTCAGACAGCGACTGCGTGCGCAGACCTTTTTGATCCATGCTGATGAACCACTGCGGGGTGGCACGGAAGATGATCGGCGTTTTGTGACGCCAGCAGCACGGATAGCTGTGCTGCATTTTTTCGACGTGCAGCAGCGCGCCTTTTTCACGCAGCAGCTCAACGATGGTGTCGTTGGCTTTGAAAACGTTCAGGCCGTCCAGCGTCGGGAAGGTGCCCGCCAGATAGGTGCCGTCCGGGCCAACCGGGTTAGCGATTTCCAGACCGTATTTCTGGCTGATGGTGTAGTCGTCAGGACCGTGACCACCGGCGGTATGTACTGCACCGGTACCCGCGTCGAGGGTAACGTGATCGCCAAGAATGGCCGGCACGTCAAAGCCCATAAACGGATGCGCAAAACGCATCAGTTCCAGCTCTGCACCGTTAACGGTGCCCAGTACGCTGTAGTCGGTGACGCCGAT
Source organism: Enterobacter sp. ENT03 (assembly GCF_019218745.1). Taxonomy (GTDB): domain Bacteria; phylum Pseudomonadota; class Gammaproteobacteria; order Enterobacterales; family Enterobacteriaceae; genus Enterobacter_D. Next base: position 125,366 of record NZ_JAHUXA010000008.1, read on the forward strand.
GCGTTTCATTACGCTGTCGACCAGATCTTTGGCGAGGATCAGCGCCTGGCCGTCAATCTGCACCAGCGCATAATCGAATTCCGGCGACAGGGAGATGGCACGGTTAGCAGGCAGCGTCCACGGCGTGGTGGTCCAGATGACCAGCGAGATCGGGCCAGTGACGCCCGGCAGGCCAAATTTAGCCTTTACCACGTCCTGATCGACAGCCTGGAAGGCTACGTCAATAGACGGAGAGGTTTTGTCGTAATACTCCACTTCCGCTTCAGCCAGCGCAGAGCGGCAGTCAACGCACCAGTGTACCGGCTTCGCGCCTTTCAGCAGGTGACCGTTGCCGATGATTTTACCCAGCGCACGGATGATGTTGGCTTCGGTTTTGAAGTCCATGGTCAGGTACGGATGCGACCAGTCGCCCAGCACGCCCAGACGGATAAAGTCTTCGCGCTGACCATTCACTTGACTTGCAGCGTACTCGCGGCATTTGGCGCGGAATTCTGCGGCGGTGAACTTCTCGCCCGGCTTACCGAATTCCTGCTCGACTTTTAGCTCGATCGGCAGACCGTGGCAGTCCCAGCCCGGCACGTACGGCGAGTCAAAGCCCGTGAGTCCTTTGGACTTCACGATAATGTCTTTCAGAATCTTATTAACCGAGTGACCAATATGAATGCTGCCATTCGCATAGGGAGGGCCATCATGCAGAATGAAGGTTTTTTTGCCTTTTTTCGCCGCACGGATGATGCCGTACAGATCATCATCGGTCCAGCGCGCCAGCATTCCCGGCTCGCGTTTGGCGAGATCGCCACGCATCGGGAACCCTGTTTCCGGCAAATTCAGGGTAGATTTATAGTCACTCATCAGATTCTCGGTTCCGTATTTAAAACGTATGTTGGCGTTACGCCGGGTTTTGTAGCCCTAAAAATTCGCGGGCTGCTAATTCATCTTTCGCAATTTGCGCTTTGAGCTCATCCAGCGAGGCAAATCGCTGCTCACTGCGAATTTTTTTCCGCAGTATGACATCTATATGGCGTCCGTAGAGGTCCATTACAACGTCTAACAGGTGGACTTCCAGCTGCTGGCGTACACCCGCCACCGTGGGACGTGTACCGATATTGGCCACGCCCGGCAGGGGTTTATCGCCCAGCCCTGTCACTTCAACAGCATAGACTCCCTTTACCGGCGAAACCTGGCGACGCAGCGGGATATTCGCCGTCGGGAAGCCAATGGTGCGGCCCAGCGCATCGCCGTGCACCACGCGGCCGGAGATCGTAAAAGGATGCCCTAACAGGCTTTCAGCCAGCGCGAGGTCGTCACAGCCGAGCGCCTGGCGCACCGCCGTGCTGCTGACGCGGACGCCGCCCTGACAGAAGGTCTGCGTGCTGGTGACGTCAAAACCATACTCCAGCCCGGCCTTCTGTAATAACAAGAAATCGCCCTGACGACCAGCGCCATAGCGGAAATCATCCCCTACAGCGAGGAACTGCACGCCGAGACGATCGACCAGCAAATCGCTGACGAAGTTTTGCGCCGTCAGCGCAGCAAAGCGCCTGTCGAAGCGCACGCACAGCACGTAATCCACGCCGCATTCGGCCAGATAACGCAGCTTGTCACGCAGGCGTGTCAGGCGGGCGGGCGCTTTATCGCCCGCGAACAGCTCCAGCGGCTGCGGCTCAAAAATCATCACCACAACCGGTAAACCACGTGCGCGGCCTTCTTCACGCAGCCCCTCGATCAGGGCCTGATGACCACGATGCACGCCGTCGAAATTACCAATAGTCAGCACACACCCGTGTGGGGCCTGGCTGAGATTATGTATGCCGCGTATCAGCTTCATGTCTGGCTCAAAAACGGGGAAATCGGCAGAGTATACCTTGTACAGCGTTCAACGTTAACCGGCGATTGGCCTTCGTAAACAGAAAGCTGTGTTGATTTCATTGTGCTTATGTAAGGCCTGTGAAAAAACTGGCGGGTGTCTGTGATTTTTATGGCAGAAAAGCTGTATTCGCGAACGGCATGCTGGTAGAATCCTGCGCCATCACACGTAACGAGTGTCGCTATGCGGCGGCGCTTATTTGCACAAATCCATTGACAAAAGAAGGCTAAGAGGGCATATTCCTCGGCCTTTGAATTGTCCACATAGATCATATTTGGGAGTTGGACCTTGGCTAATATCAAATCAGCTAAGAAGCGCGCCGTTCAGTCTGAAAAGGCACGCAAGCACAACGCAAGCCGTCGCTCTATGATGCGTACTTTCATTAAGAAAGTATACGCAGCGATTGAAGCTGGCGACAAAGCAGCTGCGCAGAAAGCATTTAACGAAATGCAACCGATCGTGGATCGTCAGGCCGCTAAAGGTCTGATCCACAAAAACAAAGCAGCGCGTCATAAGGCTAACCTGACCGCGCAGATCAACAAACTGGCTTAATCGCCTGCTTGTTGTACTTTGTTGAAGAAACCCGCTCAGGCGGGTTTTTTTACGTCTGTTATTTACCTCTTTTTATTGTCTCATAAGTTAATTAAATATATAAAAGCCGGCACCTTCCACACTGAAAATTAATATATTTCATCTTGCCGTAAACTGTGAATCAGTTAACACATAACCATTAAAAAACGCCAAAAACAAATTCCCGTAAAAGCAAAACAAAAAATAATAATTGTCCATCGCACATCCTGGCCGTAGCTTAACGTCGCGATACACATTCCCCTCTCTATAACTTAGAAAATATAAGCGGTATTTCTGGGTAAAATGTTTAATGACAGGAGTTATTATGCGTTCTGCTACTGAAAATCACGGACACGATGATACCGATACCTTACCCATGATCCAGCGAATAAGTTATGGCTCGCTCGATGTTGCAGGTAATCTTCTTTATTGTTTTGGTTCAACCTATATCCTTTATTTTTACACCGATGTGGCGGGTATCAGTCTGGCGATTGCCGGTACCATCCTGCTGCTGGCGCGCATCGTAGACGGCATCGATGCGCCAGTGTGGGGTATCATCATTGATAAAACCCATTCCCGCTATGGCAAATGTCGGCCATGGTTTTTATGGTTGCCGCTTCCGTTTGCGATATTTGGTGCGCTGTCATTCTGGTCGCCCGATATTAGCATGACAGGAAAAGCCATATATGCAGCACTATCGTACATGCTGGCCAGCATTCTTTTTACCGGACTCAATACACCACTCAGCGCTATTTTACCGTTAATGACATTATCGCCAAAAGAGCGTCTGGTTTTAAATTCTTATCGCATGACCGGCGGGCAAATAGGCGTACTACTAATGAATGCCACCGCATTACCATTAGTCGCTTTTTTAGGTCAGGGCGATGATAAACGGGGTTTTATATTAACGGCGACAGTCTTCGCCATTATTTCCTGTGGGCTGACGCTTTTTGCTTTTAAAAATATTCGCGAGCGGCAAAGTCATGCTATTTCGCAGGAAGAAAAGTTACCAGTCAGGAAAAGCTTTAGCGCCATGAAAGGCAACTGGCCCTGGCTGCTAATGGTGATGGCCAATCTGATCTTCTGGATTGCTCTCCAGCAGCGGGCAACGACCATCGTTTACTATCTGACCTACAACCTTGACCGCAAAGATCTGGTCCCGCTGATCAACAGCCTCGCCACCATCCAGATCTTTTTCATCATCGCTATCCCCTTTTTCAGCCGCTATCTGAGCAAAACCGGCATCTGGATCGGCGGCCTGGTCGTCGCAAGTCTTGGCGGCGTCTTGTTATGGCTGGCGGGGGACAACATTCCGTTGTTAATCGCCGCCTGGGTGATCGGCAACATCGGCAGCGGCATTGCCTGCTCGATGCCCTTCGCCATGCTGGGATTTGCCGTGGATTACGGTGCCTGGAAAACCGGCATCAAAGCCACCGGGATCCTGATCGCCTTCGGCAGTACCTTCTGCATCAAGATGGGCAGCGGCATCGGTACGGCCTTTGCGGCATGGGTGATGAACAGCTTCGGCTATCTTCCCAATCAGACACAGAGCGCCGAAAGCCTCAATGGCATCGCCTGGGCATTTATCTGGCTTCCGGCTCTGCTGTTCGCCCTGGCCGCCCTGCCGCTGCTGTTTTTCCGTAAATATGAAGCCATGGAAGTTCAGATACAGAAGAGCCTGCAAACATCGCATCGTTAATGAAATCATGGAGAGAACATCATGCCGTTTGTGAAACAAGACGCCCACCGCCTGGTGTGGCAGCACAATGATCGCTATTTGTGGATCGAGCCCTGGGGGGCGAACAGCCTGCGCGTCAGAAGTGGACGCCATCTGCCAGTGATGCGCAATGAAGACTGGGCGCTGGTCGCTCGCCCGGCCAACGACGCGGTTGAACTGGTCTGGCGTGAAGACGACTCCCAGGCCCGGCTGCGCAACGGGAAAATTACCGCCGTCGTCAATAAACAGGGGCAGATTGCCTTCTGGCGCGACGATGAAAAATGCCTGCTTCAGGAGCTCTGGCGGCAGCGCGGCGAGATTGGCGACGATGAATCCGCCCACGGGCAGTATGTCAGCGCGCTTAACCTGGAGGGCCGGGAAATCCGCCCGATCCCCGGCGGCAAATACAGCCTGAAAGTGCGCTTTGAGGCTAATGACGATGAGAAAATCTACGGCATGGGCCAGTATCAGCAGCCTAATCTGGATCTGAAGGGCTGTATGCTGGAGCTGGCGCAGCGTAATTCCCAGGCGTCGGTTCCCTTTATGCTCTCCAGCCGCGGATACGGTTTTCTGTGGAACAATCCCGCCGTGGGCCGCGTGACCTTCGCGCAAAATATGACGGAGTGGGAAGCCGCCGTCAGTGAGCAGATTGATTACTGGATCACCGCCGGCGACACCCCCGCAGAGATCAGCCGTGCCTATGGCAGCGTCACTGGCACACCGCCAATGATGCCCGATTACGCAATGGGCTTCTGGCAGTGCAAGTTGCGCTATCGCACGCAGCAGGAGTTGCTGGAGGTCGCCCGCGAATACAAACGCCGCGCGCTGCCAATTTCCGTGATTGTCATCGATTTTTTCCACTGGCCGAATCAGGGTGACTGGTGCTTCGACAGCCGCGACTGGCCCGATCCGGACGCCATGATCGCCGAACTAAAATCACTGGGCATCGAACTGATGGTATCGTTCTGGCCTACCGTCGAGTGCCGCACCGACAGCTACCGGGAGATGCGGGAGAACGGCTGGCTGGTGCAGACCGAGCGCGGGCTGCCCATCAACATGGATTTCCTAGGCAATACCACCTATTTCGACGCCACCCATCCGGATGCGCGCCAGTACGTGTGGGGCAAAGCGAAGAAAAATTACTACGACAAGGGCGTGAAGCTGTTCTGGCTGGATGAGGCCGAGCCGGAATACAGCGTTTACGACTACGATAATTACCGCTATCACGCCGGACCGGTGCTGGAAGTAGGCAATATTTATCCGCGCCTGTACGCGCAAACTTTTTTCGACGGCATGAAAGCGGCGGGCGAGGATCAGGTGATCAACCTGCTGCGCTGTGCCTGGGCCGGGAGTCAGCGCTATGGCGCGCTGGTGTGGTCCGGGGATATTCATTCTTCGTTCCGCTCCATGCGCAATCAGTTCGCCGCCGGGTTAAATATGGGTCTGGCGGGCATCCCGTGGTGGACGACAGACATCGGTGGTTTTCACGGCGGCAATATTCACGATCCACGCTTTCATGAACTGCTGATCCGCTGGTTCCAGTGGAGCGTGTTTAGCCCGGTGATGCGTCTGCATGGCAATCGCGATCCGCAGATCCTGCCCGACCAGCCTTACCGGGACGGTATTGCCCAGTGTCCCACGGGGGCGGCCAATGAAGTCTGGAGTTTTGGCGAGGAAGTGTGCGAGGTGCTGACCTCATGTTTAACCCTGCGTGAACAGCTCAGGCCGTACATTAAAGCGTTGATGCAGGAAGCGCATGAATGCAATACACCGGTGATGCGACCGCTGTTTTTTGATTTCCCGGATCAGCCGCAAAGCTGGGAGGTGAGCGATCAGTATTGCTTCGGCCCGGATGTGATCGTCGCCCCGGTGATGCATGACGGTATGCGCAAGCGCGACGTCTGGCTTCCGCAAGGCGAAAACTGGAGAAACCTGTTCACCGGTGAACGTCATGCCGGCGGCCAGACCTTGCGGTGCGCCACACCGCTCGACAGCCTGCCGGTGTTTATACGCGAGGGGGGTAAATACAGCGCGTTATTACGCGGGTGATGCACGTGCGCCCTGTAAACAGGGCGCACTTTTTATCGCAGGAAACGCGTTAGCTGGCTTTGAAGCGCAGGCGCAGCAGCAGATAACCGACCACAGCAGACAGCACCGAGCCAATTAAAATACCCAGTTTCGCCCAGTCCACCAGCTCTGGCTCCAGATCGGCAAAGGCCAGCGTGGTGATAAAGATCGACATGGTGAAACCGATCCCGCACAGCACCCCAACCGCCATAATGTGCGTAAAGCTGGTGCCCTGGGGCAGCCTGGCCATTTTCAGGCGCAGCGCCAGCCAGGTAAACACGCTGATGCCCAGCGGCTTACCAATCAGCAAACCCGCTATAATCCCCAGCGGCAGCGTGGAGGTTAACCCGGACAGGGTGACACCCTGTAAAGATACGCCTGCATTGGCAAAGGCAAACAGCGGCAGGATCAACCAGCCCACCCACGGGCGCAGCACATGCTCCAGATCTTTCGCCGGGGAAACGCCGTCTTTTTCTTTTAGAGGGATAAAGAAGCCGATCACCACCCCGGCAATGGTGGCATGAACGCCCGATTTCAGCACCGCCGCCCACAGCACCAGCCCGACAAGAATATACAGTCCGGTACGCCGCACGTTCAGCGCGTTCATCACCGCCAGCACCGCGATAGCCGCTGCGGCAACGCCCAGCGAGAGCATAGAAAGTTCGTTGGTATAAAACAGCGCAATGATCACGATGGCCCCAAGGTCATCAATGATCGCCAGCGCCATTAAAAATATCTTCAACGTAACGGGAATACGGCTTCCCAGCAGCGCCAGCACGCCTAATGCAAAGGCAATGTCCGTGGCGGTGGGAATGGCCCAGCCGTGGCGGGCAATGGGATCGTGAAAGTTAAACAGTAAATAGACCAGCGCCGGGAAAACCATACCGCCCAGCGCGGCAATCACCGGGAATACCGCCTGCTGACGTGTCGCCAGCGAGCCTTGCACCAGTTCACTTTTCACCTCAATACCAATTGCCAGGAAAAAGATCGCCATCAGTGCGTCGTTGATCCACAGCAACACATCTTTATGGATCTCCAGCGATCCGATAGTCAGTTCGACCGGGGTATTAAGGAAATTGTGGTAAATGTCCTGGGTCGCACCCAGGTTCGCCAGCAGCATAGCCAGAGCGGCAGCGATGATTAATGTCACGCCCCCGGAAGCGTCGCTGTTAATAAACCGGTGTAAATACGTCATTTTTACTCTCTCAGAAGGCAGAAAATGTACCTCAGCCATCTTAAAGAGTATGAAAGCGTGATAAAAGCAGATTATGGCCATCGCGGGCCGCATTAGGGTAAATAAAACGCGCCCGCAGGCGCGTTGGCGATCTTCACCTCAGGCAAAATAGCGTGGTGCAGCGGCATAGTCGCGGATCTTATCCGCCAGCCAGCCGCCATCATCGCCGTTAGAGTAAATGGTGGTGATGCTGACCGTGGAGCCGCCGCCCCACAGTACGGCAAAGACATTGTAGTCCGGCAGGTTTTTCGCCTGCCTCTGCCCCCAGTCATAGCCATTATCTTTTAACAGGAATTCCCCTACCGTCGCGGCACCATAGACCGTGCGATTGAGCGCCAGCGTGGTCAGCTGCGGCGTGATGGTGCTGATATTCGTGCCGATCCGCGCATCGCCCATCAGGAACGTCCCGCCAGACGCAAAATGGTCAGCGCCGATAAGCGTGGTGCCCTCGTCGCGCACAGGCATATGACCGCCAGGAATTTGCCAGATCATCGCCGGTTTATTCAGACCGGAAGCCGTGCCCTTCACCATGTTGAGGTAGTTAAACCAGCAGGTAGCGTTCCAGCCATAGTGCGCCAGCGCATCCGGGCTGAAACAGTCGCGCTCGAACTTATCAAAGACGATAAAGTCCGGCGCGTACTCGCCGTGATAAACGCCAAGTTCATCTATAAACGCCACGATCTGCTGCGCCTGAGCCGAAGGGTCGGCGTTATCGCGTAGCAGCCAGTCTGCGGTGCCGGTCGCCCAGACGTTGGTTTGCCAGCCAAACGGGACGTCCGGCGCAAAGTGGTGCTTCACAAAGTTTACCGCCTGCAAATAGCCATACAGATCGTCGCTGAACAGCGGTAACGCCGGTACGCTGTAATGCAGTGCCCCCGCCAGCGCATGCACTGCCGCCGCCAGTTGCTGGTTCACCTGCATACTGTTTTTGGCGCGTACGGCGGTGTAACCGTAAGGCTCCTGTTGCATGGCGCCCAGGAAATCCGGGTTCATCACAAAGGTGGCCGGCACCGGGTGATCCGCGTCTTTATAAGACTGCGCGGCAACACACTGGGTAATAAAGTTGCCGAAATGGTTGCGCAGCTTTTGTGGCTCCTGCAAATCCGGCAGCGCACTGCCGCCGCTGGCGTTGGCGGTATACACCACCATGACGGGCATGACGGGCCGCCCGGACTCTTTTTCAATTTTGCGCGCCACGTCCACGGTTTTGTGGATCGGCAGCCCTTTGAGATCGAGAAAGCCGTCGCCGTTTTGATCCACTTCCGCCGCCGGGATCGCATCACCGCCGCCGTCAAAACCATCGTATTTGAACAGGGCATCAACCGGAACGCTGGCGTAATTGCTCACGCTTGATGGCGCATTCACGGTAACGCCACCGTGCGCCAGATAGCCCGGCCAGCCGCGCACCTGTAAATTCACGCCTTTCTCGAAGGGTAACGTAATGATGTTATTGGTCTGCGTGAGGGTGAGCGTGCCCGGAAAAACGCTGTGATAAACCGCGCCGTCACGGCTTACTTTGATCGCCTGTACGCGGTACTGACCGCTGGCAAACTTCATCGGCAGCGGCTGTCGCCCCGCGTCGCTGGCAAGCATCACGGTGTACTGCGTCGTGCCGTTCAGCGTGGTGAACTGGTAGCGCTGACCCGGCGTCCCGGCAGGCAAACCAAGCACGGTGGCCTGTACCGTCACGAAATTCGTCGTGTTAACGGCCTGCGCCTGATACTGCACGGTCTGCACCGCACGCGGGTGCTGCCCGACAATAAAACTGTCGCCGAAAGCCGGCGATCCGAGCTGCACATTATTAATGGTGGTGGGGATCAGGTTGAGGTCGTATTGCTCCCCTGCCACCAGTTTGCTGACGTTGACCGTCGCGCCAAACGTTAAGGCGATGCGGCGTACAAACGTGCCCTGCAGCCATAATTCCACCTCAATGCTGCCGCCTTCCAGCGCCGGAGACGGAGCAAGTTGCAGATCCACATCGGCATAATAGATCGCCGCTAAATAGTCGATTTCACAGGTCTGTTTTGCGTTGCTGGTGTGCAGCGTGATGATCGTTTTTTCCCACTTCGGCGTGAGATTGAGCGTGGCATTTTCCAGGGTATCGACATCCAGCAGATAGTCCCCGCGCGAAAGGCCCGTCAGGATCAGCGTTTCCCCCCATTCGCCGGTATAACTTTTCTGGCTGCCATCAGGACGGGTCAGCGTAAAGCGTGGGGCCAGCCCTGCGGTGGCGGTAAGCGGCGGGAAGATCACCTCAAGCCTGCCCTGACTGCCGGGATCGTTGGCGAGTGTGGCGTGTAAATCGCTTAACTGCACCGGCGTCTGCGTGGCGCTTAAGGCGCATTCCAGCGTGCCGGACGCGCCCGCCGCCAGCCATAATTCTTTATTGTGATTAATAACGATACTGTTTTTCTCAACCGGCCAGGCGCCGTCACTGGTGATGGCTGGAGGACGATTACCGGCGAGGCTGCCGGAAAAGGGCGAATAGCTATCCGGGTGCGCAGAGGCGGTAAAGCTAATCGTCAGTTTGTTAATGTCCACCGGCTGCGAATAGCCGTTAGTCAGGGTGAACGTCAGACGCTGGTACCAGCTATTGCTGTTGACCGCGCTATGACTGATGGTCATGCCGCTGCCGGTGACGGGTGCTTCAGGCTCCGCTGGCGAGGGTGGGGGCTGAACGGTTTCGTCTTCTTTTTCTTCTTCAGCGCCCTCTTCTTCCTCTTCTTCCTCTTCTTGCTCTTCTTTCTCTTCACTGTCGTCCGGGATAAACGGCGGCGGTTCTTCTGCCGGTGGCTGTTGCGGCTCGACAGTGGATCCCGCGGCCAGGCTTAATAACGGACGATCAAACAGCAGCGGAACACTGCTGGCGGCAAGGCTGAAACTTAGCGTGCCGGACGCATTGGGTTGCAGTAGCAGCGGCGTGGTGTTGTTGATCACCAGTTCATTATATTCATTGACGCCCTGCGGGGTGTTATTGAGCGTCAGCGGCAGATCGCCGGTGAGCGTACCGTCAAATACGCCCCACGGATCGGGATGGCCGCTGGCAGAAAAACTCAGCGTCGCATGATTAATATCGATCGGCTGCGGCCCGCTGTTGCTGATGGTCACGATAACTTTTTGATACCAGCTGCGGTTATCAAGTTTGTTGGTTTTAATGGTCAGTTGAGCAGACATAGTGGAATTCCTGCGCCTGAAGAAAGGATAAAAAAGCCCCGGGTTCAGCCCGGGGCAACTGGTTCAAATCAGATCAATACGCGCCCAGATCGGTCCAGACGGCGTAAGGTCCACTGTTTTTATCCGGTGCCTGACCGGTGGAGTACCAGTTCACACGGTAGTTGTGGCCTTTCCAGCTTACGGTTTCGAAGGTGCCCCAGTTCGCGCCGTAGATAGCCGTCGCGCTCCACTGCGGATACGGGGTTCCACCGGCCGCTGGCTCTTCCGGCGTGACCGGAGCTGGCGTGTTATCTTCTTCCTCTTCTTCCTCTACCGGTGCCTGCTCGCTGATACCCGGCACGACCGACAACACAAAGCGTTGCTGCGAAGAGGGTTCATTTTTGCTGTCGCGAACAAAGAGGGTGAAAGCAAACTCTTTTTTCGCGCTCACGGTCGGGACGGTAAACTCGATCACAGCGGTGGTTTTATCCGCCACGGTGATGCCCGTCGGGATACCCCAGCTGTAGCTCAGCTTATCGTTGTCTTCATCGCTTGAACCTTCCGCAGAAAGTTGCAGCACAGAACCGCCGACGACGTTAAGCGTGATCAAGGCTTCCGGTGCGTGGTTAACAGACGGTTGCTCTTGTTCGCCTTCGCTCTCTTCCCCGCCCGTAATGTTGATGCCTTCAAAATAGAACGGCTTCATGTCGACCGTTTTGGTTTCGAGGGTATAGCCCAGACCTTCGCGCGCGGCATTCACCAGCACACCGTTGTCCTGATCGATAGTCCAGGTAAACAGGCCGCCCAGTTTATGCTTCGCGGCGTATTCGCCTTTGGCTTTTACCGAGCGTGGCGTATCAAGGGAGAGGAACAGTTTGCTCTGCGGGTTGTAGAGGTAATCCGCGTTCGCCACTTTATCGGTATAGACGTTAAAGCCGTTACGCCCTTTCTGGTTTTCCAGATCCAGGTAGTTATAAATGGTGTCATACCATTCGGTGCTACCGGATTCAAAGGTACCGGTGGTAGTGCCAGTGCCTGCGTTGTAAGTCCCTTTCAGCGGCGAGAAGCTTTCGATCTCGGCGTTGCGTGCGTTACGGGTGTACGCGGCATAGCCAATGTTGATGCGGTCAGACGGGAAGCCTTCTGCGATTAAATAATCCACTACCGCTTCCGTACTCCAGCCACCCGCGGTCAGCGGGCTGAGGTTGGTATGGTGCGTCAGGGTTTCTGCCCATGGTGTACCGAAGAAGTCATAAGTCATGACGTTGATCGCGTACAGACCGGCATCCAGCAGCGCTTTCACGTTGGAATAACCCAGGGTCGTGACCACAGCGGAGCTGGCGATAGAGATTTTCACATCGCTGCGGCCTGCCGCATTGAGCTGCTTCTTCAGTTCAGCGATCAACAACGCATAGTTCGCGCCATCTTCCGGGCCATGCGGGTTGTTGTTACCAATATTGTTCGGGTATTCCCAGTCAATATCCACTTCGCTGAACATCGGGAACTGTTTGAACAGCTTCACCACGCCTGCGGCAAAGGTTTTACGCGAGGATTCGCTTTTCGCCATTTCATGGAAGCCGTTACTCATCGTCCAGCCGCCGATACTCATCGCCAGCACCAGATTGTGTCCCTGTGCTTTCGCTGCTTTTTGCAGGTTGCGCAAACCGCCGACAACGCCTTTCGCTTCTTGCTGCGTCACGGTCGCCCAGTCCATTTCAGCCCAGGCACTTTCTACATTACAGTTGGTGGAAGACTGGAAATCGCCCCATGGATCGAGGAAGGTGGGTTCGTTGGTTGATTTATTGAGGTTCGACGCAGCCTGTTCAATGGTGTACTGCTTTTCGCCTTTATCACCCACAATGCCGATAAAACCGAGAATGATTTTGTCATACGCGGTCGGCGAAACATTTGCCAGATCGTAACCACGGCCACGATTAGCCGGTTCATTTTGACCTGACAGGCGACCATCATATTGTGACCAGTCGGTGTAATAACCGAATACTTTAGGCTTATCGGTGCCTTTATATTTATTGTAAACAGGCTTTGTTACCCGCGAAGAAGTGTAGCTGTACTTCTCTACCTCTGTAGCAGGGCTAAAACCATCGGCGGCATTACTGATTTCGGTGAGTTCGTCGCCCTTGATTAATTTACTGGTTGTCATAGAGATAATCCTTACATTGACTGGTTAATACAGCGATTTGCTGTGCTACAAGAATGTTCAGAATCTCCCTCCCCTTCAAATAACAACACATCTTCATTTATCATTTCTGGCAAAAGATATTTTAATATCGACAATCATAAATTAATGATCGCTATTGTCACCCTACCCATTTCAAGCGCTATTTAACTCACTATTAATTGAAAATTGATTAGCCTGTCTTTTTGTGAGCTACATATCTTTTATGTGTATACATTTTATTTCACTGGCTTAATTAGCTGGAGTTGCTGCACTCACAACAATAAGATTCTGGACAGCAAACAAGATTTTCCAGCCATAATATACAAATAGGTATCTTATGAAAAATTACCTCATCAACAATAATTGTTTATATAACGAAGCAAAAAGTGAATTAAAGAACACGCAAAATGCTTTTACCATCAAAATGACTTCTATGCGCGCTCGCTGCCTGTCTTACATTATCGAAAACGCTCACTGTGGCGTAATTGAAAAACAACAACTCACCTCCGCGTTATGGGGTTCACGCGGGCAGTACGTCAGTGATGCTAATTTAACGCAGATTTTGTATCTGATTCGCCGCGATCTGAAAACAATGGGCGTTAATGATTTTTTTATTACCATTCCACGCCTGGGGATAAAAGTGAATGATTCTATTCCGGTGGTCGTTATCGTTGAGGAGAATATACCCGTCACTCGTCGCCCGTTCTGGAAAAGGCTCTCTTTTACCGTTGCGCTGATCTGTATTTCCGCTGTAGTGAGCGTGCTTGATATAGCACATTTCTTTAACTAACACTCAGGTACATGACTATGGGTAACAATCCTGTTATTGACGGCATCCTTTCTCTTGAAGGCGGTTATGTAAATAATCCAGCTGACCGTGGTGGCGCAACGAACTGGGGGATCACCGAAGCAACCGCCCGCGCCTGGGGCTACACAGGCGATATGCGTGATTTGACCCGCGCAGAGGCGTATGAAATTCTCGAAACGAACTACTGGAAAAAACCGGGGTATGACAGGATCGCCCATCTGTCTTTATCGCTGGCTTTTGAGTTGTGCGATGCCGGGGTGAATACCGGTCCGGCCCACCCTTCCCGCTGGTTACAGCGCTGGCTCAATGCGTTTAATCAGAACGAGAAAATCTATCCCGATCTGAATGTTGATGGGGTCATCGGCAATAACACGCTTCAGGCATTACAACGCTTCTTTGATCTGCGTGGTAAAGAGGGGGAACGGATCTTAGTAACGGCGCTAAATTGCAGCCAGGGGCAGTATTATCTTGAGATTACTGAAGGCCGCAAACTCAATGAAACGTTCGTTTATGGCTGGCTGCGCGAGCGGGTGATCATTAAATGAGCAAAGCCGGGACATCCCGGCTTTTGGTTAGGGCAGTTTCGCGTTAGTCGACAAGAAGTTCTTCACCTTCACACCGAGGATCCGCAGAATGGGCGTGGCGAAAACGCCTCCCAGACCGGCCACCATAATGGTCATATTCAGCGTCATTTGCCGATCAATGGCAATGGCGCTGAGTATGAATCCGGTAAAACACGAAATGACGATTTGCGTAAGACACTCCATGATATTGCGGTGGACGTCATTATTCTTACGCTTCATAAGATAGCTGACGAACCCACCCCACCCGCCAATGACCAGTACCATCACCAAAACTTCCAGCTCCAGTAAGATCACCTTCGACGATTCCATATGGGCGATTGCATTCATAATATAAACCTCTGTATTCAAAACAAGCACCGAGTGCGACGAACACAAAGTAACCAAAAAATGATACGCACGCTAATCATTGGCTCTATAAAAATACCATCCTCTTTTTTAGTGATGCTTTTATAAAAAATATCAATTTTTATTTAATAAAATAATAATTGGCTAATTATTTACGGAAGCTTGATATGGTCTGTAACATTCCTGTCAATTCTTTTAGGCTGTCATACTTTTTACTTTTTCGTAGCCAGGAAGCATAGGTACATTGCGGTTTTAACGTTAGCTCATCCGGCAAAGCGAGCATCGCAAGGTTATGTTTCTTATGCACGATATAAAAGCGTGCCAACTTTTCAGGAATAATGGCAATCATCGCACTTTTTTCTACCACGTTGACAATACCGTTTAAAGAATCGGAGCGATAAGCAATGTTACGATTACCGCAGCGCGGGGAGCTAAAAGGGAATATCTCATTATCCTCAATTAATAGACCACCAGGCATCACTGATTGACATGAAGCATGGGCAGCAGAATAGAAATTATAGAGCGACAGTTTTTTTAGTGACGCCAGTGGATTTTCTTTGTTGCAAACGACCACATAATGGTTAAAACGATCGATGACCACCGATTCTGTATCGCCATCATTTAATAATTGATTACCCAAAATGAGATCGGTATTGCCCTCAGTCAGCAATTTTTTGCTTTCAGCAGGTAGCAAAGCTTTACGTTGATGATGGCTCAACACATGGTCATCAAAGAGGTGCAGTTCATATAACAGCGAAACGTAAAACTCCTCTGTCATTTCATTGCCGGATATTTTTATCTCACGCGAATGTCCACTGGTTTGCTGTTCCAGCGTACAGTGAATAATTTCAATCACTTGAGCAAAAGAGCGATGTAATTCCTTGGCCTTAGCCGTTGGCACCAGTCCATTACGCGATCACGTAAATAATTCTTCCTTATAGATAGCCTGTAAACGTTGTAATGCCAGACTCACCGCGGCCGGAGTGACTGATAATTGATGAGATGCACGGGTAGCGTTACCCGTTGATATTGTTGCGTCGAAAACTTTGATCAAATTATAATCGAACTGGTTAATCGCGCATTTAGTCGGCATTTTTCAAAAGTTCCTCTCTTCATGATTCTCACCATTTTGTTCGGGACACATTACAACCTGAAATGATATTTCATAAAGAAAGTTAAAATAAAAAGCAATTGATTTCTCTCAAATACCTATAAATATCATTTTTTTATTTGCGCAATATTAATTAAGAATTATCTCATTCCATATTTTGCATATAAAAAGTGATTAATTAAATTATTAAAGTATTGATAATTAAAGCTTTTAACTATTGCTATTGATATGATTTTATTAGATATAAAAAAGCCGATACGTTTTGCGTATCGGCTTTTACAATTAAATCATGATCTGATTTTGATGTGTTATCGCTTCGCTTAGCGCGTCAGATCGTCAAAGAACTTTTTCACACCGTCGAAAAAGCTTTTTGAGCGCGGGCTGTTATGTTCGCCCGTCGGCCCGCCGAAGCTGTCCTGCAGATCTTTCAGCAGCTGTTTCTGCTTCTCGTTCAGGCCAACCGGAGTTTCCACCACTACGCGGCATAACAGGTCACCCTGCGCGCCGCCACGGACGGATTTCACACCTTTACCACGCATACGGAACAGTTTGCCGGTCTGCGTTTCATGCGGCACTTTCAACTTCACGCGGCCATCCAGCGTCGGCACTTCGATTTCGCCGCCGAGGGCTGCCATCGCAAAGTTGATCGGCACTTCGCAGTACAGGTTATTGCCTTCACGTTCGAAGATCGGGTGCTGTTTCACCTGCACCTGAACGTACAGATCGCCTGCCGGTGCGCCGTGCTCACCGGCTTCACCTTCGCCGGACAGACGAATACGATCGCCGGTATCGACGCCCGCCGGGATTTTAACCGACAGGGTTTTGCTCTTCTCGACGCGACCATGACCGTGACATTTGTTGCACGGATCTTTAATGATCGAGCCGCGACCCTGACAGTGCGGACACGCCTGCTGTACGGCAAAGAAGCCCTGGCGCATCTGTACCTGACCAGCACCGTGACAGGTTGGACAGGTCTGCGGTTGCGTACCTGCTTTCGCGCCGCTGCCGTGGCAGACATCACACTCTTCCAGCGTCGGAATGCGGATCTCTTTGGTCACGCCACGAACCGCTTCTTCGAGCGTCAGCTCCATGTTGTAACGTAAATCAGCACCCCGCGACGCACGTTGACGCCCGCGGCCACCGCCGAAAATATCGCCAAACACATCGCCAAAAATGTCGCTGAAGTCGGCTCCGCCGCCGCCAAAACCGCCACCGCCACCCATGCCACCTTGTTCAAACGCGGCATGGCCGTACTGGTCGTAAGCGGCACGTTTCTGGGCATCAGTGAGGACTTCGTAGGCTTCTTTGATCTCTTTGAATTTGGCTTCGGCCTCTTTATCGCCCTGGTTACGGTCCGGGTGAAATTTCATGGCCAGGCGTTTGTACGCCTTCTTGATTTCACGCTCTTCCGCTGATTTGGAAACGCCTAAAATCTCGTAATAATCTTGCTTTGCCATCTTTTTTTTCTGCCCCTCACATGCGTGCACGGGCGGAGAGGAAACCTCTTCGCCCGTGCCAGTATTTACCCGTTCAAAGGGCGATTATTTTTTGTCTTTAACTTCTTCGAACTCAGCGTCGACAACGTCGTCATCTTTAGACTGGTTCGCAGAAGCATCAGTACCGCCAGCCTGCTGCTGTGCGTGCTGCTGCTGAGCGATTTCCATCAGCTTCTGAGAAGCCTGGGCCAGCGCCTGCATTTTCGCTTCGATGTCGGCTTTATCTTCGCCGCGCAGAGAGGTTTCCAGCGCGCTCAGGGCAGACTCGATAGCGGTTTTGTCGTCGGCCGGCAGCTGATCGCCTGCTTCTTCAACCTGCTTACGGGTGCTGTGCAGCAGATGGTCACCCTGGTTGCGGGTCTGTACCAGCTCTTCAAACTTACGGTCAGATTCAGCGTTCGCTTCAGCATCGCGTACCATTTTCTGGATTTCTTCTTCGTTCAGACCAGAAGACGCCTTGATGGTGATTTTCTGCTCTTTGCCGCTGTTTTTGTCTTTCGCGGACACGTGCAGGATACCGTCGGCATCGATGTCGAAGGTGACTTCGATCTGCGGCATACCGCGCGGAGCCGGGTTGATACCATCGAGGTTGAACTGACCCAGTGATTTGTTATCAGCGGCGCGTTTACGCTCACCCTGAATCACGTGGATAGTTACCGCAGACTGGTTATCTTCCGCCGTTGAGAACACCTGGCTGTGCTTGGTCGGGATAGTGGTGTTCTTGTTGATCAGCGGAGTCATCACGCCGCCCATGGTTTCGATACCCAGCGACAGCGGAGTAACGTCCAGCAGCAGAACGTCTTTCACTTCACCGGTCAGCACGCCGCCCTGAACCGCAGCACCGATGGCCACAGCTTCGTCCGGGTTAACGTCTTTACGCGGCTCTTTGCCGAAGAACTCAGCCACTTTCTTCTGAACCATTGGCATACGGGTCTGACCGCCGACCAGGATCACGTCCTGAACGTCAGAAACAGACAGGCCAGCGTCCTGCAGTGCCACTTTCAGCGGCTCGATGGAACGGTTCACCAGGTCTTCGACCAGGCTTTCCAGTTTCGCGCGAGTCACTTTGATGTTCATGTGTTTCGGACCGGTCGCGTCTGCGGTGATGTACGGCAGGTTCACGTCGGTCTGCTGTGCGGAAGACAGCTCAATTTTCGCTTTTTCTGCCGCTTCTTTCAGACGCTGCATTGCCAGCGGGTCGTTACGCAGGTCGATGCCCTGGTCTTTCTTAAATTCTTCAACGAGGTAGTTGATCATACGGCTGTCGAAGTCTTCACCACCGAGGTGGGTATCACCGTTGGTTGCCAGAACTTCGAAGGTTTTTTCGCCGTCAACTTCGTCGATTTCGATAATAGAAATATCGAAAGTACCGCCGCCCAGGTCATAAACCGCGATAGTACGGTTGCCCACTTCTTTGTCGAGGCCGTAAGCCAGCGCCGCAGCGGTCGGTTCGTTGATGATACGTTTGACTTCCAGGCCCGCGATGCGGCCGGCGTCTTTGGTCGCCTGACGCTGCGCATCGTTAAAGTAAGCCGGAACGGTGATAACCGCTTCAGTTACTGGTTCGCCCAGATAATCTTCCGCCGTTTTCTTCATTTTTTTCAGCACTTCAGCAGAGATCTGCGGCGGTGCCGTTTTGGTGCCTTTCACATCAAGCCATGCATCGCCGTTATCAGCAGCAATGATTTTGTACGGCATGATTGACACGTCACGCTGAACTTCTTCGTCCTGGAAGCGGCGACCGATCAGGCGCTTAATCGCAAAAAGGGTATTTTGCGGGTTTGTCACGGCCTGACGTTTAGCCGGCTGACCAACGAGAGTTTCACCGTCCTGCGTATAAGCAATGATAGAAGGCGTGGTGCGATCGCCCTCGGCGTTCTCCAGCACACGTGCAGTCGTGCCATCCATAATCGCTACACAAGAGTTGGTTGTACCCAGGTCGATACCAATAATTTTACCCATCTAAACGTCTCCACTAAAAAATCGTCATCATGTGGTTGTGGATCTGTAATAAGGGCAAATGAATGGCTTTCAACTGCCCCCTGAGTGTTTTTTTCAGATCCACTCACTTCGGTTGACTACAAGATGGGGTCGTAACGGGAGGCATCAAGGGGGGCGGCTAAAAAATTTTTTAATTTCACCCTGTTCAGATCATAGACACCGTGACTGCCGCTCATTATGATGCCGCGCCCCGCCTCCTCTATCCCTGGCGTGGGCTTTTACTTTCACCATTTTAATGATGATTTTTTTCTTTGAGGACTTATGGGCGACACTAAGTTGGCTAATCCGGCACCGCTGGGCTTAATGGGCTTCGGCATGACCACTATTCTGCTTAACCTACACAATATTGGTATGTTCCCGCTGGATGGCGTGATCCTGGCGATGGGTATTTTCTACGGCGGTATCGCGCAGATTTTTGCAGGTCTGCTGGAGTTTAAAAAAGGCAACACCTTTGGTTTAACCGCCTTTACCTCTTACGGCTCTTTCTGGCTGACGCTAGTCGCCATTCTGCTGCTGCCGAAAATGGGTCTGGCAGCTGCGGCTGACGGTCATTTCTTGGGCGTATATCTTGGTATCTGGGGCGTATTCACACTGTTTATGTTCTTCGGTACGCTGAAAGGCCCGCGTATGTTGCAGTTCGTGTTCCTGAGCCTGACCGTGCTGTTTGCCCTGCTGTGCGCCGGTCACCTGGCGGACAACGAAAGCATCGTGCACATCGCTGGCTGGATTGGTCTGGTGTGTGGCGCAAGCGCTATTTATCTGGCAATGGGTGAAGTCCTTAACGAACAATTTGGCCGCACCGTGCTGCCAATTGGTGAAAAGCACTAATCTCCCTTTCCTGTTTAAATGCAGAGCCTGGCTCTGCATTTTTTTTGCCCCTCGCCGCGCGAAATTGTCCTGCTGCGCAAAAATGCGGTATTTTCATCAGCTGTTTCTTTTATTTAACAAGGACTGCCGATGATGCGGTTATCTCCCCTTTCGCCTGGGTTCCTTATTCTGGGGCTGATAGCGACAGCACCGGCGGGGGCGATCCCCATGCCGCCCGCCCCCGCCGTCACCAACGTTGAATGGCTTCCCGGCAGTACCGTCCGTGTGGGCGATTCCCTTAACGCGATTTTTCGCGTCTCGCTGGCAAGCGGTGATGCGAACGAAATGTGGATGAATATCGACTGCAAGACGCAGCAAAAGACGCTGCTGTTTATGGATGTGCAGGCAAAATCTCGCCCGCCCATGCGCGTCTACGGCATGAGTTCCATTTCCCGCTATACGCCGGGCGTTCCCTTTGAACCCGATGCCGACAGTCTGTTTGCCACGAAACCAGAACTGGATATTTGTCAGAAAAACATCCCGGAACCGCGCTGGGTCGGGCTTTCTTCCGCCGACGAGCAGGCTGACCGCCTGTATGTGGATGTGAACAATAGCCTGCGCGAAGAGCGGATGCTGAAAGTGCGGCTCGCCACGGATTACGCGCGCGTTTATCGCGATGAAAAGTACGCCGCGCCCTGGTCGATGAAAATCGATGACATGATGTTCAACTGTGAAACCGGCGAAGGCATGGCGCTCAACCATTTCGCGCTGGATAAGCAGTTTGTGACCGACAGCGAAACCCCCATCGCCGCGAAATTCACCCCGCTCGCGCCACCGCTGGCAAAAGTCGCAAAAACCCTGTGCAGCGTAAAAGATCTGCATGAATTTACCGGCACGGGCCCACTGGTAGCGCGGGAGAAAACACCTGCTGAAAACCAGCTTACGCCGCCGGATTTCCCGCAGAATGAACCGGGGCCGATCCAGCGCTATCCGCTGGGCAAAGCGGCTGCCGCACGCGCAAGCCAGGCAATGACCCGCCCCGATCAACATCCCGCGTTCACCCGTCTGACCTACACCCAGCACTGGGCCGATGATGCCAGTGAAACGTCCGTCACCCGCATTGATGTGCTGCCGGATGGTTCCACCCTTACGCTCGATACGCTGACGCTGGGCAACATCACTTTTTATGCGCAGTATCAGCGGCTGTTTAATATCGTCAATATCCGGGAATGGGATTCAATGAATGCCGCGCCGCTGGTGGGACAGACGCTGGAAAGCAGCTTCAGCCTGCCGCCGCAACCGGGAGGTGAATACCGCTGGCAGACGCAGCTCGCCGATGGCAAAAGCGCCGGGAAAGAGAAGACGAAAAGCCAGGTTTGTCAGGCGCAGGATCGCTGGCAGTCAGCCTCCGCGCTCAGTCCACGCTTCAGCGGACGTTATCTGGAACTGAGCTGTACTGACGATCGCGGCGACGGCAAAGCCATGAGCAGCGATTATGCGTGGATAGAAGATTTGCGGGTATTTATCCGCATTGGCTATCAGGAAGACGGTCAGAAAAAACGCTTCACCTTCTCAGACGTCTCCATCCTGCGCTGAGCGTAAAAACAAAAATGCAGAGCCAGGCTCTGCATTTTTTTTACATCTGCTGGAGCGGCCGCTCCGCTACCCTGTCGTCGTGCCAGCGTTCCTGACGTAACCAGATCCCCAGCGCCAGCCCGATCAGCGACAGCGCCAGCACGTACCACGCCGGTGCCATCGGCGAAACGCCCATCAGCATCGTGACGGCAATCGGCGTCAGACCACCAAAAATGGCGTAAGAGACATTGTAGGAGAAGGAGATGCCGGTAAAACGCACTTCCGCCGGAAACGCCCGTACCATCACGTAAGGCACCGCCCCCACAACGCCGACGCACAGCCCCACCAACCCGTAAAGCGCGAAGAGATACTCCGGATGCGCCCCCGCCTGGTGATAAAACAGCCAGCTTGAACAGGCCAGCAAAATGCTGCCGATGATAAAAGTCTTGCTCGCCCCAAAACGATCCGCCGACAGGCCCGCCAGCAGGCAACCAATACACAGCATAATAGTGGCGATACTATTGGCCTGTAAGGTCAGCGCAGGTGCAAGGCCATATTGCTTTTGCAGCCAGACGGGAGACATCAGGATCACCACGACGATGCCCGCCGACAGTAGCCAGGTCAGCAGCATTGACACCACCACCGCTTTCCGGTGGCGAACCACCACGGCTTTTACCGGCAATTCTTGCGCCAGCGCTTTACGCTGCTGCATTTCGAGGAAAATCGGCGTCTCCTGTAACCAGCGGCGCAGGTACATAGCCACCAGACCAAACGCGCCGCCTAACAGGAACGGAATACGCCAGCCATAATCAAGCACCGCCTGTTGCGTCAGGCTGGTATTGACCAGCGTCGCCACCACCGAGCCCAGCAGGATCCCGACGGTCAGCCCGGCAGTCAGCGTGCCGCAGGCGATACCAATGCGGTTGCCCGGCACATGCTCGGCAACGAAGACCCAGGCACCCGGCACTTCACCGCCAATCGCCGCCCCCTGCAATAACCGCATCAGCAGCAGTAACAGCGGGGCCGCAATCCCAATGGCGTCGTAAGTCGGCAGCAGACCCATCGCCAGCGTCGGGATCGCCATCAGCAGGATGCTCAGGGTAAACATCTTTTTGCGGCCGACCAGATCGCCAAAGTGCGCCATGATAATGCCGCCCAACGGACGTGCCAGATAACCGGCGGCGAAAATGCCAAAGGTCTGCACCTGGCGGAGCCATTCCGGAATATCCGCGGGGAAGAAGCGCTCGCCGACGACGGCGGCAAAGAAAACGAAGATGATGAAGTCATAAAACTCCAGCGCACCGCCGAGGGCGGCGAGGGAGAGCGTTTTAACATCCTGGCGATTCAGAGGGCGTGTGTAATGTGACATAACCGACCATTGTGCAGAGGTGAATTGATGTTATTTTCGATACAGCATGTAAACTTAAAATTACTATATCGTAAATAAATCAGCACGCCACAGGCAGCTCAGGTTATGTCACAAAAGCCTTATTTTTAGCTGTTTATCTCGCGCATTGCGCTTTTAGGACGAAATGCTGCTACCACTTCCGGGTGCGTCTCCACATAGGGGCCATCCAGCAGCTGTACACAATACGGTACACTGGCGAAAATACCGTGCACCCGCGGGCTGCCGTCGGCCGCTTTGACCCCTTCCAGCGTTTCCTGAATGGATTTCGGCTGGCCGGGAAGATTAATGATCAGTGCCTGCTTGCGGATCACGCCCACCTGACGCGAGAGGATCGCCGTCGGCACATAGTGCAGGCTGATCTGCCGCATCTGCTCGCCAAAGCCAGGCATTTCGCGATCCGCTACCGCCAGCGTGGCATCTGGCGTGACATCTCGGCGCGCCGGGCCGGTGCCGCCGGTGGTCAGCACCAGGTGACAGCTCATCTCATCCACCAGCTCGCACAGCGTCTGCTCGATGATGGCCTGTTCGTCGGGGATCAGTCGGGTTTCCAGGGTAAAGGGAGTTTTGAGGGCGCGAGTCAGCCAGCTTTCCAGCGCGGGTAACCCTTTGTCTTCGTATACACCGCTCGATGCGCGGTCTGAAATTGACACTAAGCCAATGCGTAAAGTATCCATCGTCATTCCGTTTTTAGTCATTCACTATCGCGGAATAATACACGTCAGGGGAAAGGACAGACAGAGGGGAAGCAGATAAGCGTGACCGCAGCGGCGGCCACGCTTCGGGGATTACAGCAGATCGCCGATCATTTTTTCCAGTTTTTCCTGGTCGACCGCAAACTTACGGATACCATCCGCCAGTTTGTCTACCGCCATCGGATCCTGGTTGTGCTGCCACAGGAATTCAGATTCGGTGATACGGGCCGGACGCGCTTTAACTTCACCGCTAAAGGAGAGTTTACGCTCAATGGTGCCTTCGCTTTCCGCCAGCTCTTTCAGCAGGGCCGGAGCGATGGTCAGACGATCGCAACCCGCCAGCTCAACGATTTCGCCGAGGTTACGGAAGCTTGCGCCCATGACCACAGTTTCATAGCCGTGCTGTTTGTAGTACTCGTAGATTTCCGTTACGGAAACCACGCCCGGATCTTCCGCCGGTGCATACTCTTTCTTATCGGTATTGGCTTTGTACCAGTCGAGGATACGACCAACGAACGGGGAAATCAGGAATACGCCCGCTTCCGCACAGGCACGCGCCTGCGCGAAGGAGAACAGCAGCGTCAGGTTACAGTTGATGCCTTCTTTTTCCAGCTGCTCAGCGGCGCGAATACCCTGCCAGGTGGAAGCCAGTTTGATCAGGATACGGTCGTTGCTGATACCCGCATCGTTATACAGTTTGATCAGGCGTTTCGCTTTGGTGATAGACGCGTCGGTGTCGTAAGACAGACGTGCATCCACTTCAGTGGAAATACGGCCTGGGATCAGTTTCAGGATTTCCAGACCGATATTCACGGCCAGTTTGTCCGACGCATCGACGATCTGCTGCGCGCGATCGCTGCTCTGGCTTTTTGCCCAAGTGACAGCGTCGTCAATCAGTTTGCGGTATTCAGGGATCTGGGCTGCGTTAAGGATCAGAGAAGGGTTGGTTGTGGCATCCTGCGGCTGATACAGCTTCATTGCCGCGATGTCTCCAGTGTCGGCCACCACGGTGGTGAACTGACGAAGGGAGGTCAATTTATCCGTCATAATAGTGTTTCTCTTTAAACAGCTTGTTAGGGGGATGTAACCGGTCTTCCCAGATAATATCACGCCACTCTGTCAGCGCAACCGCAGTCAATTGGCAAGCGCAGAGTATGATAAACTCGCGGTTCGATGGCAGCGCGCGCAGCGAGCGGGCACGGCGCAACGGCATGAACAAGAGGAATGTGAATGCCTGATTTCTTTCTATTCATCAATGAAATACTGTGGGGCTCGGTGATGATCTACCTGCTGTTGGGGGCAGGGATCTGGTTCACCTTCCGCAGTGGTTTCATCCAGTTTCGCTACATCCGTCTTTTTGCGCGCAGCCTGATCACCAGCGTTACGCCACAACCCGGCGGACTCACCTCCGTTCAGGCGTTATGCGTCAGCCTTGCCGCCCGTTTTGGTAACGGCAACCTTGCTGGCGTAGCGCTGGCGATCACTGCGGGTGGGCCGGGCGCGGTATTCTGGATGTGGGTTTCCGCGTTGATTGGCATGGCGACCGCCTTTGCCGAATGCGCCCTCTCCCAGTTGTACAAAGAGCGGGACCAGAACCAGCAGTTTCGCGGCGGCCCGGCCTGGTATATCGCCCGCGGATTAGGCATGCGCTGGATGGGCGTACTGTTTTCAGTCTTCCTGATGATTGCCTATGGGCTGATCTTCAACACCATGCAGGCGAATGCCGTTGCCGGTGCCGTTCAGTTTGCTTTTGCAATGCCAGGCGGTGTGGCGGGCGTAGTGCTGGCGCTGATCAGTTTGCTGTTTATCGTGCGCGGCATACACGGCGTGGCCCGCCTGATGCAATGGGTGGTGCCGATCATGGCCGTGCTATGGGTAGGCGCCAGCCTGCTTATCACCCTCTGGCACGCAGACCAGCTGCCGCACATCATCATGCTGATTGTGAAAAGCGCCTTTGGCTGGCAGGAAGCCGCCGCCGGTACGCTGGGCTATACCTTAAGTCAGGCGATCACCAGCGGTTTACAGCGCGGGATGCTCTCCAACGAGGCCGGACTCGGCTCAACGCCTAACGTGGCTGCGGCAGCCGTTTCCTGGCCGCCGCACCCGGCCGCGCAGGGCATCGTGCAGATGATCGGCGTGGTGATCGACACTCTTGTGGTCAGTACGGCCAGCGCCGTGATAATCCTGCTGGCGGGGGATTTCGCCATGCGCCCTGCCAGCGACGGGATCCATTTGATGCAGCATGCCATGATTGCCCTGACCGGCAACTGGGGGGCGGGTTTTGTCGCCATTATCATTCTGCTTTTTGCCTTCACCTCGATTGTGGTGAACTACCTCTACGCCGAAAACAACCTCGTCTTCCTGCGTCTGCACAACAAGAGGAACGTCTGGCTGCTGCGCGTCGCGACCCTGACAATGGTGATGGCCGGTTCGCTGGTGAGTCTGCCGGTGGTCTGGCAAATCGCCGATGTGGTGATGGCGTTAATGGCGCTGATCAACCTGACGGCATTGCTGCTGCTCTCGCCGGTGGTCACGATTATCGCCAGCGATTATCTGCGCCAGCGCAAACTGGGCATCAGGCCGGTGTTCGATCCTAAACGCTACCCCGACATCGAACGCCAGCTGGCACCCGGTGCCTGGGACGACGTGCCGCGCGAGTAAGCGCGGCAATCGCAACAATCGATCAACCACGGTGATTTTTTTGCTACAGTCACCCAAAATTTCCCGCAAGGACTGGATATGCTGATTCTGATTTCACCGGCAAAAACGCTGGATTACCAAAGCCCGCTGGCGACAACCCGTTATACACAGCCGGAGTTACTGGATCACTCTCAGCGTCTGATTGACGTTGCGCGTAAGCTTTCCGCGCCGCAAATTAAAGCGCTGATGGGCATCAGCGATAAGCTCGCCGATCTTAACGCCACCCGCTTTCATGACTGGCAGCCGGATTTCACACCCGACAACGCCCGCCAGGCCATTCTCGCCTTTAAGGGCGACGTTTATACCGGCTTACAGGCGGAAACCTTCAGCGAAGAAGATTTCGATTTCGCCCAGCAGCATCTGCGCATGCTCTCCGGTCTATACGGCGTGCTGCGTCCGCTGGATCTGATGCAGCCTTATCGCCTGGAAATGGGCATCCGCCTTGATAACCCGCAGGGCAGCGATCTGTATCAGTTCTGGGGCGAAACCATCACTCACAAACTGAACGAGGCGCTGGCCGCCCAGGGCGATCAGGTGATTGTGAATCTCGCTTCAGATGAATATTTCCGCGCCGTAAAACCAAAGCTGCTGGCAGGTGAAATCATCAAGCCGATCTTTCTCGATGAGAAGAACGGCAAGTTCAAGGTCATCAGCTTCTACGCCAAAAAAGCGCGTGGGCTGATGAGCCGTTACATTATTGAAAATCGCCTGAAAACGCCGGCGCAGCTGAAGGATTTTGCGGTGGACGGTTATGCGTTTGACGAGGAAGCGTCAGGGAAAGGTGAGTTAGTGTTTAAACGCCGGGAGCAGTAATCGCCCTTCGTTAATGCCCTTGTTGCCCGGCGGCGCAAGCTTGCCGGGCCTACAAAAAACATCGTTCCTTCCGTAGGCCCGGCAAGCGGCAGCGCCACCGGGCATGACCAGCCCTGCCACACGTAGGCCCGGTAAGCGGCAGCGCCACCGGGCATGACCAACCCATCCATACCCAGGCCCGGTAAGCGGCAGCGCCACCGGGCATCATTATCACATTACGCTCGTGCCATCATCAGCTTGCGCAGCGCTGCGAAATCCGCTGGCAGGGAATGGGACAGCAGCGGTAAATCGGCGCGTGCCGCCAGCTCCTGCGGCAATTCCAGCGGTTCGCCGAGGATCGCTTCCACGCTCTCTTTGAATTTCGCCGGGTGCGCGGTGCCGAGGAACAGACCGTACTCCCCCGGATGCAGCTGATCGCGCAGCGCACGGTAGGCTATCGCCGCATGCGGCTCAGAAAGATAGCCCTTCTCTTTTAGCTCGCGCATGGTGGACTTCGTGGTGTCGTCGTCCACCGCCGCATAGCCCAGCTCATTAAGACGCCAGATTTTGCGACGGAACAGCTCTTCAACGCGCGGCCAGTTGTTCGGCTGGCTCACGTCCATGGCGTTTGACAGCGTGGCCTGCGTCGCTTTCGGTGACCATTCACCGCCCTGTAAAAAGCGCGGTACGGTGTCGTTGGCATTGGTGGCGGCGATAAAACGCTTCACCGGCAGGCCGAGAGATTTCGCCAGCAGCCCGGCCGTCAGATCGCCAAAGTTACCGCTTGGCACCGAGATCACCAGCTGGTTACGGGCCTCCTGCGGCAGCTGCGCGACGGCTTCGAAGTAATAGCAAATCTGTGCCAGCAGGCGGCTGATGTTGATGGAGTTGGCGGAGTTAAGCCCCAGCGCCACTTTCAGTTCTTCATCGTCAAAGGCCTGTTTCACCAGCGCCTGACAGGCATCGAAATCCCCGTCAATGGCGACGGTTTCGATGTTGCCGCCCAGCGTGCAGAACAGTTTTTCCTGTAACGGGCTGATTTTGCCCTGCGGGTAGAGGATCACCACACGCACGTTTTCCAGACCGTAGAACGCATGCGCCACTGCCGCGCCGGTGTCGCCGGAGGTTGCGGTCAGGATGGTCACCGGTTTGTCGCCGCTGATGTGCGTCAGCATCTGCGCCATAAAGCGCCCGCCGAAATCTTTAAAGGCCAGCGTCGGGCCGTGGAACAGCTCCAGACAGCCAATGTCCTCTTCCACCTGGCTCACCGGTGCCGGGAAGGCAAAGGCGGCGCGCACGCGGGCTTCGAGGATGTCTTCCGGGATCTCATCGCCAATAAAGGCGGCGAGGATTTTGCTGCTGCGGGTGACGAAATCCATCTCCAGCATGGCGTCAATGTCGGTCAGGCTGAATTCCGGCAGATCGTGCGGGAAGAACAGCCCCTGGTGTTTACCTAACCCCTGCGTGATTGCCTGGGCAAAACTAACCTGCTCGTTGTGATCTTTAAGATTGTAGAGTTTCATTCGTTATCCCAGTACTCGTGCGCCAGCCGTATCCAGCCGACAAATATGGACAAAACCTTCGTTGTTTTGCAGATAGTGCTGGCCGAGCCAGTCTGCCACGCGCTGCGCGGTGTCGGCGTTATCACACACCGCGAACATTGTTGGCCCGGATCCGGAGATCCCGCAGGCCAGCGCGCCCATGTCTGCCGCCGCCTGACGGGCATCGTTAAAGCCAGGCAACAGTTTGGTGCGATAAGGTTCAGCGATGACATCTTTCATGAGTTTCGCCGCCAGCGCAGGCTGCTGCGTATGGCAGGCGTGAATGAATCCCGCCAGATAGCGACCATGCGCGATGCAATCCTGACGGCGATACTGTGCGGGCAGGATGGCGCGCGCTTCAGCGGTAGAGACTTTAATGCCCGGATAGGCCATCACCCACCGCCACTCTTCAAAGCCTGGCACTTCCTGACTGATAATGCCGTTTTCTTCCAGCATCAGCTGCAAGCCGCCGAGAAAACAGGGCGCGACGTTGTCGTAATGAATGCTGCCGGAAATACGCCCTTCCAGCTCACCCATCAGCGCCAGCAGGCGTGTGTCATTGAGTGGCTTACCGCAGAATTCATTCATCGCCATCAGGCCCGCCACCACTGAGCAGGCGCTGGAGCCGAGGCCGGAGCCAATCGGCATATTTTTCTCCAGCGTCATCGCCACCGGGATGGTTTTGCCGATCTCCTGGCAAAAACGTTCCCAGCACTGATAAACGATGTTTTCCCGGGGTTCGGCAGGAAGCTTGCTGACGAAGCGCCCTTTGTTGGTCAGCGAGAATTCACTCGCCGCCTCGACGCTGACGCAATCGCCCAGCAGCTCACCGTTGACCGGCGATACCGCCGCCCCCAGAACATCAAACCCCACGCTCACGTTGCCGATGGAGGCCGGGGCATAAACTTTCACCATGTTAAACTCCTAACTTCCATGACAGGGTGCGCAGCAGATCGGCGAACACGCCCGCCGCCGTCACATCGTTACCCGCACCGTAACCGCGCAGCACCAGCGGCAGCGGTTGATAATAGTGGCTGTAGAACGCCAGCGCGTTTTCGCCGTTTTTTACTTTATAGAGCGGATCGTTACCGTCCACTTCAGCGATTTTCACCCGACATACGCCGTCTTCTTCAATGTTGCCGACGTAGCGCAAAACGTTCCCAGCATCCCGCGCTTTCGCGACGCGAGCGGCAAAGGCATCGTCGAGGGTTGGCAGACGAGCCATAAAGCTCTCCACGTCGCCGCTGTCATCAAAGCTTTCCGGCAATACCGGTTCGATAACGATGTCAGACAGCTCCAGCTCGCGTCCGGTTTCGCGCGCCAGGATGAGCAGCTTACGCGCCACGTCCATGCCCGACAGATCGTCACGCGGATCCGGCTCGGTATAGCCCATTTCGCGGGCCACGCGAGTGGCTTCCGACAGTGACACGCCTTCATCAAGCTTACCGAAGATAAAGGATAATGATCCGGAAAGAATGCCGGAGAAACGCTGCAATTCATCACCGGCATTGAGCAGGTTTTGCAGGTTCTCAATCACCGGCAGCCCCGCGCCAACGTTGGTGTCGTAGAGGAATTTGCGACGCGATTTGCTGGCGGCGTTACGCAGCTCGTGGTAGTAGGCCATTGACGAGGTGTTGGCTTTTTTGTTCGGTGTGACCACGTGGAAACCTTCACGCAGGAAATCGGCATACTGATCCGCCACCGCCTGGTTAGAGGTACAGTCGACGATCACCGGGTTCAGCAGGTGGTACTCTTTCACCAGGCGGATCAGACGGCCAAGGTTAAATGGCTCTTTCGCTTCTGCAAGGGCTGACTGCCAGTTTTCCAGATCCAGGCCGTGAACGTTGGTGAGCAGCGCTTTTGAATTCGCCACACCGCAGACGCGCAGATCGATATGCTTGCTCTTCAGCCAGCTCTGCTGACGCTTCAGCTGTTCCAGCAGCGCCCCGCCGACGCCGCCGACGCCCACCACAAACACTTCGATCACCTGATCGGTGTTAAACAGCATCTGGTGCGTGACGCGCACACCGGTGGTGGCATCGTCATTGCTGACCACGACGGAGATTGAACGCTCCGACGAGCCCTGGGCAATCGCCACAATGTTGATATTCGCCCGGGCCAGCGCGGCGAAGAATTTCGCGGAAATGCCGCGCAGCGTGCGCATACCGTCACCGACCACGGAGATGATCGCCAGCCGCTCCATGACCGCCAGCGGTTCAAGCAGGCCCTCTTTCAGCTCCAGATAGAACTCTTCGCCCATCGCGCGCTGAGCGCGGGCGCAATCCGCCTGCGGTACGCAGAAACTGATGCTGTATTCCGAGGAAGACTGGGTGATCAACACCACCGAAATACCGGCGCGGGACATGGTGGCAAACACGCGGGCCGCCATGCCGACCATGCCTTTCATCCCAGGGCCGGAGACGCTGAACATCGCCATATTATTAAGATTGGAGATGCCTTTAACCGGCAGACCGTCTTCATTCGAACTAGCCCCGATCAGCGTGCCGGGTGCCTGCGGATTACCGGTATTTTTGATAAGACAGGGGATCTGGAACTGAGCGATGGGGGTAATGGTGCGCGGGTGTAAGACTTTCGCGCCGAAGTACGACAATTCCATCGCTTCCTGGTAGGACATGGATTTCAGCAGGCGGGCATCCGGCACCTGGCGCGGATCGCAGGTATACACCCCGTCAACATCGGTCCAGATCTCACAGCAATCAGCTCGTAAACAGGCGGCCAGCACCGCCGCGGAATAGTCAGAGCCATTGCGCCCCAGCACCACCAGTTCGCCTTTATCATTACCGGCGGTAAAGCCCGCCATCAGCACCATATGATCCGCGGGAATGCGGCTGGCGGCGATGCGGCGTGTGGATTCGTTGATGTCGACAGTGGATTCGAGGTAATGGCCGACCGCGAGCAGTTTTTCCACCGGATCGATGACCGTCACGTTATGACCGCGCGCTTCCAGCAGCCCGGCCATAATGGCGATAGAGAGCTTTTCACCCCGGCAGATGATCGAGGCATTGATGCTGTCCGGGCACTGACCAAGCAGGCTGATGCCGTGCAAAACATGTTTGATCTGGGCGAATTCCTGATCCACCTGCCCTTTCAGACGAGCGAGTGGGAAACCGGGTTGAAGGTCTGCCAGACCCTGTAAAAGTTCGGCAAAAATGCGCTCGGCGTCGCTGATATTAGGTACTGCATCCTGACCGCTGATGGTTTTCTCAATCATCGCCACCAGATGGTTAGTGATTTTAGCCGGGGCAGACAGCACGGTGGCAACCTGCCCCTGCCTGGCATTGCTTTCCAGGATGTCGGCAACACGCAGAAAACGTTCTGCATTTGCCACTGATGTACCGCCGAACTTCAAGACTCGCATGGAATTACCCCTTGATCTTTAGCCGAAAAAAAAGCCCGCACTGTCGAGGTGCGGGCTTTTTCCTGTGTTTCCTGTGCGCGTCAGCCCGCCCCGTTACCTGTGGTAATGGTGGTTGTCGTAATAATGGTGACGGTGCTGATGCGTTTCATGGATGTTGTGTGCTCTGTAATTATTATCTGTCTGTGTTGTATGCCTATATTGGTTAAAGTATCTGCCCTGCCAAGTCAATTTATTTTTGCTTTTGCCCCGTTTTGCATGACGGACCGCTCACGCTGCCAAGGCGCAGACTTTACTGAATATCCGCCACACAGCGGCCACAATGCAGTCGATCTGACTGGGATTAAGACGTATCTTAGATGATTACCCGGCGAGCTTTTTTTCGATGTCATGCAGCAAACGGTGCAACATTGCCGTGTCACGCTGCTCAAAAAGACCAATGCGCTGTTCCAGCCAGTCCACCATTTTTGTGTCGTCATCAACGCCCAGTTTTTCCAGTAATGCCCGCGCGCGGATACGCAGCGCGCGTAACTGGTTCTCGTCACTGATAACGGCGGGCGCGGCGGCGTTCTGCATTAACGTCGTTAACTGATAGCAATAGACCATCACGGCCTGGCCGAGGTTGAGCGACGGGTAATCGGCCACCATGGGCGCACCGGTTAATACATCCGCCAGCGCCAGTTCATCGTTGGTTAAGCCGGAATCTTCACGGCCAAACACCAGCGCGGCGTGATCCAGCCACTGGCTTTTTTCCTGCATCAGCGGCACCAGCTCGGCGGGCGTCGCGTAATAATGGAATTTTGATCGGCTGCGGGCGGTGGTCGCCACGGTAAACTGCACATCATGCAGGGCGGTGGCCAGCGTCGGATAAACCGTTGCGTTATCAAGCACCTCACCGGAGCCGTGCGCCACTCTGCGCGCCCCTTCTTCCAGATGTGCGTGGCTGTCCACAATACGCAAATCGGTGAAGCCCATGGTTTTCATGGCGCGTGCCGCTGCGCCGACATTTTCTGCGCGGGCGGGTGAAACTAATACGATAGATACCTGCATCTGGGACTCTCATTTATTGCGCCTGGCTTAAAGCCAGACCACTTTCGTCAAGATATTACGCAAAGCAAATTTACATTTTTGCAACAGAAATCACTGAAATCGTCGTCGTGCAAGCTTAAAAAGAACTACACTGTTGCAGAGCTTGACTACCTGATTTTATGTTAACAGAAGCGGTCCAGGCTCCTGTTTATGCTGGCTAATTATGCCATGAATGCTTCTGCAATTTTGGATTCACATTGCTTATTAATTAACAGTTGCAACTGATTGGTTTATTGATAAATTGTGAAAGGCACTCATATAAAGCTACGAATATTTCATCAAAGTGTTAACGTGCTACAATTGAACTTGATATATGTCAACGAAGCGTAGTTTTATTGGGTGTCTGGCACGTCTTAGCCTGTTATGTTGCTGTTAAAATGGTTAGGATGACAGCCGTTTTTGACACTGTCGGGTCCAAAGGGAAAGTAACCACGACCAAGCTAATGATGTTGTTGACGTTGATGGTAAGTGCATCAAGAACGCAATTACGTACTTTAGTCATGTTACGCCGTGCATGTTAATTTGCGACATGTATCAGGCAGGTCAGGGACTTTTGTACTTCCTGTTTCGATTTAGTTGGCAATTTAGGTAGCAAACATGCAGACCCCGCAAATTCTTATTGTTGAAGACGAGTTGGTAACACGCAACACGTTGAAGAGCATTTTCGAAGCAGAAGGCTACGATGTCTTTGAAGCGACTGATGGCGCTGAGATGCATCAGATCCTCTCGGAAAATGACATTAATCTGGTGATCATGGACATCAACCTGCCTGGTAAAAATGGGCTGTTGCTGGCACGTGAACTGCGCGAGCAGGCGAACGTTGCCCTGATGTTCCTGACCGGTCGTGATAACGAAGTGGATAAAATCCTCGGCCTCGAAATCGGCGCTGACGATTACATCACCAAACCGTTCAACCCGCGTGAACTGACGATCCGTGCACGTAACCTGTTGTCCCGTACGATGAATCTGAGCGCGATCAGCGAAGAACGTCGTACCGTTGACAGCTACAAGTTCAACGGCTGGGAGCTGGATATTAATAGTCGCTCCCTGATCAGCCCTAACGGTGAGCAGTACAAACTGCCGCGTAGCGAATTCCGCGCCATGCTGCACTTCTGCGAAAATCCGGGCAAGATCCAGTCCCGCGCCGATCTGCTGAAGAAAATGACCGGTCGCGAACTGAAACCGCATGACCGTACCGTTGACGTGACCATTCGTCGCATTCGTAAGCACTTCGAGTCGACGCCGGACACGCCGGAAATTATCGCCACCATCCACGGTGAAGGTTACCGGTTCTGCGGCGATTTAGCGGAATAAGAACAAAAACGGCGCATAATGCGCCGTTTTTCTTTGCTTATTGCGTCCCGATTTACTTCCAGATACGCAGCGCCTCATCCGATCCCGTTGCAGTTCTACGCGCCTCGCCTTTAGGTTGTGATAACGAATACCAGTCCAGATGACGAGTCAGGAACATCACGCCGCCCAGCGCCAGCAACAGTACGCCCGATCCCAGCAACAACGAACTGTCCTCCGAGCGCAGCAGCATCCACATCACGCCATCCAGCAACAGTAACGCCAGGGTAAACAGCAGACTGCTGCGCCAGCCTTTCAGCACCGCCTGCAGGTAAACGCCATTCATCATCGCGCCGACCAGACTGGCGGCGATCCACGCAGCCGTAAAGCCGATATGTTCTGAGAGCGCCAGCAGCAGCAGATAAAACATCACCAGCGACAGCCCGACCAGCAGATACTGCATCGGGTGCAGCCGTAGCGCGGTGATACTCTCCAGCACAAAGAACGCCATGAACGTCAGGCTGATCAGCAAAATGGCATACTTGGTCGCCCGGTCGGTAAGCTGATATTGATCGGCTGGAGTGGCGACCGCGACGCTGAAGGACGACAATGCTTGCCATCCTGCGCTGCCAGCGCGCATAAATCGCTCCCCGAGATTGTTGGCGAACCAGCTGCTCTGCCATTGCGCCTGAAAGCCGGAGGCGGAAATCTCGCGTTTGACCGGCAGAAAATCGCCGAGGAAGCCCGGATGCGGCCAATTGCTTCTTAAGCTCATCTGGCTGTTTCGACCGAGGGGCACGACGGAAAAATTACCGGTACCGCTGAGGTTCAGACCCATCGTCAGATCCAGATTGCCCTGCGGCCAGCGGATCGCCGGCAGCGGAATATGCAGGCCATCGCCGCTGTCGGAAAGACCGCTGCCCGGCTCGACGTTCAGCGCCACGCCGTTGATCTGCGGCGCTTTCACCACGCCGATCCCCCGCGCATCCCCGACGCCCAGCACCATAAAGGGTTTGCCGAGCGTGATGGTATCTTTTCTGAGTGATGCCAGCCGCGAGGCGTCAAAATGCGCTTTAATGCCCAGATCGCCCTGCCACACCTGCCCTTCGTAAATGCCGATTTTGCGTGATTCCACATTCTGCGTTCCGTCGACCACCAGCGACTCCGGCAACCAGAAATGAATAAATTCACGGGTCCGCTGCACCTCTTTTTTATCTTCCACTACCGTATACAGCTCTGATACCGGAATGGCGATCAACGGCCCGACCAGCTTCTGCGGCCCGCTGGTGCTCTGGCGGATCGCGTCCTCAACCTGGCCGCGATAATCCGATCGCTCCTCGATCAGTTGCCTGACCATCATTAACGGCACCATCAGCAGCAATACTGCGCCGACCAGGGTAAACATTTTCCAGAACAGGGGGGATTTCATCATAGCCTTCTCCTTTGCAATGCCAGCAAAGTAACAAGGCTATATGGGGAGAATTTGAAGTTATGTGAAGGGACGGTGAAGTGTCAGCGTGGCCTCAACGCCGCCCTGTGGGCGGTTGTTTAGCGCGACGCTGCCCTGATGCAGGCGCGCGACTTCACTGACAAAGGCCAGCCCAAGGCCGCTGCTCTTATGGCCGTTATCCCGGGGAAGGGAATAGAATCGCTCAAAAATACGCGGCAGCGCGTAATCGGGAATACCGCTGCCAGTATCGGTCACCTGCAAAATGATGCGGTCATCCTGCTGCGTTGCCGCAAGGGTAACAGCGCCGCCCGGCGGCGTGAAATCCATGGCGTTATCCAGCAGATTACCAAGCGCCTGCTCCAGCAGTTCCGCATCCGCCGCTACGTGCAGCGCGGAATCGGTGATGTGCAGGGTGATGTTTCTGGCGGTCAGCTGCACGCTACGCGACTCCTGCAGCCGGGCGAAGAGTTCATCAACCGCGACAGGCGTCAACCGGATAGCCTGGCGGTTTTCCAGCCGCGCCTGACGTAACAGAGTTTCCACCAGCGCCTGCATGCGCGCATTCTGCGTCAGGATCGTGTCCGTAAAGCGGCTGACCACGTCAGGCGGCGGCCCTTCACGCAGAATTTCCGCTGCGCCGCGGATCGCCGCCAGCGGGCTTTTCAGTTCATGGGTCAGGGCATAGACATATTGTTCGATGGCGTTTTTGCCTTCGAGTTTTAGCCGCATACTCTCCAGCGCCTGCGCCAGCTTGCGTAATTCGCTGCTGCCTAAGGCGGGCAACGGCACCGGTTGCTCATCGGTGACCGAATCGGCATAGCGCACCAGTTTGCCAATAGAGCGATTGATCCAGCCAATCATACCGCCGCCAATCAGCAGCGCGATCCCCAGCAACGCCCCCGCCGCCCAGAGCATTCGCCGCTCGCTACGCTGGATCACCGGTGCCATGGCCGCATTAGGTTTACCGACGCTCAGCACGCCAATGATCCGCCCCTGATCCCTGACCGGCGCGGCCACGTACATTACCGTGCTTTGCGGATCCTGGGGATCCTGCTGCGTACTGCGCGCGCCGTACTGCCCGCGTAAGGTGCGCCAGACGTCGTTCCAGCGCGAGTAATCCTCCCCCAGCGCCCGTCCGGCTGAATCAAACACCACTTTGCCCTGCGCATCCGTCATGTAGACGTGATATTCATTGCGCACTTTATGGATGCCGCCGATATTGGCGCGAAACGGCTGGTTTTGCAGTTGGCTGAACGCCTGTGCCAGTCGGCCATGTGCGGGATCGCCGGAGAGCAGATCGTCACGCGCCAGCGCCGCCAGCAGCGTGGCGGTGTCGATCAGCGTGCCTTCGGTAGCGCGGCGCACGCCGGGCTTGATCTCCTGTACGAAAATCGACAGCACAAACCACGCCGCTACCGCGACGATCAAAAAGTAGCCCAGCAGCAGGCGCATGCCGATACGCATCAGCCGGTCACCAGACTGTAGCCGAGGCCGCGATGAGTATTGATCGGTGAACGTGCGGGATCGATGGCCCGCAGCTTGGCGCGCAGGGTTTTGATGTGCGTGTCCACGGTGCGATCGTAGCTTTCCACCGAGTCACCCCACACGCTGTCCATGAGCTGCTGCCGGGAAAAGACCCGGCCAGGGGCAAGCAGCAGCGTTTTCAGCAGCAGGTATTCATAGCGCGTGAGCGCCAGCGGCTGACCGCACCAGTGCACCTGCGCGGCGGGTTCGTTGAGTTCAAACTCCCCGACGCTCACCCGTGGCGAAGGGGCAGAGAATTTTTGCAGACGCCGCAGGATCGTGCGCACGCGGGCGCATACTTCCCGCGGTGAGAAGGGTTTAGCGACATAGTCATCCGCGCCGATCTCCAGCCCCAGCAGTTTGTCGACTTCATCACTGCGGGCCGTTAAAAACAGCACCGGTAACGCGCTGTGCCGCGCCAGCAGTTTCCGGCATAGCTCAAAACCGCTGATGTCCGGCAAGCCGACATCCAGGATCGCCAGATCGGGCAACTGGTGACGGGCTTCCTCAAGCGCAGGCAGCCCGCGCTCAAAC
The DNA here is from genome assembly GCF_019218745.1 of Enterobacter sp. ENT03. Taxonomy (GTDB): domain Bacteria; phylum Pseudomonadota; class Gammaproteobacteria; order Enterobacterales; family Enterobacteriaceae; genus Enterobacter_D. The sequence goes on from NZ_JAHUXA010000008.1 coordinate 163,276, forward strand.
GCCTTAACCGTAAACCCCTCCTGCGTAAGCATGTAGATTAGCGTTTCCGCGATGCTTATCTCATCTTCCACCAGCCAGATCAGCGGTTGTTGCATACCGGTTCCTTGTTATTTATTCCACGGCATAATGGGTACGGCGCTAATGGCGTTTTTCGGGGAGCCTTCAACGACTTTATCCGAGTAGGTCAGATAGGCGAGCGTGTTGCGCTTCGCGTCATAGAAACGCACGACCTGTAACTTCTTGAACACCAGCGACGTGCGTTTCTGGAACACCACATCGCCCTGCGCCTTACCGGTTTTCACTTTTTCGCTCAGTTCAATCGGCCCGACCTGCTGGCAGGAAATCGCTGCGTCGGAGGTATCTTCCGCCAGCCCTAACCCGCCCTTAATACCGCCGGTTTTGGCACGGCTCAGATAGCAGGTCACATTTTTCACATCGGGATCGTCAAAGGCTTCCACGACAATCTTGTGATCCGGGCCAAACATTTTAAATACGGTATCCACAGAACCGATTTGTTCAGCTTGAACCGACTGCCCGGCGGCACACAGGAAAAGGCACAGCAGTAAACGCTTGTATTTCATATTGTTACCATTGATAAAAATTACGTTGAGTGATTATTGAGCAGGCGCGCAGAAAAGAGCTATAAATCACTGGATTACGAAAAATAATAATAAATTCAACCATGAAAAGCATTTATGCGCAAAAAAAACACTGAATGCTAAAACAACGAAAAATGCTATTATCCGCTACCTTAGTATCAGGCACCCGCTAATTAAGGATGAGGACACAATATGGACCAGGCTGGGATTATTCGCGAACTGCTTGTCTGGCTTGAGGGGCATCTCGATCAGTCCCTCTCCCTGGATAATGTGGCGGCGAAAGCAGGCTATTCCAAGTGGCATCTGCAAAGGATGTTCAAGGATGTGACGGGCCATGCGATAGGTGCTTACATCCGCGCACGTCGTTTATCAAAAGCGGCGGTTGCGCTGCGTTTAACAGCACGTCCGATCCTCGATATTGCTCTGCAATACCGTTTCGATTCGCAGCAAACCTTTACCCGCGCATTCAAAAAACAGTTCAACCTGACTCCCGCGCTGTACCGCCGCTCCCCGGACTGGAACGCCTCTGGCATTCGTCCACCGTTGCGCCTGGGCGAGTTCCATTTACCCGCGCATCAATTTGTGACGCTGCCGTCCCTGGATCTGGTGGGCACCACACAAAGCTATACCTGCTCGCTGGAAGAGATTTCCAGCTTCCGACATCAGATGCGCGTGCAGTTCTGGAGCGAGTTTTTAGGTAATTCGCCGCAGTTGCCTGCCGAGTTGTACGGCCTGCATGAGACGCGACCAGGCAGCGAAAAAGATGATGAGCAAGAGGTGTTTTACACCACTGCCGTCACGCCCGAAATGGCGAACGGGCACCTGCAAAATGCCCATCCGGTCACGCTTGAAGGCGGTGAATATGTGATGTTCACTTACGAAGGGCCGGGGAATGAATTACAGGAGTTTATCCTGACAGTGTACGGCACCTGTATGCCGATGCTGGATCTCAAGCGCCGTAAGGGACGCGATATTGAGCGTTTCTTCCCGCAGGATGAAGCCCGGAATCAGGAACGTCCCATTCAGTTACGCTGTGAATACCTGATCCCGGTGCGTCGTTAACGCTGCAGTTCGTCCAGCGCCGGAGCATCCAGATGCGAGACGTCTCCGGCGGTTTCCACCACCCAGCCTGATGCCAGCCACGCACTTTGCTGGTAGTCGATACGCGAAATTGAACAGTTGCGCAGGCGCAGACGGCGTTCCGCCCAGGCGGGCAATCCCAGAATGGTGCTGACCAGACAGCCCAGCGCCATGCCGTGACTGACCAGCAGTGGATGGCTGCCTTTTGGCAGATCCAGACAGGCCGCCAGCGCCGCATGCATCCGCTCGCTGAGTTCCTGCATCGATTCGCCATCGGGAATACGGCCCGCCTCGTTGCCGTTTACCATCTGACGACGCCAGCCCTCTTCTTCGTCCGTCAGGCCATCAATATGGCGGCTTTCCAGCACGCCCATATCCAGTTCACGCAGACGTGCATCAAAGGTGATCTCACAGCCGCAGGCTTCGGCGATGATTTCCGCCGTGCGGCGCGTGCGCCCTAAATCGCTGGCGATAATATGGGTGATGCCGAGCGTTTTCGCCCGTTCTCCCACCTGCCAGGCCTGATGCTCACCTTTTGCCGTCAACGGACTGTCTGACTGCCCTTGAATACGACGCTCGGCGTTCCACTGCGTTTCACCGTGGCGAACAAGGTATACCTGTAACATGCGTTTTATCCATTATACTGCGATGAAAATTTTATCATCCGAGTGGTATTGATTATGCACCATGTTGTCTGTGCTACCAGCAATCCAGCGAAAATTAAGGCTATTCTGCACGCATTTCACCAGATTTTCGGCGAAGGATCCTGCCATATAGACGCCATCGCCGTCGAGAGCGGCGTACCGGAACAGCCGTTTGGCAGCGCAGAAACGCGCGCTGGCGCACGCAATCGTGTCGAAAATGCTCGCCGGGAAAGGCCGCAGGCGGATTTTTGGGTGGCGATAGAAGCAGGCATTGATGATGACAGCACGTTCAGTTGGGTGGTAATTGACAGCCGCGATCAGCGTGGCGAAGCGCGTTCCGCTACCCTGCCGCTGCCGGCGGTGATTCTGGAGCGGGTGCGCGCCGGTGAAGCGCTTGGCCCGGTGATGTCGAACTATACCGGTATTGATGAGATTGGGCGTAAAGACGGCGCGATTGGCGTGTTCACCGCCGGAAAGCTAACGCGCAGCAGCGTCTACCATCAGGCGGTGATCCTGGCGTTAAGCCCGTTTCACAACGCCGTTTATCGCTGATTTTTCAGCAGCGCCTGTTCGAGCCACAACCGCAGCTCGGCGGGCGCTGCCTTCAGGCTGTTCGAGCCGCGGGTAATGGTCGCAATGCCTGTCCCCAGCTCATTTTTCAGTTCGCGCTGGCTCATCTCGCCGCGCAGCAATTCTTCAATGATCCGTACCCGCGTCCCTAAGGCTTCGCGCTCGTCCGGCGTCAGCATCAAATTGAGCAATGGAAGATGTAAATCCTGTTCACAGGACTGTGTAAGCAGCTCGACGAAGCGCAACCATTCCTGGTGACGCTGTTCCGCGACGGCTGCTGAATAAGGAGATTGTTGCGTCATGTCATACCGCCATACTCATCAACGAGTACAGCAGCATAACACACTCCCGGCAGATCAGTAACGACGCCCCCATTCGGTGGCGGTAAGCAACGTCGGTTTGCCGCCCATGAAGTACTGATAATAGGCATCATAGGCCAGCACGTTTTTCACATAACCGCGCGTTTCCGAGAACGGAATACTCTCCACAAAAGCAATGGCATCAATGCGTCCACCGCTGTTGCCAAGCCAGGTACGCACGCGGCCAGGGCCGGCATTGTAGGCCGCCGATGCGAAGATACGGTTATTGCCAAACTGCTCATAGACGTACTGCAAATAGCGGGTACCGATGTTGATATTGGTTTCCGGATCCAGCAGCTGGCCCGGCGAGCTGTAGCCCGGAATATTAAACATCTTCACCATATGCGTCGCGGTACCCGGCATGATCTGCATCAGACCGCTGGCACCGACCGGCGAGCGCACTTTCGGGTTCCAGGCGCTCTCCTGACGCGAGATCGCCATGGCGTAGCTCTGGGGAATATCCTTGTCGCTGGTGTAACGTTCAAAGAGATCGTTGTAGGCCAGCGGGAAACGCTCCTCCAGCTGATCCCACAGCTTACCGGCGATGGTCGCCTGCACGCTCAGATCCCACCACTGACGGTCAAATGCATAGCGCGCCAGCTGCGCCTGCTGTTGCGTGGTGCGGCTGGTGACCAGGTTCGCCCACTCGCTGCGGGCGGTGTTATCCAGCCCCCAGTACATCAGCTCACGCACACGCGCCATTTCCGGGCCTTGTACCAGCGCTGGATCGACGTTGCCCGGGGCTTTATCCACTTTCAGCGGATAGTCTTCCCCCAGACGCTGCGCCGCCACCATCGGATAGAACCCGCGCTGCTGCATCAGGGATCGCAGAATAGTATTCGCTTCGTCCTCGCGGCCCCGCTCCAGCAGCAGATCCGCCTGCCAGTAGCGCCACTCGTCTTTCTCTTTCGCCTCCATCGGCAGACGCGCCAGCCAGGTGTTCAGCCCGCGGCGATCCCCCTGCCCTAAGGCGATGCGTACGCGGCGCTCCAGCAGCGAAATGGACTGGGTGCGCATAATGGCGTCGTCGCGCCAGCGTGCCTGTTCTTCGGTGACGTCGTTGCCCATCAGACGCCAGGCGATAATATCGCGCAGCGCCTGAGTTTGATCTTCATTAAGCTGCTGGGCCTGCACCAGCGACGGCAGCATCAGACGCGCATTTTCCACATCCTGACGCGCCACGCTGGCGAAGGCTTCTTCCGCCATCTGGCGGGTAAAATCGGTGGCCCCGGTGGTGCGGGCGAAGGTCAGTACGCTGTTGGGATCGTTGGCCAGCGTCACAATCGCCGTCGAAATGGTCTGGTATTCCGCGGGCATTTGATTCGCCAGCACCGTCACCAGTTGGGTATTCCCGGCTTTCATCGCCAGGCGAATACGTTCCAGATACGCGAGCGGATCCTGGGTACCTGAGGCGCGCCAGGCGCCGAACAGTTTGTCACAGGCGTTCGGCTGGCTTTTCCCGCTCAGCCACAGATCTTTTGCACCCTGCCAGGCGTCGATGGCCTGGCCGGTATTCCATTTGGCGAAGTAGTAGTTACATTGCGCTTCGGTGGTGCCCGGTTTTTGCGGGCTGAACGCCAGCAGGCCGCGCCAGTCTTCACGCCGCGCCAGCTCGTTCACAAAGCGGTTTTGCAGGCTGCGGGCGGGGGGCAGCGTCGGATTCGCCTGAATAAAATTGCTCACCTTGATCGCTGGCTGGTTCATCAGATCGTCGGTGATCTGGCGGTATTCCAGATAAGGATAAAGGGGATAATCGGTGAGGGTTGGCATCAGCTGTGCCACCACGTCCATTTGTTTGTTATCCCACGCCTGCTTCACTTGCGCATAACGGTTACGTTGTTCGTCCAGCGAATCGGCGCGTGCCGAATGACTGATGGTCAATAAATAACTGCCTACCACCAGCATCTGCCAGGCGACGTGTTTAGCTTTCTGCACAGGCTTTTTTCCTCATATCAATAAAACGCTTCGCCGCATCATGCGCTCGAATACTTTATGCTAACCAGGCATGCCTTATCGCGCCACGCCCTGAACACTTTTTTACCATTTCGGGGCGATTTAACACTCTCGCCCGGGCCTGCTGGGATTGCGCAGTGAAAACGGCTACACTGCGCAGTTAAAGACCATTCACATCCCGATAAAAGAGGCGAAGTCCAACGTGGCTCAATTCGTTTATACCATGCATCGTGTCGGCAAAGTGGTTCCGCCGAAACGTCATATCCTGAAAAATATCTCGCTGAGTTTCTTCCCCGGCGCAAAAATTGGCGTGCTGGGTCTCAACGGTGCCGGTAAGTCCACCCTGCTGCGCATCATGGCCGGCATCGATACAGACATCGAAGGTGAAGCCCGTCCGCAGCCTGGCCTGAAAATTGGTTATCTGCCGCAGGAGCCGAAACTCAATCCTGAACATACCGTGCGTGAGTCCGTTGAAGAAGCGGTTGCCGACGTGGTTAATGCCCTGAAAGGCCTGGACGAGGTGTACGCGAAGTACGCTGAGCCGGACGCCGACTTCGACAAGCTCGCCGCTCAGCAAGGCAAGTTTGAAGAGATCATTCAGGCGCACGACGGTCATAACCTGAACGTGCAGCTGGAACGCGCCGCCGATGCGCTGCGTCTGCCGGACTGGGATGCCAAAATCGAAAAACTGTCCGGTGGTGAACGCCGCCGCGTCGCGCTGTGCCGTCTGCTGCTGGAAAAGCCGGACATGCTGCTGCTCGACGAACCGACGAACCACCTGGATGCGGAATCTGTCGCCTGGCTGGAACGCTTCCTGCACGACTTCGAAGGCACCGTCGTGGCGATCACCCACGACCGTTACTTCCTCGATAACGTCGCCGGCTGGATCCTCGAGCTTGACCGCGGTGAAGGTATTCCGTGGGAAGGTAACTACTCCTCCTGGCTTGAGCAGAAAGATCAGCGTCTGGCGCAGGAAGCCTCTCAGGAAGCGGCCCGCCGTAAATCCATTGAGAAAGAGCTGGAGTGGGTGCGTCAGGGTGCGAAAGGCCGTCAGTCGAAAGGCAAGGCGCGTCTGGCTCGCTTTGAAGAGCTGAACAGCACCGAATACCAGAAACGTAACGAAACCAACGAACTCTTTATTCCACCTGGACCGCGTCTGGGCGATAAAGTCGTTGAAGTCACTAACCTCTGCAAATCCTACGGCGATCGCCAGCTGATCGACGGCCTGACCTTCTCCGTGCCGAAAGGCGCGATTGTCGGCATCATTGGCCCGAACGGCGCGGGTAAATCCACGCTGTTCCGCATGTTGTCCGGTGAAGAACAGCCAGACAGCGGCACCATCGAGTTGGGTGAAACCGTGAAACTGGCGTCCGTTGACCAGTTCCGTGACGCGATGGATAACAGCAAAACCGTGTGGGAAGAAGTGTCCGGCGGGCTGGATATTATGCGTATCGGCAACACCGAGATGCCAAGCCGCGCCTACGTTGGCCGCTTTAACTTTAAAGGGGTTGATCAGGGTAAACGCGTGGGCGAACTGTCCGGCGGTGAGCGTGGTCGTCTGCACCTGGCGAAGTTGTTGCAGGTTGGCGGCAACATGTTGCTGCTCGATGAACCGACCAACGACCTGGACATCGAAACCCTGCGCGCACTGGAAAACGCCCTGCTGGAGTTCCCGGGCTGCGCGATGGTGATCTCGCACGACCGCTGGTTCCTTGACCGCATCGCCACCCACATTCTGGATTACCAGGATGAAGGCAAAGTGGAATTCTTCGAAGGTAACTTTACCGAATACGAAGAGTACAAGAAACGCACGCTCGGCGCGGATGCGCTGGAGCCGAAGCGTATCAAGTACAAACGTATTTCGAAGTAATGCCGGTGCCCCTCTCCCGTCGGGAAAGGGGCATATTTTTAGCCCTGCTCGCCCATCAGCTTCTTCACCAGATCCACACAGCGCAGGAAACGCGCGTCGTAGTCCGCCTCTTCCACATGTACAAAGTCGATATTGTTTTGCTTCAGCAGTGACACCAGCAACGCCTGAAACTCTTTTCTGTCCACCGAGCTGCCGAGGCTGCGCAGGCCATCGGACACCCACGGCGTATTGTTTTCCAGCAGGATCACCAGGTCAAAACGGTACTCGTCGATCAACGCCTGCACAAACGGATGCTCGCGCCCTTCGTACTTTTTACAGAACGCCTGGGTGCTGACAAAATCCGTATCCACAAAGGCGACTTTATTTGCGTATTTCACCGCAAAATCAATGTACTGCGCATGGCCCAGCGCGATCTTGTCATAGTCCGAATACTGCAACGCCATCTCGTCGCCACCCAGATGCGAGAAAACATAATCGCGGCCATATTCCCAGGCGCTGGTGGTGTTAAAGATGTTGGCGAGCTTGTTGATAAGCGTCGATTTGCCGCTCGACTCGCCGCCAAGAATGGCGACGGTACGCACAAAGAAGGGTTTCACTTCGGTCGGGATGTAATCCCAGTAGCGGAACGGGTTTTCGCGGATCTGCGCGCCACTGATGTTCATAAAAGTACGTTCAGGATCGATCAGCACCGTCTCCGTTCCCAGATGCTCCAGATACTGCGGCGCATCCAGCGCTTCCGAGGTGTAAATGCGGTTCGGTTCGATGCCCTTCTCTTCCATAAAGGCTTTCATGCCCCGGCTCCACACGTCCCAGCCGTGCGGATACGGCTCCATGCCCTCTTCGTTGAAGGCATGAATATGAATATTTTTCTGGTATTTGAAGGTCTGCAACAGCCAGCGCAGGCGATCCGGCACGGTCGGCTGCTGTGACATCGCGCTGTCTTCAAACAGGGCGCGGTCACGGGTGTCGTCATAGCCCATGATGATGTGCAGCTCGTCCACCTGGCTACAGGCGCGCTGGATCAGATAGATATGCCCGGTATGCAACGGGTAAAACTTGCCGAACACCACGCCGACGGTTTTACGGCGGCGCGGAAATTCCAGCCCTAAAAAGCGGTGCAGCGCTTCAAGTTTTTGCGCGCTGGGGCTTTTGATTTTGGCATTGAGCAACTGGCTGAGGTAGCCCTTGGTCATGCCGCTGGCATCGGCTACCTGCTGCAAGGTGCAGCCTTTCTGGCGGATCGCGGTCTTCAGATAATCAAATGACGACATAGGTGCCTCCTGCATCAGTGCGGTGTATTTCCGCTTAATAGTTCATTATAAGTCGTCAAAAACAGATAGCGCATCAGAAAGCTTCTTGACACCAAAGACTTGCATCCCCTCCGGCGGCTTTTTCGGCACGTTTGCCGCAGGCACGATGGCGCGTTTGAAGCCGTGTTTGGCGGCTTCCGAAATACGCTCCTGACCGCTGGGCACCGGGCGAATTTCACCCGCCAGCCCCACTTCGCCAAAGACCACTAAATCGGCGGGTAGCGGGCGGTCGCGCAGGCTGGAAACCATCGCCAGCAGCAGCGCCAGGTCTGCACTGGTTTCGGTGACTTTTACGCCACCGACCACGTTAACGAACACGTCCTGATCCGACATTTGCAGACCGCCATGACGGTGCAGCACCGCCAGCAAAATCGCCAGTCGGTTTTGCTCAAGCCCGACCGCCACGCGGCGCGGGTTAGCCATCATCGAGTGATCCACCAGCGCCTGAATTTCTACCAGCAACGGGCGCGTACCTTCCCATACCACCATCACCGAGCTGCCAGAGGTGACTTCATCGCCCCGGCTTAAGAAGATGGCGGACGGATTGTTGACTTCACGCAGGCCCTGCTCGGTCATGGCAAAAACGCCCAGTTCGTTGACCGCGCCGAAACGGTTTTTATGGCTGCGCAACGTGCGGAAACGGGAGTCGGCATCGCCGTCCAGCAGCACCGAACAGTCGATACAGTGCTCCAGCACTTTCGGCCCGGCGAGCGAGCCGTCTTTGGTGACGTGGCCGACCATGACAATCGCCACGCCGCGCGTTTTGGCGTAGCGCGTCAGATAGGCCGCCCCTTCGCGCACCTGCGCCACGCTGCCTGGCGAGGACTGAATATCCGCCATGTGCATCACCTGGATGGAGTCGATGACCATCAGCTTTGGCTGCTCTTCATCGGCAATAGTGCAGATGTCTTCAATGCTGGTTTCAGACAGCATATTCAGATTCGCCGTCGGCAGCCCCAGACGGTGCGCGCGCATCGCCACCTGTTGCAGCGACTCTTCCCCGGTGACGTAGAGGGTTTTCATATGCTCCGACAGCTTGCACAGGGTTTGCAGCAGCAGCGTGGACTTGCCCGCGCCAGGGTTACCGCCGATAAGTATTGCGCTGCCCGGCACCACGCCGCCGCCCAGCACGCGGTCAAATTCTTTAAAGCCGGTGGAAAAGCGCGGTAGTGCTTCAAGGCTGATCTCGGAAAGCTTCTGCACTTTTGAGCTGCCCGCGTTACCGGCATAGCCGCTCAGGCGTTCGTTACGGGCAACCACGGGCGATGCCGCCACACGCACTTCGGTGATGGTGTTCCAGGCCTGACAGGCGCTGCATTGCCCCTGCCAGCGCGGATAATCGGCACCACATTCATTACATACAAATGCGCGTTTCGGAGCTTTTGCCACGTTTACCTCGTTATTTCTGATTCATGCTGCCTGACAGGATGCAAAACACGCCCATCAGGTCAGCGTGACGGATCGTCACTTCTGTCTTTTCGTTCACCTTTGGCTTGGCATGATAGGCAATGCCCAGCCCTGCCGCTTTAATCATTGGCAGATCGTTAGCACCGTCGCCAATCGCCACGGTCTGCTCAAAGGGAACCTCATATTTTTCCGCCAAACGTTTCAGCGTTTTCGCTTTGTACTGCGCATCCACGATGTCGCCCAGCACATGGCCGGTGAGCTTACCGTCCATGATTTCCAGTTCGTTGGCCACCACCGCCGTCAGGTGCAGCTTTTCGCGCAGGTAATCGGCGAAGAAGGTGAAGCCGCCGGAGGCAATGGCGACTTTCCAGCCCAGCGCTTCCAGTTTCAGCACCAGCTGCGTGAGGCCCGGCATCAGCGGTAAGTCATCACGGACCTGACGCAGGATATTCGCATCGGCCCCTTTTAAGGTCGCCACGCGGCTGCGCAGGCTTTCGGTGAAATCCAGCTCGCCACGCATCGCGCGTTCGGTGACTTCCGCCACCATTTCGCCGGTACCCGCCAGTTTGGCGATCTCATCAATGCATTCAATCTGGATGGCGGTGGAGTCCATGTCCATCACCAGCAATCCTGGCGTTTTCAGGTGCGGGATCTTGCCGAGCGGCGCAACGTCCAGCCCGGCATCGTGCGCCAGACGGGTGGCGCGCGGCGTCAGCGAACCGGCCAGGCGGATCACTTGATATTCATCCACGCACCAGGAGGCGACAATTACCATTGCCGCGCCTAGTTTGCGCTGATACTCCGTCAGGCGCGCTTTATTCAGATCGCGACCGTAAAGCAGCCAGCCGCTGCGACCAGCATGATAATCCAGCGGCATCACCTCATCGCCACTTAACGAGAGCGGCAATCCGGGCCACTGAGAAACCTCTTCAGGCAGATCGCACCAGGTCAGACTGTTAAGCATTAAAGCTCCTGTTTACACGTTCGCGTCGGAAATTGTCTGTACCCTGAATAATTCGGATTGCAGGAAGGCGGCGACGCAGTGAATCCCCGGGGGCTTACATAAGTAAGTGACCGGGGCGAACGAGGAAAGCCAACACCTGCAACCTGAAGTATGACGGGTATAAGGAAAATAACGCATGAGGCTACCTTGTAACCATCGCTTCTGGCAACAGCTTCATGTGGAATTGTGCCGTGTTGCCGGGCCTGGAAAGAGGGAACCCGGCAGGACGTTTACCGTTACGCTACGCTTCCAGTTCTTGCACACACGCCTGCGTTCGCATCCAGCGCGGGGCTTTCATGATGTCCGTGAAATACCACACCAGTTCACAGAGCAGGCCGGTGAGGGTTTTTTCCATGTCCGGCGGCAGCGACTGGCTGTTGAGCACGCGCGTTAACGTCAGACAGTATTCGCATAACAGGTCAGATTCCGGTTCAAAACGGGGCGGTTGCGCAGGCAGCGTATCCACCGTGAGCGCCGCAACCAGATGCGGCGGTATCACCTCATTCAGCGTGGGCTGGAGCAGCATCAGGCAGGCATTCAGCCGTCCGCACATGGCGAGGCGCAGCGCCGGATCGTCGCTTTCAATCAGCGCTTCGGCGAAGTGCTCGCAGTGATCCGCCAGCACGGTGAAATCGGTGTCTGCGGTAAAAGGAACGGTAAGTAACGGGTACAACTGATCGAGGATGGTAGCCATATGGCAGTCTCCTGTAACGGTTTAATATTCCGCCAGCGGAGAGGCTAATCCCACGGGTGGCGGAACCGGACGAGGTTAGCCTTACTGGTGTTACAGGAAACCAGCGCGTCTTTCGACGCCCTCGCCCGGCCCACCATTGAGGTGTAGCCGAACGCACGACATAAAAATTATGTCGCCTGTAACAATTCGTGGAGGCTAATCCCGGCTCCTGATTTTGCAGGTGCGGGAAGATGCTACTGCCGGAGTCGATCAACGGCAAGTGGATTTAGCGGTACGGTTTGCGTAGCGGCTCGCAAAGGTGGTTAAAAGAAGAGATCACACTATCCAAGCCTTAAACGGGTTGCATATGAGCATCCTTGACTGGTTTAGTTTTGAGTCAACGTAGTTTTACAGCAGGGTAAGACAGCCAGGGAGTGATATTGCCTCATAGCTGGCTGGTAATGGAAATAGTGTGGATATTGATTCAGAGGGTGACCTTGTGCCTGAAGCAGAAGTAACGAAATTATATGTTTCTGCAAGGGGCTATCTGTTAAAGTAATTTTATATGATATTATTTACACAACGAAGCAACCGAATTAAACCTTTTGCACTAAATCACGCTAACAAACTGATTAAAAATGAATATGAAAACAACAACTTTGATTTTGAGCGCCATTAAAGAAACATTAATCCGAGTATGGAACTGGAAAAAACACGACCATGTTTCATTGCCAAAAATAAATGAACGCATCTCAAATAAAGTTTTTATAAATGAACTTAACAACAATGAGATATATCTGTCACAAATTTGCTTTCCTGATAAAATAGAAAGCGAAAAAGACCTAAGAGTCAAAAATATAACATTTAGCAAGTGTATTTTTTCTCAGTCAATTATTGATAGCTATATATTCATTGGATGTTCTTTCATAAACTGTTCATTTAATGGTAGTAAAATATCTAGCTGTGAATTTCATAAATGCTCATTTTCAGAGTGTACTTTTTATAAAACAAAATTCATAAGAACTTATATTGATCCAGTTTCTTTTAAATTTTCATGGATGTGGCACTGGCACTGGGCAAATGTTAATGCTTGGCTTTTCCAAGCTCTATATAAAAATTCAAAAGATATGCATCAGGAAAAATTTGCGATGTACGCTGATAAAAAATTTCATTTTTATAGAAGATATGAATTTTTACGCGGTCAAAAGCGATATTTAGGGAAGTTTATTACGAGTCTTTTATATGACTATATTCTAGGTTATGGTTATGGGATTAAAAACGCATTAGTTATAACCCTGATAATGATTAGTAGCTTTGCGTACATCATCGATGGACATCTTAAAACACATGAAAATAGTTTCTTTAAGGCTCTATATTTTTCGGTTGTTTCATTTACAACTGTTGGATACGGTGATATAGGACCTGAATTCGAAGCCTTCCCTATGGCAATTACAATATTTTTCCTTCTTATCTCAATGATATGGTTTGCTGTAGTTACGGCAATAGTTGTCAAGAGGATTGTAAGATAATGTCTTATTTAATCCTCGAATGCGGTTCTGTTGCTCGTGGTGATACAAATACCCATAGCGACAGGGATTTAGTATGTATTTGGTCAGAAAATCCACCGAATTATATCGCCTTGAACGAAATATATGGTGAGATAATGTATTATTCCTTGAATACCATAAAAAAGATGCGTCAGAAAGGCTCACTTTTTCTAACGCATTTGGATATTGATTCGAAATATTTGGATGGTGACAAAAAATTATCCAGTTCTTTTAGAGGGTATCGTCCTCAAAAAGAAAAAATTTTATGTTCCCTCATAAATACAGCTGCTCTAATTAAGGAGATCATTTGGTATCCGGATTCATTAGTTGGTAAATTGTGGTTGTATGATGTTCTTTACGTTTCCCTTAGAAACTTCACTTACTGTAAAAACGCTTTAAATGGCACCTACTTATTCGGTTACGAAGATGCTATTGAAAGATTTCATGCAACACAAAACCATATTGAAACAATGTTATTGATCCGGGAAGGAAAATATTCCTACAGGCGTAAAGATATAAAAAAAATAGAAAAGTTAACCATCAGAAATATTGAGAACGCATGCCAGTCAATTCTAGGGGAAACTGTCAAATTCACAAATGGAGGAAACACAAAATGGGAACAAATGTACAGGAAAGACTATTGGGCCGAGAGGTTTATTGAAAGAGCCATACTTAATGGTGAATACAACGATCCTAAATTTATAGAGAAAATCAAGCTTCATAATTATAATAAGAATTGCATTAAATCAGATATTACAAAAATAATAAAACTCAAAATCAGTGGGCATTGAATAAATGAATATGCAGAGTAATTTCTATTTCAAAAAATTAGATTACGAAAAAATACGGTAGGTCTTTGGTGCTAAAGTAATGGAAAATACTTATAAGAAATTATCAAACAAAACGCACGCTTATTGCGGACAACTATTAAACAGTTAACTCCACGTAATGACAATCCCCTACCGCCTTGCCCTCCCCCAACTCCATGCAACAATCGTACTAACGATTGTCATTACACAAGGGTTTAATTATGGGTAGTATCCTTGCGCATCGACAATGAACTCAAAGCACGCGCCTATACCGCGCTACAAAAAATGGGCATCACCCCTTCTGAGGCGCTTCGCCTGATGCTGGAGTATATTGCTGACAACGAACGGCTACCGTTCAAACAAACGCTGTTAAGTGATGAAGATGCGGCGCTCGTTGAAATCATTAAAAAGCGCCTTCGCGATCCTGCGTCCGGGCGTCTGAAGCTGGACGATTTCTGATGGTGTATTATGCAGAGGTTAACAAACGCGCCCTGAATGTGGGGCAAAAGCGCGGACCATTATGCCGCAGCGGAAGCGTAAAAATTTCAACAGGTAGACTATGGCTCGCGCAAAATTAAAATTCCGGCTGCATCGCGCCGTGATCGTCTTGATCTGTCTCGCCCTTCTGGTGGCGCTGATGCAGGGGGCCAGCTGGTTCAGCCAGAGCCACCAGCGGGCGCGCAATCCGCAACTTGAGGAGCTGGCCCGCACGCTGGCGCGTCAGGTGACCATCAACCTCGCGCCGCTGATGCGCAGTGAAACGCCGGACGAAAAACGTATCGGCCAGATCCTGCGTCAGTTAACCGACGAGAGCCGCATTCTGGATGCGGGCGTCTATGACGAACAGGGCGATCTGGTGGCCCGCGCGGGTGAAAGCGTCAATGTGCGCGACCGGCTGGCGCTGGATGGCAAAAAGGCGGGCGGCTATTTTAACCAGCAAATTGTCGAACCGGTGCCGGGTAAAAATGGCCCGCTGGGTTATCTGCGTCTGACGCTCGATACCCATACGCTGGCGACCGAAGCAAAACAGGTCGATAACACCACCAATATTTTACGCCTGATGCTGCTGCTCTCCCTCGCCATCGGCGTGGTGCTGACCCGCACCCTGTTGCAGGGCAAACGCACCCGCTGGCAGCAATCCCCCTTCCTGCTGACGGCCAGCAAGTCGGTGCCGGAAGAAGAAGAGCGTGATAAAAAGGAACCGTAACGGGACACCGTATCAAGGAGACTGGCTATGTCCACCCTGCGTTTATTGATTTCTGACTCTTACGATCCGTGGTTTAACCTGGCGGTGGAAGAGTGCATTTTCCGCCAGATGCCCGCCACCCAGCGCGTGCTGTTCTTGTGGCGCAATGCGGATACCGTGGTCATTGGCCGGGCGCAGAACCCGTGGAAAGAGTGTAATACCCGGCGCATGGAAGAGGATCATGTGCGTCTGGCCCGTCGCAGCAGCGGCGGTGGCGCGGTGTTTCACGATCTGGGCAATACCTGCTTTACCTTTATGGCGGGTAAGCCGGAATACGATAAAATCACTTCCACGGCCATCGTCTTAAACGCGCTGCGATCCCTTGGCGCAACGGCGGAAGCCTCCGGGCGTAACGATCTGGTGGTGAAAACCCCGGACGGCGACCGTAAAGTGTCCGGTTCCGCCTACCGGGAGACGCCGGATCGCGGCTTTCATCACGGTACGCTGCTGCTGAATGCCGATCTCAGTCGCCTCGCGAACTACCTGAACCCGGACAAGAAAAAGCTCCAGGCCAAAGGGATCACCTCCGTGCGCGGGCGGGTGGCGAACCTGGTCGATCTGCTGCCCGGCATCACCCATGAGGCGATCTGCGAGGCTGTCACCCGCGCCTTTTTCGAGCACTACGGTGAAAGCGTGAAGGCGGAGATCATCTCCCCGGACAAAACGCCGGATCTGCCGAACTTCGCGGAAACTTTTGCCCGTCAGAGCAGCTGGGAGTGGAACTTTGGTCAGGCCCCGGCCTTCAGCCATTTGCTGGACGAGCGCTTTACCTGGGGCGGCGTGGAGCTGCATTTTGACGTGGAAAAAGGCCATATCACCCGCACGCAGGTCTTTACCGACAGCCTGAACCCTGCGCCATTAGAAGCGCTGGCAACACGTTTACAGGGCTGTTTGTATCGCGCCGATCGGTTGCAGCTGGCGTGTGATGCGCTGATTGAGGATTTTCCGGAGCAGGAAAAAGAGTTGCGGGAGTTGTCGGCGTGGGTTGCAACGGCAGTGCGGTGATTTTCCCCTCACCCTAGCCCTCTCCCGGAGGGAGAGGGGAGAGATCGAGCACAGACTTGCCCTTCTCCCTCTCCCATGGGGCTGAGGTATCCCCAGAAAAATGAAAGGCACGATGAAGTGTGATCTACTGGTTGCGCTAACAATACAGAAGAGACCTCATCGTGCCTTTACAGACAGTTTGCCACAAATTTTTCTCCTCGTCCTT
>NZ_JAHUXA010000009.1 GCF_019218745.1 Enterobacter sp. ENT03
TAATCTGGATCAGGCCTGACGAAAGAAGAGTTTCATTAAACTCAATCTTTTCCACACCCCATGGGAATGGGCATGCCAGCGCTGATGCACCGGCACTGCGAAAAGACTCCCATTCTGCCTGCTGCTGGAACTGCTGAGGGGACAATAAAGCCCCCTCGTTCCACAGTGGACGATAAATTTTCATCCCTGCGACCGCCTTATGCTTTTGCTTTAGGCATCTGCGATACCAGTGACAGATTGACGTCCATGCCCTCGACCTGGAAATGAGGCACTGCAAAGAGTTTCACGCGGAAGAAACCCGGATTGTCCTCAATATCTTCAACGATGACTTTGGCATCGCGAAGCGGGTGAGAGGCCTGGAGGTCATCGCCTGGATCGGTCATTTCAGTTACCAGTCCTTTCACCCAGGTATTGAGCTCCAGTTCCAGCAGGCGGCGGTCCTTAGTGGTACCAATATTTTCACGCTGGATGAGCTTCAGGTAGTGCGCGATACGTGACAGCAGGAAGATGTATGGGAGACGGGCATTGATGCGGCTATTGGCGGTCGCATCCGCAGTGTCGTACAACGCAGGTTTCTGAGCAGAGTTAGCACTAAAGAAACAAGAATAATCTCTGTTTTTATAATAACTTAGAGGAATGAAGCCCAGATTCGAAAATTCGAATTCACGGGTTTCAGGTATCATCACTTCGGACGGGATTTTTACCTGATTACCTGTACCGAGGTCGTAAAGATGGATAGGTAGATCCTGAACCGCACCACCAGCCTGCGGACCACGAATTTGTACACACCAGCCGTTATTGATGAAACTTTTCACCATATTGGCGGCGAAGGCAAACGACGCATTCGTCCATAAATATTTCTCGTGGTCAGGCCCCTTCACTTCCTCAACGTAGTTGAAGCTGCGCACTGGTACGGTATCCGGACCATAAGGTAAACGTCCCAGTACACGCGGCATTGTCAAACCGATGTAACGAGAGTCCTCGGAGTCACGGAACGCTTTCCATTTGATATATTCAGCCCTGTCAAAATAGTTACCGATGTCTTTGATGGCGGCGACTTCTTCCATGCTGGATTTATGGAAGAATTTCGGTCCTACAGAACCAATAAACGGCATATGTGCGGCAGCTGAGACTTTTGATATATTGCGCAGCAATGCGACATCCTGAGCGGAAGAATCAAATTCAAACGACGAAATGATAGCGGCGATAGGCTCTCCGCCTGGTTGGTCGTATTCCATCGAGTAGGTATGGTGATAGAGACCACTCTGGATAATTTCCGGCGCGTCTTCAAAATCCTGACGTAGATCGTCTTTAGAGACATCAAGTATTTCTATTTTCACATTCTGGCGGAAATCTGTGCGGTCAACGGTGTGCTTAAGTCCGCGCCAGAGTGACTCTACACGTTGAAATTCTTCGTGGTGCATCACTTCATCGAGCTGGCGACTGATTTGATAATCAAGCTCTGCGATATGCGAATCGAGCAATGATTTATCCAGTTTCTCAACTTTTTGGCCTGATTTTGAAATGACCTGCATGAAAACCTGAATAGCTGCGGTCACGCGCTCATCTGCCGAGGCATCGGCCATGACGCTGTCGTCCTGATATTCAGTAAGGTTACCCAGGCGAGAAACTGGATTCAGATTAATTTTCTCAAACAGCGAGGCATACACACCGCTTGGGTTATTCTCATGTACAGTGGTGTTCCCCTGCACCGATAGTGTTTCAGTATTCACAGACATCAGCATCCTCTCTTAATCCATTAAAAAAACTTTCTGCTGTTATTCGGCAGGTGCAAGGGCATTCAATTCTTGTCTTAATTCTTCGCTCAGCGCCGGGTCTTTCAGAATGGCTTCAAGGGATCTACGGAACTCGGCGTTATCAAGGAGATTTGATTTGAGGTCCCGAAGGAGATTACGCATAGCTAACATGGCCCGGAGTTGCGGTATTTGCTTTGCTACTGCTTCAGGCTCGAAATCTTTCATTTCAGAAAAGCTAAGTTTGATCTTTTCTTCAGAACCATCGCCTCTGAGGGTGTTGGTAACGGCAATGCTGACTTCTGGATTAAACTCAGATAAAACGCTATTAAAGTTGTTTTTGGAAATATTCAACTTACTACGTTCAGAAAGCGGGAGAATTTCTTTGCCGTTACTAAAATCTCCCACCGCGAGGAGTTTTAAAGGTAACTCGACTTTCTTCTGGGCTGAACCTGTATGCAGGTCAAGCTGGATATTGACGCGTGCTTTTGGCACTTCATTCTGGAAGCTGGAGTCTGCCATATCATTCCCTTAGTTGGACAGGAGTGGTAGTTACCACAGGGTATCTTTACAAAATGATGATAGAACATATTGCTCACATAGATCAACTTTACAGATCAAAGATCTGTTATTAGAAAATTCTTAAGAATTTTCTGCTGAGCTGTAAAAAAATGCACCACTATGCATTGAGATCAAAGAAGAGGTGTTAACTACGTATGAAGTCATTTATTGGGACATTAACCATGATTAGCTCTCTTGGTAGTTGAATGTTACATATGTGATTTTTTGTTGATCTATATCAATGCAGTACAAAAAAGATATGATTGAACGCCTCAAAAACGATAACTAACTGTAATCATTGAATTTTTATTAGGTGTCACGTTAATGAAAAACCAGAACGTGAATTCCTCAAATAGCCATTTTTACTGGAATGATTAATTTTTACACTTATTACCCCTGCTCATTCCATAACTGCCTGATGACTTTCTGAACTATGCTCTGCAATCAGCAATAGTAGAGAGTGGAGCAAACACCGTAAAATATCATTCAGCCATTCCCCTTTCACAAAAGTTCAGATACACCGGAATCTGAATTTTATATAAATTATTTGGTTACAGCTCCCCTTTGAAACAAAGTCCTTTTTCGTACAATTGATAATATCTTGGCGTGATGAATACATCATCATTCATTCGCCGTAAAAATATCAAAAACACCAGGCATTACCATGATTTCAATAACTGATTTTCAGCTATAAACACATTCATCCAAAAAATATAAATTCAAATCGGTAATAACAGCGTTGGTTTCCATACTGAAAAAATTATTTAATTATGTTTTCAGCACAGACCGAACGTAACGTTCCGGTGAACTCACATTGACGACACCGCCCCATTCTGTATTCCACCACGTCGGCTAAGCCAATCAGTGCCGGGATATGCTCTGCACGGATCCCAAATTTCCCGGCAATAGAAATAATAGTGCCGTAACTTTGCGTGACGTTACCGCCGCCAAAATGAAACAGCTTTCCGGCACTGTCGCTTCACGTGTCGGTACGGGCCATCAGCGTATCAGCATTGGCGAGAAAAAAGCTTTCCGACAACCATGGCATCGGAAGTGAGCCGCGATACCAGGCGGTTTTCTACATCACCAGTTTTTCGCCGGGGAAAAATCTCTGACACGTAAAAATAATGGCGTAGCAGTGGTGTTCAGCCTGTCGGAGATTCTGCCCTCAACGCTGCGATTTTATGAAAAGAAAGGATTAATTAAGCCGTTGGGGCGTAACGGCCTGCGGCGGCAGTACCATCAAAATGTGCTCAAGACGCTACAACTGATCGCACTCGGGCAGACCGCTGGATTTACCCTCGAACAGATGCGCACGATGTTAACTCCCCAGGGCCACGTCGCCCTCAACCGTGACACGCTACTTCAACGCGGCGCAGAAATTGATGAAACCATTACCCGACTGCAACAGCTAAGCCAGGGCCTGAAACATGTCGCCCGCTGTACGGCACAGACGCAAACCGAGTGCGATGAATTTCAAAAAGTGGTCGCCCGAGGACGCAGGCTCATCAGGTAGCGCTTTTATCTGCCTGGCAGACTGCGCACAAGGCCGGTTTGACCCTGGCGCAGTTGCGAAACAATATCCGTTATTCTCGAACAATCGCCCCCGCATCTTTTTTAATCGCTGGCCCTTCCTTCACCACCAGATTAAGTCCTTTGGTTTCCAGCTCGGCATGACGAATACGTAGCCCCTGCGCCGCTTCGATATTAACATTGCTAAAATGGAATCCACTCAGTGGTGCTTCCGGCGTACCAATAATAAAGGCGGCCGCTTTACTGTCACCAGTAGAGCGTAAATTTTCGACGGTGATATTGCTGAAATGCGGCGTTTTGTACTTATCGAAGGGCTGTTTCGGATCGCTGTCCGGTGGATAGATCTGCTCACCCAGCGTAAAGCCGCCCGCCTCTAGCAACTTCTCGACTTCAGCTTCGACAATAGGTGCAGCTTTATAATAAGCAGAGAAGACCAGCGGCACCTCGACGTTATGCATTTTCGTATTGCGATAAATAATATTTTTGACCTCGCCGCCCTTGCCGCGCGGGCTTTTAATCCGGATACCATACATTGATCCTTCAAAGGTGTTATTTTCCACCAGTACATTATTCACGCCGCCCGCGCTTTCGCTGCCGATGGAAATGCCGCGTCCCTGTTTCAGGGTGTTATTGGCGATATAGATATTCTCCACTACGCCATCCGGGAAACGCGGATCCGCTTTTTCTGCTTTAATAGCGATGTGGTCATCGTTGCAGTCGATATAATTATTGGTGATCCGGATATTCTGACTGTCGATAGGATCAATCGCATCCGTATTAGGCGCGTGCCAGGGTGAAAGGATGCGCGTGCCATTAATATCAACATCGTGTGCATAACGGGTCACCACATGGAAGCTGGGCGAATGGGTGAGCGTCACGCCGTCGATCAGCACGTTATTCGACCGCGTAATATAAATCAGCCGTGGTCGATCAGTGCCGCCCTTTTTACCCGTTGCGCGGATATTTTCCCGCCAGCGCTCCCACCACACCGCCCCCTGACCATCGATAGTGCCTTCTCCGACAATTGCCACGTTTTGCGCATCGGCAATACTAATGAATGGCAGCCAGCCATTCTCAGCTTCGGCATATTTCGTCTTATCATCAGCCCGATAGGCGGCAATTTCCGTTGACGCCACCAGCGTGGCATCTTTCGCAAGCTTCAGCTGAATATTATCTTTCAGAAACAGCGGATTGGTTAAAAAATTACCCTTGGGTATCAATACGGTTCCGCCCCCGGCGGCCGCGCAGTCATCAATGGCTTTCTGGATCGCCCCGGTATTGAGCGCAATCTGTAACCGATGACCTTCTGCGCCGTATTCGGTGACATTACACACCTTATCGGGGAAGTTAACCGCACTTGCAGCCTGGGCGGCGTGAAGCGGTAATATGCCTGCCATCGCAGCGGCAGCCCACAGAGGAAGAGTACGAGGAGACATTTTTTTATCCTTTTTCATCTTATGATTTAGTGTTTTGTAAAATTAGCACCATCGTTTCTTTTTTTTGAGTGCGGGGATCACGCTTTCCAGCATGTAGGTCTTTTGCCTGAAAATCGTGTTGCATTTTTAGGCAAATGGCTGAATTGTGAGGCTTACTCGCAAAATAGCGACCAGAATTACGGCTATGAACCACACCACAACGAAGGACTGACTATGAAAAAGAACATCGCCCTGGCACTTGCCATCACGGCACTTCTTGGCGGCGCGGCGGCACCGGTTATTGCTGCGCCCTTCCCGACCACGCCGGATCAATCCCTGCCGGTCAGCCAATACGTGACCCAGGTCAACGCCGATAAAAGCATCACCTTCCGTCTGTTCGCTCCGGACGCAAAGCGCGTATCGGTGGTCACCGGCTCCAGCCCGGACAGCCTTGTCTCCCATGATATGAGCAAAGATGAACGCGGCATCTGTTCATGGAAAAGTGACGTGCTGACCCCGAATCTGTACGAATACTATTTTGATGTGGACGGTTTCCGGTCGATTGATACGGGAAGCCGCTTCCCGAAACCCCAGCGCCAGGTGAATACCAGCCTGATCCTCGTACCGGGCAGTATTCTCGATGACCGCGCCGTGCCGCATGGCGATCTGCTCACCGTGACATACCACTCGAAACCGCTGGGATCAGAGCGCCGGGTGTATGTCTGGACGCCGCCGGGTTATAACGGCCAGGGCGAACCGCTGCCGGTGCTCTACTTCTATCATGGCTTTGGCGATACCGGGCTTTCCGCCATCGATCAGGGGCGTCTGCCGCAAATCATGGATAACCTGCTGGCGGAAGGCAAAATCAAGCCGATGCTGGTGGTGGTGCCGGATACCGAAACGGATATTGCCGGGGCGATCCCGGAGAACTTCCCGCCCAAAGATCGCCGCAAAACCTTCTATCCGCTCAATGCCAAAGCGGCTGACCGCGAGCTGATGCAGGATATTATTCCGCTGGTGGACACGCGCTTTAACGTACGCAAAGATGCCAGCGGTCGCGCGCTGGCGGGCTTATCGCAGGGGGGCTTCCAGGCACTGTTTTCCGGTATGAACCACCTCGATAACTTCGGCTGGCTGGGTACCTTCAGCGGCGTTACTACCGCCACCGTGCCGGATGCGGGTATTACCGCGCAGCTCAACAAGCCGCAGGAGGTCAACAAGCAACTGCATCACTTCACCGTCGTGGTCGGCGAAAAAGACGCTGTCACCGGCAACGATATTGCCGGGCTGAAACAAGAGCTGGAGGCAAAAGGCATCACCTTTGAGTATAAAAACTATCCCGGCTTAGGTCATGAGATGGACGTCTGGCGTCCGGCCTATGCCGAGTTTGTGCAGAAACTGTTTAAGTAAACGCCAAAAAAAGTGGGGCCATCAGGCCCCACGCTATTTTACATTCGGTATGAACGATTATTCAGGCAGCGCGTACACCACCACCTGGTCACCTACCTGATCCTTCAGGATGGTATTACCACCGGCGACAAACGCCACATACTGACGGCCTTTATACTCATAGACCGACGGGTTAGCCACCGCAGGGGCTTCAACCTGATCGGCCCACAGCTCTTCGCCGGTATCCACCGAGTAGGCACGCACTTTCGCATCCATTGATGCGCCGATGAAGATCACCCCACCCGCCGTCACAGCCGGGCCGCCGATGGTCGGGGAGCCCCAGCTTTCAGGCATAAAGAAGCCATACTGCTGAGATGCGCCAACCGGACGACGCCATTTCACATCACCCGTATGCATATCCAGCGCCACGATCTCACCGAACGGCGGCTGCCAGCACGGCATACCCAGCCAGTTATTCGCCACCATCAGACGCAGACCATAAGGCGCGCCTTCCTGCGGTGCAAACCCGCTTTCGTTGCCGGAATCCTTATCCGCCTTGTCGTAATCTTCGCGGCTGTAGAGCTTCACGTACTGCACAATGTGGGAGGTGTTAACGATGGCGATCTGTTTTTCTGGATCGAACGCCACGCCGCCCCACTGAACGCCACCGGCACTGTCCGGATAGGTCAACGCGCCCTCACCTTTGGTGGTTGGCGGCGTGTACATGCCCTCGTAGGTCAGATTATCCCACAGGCGCGAACACTGACCGGCACCGACCATATCCGCCAGTTTCCAGATTTCCGGCTTTTTCGACTGATCCAGCAATGGCGCAGGTTTGGTCGGGAAGGGTTGCGTTGGCGAAAGCACTTCGCCCTGCACCGATCCGTCGCCCTGCGGCACCGGACGCTCTTCAATCGGCCAGACATCCTCGCCCGTCAGACGGTTTACCACGAACAAGAAGCCCTGCTTGGTCGCCTGGATCAGCGCCGGGATCTTTTTGCCATCAACGGTAATATCCATCAGCGTCGGCGCAGAGTTAATGTCGTAATCCCAGACATCATGGTGCACCCACTGACGGGACCAGACCACTTTACCGGTATTGATATCCAGCGCCGTGGTAGAGGTGCCGAGCGGAATAGGATCGACGCGGTTACCGCCCCAGTAGTTCGGCGATGGCGAGGAAACCGGCAGATAGACCAGACCATTCGCTTCATCGGCAGACATATGCGTCCAGACGTTCGCGGTACCGGTACGTTTACGCACCGCTTCCGGGATCGCTTCGAAGGTCCATTCCAGCTTACCGGTCTGGGCATTAATCGCGAACACGCTGCCCGGAGGCGCCTCCGCATAGGCCCAGTCTTTACCGGCCCAGCCCACTAACAGATGATTGCCAACGACCGTCGGCGGTTGCAGGATCGACAGCGGATATTTGGCGTTTACCGTGTTCCACTGATTAATATCCAGCACGCCATTTTCCGCAAAATCGGTGCACGGTTTACCGGAATCGGCATCGTTCGCAAAGAGTTTGCCATCCACGTTACCCATATAAACGATCTTCTGACACGCCTGCCCGGCTACCGGGTTTTTCGCCTGCCAGTAAGAGACGCCACGGTTTTTCAGTACCGGCTGGGTCAGTGCTTTACGCGAGGATTTTGTATCGTAGTGCCACTTCTCTTTACCGGTGCCGGGATCGAGCGCAATCAGGCGATCAAACGGCGTCCCGATGTACAGCGTCTCGTTGGCAAAAATCGGCGTTGCAGACCACACGGTGGCCGGCGTATCCCCTTTACCGTCTGACACATCGCCGGTATGAAACTCCCACACTTTTTTTAATTTACTGACGTTTTCAGCGGTGATCTGTTTCAGCGGGCTGTATTTCTGGGCGTTAAGCTGACCGTGGAAGCTGTCCCAGGTCGCGCCAGTCGGCACCAGCGAGGTCGCCGTCGTGCTGGCCGCCGCGACGTTTTGTCCGTCGCGCTGACCGGTTGAGGCTTCATCAGTGGTTTTGGTGGTTCCCGCATCCTGCTGATCCGCCGCATCCACATTCACTTTTTCCTGAGTGCCCATCGAGGCTTCAGCTGCTTTATCCTGCGCCTGGAGCGAGAGCGGCGCGACCAGCAGCGCCAGCGCCGTCATGCTGATTTTCATTAATGGATAGTGTTTATCGTTATACACGGGCGATCCCTCAGACATTGACGCGATGGTGGTGATGAACAGAACGGCGGCTTAGCATAATCAGACCGATAAGCCCGACGACCATGGCGGCAGTAATGATGTACTGGTGCAGCAGCGCCGCCGCAAAGCCAATACCGACCAGCATCACCAGCGTAATAATCACCAGAAAAATGCGCATACCGCGGCGAGTTGCGCCACGTAAAGCAAAGGTCAGCAGCGCCAGCACAATGCTGTCGATAGCCACGCCAAGCGCGCCAATGGTGCCGGTGACACCGGTAAGCGGCGTGTACCAGGCGTATAACG
Organism: Enterobacter sp. ENT03; assembly: GCF_019218745.1. GTDB lineage: Bacteria > Pseudomonadota > Gammaproteobacteria > Enterobacterales > Enterobacteriaceae > Enterobacter_D. The sequence continues at coordinate 9,131 of NZ_JAHUXA010000009.1, forward strand.
CCACTACAAAGCCGATTACGGCAGCCACCAGCAGCAGTAACGTGCCGGGGCGCGAGGGTTGAGAATGCAACATACCAGGAAATCTCCTTAGAAAAACGAGCCAATAAAAAAGGTCTTGCGGGCGGATGCGGCGGGTAGTCACGCAGCGAAATTACTTATAAATCAACGAAGCGGGAAAACAGCGGCATCGATCGCTCAACGCAATGAGTATAGAAGAGGGTTTATTAACAGAGTGTTAAAACGTGTGATATAAGCGGTGAGTTATGCTGGTGCAGCAAGATTTTCTTAACAGGGGATAATTCTCGCCCTTTGCATTATTCATCATTGAGAAGGACTTTTTATGGCTGCAATCGAAGATGTAAAACGAAAGTATCCAGGCGCAGAGGCCTGGCAGATGGGTGACAGCCCGGCGCTGGCCACTGAGCTTGCGGACCTGATTAAAAAAGGGATCAAAACGGCGTCCTGCGGCTCTTTTGCCTCCTATCAACAGGAAGCCTCTGCCCCGCGCATTGGGAGCTATAACATTATTCTTGATGGTCAGAATATCCCGGTCTGCGTGACCCGGCTGATTTCGATGCGGCTGGTGCGTTTTTGTGATGTGACTGAAGCGTTGGCCCGCAAAGAAGGCGAAGGCGATTTAAGCCTTGAATACTGGCAGAAAGAGCATCAGCGGTTTTTCACCCGCGAAGGGCACTTTTCTGAAGAGATGGAATTGATCGCTGAAGAATTCGACGTGGTTGAGGTGCTGTAAATCGGGCAATCTTTCTGAATGCCATAGCCGCCCCCCTCTCCCTGCTTACACGGCTGCCATTGCACGTTGCGGCAGGTTGCACGGTGAAAGGCCGTAACTGAAAGCGTGATCTGGCCGGTTCGTCTGTGATGAACTAGAGTGTTTTTACGTCTATATGGAAACCAGTCGTAGTTTCGTGCCGATAATCACCAGCACTCAGCGTCTGATGAGATCTGACATGGTTCAGCGAAGCGGTCATTCTTAATCAATCGTGAGTGGCAGTAATGAAAAAAATAGCCATCATTGGCTCCGGTCCTACAGGGATCTACACCTTATATTCACTTCTGAAAAACAGCGAACCGGCAGCCATCTCTGTCTATGAACAGGGCAGCGCGGCCGGCGTGGGTATGCCCTATTGCAGTGACAGCAATTCCAAAATGATGCTGGCTAACATTGCCAGTATTGAGATCCCGCCGCTGTTCGAGACGTATATTGACTGGCTCCGCCAGCAGAGCGTAGCGCATCTGGCGCGCTATGGGGTGGACACTGACTCCCTGCATATCCGGCAATTTTTGCCCCGCATGCTGCTGGGGGAATATTTTCGCGATCAGTTTCAGCGACTGGTTACGGAAGCTCGAAAAACGGGCTTTCAGATTGAGGTAAACGTCTCCTCCCGGGTTACCGATATTAAGGCCACGCAGGAAGGCGTTTTGCTACAGATCGAGGGGCATTTTAACCCGGTCAGCTTCGACCTCGCTGTCATCGCCACCGGGCATGTCTGGCCGGATGAAACCCCATCAAAACAGACCTATTTCCCGAGTCCATGGTCCGGACTCATGGAAGCCAAAATACCGGCATGCAAAGTTGGCATCCTTGGGACCTCCCTGAGTGCTATTGACGCCACGATGGCCGTCGTTGCCCAGCATGGCGAATTCATTGAAGAAGATAATCACGCTCTCCGGTTCAGGCTGTATCCGGGCAGTGAAGCATTAAACGTGACGCTGATGTCCCGCTCCGGCATTTTGCCGGAAGCCGACTTTTACTGCCCTATTCCTTATGAACCGCTACGTGTGGCCACGCCTGCCGCAATAACCGCCGAGATAAATGCCGGTCCTGAGGGCCTGCTGGATCGCGTTTTTAACCTGATGGTTGACGAAATCACCCTTGCCGATCCGCAGTGGAGTAAAAACACAGGTCTGAAGGGGATGAAGGTGGACGATTTCTGTGAGGCATGGTTCGCCAGCCGACACGCGAATGATCCTTTCCGCTGGGCCAGAGCGAATCTTGAGGAAGTTGAACGCAATAAACGAGACAAACGCACCGTACACTGGCGCTATGCCATTTTACGTCTGCACGAAGCCGTACAGGACACCGTTCAGCACCTCAATGATGAGGATCGTGAAAGGTTTCACACCACACTGGCCAGAGTATTTGTGGATAATTACGCCGCTATCCCCTCTCAGTCCATTCTCCGCCTGCTGGCCCTGCGTGAAGCAGGCCTGGTCACAATACAGGCGCTGGGACCTGACTACACCACAGAAGTAAAAGGCAGGCAGACCTCAGTGACGGTTGGCAATGACGTCCACACCTATGATGTTTTTATTGATGCGCGTGGTCAGCAAGCCCTCAAAACGAAAGATCTGCCGTTCCCGACACTCCGCCAGCAGCTTGAGGCCGCCGGGGATGATATTCCGGACGTCGGGGATGATTATACCTTACTGGATCCCGCCGAGGCCCGGGGGCGTATCGCCTTTGGTGCGCTGCCCTATCTGATGCACGATCAGCCCTTTATTCAGGGGCTCACCGCCTGCGCTGAAATAGGTGCCGCCATGGCTAAAGCCTGTATCCGCCAGGCGACAAGGGCGCGCAGACGTCTGCCTTTTATGGAAGTGTAAAAACCCTTAAAACGGTCAAGCCACTGACCTGCCTGGATAATCTTGTTCAGATAAGTCAGCAACGTCTGACACAACGCGGGCGTACCGCCTTTAATGCTCCGGTGATTAACCAGGCGCTGCGCCCCATCAGACACAGCACCTGCACCATTACCCCACTACCTCATCAATAACCTTCAAATAGAAAGATCGGCCTGCGCTCTTGGTGGTTTTTCATTCCGTGACGCCAGCCCGTTTCAGCTTTTCGGCAAATCCATTGAAATCTTCGCTTTTAATACCGAAAGCGTAGTGCGTGTAATCCTCGCGCCCCTGGAACAAAACGAACGTTCACCCCCGCACCCACATCGCCACCAGCGCCACCGCGCACGCTATCACCTGAATCCCGCCCAGCGCCACCACAGCCGGAAACGGCAGTATCGCGCTGAGCCATGTCGTCAGTGCCGCCGCCCCCATGGTCAGAAAACCCAGCATCGTGGAGGCCAGCCCGGCCTGTTTACCGAATGGCCCCATGGTGATGGCGGTGCCGAGCGGGTTTGCCAGCCCCATGCCCCACAGAAAAATCACCATCGACAGGCTGTACCAGACCAACCCCGGTGATGGCGGGCCTGCTAACAACAGACCGCCGCCGAGCAACGCAATGACAATCCCCGCGCAGGCAACGGCGTGCGCGCCGAAATGATGCGCCAGTCGCGGCGCGGCCATCCCGGCGGCAAACATCACAAACACCGTGGACGCAAAATACAGCCCCGCCTGAAGCGACGACAGCCCGATGCCGCTCATCAGGATGGCAGGCGCGGCGGCGAACGATGCAAACAGGCCGCTCATTACCAGGCTTACCGCCAGCGCAGGCAGGATGAAGGTGCGGTTTGCCAGCAGTCTGCCGTAGGCCACCAGCACCGCCGACACCGAGTGCGGCGCGCGTCGTTCAGCGGGATGCGTTTCACCAAGCGTGCGGGCGTAAAACACCGCAACGGCAAACGCCGCCAGCCCCACCATGATGAATATCGCCCGCCAGCCGAGCGTGGTCGCCAGTATGCTGCCCGCCAGCGGGGAAAATCCAGGAGCTGCGGCGGTGGCGATCATCGTCAGGGAGAGCGCCCGTGCTAAGGTTTCCCCTGCAAACAGATCGCGGGCGATGGCCCGCGCCAGCACGGCGGCGGCGCAGACGCCCAGCGCCTGGATCACCCGCCCGGCAATCAGCATGGCGAAGGTCCCGGCAAGCCCCGCCACCACTGTGCCGACGATAAACACCGCCAGCCCGCCCAGCACCAGCTTCATACGTCCGTAGCGATCCGCCAGCGGCCCCACTACCAGCTGCGCCAGCGCAAAGGTGATAAAGAAGCTGGAGAGCGTCAGCCCCAGCTCGCGGGCCGATACGCCCAGTTGCGCGCCGATCTCCGGGAACGCGGGCAAAATAATGTTCGTCGACAGCACGCTGATGGCGGACAGCCCCGCCAGCAGGGTGATAATTTTCCCGGTCAGCGGGCGCGCGTCGGCGGTTGCCGCAGGTGAAACCGTTGTCTTGTTTATCATGGTTCATCGACTCGTTGTGTCAGGGGTGAGATCCGGGCGGATTTTGAACCAGATGGCGTACATGGCGGGCAGGAACACCAGCGTAATGATGGTTCCGCCAAAGGTGCCGCCGATCAGGGTGTAGGCCAGCGTCCCCCAGAACACCGAGTGCGTCAGGGGGATGAACGCCAGGATCGCGGCCATCGCCGTCAGCAGTACCGGTCGGGCGCGCTGCACCGTGGCTTCCACCACCGCATGGAACGGCGCCAGCCCTTCCTGTTCGTTGTGGTGGATCTGCCCGATTAAAATCAGGGTGTTACGCATCAGAATACCGGAGAGCGCAATCAACCCTACCAGCGCGTTAATACCAAACGGCTGGTTGAACAGCAGCAAGGTCGGCACCACGCCGATCAGTCCCAGCGGAGCGGTGAGGAACACCATCACCATCGCCGACATTGAGCGCACCTGGAGGATGATGATCAGCAGCGTCATGGCGATCATGATCGGGAACAGCGGCGCCATCGCTTTAGTGGCCTTGCCGGACTCTTCAATGGAACCCGCCTGCTCGATGCGGTAGCCCGGTGGCAGCGTGTCGATGATCGGCTGCAAGGATTTAAGGATGGCGGTGGAAACATCCGGCGGTTGCAGATGTTCAGCGATGTCGCCCCGCACGGTCAGGGTTGGCATCCGGTCGCGGCGGCGCAGCAGCGGATCTTCCATCTGCACCGTCACCTCACCAATCTGCGACAGCGGAATGCGCTGCCCGTCTGCGCCCACCAGCGTAAAACCGGCGATTTTAGCCGGATCGAGGCGAATATCCCCCGCTGCGCGGCCCGTCACCTGCACCGAGCGAATGTCTTCCCGCACGCTGGTGATCGGCACGCCGGAGAGCAGGAACTGTAACTGCTGCGCGACGGCGTTCGACGTCAGCCCTACCGCCTGCAGGCGATCCTGTTTCAGGGTGAAATGCAGCGTCGGCACGCGCTGGCCCCAGTCGGTATTGACGGTGCGCATCATCGGGCTGGCCTGCATCACTTTCTCCACCCGCCCGGCGATGTCGCGCAGTATGGCGGCGTCTGGGCCAACCACACGGTACGCCACCGGATAAGGTGAGTACGGGCCGAATACCAGTTGCGTGACGCGCACACGCGCTTCCGGAGCCAGTCCGGCCGCTACCGCGTCGCGCAGACGGAACTTCAGCGCCTCGCGCGCTTCCTGGCTGTCGGTGAGCACCACGATTTTGGCAAACGACGGATCGGGCAGCTCCGGGGCCATCGCCAGATAAAAGCGCGGCGACCCCTGGCCGATGTACGAGGTGACAATTTTTGCTTCCGGCTGTTGTTGCAGCCAGGCTTCAATTTTGGCGGTGGTGGCGCTGGTCTGCTCAATGGCGGTGCCATAGGGCAGCTGCACTTCCACCAGCACTTCAGGGCGGTCGGAGGTCGGGAAGAACTGTTTTTTCACCAGCCCCATCCCGAGGATCGCCACGGTAAAGATGGCAATCACTGCACCGGCGACCACCCATTTACGGGCAATGACGCGGGTCAGAACGCGGCGGAAACGGTTGTAATGGGGGGTGTTGTAGATAGCGGCATGACCGCCCGCCACGGTTTTGATCGCCGGCAGCATTTTCACGCCGAGATACGGCGTAAATACCACCGCCACTACCCAGGAGGCGATCAGCGCAATGCCGACGATCCAGAACATGTTGCTGGTGTACTCCCCGGCGGTGGACTGGGCAAAACCGTTCGGCATAAAGCCCACGGCGGTTACCAGCGTCCCGGCCAGCATCGGCGCAGCGGTATGGCTCCAGGCATAGGCCGAGGCTTTTACGCGGTCATAGCCCTCTTCCATTTTTACCACCATCATTTCGATGGCAATAATGGCGTCATCCACCAGCAGCCCCAGCGCGAGGATCAGCGATCCCAGCGTGATGCGATCGAAGTTTTTACCAGAAGCTTCCATCACCACAAAGACAATCGCCAGCGTCAGCGGCACGGCGGCGGCCACCACCACGCCCACGCGCCAGCCCATGCTGACGAAGCACACCACCATCACCACCAGCAGCGCGACGAAGAATTTGATCATGAACTCGTCAACGGCAGAGCTGATGTTCACCGACTGATCGGTCACCTTGCTCAGCGTCATCCCCAGCGGCATTTCAGCGTTGATGCTGGCGGTTTCGGCATCCAGCGCTTTACCCAGATCGAGGCCGTTCCAGCCTTCACGCATCACCACGCCCAGCAGCAATGCCGGTTCGCGCTGATTGCGCACCATAAAGGTCGCCGGATCTTCATAGCCCCGCTCCACCGTTGCCACATCCGACAGCTTCAGCGTGCGGCCCTGCGCCACCAGCGGCGTGTCGCGGATCTTCTGCAACGTGTCGAACGCGCCATCAAGGCGGATGTTGATCTGCGGCCCGTTAGTATCAATGGATCCCGCAGGCGTCAGGACGTTCTGGTTATTCAGCGCCGCGAAAATCGCCTGCGGCGAAATGCCCAGCGTGGCGAGGCGGTCATGGGAGAAAGAGACGAAGATCCGCTCTGCCTGCTCGCCAATAATATTGACCTTCTTGACGCCTGGCACGTGCAGCAGCCGCTGGCGCAGGGATTCGGCGTCGCGCACCAGCAGGCGCTGCGGCTCCCCTTTCGCCTTCAGCGCGAACAGCGCAAAGGTCACGTCGGAGAATTCATCGTTGACCATCGGGCCAATAACGCCCGTGGGCAGGTTTTTAGCGTCGTCGCCGAGCTTTTTGCGTGCCTGGTAAAACTCCTCCTGCACCTGCGAAGGCGGTGTACTGTCCTGTAAAGAGAGCGTGGTAAAAGCCATTCCCGGACGAGTGAACGTCTCGGCGCGGTCATACCATTTCAGCTCCTGGAGGCGTTTTTCCAGCGGTTCGGCCACCTGGTCCTGCATTTCCTGGGCGGTCGCGCCCGGCCAGGCGGTAATGATCGTCATTTGCTTCACGGTAAACGGCGGATCTTCCGCGCGTCCCAGTTGAAAAAACGACAGCACGCCCGCCACGGTGATAAGCAGGATCAGGAACAGCGTGATGGAGCGCTCGCGCACCGCCAGCGCCGACAGGTTAAACTTTCCCTGACTCATTTCTGGCTCCCGGCAGCGCCCGCCGCGATGCGCACGGTTTGGCCTTCATGCAGCAGATGCACGCCGAGGGCTACCACCTGCTCGCCTGCCGTCAGGCTACCGGTGATCTGTGCCGCGTCATCCCCCAGCCCCCGCACCTGTACCGGTTTCCAGCGCACAGTGGCGGGCTTACCGGCAATCTGCCAGACGCCCGGCCCTTTTCCGGCATCGTAAATCGCCGCCAGCGGCACCTGCATCAGCGCATCCCGGCCTTCGCCTTCGGCAATGTGCAGCGTCACGGTGGAGCCGAGCGGTGCGGCGGCCAGCGCGCCTTGCAGCACGTAGCGGGCTTCAAAGGTGCGGGTGACCGGATCGGCCGCATCCGAGAGCAGCCGCAGCGTGGCGGGCACCGGCGGATGACTGCTGGCATAGAGGCTGGCCTGCGCCGCGCTGCCGATGGCCGGTCGCAACGTTTCCGGCAGTTGCACGGCCGCCTCCCGCTGCCCGGCCCGGGCGAGTCTGACCACCGGCTGTCCGGCGCTCACCACCTGGCCGGGTTCGGCGAGGGTTTCCATCACCACACCGTCGGCATCCGCCAGCAGCACGGCGTAACCGGTGGTGTTCTGCGCCACATTTGCCTGCGCCTGGGCAGCACTCAGATTGGCGCGGGCGGTGTCGGCGGCAGCTTTAATTTGATCGTAGGCCGACACCGACACCGCGCCGGTTTTCACCAGGCTGCGATAGCGGGCTTCATCGGCAGCGGCTTGTCGCGCACGGGCGCGGGCCGCAGACACGGCCTGTTGCTGCGCCTGGGCTGCCAGACTCAGGTCAACGGGATCGAGGCGCATCAGCGGCTGACCGCGTTTCACCGTCTGGCCGGTATCCACCAGCCGTTCCAGGATCTTGCCCTGCACCCGGAAACCCAAATCGCTCTGTACACGGGCGATCACTACGCCGGTAAAAACGCGAGACGATCCGCTGGCGCTGATCACCGTCGCCGCCCGCACCAGCGGGGGCTGGGTGCGCGGATCGTCGGTGCCGGGGGTGTCACCGCAGGCCGCGAGGGCCAGCGGCAGGAAACAAACAACAAGGGTGGCAGGTTTAAGCCTGAACATGGGATACCTGATCTAATGAACGGAACAATAGCGGCATTCTTAAGCGAGTGACCAAATTTGTCAATGGTCACAAAGGGCGGTATAAGAAGTTTAACGCGGCTATCAGATGCCGATTGACAGCAAGTGACCATTTGATAATGTAGTCACATTTGTAACGGTGGCGGGGGGGAAAGATGAAAAGGACAGGAATTCTCGGCGTGGATGCGCTGACCGACGTGCTGGTCAGGGATCTGTTTCGGACGACACCGGACGCGCAGGTGTTTCTCTCCCCCGCCAGCGGCGAGCGAGTGCAACGGCTGTCGCAGGAATTTCCCTGCTGGACGCTGGACGATCCGCAGGCGCTGGTGGATGAGGTGGAGGTGCTGATCATCAGCCTTGACGCCGACGCGCTGGCGGAACTCTGCGCCCGCGTGCAGCTGCGCCGCGGGTTAACCCTGGTGTCGCTGGTGCCGGGCGTCTCGTCTCAGGCTTTGCGAAAACGCTTTCGCCAGGTGGACTGAAGTGGCACCGTGCCGCTGAACCCGGCGCAGAGCGTCAGCGCGGCAAACATCGCCACGGCATAACCCGCCGACAGACGATCCATGATCAGTCCGAACAGCGGCGATCCGGCAGTCTGCCCCACCGCCAGCGTCAGAAAGCAGATCATCAGCCCCGTCGCCGGACGTTCCGGCAGCGCTGAAACGCCCCACACCAGATAGATACCGGAGATCGTAATATAGGCCGCGCCGAACAGCGCCCCGCCGATAAGCGTCAGCATGGGCGTGGTGCTCTCAAAGCCGATCAGCAGCATACCCGCCGCCATCGCCAGCAAAAACAGCCGGTGCATGAGATCCATACCAAAGCGCGCCACCAGCGTCCCCGCTGCCGCACCGGCAATGCCCGCTGCACCGGTCACCATCCACAGCACGCCCGCGCCGGTATCGCGCCACTCCAGCCGCAGCGCGACCAGCTGACTGCCGAAGGACCAGATCGCCGTGCTGCCCGCGCCCATTAACAGTGAGGCGACGATCAGCCGTTTCAGTGATGCGCTGATCGTCGGCAGACCGCCCGCGCTGTTGCTGGCCGCAGGGGAACGGTGCGGCACAAAACGCGCGGCGGCAATCGCCATTGCAAACGCCAGCGCGGCAAAGAGCGCAAACGCCAGCCGCCATTGACCGCCCATCGCCAGCGCCACGGGGCCTGAGAGCACCACGCCTGCGCCGGTTCCGGCATTAATGATGGTGTTTGCCGCGCCCTGACGATCCGGCTGCACCGCTGCCAATACCGCAGCCGCCAGCGGCGGCGACACCAGGCCCGTACTGGCTCCGGCGAGCATCACGGCAGCCGCCAGCCACAGCGGCGAGGATGCCAGCGCGATGCCGGTCATGCCCAGTGCCGCCACCAGCGCGGCGGTGAGCGCCACCGCGCGAGGGCCGATGCGCTCGGTCAGAACAGCTGCCAGCACGATGGTTAAGCAGTAACCCAGAAACGAGCCGCCGGAAATCAGGCCGCTCAGCGTCGGGGAAAGGGAGAGATCCGCGTCGATGCGCGGCAGAAACAGCCCGAAGGCGAAACGGGCGAAGCCATAGCAGACGGCGATCAGACTGAAGCCGGTGGCAATAAGCCAGGCGTTTTTACTCATGCTTTTGCCCCCGCCAGCAGCATTGCTGCCGTGTCGCGCGCCGTCGCCACGGTGCCCACCCCGCGATAAATGGCGGCCGCCGTTGCGCCCTCAAAGAGGATCAGGATCTGCTCCGCCAGCCGGTCATCTTCATGGCCGATTTCACGCGCCACCAGTTGGCGGATGGTTTGCCAGGTCTTTTCTTTATGGGCGCGGGTCACCGCCGCGATCTGCGGATTGTCACCGCCGGTTTCGCCGTAAGCCCGCAGAAACAGACAGCCCAGGCAGCCCTCTTCGCGCAGCCAGTCGTCCAGCGCGTCGAACAGCGCTTTAATGCTCTGCTCCTCCATCTGTGCGAAGAAGCGTTGATCCCTCTCCTCCAGCACCCGGACGATCAACGCCGTTTTGCTGCCGGCATGTTTATAGAGCGTGCGGCTCGACATGCCCGCCGCCTGCGTGAGCCGATCCATCCCGGTGGCATTAAAACCATGCCGGCTAAACAGGGATCCTGCGGCAGAAATGAGTTTGTTTTTTGTGTCCATCCATTAAAAGTAAAACGATCGGTTTACCCTGTCAAACTGACCGCGCGAATAACTTCCCGTTGCCGTTTCGCTGCTTTTCAGCCTTATCCCCACCCTTTTGTTTCACAATCCTGTGACATACTATCGGTATGGCAGCACATGAGAGAAACAAGGAGATGAACATGGATAACAAGGCGAGCCTTACCCCGGAACAGGCCCTCGACCAGCTCGAAGCGCTGTATGACCAGGCGGTCAGTGATTTGCGCGAGGCGATTGCGCTGTACATCGATCAGGGCACCCTTCCCGACACGCTCGCCCGTGCGCAGGGCAAATTTGTTTACCCGCAGCTGTCGGTGCACTGGGACGGCGACGCGCCGAATGCGCAGAAAACCCGCGCCTATGCACGCTTTACCCATCCTGGCAGCTACAGCACCACCATCACGCGCCCGGCGCTGTTCCGCGCCTATCTGCTGGAGCAGCTCACCATGCTGTATCAGGATTACGGCGCACGCATTGAGGTCGGTCCCTCTCAGCATGAGATCCCTTATCCGTATGTGATTGATGGTTCAGCGCTGACGCTGGATCGCTCGATGAGCGCGGGCCTCACCCGCCACTTCCCGACCACCGAGCTTTCGCAGATCGGCGATGAAACCGCAGACGGCATTTATCATCCGGCGGAATTCTCGCCGCTGTCGCACTTTGATGCCCGTCGCGTGGACTTTTCACTGGCACGACTGCGCCACTACACTGGCACGCCGGTCGAGCATTTCCAGCCGTTCGTGCTGTTCACTAACTACACGCGTTATGTGGATGAGTTCGTGCGCTGGGGTTGCAGCCAGATCCTCGACCCGGACAGCCCGTACGTGGCGCTCTCCTGCGCGGGCGGTATCTGGATCACCGCTGAAACCGAAGCGCCGGAGGAGGCGACTTCCGATCTGGCCTGGAAAAAACACCAGATGCCGGCCTGGCACCTGATCACTGCTGATGGTCAGGGGATCACGCTGGTCAATATCGGCGTCGGCCCGTCGAACGCCAAAACCATCTGCGATCATCTGGCGGTACTGCGCCCGGATGTGTGGCTGATGATCGGCCACTGCGGCGGCCTGCGTGAGAGTCAGTCGATTGGCGATTACGTGCTGGCACATGCTTATCTGCGCGACGATCACGTGCTGGATGCGGTGCTGCCGCCGGATATTCCAATCCCGAGCATCGCCGAAGTGCAGCGCGCGCTGTACGACGCCACTAAACAGGTCAGCGAGATGCCGGGCGAGGAAGTAAAACAGCGACTGCGTACCGGTACGGTGGTCACCACCGACGACCGCAACTGGGAGCTGCGTTATTCGGCGTCGGCGCTGCGCTTTAACTTAAGCCGCGCGGTGGCGATTGATATGGAAAGCGCGACTATTGCGGCGCAGGGTTATCGCTTCCGCGTCCCGTACGGTACGCTGCTGTGCGTGTCCGATAAACCGCTGCATGGCGAGATCAAACTGCCGGGCCAGGCGAACCGTTTCTACGAAGGGGCGATTTCTGAGCATTTGCAGATTGGCATTCGGGCGATTGATCTGCTGCGGGCGGAAGGTGAGCGTCTGCACTCGCGTAAACTGCGTACCTTTAACGAGCCGCCGTTCCGCTAAACGCTGAAAAACAAAAAGCCCGCTAAAAAGCGGGCTTCTTAAATTTGGCTCCTCTGACTGGACTCGAACCAGTGACATACGGATTAACAGTCCGCCGTTCTACCGACTGAACTACAGAGGAATCGTGTGAACGGGGCGAATATTAACGGCGCACTGTAGGCTTGTCAAAGCCTGATTTCAAAAAAGTGCGCGATTGCCGATTTATTCCGCATCCCGTACAAAAAGAGTGCAAATTCAGGCTATCACTCCGCTTTATTACGCAGTGGGCGCGGGTATTTCCCCAGCCAGCGACCGCTGACCATACGCCAGTAGAACAGCGCCCCACGCACCGCCCAGTCAAGGAACATCCCCAGCCAGACGCCGATCACGCCCATACCGAGCACGATCCCCAGCGTATAACCGGCCACCACGCGACAGCCCCACATACCGAGCATCGACACCCACATGGCAAATCGGGCATCGCGCGCGCCCTTCTGCCCGGCGGGTAATACCCAGGAGGCCGCCCAGATCGGCATAAAAGCGGCGTTCATCCACAGCAGGATTTTCACCACCTCCTGCACGTCCTGCTCCGGCGTATAAAACGCGGCGAGCAGCCCGGCGAAAGGCGCAGTGCCCCAGGCAATAATCGTCAGGCCTATGGTCGACAGCCAGAACACGTGCCGCAGCTGCCGTTCCGCCTGGCCGATCTGCCCCTTCCCGAGCCGCTTACCGGTGATAATGGTGGAGGCCGATCCCAGCGCGTTCCCCGGCAGGTTAATCAGCGCCGCCACGGAGAAAGCAATAAAGTTACCGGCGATCACGTTGGTGCCCATCCCAGCAACAAACATCTGCGTCAATAATTTGCCGCTGTTAAACAGTACCGATTCGATACTGGCGGGAATGCCGATGCCCATCACTTCCCAGATAATGGCGAAGTTAAGCGGTTTAAAATAACTTTTCAGCGTGATGCGCAGCGCCGGATTAAAGCCGATCATCAGCACCCAAATAATCGCCAGTGCGCCGATGTAGCGGGAAATAGTCAGCCCCAGCCCGGCCCCGGCAAAGCCAATACCCGGCCAGGAAAACAGGCCATAGATCAGGATGCTGCTGATAATAATGTTGAGGATGTTCATGCCGCCGTTGATCAACAGCGGAATTTTGGTATTGCCCGCCCCGCGCAGCGCACCGCTGCCAATCAGCGTGATGGCTGCCGCCGGATAACTCAGCACCGTTAATTCGAGGTACGTCAGCGCCAGCGCTTTCACTTCCGCCGTGGCTTCACCCGCTACCACATTAATGATCTGCTCGCCAAAATAGTGGATCAGCGCCGCCAGCAGTATGGCGAACAGCGTCATGATCACCAGCGATTGGCGTGCCGCCGAACGCGCCCGCCGCCGGTCGCGTTTACCGAGGCTAAAAGCCACCACCACCGTGGTACCCAGATCGACCGCGGCAAAAAAGGCCATCACCACCATGTTAAAACTGTCGGCGAGGCCCACTCCCGCCATCGCTTCTTTGCCCAGCCAGCTCACGAGGAAGGTACTCAGTACCCCCATCAACAGCACACAGGTATTTTCGAGGAAGATAGGCACGGCAAGCGGGGTGATTTCACGCCAGAAAAGCACACGGTAACTTTTTCGTTTAGCGTACCAGGGCGTACGGGCGACAGCCTGGCGTAAAGCGGCAGTGACGTTCAAAATGGACCTTAAAGAGAAAGTGAAACTTCATTTCAAATGATGAGTGAGAAATGCTAATCCTGCAAAGTATTTTCCACATAATTTGCTGGTAAATCCGGCAAATCGGCGACGGCTTCGCCAGACGAACGCCCGCGCGTAAAATGCGGTTTGACAAAAAGTTTTTCGCCGCTAACATTAGCCCCCACACGATTCCTCTGTAGTTCAGTCGGTAGAACGGCGGACTGTTAATCCGTATGTCACTGGTTCGAGTCCAGTCAGAGGAGCCAAATTTTAGTTTCAGGGCATTCCTGTGAGTCCTGAAGCGTTTAAAAGCAAGACATTATATACCCGGCCGTCCTGAGAAGGATTGCCGGGTTTTTTACATCCACAGTTTTGGGGCTTAATCGGAAATCTCACGGTTCGTTGAGAAAATGGAGCTACCGCCTGTGGCATTAACCGATACCACACTCCACAAACTCAAACCTTCGGACAAACCCAAGGACTTTCTGGAAATTACCGCCCGGGTAAAAAACCACGTAACCGAAATCATGCGTTATGAAGTGAAGATCTTCCAGGCGTTAGCATGCACGCTCTGTTACTGATGAATACGTTGTATCACTGGATGCGAAGACGAAAGACGCTAAACTCATCGCACAATATTACTGGCTCGTTGAATAAACAGCGATTATGTTGCGTTCACCTGATACAAATACTCAATATGGATTTATCTTTGATTGCCACACATTCATCACCCTTAAGCCAATAATTCCCAAACTGATACAGCTTTCCCGCCCGCTTGCGCGGTCTCCCCCCGGATCGTCCTGATCCTCCTTCGGTATCGATTCATGTTCTCTTTATGAGTGAAAGGGCCTGAGAAGGCCTTGAATGAATCCCGTCATGAGCGGGTGCAATGGATTTGTCTGCTACAGATCGAAAGGGTTGCGTGCGTCACTTTCCCGCGATTTCGCAGTCAAAGTGACGCACTGGGCAGGCCGCAGCTGGTCAGGTAGATATCTTATTTAGGATATGAAACTTGCTTAGGTTCAAAATGGTGAAAACTGACTGCGCTGTCCTTATTCAATGCGTAGACTTGACGATATGAGAACTTTTTATCTTTAACAAGTAAACTTGATTCGGGAGCATTGATACCTAAAATATGGTCAATTAACTCACAAGGACGACATTTTAATGGATAAGGGAAATTGGAGTCCTGTAAATACCAAACTCCATCTTTTTTATTAAAACATATCGCATGTGAAATATCATTTTTTCTACTATAGAAACGACAAATTAGACCATCCTGCATTTTCTCCAGAGTTTTTATATCAGCGAGATTGTTATACCAGACCGGCACGGGTAGATAAGGAGTATCAATTTGACCAGGCAGTCCATAAAGTTGATTTATTGCATCCGTTATTTTATCGCTGATGAGATAACCTGTAGTAATAGAATTAAAAATTTTTCCTGAATCGAAAATTTTCTTATAATCGACTACAGAATTTTTATCTAATAGTACCGTTGCTTCTCCGCGACTTAATGTCGATATTGCGGTTCGTCTGGTGATCTCGCCTGCATTTAACCGCTGATGTTGCATGGCTTTCAGTTCGCGTAACTCCGTACCCTTACGGTGTTGAACCGCTGAAAGCAATATTTCTAAGCGTCGTGGCGTAAGGGGCAGAAACGGCCTACCGTCTCTCGCGCACCAGCCCGCAAGATAATGGTTATTGGCATGCAAGACGCACGTCCCCGATTTATTGAACTGCAACTCGTGATACAGACCAGAACGGGAATCGATGCCACGATCGCTGCCCATATGTGGTTTTTGTGCTGCATACTCAAGGCTCTTTGAAAGCATATTATCGGCAGACAACGGCTTTTTGCCTAATGTTCGTGGTTTCGCAATATCCCATTCTGCTTGTTTATTCAAACGTAAAACTCGCAAACAATAGTCAACAATCGCCAGTCTTCGCTCAATAAAAATTTTTTGCAGAATGATTTCTTCGTTACGCGAAATACAGATATTCTTAATGTCTTTTACTTGCTGCTCATTGACTGATGAATTAACTATTTTCCCCTCTTCATCAGCAATCATTTGATACAGCGCCCCATAGAGACGACAATTTTCGCTAGCAGCATCTTTGAGCAACAGGTAACCAAGCCGGGCATTGACAACATCGGAACGAATATTTCCAGGGTTAATATTTGCCGAATTTTCCACCAACGACTTATATCTCACATTGAGCTTATCGTTCAGGCGCTGTAAGCTCTCAAACTGTTTTTCATATTCTGCTTTTCGCGCCTCACGTTGAGCATGGATAGGGTCGGGCAAATCTCCCCTCTGCGTGGTTTTATGTACAGTACTATTGACCGGGTGGACATTCTTAATACCCCTTAATGTCGTTGAAAGAAAATTTTTAACATTTGAATTAGCGCTGGCGAAAGAAAGCTTATACCTAAAGGTATCATTGTAACGCAGGGTTAATGACGGGATTATAATTGGCATAACTCACCTGATTCAGTTATAAAAATGCAATTTATATGCCCCTGTCAGAGAGTGCTATAAACGTTAATTTAATGATAATATTCTCTTCGGCTATACCCCGTTTACTTCATGCGTCTTCTTCAAAACAACGTCATATCCATTGGATATAGATATTGAGTTAAAACGGAGAAGTCAGCACGACAAAAAAGCGTCAATGCAGATTTAGTGAGTCTCTGCATTGACGCAATGGATGGAAAGCAAGCGAACGTTTTACGCTGGGTTACAACGAGCTAAAATAACACGTGATATTGAATCGAGAGTCGTGAAACCGCCTAACTCATCATCGTTGATGCTAATGTTAAGGCAGTCTTCGATCTCTGTTAAAAATTCGATTAGATCAACCGAGTCAAAATATAAGTCGTATAAAATATGACTATTAATACCCACATCTTCACGAGGAAGGGATTTGATTTTAACCACGGCAGAGATCAAGCATTCGCTGATATCTTCTATGCTGCGCATTCATTACTCCGCTTTAATCAATTGCGTGACATATGTAGCCCATCAACCGTCAATGTGATTGGCGATTTGATGTCACCTTTCTCATCAAGATATGGGCTGTAACGTTGACCAGGTATGACGTTAACAGGATTTTCTGCCGTCATATTCAACTTCTGCATATCTCCTGTCTCATTTTTAGCAGAGGGCAATGCGCTACCTTCTGCGGTATTGCTCTGCGCCGTACGGACATCACGGATACTGCTGTTAAAGAAAGAGACCAGGTCACGAACATGGCCTGGAGTAGAAGCCCCACTCTTTGATACCCGCTGAGAACCCGAGTCCAGCGCATCATCCTGAAGCGCCTCAACAGTCTGTTCAGAGTGAGGCGCTTTTTGCGATGCCATATCCTCAGCAGACGATTGACGCTGTGGAGATCTTACCGTACTGGCATCGAACTCCAGACCGTTATCACCTTGATTAACGTTGATATAAGCCCTGGAAATAAACGTTTTATTCTCAAGGAACGGTTCGGAAACCGTTAGTTCGCTGTTATCAACCACGACAGCAGCACTCTGTTGGTTTTGCACAGTGAAAGACGACGAATTGCTGCCCGCAAGATTCGGTCGCAGTAATCCAGTCTGGCTTAAAGTAACGGGATTGCCTGCCCGCTCTTGTTTAGCAATGAACGTATCAGTGGGTGAGGACACCTTCGGTGGAGAAAATCGGATTGCTTCCGACGCAACCGTCTGATTTTGATTAACGAGCTGATCAAAAAAACGTATACGTTCGGCCATTGACGAGGTATCGGCTGTGGTATCCGTCATTTGAACAGCACCCTCACTCACCCTATTCTCCGTGATGTCTGCAGCTTCTATAGCAGCGGATGCACTACTGCCAGATGCAGATTCGTCTCCATCAACATTAATACGGTGTTCTTCGATCATCGCCTCTTCAACACCATGCTCAGGACTGTCTGTAGCAGATTCTGCCTGAATGCTTTCAGAGGATAAGTGATTACTCTCATCATACCCATCAGCAACACCTGACGTGTTAAAGCGCTCTGCATGTAAATCAGGAAATACAGAAGCACCACCACTACGGGGGCCGTTGTCACTTTCAGACACAGTGCTGGATTGGGTGAAGCTTGTAAAATTATGTGGTAGCGAGGAACTACCGTGAACATGCTTACATTCACAAATATGGTAATGATGAATGTGATAAACCGTATTGCCGCGCTCAGCCAGTTTTTCGAGTTTTTCAGCAAGCCTGTCGAGTTTATCACCAAGATCAACATGGACCGTCGGGTTACCAATATTACTGAGGTTGACCACCACTGGTGAAGGGGCAGCCGGTAATGGATGAATAGTCCCATCAGGCTTGCTAACCGGCTCTGCCGGTTCATCTGGAGAGGTGATATTCGGATTCTGGGGCTGCGCTGGTGGCGCTGGAACCGGCGGCTGATCCGCTTTGCTCAATATGTCGCGCAGATAATTCGGATAATTCAACATCGAATTAACGTGGATGGTCGCCTGCTTAATAAAAGCAATCCCCTCCCTGCCTGGGGAGGTAAGATTATTTACAGCGTGACGGATATTTTTTTCAGCGTTGAATGCCGTCTGCTCAAGAAACTGAGGAACAGATGAAATATCCAGTCCATGGTGGCTTAAAACGTCATTACACCGTTTTTGAACATCTGCCATAACAACTTTAGCAAGAGCTTTTGGCGTATCGAACCTGTCTTTTAAAAAGATACCCAACTCATTTACTGCTTTCTGGTAGCTATCACGCTCTTTATTTTTTCTATTGACACTAAAGTTTTGTTCAACTGTAAAATAACTGTCCGGCTTTTTATTACCATTTTTGATAGCCGTAAACCAGGCATTCAATAAGCTCTCAAAATTCGACTTATCGCGATTCTCATCTCCAATGGTATGCGCCTTCGCCAGATAAATCATAGTGGCTACGTTTTCAAGATTGCGCCTCTGTGCTGCGTCACCTTTTTCGTACGCAATTTTGAAGTCATCATTCAATTCTGACATCACATTTGTTGCAATACTTTCGCGATACTGATTGCGGAATCTCAACAAATCAAACTTCGGTGAGTCACTGCCACTTTTCGCGGGTTTTACAGCCGGAGCAGTGTGAACAGATCGCAGATTTATCACCAGATCGGTGAGTTTTGTATCAGCAAGGGTTGGACGATACATTGAAGGGTCGACAGATACACTGCGGGTTAACTTCATAGTTTTTCTCCTTCAAAGAACTTATCTAAAAACTTATCTGGAACAGGGCAAGAATAAACATTCATAAATAAGCGTCCGGAAAGTTTAATAAACTCCGGATTAAATGTTGTTTTTGGAGCGCCCAAAGACGACCAAGGTCTGTGTTGAGTAATACGTGAAACATTACCTGGAGAAATAGTAGAATTAAAAACATCGCAAACCAATAAATCATTCTTTAGTTTGCAGGAACGACGGTGGAATGCTTTATAATATCTGTCAGCACACAGAGTCGCGTAAACATCATCTTTAGATAAGCTTTTTATGCTATTGCCTGTCGGTGTGGCAATGATCAAATTACATGTTTTTTCCAATATTTGATAAAGCACTTCGTCATGATAAGCGAAAATCTGTTTAACAATGTTATTACCACTCTCGCCACTGAAACTTGTTTGCAGATACTGGTCACCAGAAATAAGCATCAGATCATTTTGTACTTTTGAGAACTCCTTTGCGAGAGCCGCATCATAGGCAGCATTACTCATATGCGCAGTTTTTTTGGCAAAATGACGGGTATGGTAATTACCTTTAAGCTGATTGTGAATATCCTTGATACATCGCGTAAATTCTTTTTCATGGTCGTGAATGAAAGGTACAGCCCAATCGGGAATTTTTATGTCTGAATGTATACCATTCCAGTTATTCACATCAGAAATAAGAAATGAAAGTGCTGAGAAAACATCATGGGCGGCAACATTCACATACCGCGCATCGTCGCGGAAACCACTGACCAGGGCAATGATGGTTTCATTCGCAGATTGCGGATTGTCTTTACTCAGATTGGCAGTCACAAACTTAGCCAATCGTCTGTTCAAATCATTGATATTTCCCTGATCGGTAATCCTCAATTCACCGGTAATTTCTGCTAATTCATAGGCCTGCCCACGATATGTTGTTGATTGAGTATCGCCAGAATATTCAAGAGTTGAAGCCCCGTGTGGTCTTACTGTAGTGTTGATTGCCTGCACCACATTTCTGACGGAAAGATCAGTCGTACGTAACGTTCGCTCCATACCCATTGGGGCGCCAGCATTCGACATCACCATGGTAGCCCCAAAATAATCATTGCGGTAAGGCGGCATGGTCAGGCTGGAAACGTCTCTGATATCATTCATATTGACTCCATAAAAAGAGCAGATACGAATAAATTCGTATCTGCCTGGAACTTGAAGCTTGAGATTATTTTCCGGATCAGGCTTTCATGTTATTTGCGAAAGCACCAACCAGATCTGCTTCCGTTCGACGAACGTCATTAAGTAAATTCATCATATTGGCTAACAGTTGCTGTGATTTTTGCGCCTGCTGGCGGGACATTTCTACTGCGCCATCCATCACCTTGGCTTCAGAGCGCTCTTCTGTCTCTTCTTTCTGTTCAGTACTGTGAGCGAGCGAACCTGAACCGTCGGCAACACTGGCACCGGCCATACCAATCGCACGCTGCGCTTCAATCTGAGTTGAGGTCAGACGGGTGCGAGCTTCACCCTGAAGGAACGCTGTGTTAAAAGCATCACGATTACTAATCGTTTCATCAAGATTTCGTGCAGCAACTGCCTGATGTTCAGTACGCAGAGTGCGTTCTTGCTGGCTAAGTTCAGCGAGGCCACCATTTGATTTTTTGACGGATGAAGATGAAGTAGCAATATCACTCAAATCCAGTCGATCATTTTTACTGGCGCCCAGTGAGTTTTGCATCTGGCGTACAGCCAGATCGGATTCATGCATACCCTTCAGGTTTTGATTGATATTAACTTTGGTCGAGGAATAGTTGTTCACCGATTTACGAGTGGCAACACCGGTCCCTGCCATATTAATTGATGAGGAAATAATATTCTTAGAGAAAATAGCCAGGCCCTGGGCTTTTTGCGCATTCGCTGCACTCATACTGCTATTTTCACTCATAATCCCAAACGTGCTACTGAGATCGATATCAGCAATAGATGCCTGATTTGCCAGTTCAATCAGCATACAGATTAACCCGGACTGTTGTGAACTTTTAGGCAACACTAGTTTTACAGTTTCAGCGTCCCCCGGTTTAGCCAGCGCCGTCTGCAATATTTGCTGAGAGTTATTGAGTAGCTGCATAAATTGTGGGCTACGAACACCAGCATGCATATCAACATTGCCATTGTTGCCGGTAGCATTACTGACGAGCTGCTGCGTGATATGATCCGCAATAGCGGAATCGGTGATATGCAATCCTTTAATCTGAGCGCTATCAGCTTCACCAGACTTATTAATCAAAGGAATGTTTAGCATTGAAAAAACACTATTGATATTATTATTCATAATTTTATTCTCGCTTAATATTTTTTTATGATCCCAGCCACACTATCTTCTGGCATCAAAACAGTTATTGACAATGATTATGCCCGGGAATGCGCCAGAATAAAGCGCCCAACCGATTGTTCTTCACCGGCCATATCAGCAGCATTAGTCATTAACATATTCATATTTTCCATTGAGCGACTATAGGTATCTGTCACACTGTCGGAAAATAACTTCATGGTGGCAGAGGCAGAAAGCATCCGGGTAATATCAGCAAGCATTTCATTAATCCGTTTTTCAAACGTGCCAACGGCAATATTGCCAGCAGAATCAATACTTACGTCGGTCATTTTTAACAAGTCATCTGCCAAGTTGATTTTATTACCCAAAGTTTTAACTTTAACTTCATCACTAAAGAAGTCTTTTAAGAAATTCATTTTGGATTTAGCGTTATTACCGATAAATTGATTCAGGGCATTGGTTAACGATTTAGAAAGTTTCGATAATGCAGCTGCCAAATCATCAGTCAGTGATTTCGCACCAGTAATTAAAGGCTTTAATGCTTTGGTTAATGCACTCACTACACCGCTAATGACTTTCTTAACGATGTTGCCAACAATATTCATTAACTTATCGACCGGGAGCTGTTTAGCAACGACAGCGGCACCAATTGCGACGACAATCAATACTACAACTGCGAGGACCGAGGCGATAATTTCTGCGATGTCATTTTTAATACCAAAAGTTTCAAGAACTTTAGAGATAGCATCAGTGATTAACTGAATAATCGGCATTAAAACATGTTCCATGATTGGCTTTAATGCCGCTGCAATAAATGATTCGTTGCCAGTAACTTTTTGATAAACAGTATCCGCAACCATCATTGCGATACCAATGGCGGCTAACGCAATAGAGGCGCCCCCGCTAAACACAGCTGCAACAACAGAAACGATCGTCACAATTGCACCGATGATTTTTCCGATGCAGCCCATGGTCTCCTGCATTTGTCTGGATTTTTCTTGCTGCTTCTCTACTTCTTCTGCATCATTTGCCAGTTTTTCTTGCTGCGCAGCCTGAACCTTTTGCGAAAATTTCAGGTTAAGTTCCATGGTTTCTTCGGTTGACTCACCGATAATTGCGATCAGTTGCGCCATAAGCAACGCGGCAGTTCCGGCATTCCCTTTCACTGATTTGTCTGCTGCGTCATTAACCATAGCGGCATTTTTATTCAGTGAATCAAGATAATTGAGACTGGAACGCAACGCATCAGCTTTGCTTGACAGGTCATTAGTCGCAATAGTGAGCGTCTGGCGCGCAGTGGCCAAAGCTAATTGCTGAGTGGCCATTGACGTCTGCTTTTGCATCAGTTGTGAATTAACACTAGTTAATTGTGCTTTTAGCGCAGAAATTTCATCGGGAGATATGTCAGGATCGCTGAGTCTATTTTCAATAAGCAGTTTAGACTCAAGCAACGACTGAATTTCTTGCTGGAGATTACTGATGATTTGTTCCGTCGCTATTACGTCCTGCATTGCCGTTTTTTCAGCTATTTTTGCAGTGGTGTAATCCCGCTCTTCGTTATCAATTTGTTGTAAAACATCCTGGCTGGCGCTGGAAAACTCTTTACTGTGTTGAGTATACATCTCAGCCCGCGCTTGCAAATCATCGATACTCTGGTCACCCAGCAGCGTGATCAGCTTTGCCATCAACTCGTTGTAAGTCTCCATTCCCCCCTTTTTTACCGTTTCCTGTGCCTCCCTGGCAGCAGAACTCTGCAACGGTGCACGCAGTGAAGGCTTCAGGGTATCGCCATTATTTTGCGACTTATCAAACTGGGTAATAACTTTATTTTCGATAATTTGGCGAGCAGCATCCATTTGCTCACTGCTTATTTTTACAGCTTCACTTTTAGCATTAGCACTGACGTCTTCTTGATATATGTCATTCGACATAGCCGAACTGCGTAATGGATTATTTGTTATCCCATTCATGATTTTCACTCTCTTCTTCGGTTGCGGTGAGTTCGTTAATATTTTTTATGCTATTTATCGATTCCAGATACATTTTTGATTTTTCGACCAATCGCACATCCTGTTCATGCTCGACAACGAGTTCAAAACATTTTTTCGCCCGACCAACGTATCGCAACTGCATATTGCACTGCCCTGCTTCAAACATAGCCCGATAGTCAGTTTTGCTCAAAGCAAACGAAACGGCATAAATATCCAGAGCGCGTTGATATTGCTTTTTTAACTGGTATACAGCGCCTAAACCAAATGCATAGTCGGCATTGTACAGATCATACATAAACAGGAATTTAAAAAAACGCTCCGCCAGATCGAGTTTGCCTTGCTCATAATGCTCATAAGCACATCGATAGAACCCCTCCATCAGATTTTCGGGTAAAGCATGTAGTTGCTTTCTTGACACGCCTGTTTCCATAACTTCCATCAATAGATTTTCACTATCACCGATGTCGAAGCCGTCCAGAACCATGTCCGGATTAACGCTATCGCTCATAATATTTCTCCTTAATTCTACAGTACGTGCATAAGTTGGGAGTTAACATGGTTGGTAGATGTCATAGCATCTGCTTGCAACGTTGCTCCACTTCATGTTCAGTCAACCAGCGATATTTTAGTAGGGCTAACAAGGTATTATTTCTATTGCAGCGAAGATTAAAATAAACAAAAATTTACTTATTTTTATTCCACACCATAAGATTGGGAATTTTTATAGGTTTATTTATACCATCGGTTCTAATCCTCAGATAAAGTAATGTTAAAAAATTCTTTCATCCTGCCCTTACCTGTTAACCTATAATAAAGGAGATACCATGAACATCGTTCCTGAAATCAGAACAAGAACTGCACAAGCAAATCTGAATTTAAATAAAAATTTAGTCTACCCGCAAAACAGCCCCCCCTCAAATATAAGAACAAGCATCAAATTCCTGAATCAATCAGAACAGAGTTACCCAACAGAAACTGCTGCCACCAATGCTGATAGCTCATTAATTTTAAATGATAAATTTTTGCTCATTGCGTCTCTGTTTACACTCACCGGGTGTGATACCGAACTGATCTCTAATGTCTCTGAGCGGCAAGCAAATGAAATTATTGCCCTGCTTGAGCAAAATAATATCGATGCGCAGAAAATCAGAGGCGATAAGGGCGTTTTTTCCATTCGCGTGGATAAAAATTACATGAGTGATTCCGTTGAATTGCTCACGGCTCATAATCTGCCCTCTGCCGAAGACGTTGAAATTGCCGATCAGTTTCCTGCCGATGCGATGGTATCGACACCACTTGGGGAAAAAGCACGTTTGATTTCCGCGGTGGAACAAAGACTGGGACAAACCATCCGGGAGCTGGATAACGTCACCACTGCCAGAGTGCATTTGAGTTACCCGCTGGAGGGAGATTCGGATGCGCAGGCTCTTCCGTCGTCGGTTTCAGTACTTATTATCTATAAAAATGCGATTAATGAAGCAGAGTATATTGATAAAGTTAAACGACTGGTTAAGAACAGCATCAGCAATATTCAGTATGAAAATATTTCTGTGGTTATTTTTAAACGCACCGACACCATTAAGCCGAGCAAACCCGCGCCGTCAACACCGTCCTGGCTAGTGATTGCAGCAGGTTTATTAATAGTTATTCTCTGTGCCATTTTCGTCATCTTTATCTTTTCATTCAAAGAGGGAAAATTGGCGCGTAAACCGAAGCAGCAAGCGTAACTGACTCACTCTAAACTTGAGGGTATTCCATATACCCTCAAGTATTTAACGGACTTCCGCTTTCCGGAAAGGGATTTTTTATGCGTTACCACCTGACCCTGATTGAAATTTTGTACAATCCCGCTAGTTACTGCGATAAAACCTGGCTGACACTATCTGATGCGCCTGCGAAAAATATAAGTATATTACCTGCTTATATGCAAAATCATCTGCTTTTAAAGCATCCTTCTCCAGAAGTTTTTTGCGAAACGGACGTAAAAAATAAAGCCGTGGTTGATCTGTTTATCAATCACTGGCACCACGTTCAGTCTGCTGCGTGGCTCATTGGGCTGAAAATGTTTTCCTCCACTCTGCTTCAGCAGCCCTTATGGATGAAAAAACTAAGCCGTCAGGAAAGAGGATTTCTATGCTTGCCAATAGTGAACAGCCTTCCTGCTGTCGCATTAAAAAGCACTGAACTCACCCACGATGACATTACACAATCAGGCGCCAGCTTTATTTATTCGATTGCTCAACTATCCCTGCCAGCTATTTTAGTTGCAAGATTAAAAATGATTTTTCCAACTGATTTTAACTACGCCACCGTTCCGATCCAGAATGTGAGCAGCTCACTGTCAGCACTTAAATGGGCTTTTGATTATGCTTAAAAAAATCACAACTAAAAACATTCCCGGTGGCCATACCGGCGTAATAATTAAAAAAAATGAAGTTATTCGCTACGATACATTTAATAAAATCTGCCTACAGGCGCAACGCCAGGCACGAAGAATTGTGCAGCAAGCAGAGCTAAATGCAGAAGAGGTACATAACGAGGCATGGAGTAATGGATACGCTGCAGGCATGGCGATAGCCATTCAGGATTTAGCCAAATTCTTCAATGATAATGAAGGCCACAAAAACACCATCATCAACAGCGCGCTGGAGTTGGTATCACGCAAACTTGAAGAATTTTTACAACATGATGAGGCCATTTGTCAGATCCTCAGCGTACTGGCAGATCAATTGAACCAGGAATTACAGGATGCAGGCCGCATCTCAGTGACGGTGCCAGAAAAGTTACACGCCCACAGCTATAAAATTAAGCAACTGTTCGATAGTGCAGGACTGCATGCCGAAATTAAAAAATCCCCCCATGGGGTGATTACCGTAGAATATGGGAAAGAGATCTGGACCTATGAATTAGGCCGCGTAGCCAGCAATCTGACCCAGGTAGTGGTGAAAGAATCACTACTGTCGAATCAATTGCAGGAGCAGTGTCAGGTCAAAAGTATCGCGGCGCTAACCAGTATCCGCGACACCCTGAATAATTACCTTGATAGTTACATGGACAATGAGCAAACGCCGCCTGCTGAATAACACGATGATCGGTGGCCGCTATAGCTATAAAAGCATAATATGTATGGGATTCGTTTGCCGTCAAAGCCCGCTTTTTGTGCGGGCTTTTTGCTGTCTGCCGAGCCGCGCGGCGCTTACTCGTTGCCCCACTGATTCAGGAAATTGGCGATTTCATCAATCCGCTTTTCATTGATACCCGCTTCTGCGGCCATCTCCTGCTGCGCCTCTTCGCTGATCTCTTCGCCATTCATTAAACGGGTGATCAGCATCTCGAAATAACGTGCCACGGCGTCGCGTTCGGTTTCGCTGACCGGCGTTTCCGTCTCCGTCGCGTACTCGTCAGCGATGTCATAATATTTGATGGGTACTTCATTGCTCATATCTGGCCCTCAGGGGTTTTCGCGTTTAGCTTTTTATTATATCGCACACGCAAGGCATAATCGCAGCGTTCATTTTTATGCCCGGCGCTCAGAGCACAGTAATATCCATGCTGTTAAATATACTGCGCATTTTCTCGTCCAGCTCCCCGTCAATGACCAGCGTACTGGCGAGGCTCAGATCGCCAATGGCAAACGCCGATGCCGAGTTGATTTTTTCCGGCGACGCCAGCACCACAGTTTCTGCCGCCCGTTCTGACAGCGCGCGTTTGACGCAGGCTTCTTCGTAATTACCGGTCGTGAAACCGGCACGTTCGTGCACGCCGGTGACGCCCATAAAAAAAAGATCCGCATTGATCCGGCGCAGCGACTCCAGCATGGCCGCGCCGACGGTGACCATCGAATGTTTATACAACTGGCCGCCGAGAACAATAACGTCGACCCGCGGCAGTGTGATCAGCGCGGCGGCAATGGTCGGGCTATGGGTGACCACGGTGAACGCCAGATCCGGCGGCAGCACGTTAACCATCTCTTCCGAGGTGGTGCCGCCATCCAGAATGACGATATTCCCCGGCTGGATCAGCGTGACCGCTTTGCGGGCAATCGCTTTTTTCGAGGCGATCTGCACGCTTTTACGCGTTTCCAGCGAGCCTGTCGCTGCCGATACCGCCAGCGCCCCGCCGTGCACCCGTTGCAGTAATCCTTCCGCCGCCATCTCGCGCAAATCCCGGCGAATAGAGTCTTCCGAGATGTTGAACCGCTGGCTTAAATCACGCGATAACACCTGTTTATCGCGCGCCAGTAAATCGAGGATCAGCTGTTTGCGTTGACCTGACAGCATGGTTTCACCTTTCACGAATGATCTTGATTATGCACGATTGTGCATGATAGCGTGTTGCCTGTCACTCTTTAAAAAGGAAATCCCATGTCAGCGCAACGCCCGAATATCCGCAACCTCCGTGAAGAACTGCTGTCCGATAACTGGTACATCCTGAAAAAATACACCTTCGAGCTACAGCGCAGCGATGGCGTCTGGCAGACGCAAACCCGCGAAGCCTACGACCGCGGCAATGGCGCGGCCATTCTGCTGTATAACAAAGCCAAAGGAACGGTGGTACTGACGCGGCAGTTCCGTCTGCCGGTGTACATCAATGGGCATAATGGTTTACTGATTGAGGCGGCGGCGGGTTTACTGGATGACGCGTCGCCGGAAGCACGCATTATTGCCGAAGCCGAAGAAGAAACCGGCTTTCACGTCACCGCCGTTGAAAAAGTGTTTGAAGCCTATATGAGCCCCGGCTCAGTCACGGAAAAACTCTACTTTTTTATCGCTGAATATACTGATGACGATCGCAGCGGTGCGGGCGGCGGGCTGGCAGACGAAGGGGAAGATATTCAGGTGCTGGAGTGGCCGTTTGAAAAAGCGCTCGCCGCCATTCGCAACGGCGAGATCCAGGATGCCAAAACCATTATGCTGATCCAGCACCTGGCATTACAGGCGATTTTTAAGGAGTCATGATGCGTCACGCCGCAGCACATATTCTCAATATCTATCAACGTCATGCAGACGCCTTTGCCGCGAAGCGTTCGCGCGCGCTCTCTGAAAAACCCTGGCTGGATAAGTTCATTGCGGCAATGGATAAGCAAGGACGCATTCTGGATATGGGCTGCGGCAACGGTCGTCCGGTAGCGGAATATTTTGTCGCGCAGGGCTTTCAGCTCACCGGCATTGATGGCGCTGCGGCCATGCTGAGCCGCGCCCGCGACGATTTCCCGCACCAGCGCTGGCTGGAAAAGGATATGCGGCAATTAGCGCTCGGTGAAACCTTTGACGGACTGATTGCCTGGGACAGCTTTTTTCATCTCACACAGCAGGATCAAATAGCCATGTTCCCGATATTTGCGGCCCACAGCCATCCGGGAAGTGCGCTTATGTTTACCAGCGGGCCAGATCACGGCGTCGCGATGGGCGAATTTGAAGGGGAGCCGTTATTTCATGCGAGCCTCGCACCAGAGGAATATCGTGCCCTGCTGCATGACAACGGCTTCGAAGTGATGGACATGATTAAGGAAGATCCGCACTGCACCGGGCATACGGTCTGGCTGGCGAAGAAAATAATATAGCGGCAGCCGGTGAACAAAGGATGCCGCCGTTCACTGATCAGCCCTCAGCCCGGCCCTTCGCTACCCGCCGCCAGCAGCGGCACCAGCACATCGCTGACCGGCGTTGCTATCCCTTTTGCCCTGCCGTAACGCTGGATCACGCCGTTACGGATGTCCCACTCCAGAGGACGGTTGGCCTGACGGTCAGCCAGAATGGAGGTCCCCAGATCGGCAGGTGAACGCTGAAAGCCCGCCAGAATTTCCTGTGGGACGTCATCGCCGAGCACCGCCCCCTGCGCACGCGCCACCGTCAGACCTTCATGCAGATAAGCCAGCGTCAGCGCGGAAATATCGTCGCGTCGGAACATTCCGGCACGGCGATTCGCCAGCACCATCAGCCCCGCCGCCGCGTTCTGCAACAGTTTGCGCCAGGCAATGGTGAGGAAATCCCCGGACAGCTCGACCGCGCAGCGGGTGCCGCTCAGGGCATCGACAATAGGTTTTGCCGCGGGCACATCCGGCAGGGTCAGACGCGGTTTGGCGCGAAGCCAGACCGACGCATCCGCTTCCCGCTGGGCCGGAAACCACACCACCGAGGGCACCACGGTTGCGCCCTTCACATAAGGGGCTAACTGGTTTTGCTGCTCGACGCCGTTTTGCAGCGCACACACCACGGTGTTCTCGTCGCACAGCTGCGCCAGCCACCCGGCGCTGTCGGCGTCCTGGGTGGTTTTCACCGCCACAAACAGCAGATCGACCGGCTGGCTGACCGCCGCCGGATCGTTGAGTACCGGACCTGGCACCACCACTTCGCCGTCGTCATCACGCAGTGTTAACTGCGGATGCGCGGTGCGCCCGCACAGCAGCGGCGTGCGGCCCGCCTCATGTAGCGTCGCCGCAATCGTGGTTCCAATAGCGCCCGGACCAAGCAGGGCAATAGCAGGACGATCGGACATCATGTGCTCTCCTGTTCTGGTTAATTAACCAACAGTGTATCAGCCGCATGTAAAAAGTGATCCGTCATTCTGCTTCAGGCGCGGTAGCGCGCGGCGGCTTCAGCCTGATTGATGTCGGCGATCAGGGCCTGGCGGTTCGCGTCAAGGGCATCCCAGTGTTCGGCGTGGCGTAACGGCGGAATGGTCACCGGTTCACGGCGATCAAACCCGACCAGCGCGGCATCCACCAGCTCGCCCACCTCCATATATTGCGTGGCGTGGGTAATGTCGATCCCGGCGCGCTCCCAGATTTCGGTGTACGTGCCGGCTGGCAGCACCGCCTGTACATACACGCCGCCGGGGGCCAGTTCGACCTGCAATCCCTGCGACAGGAACAGCACAAAGGCTTTGGTGGCGCCATATACCGACATGGCAAATTCCGGCGCCAGGCCGACCACGGAGCTGATGTTGACGATAGCGCCCTCTCCTGACTGAACAAATCGTGGGGCGACGGCGCTGGCCAGCCGGGTAACCGCTGTCACATTCAGCGCGATAAGGCGCTCAATGGACGCCGGATCCTGATCCACCAGCCTGCCGGTCTGCGCAATGCCCGCATTGTTAACCAGAATGCCGATCCGGGCGTCCTCGCGCAGACGCGTTTCGACACGCGCAACGTCATCGGACTGAGTGAGATCGGCGGCGAGCACATCGACGTTCACCCCGGTTTCCTGATGCAGACGCGCGGCCAGCGCATCCAGTCGGGCTTTGTCGCGCGCTACCAGCACAAGATCGTGGCCGCGGCGGGCGAAACGTTCAGCGTAAACGGCACCGATACCTGAGGATGCGCCGGTAATAAGGACGGATGGAGTGGTCATAACATACCCTTCATGAATGAGTGATCGGATCCCGGCGTACCGGATGGAAGTCCGGATTAATGATGATGATCGTAATCTATAATGTCAACACTTTTGATTATGGTCATCATCAATGTATACTGATGGCATGAAGGTTCAGCATTGAAGGTGAAACAATGAAAGTGTCTAAAGAGCAGGCGCGTGAAAACCGCAGGCGTATTGTGGAAACGGCGTCGGTACTGTTTCGTGAACGGGGCTATGACGGCGTGGGCGTGGCGGAACTGATGGCGGCGGCGGGCTTAACGCACGGCGGGTTCTATAAACATTTTGCGTCGAAAGCGGATTTGATGGCGGAGGCCACGCAGTGCGGGTTTGCGCATTCGGCGGAACATTCAGCCGGCGTGAGCCGTGAGCAGTTTATTACCCGTTACCTCTCGCGCCAGCATCGGGATAACAAGGGCCAGGGCTGTGTGATGTCAGCGCTGGGTGCGGACGCCTCCCGCCAGTCTGAGACGATTAAAGCGACCTTTGCGGCGGGTCTTGAACAGCAACTGGCGCAGTTGAGCGGTGACCATGACGCAGACGGGGAAAGGCGCGCCGATCTTATCGACACGCTGGCCCATCTGGTCGGTGCGATGGTACTGTCCCGCGCCTGCCCGGACGATTCCCCGCTGGCAGATGAAATCCTCGCCGTATGCCGCGCGCGCCTTCTGGGTGAGAAAACGCCGGAGCAGTAAGTGTTGGCAGTGCGATCGTCAGAGCCAGGTTTCGTGCAGATGTCGCCAGATCACCCGGCCATCCGCGGCGATTTCAAACACCGCGGTGGCAAAACGCAGCGTCTCGCCCTGACCTGGAATTGTCTGCCGCTCTTTATAAGTCACGGTGGCACCGGCTTCGTTTTCCGTCACGATGTGCAACTCTTCAATGGCAATCGTCAGCCCCGCCCGCACACCGCGCTGGCTGCGGAACAAGCTATCTACGGCGCTAAAATCCATGATGATCCCGCGCGGCGTGACCATCGTGAACGCCGGGCTAAAGCGCGCTAATAACGCGTCGCATACTGCATCCGGCGTGTGGGCATCTCCCAGACAGTCACGGATCAACGCGTGGGCATCCCGTACTTCCTGAAAATAACGATTCATTGCTGCTCCTGATTAACGATGAAATAACTTGCAGCTGAGGCAACGCCGCGGAAATTAACGACGCAGCACCGTCAGGCATGTCGTGGTGCGTAGGTTATCTGATGGCCTCCATGGGACCACTATTGCCGGGTAAAGTCTACGGCTGGAGATTTTGTTTATACTCGGATAATGATTCGTTTTTTAAGGGTGCAGGCCATTACGTGCTGAAAAGCTCTGCTACCCAGTCAGCAAAAGTGCGCACAGCTGGAGACACAAAGCGCTGATGAGGATAAAGCAAGGTGACGGGAACGGAAGGCGGTTGCCAGTCGGCCATCACTTCCACCAGCCTCCCCTGCTGTAGATGCTCAGCAACAATACTCTCGGCCAGCTGGGCCAGCCCGAATCCCTCAAGACACATTTTAATATAGAGTCCCGTTTCGTTAACGGCTCCCTGGCCGCTGACCGATACGGAAAGCGTCTGCGAACCCTGCAGGAAACGCAGCTCGTCATTACGCCGGGTCTGACCGGAAAAATAGTGGATGGCCCGGTGGTGAGATAAGTCTTCAGGCGACTGCGGAATACCGTATTCCCTGAGATAATCCGGAGAGGCGCATGTCACCCAACGTAATCGCCCCAATGGGCGGGCAACAAGCGTGGAGTTGCTTAACTCCCCTGTTCTTATCACACAGTCGATCCCCTCCTGAATAAGATCCACCTGCCGATCGCTCACTCCCATCATCAGGTAGATATTCGGATAACGGCGGTAAAAATCTTTAAGCCTGGGCATGACAATGAAACTGGCGATGCCGCCTGGCATATCGACACGCAACCGCCCCTGCGGGCCGTTGGCGGCATCCATCAGCGTGGATTCTGTATGTTCGATTAACGACATTATTTCCCGGCATTGTGCAAGATACTGAAGCCCCTCAGGGGTCAGACTTACCCTCCGCCTTGTACGATTAAGCAGGCGTACCTGCAGGTATTTCTCAAGCCCCTTAATCGCGCTGGTCACTGTGGAGGAAGGCAGTGCCAATGTTTCCGCTGCCCGCACAAAGCTTCCGGCTTCAGCCACCCGCATAAAGATCTGCATTGCCTGGATACGATCCATTTACCTGCTCCCGTGCATCTTTGGTCTGTCTGCATTTGATAACATTATTCGTAAATATTGAATTATAAAAACGCGTTAAGCGCCTTTTTCATATTAATTGGCTGACGTATCGTTTTCCTGTTGAACCGGAAAGAGAACATATACATGAACGACTACAGCAGAACGCTTGTTAATAACCAGACCCCGACCCCACCGGTGACGCTGATCCGTGGCGCGACCATTTTGAGCATGGATGAAAACGTCGGCAATCTTGAACGCGGTGATATTCTTATCACCGGCTCAACCATCACCGCCGTAGGTCTGAACCTTGACGCCCAGGACGCGCATGTCATCGATGCCACGAACATGATTGCCATGCCTGGAATGGTGGATTCTCATCGACACGCCTGGGAAGGGCAGCTGCGCCGCATCAACCCGAATGCTACCTGTCTGGACGACTACAGCAACGCCACGCACTTCTCGTTCGCCAAATACTACCGCCCTGCAGATATTTATATCGGTAACCTGCTGACTGCACTTGGCGCTATTGACGCAGGTATCACAACAATCATCGATAACTCGCACAACAGCCGCACCGCTGCACATTCGAATGCAGCCGTAGAGGCGTTGCTTGACGCAGGCATTCGCGCCATCCACGCCTCCGGTGCGCCAGTGTCAGGCGACTGGGACAGAGCACACTGGCCCGGTAACTGGCAGCGTCTGCAGGATAAGTACTTCAAAGATAATCCTGAGGGCCTTGTGTCTCTTGGGGTGATGGCCCAGCTGGAGCCGGAATTATGGGCCGAGGCCCGCAGGCTGGGACTACCCATCGTGACTGAATTCTTTGGCGCTGAGATGGGCGCTGAGCTGGAACCGTTGCATAAGCAAGGTCTTCTTGGTCCGGACAATATTTTTAATCACTGCACAGCGCTGCCAGACGAAGGATGGAAAATCCTGCGCGAAGCCGGTGTCCGGGTGAACGTTTGCCCACGCTCCGATGCGCACTATGGTATCGAGGACGGCATGTTCGCCATTGAAGCGGCCCTTCGTCATGGCATCACGCCGGGTCTGAGCGTTGACAACGAAACGTCATACAGTACCGACATGTTTATGGAAATGCGTGTGGCATTTTATCTGCAGCGAGTCATGGGCATGCATAAGCGACAGCACTGCTGCGGCACAGAGCATTCGCTGACAACGCTCCCGGCAGCGCAGCTTCTCAAGGCAGCGACCGTCGATGGCGCTTACTGTGCTGGACTGCAGGATAAAGTCGGCAGCCTGACGCCCGGCAAACAGGCCGATCTGATCCTGATTAATACCGGTGACATCAACCTCTTCCCGAACGGGAATGCCTTTGGCACCGTGGTCCATGCGACAGAACGCAGTAACATTGATACCGTCATGATTGGCGGGCGCATTGTCAAACAGAGCGGCACGTTGGTGGGCATTGACCGCGCGCGTCTTCACGCAGCGATTGATGAATCTCGCGAGCATCTGTTTGCCGCCGCCGGGTATAAACCCGACATGTTTGCAGAAACTTTCCTCCCCCTGGTGCAGGCAGACTGAAAGGCAGGCAACGCATGAACATGCTCTATTAACTCATCGCGTTTACCGCGGGTCTTGGGATCACCCTGCAGACCACACTGAACAGTCAGCTTGCGCGAGGACTCGGCGGCGATTCGGTCACCGCCGCTTTGTTTTCCTTTACTGCGGGGGCGTTCACCTTGGGGATTTACGTGCTGCTGCGCGGGGGAGTATTCACCTCGCTCGCGGCCATTCCTTCCCAGCCACTGTGGAGCCTGGCGGGCGGACTGATTGGAGCCGGGGCGTTGTTCAGCTATGTGGTGCTGGCACCGAAAATCGGGTTTTCAGCCCTGCTCGGACTGGCGATTGTCGGGCAGTTACTCTCGTCACAACTGATCGACCATTTCGGCCTGCTGGGCGCGATAAGACGGCCGGTTTCGCTGGTCAGGCTGGGTGGAATGCTGGTTATGTTGACCGGACTCGCCGTGATGCTTTTTGGCGATAAGCTTTCTGAGCGCTTTATTCATTAGCAGAGTGAAATACAGCACCCTGTTTCTTACGGACTTTTGCCTGGCGGCATAGGTCCGTAAGCTTTTCCTGAAGCGTCATGCCGGTTTTATCTCTGGCGAAGTAAGCTGACAGGAACTCAAATCAGACATTTTTCTGCCAGATATATATGGCGTATGCCAGTTTCTGGCACGAAATGGGCCGAAAGCAAGGTCATAAGGTTCGCCAGGAGTGAGAAGCTGAAATTAGTACTTATCTGCCGTCAATTAGAAATGATTATGAAAGCAATGGATGTTCAGTTCGGACCAACACTACAGCACGTGGAGTTGATAGCTCAACTTTCCTGGAGGGTTCTTCACGTGTCAATTCAAACCCTTCGACCAACTCATTTGGTAGCTCAGAGTCAGGGTGCATTTTCTGGAGTGACGATAGTATCCTTCCCAACCAAATTCGCATTTCAGTGGATCCATTTGAACCATATAAAACCTGCTGAAGAGGTGTCCCTATCAAGCCCAATTCAAGTGACTGTCCAAAGGTATACGTACAGCAAGTTGCAGTTATTTCATCATAATGGCCAATTTTGCGAACTTGTCCTATTTGAGTTTTCCACTGTAGTGTCCCCGATGGCTTATAGTTATTATTCAAGGGATTAAGTCCGTTCGCAACAAAGTAAGCAAAATCGAACCCTTGGCCTTTAGGATAAAAAACTCCAAATGTACCCACTGATGGTAGTAGGGCGTTAGAAAGTAGATCGGCGGGGAGGTTAATTTTTGCTGTAGTAGCACTTATTGAAGGTCGACTTGATAGCAAGTCCCACTGCTCTAAATTTGCACGAAATTTGTATGGTGCAAACACCTGTGGAGCACATTGTAATGGGTTAGAAGATACCTTTGCTTGATTGAAAGTAACGCGCGCTGCTCTAGGGTTTCCCGCTGGGTAATGGATAATCATTACGTCACATAATTCACAGCGTGGAACTGGTCGGCCTGAACCGCGATTAGCACTGAATTTCACTTGGTAACGATTACCGTGATATTCTTGCGCCAGTGCATTTGAACCAAGTGAATTGAAAGCCCGGATGAATGCACGGAATAGTGCTATTTCACCACGCGCAGCCAATGACGCTATGTGAAAGGCATTCTGAAGAGTTGATCCAATCATTAGACTTATAGTCTCCTTATTTATGAAACTCTTAAAGATAGTGATAATACTATAACGAATAAGTGAGTCATAAAATGTTAACTATTAGTATTTCGCTCATTTTAATCTTACTTCTTAGGTATCCTTACATTATCCCTTTAACACTTTCGTTTTTTCATAGCATCGAAGAAAATCGACTAATAATGAGTCCTTAAATGAAATCTAAAAAAGGAATCACTTATTTAATACGTTTATTTGAAAAATGTCCGCTTCTGGCACAAAGCACTCACCCTTCCGACGTTAACCCAGGTGCCACGCCCACCCCGCGCAGCACCTGCCCTCACATCCGCACATGCTCAATAAACGCCCGCAGCTTTGGCGGCATATGCTTTCTGCCGGAGAAATAAAGGTAAAAGCCCGGAAAGGTCGGCAGAAATTCATCCAGCACCGTCACCAGCTCACCGCGCGCGAGGTAAGGCGCGTACGTCTCTTCCATGCCAAAGCTGATGCCGCCCCCGGCGCAGACGGTACGGATCATCACCCCCATATCATTGGTGGTCAGCTGCGGATTAACGTCCACATCAAATTCGCGGCCCTGCCAGGCAAACTCCCAGCGATAGGGCGACACGCCGGGGGATTTTCGCCAGCCGATACAGCGATGATCCAGCAGATCCTTCGGGTGCTGCGGCGTGCCGTACTGCGCAAGATAATCAGGCGAGGCGACGGCAATCTGCCGCTGCATGGCAGACACCGGCACCGCGATCATATCCTGGGCGATCACCTCCCCCAGTTGCACGCCCGCATCAAACCCCTGCCCCACAATGTCGTACGCCTCGTCGGTGATGGTGATGTCCAGTTCGACATGCGGATAGGCCGCGATAAACGACGCCAGCATGGTGCCGCCGATCACACGTTCGGCAATTGACGACACCGCCAGCCGTAGCTGGCCGCGGGGTGCCGCCAGTTGATCGGCAATATCGCTCACCGCGCCGTTAAGCTGTTCGATGGCGGGCGCGACCTCCGCATAAAGCCGTTGGCCCGCTTCGGTGAGGTTAATACTGCGCGTGGTGCGCTGCATTAATGACACGTTCAGACGATCCTCGAGCCGTCGCAGCGTCTGGCTGATGGCCGGGCGCGTCACCCCCAGCCGTTCGGCGGCAAGACGAAAATTGCGCGTCTGCGCCACGATCACAAACACCTCAAGCGCGTTTTTATCCACTGTCATTGGTTAGCCACCGTTACCAGTCTGTTAAGTAATGAGCGGATTATCTTTATAGTCTGCCGGGCGTAAGATCACCAGCGTTAACCGAACAGGAGAAGACCCATGACGAATAAAGTGATCTTAATTACCGGCGCATCCAGCGGCATTGGCGCAGGCATCGCCCGCGAACTGGCAAAAACTGACGCGGTGTTACTGTTGGGCGCTCGTCGCGAAGATCGCCTCGCCGCGCTGGCGGACGAGCTGCGTTTTAACGGCGCAGAAGTGGACGTGAAAGCGCTGGACGTCACTGACCGCCGCTCCGTGGAGGCGTTCGCCGCCTTCGCGCTGGAAAAATGGGGCCGCATTGACGTGATCGTTAATAACGCCGGTATTATGCCGCTGTCGCCGATGGCCTCGCTGAAGGTGGAGGAGTGGGATCAGATGGTGGATGTGAACATTAAGGGCGTGCTGTATGGCATCGCGGCGGTGCTGCCGTCGATGCTGGCGCGCGAGTCGGGGCATGTCATTAACATCGCCTCCATTGGGGCGCTGGCGGTGTCGCCGACGGCGGCGGTCTACTGTGCCACCAAGTTTGCGGTGCGGGCGATTTCCGACGGTTTACGCCAGGAAAACAGTCAGCTGCGGGTGACCTGTATCCATCCGGGCGTCGTGGAAAGTGAACTGGCGGGCACCATCACGGATCCGACAGCCGCCGAAGCCATGAAAAGCTACCGGGCGATTGCCCTGCAACCGGACGCCATTGGCCGCGCGGTGCGTTACGCCATTGAGCAGCCGGATGATGTGGATGTGAATGAAATTGTCGTCAGACCGACGCGCACCACAGCGTAATAACAAGAACGGCCTGCATCGCAGGCCGTTATTCATGCACAGCAGTCAATATCAGTAACCGGTAAAGATTACATTTCGGTAATTGCACTTCCTTCGACAAAAGTTTTGCGCGCAACGTTACCGACAACGTTAGTTGAAATACCATCGAATGTGCCGCCAATAACGCCGCCGACCAGCGGGATCATTTTGCCTAAATTAATGGCGCCTTTTTGACCAAACTTGGTCAGCAATCTGAAGCCAACCATTTTGTTAATGGCGAAAATCGTTTCTTTTGAAATGCTCTTAATCAGCTGCGTGGACATTTTCGTGCCAATAACGATCCCGGTACCCTTAAGAATATCTTTGGCAGCGTTACCCGCAAGGCAGGTATAAACCAGCGCTTTTACGCGGTCGTCCTTAACGTCATATCCACCCATGATAGCGATGGCCGTTATCATACGGATTTGAACATAAATAACGGTCGCAATGCTGGCCGGGATGGCGACGGGCATAGTAATAATGCCGCCAAGGCCGGATACAAAACCCGTAGTGACAGATTTGGTGTTTTGCCATCTGATAAGAGAATTGACCTTCTCGGCTAAATCCCCCTCTCCCTTCAGGTAATTCTCAGCCATTTCATATGCCGAGTCGGTTCCCGGAATACTGCCGTCTAACGCTTTATCATAAGCCCAATTAAGGGCTTGCATGATTTTCCCTTCACTCAGTTTTTCTGCCATTGCCCTGTCCTTATTTTAAAAGTGAAAACCTGATCTTTATCGACCCCGATAAAATTTTCTTTATGGTCAACACCCACTTAAGTCGGTTTTCAGCGGCTACCTACCAGAACAGGGGGGATACTGGCTGGGGTGGAATTCTCCGGGCGTCGCGACGAAAGTCGGGTCGTCACGTCAGGTCACTTTCCGCACTTCGGTATCCTCCGGTAAGACCGCCGTGCCGTCCTTCCCCTGCACCCTGAGCGGCAGCAACGGTTTTCCTGTTCGCCTGTCGATAAGCTGTGAGTGCGGCTCACCCGCCGCAAACAGATGCTGCTCCCCCCACTGGCGCAGCGCCACCACCACCGGAAACAGGCTTTGTCCCTGCGGTGTCAGCACATAGTGCTGGTAAGCCGATCCGTCCGGGGCGTCCTCGCGCGCCAGAATGCCCGCCTCCACCAGCCTGTAAAGCCGGTCGGTAAGAATGTTTCTCGCCACGCCGAGGCTGCGCTGGAAATCGCTGAACCGGCGCATGCCGTCAAAGGCGTCGCGCACGATCAGCAGCGACCAGCGATCGCCAATCAGATCAACGGTACGCGCCACCGGACACGGGGCGCTGCTCAGCGCAGTACTGGATTTCATGACATCTCCTGAAAAGGATGAACTTGTATTGGTTGCATTTTAAAACCACTTCACTTAGCCTTCAATAAGTTTTGTTTTGAAACCAGAATGGACAACTCCTGTGAGCGAAAACGCCTGTACTGTCACTTCTTCAGCGGTGCCCCTGTCACGCAGCCTGATATGGCTTTTCGCCATCGCCTGCGGCCTGAGCGTGGCGAACGTCTATTACGCCCAGCCGTTGCTTGATGCGCTGGCGCGGGATTTCAGTATCAGCCACGCGGCGGTGGGCGGCGTGATCACCGCCACGCAGATCGGCTGCGCGCTGGCGCTACTGTTTCTGGTGCCGCTGGGGGATTTGCTGGAGCGCCGCCGTCTGATGGCGATCCAGCTGCTGGCGCTGCTCATCGCGTTGATGGTGGTCGGCCTGGCGCGTTCTGCCCCGGTGCTGCTGGCAGGGATGCTGGCCGTCGGGATGCTCGGCACAGCAATGACGCAGGGACTGATCGCCTATGCGGCCAGCGCCGCCGCGCCTGGTGAGCAGGGCCGTGTGGTGGGGGCCGCGCAGGGCGGCGTCTTTATCGGGCTGTTGCTGGCGCGGGTGTTTTCCGGGGCGGTGAGCGATCTGGCAGGCTGGCGCGGCGTCTATTTCAGTGCCGCGCTGCTGATGCTGCTGATCGCCCTTCCCCTGTGGCGACGGCTGCCCGTGCTGTTACCGGCTTCGCATGGCTTAGGTTATCTGCCTCTGCTGGCCTCAATGCTGACGCTGTTGCGCGAAGAAAAGGTGCTGCGCGTAAGGGGGACGCTGGCGCTGCTGATGTTTGCCGCGTTTAACATTTTCTGGAGCGCGCTGGTGCTGCCGCTGAGTGCGCCGCCGTTCAGCTTTTCGCACACCGCGATCGGCGCGTTCGGGCTGGTGGGCGTGGTCGGCGCGCTGGCGGCCTCCCGTGCCGGGAAATGGGCGGATCAGGGCCACGCCCGGCGCACCAGCGCGATGGCACTGCTGCTGCTGGTGCTTGCCTGGTGGCCGTTGTCGATGATGGAAAGTTCGCTGCTGGCGCTGGTGATCGGCATCGTCCTGCTGGATCTGGGCGGCCAGGCGCTGCACGTCACCAGCCAGAGCCTGATTTTCCGGCTGCGACCGGAAGCGCACAGCCGTCTGGTGGGACTTTATATGCTGTTTTACGCCGTCGGCAGCGGGCTGGGGGCGATCAGCACCACCCTCACCTGGGCTGCCGCAGGCTGGGCGGGCGTGTGCCTGCTGGGTGCGGCGGTCAGCCTGCTGGCGCTGGGGTTCTGGTGGATAATAGACAACACTGATGTGCCGTCAGAGCCGATCTGAGGTGTGATCGACCAGACCATAGCGTAATGCAAAGGGCGAGGAAATGATTTCCCCGCCCTTTTACCCTTACTTTTGCGAGGCGCTTTCGCCCAGCACATTGTGAATGGCGTCGGCACCACAACGATCGTCCGAGTCGCCGCCGCCGGTGCCCGCAAGGCCAATGGCTCCGATCACCTGGCCGTGGTATTTCACCGGCACACCGCCGCCGAGTAGCAACAGCTCATGCACGGTATTCAGGTTCACCGTATCCGGTGATGACTGCGCTTTTCTGGCAAACGCTTTGGTCGGCGTTTTGGTGGACAGCGCGGTGAACGCCTTACGCCACGCCGCCTGGGTATTATGCGGCCCGACGTTGTCATCCCGCATCAGCGTCACCAGATTGCCGCCGCGATCCACCACGGCCACGACGCCCTGGCGATCCATACCGTGACAGACCGCCAGCGCCTCGGTTGCCAGTTTATTACTCAGCGCCTGCGTCATGTCGTAAACCGTGGCAGGCCCGGCGGCAAAGGCCATGACCGGCCCCGTCGCCAGCGCCAGGGCAAGCATAAAACGTTTCATTCAGGCTCAGCTCCCGCGGTAGGTGGAGTAACCGTACTGGCTCAGCAACAGCGGAACGTGATAGGTGGTGTTCGTGTTCGTGATATGGAATTCCACCGGGATTTCCGGGAAGAAGCTGTCCTGTTTCTGATCCGCGAAGTATTTGCCGGTTTTAAAGGTCACGCGATAGTCGCCCGCTTCGAACGGTTTGCCCGGCCACAGTGCGGCCACACGCCCATCGTCGTCGGTGCTGGCGGTGTTCAAAACTTTCCAGTTCTCACCCTGTTTCTGCTCCAGCGTCACCGCCACATGCGGGGCGGGCATACCGGTCTGCTGGTTCAGCACGTGCACGCTGATCGGGTTCTTACTGGCGGCAAAGGTCACGCCAGGCGCAGCCAGCAGCATAGCGAGGGATAAAGCAGCGATAGAATTTTTCATGGTTGATCTCCTTGTTAATCACCGTGCTGTTATACCCCCGTGGTTGCGCCGATTGCCTGTCAGAAAGATGACCATATTGTCATCTGGCCCTGAAACGCTGGGGCGACCCAAAATTTCGTGGCAAACTTACCCCATGAAACTGTTACTCATTGAAGATAACCAGAAAGCCAGCGCCTGGGTGCGCAAAGGGCTTGAGGAAGCGGGCTTTATCGTGGATCACGCGGCAGACGGGCGCGATGGCCTGCATCTGGCGCTGGCGCATCCTTACAGCCTCGTCATCCTCGACATTATGCTGCCGGGCATGGATGGCTGGCAGGTACTGAAAACCCTGCGCACCGCCAGCAGCACGCCGGTGATCTGCCTGACCGCGAGAGATTCGGTGGAGGATCGCGTTAAAGGTCTGGAGCTGGGCGCGAACGATTATCTCGTCAAACCCTTCTCCTTTGCTGAATTGCTGGCGCGGGTCAAAAATCAGCTGCGCCAGCATCAGCCGCACAGCACCACGCTGCGTGTGGCGGATCTGGTGATGGACTCGGCGCGCTTTCAGGTGACGCGGGATGGCATACCGGTGACGCTGACGCGCAAAGAGTTCATGCTACTGTGGCTGCTCGCCAGCCGTCACGGGGAGATCTTGCCCCGTACGCTGCTCGCCAGTGAAATCTGGGGGGTGAATTTTGACAGCGAAACCAACATCGTGGATGTCGCCATTCGCCGCCTGCGCCGTAAAGTGGACGATCCCTTCCCGCACAAACTCATCACCACGGTAAGAGGCATGGGGTATTGTTTGTCCGATCAGGAGCCTGGCCGTGTTTAGCCCTTCCCTCACCCTGCGGCTGACCGCGATCTTCACGCTGATTATGGCGCTGGCCTGCGGTGGCATCAGCCTGATCCTGTATAACGCGTTGCGCAGCGAGCTGGTGTGGCGCGACGATCAGACGCTGATCAACCGCGCCGCCCAGTTACGGCAGTTGCTGGAAGACGGCGCGCATCCCGATTCTTTGCCGCTCTATTTCAACCGTATGGTGGATATTCGTCAGGATATTCTCAGCATCCGCTCGCCGCATGCGCAGAACGTCAGCATTAATCATACCGGCGTGACGCTGCCGGCGATGTCCCCTACGCCGGTCAGTACCCCGCCTGGCGAGCAGCAGTTGCACCGCTGGGTCAATGCGGATCAGACCGAAGCCTCGGCGCTCAGCCTGCAGGCCCGTTCGCAGGAAGGACCGGTGACCATTACGCTGGCGCGGGTCGCGCGGGAGCGGGCGCTGATGCTGGAGCAGTATCGCCGGCAAAGTATTCTGGTGTCGCTGGCGGCGATCTTGCTGTGCGCCGCCGTCAGTCCGTTATTGATCCGCCGCGGGCTGCGCGCCATTGGCCGCTTAAGTCAGATCATGGCGGAAACCGGCAGCGACCGGCTGACCCATACCGTGCCGCTTCAGGCGATCCCGAAAGAGCTGTTGCCCCTTGGCGAGGCGCTGAATGCCATGCGCCAGCGCCTGTCGACGGACTTTATCCGTCTGACCCAGTTTGCCGACG
Organism: Enterobacter sp. ENT03; assembly: GCF_019218745.1. Classification (GTDB taxonomy): domain Bacteria; phylum Pseudomonadota; class Gammaproteobacteria; order Enterobacterales; family Enterobacteriaceae; genus Enterobacter_D. The sequence continues at coordinate 52,339 of NZ_JAHUXA010000009.1, forward strand.
ATCTGGCCCATGAGATACGCACGCCCATCAACGTGTTGTTAGGCCAGAACCAGGTGGCGCTGGGCCATGCGCGTTCCACGAAGGAATATGAGGCGCTGCTGGAAGGCAATATTGAAGAGCTGGAGGGCCTGTCGCGGCTGACGGAAAACATTCTTTTTCTGGCGCGCGCCACCCACCACAATATTAAACTCAATAAAGAAACGTTCTTGCTGCATGACGCGCTGGAAACCATTATCGATTTTCTGGAGCCGCTGGCGGAAGAGCGGGAAATGGTGATCACACTCCACGCTGACGGCAGCCTCACCGCCGATAAAATGCTGTTCCAGCGGGCGATGACGAACCTGCTGATCAACGCCATTCGTTATGCGCCTGGTAAGGGCACGATAGCGGTCAGCACCCTTCATCGTAGCGAGGCTACCGACATCGAGGTGGCAAATGCCGGTGCTCCGCTGGCCGAACCGGAGAAATTATTCGAACGGTTCTGGCGCGGCGATAACGTGCGTCACACCGCCGGCAGCGGCCTTGGGCTGTCGCTGGTAAGCGCTATTGCCGCCTTACACGGCGGCAGCGCGTACTACCGGCACGAAGACGGGTTGACTATTTTTGGGATGCGTCTGGGTGGCTGAATAAGCGCAAATAGCGGACGTTCTGTCCTGGTGCTAACAGTAGAATGCTGAAATAAGGGGATGAGAATGAGCGTTACAGCGATACGTGAATGGCATATGAAGGATTTCCTGATAAGCACAGACAACGAAAAACTGGATGTGCATGCGGTACATCAGTATTTAACGAGATCTACATGGGCAAAAGGAATTGATCTGGAAACCGTTATTGCCTCCACTGAGAACAGCCTTAACTTCGGCATTTATCATAATGATTCTCAGATAGGCTTTGCGCGTCTAATAACAGACTATGCCACTTTCGCTTATCTTTGCGATGTCTATGTACTTGAGCAATACCAGGGCGACGGTCTGGGAAAGTGGCTTATGGCATGTATTCACGATCACCCGGTTTTCGCAACGCTACGCAGAATTATGTTGTTCACCACAACGGCGCCCTGGCTTTATGAAAAGTTTGGCTATGAACCCGTTAACCGGGAGAATTACGCGTGGACAATTACACGACCTGACATCTACCTTCACAGATAACAGTGGAACCGGCATGACATTAGCCAGCGATCAGGCGTTGCATCGTGTGTCGGCATCTGGGGCAAAGCGGGAATAGTTGGCAGGCAGCGTATCTGCGGTAAAACGCGCCTGCTCGTGTTATTAGCCCGGACCTGATATTAGAAAAATTCCATCTGGTCGTAGGGATGTTCTCTGCACGCGCTCAGGCGGCTGGCTAAATCACCCTCATGAATTTCCAGCTTGTGTCCATCGGGATCTAAAAAATAGAAAGATCGCCCTTCGCTCTTATTGGTTTTCCATTCCGTGACGCCCGCCCGTTGCAGCTTTTCGACAAACCCTTCGAAATCTTCGCTTCTGATGCTGAACGCGTAGTGCGTGTAATCCTCATGACCGCCAACCGTATCAGCCGAGAGACACAGCCACAGATCCCCCAGCGTCAGGTAAGCGCCACGCGCCCATTTCGCCGCAGGAGTAAAACCAAGCGTATTCACATAAAAATCAAAGCTTCTGGATACATCACTCACTGCGAGGGTGATGTGATTGAGGGCTTGCAGCATAACGGTTCTCCTCAGCAGGATGCATGAGGTTATAACGCTAGCATAAAAGCGCGTCGCGCACCGAATGTGGGGGGAAGCAGTTATGTTAGCGGTGAGAAGCTCTCTGTATCAAAACAAACGTATGGCTCGATCGCTCTTGTTCATGAAAGTGCCAGGAGCTAACACGCGGGGTAAAAACCCTAAGATCGGGGCGTCAGAGGTCTGCGTTGCGCGAGGAGGGGCCATTCACTATATAAATGAAAAAGTACTGATTTTGCATTCAGACACTGTTAACTTAAATGAAGATGAAAACACACGCTATAGACTTCCATTCAATCATTATTATCACCTGTCGGAATCAGGTGGGATAACGTTCGCCATTTTCCCGCCGGTAAGGCGGGCCTTACCGGTAACAATCCAGTGAGGTAAATAATGGACACCGCTACAGTAACAACGTCAGAAAAACCTACTTTGCACCTTTTATGTGGAAAAATTGCATCAGGAAAATCCACACTGTCAGCAAAATTAGGATCTTCACCCGGCTCCGTAATTGTCAGTGAGGATTATTGGCTAGCTGCCCTCTTTGCCAATGAAATGCAATCTGTATCTGATTATGTGCACTGCTCCTCAAAACTCAGAAGCGCTATGCAGCCCCATTTGGTGGCGCTACTACAAGCGGGTTTATCCGTTGTCCTGGACTTCCCGGCAAACACACGCACTCAGCGTGAGTGGATGATGAGTATCATTAAGGAGTCAGGTGCTGATAATCGTCTGCATTATTTGAAAGTGTCTGATGAAGTCTGTAAAACCCGGTTGCACGCCCGTAACGCAGAAGGTACGCACGACTTTTCAGCTACAGATCAACAGTTCGATAGCATAACGCGTTATTTCTCAGAACCGACGGTTGAGGAAGGGTTTAATATTATTGAATACCTCTAAATGCATCATCCGTGTATAAGCCGCCAGCGGGCGGCTTTTTTTATACGAGTTGATGGCATCCATTATGCCATAGCGCATACAACGTCCGCTTCTGGCACAAAGCGGACATTCTTATTCAGTCAAAAGTCCGCTATGAATGAGAAGAATTCTGAATAGGGTGGTAGTGCTCTCTACCTTGTCGCGTTAGTCTGCCTGTCTCTGAATGAATACCAGCAAGAAAATGACACACAGGAGAAAAAACGGTGATTTCAAAAGACAATGCTGAGCATTATACCTGGGGTGATGATTGCGACGGTTGGTATCTGGTAAACCGGCAGGATATGCTCATTATTCACGAAAAAATGCCTCCAGGTACGCACGAAAAGCGACACTTTCACTCTTTTTCCAGACAGTTTTTTTATGTCCTTGAGGGTACCCTGACGATGGAAATGGAAGGTGATAAACATGAAATCAAGTCCCGGCAGGGAATTGAAATCCCGCCGGGGGCAAAACATCAAGCTGGGAACGACAGCCATCAACCCGTCGAATTTATTGTCATCTCTCATCCGACAACCCGGGGCGATCGTTCTGATCTCTCTTCCTGTTGATAAAAGCTCTCCGACAGCGGATTTGAACACCAGTTTAATAACTATCAGGACGTTTGGTCGCAAGTGGTAAACCCTGTAATCAGGTGCTTACTGGGGCGCCGCATCGGGGGGTGTGGTGTCCAGCGCCATTTTCAAAGCTGATACCAGGAAACTGACCGGCTCATCCGGCGGAACGTCCTGACGCAGGATGATGTGTAAAGGCGTGACCCGGTGGGTGCCGTGGCTGAGGGGCAATGGTTGCAGTATGCCTGCCGCCAGTTGTTGGTGAATATAGGCCTGCGGCAGCCAGCCATACCCCAGGCCAGCCATGACTGCGCCTGCCGCCGCATCCAGCGTAGAGAAATCCCAGTTCTGGCTATCCCCTGCGGCACTTTTACCGCCATCTGTTATTTGTATCCGAGGCCAATTGCCAAGCAGTGCTTCGGTCAGGGTGCCTGATACCGACAACAGCGGATGATCGCGATGGGCCACGGCAATAAAATCCACATTCATCAGCCACTCTCCCCGGCCAGTAATATTTTGCCGGTCGGTCACGATCATCACATCAGCATCGTCCACCGCCGGCATGATGGGGAACATGCTCTCCGTGACTTCCGTAAGCCTCACCCGAATATGCGGCCAGCGTTGTTGGAATTGTTGCAGGGCAGAGAACAGGCGCTCCCGGGGATAGATAACGTCCACCAGTACATTAAGCTGCGACCGCATCCCGTCCTGTAGAGCCGCTGCCTGGGCCTCCACATAACTGAATGTTTTCAGGAGTGGGCGTACCTGGCGCAGCAACGTGGCTCCAGTGGGGGTTAATACCGTACGTCGCCCTTCCGGAACCAGCAACGTCACGCCCAGTAGCGTCTGGAGTTGCGCGAGATTATAGCTAACAGAAGACTGGCTGCGGTGTAGCGTTTCGGCGGCGCGGGCAAAGCTACCGGTGGTGACGACACAATCCAGGATTGACCATTGTTCAAGGGTGGTTCTGTTCATAATGATTCACTTTTTAGATTAAAATCATCATAAATTAGCGCTATTCAGCCAAATATTAAATCATTAGACTAACTTTATCGAACAAAGGAGACCTGATATGAGCAACTTTGATAAGCATGATTTAAGCGGTTTTGTCGGTAAACATCTGGTGTACACCTACGATAACGGCTGGAACTACGAAATTTATGTTAAAAATGAACAAACCCTCGACTACCGTATTCACAGCGGCCTGGTAGGAAATCGTTGGGTTAAAGATCAGCGGGCTTATATTGTCCGCGTAGGTGAGAATATTTATAAAATCTCCTGGACCGAGCCAACCGGGACGGATGTGAGCTTAATTGTCAATCTGGGGGATAAACTCTTCCATGGCACTATTTTCTTCCCGCGCTGGGTGATGAATAACCCCGAAAACACGGTTTGTTTCCAGAATGACCATATTCCGCTGATGAATCAGTACCGCGATGCCGGTCCGGCTTACCCGACGGAAGTTATTGATGAATTTGCCACCATCACCTTTATTCGTGACTGCGGGGCCAATAACGACAGCGTGATTGCCTGCGCAGCGAGCGAACTGCCGGAAAATTTCCCCGATAATCTGCGTTAAATAAGAAAGCGTTAAATTTAAAAGAAACCGGTCACGACGACGGTTTCTTATTTTGCTACAAAACCAGGACGTTGCCACTAAACCGCAAATTTGACCCCTTTTATCCATACTGGCGGTATGGATAAAAGTGACCGGGCTATCGCGGAAGTACTGCAGGGTATTAATAGGAACATTCTTAATTAAAAAACAGGACCCGGATGACTTTACAGGCAAGCAACATTATTAAAAGAAAATGATAGCCGCGGACTGCTGGTACCTTCACAACCTACTTGATGGCAATTTATAGCATTAAGTTGCAAAGCAAAATTTGCGGAGGTAAATTACCCTCTCAAATTCAAAGAAATTATCAGAGGGAAAATGAAAATTCGCCTGCAATACCCATTATATTTGGTAGTTTTATCTTCTTCATTTATGTCTGTATCAGCAAATGCGATACCTCCTGTTAAAGCCGTAGACGTTAAATCATTTGATGTCGGTGGTGTTAAAACAGGTATGAGCATTGAGGAAGCGCAAGCGGCAATGCAGAAAAACTTTGGTATAAACTCTGCTCAAATAAGAGCTTCAAAGTCGATGGAAGGTCAGACTCCAGGCATCGTGACGGGGAGCAAACAGATTATGCATCTCGTATACGAAGATAAAGGAACCCGCATGCAGGTGAATTTCGAACCTCGCGTCCCTTATAACAAATCTAATCCGATGGCTGTTTCGCAGGTCCTCTATGAAATTCCATGGACGAAAGAAAATGAAGACAACATGGTAAAGGCAGCCCTGGAAAAGTACGGCCCAGTATCAACGGGTGGTGTATTCCCTGTCTGGTGTGAAAAACCAATGCCAAGTTCAGGAATGGGTTGTGAGAGCGGTACGGCAAGCCTTACTATGGGAAACACGAAAATACAATTGCTTGATCCTTCATGGCAGAATGCCGTCATAAGTTACATGGATCAACAAAAAAAGACCAAACCTAAGTTGTAAAAAATGAATCCGGATTCATTCTGATTTTATTTAGTTAGCAATTGAATCCGGATATATTAAACCACGCATCAAATACCATTAATTTATTTTTAATTATTAGACTGAATCCACTCCCGCGTTGAAACTTCCATGCTGTGTCTTTTAAAGCAAAATTATGGTCTGCAATGCTTTTTACTGTAACTTTTATTAAGTGAAAATTACTCTGAATAGGTGTACTGCTCGGGGGAGATCGGCTCGCCCAGTTTTGCAGGCGCGGCTGCACGATACCGCTTGCAGATAAAAACGGCAATATCAGGGCGTTACACATGAAAGAAATTGCGTAACGGCTCGCAGGGTTTTATGACGCAGACGGGCAAGGCCGACCGCTCACAGCATGCCGTTATTGCCGTGCCGTAAAAACGCCGGACGTTCATTAAGCCGCGCGAACCAGGCCTCAATGGCTGGCACCGCCGGCTTCGCAAACGGCGTCATTTTCCAGCGGTTCACCGACAGGCCAAGCACCACATCGGCGAGGGTAAACGTCCCGCCGGTCACCCAGTGACGGGTCCGCTGTAATTGCTGTTCGAGAATGCCGATACAGTGGTTCCACTCGTCAATGCCGGCGGCGATGGCGCGCTGATCGTTAAAATCCGGGTTCTGACGCCCCAGCGCCGGGAACACGTAGCGCCAGGCGTTGTTAAACTCCGTCGCCTGCCAGTCCATCCAGTGCTCCACCTCCGCACAGGCACGCGGTTCGCCGGGTAACAGGTCGTCACGCCCCGTTTTGCGCACCAGATAACGGCATATGGAATTCGATTCCCACAGCACAAAATCGTCGTCAATTAACACCGGCACCATGGCATTCGGGTTGAGGGCGCGAAATTCATCCGTTTCCGTCGGGGTAAATCCGCTGCCGTAATCCTCCTGCAAATAGTCCAGCCCGGCTTCTTCGCAGGTCCAGAGGACTTTGCGCACATTAATGGAGGTCGTTTTACCCAGTATTTTCAGCATGTCCGGCCCGTATTGATGAGGAAGTAATCACAAGATAAATCACTATAAGCGCCCGAAATGAAGGCTGTACAGCCCCCTGCAATGGGGAGGGATAAAACGCCATGCCCCCTATACCCCGCCCAGATAGGCCTTACGCACGTCCGGATCCACCAGCAGCGCCTGGCCGGTGCCGCTGAGGCGGATCTCGCCGTTGACCATCACGTAGGCGCGGTCGGATAACTTCAGTGCATGGTTGGCGTTCTGCTCGACGAGGAACAGAGTCATACCCTGCTGTGTTAACTCGCGCAGGATCTGGAAAATCTGTTTCACGACAATGGGGGCCAGCCCGAGGCTCGGCTCGTCCAGCAATAAAAGTTTCGGGCGACTCATCAGCGCGCGGGCGATGGCCAGCATCTGCTGTTCACCGCCGGACAGCGTCATTGCCCGCTGGCTGCGGCGCTCTTCCAGACGTGGAAACAGCGCATACATCCGCGCTTTGTCCTCTTTCTGATAGCGGTCGCCAATGGCGATAGTGCCCATCAGCAGGTTCTCTTCCACGGTCATATCCGGGAAAATGCGTCGCCCTTCCGGGGCCTGGGCAATGCCGTTGCTGGCGATAAAATGCGTGGAGCGACGACTGATGTCCTCGCCGCGAAACAAAATCTGCCCGCCCGCGATGCGCGGCTGACCGAAAATCGACATTAACAGCGTCGATTTTCCCGCGCCGTTGGCACCAATCAGCGACACGGTTTCCCCTTCGTTGACCGTCAGGGAAATGCCTTTCAGCGCGTGGATGGGGCCATAAAATACGTCCACCTCGCGAAATTCCAGCATCGGCGTCATCCGGCGATCTCCTCTTCTTCTGCGCCCAGATAGGCAGCGATGACGCTGGGGTTATGCTGGATCTCCGCCGGTTTGCCGCGGGCGATCACATCCCCGTGATCGAGCACGATCACGTGATCGGAGATCTCCATCACCATGCTCATGTCATGCTCAATTAATAGCACCGTGACGCCGTGGCGCTCGCGCAGTACGCGCACGATACTGCTCAGCGCCTCGGTTTCGACCGGGTTCAGCCCCGCCGCCGGTTCGTCGAGGCAGATCATCTCCGGCCCGGTGCACATGGCGCGGGCGATCTCCAGCCTGCGCTGCTGTCCGTAAGAAAGCGTGCCCGCCAGACGGTTGGTGCAGTCCACCAGGTTCACCACCTCCAGCCAGTAAAACGCGCGATCCAGCGCCTGCTCTTCGGCTTTGCGGTAGGCGGGCGTGTTGAAGATGCCAGCGACAAGATTACGGTTGACCTGCATGTGCTGCGCCACCAGCAGGTTTTCGATCACCGACATTTCCCGAAACAGGCGGATATTCTGGAAGGTACGCGCCAGTCCGGCGCGGTTCACCAGATGCGTGCCGCCAAACATTTTGTACCAGATGCGCGATCCCAGCAGTCGGGGTTTAACCACATCCTGAAACTGAATTTTTTGCCCCAGCACCTGGATCACGTCGGTGGTTTTACGCCGTGTAGAAAAGAGGATCGCCCCGCCGGAGGCCTGATAGAAGCCGGTCAGACAGTTAAAGACCGTGGTTTTGCCCGCACCGTTCGGGCCAATCAGCGCGGTGATGGAGCCGCGCTCAACGTCCAGATTGACATCGTTCAGCGCTTTGATGCCGCCGAAGTGCATCATCAGGTGTTCGACGCGCAAAATGCTGTCACTCATGGCGCGACTCCTTTGCGAATGGCAAAACCGGCGCGGCTGGTGCGAACCAGTCCACGGGGACGCCAGATCATCATCACCACCATCAGCACGCCAAACAGCAGCACGCGGTACTGGGCGAAGTCACGCAACAGCTCTGGCGCAACGGTCAGCACAAAGGCCGCCAGCACTACGCCGAGCGTCGATCCCATCCCACCCAGCACGACAATCGCCAGAATGAGCGCAGATTCAAAAAAGGTGAACGACGTCGGATTGACAAAACCCTGATAGGTGGCGAAAAACACCCCGGCGATGCCGGCGGTGGAGGCGCCGAGCATAAAAGCCGACAATTTTACCAGCACGTGATTTAACCCCAGCGAACGGCAGGCGATCTCATCTTCCCGCAGCGCTTCCCAGGCGCGGCCAATGGGCATTTTCGTCAGCCGGTGTTTGATAAACAGCACCAGCAGCACCACCAGGATCAGCACCGCGTAAATGAAAATGAACTTCATGTTCGGGTTGTAGCTGAGGCCAAAAAATTCATGGAACGGCACGCCGCCCTCTTTGGCGCGCCGCCCGAACTCCAGCCCGAGAAACGTGGGCGCCGGGACCGAGACGCCGTTTGGTCCGCCGGTAAAGCTCAGCCAGTTGTTCAGTACCAGGCGGATGATCTCCCCGAAGCCGAGCGTCACAATCGCCAGATAGTCGCCGTGCATACGCAGCACCGGAAAGCCGAGCAACGCCCCGGCCAGCGCCGCCATGATCGCGCCAATCGGCAGCATCGCCCAGAAACCCAGCCCCAGATACTGATACCCCAGCGCCAGCCCGTACGCGCCAATGGCGTAAAACGCCACGTAGCCCAGATCCAGCAGCCCCGCCAGGCCAACCACGATATTCAACCCAAGGCCGAGCAGCACGTAGATCAGCCCGAGGATCGCCACGGTGAGGAAATATTTGGTGGCCACGAAGGGGAAGAGAAAGGCCAGCACCAGGATCAGCGGAATGATCCAGCGCAACCGCGAACGGTAGCCCACCGGCCGCACGTAGACGCCATCATCGGCGCGTTCAAAACGCCCGGCGAACCTGCGCCCCGCCGGGGTTTGCAGCGCGAGGCTCAGCACCAGTCGTCCGGCCATTACCGCCAGCACCAGCCAGGCCACGCGCCGCGGCTCAAGGGTGAAGCTGTAGCCTTTGAGCACCACGCCGACGATGGGGCCGAATACCACCAGCGCGCACAGCCCGGCAAAGATCGTCTCCAGCAGGCACTTTTTCAGATCCAGCGCCGGTTTGCTTACTGCTTCTGTCATCGTTTATCCCTCACACCTTCGCGACCATTGGACGTCCCAGCAGCCCCTGAGGGCGAAAGATCAAAATGACCACCAGCAGGGCAAACGAAAATACGTCTTTATAATCGGAGTTCACCAGCCCGGCGAACTGCGCTTCGGCAATGCCCAGTAGCAAGCCGCCCAGCATCGCACCCGGCAGCGAACCGATGCCGCCCAGTACGGCGGCGGTGAAGGCTTTGATGCCGATAATAAATCCGGCGTAGAAATCAAAGGTGCCGTAGTTCATGGTCACCAGCACCCCGGCCAGCCCGGCCATCGCCGCGCCCATCACGAACACCAGCGAGATCACCCGGTCGGTGTTGATGCCCAGAATGGAGGCCATGCGCCGATCCTGCTGGGTGGCGCGGCAGATGCGCCCGAGACGGGTGAACTGGATGATCCAGGTGAGCAGCGCCATGCCGATCAGCGCCGCCAGCAGGATAAAGACTTTCGTCCAGGTGATCTGCACGATGCCGTCGCCGACATCCAGCCGTAGCACGCCGCTCATCAGCGTCGGAATGCCCTGCTGGTTCGGCCCCTGGCTGATCTGCACGTAGTTCTGCAAAATCAGCGACATGCCGATAGCAGAAATCAGCGGTGCCAGTCGCGTGGAGTTACGCAGCGGGCGGTAGGCAATGCGTTCGATCACCCAGCCGTACACGCCGGTGACCACAATGGTGAAAATGAGCGTGCAGAAGATCAGCAGCGGAAAAGAGTGAATACCAAAGAAGGAGAGCAGCCCGAGGCCGATGGCGCAGAGGTAGGCCGAGATCATATAGACTTCGCCATGGGCGAAATTGATCATGCCGATAATGCCATACACCATGGTGTACCCGATGGCGATCAAGCCGTAGACCGCGCCCAGCGTCAGGCCGTTAATCAGCTGTTGCAAGAAAAAAGCATCCATTTACACCGTCCCGCTATGTCAGTGTGATGTGCTCCCCCGCAGGGGAGCAGGAAGTCAGTACCGGTTGCCCGTCTCAGAGCTGGTGGTATTTGCCTTTGTCATCCCACTGATAAACCACATAGTCAGAGACTTTCAGATCGCCTTTGCCGTCCCAGGATTTCGCCCCCATCACGGTATCGACGTCGTGGCTTTTCAGCCATTCGCTGGCTTTTTCGTTGTCTTTACCCGCGCCGTTATAGGCGGCGGCGATGGCCTGGATAGAAGCATAGGCGTAGAGGGTGTAGCCTTCCGGCTCAAAACCACCGGCGCGGAATTTCTCGATCACTGCTTTGCCCGCAGGGATGGTGCGCGGATCGTTGCCGAAGGTCATTAACACGCCATTGGTGTATTGCGCGCCGCCGGCGGCGGTGACCATCTCTTCGGTCACCACGCAGTCGCCGGAGAAGAATTTCGCCGTCACGCCCTGTTCACGCATCTGGCGTACCAGCGGCCCGGCTTCCGGGTGGCAGCCGCCAAAGTAGACGACGTCCGGCTTCAGCGCGCCGATTTTGGTGACCAGCGCGTTAAAGTCTTTTTCGCCGCGCGACAGCCCTTCGTACAGCACCTCTTTGGTGCCGCGTTTTGCCAGCGCCGCTTTGGTGGCATCCGCCAGACCCTGGCCGTAGGTGTCTTTATCGTGAACAATGGCAATTTTCTTCGCTTTCAGCACGTCCAGCATGTAGTTAGCCGCCACCACGCCCTGCTGGTCGTCGCGCCCGCACATGCGGAACATACCTTTCATGCCGCGTTCGGTGATCAGCGGGTTGGTGGAGCCTGGCGTGATGGTCAGCACGCCCGCTTCGTCGTACACCTCAGAGGCCGGCATGGTGGACGATGAACAGAAATGGCCGACCACGGCAGAGACTTTGGATTCGTCCACCAGCCGGTTCGCCACGGCGACGGCCTGTTTGGGTTCGCAGGCGTCATCCCCCTGCACCAGCACGATTTTCTCACCTTTGATGCCGCCAGCGGCGTTTATATCCGCCGCCGCCTGCGACGCCCCTTTCCAGTACTGGGCGCCATAGGTGGCGTTCGGCCCGGTGAACGGCCCGGCGATGCCAATCGTCACATCGGCGTGAGCAAAAAAAGCAGTACAGAAGGTTCCGGCAACAGCGATCTGGAGCGATAACTTGGTCATTTTCAAAGACATTCGGTATTCCTCAGCACGGTTTAAAACCAGACGCCACGGTGGCGCGGGAGAAATCTCTGACTTTCGCAAACCTCAGGTAATTGGACGCGCCGCAAGCGGCTGCTTTCTGTTAAGCAAAAATCAGGCCTGATTAATGGAGTTAAGGGGAAATTATTGCCATCACGTGGCTGGCTGGGAAACGCGGTGTCCGGACCGTCCAGAAATTTAAACATAGCTGGGGCATGACGAGGCTGCGCACTCCGTTGGTGCAAAATTGCGGCGGCGATCACCCCCCGCCCCGCGCTTTCTGCACCATGGGGGCAAAAAAAACGCCCCGACCTGTTTGCGGGCCGGGGCGTGCGTAGTGCTATGAAGCGTTATTTCGAGCGGCTGGCGATAATCGCCTCTGCCACGTTGCGCGGGGCTTCGGCGTAGTGGTGGAACTCCATGCTGTACGTCGCCCGTCCTTGTGACATCGAGCGCAGCGTGGTGGCATAGCCGAACATTTCTGCCAGCGGTACATCCGCGCGGATGATTTGGCTGCCGAAACGCTCTTCCATACCCTGCACCAGACCGCGCCGCGAGCTGAGATCGCCCATAATATTACCGGCGTACTCTTCCGGGGTTTCCACCTCGACGTGCATCATCGGTTCGAGGATCGCCGGATCAGCACGCCTGGCCCCCTCTTTGAAGCCGAAAATCGCTGCCATGCGGAACGCCATCTCCGAGGAGTCAACGTCGTGATACGACCCAAAGGTCAGCGTCACTTTCACGTCCACCACCGGGTAACCCGCCAGCACGCCGCTGTTCAGCGCCTCACGGATGCCTTTTTCCACCGACGGAATGTACTCCCGCGGCACTACGCCGCCTTTGGTGGCGTCTTCAAACGCGAAGCCTTTACCCGCTTCCTGCGGTTCCAGCGTCAGCACCACATGCCCGTACTGGCCTTTGCCGCCGGACTGGCGCACGAACTTGCCTTCCACCTCTTTCACCGTTTTGCGCAGCGTTTCACGGTAGGTCACCTGCGGACGACCGATGTTCGCCTCGACGCCAAACTCGCGCTTCATGCGATCAACGATGATCTCCAGATGCAGCTCGCCCATGCCGGAAATAATGGTCTGCCCTGATTCTTCATCGGTGTGCAGACGGAACGACGGATCTTCCGAGGCCAGTCGTTGCAGCGCGATGCCCATTTTTTCCTGATCCGCTTTGGTCTTCGGCTCAATGGCCAGCGAGATCACCGGGTCCGGGAACTCCATGCGCTCAAGGGTGATCACTACCGCCGGATCGGTCAGCGTATCGCCGGTGGTCACGTCTTTCAGCCCGACACAGGCGGCGATATCGCCCGCCCGCAGCTCGTCCACTTCCAGCCGGTCGTTGGCCTGCATCTGTACGATGCGACCGATACGCTCTTTTTTGCCTTTCACCGGGTTGTACACCGCGTCGCCTTTTTTCAGCACGCCGGAATAGACGCGGATAAAGGTCAACTGCCCGACATACGGGTCGGTCATCAGCTTAAACGCCAGCGCAGAGAAGGGTTCACTGTCATCCGCGTGACGTTCGATGGTCTCGCCCTTCTCATCCACGCCTTTAATGGCGGGAATATCCAGCGGCGACGGCATCAGCTCGACCACCGCATCCAGCATTCGCTGAACGCCTTTGTTTTTAAAGGCGCTGCCGCAGAGCATCGGCTGGATCTCGCCTGCCACCGTGCGGGCGCGCAGTCCGGCAATGATCTCCGCTTCGCTGAGCTCTCCGGTTTCCAGATAGCGATCCATCAGGGTTTCGGTGGCTTCTGCCGCCGCCGAGACCATTTTTTCCCGCCACTGCTGCGCGGTTGCCAGTAAATCGTCCGGTACCGGCGCATAGCTGAAGGTCATACCCTGGGTGGCGTCATCCCACACAATGGCGCGCATGTTGATGAGATCAACCACGCCGCTGAAGTGCTCTTCGCTGCCAATAGGGATCACAATCGGCACCGGATTCGCTTTCAGGCGGTCGATCATCATCTGCACCACGCGGAAGAAATCCGCGCCGGGGCGATCCATTTTGTTCACAAAGGCCAGCCGCGGCACATGGTATTTATTGGCCTGCCGCCAGACGGTTTCCGACTGCGGCTGCACGCCACCTACCGAGTCATAGACCATGACTGCGCCATCGAGCACGCGCATGGATCGCTCGACTTCTATCGTGAAATCGACGTGCCCTGGGGTGTCGATAATATTAATGCGATGCGGTTCAAAGCTGTGATCCATACCGGGCCAGAAACAGCTGACGGCCGCGGAGGTAATGGTGATCCCGCGCTCCTGCTCCTGCGCCATCCAGTCCGTAATTGCAGCGCCATCGTGAACCTCACCCAGTTTGTGGCTCACGCCGGTGTAAAACAGGATACGTTCGGTAGTGGTGGTTTTCCCCGCATCGATATGGGCAGAAATACCAATATTACGATAGCGTTCAAGGGGGATGGGTCGGGGCATGATGCGTCCTTAGTCAGTTTGACAGTAAGCGACCGGAATGGCCGCGGGGTTAACTGGGATCATCATAGTCCAATTGTACGAGTATATTCGAACTATTTTAGCTATAGTTATAGTCGATAATCGGGTGAGCCTGACGCGTGGTATTGGCTGCGGCGTTCCAGTATATTACCCGGCCTGCCTGACCTATTGCCTGACAACGCTGGAGCACTATGATCGCCAACCACCCTGAACGTGAACAAATCCGCCTTGAAAATGTTCTTTTTGCGCTGGGCAATCCCCTGCGGCTGGACATTGTGAAAACCCTGGCTGATGAGGGCGAGCAGGCCTGCGGCGCGCTGCGCAAGGATGTGGCGAAGTCCACCATGACCCACCACTGGCGCGTATTGCGCGACAGCGGCGTGATCTGGCAGCGTCCTCAGGGGCGCGAAAATTTGATTTCCCTGCGCCGCGAGGATCTGGACGCGCGCTTTCCGGGCCTGATGGACATTTTGCTGAACGTGATGCACAAAGAATAGCGGCGTAGCTATAAGATGCCGGGCCTGACATCGCCCGGCGGCAAGCTCGCGCTCAGAGGCTGAAACCGTAATGAGAACCGTCGGGCAGCTCAATATCCAGGCGCAGTTTACCCCCCGCGGCTTCCACATAGCGCTTTGTTGCCGAGTCCTTTCTCGCGGGCATAGCGATGACTGTACATCAGGAGCACTGAACCACCGCGTCAGCGACGCAGACGGCCCTCAGTGCAGGCATGTCGCGCAAGGCCAACTCGGTGATGACCATCGTGATTATGCAGGCTCCTTATGCTCACGCATGATCTGGTAGATTTTTTCAATGTCGATATGGCTGCGCATCACGTCTGCCAACTGATCAAACTGCTGCATTTTGTGATCCTGCCAGTTGAAGGTTGATGCCAGCGGCGGCAGGTTTTTGCGCTGGCGCAGGCCGTTGATCACCGCGCGGGTAAAAGCATCACTGTCGAACAGGCCGTGCAGATAGGTGCCAAACACCAGCCCGTCGTCGCTGACAGCGCCATCCGCCACTTGCTGCCCGTGCTTGTTTAGCCACAGCGCCGGACGGCAGCCTTCATGCCGCGTGGTTTCGCCCATGTGAATTTCATAGCCGCTGAGCACGAGTCCTGCAGCGTCTGTCAGCCAGCCGGGGAGCGCATCCCCGCTGTGGGCCGCGACTCGCGTGGTGGTTTTAACCGGCGCAAAGAGGGTGTCCACCGGGAGCAAACCTAAGCCCGGCTGTCTGCCGAGGTGGGACTCGACTTCATCGATAATGGTTTCCCCGAGCATCTGGTAGCCACCGCAGATGCCGAACACCGGCACACCGGCGTGATGTAACTGCACGACCGTCTGCGCCAGCCCACTTTCCCGCAGCCAGTGCAGATCGCCCAGCGTATTTTTACTGCCCGGCAGGATCAGCAGATCGCACTCTTCCAGCTCAGCGGGATGACGCACGTACTGGACCCGCACGTCCAGCTGCGCCGCCAGCGCGTTGAAGTCGGTGAAGTTGGAGATATGCGGCAGTTGCACCACCCCGATGGTGATCTCCCGCACGCCAGTGTGCCGGTATTTGCCGCGCTGCAACGCCACGCCGTCTTCATCGTCCAGATCGAGATCCAGCCACGGCATCACACCCAGCACCGGCACGTCGGTTAAGGCTTCAATTTGTTCCAGGCCGGAGGACAGCAGCGCCACATCACCGCGAAATTTATTGATGATCACCCCTTTCACGCGCCAGCGCTCATGTTCCTGCAACAGCGCGAGGGTCCCGTAGATAGCGGCAAACACGCCGCCGCGATCGATGTCCGCCACCAGGATCACCGGGCAGTTGGCCATTTCCGCCATGCCCATGTTAACAATGTCCCGATCCCGCAAGTTGAGCTCCGCCGTGCTGCCTGCCCCTTCCAGCACCAGCACGTCGTAATCCCGCGCCAGGCTTTGATAAACGCTGATAATCTGCTCGCGCAGCTGCGGCTTGAAATCGTGATAGCTGACAGCGTCCATGTGGCTGGCGACGTTGCCCATCAGCACAATCTGCGCATGGCTATCGCCGGTAGGTTTTAACAGTATGGGGTTCATGCGCACGTCAGGCTCGATGCCCGCCGCCTCCGCCTGGAAAATCTGCGCGCGGCCCATTTCGAGGCCGTCCGGCGTGATGCCAGAATTGAGCGCCATGTTCTGCGATTTGAACGGCGCAGTGCGCAGGCCATCCTGATAAAAAATGCGGCAAAGACCGGCAACCAGCATGCTTTTACCGACGTCAGACGCAGTGCCCTGCACCATGATGGCCAGAGGTTGCGGGGAAGTATTCATAATAGTCCTCCAGAAAATGGCAGATGCACCAGCGCGAACAGCACCAGCCAGCGGTCCAGCAACCATGCGGTACACCAGGCGAGCAGCGTTATGACCGTTGCCTTACAGAAGGGAAGTTGGGTTAGTCATAGATAGCCGGTGAAAGTGGAGCGTTATCATCACCTTACACGCATGTACGACGGGGTAACAGAACGGTGAGGGACTCGCCCTCACCGCGGAGGAATTACTCAGCTTTAGGTTCCTGGGTTTTCATTTCGCCCATGGTTTTCAGCTTTTTAGAGATCTCGCGACGTTCTTTGGAGATCTCGGCATTTTTGATGATGTAATCATCAACGCGATCTTCGTAGTCGCTTTTCATGCTGGCGATGATGCCCTGAATGGCTTCAACGCTCATACCCGGCTTGATGTAGTCGCTCAGGTTGTCCAGCAGAAGAACACGTTTCTGGTTGTCACGGATCTTTTTCTCAACGTCCTGGATCTCACGCTGCAGTTTGTTTTTACGACGGAAGAGACGAACAAATTCAAGAACATCCTGAAACGAAGGCTTAATAGTTTCCATTTTTATACCCCTGCTAAGATAAGATTCGGATTCGTTAAAGCACCCACCCCGGCTCACACTACTTTCAGCGGCTGCTAATGACAATGGTTTTGTACCTGCCGGTATCATAACCCTAATTTATGCTGAATCGAAACAACACGCACGTCTACCCTGCCCAGGTGGAGCTTATTTGCGCAATGCGCGGCAGATCAGATGCGACAGCAGTTCAAGCTGACGCGCCAGTTCCATGCTTAACCATACATAGCTGTGCATCGGCGTTTCCGCCAGCGTTTCTCCCTGATGCTCCTGGATCAGCTGCCGCAGCTCGCCCACGATGTCGTTAAGCTTTTCACTGTTCGCCACGATCGGCTGCGGGTTGCCCTCGTACAGCGCATGGGCGATGGTCAGTAGCGTCTGCTGCGTCATGTTTTGCATCTCGCGCAGCGTATGGGCGTTAAGCATCACCAGGTGGCTGGCGCGCGACGCCCAGTGGGCGTTAATTTGCAGTTCCAGCATACACACCATATTGCGGCTCACCGTCTGGATCGCCTCAAAGATGGATTTTTGAATGCGTGTCTCTTTGCTGGCTGGCGTAATAAGCCCGCGCATTTTTACCACATCGTTGAGGATGGTTTGCAGGTGTTTTTCCAGCCTGGGGCGCTCCACCAGATTAGGGGAAAAGCCCGCCTGATAGACACGGTTAAACGCGGTCACGTAGTTCGCCATCTGAATACGCCAGTGGATAAACGCACGTTGCGGCCAGATACCGGTGAACAGCATTGCCAGCAGGGAACCGAGAATGACATCGCCCCCGCGCCACAGCGCCGTATGCATATCCCCGGCCGGTGCGCCCACCACCACGGCCAGCGTGATACCAATTAACAGCGCCTGATACGGCCTTTTGCCAAGGGCCAGCCAGCCGCAGAGAAACATCGCCGCCGCGCACCACACCAGCATCAATGGCAGTGAAATCAGCTCCAGTTTTAACGCCACCAGCCCCAGCACAGAGCCAAAGATAGTGCCGCCGATACGCTCCCAGGCGCGGGGCACGACGTTCCCCAGAAAGGAGATTGGCCCCATGATCACCACCAGCGTGATCAGCGGCCACGTGCCTTCCGGCACCTTTAACAAACGCACCAGTAGGAACGTAAGAACAAACGCCAGCGCAATACGGACCCCGTGGACAACACGGTAGTTGCGGTACAGGCGAATTTCAAAAGGGCTGAGTGATTTGTCAGGGCGCACACCCGTTCTCCGGCTAACATACCAAAGGCGCAATTGTAGCGGCTTTTTGGCAGGCGACATCCGCGTTATGGCCTGAATGGCGGCAAAAATGATGATTTCTTCGCCAGTCGCACCAACGATGCCTTCAGGATCAATTCTGAAGGCAAGTCAGCGATCCCCTCAGAGGGTTTTCGGCTCGACAGGAATATACATGTCGATGTCCCAGTGCCCTTCGCCGCTGTCAGCATTCAGATAGATTTCAAAGCAAGGACGCAGCGCAATCTGGTGGTTCTGATCGGCTAAAAGCGTGTCAAAGAACCCGTCCCACGCCTGCTGAAAATCTTCGTTTTCAACACGCGCACGGGCCACCGCATAGGCGCCGCCGGGCAGTTCGGTGAGCATCACGCCTTCGCTGCTTTCCGGCAGAGCAAAATCATTCGCCACGGCGATCACCACATCGGCGCGCAGCTTTTCAGCCGGGACTTCATCAGGATTGTCGTAATAGACCGCGATCCACGCCTGCGGTTGCAACTGCTTACCCTTTACCCACATGGTCAGCTGCTCAAAGCCCTGCTTAACGGTTTTTTCCCACGGGCCGACCAGATGAAAACCGGCAATCTTACGCACATCAACGTCTTTAATTTGATAGTCCATTGCTGCCTCCGACGAATTTAACTGTATGGATGTACACTATAATTAACGCCAAAATAATATACACCGCTAAGTTTGTCAGTATGCGAGCAGGCTCGCATACTCGCCAGTCGGGCAGCTGAATGCAAAAAATTAATGATGGAACCAGTCGTTAAGGCGCGAGAATACGCCGCCCTTACCAACGCTCTCCAGGGTATACAGCGGCCAGTGGGCGATCACCTTGTCGCGATCGTACAGCGCTATTTCACCCACCTGCTGATGCGCCGCTATCGGGGCCTGCAGATCTTTGTTGGTCAGCGTGTATCTGGCTTTGATGTGCGGCACTTCCGCTTTCGGCAGCGCCAGCCAGAAGTCCTGCCCGGTGCCGACGGCGACCTGTTTTTTATCACCGAACCAGATGCGCTCGCTGCCGACTTTTTGCCCCTGCCGCAACACCTGTACCGTATCGAAATTCTGCTGCCCCCAGTGCAGCAGTTTACGCGCCTGATCTTCCCGCCCTTTCGGACTGTCTGCGCCCATGATCACGGAGATTAAGCGGCGCTGGCCATCTACGGCAGAGGCAACAATATTGAATCCCGCGCCGGAGGTGTGGCCGGTTTTCAGGCCGTCCACGTTAAGGGATTTATCCCACAGCAGGCCGTTACGATTCTGCTGCGAGATGCCGTTCCACGTCAGGCTCTTCTCGCTGTACATATGATAAAACTGCGGCTCGCCGTGGATAATGGCGCGGGAGAGCACCGCCAGATCGTAGGCCGAGCTGTGCTGACCAGGCGCATCCAGGCCGTGCACCGTTTCAAAATGGGTATCGCGAAGCTGCAGCTTTTGCACATAGTCGTTCATCATCTTCACGAACTGCGGCTGGCCGCCCGCGACGTGATCCGCCAGTGCGACGCAGGCGTCATTACCGGAATCGACGATCAGCCCGCGGCTCAGATCGCGTACCGTGACGCGGTCGCCCGGTTTAATAAACATCAGCGAGGAGCCGTCAAATACCGGGTTACCTTTCGCCCAGGCGTCCGGGCCAACCGTCACGACGTCGTCGGGGGTGATATGGTGGCTGTCAATGGCGCGATCGACAACGTAGCCGGTCATCAGCTTGGTAAGGCTGGCCGGGTTGCGCTGTTGATGTTCATTGCCCGCGGTTAATACCTGGCCGGTGGTGTAATCCATTAAAACCCAGGACGCGGCCTGGATTTGCGGTGGCTGAGGGGTAACGGGTAATTCGGCAGCCAGCGCGGAATTCACGCAAACAGCAATACATGTAGCGGCAACAAACAAACGGCGTTTCAACGGTATATCCTCAGATCCTGTTAAATGGCTGACCTTTTTACGGAATTTCTTATGTCGTTACTCCGTTTAATTGCAAAGAAATGTGACAGGGGTGAAGGGATCTTTCGTCGCTGCTCGCAAAATCAGCAGCCAGATGGCATTTATTTCAAAAGAACGGGCGGGATGGTTTACCATAGACAGGTCACTTCAAAACAGGATGAACTCTCTGGTGTCTGATTCCGCCCCGCAGCCAACTTTTTTATTCCACGACTACGAAACCTTCGGCACCAGCCCGGCGCTGGATCGCCCTGCGCAGTTCGCAGCGCTCCGCACCGATGCGGATTTTAACGTCATCGGCGAGCCGGAAGTCTTTTACTGCAAACCGGCTGACGACTATCTGCCCCAGCCGCAGGCCGTGCTGATCACCGGCATCACGCCGCAGATCGCGCTGGCAAAAGGCGACAATGAGGCCGCGTTCGCCAGGCGTATCCACACGCTTTTTACCGTGCCGGAAACCTGTGTGGTGGGCTACAACAATGTCCGCTTCGACGATGAAGTGACGCGCAACATCTTCTATCGCAACTTTTACGATCCCTATGCCTGGAGCTGGCAGAATCATAACTCCCGCTGGGATCTGCTGGACGTGATGCGCGCCTGCTACGCCCTGCGTCCTGACGGCATCAACTGGCCGGAAAACAACGACGGGCTGCCGAGCTTCCGTCTGGAACACCTCACCCGCGCTAACGGCATTGAGCACAGCAATGCGCATGACGCGATGGCGGATGTTTACGCGACCATTGCCATGGCGCAACTGGTGAAGGCGAAGCAACCGAAGCTGTTCCAGTATCTTTATGAGCACCGCAGCAAACATAAATTAACGGCGCTGATAGATGTGCCGCAGATGACGCCGCTGGTGCACGTCTCCGGGATGTTTGGCGCGTGGCGCGGCAATACCAGTTGGGTGGCTCCGCTGGCGTGGCATCCTGATAACCGCAATGCGGTGATCATGGTTGACCTGGCCCTGGATATGTCGCCCCTGTTAACGCTAGAGGCCGATGCGCTGCGTGAACGGCTGTATACCGCTAAAGAGGATCTGGGGGATGACCCCGCCGTGCCGGTGAAGCTGGTGCATCTGAATAAGTGTCCGGTGCTGGCGCAGGCCAATACGCTGCGCGCCGCCGATGCTGACCGGCTTGGCATTAATCGCCAGCGCTGCCTGGATAATTTAAAACTGCTGCGTGAAAACCCCCAAGTGCGGGAAAAAGTGGTGGCGATTTTTGCCGACGCCGAGCCGTTTGTGCCGTCGGAAAACGTCGACGCTCAGTTGTATAACGGCTTTTTCAGCGATGCCGATCGGGCGGCGATGAAAATCGTGCTGGAAACCGAACCGCGTAATCTGCCCTTACTGGATATTACCTTCGCCGATAAGCGCATTGAAAAGCTGCTGTTTAACTACCGGGCGCGTAACTTCCCCGGCACGCTGGATGAAGCGGAGCAGCAGCGCTGGCATGCGCACCGGCAGAGTATCTTCACGGAGGAATTTTTGCAGGCGTGGGTGCAGGAGCTGGAAATGCTCTACAGCCAGCATGAAGGTGATGCTGAGAAACAGGCACTGCTGAAAGCGCTGTTCCAGTATGTGCAGGAGATCGTCTGACCGCCCTCTTCTGATGGCGGTGCAGAAAGCAAAAAACCGGAGGCGTTAACCTCCGGTTTTTTTTACGTCATTTGTTTATAACAGCGGTTACTGCGGAATATCTTCGTACTGCGGTACCGGATTGCGGAAGCTTCGGGTCACGCAGGCCAGGTACAGCAGACCAATGGCACCCCAGATGAGGCCCAGGATCATTGAGCTCTCTTCCAGATTCGCCCACAGTGCACCTACCGTCAGCGCGCCACACATCGGCAGCACCAGGTAGTTGAAGTGGTCTTTCAGCGTTTTGTTACGCTTTTCACGGATCCAGAACTGGGAGATCACCGACAGGTTAACGAAGGTAAAGGCCACCAGCGCACCAAAGTTAATCAGTGCCGTCGCGGTTACCAGGTCAAAGTTGATGGCCAGCAGCGCAATCGCGCCCACCAGCAACACGTTCCATGCCGGGGTGCGCCATTTCGGGTGCACGTAACCGAAGAAACGGGTCGGGAACACGCCATCACGTCCCATCACGTACATCAGACGGGATACGCCAGCGTGCGCCGCCATACCGGACGCCAGTACGGTAATGGTTGAGAAAATCAGCACGCCGAACTGGAAGGTTTTACCCGCCACGTAGAGCATGATTTCTGGCTGTGACGCATCCGGATCTTTAAAGCGGGAGATGTCCGGGAAGTACAGCTGCAGGAAGTAAGAGGCGCAGATAAACACCAGGCCGCCAATCAGCGCAGTCAGGAAAATCGCGCGCGGGATCACGCGTTCCGCGTCTTTGGTTTCTTCTGACAGCGAAGAAATACCGTCGAAGCCGAGGAACGAGAAGCACAGGATGGTCGCGCCGGTGATCATCGGCACTACGTGTGCGCCCTCAGACCAGAACGGACGGGTGCTGGTCAACGTACCTGCGCCTTCACCGTGCGCCACGCCGTAAATGATCAGGCCAACGATAGCGGTGACAATGCCCATTTGCAGGATCACAATCAGCGTGTTGAAGTTCGCCACGGATTTGATGCTGCGCAGGTTGGAGATGGTCATAAAGGCCACCAGCGCAACCACGAACAGCCATGACGGCACGTTAGGCACCAGCGCTTCGAAATAGATTTTCGCCAGCAGAATGTTGATCATCGGCATGAACAGGTAGTCCAGCAGCGATGACCAGCCCACCATAAAGCCAACAGCCGGGCTGATGGATTTCTGGGCGTAGGTATAGGCGGAGCCGGCAGACGGGAAACGACGGACCAGTTTGCCATAGCTGAGCGCGGTGAACAGGATCGCCACCAGCGCAAAGGCGTAAGCCGTCGCGACGTGACCATCAGTCAATCCAGAGACAATGCCGAACGTATCGAACAGCGTCATCGGCTGCATATAGGCAAGACCCATCATAACAACCGGAATCAACGTAAGCGTTTTACGCAATTCCACGCGAGAGGTTTTTGGAGTAACGTTATGCGACATGGTCAGCCCCCATTACGGCGAATGCCGTCGCAAATGCAAAAAATTGCCCCATCTGATTTCTTTCCTCAGCGACAACGACTGTCGGTTTTTAAATGTGTATCTATCCGGTACTAAGCCCGGCCTCTTGAATTAAATGACGTTTTTATTGCAAAAAAATAACCGACGCAGTGAACGTCGGTTAATCTCATATTTTGCAGGCGGCGTATTTTGCCCCAAAATCGTGCGCGATGACAAGACATGAGAGGCCTGTCACACGAATATTTTTACGACAACCCGCTGTGACGGGCATCAGCAAAATTATAAACGCCAGAGATAGCACTATTTGCCACTATTTCCCTACACCACCACGCGCTGGCAAGCCCTGCGGTTTGCTCATTCCACCCAAGCCACACAGGCTCGGCGGTGACCTCATCGGAGACGCGTTTTTCAATCAACGCACCGCTGTCCAGAAAGCGCTGCGCCAGATAGCGCGGCACCCAGCCACAGCCGATGCCGCCTCTCTGTAGCTCCAGTTTAGTCTTAAAATCGAAAACCGTGATTGCTTCATGATCGTCCGGCAATGACGGCGCAGTTGACGGCTTGCCGCTATCCACCACAATTGCGCGGTGGCGTTTAATTTCATGACGGGGTATGGGTTCTGGCGCTTTTGCCAGCGGATGCTGCGGGGCAACAACGAATACCTGCTCAAGACTCCCCAGATGGGTAAAACCAAAGCCGCTAAGATGCGGCGGTTCATGCAGCGCGCCGACGATAATATCAGCGTCACCGTCTATCAGCGCCTGCCAGGAGCCTGACAGCACGCCATTGATAAACTTCAGGCGGGTGACGCTGTGATCCCGATAAAACGCGTCGATAAGCGGCAGCAGCAAGGAAAACGGGAAGGTGTCGTCAACGCCAATCACCAGTTGGCTTTCCCAGCCCTGATGAAGTTTCACCGCCTGCTTTTCCAGTTCGCGCACGGCGTGCAGCACGTCGCGCCCTTTCTCCAGCAGCATCTGTCCGGTGCGGGTGAATTTCGCCCGATGCCCGCTGCGGTCGAGCAACTGAATATTGAGATCGCTCTCCAGTTTGTGCACGGTGTAGCTCAGTGCCGAGGGCGTTTTATAGAGCTTTGCTGAGGCCGCCGCAAAGCTCCCCTCTTTTTCCAGCGCATCCAGGATCACCAGCACATCCAGCAATGGTTTCATGCTCGCCCCCTCAGGGTGTGCGACCAGTCAATCCCTGCCAGTCGCCGTGTCCATCGGCATGAGCAGCGGATCGGGGTATTGATAGTCAAATCCCAGCTCTTTGGTGATGCGGCTGCCGTCGACAATTTTGCCTTTGTCATCAGCATCAGCATCATGAAACTGCGGCACGGGCAGATCCAGCTGCCGCGCCATGGCGGGATAAAATGTCGATCGCGCCGGGTGGGCAGGCGCACAGATATTATAGATGTGCCCGCCTTTTGGAGCCTGCAACAAAAGGGTGATTGCGCTGACGACATCATCCAGATGGACGAGATTGACGCCGTGCTGACCGTTTGGTGCCGTTTTACCGGCAAAGAAGCGGCCTGGATGACGCCCCGGTCCCACCAACCCCGCCAGACGCAAAATATCCACCGAGGTACCCGGCAGATTATGCAGCCAGTCTTCCAGATCTTTCAGCACGCGCCCGCTGGCGGTGACCGGATGACGCGGGGTGTCCTCTTTTACTGTCCCGGCAGCGTCGCCGTAGACCGAGGTGGAGCTGGTAAAGATGATCCGCGGGATACGGTGCGCCAGCGCGCTGTCGACAATTTCCTGTATCGCCTGCAGATAGAACTCATCCCCCGGCCCGCTACGGCGTGCGGGTAACGTAATCACCAGCGCATCGACGTTCATCAGGGCGTCCAGATCGTCGGTGTCACACACCAGCTCCGGGGTAAGTTGCAGCAAATAGCTGTCAATGCCGCACATGCGCGCGGCCTCCACGCCGTCCTGAGTTGTTTTACTGCCGGTTACCTGCCAGCCCCGCGCTGACAGCGCTAATGCCAGCGGCATCCCCAGCCAGCCCAACCCGACAATTGCCACCTTCTTCATGCCTTTCTCCTGACGTTCACGCATCTGTAACAAGGCTACGCCAGCCTGGGACAACTGACAATTCATAGAATCAATATGAAATGATTTAATGATTAAAAAAAGCCCTTGCCTTACAGGACTAAACTGGTTTAGGTTACTTGCAAGCAGTTGAATAATCATTCATCGAGAAAATTTATGACACGCGTTCAATTTAACCACCACCATCACCATCATCCTGACTAGTCTTTCAGGCGATGTGTGCTGGAAGACATTCAGATCTTCCAGTGGTGCATGAACGTATGAAAAAGCCCCCGGAAGATCATCTTCCGGGGGCTTTTTTTTGAACCAAATTCAGGCAGGAACAGAGGATAATTCGAATGTTAGACAATACCCGTTTACGCATAGCTATTCAGAAGTCCGGGCGCTTAAGTGATGATTCACGCGAACTGCTCGCCCGCTGCGGCATTAAAATTAACCTGCACACGCAGCGTCTGATTGCGCTGGCAGAAAACATGCCGATCGATATTCTGCGCGTGCGTGACGACGACATTCCGGGCCTGGTAATGGACGGCGTGGTCGATCTGGGCATTATCGGCGAGAACGTGCTGGAAGAAGAGCTGCTCACCCGCCGCGCACAGGGCGAAGATCCGCGTTACTTCACCCTGCGCCGCCTGGATTTCGGCGGTTGCCGCCTGTCACTGGCCACCGCGGTGGATGACGTGTGGGACGGCCCGGCGGCACTCAACGGTAAACGCATCGCCACCTCTTATCCGCACCTGCTCAAGCGCTATCTGGATCAGAAAGGCGTCTCCTTTAAATCCTGTTTGCTCAATGGTTCTGTCGAAGTGGCACCCCGCGCCGGTCTGGCTGATGCCATTTGTGACCTGGTCTCCACCGGTGCGACGCTGGAAGCGAATGGCCTGCGCGAAGTGGAAGTGATTTATCGCTCCAAAGCCTGCCTCATCCAGCGTGACGGCGAGATGGACGATGCCAAACAGCAGCTGATCGACAAACTGCTTACCCGTATCCAGGGCGTGATCCAGGCCCGCGAATCAAAATACATCATGATGCACGCGCCAACCGAGCGTCTTGACGAAGTGATCGCCCTGCTGCCGGGTGCGGAACGTCCGACGATTTTACCGCTGGCCGGCGATCAACAGCGCGTGGCGATGCACATGGTGAGCAGCGAAACGCTGTTCTGGGAAACCATGGAAAAACTGAAAGCGCTGGGAGCCAGTTCGATTCTGGTGCTGCCGATTGAGAAGATGATGGAGTGACGGCGATGAGCTTCAATACTGTAATCGACTGGAATAGCTGTAGCCCTGAACAACAACGCGAACTGTTGCAGCGCCCGGCGATCTCCGCCTCGGAAAGCATCAGCCGCACGGTCGCAGAGATCCTCGATAACGTGAAAGCCCGGGGTGACGACGCGCTGCGTGAATACAGTGCCAAGTTTGATAAAACCGAGGTTGGCGCGCTGAAAGTGACCGCGCAAGAAATTGACGACGCCAGCGCCCGACTGGGGGAACCGCTCAAGCAGGCAATGGCCGTGGCGGTTAACAACATCAATACTTTCCATATGGCGCAGCAGTTGCAAACCGTGGATGTCGAAACCCTGTCGGGGGTCCGTTGTCAGCAGGTAACCCGTCCGATCAATTCGGTCGGCTTGTATATTCCCGGCGGCTCCGCGCCACTGTTCTCGACAGTATTGATGCTGGCGACACCGGCGCGTATCGCCGGTTGCCGCAAAGTAGTGCTCTGTTCGCCGCCGCCGATTGCCGATGAAATTCTGTATGCCGCGAAGCTGTGCGGCGTGCAGGACGTCTATAAAGTGGGCGGCGCGCAGGCGATTGCCGCGCTGGCGTTCGGCACCGACGCGATTGCGAAAGTGGATAAAATTTTTGGCCCCGGTAACGCCTATGTGACCGAAGCCAAGCGTCAGGTCAGCCAGCGTCTTGATGGCGCGGCCATTGATATGCCTGCCGGACCGTCGGAAGTGCTGGTGATCGCCGACAGCGGCGCGACGCCGGATTTCGTGGCCTCCGATCTGCTTTCCCAGGCCGAGCATGGCCCGGACTCGCAGGTGATCCTGCTGACCCCGGACAGCGCGATGGCGGCCGCGGTGGCGAAAGCCGTTGAGCGTCAGCTGGCTGAGTTACCGCGCGCCGACACGGCCCGCCAGGCGCTGGCGTCCAGCCGTCTTATCGTCGCGCGCGACCTGGCGCAGTGCGTGGCGATCTCCAATACCTATGGCCCTGAGCACCTGATTATCCAGACCCGCGATGCGCGGGCGCTGGTTGACGACATCACCAGCGCAGGCTCGGTGTTTCTGGGGGACTGGTCACCGGAATCGGCGGGGGATTACGCCTCCGGCACCAATCACGTGCTGCCGACCTATGGCTATACCGCCACCTGCTCAAGCCTCGGGCTGGCGGATTTCCAGAAGCGCATGACCGTCCAGGAGCTGTCCCGCGATGGGTTCGCCGCCCTCGCCTCCACCATTGAAACCCTGGCCGCCGCCGAACGTCTGCACGCGCACAAAAATGCCGTTACGCTGCGCGTTAATGCCCTTAAGGAGCTAGCATGAGCATCACTGAACTCGCGCGTGAAAATGTGCGCAACCTGACGCCTTATCAGTCTGCGCGCCGTCTGGGCGGCAAGGGCGATGTCTGGCTGAATGCCAATGAATTTCCGACGCCGGTGGCGTTTCAGTTCTCACAGCAGACGCTGAACCGTTATCCAGAGTGTCAACCCAAAGCGGTGATCGAAGGCTATGCCGCCTATGCCGGTCTGAAGCCTGCGCAGGTGCTGGTAAGCCGGGGTGCCGATGAAGGTATTGAACTGCTGATCCGCGCCTTTTGTGAACCCGGCCAGGATGCGGTGCTGTTCTGCCCGCCGACCTACGGCATGTATAGCGTCAGCGCCGAAACGTTCGGCGTGGAAACGCGCACCGTGCAGGCGCTGGATGACTGGCAACTGAACGTACCGGCGATTGCTGAACAGCTTGATGGCGTGAAACTGGTGTACGTGTGCAGTCCGAACAACCCGACCGGGCAGATCATTAACCCGGACGATCTGCGTGCGCTGCTGGAGCTGACCCGCGAGAAAGCGCTGGTGATCGCCGATGAAGCCTATATTGAGTTTTGCCCGCAGGCGACGCTGACCGGCTGGCTGGCGGAATATCCGCACCTTGTCGTGCTGCGCACCCTGTCCAAAGCCTTTGCGCTGGCTGGCCTGCGCTGCGGCTTTACGCTGGCCAATGAAGACGTCATCAACCTGTTAATGAAAGTGATTGCCCCCTACCCGCTTTCCACGCCGGTTGCCGACATCGCCGCGCAGGCACTGACCCCCGCAGGCATCGAGGCGATGCGCGAACGCGTGGCGCAGATCCTCGTTGAGCGTCAGTATCTGGTGGACAGTTTGCGGGATATTCCCTGCGTCGAGCAGGTTTATGATTCAGAAACCAACTATATTCTGGTGCGCATGAAAGCCTCGAGCGCGGTGTTCAAATCACTCTGGGATCAGGGCATTATCTTACGCGATCAAAATAAACAACCCACTTTAAGCGGCTGCCTGCGCATTACCATTGGCACCCGGGAAGAAAGCCAGCGCGTCATTGACGCCTTACGTGCGGAGCAAGTATGAGCCAGAAGTACCTCTTTATTGACCGTGATGGCACGCTGATTAGCGAGCCGCCGAGCGACTTTCAGGTCGATCGTTTTGACAAGCTGGCCTTTGAGCCGGATGCCATTCCGGTGTTGTTAGCCTTACAAAAAGCCGGTTTTAAACTGGTGATGATCACCAATCAGGATGGCCTGGGCACGGCGAGCTTCCCGCAGGCTGATTTCGACGGCCCACACAATCTGATGATGCAGATCTTTACCTCTCAGGGCGTGGTATTTGACGAGGTGCTAATTTGCCCGCATCTGCCGGCGGACGAGTGCGACTGCCGCAAACCCAAAACCCGCCTGGTGGAACACTATCTGGCGGAACAGGCGCTGGATAAAGCAAACAGCTATGTTATTGGCGATCGTGCTACCGACATCACGCTTGCCGACAATATGGGCATTACCGGTCTGCGCTATAACCGCGAGACGCTAAACTGGACGATGATTGGTGAGCAACTGACGAAACGCGATCG
Source organism: Enterobacter sp. ENT03 (assembly GCF_019218745.1). Classification (GTDB taxonomy): domain Bacteria; phylum Pseudomonadota; class Gammaproteobacteria; order Enterobacterales; family Enterobacteriaceae; genus Enterobacter_D. The sequence goes on from NZ_JAHUXA010000009.1 coordinate 81,899, forward strand.
CTACGCGCATGTTGAGCGCAACACGAAAGAGACGCAGATTGACGTCAAAGTGTGGCTGGATCGCGAAGGCAGCAGCAAGATCAATACCGGCGTCGGCTTCTTTGACCACATGCTGGATCAGATCGCCACCCATGGCGGCTTCCGCATGGAAATTGCCGTGAAAGGCGATCTCTATATTGACGATCACCACACGGTGGAAGATACCGGCCTGGCCCTCGGCGAAGCGCTGAAACTGGCGCTGGGGGATAAACGCGGTATCAACCGCTTTGGCTTCGTGCTGCCGATGGACGAATGCCTGGCGCGCTGCGCGCTGGATATTTCCGGCCGTCCGCACCTTGAATACCGCGCCGACTTTACCTATCAGCGCGTGGGCGATCTGAGCACCGAGATGGTTGAGCACTTCTTCCGTTCCCTCTCCTATACCATGGCCGTGACGCTGCACCTGAAAACCAAAGGCAAGAACGATCACCACCGTGTGGAGAGCCTGTTCAAAGCGTTTGGTCGCACGCTGCGTCAGGCCATTCGCGTGGAAGGCGATACCCTTCCGTCCTCTAAAGGGGTGCTGTGATGAACGTGGTGATCCTCGATACCGGCTGCGCCAACCTGAACTCGGTGAAATCCGCGGTAATGCGCCACGGCTATACGCCGCTGGTGAGCCGCGATCCGGATGTCGTTCTGCGCGCCGACAAACTGTTCCTGCCCGGCGTGGGCACCGCCCAGGCGGCAATGGATCAGATCCACGAGCGTGAACTGAGCGATTTGATCAAAGCCTGTACCCAGCCGGTGCTGGGGATCTGTCTGGGGATGCAGCTGCTGGGCAGCCACAGCGAGGAAAATAACGGCGTCGATCTGCTGGGCATCATTGAGCAGGACGTACCGAAAATGAAAGATGTCGGTCTGCCTTTGCCGCATATGGGCTGGAATCGCATCTACCCGAAAGCAGGCAACCGCCTGTTCCAGGGCATCGAAGACGGATCTTATTTCTACTTCGTGCACAGCTATGCGATGCCGGTCAATACCTGGACTATCGCCCAGTGCCACTACGGCGAGGCGTTTACCGCCGCGGTGCAAAAAGATAACTTTTATGGCGTGCAGTTCCACCCGGAACGCTCCGGTGCCGCCGGCGCGCAGCTGCTGAAAAACTTCCTGGAGATGTAATGATTATTCCGGCATTAGATTTGATCGACGGCACGGTAGTGCGTCTTCATCAGGGTGATTACGGTCAGCAGCGCGATTACGGTAACGATCCGCTGCCGCGTTTGCAGGAGTATGCCGCACAGGGTGCAGAGGTTCTGCATCTGGTGGATTTAACCGGCGCGAAAGATCCGCAGAAGCGGCAGATCCCGTTGATTAAATCGCTGGTGGCGGGCGTGAATGTCCCGGTGCAGGTCGGCGGCGGCGTGCGTACCGAAGATGACGTGGCTGCACTGCTGGAGGCTGGCGTGGCGCGGGTAGTCGTCGGCTCCACGGCGGTAAAATCGCCGCAAATGGTCGAACAGTGGTTCCGCCGTTTTGGGGCAGATGCGCTGGTGCTGGCGCTGGATGTGCGTATCGATGAGGCGGGCAACAAGCAGGTGGCGGTCAGCGGCTGGCAGGAAGATTCCGGCGTGTCGCTGGAAGCGCTGGTCGAGAGATACCTGCCGGCAGGCCTTAAACATGTGCTGTGTACGGATATTTCCCGCGACGGGACGCTGGCAGGCTCCAACGTCTCCTTATATGAAGAAGTCTGTGCGCGCTATCCGCAGGTGGCGTTTCAGTCCTCTGGCGGCATCGGTGGCCTTGAAGACATCGCCGCTCTGCGCGGGACCGGCGTGCGCGGCGTGATTGTCGGACGTGCGCTGCTGGAAGGTAAATTTAACGTAACGGAGGCCATCCAATGCTGGCAAAACGGATAATACCCTGCCTTGATGTGCGCGACGGCCAGGTGGTTAAGGGCGTGCAGTTCCGTAATCATGAGATTATTGGCGACATCGTCCCGCTGGCAAAACGCTATGCCGAAGAAGGCGCGGATGAGCTGGTGTTTTACGATATTACCGCGTCCAGCGATGGCCGCGTGGTGGATAAAAGCTGGGTGACGCGCGTGGCGGAAGTCATCGACATCCCCTTCTGCGTGGCAGGCGGGATCAAATCCGCAGAGGATGCGGCGCGCATTCTGACCTTTGGCGCAGATAAAATTTCCATTAACTCCCCGGCGCTGGCTGACCCGGAGCTGATCACCCGTCTGGCGGATCGCTTTGGCGTGCAGTGTATTGTGGTCGGCATTGATACCTGGTTTGATGATGCCAGCGGCAAATATCATGTTAATCAGTACACCGGCGACGAAAGCCGTACGCGCGTGACGCAGTGGGAAACGCTGGATTGGGTGCAGGAAGTGCAAAAGCGCGGCGCGGGGGAAATCGTCCTCAATATGATGAACCAGGACGGCGTGCGCAATGGTTACGATCTTGCGCAGCTGAAAAAAGTCCGAGAGGTCTGCCATGTGCCGCTGATCGCCTCGGGCGGCGCGGGCACCATGGAACACTTCCTCGAAGCCTTCCGCGACGCCGATGTGGATGGCGCGCTGGCGGCATCGGTGTTCCACAAACAGATTATTAATATTGGTGAATTAAAAGCGTACCTGGCAGGCCAGGGCGTGGAGATCAGGGTATGTTAACAGAGCAACAACTCGCCCAACTCGACTGGGAGAAAACCGACGGACTGCTGCCCGCCGTGGTGCAACATGCGGTATCCGGCGAAGTGCTGATGCTGGGCTATATGGATAACGCCGCGCTGGCGAAAACCCAGGAAACGGGCAAAGTGACGTTTTTCTCACGCACTAAGCAGCGCTTATGGACCAAAGGCGAGACTTCCGGACATTTCCTGAATGTCGTCAGTATTACTCCCGACTGCGATAACGATACCCTGCTGGTGCTGGTCAATCCCATCGGCCCCACCTGCCATAAAGGCACCTCAAGCTGCTTCGGTGAGGCGAGCCACCAGTGGCTTTTCCTCTATCAGCTTGAGCAGTTGTTAGCAGAGCGTAAAACGGCGGATCCTGAAAGCTCTTATACCGCGAAGCTTTACGCCAGCGGCACCAAACGTATTGCGCAGAAAGTGGGTGAGGAAGGCGTCGAGACGGCGCTGGCTGCCACCGTCAACGACCGCGAAGAACTGACTAACGAAGCGTCGGATTTGATGTATCACCTGCTGGTGCTGTTGCAGGATCAGGCGCTGGATTTAACGGCGGTGATTGAGAATTTGCGCAAGCGGCATAAGTAAGGCTTTAAGACGAAAAAAACCGGGCCTGAGAGGTTCCCGGTTTTTTTTCGTCGGAAGGTCAGGTTCTTGACTGGTAATTACGGAAGGCATTGCGCGCTAACACGACACTTGCCCCTACCATAGCCCCTAACAGAGCGGCAATGACCAACGCCAGCGAGCGTTTCGGGCTGTCGCGGAATAGCGGTTCAGTGGGCTTCATCACGTAACGGTAAGCATGCATGTTGGCCGGATCGGGCTTAATGCGCTGAATATCTAACAGATTCTGGCGAGTCCGGTAATAATCGGCAGAAAACACCAGGGGCCGTGTAGCTTCATTCTTAATCATCGACTCCAGCGCTTCACTGCCAAGCAGGAATAAGGTGTCCTGGGTCACATCCTGAGTTTGCTGCACTTGCGGTTGCTTAACTCCAGAATCTTTGGCAAAGGTCAGCGCCTGCGTGATCTGCTGGATACGCAGATTTTTTTGCTCCTGAGCTACTTTTTCCTGTGTTGCAAGGGAGTCCTGAAGCTCAGTAAGGCGTGATTTAATATTAGTCGCCAGGTCCAGATCAAGTTCTTCAGCAATCTGCTCATCAACTTGCTGAATGTATTTAGCCAGTACCTGCTGGGCGTTTTTCGCAGAATCTCCTTGATAGGACACTTTCAGCGGTAAAGGTTGACCTTTAACGACAGTATCAATGGTTAACTCTTCGGGTTCTTCCTGGTTTTTCAACGTTTCAGATAGAGCAGAAAATGCGCCACTGAAGCGCGTGATAACACGTTGCTGAATTTCAAGGTTATCCACCTTTGAATCACCATAAATCAGCGTCATGGCATTGGTATAGCCTGCGATTTGCCCGACATCTGGCATAGTGATCACCGCCGTTGAGGTCCATTTCTCTTTAGCGAATGTTACGTATAGCCCGGCAAGCGCGACTGCAATAACAACAAAAACGGCGATCACCCACTTTCCACGCCACAGCTGCATTAAAAGATCAATCAAATCAATTTGTTCAGAGTCATTGTTAACTCTGACAAGATTATTATCGTTGTACGTCATAGCAACCTTTAAGGAGAAGTTTCAAGTCCACGGTTAAAAAACCAGTGTAGTGTACACTTTCCAGAAAATCCTGGAATCAGAATCCGTTTAATTGGGTTAGCACTTGAAACTACAGCTAAACCTCCCCGGAGTGGTGATGCCTGTTACGCTCTCTGGGCGGCTGCATAGTCTACTGACGGCCTAAACGGCCCGACAGGATGCTTAAGTTATCTGCGTTGTTGCATGAGAATTTTATTGCATAAAAAAAGCCCTCAAATGAGGGCTTTTTATCAATCACTGCCAAACAAGTCTCGCGTGTAAATCTTCTCTGCGACATCCGCTAGTTCTTCGGCCATGCGATTGGAAATGATAATGTCTGCTTCTTTTTTGAATGCATCCAAATCACGCACCACTCGGGAATGGAAAAATTCATCTTCTTTCATGACGGGTTCATAGATGATGACCTGCACACCCTTGGCCTTAATTCGCTTCATGATCCCCTGAACTGATGAGGCTCGGAAGTTGTCTGAGCCACTTTTCATAATCAGACGATATACGCCAACGACTTTAGGCTTGTGGGAAAGGATTGAATCCGCAATAAAATCTTTGCGTGTACGGTTTGCATCAACAATGGCGGAAATTATATTGTTCGGAACAGATTGATAGTTCGCCAGCAGCTGTTTTGTGTCTTTGGGCAGGCAGTACCCGCCGTAGCCAAAGGAAGGATTGTTGTAATGGCTGCCAATACGCGGGTCAAGACAAACGCCCTCAATTATTTGACGAGTATTCAGACCCAGACTTTCAGCATAGCTGTCCAGTTCGTTGAAATAAGCCACGCGCATTGCCAGATAGGTGTTAGCGAATAATTTAATCGCTTCCGCTTCCGTTGAGTCAGTAAACAGAACCTTAATGTCTTGCTTAATAGCGCCTTCCTGCAGAAGAGAAGCAAAACGTTCAGCTCGTTCAGAACGCTCGCCGATGACAATGCGTGATGGATGCAGGTTGTCATAGAGCGCTTTCCCTTCACGGAGAAATTCCGGGGAGAAAATTACATTATCAATACCGAGGCGATCTCTGATCGACTGAGTGAAACCTACCGGCACGGTAGATTTAATGATCATCACCGCTTTCGGGTTTACCGCCACCACATCGCGGATCACGGCTTCGACGCTAGAAGTGTTAAAGTAGTTGGTTTTTGGGTCGTAGTCAGTTGGCGTGGCAATAATCACAAAGTCCGCATCACGATAGGCGTCCTGCTTATCGGTGGTAGCACGAAAATTAAGCGGTTTTGTCTGCAGATATTCCTGAATCTCTTTATCCACAATAGGAGATATTTTCTGATTGAGCATATCAACTTTGGCCTGAATGATATCCAACGCCACCACTTCATGATGTTGTGCGATCAGAATACCGTTTGAGAGACCAACGTAACCTGTACCGGAGATTGTTATTTTCATTCGCTAAGCAACTTCTTCAAGTTTAAGTTTCCGGAGTGGCGAAGCCACCTCCTATGGATTTAATAACTGAAGGTTTTTTACATCCTACCTGGAACCGGTGTCAAGCCAGCAGCCCAGGGCTTTTTGACCTCTATGGTACAAATTTAGGATTTTACGTAGCTTAACGAATAGCGATATGCCCATGGTACGCGTACTTACATAAAAAAAAAGCCCGGCTCTTAAGACCGGGCTTTAAGTTACTTTTAGTTTAAATCAGATTAATCCAGCCATTCCGTATGGAAGACACCGTCTTTATCAGTGCGCTTATAAGTATGGGCACCAAAATAATCACGCTGCGCCTGAATCAGGTTGGCTGGCAGTACGGCAGCGCGGTAGCTGTCGTAATAGGCCACTGCTGCACTAAACGTGGGCACCGGAATGCCGTTTTGTACGGCATAAGCAACCACATCACGCAGTGCTTGCTGGTAATCATCTGCAATCTGTTTGAAGTATGGTGCAAGCAGCAGGTTAGCAATCGCCGGAGTTTCAGCATAAGCATCGGTGATCTTCTGCAGGAACTGGGCGCGGATAATGCAACCCGCACGGAAAATCTTCGCGATTTCACCGTAGTTCAGATCCCAGTTGTACTCCTCAGACGCCGCGCGTAGCTGCGAGAAGCCCTGAGCATAAGAGACGATCTTACCGAGATAGAGTGCACGACGTACTTTCTCGGTAAACTCGGCTTTATCGCCAGCCGGTTTGGTTTGCGGACCGGACAGCACTTTCGATGCTGCGACACGCTGCGCTTTCAGCGAGGAAATATAGCGTGCAAACACGGATTCCGTGATCAGTGACAGCGGCTCGCCGAGATCAAGCGAGCTCTGGCTGGTCCATTTACCGGTACCTTTGTTGGCCGCTTCATCCAGAATCACATCAACCAGGTATTTCCCCTCTTCATCTTTTTTCGTGAAGATGTCTTTGGTGATGTCAATCAGGTAGCTGTTCAGCTCACCTTTGTTCCATTCAGTGAAGGTCTGGGCCAGTTCTTCATTAGAAAGGTTTAGACCGCCCTTTAACAGCGAATAAGCTTCAGCGATAAGCTGCATGTCGCCATATTCAATACCGTTGTGAACCATCTTCACGTAGTGACCCGCGCCGTCTGCACCGATGTAAGTCACACAAGGTTCGCCATCTTCAGCAACCGCAGCGATTTTAGTCAGAATTGGGGCAACCAGCTCGTAAGCGTCTTTCTGACCGCCAGGCATAATGGACGGGCCCTTCAGCGCCCCTTCTTCCCCACCTGAAACACCGGTACCAATGAAGTTAAAACCTTCTGCAGAAAGTTCACGATTACGACGAATAGTGTCATGGAAGAAGGTATTGCCACCATCAATGATGATGTCGCCTTTGTCGAGATACGGTTTCAGGGAGTTGATAGCAGCATCAGTTCCTGCGCCCGCTTGCACCATCAACAGGATACGACGAGGCGTTTCAAGTGACTCAACAAACTCCTGAACACTGTAAAAAGGAACCAGGTTTTTGCCCGGGTTTTCAGCAATCACTTCCTCAGTCTTTTCACGGGAGCGGTTGAAAACGGAAACGGTATAGCCACGGCTTTCGATGTTCAGCGCCAGGTTGCGCCCCATCACGGCCATACCAACAACGCCGATCTGCTGTTTGGACATTACATACTCCTGTCAGGTGTGGTCACCGCGACATGTGCGCGGCTTGAAATGTGTATTGAATGTTAACTCAGTACAGACAAGTGAAGATAGTGGAACATTTCCAAAATTATACAAAAGACAATTGCAATTAAACGTAGATACTAAATTAGTAAAACCACAATAAAGAAAATGATTTTAATATAGCAGTAAACTCAACTCTATATTGGATATTACACTATCAACCTTTTTTGAATTTGAAGTGATTAATCATAAAATCTACTTGCATAAAGAATGAAAAACAACCAGTACCAGCCTGTAAACATAAAGAACATTGGTAATTTATATTTTCTGGGTTTGGTTGCTAAACTGAAACAAAAAACAAATAAAATAAGGGGTTGAACGAACATAATAAGACGGTAGGAAAAAAGAAAAATCCCAAAAAAGAGCATAATTATGCAGGCAATCGTGGTTATCAGCGAACATCTATAAAGACCGCTGATAAAATCATTTTTACCGTACACATCTATACTTAACATCAGCATTATAAAACAGTATGAAATAGACGCAATAAAAAGTGATCTTGAGAAGAAAACATATAATTCTCGGCTACTATTATTTATTAGCATATCTTGTTCGACTGCAAAAAGATAATAATCGAGTTTTAAATATAGCCGGGAAAAGTAAGGATCACTCCAGTCAACCTGGAATAGAATTGCTAAAAGAGTTAAACATATGAAAAATGAAATGAACAACGACTTTTTATTAAACTTCATTTTCATTAAAACAAAGAAAAGAAGAACAATAAACCCACTACTATGCAGCATTATAACCAATGCGCTTGCAAAGAAAGCTTTGATGTACTTTGAATTATAAAAAAACCAAACAGCAAGAATAACAAAACAGGTTGAAGCAAAAGCACGAACACCATTAATAGAAAACTGATATAACATGAACCAAAAAATAAAATAGAAATATATGTCGAAACTCTTGGGGAATAATAAAGATTTTTTATAAACCCAGTATATTGCTAATGCTGGTAAAAGGGATGAAATGAAGAAGAAAAAATATGGCTTACTAAAACCTATGGTCTTTAAAAAAGAAATTAAAAAAAACCAAAGCGGTTCAATGGTAAATCCATTAACACTTTTTAATGTAAAGGAGTCAAAAGATGGCTCCAAAGCTTCATAGATACCAACGTACTGAATAGTATCATCGCCTATTGTTCTGAAACTAATAATTACGAAACCTAGGGCGAAAATAAAAAATGATACTTTGTGATCTAATTTACCACGTAAAATGAGAAGAAGTAGAATGCATACGAGTCCAAGAATAGCACCAAGATCTAAAATCCTAATCAATTAGCACCTACCCTATAATATCTGAATAATAAGACTCAGCCGTATATTTTTTTAAAAGATCGGATGAAACAGGTTGATAACGTTCAGTAATGAATGAATCTGGTATCTCAAATTCATCATTCAAAATAAGTATATTATTTTCATTGTAGAATTCATACTGTTTAATAGCAGGATTGTTTGTAATCAACTTTCTATGATAAAAAGTTGCTTCTAAAGCTCGCAACGTTAAACCGGTCTGCCCTTCACTCACAATGTCGATCACATACGTTGATTCAAGTAATTTATTAACATTTTCAAGGTAAGATATTTTCCCATGATAAAATTTAATGCCGAAGTTATATTTTTTCACCAGAGTAATATCTGGAGTAATGCCTCTCTCAGATAGCTTATCAGACAAGGCCATTAATATGGATTGTCGACCTTTATTTAACCCAAGAAAATAAGCATTGTTTTTTTGTTCAACTGACTTAAGACTATAAACACAAGGCAGATATTGGCCTTTATATATAATGTTGTATAGTTTAGCATCAGAATTATCGAAGGTATACATTTCAAAACCACAAGCTTGTAACTTGTCAATTGTGGAAGAAAATTTGATGGGTAATTTATTGCGGAATACTATTATTTTTCTTTTACAGTGAATATGCGACAATATCGAATCGTAAAAAATTATATCATCACTGAATACTATTATTTCTTCCTTGCTAAGTTTGTCGGCAATACATATTTTATAAAGGTAACCAAGAACGTTTCTATTTAAAAAAAACTTAAACAAACCTAAAATTATTCTAGTAAATTTACTCATTGATTTGTTGTGGACATTATACTTAGACCTAAGCGATCTGATCGTAGCGATGTCATAGTCGCTATACCAACCCCAAAAAATGACTTTTTTCATCTATAATTCCGAGAAATGATTAATTTCATTAATTAAAGAATTAATTTTAGTATGCTTGAATACTGGATCCTCATCCATTAACAACGTAATAAGATGTTCCTTGCTTATTGTGTTTGGAATTGCCAGATATTCAGGCTTTGTTAGTGGTGTACATAAGATATAGAAAGGGAACTTTGCCAAATAAAGATCAATAAAAACACCACTTTCGGAAAGAACGGCAACGTCAGAATTCTTAACACCCTCCACAAGGTCATCGACAAATTTAATACGAGGGTTTATTTCATAATTTTGTTTATCATCGGGATGTTTTTTTATAATTACATCAAAATCGGTTTTATCAATAATCTCTAATGATAAATCTAATAAATATTTGTTTGTTTCACTGTTATGAGCACCATTCAATAGTACAAAAATATTTCGCTCTTTATTAATTTTATTTGGGATACATAGAGTGTTTTTGAAACAGCCAAAAAGCAGTAATCGCCTTTCGTTAACGCCATTATTTATTAGATTATCTTTTGATGATTGCCCCCAACATAGCATATAGTCAGAAACAAAATTTCGGTAAACTTCTTGATTAATTGTACCGGGAGCAGATATATAATAACCATGCTGTAACGTATAAGTTATACAATGCCTTTCTAATTTATAAAATTGAGCAATCAGGTTATCTTCTGGATGAGCGTCGCAAAAAGTTATAATCTTACCATTGGCTAATTTAGTATTTTTTATAATATGGTATAAAACATTCAACTGAGATAACTGTATTAATTCAATAATCGTACATTGTTTTAGATTCATAAGTATAAATTTAATTTTGCCTAACAAATGCTGCGGCATAAATCTATACTTAAATTTAATAACTTCAGGTTTACGTTGCTTTTGACATTCAGAGATAAAATTATTCATATATTCCGTATAGTCTTTTCTCCCTTTAAGATCACAGGTATCAAAAATTACCAGATCGCAATCTGGCGACCGTCTATGATTATAATCATATGAAAATAACAATGCATGTATCAAACGTTTCCATTTTGATGCAACATATCTTCTACATTGAAGAATTTTTTTGAAATCTAATTTAAAGAATGGTCCGGTCATAGTTTTTTCTGATGTGCTGATACAATTAGTTTATCTGATATCTCTATTCAGCCATCAAAAAAGATTAGACGGCTCCTAAAATTTAGTGCATAAAAGAAAAACGTTAAGTTATAATATCAATTAGTATAAAGCTTCATAGTTTTTCGAAATGTTTTCCCATGTATACACCTTAGCAGCAATTTCATGCATACTTGTAGCATTTGCCATAAGAGAAGAGCTATCTTGTACGCTTAATAATTTGATAAGTTCATCACTGGATTTGAAATAGAAGGCCTTATTATCAGTACTGAACCGGTTGAAGTTACAATCAAATGCAAATATTGGATGTTTAAAATGCATCATTTCCACTAGAGAAGGATTGGTGCCACCTGCTGAATGCCCATGTATATAGAAACTGCAATTTTTCCTAAGAAAATATAGTTTATCAAGATCATATATAGGGTCTAACAACTCAATGTTAGAATAAGAGGAATATTTTTCTCTTAATTGCTTTCCATAGTCGCTAGATTGCCAATTTCCTACGAAGATCAACTTATTCTCAATTTGAGAAAAAGCATTCAAAATCAATGAAATATTGTTCTCTGGTTCAATGCGACACAAACCTAGTGAATAAGGCTCGTCTACATATGGTTTCTCATTTCGCTCATCGATATTACGGATAGCATGATCACCACCATAGGCTATCGTTTTACTTTCAACTTTATACTCACTGAGAACATAATCAGTAATAGCCTGATTATCACTAATAATAATATCAGAATATTTTACTGCCATTGACTCTGAAAATTTTAAAAATTTTCTTTGCCATAAACTCCACTTCTCTCTTTTCCATTCAAGCCCATCGATATTAGTAATTATTTTTGATCTACTGAGAAATCTGAAAATAGGTAGGAATATGCAGCCTGAAACGCCAAGAATCAACACAGCATCAGGTCGTTTTAAGATGCAAACGATAAGTGAAATAATGTCATAAAAAATACTACTTACGCCGTTAGCGCTTAAAGGTAGGTAAATGAGATGCGCCCCATTATGTTTTCTTTTTTTGCTTTTGTAAGCCTTTGAGGAGCAAAACACTGTGTATTTAATATCATCCGATTTGTTCAGTGTCAGATTTTCAACTAAAGATTCAAATCCGCCATAGCAAGATGGTATTCCAACAGTTCCAATTACTGCAACACTCTTCACAAATAAAACTCCATCTCAGATAATAGTTTCCCTTTTGAATCCTTAACTGATAACTGAGGCTCACCTACTAACGGCCAATCGATATTTATGGTAGGGTCGTTCCAAATAATCGAATGTTCAGCTCGCGGGTTATAATAGTCAGTACATTTATATACAAACTCAGTATCATCCTGTGTTACATAAAAACCATGTGCAAAACCTTCAGGGATCCACAACTGTTTTTTGTTTTCAGAAGAAAGATAAACTCCAACCCATTGACCAAAAGTCGGAGAGTTTTTACGTACATCAACCGCAACATCAAATACTTCGCCAGAGATAACTCTTACTAATTTACCTTGAGTATTCTCACTTTGAAAATGGAGACCACGTAGAATCCCTTTTTTAGACTTAGAATGATTATCCTGTACGAAATGTACTTCTTGTAAGGCTACTAAATCATTGAATGATTTTTGATTCCAGGTTTCCATGAAAAAACCACGCTCGTCACCGTAGACTGATGGTTCAATCACTTTGATTTCGGATAAAGCGGTATCGATCACTTTCATAATTTATCTATAAACTCATCTAATTTATTTAACGAAGACATCCAATTGCTGGGGGAAATACCGAATTTATTATAAATTTTATCAGTATTCAAAGCCGAATTTTTTGGCCGTGCTGCTGGCGTAGGGTACTCAACACTCGTGATAGCTCTTAATTCTGGTATATGCTCAACACCATGTTTTTGAGCCTCCACAAAAATTGCTTGTGCAAATTCATACCAGCTGACAGTTGGCATGCCAGAATAATGATATGTACCAAAAAGGGTGCTATCTTTTTCTTTAAAAAGAGTTTCAGTCATGCGTACTAATGTGTCTGCAATGTCGCCTGCATAGGTTGGACCGCCGCGCTGATCATGTACAATACTTAATTGAGACTTGTTTTTAGCCAGACGCAACATTGTTTTTACAAAATTATTCCCGTCTTCTGAAAACACCCATGAAGTACGTAAAATAATATGATGCGGATTAACTATCCGAATAGCTTCTTCGCCAGCAAGTTTAGATATTCCATATACACTTAATGGATCTGTTGGATCACTTTCCAGGTAAGGTTCATCAGCTAATCCTGAAAAAACATAATCAGTAGAAATATGAATAAATGTCGCTTCGATCTCATTTGCAGCTTCGGCAAGATTTCTTGTCCCATCACGATTAATAGCATACGCATGTTCAACTTCAACTTCAGCTTTATCTACCGCTGTATAAGCAGCAGCATTAATTATAAAATCGGGCTGAAAATCAGATACAACTATTTGAACATTCTTTTTGTTCGTGATGTCAAGAGTTGCCCGGTCCAAAGCCAGCAATTCTGTACAGTGATTTAAACGTTTAACCAGAGCTTGCCCCACCTGGCCTTTACATCCAGTCACCAGGACTCGCATTATTTACTCTCCTCTGCCAGGCGGATAAGATATTGACCGTAGTCGTTTTTCTTCATGGGCTCCGCAAGAGTAATCAAATCTGAAGTAGTCAACCAACCATTGCGCCATGCTATTTCTTCAAGACATGCCACTTTTAACCCTTGCACATTCTGAATAGTTTGGACGAACGAAGATGCCTCATGGAGACTTTCGTGAGTTCCTGTATCGAGCCAAGCAAAACCTCGCCCAAGTAATTCAACATTGAGCGTTCCATCATTTAAATACATTTCATTTAATGTTGTTATTTCAAGTTCACCGCGATTTGATGGTTTAACCTTCTTCGCGAAATCAATGACTCGATTATCATAGAAATATAATCCCGTGACAGCGTAGTCAGATTTTGGTTTTATCGGCTTTTCTTCAATAGAAATAGCTTTCATATGATTATCAAATTCAACCACACCAAACCGTTCTGGGTCTTTAACCTGATAACCGAAAATGGTTGCACCTACATTTCGTGCAGCAGCTTTTTTCAGCGCTCCAGAAAAATGTTGTCCATAAAAAATATTATCACCAAGAACAAGACAGCATTGATCTGTACCAACAAATTTTTCGCCAATTATAAAGGCCTGGGCCAAACCATCTGGACTAGGTTGAACGGCATAAACAATTTTGATACCAAATTGTGAACCATCACCCAATAAGCGAATAAAGCTTTCATTATCTTCGGGAGTGGTAATGATCATAACTTCATTGATGCCAGCAAGCATCAAAGTTGAAAGCGGATAATAGATCATTGGCTTATCGTAAAGAGGAAGTAGCTGTTTAGATACCCCTCTTGTAATCGGATAAAGTCGTGTCCCAGAACCGCCTGCAAGTATTATTCCTTTCATCTTATAAACCTTTATTTTTTATACCTAAGCGTTCGCCAGCGTATGAACCATCTAAAACACGTTGCCACCAGGTAGGATTTTGCAGAAACCATTGTACCGTTTTGCGAATACCTGATTCGAATGTTTCAGTTGGTTTCCATCCTAGTTCTTGTTCAATTTTAGAAGCATCGATAGCATAACGAACATCGTGCCCCGGGCGATCCTGTACAAACGTAATCAAATCTTCATATTTTTCGATTCCCTCGGGCTTTTCAGGTCTAAGTTCTTCGAGTAACTCACAAATCATTTTGACAACACTGATATTAGCTTTTTCGTTATGGCCGCCAATGTTGTAAGTTTCCCCAATCACGCCAGTAGTTGCTACGCAATACAACGCGCGCGCATGATCTTCCACATACAGCCAATCTCTTATCTGCATCCCATTACCATATACCGGTAGTGGTTTACCTTTAAGTGCATTTAAAATAGTTAATGGGATGAGTTTTTCCGGGAAATGGTAAGGTCCATAGTTATTTGAGCAATTAGTAATAACTGTCGGCAAATTGTAAGTTCTGTTCCAGGCACGGACTAAATGATCGCTGGAAGCCTTTGATGCTGAATAAGGAGAACTAGGAGCATATGGTGTATTTTCTGTGAAAAGATCATCTTCACCTTCGAGATCACCGTAAACCTCATCAGTCGAAATATGATGAAATCTAAATTTCAATTTTTTATTGTCGTTTAAACCAGACCAATATTTTCGTGATACTTCCAGAAGTTGGTAAGTGCCAATAATATTTGTCTGAATAAAATCGCCGGGGCCATCAATAGATCTATCAACATGTGACTCAGCTGCAAGATGCATAACCAAGTCAGGTTGGAATTCATTAAAAATACGAGTTAATGCATCGCTGTCACATATATCTACTTTCTCAAAGGTGTAGTTTTCATTATTCTCAACTTCTTCTAAGGATTCCAAATTACCTGCATACGTTAACTTATCGATATTTAAAACTTGATTTTCCGTGTTCTTAATTATATGACGGACAACTGCTGAACCAATAAACCCAGCACCACCTGTGACGATAATTTTCATTTTATTGATCTCGTAATCTTTTGATATGTCGTAATTAGAAATTGCTCAGGGTATTTTACAATATTTCTTACATTAGTTTTTTCTGCTCGGGAAAACATTTTTGCATAAAGTATCTTACGTTTCCAGAAAAGGCTTAATGGATAAGATTCTAATACGAACTTATAGAATTTTTTGTAATCATTACGTAGTTGAGGATTCATTTTTCCCGGAGCAGAAATACCATCCATACCATATTTTATCCCCTTGATAGGCATAAAATATATTTCAATATGATTGGTAAGTGCTTTAACATAGAAAGGATAATCTTCTAATAGGCGATATCTTTCATCGAAATAATCTAGCCTTTCTAAAGTTGATTTCCTGTATGTGGTTGCAGCACCAGAAATGAAATTTCCATGAGTAATCAAATAATTCAACAGTTTTTTAGAGTTTTTGAACAATTGCCTTTCATGAGGCAAAGGACGACTTGCTAACTCTTTCCCATTCATGACAGGAACACGTAATGTTGTTAAAATTTCAACATTAGGATCCGAAAATTTTTCTGCTATATTCGACACGACATCATGACTGTAAAATTGATCATCTGCTGATAGCGGTATGATGATGTCACCACTGCAATGCTGAATCGCATTATTGAACGATTTAACCGTTCCTACATTAGTTTGGTTTTGTACTATTTTAAAATCAAAGGGACATTTTTCTCTTAAGATTTTATTTATCAAGTCATAATCAAAATCTTCTGTTCCATCATCGACGATTATATACTCAACACTCATCGAATTATTAATCAATTGATTAGAAACTGATTCAATTGCCGTATTTAAATAGCGCCAATTTTTATATGTTAACGTTACTATAGAAATCTTCATATTAGGCAAAGTTATTAATAGCACTAATTATTTTATTAACTTCATATTCATGTAACATAGGTCCCATCGGTATACTTAGCACACAAGAATGTAATTCTTCGCTAATTGGAAAACGCATATCATTCCAGTTCCTGTAGGCATCTTGCTTATGGGGAGGGATTGGATAGTGAATAAGAGTTTGTATTCCTAACTCAGTCAAATAGGACTGCAGCGCTATACGATCCGGAGTTTTTATTACAAAAAGATGCCAAACATGTTGTTCACGATCTTTGACGGCAGGAAGCTCAATTTTATTATTTTTAATATTATTTAAATAGCTATTTGCAATAACCCGGCGTTTCTCAGTTTCGGAATCGAGATGACGCAATTTAACTCTCAGGAATGCAGCCTGCATTTCATCAAGCCGGCTATTTACACCTTGAAACTGATTTCTATATTTTTCATGTGACCCATAATTTCTTAGGGCTGTAATGACGTCAAAAAGCTCTTTATCATTAGTTACGATAGCTCCAGCATCGCCAAGTGCACCAAGATTTTTCCCCGGATAAAAACTGAAAGCTCCCGCATCGCCCCATACACCAGCTTTTTTACCTTCAATTGATGCACCATGCGACTGAGCACAATCTTCCAACACTAATAAATTATGCTCTCGAGCAAGAGACATAATATTATCCATTTCGGAAATTTGGCCGTAGAGATGTACAGGTAAAAGCACGCGTGTTTTTGAAGTGAGTTTTTCTCTAATATTATCAGCTGTAATATTAAATGTTTGAGGGTCTGGTTCCACTAATACAGGCGTTAATTTATTTTCAGTAATAGAAAGGATTGAAGCAATATAAGTGTTTGAAGGGACGATAACTTCATCCCCTTCTTTGATTCTGCCAAGCTCTTTCCATGCACGTAGTGTCAGAGTCAGAGCATCAAGTCCATTCGCCACACCAATGCAATAATCCGCATCACAATATGTTGCAAATTCAGCTTCAAAAGACTTAAGCTCATCGCCCATGATATACCAGCCGGAATCAATTACTCTGCTAGCTGCCTCTTTTAATTCATTCGCATATTGACCATTGACAGCTTTTAAATCCAGGAAAGGTATCATTCTATTCACCCATATAACGTATAATTTTTGCAGGGTTGCCCACTACAACTGCATAATCTGGAACATTTCTGGTCACCACAGCCCCTGCACCAACCATGGCTTTTTTACCTATAATCAATCCTGGAAGAATTGTTGCATTGGCTCCAATCGAGGCACCATCTTTAATTATTGTTTTTGCAAAAGCTTCAGGATATTGCTTAGATCTGGGAAATTTATCGTTAGAAAATGCAACACACGGACCAATAAAGACATCATTGCAGATAGTAATTCCATCCCATAAATAAACCCCTGATTTAATCGTAACGTTATTACCTATACATACATCATTTTCAATCATCGTATGGGCACATATATTGCAGTTAGCGCCTATTTTGGCACCTTCTAATATTACAGAAAACTGCCATACTCGCGTATTTTCGCCTATGGATTTAGATTGAACATCACTAAGCGCATGTATCATTTAGATCCCCTTTAAGAAATCGTCATAATTACGGATGTAGTCTTCTTCATCATAAAACTTACTGGCTATGACTAATAGAACGCAATCTTCGGAGAAATTATGCATTTCTCGCCATTTGTTATTATCTATATATAAACCTTTTGTCGGGTTATTTAGCAAAACCGACTCTCTATTAATTCCATCATCAATTATAAATTCGCAATGTCCACTTACGCAAATTGCAACTTGCTGTAAATCTCTATGCGCATGATATCCTCGGGATACATTTTCCTTGGTCCCAAAAATATAATATATACGTTTTATTTCGAAGGGAATGTTTTTGTTATTTTCAATAGCTACCAGGCTACCACGTTCATCGCCGAGGATATTAAAATCTATAAACTTGATCAATGACATAATCTGTCACCTCCAACAAGTGCTAAATGTATTCACTCTTTTGACCTCGGATAATCGAGAAAACTCGTGATTAAAATTACACCTATGTTTAAGTAAGTCATGTTTTAACTAGATAACTTTCTTCCACACAACTAATAAAACAACCCAAAAATATATAAAATAGTTTATTGCAAATGCATAGCTAAGTCCTTTGAAGCCAAAAAAAGACACAGCTGAAATTGAAAGAATGCAGAAACTTACAGCAAATAACACTTCTGTTATAATAAAAGATTTTGTCATTGCTTTTGCTAACATTATATATGCAATAAGCCATGATATTATTTTAATAACATCGCCTATCATTTGCCATTTAAACAAACTCAGCATTGGGCTAAAGTTTGCTGAGAATAAGATGAGCATTATATGCTCTCGCAACAGATAAATAACAAAAGCCATCAATGATACAATGGGAATTATTATCTTATATCCATTCAATAACTCAGATCTCAGTTCTTTTTTGTTATTTATTTCAGATAATCGTGGAAGGTAGTAGATCGACAATGCTGTTGTAATGACCAATAGATAGGTTGTGGAAATATAGGTCATCGCCTGCCAATATCCGGCATAATCCCATGAATAAACTTTTGCGACATAATCACGTATAACTATCTGGGATACCGGTAAACAAAATGCAGAAATCAAGGACATTAAAGAAAACTGGAGTAATTTTTTTGCTTGCTCATTTTCCCATTTTTTTCGAAAGCGAGCGAACGTTATAAGTGGATGCTTTCTAAGATACCAAAGCACTATCAAGAATATAACCGATTGATTAGTTACTAGCGCAAACAAGGCACCGTTAAGCCCAAAAAAATAGATAAGCAATGTTGTGAAAAGTAAGCTATATATGCTTTGGGTAATATTAATAGTGATAAATTTTCTTATTTCCTTTAGCCCGTTAATTACTGATAGCAATAACTGATTTAAAGAAAATAGAATTACAGTGCACCCTAATACTCGAAAAACATAGTTATAATTGGCATTGCCAAATATAAACTTTGACCATATAGTAGAACCTACTATAAGGAATAATGAGACTATGCACGAAAATAGTAGAGTAATACGTAAAGAGGTACTCCACAACTCAGTCCTTTTGCCATCATTATCAAAATATTCTGCGGTATATTTTGTGATACCAGAATTTATTCCGCCTTGTGCAATAGTACTCGTCACCATATAAAAATTTTGGAACTGTCCGATCATCGCAAGTCCACCTGGACCAATTAGAATCGCGATGGCTTTATTGATTACAAGTCCCGCTAACATTTTCACAGCTGTTGCAATGAAGCTAAGAATTGATGTCTTCACTAAATTCAATGTTGATTCCTTGGGTTCTACTAATCAAAGGCGAGATAAATATTACTTTCACAACCAATTGCCCGTGAACAAGGTTGATTTGACCCGGTATTTTCTTTCGTTTGGTCACATATTATTTGCTGAGCGAAGACTTATTGCAGGACGTTGCCCATTTCGACATTTAACAGTGCACTTTTTAATCGTAATTTGCAGAAGGCACGCTACCGCCCCTGGCTCTACAGCTACCAGTGGACTGGGTGGGGTCAGGTTGTCAGGCAATTGCGTAAAGTAACCGACTCACATCTGGTTACAACCGCTAATTGTCATCCTAATTTCACATTGAAACAAGGAAAATTCTTATAGAACACGGGCCTTCGCGTGTTTTTCAAGCCTTTGATCTACAAGAACTTGTAGTTGAAAAATAAAAAAGCAGCAGATAATCATCAGTGGCATAAATGTACCCCTGAAATCATCTACTGCTCTGTATTCACCTAGCTGTAAACCGTCTGGAACATCTTCCAACCGCTAACGTAATAGCTTAGCAATGCTTTCGCGGAATTTCTGCCCTTCTTTCAGATTACGCAGACCATAGCTGACAAATGCCTGCATATAGCCCATTTTTTTACCGCAATCGAAGCTGTCGCCAGTCATCAGCATAGCGTCAACGGACTGTTTCTCTGCCAGTTTGGCGATGGCGTCGGTCAGCTGGATACGTCCCCAGGCGCCCGGTTCGGTTTTTTCCAGTTCCTGCCAGATGTCAGCCGACAACACATATCGGCCAACGGCCATCAGATCGGTATCCAGCGTCTGCGGTTCGTCTGGTTTCTCAACGAAATTAATAATGCGGCTAACTTTGCCTTCGCTGTCCAGCGGCTCTTTGGTCTGGATGACGCCGTATTCAGACAGATCGCCCTTCATGCGTTTCGCCAGCACCTGGCTGCGACCCGTTTCATTGAAGCGCGCCACCATAGCGGCAAGGTTGTAACGCAGCGGATCGGCGCTGCTGTTATCCAGAATAATATCCGGCAACACCACCACAAACGGATTGTCGCCAACAATAGGACGCGCGCAAAGGATGGAGTGGCCCAGACCCAGCGGCTGTGCCTGACGCACGTTCATGATGGTCACGCCCGGCGGGCAAATAGACTGTACTTCCGCCAGCAGCTGACGTTTCACACGCTGTTCAAGCAGCGCTTCCAGTTCATACGACGTGTCGAAGTGGTTCTCAACCGCGTTTTTTGAAGAGTGGGTAACCAGAACGATTTCTTTGATCCCTGCAGCAACAACCTCGTCAACGATGTACTGAATCATTGGTTTGTCGACGATCGGCAGCATTTCTTTTGGAATGGCCTTGGTGGCAGGCAACATGTGCATCCCAAGTCCGGCTACCGGAATAACTGCTTTCAAATTAATCATTATTAATTCCACCTATAAATGGTTGATGAATTATAGCTATTTAGCCTGCTTTAGCCAGCAGGTTTTCACCCTCTGGTCGAGGCAAAACATGTTACGCCGGTCGAGATAGGTTTGCAGTAGATGTAATCCTAAGCTGCCCCCTGGTGCACCAGGAATGTTCGCAAACATGAGGTTACGTACGTTTATCAGGCAGACGGAAGTTCAGTTTATCGGTATTCACCACATGCTGGTCCACCCGGTCGATGTCTACCGAGCTTTGGCCTTTTTCATTAACTGCGTGAATATTAGCCAGCGACAGCAGCGTATCCTGTTTTGCCATAAAGCGACCCCGCACGTCTTTACGCAGATCAAACTGGATTTGCAGCGCCGGGCCGGTGGCGGCCTCCTGCATAACATTGATATTGCGCATGAACAGGTGCTGAGGTTTGTTATGTAACTCCAGGGAGGCGCGCTTCATGTCGAGATTGGTGATCGCCACAAACGACGTGGCATTGCCGGAGGAGATCTGGATCCCCCGCAGTTTCAGCCGACTGTTGCTGTTATCCAGTCGCACATCGTTCAGCTTAAAGTTCTGCGGAATGGAGAGGTAATTGCCTTTGATCACCCCGTAACCAATCAGCATACCGGCGCTGTTGGTCATGCTGACGTCATCAATCACAAAGTTATCGCAGCCGTAAATCGCCACGGTGGCGTTATCGATACCGGCTTTTTTGCTGTACTCCGGGGTGATATTAGTGGCTTTAATATTACGGATCACGAAGTGCTTGCCGTTCTCAACATGCACCAGCTGGCGGCAATGGCTGCCAGTAATATTCGCCACGACAAAGTTTTTCACCGACTGATGCTCAGGATAATCATTGTCATAGGTACTGCCCGCCAGACCAATACCTATGCCCCAGTTTATCTTACCGTTGGTACAGTCAATATGGTCGATGACGTGATCGGAAATCAGGATATTGCTGTCGTTGATCGCCACGTTCCACTCGATGGCGTCGCCCTGCAAATAGCTAAAGCGGCTGTTGGTGATACGCGCACCGTCGATGCGATTATGGAAGCCCTGGCGCAGGATCGCGTAGTTGGCTTTGGTGACCGTAATATCATCGATGGTCAGATTACGCATCACCCGTTTGTTCTTTCCGCCGATGTAAATCTGAGTGACCGGCCCGTAGCCGCTCATCGCCAGCCCTTTGATCACGCAGTCAGAACCCCGAACATCAAGCGTGATGTTATACAGGCTACCGCCCTGCTCGCCGATCACCTGGCTGCCATCCTGCAACACAAAACGTCCGCGTCCGTTACCCTTCAGGGCGCCACGCACCAGCAGGGTTTTCCCTTCCGGGATGAAAATACCGGTATTGATATTTTCACAGATGAGATCGGCGGGGACTTCCACCGTCTCACCGGCGGCAAACGCCTGTTTAAAGGCGGCGATCCAGTCGTTTTTCTGATAGTCACGTACATCAACCCTGGCCTTGCCTCCCTGCGCAAAAGCAGGGACTGACAACAGCGGCAGAGAGGCAAGTGCGGAACCAGCCTTGATAAAGTGTCGACGGGAGAATGCTTTCATAAAACCTCAGTTCAGAGCGTCTGGAGCAGCGTCGCCAGACGCTGATTGATTTTCTGCTGATTAAAGTCCGTTTCGACTTTTTCGCGTGCGCGGGTCACCACCGGCGCCAGCTGCTGGCCCTGCATGTTGCTAAAGGCGGCCAGTTTGTCGGCCAGCGCCTGGGGATCGTTTTCCGGTACCAGCCAGCCGGACCGGTCCGCATCGATCAGCTCCGGGATCCCACTGTGTACGGTGGAGACCACCGGAATGCCCACCGCCATCGCTTCCATGAGCGCCACCGGAATGCCCTCCATGTCACCATCCGCACCGGTCACGGACGGTAGCAGGAAGACGTCGGCCTCATCGAGCATCGCCTTCACTTCATGGCTGGGCTTAAAGCCCGGCATCTCGATCACGTCCTCAAGCTGGAACTGTTCGATCAGGGTGCGCAGGCGGCGCTCCCAGGGGCCAATACCCAAAATGCGGTAATGGAAATTGACGCCGCGCGCTTTCAGCAGGCGACAGGCTTCGATGGCCACGTGCAGCCCTTTTTTCTCCGTGAGCCTGGCGACAGAGATAATCTGTAACGGGCTACCCGGCGCTTTGACCTCACGCAGAGTAAAGCGGGACATATCCACGCCCATGCGAGAAACGGCGATTTTCTCCGGTGGGCAGCCCATATTTTTCAGGCGACCGGCCCACAGATCGCTTATCGGCAGCATCAGATCGCCGCGGCGAAATAACTGTTGATACTCCGGCGTATAGTGCGCCAGCACATCACGATGCGAGACATCAATACCGTGGAAGACGGTGGCAATTTTGCCGCGAATAACGCCCAGCTCGCGTAATTTCGCCGCGGTCACCCCGGCCGGACCAAAGTGGGCGATAAACACATCGGCACTAAAAGTGCGCGGTGCCAGGCCACAAATGGCGGCGAGGATCAGATTGCGGGCTTCATCGCCATAGCGGCGCATATTGAGCGCTTTCCAGGTAGACACCCGCCCGGCACCGCGCAGAATAGCCTGGGCACGGTAGCGCAGTTTTGCCGCTTTCCCCTGCGGCTCATCCAGCAGCCAGTGGGTTTTTTCGGCCAGCTTGTAGTCGGTATAGGCCGCATGGGTATTGCTGAGATCGCCCTTATGCAGGGCGATAATTTCCACGTCAAATCCCATATCGATAAACGCGGTGATCTGGTTTAACACGAACGTCTCGGACGACAGCGGAAACTTCAGCAGGAAGAAACTGACCTTCATTGCTTACCCCGCACTCTGTCCATCACCGATTTCACCATCTGCAAGCCGTTATGGCGTTCAGCGGCCACCGCGGTTGCCAGCTGTTGATTGATCGCCGGCAACTGGCCGAGGGTATCCGCCACCATCGAGGCGAGTGAACCGTCGAGCAGATGACGAATATCAATGGCCATTTCCGGCATCCCCAACTGCTGCATAATGCCTGCGGATTTGTGCTCATAGTTAATGGCGATAGCCGGGGTGCCGAAGTTCATGGAGATGATCGCCGAGTGCAGACGGGTGCCGACGGTCAGATCACAGGCGGCAAAAATCTTGCCCATTTCCAGATCGTTAAGCTCATCCATCACCACGTGATAGCGCGACGGATCGCTGACGTGCTGACGTAAATTCAGCGCCACCATGCGGTCATCTTTGTTGTAACTGTCGATGCCGGTACAGGTGGAGAGCGCCAGCACCTGCCAGCCCGCATCCAGAATACGGTTAACCACCTCGGCGAAGGCCTTTTCGTAGGCCTGCTGCGTCGTGCCGAGGCGCTTATCAAACGGGGCCAGCTCGCGCAGGGTAATGGCAACGGTTTTCTGTGAGGCCGCCACGTCCAGCCAGTGCTGCACCGCATAGCTGGCGGTAAAATCGGTATCGTGATGATCTACCAGCCAGGCGGTGTCCACCCCCTGCTCCACTTTATCGGTATTGATCTGGCTCTTTTGCATCAGCTCCAGACTCACGCGTTCACGCAGGATCAGCGCATCGCAATGCCCGAACACATAGTTCGCCAGCTGGTTAAACTGCGGGTCCTGGAACGGGCCGACGCTGTGGCCGATCATATACAGCGGTTTTTTCGCCATAAAGGTACAGAGGGCGTGTTCGAACTGCGGCACACCGTAGAGATCGACAAAGAAAGATCCCCCAACCTGAATAATGGCGTCATAGCCGGACAGCAGACGCACAAAATCGGTAAAGCCCTGGGCGATGGCAATGTTGCGCAGCTTGCCGCTGTCGGTCACGCGGGATAACAGCACCTGGTGCTGATAACGACGACGCAGGACTTTCTTCACCCGCCCCACCAGACCGGCGGCGGTATTGTGCTGTTTCATCTGGCTGTAGAGCGGGTCGCCCATCACCGGACGATTTAATAACCAGGAGGAGCTCACCGGATAGCGGCTCATGACATCCACTTCAGCGTCAGGCTCAAGCACAGTAATGGCATCCAGTAAGCCGCGTAAAATCGCGCTGTCACCACGGTTCCCACAGGTATGGTTACCTAAAATAAGTATTTTCATTACAGTTTCACCTGAATTATTGATGTCGTAAATTTGTGAATAAAATCAACCTGCGCGCAGCAGCATTCTTAATTTTTCATTGCGGCAAAACTGACGTTTCAGCTCCACCACCAGCGCATTACGCGACAGCACAATCATCACCGCGAACGCCAGCGCGCCTGCCAGGATCTGCACTGCCAGCAGCGTGGCGAGAGACAAATGCCCGTCCAGTGCCAGCCCCAGACCGTAGCTCACCACAAGCGTCGGCAGCGACAGGTAGAACGGCAGCCACAGGCTCAACATGTACTGGCGATAGCTGGAGCCAAGCACCGGCTTAATCATCACGAAGTAGCTCAGGATGGTGTTGATGATCTGCACCAGCAGGAAGCCCAGCGTCACGCCCAGCGCGCCGCCCAGATGCCCGCCCGCAATGATCGCCGGTACGAATAAGCAGGTTTTAAAGACGTTGAATTTAAAACTGATGTCCACGCGGGCTTTCGCCATCAGCAGCGATCCAATCGGGTTGCCCACCGCACGCAGCAGGCCGACGATACACAGCAGTTGCAGGATCGGGATGATGCTGTTCCACTTCTCGCCAAATACCAGCGGCACCACGTTATCGGACACCACCATCAGGCCGAGCAGGATCGGGAAGTTGATGATCCCCACCACCGACAGCAGCTTGTAGAAGTTCAAGCGCAGTTTTTCCGTATCGTCCTGAATTTTGGCGAACGCCGGAAACAGCACGCGCGTAATAATCGGGTTGAGTTTCATCGGCGGCACCACCGCGACGTTATACGCCAGGTTGTAACCGCCCGCGACGCTGGCCCCGAGTATTCGCGCCAGCACCAGCGTAGAGAGGTTGGTATTGACGTAGTTGATCACGCTGTCTGCCGTGAGCCACGCGCCAAAGCGCAGGTTCGAGCCAACGGACGCCAGCGAAAAACGCAGCCCCGGACGGTAAATTTTCCGGCCAAAGAAGCCGAACAGCAGCGTGCGCACTGCGGTATTCACCAGATAACCGAGGATCGCGGTCATGGCCAGCGGCCAGTACCAGGCGCTGATCACGGTAAACGTGAAGCCCGCCATCACCGACAGGGTTTCAATCATGCCGATCTTGCTGAACTCCAGCTCTTTCTGCATCAGGGCGCGGAACTGCTGACCGTGGGGGATCAGCACAAAGGCGACCGATAACGTTTTGATCAGCGGCGACAGATCCGGGTTATTGAGCACCCCGGCAATCACATCGCTTAACAAAAACATCGCCGCGCAGACCACCAGCCCCAGCCCGACGTTCAACCAGTAGAGCGTGGTCAGCTCCAGATAGCCGATCTCTTTACGCTGAATAATGGAGTTGGCGATACCAAAATCCGACAGCGTATCCGCCAGGGCGATGATCACCAGCGATACGGTCAGCAGGCCGAACTGGTGGTTGTCGATAATGCGCGCCAGCCACGTCATCTGCACCAGCCCAAGGCTGATGATGATCAAGGTGGCCATGGCTGACCACTTTGCGCCGCTGATGGTTTTTTCTCTCAGGCTCATGATGTGCTCGCTTAATACGCCGCTTTGTTCACAAAGCCTTTAAAGATGGTGAGAAACACAATCTTAATATCGAACCAGAGGCTCCACTCGCGGATGTACTCCAGATCGAACTCGATGCGTTTTTCCATTTTTTCCAGCGTGTCCGTCTCGCCGCGCCAGCCGTTGATTTGCGCCCAGCCGGTGATGCCCGGTTTCACTTTATGGCGCAGCATGTAGCCCTGGATCAGGGTGCGATACTGCTCGTTGTGCGCCACCGCATGAGGACGCGGCCCGACAATCGACATACCGCCGGTCAGCACGTTAATAAACTGCGGCAGTTCGTCGAGAGAAGTACGGCGCAGGAAGTTACCCACTTTTGTGACGCGCGGATCGTTCTGCGTCGCCTGGGTCACCACGTCGGCGTTCTCCATCACCTTCATTGAGCGGAACTTCCACACTTTGATCGGCTTACCGTCCATGCCATAGCGGGTCTGGCGGAAAATAATCGGCCCAGGCGAGCTCATTTTTACCGCCACGGCGATGCACAGCAGCACCGGGGAGATGAGCAGCAGGATCAGCGAGGAAAGCACAATATCTTCCAGACGCTTTAGCACACGGTTCATGCCGGAGAGCGGCGTGTCATACAGCGGCACCACCGGCACGCCGTTCATCTCTTCGATGCGCGAATGCAGGATATTGAAGGTAAACACATCAGGAATGAGGATCACCGAGCAGGTGGTATCCGCCAGTTCGCGCACCAGGCGCTTAATGCCGGACTCCTCGCTCATCGGCATGGCGATGTAGACGTTATGGATTTTGGCGGCTTTCGCATCTTCCAGCAGCTGGTCGTAATTACCGGCCCAGTCGGCGGTCACGCCGCCCGGTTTGGCATCGTGATACACACCCACCACTTCAAAGCCGAGCCACGGCTCATGGCGGAAACTGTCCAGCAGCACCTGGCCGACCGGCAGATCCCCTGCCACCGCCACGCGGCGCGTGTTATAGCCGTGATTGCGCAGCCAGCCCGCGAAAAAGCGGATCAGCGTGCGGCACACTACCAGCCCGACACTGCTCAGCAGATACCAGGCAAGGAAAACGGTAAACGGATTATCGAAATCGGCGTTAAACGCCATCAGCCCGGCGCTGAAAACCAGGCTCAGCGTCCAGTTTTGCAGCAGCAGCGCCAGCTCAGTCGAGATCTTCACGCCTCGCCAGGAACGGTAGAAATCGGTCATCCCGCCGATCATCTGGAACACCACCAGCGTGATCAGGGCCATCAGCAGATGCAGGTAGAAAAAGGGTAACGCGTGTAGCTTGCAGACGATCCATAGCCCACCGAACATGATGGTGATGTCTGAAAAACGCTGCACCATAGAGATTAACGATGCATTCGTTTTAGCTCGCTCGCGCTTTTTTAGATTTATCATCGTTGTTCCTGTTCTTAAGTCCCCTCGCCCCTTCCCGCGGGCGAGGAGAAACCAAGCTCGACTACTGGTTCAACAGCGCCAGAATTTCCTTTGTTCGTGCCTCCATCAGCGCCACGTCACCCCGCGATTCCACGTTGAGGCGCACAACCGGCTCGGTATTAGAGGAGCGCAGGTTAAAGCGCCATTCCGCAAACGCCATGCTGATGCCGTCGGTATGGTCGATTTCCAGCGCGCTGGCGGCATAATGCTGCTCCACGCGGGCGATGGCGGTGGCCGGATCCGCAAGCTTGCTGTTGATTTCGCCGCTCGCCGGGAACGCCGCCATACGATCGCGTACCAGCTCGGCCAGCGACTGGCCTTTCACGCAGAGCAGTTCCGCCACCAGCAGCCACGGGATCATGCCGCTGTCGCAGTAGGCAAAATCGCGGAAATAGTGATGAGCGCTCATTTCGCCGCCGTAGATGGCATCTTCTTCGCGCATACGCTCTTTAATGAACGCATGACCGGTTTTTGACATCACCGGTTGACCGCCTGCCGCTTTCACCACATCGACGGTGTTCCAGGACAGACGCGGATCGTGAATGATCTTCGCGCCAGGGTGTTTTTCGAGGAAGGCTTCCGCCAGCAGGCCAACAATGTAATAGCCTTCGATGAACTGGCCATCGCCGTCGAACAGGAAGCAGCGGTCAAAATCACCGTCGAAGGCGATCCCCATGTCGGCCTTGTGCTCGATCACCGCATTGCGGGTATCATCGCGGCACTCCGGCAGCAGCGGGTTAGGAATACCGTTCGGGAAGTTGCCGTCCGGGTTGTTGTGCACCTTGATAAAGGTCACCGGCAGGTTCAGCGCCTTAAAGCGCGCTTCGATGGCGTCCACCACCGGACCGGCCGCGCCGTTACCGGAGTTAATCACCAACTTCAGCGGCGTAATGTTAGTGGTGTCGATATAACCCAGCAGGTGATCGATATAGGCATCGCGCAGTTCAATCTGCTTGTAGCTGCCGCGTTTTTCCGGGTTCACCGGCGGAAAATCATTGGCTTCCGCCAGACGCTGCACGTCGCGCAGGCCGGTATCGCCGCTGATGGGACGCGCGCCTTTGCGCACCAGCTTCATGCCGTTGTAGTCCATCGGGTTATGGCTGGCGGTCACTTCGATACCACCGTCCACGCCGAGGTGGAAGGTGGCAAAATAGATCTCTTCGGTGCCAGACAGACCGATGTCCAGCACATCAACGCCTGCGTCCTGTAATCCCTTTGCCAGCGCCAGCTTCAACGCTTCACTGGTCAGACGCACATCACCGCCGAGCACAATAGTCTGCGGCTTCAGGTATTCGCCGTAAGCGCGGCCAATGCGCCAGGCGATGTCTTCGTTCAGCTCTTCTCCGAGCTTGCCGCGAATATCGTAGGCTTTGAAACAGGTTAATTTTTCCATGATTACCTCGTTTTCAGGCGACACACAGCCTGGGCCCGTTGGGGCAAATTTATTAGTTGTTCTTGCCCGGTGGCGCTTTGCTAACCGGGCCTGGGTGCTGATCTGAACTTCTCTTGCCCGGTGGCGCTTCGCTTACCGGGCCTACAGTCATTCACCTGACCGACATTCATTCACCTGTAGGCCCGGCAAGCCTGCGCCGCCGGGCGCTGTTCAGCCACTACACCCGACCGTAACGATCCTCAAACCGCACAATGTCATCTTCTTCCAGATACGACCCGGAACGGACTTCAATCAAATCCAGCGGGATCTTGCCGGGGTTTTCGAGGCAGTGCGTGGCACCGAGCGGGATATAAATCGACTCGTTTTCACCCAGTAACTTGATGTCATCGTTAATGGTCACTTTGGCGGTGCCCGCCACCACGATCCAATGCTCGGCGCGATGATGATGCATTTGCAGCGACAGCCCTTCGCCTGGCTTCACGGTGATGCGTTTCACCTGATAGCGTTCGCCGGAATCAATCGAATCGTATTTGCCCCACGGACGGTACACTTCACGATGAATGTGATGCTCGTGGCGGCCTTCGGCTTTGATTTGCTCGACCACTTTTTTCACGTCCTGTACCGCATTACGATCGGCGATCAGCACCGCGTCTTTGGTCTGAACCACCACCAGATCTTTCACGCCCACGGTGGTCACCAGACCAGACTCGGCATACACGTAGCTGTTTTCGGTTTTATGGCTGATGACATCGCCATGATGCACGTTGCCTTCCGGCGTATGGGCGCTGATTTCCCACAGCGACGACCAGGAACCGACATCGCTCCA
This sequence comes from Enterobacter sp. ENT03, assembly GCF_019218745.1. Taxonomy (GTDB): domain Bacteria; phylum Pseudomonadota; class Gammaproteobacteria; order Enterobacterales; family Enterobacteriaceae; genus Enterobacter_D. The sequence continues at coordinate 112,026 of NZ_JAHUXA010000009.1, forward strand.
GCCGGCGTCCATCGGCACCACCACCGCATCGGCGGTTTTTTCCATCACCGCGTAATCGACAGACTCTTCCGGGCAGGCGAGAAACGCCTCTTCATCCACACGGATAAAATCGAGATCCGGATCGACGCCATCCATCGCTTTACTACAGGCCTGCAAAATATCCGGACGGAATTTTTTCAGCTCCTCCAGGAAACGACCGGCGCGGAACAGGAACATCCCGCTGTTCCAGTAATACTCGCCGCTGGCGACATAAGCCTGGGCGGTATCGAGATCGGGTTTTTCAACGAACTGCGCCACTTCAAAGGCAACCGCATCGGCCTGGCCCTGGCTGACCGCACCACGGCGGATGTAGCCATACCCGGTTTCTGGCAGATCCGGCACGATGCCGAAGGTCACCAGTTTGCCGCTCTCGGCGTAGGGCATCGCTGCACGCACCGCATCGCGGAAGGCTTCTTCGTTCTGGATCACATGATCCGCCGCCAGCACCAGCATCAGCGGATCGCTGTCCGGGCTGTTACGCTGTGCCGCCAGCGCGGCAAGGGCGATGGCCGGGGCGGTGTTACGCCCGGCAGGTTCAAGAATGATGTTCTCCGTCAGCTTGTTCAGCTGGCGCAGCTGTTCAGCCACGATAAAGCGGTGCTGCTCGTTGCAGATCACCACCGGGCTTTCACACTTCACGCCGTTCAGACGATTTACCGTCGTCTGCAGCATGGTCAGATCGCCTTTCAGGCACAGAAACTGTTTTGGATAGAGTACGCGGGACAGCGGCCACAGGCGGCTGCCGGAGCCACCGGCCATTACTACCGGATAGAGCGTGGGTTGACTCATTGTTTAATCCCGAATATCTGCAATAAATTGGCTTAACACGTTCTCTTTTTCGAGCGTGCGTTCGGCATATTCACGTGCCACCGTGTTGGATTTGGGCATCAGCAGGGCCTGGCCAATGCCGTCGATCAGCGCGTCAACCGATTCCGGCTCCACGCAGACCGCGATCCCCGGACAGGTGTCGCACAGTTGCCCCAGTTCGGTGTGGCGCTCAGCGGTGATCACCGCGTTGCCGCCCACCGCAAGAATATTGGTCAGCTTCGACGGCAGTACCGCGTCAGCCGCGCCGCGTTTCTGGATCACCAGATGGCAGTCCGCCAGTTTCAGCAGCGCCGGCAGCGCGTCATAAGACTGCAACGGATGAAAAATCACGTTGCTCAGGCCACGCTCGCGGGCCATTTTTTCCAGTCGTGCTTTGCCGCCGCCCTGGCCGACAATCACGAACAGCCACGGCTTGTCGCGCAGGCGGTCAGCGGCGTCAATCACGCTCTCCAGCCCCTGCTTCTCGCCGATGTTGCCGGAATAGAGAATGATTTTTTTATCCGCTGGCAGGCCGAGTTGCTGACGAAGCGGCAAAGCCTCGGCGTCAGTGACGTCGCGAAAACGCGCCACTTCCGACCAGTTGGGGAAGAAAATCACCCGCTCAGCCGGTACGCCTTTTTCCTGCGCTTTATTCATCATCGAGCGCGAAATCGTCGAGACGTTATCGACGTTGTGCAGGCCGCTGCGCTCAAAAGCGCTGGCAAGACGGGCCACGCGCCCGCCCTGACCTTTACCGGCCATGCCGAGGCCAAGCATGGCATCGACTTCATAATCCTGAATGTGCAGCACGGTGCGGGCGCCGGAGAGTTTTGCCAGCAGGCGCATGCCCGGCGTGCAAAACAGCGTCGGCACCACGCCGATAATGCGATCCGGCTTCCAGCGACGTTGCGCCATCAGCGGAAAGAAACTGCTCAGCGCAAAGCTGCCCAGATGGATCAGGCGCTTTAAGGTGGTCGGGGTTTTGGGGACATACAGCGGGCAGCGCCAGACGGTCGCTGCCCCCTCTTCCCGACGCCAGCGCCAGGCCGAGTAAGGCTCGCCCACTTTCCATTCCGGGTAGTACGGCGGCGCGGTAATGACGCGAACGTCATGGCCCTGACGGGCCATCCATTCCACCATCTCGCCGGTGTACTTACCGATCCCGGTCAGCTCCGGCGAGTAGTTAATGCCATACACCAGGATTTTCATAAGCCCGGTACCCCGGACTTATCGGCACGGAAATAGGCGCGGCTGTTGTCGTGCACGTTCTCGCTGTTCACGATTGCGTCAGGCGTCATCCAGCGCCACGCCCCGTGCTGCTCGGCGGGCAGCGTCAGGCTGTTCTCATCCACGCGGACGCGGAAACCAAGCACGATGTAGTGCGTGGAAAAATCGCGGCCGGAGAAGTTGTCGTCATAGAAGTGCTGCCAGACGCCGTAAAACTCGCCTGCCGACATCGGCAGACGGGTTCCCAGTTCCGCAAGGGTCAGGCGCTCGAAGGCGCTGGCCAGCGGCTCATCCTTTTGTACGCGACCGCCAGGGACAAACCAGTATCCCTGGGCCGGACGGTTGGTGCGTTCTCCCAGCAGAACCTCACCGCGCGAGTTTTCCACGATCAGATCGATGGAGATCAGCGGCGTTGAGCGCACTACTGTGGCGAAGTCTTCTTGACTCAAAAACATGCTTACCCCCGGAACCGGTGCTGGTTTTCAAGGAACCACTGATAGGTGCTTGCCAGCCCCTGCTCCAGTGACACCTCGTGATACCAGCCAAGCTGATGCAGACGAGTCACATCAAGCAGCTTGCGCGGTGTACCGTCGGGTTTGCTGGCGTCGAACACCACGCGGCCTTTAAAGCCGGTGACCTGCGCAAGGGTTTGCGCCAGTTCACGAATGGTGCAGTCCACGCCGGTACCGACGTTGATGTGCGACAGCATCGGTTCGGTGTTCTCTTCCCACACTTCGCGATCCAGCTCCATCACGTGAATGCTGGCAGCCGCCATATCATCCACATGCAGGAATTCGCGCATCGGCGTACCGCTGCCCCACACCACCACATCCGTGGCGTTCTCCTGGGCCGCTTCATGGAAACGACGCAGCAGCGCCGGGATCACATGGGAGTTGCTCGGGTGGAAATTATCGTTCGGGCCATATAGGTTAGTCGGCATTACCGAACGATAATCACGTCCGTACTGGCGGTTGTAAGACTCGCACAGTTTGATCCCGGCAATCTTGGCAATCGCGTACGGCTCGTTGGTCGCTTCAAGCGTGCCCTGCAACAGCTCGCTTTCCGCCATCGGCTGCTTCGCCATTTTCGGGTAAATGCAGGATGAGCCGAGGAACAGCAACTTGTTCACGTTGTGCGTATGCGCCGCGTGAATAATATTGCTCTCGATCATCAGGTTCTCGAAAATGAACTCCGCCGGGTAGGTATTGTTCGCCACAATACCGCCCACTTTCGCCGCCGCCAGGTAAACCTGGTCAATGGACTCGGTGGCAAAGAAATCATTGACCGCACGGGCGTCCAGCAGATTGAGTTCATCACGGGTACGCAGGACGAGCTCAACGTCCCCGCGTTGCTCAAGCTGTCGTACGATGGCCGATCCCACCATTCCACGATGGCCGGCCACAAAGATACGTTGTTTGCTCATGCTTACGACTCCAGCGCGATGGCGACCTCGAAGCCATGAGCTTTCAGCAGCGAGTGTTTCTTAGCCGCTTCCAGATCCTTGGCTACCATTTCAGAGACCATCTCCTGCAGGGTAGTTTCTGGTTTCCAGCCCAGTTTTTCGTGTGCTTTGGTCGGGTCACCCAGCAGGGTTTCCACTTCCGCCGGACGGAAGTAACGCGGGTCAACAGAAACAATCACATCGCCAGGCTTCACGCCCGGTGCATCGTGACCAGTTACGGACACCACAATGCCTTTCTCGTCAACGCCAGTGCCTTCAAAGCGCAGTTTGATACCCAGCTGAGCCGCTGCCATTTCCACGAACTGACGTACGGAGTACTGCACGCCGGTTGCGATAACGAAATCTTCCGGGTGATCCTGTTGCAGCATCATCCACTGCATTTTCACGTAGTCTTTCGCATGGCCCCAGTCACGCAGGGAGTCCATGTTGCCGAGGTACAGGCAGGATTCCAGACCCTGAGCGATGTTGGCGATAGCACGGGTAATTTTACGGGTCACGAAGGTTTCGCCGCGACGCGGGGATTCGTGGTTAAACAGGATGCCGTTACAGGCATACATGCCATAGGATTCGCGGTAGTTAACGGTGATCCAGTAAGCGTACAGTTTGGCAACGGCATACGGAGAACGCGGGTAGAACGGCGTGGTCTCTTTCTGCGGGATTTCCTGCACCAGACCATAGAGTTCAGAGGTGGATGCCTGATAGAAACGGGTTTTCTTTTCCAGGCCGAGGAAACGGATCGCTTCCAGCAGACGCAGGGTACCCATGGCGTCAACATCCGCCGTGTATTCCGGGGATTCGAAGGAAACCGCAACGTGGCTCATCGCACCCAGGTTGTACACTTCATCCGGCTGCACTTCCTGCAGGATGCGCGTCAGGTTGGAGCTGTCGGTCAGATCGCCATAGTGCAGGTGGAATTTCGGGTTGCTGGTATGCGGATCCTGGTAGATATGATCCACACGCTCAGTGTTAAAAGAGGAAGCACGACGTTTGATGCCGTGAACTTCATAACCCTTCTCCAGGAGAAGTTCAGCCAGATAAGAGCCATCCTGTCCGGTTACGCCGGTGATGAGAGCAACTTTACTCATAATTTATTTTCCTCAAAAGGTGCCGTTTCGACGCGTTTGCGCGTCACCACTGCGGGATTACCCCGGCAAATCACGTTCGCCGGAAGCGTCTTAAAAACACTGCTACGGGCGCCAACTACGGTGCCGTCGCCAATCTGTACGCCGGGAGCGACGAAAACATCCGTTGCCAGCCAGCATTTATCGCCAATCACAATGGGAGTGGCATTAATATCGAAATGCGCACTCTGATAATCGTGACTGCCCGTACATAAATAACACTTTTGTGACACCACAGAATTCGCGCCGATGGTGATGTCGCCCAGCGTATATAACACCGCGTCATCACCCACCCAGCTATAATCACCGAGCGTTAATTTCCATGGATACGTAATTTTTACTGACGGGCGGATCACCACGCCTTTACCAATTTTTGCGCCAAAAAGACGCAATAAAAATGCGCGCCAGCGGTACATGACCTGCGGTGACCAGGCAAATAATGTCGCCTGCACTGCCCACCAGAGCTGAACTTTAAGCGCACTGGCCCCGCGGAAGCCGGCGGGTACCGTGAATCCGTTTAATTCCTGCATCGTATTTCCTTATATTCAGACTTTGTTATATAAGGCTTTTGTTTTACCGGTTGTGCGTTTGCGCAGCAGGTAAGAAAGCTCTGCCCAAAATGCCGGCACGCGTAATATTTTACGCTGCACATTTCTGGCATCCTGGCATAATTCCAGATTATTCGAGGTTGACACGCCGCCCATCGAAAATTCGGATACCAGTCCTTTCAGGCGCTTAAAGGCGTATCCCGCTTTATACATACGGGCGGCCAGCGCATAATCGGAAGAGACTTTATATTGTAAATCGTAGGGGTAGGTTTTTAGACCGCTCACCGGGAAGAATATAGCCTGATGGCTGGCCGGTAAGCTGTGGTAGATATACCATCCATGTTTCGCGCCGCGGCGAATTTTTTTTCCGTCGCCAAAATCAAGCAACGCATCGCCAATAACCATGGCGCTTTCCGGGGCGTTTTCCAGCTGGCGTACCACGTTGGCGGCGTCCGGGTGGAAAATATCACCGGAATTCAGGAACAGGGCAAAGCGCCCTTCCGCCATCGCGATGCCTTTATTCATTGCATCGTAAATGCCTTTATCTTTCTCGCTGATATAACGTAAGTTGTACTGACCGTTAAGGTTTTCCAGAAATTCTGCGGTGCCATCCTGGGAGCCACCGTCCACCACGATCCATTCGAAGGTGATGTCATGTGCCTGTGCCAGATGCGCCAGTGACGCATAAGTTTTCGCCACGCCGTCATAATTTCGAAACGCGACAGTAATGACACTTAGGAGCATGTAAACCACCTCATCTTGAATGCGTAATATTCAGCGCTTTGCGCAAAATAAAAGGGCAGACGATTAAAAAAGCATATTCTGGACTGAAAATCGAACCGGTGAAAAACAATGACACCGGGGTAAAAAGAAAAAGTTGAACGCGATAATTCTGATTATTACCAAACGCGTTAATCATCATTTTTACCACTTTCGACATGTACCATATCGTCAGTAACACTGCGAACCATGAGAAATAAATGATCAGCAGATACAGCCCATTGTCTATTGTTTTCCCGACGTCCGCACCGTTAAAGATTCCGAATGATGCAACATATTCATAAAGCGAACCGAAGCGCACTACGCCGTCGATATTGGTTAATGAATAGCCCACCATCGCCAGCGGCCCGATGATACGGTAATAAGAAGATGAGCCTTCTGTACCCAAATCACCCAGACGTTCCGAAATATAAGGAAATGCGAATACTACGCCGACCATAAACACGGCGAGTGAAATTATTGCCAGGGGCAGCTTTTTCTTAATCGCCTCTTTATTCAGATACTGGAATGCCCATTCCAGCAGGTAAAACAGGATAAATGTCATTACTCCGGAGAACGATCCTGAGAGAACTATCCCTGCCAGAATCATAGCATCGGTCTTGGGCGTTTTGATACCAAACTGTTTGATGCTGAGCCAAATTGAGATTAACGCCAGAGCGAAGAACGCTGGCTCGAAATACATAGCAGTGGTTCGTTTACCACCAAACTTAATGAAATTCAGAACATAGCTGTTACTGTAAATCAGATATTTCGAAATATTCTCCATCAGGCTACTGCCACCGCTGAGAATAATCTGCGCCATTTCAGCCGCGGCGAGCATGACGACAAAACCCACCACCAGCCAGAAGAAACGCAAAATCTTGAGATAGTTGTGCGGCGAAATCGTTTTAAAGCGAATACTCCACACCATGCCGATAATGATCACCAGATAGACAAACAGCAGCGTCGAGGTGACATACTTTCCGGCATTCAGCGACTGACCGAAAATGTAGTTGAACAGGGTCAGCCCCGCGCCGATGCCCAGCGCAATCATCAGCTTCTTGATGCTGATCTTATCGACATACAGCAGCAGCATGACCGGTAAAAACGTGACGATGGTTATCGGGAAGCTCTCCCCTATCTGGGCGATCTTAACGTTCACCAGCAGATAGATGAGCGGCAACAGCAGATAACTACAGACTCTGATAGAACGAGACATACTCCTCCAGCATCTGTTCGCCGCTGTACGCCTGGCGGCTGCGCGCGCGGAACGCGTCCAGCGTAGTGCCAAACACCGCCTGGGCAATATCCGCTTTCGGGCGCTGCACCAGGGAAACCACCTCCGATTCGGCAAAGGTTTTGCCGCCGGATTTATACAGCACTTCCTGCGCCGCATCGCTGTGGGTCGCAATGACCGGCACGCCGATGGACAGCGCTTCGCAGAGGATCAGCGGGTAGTTATCCACCCGCGAGCTGAACACCAGCGCATCCATCTGATTAAGCTCGCTCATCAACTGGCGTTTATCCGTCATAAACCCGTGGTTCACCACGTTCGCGCCTTCAAAGGGTGAAAACTTGCCGAAGGTATGCAGTTCGATTTTGTCACCGAGCGCCATCATGTCGCGCACCAGACGCTGATTAGTTTTACCGTCGTAGCGCAAATCGTGAGCCACAATGGCGATTTTCGGCACGCCAGCGGTTTCGCTTACCGGCGTCAGTTCGGCGAGGATCGCCTCGGTCGCCACATCAATGCCGTTATTGATAATGCGGCAGCGCCCTTCGCCGTAAATACGGTTGAAAGCATCGGCGACGTGCTGGCTCGGAGAGATAAAAGTGCAGCCGATCGCCAGCATCGCGTTAAACAACTGGCGTTTGCCCGCCACCAGCTGGTGCGCGCGGTCAATTTTTACCGGCGGATAGTTGTCCAGCGTAGGGCACTTCTGACAGTTGGTTTTCCAGCCTTCGCAGCCGTCGGTAAAAGCACAGCGCCCGGTCACGCTCCAGTGATCGTGCAGCGTCCAGACGAAGGTCACGTCCGGCTTGTGGGCGTTGACTTTCTGGCAAAACGCCACCAGGTCACTTAAGTTCAGCCAGTAGCTGTGCATGACGTGAAAGTGCAGCACCACCGGGCCAGGTGTGCGGGTGACGGTGCGGTACAAACTGTTCAGGTTGCCAAAAACATCACGGTTAAACAGCCGAAACAGCGCCAGGTTGGCCATCGACGTCAGGCGGGGGGTCTGTTTGATCACCTGCGGATAGTCGTTATGGCTGACGCTGTTTTTGCCGCCTTTGCCGTAGCCGTACACAAAACGGGAAGGCAGTCCCTTTTGCAGCGCGCGCTGGTGCAGATCCAGCGCCACGCCCGCTGCGCCGCCCTCGGCGAGACGCACATTAAATTGCAGAATGTTCATTTCATTACCTTCACGCGCGCTTTCTCACCCACCACCAGCGCGTTATCCGGCACACTGTCCAGCACCACACTGCCCGCGCCAATGGTGACGTTGTTGCCGATGGTGATGTCACCGATCATCACCACGTTGGCACCCAGCTCGACGCCGTTACCAATCACCGGACAGGCCAGGCTGTCCGCGCCGCGGTTACCGATGGTGACGCCGTGACGGATGGAGAAATCATCCCCCGCCACGACGTTTTTGTTGATCACCACGGCATAGCCGTGATGAATGGTGAAACGCCGTCCGATGGTCGCCGCCGCCTGGATCTCGTAGCCAAACAGGCATTCGGTTATAAAGCGGTACAGCACCAGTACCGGTGCGGCCCAGATATTGTTGAGGACATTTTTTTTACGCCACACTGAGCAGAAATGCGCGATGCGGTAAGCCATCACCATGCAGCATGGACGCAGGCTCCAGTGGTTAGCGCGAAAATCTTCCAGTCGCATTATTTCCCCCGCAGCCCGTCAGCGAGGCGTTTGCCGTTCCGCACAGACAGCAGTGTTAACAATGTGCGCCAGGTCATGCGCTTATTGCGGATCTGGTACAGCGTGAACAGCTGATACTTTTTGCTGGCCCGGTCGAATTTGTCTTTGTGCTTGCGGTAAAAGTGAAAATAGCCGGAGAACTTTTTCGGCGATAACGTGATCTGCATTTCGCCATGATTGATGTGCAGGATCTGCGTGGCCTCTTCGACTTTCCACGGCTCACCATATTCCACCACCATGCGCAGGAAAATATCGTAATCCTGCGCGGCCTTCAGTTCGGTATCGAACAGGCACTCTTTAAACCGCCAGGCCCAGGTAAAGACCTGGTTGCCGATGATATTGCGTTTGTAGAACAGCTTGCGGGAATAGGGTGATTTCGGGTACAGCGGCAGACTGGCTGGCTGGGCGTAAACTTCCCCTTCGCAGATATAGTCGTTGGCGTATAAAAACGCGTGTGTCACCAGCTGATGTTTGTGCGCCAGGAAGACCGACAGGCGGTTTGGCGTCCATTCGTCATCATCGTCGATACCGGTAATGTACTCACCGTTAGCCTGCATGATGGCCTGGTTGCGCACCGCGCAGGCACCGGAGTTGATCTCGTTATGGGTATAGCGCACGCGCGGATCGTTAAGGCCGTCGACAAACTGTTGTAACTGCTCAAAAGACGAGGAGCAGTCATCGACGATGATCATCTCCCAGTTGCTGTAATCCTGGCGCAGCACCGATTTAATCGCCCGGATCGCCAGTTGCTGCCTGTTCCAGGTTGGCATGTAAATTGAAATTAATGGGCGGTCTGTTGTGCTCATTGTCCGTTCCCTTTCGTTGATGTTATTCATCAGCTCGGTAGTTCCCCCCCTCACCCCGGCCCTCTCCCCATGGGAGAGGGTGGATGCGTCGGGCTCAATCTCTCCCCTCTCCCCATGGGAGAGGGTGGATGCGTCGGGCACGATCTCTCCCCTCTCCCTTAGGGAGAGGGTTAGGGTGAGGGGAATACTGTTATTTTGAATCAGACTTGTACTCGTACTCGTAGTACCCGTAATCCTGATAGCCCGTCGCACGGCGGAAGATGGAGTTGAGGATCACCCCTTTCACCTCGATGCCGTTCTGATGCAGACGGCTCAGGCTGGTTTCCACCTCTTTGATGGTATTCACCGCGTAGCGTGCCACCATCAGCGTGGTACCGGCATGGCGACCCACAATGGCGGCGTCGGTCACCGCGAGGATTGGTGGGGTGTCGATCAGCACCAGGTCATAGTTTTTGCTCGCCCAGGTAATCAGCTGACTGAAGCGCTCGCTCATCAGCAGTTCAGACGGGTTCGGCGGCACCTGACCCCGTGGCACCAGGTCAAAGTTCGGCACAGAGGTCGGTTTTGCACAGGCGGCAATGTCACCGGTACTGGAGAGCACGTTCGACAGACCGTTCACGTTGTCGGTGCCGAGCAGTTCATGGGCGTAACCTTTACGCATATCACAGTCGATCAGCAGCACGCGCTTGTTGGTCTGGCTGACCACCGCCGCGAGGTTGGCGCACACAAAGGTTTTACCGATCGACGGGCTAACACCGGTCATCATCAGCACATTGTTGTTGGCCTGCATCATGGCGAAGTGCAGACTGGTGCGCAGACTACGAATGGCTTCAATGGCAAGGTCAGTCGGGTTACCCACCGCCAGCAGCTGGCTCTGCTTATAGCGTTTCGTGCCTTTGACGGTTTTGACCTGGTCGCGGGATTTCTGCCATTCAGACAGCGGAATGCTGGCGTAGACGTTGATGCCATGCTCTTCCAGCACCTGCGGGCTTTCGATGCCGCGATTAAACAGCGAGCGCAGCAGCACGCCGACAATCGACAACATCAGGCCGAGGATAATGCTGCCAAGAATAATCAGCGCTTTCTTCGGTTTCAGCACGCCAGGTTGGGTGATCGCCGGGTCAACAATACGCACATCGCCGACGGTACTGGCTTCGGTGATCTTCAGCTCCTGCTGTTTGTTGAGCAGCGCCATGTACACCTGCTGGCCGGATTCTACATCGCGGGTCAGACGCACAATTTCCTGCTGGGTTTTTGGCATCGCCGTAACGCGCCCGTTCAGCCTGGATTTTTCATCTTCCAGCGCTTTACGTTTTTCCAGCAGCGTGCGGTAGGCCGGGTGCGCTTTGGTATAGAGTTTGGAAATCTCCGCCTCTTTAAAGGTCAGCTCGTTTAACTGCGCGTCGATGTTAACCATCGAGTCCAGCACGGCTTTCGCTTCCAGCGGTAAATCCACCGAGTCCTTGTCCTGACGGAAGGCGTTCAGTTTGTTTTCCGCCTGATCCAGATTACGGCGAACCTCCGGCAGCTGTTTAGCGAGGAAGGCGAGGCTTTTCGCCGCTTCTTCCGATTTACGCGCCACGTTCTGCTCAAGGTAGTTGCGGGTAATGCTGTTCAGGATGGCACGGATCTGCTCGCGATCTTCCCCGGTAAACGACAGGCTGAGCACGCCGGTGTCTTTCCCGTTTTCGGTGACGGTGAGGTTGTTTTGCAGATTGTTGATCATGCCGAGCGTGGAAAACTTAGTCACGGTGAATTCGCTGTCGGTGGACGCCTGGATCGCGCTCACTTCCAGCATCACGCCGTCTTTTTCCAGCCGCTTGCCCACTTCGCCTTTGGCGCTGAAACCGGCGTCGCTGGTCAGCTGGTACTGGGTCGGGCTAAGTACGCGCAGCGTGAACACCTGATCGCCCGCCCCTTTCGGCAGGGTAAACGCGGTGACCTTTACCGTTTCATTCTGACGCCCCATCAGCCGTTCCCAGCCGTCGCCGATAATCGGCAGGGTGTTTTTGGTCACGGCAATATCTAAATCAAGTTCGTCAACGGTTTTGCCCAGCACCATTCGCGATTTGATCAGCTGAATTTCCGCATCGGACGCCGGCGGTTTATTCGACAACGCGCTGTTAATGTTCTGCACCAGCGAGTTGCCGGAATCCTGCTCGATTTGCACCAGCGCATCGGCACTGTAAATCGGCGTGGCGAACAGGGTATAGATCACCGCCGCCACCGCAAAGACGGCGGTAATGCCGAGCACCCACCAGCGTGCCTCAACCACCGTCCCAATCAGGCGTCCGATGTCGATTTCATCGCTGCCTGTCTGGGAGGCGGCAGAATGCTGTAGTTTTTCTGTCATTGTTATCCCTGCTGAACGTTCAATGCCTGCGCCCACTGGCGGGCAGACCTTTCGAGTAAGGTGTAAACGGCTTCAAAAGCTTCACGGCTTTTGCGATACGGATCGGGGATGTCCCGCTCATTATCCCAGTGACCAAACAGCATCACTTTGCCGCGCATTTCCGGTGCGATGTCGCACAGCGAAGCAATGTGACGCTTTTCCATCACCAGGATCAGATCGTATTCGCGACACATGCGCGACGTGATCTGGCGGGCGCTGTGGCCCGCAAGCGAAATGTCATGCTGTTCCGCCACGCTGCTTGCCGTGGCGTCAGCCCCTTTTCCCACCAGCGCGCCCAGTCCCGCCGAATCGACGGTCAGGCCCGGCTGAAATGCCCGTAATAACCGTTCCGCCGTCGGGGAGCGGCAGATATTCCCTACGCAAACCACCAGAATTTTGTTAAACATCGCGTTTTACCAGGTATGCAAGTCGCTGGCCGTGTCGGTCATGTAGCGAACGCCACTGATGGTCGGCAACAGCTGGTTGATCAGACGGTTCCAGCGAGCGACCGGTGCGGTCGTGACGTAAACCACGTCGTACGGCTGGAGGCGGAATTCCGTCGCCATCACCAGAGAGGTGGCGTCAGACATATCAAGCTGGTAAATGTTGGCGATCTTGCCGTCGCGTCCCTTCTCGCCTTTCAGCGGACGGATCACGAAGATACCGCTGGCATTGGACGTGCTCAGATCCAGACCTTCTGCCTGACCCAGCGCTTCGGTCAGCGTCATGCCGCTGAAGTCCATTTTGAGGGTGCTCTGTTTTTTCACTTCGCCCATCACGAACACTTTCAGATCGTCGTTGCGCGGCACAAAGAGGATGTCGCCCGGATAGAGCAGGCGGTTCTGGCTCAGGTCGCCGTTTTGCATCAGCGCCTGCAAAGAAATGCGTTGTTCGCGGCCTTCGTGGGTCAAGACCACATTGCGCCAGTCGGCGTTATCGGTCAGACCACCGGCGGCGTTGATGGCATCCAGCACCGTCAGCGGTACGTTGGTGATCGCCTGCTGACCGGATTTATTTACCTGGCCGGAGATATAGGCTTTCTGCGAGCGGAAGCCAGCGATATTAACGTCCACCTGCGGGTCAGCAATGTACTGCGCTAAACGGCCGGTAATATCACTACGGATTTCCGCGAGGGTTTTGCCCACTACGTGGACTTTACCGATATACGGATAGAACATCGTGCCGTCCGGCTGCACCCAGTTACCGGCTTCGCTTGAGCTACGATACTGGCCTGCTGGCGTGGTCAGTTCCGGGTGATCCCAGACGGTGACGTTCAGGACATCGCCAGGACCGACACGGTACTGATAATTCGCGATTTCCTGATCCAGCGACATATTAGGTTGAGCGACATTCGGACGGGGACGTAACTGTTCGACCAGTCGGGGGGTCAAAGGATAAACATTCACCATGCGGTCAAGATCGAAGTCAGCATCTTGCTGTTTAATGACATCCTTGCCCATGGTCGACATATTGCTGCCGGGAAAAACCGTACAACCACTCATCAAGGTCACAGACACCAATAATGGCATCAATTTCATTTTGGATTTCATCATTGATTATTTATCACTTTGGCAGAGTAATTATCCTGTGCGGTATAAATAAGCGCGTAGCCTGTTCCCATTTAGCATGCAGTTAAAGGCTGCTAAATATAACTGGCATCAGTCCTAAAAATCGCTTATTCAAACGCGGTGCGTTGACAGAATAATCGGAGCTGATTCACACGCGTCCGGGCACGCTACCGCCCCTGGCTTCCAGTTACCAATTCACTGATAAAACAGTAAGTTATTGATTGCACCCTGTATCTGTACATTATTGAGAAGAAATAATGTACGTCTCTATAGTGGCTATCAGATAAAGAAGAACTTAACCCATCATGCCGCCAAAAATATGACATACAAAAGAACGCCATGATGCGCTGGAAGAATTGTTGCAGCTAACGTAATAGCAGGCAAGGTAACTTGTCCGGGGTAAGGTCTTTTTAAGATTAATATTAACCTCAAATTTATAAGCTTTTAGGAATTTCTTCATATTGACAACTTATATATATAGCTTCGCGAATACGATAATTCCTAACTTATCCGATGTAATGGCTTACTAAATATAAGTACATATCGCTCCGCCGATCGCGAAATATCATTTAAACCTATGGTGCGATTATTCGGATAAATCGCAGGGGAATATTGCATTTTGGGCGCAATGTACCCATGATCAAAACGTGACAATCGTCATATTACACAAGGTACGACACTTACTATGGAATGGATTGCCGATCCCTCTATCTGGGCGGGACTGTTTACTCTGATCGTTATCGAGCTGGTGCTCGGCATAGATAACCTGGTCTTTATTGCTATCCTCGCGGAAAAACTTCCGCCTGCGCAGCGCGACCGCGCGCGCGTCACGGGCCTTATCCTGGCGATGCTGATGCGTCTGGTGCTGCTGGCCTCAATATCCTGGCTGGTGACCCTCACCACCCCGCTGTTCAGCGTGCGCAGCCTGAGCTTCAGCGCGCGCGACCTGATCATGCTGTTTGGGGGTTTCTTCTTGCTGTTCAAAGCCACGGTCGAGCTTAACGAACGGCTGGAGGGGAAAGACAGCGACAACCCGACGCAGCGGCGCGGGGCAAAATTCTGGGCGGTGGTGACGCAGATCGTCATTCTCGATGCCGTGTTCTCGCTGGACTCGGTGATCACCGCCGTGGGTATGGTCGATCACCTCGCCGTGATGATGGCAGCCGTTATCATCGCCATTTCACTGATGCTGCTGGCCAGTAAAGCGCTCACCCGCTTTGTGAATAACCATCCGACTATCGTTATTCTCTGTCTTAGCTTCCTGCTGATGATTGGTTTTAGCCTGATCGCCGAAGGCTTTGGCTACCACATCCCGAAAGGCTACCTGTACGCCGCCATCGGCTTCTCGGTATTGATTGAATCGCTCAACCAGCTGGCGATCTTCAACCGCCGCCGTTTCCTGTTCGCGGATAACACGCTGCGTCAGCGCACAACCGAAGCAGTGATGCGCCTGCTCAGCGGCCGCAAAGAAGATGCCGAGCTGGATGTTGAAACCGCCTCCATGCTGGCTGACCATGATAATACGCAGATCTTCAAACCCCAGGAACGGCTGATGATCGAACGGGTGCTGAATCTGAATCAGCGTACGGTCAGCAGCATCATGACCTCCCGCCATGACATTGAACATATCGACCTGACCGCGCCGGAAGAGGTGATCCGCGAGCTACTGGACAAGAACCAGCATACCCGCGTGGTGGTCACCGGCGGCGATATGCAAGAAGATCTGCTGGGCGTGGTGCATATTCTCGATCTGCTGCAACAGGCGCTGCGCGGCGAACCGCTGAACCTCAACGTGCTGGTGCGCCAGCCGCTGGTGTTCCCGGAAGGGCTGCCGCTGTTACAGGCGCTGGAACAGTTCCGTAACGCCCGCACTCACTTTGCTTTTGTGGTGGATGAATTTGGTTCGGTGGAAGGTGTGGTGACGCTCAGTGACGTGATGGAAACCATCGCCGGTAACCTGCCGAACGAAGTGGAAGAGATCGACGCCCGCCACGATATTCAGAAAAACGCCGACGGAAGCTGGACGGCGAACGGGCATATGCCGCTGGAAGATCTGGTGCAATTTGTGCCGCTGCCGCTGGACGAGAAGCGTGAATATCACACTATCGCAGGCTTGCTGATGGAGAATTTGCAGCGCATTCCGCAGGTGGGTGAAGAAGTGCAGGTGGGGGATTTCCGGCTCATCACGCTACAGGTTGAGAGCCATCGCGTGCAGAAAGTACAGATTGTGCCGTTACGCAAAGAGAGCGAAATGGATTACGAAGTCTGATCCCGCAACCTGTCCCCGGCTTTCGCCCGGGGACAGGTTTATCAGCCGCTACATTTTCTCCAGCAGCTTTTTCACATCTTCGCTGTATTTACTGTCTTTATTACGATCCGCCCACTTATTCAGGCGACGTTTCGCCTCACCCTGGAGATGGTCGCGCAGCACCTGGTCTATTTTCAGGTTGTACTGCAACGCATCCCATTTGCCGTAAACGCTGATTGGGATTGGCGTTTTGCGCAGGAAGGTAATCAACTCGCTGTTGCCGCCATTCCAGCCGGAGAGCACACGCACGTTAAACTGGGTGTCGCTCTCTTCGTTGACCAGATCCAGCGTGCCCTGCCCGTCGAGCGCTATCAGCGGTGAGCTGCCCTGTAAATCGCTCAGAGTGACGGTGCCGTGATCCAGTTCCAGATCGGTGCTCAGCGCATCCAGTCGGGTGGTGTTGTCGTAATCCTGCTCCACTTTCACGTCGCTACTGCGCGCTACGGCCTGCTGGATCAGCTGCTGGAAATTAAGCCCTTCCATTTGCACGTTCGCCATTTCAAGGTGCGCGCTGCCCTGCCAGTCATGGCGAAACGCCATGGCATCAACCTGATTGCCGGTGAAGTCACTGTTCATCGAGATGGCCCCGGTCAGGGCAATGGGATAATCGAAGGCTTTCAGAATGGTGCCAATCTCGACGTTTTCGAGCGTCGGCTTAAAGGCGCTTTTCGGCGTTCTGCCGCGCACATCAAGGCGGCCCGGCAGAGAAAGCGTGCCGTTGCCCATTTTGCCCTGGAGCGTGGAGAGGGTTAACAGCCCTGCCTGGTTGGTCATTTCGCTGCTGACGTCGGTGAAATCCATCCCGCGCCAGCGGATCTGTCCGGCGGTCAGTGCCACCCTGGCAGTAAAGCCGCGCAGGCTGGTGTATTCCGGTTCGCTGCTGTCGCTGGCAATAACCGGACGCGGTAACAGCTTAGCCTGCGCCTGGCCTTTCTGCGCGGCATCGCTGCTGGCATCCGTCATCGTCTGGCCGCTCAGTAAATTTTCCAGATTGAGCTTGTCAAAGTGCAGATCGAGCGCCCAGTCCGGGGTGTCATTCAGCACCACGCTACCCTGCCCGCTCAGCGTGCTGTCGTTAGCGGTAACGTTCAGATTGCTGAACGAGATGCGCTTTTGCGCTTCCTGCCACCTGGCGTTAAGCGTCGCCGTGCCGCTGATGCCCTGCGGGGCGACATCGCCGCCTTTAAGCTGCCAGTCGAACTGTTCAATAGCGGCGTCCAGGTTGTGGGGATAATCCGCGGCGTCGATATTTGCTTTCATCGCCAGCGTCAGATCGCGCTGGTTACGATTGATGCGCCCGGAAAAATCGACAACGGCGTGATACGAGGCATCCTGTTCCATGTTCAGACGGATGTCGCGCACCGTGACCTGTTCTTCATTTTCGTGCTGGAACACCAACACGCTGTCGGCAACCTGAAGACGGGAAATGGCGTAGGACCAGCCGCGATCGGCATCCACCTGCGGCATAGGATTGTCGTCCGGCGCAACCGGCGCATCGGGTTTGCGCGCGGCTTTGGTTTGCGGCGTTAACTGGATCACCGCGCCTTTCAGCATCACCTGCTTCACATGCAACTGATGCGAAAGCAGCGGCCAGAGTTCCACATCCAGCCGCATGTTCGCCGCCGACACCAGCGGCGTGGACGCGCCCGGCGCGGTTAACGACATGCGCCCGGAGAGAATGCTGAGCTGCGGCCAGACATGCCAGCGCAACGGCTCATCGAGCTGCAACTGATAACCGCTACGCGCCTCAACCTGCTGCACCATATAGGCACGAAAATCGTTCGGGTTGACCAGCAGTACCAACGCAGAGATGCCGGCAACAAGCACGACAAGCAAAATCATCAGCGTGGTTAACACTCTTCTCATGGCATCCTCAGCGAGCGATTAATACTCAATCTTTATCAATACGACTGGCAACCGCGCCCTGCTGGTCACGGTATTTCGCGTCCTGCCGACGGTTATACGGACGGGCTGCCGGGCCGGAAAGCGGTTCAAAGCTCAGCGCACCAATCAGCATACCCGGACGCA
This sequence comes from Enterobacter sp. ENT03, assembly GCF_019218745.1. GTDB lineage: Bacteria > Pseudomonadota > Gammaproteobacteria > Enterobacterales > Enterobacteriaceae > Enterobacter_D. The sequence continues at coordinate 130,029 of NZ_JAHUXA010000009.1, forward strand.
GCGCCAGCGGCAGTTTGCCTGAATTATAGAACTCCAGCACGATGCAGCCTGACCAGCCCGGATCGATACGGTGCGCCGTGACGTGTACCATCAGCCCCAGACGCGCCAGTGACGAGCGGCCGTCCAGCCAGCCCACCAGATCGGCGGGTAAGGTCACGGATTCATAGGTGACCGCCAGTGCCAGTTCGCCGGGATGCAGGAAAAAGGCATCCCCTTCCGGCAGGACAATTTCATCGCTCATTACGCGCTCAAGGGAGGCGGCGACTTCATCCTTCGGCCCACTCAGATCGATAAACGCCGCGGTGTGTCCGCGAAACGTGCGGAATTTATTCCCCAGACGGACATCGACGGTGGCGCCATTGATGCGTTCAACCGGTGGACGCGGGGTAATAGACAGACGGCCTTCATCCAGCCAGGCTTCAATATCTCGGTCACACAAACGCATGCGTTTTCTCCTTAGATACAGCATCCCCCGGCAAGTGCTCTTGTCGGGGGTTAAGCATACTGCGTCGAACGGTACACAATTCGCGCAGATTATTCAAAAGCAGACTATTCAAAGAACTGGCTAATTTTGGCTTTCAGAATGTCGATCGCAATTCGGTTCTTGCCACCGCGCGGCACGATGATGTCGGCATACTGCTTAGACGGCTCGATAAACTGCAGGAACATCGGACGTACCGTCTTCTGATACTGTGCCATCACCGAATCCATCGAGCGACCGCGTTCATTCACATCGCGCTTAATACGGCGCATCAGGCAGATGTCCAGCGGGGTATCAACGAAAATAGAGAAATTCAGCGAATCGCGCAGGCGGGCGTCGGTCAGCAACAGGATCCCTTCGAGGATAATCACTTTCTTGGGCTGAATATGAATGGTTTCCTGCGTGCGGGTATGTTCTACATAACTGTAGACCGGCAATTCAATGGGGCTGCCATTTTTTAAGGTTTGCAGGTGCTGGAACAGCAGGCTGTGATCCATCGCGCTCGGATGGTCGTAATTGGTCTTTACCCGTTCTTCCATGGACAGATGACTTTGATCTTTGTAATAGCTGTCTTCCGGGATGACGCCAATATGCTCATCGCCCACCTGATCGCGCAGTTCGCGATAGAGGGTACTGGCGATGAGACTTTTACCTGAAGCGGATGCACCGGCGATGCCGATAATGACGCACTGATGAGACTTATCAGTCATAAATTTTTGCGACCTGGTTAACCTGGATGTTAAGGAAGGACGACGCCGAAACGCCAAACGCGGCAATTATAGGGATTTCGCCGTCGTGATACCAGTTGATTAGGTCACAGAGACAGACTCACGCTGTGAATGGATGGTATCGCCTTTACGCAAATTTAAATGCTCACTTTTGCGGCGACTCAGGGGGAAATGGCATCAGGTAAGTAATTAATAACACTGTGATGTCAAATTATGAGCGCCCAAGATAGGAATTGTAAATTGTTTGTACTAGCATAATCCAAATTTCAAATTCAACTCGCCCGGTGAATATTCCGGGCCGATCAGGGTCTGCGGATAACGTGGTAATGAATAAACAATACCAGCGCGTTTTGGTGACAACACCGAATCCTTTACTGCGGTTACTCAGTTTAGGACTGGTCACTTTTATCTTTACCCTCTTCGCGCTGGAATTAACCCGCTTCGGCACGCTTCTGGCCCCGCTGTGGTTTTCCACCTCGATCATGATGGTGGCTTTTTACCGCCACGCGGGCCGCATGTGGCCCGGCATCGCCGCGGCCTGTACGCTCGGCACGCTTGGCGCATCACTGGTATTTTTCCCTGCCGAAAAAGTCAGTTTCTGGTATGCCGGGGTAAACCTTATTGAAGCGCTGATCGGCGCGGTACTGCTGCGTAAAATGCTGCCGTGGTATAACCCGCTGCAAAACCTGAATGACTGGATCCGTCTGACCATCGGCAGCGCCGTCATTCCTCCGCTCATCGGCGGCCTGTTGGTCATTTTTCTGGTCGACAACGAAAACCCCCTGCGCGCGTTTATGCTGTGGACGTTGTCGGAATCCATTGGCGCAATGGCGCTGATCCCGCTGGGGCTGCTGTTTAAAAGTCACTATCTGCTGCGTCATCGCAAACCCCAGCTGCTGCTCGAAACGCTGGTGACGCTGGTGATCACCCTGGCATTGAGCTGGTTGTCGATAAAATTTCTGCCGTGGCCGTTTACCGCCGTGATTGTGCTGCTGATGTGGAGCGCGGTGCGCCTGCCACGGCTGGAAGCCTTTCTGATCTTCCTCACTACCGTGATGATGGTGTCACTGATGGTGGCGGCCGATCCCTCGGCCCTGACGCCACAAAACTCCTCTGTCATGCTCAACGTGCCCTGGCTGCCGTTTATCATGATGCTGCTGCCCGCCTACGTGATGACCATGGTGATGTACGCCTTTCGTACTGAACGCAAACACATTACCGAGAGCGAAGCGCGGTTTCGCAACGCCATGGAGTATTCCGCCATCGGCATGGCGCTGGTCGGCACCGAAGGCGAGTGGTTACAGGCGAATAAAGCGCTGTGTAAATTTCTCGGCTATACCCAGGAGGAGCTGCGGTCGCTTACCTTTCAGCAAGTGACCTGGCCTGAAGATCTCAACAGCGACCTTGAACAGCTGGAACGCCTGGTGCGCGGCGAGATCAACAGCTATTCGATGGAGAAGCGTTACTACACGCGCAATGGCGATGTGGTCTGGGCGCTGCTGGCGGTATCGCTGGTGCGTCATGGTGACGGCACGCCGCTCTATTTCATCTCGCAAATCGAAGACATCAACGATCTTAAGCAAACGGAATGGGTCAATAAGCGCCTGATGGAGCGCATCACGCTCGCCAATGAAGCGGGCGGCATCGGCATCTGGGAGTGGGAGCTGGCGACGGACATCATCAGCTGGGATAAACGGATGTTTGAGCTTTACGAGATCCCGCCACACGTCAAGCCCACCTGGCAGCTGTGGTATGACTGCGTGGTGCCGGAAGATCGCGCCATGACCGAGCAGGTGGTGCGCGATTCGCTGGTGTCGCGGCTGCCGTTTAAGCTGGAATTCCGTGTGCATGTGAAAGACGGCGTGCGCCATATTCGTACCCTGGCCAACCGGGTGCTGAATAAAAATGGCGAAGTGGAACGCCTGCTCGGCATCAATATGGACATGACCGAGGTGAAACAGCTGAACGAAGCGCTGTTCCAGGAAAAAGAGCGGCTGCACATTACGCTGGACTCCATCGGTGAAGCGGTGCTCTGTACCGACGTCAACATGAACATCACCTTTATGAACCCGGTGGCGGAGAAAATGAGCGGCTGGCCGCAGGAGCAGGCAATGGGCCAGGCGCTGCTGAACGTGCTGCGCATTACCTTTGGCGATAACGGCCCGCTGATGGAAAACATTCACAGCGGCGATATGTCCCGTTCCGCCATCGAGCAGGATGTGGTGCTGCACTGCCGCAGTGGCGGCACCTACGATATTCACTACAGCGTAACGCCACTCAGCACGCTGGACGGGCAAAATATCGGCTTTGTGCTGGTGATCCAGGACGTGACCGAATCGCGCAAAATGCTGCGCCAGCTCAGCTACAGCGCGTCCCACGATGCCCTTACCCATCTGGCCAACCGCGTCAGTTTTGAAAACCATCTCAAACGCCTGTTACAGGGCGTGCAGGAAACCCACCAGCGTCACGCGCTGGTCTATATCGATCTCGATCGCTTTAAGGCGGTGAACGACTCCGCCGGCCATGCCGCGGGGGATGCGCTGCTGCGGGAAATCTCCTCGCTGATGCTCAGTATGCTGCGCACCACCGATATTCTGGCGCGTCTGGGCGGCGATGAATTTGGTCTGCTGCTGCCGGACTGCAACATCGAAAGCGCGCGCTATATCTCCGGGCGCTTGATCCACGCCATCAACGATTACCAGTTTATGTGGGAAGGCCGTTTACACCGCATTGGTGCCAGCGCCGGGATCACGCTTATCGACGAAACCAACTATCTGGCCTCTGAAGTGATGTCACAGGCGGATATTGCCTGTTATGCCTCGAAAAACGGCGGGCGCGGCATGGTCACGGTGTATGAGCCTGAACAGGATGACATGCATCAGATCCGCTTGCAGATGTCGGCGGAGGAGCAGGCGCGGATGATCAACGACAACCCGCTGCTGCTGATTGCCCGCGGCGTCGCCTCGCCCCGCGTGCCGGAATCCTGCAACTTCTGGTTGCTGTCGCTGCGCCTGTGGACCAGCAATGGCGATGTCATGGAAGAGCATGCATTTCGCGCGTCCCTGAGCGATCACAAACTGATCCGCGCCCTTGACCGTCGCGTGTTCCAGGAGTTTTTCCGCAACAGCGCCGCCGCCGTCACCCGCAAAGGGTTAAGCGTCGCGCTGCCCCTTTCCACCACCGGCCTTGCCAGCAAAACCCTGGTGAAAGAGCTGCTGGAAAGCCTGCACCAGAGCGAGATGCCTGCGCGCCTGCTGCATCTGGTCATTGAGGCCGATGCGCTGATGCGCGACGACGCCAGCATTGCTGACGGGCTGCATAAACTGCGCGAAGCAGGCTGTCAGGTGATCTTAAGCCACGTCGGGCGCGACCTGGAACTCTTCAACCACCTCACGCCTTACGTCGCCGATTATATTCTGCTCGATCAGGATCTGGTGAGTAACGTCCACGGCAACCTGATGGACGAAATGATGGTCACGATTGTGCAGGGCCACGCTCAGCGGCTGGGGATGAAAAGCATCGCCGGGCCGACCCACCAGCCGATAGTGATGGACACGCTTTCCGGCATCGGCATCGACTATATCTATGGCGATACCATTTCCCCGCCACAGCCGCTGGATCTGATGCTAAACACCAGCTATTTCGCCATCAACTGACGGTTGCCAGCCGTCGGTATACCAGATGTGCAGCAGCGCGTAAGAGCGCCACGGCTGCCAGCGGGCGGCGTACTGACGGATCTGTGCGGGCGTCATGCCGCTAAAGCGCTGCTTGATCAGATAATCATCCGCCAGAAACACATCTTTCGCCTGCCAGCCGCGCAGCGCCAGATAGTTCGCCGTCCAGCGCCCGATCCCCGGAAAAGTCTGCAAATCCTTTACGCCCTGCGCCACATCCGCCGGGGCAGTGAGTGGAAAACGCCCGTCGAGCGTCGCCCTGGCAAACTGCACGATGGCTTCCCCGCGCTTAATTGGCATACCCAGCGTTTTTAACTCTGCCGGGTCAGCCTCCGCCAGCGCCTCCGGGCGCGGAAAACAGACAAAGTCCGGTTCGCCCTCCAGCGGCTCACCGTAGCGCGTTGCCACATAACCGGTGAGTTTGGCTGCCATCGCCACGCTCACCAGCTGGCCTAAAATCGCGCGGATCCCCTGCTCGAAAGCATCCACTGAACCCGGCAGTCGCAGCCCCGGACGGGCGGCGCCCAGATCGCCCAGTGCGCCATTGATAATGTGCGGATCGCAGGCGAGATCGAACAGCCGCCCGATGCGCGCCAGACACTCATCCGCCACCGGCAGCAGGCCATCGCTCAGCGTCACGCGCAGGGTATGGCTCTTCTCATCCGGTTCAACTGCGATCAGCCCCCGGTGTTCGCCAAGGGCCAGGCTGCGCACGTAGCGTCCCTCGCTCACCACTTCCACCCCGCTCACAGCACGGGCACGCAGAAAACCCAGCATCCACGCCCAGTCATAGGGCGGCTGCCAGTGAAGTGTATACATAGCCTCTCCTGATGGAATTAACTTTCTCATAACAGACTACCTGCACCGGGCACTTTTTGCTTTGCTTTCAAATCCCATTCCGCTAAAGTCGCCCCCCTTCTGCACCGGCCCGGGGAATTCAACATGTTTATTGGTTTTGACTATGGCACCGCCAACTGCTCTGTGGCAGTGATGCGTGACGGCTCACCGCAGCTGTTAAAAATGGAAAACAATAGCGCGCTGCTGCCCTCAATGCTGTGCGCCCCGACGCGCGAAGCGGTCAGCGAATGGCTGCACCGTCACCACGCTGTTCCGGCGACAGAGGGAGAAACCCAGGCGCTGCTGCGCCGGGCGATGAATTACAACCGCGATGAAGACATCGAGGTGCTGCCGGGCAGCGTCCAGTTCGGCCTCAGTTCCCTGCATCAGTACGTGCAGGATCCGGAAGAGGTGTACTTTGTTAAATCGCCGAAATCCTTCCTCGGAGCCAGTGGCCTGAAGCCGCAGCAGATCGCGCTGTTTGAAGATCTGGTGTGCGCCATGATGCTGCATATCCGTTTACAGGCGCAGACACAGCTGCCGGAGCCGATCGACCAGGCGGTGATTGGCCGTCCGATCAACTTCCAGGGCCTCGGCGGCGATGAGGCTAACGCCCAGGCGCAGGGGATCCTTGCGCGCGCGGCAAAACGCGCCGGGTTCCGCGACGTGGTGTTTCAGTATGAGCCGGTGGCGGCGGGGCTGGATTTTGAAGCGACGCTCAGTGAAGAAAAACGGGTGCTGGTGGTGGACATCGGCGGCGGAACGACCGACTGTTCACTGCTGCTGATGGGGCCGCAGTGGCATCACCGCAGCGACCGCGACTCCAGCCTGCTCGGGCACAGCGGCTGCCGCGTCGGCGGTAACGATCTGGACATCGCGCTGGCGTTTAAAAACCTGATGCCGTTGCTCGGCATGGGGGGGCAGACCGAAAAAGGTATCGCCCTGCCGATCCTGCCGTGGTGGAACGCCGTGGCGATCAACGATGTTCCGGCACAAAGCGATTTCTACAGCACCGCCAACGGTCGCCTGTTAAACGATCTGGTGCGCGATGCCCGCGACGGCGATAAAGTGGCGCTGCTGAGCAAAGTCTGGCGTCAGCGCCTGAGCTACCGTCTGGTGCGCAGCGCCGAAGAGAGCAAAATCGCCCTCTCAGACGCCAATGACGTCACCGCCCGTCTGCCGTTTATCAGCGAGGATCTGGCGACCGCCATCACCCGCGACGGCCTGGAAGCGGCGCTCAGCCAGCCGCTGACGCGCATTCTGGAACAGGTGCAGCTGGCGCTGGATAACAGCAATGAAACGCCGGACGTGATTTACCTCACCGGCGGCAGCGCTCGTTCACCGCTGATCAAGCGCGCGCTGGCAGAAAAGTTGCCGGGCATTCCCATCGCCGGTGGCGATGATTTCGGCTCGGTGACCGCAGGGCTTGCGCGCTGGGCACAGGTACAGTTCGGTACGACGGGGAAATAACATGATGAAATGCGTTGGTCTGATCGTCATGCCGCTGTTAGCGGCCCTTGCGCTGGCGGGATCCGCCCGCGCCGACACGCTTTCTGCCGTCAAACAGGCGGAAACTACGCTGGCGGCACGCGCAGGCTACACGGAGCTGGATCTGGCTTCCGGTAACGTGTTGGGCAGCTACCGCGGGAATGAACGTTTTCCGATGATGAGCACCTTTAAAGTGCTGCTGTGTGGCGCGGTGCTGGCGCGCGTTGATGCCGGACAGGAACAGCTGGATCGCCGCCTTCACTGGCAGAAAGCCGATCTCATTACGTACTCGCCGGTGACCGAAAAGCATCTGGCAGACGGCATGACGGTGGCGGAACTGTGTGACGCGGCGATTACCCTGAGCGATAACACCGCGGCCAATTTACTGCTCTCCACGCTGGGCGGCCCGCAAAAGCTGACGGCGTTTCTGCGCAAAACCGGCGATGCGGTGACACGTCTGGATCGCGTGGAGCCGGCGCTGAACGAAGCCCTGCCGGGGGATGTGCGTGACACCACCACTCCTGAGGCGATGGCGAAAACCCTGCGCCAGCTGTTAACCGGCAACACGCTGACCGCGGCCTCGCGGCAGCAGTTAGTGCGCTGGATGGAAGAGGATAAAGTCGCCGGGCCGCTGGTGCGCTCGGTCCTGCCGGCGGGCTGGTATATAGCCGACAAAACCGGGGCCGGTGAACGCGGATCGCGCGGTATTGTTGCAGCGCTGGGGCCAGACGGCACGCCGTCGCGCATCCTGGTGATTTACGTCACAGGCAGCAACACCACCCTGGATGAACGCAACAAACAGATCGCGGCCATTGGCGAGGCGGTGATTAAGCAGTGGTAATATGCCGATTGCCTATTGCCCATTGCCTATTGACCATTGCCCGGCGGCGCTACGCTTGCCGGGCCTACAACGACAACCTAATGATACGCAGGCCGGGTGAGCGTTAGCGCCACCCCCACCCGACAAAATCGCCAACATCGTAGGCCGGGTAAGGCGCAGCCGCCACCCGGCAAAAACAATGACTCACTTACGATCCGATAATCCCGCCATCCGCTTTGGTGATCACCACCGTGGACGAGCGCGGGCGTCCATCCGGTCGGTTATCCGGCCAGTTCGACACCGCGCGCGGGTTCGCTGGATCGGTCACATCATCCCCGCCCTCCCCCGGATGCTGAATATTAATAAACAGCGTGCGGTTGTCCGGCGTAAAGGCGATACCGGTGATCTCACAGCCCCGCGGCCCGGTCAGGAAACGGCGATAATCGTTGCTGCCGGGAATGGTCGCCAGCATCTGGTTATTACCCATCCCGTCATACGCTTTCTGATTGATGGTGCTGGAAGAGACGTCCGTCTGGATCCACAGCACGCCCTGATGGTCGAATGACAGGCCGTCCGGGCTGCCGAACGCTGCGCCCTGCATAGTGCCTTTCGCCTCCGGCTTATCGCCATCGTTACGCCCGGCGAGCACCAGAATATCCCAGCTAAAGCGTGCCGCCGCCGGATCGGCGTTATCTTCCCGCCAGTGCATAATGTGACCATACACATTGTTAGCGCGCGGGTTCGCCGCATCCACCGGCGCTTTGCCCTCTTTGCCGCGATCGCTGTTATTGGTGAGCGTGCAATAGACGCTGCCAGCCGCGTGAGGATCGACGGCGATCCACTCCGGACGGTCCATTTTCGTCGCTCCCACCGCATCCGCCGCCAGACGGGTTTTGATCAGCACATCACCCTGATTTTCAAAGCCCTTGCTGTGATCAAGTCCGTTCTGCCCGAACACCAGCGGCAGCCAGTCGCCGCTGCCGTCTTCATTAAAGCGGGCGACATACAGCGTGCCGGACGCCAGCAACTGCATACTGGCGTCGCGGTTGCCTGCGTCATAGTGTTTATCCGAGACAAATTTATAGATGTATTCGAATTTTTGATCGTCGCCCATATAGACCACCACGCGCTTATCCGCCGCCAGCGTCACCGCGGCCCCTTCGTGCTTGAAGCGGCCCAGCGCCGTGTGTTTACGCGGCGTGGCGTTGGGATCGTAGGGGTCAATTTCCACTACCCAGCCAAAGCGGTTGGGTTCGTTCGGGGTTTTATCCACGCTAAAGCGCGCATCCACTTCGCTCCAGCGGTAGGACTCGTCACTCTCGGCAATGCCATACCGTTTTTCCAGCGCGTTACGCTCGCCTTGCTTAACGAAAATATCGGACCAGTTTTCTTCACAGGTCAGGTAAGTTCCCCACGGCGTATGGCCGTTGGCGCAGTTCTGCATGGTACCAAGCACCCGCTCACCCTGCGGATCGGCGGCGGTTTTCATCAGCGGGTGATGGCGTGCCGGGCCGGACAGTTCCATAGGCGTGTTGACGGTGATACGGCGGGCATAGTTTGACGGGCGCACCACCTGCCAGTCGCTGCCGCTTTTTTTCACCTCAATCACCGAGACGCCCATGGCGTTTTGCCCTTTACGCACCTTGTCGGCATTCCAGTTGGCGGTGCCGTCTTTAAACAGCATGCCGTTATCGATGTATTCGTGGTTCATCGCCAGCAGACCGTGGGCGGCATTGTCTTCACCGCGCGGCAGGCTGAACCAGGCCATGCCGTCGTGGTGCATCCCCGCCTGCGCCGCCTGCTCGTCGGTGGTATTGCTGGCATCAAATTTGAATTCCGGCATCACGCCTTTAATCCCGGTGGCATCGCCCCAGCGGTAAAACGGACGCGCGATATAGCCCTCCGGCACCGTCACGGTATCGGCAGTTGAAACCGGAATGCTGGTAAAGCCCAGCGATACCGCTTTTGCCAGCGCCGTCGGCTGGGTCATCGCCGCAAAGGCGCTTTCTGCGCGCATTAATGCCGGGAACGACACGGCAGCGCCCGCCACCGCGCCCATCTGTAAAAAACGACGCCGCGAGAGAAAAACGTCCTTCACGTCCGAAAACACCGGGTTGGCGCTGCGGTTGCTGATCTCATCGCTGTGTTCTTGTTTGAATACGGATTTTAGTGGCCTGCTCATATCGACTTCCTGTTTCCAGAGGACGGGAAAATAACCATGCGGAGCAGTCTATAAACTTTTTATTACATTTTTATAACAAGGCCAGCGACCACGTTAGTCTGTGCGCCATTCGGACAATTCCCGACAGTGTTTCATATTTCCTCCATTTTTCCGCGGCATAGCATTACTAAACTAGTATCATTCTGCTTAATGTTTCAGGAAGAGATACGAATAACCATGAAAGGCCGTAACAACACCCGCTGGATGATCCTTGCAGGGCTGGTGATCGCCGGACTTGCCGCTGCCTGGTACTGGCACTCCACCTCCGCCGCGCCCGCCGGGCAGCAGCGCCAGGCCGGAGCCGGACGTCACGGCGCGGGCATGCGTGGCGGCCCTTCCCTCGCGCCGGTACAGGCGGCCACCGCCACCCGCGAAGCCGTACCCCGTTATCTGAGCGGCCTTGGCACCATTACGGCCGCGAATACCGTTACCGTGCGCAGCCGCGTTGATGGTCAGCTGCTGGCGGTGCATTTCCAGGAGGGCCAGCAGGTGAAGAAAGGCGATCTGCTCGCCGAAATCGATCCCAGCCAGTTTAAGGTTGCCCTCGCCCAGGCGCAGGGACAGCTGGCGCGCGACAAGGCGACGCTGGCGAACGCCCGCCGCGATCTGGCCCGCTATCAGCAGCTGGTGAAAACCAATCTTGTCTCCCGTCAGGAGCTGGACGCCCAGCAGGCGCTGGTCAGTGAAAGCGAAGGGACGCTGAAAGCGGATGAAGCCGCCGTGGCCAGCGCGCAGTTACAGCTCGACTGGAGCCGCATCACTGCGCCGATTGATGGTCGCGTTGGCTTAAAACAGGTGGATGCCGGTAACCAGATCTCCAGCGGCGACACCAGCGGAATTGTGGTGATCACCCAGACGCACCCTGTCGATCTGATCTTCACCCTGCCGGAAAACAACATCGCCACGATTGTGAAAGCGCGCAATGCCGGGCAAACGCTGAGCGTCGAAGCCTGGGACCGCACCAACACGCAGAAGCTGAGCACCGGCAGCCTGCTGAGTCTCGATAACCAGATCGATGCCACTACCGGCACCATCAAGTTAAAAGCCCGCTTTGAAAATCAGGACGACGCCCTGTTCCCCAACCAGTTCGTCAATGCGCGCATGCTGGTGGATACCGAGCAGGACGCGGTGGTGATCCCGGCGGCGGCGCTGCAAATGGGCAACGAGGGCAATTTCGTCTGGGTGCTTAACGATCAGAATATCGTCAGTAAACACACCGTCACGCCAGGCATTCAGGACAGCCAGAAAGTGGTGATCGCCGCCGGGCTTTCCGCGGGCGATCGCGTGGTCACCGACGGCATCGACCGTCTGACCGAAGGGGCGAAAGTGGAAGTGGTGGACGCGCATGACGCCAGCGCTGCACCAGTGAAGGAACGCGCTAAAGGAGCGAAATCCTGATGCAGGTGCTACCGCCCAGCCGTACCGGCGGCCCGTCCCGCCTGTTTATTTTGCGTCCGGTCGCCACCACGCTGTTGATGGTGGCGATTTTACTCGCCGGGATCATCGGCTACCGTTTTTTACCCGTCTCCGCCCTGCCGGAAGTGGATTACCCGACCATTCAGGTGGTGACGCTCTACCCTGGCGCCAGCCCGGATGTGATGACCTCTGCGGTCACCGCGCCCCTTGAACGCCAGTTCGGGCAGATGTCCGGCTTAAAACAGATGTCGTCGCAAAGCTCCGGCGGCGCGTCGGTGGTGACGTTACAGTTCCAGCTTTCGCTGCCGCTGGATGTCGCCGAGCAGGAGGTGCAGGCCGCCATCAACGCCGCCACTAATCTGCTGCCGTCGGATCTGCCGAACCCACCGGTGTACAACAAAGTGAACCCTGCGGATCCGCCGATCATGACGCTGGCGGTGACCTCCAGCGCCATGCCGATGACGCAGGTGGAAGACATGGTGGAAACCCGTGTCGCACAGAAAATATCTCAGGTGTCCGGCGTCGGTCTGGTGACCCTCTCCGGCGGCCAGCGCCCTGCGGTGCGGGTGAAGCTCAACGCCCAGGCGATTGCCGCCCTCGGCCTGACCAGTGAAACCATTCGTACCGCCATCACCAGCGCTAACGTTAACTCCGCCAAAGGCAGCCTCGACGGCCCGACGCGGGCGGTGACGCTGTCAGCCAACGACCAGATGCAGTCTGCGGAAGAGTACCGCAAGCTGATCGTCGCGTATCAAAACGGCGCGCCGATCCGCTTAGGGGATGTCGCCACCATCGAACAGGGGGCGGAAAACCGCTGGCTGGGTGCCTGGGCCAATAAAGAGCCGGCGATTGTGATGAACGTGCAGCGCCAGCCGGGGGCGAATATTCTCGATACCGCCGACAGCATCCGCGCCATGCTGCCGCAGTTAACCGCCAGCCTGCCGAAATCGGTGGAGGTCAACGTCCTTTCCGATCGCACCACCAATATTCGCGCCTCGGTGTCCGACACCCAGTTTGAGCTGATGCTGGCGATTGCGCTGGTGGTGATGATCATCTATGTGTTTTTGCGTAACGTCCCGGCGACAGTTATTCCCGGCGTCGCGGTGCCGCTGTCGCTCATCGGCACCTTTGCGGTGATGGTGTTTCTGGATTTCTCGATCAATAACCTGACGCTGATGGCACTGACCATCGCCACCGGCTTTGTGGTGGACGATGCGATTGTGGTGATCGAAAACATCTCCCGCTATATCGAAAAAGGCGAAAAGCCGCTGGCGGCGGCGCTCAAGGGCGCGGGGGAAATTGGCTTCACCATTATTTCCTTAACCCTGTCGCTGATTGCGGTGCTGATCCCGCTGCTGTTTATGGGGGACATCGTCGGGCGGCTGTTCCGCGAGTTTGCCGTCACGCTGGCGGTGGCGATTTTGATTTCCGCCGTGGTGTCGCTGACGTTAACGCCGATGATGTGCGCCCGCATGTTGAGCGCCGAATCGCTGCGCAAACAGAACCGCTTCTCCCGCGCCTCCGAGCGCTTTTTTGAACGGGTGATCGCCGCGTACGGGCGCGGGCTGGCGAAAGTGCTTAACCATCCGTGGCTGACGCTGGGGGTCGCGTTTGCCACCCTGCTGCTGTCGGTGTTGCTGTGGGTGATGATCCCGAAAGGCTTCTTCCCGGTGCAGGATAACGGCATTATTCAGGGCACCTTACAGGCGCCGCAGTCGGCATCGTTTGCCAGCATGGCCGAACGTCAGCGCCAGGTGAGCGATATTGTGTTGAAGGATCCGGCGGTGGAAAGCCTGACGGCGTTTGTCGGCGTGGACGGCACGAACCCGGCGCTGAACAGCGCACGTCTGCAAATTAACCTTAAACCGCTCGACGATCGCGATGACCGCGTTCCGGCGGTGACCGAACGGCTGCAAAACGCGGTGGCAAAAGTGCCCGGCGTGGCGCTCTATCTGCAACCGACCCAGGATCTGACCATCGACACCACCGTCAGCCGCACGCAGTATCAGTTTACCCTGCGGGCCTCGTCGCTGGAGTCGCTCAGCACCTGGGTGCCGCAACTGATGAACAAATTGCAGGCGCGGCCGGAGCTGGCAGACGTCAGCAGCGACTGGCAGGACAAAGGGCTGGCGGCCTGGATCAATGTCGATCGCGACAGCGCCAGCCGGCTCGGTATCAGCATGGCGGATGTCGATAACGCCCTGTATAACGCTTTTGGTCAGCGGCTGATCTCCACCATTTACACCCAGGCGAATCAGTACCGCGTGGTGCTGGAGCATGACACCACCAGCACGCCAGGACTGGCGGCGCTGGACACCGTGCGTCTGACCGGCAGCGACGGCGGCGTGGTGCCGCTCAGCGCCATTGCGAAAGTGGAGCAGCGCTTTACGCCGCTGTCGATCAACCACCTCGATCAGTTCCCGTCCACCACCATCTCCTTTAACGTGCAGGACGGTTACGCGCTGGGCGAGGCGGTGCAGGCGATCCTCGACACGGAAAAAACCATCAGCTTCCCGACGGACATCACCACCGAGTTTCAGGGCAGCACGCTGGCCTTCCAGGACGCCCTCGGCAGCACGGTGTGGCTGATTGTCGCGGCGGTGGTGGCGATGTACATCGTGCTTGGCGTGCTGTACGAAAGCTTTATCCACCCGATCACCATCCTCTCCACGTTACCCACGGCGGGTGTTGGTGCGCTGATGGCGCTGATGCTCGCAGGGGCGGAACTGGATGTGATCGCCATTATCGGCATTATTTTGCTGATCGGCATCGTCAAGAAAAACGCCATCATGATGATCGACTTTGCGCTGGCCGCTGAGCGCGAGCAGGGCATGTCGCCGCGGGAGGCGATTTATCAGGCCTGTCTGCTGCGTTTCAGGCCGATCCTGATGACCACCCTCGCCGCCCTGCTCGGCGCGCTGCCGCTGATGCTCAGTACCGGCGTCGGCGCGGAGCTACGCCGTCCACTGGGCATCGGCATGGTGGGCGGTCTGCTGGTAAGCCAGGTGCTGACGCTGTTTACCACGCCGGTGATCTATCTGCTGTTTGACCGCCTGGCGCTGTCGCTGCGCCGCCGTTTCCCGGCCCGCCATGAGGAGGCGTAAGTGAAGTTTTTCGCCCTCTTCATTTATCGTCCGGTGGCGACCATCCTGATTTCGCTGGCCATCACCCTGTGCGGCATTCTCGGCTTTCGCATGCTGCCAGTCGCGCCGCTGCCGCAGGTGGATTATCCGGTGATCATGGTCAGCGCCTCGCTGCCAGGCGCGTCGCCGGAAACCATGGCTTCGTCGGTGGCGACGCCGCTGGAGCGCGCGCTGGGCCGCATTGCCGGGGTCAACGAAATGACCTCCTCCAGTTCACTGGGCAGTACGCGCATTATTCTGGAATTTAAATTCGACCGTGACATCAACGGCGCGGCGCGGGACGTGCAGGCAGCGATCAACGCTGCGCAAAGCCTGCTGCCGAGCGGTATGCCCAGCCGCCCGACTTATCGCAAAGCGAACCCGTCTGATGCGCCGATCATGATCCTGACGCTGACCTCAGACACCTGGTCCCAGGGGCAGCTGTATGACTTCGCCTCCACCCAGCTGGCGCAGAATATCGCGCAGATAGAGGGCGTGGGCGATGTCGACGTGGGCGGCAGTTCGCTGCCTGCGGTGCGCGTTGGGCTTAATCCGCAGGCGCTGTTTAATCAGGGCGTATCGCTCGACGATGTACGCACCGCCATCAGCAATGCCAACGTGCGTCGCCCGCAGGGGGCCGTGGAAGATGGCACCCATCGCTGGCAGTTGCAGACCAACGACGAGCTGAAAACCGCGGCGGAATACCAGCCGCTGATCGTCCATTACCACAATGGCGCGGCGGTGCGCCTTGGCGACGTCGCCAGCGTCACCGACTCGGTGGAGAACGTGCGTAACGCCGGGATGACCAACGCCAAACCGGCGATTTTGCTGATGATCCGCAAGCTGCCGGAAGCCAATATTATCCAGACCGTTGACAGTATTCGCGCGCAGTTGCCACTGATGCAGAAAAGCATTCCCGCCGCCATTGATTTGCAGATCGCCCAGGATCGCTCCCCGACTATTCGCGCGTCGCTGGAAGAAGTGGAGCAGACGCTGATTATTTCGGTGGCGCTGGTGATCCTCGTGGTGTTCCTGTTCCTGCGCTCCGGGCGCGCGACACTTATCCCGGCGGTGGCGGTGCCGGTGTCGCTGATCGGCACCTTCGCCGCCATGTACCTGTGCGGGTTCAGCCTCAATAATCTGTCGCTGATGGCGCTGACCATCGCCACCGGTTTTGTGGTGGATGACGCGATCGTGGTGCTGGAAAATATCTCCCGCCATCTGGAAGCGGGCATGAAGCCGTTACAGGCGGCGCTCCAGGGGACGCGGGAAGTGGGCTTTACCGTGCTGTCGATGAGCCTGTCACTGGTGGCGGTGTTCCTGCCGCTGCTGCTGATGGACGGGCTGCCGGGCCGCCTGTTGCGTGAATTCGCCGTGACGCTGTCGGTGGCGATTGGTATTTCGCTGGTGGTGTCGCTGACCCTGACGCCGATGATGTGCGGCTGGTTGCTGAAAAGCGCGACACCGCGTAGCCGCCCGCGCGAACGTGGTTTTGGTCGGCTGCTGGTAGCCATGCAGCAGGGTTATGGCCGCTCGCTGAAATGGGTGCTCAGGCATACCCGGCTGGTGGGCGTGGTGCTGCTCGGCACTATCGTGCTTAACGTCTGGCTCTATATCTCCATCCCGAAAACCTTCTTCCCGGAGCAGGATACCGGGGTGCTGATGGGCGGTATTCAGGCGGATCAGAGTATTTCGTTTCAGGCGATGCGCGGCAAGCTGGAAGATTTCATGAAGATTATCCGTGACGATCCGGCGGTGGATAACGTCACCGGCTTTACCGGCGGATCGCGCGTCAACAGCGGCATGATGTTTATCACCCTTAAACCGCGGGATGAGCGTCATGAGAGCGCCCAGCAGATCATTGACCGCCTGCGCGTGAAGCTGGCGAAAGAGCCGGGGGCGAGTCTGTTTTTGATGGCGGTGCAGGATATTCGCGTCGGCGGACGCCAGTCCAACGCCAGCTACCAGTACGCGCTCTTGTCAGATGATTTGAGCGCCCTGCGCGAGTGGGAACCCAAAATTCGTAAAGCGCTGGCGGCATTGCCGCAGCTGGCAGACGTGAATTCAGATCAGCAGGATAACGGCGCGGAAATGAGCCTGACCTACGATCGTGAAAGCATGTCGCGGCTTGGCATCAGCGTGCAGGCGGCCAACAGTCTGCTGAATAACGCTTTCGGCCAGCGGCAGATTTCCACCATCTATCAGCCGCTGAACCAGTACAAAGTGGTGATGGAGGTCGATCCGCGCTACACCCAGGACATCAGCGCCCTGGATAAAATGTTCGTCATTAATAACGACGGCAAGGCCATTCCGCTGTCCTATTTCGCGAAATGGCAGCCTGCCAATGCGCCGCTGTCGGTGAACCACCAGGGGCTGTCGGCGGCGTCAACCATCGCCTTTAACCTGCCGGCGGGCGTAGCGTTGTCGGACGCGAGCGATGCCATTAACCGCACCATGACGCAGCTCGGCGTGCCTGCCTCGGTGCGCGGCAGCTTTGCGGGAACGGCGCAGGTGTTCCAGGACACCATGAGCTCGCAGGTGATCCTGATCCTTGCCGCCATTGCCACGGTGTATATCGTGCTGGGCGTACTCTATGAGAGCTATATTCACCCGCTGACGATTTTATCGACGTTGCCCTCCGCCGGGGTCGGGGCGCTGCTGGCGCTGGAGCTGTTCGGCGCGCCCTTCAGCCTGATCGCGCTGATTGGTATTATGCTGCTGATCGGCATCGTGAAGAAAAACGCCATTATGATGGTGGATTTCGCCCTTGAGGCCCAGCGCAACGGCAACATGACGCCGGACGAGGCGATTTTCCAGGCCTGCCTGCTGCGATTTCGCCCGATCATGATGACCACCCTGGCGGCACTGTTCGGCGCACTGCCGCTGGTGATCTCCGCCGGGGATGGTTCGGAACTGCGCCAGCCGCTCGGCATCACCATCGTCGGCGGGCTGGTGATGAGCCAGTTGCTGACGCTGTACACCACGCCGGTGGTGTATCTGTTCTTTGATCGTCTGCGGCTGCGCTTTACGCGTAAAAACCAACAGTTGATAAGTGAGTAAATGACTGACCTGTCCAGAAATGTACGCTGGCAATTGTGGATCGTCGCCGTGGGCTTTTTCATGCAGGCGCTGGATACCACTATTGTGAATACCGCCCTTCCCTCGATGGCGCAAAGTCTCGGGGAGAGTCCGCTGCATATGCATATGGTGATCGTCGCCTATGTGCTGACGGTGGCGGTGATGCTGCCTGCCAGCGGCTGGCTGGCGGATAAGGTCGGCGTGCGAAATGTATTTTTCAGCGCCATCGTGCTGTTCACGCTTGGCTCGCTGTTTTGCGCCCGCGCCGCCACGCTGGACGAACTGGTCATGGCCCGCGTGCTACAGGGCGTCGGCGGGGCAATGATGGTGCCAGTCGGACGACTGACGGTGATGAAGATCGTGCCGCGCGCGCAGTATATGGCGGCGATGACCTTCGTCACCCTGCCCGGTCAGGTCGGTCCGCTGTTAGGCCCGGCTCTCGGCGGCGTGCTGGTGGAATACGCCTCCTGGCACTGGATCTTTTTGATTAACCTGCCGGTGGGCATTATCGGTGCGATCGCTACGCTGTGGCTGATGCCGAATTACACCCTGCAAACCCGCCGTTTCGATATGTGGGGGTTTGTGCTGCTGGCACTGGGCATGGCGGCGCTGACGCTGGCGCTGGACGGACAAAAAGCAGACGGGCAATCTCCGCTGCTGCCGGTGGTGCTGGTGGCGGCGGGCGTGGTGGCGCTGCTGCTCTATCTGCGTCACGCCAGAGACAACGAGCGCGCGCTGTTCCGGCTGACGCTGTTTCACACCCGCAGTTTTTCCCTCGGCCTGCTCGGCAGCTTCGCCGGACGTATCGGCAGCGGCATGCTGCCCTTTATGACGCCGGTCTTTTTGCAGATTGGCCTCGGGTTTTCGCCGTTTCACGCGGGGCTGATGATGATCCCGATGGTGCTCGGCAGCATGGGCATGAAGCGGATTGTGGTGCAGGTCGTGAACCATTTCGGCTATCGCCGGGTGCTGGTCGGCAGTACGCTGGGGCTGGCGCTGGTCAGCCTGCTGTTTATGACGACCGCGCTGCTCGGCTGGTATTACCTGCTGCCGGTGGTGCTGTTTTTGCAGGGCATGATCAACTCGATGCGCTTTTCGTCGATGAATACCCTGACGCTGAAAGATCTGCCCGATGACCTGGCGAGCAGCGGCAATAGTCTGCTGTCGATGGTGATGCAGCTGTCGATGAGCGTCGGGGTATCCGTCGCCGGGCTGCTGCTCGGCCTGTTTGGTCAGCACCATCTGGCAGCAGACAGCGGCATGGCGCACCAGGTCTTTATCTATACCTGGCTGTGCATGGCGGCGATCATCGCCCTGCCCGCGCTGGTGTTTGCCCGCGTCCCCAATGACGCCAGTAAAAACGTGGTGCTTGCCCGCCGCAAAAGGAGATAACGATGAAACTGTGGCGGCCGGGTATTACCGGCAAACTGTTCCTCGCCATTTTTGCCACCTGTATTGTGCTGCTGATCAGCATGCACTGGGCGGTACGGGTCAGCTTTGAGCGCGGCTTTATTGACTACATCAAGAATGGCAATGAGCAGCGGCTCCAGATGCTGAGCGATGCGCTGGGCGAGCAGTATCAGTTGCACGGCGACTGGCGTTTTTTGCGCAATAACGACCGCTTTGTGTTCCAGATCCTGCGCTCCTTTGAACATGAGAACGACGATGACCGCCCAGGCCCCGGTATGCCGCCCCACGGCTGGCGCACCCAGTTCTGGGTTATCGATCAGGACCGGCATGTGCTGGTCGGCCCGCGCTCGCCGGTGCCACGGGAAGGTACGCGCCGGGCGATCGTGGTGAACGGCGCGAACGTCGGCTGGGTGGTGGCCTCACCCGTTGAACGGCTGACGCGCAATACCGACATTAACTTTGATCGCCAGCAGCGGCGCACCAGCTGGCTGATCGTCGGCCTCGCCACTCTGCTGGCGGCGCTGGCGACTTTTTTACTGGCCCGCGGCCTGCTGGCGCCGGTCAAACGACTGGTGGAAGGCACGCACAAACTGGCCGCCGGGGATTTCTCCACCCGCGTTACCCCCACCAGCCCCGACGAGCTGGGCAAACTGGCGCACGACTTCAACCAGCTCGCCAGCACGCTGGAGAAAAACCAGCAGATGCGGCGGGATTTTATGGCGGATATTTCCCACGAACTGCGCACGCCGCTGGCGGTACTGCGCGGCGAGCTGGAGGCGATCCAGGACGGCGTGCGCCAGTTTACGCCGGAGTCAGTGGCCTCGTTGCAGGCAGAAGTGGGCACCCTGACCAAACTGGTTAACGATCTGCATCAGCTGTCGATGTCCGATGAAGGGGCGCTGGCGTATCAGAAAGCGCCGGTCGACGTCATCACCCTGCTGGAGATGGCAGCGGGCGTGTTCCGTGAACGCTTCGCCAGCCGTCAGTTATCCCTCAACGCCTCGTTAACCGAATCTGCCACCGTGTTCGGCGACCGCGACCGGCTGATGCAGCTGTTTAATAATCTGCTGGAAAACAGCCTGCGCTATACCGACGCGGGCGGGCAGTTGTTGATCAGCGCCCGCACCCAGGGCAATACCGTGCTGCTGACCTTTGCCGACAGCGGGCCGGGCGTCACCGATGAACAGCTGGCCCGTCTGTTTGAACGTTTTTACCGCACCGAAGGCTCCCGCAACCGCACCAGCGGCGGCTCGGGCCTGGGGCTGGCGATCTGCGTAAACATCGTCGAAGCCCACGGCGGCACGCTCCATGCTGCCCATTCGCCTTTTGGTGGGGTAAGCATTACAGTTGAACTACCGCTGGAACGCGACAAAACGAGAGATGTATGACTGAGTTACCGATTGACGAAAACACCCCGCGCATTCTGATTGTCGAAGACGAGCCGAAGCTCGGCCAGTTACTGATTGATTACCTGCGGGCTGCGGGCTACGCGCCGACACTGATAAGTCATGGCGACCAGGTACTGGCTTACGTGCGCCAGACGCCACCGGATCTGATGCTGCTGGATCTGATGCTGCCGGGCACCGACGGTCTGACCCTGTGTCGCGAGATCCGCCGTTTTTCCGATCTGCCGATGGTGATGGTGACCGCACGCATCGAAGAGATCGACCGTCTGCTGGGGCTGGAGATCGGCGCGGATGACTATATCTGCAAACCTTACAGCCCGCGGGAAGTGGTGGCGCGGGTGAAAACCATTCTGCGCCGCTGTAAGCCGCAGCGTGAATTACAAACGCTGGATGCGCAAAGCCCGCTGGTGGTCGACGAAGGCCGTTTTCAGGCCAGCTGGCACGGCAAAATGCTGGATCTGACGCCAGCCGAGTTCCGCCTGCTGAAAACCCTCTCCGGCGAGCCGGGGAAAGTGTTTTCCCGCGAGCAGTTGCTGAACCACCTGTATGACGATTACCGCGTGGTGACGGATCGCACCATCGACAGCCATATCAAGAATCTGCGCCGCAAGCTGGAGGCGCTGGACGAAGAGCAGTCGTTTATCCGCGCGGTGTATGGTGTCGGCTATCGCTGGGAAGCGGATATGTGCCGCGTGGCGTAATTTTCCCCTCTCCCCCACAAATCGCGCACGGACTCGCTTCTCTCCCTCTCCCCTGGGAGAGGGCCGGGATGCGGGGCGACTTAACACACCGGTTTACTCCCCCGCCCCACAGCGCTACAATTCCCGCCCTAAAATTAAGGGATCTCCCCAACCGTCTCACCCCGTGAGCGGATCTGACCTGTCATCAGAACGAGAAAATCATGTTTAAACCGGAACTCCTCTCCCCGGCGGGAACGCTGAAAAATATGCGTTACGCCTTTGCCTATGGTGCCGATGCGGTATATGCGGGCCAGCCGCGCTACTCCCTGCGCGTGCGTAATAACGAATTCAACCACGAGAATTTACAGCTGGGCATCAATGAAGCCCATGCACTTGGTAAAAAATTCTACGTGGTGGTGAATATTGCGCCGCACAACGCGAAGCTGAAAACCTTTATTCGCGATCTGAAACCGGTGGTGGAGATGGGGCCGGACGCGCTGATCATGTCCGATCCGGGGTTAATCATGCTGGTGCGTGAACACTTCCCGCAGATGGATATTCACCTGTCGGTACAGGCAAACGCCGTGAACTGGGCGACGGTGAAGTTCTGGAAAAGCATGGGCCTGACGCGGGTGATTTTGTCGCGCGAACTGTCGCTGGATGAAATCGCCGAGATCCGCGCGCAGGTGCCGGACATGGAACTGGAAATCTTCGTGCACGGCGCGCTGTGCATGGCGTACTCCGGCCGCTGCCTGCTGTCGGGCTATATCAATAAACGCGATCCAAATCAGGGCACCTGCACCAACGCCTGCCGCTGGGAATATAACGTTCAGGAAGGCAAAGAAGACGACGTGGGGAATATCGTGCATGTGCATGAGCCGATCCCGGTGAAAAACGTCGAGCCGACGCTGGGCATCGGCGCGCCGACCGACAGCGTGTTTATGATCGAAGAAGCCAAACGTCCGGGCGAATATATGACCGCCTTCGAAGACGAGCACGGCACCTACATCATGAACTCGAAAGATCTGCGGGCTATCGCTCACGTGCCGCGCCTGACGGAAATGGGCGTGCACTCGCTGAAAATCGAAGGCCGTACCAAATCCTATTACTACTGCGCGCGCACCGCGCAGGTGTACCGCAAAGCCATTGATGACGCGGCCGCCGGACTGCCGTTCGACGAAAGTCTGATGGACACGCTGGAAGGTCTGGCGCATCGCGGTTATACCGAAGGCTTCCTGCGCCGTCATACCCATGATGATTACCAGAATTACGAGTACGGTTTTTCCGTCTCCGAACGCCAGCAGTTTGTTGGCGAATTTACCGGCGAGCGCAACGGCCATCTTGCTGCCGTACAGGTGAAAAATAAATTCAGCGTTGGTGACAGCCTGGAATTAATGACGCCGAAAGGTAACGTTAATTTCACGCTGGAGCATATGGAAAATGCCAAAGGCGACGCGATGCCGGTCGCGCCTGGCGATGGCTATACCGTCTGGCTGCCGGTGCCGGAAGATGTGGTGCTGGACTATGCGCTCTTGATGCGTAATTTCAACGGCGAAAATACGCGCGCACCGCACGGTAATTAATTGAGCCGCGTGATTTTTTCAGGAGATTAGAATCGGATCACATACCGCTTCGTTCTTTATGGGTACTATCCCGCCTGCTGAAAAACATAAACCATAAATGCTAGCTGTACCAGGAACCACCTCCTTAGCCTGCGTAATCTCCCTTACGCAGGCTTATTTTTTTCCCCGCCTTTCAGTTTCTTCTTACGCGCTCTGCTTCCGCCTGAGATACACTTCTTTCATTGGTTCTGTTTGAGGCATCAGGATGAGCACCTATCCTTCCAGTTTGATGATTTTAAATGGCAAAAGCGCCGGTAACGATCCGCTGCGCGACGCCATCCTGTTACTGCGCGACGAAGGCATAGATATTCAGGTGCGCGTCACCTGGGAGAAAGGCGATGCGGAGCGTTATGTGCAGGAGGCGGTGCAGCTTGGTGTAGAGACGGTGATCGCCGGCGGCGGCGATGGCACCATCAACGAAGTGGCGACCGCACTGTATAAAAACGGCGGTGAAAACGCGCCAGCGCTGGGCATTTTGCCGCTCGGCACGGCAAACGATTTCGCTACCAGCGCCGCCATTCCCGAATCGCTGGATAAAGCGTTACAGCTGGCGATTGTCGGCAAAGCGGTGCCGGTGGATATTGCTCAGGTCAACGACGACACCTGTTTTATCAATATGGCGACCGGCGGCTTTGGCACACGCATTACCACCGAAACGCCGGAAAAACTGAAAGCCGCGCTTGGCGGCGTCTCCTACCTGATCCACGGTCTGATGCGGATGGACACGCTAAAACCGGACCGTTGCGAAATCAAAGGCGATCATTTTCAGTGGCAAGGGGATGCGCTGGTTATTGGCATTGGCAACGGGCGTCAGGCGGGCGGCGGGCAGCAGCTTTGCCCCGACGCGCTGATCAACGACGGTCAGCTGCAGCTGCGGATCTTTACCGGCGATGAACTGCTGCCAGCGCTGGTGACGACGCTCACGCAGCCGGAAGACAGCCCGAATATTATCGACGGTAAATCCGCATGGTTTGAAGTGACCGCCCCGCACGAGATCACCTTTAACCTCGACGGCGAGCCGCTGAGTGGACAGCATTTCCGCATTGAAGTGTTGCCCGGCGCATTGAAATGCCGTTTGCCGCCGGACTGTCCGTTGTTACGTTGATGGCGTTGATCATGCCGGGTGGCGGCTGCGCCTTACCCGGCCTACAGCGCGAATCGCGAGTAGCGAATAACGACCAGGCCCGGCAAGCGGAGCGCCGCCGGGCAAAGAGCAAACAACAAACCACTAATACGCCGCCACTTCCCGCGCCATCTCCCGGCTGTACTGCTGGCTGGCACTGACCAGCATCTGCGTATAGTCAGTTTTCGCCCCGCCGCTCACCAGTTCATCCACCGTCAGAGTTTCGAGGATCTTACCGTACTGCATCACCGCCACTTTCTGGCACAGATGGGCGATCACCCCCAGATCATGCGTCACCATCAGATAGGTCAGCTTCGACTCCTGATGCAATTCCGCCAGCAGATTGAGAATTTCCGCCTGCACCGACACATCCAGCGCCGAGGTGGGTTCATCGAGCAACAGCACCTGCGGCTCCAGAATCAGCGCCCTGGCAATCGCCACGCGCTGGCGCTGACCGCCGGAAAGCTGATGCGGATACCGGTCACGAAACGCACGGTTCAGCCCCACTTTATCGAGCAGCGTATTAATGCGCCGGTCGCGATCGGGGATGCCGTGGATTTGCAGCGGCTCCTCCAGAATATCGCCGATGGTGTGCCGCGGATGCAGCGAACCATATGGGTCCTGAAACACCATCTGCACCAGCCGACAGCGCTGCTGATTGATACGGTGATCGAGCGGCTGACCGTTAATCGCAAGCTCCCCTTGCCAGTGGGTAAACAGCCCTGCCAGGCATTTCAGCACCGTGGTTTTACCGGAGCCGGACTCCCCCACCAGGCCGTAGATTTCCCCTGGCTGCACGCTGAAATTAACGTCAAACAGCACCTGATTGCGCTTGTCGCCCTCGCCGAACTCCAGACTTAAGTTTCTGACATCGATCATAATGGGTCCCTTATTCGTGAAGCCAGCTGGCCTGGCGCTGCAACACCGGCAGCACCGGTCGGCGATGATGAATTTCCGGCAGCGCGTTGATTAAGCCCTGGGTGTAAGGATGCTGCGCCTGATCGAGATCTTTCGCGGCGATAGACTCCACCACCCGTCCGGCGTACATCACCAGCACGCGATCGCAGAAGCTGCGCACCAGGTTGATGTCATGGCTGATAAAAATCAGCCCCAGACCGCGCGAGGCCACCAGATCGTCGAGCAGCCCGAGCACCTGCAAGCGCACCGACACGTCCAGCGCCGAGGTCGGCTCGTCGGCGATCACCAGTTCCGGATCGGTGATCAGCATCATGGCGATCATAATGCGCTGCCCCTGGCCGCCGGAAATCTCATGGGGATAGAGGTTGTAAACCCGCTCCGGCTGGCGGATGCGTACTACATCGAGCATCTCCATCACCTTTACTTTCGCCTCGGCTTTGCGCCCCGGATGGTGCGTCAGCCAGGCTTCGGCAATCTGATCCCCGACGCACACCACCGGGTTGAGGGAGTATTTCGGATCCTGCATGATCATCGAAATACGTTTGCCGCGCACAGTGCGCATCTGCGCTTCGCTGACGTTACGCAGATCAATATCACCAAAATGCATCCGTTCGGCGGTGATGCGCGCTTTCGCCGGATGCAGGCGCATTAACGCACGTCCGACGGTGGATTTACCGGAGCCGGATTCGCCAACAATCGCCAGCTTTTCCCGGCCGAGCTGGAAGGAGACGCCGCGCACCGCGTTGGTCACTGTGCGCCCGTTGACAAAATCGACGTGCAGATCGCGCACGTCGAGCAGGGGTGAATTATTCGCTGCGAGGATCGAGGATGTCACGTAGGCCATCTCCTAAGAAGTTGAACGCCAGGCTGTTGATCAAAATCGCCAGCCCCGGAATAGTCACCACCCACCAGCACTCCATCATGTAAGTGCGACCGCTGGAGATCATCGCGCCCCACTCCGGCTCCGGCGGCTGTGCGCCAAGCCCAAGGAATCCCAGACCGGCGGCGGTCAGAATGATGCCCGCCATGTTCATGGTGATACGGATGATCACCGACGGCAGGCACAGCGGCACCACATGACGCCAGAGTACACGCGCCGGCGAGGCGCCCTGCAAACGTACCGCCGAGATAAAATCGGCCTGCCGCAGCGACAGCGTTTCGGCACGCGCCAGACGGGCAATCGGCGGCCAGGCGGTGAGCGTAATGGCGATCACCACATGCTCAAGTCCCGGACCGAGGGCGGCGACAAACGCCAGCGCCAGCACCAGGCTCGGGAAAGAGATGAAAATATCGGTCACGCGCATCAGCACCATATCTACCTTGCCGCCGAAATAGCCGGCGCAGACGCCGAGCAGCAGCCCGAGGGGGCCAACGGTGACGGAGACCAGCAGCACGATATACAGCGTGATACGCGAGCCGTACACCAGACGGCTGAAAATATCGCGGCCAAACTCGTCGGTGCCGAACCAGTGCTGCGCCCCCGGCGGTTGCAGGGCGTTGTTCAGATCCTGCACCAGCGGATGATACGGCGCGATCCACGGCGCAAAGGTCGCCACCACCAGCAGCAGGAAGATGATGCCGCCGCCGATAGCGGTGAGCGGGTTACGCGCCATTTTGCCAATAAAGCCCCCGGTGCGGCTCAGTAGACGTTTGACGCGCGCGCCCTGCTCGTGGGGCTTGCCACTGACAGGCGGATCCAGATAAACGGTCATGATTTCGTCCTCGGATCAAAGAGTTGATACAGCATGTCGGAGAGCAGGTTCAGCATCACGAAGATCACGCCGACCACTAACACGCAGCCCATTACCGCATTCATGTCCCCCAGCAACAGGCTGCTGGTGAGGTAAGAGCCGAAGCCCGGCCAGGAGAAGACGGTTTCAATCAGCACGGCCCCTTCCAGCAGCGAACCATAGGCCAGCGCCACCACCGTCAGCAGCTGCACGAGAATATTGCGGAAGGCGTGATTCCAGATCACCTGCCGTTCGGTTAAGCCTTTTACCCGCGCGGTGATGATGAACTCCTGGGAGAGCTGCGCCAGCATAAAGCTGCGGGTCATCCGGCTGATGTAGGCCAGCGAATGAAACCCGAGCAGTGACGCCGGTAACACCAGGTGATTAAGGGCATTCCAGAACACCTGCATGTTACCTGCCAGCAGTGCGTCAATGGTCATCAGCCCGGTGCGCCGCGGCACAATGCCGTCCAGCCCCAGATCAAGGCGTCCAGCACCGCCGACCCAGCCAAGCCAGGCGTAGAACAGCAGCAAGCCCATCATGCCGACCCAGAAAATCGGTGTGGAATACCCGGCAAGGCTGATAATGCGCACCACGTAATCAGAGACGCTATTACGTCGCGCCGCCGCCAGCACGCCCAGCGGAATGCCGAGGCCCGCACCGACGATAATCGCCATGGTCGCCAGCTCCAGGGTGGCCGGGAAGACGCGGATAATGTCATCCAGCACCGGCTTGCCGGTCAGCAGCGCATTGCCCAGATCGCCATGCAGCAGATTGCTGAAGTAGATGCCGAACTGCGACAACAGCGATTTATCAAAGCCCAGTTGCTGATAGACCTGGTTATAGGTGCTCTGGTCGGCATCCGGACCGACAATCGCCAGCACCGGATCGATGGGCATCACGCGGCCAATAAAAAAGGTCAGCAGCAGCAGGCCGAACAGCGTGATCAGCACCTGGGTCAGGCGTTTTGAGAAGCGACGGGCGCGGGAGCCGGGCGCTAAAATTGCCGTACTCATCCTTTCTCTCCTTCGCTTTTCAACGGGGCTTTCCAGACTTCCCGCAGATGGGTGGTGGCGGAGGGATGCGACTGGAAGTTTTTGACTTCATTACGCACCACCACCGAATCCACCATCTGGGAAATCGGCATCAGGGCTGGGATCAATTCGTCGTAACGGGTCTGAATGGCCTGGTACTCCGCTTTTTGCTTCTGCGGATCGCGCTCCAGCAGGGCGCGGTCGATCATCTCGTTCAGCGGTTTGTCATAGAAGCCGGTGCGCCAGCCCTGGAAGTTGGTCAGCCGCGCTTCATCGCTGTTGTCCGGGTTGTAGACCAGTGCGCGCAGGCTGGAGTGCGGATGCGGCTCGACGCCGCTGCCGCCGCGTCCGACCAGGATGTCGAACTTACGCTCGCGCATCGCGCCGTAGATTTGGTTGCCGGTGCCGGTGATGATTTTGGCATTAATGCCCGCCTGCATCAGCGTGGACTGCACGGCGATGGCGATATTCAGGAACGGCTGGTCGGCGAGCACCCGCAGGGTGGTGTTAAAGCCGTCAGGATAGCCCGCTTCCGCCAGCAGCTTTTTCGCCCGCGGCACGTCGAGCTTATAGCCCGGATCTGGCAGCGTGGACGGCATTCCCGCTTTGATAGGTCGCTGGTGCAGCACGCCGTAGCCCGGCATCAGCGCTTTGTTAATGCCCTGATAATCCACCAGATAGCGCACGGCTTCGCGCACTTTCGGATTGGCGAAGTGCGGCTCTTTCATGCTCATCGCCACGTAATAGACGGTGCCCTTCTGCACCGCTTCGACGGTGACATCGGGATCCTTGCGCAGCGCGTTGATGTCCGACACCGCCATGTTATTGGCAATATCCAGATCGCCTTTGGCGATCATCAGGCGCAGGGTTTGCGACTCCTGGAAGTGGCGCAGCACCACGCGGTTCATCTTCGCCGCCTCGCGCCAGTAATCCGGGTTACGCTTCATGCGCAGCACGTCTTTGGCCTGCCAGGTTTCCAGGGAAAACGGCCCGGAACCGGCTTCATTGGTGGTCAGCCAGCGGTTGCCCCAGTCGTTATTCACTTCGTGGCTTTGCACGGTTTTGCGATCCAGCACGCCGAGATTGCCAAGCGCGCCAAGGGAGTAAATCACCAGCTGCGGATCGTTAGCTTTTGGCAGCCGCAGTTGCACGGTGTAGTCGTCCGGCGCGCTCACCTGCGCATCGATATTCTTCTTGCTGAAGCCGTAGGATTTCCATACCGACGCCTGCGCCAGGTTAAGGTGCAGCAGGCGACGCATCGACCACACTACGTCCTCGGCGGTCAGCGGGTTGCCGGAGTGAAATTTGACGTTTTTGCGCAGATGGAAGGTGAGCGTTTTGCCGTCCGGGCTGATGTCCCAGGACTCCGCCAGCGCCGGTTTGACGTTGGTCAGCTGATTGGGATCCAGCTCGACCAGCGAATCATAAAGATTCACCACAATGCCCACCACCTCGTTGCCGGTCATCGCCGCCGGATCGAGGCTCAGCAGGTTATTCATATTCATGCCGATGATGAGCTGATCGGGGGGCGTTTGCGCTATGGCTGCCCCGCTCCCCATCAGCAGCGAAAGCGCCAGCAGGCACGCTCCCGCCAGTGAGTTTCTTTTCATGTATATATCGCCTGTAGGGTACGTTTTGCCGGATGGCGGCGCTAATGCCTTATCCGGCCTACGGGTTTACGCAGGACCGGTAAGCGCAGCGCTATCGGGCATTGTTGTTATGAGTCAGTCGTGGCTGACGGTATTGGCTTCGATATACGCAAAATTAATGTCTTCACCCAGGCCCGGCCCTTGTGGCAGATGAACAAATCCCTCTTCATCCATCGGATCGACAATGCTGTGCAGATACGCCGCGGGGACGTCGTAATCAAGGAACGGATGCAGCAGGCCGCGCTCATACCAGCGGCAGTTTTTGATCGCTCCTACTACCGCCAGACTGGCCGCGCCGTTGCCGTGTACTTCGCAGTCCATGCCGAAGGATTCTGCGAGGCTGGCAACTTTCATGGTCGGCCAGATGCCGCCGACGCCGTTCGATCCGGCGCGCAGAATGTCGCAGGCTCCCGCTTTCACCCAGTCGGCGCGGCTGTGGTGTTTACCGCCGAGGCTTTCCGGCCCGACAATCGGAATGGAGAGGTTTTCTGCCAGCCACGCGTAAGAGGCCATGCTCTCTTCTTCCATCGGCTCTTCGAACCAGGCGAAGTTGAGTTTTTCCAGTTCTTTACCGATGTAAAGCGCTTCGCTGCGGCTGTACCAGTGGTAGCCGTCAATCATAAGATCGATGTCCGGGCCAACCGCTTCCCGCACCGCGGCGCAGGCTTTGACATCCATTTTCGGGTTCGGCGCAAACGACACCGGCGGCATCCAGGTGTGCAGCTTGATCGCCTTATAACCGCGCGCCACCAGCTTTTCGGCAAAGTCGGCATACTCCTGCGGCGTGGAGAGGCCGCCGTCCAGATCGTCGCCGCACATGGTGCTGCCATAGGCGGGCACTTTGTCACGAAAACCGCCAAGCAGCTTGTACACCGGCATGTTGAGTTTGCGGCCCATTAAGTCCCACAGCGCCTGCTCCACAAAAGAGAGGGCGCGCTCGGTGAGCTGGTGCGCGCTGCCGCGCTGCCAGTGCGCCAGATCCTGCCAGATACGCTCCCGGTTAAAGGCGTCCTGACCAATCATCACCTTGCGGAAAAAGGTGTTCACCACAAAGGGGCGCACCACTTCCGGCGGCGCGAACGAATACCCTTTGGTGCCATCGTCTGCGGTGATGGTCAGCATCGCCATTTTCGCCAGACTTTCCGGCCCCGGATGTGAATGCCCGGCGGCATCGGAAACCCGACGCGTGGGATACTGAAAGACGGTGACGTTTACGGATTCAATTTTCATGACAAGTCCTTGAGGCAAAGGTGAAGTAAGCTTTTGAAAAGCTGTTTCAGTAATCAATGTATGCAGAAAAAACAGCCAGTGCCTCAGACAAATTACGTTAAGAAGGCGTTAAATGTTGTGCATGTGCACGAAGGGATGTGACGTTTTCCACAAAAGACAGGGGAAGTGTGAAGTGGATCTCCCCTCACCCTAACCCTCTCCCCAGGGAGAGGGAACGGTCCGCGTTCGCCCTCCAGCACCGGGAGAGGGATGGGTCCGCATTCTCCCTCTCCCGCCGGGAGAGGGCCGGGGTGAGGGGCGGTTATCAGGCGATAGTGACCTTGCTGTCGAGATAAACATCCTGCACGGCATTAATCAGCTTCACGCCGTCGGCCATGGATTTCTTAAAGGCTTTACGGCCCAGGATCAGCCCCATCCCGCCCGCGCGTTTGTTGATCACCGCCGTGCGAACCGCATCGCTCAGGTCAGTGTCGCCCCCAGACGCACCGCCGGAGTTGATCAGCCCGGCGCGGCCCATGTAGCAGTTCGCCAGCTGGTAGCGCACCAGATCGATTGGGTTATCGCTGGTCAATTTGGTGTAGACCCGCTCGTCGGTATAGCCGTATTTCACCGCGTTATAGCCGCCGTTATTTTCCGCCATTTTCTGCTTCACAATATCGGCGCCGATGGTCGCCGCCAGATGGTTCGCCTGGCCGGTTAAATCGGCAGAAGCATGATAATCAACCCCGTCTTTCTTAAAGCCGCTGTTGCGCAGATACGCCCACAGCACCGTCACCATGCCCAGTTCGTGAGCGCGCTCAAAGGCGGCGGAGATCTCTTCAATCTGGCGACGGGATTCCGGCGAACCAAAATAGATAGTCGCGCCGACCGCCACCGCACCGAGGTTAAACGCCTGCTCCACGCTGGCATACAGCGTCTGGTCATAGGTATTCGGGTAGCTCAGGGTTTCATTGTGGTTAATTTTCACCAGGAACGGAATGCGGTGCGCGTAGCGGCGGGAAACCGACGCCAGCACGCCATAAGTGGACGCCACGCAGTTACAGCCCGCCTCGATGGCCAGCTCAACAATATTCTTCGGATCGAAATAGAGCGGGTTGGCGGCAAACGACGCGCCTGCGGAGTGCTCCACGCCCTGATCGACTGGCAGGATAGATAAGTAGCCGGTGCCCGCGAGGCGTCCGGTGTTATAGAGGGTCTGCATGTTACGCAGTACCGCAGGGGGACGGTTATTGTCCATCATCACGCGGTCAACAAAGTCGTGTCCAGGAAGGTAAAGCTGATCGGCCGGAATGGTCATACAACGATGTTGCAACAGGCTGTCGGCGTCTTTGCCCAGCAATTGCGTAATATCAGTCATAGCGATGCTCCCGTAAGTTGATAAGCAAGGTAAGCCTGGTACTGACCTGAGCGTAATGCCACCTGCGGTTATTTTTTCAGCACAATCTGATGGCACGATCGATAAGTAAAAAAAATGTTATGCTGATCAAAGATCCAGCACAAAGGTATCTAAAAGGTATTATTAACTGGTATGGTCATGCCGTACCCTCTGTTTGTCATGAAGGAAGACCGATGAAAACAACTGCTAAGCTGTCGTTCATGATGTTTGTGGAATGGTTTATCTGGGGAGCGTGGTTTGTTCCGCTGTGGCTGTGGTTAAGTAAAAGTGGCTTCACCGCCGGGGAGATTGGCTGGTCGTACGCCTGTACCGCCATTGCCGCGATCCTGTCGCCTATTCTCGTCGGGTCGCTGACGGACCGCTTCTTTGCAGCGCAGAAAGTGCTGGCGCTCCTGATGTTCGCCGGGGCGATCCTGATTTACTTCGCCGCGCAACAAACGGAGTTCCGCTACTTCTTCCCGCTGCTGCTGGCCTACTCCCTGACCTATATGCCAACCATTGCGCTGACCAATAGTATAGCTTTCTCGCATGTGAAAGACGTTGAGGCTGACTTTCCGCGCATCCGCGTGATGGGCACCATTGGCTGGATCGCCTCAGGCCTGGCCTGCGGCTTCCTGCCGGAAATGCTCGGCTACGCGGAT
This sequence comes from Enterobacter sp. ENT03, assembly GCF_019218745.1. Taxonomy (GTDB): domain Bacteria; phylum Pseudomonadota; class Gammaproteobacteria; order Enterobacterales; family Enterobacteriaceae; genus Enterobacter_D. The sequence continues at coordinate 162,733 of NZ_JAHUXA010000009.1, forward strand.
ATTTCCCCGACCAATATTCCGCTGCTGATCACCGCCGCCAGTTCGCTGGTACTGGGGGTCTTCGCTCTGATGCTGCCGAACACGCCGCCGAAAAGTACTGGCAAGCTGGATGTGAAAGTTATGCTCGGGCTGGATGCGCTGGTGCTGCTGCGCGATCGCAACTTCCTCGTCTTTTTCTTCTGCTCGTTCCTGTTTGCCATGCCGCTGGCGTTCTATTACATCTTCGCCAACGGGTATCTCACCGAAGTGGGCATGAAAAACGCCACCGGCTGGATGACGCTCGGCCAGTTCTCAGAAATCTTCTTTATGCTGGCGCTGCCGTTCTTTACTAAGCGCTTTGGTATCAAAAAAGTGCTGCTGCTGGGCTTACTGACCGCCGCCATTCGCTATGCGTTTTTTGTTTACGGCGGGGTGGATCACTACTTTACCTATGGTCTGCTGTTCCTCGGCATTTTGCTGCACGGCGTCAGCTACGACTTCTACTACGTGACCGCTTATATCTATGTCGACAAGAAAGCCCCGGTGCATATGCGCACCGCGGCGCAGGGTCTCATCACCCTCTGCTGTCAGGGCTTTGGCAGCCTGCTGGGTTACCGTCTTGGCGGCGTAATGATGGAAAAAATGTATGCCTATAAAGAGCCGGTAAACGGTCTGACCTTCGACTGGGCGGGCATGTGGGCATTTGGCGGCATTATGATCGCTGTGATCGCGGTGCTGTTTATGCTGTTCTTCCGCGAATCGGATAAAGAAATTACCGCAATTGTGGTGGACAACGGCACGCTGCCCGCCCGCGGTGAGGCTCATCAAGGAGAGGTAAAATGAAATCAGAACGTATTCTCGGTGCGTTATATGGCCAGACGTTGGGCGACGCGATGGGAATGCCGTCGGAGCTGTGGCCCCGGTCACGGGTGAAAGCGCATTTCGGCTGGATCGACCGCTTCCTGCCAGGTCCGCCGGAAAACAACGCCGCCTGCTATTTTGATTGCGGCCAGTTCACCGATGATACGTCGATGGCCTTGTGCCTCGCGGATGCCATTTTTGAGTGTCACGGCAAGATTGACGCCGAGGTTATTGGTCAGCACATCCTGCGCTGGGCCGAGGATTTTGATGCGTTTAATAAGAACGTGCTCGGCCCGACCTCGAAAATTGCGCTGAAGGCGATCCGCGACGGTCTCCCGGTGAGCGAGCTGGAAAATAATGGCGTCACCAACGGCGCGGCGATGCGCGCCTCCCCGCTGGGTTGCCTGCTGCCAACGCATTCGCTCGATCACTTTATTGATGAGGTGGCGCTGGCTTCCAGTCCGACTCACAAATCCGATCTGGCGATTGCCGGGGCGGTGGTGATTGCCTGGGCGATTTCCCGCGCAATTGATGGCGATCGGTGGCAGGATATTGCCGATGCCCTGCCCGCCGTGGCCCGTCATGCGCAGGAAAAGCGCATTACGACCTTTAGCGCCTCGCTGGCGGCCCGTCTCGAACTGGCGTTAAATGTGGCACGTAACGCCACCGGCGTGGAGTCGGCCAGCGAGCAGATTTATCAGCTGGTCGGCGCCGGCACCAGCACCATTGAATCGGTGCCCGCCGCCATTGCGATGGTGGAGCTGGCACAAACTGACCCGAACCGCTGTGCGATCCTGTGTGCGAATCTGGGCGGTGATACGGATACCATCGGTGCGATGGCGACTGCTATTTGCGGTGCGCTGCACGGGGTTTCCGCCATCAATGCCGCCTTTAAGCAGCAGCTGGATGACGTCAATCAGCTCGATTTTACGCACTACAGTGAAAAGCTCCGGGCGTATCGTCAGGAGCGGGAGGAAGCATGAAACCAGGACATATCGTCAGCCTTCTGCATCAACTTGAAACCCGGCGTCCGGTGACGGTGCTGGGGGGCGCGGTGATCGATGTGATCGCCAACGCCTCTTCACTGCCGTTTCGCGGCTGTGACCTTGAATTAAAACAGCAGAGCGTCAACATCGGCGGCTGTGGTCTGAACATCGCCGTGGCGCTGCACCGGCTGGGCATGATCTCGCAAAATGTACTGCCGGTCGGTCACGGCGTCTGGGCCGATATGGTCAGCACGGCACTGAAAAGCCACGGCGTAGAGAGCGTGCTGAAGGTCGAAGGCGGTGATAACGGCTGGTGTCTGGCGCTGGTGGAGCCGGACGGCGAGCGCACCTTTATGACCTTTTCCGGCGTCGAAACCCGCTGGGCGGCGTCGTGGCTGACGCCGCTGCACGTACCGCCAGGCAGTCTGCTTTCGCTGTCGGGGTATCAGCTTGCCGCCGCCTGCGGTGAAGTGCTGGTTAACTGGCTGGAAACGCTGCACGACGTCACGCCTTATATCGATTTCGGGCCACGCATTGAAGACATTGATCCGGCCTTACTGTCGCGCATTCTGGCGCTGAAACCGATCATCACCTTAAATCGTCGTGAAGCGGAAATCGCCGCGCAGCTGCTGGACGTGGAGCCTGAACATTTAGGCCCGGCGTGGCAGCAGGCGTACGGCGCACCGCTGATTATTCGTCACGATCGCGACGGGGCCTGGTTCTATGATGGTGATGAGCACGGCTTTGTTCCGCCGTTCCCGGCGACCATGGTGGACACCATCGGCGCGGGAGACAGCCATGCGGGCGGCGTGCTGGCGGGGTTATCCTCTGGCCTGTCGCTGGCGGACGCCGTGAGCCTGGGGAACGCCATTGCCGCGATGGTAGTCAGCAAGCGCGGCGGCGACTGCGCACCGACGCGCGAGGAATTACTCCTCACATACAAAGACGTATAAATCGCTGCGACAGGTACTGATGCTGTACTCAATCGGCCGGTTTTGTTGATCAAAAGCCACCTGGCTTATCACCAGCACCGGCACTGTGTTTTCCATCTGAATATGCGTCTGAAACTCAGCGTCCGGCATCCGGGCGCTGACGCGCGACCGGGTGCGCTGCGGGTAAATCCGCTGACTGCGGAAATAGTCGTACAGCGACACGCCAATGGCATCGACATCCTTGATCAGCGGCGCTGGCACCCAGGACTCCTCAATGGAGACGGCGTCATCATCCGCATAACGAATGCGCTTGAGCAGGAACACGTCGGAATCGGTGTCGATGGCGAGTTTTTCCGCCACCTCCGCCGGACAGGCCACGATGCGCTTGTTCACCCATAAGGTATCCGGCTTCTTGCCGCGCAGCACCACCTGCTGGGAAAATCCGCGCGCTTCTTTCAGCGAATATTCAAAGATGTTGTTGATTTGCGTGCCATAACCGCGTGATCGCGTCACCACGCCTTCATCTTCCAGCGTTTGCATCGCCTTGCGCACCGTGATGCGCGAAATCCCTGTTAATCCGCTGAAATCGCGCTCACCCGGCAGAATATTGCCGTGCGCCAGCAGCCCGTTACGCACGGCGTTTTTCACCGTTTCGGCAAACTTCAGGTACAGCGGCATATTATCCGCTGCGGCAATCCGCTCTTTCAGCTGTTCGATAAGCTGGATATGCGCTTGTTCCATTTCGGGTGTCCTGGCAAAAAAGTCCGGTGGTTATACTACCACCACTCATGGAAATGATGCACCGGCCCGATCCCCTCCCCCACTTCCAGCGTATCGGCCTGCGACAGCGCCGCGCTAAGCCAGCGTTTAGCGTGGTCAACGGTGGCGGCCCAGTCAGCATGCCGGGGGCGCAACGCCGCCAGCGCCGCCGACAACGTACAGCCGGTGCCGTGAGTATTTTTCGTATGAATACGTGGCGTGGTAAAGCGCGTGGCGCCGTCACGGGTAAACAGCCAGTCAGGACTTTCAGCATTATCCAGATGCCCGCCCTTCATCAGCACCGCCTCACAGCCCAGCGCCAGTAAGGCGCGGCCCTGCTCGTGCATCTCCTGCTCATTGCGGGCATGGGGGGCATCGAGCAGCGCGGCGGCCTCCGGCAGATTGGGCGTAATGAGGGACACCTGCGGCAGCAGATGTTCACGCAGAGCGTGAACGGCATCGGGGGAGAGCAGCGGATCGCCGCTTTTGGCGAGCATCACCGTATCCAGCACCACGTTCTGCACCTGGTAGCGCCGCAGCCGCTCAGCGACGGCTTCCACAATATCGGTTTCCGCCAGCATGCCGATTTTCGTGGTGTCGATACGCACATCACTGAACACCGAGTCCAGTTGCGCGGCGACAAAATCCGGCGCGATGCGGTACACCGACTGCACGCCGCGGGTATTTTGCGCCACCAACGCGGTGATCACCGAACAGCCATAGGCCCCGAGTGCCGAGAAGGTTTTCAGATCCGCCTGGATACCCGCACCGCCGCTGGGATCGGTGCCGGCAATGGTCAGCGCATTGATACGTGTCTTCATCCTCGCGCCTCCTCGTCCAGCCGATACAGCGCGTCGAGAAATGCCGGAATAAAAGAGCCCGGTCCCTGGCTTGCCGCCACCGCCTGTCTGCCCGCCTGCGCCATGATCAGGCAGGCCGACGCCACGTTGGTCAGGCGATCGCCGGGCAGCGCACAACTCGCCGCCACGACCGCCGAGAGCGCGCAGCCGGTGCCGACCACCCGCGTCATCAGTGGATCGCCCCCGGTCACTGCAAGAAGGCGCTGGCCGTCAGTGATATGATCCACCTCCCCGCTTACCGCCACGACAGCGCCGGTCTGACGCGCCAGCGCCACGGCGGCAGGCAGCGCCGCACTGATGTTATCGGTGCTGTCGACGCCACGTCCACCCGCCTGCATACCTGCCAGGGCGAGGATCTCCGAGGCGTTACCGCGAATGGCCGCCGGATGCAGGGCCAGCAGTTCCTGGCAAAAATCGGTGCGGAACGTCAGGCCGCCAACGGCCACGGGATCGAGTGTCCAGGGTTTTCCCGCCTTGCTGGCGCTGATAACGGCGCCGCGCATCGCTCCGGCGCGCTCGGCTGTCAACGTGCCGACGTTAATCAGCAGCGCGTCGGCAATAGCGCTGAACTGCAAGGCCTCATCAGGCTCGATGACCATCGCCGGGGATGCGCCCAGCGCCAGCAGTACGTTGGCGGTAAAGGATTGCACCACGTCGTTGGTCATACAGTGAACAAGGGGAGAACGGCTGCGGAAATGCTGTAATACGGTGGCGGCATGCGCCCGGTTTAGCAGGTCAGGTTGCATTTTTTGCTCCTGCCAGGCTGTGAAGAAGGGACGCCGGCAGAGGCATCTGACTTCCCTACGCTGGCATTATCCAGATCAGGTGGTACGGGTATTTCTCAGCCCATCAGCGATGGGGCACCCCGAGTCATGAAGATTGAATCTCTATACTTTTTGCCAGCTTAGGGGAAGTTGCTTGCTGGCGCAAGCTTGCCCTTCCGTGTATCGCTTCTTCACCTTGAAAAATGCACCTGACCCCTTTTTTGACCCCCACCCCAGAAACGAAAAAAGGGTATGAGCCCCTTTATAAGGTCAGTAGTTGGATCAATGAGTGTTAGTTCTGATTGTGTAGAATGAAAACACATAAGACTGAGAAAAACTGAGGGTTGATCAATGAGTGCTCGTGAAGCCTATCGCCAATACCGACAAGCAGTGACCGCTTGCAAAAGTATTTTCGCGCGGGGTGGGAATGTTACTGGTGATTATGGCGAACATCTCGTACAGCAACTTTATGGCGGGACGCTACTTCCAAACTCTCATAAAAGCGCCGATGTAAGGCTGGACGATGGCACATTGTTGCAGGTTAAAACTAGAGTTAATAAAACTCAGTTAGGCGGGATTCGTTCATGGGATTTCGACTACCTAATCGGCATTCAGCTTGATGAAGATGCCGAAGTGTTATTGGCGGTTCGTGTTCCTGTCGATGTTTGCCGCCAGATTGCAGGGTATGCCAGTCACGATAATAAGTTCGTAATCCATCTTAACGGCATACTTCTCAAAGTACCTGGCGTAGAGAACGTCACCGAAGAATTTCGACAATTACAAGCCATCTAAGGGGCGTAAGCCCCTTTGTTAATCTTCTTGTTTGTCGAGGAGGTGTATTGCTTTCCAACATAAAAACATTGTGGCAATACTTGCCCCCTCGCCAATACTTTTTTCACATGCCACAGCAAATGCTTTATTCTGAATGTCTTCCCAATTAAATTTGAAAGCATTCAATTCTTCAAGGGTGACTTTGTAATCATGCTTATGCGCATAGTTATTTCTAACTTTGTTAATCGCTTTGAATGCAGAGTAGTATTTATTATTAAGCAATCCCATAGCAAAGGCCAAATCTACTTTTAAATCATAAGAACGGGTAGACCTGAAAAATACCTTAGGCTCAACAAGATTTCTTGAAATTAATGTTTCAAGAACTTTCTCAATAAATAGATGCCCCTTTAGGATAGGAGATAATTCCTCCTCTTCAAATACGAGGCGATCCATAACATGCTGATCAAGTTCATCAGAAGACAAATCATCAAAGTTCAAGATCAATTCCTTTAATTGAAATTTGGCTTGGGTATTTTATCATAACCTTGATTCAGTATCATACTCATCCACCTGTAGATGATTGACCGCTCAAAGTAGACAACGTGAGCGATTGCATGAAGCTGGCTTGTGAGGCTTTAGCCGTGAAATCGACATAATCCGCAAGTCTGCTCGAATCGCTGGCGATAGTAAGCGGTACGGATGCCTCAAGATTCAGATTGAATGTAGGATTCAGCGTGTACGCTGGAGCATTGCCACCACTAAGAAACATTGCAGACTCACGCAGAGAGCCACCAGACAGGCTGTATTGGCTGGCTGCTGTGCCAGCATTCCCGCCACCAACGCCCAACCAATCCATGATCGCTGGCCCCACTGAACGGGTATCAAAGCCTGTTTTATCCTGAATCCAATTGGCTGCACTGTTGGCGCTATCAGACGTTACTTTGTGATAGAGCGCATCTTCCGGTGTTTGGTTAGGATCAGAGTACAGTGAAGGGAATGTTTCTTTCATCCAGCCGTTAAACTTGCTGAGGTCATCAGTGATTTCCTTCGTGAAGCCTGTCACTTGTGCTAACAGGTTTCCAAGCCCAGATCCTAATGATTTTGCTGTCTCGTTCAGGGCAGCGGTGTTCTCCGCTAAATCCTTACCAGCGTTACCAAACCCTTCGAGGAAGCCGGAAGTAAGATTCTGGTTAAAGCCATTGTTAACCGCTTGCAACGTGGTGCTGAGGTCGCCCCAGGCATAGGTTTCCTGAATTTGCTGATCATTTAGAGTCTGTCCGGTACTCACTAACATTTTGAGGGTACTATTGAACGCCTCACCGTTATTCTTGAGCACTGGCACCAAATAGGACATGTCATTACCGAGGTCTTCCAATAGGTGGCCTATGGACGCATCACTCATCCCTCTACGCTGCCCTTCATTGGTAACGGCTTGCACGAAGTCTAACGGGTTATCCTGGTATTGTGCGATCTGCTGCTTGTTCCATCCGAATAAATTCATGATGTTATCAATCGCCCCATTCCCGCCTTTGAATTTTCCAGACTTCTGATCGAAAGTGGTGTTAGTAACGGACTCGCCCAGGCGCTCACGCACATCTTTGAAATTATCGCTGACGGTATCAAAGTTTGAATCAATACCACGTTGACGGTTTGCAGTGACTATGGTTTTGATCGCGTTTGGGTTGACCGCCACGGCTTTACTTTTGCGGATCAGGTTCAAATTATCGTCAGCAGTTTCACGGATACGGGACAAAATGCCAGCCCCGGCAGCTAAAGCCGCTGTACCAGCAATAAAGCCAGCGCCACCGCCGATCACGTTCAGCCCCTTCTCTTTAATGCCTTTTGCAGCCCCTGCGTAATCCGTGCGTTTGGCATGTTTCAGTGCTGCGGCCTGTTGCTGTGTACTGGTAGTGATCCTGTTTTGCAATGCAGCCTCACGGCGCATGAGGGCGATTCTTTCACGTAGTTCATAGTTCATCTTCTGGCTACTGATCTGACCGTTACGGAAAAGCTCTGTCTGCTCGTGAGCAAACTTTGCAAACTGGTATTGCTTCGCCGGATCAATGCCGTATTTCCCAGCTATGCCTTTCATTTGTAGAACGGCTGAGCGCCCTTTCAGGGTCGCCGTTTCCTCCCTTTTGGCTATCTTAGCCGCTTCCATGGCTTGCGCCTTCCCTGCTTTTTCAGCTTGGCGTTGCTGCTTTAAGTCATTGGACGTTTTAGGCAACGCCGCTTTAGCATCTGCCACCTGTTCACGCGCTTTCTGTCTACGTTGCTTCTGAGCCTGAAAACGAATCTTAGGGTTAGCGAGTTTCTCAAAGTGTTTTTGGAGGTTATTTGCTGCGGCTTTCGCTTCGGCAATGCTTTGTTTATCAACGGTAAATGTAACTGTGTTGACGATTTTAGACGTGTTGATCTCAAGCATCACCACCGCCTTTCTGATCAAGGAAGTGATGAATTGCCGCTTCGACGGTTTCACCACGGAAAATACGCGCTCTAACGCCCGTATACGAAATCTCTAATAGTTCGCAAAGCTGGCTCACCTTGAGAAGCCCCTCTGCATCATCTGCTTTCAGTCGGACGTGCAAGCCACGACTTGATTTTAAAATCATCTCCATTTGGTTTTTCCTCTTGTTTTATGGAAATAAAAAAGGGATGCCACCAGAGCCACAATTGCGCTGTGGATTAGTAAGCATCCCTCATTAAAACGCCTGATTATTTTCCAGCGGCCCAGGCTCCCGCTTTGCTCATTAAGCTGTGATGGTGATCTTCACCTGCATACCCAGACAGTGATTCACACATAACGCCGAATTTTCGTGCATAACGTGGTACGCATCGCCTCGTTCACTCAGGTAGCCCCAAGAATAGTATTCAGCAGGTGCAGCATCGATCAGTGCGAAGTTGCCAGAGGCAGCGCCGTAGATGTTCTGATAAGCATTTGTGCCTTTACTGAACACAGGAACCGCCACCATGTCGGCATCGTCCGGCATCTGTGCCAGGATCAGCGGATCTGTCACTTTAACAATGTCGATAGGCGCACCAGGCAGGCTAAAGGTTGAAACACCAGGTAAAAGTTCGTGACGCTGGTAGAACAGGTTACGCTCATCGTATGGCGCTACGTAGGTGAATGCCTTAGCCATGCTGTCAGAGAATCGAATCTGGCTGAATGCGGTAGGCTTGGCAAATACGATCACTCGTTCAATCTGACCAGCCAATCCACCTGCGGCAGCCTGAACTTTGTCTAAGATGGCATCAAAATCTTGTGCCGCTGTCGCTGTGCTCACGCTGGCGGTCATTGGCACAACGCCAAACAATTCAGCATAAGAGATCAGCAGGTCATCGGTTGCAGGGGTTGCCACTTCACCTTTGAACAGGCAACGGGCCAGGTATGATTCTCGGGTACGAAGGTAAGCAATTTTATGCTTTCCAGTGTACTCGGTGTACAGGTCGGTAACGGTTTGCTCGTAGTCCGTGCCTTGCACTCTACGGCCTTGTACGTCTACAGGCTTGAATTCATCTTCCCTTGCAAACCAAGGGAT